>OY970302.1:1187500-4098448 GCA_963716335.1 uncultured Pseudomonadota bacterium | reverse complement strand
TCGACGCACGAGAATACGTCGCTGTTTCTCGCCGATTCCACAAACAGACTTCCGCCAACCATCAAACCGTAGGACAGCCGCCGCCTAAGGTTTCCTGCGCACGAAATGATCGTCGCCCAGAGTCGGTCGTCCCTTTACCCTGCGCCGCCTGGACGCCGGTGCGGGCCGCGTGGCGGTCTTGTCGAGGACCTGAACGACTCCTTCATGCTCCATTTTCAGGAGTACGTGCTTGTAATCTTTGCTGCGCAGGAAGTCCTCGGGTCTGCGCACCCAGTGCTCAGTAAACACCCGGACGCAAATCGGTGCGGATTCCACGCATGCCGGCCGGTGATTCCAGCCGATGCCGGGCCAGCGTTCCATGTGATGCC
Organism: uncultured Pseudomonadota bacterium; assembly: GCA_963716335.1. Lineage (GTDB taxonomy): Bacteria > Pseudomonadota > Gammaproteobacteria > Steroidobacterales > Steroidobacteraceae > 13-2-20CM-66-19. Next base: position 4,098,080 of record OY970302.1, on the reverse strand, counting down.
GGTCCGGGGGTGAGCAGGACGTTGTTACTTTCATTCAGCTCTCGGTCTTCGTCAATGGCCTTTAGCCGTCTTCGACAGTAGTGCAGTCGTCTTTTGCTTACGCATCGACTCACCTTTGAGAGCGAGCCGGTAGCTGTTGTGGATCAGCCGGTCGAGGATCGCATCCGCGACGGTCGGATCCTCGAGGTAGGTGTGCCACTGTTCGACGGGTAGCTGGCTGGTGATCAATGTCGACCTGCGATCGTAGCGATCATCGAGTATTTCCAGCAGGTCGCGACGGATCGCATCGGGCAATGGTGCGAGACCGAAGTCATCGATTTACGTGACGCTCAACGTAAGTCGATTCATGTTGATAACTCAGTAATGTGGAGTTGCGCTTCGCGAAGGCTCTATTTGCCGACTTATCGGCGGCCGTTTGGTCACATTACTATCACAGCCGTCGCAACCAGTTCGTCAGCTCGGCGCCGTCAACACGAAACCGACCTGCTTTTGGAGGCGCGATAGCGTCCGGAAACACCTGAGACAATGCGGCGCGTTTGAGATCAATGTCACTGCGCGCGTAGCGCATCGTGACGTTGAGAGTGGAATGTCCGAGCCATTGACTGATGGTTGCGAAATCAACACCGGACTTCAGTAGTGAAAGTGCCGTCGTGTGCCGCATACTGTGCGGGTGCAGGCGCTTATCGCGCAGTGTCGTTACGCGGTCTGCGCCGACCCTGATGTACTTGCGCAGCAGATATCGTACGCCGAAGCGCGTGAGCGGCGCGCCGGAACGATTTTTGAATAGCCGCGCGCTGTCGGTCTCTACTTGCGTCCGCGACTGCCGTTCGAGGTGAATGCGCAGGCACTGGACGGTCGTGGGCCATAGCGGGCACAGGCGTATCTTGTTTCCCTTCCCGTGAAGACGTACCTGATACGGCGGATCCAGGCGCAGATCTTGAGTGGTGAGGTTGAGGATCTCTTGGACGCGAGCGCCGGTGTTGAACATCAGGGCGAAGAGTGCGTAGTCGCGCATCCCGCTGGCAGAGGTCCGGTCGATACTTTTGAACAGAGCGTCCAGTTCGAGACTGTCGAAGTACTCGACCGGTGCGTCCCGTGCGCCGCGCTTAAACGGTACGTTGAGGATACTCTGGAACTGCGCGATGCGTTGCGGGCGCTGCGTGGCCAGAAAACGCGAGAAGGTATGCAATGCTGCCAGGCGCGTATTGCGTGTGGTGATGCCGTTGTGCCGCTCGCGCTCGAGGGACATCAGGAAACGCTCAACTCGAGCGGCGGTGATCTCGGTGAGTTCCAGGGCCTCGATGCGCCGACGGGTGTCGCGAGTCAGGAAGCGTAGGAAGAGTACCAGGGCATCGCGATAGCTGCGTATCGTATGGGTACTCATGCCGCGCAGCCCGGGCAGGAACTCCTCGAAGAAACGCTGAACCAGTTGGGCCAGCTCGGTCGATGATGAGCGCCTCATGGGACGTCTTGACCGATGACGTGGGAGTAGCGTCGATTAAAACGTTCGCTAGCCAGCGCCGCCACTTCGGGAATGAAGTGCAGATAATAAGCCGTCGAGACGATGGACACGTGCCCCATGTACAGCGCGAGCTTCGGCAACTGGGTCTGTACATCGCCTCCCGCGCGGTAGCAGCGACAGAGGGCCTCGACAGCGTAGCTGTGCCTCATGTCATGAAGCCGCGGCCGGCGACCCTGGGCGTCACGGACGCCGGCTTCATCAAAGAGCTTGCGAAATCCCTGCCAGATGGCAGCTCCCGTGCAGGCTTGCCACCCGATACGACCGTAGCTGCTGCTGCCATTACAGAGGAACGGCGCTGTCGGTCGCTGATCATAGGGTGCCTTCAGACGCTGGCGCAGATACAAGCGCAGTTCCAGGCAGGCATCCGGCGAGAGAGGAACCCACCGCGACCTGTGAAACTTCGACTCCCGGATACGCAGGATGCCGTTATGGGCATCCACATCCGCGAGCAGTAGGCGAGTGAGCTCACCCCGGCGCAGCCCTGCGGTGTAAAGCAGGACGATGGCTATACGCATAACGGCGGCTCGTAGGGGAAAATGCTGCGAAGGCACCAACTCGTCTGCCGCGCGCAGTAAACTGGCCACCTGAACTGAAGTTATAATCACGGGCGACCGGTAGGGCCGTGGGCGCGCGAAGCTGGTTGGGTCTGGCACAAAGCATTTAGGCTCCCGCCGCCGCCGAAATAGGCATAACTTGCGCACCAGCAGTTGACGACCACGGCGAGTGTTCGGCGACAGATGTGCGATCGCTGCACACCATTGTTCAAACACGGCGGCGGTCAGATCGGGAGCGTGCCGACGTGCGACAAATCGATGCAAGGCTCTCAGTACATACTCCTCCACGTAATAGCGGCGACCGAATACGCGTTGATGTGCCACGAACTGCGCGATCGCCGTCTCCAGAACTGCAGGGCCGCCATGAGTACGCACAGCGGCCGCCTACGATGCTCTGAGGCCCGGAACCGGCAGCGCCACCGCGCGCAGTGCGGACGTGTCCAGCCGCAAATACACGCAAGTGGCCTCCAGACTGCGGTGACCGAGCAGATCGCCGATCGCCTTGACGCCAACCCCACGCTCTAACAGACGCATCGCGAAACTGTGGCGTAGGCAGTATGAAGAATACGCATCCAGAGGCAGACCGCTTTGGGCGGCTCGCTTGTAAAAGATGTCGCAGACCGCATAATGATGCAATCCGCCGGTCGGTCGACGGACCCTTACGAACAACTGTGGCAAGGGACTGGCTGGCCGCCGATGCCGCAAATAGCGCTGCAACAGCGTCAATGTTCGATCCGACAGTGGTAGCACCAGATCAGACTGCGTCTTGCGCTGTTCAACACGACAAGTCTTGGTGCGCCAGTCAATGGACTCGACTCGAAGCGTGGCGATCTCTGAGGCGCGCAGCCCGTAGTAGGCCATGAAATGCAGGATCATATAATCGCGCCAGCCGGCCCTGCTCTTGAGATCCACCGAACGAAGCAGCTTCTGTACAAGCTCCCACGGTAACGCGCGCTGCGGCAGCTCGTCGCGATATGCGCGCGGCGAGTCGATGACGTCCAACCCGTTGCGCACCAACCCGTTGGAAAAACCGAAGCGACAAAACGCCCGTAAATGCGCCACCACGTGTTGCAATGACTGCCGGCTTACCCGACTACTCTTCTCGGACAGATACTGCTCGATATGCTCACTTGTCAGCGTTGTGATGTCCCGTCGGCCACGCAAGGCACGTTGAAGGAACTCGAGCACCGTCGAGGTGTGTTGCTCAACCGTAGACTTTGAGAAGCCGCGCACGTCAATCAGATACTGCTGATATCGATCCCGCAGCAAAGCGAGTGGGTCCCCGGCAGGCACCTCTTCGAGCAGGCGGCCTCTACTGATTAGGTAGCGCTCGTACGCTCGTTCAGTTCCACGATAATCCTGCGACAGCCGAACGCAGGTGCAATATCGACCGAAGGCGTGATGCAGAAACGCTGTCGATCGGGGCACATTAGCACCGACCCCTCGAGCGTGACTGAGCACTTTGAACAGTCGCCGCAAATGGCCGCGAACGTTCGCCTTTGAATATCCCACGCCTTGCAGCCATGCGCAGAAGTCATCCAGCTCTCGACCAAAACGTGAGCCTTCGTAAGTCACGCCGGATCGTGGAAACAGCGTGCGCACCATGCCGTCCTCCAAATCGCTGAATCTGGAGAATCACGCTACTCCGAACGCCGAAATTTATGTTGAGTACAGTGGCAGGTTTTGCGCATCTCGCCGTGGAATCCAGTAAGAACTCCACATTACTGAGTTATCAACATGAATCGATGATGATGAGATCGGCCTTAGCGAGCTGGCGCAGGAACGTCGACTTGTTCTGCAATGCGGTGTGACGGGTGAGCTCATCGATGAGCCGAGGGAGCCGGAAGCAGCGCACGCTGTGGTCTGCGCGGCAGGCGGCATGGCCGATCGCGCAAGCGATATAACTTTTGCCGACGCCGGTGGGTCCGGTAACGAGGACGTTAAGGTGCTCGGCGATCCACTCAAGACCCGTGACTTGGCCGAGGCTTGCGCGATCGAGACCGCGGGCGGCCTTGAGATCGATGTCCTCGATGGCGGCTTGCTGGGTGAGCTTGGCCCAGCGCAGTCGTTGGCGCAACCGACAGGACTGTCGCTCGAGGATCTCGTTCTGGATCAAGAGCCCCAGGCGCTCATCGAAGGACAGCTCATTGGACTGACTCGTCGTGAGCTGTTGCTCGAAGGCTGTGGCCATGCCCCGCAGGCGTAGCTCGTGCAGTTGTTGCAGTAGGGGTTGAGTGAGCATCGGATCCTCAGGTGAAGTAGCCGGCGCCGCGCACGTTGTCGTGCGCCGGGGTGGCGGTGGAGGTGGGAGCCGTGGCTGCTGGCGCGATAATCAGCGTGCGCACGGCGCGGTAGCTGTAAGCCTTGAGCTCGAGCGCGCGTTTGCAGGCGTCCTCGAGCGCCCCGGCGCTGAAGTCGTGGGCGAGTCGCAAGATGCCGAGACTGGCCCGCAGCGCCTCCTCCGGATGCACACGACGTGCCGTCTGTTCGCGCAGCAGCGTCGCGGCCGCAGGCCCGATCGCCTCGGCACGCTCAAGGAGCCGCTCGTGGCTCAACTCGATGACGGCACTGTGGCGCTCGGGCCGATGCCCCGGCTCGGTGATGAACCGCCGGGTAGAAGATCCCTGCACGTGTCGTGCGACGGCCTGGCCGCGGTAATAGACCTCGATCGTGTGCGTGGTGATCCTCAAGTCGACGCTCTTGCCGATGAGGCGGTATGGAACCGAGTAATACCGGCGCTCGTGCTCGATGTGATAATCGAGGAACACCTTGGCGCGCTTCCAGGTGGCGAACTCGTAGCGCTGCAGCGGCAGTGGCCGCAGCGCCGGCTGATCGAGCTTGAGGAAGCGAGTGCTGCGCGTGCCGGCCTCGCGCGAGAGCGGACGGTCGTTATAGCGTTCGAGCTGCTCCTGCAAGGCAACGTTCAGATCGCCGAGGCTGAAGAACGTGCGGTGCCGCAGCGGCGCCATGATCCAGCGCTCCACGCCCTGGACACCCACTTCCACCTTGGCCTTGTCGCGCGGTTTACGCACTCGCGCCGGCAGGATTGCCACGCCATAGTGCTCGGCGAAGTCCTGGTAGCTCGGGTTGAGATCGGGCTCGTAGCGGCAGGGGCGGCGCACGCCGCTCTTGAGGTTATCCGGCACGATCGCTCGAGGCACGCCGCCAAAGTACTCGAGCGCCCTCACGTGAGCCGCAAGCCAGTCGGCGACCGTCTGCGTCAAGGTCGCTTCGACGTAGGTGTAGTGGCTCGCGCCGAGGGCGGCGACGAACACCTGGGCGACCTGGATCTCGCCGCTGTGCCGATCCACCACCGCCATCGTCTTGCCGGCGTAGTCAACGAAGAGCTTCTCGCCAGGGACGTGCTCAAAGCGCATCACCGCGTCCTGCCGACCCAGCCACGCCTCGTAGTCCCGGCAGAAGGCGCTGTACTGGCAGCCATCGGGATGCGCCGCCTTGTACTCCTGCCACAGCAGCATCCGTGTCACGCCCTTGGTCGCCAGCTCCCGCTGGATCGTCTCAAAGTCCGGTACCGGATAGCGCAGCGCACTCGGGGCGCGCGGATAGAGCCGTTCATGCAGCTCATCATCGTCAAGATCAGGCAATGGCCACGACAAGCCCGCCGTGCGTGCCCGCTTCAGGCACTCCTGCACGGTCGAGCGCGCCGATCCCAACACGGCGGCAATCTGGCGGTCACTCAGCCGCGCCTCGCTCTTGAGACGCAGCACCTCGCGGATCTTGCGCACGGACAACCTCGTTTGCGCCACCGTCGATCTCCCCGGGAACAGCCCGAAAAGATCACGATAGCGCGGTTGTCCTGCTCTCCTTACCCGGCCCGCCTTGCTATGGAACGGTGGCCCGGCTTGCCGTGGAATACCGGCCCGGCATCACGTGGAATCCTGGCCCGACATGCCGTGGAATCTGCAATCGGTCTTGACGTGAGCGCTTTCAAAATTGAGGCACGCGCCTGCTCGAGATGCGGAGCGAACAGTGAAGCGGTCTCTGCGGTGCTGAGCAACGCAAACTCACCTTCCTGGCCGCTAGATTCCGTACCCATCACATCCTTCATGATTTTAAATGCGAGCCCATCGTTGCTGCAGTGGAACAGGTAATGACTGGTACGATCGGCGAGGCGATTCTCGACGCGAAAGGGAAGTATATAGCGAGCGCCGGAGTAACTCTTGAGCGTCTCGATGAACAGATCCCGAAGCTGAAGTTCCTTCTGGAATCCGCCCGTCTCAAATATCCGGAGAGCTTCCTCAACATTGTCAGCGCTACCCAGCAGCTCCACCAGGCCTTCCCGATCGTGGGAGCCGGCAAGAATACCGCCCAGCCAACGATTGATGCCGTCGTAGTTCCAGAAGAGAAGGCATTCGCCAAATCGAAGAGAAAGCAGCCTGACGAGATCCCTCATGCGAATGCCTGTCACGCCGCAAGGATCTACAAATCCAAAGGTGGCGACCCGGCCGTATCGCCCGTAAATGGGGCGGGATAGTATCTCGTCAACGAAATCCTCAAAGCGGCCCTGTCGTACAAATGGCTCCTCCACCTGATGATCTAATATCGGGTGGTGGCTGATCTCAGCAATCAGCTGCTCGTGGAGCACCGCATCGTTCTCAACGAAACTCCCCACAAAAGGAAGCTGCTGCTGGGAAAGAAGTTTGAGGACAAGAAGTGGCGAGCCCGGGTGGGAGCCTTCATATCGGCCGGGGCCGGCGAAGGCGTCGATGTAATGGAACGCATTGACCACGCGAGCCAGTACCCGGGTGTATGCACCGAAATACTTGGAGAGAATTACGTGCTTGACGCGATTCTGTTCGGTATAGAGCTTAAAGTGGTCTCGATCGCTCGCTTTCACGTCGTGGCGCCTCGCAGCAGCAGAGCCCCCGCTACCGCGCCTTCAGAAGGCTCTTATGTCGTCGAACTGACGGACTGTGAAATGCGTGGATACTGGAGCCACTTCCGACCATCCAGGCGGTTGCCTCGGGCCTTGGGCGTAGCGCCCCCCCATTGCTTGAAGAAGAATGCAACGTGCTGCGAGCGGCACTGATCGCGAATGCCGCGTGCCCATTCGGGCTGAATGGAACGCGCCTGCGGGCCACTCTCGCCGCCCGCGATGGCCCAGTGAATGCCGGTGAGCTCCAGCAATCCGAGATCCTCAAGCAAGGGCTCAAAGGATACAAAGCGAACGGTGGCGTTCACTTCCTTCAAGTGCGTCAACCGTATGAGCGATTTACGTTGCTCGATCGATACCCCCAGCCAGATATGCGCTGGGGCTCCTTGCAGCACGTAGCGCTGGTTGATGTACCGACGCATGAGCGAGCTGCGTTTGGTCAGGATCTGAAACACGTGCCAATGTGCGCGTTCCATGGTGTCGAAGACTGCGTCGAGAAATAGGCGTGGGACTTCCTTATGGAAGAGATCGCTCATCGAGTTCACGAATACCCGCTTAGGCGCACGCCAGCCCAGCGGCTCTTTCAGCTTGTGTGGACGCAGGGTGAGGTCAAACCCGTGCTCGAACGGGTGCCCCGACACGCCACGAAAGCGCTCCGCGATTCGCTCCGCGTAACAGTTATCGCACCCAGGACTGATTTTTGTGCATCCCGCGACCGGGTTCCAGGTCGCATCCGTCCACTCAATATGGGTCCCCAAAGACATTGTCCGGATACTGTATGTCCATACATATGCGCCGTCAAGCAGGGTCGGGACCGCCAGAGCCCAATTTGCCCGTTCGCTCATGATCAAATCGGATGTCGTTCGATCGGGGTCTTATCGCGTTCGAAAATGCGGCCAAGATGCTCGTCGCCACGGCAATGCAAGATCTGACTGCCGCCGTCTATTCGGACATCCCGATCTTCACTTTCGCCGCAACGAGTGCAAAGAGGCGCAGCTATCTCAAGTATCACCGGACCATGTCTATGGGGTCGACAGCAGGTAACGGGTTTGGAGCGACCGGTGTATCTTGCCGTGAGCTGACGCGCATGGACAGGGCTCTACAAGAGAACGCCGCCGGCTCCGCGAGATCTCTGAAGCAAGAGGTTGTAAAGAGTTTACGGCCTCGGCGCGACGGACGCCTCCCCATCACTACACTCTGATGGCCAAATGGGGGTTTCGGGTTCTCTGGCGGCGTGTTTGACTTTCCTGCCTGGATCACGCGCGGTGCTTGGCGCTCCGGACGGTAGATGATCATATTCGCAAGTCAAGCGAGTTGGGCAGGCCAGCAGTCGAACCGATCGAGGCCGCCGGAGCGGCTACGGGCGGCCTCGCATATGGCTATCGCGAAGGTGAGGCAGCGACTGTCCGCCGCATTTTTGCGATGTATGCCGATGGCTGGAGCCCGCGGGCCATCGCTGCGCGCCTGAACGCGGAGGGCGTCGCGTCACCCGGCGCGAACTGGAACCGCAGTAAGCGTCGCAAGGATGGCAAGTGGCTGACATCGGCTATCGCTGGCAACCCGACGCGCGGAATCGGAATCCTCAATAACGAGCTATACATCGGTTGCCGTATCTGGAACCGCTCCAGGTGGGCTAAGGACCCAGACACCGGCAAGCGTCGGCAGACGCCCCGGCCATCTGAGGAGTGGATCGTGCGCGCGGTGCCCGACAAGCGGATTGTTTCGGATGAGCTATGGCAGCGCGTGAAGGCGCGTCAGGAGCAACAGACGAGGACATTGGGGGTGAAGGTTCGCAAGGCTCTGCGACGGCGTTGCAGCCCGAGCAAATACCTGCTGAGCGGTTCACTGCGCTGCGACGTGTGTCGGGCAGCTTTCGCCCTTAGCAATGGCACGCGCTATCAGTGCAGCAGCCACCACGATGGCGGAGAGGACGCCTGCTCGATCTCACTCAGCGTGCCGCGGGATCGCATCGAGCGTGTGTTCAGGGAGTACATGGCGAGCCCCGAGCTGCCACGCCAGCTCGATGCGCTCGAGGCGCGTTGGATGTCTACCCAGCCGGTGGCAGTCGACCACCGGCCGCGGCTCGCGGAGTTGGAGCAGCAGCGAGCAAACCTCGTCACAGCGATCAAGTCTGGCGGGCTTGCAGGGGAGCTAGGCGCGGAGCTGAAGGTCACTACGGCCGAACTGGAGCAGCTGAGAGCGCTAAGCCTGACTAGACTGGGGCTGCCGCGAGGGGCGCCCCAGGGGAGCACTGAAAGCCGCATGCGGCGAATCCTGAAGCAACTTGAACAAGGTGGCCCAGTCGCGCAGGGCGTCGTCCGCGAACTGTTCCCCGGCGGCATCTGGCTCTACCCGGACCCGGATGGTGGTCGGTTCCTGTGGGCCCGCGCACAAACTGCGTTCCCCGCGGAGTGGCGTACGAACCTTGACGCAAACGGCTATCTGCCGCCGCAGCATTGGGCCAGGATCTACAACGTTTTGGCCGAAGGATCTCGAGAGGAACTGAGAGTAGACGGAATTGGTAGCGGGGGCAGGATTTGTCATCCGGCTACCACGATACGCATCTCACTGGCACCTTACCAATCAATTGGTTAACTCTCGTGGCCCAATGGATCGAGTCCCATTGGGTGGGGCTGCGGGGAGTGCCGCCGGCCAGCGAGCCCAGGCCCCGGCGGCGGGCCAATTGACTTCGGCTCCTACACCTAAGTGGCGACTCATACGGGCCACGAATAGCCACTTGCCGTCTGCCACTTACTCACGTATCGCACCGGGTCGCTGAGAATGCTGCCGACCAGGCCAGCCGCGGAGACCAAATCTGTTCCTAATGTAGCCGCTTGAAGTTAAAGGGTTCAGCTACCACTCGTCGAGTGGCTGATAAACTGTAAAAGCTTAGAAAAAGGACCTACGAGAGCGAATCGCAACTTAATCTCAAGTGCACCTCTTGCGATTCGGTTGCTGCAGTACCAAAATTCCTTCTTATGAGTTCCAGGCAAGATCGGTCGCACACCGCTAAGGTGATGGTCCACAGAGCACCGGTTCTCGGTCGTAGTCCCGTTACCGGCCTGCCCGTTCTGAAACCGGTCTCAAAGAATGCGTCGATTTCCTTCAAAGCAGCTTCGAGGGCTGTGCGTACTCTTCGGGCTCGCAAGAAGAAATAGCTTCGATTAGTCACTTGGCTACGTCCCCCGATGATGTCTTCATCAATTGCCCGTTCGATAAGAAGTACAACAAGAAGTTTCAGGCCTTAATCTTTACCATTTATGCCTGTGGCTTCCGTCCTCGCTCAGCTCGGGAGATGGACGACAGCGGTGAGGCGCGGATTGAGAAACTCTATGGAGTGATTGCAGAGTGTCGCTACGGCATTCACGACGTGTCGAGGACGCAACTGGACGCGGGCACGAGGCTTCCACGCTTCAATATGCCTCTGGAACTCGGAATCTTCTTAGGCGCCAAGCGCTTTGGGACGATGGCTCAAAAAAGGAAGCGCCTATTAATTTTTGACACTCGACCCTATCGCTATCAGAAATTTGTCTCGGATCTGGCCGGCATGGATATCCATGCGCATAACAACCGCGTGGAGACGCTGATCGAGCACACGCGCGATTGGCTCGCAAACGTCTCACGGCGGCAACTGCCCGGCGGGACCAAAATTAATAGGCTCCACCAGAACTTTCATCGCGACATTCCGGCGCTAGCAACCGACTTGGAGCTTAACCCCCGGCGTGTCTCCTACGCGGACTACGATCGGCTCGTCACGAGTTGGCTGACGCGGTGAGCATTGGACGCACTTGGTTGCGCGATGAGAACGCACGCCTGAAGCGGGCGGTCCCGATCTCACGCTAGACAAACACATCTTGGGCGAAATGGTTCGAAGCAATGTACCGCGTATTTGTAAGGGACTTCTTTATTTGTACCGCCAGATGCTGATCGAAAGAACGCTCGACTGGACCTGACCTGGTATCGTCGACACATCATGTTCACGGAACAATGGGATCCATATGTCAACAAGACCAAGTACTTACTAAGTGGATGGAGCTCTTTTCAGGCGCGGAGTCGAAGTTACAGCTAGGTTGCTCGTCTGTGTGACAACTTTCGACGCAGTGCTTGCTTAGCAGACAGTATGTGCGAACGCATTACTGATGCAGCCCAGTCGGGATCGCGAGCAACCATTGCTCGGACAAGTTCCAGATGATGCGCGGAGCTGCGCTCGAGGTCTTCCGGCGTATAGTTTTGGAAAGTCTTCATGATTAGCGATGCCTCCAAAAGTGACGCGAGTGTCCGGCTCAGGCGTGGGCTGCACGCAGATTCCTGAAGGCACCGGTGGAAGCGACTGTTGAGGCTGGTGATTCGATCAAGAAAACCGTCACGCCGTTCTCGCGCCTCTTCGCGCTGTTGACTTGCGAGTTCCAGCAGGTTTTCGATCTGAGCTCCTGTTGCATGCGTTGCTGCCCTCGCGGCACCGTAACACTCGAGCAATACTCGCAAATCGAAGATCTCGTCGACGTCTTCTGCCGACCATTCGGTAACTACGGCGCCTTGATTAGGTGTGAAGTCAACGAATCCCTCGGAGTGAAGAAGCCTAAGCGCTTCCCGAGCGGGCGTTCGACTCACGCCTGCGGCGGTCGCGACCTCGTGTTCGGTAAGTCTACTGGCGGGCGCAAAACGTCCGCAGAGAATTCCCGCTCTGACTATCTGATAGGCTTTTTCAACAGCGCGCACGTCGGGATGGGTCCCTTGAAAGCGGCAACGGTTGTCGACTCATGAACTCGCACCTACACCTGCGGATAATCGACGTTGGTATCGTTAGATCGAAGCATTGCGAGATAACTCATTGCCGAATCGATACCGATGACTTCGGCATATTTTGATTGGAGATCGAACAAGCTGGCATCGTGTGGTCCGGGAGCGCGGTCGCCCACTGCCTCGCGCACAACGAATGGCACGAATCCGTGCTGACATGCGTCGACCGCAGTTGCACGGATACAGCCGCTGGTGGACACGCCTGCAATCAGCAATGTATCTACAGAGAGTGCCGTAAGAGTTGAAGCGAGCGAGGTCCCGAAGAAAGCGCTCGCGTATTGTTTGGTAATGACTGTTTCGCCGAATTGTGGTTCGAGACCGGTGGCAAACGCTGCAAGGTGCGGATCATGACCCTGCTGGAAGACGGCGAGCGCCGGAAGTTTGCGAAAGAACACCCCCCCATCTCGCCCACCTGGCTCGTAAACAACGGTAGTGTGCAGCACTGGAATACACGCCGCACGAGCGGCGCTAAGCACTGCTTGCGCGCCGCGCTGCGCGGACAGGCAGCCTTCGCCACCAAACAGCGGCGAGCGCGGAACTAAATATGCATTGACGAAATCTACTATGACAAGCGCTGGACGGCGGCCAAAAGTCAGGCGCTGCGTCGCGTTGCCACTCGCGTAGTTATCGCCGACAGTCTTGCCTGCCATGGCAGCTTTCCAGTAGTAAACTTCAAATCACCCGGGCTGCCTTGAGTGCCTCGTAGCGGGGTCGGGTGATGCCCAGGCGCCCTAGGTAGATCTCATCATTATGCTGCCCAATTTCTGGCGCGCTCGAATGGATGCCGCCGGGGGTCACCGACAGTTTCGGTACCGTATTCTGCATTTTCAGTTCACCCAGTTGCGGATGATTGGTCGAGATTATAGATTCACGTGCCTTAAACTGTGGGTCAACGAGCATTTCTGGTGCGCGGTAAATGAGCCCAGAAGGTACCGCAGTTTCGGGACGGGCCAGGATCGCGAGCACATCCTTGGTGGTCAGCGTTGCCGTCCAGAGGCCGACCCGTTCATCGAGTTCGGCCTGATGCGCACCTCGTGCCTCATGGTTTGAGTAGCGCGGATCGCGGGCGAGCGTTGGCTCGTTCATCGCGACGCACAGGCGTCCGAACACAGTGTCCTGGTTGGCGGCAATCAGCACAAGTCCGTCCATCGTTGGATAGATGTTCGACGGCGCAACGTTGGGCAAGACGGCTCCGGTGCGCTCACGAATGAAACCGCGCTTATCATAATCGGTGATTAGCGATTCCATCATTGCCAGGACCGCTTCGTAGATCGCCGAATCGACCACCTGGCCACGGCCGGTCTTGTCGCGATAGTGCAAGGCCGAAAGTGCACCCAAGCAAGCAAATGTGGCGGCGAGCGAATCCCCGATGCTTATCCCCGTGCGTGAGGGCGGCGTCGATGGATCGCCGACTACGTACCGCAATCCTCCCATGGCTTCGCCGATCGCGCCAAATCCAGGGTCGCGCGCACGTGGACCGGTCTGGCCGAATCCTGAAACACGGATCATGATTAGTCCTGGATTGACGGCGGACAGCTCGTTCCAGCCGAGACCCCACTTCTCTAACGTGCCTGGACGAAAGTTTTCCAATAGGAAGTCTGCTTTCGTAACAAGTTCCCGAAGAATGGACTGCCCCTCCGCTTGACGTAGATCGAGGGTAATCGCCTTCTTGTTCCTCCCGACAACAGGCCACCACAACGACGCCTCCCCGTCCTTCTGTCGTCCCCAAACACGCATGGGGTCACCATGTCCGGGTGGCTCAATCTTGATGACCTCTGCCCCGTAATCGCCGAGCAGCTGGCCGCAAAAAGGCCCGGCCAGCAATGTGCCGAGCTCAAGCACGGTGAGATCGGAAAGCGGCCCTTTTCGAAACTCAGAGTCGATCATTAGTGTGTCCCGGGGCCGTTGTGTCGGCATCGGCTGATGGCCCATCGAATGGACTGACTGTATACAATTTCTCCCATTGCGATCAAGGGCTGCTCCTTATGCTGGCAATTTGGGTGGTACTGTATACAATATGGCGCACACCCCCGAGCAAGCCCCGAGGTCTAATTGTGGTTGGGCATTTGCCGAAGTCCGTCCAGATCGTTGAAGTCGGGCCTCGAGACGGATTGCAGAACGAGAAAGATTTGCTCAGCACGCACGCGAAGGTTGAGTTCATCAATCGGCTCATCGCGGCGGGAGTGAAGCGCCTCGAGGTCGCGAGCTTCGTCAACCCTAAGAAAGTCCCACAAATGGCGGACGCGGAGGAGCTCTTGAAGAGGCTGCCCCGCCCCACCGATGTTACGTACATCGGTCTAGTGCTCAATCGCCGCGGTTGTGAGCGCGCACTCGCAGCTGGATGCCACGAGATAGGTATGGTCGTGGTGGCAAGCGATACGTTCAACCAACGCAACCAAGGCGTAACGACGAAGCAATCGGTAGAGGCTTGGTTCGATATCGCTGCCGCAGCGCGTGCAGCAGGCGCGCGCGTCCAGGTCACGCTATCCGCCGCATTCGGGTGCCCATTCGAGGGCGAAATCGCCGCAGAGCGGGTCGTGGAGCTTGCGCGACGAGTCGCGGACGCATGTCCAAATGAGCTTGCGCTCGCCGATTCAATCGGTGTGGCCGCGCCATCGCAAGTGACGGATCTCATCGAGCGCGTGCGCGCGGCATTGCCCAACATGCCCGTGCGATGCCATTTTCACAATACTCGAAATACCGGCATAGCCAACGCGTACGCCGCGCTGGAAGCGGGAGTTCAGTCCCTTGATGCAAGCCTCGGCGGAATCGGCGGTTGTCCGTACGCACCTGCTGCGACCGGAAATATTGCCACCGAGGATTTGCTCTACATGCTTGACCGAATGGGAGTCGCGACGGGAATTGACCTGCCGGGACTCATTGAATGTAGTCGCTGGCTACAGTCGCAACTCGGTCGGCCAGTTCCAGGAATGCTGATTAAAGCCGGCGGATTCCCGCTGCGGCGGGCGGCAGCTACCTGAAGACGCCGTCCGCCTGCTTCGTTCCTTACCGAGACTAGAGGAGTCTGCATGAGCTATCGATTGGGCGTCGATGTCGGCGGCACATTTACCGACCTGTTACTAGTCAATGAAAACAATGGGCAATCCTGGAGCGCAAAGGTCCCTAGCACTCCAGTCGACCAGTCCTTAGGAGTCTTAACAGGTCTTGCACGGGTTTGCGAGCGCGCCGGCATTGGACCCGAGCAGATCGACCATGTCATGCATGGCACCACTGTGGCGACCAACACCGTGCTGACCGGTGCCGGCGCTCGCTGTGGCCTGATCACCACGAAGGGCTACCGCCAAGTCCTTCAGATTGCGCGCAGTTTCGTGCCAGGCGGTCTAGGCGGCTGGGTGATCTACAACAAATCTCTGCCGCTTGCGCCACTTGCCTGCACAATCGAAGCTGACGAGCGCGTTGGAGCAAAGGGTGACATCGTCACCCCACTTAATGAAGAACAGGTGCGAGTTGAAATGCGCAAGCTTCGTTCGAAGAAAATCGAAGCATTGACCGTGTCGCTCGTTAACGCATATGCCAATGATTGCCATGAGAAGCGCATCAAGCAATTGGCGGAAACGGAGCTGCCCGGGATACCTGTGTCGCTCTCATCGGAGGTCGTTCCGGAAATGCAGGAATACGAGCGTACGATGACAACGGTAGCAAACTCCTACGTGCGCCCCAGAGTCGCCCGGTATGTGCGTAACCTGAAGACGAAACTCACGGAGAAAACGCGTGACGTCAAGCTGCACATCCTGCGTTCTGATGGGGGTCTTTCCTCCGCTCGATCATCCGAAGAATACCCCGTTAACCTGCTCATGTCCGGACCGGCCGGCGGCGTCACCGGGGCTGTATGGGTCGCCGTTCATGCCGGGTTCCCAAATCTTCTGACCGTTGATGTCGGTGGCACGTCAACGGACGTCGCGCTCATTATGAACGGGGAGCCACGGTTGCGTCGCGAGACGACCGTCGGAGATGTGACGGTGCGTGCTTCGTCAGTCGACATTCGCACGGTAGGCGCCGGCGGCGGATCCATCGCACATGTGCCTGGCCTGACGAAGGCGCTCCGCGTAGGTCCCCAGTCTGCGGGTGCTGATCCTGGACCAGCGGCTTATGGAAAGGGGGGAACCGATCCCACGGTGACCGACGCTAATGTGGTGTTGGGGTATCTACCGGAAATGCAGCGCCTCGGCGGAGAAATGGAGCTCAATCGAGAGCTTGCGAGGCGAGCGGTTCGCAAGATCGGCGATGCCCTGGGAAAAAGCACCGAGGATGCAGCCCTTGGTATTTATGACATCGTCAATGAAAACATGGTCGGCGCTTTGCGCCTGGTATCGGTGGAACAAGGACATGACCCCCGCGACTATGCGCTAATCGCATTTGGCGGCGCGGGCCCCCTGCACGCAAACGCACTTGCGCGACTGTTGGGGTCATGGCCGGCGATCATCCCCCCAGGACCAGGGGTGCTTTGCGCTTTGGGCGATGCAACGACAGCGGTGCGCGATGAATCGGCGCGCACCTTCATCCGTCGCTTCTCGGAGACCACCTCTCGGGAGGTCGCTAAGGCCATGCGCGCGCTCGCCGACGATGCTGCGCGTGCGCTCGAGCAGGAGGGTGTAAAGCGTGCTGAAATGCAGATCCGGTATCAAGCTGATATTCGCTACCATGGTCAGGGTCTGCGTCTCACGATCGACGTTAACGTCGGCGATCTCGAGAAACGCGGTCTCCCCTCGATCGCGGCGCCATTTGACGACGAACACAAACGGCTGTTCACGTTTGCACTACCGCTTGAGCATGAGTTTGTAAACTTGCGCGCGGTTGCACAGGGAAAGGGCATCAGCGTAAACAGGCCCACGATTAGAGCGGGCGGACCCGTCCCGAAAGAAGCCGCGGTCGGCCGACAGCGCGTCTATATCGATGGCAGGGTTTGTTCGGCGGTCGTGTACGATCGTGCCCGGCTGAAGGCAGGAAACCGCATAGCTGGGCCAGCGATTGTCATTGAAATGGATTCGACTTCGGTGATTCTGCCGAAGCATTTCGGGCGCGTTGACAAATTCGGTAACATTTTGATTTATCCGGACGGGTTTAATCCCCGCCCCATCAGAAAGGCTTCGACGCCGCAAAAACGCAGAAGGCGCTGAGCACGATGCTCAGGTGATCGAGAAGGACAACTGAACAGCGGAGTTACGTATGCCTGCCACAATTGTTCAAGCTAACAAGAAGAAAATGAAGAAGGTGAAGGTTGATAGCGTCACAATAGACATCATCGAGAGCGCTCTGCGCAATGCGCGTTTCGAGATGGATACGGTGCTGTTCCGAACGGCGATGTCTCCTGGTATACGGGAGCAGCACGATGAATTTCCCATGATTGCGAATCTGGAAGGAAAGATGGTAGTGGGGCAATTCGGCTCCTTCATTTGGGGATTCATGCAGAGCTATGACGGAACTGTTGAGGAAGGCGACATCTTTTTTACCTCAGATCCCTACTCGTGCAACGGCGCGGTTAGTCATGCGAATGATTGGCTGATGCTCATGCCCATCTACAAGGATGCGAGGATCATCGCCTGGGCGGCGATGTTTGGCCATATGACCGACATTGGCGGCAAGGTGCCGGGCTCTCTACCGACCGACGCACGACAGATTTATGAGGAGGGCGTGATTGTTCCACTTGTGAAGATCTATCAACGCGGCAAACTACAGCAGGACGTTTTGAGAATCATTCTGCACAACTGCCGTCTGCCGACGTGGAATTTGTCGGACTTTAATGCCATCGTTGCTGCGCTTAAAACGGCCGCGATTCGGTGCGTCGAGATTTCGCGGCGATTCGGTGACGATCTTTTTTACTCGGCGATGGACGAAATGCTCGAACGCAACAAGCGGGCAATGCGCGAACTCATTCGCCGCACGGTTCCGGAAAAGAAACAGTATTTCGAGGACTACGTGTGTGATGACGGTATGGGCATGGGTCCATACAAAATTGCCTGTTCTATGTGGCGCAAGGGAGATAAGTGCATATTCGACTTCACGGGTACTGACCCGCAGTCTGTTGGCTCGATCAACTTTCTATTGAACGAAGAGATGTTCAAGATGTTCGCCGGCGTCTACATGATTATGGTCTTTGATCCACAGATTCTCTTCAATGATGGATTCTACGATCTGATGGAAGTGCGCATTCCACCAGGCACGTTGCTCAAGCCGTTGAAGCCGGCGGCGCTGTCTTGCCGTACGCATGCATTGGGCCGAATTTTCGATATTCTCGGTGGCTTGCTAGGACAGGGTAATCCCTCCTTTATGTGCGCTGCAGGTTTCTCCGACAGCCCTCATTTCATGTACTCGGGTTACCGCGCGAGCGGCGAATGGTTTCAGCTCTATCAGATCAGCTTCGGAGGCATTCCGGGAAAGCCATTCGGTGACGGTCCGGATGGACACTCGCTATGGCCATCATTCACGAATGTGCCAAATGAGTTTTTGGAAAGTTACTTCCCTCTTCGTATCGATATCTATGAGACTTTGCCCGATACCGGCGGTCCCGGTAAGAACCGGGGTGGCAACGCCTTGCGAATCGGGTACCGCTTTCTCGAACCGGGGGAGATTTCGATCCACGACGATCGGTGGTTCACGTATCCCTGGGGCGTGAATGGCGGGCTACCGGGAGCGCGCAGCAAAAAGACACTCGAGCGAGCTAATGGTATGCGGGGGCTTCTGCCGTCGAAATGCGACCGGATCACGGTAGAGGCGGGCGACTTGCTTTATTTCGATACTTGGGGCGGTGGTGGCTGCGGTGACCCGTTCGAGCGTGATCCCGCCAAGGTCGCCTTCGATGTCGAAGCAGGTCTTGTGACGGTCGAGGGGGCGAAGCGCTATGGAGTTGTGCTCGGCGCCGATGGTTCCGTAGAGGAGGTCGCAACCAAGGAGCTGCGGGCTAGACGTTCGAAGGAGCGTGGCTCGGTCAAGCTATTCGACCGTGGCTTTGACTCAATTGACGAGCTCAAGAGACGCTGTAAAGCTGAGACTGGTCTGGAGCCGACAGCGGCACCGCAGTTCCACCGACGTGTTCTCGCCTCGAAGGGCAATTGACGCAGCTTGACCTCACTTGA
Source organism: uncultured Pseudomonadota bacterium (assembly GCA_963716335.1). GTDB lineage: Bacteria > Pseudomonadota > Gammaproteobacteria > Steroidobacterales > Steroidobacteraceae > 13-2-20CM-66-19. The sequence goes on along the minus strand of OY970302.1, from coordinate 4,079,216 downwards.
CTCCCTCATTGCCATCAGCCGACTGCGCCTTCCGTTCGTTTCCTGCGGATCATAGGACCTGCGCGACGGGCGGGTGTAATGTTGCTCTGGGGATCGTTGGCGCGAGAAATGAGGGAGGTGAAAGGAGGAGCTAGTACGGATTTGGCCTTTCGGTTCGATATTAGTCGGAGGAAAGGGCGACTCCTGAGGGAATGTTATCCAATGCGCATGCCAATATGCCGGCGAGAAGGAGGGCGGGTGCCACGGCTAGTGTGAATCCCCACTGCCAACCGAGGATTCCGATGACCTTCGCCACAATAATCGGAAAGCACGTAAATCCAAGACATAGACCAGCTGAGGCGGATAGTGCGGCTCCCGTTGCTCGCAAATGCGTTGGGAATAGCTCCGTGATAAAGGTCTGCAACACTCCGATGACACCGTAGAAGAATGTCGCCATAACGCTAAATGCCACCAAGTCCTGGGACACCGTATGAGGTAACCAGATGAGCGCAAGCAGGGCGCAGGTTCCCGCCAAGCACCATACGACGACGGTATTTCGTCTCGTAAGCAAATATTCTCCGATAAGGGAAGCCCCTATGTATCCGAAAACCCCAATGCCGTAGGCGATCCCGACAATCCGGGCAGCGGTGGCTTCATCGTAGCCCCGGACCGCATGAAAGAATGTGGGAAAATAGAACGCGCTGCCGCCATAGGCGCCCCCGAAAAAAAGATATACCAGTGCTCCCAAAATCGTGCGACGTCTCAGAGGCGGGGTGTAAAGTGCCCGGATTCTGTTGAGAGGCGATATCGAGTCCTTCTGTGCGGCGACCTCTTGGAACTTTCGGCTCTCAGGTATCACGAAATAAAGAGAAAAGGCCACCGGCACCACGGCGAAAGCACAGAAATACACGGAACGCCATCCATAAGTCGCAAGCAGCGGCGCGGCCAACAAGGAAGCGGCGAACCAGCCGATAGGATAGCCACACTGCAAAAGGCCCATCAATAATCCTCGGTGGCGCGGTGGTGAAGCTTCCGCGACATACGCGCTTGTGATTGGCGATAGGCCATTCCCGAGGCTGAATCCTAAGGCGCGACATGTCGCAAGGACTGCACCCGTACTTGCAAAACCGGTAATCCCGACACATAGCGCGGACAACGACAAGAAAAGTATCAGCGACAAGCGCCGGCCGAAACGGTCCGCAATCATCCCAGCGCACAATGCGAGCACGATCGCGACTAAGAACCCGAGCGAGAGAATATTGGCAATATCTCCAAGGGAAAGATTGAGGTCCCGCATCAAAGCTGGAATTGTGTATCCGAAAAGAGATTGATCTAAACAGGATAGCGCCCACGCCAAAAGCGAGGTCACAAACACACGCGCAACGTAAAGCCTTGGCTGTGGACCTCTTTGCGATTCGCAGGTGATCCGACTTAACGCGAGCGACAGAGATAATGCTCCAGGTAAGCACAAAGTCCGATATCGAACTTCAGGTGCGAGATCATTCCGCTCGTTTGGCAAAGCGCATCAATAGATTTTGCGCAAAATTGAACACGCAAACTCGTTTAAGCGCCAAAGGTTCCGATCAAGATTTATGCCCCAATTGCCCCGTCCAGCAACCGGGCGATGAACTGATGACGCGAGTGCTCGAGATCTTCGTCTAACTTAGTCGGAGCCTGATACTTTTCGACATCTTCGCGACTCACAACACCTCTCTCATGGAGCAGACTCTCAATGACATCCAAGCGATCTTTTACAACATAAAGCTCTTCAGCAAGGTTCACCACGAGAAGCATAATCCGGTCGAACATGGGGTCACCGAGAAATTTATCATGCGCCATAAATCGTGCCCTTAGTAACAAAACTTCTAAAGTCTAGTCAAGTTGTGCGGCATCGAATAAAAAGATTCGCTGCCGGATCGCGTAATCAACATTGTTTTTTCGAAGTAGACTCCGCCGAATCCGAGCTCACATACCTCAAGATCCATATTGACAACCATTCCGGTCTCGAGTGTGAACGTTGAAAATGCGCGGCCTTCACCGGGCAATTCCAAATGATCCAGTCCGAGCCCGTGTACGAATGCATGCCGAAATCCGGGGACACCAAGCTGTCGGACGATTCTGATGGCACGCTCGCGCAGTCCTCCAGTATCCACTCCCGGACGCATTTCGGCGTAGCACTCCTGAGCAGCGGCGCTTATGGCAGTCCAATATCTTTCGAGTTTGTTCGAGGGTTGACCGACGACGACTGTACGCTGCGCATCGCCAAAATAGCGCCGATAGGTCAACATTGCATCGAGACACACGGGCTCACCTGGGGAAATTGGATAGTTATGATTGGACCAGAGCCCCATACTCTTGCGACCAGCTCCGACAAAAAAAGCAGCCGGCACGCAATCCAGGGTGGCGGCTGCCACGGCGTATGCGCGCCGCACGTCGCTCCACAGGGCGTTGGGATGGACCGCGACGAGCGCGGCCTCGATTGCGCTTTGATTTCGGCGGGCCGACTCGCGCAGAAGCTCAATTTCGGTCGGCGTTTTAATCTGACGTGTGTAAAGCAATCCGGCCATCGCATCGAACCCGTTTATTCCAGGTAAGTGAGCGATGCACGCATCTCGAAATCGCAAGTCGTCAAACCCAATTCGCGCGCGTGCCAAGCCAATTGCTTCAAGTGCGGTGCAGGCGGCTTGGAGACAGCTCGCCGCTGCCCGTTCGCTCCAACGCTCCTCATTTGCGAGCACACGGTTTTCGAGTTCGTTCAAGAGACTACGATCTTCGACCGCATAGTGCGGGAATGTCTGGCCATTAACTGCGGCGAAGTAGGGGCGCAACTCGGGCATCCATGAAGGATTTTCGGCAAGGTTGGTGAGTTCGACGTCGTGAACGATAAGTGTTGCTGGCAATTCCGGGTTGCGTGGCAGGATGGCGCACGCAGCCCAAGGAAGGTCAAAAAGCCAGTCGGATTCGTAGTCGCTTAAGTAGTAGACGTTTTTAGGGAGGACGCAAACCCAGGCATCCAGTCGGTCAGTCGCAAGACGTGACCGGGCACGCTCGATGTTCAGTAGCATTCGGATGCTAAACTTGAAGCGGATTGACACTATATTGAACAGAGGAGCCAAATACAATACGATCTGCTTGTTCGGCTAATTTGGTCTCCGAAAAAAGGGGCGTTATGGATCCGGTAATTCAGACTACTCGCACGGAACGCGCGCGGCTCGATTTCACGGAGGCGCTCATGGGCTACAACTCCACGGACATTGGCGCCGCAATGACCGCACTTTACGACGCCAAAAAGGATGGGCTGCCCTCTGAACGTCCGACAATCGACGAGATAGCACCCATCATTGAAAAGAGTGTTCCCTATCGTTTTGGGGCATTTTTTGAATTCCATAACCATGCGCGCCACTTTCGCACAATGCAGCGAGTTCTCAACCGACAAGCGCATGCGATCAGACAATGGCTAGACCAAGTGAATCTTCCGGGTGCGATTGGCTCCGTCGAGCTTGATTCAAAATTGCCCCCGCCCAAGTACTACCGAAACATCGAAATTCATCACCAACCCGGGAACTACCATTCCGAATTTGCTGGGGTGCTTTATCACACCATGATCGGGCCATTTCTGGTGCATCGAGACGATAAAGACGAAATGGGCTGGACGCTCGCGCGGGGCGTTCCGAGCGGTAATTATCGATGCGTGGTTGATCTTGGTTGCGGAATCGGCAAGAGCACTCTGCCATACTGCGATCTCTATCCAGATGCGGAAGTGATTGGAGTGGACTATGCAGCTCCTATGCTGAAGTACGGCCATCGGCTTGCGGAGGAGCGCGGTAAGCGAATTCGTTTTCTACAACGTTATGCAGAGAGGACGGGACTTCCGGACGAGAGCGCAGACCTTGTCGTAGCGCTATGGCTTTTCCATGAACTACCACGTAAAGCACGCGATACAACTGTGCGTGAGGCACTTCGTATACTCCGGCCGGGAGGGACGCTCGCGATAATGGAGTCCCCGCCGTTTCGTACCCTTAGAGAGGCGTATAGCCCGCTCTCTGCGTTCCTGCTCGATTCGACGGGGCGACGGATGAGTGATCCATTCATTCCAGAGTTTTTTGGAGAGGATCGGGTTGAGATGCTACACCGGGGGGGCTTCAATGAGGTCAAGGACGTAGCCCTGCCGAATGAGTTGACTGGCTGGGGCAGTGGCAGTAGCTATTTCTTTGGGGCCTATCCCTGGTGGATGACAATTGGCAAAAAGCCGGAAGATCTCCCTGCAACGCAGATCAGAAATGGTACACCGCAGGCTGCTGCTACTCATTGATGCCGAGCTAAATTGCAACCGCTAGAGAATACGCATCATTCACGGCGGCCCACCAAGATCGTGGCGCCACACAGTCCCCGATCGCAAGAGCCGTGCTGGGTAGCTCCGGTGCGGACATCCCGGTAGATAGAAGGATTGAATCAAACGGACCAATTTGGCGCCCATCAGCAAGGAAAAGAACGCGATTCGACACCTCCTTTACTAAGCAACCTTCGATTAGCCTTACATGGCCCCGCTCACGCAGGCGCGGTCGCGCTACGCGCATTTCATACGTGTATTGCAGATCATTTTCGCCAAGTTGCAACTCGGCGGCGATCACCGTCAGGGAATGTACTTCGCTGCATGATGCAAGAAACTCCGCGAACGAAAACGCGGCCCAACCGCCTTCCTCATCGATCACCGCAACATTACCACTCGGGCGGGCGCGACCAGACCAAACGTCCCGACTGTTCGGGAACGACTCGGTGCCGGGGATGCCCCCGACGAGAAAGGGTCGCCGCCGCCAGATACTCATTGCGCTTGCGCGTGCTCCGATCGCCCAGATTGTCTGACCAGCAAGAGGCTCGCACGCAGGTTCGACTGTCGTGCCAAGATTGATCTGTACACGTAGACGGAGAAGTTCGCGCTCCCACCATTCCAGTGCAAGTCGTATCTCTTCGCGATGGGGTGCACTCGCGGCCCAACGCATCTGACCGCCAAGGCGTGGCTGTGCCTCGAAGAGTGTAACCCCATGCCCCCGTTCGGCCAGAACACGTGCGACTTCCATACCTGCTGGACCGCCGCCCACTACGTTATATTTCCGAGGCACCGGGGCGTGTCCTAGGTCGGGCACCTGGGTTTCACGCCCGGCGCGGGCATTTAGGACACACGTTCCGGCAAAGCCACGTGCCACAAAGCCGAGACAGCCCTGATTGCAGGATATGCACGGTCTAATTCGGGCAGACTGGCCTGCGGCTGCCTTAATGAACCACTGGGGATCGGCAATCCAAGGGCGAACCATTCCGACAAAGTCCGCGGCCCCTGTCGCAAGTAGGTGTGTACCCTCCGCGATGGTCCGAATGCGTCCAGCAACGATCACCGGCACGCGGAGCGATTCACGAAAGCGACGACTGGCATCCGCAAGTTCCATGCGTGACGCTCCGAGAGGTGGGATGATCTCATCCATGCACCAATGTGAACCCTGTAACAGACTTACGTAATCAATCAACCCCTGGCTTGCGATAAGCTGCATGGCTGCAAGTGATTGTTCGATCCCATAGTCGTCATCGTCGCCCGGGATGAGGTGCGCTACGGAGGTGCGAACACCGACGGCGATTTTGGCGCCGGCGGATTTCCTCACAGCGGCGAGTACCTCTGAGATCAATCGAACCCGGTTGGCAAGGTTTCCACCGTAATTGTCGACGCGCCGGTTGAGTCGCGGAGAAAGAAAGGAACCCAGCAGATAATCGCTCGATGTCTGCACCTCCACCGCATTGAGACCGGCCAGTCGACAGCGGCGCGCCGCCGCGCCATAGGCAGCCACAAGCTCGGGGATTTCCATCGACGTAAGTGCTCGCGGGATCTCTCCAGTGATGATTGATGGGATCGCCGAAGCTGCGACCGACGCATGGCCGATCCGGTTGGAGATGTGATGTCCACCGTGCCACAGCACGATTGAAAGCGCCCCTCCCAGCTCACATACATCGTCGGAAAGCTTGCGAAGGCTCGGAATGATTAGATCATCGTATAGCGGAAGAGGACTAAGTTCGCTTCTCGTGGAGCACTGAACCGGTGCTGACTCAAGCCCGAACAGAGCGGCACCACCCCGAATGCGTTCAATTGCATATGCGTGCAGCTCGAGTGGAACCCCGGCACCAGCGTAACCCAGACGCATACTGTGGGCTGGTATGACGCAGCGATTGCGCAACTTCAGAGGCCCGAGTCGACCGGGTTCCCCTAGGGGGAACTCTGACTCGTTCATCTGCTGCTCGCTGTGCCAACACGAGCCCGCATTGCGATTTTAGCGCCAGGGATAGTTGCGAAGATGAGTAGTGATCAGCGCGTCGCTTCGTGGATTGTCGCGGTAATCGATATCGAGCCGCCCATGCGCGTACACGAAATTCACATTTCCGTTTTTGGATACAATAGGTCCATGAGCAATACCTGCAGGGCGGCACAAAAACGACCCCTCGGTCATCGTGTACCCGGTCGCGTCACCGACTTCACTGATGTGTACATCTCCCGATAGACAGTAATTCTCCTCATACACGGGATGCACTTCCATTCCAGGCATGTACCAGCCGGGCAGCAGACCAGCCAAATGCACGCTTGAGCCGGTAATTGGATCGATGCGGAGAACTTTTACGCACACACCCATTCGGAATGGGCTGCTTGGACCTGAAGCCTCAAGGGGATCCACCCAGGGAATGCGCCAACTATCTACAGAGAAAAATGAGTCGTGCGCGCCATCGGAATCACCCGGTAGAGCTGAAAAACGAGGTGTTGAATCTACGATGATAATTGCTCTGAGTTCATCCAGTACTCGCCATCGCCCCATGCTTGAGTGTGCAGCGAAGTAACAGTAACCTCCGGTTGACTGGGTTCGGCCATCGAAATCTACCGTACCAGAGAGCACAAAAATGTGAATTTCCGCCTCAGTCCTAAGTCTAGAAACGGAGTCGATCGAGGATGGCAGCTCGAGTATTCCGGTGAAACCACCAGATTCAGGGTCGCGGCTTAGATAGCGGACCTGACCGCGGAACGGCAAACCCGGAGGGAACCATGGGACCCCTGGCACGGCCGCCGCATCTAAGTTCTCGACGTGGTCTTTAGCCATTCGTCACTGCCTATAGCTGAATTCCAGGGACCATGTCCGCGGAGGCTGCGGCCATATCGTACCGTTGGTGGAGGCGTTGTTGAACCACTCCACATTTGTGAGGTTTTCCCCCGCCAAGGCGACTTCGAAGTGGTCGCCGACGGTACGATACCCGAAGCGCGCGTCTACCAGTTCATGCGCCTTAGCTGCCGCAAACGGCGTATTGAAAATGTCGTAATAAATTTTTCCCACCTCTTGGTAGTGTGCCGAAGCAAAGAGGTGCCCTCCACGCTCCGCGAGAAGGTGGCTCCAATCGAGGCCTACCTTCCCCATGTACTCCGGTACGAATGCGGCCTTTGCTCCAATAGGCGGAACGAGTGGATCAGCCGGATATGCGGAACGCGTCACTACCGCGTCCAGCCAAGAGCCGAAACCAGTGAGCTTAAGTTCGTCGGTAAGGCGTATTGCGAATTCGAGCTCGGCTCCTTTGATCGTCTCGTCTACCGACCTAGAAATGTAGCCCAAGGTGGCCGGGTTGAAGGCAGAGACTTGCTTGTCATGAAGAAGTGAATAAAACACCGCGAGATTTACCGTTGCGCGCCGATCCCAAAAGTCATTTTTTGTCCCAATTTCGTACGCAGTTTCTGTGGCTGGCTTGATTGTTTGCTGCGTCACATCAGTTAGCGCCTGAGGGAAACCCTGAAAACCACCAGCTTCGTAGCCCTCCGTTACCGAGGCATAGAGAAGTGATTGCTCGGACAGGTGATAATCAATCGAGCCCTTCGGAGAGATATTGTGATAGGTCAAACCGAAATTGTTCACACTAAATGGTCCGCTCAGTCCAATGTAGTTTCCGTCCAACGTTTTATGGTCTTCAGTGAAACGGAGACCACCTGTGACGTCAAGAGCTGGTGTCAGCTTATATGTGAGCTCCCCATAAGCGGCATAGCTTGCGGTCGTCTGAAAGTAGTCATCCAGGATAAAGAAGATGTCCTTATCGTGGAATCGCTCACTGAGGTAAAACAGTCCCGCGACATAGGTGAGCGGGGAATCGCCCTTCGAAGTCAACTGAAACTCCTGCGTGAAATCCCGATCTTCGAAATTGCGGACGAGAAGCTGGCCCGCAGCTCCGGACAACCCGGCCAGTGGAGCGTTGAACGCTTGGTCAGTTCGCCGAAAGGAGCTTACTGACTTCACAGTTCCGAAGGGACTGTCCCATGCTATTGTGTTTGCCGCGCCCCAATTGTTGGTTACGTTGCGGTCCGCTGCGTCCGCCCCCGTGACATAGAAGCTGCCATAAAGCGGACCATAGCCAGACCCTAAATGACCGCCCTGTACGGGCCCAATTGGAACCGGAGCCTGGAGCCCGGAATGATCGTGTGAACCATCGATCGCAAAGTCCCAAGTAATATCGGTTGAGGGAACAAAGCGCAACGCAACTCGACCCGTCTGCCGGTCAATTCGCTCGACGTCATCCCCCGTGCCTACTTCATGCACGTATCCATTGCGGTCTCTCGATACCACATCAACCTTAATGCCCAGCGTATTCTCAATCAGAGGGGTCGAATAAGCTGCTCGGATGTCGGTACGTTCAAAACTTCCGACCGTTAGGTCCACCCACCCTGAGGTGTCGGTGAGCGAGGGTTTTACCGTCACGTACTTGATCGCCCCGCCATCCGAATTACGGCCATACAGCGTTCCCTGTGGCCCGCGAAGGACCTCGATGCGTTCGAAGTCGCCGAGATCCATCAAGGCGCCTTGCGACCGTGGCAGGTAAACGTCGTCAATGTAGATCGCAACCTGGGGCTCTTGAACTGGAGTAGAGTCATCTTGACCCAAACCACGTATATAGATGGCTGCGCTATTGGTGTTGGTAGTTTGCGGATTAACGATCAAATTTGGCACTGATGCGCTGAGATCACTGAAGTTCACCAGCTGTTGCGCAGCAGCCGCCTCGGACGTCACAGCTGTCACTGCAGTCGGAACGTCTTGGATGTTCTCGACCCTCTTGCGTGCCGTAACCACGACCTCTTGAATGTCGCCCGTGTCCGGTGTGTCTGCGGCAGCCACTCCAGCTCCAAATATCAGCAGGACCGTGGTGCAAACGACGTCAGGTCGAATAGCGAAACAATATTTCGGGAACATCTGAGCTACATCCCCCATCGTTATTTTAGCCAGTGAGACCCACCAGCGCTGCCCCCGCAATCGAGGTTAGTAATTCCAAAAAGGTGCGCGATATCAGGCACCGGGCACCTCTCCGCAAGCGCTCTCTATAGAGGCCGTGCTGCATACTGCAGGCCGACTATATTGCAACCCACGATAGAAAACAATACGATCGGCTTGGTCGATGGAACTGTGGGAGGCCGCTCGTGAGCTCCGGATCGCCAGGATGTGAGCCCAGCATGCTTACGAGTCTGGTTCCGAAAAATGAGCCGGTGTGCCGGACACTCGCGCTGAGGTCGTGACCGGTGAGAATGGCGATTTTTGCTTCGGCACGGTTCTTACTCGGACGCTTATGCGTCCTGCGTGGGGCCGGGGAAATCTTCGGCTAGCGAAGATGCCATTGCAGTTGCACGGTTAGATAAGTGCGTAACGACGAAGGCGCTTGGACTGACCGCAGTGGGGAAGTGGCTTACCGTAAGGAGGGGTACGATGGATGACATTGAGATCCGATTTCGGGCCATATGCCTGAAATTATGGGGCGATCAGCTGGGTGAAGACACATTCCAGTGGATTAAGCGAAGCAGGCCCCCGTACTTTCATTCTCTGGCGATGCAAGTAATGACGCCAATATGGGAGGCCAATCGCCTGGATCTTCGAACGAAAATTTTGTGCTGTATCGCAGTGTTTACTGCACTGCATCGTACCGAGGTTGAGTTCTTTATGAAGATGGCCGTACATCACGGCATTCCGCAAGTTGAAGTGGAAGAGGTTCTTCTTCTGACGGGATTAGAAGCAGGATTTCCCACAGCGGAGATGGCCATACAGCACATGACGAATGCTTACCAAGCGCCCGGTGGTACCTAGCAATGGCGCGGGATCACATCGAATACGCATCGCTTGGCGAAGGACCGCAATTATCTCTCACGATGGACGGTGTGCCGACAGGGGGCGCTTATTGGCTCCTGAGTCGAGACCACGCCACAGGTGCGGAGACCCGATTCATTCGCCTGCCCGAGCGGTGGCATTGGCATGACCCGGGGAGCTTCGGATGCGAGATGGAGGTTTACTTGTTACGGGGAGTGTTGCGCGTCGGAGACACAATCTTACGCGCAGGAGATTATGCCGTATACCAACCGCACGCGCGCATCGCGTCCATTGACAGCGAGAGCGGATGCGAAATGCTCTGGATGTCATCGGGCGCTATTCAGTTCGGGCTTGGCGGCGAGCCGACCCCGATCTGGCTTGTAGAGCCGTTGCACGTACCTGATCTACCTTGGCATAAGTCGCCCGCGTATGAAGGCCGACCGGCCGACGAAGCGGGTGCGGGCTTGTCGGTGAAATTCCTGCGCGGCGATCCTGCTCTCGGCGCCTACACGCTGCTTACCAGGCACGATGCGGGATGGTTCGACCCTCGCCTGGAGTCGCACGACACATGGGAAGAACTCGTTCTTATCGAGGGCGAGTTCCTAATGGGCAATTCAGGGGTGGTAAGTGCAGGGGCGTACATCTTCCGACCCGGCGAGCGACCACACGGGCCGCAGGCAACGCGCACGAAGGCTATTTGGTTTTGTCGTGGGGCTCGCCATATCAACTTTCGCTTCGAATCGCCGGCATGGGTTGCTGAGCGCAGCCGGCGCTATCTGGAAAGCGCGGTGACCGGTCCGGAAAAGTCCCAATCTTGGAAAGGCATCACATGATCCCGAAGGCAATGGGCTATTCGAGGCCGTTCTCATCACATGGGACTGCATCGCTGGTACCGCAACTGCCTTGGCGCCTTGCCGGCGATCTGTTCCTGATTCATTTCCGTAGTGATCCGCAAGCGCTCGCGGCCTTACTCCCGGAGCCGCTAACTCCTGCGGATGAAAGCGGTGAAGCTTTTCTGTGGACACCTCACCTGCGCACTTATCCGGACAGTATAGAGCCTGACAAAATCAATCCAGCGCGAACCCATTACAACGTCTGCGTCATCGGTGTACCGTGTCTGCTGAATGGCACACGCACGATGTTCTCTGCATTTCAATGGGTTGATCGCGATTGGCTCGTGGTTCTGAGCTGGTTTCTGGGCCCATGCTCAAAGCTAGCAACAATTGATCAAAGCGGGCTGCACCCCATGATGCCCGGGGGTCAACAGACCGAGGTCTTGGGCGCCCATGTTCGTCGCACAGTGTCTCGCAACGGTGAAAAGATAATCGACGTGGGTTTCGCTCCCAACGAGCGTGTACCCGCAGAGGCGTTGGAGTTTTATACGCAAAATCTCCCGTTGACGTGCTTGCGGCATTTTCCCGATTGTCAGATTCCCCCACGTGGGCGGCCGCTCGTGCACGACCTAACGCAGATGGTCATGACGGAGATGTCTCGAGGAGAGGTCTTACGAGGTCCGGCAACATTGCGCTTCTTTGAGGCGGACAACGAAGAACTGATTGCTCTGCAACCGCGCGAGGTCTTGAGCGGCTTTTGGATGCCGATGGGTTTCAGACTCCACGGCGTACGTGTCGTACACGATTACCTATGCTAAGTGGAGAACGAGATGGGAAAGGTACGAGTTGATGGAGCGGACCTCTGGTATGAGCTGAGAGGCGAGGGGGAGGTCCCTCTTGTCATGATCGGGGGCTTCGCATTGGTTGATCGTCAGTTTGAGTTTTGCGATCCCCATTTGCTTCCACATCACCGGATTCTACACTGGCACTATCGCGGCGTAGGAAAGTCGGACTGGACGCAGTCAGGTCCTTATTCGACGGAGCGGTGGGTTGATGACCTCAAGGCCATTCTCGATCATAACGGGATCCGCAAAATAAGTATTTGGTGCACCTCAACGGGTTCTTCAATCGGTCTTCGCTTTGCTGCGAAATATCCGGAAATCATGCATGCGCTGATTGCCTATCCCTTTGTGCGGGCGGACCAAACTTGGAAGGATCTCTATCGGGTATCTGCTGGCGTCGCAAAAGTCTTTGGAATCGAGACGCTTTCTAGGCTGTATGCGGGAGTCGTTTTGCCTCCCGCCTTTCTCTACTCAAAGGAAGGCATCACGTACGAACGGTGGGCCAAAGGGTGCTACCGCGGGAATGTCAATATCACGACAATCGACGCTGTTCTCGAAGCGTATTCAAATGTCGATTTAACCGGTGATTTGCCACATATACGTTGTCCGACTCTACTTTTAATGGGTAACGAGAGCGCACTGAACAGTGACGAAAAGCTCGATTCCGCAAGCTATGCGACGCTCCTGCGCGGCTTTACCTCACTTAAGCCGGATGTCGAAGTTGCGACGATCAAAGGCGCGGGTAGCACCTATTGCATGATTACTCGCCCGAAGGAGTGCTGCGCGGCCGTGACTCAATTTCTCAATTCCTTGGCTCATTCGGCGCGAAAGCCGCGGCGACGGGCACATCCAGCAAGAAAATAGGGAGATCCGTTCTATGGCCATGCAACGTCAGGATTGCCTCGATGTACGTCGGGTTGCAGCCGTTCCGTTCAATGGGTCGAGTGCCAACGGCATAACGGCCCGGACCCTTTCTGTTGAGCAGAAGACAGGCGGACAACATTTGGTCCTTGATGTCGATTCAGGATGGTCCTGCCCGCGTGGGCATAACGATGCCGCGATCGACATGTACGTGTTACAAGGTGCGCTCAGCGTGGGAGAGGAGGTATTCACGACCGGAAGTTATGCCTATTGGCCGGCAGGAATGGCTTTTGGCCCGATATCGTGCGAATTGGCTACGCGCCTGCTCGTCTTTACCGATCGACCCTACCATTTTGTTCCTTCGGAGCAGTCGCGTGCCGATTCCCTGGTCGGGCGGCATATTCCTCGACTCGAAACTTGGCGGCGGCCGTGGGTCGATCCAATGAAGGACATCGTCAAGAAGTCCACGTGGATCGATCCGCGGACAGGACAGCAAGGCCGGCCTCCGGGAGTCTTGACCAAAGCCCTTCGTAAGGATGACGGAACGAAGGAGGTAGTCGCATTGACTGTGCTCTCTCCCGGATTCGTTGATCCTGGAACGGAGCACCATCCGCATAACGAGTGCCTGTACCTCATCGCAGGCGACTGTTATATCGGATTAACTTTCGATCACAAACGTGAGGACGTAAAGGAAAACCTTGTTTTGCACAAGGATTTCTATATTGGGCGACCGCCGGGCATTCGGCACGGCCCGGTGTGTACACAAAATGGTGCCCTTTGGCTCATTTATCTCGCTGACCATTACACCGGCATCTACGCGGATGTCCCTGATTGGGAGCAACGTGTGAGCCAATATCTTCGCTCCGAAGTGTTCCGCTAAGGTCATGTTACTGAATCGCGAGCGAGCCGATGAGTTAATGGACCGCGACAACCTCGAGGCGCTCGTCGCGGTAACGGGGAACAATGTCTACTACCTAAGCGGGTATGAATCGGACTTTCTGTATGACGTGCCTTGGGTTGCCTGCGCGATACTACCTCGAGACCACAACATCGCTCCCTGTCTAATCGTCACGGAGATTGAGGCCGCGGTGCTCGCGGAACGCCCCTCCTGGATGCCTGATGTGCGAATGTACTATTTCGGAGTTTACGGTGGAGTGCTTAAGGTCCACACGTTCAATCCGGACGCGCCCCTGACCGACACCTCGGATCTGGCGATTGCGCGGACGGTAAAAGAACTTGAGGCACGCCCTTACGTCGGCGTAATGCAGGCTGTAGCGGCGGCGTTGGTGCAAAAGGGGCTTACGCATGGCCGAATCGGGTTGGACGATACGCGTTTCGGCGCCGGGCTCGGCGTCACACTCGAACGCGCTGCGGTGGTGGACGTCACAAACGTATTGCTAGAAATTCGGATGGTAAAGACATCCGACGAAATTGTCATTTTGCGGGAAAGTGCCCGAAAGAACGAAGCTGCAATGCGGTCTGCGGTCAGCGCAATTCGTTCCGGTGCGATGTGGGCAGACGTTTATCGCGCATACGAGGTGTCGGTTGCCCAGCAAGGCGCGCGCGTATTCGCGACATTTAACGGCGCAGGCCCCCGCAGTGCTGGTGCAGGACGCGTCAACAGGCAGTACCCAATCCGGGAGGGAGACCAGATTTGCTTCGATGCGATGTTGAAGTGGCAGCGCTACATGGGTGACGCGCAGCGCACGGCTGTGTTCGGCGAGCCGAGCGCAAAGCTGAGGCGCTATTGGGCAGCTTATCAGGCGGGGATCGAGGTGGGATACGGAAGCCTACGCATCGGCGCCAAAACGGGGGACCTTCGCAATAAAACGATTGCCGCAGTGCGGCGCTCTGGCCTTCCTACCTTTGAGTTGGCGTTTACCCATGGGATCGGACTTGACCACATTGAGGTGCCGTTCATCGCCGGAGGTCAGCTCGGGGATTTTACAGTGATGGAGAATATGGTGCTGAATTTGGACATGGAGCTTCACGAAATCGGCTGGGGCGGCATGTTCTTTGAGGAAAGTATTTTGATTACGCGAAACGGCGCGGAGCGCTTGTACGATCTTCCGCGGGAATTGCTACTTGTCTAAAGGTCACGACATAGGGGATGAGGACCGCATCCGCGCCAAACGAATGTTTAGAACAATCTTCGGCGAGGAATATGGAGATCTACTTGCGACGCAGCTCGGCGAGGGCGACTTTAATGACGTTCTCATGTGCCGCATAGCGCCTGAGATCTGGGAATTTCCGGTACCCGAACTACGCGTAAAGCTGTTGATTGCTATCGCAGTGTGCAGCGCGATGCATCAAGACGTTCGCTATTTCGTACGCGCTGCGATTCACCACGGCATAACTCGAGCGGAGGTGGAAGGGACACTTTTGTTGGCTGGGCTTGAGGGAGGGTTCCCCGCTGCGAGCGTTGCACGTCGCCTCGTGCAGCAGGCATTCGAGGATCACGCACAGCATCTTAGGTCACTGGGTCGCTCGGCCCCGAGCTGGTGAAAGAAGTGCGATCCGTTTCGTGGAAGGATGTGCACGCTTCGATCGACAGTAAACTAGTACGGGTCATGGGCGTAAGTATTGCAGGCGTCACCCTTTGCTCCGCCGATCAATCGCTTTTCGCATTCGCGATCCCTGACATCACACGCGAATTTGGAATCGGCCTTGGAGTAATCGGGCAGCTGCTTTCGCTTTCGTTCCTAGTTGCGAGTGTGGCCGTGATTCTCGCCGGCATGGCGGCCGACGAATGGGGCCGTAACCGTGTGTTTGTCTTGTTGCTAACAGGATCCGGGTTGTGCGTCGGAGGACATGCGCTCGCACCGACGGTAGCCACATTGGGAACGCTGCGTGTTCTGGGCTTCGCGGTCGGCGCGGGAATGTATCCGATTGCCAATACACTTGTAGTGGAAGCGGCGCCGGCACAATATCGGGGCTTTATCTCGGGCCTCCTTCAAATCGGGTATCCGCTTGGATTCGCTTTGGCATCACTAATTGCGGCTCCCCTGATGGCTGCTTATGGCTGGCGCGCGACGTTTCTTGCGGGATTCGCGGTTGCTCTCCTGGCGCCGGTGTTCGGGCTTGTACTGCCGAGAGCGGCACGGTGTTTCCGATTGCAGAAGGAGAAACGCCAGGGCAGCTGGGGAGTGACACGAATCGCACGTCTGTTTCAGCCGGATCTTCTCCGAAGAACGCTCGTGTGCTTTACAGGCGGATTTCTAATCAGTCTCGCGATCGGAGGTACCACGTATTTCCTGCCAACGTACGTCGTCCAGGCACATGGATTCTCTCCGGCGACAGCGAGCAGAATTGCGGGAGCCTCATATGGACTAGGGGTTATCGGCTATGTCGCGGCATCCTATGTCGGTGAGTTTCTGACAACGCGAAGAAACACACTCATTATATGGGTCTTCGCGGGTGCTCTAGCCTTCGGGGCGACCCTGTGGTGGGCAGACACTAAATGGACGTTAATCGCGGGGCTGGGACTGTCGATTATGTTCTTTTATGGTTCGGAAGCAGTCCGGATGCCTTTAATTGGCGAGCTTTTTCCGAGAGAAGTGCGGGCCACCGCGACTGCCGTTACGGGATCATTAGCAGTGACGACGGCATGGCTGATTTGTCCCCTAATCGTGAGCTATCTCGCACCACGCCTTGGGTGGGCGATGACGTTGTCTTGGTGTGCGGTTCTGCCATTGATTTTTGGCGGCCTCGCCTTCTTGGCACTCGTCAACCTCCCATCGGGCTTTGCGGTCGACGAGTCGAGGTCCGCGGCGGTGTAGGTGGTGCCCGGACGTTTCACGGCTCCAGGCGTTTCCATTATTTGTAACACTTGGTCCCTGGTCACTGCCAGAAGCCTGTCCACCTTAGACTCATCGAGCTGGCCAACCCAATAACCCCAGGCCATACCATCGATGACATATTGAGCGAAATCGGCTGCCAAGTTGTATAGCTCGCTCTTTTCGCGCCATTTTGGAACTCTCTCCAGCAATGGAGCACGGGACTCGCTGATGAACTCACCGACAGCTCGGGTAAGGAGGCGCGCTAAGGCCTCGTCCGTGCGCGAGGCAAGGGTCATCTCCTGCAGCGCTATAAATTCTGGACGTATCACTTGTTTCCAATAGGCACGGAGCGCGAATTGGATAAGATCATCGGAAGGCTGCAATCTCGCAAGGTCGGCTCGATAAATATCTGTTCTTCTCTGCAGAAGATGGCCGATAACCGCCTCCATCGCTGATCGTTTGGTCGGAAAATGAAATTGCATTGCGCCGCGGGATACTTTTGCGCGCGCGGCAATTGTGGTAATCGAGGTGGACGCGTAGCCGTCCTCAACCAAACAATCGATTGCGGCTTCGAGAATTCGGTAGCGGGTGGCGCTGGCTTTGCGCGACTGGAAGGTCCGCTTCTTCTTCAGCGGCGACCTGGGTGAGCGCACTGGCGAAGAAGGAGTGGGATTTTGCTCAGACATTGCGGTCGCGAACCTGTTAAATGATAGAGTCTACTTTGTAATTCTAACCTAATCTATTGCGTGCTGCGCGGCCGTCTCGTATTTGCGGCAAGCACCTCGATGATCCGGACTCGACGCCCGGTTACACAGCGAAAGTTTATGACTGTCCAGACGTCTCGGTACCAGAGAATGAATTGAGCAAACGCCCATGCCCAAATGATCCCCGCCACCGATGCAACGCGCTCAGGGTGTGCGATGGCTGCCGTATTGCCTAGGATAGTCAGTTGAGTGAAGCGCAATCCAAGTACGTGCGCGCAGCCAAGTGCGACGCTCACGGCGATGAGAAAGCGCCGATTGCGTACAAATCCGGCTTGGATTCAGCTTTGATCCATGTTGCTGAACGATTATACGGCCGATTGAGCGCCGCCCTCACGCTCTGACCGGCGTTCCTGCCGCTCGCGATGTTCTCGCTCATAGCGGGCGGCGAGTTCCTCGAGTTGCGGTGCCGGCACCTTAAAGGCGCTGTGGATCATATGCGCAGACTGAAATAGCCATTGCAGGGCCAAGTCGAGCCGGCGGATGACAACCTGCGGATCGTACTTCCCGAAGTAGGAAATCACTGATCTGCCGTCCGCGAGCTCGCTGATGTGACGCTCGGCCAGCGCAGAGGCATTGTTGTGCGTGTCCAGGCATAACAAGCCGTAGATGCCCTCGTACTCTCCGAGCCGCCCCACGGCGTCGCAACGGGGCCCTTATTGACAAAGGCCCTTTGCCGTTCTTCACGAGCTCTGCCAGCCGGGCGGTGAGCTGGTCAAAGTCCTCCTTCCGCCCCTTCTGGAAGTGCGCTCGAAGCTCGCGGCCACGCATCGATTGCGCCCTGGAGCCATTCGCCGGCATCGCGAAGCATCCCTTCGTCAATACGCCAGACCGTCTCGCGGATGCGCTCCGCGGCGAGAAGCGGCGCTGTGCCGGACAGCGGAGCGAAGGCTTCTTCGGATTGGCGGGTGCCCTGCTGCGTGTCGATGGACCCGATGATCTTCGCGGCGTGTAAGCCCGTGGCCGGCCATGGCCACGACTCCTTCTTCTCCAGGTCGCACAGCGCCGCAATCGCCTCGTCGGTCAGCGGGAGCGTCCAAGGCCCGTCGTAACGCTTCTTCCGGTCGACGATCCCGGCCTCGACTGCCAGCTGGGCCAGGTCAAGACCCACGGCGAACCGGGTATCGTCGCGGATCCCGAGCCGGCCCGCGATCGCCCCGGCCACGCCGAGCTCGCTGGGCGAAATACCTCGAAGGACGGCGTGCGATGTGGATTCTCAAGTGCGAGCCGGGACGACATGCACAAGTCAAAAGAAAGGCGCGAGTTCAAACTCGACCGCCTCGCCGAAATAATCGCCGGAGGGCACCTGTGGGCACTGAGTCAGGAGTACCCGTGGGCGTTCAGAGAGACGGAAGACCCAAAGGAGGTGCAAGAAGTGTACGAGATCCTCCAGATGTGGGAGGCGCTCGAAGAAAGCTTCGACGCGCTCACTTCCACCGACCGGCAGCAGCTGGCCAAGGAGGTCCAGTTCTCGGAGGGCAAGCTACGCTTTGAAGGCTTTGACGGCAATAACGAGAGGCAGTACGGGATAGCCAACTTCATCATCAAGACGCTGGGGCAGTGCGACCATTTCGAGGGCCGGGCTCTCAATTCTCACATGCGATCGATGGACCGTCACAGGCGAATGCTCAGCGTCTTCAAGCAGATCGATCGGACTAGCGGCGGCAGACGTCTGTCGGTGGATCAACTGATTGAAGTGGTTGCTGCCAGGTTGCATCCAAGTCGGCGGAATAAATAAACAACAGGATGACGCTATGACTCCAGAAGCTAAAGCGAAACGCGTTGCGGAGATCGCGCGCGTATATGCCTTCCGCCAACGGCACCATATCGCACACACGGGTCACACCGTGCATCGCCTGCTCGATGCAGTCTCGGACCTGATAGGCCGGCACGTCACCGCAGAGGAACCATTTGCGCTGAAGGGCGCACCCATAGAATTGCCGAAATGAGGCAGCTACCGCTCCCGACGCGGTGGGGCAACCTAAAGCCAAGAGCGTAGAAACAGAAGTGAATCGCAGAGGGGAAGTAGATGAAGAACTTCAACGAGATCGCCAGCATGATCGCCTTGTGGTTGCTCGTGGTGTTTGGCCTCGGCGCGCTTTTCGCGGGCCTCGAGATGTGGCTCTGGAATCAAGTGATGCCGGAGGTGTTCGGGCTGAAAGAAATCACGCTGTGGCAGGCGCTTTGCATCTCCTGGCTCAGCATGATGCTTTTCAAGAACATGACTCCGGCTTCCGGCAAGACTGAGGAGTCGGTTAATCGAATGGAGCAGCTGCACTGCGATCTGATGGACCACGGGGGGGCGCTAAATCAGATACGCGACCTGCACGACGCCCAGGTTAGTTCTTTGGATGACATCAAGGGATTGCTGGTGGATATCAATCATCTTCTGGAGCGACAGCGATGAAAACAGCCATATACTCTCGATTCAGCACGGACAAGCAGACCGAGAGTTCAATTGCCGATCAGGTGCGCGTGTGCACTGAGTACGCCAGCAAGGAAGGATGGACCATTACGCACCGCTTCGAGGATCAGGGCATATCGGGCGCCGCCATCGGCAACCGCCCCGGATGCGTCGCCATGCTCGAGGCGGCCAAAGGCAAAGCGTTCGATGTGCTCCTTGTCATGGACACGAGCCGATTGTCGCGCTCCTCGGCGGACCTCTCCAAGATCGCCGATCGGATGGTGTTCACGGGACTGCGGATCCTGGCTGTGCAAGAGCCCGGAGCCGATACCGCCCGCGACGGATGGGAACTCTACTTCGGACTGTCGGGGCTCATGGGCCAGCAGTTCCGCAAGATGACATCGAAGAAGACGCACACCGCGCTCGAGTCCCGCGCGAAGGCCGGGCGGCCCACCGGTGGACGTGCCTTCGGCTACACCAGCCAGAACGAACTGGTGGAAATAGAGGCGCCGATCGTCACCGAGATTTTCGAACGCTTTGCGGCAGGCGAGAGCATGCGAGCCATCGCGAAGGACCTGAACGCGCGCGGTGCACCCTCACCGAAAGGCCGCCTCTGGTATGTCTCGGGCATCCATGCCTTACTGCACAACGAACGGTATCTTGGGCGCCTCGTGTGGAACCGTACCGCCTGGAGGAAGGATCCCGACACGGGTAAGCAGCTGAGAACCGACCGGGCAAAGCATGAGCACGTGGTGGCTGTCCGTGAGGACTTGCGGCTAGTGAGCGATGAGACGTGGCAACGTGTGCGCGCTCGGGACACGCCGGCCACCTACGGCTCGCACAACGCGCGGCCGAAATACGCATTGAGCGGGCTTCTCCTGTGTGCTGAGTGCGGGCGAGCGATGACGTTGTGCGGCGGGGTCAACGCGCGCGGTTATGGCTCGCAGCGTTACGTCTGCCCAAGTCGTAGGGAGCATGGAGAACGTGGCTGCTCCAACGATATGAGCGTCAGTCGGTTGCTCGCTGAGGAGCTTTTGATAGAGCCGTTCCGAGAGCGACTTTTAAGCGATCAAAATTTTCTGAATGCAGTTTCGGCACTGAAAAATTCCGGGCAGAAAAATGCAAGTTTGGTGTTTGAAGCCGACGGCGCACGGGGCCATCGCGATTCGGGGGAGCGTTTCCTGGCGGCCGCGCAATCGCGGGATCCTGGCGCGGAGGGTGATGACGTGCACCGGAGGGTGTCCCTCCTGGCTGCGAAGATCGGCGCTATCGAGTCTGCTGCTGCCATCGGTGCCATGACCCAACGCGAGGCTGCTGCCCGCTGTGCTGCTTTACGCGCCGAGCATGAGCGTGCCATAGCTCACACGTTGCCAACGGATGAAGGATCGATCCTGGCGAACGCTGAGCCGCCTACGGGCGGCGCTAGTCTCAGCGGCCACTGACGCACTCCGTGATGCACTGCGCCGTGCGCTGGGCACGGTGCGCTGCCGGCCGACTGTGGAGGGTGAAAGTCGCTATGTGCTGGCGACGTTCGAGGGTGGCGACGCGGCGCTCCTCGAGTGGCTGGCTATCGGCGACCTGGCCGCTCAGCCAGGTCTATCTGCGTTGGTAGCGGGGGCAGGATTTGAACCTGCGACCTTCGGGTTATGAGCCCGACGAGCTGCCAGACTGCTCCACCCCGCACCAGGAGAGCCGCCTAGTTTACAAGGCGGTCCCTGTGGGGGCAACCGATAACGGCATTCAGGGTTCGGAGGGGCCAGCGCGATGCCATGCGGACACCAGATCGGCCCCTATCGGCCCTACCGGGCCTTGATCTCGATTTTTTTGGCCTTCAGTCCTTGACCGCTGCCCGAATCCGCTCGGCGAGGCTCTTTGCTTCTTTGGAATCAAGCGGCACGGGCACCCAGCGCAAACCGAGCCCTTCGGTCGCATTCGGCCGCGGAATGATGTGGAAATGCACGTGCTGCACGGCCTGGTGGGCGGCGGTCCCGTTGTTTTCCAGGACGTTGTAGTCACGTACGCCGGTCGCGGCGACCACTGCGCGGCAAAGCCTTGGTAGCACGCGACCGAGAGCGGCTGCCGACTCATCCGAAAGCTGATCGAGTGTCTGTGCCGGCTCCTTCGGAATGACCAGCGTATGTCCCGCCGTCAATGGATTGACGTCGAGGAAGGCGAGAACCTTCTCATCTTCAAAGATCTTGTGGCACGGAATCTCACCGGCGATGATTCGTCCGAAGATCGTGTCGGGCATGTCGCCTCGGGAGACGCTTCAGTGCGATCCAGGCAGGACGGTCATCTCCTGGCGGTCTGCCGCGCCGGAAAGGCGATGCCGAGTCGACGCATCTTGCGGTAAAGCGTATTGCGGCCGATGCCGAGCTTGCAGGCCACCCGGCTGATGTTACCGTGGTGTTGGTCGATCTCGCGCAGGAGTGCGGCGCGCTCCGCCTTCTCCAGCGGGTTGAGGGACTGGGACTCGGGCGATGCCTCCTTCGACTGCGTTTCGGCCATCGGTGGGCCGATCCCATAGTCCGCCGGCAGATTGGCCACATCGAGCCGATCGCTCGTGCGCATGGCGATCATCCCGCGCAGCACATTGCGCAACTGGCGGATATTGCCGGGCCACGAATAGGCGCACAGCGCCTCGATGAGGTCCTCGCCGAGGGCCACTGCGGGCGTGGCCGCGACCTCCTGGGCGAAGATGTGGCGGATGAGTGCGCTCTTGTCGCACCGCTCGCGCAGCGGCGGCAGCGAAAGTACCAGCCCCTGCAGGCGATAGAACAGATCCTCGCGGAACTCGCCGCGCCGGACCTTTTCCTGCAGGTTCCCGCGGATCGCGCACACCAGCCGCACCTCGATTTTGATGGGGCAGTCGCAGCCTTGCGGCAGCACTTCCCGCTCCTCGATGACATGCAGCAGTTGCGATTGCTGCTCGAGCGGCAGATCCCCGACATCATCGAGGAAGAGCATTCCGCCGTTGGCCTGCACGATGCGGCCGCGGTCGCCTTCCGTCGTGGCACCGGCCCGGCCGAACAACTCACTCTGTATGAGCATCTCCGGCAGCGATCCGCAGTTGACGGCCACGAACGGCTTGTCGGCTCGCTCGCTCGCCGCATGCAGTGCGCGGGCGAGAAATTCCTTGCCGGTGCCGGACTCACCGACCAGCAACAGCGGAATGTCGCGGGACTCGAGGCGCTTGGCGGCCTGGATGTTGCGACCCATCACCGGATCGCCGAGATCGAGCTCATCGAGAATGCTGCGCCCGATGCCGCCGATGGCATGTTCCTCCTCCGGCGCGGGCAACGGCTTGCCGTTCGGCTGTCGTTTGGAATTCGGGGCCTGCGCCACTGCGAAGAATCGGCCCCCGTGACGGGTCTCGTAGATCGGCAGGGCGTGAAATGACTTCTTCTGGCTGCGGCCGAGCAGGGCAGGCAGCGAGATGTTGAAGACGCGCTCGAGCGGGGCCCCGATCAGCTCGCTGCTGCCTTTGCAGCCGAGCTGGAACAATGCGTTGCGATCCAGGGCGGCAATCGTCCCGTCCGCATCGAGCGCAATGATGCCCTCTCCCCAGGTGCCGACAAGCTCCGGACGGCTATGGAAGCGCACGACGAAGGCATCGCGGAACTGATTGAGAAACAGCCGATTCTCGATCATCTGCGCGGACATGTTGACGAGCACGAGCGTGTGCTGTTGGGCCCGGTCCGATTCGCCGGAAGCATCCAGCACCCCGACGAGCTCGCCGCGATGATCGAAGATCGGCGCTGCGCAGCAGGTGAGCCCGGTGTTGCGCGAGAAGAAGTGCTGGTCGCGATGGATGATGAGCGGGGCGCGCTCGAACAGGCACGTGCCCATGCCGTTGGTCCCGCCGTGCTCCTCACTCCACACCGCGCCCAGCACGAGCCCGGTACGAAACGCGGCGTTGCGAAAGCTTAGATCGCCGTAATAGTCAAGCAGCACGCCGTCATGGTCTGTCAGGATGATCGAGTAGCCGGAACCGGCAAGCTGATGATAAAGGTGTGCCATTTCGGCGTCGGCGAAGGACACGAGCTCAAGGTTCAGCTCCTTGCGCGCAAGCCGCTCCTCCCGCGGCAGCACGAACGGTTCGCGCTGCGATTGCGGATCGAGACGGTACTGACTCAGGCACCGTACCCAAGAGCGCTTCACGTATTCCGGCGTACTCGCGCTGTCCTCGCGCGAGGTACCCCGCAACACGGATTGAATGTAACGGGCATGACTGCCGATCGGCTGGAGCATTGCCTTCCCCCTCGTCTGTGGCGGAGCTCCCGGTGATCGCTGCGTGCGCTCACTTGCGAACCGCCATTATGCCATGAGCGGCGCACGACGTAGCCCCCGAGCATCGGATTCGATACACCGACCCACGACACTGCCCTGTTTTGGAACACTGCGTTTAGGCGGCGCATTCCACGGGAGTTTTTCAATTGCGCCTGCAGCGGACGTGTATAGATTGCCACGTTGGACTAGCTGCAGGGATGCGCGCAGACTGCGCGCACCCCCTCCGGCGCTAGCGACGGAAACCGATTCTGGAAGCTCATCAGCCATGAAAACGAAAGCCGCCATTGCTTATGCTGCGGGTAAGCCCCTGGAAGTGGTCACACTCGATCTGGATGGTCCGAAGGCGGGAGAAGTCCTGATCGAGATTCAGGCAAGCGGCGTCTGCCATACCGATGAATTCACGCGCTCCGGGTCGGATCCGGAAGGTCTTTTCCCCGTCATCCTCGGCCACGAGGGGGCCGGGGTCGTGGTGGACGTGGGCCCCGGGGTGACGACTCTGAAGAAGGGCGATCACGTCATTCCGCTCTACACACCGGAATGCCGCCAGTGTAAATCCTGCCTGTCGCGCAAGACCAACCTGTGCACCGCGATCCGCGCGACCCAGGGCAAGGGCGTTATGCCCGATGGAACGAGCCGCTTCTCGATCGGCAAGCAGATGGTGCATCACTACATGGGGTGCTCCACGTTCTCCAACTACACGGTGCTGCCGGAGATTGCGGTGGCGAAAATCCGCGAAGACGCGCCGTTCGAAAAGGTCTGCTACATCGGCTGCGGCGTGACGACCGGGGTCGGCGTCGTGATCAACACGGCCAAGGTCGAGGCGGGCGCCAACGTCGTGGTGTTCGGTCTGGGGGGCATCGGCCTGAATGTCATTCAGGGCGCGCACATGGTGGGTGCCAACAAGATCATCGGCGTCGATGTCAATCCGAAGCGCAAGATGCTGGCGGAGAAATTCGGCATGACGCATTTCGTCAATCCCAAGGAGCTCGGCGGGGACATCGTGCAGCACCTGGTGTCCCTTACCGACGGCGGTGCCGACTACAGCTTCGAGTGCGTCGGCAACGTGGAGCTGATGCGCCAGGCGCTTGAATGCTGCCACCGCGGCTGGGGCGTCTCGGTGATCGTCGGCGTAGCCGGTGCCGGTCAGGAGATCAAGACCCGGCCGTTCCAGCTGGTGACCGGACGGGTCTGGAAGGGCACCGCCTTCGGCGGTGCGCGCGGGCGCACGGATGTGCCGAAGATCGTCGACTGGTACATGGACAAAAAGATCAACATCGATGATCTGATCACTCACGTGATGCCGGTGGAGAAGATCAACGACGCTTTCGACCTCATGCACAAGGGTGAGTCCATCCGTTCGGTCGTCACGTTCTAAAGAGAGGCGAGCATCAACGATGCGGGCCGCCGATTGAAGCAGGGTCCCGTCGGCGTATTCAACTGCTGAAAGGAACAACATCATGGCTGTCAAAATTCATCCCGCCGTCGACAACGGCGTCAAGCCCGGATCTGCCAACTTCGCGGGCGGCACCCTCACGTGCAAGTGCGCATCGTCGCCCGTCACGGTGAGTCTCAAGGGCAACGTTTCCTTCAACCATATCTGCGGCTGCACCAAGTGCTGGAAGCCGGAAGGCGCAACGTTCTCCCAAGTCGCCGTCATCGGCCGGGACAACTTGAGCGTGACCTCCAACGCGCAGAAGCTCAAGGTCGTCGACCCATCGGCCGCCATTCAACGTTATGCCTGCACGGGGTGTGGCGTGCATATGTACGGGCGCATCGAGAACAAGAATCATCCCTTCTACGGGTTCGATTTCGTGCACACGGAGCTGTCCAAGGAAGGCGGCTGGGCCGCGCCGGACTTTGCGGCGTTCGTCTCCTCGATCATCGAAGCCGGCACCAAGCCCGATCAGATGGGCGCGGTTCGCGCACGGCTCAAAGAGCTGAAGCTCGAACCGTACGACTGCCTCAATCCGCCGCTGATGGATGCGATCGCCACCCACACGGCGAAAGCGAAAGGCGTACTCGCCGCCTGATTCGCACATCCAATCCGCGAACGCCCGCTGAACGAGGCGGGCGTTCGCGGCCGCTTCCCCCGCACCTTCCCCCGACTGCTCTGTCGATGATCCCGCTCGCCCGCAGAGCCGCTGCGGATGGCGCAATGCAATATTGTGTAAGTTCGGTTCTGCTTCGCACCGGCTTTCTCCGGGGACAGAATTGAGCGACGATTCTGGGCGCGTGACCCCCGTGTCGCGCCAGCGGCGATCCGGCGCTGGATCCTGCCAAGAGTACCTCCTGAGGCACGGTCGGCCCGTCGTGCAAACCATCCTTGTCGTTGATGATGAGCTCGGTGCAGTCGAAGTCGTTTCGACGACCCTGGAGGAGAGGGTTACCGCGTACTGAGCGCCGCCAACGGGCGACATGGACTCGAGCGCTTGCGCGAAGGCCCGGTGGATCTCGTCGTCATCGATTTCATGATGCCGTTGCTCGATGGGGCGGCCATGGGACGGACGATGCGTAGCGATCCTGACTTGCGCAACATCCCCATCATCATGACGAGGGCGGTGGCCGAGGCAGTGGTGCGGGAGCGCTTCGACGGCTATAGCGCCTTTCTGCGCAAACCCTTTCGCATTGCCGCATTGACGGATACTGTGCGTCGCATCCTGGCCTGAACGGAGCCTGCCCGATGTGTATGCGGATCGCGATGCTGAGCCTGCCCCTGCTCTGTCTGGCATGCACCGCGGCTGCGGTGGCGGCGAGCCCACCTGTCGTGCCGCGAGAGGGCGCTTTCGTCCTGCATCAGTTTCAGTTCAGCGATGGCGAATCGCTGCCCGAGCTGCGCATCCATTACTACGCGTTCGGGCAGCCCAGGCGCGATGCGCATGGGATCGTGCGCAATGCCGTGCTCATCCTGCACGGTACCGGCGGCAACGGGGCAAGCCTCATTCGCAGCGAATTCTCGGGCGAGCTGTTCGGGCCGGGACAGCTCCTGGATGCCACCCGCTATTTTCTCGTGTTGCCGGATGGCATCGGACATGGCCACTCGACGAAACCCAGCGACGGACTGCATGCCCACTTCCCGCACTACGGCTATCACGACATGGTCGAAGCGCAGTACCGGCTGCTGACCGAGGGTCTCGGGGTCGGTCACGCGCGGCTGATCATGGGGACCTCGATGGGCGCCATGCAAACCTGGCTCTGGGGTGAGCTGCATCCGCAGTTCATGGATGCACTGATGCCCCTGGCGAGCCTGCCGACGCAGGTGTCGGGGCGCAACAGGGTCTGGCGCCGGTTGATCATCGATGCGATCCGCAATGACCCGGCGTGGCACGGTGGGGATTACACCGCCGAGCCGCCATCGCTGCGCACGGCACTCGAGATGCTCTGGCTGGTGAGCAGCAATCCGGTCCTGCGCCACAAGGAAGCACCCACGCTTGCTGCGGCGGACCATGTGATCGATGCCTACGTCGACAAGAACCTGCCGCTCGATGACGTCAACGATATGTTGTACCAGTTTTCCGCATCGTACGATTACGATCCCGGTCCGCAACTCGAGAAGATCCGCGCGCCGTTGCTCGCCGTGAACTCCGCCGACGATCTCATCAATCCACCGCAGCTCGGTATTCTGCAGCGTGAGATCAAGCGGGTGCCGCACGGGCGGGCGATCATCATTCCCTACAGTGAGCAGACCCGCGGACACGGCTCGCATACGATCGCAGTACTTTGGAAGCCGTACCTGCAGCAGCTGCTGGAACAGTCCGCGCCCTGAGCACGCCGGCGCGCGTCGCTGCAGGCGGCGCGCGTGCTCAGTCCCTGCGCACGAGGTGCGGGCCGAGCTCGGCAAGGGACCGGCAGCCGAGTTGTCCCGTGACCCGGTCAATCTCCGAGGTGAGAATTTCCAGCGCGCGCCGCGCACCGGCTTCACCGCCGGCGATGAGTCCGTAGAGCGTGGCTCGGCCGATCATCACGGCATCGGCGCCGAGGGCGAGTGCCTTGACGACTTCCGTCCCGCGGCGAAAGCCGCTGTCGATAATGATCGTCAACCGCTCACCGACGGACGCCACGATCTCTGGCAGTACCTCGATAGGCGCCACACATGAGTCCAGCTGTCGGCCACCGTGGTTGGTGAGGACGATTCCATCGCAGCCTAGTTCGGCAGATCGCTGTGCATCGGCAACGCTCAGAATGCCTTTGATCAACAGTTTGCGCGGCCAGAAGTCGCGAATCCACGCAATGTCATCCCACGTCAACGTCGCGTCGAACATCGGCGGCAGGATGGTGCTGCCGCCGACGGCGCGCGCGTTCGTGGGCGAAAGGAAAGGCTCCAGGTTGCGAAAGCGTGG
Organism: uncultured Pseudomonadota bacterium; assembly: GCA_963716335.1. GTDB lineage: Bacteria > Pseudomonadota > Gammaproteobacteria > Steroidobacterales > Steroidobacteraceae > 13-2-20CM-66-19. The sequence continues at coordinate 4,050,997 of OY970302.1, read as the reverse complement.
CATGCCCTCGCGTCCGAGCACGTCGTATAGCCAGCGCGGATGCCACAGTACATCGAGCAGGCTCAACAGGGTGGGTTTGCCTGGTGCCCGGTAATTGCGCTGATCCCACTCCCGGCTGCCGAACACGTTGGCATCCGTCGTAAAGACGAGCGCTTCGTAGCCTGCCGCAGCTGCCCGCTGCATGATCTGCTGCGCGATGGCCCGGTCGCGCAGCACATAGAGCTGCATCCAGAGCCGGCCCCCCGCGCCGGCGGCGACATCCTCGAGGCGGGTTGTCGAGACGGTGCTCAGACAGAACGGGATGCCGAGAGCCGCTGCCGCACGCGCCAGACACAGATCCCCCTGACGGTACAGCAGCCCGTTTCCGCCGGTCGGCGCAACGATGAGCGGGGCGGCACACTCATGCCCAAAGAGGCTGATGCGCTGGCGCCGCGCGGTCGTGTCGACCAGCGTCCGGGGCACGAAGCGCAGCGCTGCGAGGGCCTCGCGGTTGCGCCTGAGCGTGACCTCGTCCTCGGCGCCCCCCTCGACGTATTCGAATAGGAAACCCGGAATGCGCCGCCGCGCGATCTCGCGCAGATCCGCAATGTTCAGCGCACGCCGACAGTCCCGGCTCGCGGACTGCCGGCGCTTCCACGGCATGTTATTGCTGCACCATGTCGATCCGATAGGCCGTGAATGTCTGGCTGGCGGCATCGTAATGCCCGACCGCCACCAGTTTCTGCAAGGCGTTCGTGCCATTGAGGAACGAGCTGATCTTCGTCAGATAACTCGCGAAGCTATTGAACTCCGCCAAGCCGTTGAGGACGTTCCCGATTGCAAACTGATCGGTGCGGCTCGTGTCGGGCACGATAGTGACATTGACCGCAGGGGTCGTGAGATCCAGGATCGTCGGTCCGGTCTGCACGAAACCCTCACTGCGCGTGGGGAGGGCCATGTTGACCGCCAGGCCACTGGCTCCCGCGCTCAAGAACGGCGCCGTGGCCCCCGAGCTCGACCAGTCCACGACGAGCTGCTGGTCGGTGGCCGTGCCCACGGTGGCCGCCACGGCATTGAAGTCTGGTGGTGCTGCGCCGTAGGTATTCACGAAGCCGTCCAGGCGTACGAGGGTTCCGGCGGCCGTTCCGCTTTCATCGACGGTGCCGGTGCTCGCCACGTATGCGGCCGGATTGGCATTGTTTGCCACCGAGGAGCCGGTACCGGCAAAGTTGAACGCGACGGGTGCGAATCCTCCGAGCGAGGCCAAAGTCAGCGTTGCGGTGCCCGCGGCTGCCGAGTTCAGCGTCCCCCAGGCAGCCGTAGGCTGCATCCGCACGAGTCCCGCCGTCGCATCGACTGCGCTGCTGATCTGCAGGCAGGTCGGATCGGCCTGACCGCCAATGCGGACCTGCTGGCCCACCGAGAGCGACTGCGCCGAGAGGCCCGTCGCGCCAGGGTATCCATCCATGCTTACGTTCGTGGCACTGCCCACCTGTAAGGGCAGATTGGGATAGTAGTAGACCTCTCCGCAGCGATTGAAAATGAGCGCACTGTGCACGTTCAGCGTGTCACCTGAGCGGTAGCTGATTGTTCCGTAGACCTGGTCGGCGACCGTGCTCTCGAGGCTCGTTCCGGAGTAGACCTGCGTCGCATTGAACACCGGTGTGACTCCGGCCAAAGACCCAAACGAGCCGTAGGCGACGACGTTGAAGTTCTCCTGGGTCTGCGCCACCTGCGCCAAGCCCGCCGCGCCAACATAGGCGACGCCGTTGACGTTGTAAGTCGTCTGCGCGTTGGTCTGAATCGTCACGGCCCCAAGGGTGGCGGTCTCGTCAAAGAACGGCCGCGTATTCATGATGAAATTGCTGGCCGTCGTATCAGCCACCACGAACTCACCGCGTACCCGGACCGGTTTGCTCGCGGCGGGCACCGTGCTGAACGTCACGAACGGTCTGACGGTCACCGACACGGGCGATGTGCTGGTATTGATGGTGGTCGCGGCCGTGAGGTCGAAATTCACGTCCATCGCGTTCGAGACGGAATTCGTCAATATGAGCGGATGGGCGGGATCGAAGGTCACCGTGAAGCTCTGCGGACCTGCGGGCAGGCCGGTCGTATCGAGTACCGTCGCAACCTGAGGCACGCCGTTGATGTCCACCGCGATGATGGCCGACGTGTAATCCACCGTAATGCTCGCGGACAGGTACGTGCCCGTGATGCCGGCGGGCGCCCCCAGCAGTTCCGACATGTCGTTCAGCTTGCTCAGGTCCATCCGCTCGGCGACTCCCAGCGGATAGATGACGGCACCGTCGTTGCGCGTGAGCGCAATCGAATCGACGTAGACGACATAGCTGCTGAAGCGACCGGGCACATTCGACACGGTGATGACGGGTGTCCCGTAGAGGTAATTGGTCGTGCCGCAGCCGCTGGCAATCAGGGCACAAAGCGCGAAAACGCCGCCAATGAAGGCGCGCAGCATGCGGCGCGCGTCCGACCCGGCGCGATCGCGTTCGACTGTCATCAGTAGCTCTCCCTCGTGGTACAGGATCTGGGGGGCGCATAATGCCCGAATCGGCACATTAGAGTTCTCCGGCGCCGATCCGTTCGCGCAGCTTACATTTTGTCACGCGTGGCCGGTCGGGTGCGACCACGGATGACAGGCGGTGCGCTGTGGCGCGCCGAGGCCCGAAAAAGGGCAATGCCCGTGCCTAATCGATCGTGGCGGCGAAGCCGCTCACACTGCCGGAACGCAGATCGGCCTGCAGGGAATAGGCCTGGCGATTCAGGGTCGTGGACGGATTGGTGCTGTTCCAGGTCCGCGCGGATAGATAGTAGATACCCGATGCGAATGGGCTCGAGCTGGTTCCACCGGGCAGCCCGGTGAGCGCGATCGTGCCCGAGCCGCCCTGGGCCAGCAGCGTGCTCAGGGATGCCGTGGCCACCACCGCGCCATCATGACTCACGATGAGCTCGCCCTGGTCGTACTTGCCCGGCGGCGCCGTGACGGCGACGGAAATCGAATTTGCGACTGCTCCCGAGGCAACGCTCAGCGCCGGCAAGCTGACGAGAGTAGGGGAAGCGGCTGATCTGCTCACCGTCCGGCTCAGCGGTCCATCCGTGAAAAGGACTGCGGTGGCGGAGACTCGGTATGTTGCAGCCCCCTCGGCGGGCGTCACCGTACTGAGGGCGAGGGTTGCGCCCGAAACGAACGGGCCGAAGTCGATGCTGCCCGCGGAGATGGCCTGGGCGGTGGTAAATGTGCGGTTGAATGCATCGATGGGCCGTTCCTCTATCAGGTACGGCACGGCACCCGATCCGGGCAACGTCTGGTAGAAACCGACCAGCGCGCCGGCCTGCAGCGGGGCGCTGGCAGGCGTGAGATTCACGTTGAAGCTGGCCGCCGCTCGTGGAACCAGCGTGCCGATCGTGACCGGTGTCGTGGTCGAGGTGCTGCCAACGTTCACCGGCACGCTCTGCACGATGATCGTGGCGACCTGCGGCCCGTGTATCACGAGGTCATAGGTCGCGGCGCTCGATGCTGCAGTCGGCAGCGGGTACAACACGAAAGTGCCGTCCGCATTCACTTGCGTGCTGTTGACCGGGACGTGGCGCGTTCCGTCGCTGCTGAGCGTCTCGGCGGTCACTTCGATCTCGATATGCCCCACCGAGTTCGTGACGTTCGTCAGACCGGAAATCGTGAGCGCGCCCTGAATCGCGCCGATCGCGGCGGCATCGTACGCCGTGAGGTGCGGGTTGAGCTGCATCCCCGGCAGATTGCTGGCGCCGTAGGTAAAGGGCGCCAGATCGCGTGTTCCATCGAAGTTGATGTCGATTGCGAACGGGCTCACCGTGGCCGTCCCGGTGGTGGTCGTGGCCGTGGTGCCGGTCGTGGCCGTGGTGCCGGTCGTGGCCGTGGCCGTGCCAGTCGTCGTGGCCATCGTGATGCCCGTGCTCTCGCCGGCGATACTGGTGCTGGTACTGGTTCCGCTCGTGGCCGTCGGGGTGGGGAGCAAGCCCCCTTCTGCAATCAGGCCGGTGTCGTTGGCCGTGGTGGCCGTGCCAGCGGTCGCCGTCCCGAGATTCCCGGCGTCCAGGCTGGTCGCCACCGCGAGGGAGGTCGGAATGCCGATTCCCTGCTCCGGGTTAGCCAGCTCCAGCGGTGTCTGATGCGTCGTGCCGGAGCTATCGACATAATCGACTTCGGCATTGTAGATGGCGCCGGCGCTCGTGGCGGAAGCGACCAGGGATGAGCTTGCATCGACGGGCAGCAATCTCACCTGGGCATACGTCCCGGCTGGAATCGACAGTCCGGTAGTGAGCTGGGCGAGGGTGCCATCCGTCGCCGACAGCAGGTCGATCGTGACGGGAGCGCCGAGAGGGAATTTGACCCAGGACGTATCCTGTGGTGAGGCGCTGGAATCGGAGTTGAACCAGATCTGCTGGGTCGTCACGTACATATGCGTGTACTGCGCCGGGGCGTTGCCGGTCGCCGATACGTTGGTTTTGGGCGCACAGCCGACAAGGGCCCCGACCAACAGCCACGAGCCGGTCCCGGCAATGAAGCGAGCGTTGTCGAGCATCGGTATTCCTGCTTGGCTCAGGTCAGGGCGCAAGCTCCGTTCCCGCGCATCAAGTATCGCCGCCGCTATTTTAGACGCGCTCGGTGCCGAGGCGAGTGCACTGCGTGCGCCGCCCCATGAGCAACTGAAAGCAATTGTGACTTTGTTCTATCCTTGCCCGGATGTCCGGGCTGGAGCGTCGCTCAGGCGAGACGGTTGCGCGCCTGCTCCAGTGCTTCCCAACGCGCAAATTTCGCGAGCAGTAGTGTTTCGATCTCACGGCTGCGCCGCTGGTCCGCGCGCATCCGCTGCGCACCTTTGAGGTGGTAGCCGGCCTCGCTCATCTCTGTAGCGAGCTGAGTCTGCTCCCGCTCGAGGGCTTCGATCTCCTCCGGGAGCGAGGTCAGCTCGCGTTGCTCGCGGTAGCTGAGCTTGCTGCGCGGCTTATCGGCCAGCAGCGCATTGCGATTGTTGCGCTGGGTGCGCGGTGCGGCGCTGCGCGCCGCCTCTGTCATCGCAACCGAATCGCGCTGGCGAAGCCAGTCGCTGTAGCCACCCACGTACTCCCGCCAGCGCCCGGCCCCCTCGGCAGCGAGTGTCTGGGTCACGATGTTGTCGAGAAAGCGGCGATCGTGACTCACGAGCAGCAGCGTGCCGGTGTAGTCCTGCAGCTTCTGTTCCAGCAGCTCGAGCGACTCGATGTCCAGATCGTTGGTCGGCTCATCGAGTACCAGCAGATTGGCGGGCCGGGCGAACAGCCGCGCCAGCAGCAGCCGATTGCGCTCTCCACCGGAGAGCATCCGGACCGGCGCCTGGGCGCGCTGGGCGGGAAAGAGGAAATCGGCGAGATAACTCATGACGTGCTTGCGCTCGGCACCGATCTGTACCCAGTCGGAGCCCGGGCTGATCGTCTGCGCCACGGTGCGCTCGCCGTCCAGCTGAGTGCGCAGTTGGTCGAAGTAGGCCACTTCGAGGTTCGTGCCGCGCCTCACGCTGCCGACATCGGCATCGAGCGTGCCGAGAAGGATGCGGATCAGCGTGGATTTCCCCGCCCCGTTGGGGCCGATCAGACCGATGCGATCGCCGCGCATGACGCGCATCGACAGATCTGCAATCAGCGTGCGGCCGTCAAAGCCATGGGTTACAGATGCGAGCTCCGCGACCAGCTTTCCGGAGCGCTCGCCCGCCTCCAGGCTCAGATTGATCCGCCCGAGGCGATCGAGCCGGCTCGCCCGCTCTTGCCGCAAACGCTCCAGGCGCCGCACGCGGCCTTCGTTGCGCGTGCGGCGTGCTTCCACCCCTTGGCGGATCCAGACCTCTTCCTGCCGCCAGAACCGCTCGAAGCGGCGGCGAGCGAGATCTTCGGTGGCGAGCTCCTGCTCCTTGCGGGTCTCGTACGCGGCAAAATTGCCCGGATACGAGCGCAACACACCGCGGTCGAGCTCCACGATGCGGGTCGTCACGCGATCGAGAAACACACGGTCGTGGGTGATCACGATGAGCGTCGAAACCTTCAGCAGCAGCTCTTCGAGCCGCTCGATGCCGGCGATATCGAGATGATTGGTGGGCTCATCGAGCAGCAGCAGGTCGGACTGCACGCAGAGCGCGCGGGCGAGGGCGGCGCGCTTGCGCTCCCCGCCCGAGCAGGTGGCCGGGCTGCGCGCGCCATCGAGGTCGAAACGCTGCAGGAACTCGCTCAGACGCGCCTCGTTGCGCCAGCTCTCCCGCTCGTCTGCGTGGGAAGTCATCGCTTCCCGAGCGACGCCCGGGCGTGCCAGCAAGCTCTCCCGCAGCGTGCCGTGCTCGGGCAGCTCGGGCTCCTGTTCGATGAGGGTCGTCCGCAGCCCATCGCGCCGCTGCAGCCCGCCATCATCGAGCGGCGCAAGTCCGGCGAGAACCCGTAACAACGTGGATTTGCCGGATCCGTTGCGACCGATGAGGCCGATGCGCTCGCCGGGCTGTACTGTCAGCTGTGCGCCGTCGAGCAGCGGCCGATCGCCAAATGCGAGCTGGGCATCGAATAGTGTGATCAGGGACATTGCCTGATTGTCCCGATTGGACGCCGCGGTGCAAATTCAGTAAAGTCCGCGCGCCCCACAAAGAGGTGCGCGGTCAGCACCTTCCCGGGCTTCATGGGCGTTTCGCCCCTCGAACCAACCAGATCCCTCGCAACTGACCGCGGCGGCCCTTCGCAGGCCGTGTGCGAGCTCACTTGAGAGGTCATTGAATGACATTTGTCGATCTCGGGCTCAAGCCCGAGCTGCTCCGTGCTGTGTCCGAAAAGGGCTACACGCAACCCACTCCCATCCAGTTGCAGGCAATTCCAGCCGTGCTGTCGGGCCAGGACGTCCTCGCGGGCGCTCAGACCGGCACCGGCAAGACAGCTGCCTTCGTACTGCCGATTCTGCAGCGCCTCGGGCAAGCTTGCGGACGCGCCCCGCGTGCCCTGATTCTCACCCCGACCCGCGAGCTCGCGGCACAGGTGGCCGAGAGCGCGCGCACGTACGGCAAGTATGCCGCCATGCGCACGGTCGTCGTGTTCGGTGGTGTGAGCATCAATCCCCAGATCGATGCTCTGCGTCGCGGCTGCGATGTGCTGGTCGCAACCCCCGGGCGGCTGCTCGATCTGGCGCAGCAGCGTGAAGTCGATCTGAGCGGGGTACAGTGCCTCGTGCTCGATGAGGCCGATCGCATGCTCGACATGGGTTTCATCCCGGCCATCCGTCGGATCATCAAGCTGCTGCCGGCACAGCGCCAGAACCTCATGTTCTCGGCCACGTATGCCGATGACATCCGCGAGCTTGCCGCACGCATCCTGCGCAATCCGGTGCCGATCGAAGTTGCCGCGCGCAACGCGACCCCGGAACGCGTCGAGCAGCATATCTATCGGGTACCGAAGGAACACAAGCGTCACCTGCTGGCCCACCTCATCGATGCGGGCAGCTGGAACCAGGTTCTGGTCTTCACGCGCACCAAACATGGCGCCAACCGCCTGACGCAGCAACTGGAATCCCACGGCATCCTGGCTGCGGCGATTCACGGCAACAAGAGCCAGGGTGCGCGAGTGCGGGCCCTGGCCGATTTCAAGGCCAATCGCATCACGGCGCTCGTGGCAACCGAGGTGGCCGCGCGTGGGCTCGACATCAAGGAGTTGCCGCACGTCGTCAACTACGAGTTGCCGAACGTGCCGGAGGACTACGTACACCGGATCGGCCGCACCGCGCGCGCGGGCGGTTCCGGATGTGCCGTCTCGCTGGTCTCGCCAGATGAGGGGGTTCTGCTGCGAGACATCGAGCGGCTGCTGAAGCGCTCCTTGCCCGTCGCAGCCTTGCCCGCATTTCCGATCGTTGCACCGGCGGCAGGCGCCGATGCTGCGTCCGCGGTTCGCACGGCACCCTCATCGCCGGGCCACGGCAATCGCCGGGGCGCGGGGGGCGGCGCCCCGCAGCCACGCGCGGCGCATTCGCATCGCCGCTATTCCTCGGGCAGCATCGCTCATCGCCGAAGCGGACCGAGCTCCGGACGGCGATAATGTAGGCCTCATCGCGCCGAACGGCAGAGCAGAGGATGCGGCGATTTCCCCGCGCAGCGCCTGGTTCCGGGGCGGCGGTGCCGTCGCGCCGGCGTTTCGTGCAGGGTCTGGCGAGTGGCACCGTTGCACTCGCCTTGGGGAAGATCGGCCGTAGCGCCGAGCCGCGCACCGGCATGCCTGCGGCACGCCTGCACGGATGTGCTTTCGATCTGGCGATCGGCACCCGCGAAGTCAACTTCACCGGTCAGGTGCGGCTGGCCACCGTCGTGAATGGCGAGCTTCCGGCGCCGCTGTTGCTTTGGCGCCAGGGTGATACGGTCACGATCCGCGTCGCCAATCGACTGCCCACGACGAGCTCGATCCACTGGCACGGCATTCTCCTGCCCGCCGGCATGGATGGCGTGCCGGGTTTGAGCTTTCCGGGCATCCCGCCCGGTGAAGCGTTCGTCTACCGCTTTCGCCTCGCTCAGTCCGGAACCTACTGGTATCACAGCCACTCGCGCTTCCAGGAGCAGCTCGGGCTCTATGGCCCGATCATCATCGAGCCGCGCGCGGGCGAGCGGCACGCCACCGATCGCGAGCATGTCGTGCTGCTGTCCGACTGGACCGACCTCGACCCCGAGCACCTGTATCGCACGCTCAAGTTGCAGAGCGATTATTTCAACTATGGGCGCCGCACGGCGACGGACTTCGTGCGCGATGCGCAGCAGGCAGGCTTGGGCGTGGCGCTCGCGGATCGGCGCATGTGGGGATCCATGCGCATGGATCCAACAGATCTTGCGGATGTCTCCGGTCACACCTACACGTACCTGATGAACGGGACGACTCCTGCGGCGAACTGGACGGGACTCTTCCAGCGTGGCGAGCGCGTCCGGCTGCGGTTCATCAACGGCTCCTCGATGAGCTTTTTCGATGTCCGCATACCGGGCCTGAACATGACCGTCGTGGCTGCCGACGGTCAGGATGTCGATCCCATCACCGTGGAGGAATTCCGGATAGGGACCGCCGAAGTCTACGATGTCATCGTCGAGCCCCGGGATGATCGGGCCTACACGATATTCGCGCAGTCACTGGATCGGTCCGGGTTCGCCCGCGGCACGCTTGCGCCGGCTGCCGGGATGCAGGCCGAGATTCCACCGCTCGAGCCACGCCCGCGCCTCGCCATGCTCGACATGGGCATGGGCGCAGACATGGGCTCGGCTCCGCCGTCATTCGGACCGAATGTGGATTCGATCGCCACGGAGCCCGGCAGCCGCCTGGAGGATCCCGGCGTCGGCCTGCGCGGCAACGGGCGTCGGGTGCTCGCATACGGCGATCTGCACACCCTCGGCGGATCGCTCGATCCTCGTATCCCGTCGCGGGAGATCCGTTTGCACCTGACGGGTCACATGCAGCGCTTCGTGTGGTCGTTCGACGGGGTGAAATTCTCCGACAGTGTCCCGCTGCATTTTGCCTTGGGCGAGCGGCTGCGAGTCGTTCTGGTGAACGACAGCATGATGCTGCATCCCATTCACCTGCATGGAATGTGGAGCGAGGTCGAAGCTGCGGATGGAACCTTCCTCGTGCGCAAGCACACCGTCGTCGTACAGCCCGGACAGCAACTGAGCTACGCGGTATCGGCCTGCCCGGCGGGTCGATGGGCGTTTCATTGCCACCTGCTCTATCACATGGAGGCGGGAATGTTCCGCGAGGTCGTGGTCGGCTGATGTTGCGTGGACGGCTGTGCGTGACGGCTCTGCTGGCCTGCCTCGCGGGTGCCAGGGCTGCGACGGCATGGTCGGACATGGCGCAGAGCATGCAGATGGAGGATGACGCGCGTTTCGGCAAGATCATGCTCGATCAGCTGGAATGGCGCGGCGCGGCCGGGGCAGCGGCAGCGGCCTGGGATGCGCAGGCCTGGTACGGTGGGGACCTCGACAAGTTCTGGCTGCGGGCGGAAGGGTTGGCGCAACGCGGCAATGATGCGGATACGTCGGAGGCGAACCTCGAGCTGCTCTGGAACCGCGTGATCGGCCGATGGTGGGGCCTGCAGGCCGGCGGTCGTGAGGATCTCGGAACGGGGCCCGCGCGCACCTGGGCTGCCGTCGGGGTGCAGGGGATCGCACCGCAATGGATCGAGACGGAAGCCACGCTCTACGCCTCCGCGGACCGGCGTACGGCCGCCCGGCTGAAGCTGCAATACGATCTGCTGCTGACGCAGCGCCTCATCCTGCAGCCCTTTGTCGAGGCCAACCTGTACGGGCGGGATGATCCGCAACGGCAAATCGGTGCCGGGCTCTCGGATCTGCAGGTGAGCGTCCGGCTGCGCTTCGAAGTGGTGCGGCAGTTCGCTCCTTACATCGGCATGGTCTGGTTGCAGCGCTTCGGACAGACGGCCGCGCTGGCGCGCGCCGCCGGTCAGGATTGCGGTACATTGCAGCTGGCCGCAGGCCTGCGGGCATGGTTTTGAGGAGGTCGCACCATGAGGGTCGTTCGATGGTCGTGCACTGCGGCACTGTTGGTTTGCAGCGCACTTGCCTTTGCCCATGCGCATCTGCAGCGATCGGTACCGGCCGAGGGGAGCCGCCTGAGTGCGGCGCCGCAGAATCTCGTACTGGTCTTCGCTGAGCCGGCGCGACTCACGGCCCTGTGGCTGCAGAAGGACAAAGGCGCAAAAGAGCCGCTGCGGCCGCTGCCAGGCGCCGCCGCGACGGAGCTCTCCGTGCCGCTGCACAGTTTGGCTGCCGGCTCCTATGTGGTGACATGGCGTGTGCTCAGCGCTGATGGCCACGTGATGCCCGGCCGGCTCAGCTTCACGGTCACGGGCGAACCGGCGACGTCCTCGGCGCCTTGAAGCGCGCTGACCGTGCCGGATGTCGTCTCCATCGTGCTGCGGGCGGCGAGCTTCGTACTGCAACTGCAGGCTGCCGGTACCGCCATCTTCCTGGCGCTGTTTGCTCATCGACTGACGGCCATTCGGCCGGCGGTCAGGCGACTGGGGGGAATGTGCGCACTCGCCGGCATCGTGCTCGTTGCTTGCCATCAGTTCCTGGAAGGTGCCCGGATGGCCGGAGCGTGGGCCGGAGTGTTCGATCCCGCCATGCAGCGCATCGCCTTGCAATCCTCCGCCGGTGCGGCGTTCGCTCTGCGCATGCTCGGGCTTGCGCTCATCGCCGCTGCACTACTCATCACCACGGCACGACGCGTCCCGATGTGGGCTGCCGCATCGCTGCTCGGGGCGGGGCTGTGCGTGGCCGCGTTCCTTGCGACGGGCCATACATCCACCCGTCCGGATCGTCCCGTGCTGGCGATGTTGCTGGGCGTCCATGTAGTGGTGGCAGCCTTCTGGATCGGCTCTCTGTGGCCGCTGCATCTGGCGAGCGAGCGCGAGCCCCGCGCGTCGGCCGCGGGACTGATCGGTGCATTTTCCAGTTTGGCCTTGCGCATCGTGCCGGCCATTTTTCTCGCCGGTGTCGCGCTGGCCCTGCTGCTTGTGCCGGGGCTTGCCGTCTTTTCCCAGCCGTACGGTCGACTGCTGCTGTGCAAGGCCGCACTTTTCGGCGTGCTGCTACTGCTGGCTGCGCTCAACAAATGGAAATTCGCGCGGCAGGTCGGCGGTGCGGACCTGCGTGCGGCGGGTAGCGCGGACGGCGTGGGTGGCGCGGATGAGGCGGGTAGGGCGGCCGCGGGCGGTGTCGCCTTTCGACGCACCGTCGTCGCCGAGTACGTACTGATCTGTATCGTGCTTGCGGTTACGGCGGTGATGACGGGGTTTTACTCCCCCGAGGGCGCATGATGGCTTCCCGCACGGCCGCCAGTGGTGCCGCATCCGTCAACGTGACCGTCCCGTTTGCTTCGCGCACCCCCAGTGACGTCCACAAGGCATGCAGGTCGGGCGTCACGGGCGCGTCCTTCATCTGCGCATACAGATCAGCGAGTACCGTCGTCCCCGTGACCGCATCGCCCACGGCGAGTACGCGTGTGATCGGCCACTCGCTCGTGATTCCGCCGCTCGCCTTTGCCACGGCGCGCAGCGCATCCTGAAGACCCCGCCGGTTGCCCGTCTGGCGGTGGATCGCCACGTCCGCCAGCAGACAGAACATCGCCCCACCCCAGTAGGTGCGACCCCAGCTGTGCGTGTGATCGAGTCCGCGATCGCCGGCTTGCGGCAACCCGCGAGGCATCGAGCGCATCTCCTCCGCGAAGATATCCTGCTGCGTGCGGTTGCCCGACTGCTCGCGCGCGATTCCCTCCACGTACACCGCCAGGCCTTCGGCAAGCCATGCGTGCTCCTCGCCGATCTCCGGCAGCGCCACATGGATCATCTCGTGCACCAGTACCCAGTCATTCATCAGCTGCGCATCGGTGACGTCGCGGCCGACCCGCACGCGAATGAACGCGCCACGATAGCCGAAGGTCTTGCCTCCGTGGACGCCGCCCCCGTCCTGGGGGACGATCTGGATCCGCAACGAGCGCACGGGATAGCCATCGTAGTAAGCGGCGACGCTGTGCAGACCGCGCCGGATCCAGGCAAGGAGCGGATCGACTCCAGCGGGAAATGCCGCATCGTCCGCATCGACTTCGATGTCCACTCCGTCGACGCGAAGCTGATGCGTGGGCGTGAAGGCGTGTGCTGGGGAAATGAGGAGCCACAGCAGCCCGCAAACGAGTAGCGCTCCGAGCGTGCCACGACGGGCGCTGCAAATCGCCCTAGGACTGCGTGCGATGCGCATGCGGCAGCTCACCGATCGTTCTGTGGATGATCTGGCCACCGTGCTCGAGAAGAAACGTACGGAACGCCGCCGCGATGGGCGACAGGCGTTTTTCGCGCAGGTGCATGACGAACCAGTCTCGCACGATCGGCATCCCGACGACATCCAGGCACACGAGCTTGCGTGCGGCGAGCTCCAGGCCCACGGTGTGCGCCGAGATGAAGCTGATGCCCATGCCGGCCATCACGGCCTGCTTGATGGTCTCGTTGCTGCTGACCTCCATGGAGACGCGAAAGGCGACGCCCCGCTCGCGGAACACATGCTCCATCGAGGCGCGCGTGCCGGAACCTTCTTCGCGGATGATGAACTGCTGCGCGGCGAGCTGCTTCAACAGGATCCGCCGCCGACTTGCCAGCGGATGCTGCGGAGGGGCGATGATTACGAGCGGGTGTTTGGCAAAGGGCGCAGCGATGGTTTCCAGCTCGCGTGGCGGGCGTCCCATGATCACCAGATCGATCTCGTTGGCGGCCATCTGTTTGATGATTTCCTCGCGATTGCCGACGCCGAACTTGATCGTCACTTCCGGATAATCCGGAGTGAAGGCCGACAGCAACGAGGGCGCGAAGTACTTCGCAGTGCTCACAGCCCCGAGCTTGAGCACACCGCGCCGCAGGCCGCGCATGGCGGCGAGCGACTCGCTCGCCTCGCGCAGCAGCTCGATGGTCTGTTCCGCGTAACGCAGCAGCTCGAGGCCGGCAGGGGCCAGTTGCACGCGACGGCCGATTTTCTCGAACAGCGGCAGGCCGACTTCCTGCTCGAGCCATTTCACCTGCTGCGAGACTGCCGGCTGTGTCAGGTGCAACTCGCGAGCCGCCCGAGTGAACGACAACTGCCGCGCCACCGCGGCAAACACCTTCAGCTGCCGAAAAGTCACGTTGCGCATGCCGCTGCCCCTCCACGCCCGCGCCCAAGCATAACGTTTACTTATGTCGAAGCGAAGCAGATCTAACTGGATCTAATGCAGCGCACAGGCCAGCATCGGGCCCGATCGCAGTAGCAACAGGGGATCCAGATGCAGCAAACAAGCGCGCGCAGCGGCAATGGCGCCCTGGCCCGACCGAGCACCGGCGCCGGCCGCTACCAGGCCGGGGTCCGCAAATATGCCCAGATGGGTTACTGGGACAGCGGCTACGAGCCGCGCGAGACGGACTTGCTGGCACTGTTTCGCATCACGCCCCAGGAGGGAGTGGATCCGATCGAGGCGGCGGCGGCGGTGGCGGGCGAGTCCTCCACGGCAACCTGGACGGTCGTCTGGACCGATCGACTCACGGCCTGCGATCGTTATCGGGCCAAGGCCTTCAAGGTCGAGCCCGTGCCCGGCTCGAGCGAGCAGTACTTCGCCTACATCGCCTACGATCTCAGCCTGTTCGAGCCCGGCTCGATCGCCAACCTCACCGCTTCGATCATCGGCAACGTGTTCGGCTTCAAACCGCTCAAGGCGCTCAGGCTCGAGGACATGCGCTTCCCGGCCGCCTACGTGAAGAGCTTCGCCGGAGCGCCCGCCGGCATCGTGGTCGAGCGCGAGCGCCTCGACAAGTTTGGTCGTCCGCTGCTCGGGGCGACCATCAAGCCGAAGCTGGGTCTGTCGGGCAAGAACTACGGGCGCGTGGTGTACGAGGCGCTCAAGGGCGGCCTCGACTTCACCAAGGACGACGAGAACATCAACTCCCAGCCGTTCATGCACTGGCGGGATCGGTTCCTCAACTGCATGGAGGCGGTCAACCGCGCCCAGGCGGCGAGCGGCGAGATCAAGGGCCACTACCTCAACGTCACCGCCGGGACGATGGAGGACATGTACGAGCGTGCGGAGTTCGCCAGAGCGCTCGGCTCGGTGGTCGTGATGATCGATCTCGTGATCGGCTATACCGCGATCCAGTCGATGTCCCGATGGGCACGGCGCAACGACATGTTGCTGCATCTGCATCGCGCGGGACATTCGACCTACACCCGGCAGAAAAACCACGGCATCTCCTTTCGCGTGATCTGCAAGTGGATGCGGCTTGCGGGCGTGGACCACATCCATGCCGGCACCGTGGTCGGCAAGCTCGAAGGCGATCCCAACTCCGTGCAGGGCTTCTACAACGTGCTGCGCGAGGCGCACAACGAGGTCGATCTGCAGCGCGGCGTGTTCTTCGAGCAGGACTGGGCAGGGCTTCCCGGGGTCATGCCGGTCGCCTCCGGCGGTATCCATGCCGGCCAGATGCACCAGCTGTTGCACTATCTGGGCGAGGACGTCGTGCTGCAGTTCGGCGGCGGCACGATCGGCCATCCCATGGGGATCCAGGCGGGTGCGACCGCCAATCGGGTGGCGCTCGAGGCAATGGTGCTGGCGCGCAACGCGGGGCGGGATATCTGGAACGAGGGACCGGCAATCCTCGCCGACGCGGCCGGGCACTGCGCGCCACTCAAGGCCGCCCTGGCTGTCTGGGGCGAGGTAACCTTCAACTACAACAGCACCGATACGCCGGACTTCGTGCCGACGGCGACGCCTGCGTAACGGAGGATCAACATGCGACTGACACAGGGCGCCTTCTCCTTCCTTCCCGATCTGAGCGATGAGCAGATCGGCAGCCAGATCGAGTACTGCCTGCACAACGGCTGGGCCGTCTCGATCGAGTACACGGACGATCCGCATCCGCGCAATACCTACTGGGAGATGTTCGGCCAGCCGATGTTCGATATCCGCGATGCCACCGCGATCGTTGCGGAGCTGCAGTCGTGCCGGCGCACGTTCCCGCGGCATTACATCAAGCTCAACGCCTTCGACTCCTCGCTGGGACGCGAGTCGCTGCGCCTGTCCTTCATCGTCGGCCGTCCCGAGCGGGAACCCGGTTTTGCCCTCGAGCGGCGCGAGGCGGCCGGGCGCAACCTGCAGTACACGACCTGCGCGTACGCGGCGCAGCAGCCGCACGGCAGCCGGTATGAATGAGCGCGTCCGCGGGCCCGTGCAGCCATGAATGCCTCGGCCAATCCGCTGGCGCACGGCACCCCCGGTGTCGCGCTGGATCTCGATGCGGAGTTCGCAAGATCCCACATTGGGGAAGTGCTGGAGGAGGTCGAGCGTGAGCTCATCGGGCTTGCGCCCGTGAAGGGCCGCATCCGCGACATCGCCGCACTGCTGCTCGTGGACACGCTGCGTCGCCAGCTGGGCCTGAGTGCGGCGGCGCCGTCGCTGCACATGAGTTTCACCGGCAATCCGGGCACGGGCAAGACGAGCGTCGCCATGCGCATGGCGCAGATCCTGCACCGCCTCGGCTACGTGCGCAAAGGCCATCTCGTCGCCGTCACGCGCGATGATCTGGTCGGACAGTACATCGGCCATACCGCGCCGCGCACGCGCGAGGTGCTCAAGCGCGCCACCGGCGGGGTGCTCTTCATCGACGAGGCGTACTACCTGTACCGTCCGGAGAACGAGCGCGACTACGGACAGGAGGCGATCGAGATCCTGCTGCAGGCCATGGAGAACCAGCGCCAGGACCTGGTGGTGATCCTGGCCGGATACAAGGATCGCATGGACACGTTCTTTCGCAGCAATCCGGGCTTCTCCTCGCGCGTCGCGCATCACATCGATTTCCCCGACTACACACTCGATGAGCTGCACGCGATCGCTGCGCTGATGCTGCGACAGATGCAGTACCGCCTGAGCCCGCAGGCGGATGCGGCGTTCGTCGAGTACATCGCGCGGCGCATCGCACAGCCGCATTTCGCGAATGCGCGCTCGGTGCGCAACGCACTCGATCGGGCCCGTCTGCGCCAGGCCAGCCGGTTGTTCACCCAACGCAGTCGTGCCGTCTCGAAGGACGATCTGATGGTGATCGAAGCGGCCGACATCCGCGCGAGCCGCGTGTTCGCAGCGGCGGGCGGAATAATGGGCGCGGGAGAGCGTGCCGATGACTGACGAGAAGACGTTCACGACCAAGACCCTGACGCGCTTTCTCATCGAGTAGCAGCGTCGCTGCAACCACGCGACCGGCGGCTTCACCGCGCTGATCAACGACGTGCGCCTGGCCTGCAAGCGCATCGCCACAGTCATCGCCAAAGGCGCGCTGTCCGCCTCGACCGGCGCGGCGGATACCACCAACGTGCAGGGTGAGCAGCAGATGAAGCTCGATTTGCTCGCGAACGACATCTTCGTGCGCACGAACGAATGGGGCGGCCAGCTCGCCGGCATGCTGTCCGAGGAGCTGGCCGAGCCCTATTGCATTCCCGGGGAATATCCACGGGGCCGTTACCTGCTGCTGTTCGATCCGCTCGATGGCTCCTCCAACATCGACGTGAACGTCGCCGTCGGCAGCATCTTTTCCGTGCTGCGCTGTCCGCAAGGCGTGACCGAGCCCGTGGCGCGCGATTTCCTGCAGCCGGGGACGGCCCAGGTATGCGCCGGGTACGCGATCTACGGGCCCGCGACGATGCTCGTGCTCACGACCGGGCGCGGGGTGAACGGCTTCACGCTCGATCGGCAGATCGGCGAGTTCATGCTGACGCATCCGGCTCTCAGCATCGAGGCGGATACCGCAGAGTTCGCCATCAATGTCTCCAACTCCCGTCACTGGGAGCCGGCGATCAAGCGCTACGTGAACGAGTGTCTGGCAGGCCGCAGCGGTCCCCGCGGCCGCGACTTCAACATGCGCTGGATTGCCTCGCTCGTGGCCGAGACGCATCGCATTCTGATGCGCGGCGGAGTTTTCATGTACCCCCGCGACCGGCGGGATCCGTCCCGGCCGGGGCGGCTGCGGCTGCTCTACGAGGCCAACCCGATCGGAATGCTCATCGAGCAGGCCGGCGGCCGCGCCAGCACCGGTCTCGGGCCGATCCTGGAGGTGACTCCGCGCGCCGTGCACGAGCGCATCGGGTTCGTCTTCGGGGCGCGCACCGAGGTGGAGCGGATCGAGCGTTACCACCGCGATCACAACGCATTCGAGTTCGCTGCACCGCTGTTCGGCACGCGCGGCCTGTTCACCACTGCGGTGTAGCTGCCGGAGCCAGCAAACCATGTCCGCCACGCATCCCATCATCGCGGTGACCGGCTCCTCCGGGGCCGGCACGACCTCGGTCATGCGCACCTTCGAGCAGATCTTCCGCCGCGAGAAAATCACCGCGGCGTTCGTCGAAGGCGACAGTTTCCACCGCTACGACCGGGCCGAAATGCAGCAGCGACTGGGCGAGGCCATCGAGCGCGGCGATCATCGCTTCAGCCACTTCGGCCCGGAGGCGAACCTGTTCGCCGAGCTTGCGGAGCTGTTCGACGCATACGCCATCCGCGGGCAGGGCCGATTTCGCCGCTATCTGCACGATGACACGCAAGCGGCCCGCTACAAGCAGCCGCCGGGGACCTTTACAGAGTGGGAGGATCTGCCGCAACACACGGAGCTGTTGTTTTACGAAGGATTGCACGGAGCGATCGTCACGGAAGAGCTCGATGTCGCCCGACACGTGGACCTGCTCATTGGCGTCACGCCGGTGATCAATCTCGAGTGGATACAGAAGCTGCATCGCGACAGATCCATGCGCGGCTACTCGGCGGAGGCCGTGGCCGATGTCGTGCTGCGGCGCATGCACGATTACGTGCATTACATCTGTCCGCAATTCTCGCGCACGCACATCAACTTCCAGCGTGTGCCCATCGTGGACACCTCGAATCCGTTCATTGCCCGCTTCATCCCGACGCCGGACGAGTCCTTCCTCGTGATCCACTTCTCCAACCCGCGGGGGATCGATTTCCCCTACCTGCTGTCGATGCTGCACGACTCGTTCATGTCGCGCGCCAACACGATCGTATGTCCGGGCGGCAAGATGGATCTGGCACTGCAGCTGATCTTCACGCCGATGATCTGGCGCCTGATGGAGTGCCGCAAGGAGGCGCTCGCGCGCGGCTCGCAGGGGCTGCTGCGCCGATGATGCGCGCGCGCCTCGAGGCGCTGATCTTCGATGTCGACGGCACGATTGCCGATACCGAAGAAATGCATCGGCGTGCCTTCAATGCAGCCTTCGCTTCCTTCGGGCTGGAGTGGCACTGGGATGCGCGCCTGTATGGCGAGCTGCTGCAGATCACCGGTGGCAAGGAGCGCCTGGCGGCTTACATCGAGCGTTTGCCCGTGACGCCCGCCGAGCAGGCCCGCCTCCTCGGTCTCGTGACAGCGCTGCATGCCGCGAAAACGGCGCTGTATCGCGAGTTGATCGAGCGGACGCACGTCTGCGCCCGGCCGGGCATTGCGCCGCTCATGCGCCAGGCACGCGCGGCGGGTGTGCGCCTGGCGATCGCCTCGACGACCTCGCCGCAGAACATCGCGCCCCTGCTTGCGGCGGTATTGGACGACGCCAATGCGAGCTGGTTCGATGTGGTGGCAAGCGGCGATGTCGTGGCATGCAAGAAGCCCGCTGCCGACATCTATCAGTTCACGCTGGCAGCGCTGGGGCTGCCGCCGCAGCGGGCCATGGCGTTGGAGGATTCCGCGTTGGGCGTTCGATCCGCGAAAGCTGCGGGATTGTTTACCGTCGCATGGCCGAACCGCTGGACGGCCGCGCAGGACTTTCAAGCGGCTGATCTCGTGCTGGCGCCGTCCGCTGCCGTCTGGGAGCTCGAACGCCTGGCGGCCGCGCATGCCGCGGCGGCTGCGGGAGCGATGCATGTTGAAACTGCCTGATCGCCTGCGTGCGGTCGCCTTCGATCTCGACGGCACGCTGATCGATACCATGCCCGATCTGGCCGCCGCAGTGAATCTGATGCTGCGCATGCTCGGAGCGCGTGAGCTGCCGGAAACCAGCGTGCGCGCACTTGTCGGCCGGGGCGTGGACCAACTGGTGCTGCAGGCGCTCACCGAGAGTCTGGGGACGCTGCCGAGCCACCCTGCGCAGCGCTCCGCGGCGATCGCGCTCTTTCGCCGCCTCTACGCCCAGGGCCTGTACCGGCGCAGCAGCGTGTACCCTGGCATTGCACAGACGCTGCGGGCGCTCGCGGGCGCGGGTCTGTCGCTCTGCTGCATCACCAACAAGGACAGCATGTTTGCCGTGCCGCTGCTCGAGACGGCCGGGCTGAGCGAATCGCTCGCGTTCACGCTATGCGCAGACCGTGCGGAGCTGCGCAAACCGCGCCCGCAGCTGCTGCTGGCTGCCTGCTCGCGTCTCGCGATCGCCCCGGCCGAGATGCTGTACGTCGGGGATTCCGGGCTCGACATGCAGGCTGCGCAGGCGGCAGGTTGTCCCTTCGTGGCCGTCACCTATGGATACGGCACGGATCTGCCGGGCAAAGCTGCGGGCGGCACGCTCGACGGCATCGCCGAGCTGCTCACCCTGTTGCCGCAGCGCGCGTGACTCGCCGGCCGGGACCTGTGCAGGTCCCGGCGTGGCCTGGCTAGCCCCGCTCGTCAGCTCGGTTTGCCTGCCGGCGGGGGCCGCTCGGTCGTTTTCTTGGCGGTGATCTCGTTCGCCGGCCCCGGCACCTCATCGGCGAAATACAGGTTGCGCGAGCCTTCGCCGGTGTCGGGCTCGACCGCAAACAGCAGGTCGGCCATATCGTCCGCGTGCTCTTCCTCCTTGGCGAGGATCTTCTCCATGATGCGCTTCGAGGTGGGATCCTTCTGACCAAGGAACTGAATGATCTCGCGATAGGATTCGATCGCGATGCGCTCGGCGATCAGATCCTCGCGGATCATGTCGGCCAGCGAGGTCCCTTCCTTGTATTCGCTGTGGCTGTTGCTCGTGAGCACGGCCGGATTCATCTCCGGCTTGCCGCCGAGCTGCTTGATGCGTTCCGCGATCCAGTCGGCATGCTGCTGCTCCTCCTCGGCATGTTCCTTGAATTCCTGCTTTACCGCTTGGGAGTGGATGCCGGAGGCCATGAAATAATGGAAGCGGTAGCGCAGCACGCAGACAATCTCCGTCGCCAGGGCCTCGTTGAGGAGTTCAATGACCTGCTTGCGATCGAGCGCATAGCCAGCGGTCACGGCGCCTTCCCGGATTTGCTTGCGGGCACGCTCACGAAGTTGCTGTATCTGCGTGATATGACTCATTTATATACTCCAATACTGGACGCGATTACGGTGGGAGGCAGCCTTGAGGTCACGAGCTTGGCAGCAATAAACGCGCCCACCCCACGCGCGGTTCCCCCATGACGCCGCGCTTACCAGGTCATGTCGCACCGCCCACCGCCGCGGATGGGCACCGTGAGGCGTGCTCGGCCACCGCAAACCGGCTGCTCGAGGACGGCTACGTACTTCTGTCCGCAGAGCAGGGCGCAGCGGTGCTGTCCGTCGACCGCGCGCAGCTACAGACGTTGCCTGCTTCGTGGGATGACTTGCCGCGGGACCAATATCTGCGTGATGGCGGGCGCTACCGCTCGCGCCGCCATGCTTGCTTCATTCAGGAGTTTCGCGACGGTCAGCCGCCCGAGCTGTCACGGACTCCGCAGCGCGCGCACTGGCAGCCGGTTTCCTACAACGCATTGCACGGGGGGTTGGAGCGCTGGTTCGAGCCGATCGCCGCGCCGGTATTGGCAAGGCCGGTGTGGGGGGCACTGCTGGGTGCGATCGGCAGCCTCTTTCAGCAGATTCGCGGCGTGACGCGCTGGTACATCGAGGCGCACCAGTTTCGGATCGACACGGCCGGTGGAATCGGCCGGCCGACCCCGGAAGGCGCGCATCGCGATGGCGTCGACTTCGTCGCGCTGCTGCTCGTGCGCCGACACCACGTGCGCGGCGGAGAAACACGCGTATTCGACGCCAACGGTACCGCCGGCGTGCGCTTTACGATGCGCGAACCCTGGTCGATGTTGCTCCTGGATGATGCGCGGGTGATCCACGAGACAACGCCCATCCAGCCCGATGGCGCAGACGGCGTCCGCGATACGCTCGTTCTTACGTACCGCTCGGGAGGCTTTCAGGCTCCAGCCCTCTAGGTCGGGGGAACCTACGCGCCCCCCGGCGCGTTGAGTCCCCGCCGCCGAACCGGCGGTGAGGCAACGGGGTAGCGCATGGCTCGGGCCTTCTGGAAGGGCGCGATCTCCTTCGGACTCGTCTACATCCCCGTGGAGCTGTATTCCCTCGCGCAGGGGTCGACGATCGATCTGGACTATCTTGATCGGCGGGACTTCGCGCCCATCGGCTATCAGCGCTATAACAAGCGCACCGGCAAGCCGGTGGAGTGGAAGAACATCGTACGTGGCTACCAGTACGAGAAGGGCCGCTACGTGGCGCTTTCGGAAGAGGATTTCCGCCGCGCGAACCCCAAAGCGGCCCAGACGATCGAGATTACGAGCTTCACGCAGGCGACCAATATCGCACCCGAGTTCTACGACACACCCTACCTCGTAGCAGCGCAGAAGGGCGGCGAGAAGGTGTATGCGTTGCTGCGCGAGGCGCTCAAGCGCGCCGGCAAGGTGGCCGTTGCCAATGTCGTCGTGCGCACGCGCCAGCATCTGGCCGCGTTGCTGCCCCAGGATGCGCTGCTCACCCTCAACACGCTGCGCTTTGCGGACGAGTTGCGCCTGCCCGCAGATCTCGGAGTGACCGCGCCGGCGGCCAGGGCGGCGGGGCTCGCCTCCAAGGAGCTGTCGATGGCCGAACGGCTGATCGAGGAAATGAGCGAGCCCTGGGAGCCGCGCAAATATCACGATACCTATCGCGAGGACCTGATGGCGCGCATCAAGGAGAAGATCCGGGCGCGCGAAACGCATACGCTGACTGCAGCCACGCGAGCGGCGAAGCCGCAGAAAACCGCCGAGGTCATCGATCTGATGGCGGTGCTGAAACAGAGCCTGGAGCAGGGCGGGCGTCGTCGCCCCGCCGCGCACGCCCGTCACGCAAAATCAGGCCGGAAAAAATCCGCCAGGGCCTGAATCGCCGGCGTGCGGATCACGCTGCCGGCGAGTTCGATGTCATCGGCCAGCAACCGGTCCTCGGTGGCGAACGGCACCCGGGCACGCATTGCCGCGTGGGCTGTCTGCAGCGGTGGCGAGGTGCGCAGCGGCCTGCGGAAATCGATTCCCTGACAGGCCGCCAGAAACTCGATTGCGATGACGTGCGCGGCGTTGGTCGTCATGCTCAAGAGCCGGCGCGCGCCATGGGTGGCCATGCTGACATGGTCCTCCTGATTGGCCGAGGTCGGAATGCTGTCGATGCTCGCCGGGTGACTGAGCATCCGGTTCTCGGCAACCAGGGCCGCCGCGGTGACCTGCGCCATCATGAAGCCGGAGTTGACGCCGCTGTCGGGCGCGAGGAAGGCGGGCAGGCCGCTCATCTTCGGATCGATCAGCAGCGCGATGCGCCGTTCGGCGATCGAGCCGATCTCGGCGCACGCGAGCGCGAGGATATCGGCCGCGAAGGCCACGGGCTCGGCGTGGAAGTTGCCCCCCGAGAGGACCTCGCCCGCCGCAGTCGCATTCTCCGAGGTGAAGATCAATGGATTGTCCGTGACGGCATTCGCCTCGGTGAGCAGCGTGGCGGAGGTCTGTGAGAGCAGATCGAGGCAGGCGCCCATGACCTGGGGCTGACAGCGCAGCGAGTACGGGTCCTGAACGCGCTCGCACGTGCGGTGCGACTCGCGGATCGCACTGCCGGCGAGAAGCTCGCGATAGGCGCGTGCGACCCGCGCCTGTCCGGGGTGGCCGCGCAGGCGCTGGATGCGCTCATCGAAGGGCACATCGCTGCCCTGGAGGGCATCGAGTGACAGCGACCCGCTCACCACCGCCGCCGTGAAGATCTCCTCGAGCTCGAACAATCCCCCCAGGGCAAGCGCGGTGGATACCTGCGTTCCATTCAGTAGCGCCAATCCCTCCTTGGGGCCGAGCTCGATGCTGCCGAGTCCCGCCTCGGCCAGCGCCTGCGCGGCGGGGCGGATCTTCCCCGCGCTGCGGATCGAGCCGAGACCCAACATCGGCAGCGACAGATGCGCCAGGGGTGCGAGGTCGCCGGAGGCACCGACCGAGCCCTGGCCCGGCACGCACGGATACAGCCCGGAATTGATGAGTGCGGCCAGGCGTTGCGCCAACGCTTCGCTGATGCCGGAGAAACCTTGCAACAGGCTGGCGAGCTTCAGCACCAGCGTGAGACGCACGATGCCATCATCGAGCAGCGCACCGACTCCGGCGCTGTGGGAAAGGATGATGTTACGTTGCAGCAGCGTGCGCTGGGAGGCGGGGATGCGCGTCTGCGCCAACAGGCCAAATCCCGTGTTGAGTCCGTATGCCGGCGCATCACTCGCCGCCAGAGTAGTCGTGGCGGCGTGAGAGGCGCGAACGGCGCGCAGCGCGCGCTCGTGAAGCCGCACACTGGTCGGCTGCCGGTAGATGCAGCGAAGCTGCGTCAGGGTCAGCGGGCGTTCGCCCAGCGTCAGTTCGAAGGGTTGCTTCATGCGGCGATCTTTCCGGCACGTACGACGGTGCGGCGTGGGTTGAATCCGATCCAGTAGCTCAGCTCGGCGAGGTCGCGAACGTTCCAGACGATGAAGTCGGCCACCTGGCCGGCTGCCAGCATGCCGCGGCGGGTCTGTTCCCCGAGCGCCCGAGCGGCATTGCGCGTCACCCCGGCAAGGGCTTCCTCAGCGGTCATGCCAAACAGGCGCGTCGCCATGCTCATCGCGAGCAGCAGCGAGGCCGTCGGCGCAGATCCGGGATTGCAGTCACTCGCAATCGCGGTGCACGTCCCGGCCGCCCGCAGCGCCTCGATCGGCGGCCGGCGGCCGCCACCGAGGCAATAGTAGGCAATGGGCAGCAGCACGGCGACCGTTCCGGAAGCGGCCAGCGCCGCCGCGTCCTGCGCGGTCGCGAATTCCAGGTGATCGCACGAGAGCGCCCCGTACCGGGCAGCCATCGCGCTCGCCCCCATGTTCGAGAGCTGCTCGGCATGGACTTTCGTGGCGATGCCCGCACGCGCCGCCGCCTCGAACAGCCGCTGCGATTGCGCCACCGTGAAGCCGATCGACTCGCAAAAGACATCTACGGCATCGATGAGACCTTGCCCCTGCAGCGCCGGCAGCCATTCCTCGCTCACCACGCGGATGTACTCATCGGCGCGATCGCGAAACTCCGGCGGCAGCGTATGGGCTGCGAGCAACGTCGTCTTAACGGTGACCGGGAAGGCCCGCTCGAGCGCCCGCGCCACGCGCAGCATCTTCGTTTCGTCGCCCAGCGTGAGCCCGTAACCGGATTTGATCTCGAGCGTGGTGACGCCTTCGGCAAGCAATGCCTGCAGACGCGGCGCGCTCTCATCGAAGAGCTGCTGCTCCGAGGCCGCCCGCACGGCGCGCATGGAAGCAAGAATTCCGCCGCCCTCGCGGGCGATCTCCTCGTAGGAACGCCCGCGCAGCCGCTGCGCATACTCGCTCGCGCGTGTGCCCGCAAACACGAGGTGGGTATGGCAGTCGATCAGGCCCGGAGTCACCCACGCGCCATGCAGGTCGCGCACTTCCGCCGGTGCCCGCAATTCCGGCAGGTCGGCCTCTTCGCCGACCCACTCGATGCGTCCCGCGCGCGTCAGCAGCGCGCCGTTGCCGAGGACGCTCATGGCAGCATCGCAGGTCGCGAGTTGCGCATTGCGCCACAAGGTGTACGCATCGGCCACGATCAGACATCCAGAAACGGAAGATTCAGGCCCTTTTCCCGCGCGCACTGCACCGCCAGCTCATAGCCGGCGTCGGCGTGACGCATGACCCCGGAGGCCGGATCATTCCACAACACGCGCTCGAGGCGACGGGCGGCGGCCGGCGTGCCATCACATACGACGACCACGCCAGCGTGCTGCGAGTAGCCCATTCCGACCCCGCCACCGTGATGGATCGATACCCAGCTCGCGCCGCTTGCCGTGTTGAGCAGCGCGTTCAGCAACGGCCAGTCCGCCACCGCATCCGAGCCATCGCGCATCGCTTCGGTTTCGCGGTTCGGGCTGGCCACCGAGCCCGAGTCCAGATGATCCCGCCCGATGACGATCGGGGCCGAGAGCTCCCCGCTCGCCACCATCTCGTTGAATGCCATGCCGAGGCGGTGCCGATCGCCGAGTCCGACCCAGCAGATCCGCGCCGGCAGGCCCTGGAACTGGATGCGCTCACGCGCCATGTCGAGCCAATGATGCAGATGGGCATCATCGGGCAACAGCTCGCGCACCTTGGCATCCGTCCGATAGATGTCCTCGGGGTCCCCCGAGAGCGCTGCCCAGCGAAACGGTCCGATGCCGCGGCAGAACAGCGGCCGGATATAGGCGGGCACGAAACCCGGGAAAGCGAACGCATCCTTCACCCCCTCATCGAAAGCCACCTGACGGATGTTGTTGCCGTAATCGAACACGGGAATGCCCTGGCGCTGGAACGCGAGCATCGATTCCACGTGACGCGCCATCGAGGTGCGCGCTTCGGCCGCGACGCGTTTCGGATCCTGTGCGCGCAGGCGATCCCACTGCTCGAGGCTCCAGCCGGCCGGCAGATAGCCGTTGACCGGGTCGTGTGCGGAAGTCTGATCCGTGACCGCATCGGGACGGATGCCGTGACTGAGCAACTGCGGCAATACCTCGCAGGCGTTGCCCAGCAGGCCGACCGAGACCGGCCGGCCGTTGCCGCGGGATTGCTCGAGGATCTCCAGCGCGTTCTGCAGATTCGCGGCCTGCACATCCAGATAGCGGGTCTGCAGGCGCTTGGCGATGCGCTCGGGGCGGCACTCCACGGCGAGCATCGAGGCGCCCGCCATCGTGGCGGCAAGCGGCTGGGCACCACCCATGCCGCCAAGACCGGCCGTGAGGAGCCATTTCCCCGCGAGCCGGCCGGCGAAATGCTGCCGCCCCATCTCGACGAACGTTTCGTAGGTCCCCTGCACGATGCCTTGACTACCGATGTAGATCCAGGAGCCGGCGGTCATCTGCCCGAACATCATCAACCCCTTGCGGTCCAGGGCGTTGAAGTGGTCCCAGTCGGCCCAGCGGGCGACGAGGTTGGAGTTCGCGATCAGCACCCGCGGCGCATCGGCATGCGTGCGAAACACACCCACTGGCTTGCCCGACTGGATGAGCAGCGTTTCCTCCTCGCCCAGTGCGTGCAGAGCCGCGACGATCTGATCGAAGCAGGTCCAGTTGCGGGCAGCGCGGCCGATGCCGCCATAGACCACGAGGTCCTCGGGTCGCTCGGCGACCTCCGGATCGAGATTGTTGCAGAGCATGCGCAACGCGGCCTCGGTGACCCAGTTGCGACAGCTGAGAGTGGCGCCGCGCGCTGCGCGCAGTGGCGGGCGGCGGCTGGGCGGTTCGGACACGGCATCTCTCCTGGTGGTTCAACTGTGGGTCTGAAATGCTCCCGTCAGCTCGTAGCGCGAGCCCGGGTGATATAGATCGGCGACCGTGGCGATCCGTCCCCCCGCCCACGTGCGCCGGCGGATCAACAGGCACGCATCCGGCGCAGCGAGTTTGAGCATGCGGCGCACGCGCCCGTCGGGAATGATGGCGCGCACCGTGTGCTCGGCGCGTTGTAACGGCGCGGCGCGCATCAGAAACTCATGCGGCGTCGTCCGGGTGAAGTCGTTGTCGAGATAACCTGACACGACGGTTGGATTGACATAGCGGTCCTCGACCTGCAGCGGCACTGCGCCCTCGAAGTGCACGAGCACGGAGTGATCGAGCCTGGCGCCGGCGCTGACCCCGCAGCGTTCCCCAATCTCGCGCGAGGCGGTGATGGATCCAACGGATACGATCCGTGCCTCGTACTCGTGGCCGCGCGCACGGATCTCATCGGCGATGTTCTGCACCTGTAGCGGATGGGAGTGCGCGCGCTGCTCGGCGACGAAGGTGCCGACGCCGGCAACGCGCACGAGGATACCCTCGGCGGCCAGCTCCCGCAGGGCGCGGTTGGCCGTCATCCGCGCCACCTCCAGCTGGCGCACGAGCTCGTTCTCGGACGGGATGCGCTCGCCACTGCGCAGCGTGCCGGCGGCAATCTGTCGCAGGATGAACTCCTTGACCTGGCGATAGCGGGGGGTAGGCAGAACGACTTGCGGCACGTGACAGCGGACCCGGTCGCCCGGCGGACTGGCCGGACTCAGGCGGAAATCTTGGCATGGCAGGCGGCAGCCTGTCTAGACAGGCATAAGCCGCCCAAGACCACCGGTTCCCGCTTTTTGCCCGCGTGCAGCGCCTTTACCGCGGCCCCGGCGGCGGAAAACGCGTATGCGGGTTTCGCTGCCTGTTGCGTTTGGGTAGAATGCGCGCCCCCGCGGGCCTCGGCCGCGGGAGCGGGAAGCGGATCCACGAGGCCTCTTCGGGGCAATCCGCCTGGCGTCGTGTAGCGAAGCCCCCGTCAAGTGCTTGCTCAGCAAAGCCCCCCGAGGGGCTTTTTTTATTCATGCTGCGGCGGGAGTGCAGGTCCTGCGTGGGGCGGCAGTGCGCAGCCGGAAGAGTCTTCCGGCGGCGGTTTTGATGGGCCGTGCGGCCCATTTTTGTTTGTAGCGGCAGGTAGTTGCGATGACGGTGACCTTGCGCGAGCGGCTCATCGCCCTCATTGAGCCTGTGCTCGCTCGACTCGGCTACGAGCTGGTCGAGCTCGAGCACGGCGCGGGCAGGTCGCAAGCGAGCGTGCGGCTGTTCATCGATGCGCCCACCGGGGTGGGCGTGGATGACTGCGAGCGCGTCAGCCGCGAGGTGGCGGCACTGCTCGATGTGGAGGACCCGATTCCGAGCGCCTATACGCTCGAGGTGTCCTCGCCGGGCTTCGACAGGATTTTGCGCACGCCCGCGCATTTCAAGCGCTTTGTGGGCTCCCGGGTGTTTCTCGAGCTGAAGGTGCCGCGCGCCGGACGGCGCCGCTACACGGGGACGCTGCAGGCGGTGAGCGCAGCGGGTGTGCAGCTCGAGGTGGATCGGCAGACCGTGGCGGCGAGCTTCGAGGAAATCGGCAAGGCAAGGCTGGCCTCCTGAAGGTGCAGTGAGACTGGCCCGCGCGGCCATGAGTAGGTGGGGACGTGAACAAAGAGATTCTGATGGTCGTCGATGCCGTCTCGAACGAGAAGGGCGTCGACAAAGAAGTCATCTTCGAGGCGCTCGAAGCCGCACTCGCCTCCGCGACGCGCAAGAAACACGGGGAGGAGTGGGACGTGCGGGTCGCGATCGACCGCAAGAGCGGCGACTACGAGACCTTCCGCCGCTGGAAGATCTTCGCGGACGATTCCAAGGAGCTGGAGGTTCCGGAACGGGAACTTCGCCTCGAGGACGGCCGGGACGTGAATCCCAGCGTGGACGTCGGCGGCTTCGTCGAGGAGCCGATGGAGTCGGTCGCCTTCGGCCGCATCGCCGCGCAGCAGGCGAAGCAGGTCATCGTGCAGAAGGTGCGCGAAGCCGAGCGCGCCCAGGTCGTCGAGGCCTATCAGGATCGGGTGGGACAGCTGGTCAGCGGCGTGGTCAAACGCATCGACCGCAACGGCATCTACGTCGATCTGGGAAGCAACGCGGAGGGCTTCGTTCCGCGGACCGACATGATCCCGCGCGAGCAGGTCAAGCCGCAGGACCGCATCAAGGCCTTCCTCAAGGAAGTGCGCTCCGAGCCGCGCGGTCCGCAGCTGTTCCTGACGCGCACCGCCCCCGAGTTTCTCATCGAGCTGTTCAAGCTCGAGGTGCCCGAGGTTGGCCAGGGACTCATCCAGATTCTCGGCGCGGCGCGTGACCCGGGCGTGCGCGCCAAGATCGCGGTGCGCAGCAACGATCCGCGCATCGATCCGGTCGGGGCCTGCGTGGGGATGCGCGGCTCGCGCGTGCAGGCGGTCTCGAACGAGATCGCCGGCGAGCGGGTGGACATCATTCCGCACGATGAGAATGCCGCACAGTTCGTGATCAACGCGATGTCGCCCGCCGAAGTGATGTCGATCGTGGTGGATGAGGATTCGCACAGCATGGATATCGCGGTCTCCGAGGAGAAGCTCTCGCAGGCCATCGGTCGCGGCGGTCAGAACATCCGTCTGGCCAGCCAGCTCACCGGCTGGGACCTGAACGTGATGACCGAGTCGGATGCCGAGGCGAAGAGCGAGACCGAGGCGAAGGAGCTGGTGCAGAACTTCATGAAGCAACTCGATGTGGACGAGGACGTGGCCACGATCCTTGCGCAGGAGGGCTTCTCGACGATCGAGGAGATCGCGTATGTGCCGCAGGCGGAGCTTGCGGCAATCGCCGAATTCGACGAGGACATCGTGAAGGAGCTGCGCAATCGCGCGCGTGACGTCCTGCTCACGCAGGCAATCGCAAGTGAGGAGACTCTCGATCAATCGATGCCGGCGGATGATCTGCTGCTGCTCGAGGGGATGAGTCCGGATCTTGCGCTGGCGCTCGCGCGCCGCGGCGTCCGTACGCGCGAGGATCTGGCCGAGCAGTCCGTCGATGATCTGGCGGATATCGACGGACTGGCCAGCGAAGAGGCCGGAAAGCTGATCATGACCGCACGCGCCCCGTGGTTCGAAGCGGGCCAGTGAGGTTGCGAGGTAGCGTATGGCAGAAGTCACAGTTTCCCAGTTCGCCGAAGTACTGAAGGTCCCCGTCGACCGGTTGCTCGTGCAGCTCGATCAGGCCGGGATCAAGGTGGACGGCCCGGACGACCGCATCAGCGATGATGCGAAGCTCGAGTTGCTGACGCATCTGCGCCGAAGTCACGGCAGCGGCGATGACGGCGATGCCGCGCCGCGCAAAATCACTCTGCGCCGCAAGACGCAAAGCGAGCTCAAGCTCGCCAGCGCGCAGGGGCGTGCCCGCACCGTGAACGTCGAGGTGCGCCGGCAGCGGACCTACATCAAGCGCGATGTTCTGGAAGAGCAGGCGCGTCAGCAACAGGATGAGATCGACCAGAAGCGGCGCGAAGCCGAAGAGGCGGCGCGGCGGGAGTCCGAGCGAGTCGAGAGCGAGCGCCGCGAACGCGAACGGCTCGAGAATGAGAATCGCCGGCGGGCCGAGGAAGAGCAGGCGCGCAAGAAAGCCCAGGAAGATGCCCGGCGCATGGCCGAGCAGCGGGCACGCGAGGACGCGGAGCGGCGCGAACGCGAGCGCGAGGAGCAGGGTAACCAGCACGAGCGTCGGCCGATGGAGCCGCCGCGTGAGCGCACCCGCCCGGCGGCCGCCCTCGCCAGTGTCGCAACTGCGGCAGCTGCGCCCGCCGCTGGCGCTGCCGTCAGCCCGGCATCCGTGCCGCGCGAGCGACCGGCCACAGCGGTCACACCGCCCCCGCCTGCCGGCGATGATCGGGGTGCAACCCGCTACGGCCGCCAGGAGCTGCACGTCGCAGGCGATGTGAGCTCGCGCTACAAGAAGAAGCGGCGCACCAAATCACGCCCGGTGCCGGCAAGCTCCGAAGGCCGCCACGCCTTCGAGATGCCGACCGCGCCGGTTGTGCGGGAAGTCAGTATCGGCGAAACCGTCACCGTCGCAGAGCTTGCGCAGCGCATGGCCGTGAAGGCCAACGAGGTGATCAAGGTGCTGATGAAC
The DNA here is from genome assembly GCA_963716335.1 of uncultured Pseudomonadota bacterium. Lineage (GTDB taxonomy): Bacteria > Pseudomonadota > Gammaproteobacteria > Steroidobacterales > Steroidobacteraceae > 13-2-20CM-66-19. The sequence continues at coordinate 4,019,751 of OY970302.1, read as the reverse complement.
ATCGGAGTTCTGGCCACCATCAATCAACCGATCGATCGCGACACTGCGGTCCTCGTGATCGAGGAGATGGGTCACACGCCGAAGGTACTGAAGGAAAATCAGATCGAAGAGGATCTGCAGGGCGTCTCGGCCGAGGACGCCAGTGCCGAGCCGCGACCGCCGGTCGTGACCGTCATGGGTCATGTCGATCATGGCAAGACCTCGCTGCTCGACTATATCCGCAGCACGAAGGTGGCGGCGGGCGAAGCGGGCGGTATCACGCAGCACATCGGGGCATATCACGTCGAGACCGCACGCGGCGGGATCACGTTTCTCGATACGCCCGGCCACGCGGCCTTCACGGCGATGCGGGCGCGCGGAGCGAAGGCCACCGACATCGTTGTGTTGGTCGTGGCCGCCGACGATGGCGTGATGCCGCAGACGATCGAAGCCATCCAGCATGCGCGGGCCGCGGATGTGCCGATCGTGGTGGCAGTCAACAAGGTCGACAAGAGCGATGCCGACCCGGATCGTGTGCGTACGGAGTTGTCCAAGCAAGATGTCATCCCGGAGGAGTGGGGCGGTCAGAACATCTTCGTGAACGTATCCGCCCGTACTGGCGCAGGTGTCGACCATTTGCTCGAGGCCATTTTGCTGCAGGCCGAAGTGCTCGAGCTGCGTGCCGCGCGCGACGGTCTCGCTTCGGGCATCGTCATCGAGTCCAGCATCGAGAAAGGACGGGGAGCGGTGGCTACGGTGCTGGTCAAGAAGGGCACGCTGCGTATGGGGGATCCGATCCTGGCCGGCTCGGAATTCGGCCGCGTGCGCGCGATGTTCGATGAAACCGGGCGGGCGGTGCAGGAGGCAGCTCCCTCGATGCCGGTGGTCGTGCTCGGACTCGCGAGCGCTCCCAACGCCGGGGATGATCTGCTCGTCGTGGAAAGCGAACGCAAGGCGCGCGAGGTGGCGCTCTATCGGCAGGGCAAGTTCCGTGACGTGAAACTCGCGCGCCAGGCCACCCGCTCCGAGGACGTGTTCTCGCAGATGGGCGAGGCCAAGGCGGGCATCGTTGCCGTCCTCATCAAGGCGGACGTGCAGGGCAGTGCCGAAGCGCTGCGCGAGGCGCTGGACAAACTCTCGACCGAGGAAGTGCAAGTCAAGGTGCTCGGCAGCGGACTCGGCGGCATCACCGTCTCCGACGTGCAGCTCGCGGCGGCCTCGAAGGCGCTCATCATCGGCTTCAACGTGCGGGCGGATGCCGGCGCGCGCGAGGCTCTCAAGGAAACCGGCGTGGAAGTGCGCTATTACAGCATCATCTACGAAGCCATCGACGATGTGAAACAGATGATGTCCGGGATGTTGCAGCCGGAAATCAAGGAGACGATCGTCGGTGTGGCGCAGGTGCGCGAGGTGTTCCGTTCCAGCAAGTTCGGTGTCGTGGCCGGCTGCCTCGTGACCGAGGGCCTCGTCAAGCGCAACAACCCCATCCGCGTGCTGCGCGAGAACGTCGTGATCTTCGAAGGCGCGCTCGAATCGCTGCGCCGCTTCAAGGACGAGGCGAGCGAGGTGCGGGCGGGCACCGAGTGCGGCATCGGCGTGAAGAATTATCAGGACGTGCGCGTCGGCGATCAGATCGAATGCTACTCGCGGGTCGAGGTCGCCAGGACGTTGCAGTAGTGGCCGAGGCGCAGCGCAAACGCCGCATCGAGGCGGAGATCCAGCGCGTGCTCGCAGAGCTCATCGGGCGGGACGTGAAGGATCCCCGTGTCGGTAATGTCACGATCACTGCCGTCAGCGTGACGCCCGACATGGGACTGGCGCGCATTTATTTCACGCCCTTCGCCTCGTACAACCCCGGCGCGGAGGTGCGCATAGGCCTCACCCACGCCGCGGGCTTCCTGCGCGGCGAGGTCGGGCGTCGGCTGCGCCTGCGCCATGCCCCGCGACTCGAGTTCGTGCTCGACGATACCGCCGATCGCGCAGCGCATCTGACGGGTCTCATCGATCAGGCGGTCAAACTCGATCGCGAGGCACATACCGGCGAAGCTCGCGGCGTAGCGGAGGATCCCGCAGGGCACGGCTCAGGGAGGGAAGGCTCAGCAGCGGAAGAGTCAGCAGGGCGGGACGCATCGGTGGGGGACGGCGGCAACGACTCGTCAGCGCACCGCCCCTGAGTGTGCTCATGGTGCCAGGCGCCGCCATTTTACTGCTCGACAAGCCCGTGGGGCTTTCCTCCAACGCCGCACTGCAGCGCACGCGGCGCTTGTTCGGTGGCGTGAAGGCAGGGCATGTCGGCAGTCTGGACCCGCTCGCAAGCGGCATGCTGCCGATCTGCCTCGGAGAGGCGACGAAACTCGCCGGCGACATTCTGGCGGGGCGGAAGTTTTATCATTTCGCGCTTCGGCTCGGCGCGCGCACGAGCACCGGCGATCGTGAGGGAGCCATCGTGGAGACCCGGCCCGTACCGCATCTCACCGGTGAGCAGCTCGGCGCAGTGCTGCAGCAATTCCAGGGCCAGCAGATGCAGCTTCCGCCGATGTTCTCGGCAATCAAGCAGGGCGGCCAGCCGCTGTACCGGCTGGCGCGCGCGGGCCTCGAGGTCGAGCGCAGTCCCCGCAGCATCCACATCGCGGCGCTGCATCTGGGTGAGTGGGAGGCTACGCTCCTGCAGCTGGAGGTGTTGTGCTCCAAGGGTACTTACGTGCGAACGCTGGCGGAGGATTTCGCCCGCGCGCTGGGCACCTGCGGACATGTCGAGCAGCTGCGCCGCATTTACGTCGAGCCTTTCGTGGACTGTGAGATGGAGACGTTGGAATCAATCGAGCGTGCGCAGCAGCAGGGGCGCTGTCCCCTCCTGCTTGATCCGGACCGCGCCGTGCAGCATCTGCCCGCGGTACAGCTCTCGCACGAGGCCGCTGAGCGGATCCTGCATGGACAGGCGATTGGGGCTGCGTGTGCCTCGGCTGGGCGCCTGAGGCTTTACGATGCCAGCGCCCGTTTCTTGGGCATCGGCGAATCCGACGGTGCAGGCAGCGTGCGGCCGCGGCGCTTATTCGTCCGGGGCGAAGTGCCCCTTAGTGACGGGGCGTAACCGACGTATCCAGCATACCGAGGGCGGTGGCCGTATTCGTCTGACCCGTCCTCTGGAAATCGTCGCCCGAGTACGTACGCCCCGCGGCGTTCTGGCACTCATGCGGTCCCGGCGGAATGCGTGATGCCGTGGTGCGGATACAGTTGCTCGGCGCGACATTGGCAACGGCGTCGGAATGATCGCCAGCCTGGCGATCCGCGCTTGCGCAGCCGGCGATGCAGGCCAAGGCCACGGTGGACAGGAGCAGGGGTTTGAACATGGGATCTCCCGTTGAGCGCGTGGAACGGGCGGGTGCTTGTGCGCATCTACAGCATATACCGTTCCATGCATGGCTTGAACTTGTGGCGAAGGCGCCAGACCGGTTAGAATTTCGGGCTTCCCAACGAGCTATTTCCGACCGGAAATTCCAGGATTCTTGCGCAATGGCTTTAACCAGTGAGAGAAAAGGCGGAATCGTCGCGCAATTTCGCCGCGACGCCTCGGATACCGGCTCCCCCGAAGTGCAGGTTGCGCTTCTGTCTGAGCGCATCAACGGTCTCGGGGAGCACTTCACCGCGCACAAGCGCGACCATTCCTCGCGGCGCGGGCTCGTGAAGCTCGTGAACCAGCGGCGCAAGCTCCTCGATTATCTGAAATCGACCCAACCCCAGAAGTACCAGGAGCTCGTCGAGCGTCTGGGACTGCGTCGCTGATCCGATGGGTGGGCAAGAGTTACGCCTTTTGCCCGCGGGTCGGGCTAGTCAAACCCACACTGCTGGCGAGCGGATCGGTTGCAGCCAGCGCCCATCGCGCCTCTCGCGAGCGCATCGGTCGGCCGCAAGATCGCCTTCGACCCTGAGATGAAGACCCCCGTCTTCTGCCCTGGGGTCTGCCCCGCTTCGCCCACCCTGTCCCAATCGAGGATTGAAGCTTGAGTGCTGTCAGAAAGTCCTTTCCATACGGTCCCCACACGGTAACGATCGAATCAGGCGAGATGGCTCGCCAGGCCGAGGGCGCCGTCCGCGTCTCGATGGGCGACACCGTCGTCCTGGTTACCGCCTGCGCCGAGCGTACGCCGCGCCCCGGTCGCGACTTCTTTCCGCTCACGGTCAACTACATCGAGAAGACCTACGCCGCCGGCAGGATTCCGGGTGGTTTCTTCAAGCGTGAGGGCCGTCCCACCGAGAAGGAGACGCTCACATCGCGTCTGATCGACCGGCCGATCCGGCCGCTTTTCCCGGATGACTTCTACAACGACGTACAGGTGGTCGCCACCGTGTTCTCCGTCGATCCGGAGATCGATCCGGACATTCCAGCCCTGCTGGGGGCCTCGGCGGCACTCGCCATTTCCGGAATTCCCTTCAAGGGTCCCATCGGCGCAGCGCGCGTCGGCTGGAAGGATGGGCAGTATCTGCTCAACCCGGCGGCCAAGGCGCTGTCGGAATCGCAGTTGCATCTGGTGGTGGCCGCAACCGAGCAGGCCGTGCTGATGGTGGAATCGGAGGCCAAGGGGCTGTCCGAGGAGGTCATGCTCGGGGCCGTCGTATTCGGACACGAGAAGATGCAGGTGGCGATACGCGCCATTCGCGAGCTGGCAGCCGAGGTCGGCAAGCCGCGCTGGGACTGGCGGCCACAGGCTGACAATGCCGAGCTCGCAAGCGCCGTCGCCCTGCACGCCCAGGCCGCACTCGGCCAAGCCTATTCGATCACCGAGAAGCAGCAGCGACATAGCCGCATCGCGGAGATCAAATCCCAGACACTGGCGACGCTTACCGGCGGTGAGCCCGCCAAATGGAGTGCCGAGCAGGTCGAGAGTGCGATCTTCAAGCTGGAAAGCAACATCGTGCGCCAGCGGATCCTCAACGGCGAGCCGCGCATCGATGGTCGCGACGCGAAGACCGTGCGTCCCATCACGGTCAAGGTGGGAGTACTGCCCCGCACCCATGGGTCGGCGCTGTTCACCCGTGGCGAGACGCAGGCCCTGGTCGTCACGACTCTCGGCACCACACGCGATGCCCAGATCATCGATGGCCTGGACGGCGAGCGCCGCGAGCCGTTCATGCTGCATTACAACTTCCCGCCGTTCTCCGTGGGCGAGACGGGAATGATGGGCTCACCGAAACGCCGTGAGATCGGCCATGGCAATCTGGCCCGCCGCGGCGTGCACGCCGTGATGCCCGACATGACCACCTTTCCGTACGTGATCCGGGTCGTTTCCGAAATTCTCGAGTCGAACGGCTCGAGTTCAATGGCGAGCGTGTGTGGCACGGCGCTGTCGCTGATGGATGCGGGCGTACCCATCAAGGCTCCCGTGGCAGGGGTCGCCATGGGACTTGTGCTGGAAGGCAGCCGCTTCAAGGTCCTCACCGATATTCTCGGGGATGAGGATCACCTCGGCGACATGGATTTCAAGGTGGCGGGGACCAAGGATGGCGTCACTGCGCTGCAGATGGACATCAAGGTCGAGGGCGTCACCCCGGAGATCATGAAAGTCGCGCTGGACCAGGCGCGCGAGGGGCGACTGCACATCCTGGGCGAGATGAACAAGGTGATCACCGAGCCGCGCAGCAAGATGTCCGAATGGGCCCCTTCGATCATCACGCTGAAGATCGATCCGGAGAAGATCCGCGACGTCATCGGCAAGGGTGGCGCGGTGATCCGTCAGATCACCGAGGAGACCGGCACGACCATCGATATCGAGAACGACGGTACGGTCAAGATCGCATCGGTCAGCGGGGCGGCGGGCCGCGAGGCCCAGCGGCGCATCGAGCTGATCACCGCAGATGTCGAAGTAGGCCGTATCTACGAAGGCAAGGTCGCGCGGCTCATGGATTTCGGTGCGTTCGTCACGATCCTGCCGGGGCGGGACGGCCTGGTGCACATCTCGCAGATCTCGAATGAGCGCGTGGAGCGCGTCAGCGACAAACTCAGGGAAGGCGATGTGATTCGCGTGAAGGTTCTCGAGGTCGATCGGCAGGGCCGCATCCGTCTTTCCATGCGGGACGTGGACGCCGCCTGAAGAGGGTTCCGTGACCGACCCGGCCGCGCGTTGCCGGTGCTTTCCTGCCGGTATCCCATGCCGGGTATCCCACGGAGTCGGCGCGTGAGGATGACCACGTGCAGGCCACCCTCGCGTTGCCCACCGCTTCAGGAGATCGAAGTCTTCGGATCCTCGAAGATCTCCGTTCGTCCTCGTGCCGCATCCATCAGCGTGCGATAGATCTCCTCCTGCACCGAGCGCCAGCGCTGGTAGTTCCTTTGTGCCAGGTGATTCACGGCTTCCGCGGAGTCCTTGTCCACCGTGCCGCGCGCGCGTTCGCGCTGGCTCGCAAACAGCTTCAGGCTCTGTTCCAGGTAGCTGCCAATCATTCCCTGCATCGCCCCGCTGTAGTAGCGGATGATCTGCGAGAGAAAGTCCCGACTCATCAAAGGTTGACCCGCCTGTTCCTGCTCGGCAATCACCTGCAACAAGATGGCGCGGGTGATGTCCTGCTGGCTTTTCTTGTCTACCACGACGAAATCGATTTTCTCGATCACTAACCTCCTCACGTCTGCAAGCGTGATGTAACGACTTTCGACCGTATCGTATAACCTTCTATTGGGATACTTCTTGATCGTCCTCGGTTCGCTCATCTCATAGCCCTCGTCTTTCGAACGGAACGTTCCCAGTCCCAGGGCGTCAGGATCAGCCTAGACCACGCTACATTAGTACATCGGCGCAGCGAACCCAACTGGGGCGCACCGGCTCACAAGGGCTGCGAAGCGCACGGCAGGGGTCAGCGGGGGCGTCAGAGGGCAGGGGAGCAAGGCAGCGATACGGATCGCAGGCCGCGAAGCAGATCCGGATCCCAGTGGCCGAGCGCCCACTCCAGCACTCTGACGGGGGTGTCGTGCTGCAACTGTGGCGGCGGCGGATGCCGGAGCAAGCGCAATGCGGCGACGAGTGATGCGGTCGCGTCGCCCCGGTCGACCGGCAAAGCGCGCCGCGACTTCGACAATTTCCCCTCGTTGGGCTCCACGACCAGTGGCAGATGGGCATGGCGGGGCACTGGCAGGGCCAGGGCGTTCTGCAACGCCAGCTGCCAGGCGGTGCTCTCCAGCAGATCGGCGCCACGCACGATGTCGGTGATGCCCTGCTCGGCATCATCGACCACGACCGCGAGTTGGTAGGCAGGAATGCCGTCCTTGCGCACGAGGATGAAGTCGCCGAGGCGCGGCAGCGAAAAGCAGCAGGTTCCCTGTATGCGATCCTCGAAGGCGACTTCCTCGTCCGGCACGCGAAAGCGCAGGGCGGTCGGGCCGGATGCGGCAGGGGCGGCGCGGCACGTTCCTGGATAGCCTGTCTCCCCGGAGGGCGAGTGCTCGCGACGCGAGCAGCTGCATGGGAAGGTGAGTCCTCGCCGACTCAACTCGCGCGCCGCGTCGAGGTATGCATCGATGCGGCGGCTCTGCCAGAGCACCTCCCCGTCCCAACACAGCGCGAAGCGCTCGAGCGTGCGCAGCATCCGCGGCGCACACCCCGGGATCACACGGCTACGGTCCAGATCTTCCATCCGCACCAGCCAGCGGCCCTGATGGTGGCGCGCGTCCAGGTAGCTGCCCACCGCAGCGACGAGGGAGCCAAGGTGCAGATCGCCGCTGGGAGAGGGCGCAAAGCGGCCGCAGTAGGGACGGATGCGCCGCGCGCCGTCGGCACCCGTGGACGCAGGGAGCGCAGGCGTCCCCGATGAACGATTACCGATACCGGTCGTCGCGGTCGCCGTACTGCCGCTCGCGACGCTCGCGACGCTCCTGGGCTTCGATGCTCAAGGTGGCGACCGGTCGGGCTTCCAGTCGCTTGATGCCGATTTCTTCGCCGGTCTCGAGGCAATATCCGTAGGAGCCATCGTCGACGCGCTTCAGCGCCTCATCGATCTTGCGGATCAGCTTGCGCTCACGGTCGCGCGTGCGCAGCTCGAGACTGAACTCCTCTTCCTGGGTAGCGCGATCGTTGGGGTCGGGGAAGTTTGCCGCCTCATCCTTCATGTGCGAGACGGTGCGGTCCACCTCGACCATCAGATCCTGCTTCCAGCTGAGGAGGATCTGCCGGAAGTGCTCCAGCTGCTCCTTGCTCATGTACAGCTCGCCACGTTTGACGATGTAGGGCTGTACGTTGCGTGGCCCGGCGAGCAGGCTGCCTGGCTCCACAGCGTCGGCGTCGTCGGCATCGGACGGCGCTTGCGCGGGGCTCGCGCGCGACGGCAGAACTAAATGGGGTTGAGCGCCAGACACCTGCTTGGCGGGAGTTGTCGGCGCCGGCTCGGTCGCCTTGCGCATCTGAATGGGTTCTTCCGTGGTGGGGATGGGACGTTGCGGCGGCGCCTTCTTGGGCGCGACCGCGCTCTTGCGGACGTGGACCGGCGCGGCGACTTTGCCGCGCTCGGCAGGCTTGCGGGCCACCAGCGGCTTCCTGGCCGGTGGCCGGCTTGCCGCCTTCTTACCCTTCGCGACCCTGGGCGCGGGCTTCTTGGCCGGCATCGATTGCTCCTCAACGCGTGTATGCCTACCGTTGCTGGGAAAGCGCAATTCCGCAGGTCCGGTAAAGGACGCGGGATTATACAAGCCGAGCCCGGCTTGTCACGGCCTGCCTGTGCAGGAGCCCCATGCACTCGGCTAGGGCAGCCTGACCGGGGCTGCGGGTTGCCACGCCGGCTGGCGACGCTCCACGATGATCGCGGTGTGGATTCCCCCGCGCACGTTGAAGTGCGCCGTCAGCCGCAGGAAACGCGGGCTGACGGCGCTCACGAGCCGATCGGCGATCTCGTTCGTGACCGCCTCGTGAAAAGCGCCGCGATCACGGAAGGACCACATGTACAGCTTCAGCGCCTTCAGCTCCAGACATTCCCGGTCCGGGACATATTCGAGCTCGAGCGTCGCGAAATCCGGCTGCCCCGTCTTCGGACACAGACAGGTGAACTCCGGGATCCGCATCCGGATCGTGTAGTCGTGCTCCACGCATGGATTGGAAAATGTTTCGAGCTGCGTTGCGGGTCGTGACGGCATTGTTTCAATTCCTCTACACTGTGCTGCCAGGCCATTCGCGCGGCCAACTGTGCCAGCTCCCTGGGCAGCGCATTTTTTCGCGGGGTACGCGACCTGCGGCCGATCTGCGTGTCTCAAGAGTACCTGACTCGATGCGATTGACTAAAATCAAGCTCGCCGGTTTCAAGTCGTTTGTCGATCCCACCCAGGTCAGCTTTCCCAGTAATCTCACCGGTGTCGTCGGCCCCAATGGCTGTGGCAAATCGAACGTCATCGACGCGGTGCGTTGGGTGATGGGGGAGCTGTCCGCGAAGCATCTGCGCGGGGACAACATGGCGGACGTGGTCTTCAACGGCTCGAGCGCGCGCAAGCCGGTGGGCACCGCCTCCGTGGAGCTCGTGTTCGACAACTGCGACGGCAAGATCGGCGGCGCCTACGCGGGCTACAACGAGGTTTCACTCAAGCGCCAGGTGTCCCGCGACGGCTCATCGGCCTATTTTCTCAACACCGCCCGCTGCCGCCGCAAGGACATCACGAACCTGTTCCTCGGAACGGGCCTGGGTTCACGCAGCTACGCCATCATCGAGCAGGGCATGATCTCCCGCCTCATCGAGGCAAAGACCGAGGATATGCGCGCCTTCGTGGAAGAGGCCGCCGGCATCTCGCGCTACAAGGAGCGGCGCAAGGAGACCGAAAGCCGCGTCGCCGATACCCGCGAGAACCTGGAGCGGCTGCAGGACGTGCGCGATGAGGTGGACAAACAGATCCGCCATCTGCAGCGCCAGGCCGCCACGGCGCGCCGCTATCAGGCGTTCAAGGAACAAGAGCGGCGCCTCACCGCCGAGCTGCTTGCGCTGCGACTGCGCGATCTGGACAGCGGGGCGGAGGTGCACGACAGTGCCATGCGCGAGCGCGATCTTGCCATGCAGGCGGCGCTTGCGGATCAGCGCGCCGCGGAGGCGGCGATCGAGAAGCAGCGCGCGTTCCACAACGAACAGAGCGAGCGTGTCGCCGGCGTTCAGGGTCGCTACTACGAGGTTGGTGCGGAGATCTCCCGGCTCGAGCAGACGCTTCAGCATACCCGCGAGCTGCGCGAGCGCCAGCGCAGTGACCTGTCGCAGGCGCATGCCACGCTTGGCGAGCTCGCCGACCACCTGCAGCGCGACGAGCAGCAGCTCGGGGAGTTGCGCGAGGAAATCGCTCGACTCGCCCCTGAGCTGGAGAATGCGCAGCGTGCCGAGCGCGCCGGCGCCGAAGCACTCGAGGCTGCCGATCTGCAGCTGCAGCAGTGGCAGCAACGCTGGGAGCAATTCAACCGCTCCCGTGGAGCTGCCCAACAGGCCACTCAGGTGGAGCGGGCCCGCATCGAGCAGCTGGAGAACCAGCTGCGCCGGTATGCCGCACAGACCGACCGGCTGGCGCTCGAGCGGGAATCCCTCGGGGCGCACGATTCCAGCGATCAGCTGGCCGCGCTGGCCACCGAGGAGGCCGCCGCGCGCGCACAGAGTGACGAGCTGGCGTTGGCCCTGACGCGGGCGCTGGAGCAGGCACAGGCCCTGCGCGCCGAGCAACTCGAGGCGGAAAAGCACCTGGAGAGCGCCCGGGCCGAGCGCGAGCGCGCCCGCGCCGAGCAGACCTCGCTCGAGGCGTTGCAGAAGGCGGCGCTGACGCACGCGGCGGGCAGTGCGACGGACTGGCTGCGGAGCGCCGGACTTGCGCAACGCGTACGGGTCGCCGAAACACTGGAAGTGCGCGATGGGTGGGAGCGGGCGGTCGAAACGGCGCTCGGGGACTACCTGGAAGCCGTGTGTGTGGACGGCCTGGACGCGCTGAGCGGTGCACTGGATGGAATGTCCAAGGGACGTCTGGCGCTGGTGGAGACGGCAGACTCGACGGCAGGTTCGGCGGACGAGGTGGCCGCCCGCACGCGCGATTCGCTCGCAACGCACGTTACGGGCCCGTCGCAGGTCACGGCTCACCTGCTCCAGGTGCGCACTGCGGAAACGCTGGTCGAGGCTTTGCAACGGCGCGCAACGCTCGCGACCGGAGAATCGATCATCACGCGCAACGGCGAGTGGATCGGGCGAAACTGGCTGCGCGTGAGCCGGGGATCCGATCCGCACGCTGGTGTCATCGAGCGCGAGCACCGGTTGAAGGGCTTGCGGACCGCCGCGGCGGCTACCGAGCGACGCGCGATCGAGGTCGAAGGCAAGCTCGAGGCGGTGCGCCGAGCGCTCTCGGGTGCGGAGTCACGACGCGATCAGGCCCAATCGGGCATTCAGCAGACGCATGGCCGGCACGCGGAGTTGCTCAGTCAACTCGAGGCGGGACGCGCGCGCGCCCAGCAATCCACGCTGCGGCGCGAGCGTCTCGAGGAAGAGGCGGTCCTCGTGGCGCACGAGAAGGCGACGACGGTGGATGCGCTCGCGCGCGCCAATGCCGAGTTGCAGCGCGGACTGCTGGCCGTGGGCGAGCTCGACTCGCAGCATCACGCGCTCGAGAGCGAGCGCGACGAGCGCCGTGCGGCCGTGGCACAGGCGCGCTCGAGTGCCCACGCCGCGCAGCTCAGCGCCCGCGACCTGCTGATCCGCATCGAGTCGCGCCGCTCCACCGAACGCTCACTCGCCGTCGGCGTCAGCCGCATGCTCGAGCAGCGGACGCAGCTGAGCCGCCGCCGCGAGGAGCTGCAGGCGGAGCTCGGTGCAGGCGACGAGCCGATCGTACAACTGCAGACGCACCTGCAGGACGCGCTCGGCCGGCGCCTGGAGGTGGAAGCGGATCTGTCGGCGGCGCGGCGTGCGCTCGAAGACGCCGATGCGGAGCTGCGTGCACTCGATGAGAAGCGCGTGACGGCTGAGCGGCGGGTGAGCGAGGCGCGCGAGGCCATGGACACGGCGCGGCTTGCGGCCCAGGAGACGCGCGTACGCCGCGAGGCGATCGCCGAGCAGTTTGCACAGACTCGTTTCGAGCTCGCCGAGATTCAGCAGAACCTCGCCTGCGAGGCGAGCGTGCCGAACTGGGAGCAATTCCTCATCGAGGTGCGTGTCGAAATTGACAAGCTCGGCCAGGTGAATCTCGCGGCCATCGAGGAGCTCAAGGAGCAGAGCGAACGCAAAGAGTACCTCGACCGACAGTTCACCGACCTGACCTCCGCGCTCGCTACGCTCGATCAGGCCATGCGGCGCATCGACAAGGAGACGCGCACGCGCTTCGAGGAGACCTTCGCGCGCATCAACGCGGGCATGAAGGAGAAGTTTCCCCGCCTCTTCGGCGGGGGACATGCCTACCTCGAGCTGGTGGGCGAGGATATTCTGACGGCCGGCGTAGCCGTCATGGCGCGGCCGCCCGGCAAGAAAAACAGCACCATCCACCAGCTTTCCGGCGGTGAGAAGGCGCTGACGGCGGTGGCGCTCGTGTTCTCGATCTTCGATCTCAACCCCGCACCCTTCTGCATCCTCGATGAGGTGGACGCCCCGCTCGATGAGCACAACGTCGGTCGCTTCTGCGACATCGTGCGTGAGATGTCGAGCCGCGTGCAGTTCATCTTCATCACACATAACAAGTCGACGATGGAGCTCGCCTCGCAACTCGTGGGCGTGACGATGAACGAACCCGGTGTGTCGCGTCTCGTGGCCGTCGATGTCGATGAGGCCATGCGAATGGCGGCAGTCTGAGCGGGGAGTTCTCGATGCCCGAGCTGCGCTGGACGCTTCTCATCATCGGCGTCGTCTTCGTCATCGCGCTTGCCTGGTGGGAACGGCGCAAGCCACATCAGGCCGCCCGCGAACACGAGCCGCGAGCTGTGCCGAAGGATCCGCTGTGGAGCTCGGATGCGGAGCTCAAGGGACCGCGCGTCATGCGCGAGCCGACCTTGACGCTGCCGGAGATCCGGGCCCGCGATCCCGGCCCACCGCGTGAGCTGCCGGTGATCGAGATTGGGGACGATGACTCGCTCATCGGTCTGCGAGTGGATGGCGAGCGAGTCGAGGAGCAGATGGCGGCCGAGGAAGCCGCGGGTGCGCAGCAGCCGGTCGCCGAGGTCATCGTGCCGAGCGAGGACGAGACCCCGCCGGAGCCTGCCGCGGCGCTGCCGGAGCCGGTGCTCAGCACTGTCGAGCCCATCGTCGAATGGCCTCCCGAGGAGGCCCGGCGGCTTCTCGCGGTGCGTCTGGTGGCCCCGGCAGCGGAGCGGTTTCCCGGCCGCGCCGTGCGCCAGGCACTGGCGGCAGAGGGTTTTCTCCTCGGCAAGTTCGCCATCTTTCACAAGCCCGATGCGCACAATCGCTCGGTGCTCAGTGCCGCAAGCCTCACCAAGCCCGGTACCTTCGACCCCGACACGATGGATACCCAGCGCTTCGGCGGTCTCAGCCTGTTTGCGGTATTGCCTGGCCCCAAGCCGGCGCACAAGGCGTTCGAAGAGCTGTTGATCGCCGCCCGCGCGCTGAATGAGCGGTTGCAGGGAGCGCTGCAGGACGAACGCGGCGGCCCCCTCACCCCGACACGCGTTGCCGCCATCCGGGAAGGGCTGGAGGCTGAGGCCAGCTCGTGAGGCGCGATGCCGAGCGGCGCATCGAGGAGCTGCGCTCGATGATCGCCCACCACGACTACCGCTATTACGTGCTCGATGAGCCGGAGCTAGCGGATGCCGAGTACGACCGCCTGATGGTCGAGCTGCGCGCGCTCGAGGCCGAATATCCGGATCTGCTGAGTCCGGATTCCCCCACGCAACGCGTTTCGGGTGAGCCCGTCGCCGCCTTCGGCGTGGTCACGCACACGATCCCCATGCTCTCGCTCGACAACGCATTCACCGCAGAGGACGTGCAGGCATTCGACCGGCGCATCCACGAGCGGCTGGGTAGCGAGACCGAGCTGCAGTACGTGGCCGAGCCGAAACTCGATGGGTTGGCCGTCACCGTTATTTATCGCGACGGGCAGCTCGAGCGCGCGGCCACGCGCGGGGATGGGGTGAAAGGGGAGGATGTCACCGGGAACGTGCGCACGATCCGCACCGTCCCGCAAAGACTGCGCGGGACACCCCCGGCCCTGCTGGAGGCTCGCGGCGAGGTGTTCATGCCGACCGCCGGGTTCGAGCGCATGAATCGCATCGCACGCGAGCGGGGCGAGAAGGTGTACATCAATCCGCGCAACTCGGCTTCGGGAAGCCTGCGCCAGCTGGATCCGCGCATCAGTGCCGGACGGCCGCTCGACCTGTTCTTCTACGGGCTCGGGATGTTTACCCCCGCCGCGGAGGGCTCGGGAATCGGCCAGACCCAATGGGAGCTTCTGCAGGCGTTGCGCCAATGGGGACTTCCCGTCTGCGCGGAGGCGCGCCGTGTGCGGGGGGTTGACGGGTGCCTGGGTTATTATGCCGAGCTGGGTGCTCGGCGCGCCTCGCTGCCGTATCAGATCGACGGCGTCGTCTACAAACTCGACCCCAGGGTCGACCAGGAGCGGCTCGGATTCGTCTCCCGCGCGCCACGCTGGGCCATCGCTCACAAGTTCCCCGCGGATGAGGCCACGACGCTCGTGCTCGGCATCGAGTTTCAGGTGGGTCGTACGGGGGCGCTGACGCCAGTGGCGCGACTTGAGCCGGTGTTCGTCGGCGGCGTGACGGTCAGCAACGTGACATTGCACAACATCGGCGAGGTGCATCGCAAGGACGTGCGCGTCGGGGATACGGTGATCGTGCGGCGGGCGGGGGATGTGATTCCCGAAGTCGTGCGCGTCGTCAAACATGTCGATGCGCAAGCAACCGAGGTGCAGCTGCCGTCGCAATGTCCCATCTGCGGCTCGCAGGTGATCCGGGTCGAGGGCGAGGCCGTGGCCCGCTGCACGGGGGGATTCACCTGCCGCGCACAGCGCCAGGAAGCCGTGCGACATTTCGCCAGCCGCCGCGCGATGGACATCGAAGGGCTCGGCGACAAGCTCATCGAGCAGCTGATCGAGCACGAGTTGGTGCAGTCACCGGCCGATCTGTATCGGCTCAGCGAAATCGAGCTGGTCGCACTCGAGCGCATGGGCGAGCGCTCCGCGAACAAACTGGTGCAGGCGATCGATCGCAGCCGCGCGACGACACTGCCGCGCTTTCTGTTCGCGCTCGGTATCCGCGAAGTCGGTGAGGCCACGGCGCTCGCGCTCGCCGTGCACTTCGGCGACTTGGACAAGCTCTCACGGGCGAGCGTGGCGGAGGTGCAGCAGGTGCCGGATGTCGGACCGGTGGTGGCCGCCCACGTGGTCGCGTTTTTCAGCGCGGCTGCACATCGGGAGGTGATTGCCCGGTTGCGCGCGGCGGGTGTGCGGTGGCCGCGGCTGGCCGCGCCAGAGCGATCCGCGCAGCCCCTCGCGGGCATGACCTTCGTAATCACCGGCACGCTGCAAGCGATGACGCGGGATGAGGCCCAGAAGGCCGTCCTCGCTCTGGGGGGGCGGGTATCGGGCAGTGTGTCGAAGAAGACCCGTTACCTGGTCGCCGGCGCCGAGCCCGGATCGAAGTTGCGCAAGGCAACCGGGCTCGGCGTGCCCGTGCTCGAGGAGAGCGCGTTTCTCGCGCTGCTGAAACCCTACCGGGCGCTATAGCCCCGGCCATCGAGACAGGCGCTCATTGCGCGGCGGTAGTCCTGCGGGCTGCCGGTGGCCTGCGCCCCGCGGGTGGGATCCCAGCCACTTTGCGTGACGGCCCACTTGTGACACTCGTAGCGATCCGTCGCCTGCTGCTCATCGGACTGGCCGTTCTTCGGGTACATGTACACATCCCCGTTACTGCCTTGCGAGCCGTAGCCCGGCGGGGGCGTGGCAACGCTTCCCGATGGCGGTGGGCCGCCGTCATCGGCAGGGGCTGTCTCATCGCCGACCGGCGGCGGATCGGTGACTACGTAGCCGTTGGAGTCTTGGTTCCACGTGTAGTAGACGTTATCCGCGTAGTAATAAGGAATGCCACCCCACCAGTAGGTCGCATAAAGGGCGGGAAGCACCGGCAGGAACCAAGGATAGCCCCAGCCGTAGTAGGCGCGCGGCCACCAACCCCCGTGCCACCACCCACCGCCCCAATAGGGGCGCCCGTGATCAAAACCGCCCCGACCTACGCCCGGTCCATACGCTCCACGGCCGCCGCCCCGGGCATAGCCTGCGGCATAGCCGCTGCCCCGAGCATAACCGGCGTGTCCGGCGTAGCCGTGATATGCGGCCGCGGTGGCCGACGGTCCGCGATAGCCCCCCGCATACCCGCCATGGAAGCCGGCGTAGCCTCCTCGGGCGGTGGCAAAGTGTGCGCCACCGCGAACGGCGCCGCCGCGCCCGCCCATCGAATGGCCCCCGCCGTGGCCGCCCATGCCGCCGTGGCCGCCACCGCCGCCACCGCCGCCGCCGCCGTGAGATTCTGCGAAGGCCGGCGCACCGAGCGCGAAGAGTGCCACCAGGCCGCCAACCGCCAGAATGGACCGCTTGCCCGAGGTGTTCATGATGCTTCTCCAGCGCCGTTATCGTTTGCGATGCCGGCATGGCCCCACTGGGCCGATTGATTAGACCCCCAACCATCCGCCGTGTTCAAGTTCGCGGCCCCAACCAAATCGCAATCCGTGGAGGTCTACACAGCAAAACGCATTCCGGGGTGCGCGGCTGACAGGAATGCGTCAAATGCGATATGTCGTGTGAAGACAATGGCGCCCCGAAAGAACGGGCGACCTTAGCTCTGTGCAATGGGGGCGAGGCGCCAGCAGAACAAGGCGCCCCGTCGGGGCCGCCGGCCGACCCCGTAAGGTAGGACGTCAGCTCGGCTTTTTCGTCTCGTCCAGCTTCTTTTCGATCTTCGCGTTGCGCATGAGCTCGTCCGCGTAAGCATTGACTTTCTTAGCCTGCACCACCTGCTCGAGCCGTTGACGGACGTTGTCGAATGATGGCGGCTGCAGGTCACGCGTCTCAACCAGCTCGATCACATGCCACCCATAAGGGGTCTGCACCGGCTTGTGGGTGTATTCGCCGGGCTTGAGTGCCACGACCGCGTCCGCGAATGGCTTGACCATCTTGTCGGGCGTGAACCAGCCCAGGTCCCCGCCGCTGTCCTTGGAGGCATCCATTGACTCGCGCCGGGCGACGTCCTCGAATTTCGCCCCCTTCTCCAGTTGCGCGATGACCTTTTGTGCGAACGGCTCGGTCGCCACGAGGATGTGCTTGGCATGGTATTCCTGCTTGGACATGCCCGATAACTGCGTCTCGTACTCGGCGCGGACCTGCTGCTCGGTGGGCTTCTTGTCCTTGAGGTAACGGTCCGTCTCGGCCTGCTGCAGCACATTGAGGCGAGTCAGCTCGAGCATCGCGGCGGTGTCCGGGCTCTTGTCCAGCCCATCTTTCAGGGCCTGCTGGCTCACGAGCTGCGTCTTGATCAGATTATCGAGAGCGTGATTGCGCTGCTCGGGTGTGAGCTCGCTCGAAGGACGATTGGCGATCGCATGGACGTAGGTCTCGAAAAAATCGCGGCTGATCGGCCGGCCATTGACCACTGCGATCGCGGGCGAATGGTCGACGCCGGCGTCGGGGCCAGGCGCGGCCGCTTTGGGTTGGCAGGCGGTCAGGGCCAAAGCGGCGGCCACGAGCAGAGCGCGAGAGTAATACATGCTGTTTTCTCAGTTGGTTATGAGGTGAAGTTACGGTTTTTCATCAGGATCTTGCGCCGTGATGCTGAGCGCATGTACGGCGTGGCTCATGAGTGGTGCGACCGCTGCATAGACCATGCGGTGGCGCTCGAGTTGCGAGCGCCCGCGGAATGCCGCGCAGGTGATGCGGACCCGGAAATGACCGCCCTGCAGCGCCCCGGGATGTCCGGCGTGCTGCGCACTGTCGTCGATGATCTCGAGCGCGAGGGGTTGCAGCTCGCGCTCGAGCGCGAGGCGGATTTGCGCAAGTCGGGAAGCTGACATGCGGTACCGTTACGCGGCGGCGGCCGCATCCGCGCGGCGGGTTAGCCAAAGCACCTGCGCCGCCACGAACAAGAACGTAGCGCCGGTGAGGCCGAAAACCTTGAACTCCACCCAGGTGCGCTCGCTGGCGTGATAGGCGACCAGCAGATTGAGTACGCCGAGCAGGGCATAGAACACGATCCACAGCAGGTTGAGGCGGCGCCAGATGACGTGCGGTACGCGCTCGGGGCCGCCGCCCATCGCCGCGCTGAGCAGCCGCTGCACGAGCGTGCGCTCCCCGATCCAGAAGCTGCCCAGGAATGCAACGCTTGCGATCCAGAAAAACACGGTCGGCTTCCATTGAATGAAGCGCTGATCGTGCAGCAGCAACGTTGCGGCGCCGAATAATGCAACCAGCACCGCGCTGAGGGCGTGCATGGGCGGGATCCGGCGACCGCGCATGACATCGGTCAGCAGCAGGACCGCCATGGCGCCCATGAGCACGCCGGTGGCGATGTACAGGCCCGCAGCACGATAGGCGATCAGAAATGCCGCCAGGGGCGCGAACTCGAGCAGGGCCTGCATAGGATGAAAGCGGTTACGAAGATGCGAGCTGGCGAAAATGGCCGCGTATCATAGCCGCTTTTGTGCGCATCGTCTGAACGGGACGGGTCGCGGCGTGCCGCCACCGGTCCCCTCGCCCCGTTGCGTTTTTCCAGCACTGCTCCGATGTGGTCATGGTCAGCGAATACTTCGAGCTTCACCCCGTCAACCCGCAATTGCGCCTGGTGCGCCAGGCGGCACAGATCGTGCGCGCGGGGGGCGTCATCGCCTATCCGACCGACTCGTGCTATGCCCTCGGCTGCCACATTAACGACAAGCACGCGCTCGAGCGACTCAGATCGATCCGGCGCGCGGACCGCCATCACCACTTCACGCTCGTGTGTGCAAATCTTGCGGACGTCGGACGATTCGCGCGGCTCGATACCTGGCAGTTTCGGCTGCTGAAAGCGTGTACGCCCGGCCCCTATACCTTTCTGCTGCTTGCCACGCGCGAGACGCCGCGGCGGTTGCAGCACGAGCGGCGGCGCACGATCGGTGTGCGCATCCCTGCGCATTGCGTGCCTCGCATGCTGCTCACCGAACTCGGGGAGCCGTTGATGAGCTGCACACTCATCCTGCCCGGAGATGCGCATCCACTCACGCACGCGCGTGAAATCCAGCAGCGCCTGGAGCACGATATCGATGCCATTCTCGATGGCGGCAACTGCGGAATTCAGCCGACGACGGTCGTGGATCTGGCGAGCTCCCCGCCGGTCATCGTGCGTCAGGGGAAAGGCCAGTTGCGGCCGCTGATGGGCGCTGAACGGGTCTGAGCCGTGCATGCGCTATAATTGACCGTCGCCCCGCTTCAAGCATTCAGGACAACAGTGCCGAATTCCAGTCGCTGCGCGCCCGCCGGAACGGTTCGCCCTGCTGTCCTGATCCGCCGATCGCCATCCCACTGTACGGGAGCGTTGCGGTGAGCGCTACGATCCCCTCCCGGCGCGTGCTTTCGGGCATGCGTCCCACCGGGCGGCTGCACCTGGGAAACTTCCACGGCGCGCTACGCAACTGGGTGTCGCTGCAGTACGAGTACGAATGTTTCTTCTTCGTCGCCGACTGGCACATGCTCACCACCGGCTACGAGGACACCACGAAACTGCCGGAACAGATTCACGAAGTGCTGATCGACTGGCTGGCAGCCGGGCTGAATCCGGGGGTGGCGACGCTCTTCATTCAGTCGCACATTCCCGAACATGCCGAGCTGCATCTGCTGCTGTCGATGATCACACCCCTCGGCTGGCTCGAGCGCGTGCCGAGCTACAAGGACCAGCAGGAGCAGCTCAAGGATCGCGATCTGGCGACCTATGGCTTTCTTGGCTATCCGCTGCTGCAGAGCGCGGACATTCTCATGTATCGCGCCGCCTACGTCCCGGTGGGCGAGGATCAGGTCGCGCACGTGGAGATGACGCGCGAATGTGCCCGTCGTTTCAATCATCTCTACGGGCGGGAGACGGATTTCGAGGCGAAGGCGGAGCGTGCCGTGAAAAGCCTGGGCGGCCGCAACAGCACGGCCTACAAGCAGCTGCGGCGTAAGTTCCAGGAGTCGGGCGATCAGCAGGCTCGCGAGCGCGCACGCGAGCTGGTGCAGAGTAATAATCGCATCACGGTGGCTGATCGCGAGCGATTGCTCGGATTTCTGGAGGGCACCGGCGTGACCATTCTGCCGGAGCCGCAGGTGCTGCTGACCACCGCCCCGAAGGTACCGGGCCTCGATGGCCGCAAGATGTCGAAGTCCTACGGCAACACGATCGGCATGCGCGAGGATCCGCAGATCGTCGCCCAGAAGCTGCGCACGATGCAAACCGATCCGGCACGCGTGCGCCGCACGGATCCGGGCGACCCGGACAAGTGTCCCGTGTGGGACCTGCATAAGATCTATTCGGACGAGGCCACCCGCAAGTGGGCCGCGGAGGGCTGTCGCAGCGCGGGCATCGGCTGCCTCGAGTGCAAACAGCCGGTCATCGAGCGCATCGTCGAGGAGGTCACCAACATGCGGCGGCGGGCCCAGGATTTCGAGGAGAATCCGGAGCTTGTGCGCGGTATCGTGGCGGAGGGCGCCGACAAGGCGCGCGAGGCGGCGCGGGACACGCTCGATGCGGTCCGGCGCGCGATGCATCTGCGAGCTTAGCCGAGCAGCGTATGAAGTTGAGAGTCGTCGTATCCAACGAGCCACCGCCGGCGCCAGCGGCCGATCCCGCACCGGAACAGGTGGAGATGCCGTTCGCGGTCGTCAACGGCGAGCCCGTCACGCAGATGCCGCACGACTTGTACATCCCGCCGCAGGCGCTGGAGGTATTCCTCGAGGCCTTCGAAGGGCCGCTCGATCTGTTGCTCTATCTCATCCGCCGGCAGAACCTCAACATCCTGGATATCCCGCTGGCGCAGATCACCCAGCAGTACATGCGCTACATCGAGCTGATGAGTGAGCTGCAGCTCGAGCTCGCCGGTGAATATCTGGTCATGGCGGCAACGCTGGCCGAGATCAAATCGCGCATGTTGTTGCCACGGCCCCGTGTCGACGCCGAGGGTGAGGAGCTCGACCCGCGTGCCGAGCTGGTGCGCCGGCTGCAGGAGTACGAGCGCTTCAAGCGCGCCGCCGAGGGCATCGATGCGCTGCCGCGGCTGGAGCGCGATGTTTGGAGCACCTCCGCTGAGCTGAAGGACCGCAAGGTGGTGCGCCTGCTACCCCAGATCACACTCGAGGAGATGTTGCTCGCGTTCAAGGAAGTCGTCGTGCGCTCGGAGATGTTCGCGCATCACCACGTGCAGCGCGAGCGGCTGTCCGTGCGTGAGCGCATGAGCGATATCCTGTCCATTCTCGAGCAGTCGAGCTTCGTCGAATTCGCCCGCCTGTTCCGGCCCGAAGAGGGGCGGATGGGCATCACGGTGACGTTCGTGGCGATCCTCGAGCTCGTGCGCGAGACCTTGATCGACGTCGTACAGGCGGAGCCGTTCGCACCGCTGCACGTGCGCACCGCCACCCCCAGCCGTGGCCTGCGGCTGGTCGCCGACAACACCGAGGCAGCCCCGGACAGCGCAGCCGCCGGAATTCTCGCCGGCGATACCCTACTGCCCGCTTCGCCCGATGAGGACACGCATGAATGAGTCATACGTCCGCAACGTGATCGAGGCCGCGCTGCTTGCGGCTGGCAAGCCGCTGCAGCCCACCGATCTCGTCGAGTTGTTCGAGGAGCACACGCGGCCGCCCGTCGAAGAGATCCGCAGCAACCTGGCGGGGCTGGCCGCGGAGTATGCCGATCGCGGGATCGAGATCAAGGAGACGGCGGCGGGCTTTCGCATCCAGGTGCGCCGGGAGCTGGCGCAGGAGATCTCCCGGCTGTGGACGGAGCGTCCGCCCCGATATTCACGGGCGCTGCTCGAGACGCTCGCCCTGATCGCCTACCGCCAGCCGATCACGCGCGCCGAGATCGAGGCGGTACGCGGCGTTGCCGTGAATCCCAACCTGCTGAAGACCATGCTCGAGCGCAACTGGGTCCGGGTCGTCGGGCAGCGCGACGTGCCCGGCCATCCCGAGCTGCTGGGCACGACGCGCGACTTTCTGGATTACTTCGGGTTGAAGAGTCTCGATGAGCTGCCGCCGTTGGCCGAGATCAAATCCCTCGGAGAGATCAAATTGCAGTTCCACCTGCCCGATCCCGGACCGCTCAGCCTGCCCGCTCAGGCCGCGTCCAGCGCCGAGGATGGCCGCGAGCTGGGCGGGGATACCGAGGAGGATCCACCCGAGGACGATGCGCTCTCGGCGGCGAGCCTGGGATCCGAGGAGCTCGTGGCAGGTCCGCGACGCTACGACGACTGATCCGGCAGCGCCGCGGCGCGCGCGGCCGATCCAAACACACCGGCATGCCCCGCAAATCGACCGAGCGCTCTCGCAGCACGCAGCGGAGCGAGCCTGCGGACCCCCCCGAGCGTTTGCAGAAAGCGCTGTCGCGTGCCGGACTTGCCTCGCGCCGCGAAGTGGAAGACTGGATCCGGGCAGGACGCATCACGGTCAACGGCGAGCCGGCCGTGCTCGGCGTGCGTGTGGGGTCGCGCGATCAGGTGCGACTGGACGGCCGTCTCATCCGACAGCGCAGCGCGGGCGGCACCCAGCGGGTTTTCATTTGTCATCGCTCCCCCGGTGAGTTGCTGCGCAATCCCCTGGAGGCCGATGCGAGCGAAAGGAGCAACACGGCGCTGATCGATCGTTTGCCGCGCCGGGCGGGGCGGCGGTTCATCCCGATCAGTCCCATGCCGCGCGGCGATGGCGGGCTCGAGCTCGTGACTTCCGACGGCGAGCTCGCCGCGAAGCTGCAGCGGGCCACGCGCCGGCTGGTCAGCGGGTTCAGCGTACGTGTCCACGGGGCGCTGGCGGATACGGCGCTGACACGAATCCTCCAGGGGCAACTCGACAGCGGCGCGACGCTTGCGGTGCAGCGCTGCGAGGCTGCCGGCGGCGAAGGCAGCAATCGCTGGTACGCCGTGAGTGCGCGTGGCGCCAGCGGCAAGGACATTCGCCAGCTTTTCGAGCGCCACGGCGCACTCGTCAGCCGTGTGCTGCGCGTGCAGCTCGGCTCACTCGTTCTCGATCGGGATCTGAGCCGTGGACGCTTTCGTGAGCTGCAGACATCCGAGGTGCAGGTCCTGCTCGTGGCCAGCTGATGCCAGATGATGGGCGCCGCCCGCAGCGGCGCCCGCACGGCTACGGCTGACAGTCGAAACTCATGCCCGTCGTGCCCCGACTCCCCGGACCGAGCAAACTGAGATAGGGGCCGGTCAGTGTCTCGGGAAGCGGCAGCGTGTTGATGTCCTCCGCCGGATAGGCCTGCCGGCGCATCATCGTCCTTGCCTTTCCCGGATTGAGCGCATTCACCCTGACCGAGCTGATGCCCTCGAGCTCCTGCGCCAGCACCTGCGACAGGCCCTCGATGGCGAACTTGGAAACCGCATACGCGCCCCAGTAGGCGCGACCCCGTCGGCCCACCGAGCTGGTCGTGAAGACGACCGAGCCGTCCGGCGAGCGTTTGAGTGCCGGGATCAGCACCTGGGTGAGGGCAAATGCGGCCGTCACATTGATGTGCATCACCCGGCACCAGGTGGGCACGTCGTGCGTCTCGATCGGTGAGAGTGTCCCGAGGATCCCCGCACTGTGCAGCAGGCCATCCAGGCGGGCGAAACGTTCCAACACCGCATCCGCAAGTTGATCGTAGTCGTTGGCCAGGGCCTTCTCGAGATCCAGCAGCGCGATGAGCGGCTCAGGACCGCCGGCGGCCTCGATCCGGGCATGTACGCTCTCGAGCTTGCGTGCATTGCGGCCGATGAGGATCACGGTGGCGCCATGACGTGCGCAGGCAAGGCTGACGGCTGCGCCCATGCCGCTGCTTGCGCCGGTGATGGCGATGATCCGTCCCTGCAGCTCATCGGGCGCAAGCGGATGCATACGCGGATCGAACGTCGGACTCATGATTGAACCTCACTGCAAACGAAATCGGCCCAGGCTGGCACCTCGCGCCGCGCGCCAGGCATACCACGCATCGGCCATGCCGCCACGCTGCCCATTTCGGGGGGCAAGCGGCAGTCGCTGCTGCGCGCGCCGGGAGCTGCGCCATGCGAGCCCAGACCAGACCAACAGGCCGCGCATCGGCAGCTGCCCGGTGGGCTGCAGCGACCCGCTCACCGCCAGCAGCTGCGCGCGCAATGTCTCGTGTCGGGCCGCCAGCAGCTTCGCGATCGCTGCGGACCACGGCGGGCTGAGCAGCTCCTCGGGACGCGCTCCGATGCGATCGAGCTCATCGAGGGGCACGCGGATTCTGCCGGCGCGCGCCTGCGGCAGCAGCGTATCCAGGAACTCGAGCTCGCACAGCGTGGCGCCGAGCTCAGCCACGTTCCATTGCCACGCCTGCGCGGCTTCCACGGCCGCAACTGGACCCTGGATCGCCGCCGCCCAACGCTGGGCGTAGGCGATCAGCTCGCGCCGGCTCTCGAAGCTCGCATTGGCCAGATCCCACAGGCACGTGTCGACGAAGCCGCTTAGCCCGCTCAGGGGCTGGGTGCTGCCCGTGATGCCCAGCAGAGCGACAGTCAGGGGGTGGACGGGACGGCCCTGCGCGCAGCGCGCGAGCTCCTCGCGCCACCATTGCAGGCGGGTGTGGGCTACCTGATGGTCCAGTCCCGGGCGCAGACTCTGGCGGATCTCACGTTCAATGCCAAATAGTGCGGCCAGCAATGCGCGCTGCGCGCCGTAGGCATACAGCCAGGCAAAATAGCGGACTCCGCGCAGCGCCGGCTCAAGCAGGTCCTGCATCGCGTTCGTCGCCCTCGCACGTGGCCAACGGCGCGCGGGCCAGCTCGCTGATCGGATCCAACATCGGCAGCGGGGCATCCGCGGTGACGCCGAGCTCGGTGAAGCGTCTCGCCTGCGGCAGCACCTGGCGCTCGAGCGAGCCGACTGCAGCGTTGTAGGCCTCCACCGCCGCTCCCAGCCGCTGGCCCAGCCGTCCGAGATGGCTGCTGAAGCTGCCGAGCCGGTGGTACAACTCCTGGCCGAGCTCACGGATCAGGGCCGCGTTCTGCGCCACCGCCGATTGCCGCCATCCGTACGCCACCGTCTTCAGAAGCGCGATGAAAGTCGAGGGCGTGGCGATGATGATGCTCTGCTGCAGCGCGTTGTCCAGCAACTCGGGTCGTTCGGCCAGCGCGGCGGACAGGAACTGGTCGCCGGGCAGGAACAACACAGCGAATTCGGGGCTATTGGTGAACTGCGCCCAGTAAGCCTTGGAGGCGAGCTGGCGTACGCGCAGCTCCACGTGCTGCGCATGACGGCGCAGCGCGGTCGTGCGGGCTTCCTCCGTGTCCGCCTCGAGCGCTTCGAGGAATGCATCCAGAGGCGTCTTCACGTCCACCACGAGATCGCGCGCTTCCGGCATATGCACCACGAGATCTGGGCGCACCGCGGCCTCTTCGGTCGCCACGTGCAGCTGTTCGGTGAAGTCGCAATGCTCCGACATGCCGGCCAGTTCCACCAGGCGGCGCAGCGTCAACTCGCCCCAGCGGCCTCTGACCTCCGGGCGGCGTAGCGCGGTGACGAGATTGCGGGTTTCGCGCTGCAGCTGCGACTGGCCGCCGGCGAGCGCCTCGATCTGCGCGCGCAACGTGGCGAGTGCCTCGCGCCGCTCGCGCTCCAGCGCCTGCGCTTGCGCCTCGGCTTTCTGCAGCGCCGCACCCAGCGGCGCCACGAGCTGGGCGATGGCGTTTTCGCGCTCCTTCAGCGCGCCCTGCGCAATCACCTGATCACGACCCATGGCCTCGCGCGCGGTCTGCAGGAACGCTTCACTGTTCGCGCGCAGCGTTCTGGCCGCCAGGGAATCGAACACGGCCTGCAGGTGCGATTCGGCTGCCTCCAACTGCGCGATGCGGTCGGACTCGTGGCAGATGTTAGCCTCGAGGCGCACGCGCGCGCCCTCGAGCTCGACCCGCAGCTGCTCGATGCGGCGCGCGGCGCGTGCCCCGGCAAGCAGCAATCCAAAAGCTAAGCCCGCCAATGCCGCCAGCGCGATCGCAAGTAGGAAGGCAAGGGACAAAAAGGGTTTCCGTGCTACGCCGAACGCGGGCGCTCGAGGTAAGCGATGTAGTTGACGGAAGGATCCGCACTGAGGCGCGCCTGCGAGGTGAACGGATTGAGCTCGATGCCCGCCAGGTCCTGCAGGGTGAGGCCCGCTGCGCGCCCCCAGCGGGCCAGCTCCGATGGACGGATGAGCCGCTCGTACTCGTGGGTGCCGCGCGGCAGGATGCCGAGCACGTACTCGGCCCCGACGATCGCCAGCAGAAAGGACCTGAAGTTGCGGTTGAGGGTCGAGAGGAACAGTGCCCCGCCCGGGCGCACGAGCCGGGCGAGCGTGTCGGTCATGCGCGCAGGATCGGGCACGTGTTCGAGCATTTCCATGCAGGTCACCACTGCGAAGCTGCCGGGCTGCGTCTGGGCGAGCGTCTCGGCCGCGGCGAGCTGGTAGTCGATGGCCAGCGCCTGCTCCGCGGCATGCCGCCGAGCCACCTCGATCATGGCGGGGGCGAGATCGATCCCGGTCACCTGTGCACCCGCACGCGCAAGGGACTCACACAGCAGTCCTCCGCCGCAGCCGACGTCCAGCGTGCGGGCGCCCCCGAGTGCGGCGCGTTCCGCGACGAACCGCGCCCGCAGGGGGTTCAACAGGTGCAGCGGTCGAAACTCACCACGCGGGTCCCAAAAGCGGCCCGCCAGTGCATCGAACTTGCCCAGCTCGGCGTCGTCGACGTTGGCAGTGCGGCTCCTCATGCTTGCTCTCCTGTAGCGGTGCGCTGGGCCCACGCCTGCGCGAGCGCAGTCAGTTCCTGTGCGTCGAATGCCAGCAAGCGGCCCCCGCTGACCGCTGCGCGGCCCGAGGTCCAGACATCTGTCGCCTGTTGGCGGGTGGCGGCAAACACGATCGCCTCCGCAGGAGGGCCGGCAGGCTGGCAGGCAAGTGCGCTGAGGTCGATGCAGACGAGGTCGGCGCTCTTGCCCGGCTCGATCGAGCCGGTCTCGCCCGCAAGGCCAAGCGCCGCTGCGCCCCCGTATGTTGCCATAAGCAGCGCTTCTTCCGCAGGCAGCTCTTCCCCGTGCGCATTCGTCCAGAGTGCCGCCGTGCGGGCTTCAGCGAGCAGATCGAGTGCTGCGCCGGCCACCATGGGGCCGCAGCCCAACCCCACATTGACGTGTTGGTGCAGCAGCTGGCCGATGGGCGCAAGTGCGCTGCCCAGTCGCAGATCGGCTTGGGGACAGAGGATGACGCAGCTGCCTGTGGTGGCGAGGGTCGCCAGATCCGCCGCATCCAGCTGGTTCATGCGCACGGCCGCGAAACCCGGCCGCAGCAACCCGAGCCGATGCAGACGGTGCAATGGCCGCTGACCATGTTTTGACAGACTTGCCGTCACTTCCGCAACGTCGGCGTGGACGACGGCGGCCAGGCGGGCATCGAGCTCGTCGGTGACGCGACGCAGGCGAACGAGGCTCTCATCCGACATCGCGCCGATATCCCGCGGCGCGAAGTACAGTGAGATGAAGGGATCGGACCGATATTGATCCCACAGCCGCTCGGCGTGGGCGAATTGCTCGGTGACCTCGTGCGGCGGCCCGCCGCCCGCACCGCCCACAGGCAGCCCGATCGCCGCGCGCATGCGCGCGGCGGCTGCCATCCTCGCTGCTTCCTCCGGAAAGCCATACATGTCGGCGAAGCAGGTGATGCCGGCCTGCAGCATCTCGGCGATCGCAAGTTGGGTACCGGCCCGCACGAAATCGGGGCTCAGGCAACGCTGCTCGGCCGCCCGCACGCTGGCCCGCAGCCCCTGCTGTCGCGGACTGCCTGGCGGCAAGCCGCGCAATAACGTCATGGCCGCACGCGTATGTGCGTTCACGAACCCCGGGAGGAGTGCATGCTGGTTCCGCACCACACGCTGCCGCGGTGCGTACCGGGCCATCAGCTGCGATGTCGGTCCAAGGGCCACGATCCGCCCGTCCGTGACGGCGACTGCATGATCGTCGAGCACGGTGTTGGCCGGGGCAATGGGCAGAACCCAGCGGGCTTCGATCAGCAGATCTGCGGATTCCACAGGATATTTGCGCAAGGCGCGCGACGAAGGGCGCTGCAGTATATCGGGATATGCAGCCCCGATGGGGTGCCCCGTACGATCGTCCATCGCTCCCCGGGCCGCGCCCACGGCCCCCTGTGTTAAGATTGCCGTTTCACCGCACCCCCGCCGGACACTCCCGACGAATGGCCGAGATTGCACGCGAAATACTGACCGTCACCCTCGAAGACGAGATGCGCCAGTCCTATCTGGACTACGCCATGAGCGTGATCGTCGGCCGTGCGCTGCCCGATGTGCGCGATGGTCTGAAGCCGGTGCACCGGCGCGTGCTGTTCGCGATGCGCGAGCTCGGCAACGACTGGAACAAGTCCTACAAGAAGTCCGCGCGCGTCGTCGGCGACGTCATCGGCAAATACCATCCGCATGGTGATACTGCCGTGTACGACACGATCGTGCGCATGGCACAGCCGTTCTCGATGCGTTACCTGCTCGTGGACGGTCAGGGCAATTTCGGCTCGGTGGACGGGGACCTGCCCGCGGCGATGCGCTACACCGAAGTACGCATGTCGCGCATCGCGGGTGAGCTGCTGGCGGACATCGATAAGGAAACCGTCGATTTCACCCCGAACTACGACGAGTCCGAGCACGAGCCCTCGGTGCTGCCGGCTCGCATTCCCAACCTGCTGGTCAACGGGCAGACGGGTATCGCGGTCGGCATGGCAACCAACATTCCCCCCCACAACCTTAGCGAGATCGTCGATGCGTGCCTGGCGCTGCTCGATGATCCGAATCTGTCGCTTGCGGCGCTGATGCAACACGTGCCCGGTCCGGATTTTCCCACCGGCGGCATCATCAACGGCGCGCAGGAGATCGCCACGGCCTACCGCACCGGCCGCGGCCGTCTGTCGGTGCGCGCGCGGGTGCAGATCGAGGAGGTCGGGCGCAACGACCGCCAGGCGATCATCGTCACGGAGCTGCCGTTTCAGGTCAACAAGGCGCGCCTGATCGAGCGCATCGCGCAACTGGTGCGCGAGAAGCTGATCGATGGAATCGCGCATGACGGACTGCGGGACGAGTCGGACAAGGATGGCATGCGGATCGTCATCGAGCTCAAGCGCGGCGAGGTGACCGAGGTCGTACTCAACAACCTGTACGCGCAGACACCGATGGAGACGGTGTTCGGCATCAACATGGTCGCCCTGCAGGACGGCCAGCCGAAGCTGATGTCGCTCAAGGAGATGCTGGATGCATTCATCCGGCATCGGCGCGAGATCGTGACCCGGCGCACGATCTATGACCTCTCCAAGGCCCGCGAGCGTGCGCACATCCTCGAGGGGCTGGCGGTGGCACTGGCGAACATCGATGCCATCATCGCGCTCATCAAGGCGGCGGCTTCGCCGGCCGAGGCGCGTGTGGGGTTGCTGGGGCGACCCTGGCCCGCCGGCATCGTGCCGCAGCTGCTGGCGGGGGCCGGTTCGATTTCCACGCGCCCGAGCCACCTCGCCGCGGACTCGGGCCTGCAGGGCGCCGAATATCGTCTGTCCGAGACCCAGGCCCAGGCGATTCTCGACATGCGCCTGCACCGTCTCACCGGACTCGAGCAGGACAAGATCATCGCCGAGTACAAGGAGCTGCTCGAGAGCATCCGCAACCTCGGGGACATTCTGGCGCGGCCGCAGCGGCTGACGCAGGTGGTGCGCGATGAGCTGCTGGAGATGCGCCAGGCGTACGGTGATGCGCGCCGCACCGAGATCAACCGCGACCACCTCAATCTCACCACCGAGGATCTGATCGAGCCACAGGACGTCGTCGTCACGCTCTCGCACGCCGGATATGCGAAGTCGCAGCCGCTGACGGAGTATCAGACCCAGCGGCGCGGCGGCCGCGGCAAGGCGGCGACCGCGGTGAAGGACGAGGACTTCGTGGAGAATCTGTTCGTCGCGCACACCCACGATACGGTCCTGTGCTTCTCGAACCGTGGCAAGGTGTACTGGCTGAAGGTGTACGAGGTGCCGCAGGCCGGGCGCAATGCGCGTGGCCGTCCGATGGTCAATCTGCTGCCCCTCGGAGAGGGCGAGCAGATCAACGCACTGTTGCCCGTCAAACAGTACGACGAGCAGCATTTCGTCTTCATGGCGACGAGCCAGGGCACGGTCAAGAAGACGCCGCTGACCGCGTTCTCGCGGCCGCGTACCAGCGGCATCATCGCCGTTGATCTGAACGAGAATGACCGGCTCGTGGGCGTGGCGCTCACCGACGGGACGCGCGAGATCATCCTGGTATCGAGCGGCGGCAAGGCAATCCGCTTCCACGAGCAGGAGGTGCGCCCGATGGGGCGCGAGGCGGCCGGTGTGCGCGGCATCCGCCTCGGGGACGCGCAGGAGCTGATTGCCCTGATCGTGGTCGCGGAAGGTCATGTTCTGACCGCCTCGGCCACCGGTTACGGCAAGCTCACCCCGCTTGCGGAATTCCCGGCGCACGGCCGGGGAGGTCAGGGCGTCATTGCCCTGCAGACCTCCGATCGCAATGGCACCACCGTCGCCGCCCTGCAGGTGCTTGCCGGCCAGGAGATCATGCTGATCAGCTCCACCGGCACGCTGGTGCGTACAGCGGTCGATGAGATTTCGGTGCTCGGACGCAACACCCAGGGTGTGCGGCTGATCCGTCTTGCCGAAGGCGAGCGCCTGACGGGCATCGGGCGCATCGAGCAGCTGCAAGGCGAGGAAGAAATCGCAACGAATGGGGTTGCCGAGGCGCCGTTGGAGCCGTCCGCCGAGCCCTCCGCGGGATCTTCCGAAGCCGCCGGCGGCTCCGGCACCGAGGCTTCCGCCGAGACACCCGACGGGAGCTGACTTCCACGCAAACGAGTGAGACTGCGCGTGCGCGTTTTCAATTTCGCGGCGGGACCGGCGACGCTCCCCCTTGCCGTTCTGCAACAGGTTCGCGATGAGCTCACCGACTGGCGCGGCAGTGGCATGTCCGTCGTGGAGATCAGCCATCGCAGCAAGGCATTTCTCGAGGTGGCGCAGGAGGCCGAGCAGCGCCTGCGCGCGCTGCTTGGGATTCCCGCGCGTTACAGGGTGCTGTTCCTGCAGGGCGGCGCCACGGCCCAGTTTAGCGCCGTCGTCTTGAATCTCTGCGCCCCCGGCGCGACGCTCGACTATCTCAACACCGGCGCCTGGTCGAAAAAAGCCATCGCGGCGGCGCGGCGCCTCGCCACGGTCAACGTGGCGGCGGATGAGCTGGCCTCGGATTATTGCACGGTCCCGCAACAGAGCGCCTTGCGCCTCACCCCCAACGCTGCATATGTGCACTACACACCGAACGAGACCATCGGCGGGGTGGAATTCCCCTATGTTCCGCAGACCGGCGGCGTGCCGCTCGTGGCGGACATGTCCTCGACCATCCTGTCGCGCCCGATCGAGGTGGCGAACTTCGGGGTAATCTACGCCGGCGCGCAGAAGAACATCGGACCCGCCGGCTTGTGTGTCGTGATCGTACGCGAGGATCTGATCGGTAAGGCGCGCCCGGGCACGCCTGCGATCTGGGACTTCAAGGCGATGGCCGATGAGGGCTCGATGCTCAACACCCCGCCGACGTTTGCGTGGTATGTGGCCGGCCTCGTATTCAGGTGGCTGCAGGACGCGGGCGGTCTCGAGGTCATCGGCGCGCGCAACCGCGCCAAGGCCGAATTGCTCTATTCGACCATCGACGGGTCGGGCTTTTACCGCAACCCCGTAGCGGCCACCGCCCGTTCCTGGATGAACGTGCCTTTCACCCTCGCCCACGCGCAACTCGATCGGACGTTTCTGAGCGAAGCCGGTGCCGCCGGCCTCACCAATCTCGAGGGCCACCGCAGCGTCGGCGGCATGCGTGCGAGTCTCTACAATGCCATGCCGCTGGCCGGGGTCGAGGCGCTCGTGGATTTCATGAAGGAATTTCAACGCCGCTATGGCTGATGCATTCATGCGCTATCGCATCCTGACACTCAACAACATCAGCGCCCGCGGCCTTGAGCGCCTGCCGCGCGATCACTATGAGATCGGCGCCGACGTGGAGCATCCCGATGCGATTCTCGTGCGCTCGGCCGATATGCATGCACTGCGGGTCGCGCCCTCGGTGCGCGCGGTAGGCCGTGCGGGGGCCGGTGTCAACAACATCCCGGTCGCCGAGCTCAGCCGGCGCGGCATCCCCGTCTTCAACGCCCCCGGGGCGAATGCCAATGCGGTCAAGGAGCTGGTGCTGACCGGGTTGCTGCTGGCTGCCCGCAATATCTGCGCCGCGTGGTCGTTCGTGCGCTGCCTCGGCGGCAGCGACCAGTCGCTGGAGGAGGCCATCGAGCGGGGCAAGCAGCGCTTCGTCGGCTTCGAGCTACCCGGTCGCACGCTCGGAGTGGTGGGTCTCGGGGCGGTCGGCGTCGAGGTGGCCAATTCCGCGCTCGCGCTCGGCATGAAGGTGCTCGGCTTCGACCCGCAGATCACCGTACAGCGCGCCTGGCAACTTTCCTCGAGCGTCGAGCAGGCATTGTCGCTCGATGACCTGTTCGCGCGCTCGGATGCCATCACGGTCCACGTGCCGCTGACCGAGCAGACCCGGGCGCTGGTGAACGAGTCGCGTCTGAAGCTCATGAAGAAGGGGGGCATCGTGCTGAACTTCGCCCGCGCCCCGATCGTGGACGGGCAGGCCGTCCTCGCCGCCCTGGAAGCCGGGCGCCTGCACGCATACGTCTGCGACTTTCCCGACAACCTCATCAAGGAGCACCCGAAGGTGATCGCCCTGCCGCACCTCGGCGCCTCCACCACAGAGGCGGAGGAGAACTGCGCGGTGATGGTTGCCGAGCAGATCCGTGACTTCCTGGAGAACGGCAACATCCGCAACAGCGTGAACTATCCCGAGAGCGTGATGCCGCGCGTGCCGCAGACCACCCGCCTCGTCGTCGCCAACCGCAATGTCCCCAACATGGTGGGCCAGATTTCGTCATGTCTTGCCGCCGAGCGCATCAATATCGCCGACCTCCTCAACAAGTCGCGCGGCGAGTATGCCTACACGCTGATCGACACGGACGGCACACTGGGTGAGCAGATGCTGCAGCGCATCTGCGCGATCGACGGCGTGCTCTGTGCGAGGATCGTCTGATGCGCGGACGTGGGAAAAAAGCCGGCACGGCCGCGCGCAAGGCGCGGCCAGCCTCGCAACTCGAGGGCGTGCGCGAACGGATCGACTCGATCGACCGTCGCATCCATGCGTTGCTCAACGATCGCGCGCGCCTCGCCCAGCAGGTCGGCATCTCCAAGACGCGCGACGGCCGCACGGTCGATTTCTACCGTCCGGAGCGCGAAGCCCAGGTGCTGCGCATGGCCCGTAAACGCAACAGCGGACCTTTGCGCGATGAGGAGATCCTGCGATTGTTTCGCGAGATCATGTCCGCCTGCCTCGCCCAGCAGGAGCCCCTCAAGGTGGCCTTTCTAGGACCCGAGGGCACTTTCACCCAGAGCGCGGTGTTCACGCATTTCGGACACTCGGTCCGGGCGCTGCCGCTTGGCTCCATCGATGAGGTGTTCCACGAGGTAGAGGCGGGGAGCGCCGATTTCGGCGTCGTGCCGATCGAGAATTCCACTGAAGGCACGGTCAACCATACTCTCGACCGGTTCCTGTCCTCGCCGCTGACCATCTGCGGGGAGGTGGAGCTGCGGATTCAGCATTCGCTGATGGGTACGATGCGCTCGCTCGGGCGCATCGTGCGCATCTGCTCGCACGCGCAATCGCTCGCCCAATGCCGCGTCTGGCTCGATGAGCATTTGCCGAACGTCGAGCGCGTCCCGGTATCGAGCAACGCGGAAGGGGCAAGGCGCGCGCGCGATGAGCAGGGGACGGCGGCCATCGCGGGTGATACCGCGGCCGAAGTCTATGCGCTGAAGATCCTGGCAGCGCAGATCGAGGACCGCCCGGACAACACCACGCGTTTTTTCGTGTTGGGCCGCAAACTCTTCGCCGCAAGCGGGGAAGATCGCACGACGCTGCTGGTATCGGTGGGACACACGGATGCACCGGGGGCGTTGCATCGACTGCTCGAGCCGCTTGCCCAGCGGCGCGTCAGCATGACGCGCATCGAGTCGCGGCCCTCGCATCGGCGCAAGTGGGACTACGTGTTCTTCATCGACGTGGAAGGCCACGCGGACGAGCCTCACGTGGCGCAGGCGCTGGCGGAATTGAAGAAGCGCTCGTCGCTGTTTCGCGTGCTGGGCTCCTATCCGCGCGCGGTGCTCTAGCGGCATGGCGACCGGGATGGCGCCGCCGCAGCGATCGGGCTATCTCGTGGCTCCCGGGGCGGCGGTCCAAGGGGAGCTCACCGTACCGGGTGACAAATCGATCTCGCACCGCGCCCTGATGCTGGGGGCGATCGCAGCGGGCACGACCGACATTACCGGCTTTCTGGCTGGGGAGGATTGCCTGGCGACGCTGCGCGCGCTCGAGGCGATGGGTGTGAAGATCGAGCACCCCCAGGAGCAACACGTGATCGTGCACGGCGTCGGTGCACACGGGCTGCGCGCTGCGGTTGCCCCGCTTGACATGGGTAATGCCGGCACCGCCATGCGGCTGTTCATGGGCCTGCTTGCGTCCCAGTCCTTCGACTCCACGCTGCTCGGGGATGCCTCGCTCATGCGCAGACCGATGGAGCGCGTGGCCGTGCCGCTGCGACAGATGGGGGCAGACATCCGCACGCAGGACGGCAGGCCGCCGGTACGGATCGCCCGCGTGCAGCGCCTGCGTGCGATCGACTACGCGTTGCCCGTGGCCAGTGCCCAGGTCAAATCCGCACTGCTGCTGGCCGCCCTGCAGGCCGACGGACGCACCTGCCTGCGGGAGCCGGCGACCTCGCGCGACCACACCGAGCGGATGCTGCGCGCCTTTGCAGTCCGGGTGCCGCAGCAGGGCGCCACGATCGGGCTCGAGGGCGGCCAGACACTGCGCGGTGCGCCGATTCGGGTGCCGGCCGATTTCTCCTCGGCGGCATTCTTCATCGTGGCCGCTTGCCTCGGCGGCAGCGGACTGCGGATCCGTAATGTCGGCGTCAATCCGACACGCACGGGCCTGCTGCGGTTACTGCAACAGATGGGGGCCGCCATCCGCATCCAGCCATGCGCGCCGTCGGGGGAGGACTCGCAGTGCGAGCCGATCGCCGATATCGAGGTGCATCCGGCGCCGCTGCGCGGCATCGAAGTGCCGGCGGCGCTGGTGTCGCTGTCCATCGATGAGTTTCCGGCGTTGTTCATCGCCGCGGCCTGTGCGGCCGGGGAGACAGTGTTGCGGGGGGCCGCGGAGCTGCGCGTGAAGGAGACTGACCGGCTGGCGGTCATGGCCGACGGCCTGACAGCACTCGGAGTGCACAATGAGCTGCAGCCCGATGGGATCCGCATCCGCGGAGGCGAAGGCTTCTCCGGAGGGGCCGTGGATAGCCACGGGGATCACCGGATCGCCATGGCGTTCGTCATGGCGAGCGTGCGTGCGCGCGCGCCGATCGAGGTGCGGGACGTGGCGAACGTGGCTACCTCGTTCCCCGGTTTCGTGGCCACGGCCGGCGCTGCGGGCTTGCAGATCGAGACGCGCTGACCGAGTCTGCCGGCACATGTCAGCCGTCCCCATCGTCACGATCGACGGACCGAGCGGTTCGGGCAAGGGAACCATAAGCCGGGCGGTTGCCGCCCACGCCGGCTGGCGGCTGCTCGACAGTGGCGCCCTATACCGCCTGGTCGCCCTCGCCGGGCACGAGGCGGGCCTCGATCCAAGCGACCGCGGCGGCCATGCCCGGCTCGCGGCCGCGATGGACGTGCATTTCGGGGCATCTGCCCAGGGGCAAGAGGCACGGCTCTCGCTGGGCGGGGTCGACGTGACGGCCCGGGTACGCTCGCAGGAGGTGGGTCAGGGCGCCTCACGGGTGGCGCTCTGGCCGGAGGTTCGCAATGCGCTGCTGCAGCGTCAGCGTGCCTTCGCGCAGCCTCCCGGGCTGGTCGCCGATGGCCGCGACATGGGTACTATCGTGTTCCCGGCGGCCGAGCTGAAAGTGTTCCTCACGGCCAGCCTCCAGGAGCGCACGCTGCGACGCTATAAGCAGTTGAAAGGCAAGGGGTCGGATGTTAGCCTTGCCGCCCTTTCGCGTGAGATCACCGAGCGGGACCTGAGGGATTCGAGCCGCCAGGTGGCGCCCCTCGTGCCCGCGCCCGATGCCGAGGTGATCGACTCGACGGGCCTGACGATCGACCAGGTGGTCGAGCGTGTCATGGCCGCAGGACGCAGTCGATTGCTTTGGACATAAGAGGCCTGACGATGACTGCGCAAGGGGGTAGCGGACGCGCAGCGATGGTGCATCCGCAGGGCAGGTCGCCTGCCCGATCGTGCGGCGTGCCCGCCGCCGACGACCACGGGCCGACCGGAAAATTCGGTGCATGCAGGATGCGTGCACTTGTGTTGAATCTGCCTGGACCGCAACGGATGCGGGTTCAGTTCGTGCACGGCCGCACGTCGTGCGAGTGAAGGTATGACAGAAAGTTTCGCCCAGCTCTTCGAGCAGAGTCTCGCTAATCAGCGTATCCGCCCGGGAATGATCCTCACCGGACTGGTGGTGGACGTCACGAGCGACGTCGTCATCGTCAACGTCGGTTTGAAGTCCGAGGCGGTGATCCCGCTCGAGCAGTTCAAGAACGAGCGCGGCGAGGTGGAGGTCAAGACCGGCGATGAGGTGGAGGTCGCTCTCGACTCCGTCGAGGATGGTACGGGCGAGACCCGCCTGTCGCGCGAGAAGGCCAAGCGCGCCCGCACCTGGACGCGTCTGGAAACGGCGTTCAACAACTCCGAGATCGTCACCGGGGTGATCACCGGCCGCGTCAAGGGCGGCTTCACCGTCGAGATCGACAATGTCCGCGCATTCCTGCCCGGCTCGCTCGTCGATGTCCGTCCGGTGCGCGACACGTCGTACCTGGAAAACAAGCCGCTCGAATTCAAGGTCATCAAGCTCGATCAGAAGCGCAATAACGTCGTCGTCTCGCGGCGCGCAGTCGTGGAGCAGGAGTTCTCCGCCGAGCGCAGCGCGCTCATGGACAATCTGCAGGAAGGCGCGGTCGTGCGCGGCGCCGTCAAGAACCTGACCGATTACGGCGCGTTCGTCGACCTCGGCGGCATCGACGGACTGCTGCACATCACCGACATGGCCTGGAAGCGCGTCAAGCATCCTTCCGAAGTGGTCAAGGTCGGCGACGAGATCGATGTTCGCATCCTCAAGTTCGACCGCGAGCGCTCGCGTGTCAGCCTCGGGCTCAAGCAGCTCGGCGCCGATCCGTGGGAGAACATTTCCCGGCGCTATCCGCCGCACACGCGCGTGTTCGGCAAGGTCACCAACATCGCCGATTATGGGGCGTTCGTCGAGATCGAGGACGGCGTCGAGGGGCTGGTCCACGTCTCGGAGATGGACTGGACCAACAAGAACGTCAACCCGGCGAAAGTCGTGCATACCGGCCAGGAAGTGGAGGTCATGGTGCTCGACGTGGACGAGGAGCGCCGCCGCATCTCTCTCGGCCTGAAGCAGTGCAAGGCCAACCCGTGGAAGGAGTTCGCGGAGAACTACAACCGCGGCGACAAGGTATCGGGGCAGATCAAGTCGATCACCGATTTCGGTATCTTCATCGGCTTGCCCGGCAACATCGACGGGCTGGTGCACTTGTCCGACATCTCCTGGGATCAGCCCGGCGAGGAGGCAGTGCGCAACTACCAGAAGGGCCAGCAGCTCGAGGCCATGGTGCTGTCGATCGATCCGGAGCGCGAGCGCATCTCGCTCGGCATCAAGCAGCTCGCGAAGGATCCCTTCTCGGCCTACATCGCCGAGAATCCCAAGGGAACGATCGTGCGCGGCACCGTGCGCGAGGTGGATGCCCGCGGTGCGATCATCGATCTCGGCAATGGCATCGATGGTCAGCTGCGAGCCTCCGAGCTCGGGCGCGATCGCGTGGAAGATGCGCGCGCGGTGCTGAAGGTGGGCGAGGCAGTGGAGGCGAAGTTCACCGGCGTGGACCGCAAATCCCGCACCATCTCGCTGTCGATCAAGGCGAAGGAGATACACGAGGAGGCCGAAGCCGTGCAGAGCTATCGCTCGGAGACGGCCGCCACGGGCACCAGTCTCGGGGATCTGCTGAAGGAGCAAATCGGTTCCGATCGCAGCTAGTCCGATCGCAGCTAGCCGCCGAAGCGGGCCCGCCGCCAGTCATGACCAAGTCGGAACTCATCGAGATCATCACCGCGAAGCAGAAGCATCTGCCGGCGAAGGACGTGGAGCTCGCGCTGAAGCAGATCCTCGAGATCATGAGCGATGCGCTCTCGCAGGGGGAGCGCATCGAGATCCGCGGCTTCGGCAGTTTTTCGCTGCATTTCCGGCCACCGCGGCAGGGGCGCAACCCGAAAACGGGCGAGGCGGTCGCGCTGTCGGGAAAATATGTGCCGCACTTCAAGCCCGGAAAGGACCTCCGCGAGCGCGTCAACGACGGGGCCGATCAGCCCATCCGGGATTGAAGACGCCGCGCTGTACGCTGTGACTGCCGGGCTGCTATCGTCGCCGGGTGATCGAGCTACCCCCCATCCTGCTCGCATTTGCCTTCATCGCGGTCGGCTTCGCCGCGTGGATCCTCGGGCGTCGCCAGAGTGGGGGCCGCACCGTGCGGCTGCCGCGCGATTACTATGTCGGGCTCGACCATCTCATCAACGATCGGTTCGATCATGCCGCGGAGATTTTCGCGCGCATGGCGCAGGCCGATGGCGATGCAGCCGAGATCCAGTTCGCCCTGGGAAGCCTGTTTCGGCGCCGCGGGGAAGTCGATCGCGCCATTGCCATTCATTCGCGGCTACGGGAGCTCGGAGCGGCTGCGCTGCGCGACAAGGCGGCGTTTGCCCTGGCGCTGGATTATCTGAGTGCCGGTCTGATGGATCGGGCGGAACGTCTGCTCGAGGAGCTGGCGGCCTCCCGGGAATACCGCAACGCCGCGCTGGATCATCTCGTGCGCATCTACGAGCAGCAGGGCGAGTGGGCAAACGCGTTGAAGGTTTTTCACCAGTTGCCGCCCGCGCTGCAACTCGAGCGCCGCACGGTCGCTGCGCACTACCTGTGCGAGCTGGCGGAGCACGCGCTTCTGCAGGGTGATGCGGAACGCGCCCGCACGCTGCTGCGCCAGTCACGCACACACGATCCCGAGCTGCCGCGCGCGCAAATCCTGACCGCGCGCATGACGGAGCTGGGCGGGGATGTGAGCTGCGCACTCGATCTGTACCTGGCGGCGCTCGAGGCCTTTCCCGGGCTTGCGCTCGAGATCATTCCCCGCGTGCTCTCGCTCGCCGACCAGGTCGGCCACGCCGATGTGCTGGGGCAGCTGGCCCGGCGGTTGCAACAAAACGGACATGTGAGCGGGCGCCAGCTGGCGTGGCTGCTCGCCACCGCACTGCCGCCGCAGGCGGTACGGCGCTTGCCGGCCGTGACCGCCGAATTCGGCGCCGGGCTGGGATCGGAGGCGGATGCCGCGTCTCTCGCAGCCCTGTTGACGCGAATCGGCGACGCAGGTGGCCGCTATCAATGTGACGATTGCGGCCTGCACAGCGTAGGCTGGTACTGGCATTGCCCGAAGTGCCGCGCCTGGGACAGCATGCGGCCGGCGGTCTTCAAGTGGGCGGAGCGCACGGACGAGAGCATCGCAAATCCGGCGCCGGGCTAAAGGCGTCCCGTCAACGGCGCACCAACATCGCGCACTGGCATATACTTTGCTCACCCCAGGGTCAGTTAGACTGACGCCTTGCGCAAGACCGACTTTCCTGGAGGTGAGCTCGATGACGCTGACGAATCCCAGGTTGACCATTCGCACTGCCGTGTTTCCCGTCGCGGGAAGGGGCACGCGCTTTCTGCCCGCCACGAAGGCGAGTCCCAAGGAGATGCTGCCAGTGGTCGACAAGCCGCTGATCCAGTACGCCGTGGAAGAGGCGCTGGCGGCCGGCGCAACCCGACTGGTGTTCGTCACCGGCGCTTCCAAGCGCGCCATCGAGGATCACTTCGATTCCGACCAGGAGCTCGAGCACATGCTCGAGAGCCAGGGCAAGAGCGACCTGCTGAACCAGCTGCGCAGCGTGCTGCCCTCGTACGCTTCCTGTATCTACATTCGCCAGCCCGCCCCGCTGGGGCTGGGACATGCCGTGCTGTGCGCTCAGCCTGCGGTGGGTGCGGAGCCGTTCTTCGTACATCTGGCGGATGACCTCATTCGCAGCGAAGTCGCCTGCCTGCGGCAGATGGCGGAGGTGTACGAAGCCAAGCGGGCGAGCGTGCTCGGCGTGCAGATCGTCCCCCGCAGCGACACCGAGAAGTACGGCATCGTCGCGGTGCAGGCGGACAAGTCGGCCACCAGTCGCGTCAACAGCATCATCGAGAAACCCAAGCCCGCCGATGCACCCTCGAATCTCGCGGTCGTCGGCCGCTACGTCCTGAGTCCGGCGATCTTCGAGCATCTGGAGAAGCTCGGTCACGGCGCGGGCGGTGAGATCCAGCTCACCGACGGCATCGCCGCG
The DNA here is from genome assembly GCA_963716335.1 of uncultured Pseudomonadota bacterium. Classification (GTDB taxonomy): domain Bacteria; phylum Pseudomonadota; class Gammaproteobacteria; order Steroidobacterales; family Steroidobacteraceae; genus 13-2-20CM-66-19. The sequence continues at coordinate 3,978,996 of OY970302.1, read as the reverse complement.
CTCATGCGCGAGGAAGCCGTGTACGCGCATCGTTTCACCGGCAAGCGCTACGACTGCGGCAGCAAGCTCGGCTACCTGCAGGCGACGGTCGAATTTGCACTCGGGCATCCACAGCTCGGGCGGGAGTTCAGCCGTTACCTGCAAACCTTGAACCGCGCGACGATCGATTCCATCGCGGCGCGCGGTAACGACTACGTGCAGCCCGATCGCCGCCGCAACGGCGCCGGCAAGAATGCCGCGGGAATCAAATTCGTGGCGCCGCACAGAAAGTCGGGGCAGGAGCCCAAGTCCGCGGCACGCCGCAAGGCAAAACCGGCACGCTCGACTCAGTCAGCGTAAGGTGAGGGGTCCGCATCCGCGGACAGGCTGTGGCTCGGGCTTGCGCGCGCAGCTCGTGCGCCGCAAGCTCCAGATCCCATCCACAGGAGGAACCGATGGCCAGCCGACGCCCTAACGATCCACCCCCCCGCAAGCCCGATATTCGCCAGCCCGAGATTCCGAAAGTCATCAAGTCCGACGAGAAGGTGAGCGCCGCCGCGGCGAGCAAAGCGGCCCCCGCCGCCTCCCCGCAGCGCGCGCGCAAACCCACAGGCAATCCAGCCGGTAATCCCGTCCGGGTCGCCGACGATATTCGCCGCGCGATGATTGCCGAAGCAGCCTATCTGCGTGCCGAGCGCCGCGACTTCGCGACGGGAAATGAGGAAGAGGATTGGCTGGCCGCCGAGGCGGAAGTGGACGCGCTCCTGCAGGCGCGGCACGGGGGCACGTCGCAATAGGGGCGCACCGCACCGCACCGCAGTGCTAACGCGTCACGGGGGCGGCAGCAGGGGCCGTCGTTCTCCCGGCCGCGGGCGGCTCGGGCACGGCGCCCGATTCACGCGGCTTCGGCGGCCGCAGACCGTTCGAATACAGCACTCTGCCATCCGGGCAGACGAAGATCGCGTCGTATTCGGGCATCCGGTTGATGATCTCGAGCGCCTTCTCGGGGCCAAGCACGAAGGCGGTCTTCGACATGCCGTCGGTCTGCGTTGCAGTCGGTCCGAGGATGGTCGCGCTGCGCACCTTGCTGGCCGAATGACCGGTACGCGGATCGATGATGTGGTGGTAACGCACGCCGTTCTCATCGAAATAACGCTCGTAGTCACCCGAGGTGGACATCGCGGAATTGATGATCGGGATGCGCGTCACCACCTTGTTGGGATCATCGGGGTGGCGAATGGCCACGAGCCATGGTCGGCCCATCCGGTCGCCGATGATGCGCGAATCCCCGCCGGCTGAGACCACCGCGTGCTCGATGCCGCGCGCCTGGAGGATCGCAATGCCGCGATCGACGGCGTATCCCTTGCCGATGCCCCCGAGATCGATGCGCATGCCCTGATGCTCGAAGCGCACGGTGTGGTGCACGGGATCGAGCAGCATGTTGCGCCAGTTCACCGCGGGCAGCGCCGCTTTGATCTGCGCTTCGGTCGGCCTGATGTGATGTGGATAGTCGTACAGGTGTCCCACGCTTGCGTACGTGATGTCGAATGCGCCCTCGGTGATTTGCGAGTAGTGCGTGGACAGCTTGATCAGATCGAAGAGCTCGGGGTCCACCTGTACCGGTTCCTGGACGGCCCGGTCATTGATCTGCGAGAGCTGGCTGTGCGGCTTGTAGCGGCTCATCAGCGCATCGATGCGGCGCATCTCGCCCATCACGGCATCGATGGCGGCATCGCCTTTGGCCGCATCCTCGCTCCACACCTCGACGTAGATTCGCGTTCCCATGATCGCCTCGGTCCGTTGCCGCCACTCGGCCTGCGCGGGCAGGGCGAGCGAGAGCGCCGAAACGAGCACGATCAGGGTGAGGCAGCGGCTGGTCATCGATTTCAGTCCCCCAGCAATCGCTGCGACTGTAGCACGAGTTGCCGTGCCGCCGATTCGCGGTGGGCGTGTGCGCGCAACCGTTTCGGTATGATGTGAATTCGTTGGCACCTCAACACGAAGGCAGGCCGTATGAGCGGGCCCATTTCGCGTCGACGCATCCTTGCAGCGGCACTCGCCGCCGGCACCGCCACGGTGGCAGGCGCATGGAGTGCTGCCGCTCGGGCGCAAGCGGCGGGGGCCGCAGCGCCCGCGTCCCCCAAGGTCGATGAGAAGGATGCGATGGCCGTCGCGCTCGGCTATGTGGCCGACGCCAGGCACGTGGATGCCAAGGCGAATCCAACCTTTCAGGCAGGCGCCACGTGCTCGGGCTGCTCGTGGTATCAGGGTAAGCCCGGCGACAGCGCCGGAGGTCCGTGCACGTTCTTCCCGGGCAAACGCGTCGCTGCGCAGGGCTGGTGCAAAATGTGGAACAGGAAGCATTAGGCACCCGTCGCCGCGCGCGCAAGGCTCGTAGCTCAGCCCACCCAGTCCGGCGCAACGAGCCGTCGCTTGCCATCGCAGGTGCGCTTCACTCCAGGCTCGTCCAGCCCCTCACGGTCCCACAACTCGCACGTCACCTGGCGATGGCGCTGGTCGAGCGCCTCGCAGTAGTTGGTATACAGGCACAGTCGGATCTGCGCGCCGCACCCCGCGGCGACCTTGCGAAACCAGTCCGGATCGGCAAGCGCCTGGCGGGCGAGACCGACGATGTCCGCCTCACCATGCTGTAGAACCGCCTCCGCCTGCTCGAAACTGTGGATCCCGCCGGTAGCCACGACCGGGGTTGCCATCCCGATCTCGCGCAGCGCGGCGCGAATGCGCGCTGCGGCGGGCAGGTTGCGACCGAACGGTCCGCGCGTGTCGGAGTAGTAGGACGGCATGCACTCGTAGCCGCTTCTTCCAGTGTACGGATAGGCAGCCTCGCCGATCCGCGGCTGGCGGGCGTCGTCGAACTTGCCGCCGCGCGAGAGTGAGACGAAGTCCATACCCGCGCGCGCGAACGCCTGGCTGAAAAATACCGCATCCGCCAGCGTCGATCCGCCGGGGATGCATTCATCGGCCAGCATGCGGCAGCCGACCACGAAATCCGCGCCAACCTGCCGGCGAGCGCAGCCGAAAACCTCGAGCGGCAGGCGTACGCGCTCGGCAACCCCGCCGCCATAACCGTCATTGCGCGTATTCGAGCGCGATAGAAACGATGCCATCGTATAGGCGTGCGCGTAATGCAACTCCACACCATCGAAGCCGGCCTCACGCGCACGTCGGGCGCCCTCGGCAAACAGTGCCGGTAGATGCCGTGGCAGCTCATGGATGTGCGGCAGGTGCGTATCGGTCACCCGCTCGCGCGCGCCGAACTCAAGAGCTGCGAGCTCGCGCGAATCGAGCACCTGCGCAACCTCGTCCCGCGGTAGCGCGGTCAGCCAGGCGCGCACCTGCGAATCCTGCGCGTGAGGATTACCGAACGCGGCGCGATGGTGCGCGGTGATCGTAAGGAACTGGCTGAAAAATCGCACGGGGTCGGGACGGCGGCGGATCGCCAGGAAGTCGATGAGCTGGATCAGCAGACGCGTCGTGCCACCACTTGCCGCATGCACCACACGTACCAGCTCGCGCAAACCGGGCAGGAAGCGATCGTGCCCGATCCGCAGCAACGGCCCGCTCGGCACATCGCGGATGCCGGTGGCTTCCACGACGATTGCTCCCGGGCGTCCGCGCGCGAAGCGCTCGTACCATTGCAACACTTCAGGGGTGACGAGGCCATCCTCGCTCGCCCGCCAGGGGACCATTGCGGGCACCCAGGTGCGTTGCGTGAGCTGCAGTTTTCCAAGTCTTACGCCCGAGAACAGGCGCGAGGCGGCCGCTTCGGCTGCGCTCGGCCAGCGACCGGGCGTCGCCGCGTAGCGGATCCGCTCCGGAGGACGCCACATGCCGTCAGTCCGCAGCCGCAGCCGTTTCGGCAATCACCGCGGTCGCCTCGATCTCGACTTTCGCTTGCGCTTCGATGAGCGCGACGACCTGCACGACGCTCATGACGGGAAAGTTCCTGCCCATCACGGCGCGATAGGCCGCACCGATCTGCTCCAGCTCGGCGTGATATTCCTCGCGGCTCGTGACATACCAGGTCAGCCGCACGATGTGCTCTGGTCCGGCCGCGGCTTCGCGCAGCACGGCACAGATGTTCAGCAGTGCCTGTTTCACCTGGTCAACGAGCCGCGCGCTGGCGAAGCGACCCTGCTCATCCCAACCGACCTGGCCGGCCACGTAGATCTGGCGGCCGCAGGCGCTGACCCCGTTGCTGTAGCCACGCGGGCGGCTCCAGTGCGCCGGCTGCAGGATCCGCATCGTCATTCGCTTGCCCCTTTCGCCCGGCGCAACAGCTCGCGCGCGATGATCAGCTTCTGCACTTCGGTGGCTCCCTCGTAGATGCGCAACGCGCGGATTTCCCGATAGAGTCGTTCGACGCTCGCTCCGTGCACGACACCGCGGCCGCCGAACAGCTGCACGGCCCGGTCGATCGCGCGCTGCGCGGATTCGGTGGCCGCCATCTTTGCCATGGCGACCTCCTGCGTGACCGAATGTCCCAGGTCGCGCAGCCACGCGGCCCGGTAGGTTTGCAGCCGCGCCGCATCGATCTCGGTCGCCATGTCCGCGAGGGCCGCCTGCGTCAGCTGCAGATCCGCCAGTCGCTTGCCGAATATGGGCCGCGCGAGTGCATGGGCGGTGGCTTCCTCCAGCGCGCGCTGCGCAAATCCGAGTGCCGCGCCGGCCACCGAGGTGCGAAATACATCGAGCGTGCGCATCGCGAGCTTGAATCCCTCGCCTTCGGCGCCCAGTCGCCGGTTTGCTGGAACACGACAACCGTTGAAGGCCAGCGTGGCGAGCGGATGCGGCGCGATGACATCGATGCGTGCGCTGATCGAAACACCAGGCGCATCGGCATCCACGACGAATGCACTGATGCCGCGCGCCGCCACGGACCCATCCGGACGCGCTTCCGCCGGACTGGTCCGTGCGAAGACGCAATAGAAATCGGCGATGCCGCCGTTGGAAATCCAGGTCTTCTCACCCTCGAGCACGTAGTCATCACCAGCGCGGCGCGCCTGACACTGGATCGCCGCCACATCCGAGCCGGCATCCGCTTCCGAGAGCGCAAATGCCGCGATGGCCTTGCCCGCTGCGACATCCGGCAGGTAGCGCTGTTGGATCTGCGGGCTGCCGCCCAGGGAGATCGCACCGCTCCCCAGACCCTGCATCGCGAAGGCGAAATCGGCGAGCCCATCGTGCCAGGCGAGCGTTTCCCGGATGAGCGCCAGCGCACGGACGTCGAATGCGCCGGCCGTTGCGCCCGCGGCGAATGGCACCGAGTAGCGTGTCCAGCCTGCCTCCCCGAGCTGGCGCACGAGAATGCGACAGGCCTGGTCCACGCCGGCGCGCTCACCGGCATGGATCGGGGGGTGCTTGCTGAAATGCTCGGCTGCCCAGGTGCGCAGGCGCGCGACCAACTGCCGGTGGCGGGGCTCGAAGAAGGGCCAGTCGAGAAAGTCCGGGAGGCGCAATTCAGTTACCTTCGAACTGCGGTTTGTGCTTCGCCGCGAACGCCCGGTATGCCCGGCGGAAGTCCTCGCTCTGCATGCACAGCGCCTGGGCCTCGGCCTCCGCATCGATCGCCGCGTCGAGCGGCATGGCCCATTCCTCGTGCAGCATCTTCTTCGTCATGGCATGCGCCCGCGAGGGCCCGGTGGCAATGCGGGTGGCAAGCTCCAGTGACTCGGCCGCAAGCTCCTGCGGCTCGACCAGGCGATTGAAGAATCCCCAGGCACTGCCTTCCGCCGCGGACATGGAGCGGCCGGTGTACAGCAGCTCCGCCGCCCGTCCCTGACCGATGATTCGCGGCAGCAGCGCGCACGCACCCATATCGCAGCCGGCCAGCCCCACCCGCGTGAACAGGAATGCAGTGCTGCTGCGCGCCGTACCCAGGCGGAAGTCGCAGGCCATCGCCAGAATCGCGCCGGCGCCTGCGCAGACGCCATCGACGGCGGCAATCAGCGGTTGCGGACAGTGGCGCATCGCCTTCACCAGATCCCCGGTCATGCGCGTGAACTCGAGCAAGGCGGGCGGCGGCTGCTGCGTGAGCGGACCTATGATCTGCTGCACGTCCCCGCCGGAGCAGAAGTTACCTCCGGCACCGCCCAGCACGATCGCCCGGATCGAGTCGATGCCCGCGAGCGCGCGAAACAGATCCCGTAGCTCGGCATAGGACTCGAAAGTGAGGGGGTTCTTACGCTCGGGGCGGTTCAGGGTGATGAGGCCCACACGCCCCTGCTGCCGCCACAGGAAATGCCGTGGTCGCGGATCGAATGCGCTCGTACGCGCATCTGCGCTCATGGTTCGCATCCCTGACTGACATGTTGCTTGAGCTCACCGAGCAGCTCCACCAGCTGGTTCTTCTGGCGCATGCTCAGGCCTGCGAACAGGCCGATCACCCACTGCTCATGCTCGCTCGCCATGCGACGGAACTGCCGCTGTCCCTCGGCGGTGAGCTTGACCCGAAACACGCGGCGATCGCTCGGGTCGACTTCGCGCACGACCAGGCCTTCCTTCTCCAGCCCGTCGGTGATGCCGGTGACGTTGCCGCCGGTCACCATCATGCGCTGCGACAGCTCGCTCATCTTCAACCCGTCCGGCGCACGCTCGAGCTGGGCCATCAGGTCGAAGCGCGGCAGCGTCGTCTGGAAGCGCGCCTGCAGGTTCTGACGCACGAGATTCTCCACCCGGTTCGTGCAGGCGAGCATCCGCAGCCACAGCCGCACCGAAAGATGATGGTCATCGTGCAGGCGTGTTTCCGCATCGACATGCGGCTCGACCAGTTTCAATGTCGATTTGTCCTTTGCCATCGAGACCTCCCTCAGGTCACCTCACCGCCGGCCAGCACGATGCTCTGACCCGTGACGCTCTCGGAGCCGGGTCGGCACAGCCACAACACGGTCTCGGCCACTTCGCGCGGCTCGATCAGGCGGCCCTGCGGATTGCTGGCCAGCAACGCCCCGAGTGCTTCGCTCGCGCTGCGCCCGGTCTTGCCGCTGATGTTGGCAACCGCCTGACGCACGATATCCGTATCCACATAACCGGGGCAGACAGCATTCACCGTGATGTTGCGCGTTGCGTATTCGAGCGCCAGAGCGCGGGTGAGGCCGACCACCGCGTGCTTGGAGGCCACGTAGGCGGAAATGTAGGCCGCGCCGCGCAGTCCGGCGATGCTCGCGATGTTGACGATGCGCCCGAACCCGCCCAGCAGCATCTGCGGCACGGCCTGGCGCGTGCAAAGGTAGGTGCCGGTCAGGTTGACGGCGAACAGCCGGTTCCACAGCTGCGGGTCCGTATCGGTGAACTTCGCGCTCGCCGCCTGGCCGGCATTGTTGATCAGAACATCCACCGGGCCGAAGTGGCGCTGGGCGGCAGCAAACGCCGCAACGACCGATTCCGCGCCCGTGACGTCCGCTGCAATGGCCGCCGCCCGAGCCGCGCCGCCGAGCTGCGCGGCGGTGCGCTCGAGGCTCGAGCCGTCACGTCCGAGAAGCGATACCCGCACGCCTTCGCTTGCGAGCGCCGTTGCAATGGCTGCGCCGATACCGCGACCGGCGCCGGTCACCACGGCATGGCGTCCGGCGAGCGAGCTGGGCTGCGCGCGCGAGCTCACGTCGGGCCTGCCGCCACGCTCGCGCGTTGCAGATTGCGCTCGAGCTGGCTCTTTCCCGACAGATATTGGTTCGGCCACCATTGCGCGCCGTAGCCCTGGCGGGCGGCCGCCGTGCGCGTCCAGGAGGCGCTGGCGAGATGGGGACGCGCGAGGGCGCACAGGTCGGCACGACCGGAAGCGATGATGGAATTGACGTGATCGGCTTCGTAGATGTTGCCCACCGCCATGGTTGCAATCCCGATCTCGTTGCGGATCCGGTCAGCGAATGGGGTCTGCCACATCCTGCCGTAGACGGGCTTCTGGGTCGGGACCGTCTGACCGGTGGACACATCGATGAGATCGATGCCGGCATCGCGAAACGCGCGCACGATCGTCAGGCCATCCTCCTCGCTCAAGCCGCCGTCGTGCCAGTCGGTTGCCGAGATGCGCACCGACAGCGGTTTGTCGGCCGGCCAGTATGCGCGCACGGCTTGCAGCACCTCGAGTGGAAATCGGATGCGATTGCCGATCGGTCCGCCGTACGGATCGCTGCGCCGGTTCGTCAGCGGCGACAGGAACGAACCGAGCAGATAGCCGTGTGCCATGTGCAGCTCGAGCATGTCGAATCCCGCCTGCAGGCCGAGGCGTGTGGCGTGCACGAACTCTTCGCGCACGCTGTCCATGTCCGCGCGGGTCATCTGCGCGGGTGACTGGCTGATGCCTGCGAGCCAGGGAAGCGGAGAGGGAGCCAGCAGCGGCCAGTTCCCCTCGCGCAGCGGGTGGTCCATCTGCTCCCAGCCCAGTTGCGTCGAGCCCTTGCGACCGGAATGTCCGAGCTGCAGACAGCACTTGGCGGGCGAGTTTGCGTGGATGAACTCGACGATGTGCTGCCAAGCTGCGCGCTGCGCATCATTCCACAGGCCGGTGCAGCCGGGCGTGATCCGGCCGTGCGCGGAAACACAGGTCATCTCCGTGTACAGCAGCCCGGCGCCGCCCAGCGCCAGATGCCCGTAGTGGACCAGGTGCCAGTCCCCGGGTACCCCGTCCACCGCGCAGTACTGTGCCATCGGCGCGACCACCACTCGATTCGTCAGCTGCAGATCACGCAATCGGAACGGCAGAAACATCGGCGGACAGGCTGCGGCGCCGTCGCGCTGCGCAAGCCAGCGTTCGTAATGCTGCACGAACTGTGGATCGCGCACTTGCAGATTCTCATGCCCGATGCGCTGGCTGCCCGTGAGCAGGCTGTATGCAAACTGCTCGGGCGGCAGATGCACGTAGCGGGCGACGTTCTCGAACCATTCCATCCGGTTGCGGGCGGCGCTCTGCAGCTTGAGCACCTCGACATGGCGCTCAGCGTGATAAGCCCCCAGCGCGGCCTCGAGATCCTGCGTATTCGCGAGGTGCTCCACCAGGGAAATGGCATCCTCCATCGCGAGCTTGGTGCCCGAGCCAATGGAGAAGTGGGCCGTATGCGCAGCATCTCCAATGAGGACCGTCTTGCCATGGTGCCAGCTTGCGCAGCGCACTCTGCTGAAGTTCAGCCATGCCGAGCCGCGCAGATGGGCGGCATTGCTCTGCAACGCATGGCCATCGAGATAGCGGGCGAACAACCCTGCACAGAAACGGATCGACTGCGCAACGCTGGCTTTGTCCAGACCGTGCGCGCGCCAGGTTTCCTCGCGCGTCTCCACGATGACCGTGGAGAGCTCGCGGCTGAACTGGTAGGCGTGAATCTGGAACCAGCCGTGCTCGGTCTGCTCGAAGGCAAACGTGAAGGCGTTGAATTGCTGCGTCGTGCCGAGCCAGATGAAGCGGCACTTGCGTACCTCGACATCGGGCTGAAAGACCTCCGCGTATGCATTGCGCGTGCGGCTGTTCACGCCATCGGCCGCGATGAGCAGATCGGCGTCGCGCAACTCCCCGGGATCGCTCACCTCATGCTCGAAGGTCTGATGAACGCCGAGCTCATGAGCGCGCTGCTGCAGCAGGTTGAGCAGCCGCTTGCGACTGATGGCACAAAAGCCATGCCCGCCGCTCACGAAGCGGCGCCCGCCGATGTGGATCGCGATGTCGTCCCAGTGGTGAAAGCTGCCGAGGATGGCGCCGTGCGATTGGGCATCCGCCGCCTGGAAGTTCCCCATGGTCTGATCGGAGAACACCACGCCCCAGCCGAACGTATCGTCCGGTCGGTTACGCTCGTATACTTCGACCCTTACCGCCGGCAGTCTCTTGCGCAACAGAATAGCGGCATAGAGTCCGGCAGGTCCGCCACCCAGGCAGACGATCCGCCTCATGGCCGTCCCGTCAGTTTGCGCCATATCGCCGCCATGCGCCGTATGTTATATTGCCAAGTACTTCAAGTGTCAATTATTCTTTCGGCTGCCCGAGAGGAACCATGAGCACACCCGCGACGACCTCCCAGAACGCGGCGCTTCCGGCCGCCGCGTTACTCGCTCAGCTGGCCGGCGCTATCGTCGATGGCAAGATCCGTGTGGTGGATCTGACCGTGCCGCTCGAGCCGGATACCCCGACGATCCAGCTGCCGCCGCAGTTTGCTGCCTCGAAGGCCTTTTCGCTCGAGGAGATCTCCCATTACGACTCCCGCGGCCCGGCGTGGTACTGGAACAACATCGCCTGCGGGGAACACACGGGGACGCATTTCGATGCCCCCATCCATTGGGTGACCGGCAGGGAGTATCCCAACAACGCCACGCACAACATTCCGGTGGATCGCTTCATCGGTCCGGCCTGTGTCATCGATGTGGCCGCGCGCGCCAAGGCGAATCCGGACTTTCTGCTGACCCGGGAGATCGTGGAGGAGTGGGAGCGCACACATGGGCGCATCCCCGTGCACGCGTGGGTGCTGATCCGCACCGACTGGTCGCACCGTACGGGCGCAAAGGAATTTCTCAACACAGGTCCGGACGGCCCCCACACCCCCGGCCTGCACCCGCAGTGCGTACCGTTCCTCGCTCGCGAGCGCGACATCCTGGGTGTGGGCGTGGAGACGGTCGGCACGGACGCAGGCCAAGCTCATAGCTTCGAGCCCATGTTTCCCTGTCATACGATCATGCACGGATCGAATCGGTTCGGGCTCGCAAGCCTCACCAATCTCGACCAGCTGCCCGCCACGGGGGCGGTGGTGATTGCTCCACCGTTGAAGATCGTCAACGGCTCGGGCTCGCCTTTGCGGGTGCTGGCGCTCGCGCCGGCATGAGCCGAACCCGGCAGGCTTGAGGATCATCCGATGGCAGAGCGTTCGTTTGCCAAAGAGGTGCAGTCGCTGCGGCTCGGCGCGGGCGAGGAGTTCCACGGGGAAGGTATCCTCGCGGTCACCAAGGCGCTGCTGCAGTCCGGGGTGGCCTACGTAGGCGGCTACCAGGGAGCGCCCATCTCGCATCTCATGGATGTACTGGCGGATGCGGAGCCGATCCTCAGGGAGCTCGGCGTGCACTTCGAGGCGAGCGCCTCCGAAGCCACCGCCGCCGCCATGCTTTCGGCATCGATCAATTATCCGCTGCGCGGGGCGGTGACGTGGAAATCCACGGTGGGCACCAACGTAGCCTCGGATGCGCTGTCGAATCTGGCTTCGGCGGGCGTCAACGGCGGCGCGCTCATCATCCTGGGTGAGGATTATGGCGAAGGCGCCAGCATCATGCAGGAACGCACGCACGCCTTTGCGATGAAGTCGCAGATGTGGTTGCTCGATCCGCGGCCGCAACTCCCTGCGATCGTGCAGATGGTCGAGCAGGGCTTCGAGCTCTCGGAGGCGAGTCATACCCCGGTCATGCTGATGTTGCGGATTCGCGCCTGCCACGTGTATGGGCGATTCCGCACGAAAACCAACCGACGGCCGGCGTTTTCCGCCGCGGATGCGCTGGCGGCCCCTTCCCGCGACTACAGCCGCATCATCCTGCCGCCTTCGACCTATGCGCAGGAGAAGGAGAAGATCGAGCAGCGCCTGCCGGCGGCGCTGCGTTTCATCGCCGAGCGCGCTCTGAACGAGCTGCTCGACGGGCAGACGGACGACATCGGCATCGTGCTGCAGGGCGGGCTGCACAACAACACGCTGCGAGCACTCGAGCTGCTCGGTTGCGCCGATGCGTTCGGCACGAGCAAAGTGCCGCTGTACGTCCTGAACGTCACCTATCCGCTGCTCGCCGAGGAGTGGCTGCGCTTCTGCGCCGGCAAGCGCGCCGTGCTGGTGGTCGAGGAGGGTCAGCCGGAGTTCATCGAGCAGGCGGCCAACCAGATCCTGCGTCAGCGGGATCTCGCCTGTCGCATCGTGGGCAAGCAGTTCCTGCCGATGTGCGGGGAGTACACGGTGGATGCCCTGCGCAGTGGCATCGACGCGTTTCTCAAGGCGCACGCGCCCCAGCTCGCCGTCGCTGCCGCCCCGGTTACCCGCTCGGGCGTCTCGGCCGAGTCGGCGGCGAAACTTGCCGCGCTCGTACCGCCGCGCCCTTCGGGCCTGTGCACGGGGTGCCCGGAGCGTCCGTTTTTCGCTGCTCTGAAGATCCTGCAGAAGCAGACCGGGCCGCTGCACATCAGCGCGGACATCGGCTGTCATTCCTTCGCGACGTTGCCGCCTTTCAACATGGGCAACAGCATCATGGGCTACGGGCTGGGCGCTGCGGGCGCATCGGCCTTCGGCACCGACGGCGGCCGGCGGGCCGTGTCGATCATGGGCGACGGCGGCTTCTGGCACAACGGGCTGACGAGTGGCATCGGCAATGCGGTCTTCAATAAACACGATGATCTGACCGTGATCATCGACAATGGCTACTCCGCGGCGACGGGTGGCCAGGACATCCCGTCCTCGCGGGCGGCGAGTGATCACCGCCAGGGTAACAACTCCATCGTCGAGGCAGTGAAGGGCGTGGGCGTGAAATGGGTCCGCCGCGCGCACACCTACGACATGAAGCAGACACTCGCAGTGCTTCGCGAGGCGCTGACGACAGGCGTGCGTGGACCGAAGGTAATCGTCGTCGACGGGGAGTGCCAGCTCAATCGGCAGCGGCGAGTGCGGCCGCTGATGCGCAAGGCCATCGACGGCGGCGCCCGCGTCGTGCGCGAGCGCTTCGGTGTCGATCCGGACACTTGCACGGGCGATCACTCCTGCATTCGCCTCTCCGGCTGCCCCTCGCTCACGATCAAGGAAAATCCCGATCCGCTGCGTCGCGATCCGATCGCGCACGTCGATAACAGCTGTGTGGGATGCGGTGTCTGCGGTGAAGTGGCGCACGCGGCCGTTTTGTGTCCGTCCTTCTATCGGGCGGAGCTCATTTACAACCCCTCGCGCTGGGATCGGCTGCTGGGCTGGATGCGCGCTCGCATCATCGGGGCGCTGCAACGCCGCGCCGAGCGGCAGCGCCTGCGTTACGTGCTGTAGGCTGCGGATGAGCGCAGCACCCCGACCGATCAAACTCACGATCGCGGCCCTCGGGGGCCAGGGCGGCGGCGTGCTCGCCGATTGGCTGGTGGGTATTGCCGAGGCCGAAGGGTACATCGCGCAGTCGACATCCATTCCCGGCGTCGCGCAGCGCACCGGGGCCACGATTTACTACCTGGAGTTTTTTCCGCGGGCCGCCGCCGAGGCGGCCGGTCGCGAGCCTGTCCTGGCGCTCATGCCCGTGCCCGGAGATGTCGACTGCGTCCTCGCAGCCGAATTGGCCGAAGCGGCCCGCGCCATCCAGCGCGGTCTGGTGACGCGGGAGCGCACGACGCTCATTTCTTCCACGCACCGCTCGTACGTCATCGCCGAGAAGAGCGCACTGGCCGATGGGACCACCGATAGCGCGAAGCTGCTCGAGCTGCTGCGCCACCACGCGAAACACCTGATTCTATTCGACATGGAGCAGACGGCCGAGCGCAATCACAGTGTCATCAGCTCGGTGCTGCTCGGGGCGCTATGCGGCAGCGGTCTACTGCCCTTTCGAACACGGACCTTCGAGGCGGCGATCGAGCGCAGTGGCATTGCCGTCAAGGCAAATCTCGCGGCCTTCACCGACGCCTGCGCACGGGCGCAGCATGGCGACAGCGGATTCACCGCAGAGCGGGTCGATCCGCTTTCCCGCGACATACCGACGCAGGCCCGCACTCCCGGACTACAGCCGCTATTGGATCGCGTGCGGCATTTCCCCGCATGCGCCCAGCCGGTCATTCTGGAAGGAACGCGGCGCGCGCTCGACTTTCAGGATCCCGCGTATGCGCAACTGTACCTGCAGCGACTCGAGCGCATCGCAAGGCTTGAACCCCAGCCGGATGGAGCCCCAGGCGCACTCGGGTCGGAAGCGGGCTCCGCTGCGCTGCTGCAGGCAACGGCTCGCTCGCTGGCACTGTGGATGAGCTTCGAGGACACGATCCGGGTCGCCGACCTCAAGACGCGAGCGTCCCGCATCGCGCGCGTTCGCGAGGAAATCCGCGCCACCCCGGGGCAGCTGTTCGGCATCACCGAGTTCATGAAGCCGCGCGTCGCGGAGCTGGCTGGCACGCTGCCGGCGGCGCTTGGCCGGTGGGTGTTGCGTTCGCCACGGGTCAGCCGCTGGCTCGCGGGCCGAGCGGGCGGGCGGGAGGTGCGCACCCGTACGGTCGGTGGGTTCACCTTGTTGTATGTGATCGCGGGCCTGCGGCGCTGGCGCCGCTCGACGCTTCGCTATCGTGAGGAGAACGCGCGCATCGAGGGGTGGCTGGCGCGCATCGAGCAACTTGCCCCCAGGCATTACGCACTGGCCATCGAGCTTGCGCGCGCGCAGCGGATCGTCAAGGGATACGGCGAGACCCACGAGCGCGGCTGGAGCCGCTTCATGACGCTGCTTGCACAGCTCGACCTGCTGGCGCTGCGCTCGGACGGTGCGGCGGTGCTGGGGCGGCTGCAGGAGGCGGCGCTGGCGGACGAGGAGGGCACCGCGCTCGCTCGTGAGATCGCGCAGCTCCAGTGAGCGTGCGACCGCAGCTCGCGCCGATCCCCGCTCAATGCGCTTTGAGCGGCATTCCGGCGCGTCTGGGCACCCGGACTACGAAGCGCGTGTGGTTCGCGTCCGTCGATTGCACATCCACGCTGCCCCCGTGGGCGAGAACAACTTGCTGGACGATGTACAGACCGAGCCCCAGGCCTTCGCTGCGGCCCGCCGTTCGGGGCGCGCCGCGGAACGGATCGAACAGCTGCGGCAACATGCTCGAGGGAATCTGGCCGCCATTCACCACCGAGAGCTGGACGCTGTCGGGCGCGGTGCCATCGACAGCCACCTCGACCGCTTGCTCCGGCTGGCCGTGCTGCAGGGCGTTGCCGATGAGATTGCAGGCGACTTGCGCGAGCCGCTCCGAATCCCATTCACCGCGCAGGTCACCGGTGCGAACCACCTCCAGGCGGCGGCCCGGATAAGCTGCGCGCAACTCCGGCACCACGCGGTCGATCAGCTTGCCGAAATCTGCCGGCTCGCATTTGAGCGGAATGCCCCCCGCGAGGCGCGCGCGCGCCAGGTCAAGCATGTCCTCGATCATGCGTCCCATGCGCTTGCCGCTCGAGAGAATGCGCGCAGCGCCCTCGTGAATCGTCGCATCGCCCGTGCCACGCTGGAGCAGCAGCGCAGAGCTCAGCACGGCATTGAGCGGGCTGCGCAGGTCGTGGCTCAACACCGCGGTCAGCATCTCGTTGAGGCGCAGGGTCTCGGTGCGCTCGCGCAGCTGCGCTGCGAGCTGCTGCTTGTGGCGGTACAACTGGAAGAAGACATCCGCCTTGTTGCGCAGAATGTGCGGCTCGATCGGTTTGAAGAGAAAATCCACGGCGCCGCTTTCGTACCCCTGGAACAGGCGGTGCTGATCACGGGCTCCGGCGGTCACGAAGATGATCGGGATGTGGCGCGTGCGCTCGCTCCCACGCATGAGCTCCGCGAGCTGGAAACCGTCCATGTCGGGCATCTGCACATCGAGGAACGCCAGGGCGACCTCATTGTCGAGCAGCAGCTCCAGCGCCTCCGAGCCCGAGCGCGCGCGCAGCAGGCTGACGTCGGGCCGCTGCAGCAGGGCGGAGAGCGCCAGCAGGTTTTCCTCGAGGTCATCCACCAGCAGGCACTTCACCGGGCTCTCCATCGGGCTATTCGCGCTCACGAGGCGGGTCCTTGCAAGGAAGAAGCCGCGCCTGCCAGGCTCCCCAACAATTCCGCAATCCGCGGCAGCGGCAGAACGCATGCCCCCGGGCTGCGCTGCAGGGCGGATCTTGCCATGAGCGGTGCCGGCGCGCTGTCGGGCTGCTGCACGATCGTGACACCGCCCGCCCGATGTACCGCGTGCAGTCCCGCCGCGCCGTCGGAATTCGCACCCGAGAGAATGATACCGAGCAGGTGCTCCCGGTACACATCCGCTGCCGCTTCGAACAGCACATCGATCGAGGGGCGCGAGAACTGCACGGGCTCATCGGCCGAGAGGGCGATCTGCCGGTTTTTTTCCAGCAGCAGATGGTAATCCGGCGGGGCGAAATACACGGTCCCAGGGCGCACGGGCTCCTTGTCTTCGGCTTCCTTGACGGGCACCGCACAGCGGTGCTGGAAGATTTCCACGAGCAGGCTGGGGCGCTCGCGCGGCAGGTGCAGCACGATGAAAATCGGCGCCTGCAGCAGCGGCGACAGGGCCGGCAGCAGCAGTGACAGCGCGTCGATTCCGCCGGTGGAAGCCCCGATCGCCACCGCCTCGATTCGTCCTGCGAGTGATTCTTCGCAGATCACGCCGGATCCCTCTTCTGATAAAGCCGATCCTCGCGCGCGAGCTCGGTGAATGCCTGGGCATGCGCGCAGAAACGCAATGACTCCTTGGCGCCGATGCCCAGGAAACCCCTGTGGCACAGCGACTCGCGAAACAGTCCGATCGCGCGGTCCTGCAGCTCCCGGTTGAAATAGATGAGCACGTTGCGGCAGGAGATCACCTGCACTTCGGCGAACACACTGTCGGTGGCGAGACTGTGATCGCAGAACACGACGTGCTCGCGCAGGGACTTGTCGAACACGGCCCGTCCGTAGGCGGCCGTGTAGTAATCCGAAAGGGAGGTGCGGGCGCCGGACTTGTGGTGATTTTCGGTGAAGCCGGCGATGCGGTCCACAGCGTACATACCCGCTTCGGCTTTCTTGAGGGTCTGGGGGTTGATGTCCGTCGCGTAGATCAGCGTGCGCTGCAGCAGTCCTTCTTCGCGCAGCAGGATCGCGAGCGAGTAGACTTCCTCGCCGGTGCTGCAGCCGGCCACCCAAAACTTCAGCGACGGGTAGGTGCGCAGCACCGGCACCACCTTCTCGCGCAGCGAGCGGAAGAAGCCCGGATCGCGGAACATCTCGCTGACCGGCACGGTGAGGTAATCGAGGACCGTGCCGAAGGCATCCGGCTCGTGAATGATCCGGTCCTGCAGCTGCGAAAGGGTGGGGCTGCCCAGCGCCACCATCGCCGCCGTCAGCCGCCGTTTCATCGTGGCGGCGGCGTAGTGCCGGAAGTCGTAGTGATACTTCTGGAAGATTGCTTCGATCAGCAATTGCTGCTCGATGTCATTGTCAGGCCGTGCCCGCTCTATTTCGGCATCCATACGCGCACCAGGGACAACAGCTTCTCCACATCGAGTGGCTTTGCAATGTAGTCGCTCGCTCCGGCCGCGAGGCATCTCTCCTGGTCGTCACGCATCGCCTTCGCGGTGAGGGCGATGATGGGCAGCTTCTTCCATTCGGGCCGTTTGCGGATCTCGCGCATGGCGGTCAAACCGTCCATCTCCGGCATCATGATGTCCATCAGTACGAGGTCGATCGGTTCCGCACCGCGCGCGCTACTGGCCGTCAGTGCTTCGAGGGCTTCACGCCCGTTGCGGGCGATCTGCACCACGGCCCCCTTGGGCTCGAGCAGGCTTGAGAGCGCAAAGATGTTGCGCACGTCATCCTCCACGACCAGGATGCGGCGATCTTCCAGCGCAGCTTCGCGGTTGCGCGCGGTCTGCAACATCCGCTGCCGGTCGAGCGGTAGTTTCGACTCCACCTGGTGCAGAAACAGCGTCACCTCATCGAGCAGCCGTTCCGGCGAGCGCGCATCTTTGATGATGATCGAACGGGAGAAGCGCCGCAGCGCCTGCTCCTCGTCGCGCGTCAACGAGCGGCCGGTGTAGACGATGACGGGTGGAAAGGCGACCTCGTCCTGCTCCGCCATGCGCTGCAGCAGCTCATAGCCGCTCACGTCCGGCAGATTCAGATCGAGGACAATGCAGTCGAAGGTCATCTCCCGCAGCCGCTGCAGCGCATCGGCCGCATTGCGCGAGGCCGTGATCTGCACATCGCCGATCTGCAGCAGCTCGCGGATGCTGTCACTTTGCCGCTCGTCGTCCTCCACCACGAGCACGCGCCGCAGACCGGCGGAAAACTTCGCCTCGAGCTTGCGCAGGCCGTCCACCAGCTCCTCGCGCTTCACCGGCTTGAGCGCATAGCCCACCGCCCCGAGCGCGAGTGCCTCCTGCGAATGATCCGCGACGGAAACCACGTGCACCGGAATGTGCCGCAGGTGCGGATTGCGCTTGAGCTGATCGAGAACGCTGAGTCCCGACGAGTCGGGCAGGTGCATGTCCAGCAGCACGGCCTTGGGCCGGTAGGTCGCCACGGCCGCCAATCCATCGGCCGCCGTGTGCGCGACGACGCACTGGAATCCCAGCTCCCGGGTCATGTCGCGCAGGATGGTCGCGAACGTCGCATCATCCTCGACGACCACGATGAGGGGCGAGTCCGCTTTGAGTTGCAGCGAATCATCCTCGATGCTTGCCGGTGCGGGCGTGCCCCAGCCGCTCAGAGCGGTGGGCTGGCGCGGCACGGCGGCCGCCGACGGGGCGCCTGCGATCTCGGCGGGCAAGCGGCGCGGAGTTTGCCCGGCACTCGCCACGGCGCCGGAGATCGTGGCCGCCGGCGCAGCCGCAGCGTCGGATAATGACTGCGGCAGCGTCAGCGTGAACACACTGCCCGTGCCCGGAATGCTCGCGACCTGGATCTCACCGCCGAGCAGCCGGGCGAGATCCTTGGAGATCGTAAGTCCGAGGCCCGTGCCGCCATAGCGGCGATGGGTGCTACCGTCGGCCTGGCGAAAAGCATCGAAGATGATGTTCTGCTGATGCTCCGAGATGCCGATTCCCGTGTCGCGTACGGCGAACTGCACGCTGTGGGAGGCGCCCGGGGAGACCTGCACGGACACCTCGCCCTGCTCGGTGAATTTCAGCGCATTGGAGATGAGATTCTTCAGTATCTGGCCGAGCCGCTGCGCATCGGTCTCCAGGCGCTCGGGTGTGCCGGGTGCCAGGCTCACGCTGAATCCAAGACCGCGCTGCTGCGCGACCGGCTGAAAGGTCTTCGTCAGCGTATCGAGGACGCGGCTGAGCGCGACCGTCTCGACCGCCAGCTCCACTTTGCCTGCCTCGATCTTCGACAGATCCAGGATGTCGTTGATGATGGTTAGCAGGTCATTGCCGGCCGACGAAATGGTCTGCGCATAGCGCACCTGTTCCGGGCTGAGATTGCCGGCGCGATTCTCCGAGAGGATCTTCGCGAGGATCAGCGACGAGTTCAGCGGCGTGCGCAGCTCGTGGCTCATGTTGGCCAGGAACTCGCTCTTGTACTGATTGGCGCGCTCGAGATCGGCGGCGCGTTGCGCGAGGATCGCCTGGGCACTCTCCAGTTCATCTTTCTGGTACTCGAGGATCTGCGTTTGCTGCTGCAGCTGCGAGTTGGACTGCTCGAGTTCCACCTGCTGGGATTCGAGCTGCGCCTGGGAATCCTTCAGCGTGCGCGACTGCACCTCCAGCTCCTCGTTGTTCACGCGCAGCTCCTCCTGCTGCATCTGCAGCTCCTCGCCCTGTTGCTGCGTCTCCTCGAGAAGCTCCGTAAGCCGTGTCCGGTCACGGGAGGAGCGCACCGCCACCGCGAGCGCTTCCGAGATGCGCGCCAGCAGCTCCTCGTCCTCCGGCTGGATTTGCCGAAAGAAGCCGAGCTCCAGCAGCGCGTGTACGCTGCCATTGGCCACGGCCGGAGCGATCAACAGCTCGCGGGCATCGGCGCGACCGGTAGCCGAGACGACCGGCAGGTACCCTGGCGGCACGCTCTTCACATGCAGCGGTCGGTGTTCCTTCGCCGCCTGCCCGAGCAGGCCCTCGCCGGGGCGAATCACTTCCTGGTCCGCATTGTCCAGTGCGTAGCCGGCGAAGCGGCGGAATTGACCGCTGCCTTCGGCCATGTACGCCGCGCCGACGCTGGCCCCGAGGTAATGCCCGAGGAATGCCAGAACGGACTCGCCCAGCGCCTCGAGCCGATGCTCACCCTGAATGCTGCGCGTGAACGCCATCTGCCCCAGCCGCAGCCAGGCCTGGATCCGACGGGCACGGTAATCGCGGGAGGCCATGTACGCTGCAGCCGTGATCAGCAGCAGCAGCATTGCCGAGCCGCCGAATGTCACGTTCGAGGAGAGCTGTTCGGCGTTCTGCCAATCCCGCTCGCGCGTGCTGAGCGCGGTGCGCTCCGTCGTCTCCATCTGACCGACCAGGGCACGGATGCGCTCCATGTAGATCTTGCCGCGGCCGGTCCGCACGAGCCCGAGTGCACCGGCGACGTCTCCGGAGCGACGCCGGACGATCGTCGATTCCAGCTCCGCGAGCTTCGCATTGATCACCTCCTCGAGCGCGTCGAGCCGCTGCTGCTGCACCGGATCATCTACGAGCAGGTCGCGCACGCGAGCGATCTCGGGACGCAGCGCAACCCGCGCGTTGGTGTAGGGCTCGAGGTAGCTCTCCTCCCCGGTCAGCAGAAAGCCGCGCTGCCCGGTCTCGGTATCTTTTGCAAAGGACAGCACGGCCTGCAGCTCATCCATCACCTGGATCGTGCGCGCCACCCGGGCCGAAGCCGCGGAACGAGTCTGCAGCGTGCGGTAAGCGAGCATCGCGATGAAGATGACGGCCGCCGTGGCGATTACGAAACCCAGCAGCGGCACCGGCGGTAGCGGCGCTCCCGCGCGCGGGCCTCCGGAATACTCCTCGGCGGGGCGGGCGAGCTCCGCCATCAGATACTTCCTTCGCAGTCCATATGTCCTTCGGCGTCCATAAGGACGCATCTTAAAGCCTGCGGCCCCGCATCAAGGCCGGCGGCACCGCAAAGCCGTCGCGGCGGCGACCGGCCGGCGCCACGAGATCGGCAGCGCATAGCATTTTTCGATGATGCCATGCGGATTTTAAACTTGGCCGGGAACCTGCGACTATGAAACTCTGCGCCCCATCCTTCGATGCCCTACGTGCCAAAACCATGCCATCCCTGAATCCGCAGCCTGTGCCGGCCGCCGCTTGCCCGGTCGAGTCGATGTTTGCCACGCGGCGCGCCGGCTATGCCCTGCCGGCCGCATTTTTCAGCGACGAGGCGCTGTATGCGGCCGAGCTTGATCTGATCTTTGCACGCCACTGGCTCTTCGTGGCCTCGGCGCCTGAAATACCCGAAAGCGGGGATTACCGGACGTTGCAGATCGGCCGCTATCCGATTTTTCTGCTGCGTCAGGATGACGGCAGCATCGCTGCCTTTCACAACACGTGCCGGCACCGCGGATCCCGCATTCTGCAGCAGGCCTCCGGTGTCATCGGCGCGAATCTCGTGTGTCCTTACCATCGCTGGACCTACGACAGCGCGGGCAGGGTGATCCATTGCGGTGATGCCGGTGAGATCAGGGCCGCCGCGGGGCTGCAGCTGAAACCCGTGCACGTGCGCAGCCTCGCCGGCCTCATCTTCGTGTGCCTCGCGGACGAGCCGCCGGCGGATTTCGCGGAGTTCGCAGCCGCGATGACCCCCTACCTCGCGCCCCATGCGCTGGCGGGAGCGAAGGTGGCGCGGCAAACCGATCTCATCGAACATGGCAACTGGAAGCTCACGATCGAGAATAACCGCGAATGCTTTCATTGCGGCGGACACCCCGAGCTGCTCAGCTCGCTATTCCACTTTCTTGGGGATATCGACGAGGCGGCCCTGACGGATGCCGAGCGTGCAGTCTACCGGCGCTACGAGCTGGCTCGCAGCTGTGCCCTGAACAGCTGGTCGCAGCAGCAGCTGCCCTGGCAGCGGATCGAGCGGCTGCACGGTCGCGCCACGGGATTTCGCGCCGAGCGGCTGGTGCTCGACGGCCACGGCGAGTCGATGACCGCCGACACACGCGTCGCGTGCCGCAAGCTATTGGGATCGCTCGGTGATGCGCGGCTCGGCAGCCTGCACCTGCATGTGCAGCCGAATGCATGGTTTCATTTCCTCAGCGATCACATCCTTACCTTCTCGGTCCTGCCGGTCGATCGTGAGCGCACGCTGGTACGCACCACCTGGCTCGTGAACGCCGATGCGCAGGAGGGCAGGGACTACGAGCTCGAGAACCTCACCCGCGTCTGGGATGCGACCAATCAGCAGGATGCGCGCTTCGTGGCGGAGACGCAGCGCGGTGTGTTGAGTCCCGAATACGTTCCCGGCCCACTCAGCAAGTCCGAATTCATGGTCGATGCGTTCCATCGGTGGTACGAGGAGCGGATCGTGGCGGGGTTGCAGCATTGAACGGACCGAGCACCGCCTCGATCGGCGGCGCCGCAGCCGCAACGGCCTTGCGGTAGTCCTTGCCCAGAAAGGCCGCGAGCGTCGCTGCGATCTGCGCCTGCGTGACCGGCGCTACATGTGCGCGCTCACCCAGCGGCGCGGTGTCAGGACCCAGCACGGCGATCCATACGTTCTGCGAGCCCGGCTCCTCGACGCCATGCTCCTTCCATTGCTCCGGGCCGTCGCCGCGGCCATGATCTGTGGTGATGATGAAGGTAGTCGTGCCGCGATACTGCGGCATCGTCTGCATGGTTTCCCACAGATCGCGCACGAAGCCGTCCATGCGATGCGCGCTTTCGAGCACCAGGTCGTACCGGCCCTGATGTGCCCAGTTGTCGGTTTCCCCGTAACCGACGAACAGCACCCGCGCACGTCCGGTGCGCACGAAATCGATGAGCGGCACCTGCAGGAACGAATTGCCAACGTCTTCCTCATCGAAGCGGGTCGTCGTCGCATACAGACGATCGAGCAGCGCATCGTGGGCTGCATTGCCAGTGGCCGGCGGCGTGGTCCAGCCAGCCTGCATGATGAGGTGGCTGCGTGGCTCGTTGAAGATATCGGCGTACGTGGCCCATGTACCATACACGGCGACCTTGCCCGAAAGATCGGGCAATCGGTTCAGCCATTCGAACACGGTGATGTTGGGATTGGGGCCGAATTCGTTGCTGGTGATGGCGCGGTTGGCAAAGCCGACCGACATCTCGTTGTAGCCGGGATAGGAGAACGCGACGCCGTTGGTGACGTGCGCATCGCTGCCCAGGCGGCGGTTACCGAAGATCTGGCCCTGCTGCGCCACCGTGCCCCACAGGAAGGGAAACAGGATCTGCCGGCGCTCGTGCGGGTCCTTGCGCCAGTAGGTGCGCTTGAGCGCCGCTGCATCGATCCAGCTTCCACCGTGCTTCGGATCGAGCAGCAGCGGATCCGCGCCGCTGAAGACCTCCTGCCAACGCAGCCCGTCGCTCACGATCAGCACCACGGTGCGGGTCTGGTGCGCCATCGCCGGCGCGAGCAGAGTGCTCATCGACAGGCCGAGCAGACAGCCGGCGAGTTTGTGCATGGTGCGCTCCAGGAGGGGCTGCGGTGGATTTGTCGTGCCTCAAGCGGCACACTCACGCTCCCGGAGAGCAGGAGCCGCCATGATCAAGGTCACGGTATTATACCCAAACGGTCCCGGTATCACGTTCGACATGGGCTACTACACCGGCAAGCACATGCCGATGGTGCAGCGCAAATGCGGGCCAGCCTGCAAGAGCATCGGCGCTGAGCTGGGGCTCGCCGCCGCCGAGCCCGGCTCGAAACCGACGTATGTCGCCGCCGGTCATCTGACGTTCGATTCGGTCGAAGCCTTTCAGAAGGCGTTCGGCCCGCATGCGGGCGAGATCATGGCCGACATTCCCAACTACACCAACGCAAAGCCGATCGTGCAGATCAGCGAGATCAAACTCTGAGGGAAGAAGTGCCGCACTTGATGAGTGCTTCGCGCTCGTGTGCGTGATGCAGGAGGCTCCATGACGAAAAACACTTCTGGTCGCAGTGGCGCTGGGCTGTCGCGCCGTCAATTCACCGTGTTGTCCGTTGGTGCAGGTGTCGCCGCCGCGAGCCACACGAGCCGCGGCGCGCCGGCCGTGCAGTCTGCCGAGGTTCAGATCCGCACTGCGGACGGGCAGTGCGATGCGGCCTGGGTGCATCCGGGCGGCAAGCGGCCATGGCCCGGGGTAATCCTGTTCACCGATGCCCTCGGGCTGCGCCCCGCGATGGTGGATATGGCGAAGCGTCTCGCGGGCGATGGTTATTCGGTACTGGTGCCCAACCCGTTCTACCGTGCAGCACGCGCGCCGGTATTCGCCAAGGGCTTCAGCTTTCAAAATCCCGAGGACATGGCCACGCTGAAGCGGCTGCGGGAACCGCTCACACCCGCGGCGGTGGCACGCGATGCCACCGCCTATGTTGCGTTTCTGGACGCTCAGCCCATGGTGCGCAAAAAAACGAAACTCGGCGTCATGGGGTACTGCATGGGTGGTCCGATGACGATGCAGAGCGCTGCCGCCGTGCCCGAGCGGGTGGGCGCGGGCGCATCCTTTCACGGAGGTGGGCTCGTTACCGACAAGCCGGACAGCCCACACCTGCTCGTGCCGCAGATCAAGGCGCAATACTACTTCGCCATCGCCGCGAACGATGACGAACGCCAACCCGAGGCGAAGGACAAACTGCGGGCTGCATTCGGCGCCGCGCAACTACCGGCAACGATCGAGGTATATCCCGGCACGCTGCACGGCTGGTGCGTGAAGGACATGCCGGAGGTCAACGGCAAGCCGATCTACAACGAGCCGCAGGCCGAGCGGGCCTGGCGCGAGCTCACCGCACTCTACAAGCGCGTGTTGGTTTGAGCGGATGCGCCCGAGGTTTCACCTGAGGGCAAACGCCTTCATCAGCCGATAGGTGTACTCGACGCTTTCGTCGAACGCCTGTACCTCGATGCGCTCATCGCGGCCGTGCGCCCGATTGTCATCCATATCGTGCCAGAGGCCGCTCAATTCATAGGTCGGCATGCCGGCACTGCGCGTCTGGCGGCCGTCGCTGAACCCGCTCGACATGATCGGCACGATGGGAACGCCCGGCCACATCGAGTGCACGACCCGTCCGAGCTGATCCAGAAGCTGCTTCGTTGGCGGGGATTCCGGGCTCATGATCGGTGGCGCATCGAGAGTCAGGCTGATCAGGGGATCATCGATGGCGCGAACGAGCATCGCCGCGACGTTCGGTTGCGTGTCGTCCGGCATCATCCGGCATTGCACCGTCGCGCGAGCCCGCTGCGGCAGCGCGTTCTCGGCATGACCGCCCGAAATCAGCGTAGCAACGCAAGTGGTGCGCAACTGCGCGTTCAGTCGCACGTTCTTGCTCAGTCGTTCTGCTGCCGCCTGATCGGGCACAGTTTGCGCCACGGCGAGCAGGTCGTCGCGTTGCGGACCGGAATCGAGCTGCGCAAGCTCCCGGAAAGTGGCGCGCGTCGTAGCGGTGGTGAGCACGGGAAACTGGAACTTCGCGAGGCGGCTGAGCCCGTCGGCCAGCCGGTAGATGGCATTGTCGGGTCCGGGCAGTGAGCCGTGGCCCCCCGGGCTCGTCGCTTCGAGCGTGTACGTCACATAGACCTTCTCGCTCGTGCCGAGCTCGAAGAACCGGCGTTTGCCGTCGCGCAGGTCGCCGCCCCCGCCGTCGAGATTCACGACGAGACCGGCGCCGATGCGGTCGCGGTGGTCTTTCAGTAGAAAGGCGACACCATTGGCGTCCCCGCCGGCTTCCTCGTCCGCGGTAAACGCCGCGATGATGTCGCGTCGCGGTTTGAACCCCTCGCGGCGAAGCCGCAGCAGGCTTTCCATCAGTGCGGCATCGCCGCCCTTCATGTCCAGCGTGCCGCGTCCGTAAAACCAGCCGTCTTTTTCGATGAGCTGAAATGGATTGCTGGACCAGTCCTCGCCGCGGGCCTGTACGACGTCGAGGTGGCCGAGATACAGAACGGGCGCTCCATGTCCCGTGCCGCGGTAGCGCACGACGACGTTTCCCTTGGTGGGGTGCTCGGGCGGTGCCAGCAGCACGACATCGTCCTCGCGAAAGCCCGCCTTGAGCAGCTGCTGACGAATGAGCTGTGCAGCGGCCGTCGAGCCGTTTTGATGCGTGGTGTCGATGTCCACGAGCTCTCGCAGGATGTCGTGGGCGAGCTCGCGATCCGCCGGTGGTGGCAATCGTCGCGGCTCGGCCGCGCGGGCCGTCAGCAACGAGCTGATGCCCAACGCCGCGATTGCGATCAGGCGTGTCGTGTGCATTGCTCGCTCCGCCGGAACCGTTGCCCCTACGTTTCGTTCTAGTGTGACGCGGCCGGCTCTGCATGCAAAGGTTTTGGAGCCGGCTGCCGGGTGCACCCGTCAGAGGAGACAGCCATGCGCCAATCGACTGCCGGAACCCGACGATCGACATTGCGGCGTTCGCTCGTGCCGGTGCTGCTGCTCGCGAGCTCTGCGGCAGTGGCGGCGCCCACATTCGAGCTGCCGCCTCTCGTGGTTCCCGCCGCGACCGAGCAGCATCCCGGCAAGGTGATCTGGACGGATCTCGTCACTCCCGACTTGAGCGGCGCCAAGCAATTCTACGGCGGCCTGTTCGGCTGGACCTTTCACGATGTGCACGCCGGCACGGTGGACTATTCCATTGCACTGCTCGATGGGGAGGCAGTGGCCGGCATCGTCCGCCGCGCCCTGCCGTCGCGCGTACAGCGGCACCCCGGCTGGCTCACATTCATATCGGTGCGAGATGTCGATACGACCGCGCAGGCGGTGCAGTCGCAGGGCGGCAAGGTGCTCGCCGCCCCGAAATCGTATCCGCAACGCGGCCGGCAGGCCGTATTCGAAGATCCGCAGGGAGCGGTTTTTGCCGTGCTGAGCTCGAGCAGCGGCGATCCGCCGGACGTGCTCGCCGCGCCTGGTCAGTGGATCTGGAGCTCGGTGGTCTCGCACGATGCCGGCGCGGAAGCTGCGTTCTATCAGACGCTCCTCGGTTACGAGGTATTCGCGCTGCCAAGCGACGACAACCTCGAGCACGTCGTCCTGGCGACCGATGATTACGCACGTGCAGGTGCCAGCACGTTGCCGCCGGCGGCGGCCCGGGTGCATGCGCACTGGATCAATTTCGTGCGGGTCGGGAGCACCGCCGAGGCGGCGGAGAAGGCTCAGGCACTCGGTGGCCGCGTGTTGGTGGCCCCGCATCCGGCTCGCCATGGGGGGCTGGTGGCGATCGTTGCCGATCCTGCCGGCGCATCATTCGGGTTGATGGAATGGACCGACACCGACAGCGAGCAGGTGACGCCATGAGCAACGCAGGCAGGAAGTGGGCGATGCGCGCGCTGCTGCTGGCTTCGGCGGCCGCAGTCGGCGCATGTGTGAGCGGGCCCGGCTACGTGGGGCCGGCCGATGCGGATGTGGGTTACGGCGTCGATTACTACGAGCCGTACGGTTATGAATACGGGGGCTGGGGGCCCGGTTATTGGATCGGGCCGCCGGGGCGCTACCACGACCATGATCGTGGTGATCATGGGGACCATGACAGGGGCCATCAGGGCCGGCCTGCCCCGCGGTATCGCCCGGCTCACGGTGGACGTGCCGCACCCTCGATTCCGCAGGGTGGCCGCCATGCAGGCGGCGGTCATCCGCCACATTAGGGCCACATCAGCCGGCGCTCGTCCCCGTGCACTGCTAGTTTTGCTCGGTCTTGAAGGCTTTGACCTTTGCCTTCACTGCATTGAGGTCGGCATCCGCCTGCTTCCTGCAATCCCGCTGCGCAGCGCCCGCCAGGGACTCGCATTGAGCCAGGGCGATTTTGTGGTCGCCGTCCGCCTGGGTGATGACTGCATCGCCCGCTGCATCCGCGGTCTTCCGATCCGCTTTGTCCTCGGCCGAGGCCATGTCCTTGTTCGCCGCGGCATCGGAATCGGCCAGATGCTCTGCCGCGTGCGCGTCGTTGCGTGCGGCGGCGTCATTCGCCGTCGCGACATCCCGCTGTACCTTCGCAGGCGACGCGGCACGGTCACAACCGCTCAACGCCACGCACGCCACGGCGGCCAGCACCCAAAGAGCTCGTGAGGTCATCGCATTCTGCCTCTTTGTTTGAATGTTGATGTGTCGTGGGCAGGCTCAGAAGCGCTCCGCGTCGACTTCCCGCTCGGCTTCCAGCCAATCCTCGAACTCGCCGCCGGGTGCAAATCCGCGTTGCTCCGCGCGGCGATAGGCGAGTTCGCAGATCCGAATGTGCCGTTCCGCCGCTGTCAGCCGATGGCGGACCAGAGACAGGGGCTGGCTGGGCGTCGCGGTTGACCCGTATCGTGAGGGCTCCGATGACCGGGCGGGATTGGCTTTTGCAGCTCGTGTGCCTGCAGCACTCACGCGAGCGCCCGAGACGCGTCGAACCATACATCCCCCTCGCAGCTGTGCAACATGCCAGCTTGGTAGCGGTAAGTCTCGGCTTACGCCAGCGGCGCGGCAGCCCCTGAAACCCCAGAGTGCGTGTAGGAATCGTCCGACCCGCAGGTCACTGTCAGGCAGCGGGCATACCGATTGCTTGACCTCAGCATCGACTACACGGGAGAACCACATGGACCTGCTGCTCATCCTGATTGTGTTGTTATTGCTGTTTGGCGGCGGTGGCGGACTGTATTGGGGCTTCGGCGCGGGATGGGGGCTCGGTCCCATCGGGCTCATCGTGCTGGTGGTGATCGTCGCGTACCTGCTGTACGGCTATCGCGGGCGACGGGGGCCGCCGCTGTAGCAGCGGGCGCGACCGCGCTCGAATCAAGATATATAAAGCCATGTAACATATTGAAATATAGATATAAAGAACCTCGAAGCTAGCACAGCAGCAGCGCTTATCCGGGAGCGCCGGCCGCAGAACGGGCCGGCAATTGTTGTAACGTGCGCGGGTGAGTCAGCATTCCAATGATGCCGTGCGGCTGCAGGACTCGGGCGACCGGGATGCCACGGCGCTCGAGGCGTGCAATTTCGAGAGCACGTTCATCGGCAAGCTGCCCGGTGATCCTGAATCCGCAAATTACTGCCGGCAGGTGCCGGATGCGTGCTACTCGCGCGTGCAGCCCACAGCAGTCGCAGCACCTCAATTGATCGCATGGTCGGATGACTGCGCGCGCCTGCTGGGCCTCGCGCGTCCGCGCCCAGACGGTGGTTCCGCGGCGCAGATTCTCGCGGGAAATCGACTGTCGCCATCGATGCAGCCATACGCAGCACGCTATGGCGGACATCAGTTCGGCACCTGGGCAGGTCAGCTCGGCGATGGGCGTGCGATCACCCTCGGAGAGTTGTGCGCCCCGAGCGGCAGCCGCTTCGAATTGCAACTCAAGGGAGCGGGGCGCACGCCATATTCGCGCACTGCCGATGGCCGCGCGGTGCTGCGATCATCGATCCGCGAGTTCCTGTGCAGCGAGGCAATGCATCACCTCGGCGTGCCGACCACCCGTGCGCTGAGCCTGGTCGCAACTGGCGACAGCGTCGTCAGGGATCTATTCTACGACGGCAATGCGCAGGCGGAGCCCGGCGCGATCGTTTGCCGCGTCGCCCCCTCGTTCGTGCGCTTCGGCAACTTCGAGATTCACGCGGCGCGCGGCGAAACCGCGGCTCTGCGCCAGCTCGCCGATTACGTGGTGCTGCAGCATTTTCCCGAGCTGGTGCCGGAAGGGGTCGAGCGCCTCGGTCCGCTCGCCCCGCCGGTATACGGCCGCTGGTTCGAGCAGATCTGCCGCCGCACTGCCGTGATGCTTGCCCACTGGATGCGGGTGGGATTCGTTCACGGCGTGATGAACACCGACAACATGTCCGTGCTCGGCCTGACGATCGATTACGGACCTTACGGCTGGCTCGAGGGCTACGATCCGGCCTGGACGCCCAACACCACCGATCTGCCTGGTCGCCGTTACGGATATGGGCGCCAGCCGCAGATCGCCGCCTGGAACCTGGCGCGGCTGGCGCACGCGCTCAGTGCGCTGATCCCGGATATCGCGGTCCTGGAGCACGGCCTTGCAGTGTATGCGCAGACCTTCACCGCGAGCTGGCGGGATATGCTGGCGCACAAGCTGGGACTCACCGCGCTCGATCGGGACGGGGACGAGGCGCTGGTCAGCGGACTGTTCGCTCTGCTGCAGCAGACCGAAACGGACATGACACTGTTCTTCCGCAATCTCGCCCGGGTCGAAGGACAGAATATCGAGCCGCTGCGCCCTGCGTTCTACAACGAGGCGGGACTCGATGCGGCGTATCGTCATGCGCTCAGCGAGTGGCTGTCACGGTACTGTGCGCGTGTGGGGGAGGATCCTCAGGGCCGCGCTGGGCGGCTCGAGCGCATGAATCGCGCGAATCCAAAGTATGTATTGCGCAATTACCTGGCGCAGGAGGCAATTGATGCGGCGCAGGCGGGCGAGCCTGCGCGCATCGGTGAGTTGCTGCGCATTCTGCAGTTTCCCTACGATGAGCAACCGGAGCACGAAGCCTGCGCGCAACGCCGCCCGGAATGGGCGCGAGACCGGCCGGGATGCTCAGCCCTGTCCTGTAGTTCATAAGGTCGACGGGAGCCTGTCCTGTTTTTCCATCCACAAGAGAACAAACGTCTGTGCCAGCGACTGTGTCGATGATCTTCCGGAACAATGTTCCGGCGCCCCGCTCCCACAATGAGACCTTCGGTCACGCCACAAGCCGCTGGAGTCCCCCATGAGCGCGCACCCCCCATGCTGAAAAGCAGCCGTGTAGCGGCCTTCGATCGCTGGATCCGCACAGCCTTCGTGCAGATGAATACCGAGCTCGAGGAGCTCTACTTCGCGCAGCCCGACCGCGCCCAGGTCATCGGCCTCGGCGATGCGATCAAAGCCAGATTGCGCGACGAGGGGCACACCTACGTCGTGGCGTTGTTGGAGGAGGGCAACACCGGCGATGGCTTCGACAGCGCCTTCGATGTACTGGGAGATGTCGGCCTGTACCTTGGGGCGCTGCGTCGCCACGAGCTGACCAACCCGATGCGAGAGGAACGTTCGCCCTTTCCGGAAGCCTCCTCGCTGGCGCTACATGTCGGGGCTTCCCTCGGCATGGCACCGCGGTTCTCCACGGCTCATCTCGCCACTCACAACCGCGCGGTGGCGGGCATCCGCAAGAGCTTCACGTCCCTGCCGGATGAGTTCCTGTTCATTGACGAGAACACGCGCGGCATCCTGGCGCTGCAGAAGGCAGCCGATGCGCTGACCGCTATCGTGCACCTGGGGGTGTCGAGCCCGGTGGCGGATATGCCGTTCGCGACCGTCAAACAGGCGCTGCGCGAGGTGCTGTGTTCCAACCAGCGCCTGCTCGAGAAACTGGACATCCAGCGTTTCTTCTATTGCGTCCGCCCCTATTACAAACCGTTTCGGGTGGGACGCCAGGAATATCGCGGCGCCAATGCGGGCGATTTTTCCGGGATCAACGAAATCGACCTGCTGCTCGGACTGTGCCGGGCCAACAATCCCTACTATGCGCAATTGATCGTGGACAAGCTGCTGTTCATGTTGCCCGAGGACCAGGCGCGTCTGCGCGACTGCATGATGCGTGTCAGTCTGCTCGATGAGCTCCTCGGGCTTGCGCCGCAGCACGCAGCCGCCGACTGGTTTCAGCGCAATGCCCGCGATTACCTCGAGGTTTGCGAGCTGTTCGGGCGCACCGCCGCGCAGCACCATGATGCCCTCGTGAAGCGCTTCATCGAGGAGCCCGCTCGCGATCTCGAGCAGACCCACCTCGAAGGCATCACCGCCAGCGGTCCGCCGCTGCCCGTGCTGTTGCGCGCGCTGGAAGTGCTGCGGGATCTGCGCACTGCCGCCGACCGCAACGATATCCCCTCGCGACACGCCGACATCGCACGCCTGCGCCGCTACGTCGCCGGCTGAACCGCAGCGCGCATGCGTCCCGAGAACGAAACCGTCCTGCACAGCTGGTGCCGGCAGACGCAATGGAACGCTCCGACGGTGACGGGCGGGCGCGGGGCATATCTGCTCCTCGAGGATGGGCGCGCAGTCCTCGACATGAGCAGCCTTGCGGAATGCAGCAACCTCGGCCACCAGCATCCGCGCATCATCGCCGCCATCCAGAAGCAGGCAGCCGAGCTGTGTTTCGTCACCAACGCCTGGGGGGCGCGCCCGCGTGCGCGGCTGGCGGAGCTGCTGTTGGAAAAATCCGGCTTCGAGGCAGGCCGGGTGTTCTTCACCCTGGGGGGCGCCGACGCGAACGAGCACGCGGTGAAGTTTGCGCGTCAGTCGAGCAACAAACCGCGCGGCTGGGTGGTGACGCGGGACCGCTCCTACCACGGTGCGAGCTACGCGGCGATGGCATTGTCCGGGGATGTGCGCACCGCAGCTGACTCCGATCCCGAGCAGTATCGGGTGGCGCGCGTGCCCCCGCCGTACGCCTACCGCTGTCCGTTTGGCACGCACGACGCGCAGGATTGTGCGCAGGCTGCCGCCGCAGCGGTCGCGGACGTAATCGACACGCGGGGTCCCGCAGAAGTGGCTGCCGTGTTGATGGAGGTCAATGCCGGGACCAACGGTATCGTTGCGCCCCCCAGCTACTGGCCCGCTCTGCGGGCCCAGACCCGCCAGCGCGGTGTGTTGCTGATCGCCGATGAGGTCATGAGTGGCTTTGGCCGCTGCGGCGAGTGGTTCGCATGGCAGCGTTACGGGGAGGCGGGTCGACCTGACATCATGACGCTGGCGAAGGGACTCACTGGGGCCCATGCCCCGCTCGGTGCCGTGGTGATCTCCGCAGCCGTGGCCCGTGCGCTCGAGCCACAGATGCTCATGACCGGACTCACCTATTGTGGGCACCCGCTCGCCTGTGCTGCGGGAGTTGCGGCCGTCGAAACTTATCAGGATGATGGTCTGATCGAGCGCTCGCGCCGTCTCGGGGCGGACATGCTGGCGCGACTGACCCGGATGTGCTCGCCGCATCCGCTGGTTGGCGAGGTGCGCGGCGGCGATGGCCTGTTTGCCGTCATCGAGCTGGTGCGCGACCGGCGCATGCGCGAGCCGCTGTGCCCCTGGCCACAGCTGCATCCGGCGTTGACCGGTCTGTTGGCGCAGGCATTGGCGGCCGGTGTATCGTTCGCGGCTCGTGGCAACCTGATTCTGCTCGCGCCCCCGTTGCTCATCGGCGAGCAGGAGCTGCAGGGCGCATTGGATGTGCTCGAGGGACTGCTCGGCCAGATGGTGCTGGATTGACGAGGAGCTTGCATGCGCTCAGAGCACATCCGTACTGAACTGCCGGGACCTGCGGCGCGCGCGCTGCTCGAGCGCGACCGGCAGGTGAGCTCGCCTTCCTACCCGCGCGATTATCCGTTCGTCATGTCGCGGGGACGTGGGGTGGAGGTCTGGGATGTGGATGGCAACCGTTTCCTGGACTTCGCCGCCGGAATCGCGGTGTGCAGCACCGGGCACGCCCACCCGCGGGTGGTCGAGGCGATTCGCGCCGCCGCCGGCGATTTTCTGCACATCTCGAGCGATTACTGGCACGAGCGCATGACCGCGCTCGCCGAAAAGATCGCAATGCTCGATCCGGTCGGCGAGCCTGCGCAGACGCTCATCTGCCAGAGCGGCACGGAATCGGTCGAAGGTGCCTTGAAGCTCGCCCGTTACGTGAGCGGCAGGCCGCGCTTCATCGGCTTCCTCGGGGGCTTTCACGGCCGCTCCATGGGATCGCTGTCATTTACCGCGAGCAAGTACACCCAGCAGGCCGGCTTCTTTCCAACAATGCCCGGGGTTACGCACGTTCCGTATCCCAATACATACCGCCCGGTGCTCGCCGGGGCCGCGCTCGGTGCGGCAACCCTCGACTACATCGAGAACGTACTGTTCCAGAGCAATGTGCCGGCAGCCGAGGTGGCGGCGATTCTGGTCGAGCCCATCCAAGGGGAGGGCGGTTATCTCGTGCCGCCCGATGGATTTCTGCGCGGGCTGCGCGAACTGTGTGATCGCCACGGCATTCTCTTGATCTTCGATGAAGTGCAATGCGGCATCGGACGTACGGGCAGGATGTTCGCAAGCCAGCACTGGGGCGTCACGCCCGACATCATGACGCTGGCGAAGGGGCTCGGATCGGGTCTGCCCATCGGTCTCGTCGTCGCGCGTCGCCGCCATATGCAGCAGTGGAAGCGCGGGGCGCACGGCAACACCTTCGGCGGCAATCCATTGTGTTGTGCCGCAGCGCTTGCCACTTTGGAACTCGTCGAAGCTGAATACGCAGACAATGCCGCTCGTGTGGGTGAGTATTTCCAGGAGCGGCTCACCGGGTTGCAACAGCGGTTCGAGTGCATCGGGGAGGTTCGCGGCAAGGGGCTGATGCTCGGGGCAGAGCTCGTGACGGACCGCGTCTCGCGCAAGCCGGCCAGCGCGCTGTGTCAGCGGGTGCTCACGCGCGCATTTCATAACGGGCTGCTGCTTCTTTCCTGCGGGGTGAGTACCGTGCGCTTCATCCCGCCACTGCTGGTCAGCCGCGCCCAGGTCGATGAGGCCATGGAAATCATCGCGACCGCACTTTCACAGGCGCTGGCGCAGGATTGAGCGCCTCCGCGGGATTGGTTTCCGTCCGCGGCGCGCCGCGGACGCTCGGTGTGTGGATGTGCACGGCGCTGATCGTCGGCAACGTCATCGGTATCGGCGTGTTCGTGCTGCCGGCCGCGTTGGCGCCGTACGGGCTCAACGCATTCCTCGGCTGGCTCATCACCGCGGTGGGATTCGTGTGTCTCGCGATCGCGTTTTCCGGCCTAGCCCGCCACTTCCCGCAGGACGATGGTCCTTACGGCTACACCGTGCGCGCCTTTGGCGAGGCAACGGCGTTCATCGTCATGTGGTGTTACTGGGTTTCGGTCTGGGTCACGAACGTCGCCATCGCCATCGGCGTGGTGGGCTACGTGACGGTGCTGTTGCCGATCATGGGCAGCGGATGGTTCGCGCCACTGACGGCGTTGTCACTGGTGTGGCTGTTCGTGCTGATCAATCTGCGCGGGGCGCGCGCGGCCGGCTGGGTTCAGATGCTGACGACGGTGTTGAAACTGCTGCCACTGCTGGGCGTGTTGTGCCTGGGGGTGTGGCTGCTGCTGACTCAGCCCGCAGTCTACGTGCAGCATTTGCCACCGAACCGCTTGTCATTCGCACAGGCGAGCAGCGCGGCGACGATCGCCATGTTCGCGATGCTGGGCATCGAATGTGCAAGCATTCCGGCCAGTCGCGTGCGCGATCCGCAGCGCACCATCGCGCGAGCGACTCTCATCGGCACCGTACTGACCGCACTGATCTATATCGGTGCCTCGGCGGTACCAATGCTGCTGATTCCGCAGGGCGAGCTGGCGACATCCAACGCCCCCTTCGCGGACGTCTTTGCGCGGCTGTTCGGCGCCTATTCCGCTGACATCGTGGCGATCTTCGTCATCATCAGCGGCCTGGGGGCGCTCAACGGCTGGACCTTGATGATCGGGGAAGTCACGCAGGGGCTGGCGAAGCACGGCCATTTCCCCGCTGCACTCAGCCGCGAGAACGTGCACGGAGCGCCGACCCTCGCCTTCATCGTTACCGGCGTGATCGCCAGCGCCATGCTGCTGTCCAACTACGACCAATCCATCGCGAGCGGCTTTACCTTTCTGAGCGTGGTGGTGACCGCGGCGAACCTGCCCTTGTACATCGTCTGTTCCATTGCCATTTTGGTGCTGCGCAAGCGTGGCGGGCGCGGGGGCCGCGTTGCTGCAGGCGGCCGGCTCTGGGGCGTCGCGGCAGCGGCGGCAGCGCTCTACTGCGGCTGGGTCCTCCTCGGCGTGGGCTGGAAGCCATTGCTGTGGACCAGTGTCCTCGGTGCCGCCGGGGTACCGGTCTACCTGGGATCCCGCTATTTCCACCGCCACCGTCGTGTGTGAACGGATGAATGGTCTGTCAGGCAAGAAGATTGCTTTGGCGAACCACCCCCGGGCAGCTATGATGTGCGAATGACGGACGAAGATCGGGGCAATGGGAGCCCTGCGGACGCCGGCGCGGCGGATGCCGACGCGCTCATTCTGGTGGATGAGTCCGACCGCGAAGTCGGGCATATGAGCAAGGCTCAATGTCACCAGGGACGCGGTGTGCTGCACCGGGCGTTCTCGCTGCTGATCTTCAACCCGGTTGGTGAGCTCCTGCTGCAGCAGCGCGCAGCCACGAAGCGTCTGTGGCCGCTGTACTGGTCGAACAGCGTCTGCAGCCATCCGCGCCGGAACGAGACGATGGAAGAGGCGACACAGCGGCGCCTGCACGAAGAGCTTGGCGTGCACTGCCCGCTGCGGTTCCTGTTCAAGTTCCAGTATCAGGCGCAGTTCGATGCGGCTGGCGCCGAGCTGGAGCTTTGTTCCGTGTTCATTGGCTGCTGTGTGAGCGTGCTGCGCATCAACCGCGAGGAAATCCTCGCATGGTGCTGGATCAGCCCACAGTCGCTGCAGACGCAGATGGCGGGGCCCGGGGTCGGGCGCTTCACGCCGTGGTTCGTGTTGGAGTGGCAGCGTATCTGGCGTGATCACCGCGCCGCGTTGCTTGCCTTGCAATAGGAGAGTGAGTTTGGGCGTTCCGCTGATTCAGGCTTACAAGGTGGGGCGATACATCGCCGGGCGCAAGCTGCGCGGGGTCAAGCGCTATCCGCTCGTGCTGATGCTCGAGCCGCTGTTTCAATGCAACCTGGCATGCGCCGGTTGCGGCAAGATCGATCATCCGAAGGAGATTCTGCAAAAGCGCCTGAGCGTCGAGGACGCGTTGCGGGCGGTGGAGGAGTGCGGCGCGCCGATGGTATCCATTCCGGGCGGGGAGCCACTGATCCACAAGGAGATGCCGCAGATCGTCGCGGGAATCGTCGCGCGGCGCAGATTCGTCTACCTGTGCACCAATGCGCTGCTGCTCGCGAAACACATCGACGAGTACCGTCCCTCTGCGTACCTGACCTTCTCGGTCCATCTCGATGGCAGCCGGGAGCGGCACGACGAATCGGTTTGTCAGGAAGGAGTCTTCGATAAGGCGGTGGCGGCGATCCGCCTGGCGCGCAGCAAGGGTTTCCGGGTCACGATCAATTGCACGCTCTTCAGCGGCGAGGACCCCGATCACGTGGCGGCATTCTTCGATGAGGCGATGTCGCTTGGTATCGAGGGCATCACGGTTTCCCCCGGATACAGCTATCACCACGCGCCGCGGCAGGATGTGTTTCTCGGCCGCAGCGCCAGCAAGCGACTCTTCCGCGAGATTTTCAAACGCGCCCGCGGCAACCGCCGCCGGCATCGCTGGTCGTTCAATCACTCCTCCCTGTTCCTGGATTTCCTGGCTGGCAACCAGGCCTACCAGTGCACTCCCTGGAGCACTCCGACCTACAACATTTTCGGCTGGCAAAGGCCGTGTTACCTGCTGACGGACGAGGGGTACGCGCCGAGCTTCCAGTCGCTGATGGACGATACGGCCTGGGAGCAGTACGGGGTGGGACGCAACCCGGCCTGTGACAACTGCATGGCCCATTGCGGTTTCGAAGGTACCGCTGTGAATGATGCGTTCGCCCATCCGCTGAAGGCGTTGAAGGTCGCCCTGCGAGGACCGCAGCTCAGGGGCCCGATGGCCGCAGATCCGCCGATTCAATACACAGAGCGGACACGCCGCACGGTCGCGTCCGTGGCAGTGTCAGATGTGAAACGCTCCAGCCGCGTGAATCATGCGCCGGAGCCAGCATCTGCCCCCGAGTTGCGCCAATGAGATCCCTGCGGGCTGCGGAGGCTCGGGTGTGAGCAGCGCGCCGAGCCTGCGCCGCTCCGCCTCGCACGATTCAGCCGCCCTGGGCGCATTTGCGACCCAGCTCGAAGTGTGGCGGAGTCGCATGGAAGCTGCGCTTGCAATGCGCCTGCCCGAGGCGGCACTGGTGCCCGCGCGGCTGCACGAGGCGATGCGGTACAGCGTGCTCGGCGGTGGTAAACGGATCCGGCCCGCGCTCGTATTCGCGACGGCACGCACCGTCGGCAGGAGCGAAGACGAGGTCGAGGGCGTTGCCTGCGCACTCGAGCTGATCCACGTCTATTCGCTGGTTCACGATGATCTGCCGGCCATGGACGACGACGATCTGCGCCGCGGCCGGCCGACCTGCCACAAGGCCTTCGACGAGGCGACCGCCGTGCTCGTGGGAGATGCCCTGCAGAGCCTGGCCTTCCAGGTGCTGGCGCGCGATGCCGCTTTGCCGGCCGCCGCGGCGATCCGCCTGCGACTGATCGAGCTGCTCGCCGAGGCGAGCGGAACCTTTGGCATGGCCGGGGGCCAGGCGATCGACCTGGATGTGCAGGGCCGCGAGGTGACGACCGCGCAGATCGAGGACATGCACTCGCGCAAGACCGGCGCCTTGATCCGCGCCAGCGTCATGATGGCTGCGGCGTGCGCCCCGGCGCTCGACAGCTGCTCGCAGGCGGCGCTGGGCGGCTTTGCCGGGCCCATCGGACTTGCTTTCCAGATTCAGGATGATCTGCTCGATGTGCTCGGCGATGTGGCGACGCTCGGAAAGGCCACCGGTGCCGATAGCGAGCGCGCCAAACCGACTTATCCGGCCGTAGAGGGAATCGAGGCGTCCCAGCGCCGCGTGCGTCTGCTGCACGAACAGGCGCTCGACTCGTTGAGTGTGCTCGGTACGGCGGCCGCGCCGCTGCGCCAGCTCGCCGACTGGCTGCTCGCGCGCAGCTATTGACAGTTGGATCGGCTGCAGCGCGGGCGCGCTGGCGGGCAACATCATGGTTTGCCGCGGTTGCAGTGAGCCGCCTGATTGCATGCTAAAGTTCCGCCGCAAGGGGCGGCCTGCCCGTGCCTTCCGAGGGTTCGCTCTTACGATGTCGCCGGACACTGTCCAGATGGATTCGCGTCTTGCCGACGAGGCGTACCAGGATCGGGTGCTGCCCGGCGTATCGCGCACGTTCGCTCTGACGATTCCGCAGTTGCCGCCTGCATTGCGCACTGCCGTGACGAGTGCCTACCTGCTGTGCCGCATTGCCGACACGATCGAGGATGAGCCGGCGCTTTCCCCGCAGGCGACGCTCGGTTTGCTGCAACGTTTCGTCGCCGTGGTGTCCGGATCCGCGGATCCACAGGCTCTGGCGAAGGATCTCGCCCCACAGCTCTCCGAGCGCACTCTGCCGACGGAGCGCGATCTGATCCTCAACATGGCGCGGGTGATCAGGGTCACCAGGGGACTCGGGGAGCCGCAGCGATTTGCGATCGAGCGCTGTATCGAGGTGATGTGCAGCGGCATGCATCAGTTCCAGCAGACGGCCAGTCTGCGCGGGCTTCCCCGCCTGAGCGACCTGGATGACTACTGCTATTACGTTGCCGGAGTGGTCGGGCAGATGCTGACGGAGCTGTTCTGCGGCTACTGCCCGCGGATCCGTCAGCAGCATGGGCCGCTGCTGGAAGTCGCCGTGTCGTTTGCGCAGGGACTGCAGATGACCAACATCCTGAAGGATATCTGGGAGGACCGCAGCCGCGGCGCGTGCTGGCTGCCGCAGGAGGTTTTCACGCGCCATGGAGTGGATCTGGCGCAGCTTTCGCTGGAGCGGATCGATGGCCGTTTCGCTGCCGGGATGGACGAGCTGGTGGCGATTGCGCATGCCCATCTGCGCAACGCGCTGGCCTTTACGTTATTGATACCGGCCGAGGAAACCGGAGTACGGCGCTTTTGCCTGTGGGCCATCGGACTTGCGGTGTTGACCCTGCGTCGTATCCATCTCACCCCTGGCTTCACCTGCGGCGCGCAGGTGAAAGTGTCGCATTCTGCGGTGGCGATGACGCGGCTGTTGACCAACTTCGCGGTGCGCAACGACAGGCTGCTGCGCCGGCTGTTTGACTGGGCGGCGCGGGGCCTGCCGCTCGCCTCCCCGGCGCGTGTGCCGCAGGCCGTGCGTCCTGCGCTGCAGGTCGCCGAGCCGGCCCCGCAGTTCCATGCCGAAATGCGCGATGCGCCGCTGGAGCGCGCCGCGCGAACCGAAGGGAGATCCGCGCGTTGAGTCAGACGTTCCGCAATCCGGGTTCTGCTGCGGGCAGCGCCGCGGTCCGCCGCGAGGCGCGCGCCGCGCAGCTCGGCCGTCTCGTGGAACGGTCGGCGCTCGATCGCTCGATCGAGGCGGCACGCGCGGCGCTGCTCGACCGGCAGGCGGCGGAGGGTTTCTGGCTGTTCGAGCTCGAAGCCGACTGTACGATTCCGGCCGAATACATCCTGATGATGCATTACCTCGATGAGCTCGATGTATCGCTGCAGGCGAAGCTCGCAACGTATCTGCGCGCACGTCAGGCGCAGGATGGCGGCTGGCCACTGTATTACGGCGGCCATCTCGACATCAGCTGCAGCGTCAAAGCGTATTACGCGCTGAAGCTCGCCGGCGACAGTCCCGACGCACCGCACATGCAGCGCGCACGCACCGCGATCCTCGAGCGCGGCGGCGCCGCCCGCAGCAACGTCTTCACGCGGATCGCCCTGGCGCTGTTTGGGCAGGTACCGTGGCGCGCGGTGCCCTACATTCCGGTGGAAATCATGCTCATGCCGCGCTGGTTTCCGTTCCACCTCGACAAGGTGTCGTACTGGTCGCGCACCGTGATGGTACCGCTGTTCATTCTGACGACCTACAAGCCGCGGGCACGCAATCCGCACGGCGTTGGTATCGCGGAGCTGTTCATCACGCCCGCGCAACAGGAGCGCCATTATTTCCATCTCCCGGCCGGTCGCGACGGCTGGCTGGCGAACGCCTTCCTAATGCTGGATCGGACCGTGCGGCTGATCGATCCGCTGATTCCCAAAGTGATGCGCCGCCGCGCCACCCGGCGCGCCGAGCAGTGGATGCTCGAGCGACTCAATGGCGAGGACGGTCTCGGGGCGATATTTCCCGCGATGGTGAATGCCGTCGAGGCGATGGTGTTGCTGGGCTACGCGAACGATGATCCGCGGCTCGTCACCGCCAAACAGGCCCTGCGGAAACTTCTCGTCGTCACGAGCGGCAGCGCCTACTGTCAGCCATGTGTCTCGCCCGTATGGGACACCGCGCTGGCGGTGCTGGCGATGCAGGAGGAGGGTAGTGCACAGGCGTGTGCCGCGGCAGAGCGCGGCCTTGGGTGGCTGCGCGAGCGTCAGTTACTCGATGAGCCCGGTGACTGGCGCGGCAGTCGTCCCCGGCTGCCGGGGGGCGGCTGGGCGTTTCAATTCGCGAACAGCTTCTATCCGGATCTCGATGACACCGCGGTCATCGTCTGGGCGATCCATCGCGCCAGCGATCCGCACGCATATGCGCACTGCCTGCGTCGCGCCCTCGACTGGCTGGTGGGCATGCAGAGTCGCAACGGCGGCTTCGCCGCTTTCGATGTCGATAACACCCACTACAATCTCAACTACATTCCGTTTGCCGACCACGGCGCGCTGCTCGATCCGCCGACCAGCGATGTCACCGCCCGCGTGGTGACCGCACTCGCACTCGTGGGGCGGTCATGCGACGCCGTGGCGCTCGATCGCGCCATCGGCTATCTGCGCAATGAGCAGCAGGCGGATGGCTCCTGGTTCGGTCGGTGGGGCACGAACTACATCTATGGCACCTGGTCGGTGCTCACCGCGCTGGCGCAGGCCCGGATCGGACCGCAGGATCCGTGCGTACGGCGGGCGGTGGGGTGGCTGATTGCGCGGCAGAACCCCGACGGGGGCTGGGGTGAGAGCAACGACACCTATCTCGGGCCGCCGCGGGAAGGTGAGGACACGGCGAGCAATCCATATCAGACCGCCTGGGCGGTGCTTGCGCTGCTGGCGGCCGGCCAGGTCGGCTCGGACGCCGTGCATGCGGGGGTTGAATTCCTGCTGCGCACGCAGGGTGCGCAAGGATTGTGGAGTGATCCGGCGTTCACGGCGCCGGGATTTCCGCGTGTCTTCTATCTCAAATACCATGGTTATTGCGCCTACTTTCCTTTCTGGGCGCTGGCGGCATATCGCAACCTGGCCCGCCCCGGAGCCGCTCATTGAGCGAGCGGCTCGTCGGGATCGTGTGCGCACTCCATGCCGAGGCGCGCCATCTGAATCCTGTGACGCGCCGGCGCCCGCTTGCATCCCTGCCCGATGGCACATTGCTTGCCGTCAGCGGCATGGGGCCGCCCGCGGCAGCGAGGGCCGCCCGGGCACTGCTCGATGCGGGCGCGACGGCACTCGTGAGCTGGGGAATGGCAGGTGGCCTGGATCCGGC
Organism: uncultured Pseudomonadota bacterium; assembly: GCA_963716335.1. Classification (GTDB taxonomy): domain Bacteria; phylum Pseudomonadota; class Gammaproteobacteria; order Steroidobacterales; family Steroidobacteraceae; genus 13-2-20CM-66-19. Next base: position 3,937,011 of record OY970302.1, on the reverse strand, counting down.
GATCGGTGCCGGCACCATCTTTCTGCCCGCTGAAGTCCTGCCGCTGGGCGGTACGGCCATCGCGACCAACCGCCGGTGGATGCAAGCTCTGGGCGGCGCCCTGGCGCAACACAACATTCTGTGCGGCGGCAGGCTGCTGAGCACCGCCAGTGCGGTGGGCTCCAGGCAGGAGAAGGCCGCCCTGTTCCGTGCCACCGGTGCCGCGGCCGTCGACATGGAAAGTCTCGCAGTCGGGGAAGCGGCCGCGACTCGGCAGCTGCCGTTCATCGCAGTGCGCGTGATCGTCGACGGCGCGCAAGACGATGTGCCCGCTGCAGCCAGCGCCGCTGCCGATGCCTCGGGACACTTGCAGGCGTGGCAGTTGCTCTGCGCGCTGGCGCGCGCGCCCGGCGATGTTCCTTCCCTGATCAGACTCGCCGCACGCTATCGAGCGGCCAGCCGCTCGCTCGCCGCGGTCGCCCGCTATGGCCCGCTGGGGCCGTCTTTGTGGGCGGCGCCGCTGCCGGGGCACACTCCATGAGAGCGTTGGTGACCGGCGCGACCGGGTTCGTCGGCGCGGCGGTGGCAAGCGTGCTCGCGCAGGCACGATGGGAGATCCGTGCCCTCGTGCGCCCGCAATCCGACCGGCGCAATCTGCGGGATCTGCGGCTCGAGGTCGTGCAGGGAGACCTCGTGGATCCGCCCTCGCTGGCCCGCGCGCTAGTGGGTTGCCAGGCACTGTTTCACGTCGCCGCCGACTACCGGCTGGGAGTGCGTGATCCCGAGCCGCTGTATCGCGCGAATGTCGAGGGCACGAGAAACATACTCGAGGCCTGCCGGCGTGCGCAGATCGAGCGGGTCGTCTACACGAGCAGTGTTGCCACCGTCGGCATTCCTGCAGACGGATCGCCGGGCGATGAAACCACGCCGGTCTCGCTGGCCGACATGATCGGACACTACAAGCGATCGAAGTATCTGGCCGAGCAGGTCGCACTCGAGGCGGCATGCAGCGGTTTGTCAGTGGTCATCGTCAATCCGTCGGCGCCGGTGGGACCTGGCGATATCAAGCCGACCCCGACGGGTCAGATGGTGCTCGATGCCGCGGCTGGCCGGACGCCTGCGTATGTCGATACCGGGCTCAACATCGTGCACGTCCGGGATGTTGCGGCCGGTCACCTGCTGGCCTATGAGCACGGCCGAAGCGGCCAGCGCTACATACTGGGCGGCGAAAACATGACGTTGCGTGCGATCCTGACCGAGATCGCCCGGATCACCGGCGGGAGAGCACCGCGGTTTCGCCTGCCCGGCGCGATGCTGCTGCCTATCGCGCACGTCGCCGAGGCCTGGGCGCACATCACCGGTGGCACGACGCGAGTCACCATCGAGGGTGTGCGTCTCGCGGGCAAGCGCATGTTCTTTTCCAGCAAAAAAGCCGAGCGCGAGTTAGGTTATCGGGCCGGCCCGGCCTGCCAGGCGCTGCAGGATGCGGTGACATGGTTCCGGGCGGAACGGTTGCTGTCTGCCTAGCCCGCGAGGCGCCGTGGGCGGCGTTTTTGTAATATCGCGCGTTCGGCCCGACCTAAGGATTGCCATGCGAGTGTTCATTCCGGCGGCGGGCCTGGGCCTGGGCCTGGGCCTGGGCCAGTGCCGCACCGCATGTGAGGTGCGTGATGTGCCCGAGTGCCGCACCCGGCCGTGCTGAAGCATCTCCATTGCCTCCTGGTCGGGCTCGTGCTGGCGGTTGTTGCGTGGCCGGCAGGCGCGGACGAGCCCGCCGATGTTCCAGGACCCGATGCGAGCGGCGCGCAACCGGCCCATCCCCCGCCGATGCTGCCGAAATGGCTGAACCCTTCCGGCCTGCCGTTCATCCCCATTCCGGAGATCGCCACGGATCCCAACGGCGGCACGACCGTAGGCATTCTGCCGGTGTGGCTCAAGACCGACGATGAGCATGCGATTCGCCGCATCATCGCGCCCGATCTCTTTTACAACCAATATTTCGGCTGGGGCTTCCATGGTCGCCTCTACGAGTACACCTCGGAAGACGAGCAGTCCTCGCTCGTGGCGGGGTTGCAGGAGCGCGTCCAGCGCCAGTTCGAAGCGGCCTACCAGCGGGGACGACTGCGCCAGCACCGCTGGTCGTTCGTCACGGGGCTGACTTACGACAAAGACGGCACACCGCGCTTCTTCGGCATCGGCAACGGCTCGCGCGAGATCGCGCAAACCAACTATACCGCGCAGCAGGAAGCGTTACAGGGGCAGATCGGGCTCAACTTCAGCCCCATATGGCAGCTGTTGTATACGGTCCGCTATCGTTCGGTGGACGTGCTGCCGGGCACGCTCGCCAACATCGCCTCCATCCAGAGCCGGTTCGCCAATGTGCGGGGCCTCGGGACCAACCACGAGCAATTGAACCGCGTTGCACTCATCTACGACACACGCGACAACCTGACCGCGCCACGCAGCGGCACGGCTTGGGTCATCTATGGCGGGGCGGCGAGCCGCGGGGGTGCATTCAACGGCTCGCTCTACACGGAAGCCGGCATCGACGGCCGCAATTTCCTGCCGCTGTCGGCACGCACGATTCTGGCAACTCACATTTCACTGCGCTATCTGCCCTCGGCGAACCGGCTGCCGTTCTGGGCGCTGAGCAGCGTCGGCGGAGGCGAGAGTGACATCGGCGGCGACCAGCCGCTGCGCGGCTACGGCGCCGGCCGATTCTACGACCGCAACGCCTTCTCCGGCACCGCGGAGCTGCGGCACACATACTGGAGCTTCGATGCGATGGATACGCACGTGGATCTGGAAATCGCCCCGTTCATGGATCTCGGGCGGGTATTCGCCCATGGCGATGAATGGCCCATCACCCAACTTCACAAGGTGGCTGGCGTGGGGTTTCGCGGCATTGCCCGCCCGTCCGTCGTGGGCTATGTCGACATCGGTTACGGCAGTGAGGGCGCGGCCGTCTTCACCGGTCTGAATTATCCGTTCTGAGCGGCTTCCCGCTCGCGCATCCCGCGGCTATACTGCCGCCGCTTAGAGCAAGCGCAAGGTTCCCCGCAAGGGGATTGAAAAGGGAACGCGGTACGATTCCGCGGCTGCCCCCGCAACTGTAATCGGCGAGCGCTCGACCGAATTGCCACTGAGGCGTACTGCCTTGGGAAGGCGGTCGAGAGCGATGACCCGCAAGCCAGGAGACCTGCCTCGCGCTGTCGTCCTGTTTCCAGCCGGGGTGCGGTGGAAACTGCGGGTAGCCGTTGCGACGACACTGCGGAGTCGTCGACGCGGAGCCTGGATGCAAGCCTGCGATACACCTGCGCTGCCGCGTACCGGCTCCTGGAATCAACCAGGAGAACGTATGCGCAACTCTCTATACCTTTCGCTGCTGCGAGCAGCCGCACTGGGTGCAATGGGCAGCACGGCGGCAGCCGCCGCCGAGGAGTCTGCCAACGCGGTGGTCGTGACGGCCACGTTCGTACCGACTCCGCAGGAGCAACTCGGCAGCAGCATGACGGTCATCACGGCCGACGACATCGCCGCGCGCCAGCAACAGACGCTCCCCGATGTCCTGCGCAACGTGCCGGGCCTGAATATCGTGCAGACCGGTGGTCCGGGTGGCACAACCTCGCTGTTCATGCGCGGCACGAACACGAACCACACCAAGGTGCTGGTCGACGGCATCGATGTCACCGATCCGAGTAACGCCCAGGCGGTGTTCGACTTTGGCCAGTTCCTCACGCAGGACATCGAGCGAGTCGAGATTCTGCGCGGGCCGCAGAGCGGGTTGTATGGCTCGGATGCCATCGGCGGCGTCATCAACATCATCACCCGCAGCGGCGCAGGTCCCGCGCAGCTATCCGGGTCGGCACAGGCCGGCTCGTTCGCTACGTTCGACCAGTCCGGTAACCTCAGCGGCTCTGCCGATCAGCTGCATTACAGCGCCAGTCTCGAGCATTTGCATAGCGGGGCGACACCGGTGACCCCGCTCGATCTGCTGTTACCCGGGGAGCGGCGCAACGACGATTACTACGACAATCTGACGGCATCCACCAAGCTTGGGCTCGATGTCACGCAGGATTTCGATCTCGGACTTGTCGTGCGCCACACCGAGACGCATCTGCGCTACACCGGCGAGGATTTCAGCACATTCCCCGGCTTTCCCGAGGCACAGCAAAGCGCGAGCAACACCAACGAATACTACGCGCGCGTCACCGCGCACCAGCTCGCCTTCGACGGACGACTCGAGCAGACGCTGGGGCTCGGCTACACGCGCGATCGCACTGCCGATTTCGATCCGGAGAATTCCCTCAGCCTCGACACCGGCGAGCGCATCAAGGTCGACTGGCGCGGCATCGTGAAGCTCGCCGCTACCCAGACGCTCGTACTCGGTGCGGAGCACGAGCACGATGAGATCAGCGAGCCGCTCGCCGCCGCCGTTGCGATCAGCTCGGGATATGCGGAATGGCAATCGCAGCTCACCGACCGGCTGTACTCGGCCGTAAACGTGCGCTATGACGCGAATGACCAGTTCGGCGGGAAGGGCACGTTCCGCCTCGCGCCGACGTATCTCATCCATGAGACCGGCACGCAGCTCAAAGCGAGCCTCGGCAGCGGCTTCAAGGCACCGACGCTTGCCGAGCTGTACCAGAATTTCCCGGCTTTCTTCTTCTTCGGCAATCCCAACCTGCGGCCGGAAACAAGCCTCGGGTACGATCTCGGGGTCGAGCAGGCGCTGGGCGGGGAGCTCGTGCGCCTCGGTGCAACGTACTTCCACAACCGCATTCGCAATCTCATCGATACCGCGCCGACTGGAACGACGTACGCCAATGTCGGGCGGGCCACCACCCAGGGCGTCGAGAGCTTTCTGGAGTACCACCCGCTAAAGGGCCTGCGGGTGCGCGTGGATTACACCTACACGGAGGCCATCGATGATGTGCTGAATGAGGAGCTGCTGCTGCGCCCGAAACACAAGGGCAGCGTGGATGCCGCCTGGCAGGCGACCGAATCATTGTCACTGGATGCGAACCTCCTCTCGGTCGGCTCATACATCGACGGCAACCGGGACTTCTCGATTCCGCGCTTGCGCGCGCCCGGATACACGGTCGTCAACCTCGCCGGTAACTACGCCGTTTCCACGCACCTGACGCTCCTGGCACGCATCGACAATCTGCTGGATCGTCATTACGAGAACCCCATCGGCTTTCTGAAGCCGGGGGTCGGTGCCTTTGCAGGCATCAAGGCCACGCTTTGAGGCTGGCGGTAGCCCGCGCGCACGCAAAGTTTGATCGACGCTCAGCCGCTGTGTCGCCTGGCGCAGTAGGAATCGTCTGACAGCAAGCGCATGCGCCGGGCGACTGGCGCACGCGGCAACTGCGCCTAACATACGGCACACCAACCTGACTCGAGCTGGTCTCCGATGAGCGCGAAGCATGGTCCGACGATCGAGCGCAGACGGCGGCGCCTGCACGAGACCGCTCGCAGGAGCAGGGCGCGCATACTGCAGCCCTTCCGTGCCGCGTTGCTCGAATCCCTCGCGAGACATCCGTGCATCAGCCGCTGCGTCGGACTGCTGCGTTGAGGCAAGGCGGCTGCGCGGGCAAACAGGCACGAAGTTTGCTGCAACTGCGCGGCACGCAGCTGATTACCGTAGATTCCCCGCCGTATCCTGGAGGATCCGACATGAAACGCATTCTTGCCATGGCCATCGTTGCGGTGCCGCTGATTGCGTTCGCCGCCGATAAAAGCTCCGATCAGACGTTCTTCAAGAAGGCGGCGGAGGGTGGTATCGCCGAAGTCGAGGCCGGCAAGCTGGCGCAGAACAAGGGCGACAGCCAGGCCGTCAAGGATTTCGGCAGCATGATGGTCAAGGACCACACGGCGGCGAACGACAAACTCAAGAGCATTGCCGACGCGGAAAACATCACCCTGCCCACGTCACCGAGCGTGTTACAACGCGCCGGAAAAGCCAAGCTGGAGGCGATGTCGGGCGATTCCTTCGACAAAGCCTACATCAAGAACCAGATTTCAGCTCACCGGCAGACGATTGCGCTGTTCAGGAAGGAGATCGCCTCCGGCACGGATGCGCAGGCCAAGGCGTTCGCCACGGACACGTTGCCCACCTTGCAGGGCCATCTGAAAAAGATTCGCCAGATCGCAAGCGAAGCCGGAGTCAGCACCAAGTGAGGGAACGATTTGCTCGCAGGCGGTGACGTTCGCCTGCGCGGATGCCGCCGTGCTCAGCGCGGCGCCGCTGCGGGCGGCGCGTCCGCCGCCACCCACCCGCCGCCGAGCGCCTTCACCAGCAGAACCGCCGCCGCCATGCGCCGCGCCTGGATGTCGGCGGCGCTCAACCGTGCAGCGAGTGCGGCATTCTCCGTCACGACGACCTGCAGGTAGGTCACCAAGCCGCCGTTGAACTGGTACTGCGACTGCTTCAATGCGCCCGTCGTTGCCTCCACCGCGGCGGTCTCGCTGTGTGCCTCGGCTTCCAGGTCACGCAAGGCCGCCAGATTGTCTTCGACTTCCTGATAGGCGGTCAGGACCGTATTGCGATACGTGGCGACCTGCTCCTCGTAAAGCGCACGGGCATGCGCAGTTTGTGCCCGGTGTAGCCCCGCATCGAAGATCGTGAGGACCGCGGAGGGTCCGATCGACCAGAATCGGCTCGGTGCGGTAATCCAGTTACTCGCCGCCGTGCTCTCGAAGCCGGTACTACCGGACAGGCTGAAGACCGGGAAATACGCAGCGCGTGCCACGCCGATCTGCGCATTGGCGGCCGCGACGCGGCGTTCCGCGGCGCCGACATCGGGGCGCCGCTCGAGCAGCGCCGAGGGCAGGCCAGGATCGATCGGCGGCGGCGCGTAATCGAGCCGCAACGGGTGCGGATCGAGGTGAAAAGTCGATGGCGACTCGCCGATCAGGACGGCAATCGCATGCTCGGTCTGGGTGCGGCGCAGATGGATGTCGGTGGCCTGGGTCCGCGCGGTCTCGAGCTGCGATTGCGCCTGGTTGAGATCGGCCTGCGTCGCGGCGCCGCCGTCATACAAGCGCTGGGTCAGCTCGAGCGCGCGCGCGTAATCCGCGACGGTCTGGTTGATCAGCTCCTGCTGGGTGTCCAGTCCCGCGACCATGAAGTAGTCACTGGCCAGCTCCGCATGCACGCTCAGATCGAGAGAGGCAAGATCTGCCGCGCTCGCCTGCTCGTTCGCGCGGGCCGACGCGACCGAATTGCGGACGCGGCCCCACAGATCGATCTCGTAGGAAAGGTCCGCATCCAGTACGAAGTCGTTGTAGTCGGGGGAGCGCGTTGCGCTGTATAGCGGGGAGTTGAGGGACGTGCGTGAGCGCGTCACGGCGGGTCCACCGGTGAGGGTCGGCAGATATGCCGACCGGACGATTCGTGTCTGGGCCCGAGCCTGCTGCAGCCGCGCGAGCGCTGCCTTGATATTCTGATTCGCCGCGCTGACCCGATCTTCCAGCCCATCCAGGGTGGGATCCTGGAAACGCTTCCACCACTGGCCGCGGCTGATCGCATCCGCCGGCGTTGCCATCTTCCAGCCAGCGGATTCCTGGTACGCAGGGGGCGGCTGAGGGACCGGCGGCCGGGCGTACCGGGGTGCAAACGAGCAGGCGCCCAATGCACTGCAGACCCACACGCCGTATAGCCGCAGGCGCACGCTCAGGAATTCCCGCTCTTCGGCGGTTGGGAACGTGCCGGGGCGGTGGGAGCGCCGGGGGCGGTGGGAGCGCCGGGGGCGGTGGGAGCGCCGGGGGCGGTGGGCGCGCCGGGGGCGGTGGGCGCGGGCGCCGGCGCGACTTTCACGGTGGCTCCGTCTGTGAGTGAGTCCGGGGGATTCACCACGATCTGGTCGTCGGCGGACAGGCCTGAGAGCACTTCCACGAAGGTGCCGAAATCGCGCCCTTCGACGATGCCCTTCAACCGGATCCGATTCTGCGGGGCGATCGTCGCCACCTGCAGGCCCGCCGCGCGGAAGATGAGCGCGGTGGCTGGCACGCGCAGCGTGCTCGGACTCCCCGGGAGGTTGAAATGCACTTCGGCATAGGCGCCCGGGAAGAGCTCGCCGCGCTCGTTGTCCACCTGCAGCTCCACTTGCAGCGTGCGCAGGTTGGGATCTAGCGCATGCGCGGTGCGAACCAGCTCCGCCGGGTAGGACTTACCGGGGTGCTCGTTGAAGTGCAGCTCCGCCCGCACGCCCGGCACCGTTTCGGAGGCATAGGACTGCGGCACCTGCACATAGATGCGCAGCCGTTTCGTATCGGCAACGCGAAACAGGGCGCTGCCGGTCGACTCCCCCGCGTTGATCAGCGCGCCGATATCCGTATTGCGCAGGGTGACGATGCCCTCGAAGGGAGCGACCACGCGCCTGAAGGACTCGAGCTCCTGCAAGCGCGCCACATTTGCGCGTGCGGAAGCCTCGGATGCTTTCGCGGCCGCGGCGTTGCCGGCGCGAGTGTCCGCATCCTGCTGCGAGACTGCGTGATTCGCCAGCAGTCCCTGCCAGCGCTCGTTGGTAATCTCGGCCAGCTGGGCGTTGGCTTGTGCAGTGGCGAGGTCCGCGCGCGACTGCCGGTATTGCTGATCCACCTCCGGTGTTTCGATCTCGGCCAGCAGTTGGCCCTTCTTCACAGGGGTCCCAATGTCCGCATACCACATCCGCAGATAACCGCTGGTGCGCGCATAGATCGGCGCCTCGATGAAGGCCTGCACATTTCCCGGCAGAACCAACTCCTGCGAGGCGGGGCTCGGTGAGGGCTTTGCCGTGATGACGACCTGAACGGACTCGGTGTGGGTCTCGCGTCCCAGTCGATCCCTGGCGGTCACCCGGCTGATGATGCCCCAGAGCGCCAGGAGCAGGGCGACGACCAGCAAGATCCAGGCGTACCGGGCGACCTGCGGAGTACGGTAGCCGGTGGAATCAGGGGGCATGAACCTCTCCGCTGTCCTGGCGTGGTGGCAGCGCGGGAGGCGCTGGTCGCCGGCCGTGCGCGTCATTGCGTCCGTGGATGAGCGTAAACACGGTCGGAACGAAAAAGAGCGTGGCGAACGTTGCAAACACCAGACCGCCGATGACGGCCCGTCCCAGGGGCGCGTTCTGCTCCCCGCCCTCCCCGAGGCTGAGTGCCATGGGGATCATGCCGATGACCATCGCGAGCGCCGTCATCAGCACCGGGCGAAACCGCGCGAAACCCGCCTTGGAGGCGGCCGTGAAGGCATCGTCACCCTGGTCCATGCGCTCGCGCGCGAAGCTGACCACGAGTACGCTGTTCGCCGTGGCGACGCCCATGCACATGATTGCGCCAGTCAGTGCTGGCACGCTCACCGTCGTGTGCGTCAGGAACAGCATCCAGACGATTCCCGCGAGTGCGGCAGGGAGCGCCGTGATGATGATGAACGGATCGAGCCACGATTGGAAATTCACCACGATCAGCAGGTAAACGAGCACGATCGCGCCCAGCAGGCCGAGCAGCAGTCCATGGAAGGATTGATTCATCGTCTGCACCTGGCCGCGAACCTCGACGCGCGAGCCCCTCGGCAGATGGCGCTTGGCCTGAGCGACAATCTCGCTCACGCGGGAGGAGATGTAGCCGAGGTCGGTTCCCTGAACCGTCCCGTAGATGTCGAGCACCGTGGTCGCGTTGTAGTGGCTGACCACCGCCGGGCTGGACTCGCGGTGGATATCGGCGATATTCGCCAGCATCTGCGCCGGACCGCCGCTGCTGCTGCTGCCAGTCAGCGGCGTGGTCTCGAGCGAATTGAGTGTCTCCAGCTGCGCTTGGGGTGTCTGTGCGACGACGTTGTATTGCGTGCCGGTCTTGGGGTCGATCCAGAATGAGGGCTGGGTCTGGAAGCTGCCGGACAGAGAGACGAGCAGATTCGAGGCGATATTCTGCTGCGTGAGGCCCACCTCTCGCGCCTTGGTTCGATCCACCTCCACGTGCAAGGTCGGATAGTCATACGCCTGCTGGATGCGCAGATCGACAGCGCCGGGAATCTCGCGCACTTTGTGCAGGAGCGAGTTCGCCACTGCGCGGTTCGCCACTACGTCGTTGCCGACGATCTGAATGTCGATTGGACTCGGCAGACCGAAATTCAGCGTCTGACTGACGATGTCGGCTGGCAGGAACGCGAAACTCGTGCCGGGGAAGCGATCGTTCAGGATGCGTCGTAGCGTGTCGACATAGCCTTCGCTGGGATGATGTTCTGGCTTCAGTGCCACGAATATGTCGGCATCGCTCGGACCGATGGGCGCCGACGTGCTGTACGAAAGGTTGATGCCGCTGTTGGGAAGTCCGATGTTATCCACCATGCTCTGCAGCTCGGCTGCAGGGATCACCCGGCGAATCACCGCCTCGACGCGATCACACAACGCGGCGGTTTCCTCGATGCGCAGGCCGGTGCGCGCACGAAAGTGCAACTTGATCTGCCCGGAGTCCACCACTGGAAAGAAATCCTGGCCCAGTCCGGGCAGGTAGCGGCCGAGTGGAAAGGCGAGCACGGCGGAGCCGGCCATGGCCGCGAGGAAGATACCGGCGAATTTCAGCCCGGCATGCATCGCCGTTTCGAGCAGCGCATGGTAGCGGTCCCGCGTACGCTCGAACAGCCGCTCGAAGCGCAGCTGATATCTCTTCAACACATCGGGCTTCGCCGCGGCGGGGTCGGAGTGCGCCGCATCGCGCGGGCGATGTTCCTGCAACCAGTATTTGGACAGGGTCGGTACGAGTGTCCGCGAGAGCAGATACGAGGCCAGCATGGCGAACACCACCGCCTCGGCCATCGGAACGAAGAGGAACTTGGCAATACCGGCAAGCTGGAACATCGGCACGAAGACGATGCAGATCGCGAGCGTCGAGACCAGCGCCGGCACGGCAATCTGCTGCGCACCATTGAGGATGGCTTCCTCGACGTGCTGACCTTCCTCGAGGTGCGAATTGATGTTCTCGATGGTCACCGTGGCGTCATCCACCAGGATGCCGACCGCGAGCGCAAGTCCACCGAGCGTCATGATGTTGATGGTCTCGCCGAGGGCTGCCAGGCAGGCGATGGAGGCGAGGATGGACAGCGGAATGGAGATGAAGATGATCACGGTGCTGCGCCAGCTGCCGAGGAACAGCAGGATCATCAGCCCAGTCAGGCACGCGGCGATCGTCGCCTCACGGACCACCGCCGAAATCGCCGCGCGCACGAACAGCGACTGGTCGCCGATGGCTTCGACCTTGAGCGACTCTGGTACGGAGGCGCGGATTTGCGGCAGTCTGGACTTGATGGCATTGATCACATCGAGCGTCGAGCTCTTGCCGAGCTTGAGCACGGTCATCAAGATGGCGCGCCGGCCTTCCAGGCGTGCGATATTGGTCTGTGGCGGATTCCCATCGCGAACGTGGGCGACATCGCGCACGTAGACGACGGCCCCATTGCTCGAGGAGATGGGTAGATCGTTCAGCTCCTCGAGCTTCAACGGGCTCGCATTCAGCTCCACGTAGTACTCGAGTTCGCCGATCTTCTGCGTGCCGGCTGGAATGATGAGGTTCTGCGCCGCGATCGCGGCAGTCACGTCCGCCGGAGACAGTCCCCTGGCCTGCAGCGCCTTCAGGTCGAGATCGACCTGGACCTGGCGAATCTTGCCGCCATAGGGGTACGGCATCGCGGCGCCCGGCACGGTGGCGAGCTCGGTGCGAATGATGTTGTTTCCCAGGTCGAAAATCTGCGCTTCGGAGAGCGAGTCGCTCGAGAGCGCCAGCTGAATGATCGGGACGGTGGAGGCGTTATAAGACAGGATGAAGGGCGGGGTGGCGCCCGGCGGCAGGCTCTGCAGCTGCGTCTGCGAGACCGCGGTGATCTGCGAATAGGACAGGACGCGGTCGGCATGTGGCTGGAAGAAGTACTTGACCACCGAGATGCCGTTGAGCGACTGCGACTCGGTGTGCTCGATGTCGTTCACCGTCGTTTGCGCCCCGCGTTCGCTCGCGAGCACGACGCGATCCGCCATTTCGATCGGTTGTAACCCAGTGTATCGCCAGATCGTGGCGACGACGGGGATATCTATGTCGGGAAAGATGTCGGCCGGGGTGCGCAGGATCGCATACACGCCCATGAGCAGAATGAGGATGGCCAGAACGATGAACGTGTACGGGCGCTGCAGCGCGACTTTGACGATCCACATTCCGCGTTCACCTCACGCGCGCAGTTACGGCCCGGCAGCGAAGACAGCCGGTGCGCGGCGAAGCGGCTTGCATAGCAGGTCTCATTCCCGGAACAGTCATCCCGTCATTCCCGGAAGACCGATCCCGGCGTTGACTGGACGGTACTTTAACCCGCAGCCCCAGGGTCCGGTAGGGGATGAGAGTGGTAGCGTGCGATGCGGTCAGCGCCAGGACAGGCGCCACGAGAAGATTCCCGCGAGCGTCATCAGAAGCGAGCCGCCCACGTGCAGTGCAATGGCGGCGGCGAAAGCGGCGAGCTTGCCCTGCTGCAGCAGGATCGCGATCTCGGCAGAGAATGTGGAAAAAGTCGTGAGCCCCCCACAAAATCCGGTGATGATCAGCAAGCGCCATTCGGGGGCGACGTCCGGGGCCTGCGCGAAGAAGGCCATGGCGGCACCGATGACGTAGCTGCCGATGAGGTTTGCTGCGAGCGTGCCGGGGGGGATGGCGACGAACCAGGCATTCAGCAGCAGGCCCAGCAACCAGCGCAGCCACGCCCCCGCGACCGCACCGACCGCCACCGCGAGAAGTCCGGGTGCGCCCATTATTCAACTCTCCAGATTGCCGTGATTGTGCGAGCGCTGCGTCGCCCGGTCTTTAGTTGCGCGTGCGCACGCGCAGGCTCTCCCAGCTCGCATCGGCGCTCCAACCGCCGTCCACCGGCAGGCTCGCGCCATTGATGAAGCCGCTCTGGCTGCCGTCGGCCAGAAACAGGATGGCCGAGGCGACGTCTTCCGGGCGCGCAAAGCGGGCCAGCGGCACACGGTCGAGAATGTCCTGATCGGAATACGCCCCACTGGCCTGGTCTGCGCTGTCCATTCCGGTTTTGATCCAGCCCGGGCAGACGGCATTGACGCGCACCGCTCGACCGCCCCACTCGGCGGCGAGCGTCCGGGTCAAGCCGATCAGGCCGTGTTTGGATGCGTTATAGGCGCTGCGATGGCTGATGCCGCTGAGTCCTGCTACCGAGGCGACATTCACGATGCTTCCCGAGCGGCGGCGCAGCATTCCCGCGCCGAGGTGCTGGCACAGCAGAAACGGTCCGAGCAGGTTCACAGCCATGACCTTCTGCCATTGGGCGGCGGTGGTCTGCTCCGCAGGGGCGATCAGGCTGATGCCGGCGTTGTTGACCAGCACCTCGGCGCCGGCAAACTCGCGCTCGACGTGCCGTGCGAGTTGTTCGACGAATGTCTCGGACGCAACATCACCGACGAGGCCGTGCACCTCGAGACCCTCGCTGCGCAGACGCGCAAGTGGCTCGTCGAGGGGCTGAATGTCGGTCAGCACCACGCGCATGCCGGCGCGCGCCAGCCGCGTGGCCGTCACAAGACCCAACCCCTGCGCAGCTCCCGTGACCACGGCGGTTTTCATCCTGCCGTGCGCCGCCTGGCAGTGACTTCGATTTCGATTCTCATCCTGGGATCGGCCAGTCCCGCGCAGATCATCGTCGCAGCTGGCCTTGCGACCGCGAAGCAGTGACGCAGAAGCGGCCAGCATGTGGGGAAATCGGCAGCGTCGGGAAGAATGTAGCGCACGCGCACGACATCGTCGAAAGTGCACTGGGCCTCCCGCAGCGCCGAGTCGATATTCTTCAGGCACTGCTCGGCCTGCGCCAGTACATCAGCTGCGATGCGCTGCGTCGCGTAATCGAATCCCGTCGTGCCGGAAACGAAGACCCAGCCATCTTCGATGACCGCCCGCGAATAACCGATATCGCGCTCGAACGCCGAGCCGGACGAAATATGGCGACGGGTCGTCATGTTCCGAAGAGGCCGTTCATCGTGCGCAGCAGGCTCGTTGAAGAGGCAAGGTATAAGCCATCAGGCCAGGTCCGATTTCCAATTGCACAGTTTGGCATAAACATGGGGGGCTGCCACATCCGCACCCAGCGCGACCATCCACAGCGGGCAGCCAGCCGCAACCAGTCCCGCTGCCGCGAGCGATCCGTGCCGGTTTCCGCGCCCATTGGCGGGTGCGGCGCAGCGCTCGGGTGGCCCAGCGTGGGGTGCGGGAGCTGAGCTGAAAAATCGCGGCCCCGCAAGCGGCGACCGCGGAACTGAAGCGGGCCTCAGGAGTCTATTCAAACGGCGGTTGGGCTTGTTGAAAGGTGTGTCGTGGGCCGGCGTAGGATAGGCACGGGACTGGGTGTGACATTGTTGGCGATGGTGTGCCTGTCTGTGTCGCCGGCCCGTTTCGCTGCGCGCGCAGCCGAAGCTGCGCCTGCGGCCCGGCACTCGATCTCGACTGCTACGGCACAGCCAACGAGTACTGCAGCGGCTCAGCCCGCCACATGGATGTCGCATGACATCATCGTGCAGTTCCACAACCTGCCCAAGCGCTATTCCTGCGATCAGATCTGGTACAAGGTGCACGATGTACTGATCAAGCTTGGAGCTCGGCCGACGCGCATCCTCGCCTATCGTTGCGAGGCTTCGGTGGGTGAGCTTGATCGCTCACCGAGCGTGCACGTCATCTTTCAACTGCCTCAGGTTCTGCACGGCACGCAGGTGCGTTGGGCCGACGTGCGGGCGAGCCGGCACATCGTGCGGCTCGAGCCGGGGAATCCCCCATCGCTGGACGGATCGGATTGCGAGTTGCTGCGCCAACTGCAGGCCGCGCTGCTGCCGGAGATGTCGGAGCGTATGGTGAGCTTCCGGCTGGCGTGTCAGGCTGCCCCCACCGCGCATCCGGCATACGCCGTATCCGTCGAAGCGCTCACGCCAGTTGCGCCGCAGACCCAGCAGGCACAGACCCCACGACCGCAGACCACAGGACCGCGGACCACACAGCTCGCACAGCAGGTTAGCCGCCCCAGCTTATGAGGACCCATCTTCGTGAGAAGGCAACCTCGTGAGGTCTGCAAAGGCGCGTCATTCCATTTCCATCACGCTGGCGCTGAGCGTCGCCGGCGCGATCGGAGCGAGCGCGCAAGCTGCCGTAAAGAGCCCGGCAGTGCCGGCACACGCCTACCGCGGCGAGTTTTCCGATGAGTGGCAATGCGACTACGGCTTTCGCGAAGCCGGCGAGCAGTGCGTGGCCGTGCACGCACCGGCGCATGCGCACCTGAGCGCCAACGGTGACTCGTGGGCATGCGATCGCGGCTACCTTCGCTCCGCACACGCCTGTACCCGGATCGCCGTACCGGCCAACGCGCACCTGCTGGATGTCGCCGTCAATCCGGGGTGGGAATGCAATCCCGGCTATCGCTCTCAGGCGGGGAAGTGCCAGGCACTGCAAGTTCCTGCACACGCTTTCCCGGTTCATGCAGCGTATGGGTCGGACTGGCAGTGTCAGTGGGGCTATCGTCGGGAGCAGGGTAGCTGCGTGGTGGTGCGTGTCCCGGCGAACGCCTATCTGATGGATTCGGGACAGGGTTGGGCGTGTGAACGCGGCTATCACCTCAAGGGCGGAGCCTTCTGTGCAGCGCTGATCGTACCGTTGAACGCCCATATCGATGACTCCGGACATGCTTGGCGCTGCAATCCGGGCTTCCGGGAGCAGGGGGCGATGTGTGGGCCGATCGATGCACCGGCGCATGCGTTCCCCGTATACGGCGCCAACGAGCGGGGCTGGGAGTGCGAACGGGGGTACCGCGCGAGCGGCGACAGTTGCGTTCTGATCCGCTTGCCGCTGCATGCCTATCTCGATGAGTCGGGCCACCAGTGGGCGTGCGATCGCGGCTTCGGGGCCGCTGCGGATTCCTGCGTGGCACTTGAGTTACCCGCCAACGCCCATCTGGACAACTCCGGTCACGACTGGGTATGTGACGGAGGCTTTGCCCTTCAGCACCACGCATGCATTGCGAAAGGGTTGCACGACGATGGTGAGCGCAGCCGCGCGAGGCTCGCAGCGGTGGCGGACGAGCGCCTGCGCGCGGGGCCCTGATCACGCGCGGCTGTGCGGAATGTGATCAATGTGCGGAATGTCATCCTCGAGCCGGTAGTAGTCGGATTTGTCGGCGACGTAGATACGCTGGCTGACGCTTAGGCCGGTTGGCGGATCGAGCGTACCCGCCATGATGCTGGTCCAGGCACGCTCGTTTGCCAGCGGTCGCCAGAACAGATTTCCGCCGCAGCGTCGGCAGAAACCCCGCTCAGCCGTTGCGGAGGAGGCATACCAGGTAAGTGTGTCGGAGCACAGCAGCTCGATGGTGTTCGTCGGGGCGCCGCTGGCTGCCACGTAGTGTCCGCTCGTCTGCCGGCATTGGGTGCAGTGACAGGTGATCACCTCGCGCAGCCTGCCGCGTACCCGGTAGCGCACGCCCCCGCAGAGGCAGCGCCCGGTGTGTATCGATTCGACTTCCGACATCCTCGCCTGCTCCTCTGTCTCAAGTGTCGGTCAGCGCCTGTCGTGCCAGCGCGATCGCCCCGAGGGGGCCGGCCATTGCGCCCAACGCGGGATGCACGAGGAAGCTATCGATCCGCCGTTGCAGCTGTGCCCCGGTCGAATACTTCCCCAGACTTGCAATGAGGCGTGCGCGAATCATCGGCAACAGTTGCGGTTGGCCCAGCATAACGCCCCCACCCATGATCAGTCGTTCCGGCACCACGGTGTACACCAGGGCATGACACAGGCCGGCGAGGGCATCCGCGGCGAATTCCCAGACGATGTGATCCGATGGAATCTGCTCACAGGCCAGGCCGGCGCGTGCTTCGATCGCCGGTCCGCTTGCCAGCCCCTCGACGCAGTCGCCGTGGAATGCACAGTTGCCCGGCCAGCGGTCACCGTGGCGGGGAACGCGGATGTGACCGGCCTCCGAATGGCCGAGTCCGCGCACCGGCCTGCCATCGACAATGCTCCCCACGCCCACGCCCGTACCGACGGTGATATAGACCCAGCTTCTGAGCCCACGCGCAGCTCCCCAGAGCCCTTCGGCCAGGGCCGCCGCATTGACGTCGGTGTCGATCGCAAGCGCCGCGGGTGAACCCTCGGCGAGCGCAAGCAGCGAAACTCCGCTCCAGCCTGCTTTGGGCGTATCCACGAGGGACCCATAGGCAGGGCGGCGGGGGTCGAGCTCCAACGGACCGAAGCTGGCCACGCCCAATGCATCGAAGCGCCATTGCCTCAGCATCGTGTGCAGCCGCTGAAGCGTCGAGCTTGCATCGGCGGTGGCGATTTCCACCTTCTCGTGCACTGCATCGGGGCCGCTCGCGAGGATGCCAATGCACTTGGTGCCACCCAGCTCGATGCCCGCCAGTCGCGTCGCGCCAGTTTTCGAAGGACTCGCCATGCGGGGATGGTACTGGATCGGACCTCGGGCGGGCATCGCGCCAGGTCCGCAGATTGCTGCCGATCAATGCGAAAGGAGCGCCGATGGCTGATCGTGATCGTACGACACTCGACTATGTGCGGCCCGGGGCTGAAGAGCGCGGCCGACTACGCGAGGACTTCGACTTCAACGATCTCAATCGCGACGGGCGACTCACTCTGGGCGAGTTCATCCGCTACATGCGGACGCTCGATGCCAATATCAGCTCGCAGGAGTGCGAGATCGGTTTCGACAGCATCGACAGCAACCATGACGGGGCAATCGATTTCGACGAGTTCCTCGCCTGGTGGACGGATCGATCATCGAGCTAGCGCGCCCTTGGGCGCAGTCGCGGACGCCCCGGCAAAAGGGCGGACCCTCGTCAAAAGGGCCGCATCCTGCGGCCCTTCCTCATGCAGATTGATCTTCGTCGCAAGGACTATCTCTAATCTACGGCTCCGATTGTGCCCCCCGCGCGCGCGGCGCGCCAATGGACGGCGGCCGCGTCCTGCTGTCGGAGAGCTCCTACGCCTGCGTCGTTGCCGGGTCTCTCGGCCGACCCCCCGGCCCGCCCCGCGCCTGCTTCCCGTGTGCACTATAGTAGTGTTCCCACTCGAAGGACGCGGATAGCGTTACGACGATGCACGGTGTGGAAATCGGCGAGCACGACGTTCTTGCGTGGCTGAAACCCGACACGGTTTTCGGCGCGATCGTCTACCTCCTGGTGTTCGTGCTCGCTGCGCTGTTTTTTTCGCGCACCCTGCGTGCTGCCGTGCATGCTGCGATGACCCGGCAGGGGCACATCGACCGGACCACGATCAGCTTCGTACAGCAGTTTGGCTCGGCGATGATCTGGGTCATCGTGTTGATTCTGTATGCGCATCTGATTCCGGTGCTGCGTTCGATGGGAACGGCGCTACTGGCGGGAGCGAGCATCGCATCGGTAGTCATCGGATTGGCCGCGCAAAGCACCCTCGGTAATCTCGTGGCGGGCATTGCGATCACCCTCTACCGTCCCTTTCGCCTGGGTGACACATTGCAGGTCACGGCCCCCACGGGAGTGGAGGTCGGGGTGGTGGAGATGATTTCGCTCGGTTACACCACGCTTCGCGCCCCCGACGGACGGTTCATCGTGTTGCCCAACAGCGTGGCCGCAAGCCAGGTCATCATCAATCTCAACAGCACGTTCCGGCCCTGGCCCTTCTCGATCGACATCCACGTCAGTCGCGATGCAGATCTGGAAGGCGCACGGCGCGTGGCGACCGAGGCAGCGAAAAACATCGTGGGGAGCGGCGCCGTACTGGGTTGCTACATCGTCAAGGTCGATGGCACCGAGGCGGTGCTCACGCTGCGCATGGTGGCAGCAGATGCAGCGGGCCGTGAACGGCTGCGCTCGGAGCTGATCCCGCAGCTTTCCCATGCGCTTTCCGCTGCGCATCAGGGCCCTGCCGATACGCGGTGGCCCAGCTTCTCGTAGCAAGGCGCGCCGTGGGCGTCTCCCCCTGGAACGGCAGTTGCACCTCTGATCGAAGGTTTGCCTCGGAAAGCATTTTATGCAGGTAGCCACTCCTTCCGCATCTGCCCGGCGCGTGCCGCTGAGCATCGAGCCGATGGAAGCGCGCCTCGTGGAGCAGTTGCCGCAGGAGGGCCGCTGGCAATTCGAGCCCAAGTGGGATGGATTTCGCTGCCTCGGCTTTCGGCTGCGCAACCGTGTGGAGCTGCGCGCGAAATCGGGCAAATCCCTGTCGCGGTATTTTCCAGAAATCGTCGATCTGCTGCGCGGTTTGCGCGGCGGCGATTTCGTCCTCGACGGAGAGCTGGTGGTGCCGGTCGGGACGCAACTTTGCTTCGATGCCCTGCAGCAGCGCCTGCATCCCGCCGCGAGTCGCGTACGGCGCCTCGCGCACGAAACGCCCGCAACCTATGTCGTCTTCGACTGCCTGCTCGACGGAACCGGCACGGCTCTGCTGGGCGCGCCGTTGGCAGCGCGACGCCTCGCGCTCGAGCGGCTGCTGAAGCGGCTGGGCGCGCGGGAGCGCTTGCGCTTGAGCCCCCGCACGTTGAACCGCAAGGTGGCGCAGCGCTGGCTGGCTCGTTCCGGGGGCGCACTCGATGGCGTCGTGGCAAAGTCGCTGGATGGGGCGTACCTACCCGGCAAGCGGGCCATGCTGAAAGTGAAGCGGCTGCGCACCGCCGACTGCGTGGTCGGCGGATTTCGCTATGCGAGTGCGGGTGGAACCGTCGGTTCGCTGCTGCTCGGATTGTATGACTCGCAGGGCAAGCTGAATCATGTCGGCTTCACTTCCTCGATGAAACGCGCCGAGCGCGCGCAGCTCACCGGGCGCCTGGAATCCCTGATCGAGCCGCCTGGGTTTACCGGCAGATCGCCCGGTGCACCGAGTCGATGGAGCACGCTGCGCTCGAGTGAGTGGCAGCCGCTGCGCCCTGAGCTGGTGGTGGAAGTCTGCTATGACCACGTCACCGAGAACCGCTTTCGCCATGGAACCAAGCTGCTGCGCTGGCGCGCGGACAAGGCGCCGCGCCAATGCACGCTTGCACAGCTGGCGCCGGAAGCGCGCCCCCGAAAGCTGGCGGCGCTTCTTGGTCGTCGATGAGCGCAGCGCCGCGTGCCGCGCGCCCTCAGGGCGCTTCCGCGGCGATTGGAACGCCCGTGGCGCGCTCCTGATCCTGCACGATGCGCCGCGCCGACCAGAAATAGTGGAAGCTCGCCCAGAAGCCGGTGGGTACCAGGCACAGCAGCGCTAAACGCAACGAGGCTGCATTCGCCACATGATGGGGCGCGAACCAGTCGCTGAGTGACCCGACCAGCTGCGGTGCCACGACCAGATTGCCGACATTCGCAACGAACAACAGCGTTGCGCAAAACAACGCGCGCATGCGCGGCTCCGCCAGATTGTTGACGAGTCCGAAGCCGGGGCCAAGATAGAAGTAGATCGATGGAATGAAGATCCAGAACAGGGCCGTCGTCAGCGCCAGGGAATGCGTCCAGAAGATTACGAACGACACGACCGTGGCCACGGCGATGCCGACTCCGAGCAGATTGACGATGCGGCGCGGATCGGCCATCGAGGGTCGGGCGATCAGCCACCCGGTCAGCACCGTGGCGGCCACCCCGCCGAAGAGGTGAATGGGCCCAGTCAGTCGTCCCGCCTCGCCGGCCGTCAGATGGTAGCTGCGCATGAGATAAGCCGGCGTCCACCACATCAGCCCCCAACCCCACAGGGCGGTGACCGATGAGCCCACGATCACGTGGACCGCCGAACGTTGTTGCCACAGGTAGCGCATCGTCTGCATGAAGCGCGGCGCGGGTCCTTTGGGCTTCTGGTCCAGTTGGCCGCGACGCGGCTCGCGCACGGTCAGATACAGCAGCAGGCCAAAGAGCACACCGGGGGCGCCGAGACTGAGAAACACGGCGCGCCAGCCGAAGGCATCGGCGATGCGGCCGGCGATGTCGGCTCCCAGCCAGGCGCCAATCGGTGCGCCGAGCGAGAAGACCGTGAGCGCCATGGGGCGGCGCACTGCCGGAAAATAGTCCGAGATGATCGAGTTTGCACCGGGCGTGCCGCCCGCTTCGCCGATTCCGACCCCGAAGCGCGAGAGCAGCAGCTGCCAGTAGGTGCGGGAGAGTCCGGTACAGATCGTGAGGACGGACCATAGCACGACCGAAATGGCAATGATGTTGCGCCGGTTGCTGCGATCGATGACCCAGGAGATCGGGAAGCCGAAGACCACGTAGAAGAGGGCGAGTGACACCCCGCTCAGAAAGCCGATTCCGGCATCGCTCAGATGCAGCTCCAAGCGGATCGGCTCGAGTACCGTCGAGATGACGTAACGATCGGCGATACTCAGCGTGTACACCGTCATCATGGCGAGCAGCACGTACCAGCGCACCAGTGCGGAAGGGTAGCTACCCGTGGTTGCGAACTGCTGTAACGATGCGTCCGTCGACACTGACTGCCCCCGATGAACGGTCGAATGCGCCGGTCGATCGTTCGCTTGCGCCGCGCCGGCTCATTATGGCTGCTGCGCGGCCGATGCACAGCACATTCACGCGAAAGGCGAAATTGATATCAGCCGTGAGACCCGCTATTCATCGTGATTTCAAGGCGCTGCGCCGCGCCGATTGACGCGATAACGCTGCGGCTTCTACATTGCACTTGCGCGGCAAGCACGCGCAGGGGTGTTGCGCACACTGCAGCAGTACCGACCACGGCATCGCGAATTCTTCTGCATTCCGGAGCGCCAGCCGCCATGAAAGTCACCGTTGCCGCTGTCCAGATGGCCTGTTCCTGGGACATCGAGGAGAACCTGAACACGGCGGAGCGCCTCGTGCGCCGGGCCGCCGCCGCGGGTGCCAACATCGTGCTGCTGCAGGAGATGTTCGCCACGCACTTCTTCGCTTTCATGGACTGGAAGCCCGAATACTTCCGTTTCGCGCTGCCTGTCGAGGGCAATCCGATCCTGGCGCGCATGGCAAGTCTAGCCCGCGAGCTGCGTGTCGTGCTGCCGGTCAACTTCTTCGAGCGCGCCAACAACGCGCATTACAACACCATCATGATGCTCGACGAACAGGGCAGACAGCTCGGAATCTATCGCAAGGCGCATATTCCGATCGGGCCACCCGGGTGCTTCGAGAAGGTGTATACGAGCGCGGGTGACACAGGCTTTCGGGTGTGGCCCACCTGCTTCGGCAATCTCGGCGTCGGGGTGTGCTGGGATCAATGGTTTCCGGAAGCGGCACGCTGCATGTGTGTGATGGGCGCGGATCTGCTTTTCTATCCGACCGGCATCGGCTCGGACTGTCACGATCACTGGCAGATCGCGATGCGGGGACACGCGGCCGCGAACCTGACGCCGCTCGTGGCTGCCAATCGTGTCGGCCGGGAGCAGGGAGAGTTTGGTGCCACGAGGTTCTGGGGCCGCTCCTTCATCGCCGGCACCCGTGGCGAGGTCGTCGCGCAGGCGCGCAGTGAGGCGGAGGATGTCATCCTCGCCACGTTCGATCTCGAGGCGAATCGGCAGCAACGTGCGGACTGGGGCGTGTTTCGCGACCGCCGCCCGGATCTGTACTGGCCGTTGCTGACGCTCGATGGGAAAACACCCTCGGCTTCGTTGCCGGCGCGCCCGCAATGAGCGCTCCGCCAAAGGCGCTCCGGACCGCGCGCGACAGTCTGGACGTGGGGCCATTCTGGCAATGGCTGTTGGCACCGGCCGCCGCCGCAACGGCTGGGCGCAGCATCGCGAGGGAAACAGAATGAAGTCTTACTGGCAGAACTATATCGGCGGCAAGTGGCTCGATGGCGTCAACGGCGGACGGATCGCGATCGAGGATCCGGCGACGGCGGCACCCTTCGCGCAGATTGCGCGGGCCGAGCCGGTCGATGTCGATCGCGCGGTTCAGGCAGCGCGCGAGTGCGTCGAATCGCGCGCACTGCTGGACCTGCGGCCGGCAAAGCGCAGCCGCATGCTACTCGAGGTGGCAGCGTATTTGCGTGAGCGGGCCGCGGAGATCGGCCGCGTGCTGACACTCGAGAGCGGTATCCAGCTCGAGGAGGGCCGGGCGGAAATCGAATCCACGGCCCGGTACTTCGAATACTACGGAGGTCTCGCGGACAAGATCGAGGGGCGCTACATTCCACTCGGTGCGGATTTCGTGGATTACACGATCCCGGAGCCCTACGGCGTCTCCGCGCACATCGTTCCCTGGAATTTTCCGCCGGATATCGCAGCTCGAGGCATGGCCCCGGCACTCGCGGCCGGCAATGCGGTAGTCATCAAGTCACCCGAGCTCGACCCCCTGGCGGTCACCTATCTGGCGCAGGCCTGCGAGGCGGCTGGGTTTCCGCCGGGCGCCGTCAACATCGTATGCGGCTATGGGCACGATGCCGGCGCGGCGCTGGCGAATCACCCCGGTGTCGACCAGATCGTATTCACCGGCTCGGTGGCCACGGGACGTGCGGTCGCAATTGCGGCGGCGCAGCGGTTGATTCCGGCGGTCCTCGAGCTCGGTGGCAAGTCGGCCGGGATCGTGCTGCCCGATGCCGATCTCGAACAGGTCGCGGAAAGCGTCAAATGGGGAATCTTTTACTTCGCCGGCCAGGTCTGCTCGGCGCAGTCGCGGCTGCTCGTGCATCGCTCGATTCATGACAGAACCGTGCAACGTCTAAGGGACGTGGTCGCGCAGCTCAGCATCGGTCCGGGCGTGGAGAATCATTTCCTCACTCCCGTGATCTGCGCACAGCAGCTTGCGCGGGTGCAGGAGCTGGTGAGCTCGGGAGTGGCGCAAGGCGCGACCGCAGCCACCGGCGGGAGCCGGGCAGAGGGGTACCCGGGCTACGTGATGCAGCCCACGCTGTTGGTCGATGCGGCGCCTGGGATGCGGGTGATGCGCGAGGAGATCTTCGGTCCCGTGTTGTCGATCTGCGTATTCGACACGCTCGAGGAAGCCGTGTGCATCGCGAACGGCACGAATTTTGGTCTGTGCGCCGGGGTCTACACGAAGGATCTCGACAAAGCGCATTGGCTGGCGGCGCGCCTGGTGGCGGGCCAGGTGTTCATCAACCAGTGGTTCGTCGGCGGTGTCGAGACCCCGTTCGGGGGCTCGCGGCAGTCCGGTATCGGCCGCGAGAAGGGACAGGAAGCGATCCGCAGTTACATTCGGACGAAGAACGTCGGCATGCGGATCGTGGCGCCGCGCGGGGCTTGGTCTGCGCCAGAATGATGGCCCCGATTAAGTCCCCGCCCGGGCGCGATCGGCCTCCTCAGTTGCGTGCAGGGACTCGCACACGGGTATCGCCGCTGGATGCCTTTGCCGTCCCGGCATCGCGAACGACACGTTCGAGCACCGTCAGGTAGTCGAGGAAGCGGATGCGCCCCTGGGGGCTGATCCGGCAGCTCGTTTGAGGTCGGGCGCCCTCGAAACCCTTGGCGATCTCCACGAGCTTCGCCGTCTGCAATACCTGCAGGTGCCGGCTGAGATTGCCGTCGGTCAATGCGCACAGTTGTTTGAGATCTGCGAACGTGAGGCCGCGCGGATGTGTCATCAGGCAGGTGAGGATGCTCAGGCGCGCTCGCTCGTGGATCAGCCGGTCGAGGCCCTCATAGGCGAAGCGCCGTTGCGTGCTCTTGCCGCTACGTCCGCTCATTGGCGTCCCGATAGCCAAACTGCAGCACCGCTGCGACCAGCAGCTGACCCAGCCCGAACGGCAGCCCCATCGCCCAGGGTGACAGGCTGGCATCGCCCCCGCCGGCCGCAAGACACGCAAGACCGGTGATCAGATACCACAATCCGGCTGCGAACATCGGTCGCGGCAGAAGCTTGCAGGAGGAGAAGATTCCGAGGCTGAAAAGCACCTGCCACAAGCCCGGCAGCATCCACAGGCAGTGCGGTGCGCTGTGCACCAGCACCGCCGTCAGGAGCAGGCCGGCCAGCAGCGGCGGCACGAAGCGGTCGACGGCGGAATGCATCATCTCGAGCGCCAGACGCGAATAGATCCGCCGCGTCCGCGCAATCATCTCGACACCGGTCAGGGTGACGGCGACTACGGCCGTGCCTATCCACAGCGTCAGATACTCACCGCTGGCATGCATCGGGCTCTTGATGAGCAAACCCTGCACGCCCGCGACGGCGATTCCCAGAAACCCGCTCGCGGCAACGGTAGCCGGCCCGTAACCGCGAAATTCCGCCGCGCGGGCAATCTGCCCGCGGATGGCATCGATTTCGGCTAACGCCCGATTCAAATCCGTCACAGTGGCCACCTGACTCCGTGTGCCCTTACGCTACCGAGCGCACGGGAAGCAAGCAAGGTCCCGGCCTCAGTGCGCGGCACATCCGGACGGCTCGAGCTCCACGGCCGAGACGGATTTGAAATACTTCTTGGTCGCAATGAGCACATCGTGGGCGTCACTGGCGATTTGCGCCCGAATGCGCTCGTTGAATGTGCCGCCATCGGCGAAGGTCAGCGCGAGCCGGATGCGACACTCATAGCCGGGTTGGCCCGGGGCGTTGGTGGCAAACACCCGGACGGTTCGTCGCAGCGGATCCTGCGTATCGAGCTGCACGCGCAGCGCAGGCTGCAAGCTGCCCGTAGACTCCGAAGGGGCGCTGGCAACCGCAGCCACGGCACTTGCAGGCGAGGCGCTCGGGTTTGTCGCCGCGCCCGCGGCCCCGGCCGCCGGGCTGGATGTGCGTGGAACGGCGGGTTGCCTCAGGACCGGTGCCCCTGGGTTGGCGGCCGCGGCGGACCGATCGGCCACGCAGTGCGATGCTCCGGAAGGAAATTGGAGAAGGAGGATGCCCGTGGGGTAGTCGCCACGGTCGTAAAACGTCCGCGCATCCAGATTCAGGGGGGCACTCTGCTCACCGCAATCTCCGACCACGTTCCACGTGGTGATGACCCCCTTGCCACCAGGAATCCGCAAGGTCGGGACGCCCGGCTGGGGACTGAGCGTCTGGTGGGACTCGTCGGCATAGCACAGCGGAATCGCGCTGGCCTGTCCCCGCGGCAGGGTTCGCTCGTAGACATCGCCGCGGTGGGCGCCTTGCTGCACGGGGCAATCGTTGTCGCGGAATTGCACCACGAGATCGTGTGCCGTGCGATTGCAGAAGGCGACCTTCCACATGGCGGAGTGGGCCGGCTGGGGATCGGAGCCGGGACAGAGGCTAAGATCCTCTCGCGCCGCATCGGTCGCCCGTGCCCCGGGGCTCATCAGTAAGAGCAAGAGCAGCGCGCAGCCGATCGAATTCGTACTCAACATGACGACCCCTTCGGCAGGACGATAGCCTGCCACGCACCCGCTGCGCAATGCCTCGCCGCGAGCAGTGCCACTAGCGACTAGCGCCGCTTGGGCCCCCCGGGGCTGAGCCGGGGGCGGCCGCGCTGGCGATGGCGGTGTGGAAACTTGCGCAATAGCTGCGTTGGATCAAAATCCAATGGACGTGCGTTCGGCGGGTGATGATTGCCGGACAGTCGAACACCACGAGGCGTGCGCACTCCGATTGTTCGAGAATGGCATCGATGTCGATGGAGCTGGACAGGATGCGCGCGATCGAGCGATCCTGGCAACGGAAAACCTGCCATTTTCCCGTGACCTCGAACATGACGCAGGAGCCGGCGGTGACGGCGCAGCGCGCCAGATCCATGACCTCGGCATTGGCTGTAGGCAGCAGCCACCGGTCGATGCCGATATGCAACATGACCGGCCGCCCCATAGCGTCCCAGCGCACCTCGCCTGCGCGAGTTGGCCAGCCGTCGGACAGTTGCGCCACCAGCGGCAGTTGCACTGCGACGACTTCGAAGCTCGTCTCGGTCGGCATCGCTTCGAGCAACACGCCGCACGCTGGGACGACGGCACTCATCGCTCCCCTGCCGTGCTCATGTGCGCATCCGTTCGCCGGACGGATCGAAGTGCACGGGGGATGAGACCCGCACCGGCGTCTCGGAGCTGCGCAGCGGATCGCTTGCAATGAGCGATTCGCCGAGCCCGATCGAGCGGGCCACCAGCGCCAGTCCGATCCATTCGCCCAGGACGGGGCTGAATGCCGTCGAGGTCACATAACCGCAGGGATGGCTGCGATCCCGGATGGTCACGAGCTGGGCGCCCGCCAGAAACGCACTCTGGCCATCAAGGGCGCGCAATCCCGTCAGTCGCGGGCGGGCGGGCTCGTGGAAGGCGGGCCGATCGAGCAGCGCGCGGCCCACGAAGTCATCGCTGCGCTGCAGGAACCGGTGCATGCCAAGATCATACGGAGTGGTCTGACCGGTCATCTCCGAGTGCGTCAGATAGCCCTTTTCCAGTCGCAGGATATCGAGCGCCTCGAGGCCGTAGGGCGCCATGCCGCAGGCGACGAGCGCTTCCCAGACTTGCAGCGCGATGCTGCACGGACAGTGGATCTCGTAACCCAGCTCGCCGGAATAGGTCGCACGCAGCACGAGGAGGGGCAGGGCGCGAAACAGTCCCGCGGTCCACTGCATGTGTTGGAGAACACTTACGGCGGCACGCGATCGGTCCTCCAGCACTCCGAGGAGCGCCTCGCGCGAGCGCGGCCCCGCAAGCGCGATGGTGCTCCAGGCATCGGTGACGTCGGTGATGGTCACCGCCCGGGCTGCCCATTCGCTGGCGCGCCAGTACTCGAGATGGGACAGCATCAGCTCGGCATGGCTCGTACTGGTCGTCATGCGGAAGTGATCCGGTGCGAGGCGCAGCAGCAGCCCGTCGTCCTGAACCATGCCATCCTCACGCAGACTCACCGCATAACGGCTGCGTCCAACTTTGAGCGTACCGGCGCGCGTCAGGCAGACATAGTCGAGGAAGGCTGCCGAATCGGGGCCCGCGATCTCGATCTTGCCAAGTGTCGATGCATCGACGATGCCGCCATGGGTTCGCACCCGACGTGCTTCCTCATGCGCCGCTTGCGCGACCTGCGCGCCGCCGCTTGTGCGGTAATACCGCGGTCGGCTCCACAGACCGCTTGCCTCGAGGACCGCGCCGTGCGCTGCATGCCAATCGTGCAGCGGCGTGCGCCGCTCGACTCGCAATGCGTTGCCGATTCGCAGTCCCGCCAGCGAAAGCATCGTCACCGGGTGATAGGGTTGGCGCAATCGGCTGACCCCGACCTGCTCGATGGGTTGCTCGCGCAGCTCGGCGAGGATGCCGGCGCCCAGCACACCCGCAAGACGCCCCTGGTCCGTTCCAAACCCGAGCGCGGTGTAGCGTTTGGCGTGCTCGATGTCGCAGAACCCTTCTTCGACCGCCGTGCGCAGATCCGCAACGGTCACATCGTTCTGCCAGTCGACGAATTGGCGCTTCTCATCCGCCCGCGACGCAGCCGCGCGCCACATTGCCACCACATCCGGCTGCGGATCCCCGCGGCCGCTCGCCTCGGCAGGTGCGCAATCCGCCTTGCCCACGGAGCGCGCAGCGCGCAGGCCCGCGGCTCCGGCCTGGCGACACAGCGCCGCCAGCTCGAATGTGCCGTTTGCCGCACCCACCGCAACGCGCCAGGGCGGCTGCTCGACCGCGATGAATGCGCCGACCTCATCCAGGTACTGCGCCGATCCGCCTTCCTGCAGCATCGCGTGCGTCGCGGGAGTCCATCCGCCGCTCATGAGGATCGTGTCGCAGGCTACGTGGCGGGAAGCGGAGAGTATGCTGGCGCGGCCTGCTTCGCAGCAGGCTGCGATCTGCGCACCGCTCACGGCCGCGCGGCCTTTCGCGGCCGTGACGACATGTCCGAGCAAACAGGCGACGCCCGAGCGGATCAGCGCCTCGCGCAGCCCCGCCACGAAGCTGTCGTGCAGCTGCGCCGGCGTACGCGTATCGACCACTGCACGGATATCGAGACCAGCGGCCCGCAGGCGCATCGCTGCCGGATAGAGCCGATTGTGATTGCCGAAAATGACGATGCGCCGGCCCACCTGGACGCCGTAACGGGCGAGATAGCGCTCTGCGGCACCCAGCAGCATGACGCCGGGGCGATCATTGTCGATGAATGCAATCGGACGCTCGACGGCGCCTGTGGCGATAATGAGCTGCGTCGGGCGGATGCGATACAGCGTGTTGTTGCCGGGTAACCCGCCCGGCTCGGCGTGGGCGATAACCTGCCCATTGCTGCCGCCCACGATGGCAGTCTCCAGCAGCACGCGCACGCCCCGCGCCTCGAGTTCCGTCTGGGTCGCATCGACCCACGCCATCGCCGGCTGCTCCTCGATGAGCGCGCTCTCGAACTCCAACTCACCACCGAGTGCCGGCTCGCGCTCGCACAGCACCACGCGCGCGCCGCTGCGCGCGGCACTCAGCGCCGCGATAAGACCTGCGGGACCGCCGCCGGCGACCAGCACATCGCAGCTCAGGTGCTCGAGCGATGCTCCCGCGAGGCTGCAGGCCTGTGGGGCCGAGCCCAATCCGGCGAGCGAGCGGATCATCGGTTCGTAGCTCCGCCAGGATGGCCACATGAAGGTCTTGTAGTAGAAGCCGGCACTGAACAGACCGCCGCCAGCTTGCAGAAGCGAGGCGAGATCCCAACGCAGGCACGGCCATCGATTCTGGCTGCGCACCGCAAGTCCATTCCGAACCTGCAGCTGCGTGGCCGGCACGTTCGGAATGAGCGCCGGCCCCATGCCGACCGTGACGAGTGCATTCGGCTCTTCGGGACCGGCAGTCAACACTCCCCGACGACGGCGGGCTTTCACGCTGCGTCCGATAAGACGAATTCCGTGCGCCAGGAGGGCGGAGCTGACGGTATCGCCCGCCTGCGCAGGTACTTCGACTCCGTCGAAGCTGAATGACAGCGGCTGATCACGCAGCCGCAGGCCGCATCGCGGGGACGAACTGCGCATCTCAGCGCGCCCCCCGCGTCGCGTCGGCGCCAAGGAGTCGAATCGAGGCGACGGCGCCCGTGCTCGGATTGCGCTGAACCAGCAGCCATGCCCGGCAGCCGAGCGCGTGCTGCCAGTGCTCGATGCTGCAATCCGGTCGGTCGATACGCAGATACACCCGCGCCAAGGCGGATCCGCTGGACTGGGGCGCTGTCTTGCGGAACTCGAATTCGTTCAGCTCACGCGCACCGCAGAACGGGCACACCAGGCGCGTCACAGACGCACCGGGAATGGACCGTGGCCGGGCTCATCCAGCAGATGGCCCGAGGCAAAGCGGGACAGGCGAAACGCACGGATGAGATCCGGTGGGTTGCCCGTTGCGACGAAGCGCGCGCAAGCCGCGCCGGAAGCGGGTATCGCCTTGAAGCCGCCATAGCACCAGCCCGCGTTCACGAACACATTGTCGTATCCGAGCCGGTCCATGATGGGGCTGCCGTCCATGGTCATGTCGTTCGTTCCGGCCCATTGACGCAGAATGCGCAGCCCACCGATCTGTGGCAGCAACTCCACTGCCCCGGCGACGACGTCCTCGAGGCGATCCCAACGTCCTTCGCGGGTATAGGAGGGAAAGCCATCGAGATGGCCGCCCATCACGAGGCCGCCTCGATCCGACTGGGAGATATAAGTCTCACCGTGTCCAGGAAAAACGTAGACCAACACGGTGTGCAGCAGGGGCTTGATGGGCTCGGAGACGATGGCCTGCAGCAGGTGCGTTTCCAGTGGCAGCGGAATGCCCAGCAGCGTACCGATCATCGCGGTGTGTCCGGCGGTGGCAAAGACGATGCGCTCGGCCTTGACGAAGCCGCGGCTGGTCTCGACGCCGACCGGCCGACCCGCCGCCAGGCGTACTCCCGTGACTTCGCATTGTTCGATGATGTCCACACCCAGAGCCGTGGCCGCCCGCGCGTAACCCCAGGCGACGGCGTCGTGCCGGACGGTTCCGCCACGCGGCTGCACGAGGGCGCCGACGATCGGAAATCGACGGGGTCGATGGGGGGCGACCTGCGGACAGAAGCGCTGCAGCGCCGCCGCATCCATCAGCTGTGCATCGATGCCTGCCAGCCGCATCGCATTCCCGCGGCGTGCAAGGCTCGACATGTCGTCGTCCGAAAGCGCGAGATCCACGACGCCCCGCGGGCTGTACATGACGTTGTAGTTGAGGTCCCTGGAAAGGCGCTCCCAGCGGCGCAGCGAATCCTCGTAAAAGTAATGGTTCTCGGGAAGCAGATAGTTCGAGCGCACGATGGTGGTGTTGCGCCCGACGTTGCCATAGCCCACCAGATGCTTCTCGAGCACCGCGATGCGTTTCAGGCCATGGTCGCGCGCAAGATGAAAGGCGCTCGCCAGTCCATGCCCGCCGGCTCCCACGATCACGACATCATAGCCCTCCCGCAGCGATCGGCCTCCCCACAGCGGACGCCAGTAACGCGCGCGCGCAAACCGAGCTTGCAGCAACGATAGCGCGTCATAGCGGGGATGAGGCCTGGGCATCCGTACACATGTGTCTGGAAAGGGGCTAGGAATACGAAAAATGGCCGCGACGGTCAAGTCGCGACAGCGGCTGCTGCACTGCACAAGCAGCCCTGCCGCACGGGCGCAGCGCTCTCCCGCGGCGGCGGCCACGCTAGCCGCGTGCGCCGAGCTTGAGTATCGTGCCTCGGTTCTCGCCATGGAAGCAGCCAGCTCGTGCCGAGCCTCAGATCGAGAATTTCCCCGTTAGGTCGGGATGCATGGCTCGCGGCCGCGCGCGACAGCCTCATCCGCGAAGGCATCGCGGCCGTGAAGATCGGGCGGATCGCGCGACGCCTGAAGGTCACGCGCGGCGGTTTCTACTGGTTCTTTGCCAGCCGTCAGCAGCTGCTCGACGAGCTGCTGGAGCTGTGGCAGCGGGAGAATACTGCGGCACTCAAAGCCATTCTCCAGAGCTCAGCTGCGAACGGGATGGCGGAGTTTCGCGCGCTCGGCGACGTCTGGATCGGTGAAAGGACCTACAGTCCCGCCTGGGACGCCGCCGTGCGTGACTGGGCCCGCGTTTCGGCCAAAGTCGCCCGCGTCGTCCGGCGCACCGACGAGGAGCGTATCCGCCTGATGAAAAGGATCTTCCTCGATCTCGGCTATGCGGACGAGGAGGCGTTCGTGCGCGCCCGCATATGTTATTTCCATCAGGTGGGATACTACGCCCTGGGCGTGCGCGAATCGCGACAGGAGCGCTTGCGGCTGTTACCCCTTTACACTCGCGTGCTCACCGGACGCAACGATTGACAGGACGCGGCGTTGAAAATTGCTGGCACCCATTACCGCACCATCTGGCGCACCGACGGCGGCACCGTCCGGGTCATCGATCAGACGCGCCTGCCATTCGAGTTTGCGACGCTGGATCTGCACGTTCTGGATGAGGCCGCGCGCGCCATACGTGACATGCACGTGCGTGGCGCGCCGCTGATCGGCGCCACCGCCGCTTACGGCCTTGCGCTCGCCCTGGCAACCGATCCCTCCGATCACCAATTGCGGCAGGCGGCGGATGTCCTCCAGGCCACCCGCCCGACGGCCGTCAATCTTGCGTGGGCGCTGAAGCGAATGCGCACAGCGATCGCGCATCTTCCGCCGCCGCAACGCGCCGAGGCGGCATTTCGGGAAGCGGCATCGATCTGCGACGCGGACGTCGAACAGTGCCGCGCGATCGGTGCCAACGGTCTCGAGCTCATCCGCGGCATCGCCACGGCAACCGGGCGGCGCGTGAATATCCTGACGCATTGCAATGCCGGCTGGCTTGCCTGTGTGGACTGGGGTACGGCACTCGCGCCGGTCTACCAAGCCTACGACGCCGGAATCCCGCTGCATGTCTGGGTCGATGAGACCCGGCCGCGCAACCAGGGCGCCGCGCTCACCGCGTTCGAGCTGGCAGGTCACGGGGTGGCGCACACGGTCATTGCCGATAATCTCGGCGGTCATCTGATGCAACGTGGCGAAGTCGACATGGTGCTCGTCGGCAGCGATCGCACCACGGCGTGCGGGGATGTGTGTAACAAGATCGGCACTTATCTGAAAGCGCTCGCCGCGCACGACAATGGCGTGCCTTTCTACGCAGCTCTGCCGCGCAGTACGATCGATTGGGAGCTGGATGAGGGCAGCGCAATCGCGATCGAGGAGCGCTCCCCCCGCGAAGTGACGCACGTCACGGGTCGGAGTGCCTCGGGCCGCATCGACACGGTGAGAGTGGTGCCCGAGGCCAGCGCTGCGCTGAACCTGGCCTTCGACGTCACGCCTGCGCGCCTGGTCACCGGGCTCATCACAGAGCGTGGCATCTGTCCCGCGAGTCGCACGGGGTTGCAATCGCTCTATCCGGAGCAACCCGCACAATGAGCGACCGCGGCAATCGCACGCGCGATGCAGCGCTGCGCGAGGCACTCGCCGGGGCCTGTCGCGAGCTCGGCCGCCGCGGTCTCTCGCACGGGACTTCCGGCAACGTCAGTGTGCGCCGTGACCAGGCGAGCTTCTACGTGAGTCCGACCGGAATCGCCGGCGATGCTCTCGAGCCAGCGGAAGTGGCGTTGGTGGAATTCGATGGATCCTGGTCCGGATCCCGCCGCCCATCGAGCGAATGGCGCTTCCATCGCGAGATCTTCCGGTCGCGTGCCGATGCCGGCGCGATCGTCCACACCCATTCCCAACATGCCACCGCACTGGCGTGCACGCGGCGCGGCATTCCCGCCTTTCACTACATGGTCGCAGTGGCCGGCGGTGCCGACATCCGCTGCGCCGCGTATCACACATTCGGCTCGCCGGAACTTGCGCAATCGGCGGTCACCGCCTTACGCGATCGCACGGCATGCCTGCTCGCCAACCATGGTCTGATTGCAATGGGAGCCGACTTGCGCGCCGCCGTGGCGCTTGCCGATGAAGTGGAGAACCTGGCCGCGCAATATTGCGCTGCGCTGGTTCTGGGCAACGTGCAGATCCTCCCGGAGGAGGAAATGCGGCGCGTCGGGGAGAAATTTCGCACTTACGGGCGCCAGGACGCGCTCGATCCCGAGCTGCGCTTTCGGGGCGAAGGCACCGGTGACTGAGCGCGCCGCTGTTCGATCGGCCGGAGCGAGCGCCCGGCTCAGTCCTCGTCCGCCGCATTGAGGTCGCGGCGTGGTGGCAGATCGGGGCGGACGGGGGCCAGCTTCGCCGCACGCAGCATCCGGTTGAGTCCCGGCAGCTCGCTCTGCAGCTGCTGCCAGCTCAGGAGCAGTGCCGAGATCTGCGCTTGCGCGGTGGCCGATGCGCGTATTTGCGCTGCGGTGGGTGCCGCATCCGCATCGCTGACCTGTTTGTAAAGGGTATCCACCCGAGCTTGCACATCGGGCAACAGCGTCTTCGCTTCCACCTTCGTATCGGTGCTGGGCACTTCGCTCGACTTCAGTAGTGCGCTCAGTTTGCCCGCATAAGCGGCGGCAGCCTGGCGCGCGTTGCCACGGGGGCCGGTGTCCGCCTTGCCCGCCGCTGCGGCGATCGCCTCCAGCTGCTGCTGCTGCGATCGGGCCATTAGCAGCGCGCGGGAGCTGGTACTCAACAGGCCCGCGAGCTCACGCGAGAGTTGAAACTGACCCTGGAGCGCGCCTGGTGCGGGCTTGACTCGCGGATCCATTTTCACGGTCAGCGGCGCCGTCATCTGCCGGCCATCCACGGTCAGGCGCAGTGTGTAGGTGCCGGGCAGCGCGACCGGCCCCTGCGGCAGCTGGGGCGTTGCATGCGGAACGGCGGAGATCGGATAGCCGCGTGTGACACTCTCCGGCGCGGCATAGTGCAGGTCCCACACCCAGCGGTGCATGCCGTAGCCTGCAGGCAGACGATGGGGCCGGGCAATCCAGTATCGGGGGATGAGCTCCCGGGAAAGCTCGTCCGCATCCGGTTGCAGGGCAGCATCGCTGCGAAAGCGCCGGACGAGCGCACCGCTGCTATCGAGCACTTCGAGCAGCACCGGCCGCTTCGGCTCGCGCGGCAGAAAGTAGTCGATGATGGCGCCCGAGGGAGGGTTGGCGCCGGTGGGCTCATCCGGTGGTATGGGTGTATCGGTCCAGGTACTGCGCTGAATGCGATAGGCAGGCGCCGGGGACAGCAGCTCAGGCTCATGCGTGTCCGCCTCGGGCGCATGACGCAGCGGCGAGAGGTCATCGAGGATCCAGATCGAGCGGCCGTGCGTGGCGAGAATGAGATCATCGTCATGGACCCACAGGTCGCGCATCGAGGTGTGCGGGAGGTTGAGCTGCAGGGATTGCCAGTGTGCCCCATCGTCCGGGGACATCCACACCGATGTCTCGGTTGCCGCGAACAGCAGTCCCTGGCGCTTCGGGTCCTCCCGCACCGCGTTCACGGGAGCATCCACGGGTAGTCCCGTAGCAATCGATTGCCAGGTGGCCCCGCCATCGCGTGTCCGGAAAAGGTACGGACGCAGGTCATCGACGCGCATGCGACTCACCGACACGTACGCGGTGCGCTCATCGAAATGCGACGCATCGATCTGCGTCACCTTGCTCCACGCGCTGAGCGCCGGCGGCGTCACATTCGACCAGTGCTGGCCGCCGTCGCTCGTGCGCCAAAGCAGCCCGTCATCCGTGCCGGCCCACAACAGATCGGCATCGAGCGAAGAGGGCCCAATCGCATAGATGACACCACGCTGGTGCTCGATACCGGGGGTGTGCAGCGCTGCGACGCTGGGCGGGATTGCAGGATTCTCCCGCGTCAGATCCGGGCTGATGGCCGCCCAACTCACGCCCCCGTCGCGTGTCCGGTAGAGCTTGTTGGCGGCATAGTAGAGCGTATGCGGATCGAGCGGTGAAAACTGCAGCGGCTCGGTACGATCCGCGCGGTTGTCGCTGTCGCGTACCGGGATCGGTGTGACGTCCTGCACCTGACCGGTAGACCAGTGAAATTTGGAGACGACGTTGCGGCCGGCGCCATAGATGAGGTCGGGATCAAGAGGATCCGGGGCGACGTAGCCGTACTCGATGACACCGACAGGATGCCAGTCGCGTACCGTGATCTCACCGTCGTTGCCGCGGCTCTCGATACACACCGAGCCGCTTTCCTGCTGTCCGGCACAGACGCGGTACGGAAATGATGCGGTCACGCTGACATGATACAGCTGTGCGGTCGGCTGATTGAACCATGAGCTCCACGTCCTGCCGCGGTTGACCGTGATGACCGCTCCCTGATCGCTGACGAGGGCGATCGTGTCGGGGTGAACGGGATTGATCCACAAATTCTGGTAATCATCCCCGCCAGGTGCGCCACGCAGCGGCTGCCAGGTTCTGCCCCCGTCGACCGACTGCATGGTCACGATACCGGCGCTGTACACGATGTCAGGGTTCGAAGGATCCGCGCGAATGACCGGCAGATCGCCACCGCCGATACGCAGTGCCGGACGTGGATCGGAGGTGATGCGGGCCCAACTCTCGCCCGCATCGTCGGAGCGGAACACCCCCAGTCCCTGAGCTGAGGAGTACGCGCCCGTCTGCGTCGTCCCGAGGGTTGCGTACAGCCGGTCCGGCTCGCTCGCGGCAATCGAGATGTTGATTTGCGAGGTATCTGCCGGCAGGCCCTTCGTCAACTGCCGCCAGGTGTTGCCGCCGTCGGTGGATTTGAACAGTCCGCCGCCGCTGCCCTGGAACTCGTTCTTATCCTCCCAGGGCCCGAGCCTGCTCTGCCACAGAGCTGCGTACACCACGTTCGGCCGCTGCGGATCGAGGGCCACCGCAGAGCCGCCGGTATCCTCGTCCTTGAACAGCACTTTCTGCCAGCTCGTGCCCCCGTCAAGTGAGCGATAGATGCCTCGTTCGGCGTTCGGACCGTAGGGATGGCCCAGCACCGCGGCGAACAGTCGATGCGGATCGTGCGGGTCGATGGCCAGCTCGGGGATCTGCTGGGCATCGGTCAGACCGAGGTGTGTCCAGGTGTGCCCCGCGTCCGTGGAACGATAGATCCCGTCGCCGACGGACAGGTCAGGACGGTGCAGGCCCTCGCCGCTGCCCACGTAGAGAATGTTCGGATCGGAGGGGGCGACGGCGATGGCGCCGATCGATTGGGTCGGCTCGGCATCGAAGATGGGTTGCCACGTGCGCCCCGCGTCGTCCGACTTCCACACCCCCCCATCGACCGCGCCGACGTAAAAGACATTCGGCTGCGATGCGACGCCCGTGACCGCGCGTGTGCGCCCGCCGCGAAACGGGCCGATCATGCGCCAGGTGAGTTCGCTGGCGAAGGGCGGTCGTTGCGCCGTTGCCCTGGGTTCGTGTTGCTGCGCCCGCTGCGCCATAGCCATTGACGCGGCGACCCATGCGATCGCGACGAAGAGCCATTTTGTTCGATGCACTGTACGGCGCTCTGACGGGCTGCTGCCCGGTATTTGCGATCAATCTGCTGCAGGCAGCGCAGCCGCTCGTTTGATCAAGCGGCTTATCGTCGGGTAACGTGGCTGCAAAATCAATCATGGATCGAGGCATCGAAATGAGCTTCAATCGCCGACAGCTGCTACGCGCGGGCGCTACGCTTGCTGCAGCAACCGCCGCCACCTCATTCACGGTAGCCGAATCCGCCGGGCCGCCGGGGGGCAGCGCCTACGCGGCGATCTTTCCGACTCTCGATGAATTCGTACGCCAGTACATGCGCGAGATGCATGCACCGGGTATGACGCTCGTGCTGGCCGACCGGGCCGGCGTGCAACGGGTCGTGACCTATGGACTCGGGGACGTGTCCCGAAGCCGTCCCGTGCAGGCCGATGCGCTGTTCCAGATAGGTTCCATCAGCAAGTCCTTTCTCGCCCTGTGCCTGCTGCAGCTGCGGGATGAAGGCAAGCTCGATCTGCACCGCCCGATCAGCGACTACCTGCCCTGGTTCCGTGTGGATTCCGCATTCGCCCCGATCACCGTGCATCATCTGCTGACGCATGGTTCGGGGCTGGCCGACAGCATGTATGTCTTTCTTGCCGATCCGCAGGACCGGCACCATGCGGTGTATGCTCCAGGCGAGCATTTCCATTACAACAACATGGCCTTCGAGCTGCTGGGGCTGCTCGCCTGGACGCTCGACGGGCGTGAGCTACCGCAGCTGCTGCGCAGCCGCATTCTCGAGCCGCTGCATATGCGCCGCACCGAACCGGCCATCACGCTGCAGATGCGCGAGCGGCTGGTGAACAGCTACTCGGCATTTCGCAATGATCGGCCGGTGCGGCGCAGCGGGCGCCTGAGTGAGGGGCCTGGAATCATCGCGACCAACGGGGCGGGATGCATCGCATCCAGTGCCGCTGATATGGGTGCGTACATCCGCATGTTGGCAGCCCGGGGCGCCGGACCGAACGGCAGATGTGTGTCGCAGGAGAGTTTCGCCTTGTTTGCAACTCCCCATCTCGGGGCGAGCGAATTCGGCCCGACCGCGAGCTACGGCTACGGGATCGCGGTGGACCATCTCGATGGGCATGTCGTGCTGCGCCATACCGGGGGAATGCTCTCGTTCATGTCGGCCATCCTGGTCGATCTGGATGAGGGCGTCGGCGCGTTCGCATCGATCAATGCCATGCAGGACTATCGTCCGACGGCGATCGTGCAGTTCGCTGCCGAGCTGATGCGTGCGCGGCGCACCGCGAAGTCGCTGGGCGCGGTGCGGATCCCCGCGTCGGCGACGCACATCGCCGACTCTGCAGCGTACGCCGGTACGTATCGCAGCGAAACGGGAGAGCAACTGACCCTCTCCGCCGAGCCCGGCAAGCTGTTCCTGCACCATGGCGGCGTCCGCATCGCGCTCGAGACCACGAGCAAGCCGGATCGGTTTCTCGCTGGACACCCGGACTTCGATCATTTCGCGTTCGTGTTCGGCCGCCGCAATGACGAGCCGAAGAGTGCGATCACGGAACTCGCCTGGGGCAGCAAGTGGTTCATCGCACCCGGATACGCCGGTCCCACCCGATTCAGCGTTCCCGCAGCATGGGACAACTTCATCGGACACTATCGCAATGAGGACCCTTGGGTGGGCAGCGTGCGGGTGGTGCTGCGCAAGGGCCAGCTCTGGCTCGATGGCGTCATCGCGCTGGCTCCGCAGGGGGAGCGCTTCTATCTGCGCGATGAAGAACACAGTCCGGAATGGCTCAGCTTCAACGACATCGTCAATGGCCACTGCATGCGCCTGAAGTTCTCCGGACGCGATCTGTGGCGGGTCGCAACGCCCTGAATGGACTCTACCGGTAGCAATCCAGATCGTCTGCGAACATCACCGGGCCGGCGTAGCTCGCGGCAATGGCGCGCCGGGTCTGTGCTTCCTGGCCGAGCGTCCGTAGCATGCGATGCGAAAGAATCACCTGGCGCACGCCTGCGGCCTGTGCGATGCGACCGATGACCGAAGGGGGCATGTGCAGCTGTCGCGGCGCGCCCTGCTGGCCCTGCGCAATGGCGTTGTGGGCCACGAAGAAATCGGCGCCGGCGGCGAGCCGCTCCAGATTGCCGTCCTCACCATTGGTATCACCCGAGAACACGATATTTTTGCCGCCCAGACGCACGCGCCAGCCGAGGGCCGGTACATCGCCATGGGTGACGTGGGTGGCCGCGAGCGTCAGCCCCGCTGACACGGGCACGAGGCGAATCGCGTGCGCCTGCAACGACACATCGTGCACGCGCAGCACATAGCCCCCGTCATGGCCTGTGAGAAAGTCTGCGAGGTAGCGGTAGGCACCCCGGCGGCGGTCGAATAGATCCGCGACGAACTGGGTCGTGGAGGGGAAGAACTCGTTTCCGGAGGGTCCGTATACCGGCAACGGCTGCGTGCGTGTCTCGAAATAGGAGGATTTGATGAGCGCCGGAAAGTCAGCCGTGTGGTCCACGTGCAGATGGGTGAACACGATGGCATCGAGCTGTGCAATGTGCGCGCCGGCCTGGCCGAAACGTAAGGCGCTGCCGCCGCCGCTGTCCACCAGAACCCGTGGCTTGCCATCGAGCCAGACGAGATAGCTGCTCGAGGCACGCTGATCTTCGAGTTCCGGGCCGCCGGAGCCGAGCACCTGCACCTCCACGCCTTTTCCCGCGCAGCGGGCCGCGACCGCCGGTGCAGAGGGCAGCGCAACTGCCGCAACATTGATTGCAAGACTCGCGGCCCAATACCAAAGCTGCCTCATTCGAACAGACACCCTCCAGGGACGTTGCGCGCTACAAGGCGAGATACCGCTTCACCGGCTCGAGGTTCACGTGCGCGGCGAGGTGCTGCGCCATCGCGCTGTACAGGCGCTTGCGCTGCTCGATCCAAGGCAGCGGATGCGGCTGATGCCCCTGTACGCCGGCTGCGCGGCACACCATCGCGCGCAGCTGCGGGGATTCGAACCAGCCATGCAGATAGGTGCCCCAGACATTGGCCCGCCGCATGCCCTCGTGACGCGTACCATGCAGATCACGCACGAGCTGCAGTGGCTGCAGTGCGGAAAGCGCCAGCGTATCGCCCATATGGATCTCGTACGCCTGCCACTGCGAGTGCTCGCAAATCGCCGTCACCTGGCGCAAAGTCTTGTCGGCGGCAAAGCGGGTCTCGGCCGGTAGCAACCCAAGGCCGCTCGCCACTCCGGCATCACCGGCCACCCCGTCCGGATCGATCAGCCGCTCGCCAAGCATCTGAAAGCCACCGCACAATCCGATCACCAGCACGCCGCGCCGCGCGGCCGCAACGATCGCCTCGGCGAGCCCCGTACTGCGCAGCCAGCGCAGATCCGCGAGCGTGTTCTTGGTTCCAGGCAGAACGATGATGCGCGCAGCTTCGAGCTCCCGCGGTGTGCTGACCCAGCGGGTCTGCACCCCCCGGTCCGACCACCACGGCTGACAGTCCGTGAGGTTGGCGACCTGCGGAAAGCGGATCCACGCCAGCAGCTCGCCACAGCCGCGAACCTGGTCCTCCGGGCGCAGGCCGTCCTCCTCTTCGGGCTGCAGCTCCGGCCGAAAAGGCAACGTGCCGAGCACCGCGAGGCCGGGTGCATAGGGGGCGAGCCAACGTTGCGGTGCCTCGAACAGTGCCGGATCGCCGCGAAAGCGGTTGACGACCGCCCCCAGACTGCGCGCACGGTCCGCAGGCTCGATGAGCTGCCAGGCGCCGGCGAGTTGCGCAAAGATTCCACCGCGATCGATGTCACCCACGAGGATCCAGCGACCATCGAGGTAGCGGCAGGGCCGCAGGTTAACGAGGTCCGCGTGCAGTAAATTGAGCTCGACCGGACTGCCGGCGCCCTCCAGCAGCAGCACATCGCAGCGACTCTTCCACCCATCGAGCGTCGCGGCCACCGTCTGCCAGAGCTCGGCAAATCGCGCGTAATAGTCGGCCGCGGCACAATGGCCTCGGGACTGCCCCAGCACGATCAGCTGCGAGCCGCTGTGGCCGCTTGGCTTGAGGAGGATCGGATTCATCTGCACCGTGGGTACGAGACCGCAGGCCTCGGCCTGGATTGCCTGCGCACGGCCAATTTCCCCGCCATCGAGAGTCACCCAGGCATTGTTGGACATGTTCTGCGCCTTGAACGGGGCGACCTGTACCGCCTGCCCATGCAGCCAGGCGCCCAGCGCGGTGGTCAGCCAGCTCTTGCCGGCACCCGAACCGCAACCCAGAATGGACAGCGCTCTCACGGGATGCATCTTCCCATGGGTCGAGGCGCACGGGCACGCGCTCAGCCGCTTGCCTTGCGGGCGCCCTCGAGGATTTCCGAGATGGCAATCGGGCCGATGTCCGTCGAATCGAGTAGATCGATGCGCCGGTCGCGATTGACGAGATCGACGGGTTCGCCGCTGAGGTAGCGGCGACACTTGCGCGCCGATGTGGGCCGCGCGAACAGATGTCCCTGGGCGAGCGCGCAACCCAGCTCCCGCAGCTTCTCGAGCTGCTGCCAGCCCTCG
Source organism: uncultured Pseudomonadota bacterium (assembly GCA_963716335.1). GTDB lineage: Bacteria > Pseudomonadota > Gammaproteobacteria > Steroidobacterales > Steroidobacteraceae > 13-2-20CM-66-19. Next base: position 3,895,267 of record OY970302.1, on the reverse strand, counting down.
ATGCCCTCCGCGATGACCGGGATGTGCAGGTGGCGCGCCATGGCGATGATTGCGCCAACGATCGCCAGATCGCTCATGTCGGTGACGAGGTCCCTGACGAAGGTGCGGTCGATCTTCAGGTAATCGAAGCGCCAGCGCTTCAGGTAGGAGAGGCTCGAGTAGCCGGTGCCGAAATCGTCGATCGCGATCTGCACACCCAGATCGCGCAGATGCGCGACCGCATCGCGACTTGACTCGCCATTACGCGATTCACGGCGCTCGAAGATGGCGCTCTCGGTGAGCTCGATCTGCAACAGCGACGGCCGCAATCCCGACGCCCGGGTAAGCGAGACGATCAGCTCGGCCAGGTTCGAGCGTTGCAACTGCACTGCCGAGACGTTGATGGCGACGGGAATGAGCGTGCAGCCCGCATCGCGCCACTGGCTCATATTCTGCAGGACGCGCTCGAGCACGAACTCACCGATCGGGATGATCAGTCCGGTCTCCTCGGCGATGGCGATGAAACGATCCGGCGGGACATAGCCGTACTGTGGATGCTTCCAGCGCAGCAGCGATTCGAGGGCGACGACGCGATTCGATTCGACATCGACGATGGGCTGATAGTAGACATCCAGCTGGCCGCTCTCGAGGGCCGCCCGCAGATGCTGCTCGATCGCGATTTTCTGCTTCAGCCGCCGGTCCATGACCGGACTGAAGATCTGGCAGTTGTTACGCCCGCGCTCCTTCGCCTGATACATCGCGGTGTCCGAGTGCCGCAGCAGCTCGCCCATATCGGCGCCATCGCGGGGATACAGGCTCACGCCGATACTGACCGTCGTCACGAGCGAGCGGCCGTTGACGATGACCGGGTTGGAGAGCGCATCGATGATACGCGCCGCCGCCTCGTTGACTTCCTCCGTGCTGTGGATGTCCTCGAGCAGCACGATGAACTCATCGCCGCCCATCCGCACGACCACGTCCTCGTCCCGCACGGTGGCGCGCAGGCGCTGCGCAACGGCCTTGAGCAGCTGATCGCCCGTCTCATGTCCGCGCGAGTCGTTGATGTGCTTGAAGCGGTCGAGGTCGAGGAACAGGATAGCCAGGATACGGCCCTCATGCCGCGCGGCATCGATCGCACCGGGCAGATGTGCCGCCAGGAAGAGGCGATTCGGCAGCCCGGTCAGTTGATCGTGGTGCGCGAGGTGCGCGAGGCGCTGCTGGTTCTCCAGCAGCCGTGCCTCGTACTTCGTTCGGGACGTGACATCGTGTGTCGTGAGATACAGCAGGCGCTCATGGCGGATCTCGACCGCGTAGCCGCTGATCTCGATATCGATCGTCACGCCATTCTCATCCTCGTGCTCGAGCCGCACCGGCTCGCGCAAGGTCGGGTCCCGCAGCCGGGCAATCAGTGCATCGGCCTCGAGATCGTGCGAGAACAGCTGCGCGAGGGTGAGCGCCCGGGGTTTGCGCTCGGACAGGCCAAGGAGGCGCCGCACTTCCGCGTTTGCGGCAACGATCCGCAGCGTACGCGCATCCACGAGGAGGCTGCCGTGCGGTGACTGTTCGAAGGCGGCATCCAACACCGCGCCGGCAGACGTAGGCCGCAGGCGTGACAGCGCACGCACAACCGAACGTGACGTCGTCTCGAGCGCGCCAGCCAGCGCTACGCATACCATCGAGACGTAATTCACACTCGCTCCCTCGCTGTTAAAACAAGTGTGAAGGAGGGGAAAATGTGCAGACCCTACGCCGTGCACAGTTTAGGTCGAATCCGCGGCGCGCGGCGGCGACAGCGGGTGATCCAACTGCGCGCGCAGATTATGTTCCATATGGCGGACGGGAGATGTTCCCGAGCTCCACGCGATGCTCGCGCCGCGGCCAGGTAGCGTGCGCAGCGGCGTGGGCTGACGAGGCAAGAATCGGGATGCGCGGCAGCCCACGCTATTGCACACTCAAGCAGTGAACGACCCCTGCCCATGCATCGATTGGAAGCGCATCTGCGCGGATCTGGATGCACGCGGGAGCGCGTTGATCGCACGGCTACTCACGCCCGTGCAGTGCCGCGCGATGGTGGCGCTGTACGGTGACCAGCGGCGGTTTCGCAGCCGCATCGTCATGAGCCGCCACCAGTTCGGCAGCGGCGAGTATCAGTATTTCTCCTATCCGCTGCCCGAGCTGGTGGCCGCGCTGCGCACCGGGCTTTACGAGCCCCTCGCCAGGATCGCAAATCGCTGGAACGAGCTGCTGCGGCTCGACAGCCGCTTCCCGTCGCAGCACACCGCATTCCTCGCCCGGTGTCATGCCGCGGGTCAGACGCGGCCGACACCGTTGCTGCTGCGTTACGGCCCGGGCGACTACAACCGTCTGCACCGGGATCTGTATGGTGAACACGTTTTCCCGCTGCAGTTGACCATCCTGCTGTCGCAACCCGGCAAGGAGTTCACTGGTGGCGAATTCATCCTCACCGAGCAGCGCGCGCGGATGCAATCGCGGGCTGAAGTCGTACCGCTGGGTCAGGGCGATGCCGTGCTGTTTGCCGTCAACCAGCGGCCGGTGCAGGGCGTACGCGGCATCTCCCGCGCCGCCATGCGCCATGGAGTCAGCGAGGTACGCAGCGGACGGCGGCACACGCTCGGGGTGATCTTCCACGATGCGCAATAGCGCGCAGCGCTCCCACACACGATGCAATGAGGCGGGCTGCGTCCCTGCGCCCGCTCGTGACCTGCGAGTGCCCGTGACTGCTAGTTGGATGGGTGCTGCGATTCCTCGGCGTGTTTCATCCCTTCGCGCGGATGCGAGTTCCCGCGGGCGAAAGCCTGGGCGGCATCCGTCACCGACACCATGCCATTGGAGTTTTTCATCTTGTCGAATTTCCTGCCCATGTAGGCGAGGAACTCCGCTTTGGAGATGCTGCCATCATGGTCGGTGTCGATGGCATGGGCGTTGAAGGCGACACCACCGGTGGCGAAATCCTTCGCCGCCACCTGCACAGGAAGTGTGTCCTGGCCGTGGGCCATCGATTCCCACATCTTCTCGCTATAGCTCATCATCTCTTCGCGGGAGATCATCTGATCGCCGTTGGTATCCATCTCCTTGGCGTCGAAATGCATGTTTCCCGTCGCGAAGGAATTGGTTTGCGCCTGCGCTGCGCTTGCGATCAGCAGCAGCGCTGCGGTTGTCATCCAACACACTTTCAACATGAGGGCTTCTCCATTAGGTTGTGGTCATGGGTCACGGCCGAATCGGCCGGCGCGCACGCAGTATGCGCCCGCTCAGTCGGCTCGACGGCCCCGGCATCGCGCCGGCCCTGCAACATCGGTACGGGCGGGCCGGTTGGTAGAGTCAAGATGCGAATAATCTCGTAAGACATTGATAGTAATGTTTAAAATAACCGAGAGCAGCAGACAGTGGCCAATCATGAGCGCGCGGTTTCGCCTCGATGGCGGTCCTGCCAACACAGACCCGCGCACGGCTGACTTTATTTCCGCAAGCCGCTCGATAGTGCGCCGCTGGGTGTGCGGGGTGCTCGTGGTCGGGCCGCTATTCGCCAGCCCCGCCCCTGCCGAGGTCTACTGCCTCACCGCCGCGAACACGCACATCTCATTCGAGATCAGGCGCCTGGGTATCCGTTTCATCGATGCCGACTTTCACGATGTGCAAGGGCACTTCACCGCTGATCCGGGTGGTCGCGGCAGCGAACTCGATCTGCTGGTGCAGACCGGTTCGGTGGATGCGCATGCTGCGGGCTGGACCGAGCGGTTGCGCTCGCCACAATGGCTGGATACGGGCCGTTACCCGCGAATGACCTATCGCTCCAGCCGGATCGAATTCGAAGGCCGGACTCGAGCGCTGGTGCAGGGCGAGCTGAGCTTGCATGGGGTGACCAGGCCCCTGACATTCCTGATGACTGAGGTCGAGTGCCGGGGGCCCGCGCCGCCAACTCCGGGGTTCTGCCGCTTCCTTGCCCATGCGCAGATCCGCCGTTCCGACTTCGGCCTTGCCCATGCCATCTGGCAGGGCGGGGACATCGTCGATGTGATCCTGCGCGGCGGCTGAATTGCCGCGCTCAGCCCTTGATCTGTTTCAACGCCCGCAGCTGCTGCACCGTCGAATCCGAAGCGGCCAGGAGCAGATTGGCGTCACCGACGAACGCCGGAATGTCGCGTGCCGCAAGTGGGCGGCTGATCAGGTAGCCCTGCGCATAGTCGCAGCCGAGCTCACGAAGCAGATCCCAGGTAGCGGGCTCCTCGACCCCTTCTGCGACGACCTTCAGCCCCATGGCGTGGGCGAGCTCGACCGTGGAGGCAATGATCGTGATCGCGTCATTTCCGGGCCGCGCGTGCGAGATGAAGGAGCGGTCCATCTTCAGCTCATCGACCGGCAGAACACTGAGCTGCGAAAGGGAGGAATGTCCGGTGCCGAAATCATCGATCGAGAAGCGGATTCCGGAAATGCGCAACAGCTGCATATGACGGGCCGCAAGTTGGACATCGCGCATGATGGCGCTTTCGGTGATCTCGAGCAGTACCGCGCTCGCCTCGACCCGGTGCGCGCGCAGCAGCTCGATGATCTCATCGCCCAATTGCGGATCGAGGATATCCGGCGCCGACAGGTTGACGGCGAGCTCCACCTCCAGTCCCGCGCGCCGCCATTCGCCCAGCTGGCGGATGGCCTCGCGCAAGACCCAGCTCGTGAGCCTGCGGGCCCCACCGGTGCGCTCCGCCAGCGGCACGAACTCTCCAGGCCCGATCGGACCCAATGACGGATGCGTCCAGCGCACCAGTGCTTCGAGACTCCTGACCGAGCGCGTCGCCATAGCGACTTTCGGCTGATAGACCAGTGTGAGTGCATCGTGCTCGATCGCATCACGCAGATCGGTGACGAGTTGTAACCGACGACGATGTTCCTCATCGCCTCCGGCACGGTAAAGGCAGGCTCGGGTGCGGGCCTCATGCGAATCCTCGGCCGCGATCTGCACGCGCCTCAAGAGCTCTTCGGCAGTATCGCCGTGTTGCGGATGCAGACATACGCCTGTGGCGACGTGTAGCTCGAGGCTCATCTCTGCGATGTAGAAACCGACGCTGATGAGGCCAGTTAGTTGATCGGCGTAGAGCATTGCCCGTTCCGGCGAGCAATTGCGCGCAACGAAGAGAATCTGGCTCTCCCCGATGCGGGCAACCACATCCTCCGGCGCTGCGTTCGTCCGCAGCCGCCGCGCGGCTTCCCGCAGGACCTCGTCCCCGACATGGTGGCCGAGCGAGGCGTTGATCTCCCTGATGTTGCGCATGTCGATCAGAATCACGGCGAGCGGGGCCATGACGCCCGGCCGGGAAAGCAGCTCGCCGAGATGCTTCTCGGCGAAAAGCCGATTCGGCAAATCGGTGACGGGATCATGGTAGGCGAGGTAGGTGATGTCCGCTTCGCGTCCCGCGATCTTCGTCTGCATGGCATTGAATGTGTTTGCCAGGCTGCGAAATTCCTCGCCGCCGCTCGCCTGCACCTGCAAATCGTAATGCCCGTCCTGGATACGTTGGGCGGCCCGCACGAGTTCACCGATCGGCCGGGCTGCACTTCGCCCAAGCAGAGCGCCGACGAGGGCAGCCAATGCCAGGGCGATCCCGTCGATGAGAAAGAGTGCATTGCGCACGTCACGGTATGGCGCCAGAACTTCCCGCATGGGCTTCTGCACGATGACCTGGAAGGCATCGCCGCGGCCCTCGATACGCTCGGCAACAACCAGGTAGTCCGCCCTGCCGATGGATTCCACCCGCGGATCGTGATCGGCTCTGCCCGTGCGAGCCACCTGGGTGGGGGCCCAACTGCGCTGATTTTCCGGAAGCGTCGAGGCAACGCGCGTGGCACCGTCGCGAGCCAATGCCAGCAGGGTGACCTCGGCTCCGATGAGCTCGCCGATCTTCTGTGCCAGCTGATCGTTGACCACGAATCCCATCGCCACCCAGGCGATCGTCTCGGGAGTGCGCACCGGGGCGAGGAAAAACTGATAGGCGTGCCCGGCGAGGACTGCGAAGAACGGCTGATCGCGGTTGTCACGCGATTCCATCAACAGCGAGCCGAGCGAGATGCCACGGCCGAGGCTTTCGCTGCCGGTCGAGGCGACTACCTTGCCATTCGGATCCAGGAGCAGAACCAGGTCGGCGCCAATGCGCCGGGCGTGATTCGTGGCTGCCGAGATGATCGTCGGTGCGTCTGCGCTGGCGACGGCTTCACGGAAGCCGAAGTCGGCGGCCAGCACCGCCACGCCAGTGGCCAGCTGAGCGGCACGGAAGCGAATCAGCTGCTCGGCGAAGGAGCCCCCGGAGCGCAGCTGCTCTGCCGCGCGTGCCTGCACGTTGCGGGACGTGCTGGCGAGCACTGCGGCCAGCGTCACAGTCTGAGTGACGACCACGAGGCCGATGATCAATACGAGAAGTCGTTTGCGGAAGCTTCCCATGGAACCGACTCGAATGAGGACTGGATCCTAGGCGCGACTCCAGCCGAGCGCGAGAACTCCGGTACCGGAATGAGACGTTCCGCACAACACCTTTGCATGTTTGGGCGCACTTTTCCAGCGGCGACGCTGCTGCTGCTGTTGTTGTGCCTTCGAACCGTCAACTCGTTTGGCGCCAACCTGGTGGTCTCCGTGCAGACGCGTGAGGGACGAGCGTTGGCCGGCGCCGTCGTCACCTTGCATGTGCTGGGAGCTAGCAACCATCCTGGTCCCCCGGTGCACGCCATCATGGACCAGGTGGACCGAGCCTTCGTTCCGGATCTGTTGGTTCTGCCGGTTAATTCGACCGTCGCATTTCCCAACAGTGATTCCGTCAGCCACCAGATCTATTCGTTTTCCGCCGCCAAGCGCTTTCAGCTGCCCCTGTACCGCGGTACGCCCTATCCGCCAGTCCAGTTCGATCAGATAGGACTGGTGACCCTGGGTTGCAACATTCATGACTCCATGCTGGCGTACGTAGTGGTGACCGACGCACCTTATTTCGGGCGCACCGATGCAGCCGGTGCCTGGTCTGCCGAGGTGCCGCCTGGCAACTACCGGATCACGGTGTGGCATCCGCGCATGCAGGAGCGTGCAGCCCTGGAACGGGATCTGACACTCGGGGAAAGCGATCGCAGTGCGCTCACGCTGCGGCTGGCAAATGCGCTGCAGCTTGCACCGCTGCAGGAGCGGCATCATTCATGGGACGCCTACTGATGCCACGCTCAGCGCAACCCGTTGCCGCGCTCCGGCTGGCGATCATTGCATTCGCCTTGTCGACTGCCCCGGCGGTCGCAGCAGACTGGGAGGCGGATCTGGACATGCGTCTGGTGAGCTCCGATGGTATGCGGACCTTCATGGAAGGTGGCCTTGGTACGCTTCGTTATTCCAGCGATGATTCCGGACTTGCGCTGGGCAGGGCGCGTTTTGCCGTGTCGCAGAATCTGGGCGAGCTGTGGACGGCGCACCTTGACGCCTCCGCGTGGGGTGATCATGACAATCATCCGGCGGATCTGACCGAGGCCTATCTGCAGTTCCGTCCTTATCCGACAAATGGCTGGCGTTTGCGGCTCAAGGCCGGCGCGTTCTATGCGCCGATCTCGCTGGAGAACCGAGCGGCCGGCTGGGAGTCGCCCTATACCCTGTCCTATTCCGCAATCAACACCTGGCTCGCGGAGGAGCTGCGCACGATTGGTACCGAGATGCAGCTCGAATGGCTCGGCACCCGCACGGGCCACTGGTTCGATCTCGCGCTCACGGCGGGCGTGTTCGGTTGGAACGATCCGGCGGGAGTCGTGCTTGCCACCCGCGGGTTCGCGCTCGATGATCGGCAGACCACGTTGTTCGGTCGTGTGGGACCAGCGGGTGCCGCAGTGCTACCTGCGCTGCAGTTATTCCGCGAAATCGATGGTCGGCCCGGTTACTATGTGGGCGCGGAGGCCCGCTATTTCGACCGCGTCGTCGTGCGGGCTATGCACTACGATAACCGCGCTGACCCTTCCGCATTCGACTCCGGTGTTCACCAGTTTGCGTGGGAAACGAGCTTCGATGCGGCCGGCGTGCGCATCGAGGGGGAAAGCGGTTGGACCGGCATCGTGCAATGGCTCAAGGGGCAAACCTATGTGGAACCGAGGGGGCTCGATCTTGAATGGCCCTTCGAGGCGCGCTTTGCGCTCCTGTCCAAACAGCTGGGAGCTCACCGGCTGAGTCTGCGCTACGACTGGTTCCAGGTTCAGAGCGACTTGGCGGGCGGCAGCGGGGCACAGCAGGGGCATGCATGGACGGCTGCATACGTCTTCGAGCCCGATGCGCACTGGCGATTCAGCCTCGAATGGCTGCGTGTGACGAGTGATTCGGCAAATCGCGTGCTGCTGTTCGGCGAACCCGGCTACGCGCGCGAAACGCAGTTACAATTCGCCGTCCGCTACGCGCTGGGCTCCCGACTGAATTGATTGGGACGCGCGCGTTGCGCGTTGAACCTGCTGCTCCCTCCGGGGTACTCACCGGCCACCCAGCCTTACCAGGGAGCCGGTGAATTACTGCAAGATGCACGGCCATGCGCGCCGCGAAACCCCTGGCGCTCGTCGCATTCGCCCTCGCGGGGCTTGCCTCCACGAGCCTGACGGTCGCCGATGGGTCATTCGGCGGCGCGCTCGACCTGGTGAGCGATTCGATCTACCGCGGCATCTCGCAGACGTGCGGCGCGCCTGCCGCGCAGGCGGATGTGCACTTTCGCAGCGCGGCCGGTCAGGCGGTGTCGGAAAGCTTCGTCGGACTATGGGGCTCCGCAGGGCTGGGGGACTCGCCGTGCAGACGAGCGCAGGAGGTCAACGTCTATGCCGGACACACCTTCGAGACGGGACAAGATTCGAACACGACCCTGACGTACACGCACTTTGCCTATCCAGGTAACGGAGGGGCGCTTGCTCGGCAGGGCACCCGTTATGCCTACGACGAGCTCGGCGCCAGCTGGGCGTTCCGCGATGAGCTATATCTCACCGTGGGGTTCACGCCGGATGCGGCGCAGTATCAAAGCTATGGGGTCGAACGGAATCGCCGTGCGCTTTTCTACGGCGTGCAGTGGCACAGACCGCTGATCGCGGCCCTGACGGTCTCCGCTGGCCTCGGGTACGATGAAATCCTCGATCCGACCGGTACAGGCTACGGCTTCTGGAATGCCGGCCTTGGGTATACGCTGGCCGCCTTTGAGTTCGGTCTTGTGTATGTCCGCACCGCAGGGCGCGCCGAGCGACTGTTCGGCCCGGAAGTGGCCGGCGGCCGCGTGGCCGCCACCGCGCTCTGGCGGTTCTAAAGTGCCCTGGCCACAGGCGACCGTGAACCGGAGCCTCGGCTGCGGGCACTCACAGGTATGTTCGTCAGTTTCAGCGCAGCGGAGGCGCATCAATGCCAGGTGCCCCCCGATGCGAACCATCCCGAGCCCTCCGTGACGCTGCCTGAGCAGTCCTCGCACCGTCGCCCCGATGCGACCCCGTCAGGGCGCAACCAGCGCGAGCTCAGCCTGCTTGCCCGCACGGCAGTGCACGATTCGGAGGCCTTCAAGGAGCTCTACCTGCTGTACCACCGGCGCCTCGCACGCTTTTTGATGCGGCTGACGCCGCGTTACGACGTGGCGGAAGAGATCATCAACGATACGTTCTGGGTCGTCTGGCAGCGCGCAGGCACGTTTCGCGGTGCCTCACAGGTATCGACCTGGATCATGGGCATCGCCTATCGGCGGGGACTGAAGACGCTGCAACGTCTGCGTCCGATGCCGGCAGCGGAAGAGGGCGAGCTGGAAAACCTGCCCGATGAGTCCGGCGAGCACGCCGAGCTCAACGAATGGCTGGGCGTGGCGCTGACGCGGCTGCCACTCGAGCAGCAGACGGTACTCGAGTTGGCCTACCATCTGGGACACTCCTGCGAGGAGATCGCCCAGATCATGCAGTGTCCGGTCAATACCGTGAAAACCCGAATGTTTCACGCGCGACGCAAATTGAAAGGCCTGCTCGTGACGCTCGCCGGTCCTGGACAGTGAGAAGGAGACCGCGTGGATCACCATTTGCCAAGCAGTGAATCGCATCAGCAGATCGCGCAGCTGATTCCCTGGCTCGTCAACGGCACGCTGGCTGCAGCGGACGCCGCGGGTGTGCGGGCCCATCTGGAGGAATGTGCGGAATGTCGCAAGGATCACGATGCGCAGCGGCGCTGGCAGGAGTCGATGTGCGAAGAGGGTTCGCTCGTCTTTGCGGCCGAGCCGTCCTTTCAGAAACTGATGTCGCGGCTCGAAGCAGGCGCTGCCGTGCACCTGGAGGAACTGCCAGGCGCAATGGGAGCGGCCGGTGACGGCGTTGTGCCGGTCGCGAAGGGGCCGCCGGCAACGACTGCGAGCAGCCGTTGGACCCCGCGATGGCTTGCGGCCGCGGTGGTGCTCGAGGCGATCGCACTCGGCGTCGGGGGCTGGGCCTGGCACGGCCAAGTCTCCAGAACGGCTGCGCCGTATGCGACTCTGACATCGGCGCTGCCCTCGTATGCCACAGGTCCCCGCGTCCGGGTTGTGTTTCGATCGGACCTTTCTCTCGGGCTTCTCAAGGGACTGCTTCAGAGCGTCGGGGCGCACGTCGTGGATGGGCCTACCGAGGCGAACGTCTATACGCTCGGATTTGCTCAGCCGCTTCCGGACTCCGGACAGCTGCAGGCGCGCATTACCACCTTGCGCGCCAATCCGTCCGTGCTATTCGCCGAACCGGCAGACTCGACCGACAGGTCCCCCTGATGGCCCCGCTGCGGACCATGGCGTGCGCGAGCGCCCTCCTGCTGATGGTGGGATGCGCGACCAACATTGGTCCGGTGCGTGCCCCGGCGCTGCCAACGCAGGCGCGCGCAGATCCCTCCCACTTCGTGGTCGTCACGGTCCGCAACCAGCAGCACGCGCACGCGGTGAGGCCCGGATCGACACCGCGGGGGTACGATTCCGCCGGCGCCTACGGCATCACGGCGGACGCGAGCTCGATGGTGCATGGGCTCGAGCGCGATTACGGATTGAAGGAGGTGTCAGCATGGCCGATTGCCCTGCTGCACATCCATTGTGTCGTCTTTCGGCTGCCGGCCGAAACGGGCCGACTGAGTACCATTGCGCAGCTTACCCGCGATTCCCGTGTCGAGTCGGTGCAGGCATTGAACGAATTCACGGCGCAGACCCGGCCGGAGGATTCGGGCAGCTTCGAGCACAATGGACGTGAGGTCGCAGCGCCCGGGCACGAGGCGACGGCGCCCGCGCACGAGGCGACCGATCACGGGCCGGTGTCCGGGGCGAACGCGTACAACGATCCGTATGCACCTCTGCAACCCAGCCTCGATCAGCTCGGGGTGGTGCAGGCACAAAGGCGCTCCAGGGGAGCGGGCGTGCGCATCGCGGTCATCGACACCGGCATGGACTTCGAGCACCCCGATCTACGCGATCGGGTGGTCGCGCGCCGCAATTTCGTCGATGGCGACGAGTCGGCATTCAAACGCGATCGCCACGGAACGCAGGTGGCCGGGGTCATCGCCGCGCAGGACAACAATGGAATCGGGATCGTCGGCATCGCCCCCGCGGCGCATCTGCTGGCGCTGAAGGCCTGCTGGCAGGCCCCGCCAGGCGGCCCACACGCCGTGTGCAACAGCTTCACGCTCGCGCAGGCCATGGAGGCGGCCATCGTCGCCCGCGTCGATGTGGTCAACCTCAGTCTGGCCGGGCCCCCGGATCCGCTGCTGAGCCGGCTGCTGCAGCTCGGAATGCAACAGGGAATCATCTACGTCGGCGCCGTCGCGCCCGCCGGTATGGCCCGCGGCTTTCCCACCGACATCCCGGGGGTCCTGGCGGTGCAGGCCGCCGAAGACAGCTCAGGAAATCCGCGCTACCTGTTGGCCCCCGGTCACGATGTGCTGACGCTGGTACCGCAGGGGCACTACGACTTCGCCACGGGCAATTCGCTCGCCGCCGCCGAAGTATCCGGGATTGTCGCGCTCGTCCTGGCGCGCAGCCCGCACCTCTCGATGGCTGCCGCCAATTCGATTCTGCTGCGCAGCTCGAAACAGGTCGCGACGGCTGCGGGCAGGCTGACGTGCGTCAACGCGCAGTCGGCGCTGGACGCGGTAGAGTCGAGCACAGCGTGCGTAGCCGGCACGCGGTGCGTGGCGGCGAAGAATGCCGGAGCCGTCGGTCACTGAGCTGCTCGGGCCTTTACCTCGAGGCCTCTACCTCGACCAGAGCGATTTTGCCCGCGCCGCTTTCCGCCAGCACCAGATCGCCGTGCGCGGTTGGCATCATGTTCCGCACGACCCCGCCTCCTGAGGGAATGCCCCACGTCTGGAACTTTTCACTCCGCGGATCGAATCGCACGAGCGTATTCGGGCGCACACCGGATTCGCTGTACCAGAGGATTCCGTGAACCGCGGCAATGCCGTAGGGCTGTGAGCTGTCCCCTCCCGGGGAGGGCCATTGTCTGCTCGCGCCAGTTCGCGGATCGAAACGACCCAGCCGACCGCGCGCGTAGTCGGTATACCAGATCGCATCGTCACCGCTGATGGCAATCCGGCGCGGCCGGGATGCGGCATCCGGCAGAACGTATTCGTGAATCGCGAGCGTGCGCGGATCGATGCTGCCGATGCGGTTCGTGCCGAATTCGGCAAAGAACGGAACGCCCGCGGAGTTGATCGCGATGCCGTAGGGCAACGCGTGTGCAGTGGGTACGCGCGTCAGCCGCAGATCAGCCGTCCGCGGCTGCAGCCGGCCGATCATGTTCCCCGCCTGCACTGTAAACCAAAGTGTGCCGTTGCGATCGAACACGGGTGTATGGGGATCGTGCCCCTCGGCTCCCGGTAGTTTGTACTCGGTGATGTTGCCGGTATTCGGGTCGAGCTTGCCCACGTAGCCGGCATAATTGGCCGTGAACCAGATATTGCCGCGCGCATCGGCAGTGAGCCCGTGCGGTCCGGAATTCGCCGTGCGCGTGGGGTATTCCCGAATGACTCCCGTGCGCGGATCCAGCCGACCGAGCACGCTGGCATGCTGCCCCGTGTACCAGATCGCGCCATCCGCCGTGGCGAGTGGATCATGCGGGAAGGCCCCCGGGGTCAATACCGGCCATTCCCGAAAGGCCACCTGTATGTCACCGGCAACGAGTTTTGCGGGCGGGTGGGGCTTTTCGGGGAAATTGCGCGCGAGATAGTCGGTGAGTTGCGGTATCTGCGTCGCCGGAACCTCCGCGCCCATGCTTTGCATACGTCCGATGACCCTTTGCCAGCCGTCATGGCTGTAGCCCGGCGTGGCCAGGCGCGCGGCATCATGGCAGCGCACGCAGCTTGCCGCAGCGATCTCCCTGCCTGCTCCGGCAGGCAGGCCCGTGTGCGGATCGGGGGCCTGCGCCCATGCGCACGGGATCGCCAGGAGCAACACACTCATGCTGAAACGGCTTGCGGTGTGGAACACGGCTGTTACCTCAGCGATTCTCGGCTCGAGGAGCTGTAGCGAGTAGGTTACCACTCGTACGCCGCTCGTGAATCTGCCAGCGCTCAACCGGACCGTCGAACGAGCGATTCCACCCGCAATGTTGGTGCAGGCAGGCTCGATCGGGGGCTATGCTATGATCGCCCGACAAGAACAGGTGTGGCGGGGGAGGCGGTATGAACCTCAACAACAGGCTGTCGCGCGCAATCGCGGCCATCCTCAGTGCCCACGCTGCCCAGGCCACCTACGCCGCGGATACCGCGCCCGATGCAGCGCTAGCGGGCAGCTTGCAGGAAGTCATCGTTACGGCCAACCGCCGCGAGCAGAACCTCCAGGATGTGCCGATCACGATCCAGGCACTCACGGCCGAGACCCTGACGCAATTGAACGTCCAGACGTTCGACGATTTCGTCCGCTACCTGCCCAATGTCACCGCCACGAGCTTCGGGCCAGGCCAGGGGGACATCAACATGCGCGGCCTGTCGGTGGGCGGCTCCGGTGGCACACAGGGCGCCGGCGCCACCGAGAGTTTTCCCAACGTCGCGGTCTACCTCGATGAGCAATCCGGGGAGATTCCGGGCCGCAATCTCGATGTGTATGCCGTCGACCTGGAGCGCATCGAAGTGCTCGAAGGGCCGCAGGGGACGCTGTTCGGCGCGGGTGCCGAGGCTGGTGTGCTGCGTTACATCACGAACAAGCCGAAGCTGAACGTCACCGAAGGCAATGTCAACGCCGGTTACGGGATCACCGCTCATGGCGATCCGAGCACCGCGGTCGATGCGACCATCAATCTGCCGCTGATCGAGGACCGCCTCGCGGTGCGTGCGGTGATTTACAGCGATGCACGCGGTGGCTACATCAACAATATACCGGCCACTTTTTCCCGTGCCGCTGCCGACAAGGTGGTAGCGAACTATTTCGGCGGGGTCGTGCCGCCGAACAGCGGTCCCATCAACAACTTCAACGAGGTGGGTCGAGCCATCAATCCGACCACCTATAAAGGTGTCCGGGGCGAGCTCCTGTATCAGATTAATGATGACTGGCACGCCCTGCTCACGCAGTCCTACCAGGACCTGGATGCCGAAGGGGTGTTCTGGGAGGAGCAGTACGACGGCCTCGGCAAGCCGTTGCCCGATCTGTCGGTCGCACAGTTCAACCCGAGCTACAACAAGGACCGGTTCGAAAACACCGCGTGGACACTCGATGGGCGAATCCAGGATCTGCGACTAATCTACACCGGCGCGTACCTCGACCGGCACGTGGATCAGACGCAGGACTACACCAACTATTCCCGCGCGACTTACGCAGGTTATTACCAATGCAACTATCCGGGATACCCGTTCGTCGGCGGTGCGGCTACGGCCGGATCACCCGGCTACTGCTACTCTCCCAACATCTTCTGGACCGATCACCAGACCACGACGCATCAGAGCCATGAGCTGCGCCTGAGCACCTCCACCGACAAGCGGCTGCGCGGGCTCGCTGGGGTGTTCTGGGAGCGCTACACGATCCATGAGCAGACCGACTGGCATTACGGGACCAGCCCAAATTTCTCCCCGGTCGGCCCGCCCAGCATCGATCCGTACACGACGCCGCCGACGACACTTGCGGCAACTTCCAACAATCCGAACGTGCGGCCTCTCGGGGATGTGTTTTTCGACGACATCACGCGCGGCTACGAGCAGGTCGCGGCATTCACCTCGATCGATTTCGACCTGATTCCGAAAGTGCTGACGCTGACCGGCGGGACCCGCTGGTACGACGTCCGTGACTTCGAGGTCGGCTCGAACGTCGGCAGCTTCGGCTGCGAAATCAACGGGCCATTCGACGGCTACGTGCCGCCCAATCCCTGCGTCAGCAGCGTCGCGACCGGCGTGCTCAGCAACCTCAACAACCTCGATGCAAAGAACCTGAGGAAGTCGTACGTCGGCACGCGCAGCCGCGCCAATCTTACCTGGCACGTCACAGCGGACGTCATGGCCTACTACACCTGGTCACAGGGTTTTCGGCCCGGTGGCTTCAACCGCGCGCAGGCGGTCATCAAGCCCACCTCACCGCTGGCGGGAGCGTGGGTCCCGCCGATTGCATACGCGCCGGATACGCTCACCAACAATGAGCTCGGCTGGAAGAGCGAATGGTTGCAGCACCGTTTGCAGTTCAACGGCGCTGTGTATCAGGAGAACTGGAATAACGTGCAGCTGGGCATATTCGACCCGAGCGTGACCGGCAACCTGGTGTTCACTACGAACGGGCCGAACTATCGGGTGCGGGGCGCGGAGACGCAGCTCATCTGGCGCGTGGTCGGCGGCCTCACGCTCACTGGAGCGGCGGCCTGGAACAGCAGCGAAAACGTCAAGAATCTGAGTCTGATCGGCACCAACGGTCAGCCCATTACGAACGTCGTCAATCCCTTCGGCCAGCTGGGGCAGCCGCTCGCCCTGTCGCCGCCCTTCGAAGGCAATCTGCGTGCCCGCTACGAGATGCGACTCGGCAATTACGACGGGTTCGTGCAGATCGGGGCCACGCATCAGGCGCATTCGTACGCGACAACCAATCCACAGCAGATGACTCTGCAGGGCGTGCCGACGGACTTCGACGATCCGGGCTTCACGACCTACGACGCCTCTGCCGGCATCGCGCAGGGCCCCTGGAGCACGCAGCTTTACGCGCAGAATTTCACGGACACGCGTGCGATCCTGTCCTCGTCCTACGCGGAATTCGTCAAGATGAATACGGTGAACCGTCCGCGCACGCTGGGAGTGCGATTCTCGTACCGGTTCCAGGGCTCCTAGGCGGCTGCTCGGGCTCGCAGCGCCACCGCCACCAAAGCCCAGCCGCCGAAAGCGCGCTGCTGAGCGTGCGCTCGCGCTCAACTTTGTAGATTAAGAAAGTCGCATAACATTTTGTTTATAAAAAGATACCTTTCCTCTCGTGGAGTGGGCGGAGGCGTGTGGCGCTTCCATAATGGAACACTGCGCGGCAGTGCTTCCCGATGAGCACTTCCGGGCCCCGTCAAAAGGGTGTGCAATGACCCGGCCGTAGCGTTTTGCTGCGCGCTCTGCGAATTGCTTCGTGCGAGGCGAATCCCGAATGGCCACGGTCACTGCTGCATCCGGTGTAATTCCAGTGGCGGTCATTGCGCAGGCGGCGCCGGGGCCAACGCTGAGCCCGACGCGTCGCGGGGTAGCACGGATGCTGATCGTTGCTTACCAGCTGGGATGTGTCGCCTTCCTGAGCGCTCTGGCCGGTTGTTCTCTGATCACATTGAAGTCTCCGGAGCGGCCGCTTTCGACTCGCGATTTGAACGCGCGCATCCTGACGCGGCAGTTTTCAGCCGACTTCGTTGCCGCGATCGACCAGTGCGCGGACGAGATCACAGCGCACGAAACCAGTCCGGTGGTGCAGCTCAACGCCCTGCGCTGGAGGATCGGCAGCGCAGCGCAGAGCGAGCGCGCGGCGGCGCAGCTCGCGCCGATGATGGCCGTGGTGGACACCTGGACGCTGGCGGCCCAGATGCAGATGTTTTTAGCGGCCGGAAGCCCCGGCGGTGCGCTCTTCGGCAAACACCAGGACGTCGCGCTCGCCGTTGCCGTGCAATACGGCGATGCCGCAAAGGAGATGGCGCAGCGCCTCATCCCGCCGGATGATTTCGGCCGATACCAGCGATTCGTCGATGCCTATATCCGCGCGTACCCGATCCGCAACCTCGATTTCGTGCGGCCCTCGGTCGTGGAGTTCTGGGCTCGCCGAACCGGCGTGCAGACCCCTCTGGTTGATACGCTGGGCACGGTCCCACAGGCCCTCGCGGATGCGAGCGAGCGCGTTCAGATGCTCGGCAACGCATGGCCTTCCCAGGTGATGTGGCGCACCGAGCTGGCGCTGCAGGAGTCGGGCCTATCCGGGCACGATGTGCAAATCGCGATGAAGCGAATGGACGATCGTCTGGCGGCGCTTGCCGCTGCGGGGGACGCGGCTCCCGAGCTCGTGCACGGCGCCGTCAACGATGTGCGGCGCAGCCTGACCGATGTCCTCAAACGCGTCGATGCGTCCTCGGCGGCCATGATCGAAGCACTGCGCAACGAGCGCGAGGCGCTCTCGGCTACCGTGCATACGGAGCGCGAAGCCGTCCTCAGCGCAGCAGACGCACAGCGCAAGGCAATCGCTCAGGACGCCGCGAGAATCGCAGACCAGGTGGTGCGTACCGCGGGGGATGAGCTGCGCCATCTGGCGCGGCAGGTTCTTTTGTTGCTGATCGTGCTGGCGATCATCGTGTTGGGCCTGCCGTTCCTAGCCGGGTATCTCGTGGGGCGCACGCAACGGCGCCCGGCGCGCGAGCAGTGAGTTTGGGGTGGCCGGCAGCGCACTGCGCAGTGGAACTCGGCACGAGGGCGCGTTAGCCTACAAGAAGGCCATGGGATTCGAAGAACAGGAGGGACGGCAATGAGCACCACCGTACAGCATCTGCTCGCCGGAAAGGGCCGGGCGATGTTCCGTGTAAGCCCCGATGATCCGGTGCTCGAGGCAATCCGGGTCATGGCCGAGCGGCATGTCGGGGCACTCCTGGTGATGCAGAACTCGGAGCTTCTGGGGATCGTCTCCGAGCGCGACTATGCTCGCAAGGTGATTCTCCTCGGACGCTCCTCGGCCGATACGCCGGTGCGTCAGATCATGAGCTCGCCAGTGATCACTGTGACGCTGCAAAGCAGCGTGCAGGAATGCATGAAGATCATGACGGAGAACCACGTCCGTCATCTGCCGGTGCTCGAAGGGGGAAGCGTCATCGGCATGGTGTCGATCGGCGATCTCGTCAAGGCGGTCATGCAGGAGCAACAGGCGACGATCGAGCAGCTGGAGAGTTACATCCACAGCTGAGGAGCGCCACGGCCGCGAGCTGCCGTGGCCGAGCCGTGTTGCGCCGTGCCCCTTGGCGTGCCGCGTCTAACTCGACTTCATGTCACAAATGACATGTAAGCTGCTGAATGGGCGCGATTAGATGTAGCCCTCCACCGTGCGAGTCGTCTGTGCGTATGTCAAAACGCTCAGCGGAAAGGTCGCGCGGGATCCATCACTGGTTTGGCGCATTTATATCCGGGAACGAGTCGGGCTCGGACGAACAACAAAACGGGGAGAACCGATGATCCGCACAAGGTCTGTGCGTGCCGCGGCGATGTTGGGCACTGCGACCCTGATCCTGGTTGGACTGAGTTTCGCCGGGCTGAGCCTGGAGGGAGCGCGCCGCGCCATTGCCCCCGGGCGAAGTGAATCCCCGGGATTGCACCTCGGCATGCGCCCTTATGTCCGGATCGGATCCCAGGTGAAACCGACCGGCCTGCGCCCAGGCGGTGTTGGGCCGCAGTACGGCCTGTTCAGTTGCCAGTACGGACAATCCGTGGCCACCTGCTACGACCCCTACGAGATGCGCCACGCTTATGGAGTCGACGCCTTGATCGGCGGCGGGTACGACGGAGTCGGACAGACCATCGTGATCGTCGACGCGTTTCAGAATCCGAACATTCAGGCGCAGCTTTCCGATTTCGATGCCTACTATGGCCTTCCCGACCTTCATGTCAGCATCGTGCATCCTCTGGGCCTGACTGCGTTCGTGCCGGGTAATCCGACGATGACGGGGTGGGCGGAGGAGATCAGCCTCGATGTGGAATGGGCGCACGCCATTGCACCGGGTGCCCAAATCGTCCTTCTTCTGGCACCCGATGATTCGGATGCCTCACTCGTGGGCGTTCTGCAATATGCGGTCGAGCACAACCTGGGCGATGTGATCTCCATGAGCTTTGGCGAGAACGAAAGCTGCGTCGATCCTCAGACGCAGTCTGCATGGCACAGCGCGCTGGCAAGCGCAACGGCAAAGCACATCACGCTGCTTGCCTCCTCTGGTGATCAGGGCGCTGCCCAGTTGAGCTGCGACGGGACGACGTGGGTGCAGGCCGTTTCGGCACCGGCCAGCGACCCGCTGGTCACCAGTGTCGGCGGAACGGAGTTACATGCCGCAGGCTATTGTTTCGCTTCGCTTGGCTGCAATCCCAGCACGAATCCCTCCCCGGGCACCTACCAGGGCGAGATCGCCTGGAACGAAGGGCCGCCGTTCGGCGACTTCCAGGGCGGCTTCGCGTCGAGCATGGCATCGGGCGGTGGGTTCAGCGTGGTGTTCGACGAGCCGCCGTACCAAAAGCGCGGCGTCAAGGCAAAAAAGCAGCGCGCCCTTCCCGATGTGGCCTACAACGCAGCCGTGTACCACGGAGTGATTACCTATCTGGATGTGCCCGGACTCGCCGCTGGTTTTTATCTGTTCGGAGGCACCAGTGCCGGCGCTCCACAGTGGGCGGCCATCATCGCGATTGCCAACCAGAGGGCGGGTGGGCGACTCGGCTTCCTGAGCACGGCCATTTATCACGTGGGCCAGATGAAGCAAAGCTACTCGACCGCTTTCCACGATGTGCGTGCCGGTAACAACTCCGTGGTCGAGTACGACTATCTTGCGAAGCCGGTGACCATAGGCGGCTTCTCTGCCGCCGCAGAGTGGGATGCGACCACGGGAAATGGCTCGCCAGCGGCTGCGGATCTGGTGGATGACCTGATCCGCTGGGTGTCTCCTGGCGATGCGACGGCAGTGCTCGCAAACACGAAGCCGAAGGCTCATCCCAAGCCGGCCAAACCCGGGAAGGTGAAGCCACACTGAGAGCCACCTGCGCGATCGGCGGCCGCAGAGGCCGTGCTAGGATCTGCGGCAACGCCACAGAGGGGCGCAAGCATGCTGTTCGAAGCCGTGGCCAGCGGGGGCTGCCGGTCCTATCTTCTCGGCTGCGAGCCGACCTGCGCCGCGGCGCTGATCGATCCGGAGCTGAGCCAGATAGATCGGTACCTTGCGCTTGCGGCGAAGCATGGTCTGCGCATCCGCTATCTCATCGATACGCATACGCATGCGGATCATTTCTCGGCGACGCAGCAGCTTGCACGTCAGCTGGACGTACCGGTCGTCATGCATCATTCAAGCCCAGCCCCCTTCATCGATCTGCGTCTGCAGGGCGGGGAGCTGCTAATCGTTGGGAAACTGCGCTTGCACACGCTGCATACACCTGGCCACACGCGCGATTCCATGTGCCTGTGCATCGAAGACCGGGTCTTCACGGGGGACACGTTGCTCATCGGGGGCACCGGGCGGACCGATCTTCCGAGCGGCAGTGCGGAGGCGCTGCACGAGAGCCTGTTCGAAGGTGTGCTGAGGCTCGATCCGGCACTCAAGATCTTTCCGGCGCATGAATATAAGGGACGCACCCACTCGACCATCGGGGATGAGATCGCCGGGAATCCGCGCCTGCAGAAGCGCGAGCGGGCGGCCTTCGTCGAGATGATGCAGAATCTGAATCTCAGCATGCCGACGCATCTCACCGAGGCGCTGCGTACGAACATGAGCGGCGGTAAGACCGTCGCCCAGATGCTTGCGGAGGCCGAAGCGAGCGTGCCGTTCATGTCCCTCGGCGAGCTCCGGGCGAATCTCGAAACTGCGCCCGGGAACCTGATCGTGCTCGATGTGCGCGAGCGCGACGCCTACGAGGCGGCCCACATTCCGGGCGCGCATCTGCTACCGCGCGGCCAACTGGAGTTGCGCGTAAACGATGAGCTTACCGATCCCACCCGGCGGATTGTCGCGTACTGTGAGTTCGGGCGCGTCTCGACGCTCGCCACGGCGACGCTGCGGCAGATGGGATTTCGCGGTGCGGTGGCGCTGGACGGGGGCATGAAAGCATGGCGCGCAGCCGGTTTTCCCGTGCAGACGGGCGTGGACTCCTGATCGGCCGACTACACACCACCTGCGCATGCCTGCGCCGCTCGCCCGCACCTCGCTCCCATGATCAACGATCTCTGGTACAAGAATGCCGTGGTGTATTGCCTTGCCGTCGGCACCTACATGGATGCCAATGGTGATGGTATCGGGGATTTTGCCGGTCTGATGCGCCGGCTCGATTATCTTCAAGGCCTCGGCGTGACGGCCATTTGGCTGATGCCGTTTCAGGCTTCCCCGCATCGCGACGACGGCTATGACGTTGCCAATTATTACGAGGTCGATCCACGCTATGGCACGTTAGGGGATTTCGTTGAATTTACCCAGGGCGCGCGCCAGCGCGGTATCCGGGTGATCATCGATCTAGTCGTGAACCATACTTCGGACCAACACCCCTGGTTCAAGGAAGCCCGCAGCAGTCCGCTATCCCCGTATCGGGACTGGTATGTCTGGGCAAAGACCAGGCCGCGTAACGCGAACCGCGGCATGGTATTTCCCGGCGTGCAGAAATCGACATGGAGCCACGACTCGGTGGCGCGTGCGTGGTACTTCCATCGCTTCTATGACTTCCAGCCGGACCTCAACACCGCCAATCCGCACGTGCAGGCGGAAATCCTCAAGATCATGGGCTTCTGGATCCAGCTGGGCGTCTCGGGCTTTCGCATGGATGCCGTGCCGTTCGTGATCTCGGTGAAGGGCGCGCGCGCAGCGCAGAAACCCGTCGAGCAATACGGCATGCTGCGCTCCATGCGCGAGTTTCTGCAGTGGCGGGAGGGGGATGCCATGATTCTCGGGGAAGCCAACGTGCTTCCGGTGAGCGACATGGAGTACTTCGGTCGCTCGGGGGACCGGATGCACATGATGTTCAACTTCGAGGTGAACCAGAACCTTTTCTATGCGCTTGCCGCAAGTGATACCCGCCCGTTGCGGCGGGCGCTGCGGGCCACGCGGCCGCGGCCGGAAACCGCGCAATGGGGGATGTTTCTGCGCAACCACGATGAGCTCGATCTGGGACGGCTGACTGCGCAGCAGCGCACCGCGGTGTTCGGGGCCTTCGGCCCGCAAGCTTCGATGCAGCTCTACGACCGCGGCATCCGGCGCAGGCTTGCACCGATGCTCGATGGCGACCGCCGGCGCATCGAGCTTGCCTATTCGCTGATGTTTACCCTGCCCGGAACGCCGGTACTGCGCTACGGGGACGAGCTGGGCATGGGCGATGATCTGCAGCTGCCCGAGCGCGCCTGTGCGCGCACGCCCATGCAGTGGTCCGATGAGCCGCATGCCGGCTTCACAAAGAACGACCGGCCCGTGCTGCCGGTCATCAGCGGCGGTCCGTTCGGCTTCGAGCACGTGAATGCCGCGCAGCAGCGTCGCGAGCCCAACTCGCTGTTGAACTGGACCGAGCGCATCATCCGGATGCGCAAGGAAGTGCCCGAGATCGGCTGGGGAGACTTCGAGATCCTCACCACCCGCGCACCGTCCGTGCTCGCGATCCGCTATGACTGGCGCAACAATTCCGCGCTGTTCGTGCACAATCTGGCTGCCACGCCACAGGAGGTCACCTTAGCCGTCGAGGTGGGGGATCGGACCGGCCGGCTGCTCGTGAACCTTCTGTCCGAAGCGCACAGTCAGGCGGACGCACGCGGCATGCACAAATTGCTGCTCGAAGGCTACGCCTACCGCTGGTTTCGGGTCGGCGGCCTGGACTATCTCCTCAAGCGCAGCGAGACCGAACAGAAAAGGCGCAGGACCGCGGGAAAGCGGGCAGCTCGACGGCCCTGACGGTGAGGCGACCGACGGCGGGGCGCCTGCGCGGATTGGACGCTCTTATGACTTGCCCGAGCGTGTCGTCGGCGGCTGAGGAAACTCACGGGCCGCGGCGAACAGCCATTCGCGGAACTGGGCCACCTTGGGAATCGCCAGGTACGGTACCGGGCAGACGAAGTAATGCGCCGAGCCGTACGGCAAGACTTCTTTGCCAGCAAGCTTCACTGTGCCTTTTTGCAGCGCTCGTGCTACCACCGTCCAGCGCTCGAGCGCAAAGCCCAGGCCTTCCTCGGCCGCCGCCAGCAGGCCCGCCGAGTCGTCGATTCGCGGACCGAGGGACTGCCACTTGCGTTGTGCTTCCGTATGCTGCCATACGCGCCAGGGCTCATCATCGCTGTCCAGCAGCGGGACGTCGGTGAGATCCGAGTCCCGCTCGAGCAGCCCGTATTGTTTGATGATCTGCGGATGCGCGATCGGCACCAGCCACTCGTCGAGGAATTTTTCGACGTGCAGATTGGGGTAGTTGCCGCGTCCAAAGCGCAGTCCGACGTGCATGGAACTGCGCGAGAAATCCACCAGTTCACGCGAGGTATGAAATCGCAGACTCACCGCGGGGTACGCGCGCCGGAAAGCGCGAATACGCGGCAGCAGCCAGGTCTGCAGGAACGATGAGAGCACGGAGATCTGCAGCGGGCCAGTGCGCCGATGCTGCTTGATGTATTGCAGCGCCGCTGCCAGCTCATCGAGACCGGCGCGCACGCCAGGCAGAAGCTCCAGACCCTCGTTGGTGAGCTCGACGCGGCGGCCGCTGCGCCGGAACAGCGGCACCTGCAGATACTCCTCCAGCGATTTGATCTGCTGACTCACGGCAGCCGGCGTCACGCTGAGCGCATCCGCCGCAGCGCTGAAACTCAGGTGCGAGGCCACAGCCTCGAACACGCGCAACGCTCCCAGCGGAAGCCGATCGTACGCGGCAGGCACGCTTAAGTATTCCTTACAACACCGTCAGATATTGCGTTTGTTGCCCTGATTCCTCGAGCGCATCTTAGCGCCATCGAGATACCGATCAGGAGCACAGTCATCATGAAAGCCATCAACATCCTGGGCCGTTTCGCCTACGCAGCTGTTTCGGTCATCATTGTCATCAGCGAAGCGTTTCTCTTCCAGTTTGGCAACGTGCATCTGGGTTGAATACCATACCGTGGAGTTGGGCAGTGGGCATCAGGTCCAGTCGCACCCCACCGGGCGGTCCGCGACTGGACCTGTGCTGCGGTGCCGGTTCGCCCGCGAGCACGCGGCTCAATCCTTCGCCACGGGTCAGGGCGGACGCTCGATGAGCGATATCGCGGCAACGGGGAGCGCGGATGATTCATGTCCGCGGCGTTTCGGGATTCAGAATCCAGTCAGCAGAAAGTTCACCGCGGCAAGAATCGTGTCACGTCGCTCCACCAGGCTGCCCAGCGCATTGCCGAGGTCGTGACGAGCGACGCCGGCGAGCTGTGGCGTCATCAGCGCGTATATTTCGCCTTCAATCTCCAAGCTTGGCGTGAGCTTGCTCAGGGGCTTTTTGGTAAGCGCCGCGGCCTTGGTCAGCGGGATGACGACGCGCGTCTGTAAACCTTCAAGAAGATCCGACTGCACGTCGACAAGGAGTGGGAAGGTCGCCTTTGTATGTGCATTTTTGTTGCGGTAGATGGTGAACTGCGCCATCAGAAACTCCGCACCTCATCCGCAAACGTGCCGTGCTTCTCAACGTGCTCGTTGTAGGCCTGAATAGCCTCGCGATTTTCCTCGCGCCATTGCTTGCGCTTGACTGCGGCAAGTTCCTGCGTCAGTGCGCGCTCCAGGGCAGCGGAGAGGTTGAGCCCGGCCTCACGGGCGGCGGCAAGCAAGTCGCTGCGAACACTGACATTCGTGGCACGCTTCGGGATCGTCGCCGGGGACCTTTGGCGCGGCATGCTCATCCTCCTCCGAGGAGCGGACTATGCCACATTAAAATGTGCATTAGAATGCGCATCTGACGGTGCGCGCGGAATTACCGCGCGCAGCGGGCGCCCCGGCGATTCTTCCGCGCGACACCCGGGAGATGGTGCGGCCGGCTGCTACCACAAGAACCGCAGCGCCGGCCGCTGCCGGCACTACATCATCGACGTAATATGCTTGGGTTCGAGCTTATAAATGAGCCGAACTTCGCCTGGCTGGCGGAACGGGTACTGGTCCTTGCCCAGATATTTTTTCGCCATCGCGTCAATGTGCTGATCGGCGCCGGTTCGCGTGCGCTCCGCTACACGACCCCGCACTTCCAAGTAGCGATACGGATTGTCGGGATCGATGATCGACAATGCCACGCGCCCGTCGCGTTGCAGGTTCTTGTCCTTCTGGCGGCCCTCGGCGGTGTTGATCACGACATGCTGCCCGTCGAAGTCGACCCACACCGGAGTCACCTGAGGTTGACCGTCAGGCATCAGCGTCGCCAGATGCGCAAATGCCTTCTTCTTGAACAGATCCAGATGCGAATCGGGTATGACCGTATGTGACATGCTCCTGCTCCTGCGTTGGCGGCCCCTGACCGCTAGGATACTCGCACTGCTGCACGCCGCGGAATTGGCCGCAAACTCGGCCTTGACGGTCATCACCGCTGCCCGCCATTGTGACAGGCCGCGAGGCCATTCCTGGACGCAAGCGGCGCTAAGCCCGGGTAGCACAGCTGTGCGGCGACGCGGTCGTAACGCGCGGCGTGCAAAGCTGCGGCGGCCGGATCCTTTACGAGAAGTGACCCCCGCGTGCGGATGACTTCAAGTTGTACGTGCGCGTGGGGATTCAAGGCGATGGACGGCTGCTCATTGATCCTACATTGCTCGACCAGGACGGTAAGCCCGTCTTACTGGACTGGTGGAGCGCAGCCGAGAAACGCCTACACACTGTGATATCGTTGTTTGTCCTTCAAAAAAAGGCCTCCCATGCAGCAACAAAGCCATGGCGCTCCCTTGCGGGTGCCGGCGAGACTCGGCGATTACTCGGTCAACCCGCGGATCGTGATGATCAGCGCGCTGGCGCTCGTGGTTGGCGCCGTTTCGGCCTTGGTGGCGGACGGTCTGCTAAGGCTGATCGGACTGATAACGAACCTCGTCTTCTACCAGCGGGTCGCCACTGGCTTGGTCGCGCCGGGTTTTGGTGAGCATCACTGGTGGCTGATCGTCAGCGCGCCAGTGGTTGGCGGGCTCATCGTCGGACTCATGGCGCGGTATGGGTCCGAGGCGATCCGCGGGCACGGCATGCCGGAGGCAATCGAGGCGATCTTGCGCGGCGGGAGCAAAATCAGGCCGCGCGTGGCCTTGTTGAAACCGGTGTCTGCGGCGATTTCCATCGGCACCGGCGGCCCGTTCGGTGCCGAGGGTCCGATTATCATGACAGGGGGTGCGTTTGGATCACTGCTGGCGCAGACGCTTTCTCTTACCGCCGATGAGCGCAAGACGCTGTTGGTCGCCGGCGCCGCAGCCGGCATGGCGGCAACATTCAATGCGCCCTTAGCATCGATTCTGCTGGCGGTCGAATTGCTGCTGTTCGAATTCCGACCACGCTCCTTCGTGCCCGTGTCGATCGCCGTAGTCGTCGCGACGGCGCTGCGCTGGCGCCTGCTTGGCGTTGCGGCGCTCTTCGCAACGCAGCGTGCGCTGCCGACGCTCACGCCTACCGATCTGCTTCTGTGCGCCGCGGCGGGTATCGTCGGCGGATTCGTCGCTTGGTTCGCGACCTGGCTGGTGTATTTGTCCGAAGACGCGTTTCGCAAGCTACCGATTCACTGGATGTGGTGGCCTGCAATCGGTGGTCTCATCATCGGCGTCGGCGGCTTATTCGAACCGCGCGCGCTCGGCGTCGGGTACGACGTGATCGGAACCCTGCTGGCGGGCCAGGCCGCGCTGGCGTTGATCGTCGGAATCCTGATTGTCAAAACGCTGATTTGGAGCCTGTCGCTGGGTTCCGGCACGTCTGGCGGCGTGCTGGCGCCCGTGTTTATGATCGGCGCGGCGCTGGGCTCTTTGCTGGCTTATGTGTTTCCGCCGGTCGCGCCAGGTTTCTGGGCGCTGATGTCCTTGGCGGCAGTGGTTGGAGGCGTGATGCGCAGCCCCCTGACAGGGGTAGTGTTCGCAATGGAACTGACGCATCAGTGGGACGCCATGATGCCACTGATGGTGTCGTCGACGGTCGCATTTCTGTTGTCGGTGCTGGTGCTCAAGCGCTCTGTGTTGACCGAAAAGGTGGTACGCAAGGGTACCCATCTAACACGGGAATACTCGATAGATCCGCTGGAGATTTTCCTGGTCGGCGAGATCATGCCCGACAGCTTCTTGGGTTTCCAGAGCGGTGCCAGCCTCGCGGCTGCCGTGCAAGCGGCGGAGGCGACGTGGTCCGGTACCGAAAGGCAGAAACTCGCCGACATCCAACGGCTATATCCGATTGTCGATGATGTCGACCATCTGGTCGGGGTGGTTACGCGTCAGCAACTGCTCAGCGCCGGGCTCCGACTCAATGCGAACTCGCCTGCGAACATCGACGAGTTGATGGTGAGGGATGTGGTCGTTGGATATCCCGACATGACGCTGCGTGAGCTAGCCAATCTGATGGCAGAGCGCCAAGTCTCGAGTGTCCCGATCGTCGACCGCATGAATGGACGGCTAGTATTAGGTGTGATGGCGCTTGATCAGGTGCTGGAGGCGCGCCTTCGCGATGTCAACGAGGAGCACAAGTCGGAACGGGTCCTCGATTGGCTTCAAATCAGCGCGCTCGGCGGCGGGCGTGTTTTGGTGCAAAGCCGCCAGCCGGGCACCGAGGAAGGCTCCGATACCAAGTCGGACTGAGCGCTGGTCCCCGTCATGCGCCGACATTGTTTGCGACGACCTCGCTGCGTACCGGCAAGCTCCCTCGCGACGTTTCCGTCTCGAGGAGCGGTTCGGTGGGCGAGACTCGCCGACGTTGGGAATAATCTTGCAAACAGCGCCTCTGTAAAAGATGAGGAAACGGACGTAAGTAATTGTTTTATTGGCTCCCCGGGTTGGACTCGAACCAACGACCAACGGATTAACAGTCCGACGCTCTACCGCTGAGCTACCGGGGAACGGTGGGAAGCAGGAGGCGGCGAATTCTGCGAAACGGACCCGAGATAGTCAAGGAATGAGGATCTTCGCGTACGCTGTGTGCTGCCGATTGTGCGGTAGGTGCTCGCAAGTGATCGCACGCAGCGCGCGGTTCAGGCGCTCTGCGCAACCGCACGGCCAATCGCGAGCACACGTTCCATACGCTTGAGCGCCATCTCCAGGGTCTGCATGCTGCAGGCAAAGGAGAGGCGGATATGTCCCGGCGCCCCGAACCCTGAGCCCGGAACGACCGCCACGCCGCCTTCGGTAAGCAGCAGCTCGGCGAACTCGTTGTCATCGCGACAGCCAAGTCCCCCGATGGCACGCGATACATCGGCGAAAGCGTAGAAGGTGCCCGCTCCGGGCAGGCAGCTCACTCCGGGCAGCGAGTTGAGTCCGTGCACGATGAAATCATGACGCGCCTTGAACGCCACATTCATTTTGGCGACGCACGCTTGATCGCCCGAGAGTGCAACGGTGGCGGCTTTCTGCGAGATGCTCGAGGCGTTCGAGGTGGACTGTCCCTGGATGGTACTCATGGCGGTGATGAGCTCGCGCGGCCCGCCGCAGTAGCCGATGCGCCAGCCGGTCATGGCGTACGCCTTGGACACACCGTTGATCGTCACGGTGCGGGGGTACAGCTCCGGCACGGCCGTGAGCAGACTGCAGAACGGTTCGGAAGACCAGTAGATCTTCTCGTACATGTCGTCCGTGCCGATGATGATGCGCGGATACTCGAGCAACACTTCGCCCAGCGCACGCAGTTCCCCGCGCGTGTAGGCGGCGCCCGTGGGATTGCACGGGCTGTTGAGCAGCACGAGCCGGGTCTTCGGTGTAATCGCCGCGGCAAGCTGTCGGGGCGTGATCTTGTATCCCTGGGCAAAACCGGCGAACGGCATGACCGGCAGACCATCCGCAAGCATCACCATATCGGGGTAGGACACCCAATACGGCGCCGGAATGACCGCCTCGTCACCTGCATCGAGAACGGCCATGCAGAGGTTGTAGAGCGTCTGCTTGGCGCCCGAGGAGACCAGGATCTGCGAGCGCTCGTACTGAATGCCATTGTCGCGCTCGAATTTCGCGACGATGGCGTCCTTCAGTTCCGTGATGCCGTCCACGTTCGTATAGCGCGTAAAACCGCCATGGATGGCATCAACCCCGGCTTGGGCAATGTGGGCCGGCGTATCGAAATCAGGCTCGCCGGCGCCAAGTCCAATCACATCCTTGCCTTCGGCCTTGAGGCGGGCGGCGCGGGCGGTCACGGCGAGCGTAGGCGAGGGCTTGACGCGTTGAACGCGCCGGGAGACGGGTAAGGTCACGGAATTTCCTGCAATCGCTTTAATTCGGGCGGCATGGCTATATTACGGGATCGCCTGCCCCCTCACCATTCTCGCGCGTCGCGTGCGCGCGCCGTTACGGATACCGCATGGAAAAGATCCCGTTCAAACTCGAAGCTGGGTTTGCGCCCGCGGGCGATCAGCCTCAGGCCATCGAGCGCCTGGTCGAGGGGCTGGCGGAGGGGCTTGCGCACCAGACGCTGCTCGGCGTCACCGGCAGCGGCAAGACGATGACGGTCGCCTCGGTGATCGAGCGGGTGCAGCGCCCGACGATGGTGCTGGCGCACAACAAGACGCTCGCTGCACAGCTCTACGGCGAATTCCGGGAATTCTTCCCGCGCAACTCCGTGGAGTATTTCGTCTCGTACTACGACTATTACCAGCCCGAGGCCTACGTTCCGTCCTCCGATACGTACATCGAGAAGGATTCCTCGGTCAACGAGCATATCGAGCAGATGCGCCTGTCCGCCACCAAGGCGCTGCTCGAGCGTCCCGATTCCATCATCGTGGCGACCGTCTCCTCGATCTACGGCCTGGGCGACCCGCAGGCGTACCTGTCGATGATCCTGCACCTGGTGCGCGGGGACCGCACGGAGCAGCGCAAGCTGCTGCGGCGGCTCGCCGACATGCAGTACACCCGCAATGAGCTCGATCTGACCCAGGGCACCTATCGTGTGCGCGGGGATGTCATCGACATCTTTCCAGCGGAATCCGAGCGTGAAGCGGTGCGCGTGGAGCTCTTCGATGACACGATCGATTCCATCGCCTTGTTCGATCCGCTGACCGGTGCCCTCTTGCGCAAGGTCCCGCGCTTCACCGTCTACCCCGGCACCCACTACGTGACCCCGCGAGATCGGCTCATCGGAGCGGTGGACCAGGTGCGGGAGGATCTGCGCAACCGGCTACGCGAGTTGCGCGAGGCCGGTAAGTTGCTCGAGGCCCAGCGCCTCGAGCAGCGCACCCTGTTCGACATGGAAATGATGAAGGAAGTGGGGTACTGCGCGGGCATCGAGAACTATTCACGCTATCTGTCGGGGCGCTCCGCCGGTGAGCCACCACCGTGCCTGTTCGATTACCTGCCGCGCAATGCGCTGCTGATCATCGATGAAAGTCACCAGACGATCCCACAGCTCGGGGCAATGTATCGCGGTGATCGCTCGCGCAAGGAAGTGCTGGTCGAGTACGGCTTTCGGCTGCCCTCCGCACTGGATAACCGGCCACTGAAGTTCGAGGAGTGGGAGCAGCTCGCGCCGCAGATGATTTTCGTGTCGGCTACGCCCGGAAAATACGAGGCCGGCCACTCGGCGCAGACGGTCGAGCAGCTCGTGCGCCCCACCGGCCTTGTCGACCCCGAAGTCGAGGTGCGCCCGGTGGGCAGCCAGGTCGATGATGTGCTGTCGGAAATCAACAAGCGGGTGGCGGTCCAGGAGCGCGTGCTGATCACGACGCTGACGAAACGGATGGCCGAGGATCTCACCGAGTATCTGCACGAGCATGGCGTGCGGGTGCGCTACCTGCACGCGGACATCGAAACCGTCGAGCGCACGGAGATCATCCGCGATCTGCGCTTGGGTAAATTCGACGTGCTGGTGGGCATCAATCTGCTGCGCGAGGGTCTGGACATGCCCGAGGTGTCGTTGGTTGCGATCCTGGATGCGGACAAGGAGGGCTTCCTGCGCTCCGACAACTCACTCATCCAGACGATCGGCCGTGCGGCGCGTCATCTCAACGGCCGCGCGATCCTCTACGCCGATACGGTTACCGGCTCGATGCGACGTGCGATTGAGGAGACCGATCGCCGACGGCGCAAGCAGACCGAGTACAACCTGGAACACGCCATTACACCGCGGGGTATCCACAAAGCGGTGACCGACATAATGGAAGGCGCCCGCAGCGCAGCTCCCACCCCGGGTAGCCGGCGCCGGACGGGCAAGGGCGCGGAAGTGGCGCCGGCGGATCTGCGTCCCGAGGCGATCGTGCGTCAGATCAAGAAGCTCGAAGCGGAGATGTTCAAGCGGGCGCGCAATCTGGAGTTCGAGCAGGCCGCGCGGCTGCGCGATGAGATCGAGCGATTGAAGCAGATCGAGCTCGGCCTGCCCGTTGCGAAAACGGGCTAGGTCACGTTCTTCCCGCACCGCCCGGGGCTACTATTCCGGGTACGATTCCTGCGGACGCCCTCTTCATGAATGGCCGAGTTCAAGCCTCCGGGACGACCCAAATGGTGCTCCTGACGACCGTGGTCGTCGTCGCGGTTCTGAGACTTGCCCAGGAAGTCTTCATTCCGCTGGCGCTCGCCATCCTGCTGACCTTTCTGCTGGCGCCGCTGGTGGAGCGGATGACCCGCTGGCACATCAATCGCGCCCTCGCGGTGATCGTCTCGCTGGTGATCGCCTTTGCGCTCATCGGTGGGCTGCTGGATCTGGTCTTCAACCAGTTCTCGGACCTGACGCATCAGCTGCCGAGTTACCAGCGCCAGCTGCGCATCAACCTCACGCATCTGAGCGGTGCACTGCGCGGTGGAGTGGCCGAGACGACCAAGGCCGTGGAGCAGCTCACCAGGGAGATCGATCGCGTCGCGCCGTCCGACCCGCGCGCGCATGCTGTCTCGAAGGTGCAGGTGGTGCCGGCCCCCCCCACCGGGTTGGAGACACTGCGGGAGGTGATTGGGCCGCTGTTGCGCCCGCTGGGCACCACGCTTGCCGTGGTCGTTCTCGTCGCCTTCATGCTCTTGCGGCTTCCGGATCTGCGCGAGCGGCTCATGCGCCTGCTCGGCTCGCGCAATCTGCACCTCACGACTCAGGCGCTGAACGATGCAGCCAATCGCGTGAGCCGTTACCTGCTCATGCAGATCCTGATCAATGGCTGGACGGGGCTGTGGGTCGCCGTGGGACTGTGGTTTCTGCACGTTCCGAATGCGGGACTGTGGGGCGTGCTGACGCTGGTGCTGCGCTTCATTCCCTATGTCGGGGTGTTGCTGGCTGCTTCCATGCCCTTTGCCCTGTCAGTCTCGGTGTTCGACACCTGGACCGTGCCGATGATGGTCTTCGGGCTGTTTGCGGTGCTCGAGTTCTTCAGCTACTCGGTGCTCGAGCCGTGGCTGTATGGCACGCACACCGGAGTGTCGCCGGTCGCGCTGCTGTTGGCGGCAGGGTTCTGGACCTGGCTGTGGGGCTTCGCCGGCCTGTTTCTCGCCGTGCCCATGACCGTTTGCGTGGTGGTCATCGGCACCTACATCCCCCAGCTGAAGTTCCTGCAGGTGTTGCTCGGCGATGAGCCCGTCCTCGAGCCGCACGAGCGGCTCTATCAACGGCTGTTGTCCAGCAACCGCGACGAGGCCGATTCGGTATTGCACACGGCGCTGCGCTCCGACTCCATGCTGGAAGTGTGTGACTCGATGATCATTCCGGCAATGCTGCTGGCCAAGCAGGATCACGATCGTGGCAACCTCACCGATACGAAGCAGCAGCTGATCCTCGAGCACATCCGGCTCTGGGTGGATGAGCAGATCGAAGCGGCGCCGGCCAGCGCGCGCGGAGCCGGCCGAATGTTCTCGCCCTCGCGAGCGACGGTCGTGTGCGTGGCGGCTGCGGACCGTGCCGATGAGGTCATCGCGCGGCTGCTGCAGTCGGTCCTGCTGGAGCAAGGACTGGACGCGAGCACGGTGGCCGCCGGCAGCGCCGTGCCCGCGGAGTTGTCCGAGGACACCACTCGCGCCGTCGTGATCTCGGCATTGCCGCCCGAGGCGGTCAGCGCCGCCCGTGCGGTATGCAAAAGTGTCCGCAGGGGCAGCAGTAGCTTGCCGATCATCGTCGGTCTCTGGAATGCGCAAGGCGATCTCGAGCGCCCCCGCCAGCGCCTGCAGGCTGCCGGGGCAACACGTCTCGTGACGAGCTTTGCTGCCTGCTTCGCGATGCTGCAGACCGCCCTGCGTACGCCCGATTCGACGCCGGCCGATGGCCGCTTGGCGCAACTGCCCGTGCCCGAGAATACGCAGACGGCAGGGGCTACCGGCAAGGCGCCGGCCACCGCCGCCTCCGAACGGGAAGCCGCTACGCGCGTGCCGCAAACGTAAGTACTTGGAACGCTTGAGGTTAGCTTGCTTCGCCCGGGCGCCTCTTGTATCGTTCGCGGCCCCGAGGTGGGTCCACTCTTGTTGGCGAAAACAGCGTACCTCGGCGAGAATTTTCAGGCGCGTAGCTCAGTGGTAGAGCACCACCTTGACATGGTGGTGGTCGGTGGTTCGATCCCACTCGCGCCTACCATCCAATCGTGAGTGATGCTGCATGCCTGTCGTGACCTTGCCGGATGGCAGTCAACGCCGATTCGATCAACCGGTGACGGTGGACGATGTCGCCGGTGCGATCGGTGCGGGTTTGCGCAAGGCAGCCCTGGCGGCGCGGTTGAACGGCCGGCTCGTCGATACCGCCTATCTCATCGCAGACGACGCCGATCTCGCCATCGTCACGGACAAGGATCCCGAGGGGATCGAGGTGATCCGCCATTCCACCGCACACCTGCTGGCGCAGGCGGTGAAGCAGCTGTTTCCCGATGCCCAGGTCACCATTGGACCGGTGATCGAAGACGGCTTCTACTATGACTTCGCCTATAAGCGGCCGTTCACCACCGAGGATCTGGCGGCGATCGAGGCGAAGATGCACGAGCTCGCCGCGGCGGATCAGAAAGTCACGCGGCGCGTGCTGACGCGCGACGAGGCAGTGCGTTTCTTCGAGCGACTCGGCGAGCACTACAAGGCGCAGATCATCGCCAGCATCCCCGACAAGGATGAGATCAGCCTGTACGGACAGGGTGATTGGGTCGATCTGTGTCGTGGTCCGCATGTGCCCTCGACCGGCAAGCTCAAGGCTTTCAAGCTCACGAAGGTGGCCGGAGCCTACTGGCGCGGGGATTCGCGCAACGAGATGCTGCAGCGGATCTACGGCACCGCCTGGGGCAACCAGAAGCAGCTCGATGAGTATCTGCACCGGCTCGAGGAGGCCGAGAAGCGCGATCACCGGCGCATCGGCCGCGAGCTCGATCTGTTCCATCTGCAGGAGGAAGCCCCCGGGGCCGTGTTCTGGCACCCCAAAGGCTGGCGGATCTTCCAGGTGCTGATCGGCTACATGCGCGAGAAGCAGCGCGCGGCCGGCTACCACGAGGTCAACTCCCCGCAGCTCATGGATGCGAGCCTGTGGGAGCTATCCGGCCATCTGGAGAAATTCGGCGAGAGCATGTTCCTGACGAAGACCCCCGATGAGCGCCTGTACGCGATCAAGCCGATGAACTGTCCGGGCCACGTGCAGATTTTCAAACATGGACTGCGCAGCTACCGGGAGCTACCGGTGCGGCTGTCCGAGTTCGGCATAGTGCACCGCTACGAACCCTCGGGCGCGTTGCATGGACTGATGCGGGTACGCGCCTTCACGCAGGACGATGCGCACATCTTCATCACCGAAGAGCAGATCACCGCCGAATGCGTCTCGATCACCCGGCAGATTCTGGAGATCTATCGCGACTTCGGCTTCGCGGATCTGCACATCAAGTTCGCGGACCGGCCGCCCAAGCGCGTCGGCGCGGACCAAGTCTGGGACCGGGCGGAAGCGGCACTGCAGGAAGCCTCGCGGGCCGCAGGCATCCAGTACACGCTCAACCCCGGGGAGGGGGCCTTCTATGGCCCCAAGCTCGAGTTCGTTTTGCGCGATGCCATCGGCCGGGACTGGCAATGTGGCACGTTGCAGGTCGACCTCAACCTGCCTGGCAGGCTTGGCGCGTACTTTATTGATGAACATAGCGGAAAGCGCACCCCGGTCATGCTCCACCGCGCCACTTTCGGCTCGCTGGAGCGCTTTTTTGCCATCCTGCTCGAGCACCACGCGGGACGCCTGCCCGCTTGGCTCGCCCCGCTGCAAGCGGTCGTGATGAGCATCACCGACCGGCAGGATGCATATGTCCGCAACGTTACGGAATCCCTGAAAAATCAGGGGTTTCGCATCGAGTTCGACTTGCGCAACGAGAAGGTCGGCTTTAAGATCCGCGAGCACACGCTGCAGCGTGTGCCGTATCTACTGGTAGCCGGTGACAAGGAAGTGGCCGCCAATCTACTTTCAGTGCGCACGAGAAGCGGCAAGGATCTGGGCACGATGACCCCGGAGACGTTCGCCGGACGTCTTCGTATTGAGCTCGATAGCCGTGGGCGCCAGACGTTGGAGGGTTGACGCATCGCTAGTGCAACGAAGCGCGTTCGGCGCAATGAGGACATCACGTCTCCGCAGGTGCGGGTGATCGCCGCTGACGGATCGCAGGCGGGTGTCATGTCGAGGTTCGATGCGCTGCAGATGGCGCTCGCAGCCGAGTTGGATCTCGTAGAGGTGTCACCAACGGCGGAACCGCCGGTGGTGCGCATCATGGATTACGGGAAGTTCCTGTTCGAGGCGAACAAGAAGGCCCACTCCGCCAAGCGCAAACAGAAGCAGATTCAGGTCAAGGAAGTGAAGTTTCGTCCCGGTACGGGAGAGGGCGATTACCAGATCAAAGTGCGTAATCTGATCCGCTTCCTCACCGAGGGTGACAAGGCCAAGGTAACCCTGCGGTTCCGCGGCCGGGAAATGGTGCATCAGGATATCGGCCGCCGACTGTTGGATCGGGTGTCCACCGATCTCGCCACCCATGGCGTGATCGAGCAGAACCCGCTGATGGAAGGCAAGCAGATGGTCATGGTGTTTGCACCGAAGAAGAAGTAACAGTCGCGGGTGACGCACCCGTGCCTGTTCGCCCCTAGCGGGCGCGGGCGAGCTCCGGCGAAGCAGCGATTCGTCGGCGCAGCCGGCGCCTTGCGAACGGAAGCTACAAGCAACAGGAGTCGAACGTGCCCAAGTTGAAAACCAACCGGGCCGCGGCCAAGCGCTTTCGCAAAACGGCGAAAGGCTTCAAGCGGTACTCGGCCAATCGCCGCCATAACCTCGGTCACAAGGACCGCAAGGTCAAGCGCCATGCGCGCTCGGGTGGCTCGAGCCTCGTCCACGAAAGTGATGTCGGGCGGATCATCCAGCTGCTACCCCATCACAAGTAAGAGGGCACCATGGCACGAGTCAAACGTGGCGTGACGGCCGGGCGTCGTCATAAGAAGGTACTTGGCAAGGCGAAGGGTTACTACAACGCTCGCCGCAAGGTGTTCCGCGCCGCCAAGCAGGCAGTCATCAAGGCAGGTCAGTACGCGTATCGCGACCGCCGTGCGAAGAAGCGTGAATTCCGCGCTCTGTGGATTGCACGCATCAATGCGGCGGCCCGTCTGCACGGGCTATCCTACAGCCGCATCATCAACGGCCTGCTCAAGGCCGGCCTGGAGATCGATCGCAAAGTGCTCGCGGACATCGCCGTGCACGATGCGGAGGCGTTCGGGGTAATCGCGCAGCAGGCGAAGACGGCACTGGGCATCACGTGAGCGCGACCGGCTCGCTGCGTGTGCCCGCAGGTCGCAGGCAGCGGGGAGAGCCGCTGCAGCGGCCACTTCCGGCAATAGCGTAGCGAGCGGGTCGTGGACGACCTGAATGCCCTCGTTCGGCAAGCGCTTGACGAGGTTAGCGCCTGCGCTGGCCTCGCAGCCCTCGATGAGGTGCGCGTACGCTGGCTCGGCAAGAAGGGCACCCTTACCGAGCAGTTGAAAGCCCTCGGGGCATTGCCGGGCGCCGAACGGCCGGCCGCCGGACAGCGCATCAACGAGGCGAAGCTCGCCCTGCAGGGCGCCCTCGATGCGCGCCGGGAGGTGCTCGAGCAGGCCCGGGTCGAGCGCGAGCTGTTGGCCGGTCGCCTCGATGTGACGCTGCCGGGGAGGGGTGAGGAGCGCGGTGGGCTACATCCGCTGACCAAGGTGCGGCTGCGCATCGAGCAGCTGTTTCGTCGTGCCGGTTTCGAGGTCGCCCGCGGCCCGGAAATCGAAGATGACTTCCATAACTTCGGGGCACTCAACATTCCCGCCGATCATCCCGCGCGGGCGATGCACGATACGTTTTATTTCCCCGACGGCAAGCTGCTGCGCACCCATACCTCGCCCGTACAGATTCGCGCCATGCTGGAGCGCGGAGCGCCCATCGCCATCATCGCACCCGGCCGTGTCTACCGCTGCGATTACGACATGACGCACTCGCCGATGTTTCATCAGCTCGAAGGCCTCGTGGTCGACGAGAACGTCAGTTTCGCGAATATGAAGGCGGCGCTGCATGGGTTTCTGCAGGCGTTCTTCGAGCGCGACCTGGCGATGCGTCTGCGGCCTTCGTACTTCCCGTTCACCGAGCCTTCCGCCGAAGTCGACATGTCCTGCGTGTTTTGCGAAGGCAAGGGCTGCCGCACGTGCAAGTTCACCGGCTGGCTCGAGATATCGGGATGCGGGATGGTCCATCCCAACGTGCTGCGCGCAAGCGGTGTCGATCCCGAGCGATACAGCGGCTATGCCTTTGGAATGGGAATCGACCGTCTGATGATGCTGCGCTATGGGCTGAGCGATCTGCGGCTCGCGTTCGAGAACGATCTGCGCTTCCTGCGGCAATTCCAGGCGTTCTGAGCAATGAAGGTTCCCTATAGCTGGCTGGCCGACTGGGTGGAGCTGTCATGGGATGCGCGCGAGCTTGGCTCACGTCTCACGATGGCCGGCTTCGAGCTCGAGGCGCTCGAGGCCGCGGCCCCCCCATTCGCAGGCGTCGTGGTCGGTGAGATCCTGAGTGCCGAGCGACATCCACAGGCCGATAAGCTGCAGGTGTGTCGGGTCGCGGTCGGGGGGGGTGAGCCGGTGCAGATCGTGTGTGGCGCGGCGAATGCGCGTGCGGGGTTGAAGAGCGCCCTCGCGATCGTGGGTGCGAGGCTGCCCGGCGATCTGGAGATCGGCGCCGCCCGACTGCGCGGAGTCGAATCATGCGGCATGCTTGCTTCGGCGAAAGAGCTCGGCCTGGCGGACGCCTCGGCAGGCATCCTCGAGCTTCCGGCCGATGCGCCTGTGGGTCGCTCGCTGCGCGACTACCTGCAGCTCGATGAGCCGGTGCTCGAGATCGCTGTGACCCCCAATCGCGGTGATGCCATGTCGATCATCGGAATCGCGCGCGAAGTAGCGGCACTGAGTGGCAAGCCACTGAAGGCGCCTCGATTCGACGGGGTACCCGATCCTGCCGGAACGCTCGCCGGCAACTCCAGCGACGCCCTCCGCGACATCGTCACCGTGCATCTCGATGTGCCCGGCGCCTGTCCGGTATTCGCCGGGCGCATCATTCGCGCCCTGAACAATCGTGCGGTCACACCATTGTGGCTTTCCGAGCGGCTGCGGCGCGCCGGCGTGCGCTCCATCAGTCCCGTGGTGGATGTCACCAACTACGTGATGCTCGAGCTCGGACAGCCGATGCATGCCTACGATCTGGGCAAGCTGCGTGGCGCGATCCGCGTGCGTCTGGCCCGCGAGGGTGAGGCGATCAAGTTGCTCGATGGCAAATCGATCCAGGCGCAAGCAGATGTGCTCCTGATCACCGATGCTGACGGCCCGATCGGACTTGCCGGCATCATGGGCGGTGAGCGCACCGCGGTGAGCGCCGCGACGACCGATGTGTTCTTCGAGGCCGCCTGGTTCGCACCTCAAGCGGTGATCGGCAGGGCGCGCCGCTGGGGCTATGTCACCGATGCGAGCCAGCGGTTCGAGCGGGGCGTCGATCCGACCCAGCAGCGCCGCGCCATGCTCAGGGCGACGAGCCTGCTGCGGGCCAGCGCAGGTGGTGCGGCAGGGCCGATTCATCTCAAGCAATCGAGCGAGCATCTGCCGCGGCGCCTGCCGGTGCCGCTCCGACGCCAACGCTTGACGCGGTTGCTTGGCATCAGTCTCGCGGATGACCGCGTCGAATCAACACTGAGCGCTTTGCAGATGGCAGTGAGCGGCAGCGGTAAGGGATGGGAAGTCACCCCACCGGCGCATCGTTTCGACATTGCGATCGAGGCAGATCTGATCGAGGAGGTTGCCCGGATCGTCGGTTTCGAGTCGATTCCGGAAAGCGACGCCGTGGCGCCGCAGCAGTTTCCTGCGATGCCGGAGGAGCGGGCTCCCGAGCAGGTCGTGCTGGAGACGCTCGCATCCTGTGGCTACCACGAGCAGATCACCTTCGCATTCGTGGACCCTGTGCTGCAGTCGCGACTGTTCCCCGATGGCCATGGACTGATGTTGTCCAATCCGATCGCGAGCGACCTGTCGGTCATGCGGCTGTCGTTGTGGCCCGGCTTGTTGACAGTCGCGCGCGAAAACCAGCGGCGCCAGCAGGATCGGATCCGTCTGTTCGAGCATGGTGCGCGATTCGTGACGGGCGCGGGGGCCGAGGGTGCCACGCGCGAAATCAACTCCATCGCTGCGGTGGCCCTCGGCGCTCGGCTTCCCGAGCAATGGGCTGTGCCGGTGGATGCGCGCGGGGCGGTGGACTTCTTCGATGTGAAGGCGGATCTCGAGCGGCTGCTGGAGGGCACCGGTGCGCGGCAGTCCTTCACTTTTCAAGCCCCGGCGGATGGGAGTGGGCTCTCCTGTCTGCATCCGGGGCGTGCGGCGCGCGTGCTGCGCGGGGGCCAGGAAGTCGGCTGGATCGGCGAGCTGCACCCCTCGCTCGTCAAGGCGCTGGACTTTACATATGTCCCGGTTCTGTTCGAGCTCGAGATGCAGGCGCTGACGGTCAAAAAGCCACAATATCGCGAAATTTCCCGATTTCCGCAGGTGCGACGCGACCTCGCGGTGGTGGTCGACGAGGCCATACCTTTAAGTGCTCTCGCCGAGCGTGTAACCTTGTCGGCCTCCAGCCTCCTACAACATTTCCGCGTTTTCGACGTATATCGGGGTCCGGGCGTCGAAAGCGGACGAAAAAGTGTGGCTTTTGGCTTGATTTTTCAGGACATTTCTCGCACTCTAACCGACGACGACATGGAGCGGCTGATGGCTACCATCGTTGCGGATCTGCGTGTGGCGTTGAACGCGAGAATAAGAGAATAACGCGATGGCCCTGACGAAGGCGGAGATGGCGGAGGCGCTGTTCAATCAGCTCGGGCTCAACAAGCGGGAAGCGCGCGAGTTGGTGGACCTGTTCTTCGAAGAGGTCCGCGCCGCGCTCTCCAACGGGGAGCAGGTCAAGCTGTCCGGTTTCGGAAATTTCGATCTGCGAGACAAGAACCAGCGTCCCGGGCGTAACCCCAAGACGGGCGAGGAGATTCCCATCAGCGCCCGTCGTGTGGTCACATTCCGTCCCGGTCAAAAGCTGAAAGCACGGGTCGAGGCGTATGTTGGAGCCAAAGAATAACGCCCAGCTGCCGGCGATTCCGGGCAAGCGGTATTTCACCATCGGTGAAGTGAGCGAGCTGTGCGGAGTGAAGCCGCATGTGCTGCGCTACTGGGAGCAGGAATTTCCGCAATTAAAGCCGGTGAAGCGCCGCGGCAATCGCCGCTACTACCAGCGCCAGGACGTGATCGTCATCCGGCAGATCCGCAGTCTGCTGTACGAGCAGGGCTTCACGATCGGCGGCGCGCGGCAGAAGCTCACCGGCGAAGAGGCACGTACGGACGTCACGCAGAGTCAGCAGATCGTCAAACAGGTAAGGCTGGAGCTCGAGGAGCTGCTGAAGAATCTGCGTCGCTGAGCTCGCGGGCACGCCGCGGCCAGCCGGTGCGGCAAAGCCATCCGCTGCGGCGGATGGCGGATGCAGCACCGGCGGCGCTGACCATCGCGACAGCAGCACATCGGCGCAACGAAACGGCGTATGATTGACACGCGCGCGCATGACCCCAGCGCGCGGAAATTGAGTTACCTCGAATAAGAACAATCGTGTCGGAGCGTGGCGCAGCCTGGTAGCGCACTTGCATGGGGTGCAAGGGGTCCCGAGTTCAAATCTCGGCGCTCCGACCAATCAAAACAGCCACTTAATGTATTGCGAAAAAAAGTGGAAAATGTCAAAGGGACACTCTGAGGGACACCTGAGCGGACCAGACTGACTCGCAAAGACCTAAAGACACATTCCATCGCGATCGTAATTGCGAGGGTTTTCCGAACGATTTGGGAAACCACGTTCGTCTCGGAAAACCCAGCGCAGACTCGAGCGTGGAGGAAAATCGGACTGGGCGTCCAATGACTCTGCACGTGGTTTGCCAGTGCTTGCCGCACAGCGTTCCCACTGAGCGGCGTCTCGAGTTGACTTCGCAAGTAAACACCCGACCCAGCGGTCGCGCATCACATTCAAACCACCCACTCACCGCAAGGTGGTGCGGGTGAGCACGCGAAGAGCCGTGGTGCACGGCGGATCGGGGACCAGAGCGGCGCTTGGAGTTCACCGCGAGTGCGTTCGGGTTTCGTGACGCGAGCGTAGTTTCGTCAGGACCTCTCCGAGTTGCAGCCCGCGAACCCTGAGCAGCAGCAGCAGGTGATAGAGTAGGTCGGCTGTTTCCCCTATGACCTCATCATCTGTACCGCCGGCACCGGCGAGCGCCATCTCCAGCCCCTCTTCGCCAACCTTCTGCGCCACGCGCCTCACGCCGCTGCGCACAAGATCGGCAGTGTGGCTAGCTTGCGGCATTGTCGCGATTCGCTCATCAATCACCGTAGACAGAACGTTGAGGAATGACAGGGGCTCTTCCGGTCGTGCCTCACCAAAGCAGGTCGCGGCGCCTGAGTGACAAACAGGGCCCAGCGGCCGCGCGCTCACGAGCAACGCGTCCCCATCGCAGTCGGCCTGGATGTGCTCGAGCAGGAGCGTGCGGCCGGTCGTCTCGCCCTTTTCCCACAGTTGCCGCCGGCTACGGCTGAAGAACACCACTCGTCCGCGTGTGCGGGTTGCCTCGAGGGCCTCGCGATTCATGTAACCCAGCATCAGCACCACACCCGTATCGGCATGCTGCACGATCGCCGGCAGCAGACCGTCGCCTTTTCCGAAATCGAGGCGGTCGATGTGTGCAAGATCTGTCGAGCGGCCGTTGATAGTGCTTTGGGTCGTCATGCTTGCGTCTTATTCAGCTGTGCGGCAGTCAGCGGGCTTGAACTGGAGGCGCACCGGAATGCGGGCGACTCTGAGTTCGCGTTTAAGAGCCGAGATGCCCAATGCGCGAGAATGGAAAACGCCGGCGGCGAGTGCCGCATCCGCGCTCGCCTCACGGAACACCTGCACGAAATGGTGCGCCGTTCCCGCGCCACCCGAGGCAACCAGGGGCACGCGGCAGACCGAGCGCACGGCGGCCAGCTGCTCTAGATCGTAGCCGTTGCGCATCCCGTCCTGGTCCATGCAATTGAGCACGATTTCCCCCGCTCCGCGCCCCTGCACCTCCTGCACCCAATCGAACACCGCACGACCACTGTCGCGTGCCTGCTCCGGCGCACCACTGTACTGCCAGACGCGAAAGCCTCTGGTACCTCGCTGGGTGTCGATTCCGACGACCACACACTGAGACCCGAAGCGCTCGCACAGCCGATCAATGAGATCAGGAGTCTCGAGAGCCGGAGAGTTGATCGAGATCTTGTCCGCGCCGGCATTCAGCACGGCTTGCGCATCGGCGACTGAGCGGATGCCCCCCGCCACACAAAATGGAATGTCGAGCACCTGACTGACGCGGCCCACCCAGACGTGATCGACAGTGCGTCCAGCCGGGCTTGCGCTGATGTCGTAAAACACCAGCTCGTCCGCGCCGTCATCGCGGTAGCGCATGGCCAGCTCCAGGATGTCGCCAACGACCTGGTGGTCGTGGAACCGGACACCCTTTACGACCTGGCCGTCGCGGACGTCGAGGCAGGGGATGATGCGTCGGGCAAGAATGCTTGATACTCCTCTTGGGTGATGCGCGCTTCGAGCAGCGCTTTGCCGGTGATCGCCGCAGCGACCCCGGTTGCACTGAGTGCGGCAAGGTCGCGAACGTCGCGCACCCCACCGGAAGCCTGCCAGCGAATAGCCGGGAAACGCTTCAGCGCGTTGGCATACAGATCCAGGTTGGGACCGGCGAGCGTGCCGTCTCGGGAGATGTCGGTGCACAGCACGTGGACCGCGCTGTCTGCATACGGGGCGAGGGCATCCCAGAGGTGCACGCCGCTCTCGTGCGTCCAGCCGCGCGTACGCACGTAGGGCTCGCCCTCGGCATCCATGCGCACGTCGAACGCGAGGCAAATATGCTCTGGGCCAAAGCGCTTCAGCCAATGAGTCACCTCTTCCGGGCGCTCGATGGCAAGGCTGCCGAGAACGACACGCGCAATGCCGCTGTCCAGGAGTTCGGCGATGCTGCCTGCCGAGCGCACGCCGCCGCCGACCTGGAAGCGGATCGGCCTTTGGCGCGCAAGCGAAATGATCAGGCGGCGATTGTCGGTGGATCCTGCGCGCACGCGCTCCAGGTCCACGACGTGGACCCAGGGAACCCCGAGTGCCTCATAGCGTGCCAGCAGCGCCTCAGGGTCGATCTCATAGGCGGTCTCGGCGGTA
This sequence comes from uncultured Pseudomonadota bacterium, assembly GCA_963716335.1. GTDB lineage: Bacteria > Pseudomonadota > Gammaproteobacteria > Steroidobacterales > Steroidobacteraceae > 13-2-20CM-66-19. The sequence continues at coordinate 3,851,322 of OY970302.1, read as the reverse complement.
AAGTTTCCCTGAGCCAGGCGCACGCAGCGTCCGGCGCGCAGGTCGATGGCCGGTATGAGTAACACCCCTACAGCCTCAGGAAGTTCTGAAGAATGCGGGCGCCCATGGCGGCGGAGCGCTCCGGGTGAAACTGGGTGCCCCAGAAGTTCTGGCTGCGTACCACGGCAGAGAGCACCCCACCGTACGCGGTGCTCGCGAGCGTCTGCCCGGTGACCGGTACAGCGTAGCTGTGCACGAAGTAGGCGTAATCCCCCTCGACAACTCCCTCAAGGAGCGGATCGGGCCGGAGTGAGGTCAGCTCATTCCAGCCCATGTGTGGCACCGGGTATCCGGGAGCAGCAGTCAGGCGTTGCACAGCGTGCGGCAGCACGGCGAGGCAGGGTGTTGAGCCTTCCGCGGAGTGCGTAAAGAGAAGCTGCATCCCCAGACAGATTCCGAGCACCGGTTGAGTGAGGGCCCGCAAGACAGGCGCCAGGCCCAATCCCACAAGCCGCTCCATCGCGGGCCCGGCTGCGCCGACACCGGGTAACACCACCCGGTGTGCTGAGGCGATCGTGGCCGCATCCGCACTCACCAGGGTGCGCGCGCCCAGGCGATCAAACGCATACGTGAGGGAGGCGAGATTGGCGCCGCCGCTATCGACGATGACAGTCTCGTTCACAGCACGCCCTTGGTACTGGGAAGAGCGATGCCGTCCTGCCGAATCGCCTCGCGCAGCGCACGACCCACACCCTTGAAACAGGCCTCGATCATGTGGTGGTTATTGGAACCGGTGACGTTCACATGGATCGCCGCCCCGAGACTCTCACTTAGCGAACGAAAGAAGTGCGGCACCAGCTCGGTCGGCAATCCCCCCACCTGATGGCGAGTGAAATGGCACCGAAAATGGGCGTAGGCACGTCCCGAGAGATCGAGTGCGATCTGCGCTTGCGCCTCGTCCATCGGCAACAGGAATCCGTAACGCGCGATCCCGATCTTGGCCCCCAGCGCCCGCCGCAGGGTTTCGCCCAAGGCGAGTGCGCAGTCCTCCACTGTGTGATGCTCATCGACGTGCAGGTCGCCTGCGGCGGCGAGTTCGAGCGCAAACCCGCCGTGTCTGGCCAGCTGCTCGAGCATGTGATCGAAGAACCCGATGCCGGTTCCCACCTGCACCGGACTCACCGCATCGAGATTCACGGACACCTCGATGCGAGTCTCGTTCGTGTGACGTTTGAGCTGCGCCCGGCGTGCGAGGAGCCGCGCGGCCACTGCAGGCCAGCTCTCCTCCACGCTCCCATGACGGCGGACGGTAAACCCGCGAATCCCCAGATTCGCCGCCAGTTCGAGATCCGTGGCGCGATCGCCGATCACGACACTGCGCTGGGCATCGATGGCGTGCTCGCGCAGGTATGCGGTCAGAAGACCGGTCCGGGGCTTGCGGCAGCTGCAACCCTCGCTTGGGCGGTGTGGACAGACAAAGACCGCATCGAACGTGATCCCCTGCGAGGCGAAGGTATCGAGGATGAACTGTTGCGCCTCATCGAAGGCGGAACGCGGAAAACTCGCGCTCCCGAGGCCATCCTGATTGGTGACCATCACGAGCCGGCAGCCGCGAGCGGTGAGCTCGCTGAGCGCGGCGAACACTCCGGGCATGAAGCGCACTTTGCTCAATGCGTCGATCTGCTCATCGGCAGGCTCCTCGATGAGCGTGCCGTCCCGGTCGACGAATACCGTGGCCGCGCTCACCGCCAGGCCTCGAGCAGCCGATCGTTCTGCGCCTCGGTGCCGATCGTCACGCGCAGCGCATCGGTAAGTCCTGCGTAACTGCGTACATCCCGCACCAGCAGCTGCGCCTCGCGGGCGCGTGCGAGCGCGGCGGTGGGATCGGCAAAGCGCGCGAGGATGAAGTTGGCCTCGCTCGGCAACACCAGCGTGACGCCCGGCAGGCGCGTCAGGGCGTTTAACAGGCGCGCGCGTTCGGCGCACACCTGCGCAATGCGTCCTCTTACCGTGCGCAGCTGCGCGGGCTCGAGTACGCCCAGCACCGCCTCGAGCGTCAGCTGGGTAATCCCATAGGGTGGCATCACCTTGCCCACGAGCGCGATGACCTCGGGATCGGCGAGGAGTGCGCCCAGACGCGCACCGGCCAGCCCATGGGCCTTGGAGAATGTGCGCAGGATCGCCAGCTGCCTTCGCTCGGTCAGCAGGCGCGTGAGACTGGCGCGGGCGGCAAACTCCACGTAGGCCTCATCCACTACCACGAGTGCACGGCCTGCGAGCGCATCGGCCACCGCCAGGATCGCCTCCTCCCTCAGCAGATGACCCGTGGGATTGTTGGGTGAGCACAGGAAGACGAGCTTTACCTGGGGCGTGCAGTGCTCCAACACCGCCTCCACGTCGAGCGCGAAGTCCGCGGCGGCGCGCAGCGGCACACTGACCATGCGCGCACCCTGGATGGCTGCGACCCAGCTGTACATGCCGAAGGTCGGCGGACACACGAGTACCGCATCCTCGCCAGGACGGCAAAACGCGCGCACGAGCAGGTCAATGGCTTCATCACTGCCACGGCAGGCAAGCACGCACGAGCGGGCCACCCCATAGAGATCGGCGAGCCGCTCCAACAACTCGCGGGGTTGCGGTTCAGGATAGCGGTTCAGCCCCGCATCCGATTCATCACACCCGCAGCGCCAGGGAAGCTCGTTCGCGTGCAAGCGCGTGAACCCCGGTTCCCATGAAGCCGGCTCGTACGCCTTCAGGGCCAGGATCTCCGGGCGAGCGAGGCTTGCGACCCAGCTCATGGCGGATCTCTCGCAATGGCATCGAGCCGAAGCGTCACGGCCTGCGCGTGCGCATCGAGACCCTCCAATTCAGCGAGCGCGACGGCAGTGGGACCGAGAGCCAGGAGGCCCGAAACCGACAGCTCCTGTACGGTGATGGTCTTTACGAAATCGCGCACCGAGAGCCCGCTTAAAGCACGCGCATACCCGTAGGTGGGCAGCACGTGATTCGCCCCCGTGCAGTAATCCCCTAATGGCTCGGGCGAGTACGCCCCCAGGAATACACTGCCGGCGGCGCGTACCCCGGCTAAGCAGCGGCGCGGCTCGCGAACCTGCAGCAGCAGATGCTCAGGTGCGTAGGCATTGACGACGGCAAGGCCCGTGTGCAGATCCGGGACGAGGATCCCGCGACAAGCCTGCAGGGACTGAGCGAGGATCTGGTGGCGCGGCAGTTTCGGGGCGAACGCGGCGACGCTTTCGGCCACCGCCGCGGCCAGCTCGCAGCTTGTCGTCACCAGAAGCGCATGCGCGCGGATGTCGTGCTCGGCCTGCGCCAGTAAATCGGCGGCAACGAAGTCCGCGCGCGCCGTCTCATCCGCGAGAATCAGCGCTTCCGAAGGGCCTGCGGGCAGTTCGCAAAGGGCGCCCGCCGGGTCCTGGGCCACGAGTTGCTTTGCGGCCGTGACCCAGGCATTGCCGGGGCCGAATATCTTGTCCACCTGCGGCACACTCTGCGTGCCGTAGGCTAGCGCGGCGATGGCTTGGGCGCCACCGACCTTGAAAACCGTGTCGATGCCGCAGAGCTCCGCGGCACGCAGGACGGCAGGATGCGCACTGCCGTCCGATCGCGGCGGTGTGCAGACAATGCGCTCGGGGCAGCCGGCGATTTGCGCCGGTACCGCGAGCATGATGACGGTCGAGGGGAGCGGTGCGCTGCCGGCGGGCACATACAGACCCACAGAACCAATGGGCTGGATGAGCTGTTCACAGTGCACACCGGGCTCGATCTGCAGCGAGAAGGGTTTTGGGCGCTGCGGCTCGTGGAAGGCGCGCACATTGGTGATCGCACGCTCCAGGGCTGCCGTTTGTGCCGGTGTCACGGCCGCACGCGCCCGGGCGAATTCGGCGCTCGACACGCGAAGAGAATCGAGTGCGACATCGTCAAAACGGCGGGTGAGGGCGATCAACGCCATATCCCCCAGGCGTCTGACCGAATCAATCAGCTCCTGCGCCTCGCGCATCACCTGCGGCTGGGCAAGCATCTGCGGGCGCGCGAGCGCTGCGCGTCGCGCAGGCTCGTCGAAGGTTTCCCAGTTCAGGATCTGCATGGCTCAGGCGAGCATTTTCTCAACCGGCAGTACGAGCAGGGCGCTTGCACCGGCCTGCTTCAGGCTTTCCAATGTTTCCCAGAAGACGTTCTCCCGACAGACGGCATGCACCGCCACGCGATCCGGAGCGCCTTCCAGAGGGATGATGGTGGGGAATTCGGAGCCGGGCAGGAGGCGGGCGATCTCAGGCAACGCGCTGCGGGGGGCGTGGAGCATGATGTACTTGCTTTCGCGCACCTGCTGTACCCCATCGATGCGCTTAAGCAGCCGCTCTACCCAATCGGCCTTGCCGGGCGGCAGCGCCCGGGGCGTCCGGATCAGCACGGCACGCGACTCGAGCACCGTCGCCACTTCGCGCAGGTGATTCGCCTCGAGTGTCGAGCCGGTGGCCACCAGATCGAAGATCAGATCAGCGCGATTCAAGCGCGGGGCGATCTCGACGGCGCCGTGCAGGATAACGATCTCGGCTGCGATGCGCTGTTCGCGCAAGTAGCGCTCGAGCAGGTGCGGGTAACTCGTCGCAATCCGCCGGCCCGAAAGTGACAACACCCCGTCCCACGGGGTGTCCTGCGGGATGGCGAGCGACAGCCGGCAGCGTCCGAAATCGAGGGTCCGCAGCGGCTCGAGCCGCGCCGTCTGTCTGCGGAAGGCCAGCGCAAGATGCTTCTCCTCCAGCACGTTCGAGCCCACGAACCCGAGATCGCAGACGTCCTCCTGCACCAGATCCGGGATGTCATCATCGCGCACGAACAGCACATCGAGCGGCAGGTTCTCACCGAACCCCATGAGCTGATCCTTGCCGCGCGAGAGCTTCAAGCCGCAGCGGGCCAGGAGCTCCAGCGACGGTTCCGTGAGCCGTCCAGACTTCTGGACGGCGAGTTTCAAGCGGGATTCAGGCATGGTGCGCGGCTTCTCGGGTGGCAGCCCGACGCGCTTGCGCAAGACGCCGCGCAGCGGTGACATAGCCGCCATTGCCGGAAGTCACAAAGCGTGCAACGCGCCCGATGGTCGTGATGCTGACGCCCGTCAGGCGATGGATCTCGCGATAGGGCAGGCCGCGCTTGAGGTCATCGACCACCGCCCACCGGTCCGCCATCGCCTGGATTTCCGCCGGCGTGCACAGATCGCGCAGGAAAGCGCGACATTCCTCGGCGCTGCTCAAGGCGGCAAGCGCCGCGCACAGGTTGCGCTCGGCGAGCGCCTCCTGGCGGGGGGTCACGTGCAGGTGAGTCTTCATTGTAATAGCAGACTAGCACATTAATACATTAGTAGATATGGTCAATCGTACACAATCTCCAAAGCATTTACCCGCAACTTACGAACTCTGCCAAAAACCGAAGAACGGCGTAATAAACAGCCAGCAGCAAAACACGGCGATGGAGATTCCGAGCGTTCCCCAGAAAGGTTGGTGGGCTAGATGGATGAACAAGCCGGTCGGTAGTCCAAGGGAGGCCAGTCCGCAGAGCACGATGCGAACGAGCGGCTCGAGCAACACCAAGAGCGCGAACAGCGGCAGGCGGATCCCCCACCACACCGTACGTAGGATCACCCCAAGGCCGGTTGCGGGCAGTTTGAAAGCCAAACTTCTTTCTGGCTGTGAGGGGTCATCCAAAGTCTGCATGGCGCGCAAGTACCGGCCCTTTGAGAGCTATATACCTACGAACTGCGGCACCGGGATAGCCGATTGCGGTGCGCCAACCGCCTAAATATCAGCCCGTTACGGCCCCTCCGTCCCCATTCATTTCCGACCGTTGGGCAGAAAGCTCTCAGTCTGACTTTCGGGGGTAAATCCCGACTATTGTTCGATTAGGGGCCAGGTTTCACCGCAACCTGGGTCCTTACTTGGATCGTCAGAATTCCCACTGCGTGTTGGGATAGCACCCGTCGACCAGTTACACGACGGGAGCCAATCCAGCGATGAACACGCAGCTCAGGCAGTTTCTGCCGCTCAGGTACACCACGTCGTTGACGGGTCTTGCGCTTGCCATCCCGCAACTGGCACTGGCGATGCTGCCGGAGGTATTGCCTCGAATCCCTGCCGGCGCTTATCCTTGGGCATGACGGCCAAGAACAAGCCTAAGAGGCAGCACTTCCCCGTAGTTCAGATGCCCAGATCGGGCCTCATGAGATTGTGGTCCTGCACACGGACGCTTTCCGCCGCCGTGATGAGCTGCTCGAGGCGGTGCGCGATCTTCAGTCGGCCGGGACGATTCGCGAGGCGCGACGGCTGCTTCAACACGCTAAGGAGATTCACGAGCGATTGACGGCGCTCGAGGACGAATGTCGAGACCGCGACCGTCCGTTTATGTGATCCCGCAAGCCGGGCCGCCCTTCGGCCGCTTGCCGCAGATGCGAGCGTGTTGGCAATCCAGGCAGCATCCGCATATGGCCCGCAACGGCCGGGGAGACGAACGTGGCTGAAAGCCTGCTCGGTGGAATTCTTGGCGGCGGGGACGAAAAACCAGAACTTGAAGCTTCCGAAGCGCTCGCGGCCGCCGAGGCATTCGCCGCCGCGGTAGCAGCCAGGCTGTCGGGCGGCGATCCCGGAGTTGCTCGGAAGACCGAAGACTTTCTGGTCGAGCAGACCGATCTGCTCAAGGTGCAGAAGGAACATCTCAAAGACGAGCACGCGCTGCGCGTGGCGCACCTGCGCAATCAGCTTCGGGAGGAGAGCGTGCGGCGGTTCGGCCTGCGACTGCGGGTCGGATTCCAGCTTTTCATTGCACTGGTCGCCACCCTCATCGGGGTGGGCGTGGTCGTTATGATTCGGGATGCGGTGACCTCACGCAGTGTCGTCATCGACCCGATCGATATCGCGCCGAACATGCCAACCCCAATTCCCAGCGGCAAGATCGTGGCTGCGGGTCTGCTCGATGTGCTGACCAAGATTCAGGCGGCGAATCGCAGCAGCGCCGAGCACCGAGCGCTCTCGAACGCCTGGACCAATGAGATCGCGATCGAAGTGCCGGAAACGGGCGTCTCGATCGGGCAGATCGAGCGGATGTTGAAGTCGCGGTTCGGTCACGATGAGCACATCGACGGAGATTTGGTGCAGAGCGAGAAAGGCGGCCTTGCACTCACCGTGCGCGGCAGCGGGATCCTGCCTCAGACATTCAGAGACGAGGGGCGCAACCTCGAGAAGCTCCTGACCCAAGCCGGTGAGTATGTCTACGGACAATCCCAGCCTGGTCTCTGGACGGCGTACCTATCAAATCAAAACCGGAATGATGAGGCGATCCGCTTCGCGCAGGCAAACTACGCGTCGGCCGATGCCAGCGAGCGGCCCTATGTGCTCAATTACTGGGCGACTGCCATTGCCGGTAAGGGCGGCGAGCGGGCGATGGCGGAGGCGCTGCCACTCTTTCGAGAAACGGTGCGATTGAAGCCTGACTTCTGGATCGGGTACAACAACATCATGTACGCGCTCGCCGGACTCGGCGACGAGGAAGGCATGATCCGGGTGGGTAAGCAAATGATGAAGGTCGCCGGCGGCCGGCCGGCCCGAGCGCCCGAGGAAATGTATCAGAACTACGACGCGGTGGTCTGGGACCTGCCGGCTGAGCGCGCCGAGCAGATCGCTGACATGGAATCCCACGGTGGCGTCGGCACCATAACCAGTGGTGGGGCCGCCAGCGAGAGTCTCAGCGTCACACTGATCGAGGTGCAGATGCACGATGGCGAGGCGGCGGCACTTCGCCTCAAGACGACGCCGGTGGATGACAAGTACATGGCCGACGTTGCTCAAGCGGCGATGGATCGGGCGCTGCTCGCCGAAGAGATCGGAGAGCTGAAGGTTGCGGCCCTAGAGTGGGATGCGTTGGCAGCGGCTTATGCCGACCCCACCGTCTCGAGTGGCAATCCCCAGTTCATCTGCTATGCAGCTGTGACCTACGAGAAGACGGGACAGCGGGCAAAGGCGGACGCGGCGCTCAAGCCATTTGGCAACTTCACCTTCCTGGACTGCTACCGCTTCAAAGCTGATGTGCTCGATCTGCGAGGCGACTGGTCCGGAGCCCAGCAGTGGTATACGAAGGCTGTGAAGCTGGGCCCGAGCAGTCCGTCCGGTTACTATTCCTGGGGCCTAGCTCTTGCCAGACATGGGGATCTTGCTGGCGCGGCGGCGAAGTTCAAAGATGCCAACCAGAAAGGGCCTCATTGGGCCGATCCGCTCAAAGCCTGGGGCGATGTGCTGGTAAAACAGGGGAATGTGCATGCAGCACTTGCGAAATATGACGCGGCGCTAAAGTACGCGCCCAACTGGAAGCAGCTCAAAGACGCGCGCGAAGCGGTCGCGAAGCACAAGACTTGAATGATCAGCGATTCCATTTGCGCACATTGCGAGCTGAGCATAACTGGCGCGAGACGCTTTGGCGGTCATGCACGGGCGCCGACGAGATGGCTTGTGTCTGACGGTTGGCTAAGCAGGCGCGGCCATGTTCGTACGGCCTTGCGGCCCGGGACCATGCCACGCTATCTTTGCGATCGCATCACCGTGCAGTCGGACATTGAGGAACTGACCCATCCGAAGCGTCGGTGGTGGCCGGCCATGGTCTTTCCAATACAGACCAACCGGCTCGGAATGTTTCGCCATCGCAGCGGTTCGCTCCGTGTCGGCCAAGCGCGTCGCCGCGGCCGTTGGTCAGGCTGCCCAGGTCGTCGCGACGATCCACACCTATTCAGCAAAAGGATCCGCTCGTGTCTGACACTTGCAACCATCTCGATACCATACGAACCGTCACACCCAGCGCGCTTGGATGTGAGGAATGTCTGAAGAGTGGCCTCGCAGTGGGTTCACTTGCGTCATATGCCGGGCATGTGGCCACGTCGGTTGCTGCGATGATTCTCCACACAAGCACGCGACCCAACATTTTCACAACACCCGGCATCCGATCATCGAGGGCTACGATCCTCCGGAAGGGTGGGGCTGGTGTTATATCGACGAAGTGCTGCTTGATCTGTCGGAAGCCATGACGCCGCATAACGGCCCGATCCCACGCTACGTCTAGGAGATTAAGGGGTGCTCTGCAGCGTCGGGAGCGATCGCTGCGCCGCGGACGCTGCGACGTTCCAACGGGCGGCCGCCCATCCCCGGCTGGTGCTTGCGGCATGCATTCTGGCGTCGAGCCTCGCCTTCATTGACGGGTCCGTGATCAATGTCGGTCTTCCCGCCATCGGCCGTGATCTGCACGGCGATGCGGTGCAACTGCAATGGATCATCAACGCTTATCTTCTGCCTTTGAGCGCATTGTTGCTGCTCGGCGGCGCATTGGGCGATCGCTTCGGCCGCCGGATGATTTTGATCGTTGGCATTGCAGTGTTCGGGCTCGGCTCCGCGCTTTGCGGAGGCTCGTCCTCGCTGACCTGGCTGCTGATGGCGCGCGCGGCGCAAGGGATCGGTGCGGCGCTTCTGCTGCCCAACAGCCTCGCCATTCTGGGCAGCGCCTTCTCGGGCGAGGCACGCGGCCGCGCCGTCGGCACGTGGTCCGCAGTCAGCGCCATGGCGGCTGCGGTGGGTCCCGTCCTGGGCGGTTGGCTGATCGATAACGTTGGATGGCGCGCAATCTTTTTCATCAATCTGCCGCTCGCCTTCGGTGCTATTGCGATGGCGCTTGCATTCGTGTCCGATCCGCCACGCGTTGGGGATGGCAGCAGACTGGATTTTCTGGGTGCGGCGCTCGCGACTCTGGCCCTCGCCGCCTTTACATGGTGCTTGACGATAGGCACCGGGCGCGCGGGCTGGTCCTTAGCCACGATAGCGGTGATGGTTTTTGGCGCGGTTCTCTCCGCGTTGTTTTTGCGGGTCGAACACAAACGCGGAGATGGGGCGATGACCCCGCTCACCATATTCGGATCGCGAAGTTTCGTCGGCCTGACGCTGCTGACGTTTTTGCTCTACGGGGCTCTCGGTGGCCTTCTCGTGCTTCTGCCATATGTTCTGATTCAAGGCGCGCACTATTCCGCGACCGCAGCAGGCGCGGCGCTGCTTCCCTTTCCGCTCATCGTGGCGCTGGCATCGCCAATGATGGGCAGCATCGCCGGCGGCAGCGGTCCGCGCATTCCGCTGACGGTCGGCCCCATCCTCGTCGGCGCGGGTTTTTTGCTGCTGCTCAGGCTTACGCCTTCAGGCTCCTACTGGACGAGCGTGTTGCCGGCCGTTCTCGTCATTTCAATCGGTATGGCAGTAGCGGTGGCACCGCTCACCAGCGCCGTGCTTTCCTCCGTCGATGCTCGACGTACCGGCTCAGCCTCTGGCTTGAACAGCGCGGTCGCACGTACGGGCGGCCTAATCGCTACCGCACTGTTGGGCATCGTCCTGGGTGCACGAGACTCAACGCTTTACGACTTAAGCCGTGGCGCCAGCATGATCGGCGCCGTCACGTCTATGTTGGCGGGTATTACCGCGTTCTTGCTCGTCGGAAACCCAACGCAACCAGTTGCGCCGCAGAAAGTTAGCCTTCGGCCCGGAAAGAGGCGGAAGTAAAAGCTCCAGGAACTCAACCCGTGACACGGTACCGACATTATTCTATTCGGCGTGCACATTCTCTAGTTCGCCCAGCAGCGTCGGAATGAGCTCGCTTACGGTGGGATGAATGTGCACCGCCCGCCTGATAAGAGTATATGGTGCGTGCGCATACATGACGTCAAGGACCGAGTGCACAACTTCATCGGCATTCAGGCCCAGTAACGCGGCGCCCAGAATCTCGCCCGTGTCGGCGGCAACGAGAACTTTCATGAACCCCTGGCTCTCGCCGCGTTCGACAGCTCGGCCAACGCGACTCATGGGCAGTCTGCCGATCAGCGCCTTGCGGCCTGTTTTTTTCACTTCCGTTTCCGTCAGACCGATTCGGCCCAGTGGCGGGTCGGTGTACAGGGCGTAGCACGGTATGCGGTCGGACAGCTTGCGTGGATCGTTATCGAGCAGATTCGCGGCGACGACCTCGAAATCATTGTACGAAGTATGCGTGAATGCGCCGCGGCCGTTGCAGTCGCCAAGCGCCCAGATGCCCGATACGTTCGTGCGACACTGTTCGTCAACCATGATGTATCCGCGCCTGTCCCTTTCAATAGATACCCGGTCAAGCCCCAGATCGTCCGTGTTGGGGATCCGGCCAACCGCGAGAAGAAGGTGTGAACCTACGACCTGCGGTTCCCCCTCAAGGCAGTCAACCCCGACAATGACCCCAGGGCCATTGTGCGCGCGCTCGGTGCTAATGCAGTCGGCGTGCAGACGGATTTGGATGCCTTCGCTCTGCAGGATCTCGCGAATCGCAGCGGATACATCTTCGTCCTCGCGCGAAATCAATCTCGAGGCTTTCTCGATGACGGTAACCTCAGAACCGAAACGCCGGAACATCTGCGCAAATTCCAGGCCGACGTAGCTGCCGCCAACAATCACCAGGTGCGCCGGGAGAATATCCAGGTCCATCATCGTTGAGTTGGTCAGAAATGGGGTCGTTCCGATGCCGGGGAGAGGCGGTACGTATGCCCGCCCTCCGACGTTGATGAAGATTCTGTTGGCGCGCAACGCATCGGCGTTAACCCGAACGGTTGTTGTGTCCTCGAATTGCGCTGTGCCGACAAACACGGTCACGTTCTTCATGTGCCGCAACCCGTGCTCGAGGTCGCGGCTAGCTCCCCCGGAGATCGCATCCTTGCGGGCCTTCACCGCTTTCATGTCGACCGTCACGCCTCCGCCAACGTTTACCCCGAAGCTGCCAGCGCGGCGTGCTGCTTGGGCGACATAGGCGCTTGCAATCATGGTCTTCGTCGGGATACACCCCGTATTGACGCAGGTGCCACCGAATCGATGTCGCTCGATGACGGTTACGCTCATTCCGGCGGCCGACAGCCGTTCGGCGAGGGGTGGTCCCGCTTGCCCGGTGCCGATCACGATCGCATCGAATTGATGAAGCATCCTGCCATGCTCCTGTTGCCGATACGGAAGGGTTCATTGGGAGAGGTCCGCCGCACCGGCTCTGCCCGAAAGGGCTTGATGTCGAGTTCACCGTTCCGGATTCCGACATCCCCTCGATGGGTTAGAAACGCGGCACGACGATAGCCCCCGGGTTCTTGGCTCGCAACTCCTTCAAGCTGGGTTCAAGTGCTTCCCGTGTGGGAGGCGGAGCAGGCGGGCTAGCCCTCGTCGCCGCAGGCGGCGGCGGCGCACCCGAAGCGCACTTGCGAGCTTCGGTGGGTGCCGTGTCCAAATGGTTGATTAGTCTCCGGTTGGCACGATGCCGGCGTTCTCAACCATCAGGATCACGCAGCGTTGAGGCGCTCGCGTGCGGTGAACGACTCCTTTGGGCACGACGACCCCTTGGCGTGGGCCAAGAGTCACAGTACGGTCCTGCAGGTCAACCAAGAACTCCCCTTCGAGACAGAAGAAAAACTCGTCATCATTGTCGTGCTTATGCCAGTGATACTCCCCCTGCATGACCCCGAGGCGCACGATCGACGCGTTTACCTTGCATAACGTTTGGTTGTACCACTGGTCCTGGACTGCAGCAACGAGCGCCGGAATGTCGACCTTCTGCAATTGCGAAAACAGGACGTTCAGATGCGTCACATAGGGGTAGGCAGCCTGGCCCGCGGGTTGTTGCTCGCTCATGATCTCTCCTCGATCGTCAATCACATTGGACCCTGTGACGCTTCAACCGTCAAATAGGCTCCATGAAACAGACCTCACCCGGGACGAATCACCCAGGGCGGACTGTGCGGGGTTGACCTCGCCCCAAAAGGGCCGCACTTCGCGCTCAGTAAGCTTGCGCTTGCGGCTCTTTTCGCTATACCTGGCCGGGGGGCGGGGCGGTGTTCCCGGGACAAGGGTAGGACGCCATCCACGGGCGAATCCGTGTATTGCGGACAGATTTGCAAATCGCTTATCGCTAGCGTTGCGCCTTGAGAGGCCCACATAGGGCGTTGTGGAGAAAGCCTGTGCCGGAGAAGCAAACCCTCAAGCGTGCGCGGCGTGATCGACGCGCCGGTAAATCTGCGAGTACCCAGGCGGGCGAGTTCGTACACGAGGAGATGGAGCACATTCGCGCGGGCAAGCATGGCGCGCGATCGACGAAGCAAGCCATTGCGATAGGTCTTTCCAAAGCCAGGCGAGCTGGCGTGAACCTCAAGCCGCCGGCGAAAGGCACGACACCTGTGAGAACGCGAAAGAGCGCCGAACGTGCCTACGCTCGCGGCCACGGTGCGCCGCGGCGCGCAAAATCTTCTGCGAGACGCTCGCGTGCGACGATGGAAGCCTTGAAGCGTGAAGGGCCGGGCGCCGCTTCTCATCGCGCCCTTGCCCGTCAGGCGACTCGTGCAGCGGGCCGCAGATCCGCATCACGTCGTTCCGCGTCGGCGCGAAAGGCTTCTGCCACCAAGGGGGCAAGCGTGCGCTCGATCGCGGCGCGAAAAGCTGCCGGCACTCGCGCTGCCCGCACTCACGCATAAGAAGGGAGTGACGATGGCTGCGAATCGAAAGCGCGCAACTGCGCGCGGTGGTGCGAGTGCAAAGGGCAGAAAGCGCGAAAGCGTGAAGGCCGCATCAGGGTCGTCGCGAGTGCGAAAGTGGTCGGCTGGCGTCATGCAGCGCAGTGATGCGATGGATCTCGAAGTCGGGGTATTCACGAAGCGCAGTGCCCGTCAGGTCGCCCTGTCGCTGAAGCGCTCGGCCGAACGCAGCCAGCGCCGTAAATCAACGCCGTTTCAGTCTGCCATGTCGATGCTGAACTTCGAGATCAACCGGGGCGGCAGGAACCTGTCCGCCGGGCGCCGCCGCGTTCTGAACGACGCGAAGTCCGAGTTGCGCAAGATATTTGGGCGGCCGCCCGGACCCGCTCATTAGCATTCCGGAATCGTGTGCTGTTGCATCCGTTTGGATCTTTTCATTCAAAGCCCTGAGGGCCGCACTAGGGCGGAGTTGTCCTTGGTGACTCGCACAATTTGCAATTCAGAGTTTGCCCGATAGCGTGTGCACGGCCCTGGGCCGTCGTCACCCATGGACGGTTCGCCCACGGCGGATTGTGCCGCACGTGCTGAGCGTGTCCGCACTCGAGGTCAGCTACCCAATGGCCCTCGTCATCCTGATGGAATCCAATAATTCGTCTGTCCATCAGCGGCAAAATCGGCCTACGCAACGACCAGTCACAGAGCACCGGGGCATGGGCTGCTCGTCGATGCTCCGCACTTGCCACTCCTTCGCAAATTCGAACGCCACCAGCCAAGACTATTTCGGTGTCGTCATCTTCCCGGGACAATGGACGTGCCGCACTCCGATACGACATGATCGGGTAGTTGTCGCACTTGTCGCGGATAGCAGCCTTCTGCGCCGGCGTGGCGCCCAAAAAAAGCTGAAGTCCCTGAGATAGACCGGGCTTAGGAGGCAGTATTCAGGTCAGCGACCTCACGCTCAATAGCGGTATCGTAAGTTCAGTGCAGGTCAAGCTCCAGATTGCTATCACGCGTCATGCAGAAAGGAATCCCGATGTCTGACGCTTTCGAGTGTTTCGACTGCAAGAAGGTCACGCCGCTTGCGGCTTCCGCGCACGACAAGTGTCCACGCTGCGGGTCGGTCAATGGTCGAACGCTAACAGGTGCGGATGTCGTCAAAGGCGTGAAAGCGGGGGTCTATATCGACAAGATTCGGAATTCCCATAAGCAACGCGACAAGTAGCAGGGAATTTCTCCGGTTTGCCGCCCAATGTGTTCATCCGTACCCGGAATCTCACCATTCAAAACTCTTGGGTTTCTTCGCGCTGCCTTTGGCCGTGTTCGCCGGAGAATTCATTTGGCGGAGAGATCTGCACCGGAGGAGGCCGGCACATGCAGCGTGTGAAGAAACTCAAGTGGGAGACCTGCCGTTGCGCTGTTGGATTCGTTCGACCAGTAGGGAGTTAGCGAACTGGGACTTCGCACCATGGGGTAGAACAGGCTACCGGTCCGAGTCTCGCCCGGGGCGAGCGTCAACGGTAGCGTCAGGCGCCGGCGCTCGAACTCGGTGATCACCGCCTTCTTGTTATGGTGATTGATGCCCCAGACAGATACATAGTACACAGGCAGCACGACTACCGCAGCGACAGCCGCCCCAACCGCAGCTCCCGAGATAAATACGGAGCTTGCCGCAGCCGAAACGGTGGCGGCTCCGGCGCCGACGATAACGACGCCTGGTCCGGCAGTGCGCACAAAAGCCTCACCCCGGTCTCGGTATTGCTTCTCCAGCTGTTTGCTCTGCGTTTCGAGTGCCCAGGGGTCGGTGCCAGCGGCGTAGGGCACTCCGGCGGAGTCGGTAAGTGCTGCGGAATCGATGGTGAGCGGCAACCCGCCCTGATTTTGGAAAGTGACGACGTATTCGTCCCACAATGCTTTTCGCTTCCACGAACCCGGGCCGCCATAGCTGATGAGCGCGACGAGTGTCGCCTGCAAGGGCGGTGCCGAGGGAAAAGCGATGTTGATGGGCTGTACGGGCGGCGTGTCTTTCTTTGCAAGTTTGTATTTGGTGGCGACGCAGCCACCCTGACAACACAGCATCAGCGCAGTGAGTGCCACGGTGAGGAACGCCGGCCGCAAACGAAATGGTGGTGACGGTCCAGTGCTCGTCCGCATCTTTCGAGTCTAGGCTTTTTGGGGAGCGACTGCGAGTAGGATCAGTAGGTCTCGCCCTGACGGCCTGACTTTCGGCGCCAGGCGCTGTCGTTGGTGCATCGCCGCAAGGAGAAGCAGATTGCAACAAGGCGTCGTGCCGTTGTCGATCGGATTCCGGACGGGTCCGTGCGCCGCTTTCCGGAGGGACCGCCAACACGACCGCCGTACGCGTCTACGATCTGCTTGACCTTGCGAGAGCCCGGTGCCAGGGAGCCTCGTTGCACGCCTCGCTGAAATGGCTCAACGCTGCGCGATTCTGCCCCCGACCTGAATCCAATCGGCTGCATTGCTGGCAATTTTCGATGTTTCCGCTGCCAATCCTGGCCGGCAGCCGCTCGGTACCTTCCTTTCTCAAAGGATATATAAAGTACGTAATATCAATATGTTAAGAACAATATGTTATTCACTTTCGACTTCGTTGCGGCCGGTAGCTTGGCATTTTTTCCTGCGCACCGACCACTGCAAGCGCAGGGAACTTTGTGGTCAGGTCACCGTTCAGGTTGTAGGCGCAGTGAGGGCACAGACGCCCATTTCATTTCAACCAGGAGCACACACCGTGAGCATGTTTCGATTTGCATTGAGCGGCTTGCTCGTGACACTCATGACATTCACATCGGGCTGTGTAGTGGCACCCGAGCACGGGTATCACGAAGGTTATCGCGAGGGATATTACGATCGCGATCACCATCGGTGGTGGCACGAACACCAATGGCACGAATGTGTCGAGAACGACGAGCACTGCCACTAAAATGGTCGTCAGCTCGTACGAAGTCGGTCGCAGAGCGGTCAGAACGGCTGCACGCTCTGCGATCGGAGTCGCATGCTGATCATCCCCATTGCCCACGGTGCAAACCGCTGGGCGGCGCTTACCGCTCTGGGGCCGGCACGACCGGCAGGCTGCGGTGCCCCTCGCGATCGAGTGCCCGAACCGCGAAAATCACATTGTCCTTGGAGAGCTTGAGGGTCGTGCTCGTGACATTGCCGACGTTTCGAGCCTGCTGCCATACGGGGCTGCTCGTATCGCGCCAGATGACCTCATAGCTGCCCGCGCCGGCGGACGACTGCCATTTCAGGGTCGAATCGTTATCGAGGCGGGTGGTCACGATCTTGACGTTGCTCGGTGACGGCGGAGCCGATGCAATCGCGGCCAACGTCAGCGCATTCAGACGCGCCACCTTCGCCACATAGTCGAAGTCCACGAACCTGGGCAGATCGCCGTACTCGATGCCGTTGTCGGTGCGTAGCGTCTGGTGCTGGTGATTGAAGTCTTCGCGGTACTCGGTGAAGCGTACCGCAGCATAGCCTTGCTGGTTGAAGGCGAAATGATCGCCGCCGCGCAAGTAACGGTCGAGCCGGAAGATGAGCAGCGCCTTTACGCCAGCGTTATAGGCCTCGTCCAACTCCGCGATGTAGCGTGCCAGTTCCCGGGAGGGCGAGTCGCTTTCCCCGCCGAGGGCGCGGATCTGCTTCAGTTGCTGTTCATCCGCACTGGCCGGCACACCCTCGGAAAATACCCGCACCAGATGCAGGTCCTGGCCCACGCCCTTGTTGCCGCCGACAATGTCGTTGTTCAGGGCGGCGACGATGTGCCATCCCTGCTCTTTCGCCATCTGCGCAAAATGTTTACTGCCGTCGAGACCCTGCTCTTCGCCGGCGACGGTGAGAAAGATGACCGTTCCGGGGAACTTCAGCTTGCTCAACACCCGCGCACATTCGAGGCTCACGGCCGTGCCGCTCGCATCGTCGTTGGCACCGGGGGCGGCACTTTTGGCGTCGAGTACGTCCGTGACGCGCGAATCGTAGTGCCCCGTAACCAGCACAATTGCCTTGGCGGCCTCGGGATCGGTGCCTTTCATCACCGCGTAGACATTGACGATTCGGGTCGGCTGCGGAACGCGCTCGGCGGGGGACTGTATGAAGCTGTCAGTCCTGACCTCGAGGCAGCCGCCGCAGTCTTGCGAATCGTGCTCGAACTGTGACTTGATCCATTCACGCGCAGCGCCGATGCCGTGACCTGCTGCGATCGAGGCAGGGTCCTGCGCCGAAAGGGTGGAACGCGTGCCGAAACTAACGAGCTTTTCGATGCTTGCCTGAACCTGCGCCGGTGAGACCTCCTTGAGCGCGGCGGCGATCCTCGGATCCACCGCCTGCACGGTCTTTTGGGCGAGCTGCATCGACTCCTGGGTGCCCTGCACCGACTCCTGGGCGTCACTATTTGGCGAGACAATCAGGGCAGTGCCCCCGGCCGCGAGGGCCCGCAATGTCAAGAAAACTGCAGATAGGGCGAGCCGGCCAGGCGTTGTTTTCACGAGTGCGTCCGCGATGAGGAAGGGCCCCGGGATTCTCCTGAAACGGCGCTAAATCGCAAGGCCACGCGCTTGCGACTTCACGATCGCGTGCGGCAGCAGGATTGCTCGAGTTGCACGGGCGGACAGGGTACCGAGCCATAGGAGCAGAACACGCAGCAGTCGCCAGCTTTGGGCCGGAGCAGCGCACGACACCCGACACATTCGTGGAAGTAGATGCACGCATCCGTCGGCATCACCTCGCGCGAGATGTGTCCGCAGCGCGGGCATGTCAGTGCAGACATCGTAATGATCATGGAGGCGACTTTAAGCGACGTGCCCAGCTCGATTCCACCAGCGAACGGGCGAGGTGGCGTGGGCTGCTTTCCTCTGAAGCGTTACTAGGCTACCGTTCGCGGGTCCTGAGACGCAGGAGACCCGAAATGTGGCGCGACAACTCGCTGGTGGTTTTGGTGGCGCTGGTGCCGTTACTGGCGGTTGCCGCCTGTGGCAGCGGAAACGGTAACGTGACCGCGGGGCAGGGCGATGCCAACACGGTCAATGGCTCGATCAGCGTGCCGGCAGGCGTGCACAGCGGCGCACTCGATACGGTCAATGGGTCCATCCACCTCGCCGACAGTGCGGTCGTCGGCGCCGCCACCACCGTGAATGGTACGATCAATCTTGGCGCGCACGCAGCCGCTGACTCCGTCAGCACGGTGAATGGCTCCGTGTCTCTCGATGACGGCGCACACGTCGCCCACGAGGTCGCGGCGGTGAATGGCTCGATGAATCTGAAGAGCGGTGCAGATGTCGGTGGCTCAGTTCGGAACGTGAATGGCCACATCGTGCTGACTGGTGCGCACGTCGCGGGCAGCCTGCGCACGGTGGATGGCGACATCGATGTGAACGGCGAGTCCCGAGTCGACGGTGGCATCATCGTGGAGAAGGCCAATTCCAGCTGGTTTAGCTGGACCTCGCACAAGCCGCGAATCGTGATCGGGCCCGGGGCGGTCATTCGCGGGAATTTGCGCTTCGATCGCCCAGTAGAGCTCTACGTAAGCGACAAGGCGGCCGTCGGTCCAATCAGCGGGGCGAACCCGATCCGGTTTTCCGGGGACAAGCCGCCGGGGTGATGTCCCCGGGCGTGCAATGAACTCCCTGCCCCGATCGGTAGCGGCGCGCTATGTCCGTTAACACAGCATGGCCTGAGCTCCCGTATCCGCCCTGGAGCGCCACGGCGCAGACCCTACAGCTGTGGACACAGATCGTGGGCAAGATTCGCCTGGCCCTCACCCCATGGCTCAATCACAGCTGGCAGGTACCGTTATATGTCAGCGCGCGCGGTCTGGGCACATCGCCGATTTACTACGGCGGCGCAATCCTCGAAATCGAGTTCGATTTCATCGCGCAGCAACTGCTTGTGCGCACCGGCAGCGGTGAACAGCGGCAGCTGCCGCTGCAGCCGCGAACGGTTGCTGACTTCTACGATCGCGTGCTGCATCTTCTGCACGATCTTGGCGTCGTGGTCACGCTCAATGAGCTGCCGAACGAGGTGGCCGACCCGGTGCGCTTTTCGCAGGATCGCGTGCATGCTGCCTACGATGCCGCCGCGGCCAATCGGTTCTGGCGCGCGCTAGTGCAGGCCGACCGCCTCTTCAGGCAGTTTCGCAGCGGCTTTCTCGGCAAGGCGAGCCCGGTGCATTTTTTCTGGGGAAGCTTCGATCTGGCAGTGACGAGATTCTCGGGACGACCTGCGCCGCTTCATCCAGGCGGTGTACCGGGTTTGCCTGATGCGGTGGTCCGTGAGGCCTACTCGCACGAGGTCAGCAGTGCCGGATTCTGGCCGGGCAACGCAACCTTTCCACAGCCTGCGTTCTATTCGTATGCCTACCCCGAGCCGTCCGGATTCCGTGAACGCGCAGTAACCGCTGGTGCCCACTTTGACGTCGCACTTGGTGAATTCGTTCTGCCGTACGAACTGGTTCGAACGGCCCCCGATCCCGACGTGCTGTTGCTCGACTTCCTTGCCACCAGCTATGCGGCAGCCGCCGAATGTGCTGAGTGGGATCGGGTTGCGCTCGAATGCCCGAGCGGAATGCCCGCAAAGGTACGCACAGTACAAGGCTGACTCGATTATTTACGCAGCTGCTCGCGCACGATGAGCGCCAATTGACCGATGAACAACGCGCTCGTAGCCGCAATTTGTAGTTCCAGAATCTCCATGATAGACCTGCCTTTTTTTTGGCTGTCGGCTGCATTCATAGCAACGCAACCTCGGCACCCGATATGGGGATTCCCCGGCTCGGCGCCCATCTCCCGCACGAGCGGTTGATTTTCCCCCAGGCGCCCGCATCAATTCATTCGCCTTTGCACCTCCGCGCCTTGCCTTCGCCGGAAACGTTCGCCATCCAGTAGTTCGACTTTGATCAGCTGTATGGACGCGGCCATGTCCAGGTTCGTACTGTGCCGGCGTGCTCACGATCGACACCCTGCGCAAGGTTCACGAACATCATGGCGCGATCAGCGCCCATTGCCGCGCTTGTGAACGGCATGCGTGGCTGGCATTGCCAGCGCTGATCGAGGCCGGTCTGGGAGATCGGTTGATCGTTGCGCTGCACGTGCGGTGCACGATGTGCGGCCGTCGCGGCGAGATCTCCATCATCTGGCGAGACTGACAGGGCTGTGCCACTTGCGTAAGATCCCGCGCGCACGCGCCGCGGCGCAGTCCTGCCGCGAGCCACGTCGCATAAATGTCTCACCCCGGAAAATCTGATCTATGTGCGGTCGCTACATCACGGCGGAAGCGGCGAAGTTCGAAAAACTCGTGCGGCTGGGGAAGATCTCCTGGGATTTCGCGCCCAGCTTCAACGTCGCACCCACACAACAGGTGCCCGTGATCCGCTCGGCCGAAGGTGTCTCGGAAGCACTCACGTTGCGCTGGGGACTGATCCCGTTCTTCGCCCGAGGCGCGGCCCCGAAATACTCGACCATCAACGCCACCATCGAGAACCTCGAAAACGGCGCCTGCTGGCGCGGACCGTGGGGGCGCGGCCAGCGTTGTCTGATGCCGGCGGCGGGGTTCTATGAGTGGCATTTGAACGAGAGCGGTCAGAAGGAGCCGTTCTTCATCCATCTCGTCGACCAGGAGATCTTCGCCTTCGCGGGGCTTTGGGATCGCAGCTACAAAGCGGATGGCACGGCGATCGAAAGCTGTGCGCTGCTCACGATGCCGGGGAATGATCTGCTGCGCCAGGTGCACAACACGGGCGCCAATCCGTTCCGCATGCCGGCCATTCTGACGCAAGTCGCTTGCGAGGTCTGGCTCAACGGCTCCGGGACCGAAGCGAAAGCTACCCTGCGGCAATATCCCCAGGAGATGATGGTCGCCTACCAGGTGGGCCGGCGCGTGAATAGCCCAAAGAACGATGACAGGCAGCTCCTGTCTCCGGTACAGGGGAATGTCGGCGATCAGTCCTGAAGAAAGCGTCCGGACGATGCATCGCACTCAGGGATTGGGCTCGAGCGCGGAGGGCTTCAGCTTTGCGCCCCCCCTCAATAGGCGGCGGAATTCCCGATTGATGAGTCGATAGCACTCGCATGCGGCTTGCTCCAATCCCGCCCGGTCGAGAACGGTGACGATGCCGCGGTGATAACGGATGAGCCCGGAGACCTGGAGCTCATTGGCGGCCTCGCTGACCGTGGCGCGCCGCACGCCGAGCATGAGGCTGAGGAACTCATGCGTGAGGATAAACTCGTCGCCGCGCACGCGGTCGTGGGTCTGGAGCAGCCAGCGGGCGCAACGTTCGGACATCGTGTGATAGCTAGTGCAGGCCGAGCATTGTGCCACCTGCATGAGAAGCGCCTGCGTGTACAGCAGCAGGATGCGCATCAGGGCCGGTTCCTTAGCCAGCCAGGCCTTGAAGGGGCCGGCATGCATGAACAGCCCCTGTCCAGCGACCTGCACGAAAACCTCACCGGCGTCGCTTTGACCTCCCAGCAGCAGCGGTAAGCCGACCATTCCCTCGCAGCCGATCGTGGCGATCTCCACCGAGCGCCCGGTCGCGGCTGTCGAGAGCATCGAGGCGACCCCGGAGAGGGGGAATACGACGGCCGCCAGCGGAAGGCCCGGTTCCTGCAGAATCATGCGCAATGTCAAGGGCCTGGCTTGAAGCGCCGGCAGCATTCGTTCCAGCGTGGCGCGGGGCAATGCCGCGAGCACGCGGTTGGAACGGGCAAGACGCAGGGTGGACATGGCGGCTCCTGGGAAAGGATCCGCCTGGCACTTCAGGTGGGACCGAAAGGTAGTGCTTTCTTTGCACGGCAAAGTACCGGCTGTCGCGCCCCCCAATCTGTACGTTGCCGTACCGACAGGTGCCCGTATCGCGCGTACGTTTTAGTTCGTGAGACAGTACATCACGGTTGCAGCACCACTGGTCTCCCCGAGTGCCCGGGCGCGCACTATGCACTCGTCGCGGGATTTTCGGGCGACGCTGGAATTCATCGAACGGGCCCGACGGCACGATGCCACCGAGATCGAACACATTGCCCTGCTGATGGGCGCACTGTTCTCGTACGAGCGACCCTTCAGAGACGCTACCGAGTCCGTGTCGCACTCCCTCCCGAGCCACCACAACTGCTTTCTGGACTTCGCGATCGATCTGGGGATGGACCTGTCGATGCATGCTTCGCTCATGGATATGAGCAATCGGGCGATCGCACATGCGCAGACGGTGCTGCAGCCGGTCTCCGATACGCACGACCGCACGGTCCACAGCTTCGTCTTCCCGAATCGAATCAGCAAGATGCTCACGCACACCCTCGATCTCGACGCGTTCGAGCGGATCACGCGCGTAATGCTTCTCGCCTGTCATTTCGCACTGCGCGAATAGTCCTTCAGCCCCTGCCCAAACGCTTCGCTGCAGCGGTACCTGTGCGCCGCTGCATTGTCGCGCACCCGCGTGCGGCCTATGCTTCCGGTAATGGCGGCGCAGAACAAGACCAAGGCCAATGACCCCTTCTGGTTACGGGTTGGGCCTGCCGCAGGCCAGACGCCTGTGAGCACATGGCACATCCTTTGATGCTGTTGGGCCTGGCCGCGCTGGCGACGATCGCCGGTGTCAGCTTCGTTGTTCAGCAGGCCGTCAACGCTCATCTGAGTGCCTCGCTCGGCTCGGCGGTGTGGGCCGGATTCGCGAGCTATCTAGGTGGAACCGTGTGCATGCTGCTGCTCGCTTACGCGCTGCGTGCAGGGTTTCCTGCTGGCCCCGTGCTCGCCCGAACCAATTGGTGGGCCTGGGGCGGTGGTGTCTTCGGAGCGCTCTACATCGGGATTTCAATCCTGCTCATCCCGCGATTGGGAACCGCTGCGTTCGTGGGATTTCTGGTGGCCGGACAGATGCTGTGCTCGCTCATTCTGGATCGCTATGGGCTATTAGGCGTGCCACCGCAGCCGCTGGATTGGCTTCGCATCGCTGGCGCGGTGCTGCTCGTCGCCGGTGTGATCCTCATTCGTGCGTGAGCGCGGCCTTTAACCGCACGCGGCTGATTGCCGTCCTGTTGGCCGGTCTGTTGTGCCTGGGGGCAAATGGACCATTTCTCGGTGGCACCGTTGCCCGAGTCGTCGATGGAGACACGCTCGTGGTGCAACTCACAAGTGGCCGCATCCGCGTGCGCCTGTATGGCATCGATGCCCCTGAACACGACCAGCCCGGCGGAGCCGAGGCCACGGCGGCGCTGCAGTCTCTCGTGGGTCGCTCGCCGGTACAGCTCGAGGTGATCGGCCAGGACCGCTACGCGCGTATGGTGGCGCGGGTCATTCGCGGCGGACTGGACGTCAACTCCGAAATGGTCCGGGAAGGGTATGCCTGGGTGTACCGAAACTATCTGCAACCCCAGGATCGCAGCTGGTGCGAGCTGGAACGGCAGGCAAGGCGGCTTCGCCGCGGGTTGTGGGCGCAACCAGGTGCCATCCCGCCGTGGGATTTCCGCCATCACACCCAGGGTCCCCCGATTCCACCATGCCCCTGAGCGCGTTCCAAGCAACGCGGCAGGGCGGCGTGCTCACTCGGCAATGCATCTTCTCGATCGATTCACGCGCCGGTAGCGAATGGACCCTGCCGCCGGAGCTTGATCAATGGCGCGTTCGTCCGAGCTGGCGTGCAAGCCCTGTGCACACGGCGCAAACCAACAGACCCACGACGCCGAAGTGCCGCACGCTCCAGACAGCCGCCGGATGGGGATCCTGCGCAAAGGGGTTGGTGAAAGAGCTTGCCGGGGCACCCTCCTGCGGATTCCCATCGCGCAGTGCGTCGCGACTTCGCGCCCACGTCGGCGCCTGCATGCGCGAATGCTGATTGCGGCCGCTGGCGCTGCCGGGGCGTTTAGCCTCCTGAGTCGCGTGGTGAGGGCTCATGATTGAGCTCCCGCAATACCCGTACCTGTCGGTGTCGTCGCGAGGCGACAAAGGGCCCGCGCTGGGGCGTCGAAGTGCCTTACACTTAACTTAAGGTCCCGGAATGAAATCGAGTCATGACACGTTTGCCGCGATCGTGTGGGTCGCGGCCGGGGCCCTTCTGTTCAACACCGAGCCCGAAGCCAAGCTATTTTCGTGGCAAACCCCGGTTTATTTTTTACTGGGGATGTTTGTCGCGGCCTCGACTCTGGGTGGCCTTTCATATCTTGGTGTGCGGGGACTTACCTCCGCACTCGTCAGCACAGGCATCGTAAAGGCGCCCACCCGCCGGGCCGCCATCGCGCTCACCGCAGCGGGCTACGTCATCTTTGCCGCGCAGGTGATCCTGATCTACCTCGTTGCCAAGTGGACGATTCGTGGAATGTTTCAGCTATCGCCGCCAGACTGAGCCGCTAGTGCCTCCCCGCCGACACCACCTCGCCCGTCAGCCGGCTTAACGCGCGGGGAACAGGCGGTTGCGCACGACCACGGCGAAATGCGCAATCAGCAGCGCCACCGTGGCGAGGATCTCAATCACGATAATGTCCATGCAGCTTTCCCTGAAGTTCTATCGGGCAGGCGCAGTCTACGCAGGCCGGGGCTGTGCGATAGATGCCTTGCGATAGCTCGGCGGTATGCACTCGGACAGGCGCCCGTCGGCTCCTTGGGAGGGCCGCGGCTGCCGCATTCGGGGGATTGCAATGGCGCTCGCGATCGGGGTGGCGCCGGCTCGGTTCGCTGCGCTAGTGCGATGCCGCCGCGGGGGTTCGGGCCCGCTCGATCGAGCGCACGATGTATTGCTGTGCCTCGCGGGCATCGCCCCAGCCGGTCACCTTGACCCATTTCCCCGGCTCGAGGTCTTTGTAATGCTCGAAGAAATGCTGCACCTGCTGCAGTGTGATCTGCGGCAGGTCGGTGTAGTTGAGGATCTTTTCGTACCGGCGTGTCAGGCGCGGCACCGGCACTGCGATGATCTTTTCATCGTGGCCCGCCTCGTCCTGCATTTTCAACACACCCACCGGACGCACTGCCAGCACGGCGCCGGGTATGACTCCGCGCTGGTTCGCGATCAGCACATCGCAGGGGTCCCCATCCTCGGAGAGCGTATGTGGGATGAAACCGTAATTTCCCGGATAACGCATTGCGGTGTACAGGAACCGGTCCACGATGAGCGCACCGGAGCCTTTGTCCATCTCGTACTTGATCGGCTCCCCGCCGACCGGAACTTCGACGATGACATTGACTTCCGCAGGCGGGTCACGCCCGACTGAAATGGCTTCGAGACGCATCGGCTTTCTGCAATGGTGGGTGATTCACTTTAACAACCACGCTCACCGGGAGCAACGCGGGCAGGCTCGGCCGACGTCGGCATCCGCCGACATTTCACAACTCGCATTGTCATGATGCGTCCGGGGGGAGCACACTGCGGACCTATGCGTATCCAGGGCCTCACGCAGACGCGTCTGATGGACGAGTCCGAACGCTGCATCGCCGAGACGGCGCGCAGCGGAACGCCTACACAGATGCTCGTCACCGGGCGCCTCCTGGCCCATCCGGACGCCTACCAGCGTTGGGAGTGCGAACATGTGGTGCTCATGCGGCAGGTTTCCGGGCACGTGTATCTGCAACGGCAGGTGCTTGCGCTGCGCGCCATTGCGCTGAATCTCCTGCATCGCAAGGCGATTTTCGAATACCTGCAGGAGCGGCAGCTCACGCGCCTGCAGCGTCAGCGCCTCATGGCGCTGTTTCACAGCTTCCGCGACTACACCGCCTCGATCATCGCCGAGCATGGCAACTACCTGCGCGGTGCCTCGAGCTACTGGTGCTCCCACCACCTGGCGGCGCGGCTCATGAAGGATGAAGTGTTTGCCGAGCCGCTACATTTGTATCAGGAGCGCTACACAGACTATTTTCGGGTCTTTTGCGATGTGGAGCTGGCGCAGACCGACGAACAGAAGCAGGCACTCGAGCCGATGCGCATGCTGCGGCCTCTGCTCAAGCTGCAACTCTCCGAAGCGCGTCGAGAGATCCTGACCATGCCCTATCAGCCGGCGAAGACGTGGCGCGAGGTTGAGATTCGCCGGCCCACCGGCGACACGGTTCGCACGCGGGCGCTGGGCGCTTCCGCCAAGCGTTCTGCAAAGCGTTGAGGTAATCGCCGGGGACGCTCATTCGCAAGGCTTGAGCTGGGCCGTTCCATAACCCGGCCGTTTCGGCGCCGCAACAATCGGTACAATCGACGCCGCATGAAGGTCAGCCCGGAACTGCTCGCCGCCCTGGATCTGTTGCCCGAGCCCATGCTGCTTGCGAACGTTGCGGGCCAGGTGCTTGCCGCCAACAGCGCCTGTGCCGACCGCCTGGGGGTAACGCGCGACGAGCTCAACGGACGGCGCATGGAAGAGCTCTCGGGCGGCCCCGGGGGGCTACGGCAGCCGGACAGTATCGAGTTCCTGTCGACCCTCGCACACGAGCTGCGCAACCCGCTGGCGCCCATTCGCAACGCGCTCGAGGTCATGCGGATGGCCGAGGGCGACCATGCGGTGACCACGGCTGCGCGCTCGATGATCGAGCGACAGCTGAAGCATCTGGTGCGCCTCATCGATGATCTGATGGATGTTTCGCGCGTGACGCAGGGGCGCCTGGTACTGACCCGGCAGCGTGTGCCAATCGAATCCGTGCTGCAGCGGGCGGCGCAGAGCAGCCGGCCGCTGCTCGAGAGCAAGCAACACCGCTTTCAACTCGAGCCGGCGACCCAGCCGCTGTACGTGGAAGCCGACGCCAGTCGCCTCGCACAGGTGTTTTCGAATCTCTTCAACAACAGTGCGAAGTATTCCGCGCCCGGCAGCACGATCGCGGTCTCGGTCGAGCGTGAAGGCGCGGAAGTGCTCGTCAGCGTTCGCGATCATGGTGTCGGCATACCGCCAGAGATGCTCGGCCGCGTGTTCGACATGTTCGTGCGCCTCGACCGCTCCGGTCTGCGGCCCCACGAGGGTCTCGGGATCGGTCTGACGCTCGTGAAACGCATCGTCGAGCTTCACGGCGGGCGGGTGGAAGCTCATAGCGGCGGTGCAGGCGAGGGCAGCACGTTTCGCGTACGGCTGCCATTGAGCGACTCGCCGGTCGAGGCGGTGCTCGAAGCCGCCTCGACCAGCCGCGTGCCGCATTTGCACACCCGCATCCTGGTGGCGGACGACAACCGCGATGCGGCGCAGAGCCTTGCCTTCATGCTGGAGATGGCGGGACACGATGTGCGCACGGCACATGACGGGCTGGAGGCGATCGAGATCGCCGAATCGTTCCGTCCGCAGATCATCCTGCTCGATATCGGCATGCCCCGCCTGGACGGCTACGGGACCGCTCGTGAGCTGCGCGGCCGCGCGTGGGGCCGCGCAGTGTGTCTCGTCGCGCTGACTGGTTGGGGCCAGGAAGAAGACCGGCTGCGAGCCCAGCAGGCCGGCTTCGACCGCCATCTGGTAAAGCCGGTCGACCCGGAAATACTGAATGGATTGATCGCGCAGGCACTTCAGCCATAAACAACGCAGCGCCAAGCATGCACGGTCGGGAGCGAATGCGGCCATGAAACAGATCCAGCTCGATGATCCTGGACGGGAATCCGTTGCATTTTTCGCCTGGGGGGGCGAGATGGGCCGGCGGACGTGCGAGTACGACCGGGGCGCCAGTGCCCCGGGCGGTCCTGGAATTGTGCGCCGGAGGATTCGCTGATGTATGAGCTCTTTTACTGGCCAACGGTGCAGGGCCGCGGCGAATTCATCCGCCTGGCGCTGGAGGATGCGGGCGCCGCCTACGTCGATGTGGCGCGCGGGTCGGGCAAAGGCCGCGGCGTGCCGGCTCTCATGCAGCTCATGAAGGCGAGGAACGTGCAGCACGTGCCGTTCGCACCGCCTTACCTGCGCGCGGGGCGGCTGCTCATCGGCCAGACGGCGAACATCTTGTTTTTTCTGGGCTCGCGGCACGGCCTGGCGCCCCGAAACGAAGCGGGGCGGCTGTGGGTCCAGCAACTGCAGCTCACGATTGCCGATGTCGTGGCCGAGATCCACGACACCCATCACCCGGTGGCCGCCAGTTTGTATTACGAAGATCAGAAGACGGAAGCACGGCGCCGCGCGGCGGACGTCCGCAGCCATCGCTTGCCGAAATACCTCGGTTACTTCGAGCGGCTGCTGGGAAAAGGGCGGCGCACGCAACGATTTCTCACGGGGCGGAAGCCCACGTATGCCGATCTGTCGCTGTTTCAGCTGGTGACGGGGCTGACCTATGCCTTTCCACAGGCGATGACCGCGGCGGCGCGACGCTACAAGCGGCTCATCGCACTCAGCCGCTCGGTCGCGGAGCGCCCGCGGATCGCTGCCTACCTTGCATCGTCGCGGCGCATCCCATTCAACGAAGAGGGCATCTTCCGGCACTACCCGGAGCTTGATGCGCCCTGACCTGCCGCGGCCACCGCGACTTCAGGGCAGCAGATCCTCGAGCCGGATCGGTAACGAGCGGATGCGCTTGCCCGTTGCATGAAAGATGGCGTTGGCCACCGCGGCGTTGGTACCCACATTACCGAGCTCACCGATCCCCTTCACCCCGGCCGGGTTCACGGCCCGATCGAGCTCCGGCAACATCGTGACCTGCACGGTGCCCACATCGGCGTTCACCGCGATGTAGTATTCCTGCAGATCCCGGTTGACGGTGCGCGCCGCGCGCGGGTCGAGCTCGGTGGCCTCCAGCAGGGCCGAGGCCATTCCCCAGATCAAGCCCGACATCAGCTGGCTGTGCGCGGTGCGCGTGTTCATGATGTGACCGGCCGCGAACGTCCCCACGAGCCGCGGCACGCGAATCTCGCGCGTGCGCGCATGAATGCGCACTTCGACGAATTCTGCACCGAAGGCAAACATCACCTCGGGGCCCTTCGTCGCGCCCATCATGCTCGTCTTGCCCGCATACAGCCGGCTCACGGCATCCCGCGGCGCCCCCTCGGGGATGAATTCCGCGTATTCCTCGATGACGGCCACGCCGAGGGACTCGAAGAGCGCATGCAGCGGCTGCGCCGCGCCGTCGGTGGCGCGAACGGAGCCATCGCGCAGGCTGAGTCCGGATGGCTTGCGTCCGGATAATGGGCCGCCTTGCGCGCTCGTGGCGGCCCGGAAGAGCCGGCTGCGAATCTGCTGGCATGCCGTGAGCACCGCGGAACAGACGCTCGCGGTGCTGTTGGAGCCGCCGGACACCGGCGCCGGCGGCAGATCGGAATCGCCCATCTCGACACTGACTGCGTGCAGGTCGACGCCGAGCTGCTCGGCAGCCATCTGCCCGGCGACCGTGCGGATGCCGGTGCCGATCTCCTGCGAGGAGCATTGGACGCGGACGGATCCCCGGTCGGTGAGCCGGACTCTCGCGGCCGCAGCAGCCACGTTCGTCGGGTAGACTGCCGTCGCGCAGCCCAGTCCGATCAGCCAGTCGCCCTCGCGCATCGAGGCGGGCTGCGGGTTGCGCGCCGACCAGCCGAACGTGCCCGCCGCGTGGTCATAACATTCCATCAGGTGACGGCTGCTGAACCGCTTCCCCTTGATGGGCTCGATCTGCGTGTCGTTGATGCGGCGCAGTTCCACCGGATCGAGCCGCGTGGCGTACGCCAGCTCATCCAGCGCGCTTTCGAGCGCAAACACGTAGGGCAGCTCCGGAGGTGAGCGCATGAAAGCCGGCGTCTGCCGGTCCGCCTTGACGATGCTCACCTTGCTTGCGACCGCCCCGTAGCCATACAGACGCGTCGTGGTCTCCGTACCGGCGACGACGTAGTTATCCAGGCGCGAGCTCAGCTCCCAGCCCTCGTGGTTGAATGCCAGGATGCGGCCATCCTGTGCAGCTCCGAGCTGTATGTGGTGGCGGGTCGGGGCGCGATAGGGCTGAGTCGTGAACCCCTGGCTTCGGCTGACCACGCAACGCACCGGACGATTGAGCTGCCGGGCGGCCAGCGCCACGATCGCCGTGCGGGGGGTGACCGGCCCCTTCGAGCCAAAGCCACCGCCGATATAGGGACTGATCACGCGCACATCGGCCACATCGAGATTGAGCTGCCATGCAACTTCCGCGCGCAGCGCGAACACGGCTTGTGTCGGCTCGTAGATCGTCAGGCGCCGATCGCTCCACACGGCGGTGGTGCTGAACAGCTCGATCGGATTATGGGTTTGCGTCGGGGTGTGATATTCGGCGTCGATCTTCACGGGGGCGCTGGCAAATGCCCCCTGGAAGTCGCCCTTTGCCGGATCTTCCTTGTGCCGCGCCGAATTGCCCACGGCGGCAATCGTGTCGGTGCCGGGCGAGTCGAGATCGGCACTGGCGGACTGGCGGACGTAGTCTGCCGTCACCCGAGCGGCCGCTTCCTCCGCCGCCTGGAAGGTCTCCGCCACCACGAGCGCCATGATCTGACCGTCATGATGGATCTCGCGGGTATGCAGGGGGCCGAGGGAGGTGAAACTTGCCATCTCGAATTTCGGTGGCTTGATCTCACCCATATCGCCCTGGCTGATGATGGTGAGCACTCCGGGCACCTGGCGCGCGGCCTGCAGATGCAGTGCCTGCACGCTGCCGCGGGCGATGTCGCTGGTCACGAACACGCCATAGGCGAGGTTATTGAGCGCAATGTCCGCCGGATAACGCGCCTCGCCCGTCACCTTGATACGGGAATCGATGCGGGCAAACGGTTTTCCCTGATTGTCCGCGGGCGGCGGGGCGGCGGCATTCATCCTTCAGACCTGCATGGACTGCGCTTCGAGCAGCGCGCGGATGAGAGCCTGCTTGCCCACAGGTATCTTGAAGGCATTGCCGCTGCCGGGGCGGGCGTGCGCAAAAGCCGCATCGGCAGCTTGCGCCGCGAGCGGTTCATCCAGCGTCTTGCCGCGCAGAACCGCTTCGGCTTCCCGGGATCGCCAGGGGACGGTAGCCACGCCGCCCAGTGCGATGCGCGCGTCGCGCACCGTGTTGCCTTCCAGGTGTAGCGCGACCGCCGCCGCGACGAGCGCGAACTGATAGGACTGGCGGTCGCGCACCTTCACATAGCGTGAGCGGGCGGTCCAGGGGCCCGCCGGCACGTCGATGAACGTAATCAACTCTCCCGGCTCGAGAATCGTTTCGATGTGCGGCGTTGTCCCCGGAAGCCGATGCAGTTCGGCGAAACGGATCGTGCGGCGCCCGGATGCTGCGCCGATTGTCTCGACGCTCGCATCCAGGGCGATCAACGCCTGCGCCAGATCACCCGCGTACGTGGCGATACACTGCGCGCTCGTGCCGAGGATGGCATGCTGCCGGTTCAGACCTTCGAGCGCGGCACACCCGGAACCGGGCTGGCGCTTGTTGCATTCCCAGCCGCTGTTACGGTAGTACTCGCAGCGCGTGCGCTGCAGGACGTTACCGCCGAGGCTCGCCATATTGCGGATCTGGCGCGAGGCGGCAAGCAGCAGTGTGTCGCGAATCAGCGGATAGTGCGAGCGCACCAGCGGGTGCTCTTCGGCCTGACTCATGCGCACCAGCGCGCCGAGGCGCAGCCGCGTGCCATCGGACTCGATCCGGGCATACCGCGCGGCCGGCAGGTGGTTGATGTCCACCAGCAGCGTGGGCCGCAGGACGCCGAGCGTCATGTAATCCGTCATGTTCGTCCCGCCGGCGATGTACTGGGCCTGCGGGCCGCGGGCGTGGACTGTCCTCACCGCCATATCGGCATCGGTTGCCCGCTGGTAGGCGAAGTGTTCCACGTCAGGCCTCGCTGCTGCGGACCTTGGCGGCCTGCTCGATCGCGGCGACGATGTTGGGATAGGCGGCGCAGCGGCACAGGTTGCCACTCATATATTCGCGGATCTCGTCGGCCGTTGCGGCGTGCCCCTCGCGCACGCAGGCGACGGCGGACATGATCTGCCCTGGCGTGCAGTAGCCGCATTGAAGCGCATCGTGATCGATGAACGCCTGCTGCATCGGGTGCAGCGTGCCATCGGGGCGTGCAAGACCCTCGATTGTCGTAATCTCGTGCCCTTCCTGCATGAGCGCGAAGCTCATGCAGGACAGAATCCGCTGCCCGTCCACATGCACCGTGCAGGCGCCGCACTGTCCATGGCCGCAGCCTTTTTTCGTTCCCGTCAAGCCCACGGCATCGCGCAACGCATCGAGCAGCGTCGTGCGCGCATCGATGCTGAGGGTGTGTGGCTGCTGATTGATGCGCAGCGTGACGGTCTGCGGAGCGCCGGCTTGTGCGGCGCCGGGTGAGGAGGGCGGCTGGCCCTGGAGCGCGCTCGCCACGCCGCCGACGAACGGCACGGCGGCAGCGCCGGATGCCGCTCCGCGGAGAAAATCGCGGCGGCTGTGCGTAGCGCGCGCGCTGCCGTTCTCATCCTGGTGTGCCATGTGCGGATGTGGTCCCAAACGATCCGCTACACCAATGCCTGTCAGCCGCGGCGGTTCCGTCGGTCCGTCTGACCGGCGTGTGCTTGACGGTGTCTTGTGCGGACCGGTGACGCGGAAGCGCAGGGGGCGAGGAAGCGCAGGGGCGCGGGACCGCGCGAGGGTGGGCGCTCAGCGTTCGACGAACGCTCGCTCGATGACGTAGTCGCCGGGCTCGCCAATGTTCGGCGAGACGCTGAAGCCGTGGGCATCCAGCATCGCGCGCGTATCCGCCAGCATGCCCGGACTACCGCACACCATCACCCGATCCTCTTTCGGGTCGAACGGCGGCAGTGCCAGGTCTGCGAACAGCTTGCCTGATTCGATGAGGGCCGTGAGTCGCCCGTAATTGCGGTGCGGTTCGCGGGTGATGGTCGGGAAATAGTGCAGCTTGTGCCGCACGGCCTCGCCAAGGTAGTCGTGTTGGCGCAGATCCTCGATGAGGGTCCTGACCACTGCGGTCTCGCGCACCCAGCGCACGCCATGTACGAGCGTCACGTGCTCGAAGCGCTCGTAGACTTCGGGATCCTTGATGACGCTCATGAACGGCGCGGCGCCGGTCCCGGTGCTGAGCAGGTACAGGCGCTTGCCGGGCTTCAAATCGTGCAGCACGAGCGTGCCGGTGGGTTTGCG
Source organism: uncultured Pseudomonadota bacterium (assembly GCA_963716335.1). Classification (GTDB taxonomy): domain Bacteria; phylum Pseudomonadota; class Gammaproteobacteria; order Steroidobacterales; family Steroidobacteraceae; genus 13-2-20CM-66-19. The sequence continues at coordinate 3,817,799 of OY970302.1, read as the reverse complement.
GCTGACGAGCACCGCATCGCCGCGCCGGATGTGCTGCAGGCGCGAGGTCAGCGGACCATCGGGCACCTTGATGCTGAGGAACTGCAGATGCTCCTCGTGATTGGCGCTTGCAATGCTGTAGGCCCGCAGCAGCGGGCGCTCCTGCACCTTCAGGCCCACCATGACGAACTGGCCATTCTCGAAGCGCAGGCCCGAGTCACGGGTCGTCGTGAAGGTGAATTGGGTGTCGGTCCAGTGATGGACGTCGAGTACCTGCTCCGTGCCGATTGCCGCCAAGTTTGCGTCACCCCAAATCGATGCGTTCGGGCAGAATGTTACCGCAGTGGCGAATCCCCACGAGGCTTCCGGGTCATAGCCTCATAATGAGCGGTTATACCCCGACCCCGGCCCCAAGCTGTGCCGACAGGGAGCACCGATGAGCGAATCGCGCAAACGCACCTCTCTCGCCGGCCGCACGCTGTTCATCACCGGTGCGAGTCGCGGAATCGGCCTCGCGATTGCCCTGCGAGCCGCCCAGGACGGGGCAAACATAGCCGTCATCGCCAAAACCACCGAGCCACATCCGCGCCTGCCCGGCACCATCTACACCGCGGCTGCGCAGATCGAGGCGGCCGGAGGCAACGCTCTGCCCTTGGCGGTGGACATCCGCAACGATGAGCAGGTAGCGCAGGCCGTGGCACGCACCGTCGAGCGCTTCGGGGGGATCGACATTCTGGTGAACAATGCCAGCGCGATCGCACTCACCAACACGCCCGAGACGGACATGAAGCGGTTCGATCTCATGCAGCAGATCAACACTCGGGGCACGTTTCTGTGCTGCAAGACCTGCTTGCCGTTCCTGACCCGGGCGCCGAACCCGCACATTCTGATGATCTCGCCGCCGCTCAACCTCGCGGAGCGTTGGTTTGCGCCGCACGTGGCCTACTCGATCGCGAAGTTCGGGATGAGCCTGTGCGTGCTGGGGTTGGCAGGAGAGCTGCGCGAGCAGGGAGTCGCGGTCAATGCATTGTGGCCGCGCACCGTGATCGATACCGCAGCGCTGCAGATCGCGATGGCGCACTACCCGCAAAGCGAGCGACGACGGGTCCGCAAGCCGGAGATCGTCGCTGACGCCGCCTACATCATCCTGACGGGCGATAGTCGCACCGTCAGCGGCCGCTTCTGCATCGATGAAGAGGTTCTGCGGCAGGCGGGTATCACCGAGCTCGCCCGGTACCGGCATGCCGCAGTGGCGGAACAGGACCTGCTGCCGGATTTCTTTCTTTGAGCCGATTCTCGTTTCATCAATCCACCCGCACGCGGTGCTCGAGATCAATGCTCGCCAGCTCGTAGCCTTTGCGAAAATCGCGGATGTGCCGCGCCATCCACGTGCGGGCGCTCTCGCCGTCCCGGGACTCGAGGGCTTCGCGAATGCGACGTTGGGCGGTGACGATGCGCGAACGCGCCTGCGGCACCTTGTCGATCATCAGACGCAACGAGGGCTCCAGCAGCTGCAGCAGCGGCTCCTGGGCGAGTCCCAACACCTGGTTGTGCGTCGCGCGCCCGACGGCGCGAAAGAAGTCCGCGGCATGCCGGGCGGCGGCGCGGGTCTTGAGATTGTCGGCCGCAAACAGCCCGGCGGCGGCCGCCACGAGCGCCAGATCATCGGTGGAGCGTGCACTCGCGGCCAGCGCCGCCAGCGGTGGCTCGAGCAGGCTGAGCGCTTCCCAGATCTCCAGGAACGTCACATCGTGCAGGACGAGTGCGCGGCTGATGCCCTGGGCGAGGGCAACGTGCAGCGGGCGACTGACCGCCATGCGTCGCGAGCCGGGTCGGCGCATCAGCAACCCGTTGCTTTCGAGCTCGCGCAAGGCCTCCCGGATCGTGGAGCGGTTGACGCCGAACTGCCTTGCCAGCTCCAGCTCCGCAGGCAGACGGTCCCCGACCTGCAAGCGACGGTCGAGGATGCGCGCGCCAATGGCGGTGGCCACCTTGCGATAGGCGGTCTCCAGCTCGAGCTGCTCGAACTGCACGCTCATGCCGCGGACTCGAACAGCTCACGCCCGATGAGCATGCGACGGATCTCCTGCGTGCCGGCGCCGATCTCGTAAAGCTTGGCATCGCGCAGCAGTCGGCCGGCGGCAAAGTCGTTCGTATAGCCGTTGCCGCCGAGCGCCTGGATGGCCTCGAGCGCCACCTGCGTGGCCCGCTCCGCCGCGAACAGAATGCAGCTCGCCGCATCACGCCGTCTGACGCTGCCGGCATCGCAGGCGCGCGCAACGCAGTACACGTAGGCGCGGCTTGCATTCAACGCGGCGTACATGTCGGCGAGCTTCGCCTGCATCAGTTCGAAGGTGCCGATCGGCTGGCCGAATTGCTTGCGCTCGCGCACGTAGGGCAGCACCAGGTCCAACGCGGCCGCCATGAGCCCGAGTGGCCCCCCGGCGAGCACGACGCGCTCGTAATCGAGTCCGCTCATCAGAACCGCGCCGCCACCGTTCTCCGCGCCGAGCCGGTTCGCCGCGGGTACTGCACAGTCCTCGAATACGAGCTCACAGGTCCCCGAGCCGCGCATGCCGAGCTTGTCGAGCTTCTGGGCGGTGCTGAAGCCGGGCGTACCGCGCTCGATGATCAGCGCAGTGATGCCGCGGGCACCGGCGTTGGGAGTCGTTTTCGCATATACCACGAACACATCGGCATCCGGGCCGTTGGTGATCCACATTTTGCGTCCGTTGAGCAGATATGTATCGCTGCGCTTCTCGGCCCGCAACTGCATGGAGACGACATCCGAGCCCGAAGCCGGCTCTGACATGGCCAGCGCGCCCACATGCTCACCGCTGACGAGCGCTGGCAGAAAGCGATCCCGTTGCGCATCCGTGCCATTCAGGCGCAGCTGGTTCACGCACAGGTTGGAATGGGCGCCGTAGGAGAGGCCGACCGAGCCCGAGGCGCGGGAGATCTCCTCCATGACGAGTACGTGGGCTGCGTAGCCGAGCCCGCTGCCACCCCAGCGCTCGGGAACGGTGACGCCGAGCAATCCCTGCTCGCCCAGGGCAGGCCACAGGTCGCGCGGAAATGCATTGTCACGGTCGATGGCGGCAGCCCGCGGGGCAATGCGCTCCGTGGCGAAGCGCCGCACCTGGGAGCGGATTTCCTCGAGGCTCTCGCCGAGACCGAAATCACAGTCGGTGACCGCCATCAGCTTGCCTTCCTCTTCGGTAGGATCGTATGATTGTCCGACAAACTGGCAGCGGTGACAAGTATGCCCGCACTTGCGACCCGTATCGATGTGCATTCGCAGCAATTCAGCGACAACGAGCGCGCGATGCGGCAACTCGTGGCCGAGCTGCGGGAACGCACCGCACGCGCGGCCGCCGGCGGCTCCGCGGCGGCGCTCGCCAAGCACCGCGCCGCGGGCAAGCTGACCGCGCGCGCGCGCGTGCGGACTCTGCTCGACACCGGCAGCCCCTTTCTCGAGCTCTCGCAACTGGCGGCTCACGGACTGTATGGGGGCGAGATCGCCTGCGCCGGGATCATCACGGGAATTGGCCGCATCAACGGGCGCGAGTGCGTGGTGGTGGCCAACGACCCGACCGTCAAGGGCGGAACGTACTATCCCCTGACGGTCAAGAAGCATCTGCGCGCTCAGGAGATTGCGCGCGAGAACCGCCTGCCCTGCGTGTATCTGGTGGAAAGTGGCGGGGCCTACCTTCCCGCCCAGGACGAAGTCTTTCCGGATCGGGAGCATTTCGGTCGCATCTTCTACAACCAGGCCACTTTGTCCGCAGCCGGCATCGCCCAGATCGCGGTCGTGCACGGCTCCTGCACGGCAGGTGGCGCATACGTTCCGGCGATGTCCGATGAGAATGTCATCGTGCGCGAACAGGGTCGGGTGTTCCTCGGCGGTCCGCCGCTGGTGAAGGCGGCGACCGGAGAAGACATCGACGCGGAGTCCCTCGGCGGCGCAGACGTGCATTGTCGGGAGTCGGGCGTCTGCGATCATTACGCGCAGAACGACACGCACGCCCTGGCGATCGCCCGGCGGATCGTCGCCCGGCTCTCGCCCGCAGCCGATGTGCGACCGCCGCGCACCCCACTCGAGCCGGCTTTCGCTCCGGCGCAGCTGTATGGCGTGGTGCCCGCGAGCCTGCGCAAGCCGTACGACGTGCGCGAAGTCATTGCGCGCCTCGTGGATGCCTCCGAGCTGGACGAATTCAAGCAACTCTATGCCACGACCCTGGTGTGTGGGTTTGCCCACATCGGCGGCTACCCGGTGGGGATTGTCGCGAACAACGGCATCCTGTTCTCCGAGAGCGCTCTCAAGGGAACGCACTTCATCGAGTTGTGCGTCCGGGCGCAGCGACCGCTGCTGTTTCTGCAGAACATCACCGGCTTCATGGTCGGGCGGCGCGCGGAGGCAGGGGGGATCGCGCGCGACGGCGCGAAGCTCGTGACGGCGGTCGCCTGTGCCGCGGTTCCCAAGCTCACTCTCATCATCGGCGGCAGTTACGGCGCCGGCAACTACGCCATGTGCGGCCGCGCCTACGGACCCCGGTTCCTTTTCCAGTGGCCGAATGCGCGCATCTCCGTCATGGGTGGCGAGCAGGCGGCGAGCGTGCTCGCCACGGTGAAGGGCGATCAGCTGCGGGCAGCCGGGCAGGACTGGCCGCCGTCCGCAGAGGCGGCCTTCAAAGAGCCGCTCCGCGAGCAGTACGAGCAGCAGGGTCATCCATTCTATTCATCCGCGCGGCTCTGGGATGACGGTGTGCTCGACCCTCTGGACACGCGCCGGGTGCTCTGCTTGTGCCTGGCAGCCGTTCGCAATGCCCCGACTGAGGAGACACGCTTCGGCGTCTTCCGCATGTGAGGCAACATGATTGAAAGCCTTCTCGTCGCCAACCGGGGTGAGATTGCGTGCCGGATCTTTCGCACGGCGCGGCGGCTGGGAATCCGCACGATTGCCGTGTTCTCCGATGCCGATACTGACGCGCAGCATGTACGCGAGGCGGATGTCGCGGTGCGCATCGGACCGCCGCCTCCCAGGCAGAGTTACCTGAACATCGCAAGCCTGCTCGAGGCCGCCCGCACAGTGCACGCCGAGGCCATCCATCCAGGCTACGGCTTCCTTGCGGAGAATGCGCAGTTTGCGCAGGCCTGCCTGGAGGCAGGGGTGCTGTTCGTGGGGCCGCCGGCGGCGGCGATTGCCGCCATGGGCTCGAAGATCCATGCGAAGGCGCGTATGCGGGCCATCGGTGTGCCGGTACTGCCGGGCTACGAGGGCGCGGAACAGGATCTGGAGCATCTGCAGAGTGCAGCACGCCGCCTCGGCATGCCCTTGATGATCAAGCCCGCGGCGGGCGGCGGTGGCAAGGGCATGCGCATCGTCACGAGCGAGGGCGAGATCGCCGCGGCGCTCGCCGCGGCCCGCCGGCTGGCGCAAAGCGCCTTCGGGGACGGATCGCTGCTGTTGGAGCGTTTCCTGCCGGCACCGCGACACGTCGAAGTGCAGATCTTCGCCGACCAGCATGGCAACTTCGTGCACCTGGGCGATCGCGATTGCTCGATTCAGCGCCGCCACCAGAAGCTGCTCGAAGAGGCGCCCGCGCCGAATCTGCCGGACGCGCTGCGCACGGCGATGCGCTCCGCCGCGCTGCTCGTCGCCCGTGAGATCGGCTATGTGAGCGCCGGGACGGTCGAGTTCCTGTTCGATGGCAGCGAGTTCTATTTCATGGAGATGAACACCCGGCTGCAGGTGGAGCATACGGTGACGGAGTCCGTGACCGCACTTGATCTCGTCGAGTGGCAGCTGCGCGTGGCGGCAGGGGAGCCGCTGCCGCTTGACCAGGCGCAAATTCAGCTCACGGGGCATGCCATCGAAGCGCGGGTGTGCGCCGAGGACCCGCGGCGTGATTTCCTGCCGAGCGCTGGAACGCTGCAGCTGATGCACTGGCCAGCGGGCGAGGGCGTGCGGGTCGATGCCGGTTTTGCAACCGGTGACCGGGTGCCCGACGATTATGACTCGCTGCTGGGGAAGGTCATCGCCGGCGCGCCGTCCCGGGCGGAGGCGGCGGCTCGGTTGGGCGCGGCTTTGCGTCGGACCTATTGCGCCGGTGTGCACACCAACGAGCGCTGGCTGGCCGGCATCCTCGATGCACCCGAGTTTCGCGCCGCAGCGCACAGCATTGCCTTTCTTGAACAGCACGGCCTTAGGCTGCGCGAACCCGAGCTCGCCGGGATAGAGTCGACGGCTCTGGCCGCTCTGCTGCTGCAAAGGCCCTCAGCCGCTGCAGAGGCAAGCCCGTGGGAGGCAACGGACGGCTTCATTCCCAATCTGCCTGCCTGGGTCGAGCGGGTATTGGCCGTTGCTGCTCGGCGCTATCGCGTGCGCACCGAGTTCGAAGCAGGATTGGCCGTTGCGGTCATTCTTGGACCGGCCGAACGCGACGACGGTGCAGGGGCGACGCGGCTCCCGGTTACACAGCTCTCAGTCTGCCGGGAACGCGTCGCCGCGACACTCGCGGGCATCCGCGTGACGGGGCGGTATCTGCGGATCGGTCAGACCATGCATCTGTGGCTTACGGGAGGAGCGCACGACACGTTCACGCTCGAAGATCCCCGCGAAACTGAATTCACCGTCAGAGGATCCCAGGGAACGCTGACGACCCCGTTGCCGGGAGTCGTCACGGCCGTGGCCGTCACGCCGGGACAAACCGTCGCCGCGGGAGAGGTCCTGATGAGCATCGAGGCGATGAAAATGGAACACACCATTACCGCGCCCTTTGCCGGTACCGTGCTCGCGATCCACTTTGCAGTCGGGGATCGTGTGCCCGAGGGCAGCGAGCTGCTGGAGCTGGCCGGCGAGGATGTCCCGTCCGGCGAGCGCACAGCGCCGGGGGCCGGGCACGCAAAATAAACTGCTGCCGCTGAGATATCCGGCGCAACGGCAGCAGGAGTCCGGTGACGGTTACTGCTTTCCGCGTGAGCGTCGTCGATCGGGTGGCGTCGAGGGAATACGTGCAGACTGCTCATCCGTACGATAAGGACGTGGCGTTTTGCGAGCTTTGCAGCGTACGGGACGTGCCTTGCGGAGGTCCTTGGCGGGAAGCAGTAACTGTCAGCCCTTGAGCGAGAACGGCGTAAAGTTCGTGCCGCGATCGTAATAGTCCTCCTGCTCGGCGCGTTTGAGAAAACCGACGATCCGGTATGTGGCCGGCGTCATGACCACCTCCCACGCCGATTTGAGCACGTATTGGGTGATCGTCACCCCGACAAGCTGGCGGGTCGGCCACATCCCCAGGAAGGCGATGCTGTAGAAGAGTCCCGAGTCGACCAGCTCACCACACAGCGTCGAGCCGATCGTGCGCGTCCAGAGCCAGCGGCCGCGCGTGAGCAGCTTCATTCGCGCCAGCACGTAGCTGTTCACGAACGAGCCGCACCAGAACGCGATGATCGAGGCGCCAATGATGCGCGGGGTGTTGCCGAAGATCGTCTGCACCGCCGCCTGGTTGCTCTTCCAGAAATCGGCCGGCGGAAGATGCACGATGACGGTGGCCATCACCGAGGCGAACACGAGCGCTGCGAAGCCGCTCCACACGACGCGCCGGTCACGGGCATAGCCGTAGACCTCGGTGAGCACATCGCCGAAAAAATATGAAAACGGGAAGAAAAGCACTCCGGCCACGAAGGTGACCGTACCCAACACCGGCACCTGCACCGTGGAGACCTTCGAAGGTCCGATGAGATTCGCGCACAGCAGCACGCACACGTACGCGCCCAGCAGAAGGTCGTAATACTTATACGTCTTCTGCATCGGGCGCGGTTCGTCGTGCGCTCATCGGGCGGTGTTGGTGTGCAGCTTCTTCAGATACTCATCCCGCAGCAGTGTCTGACGCGACTGCATCGGCTGCGCCCGGCCGCCGATGAACACCTGGTCTGCGAGTGTCGTGACATCGAGCGGATCACCGTCCCACAGTACCAGGTCGGCGGGCCGGCCCCGGGCGATCGAGCCTTCGCGGTCCGCAACACCGAAGATTTCCGCAGGATTGCGCGTGAGAGCCGCCAGCGCGGCCTCCCATGGCAGGCCGTGCGCGACCGCGACCCCGGCGGTCTGGCGCACCTTGCGGATGTTGTGCGGCTGCGGATTATCCAGACTGAATGCGATGGTGACTCCCGCACGCTGCAGCCGGGCGGCGTTCTCCAAGGTAGCGCCCACGGAATCGAAACTCGCCGGCAGATCATCCAATGGGTCGAGAATCACCGGTACATGTGCCGCTGCCAGCTCTGCTGCGACCCGCCAGGCTTCCGCGCCACCTTTGACGACGATGTGCAGTTTGTCGCGGGAAGCAAGCGTAAGCACCTGGCGGATATCGGATGCGCGATCGACGTCGAACACGATGGGACCGGCGCCTGACACAAAGCCCTGCAGGGCCTGCCGCCCGGCGGGGGTCAGCAACCGCTGGTCACCGTTGAGCAGCGCCCGCGGCGAGCGAACTTCCGTGAGGGCCTGTTGCAGCAGCATGAACTGCCCGGCGCGACTGCCGCCGGATAACGCATTCGCCTCGCCGCCGAGGTCGACGAACAACGCCCGCACTTTCGGCACGATCGTGCCATCGAGCTGCGCCACGCAGCCTTGCCCGGAGATGATGCTGCCACCGGGAGCATTGCCGCCGCCGGCCTGCGAGCTGGGCTCGACCACGGCGAAGGTGATGCCGCCCAGACGGCCGACGCCGAGCACGATCGATTCCGGATCGAATGCGGGCGTGACATCGAACTCCGGCCGCATGGACCCAAGCTGCAGGGAGTAGTCATCGACCGTGGGCTCAAGCCCGATCTCCTCGATGCCGAGGTGACTTAGCCCGCCGAACAGTCCGGGCGTCACCACGCGGCCGCGTGCCTCGATGATGTGCGCATCGGCTGGCCCATGCAGGCCATGACCGAGTCCTGCGACCTTGCCGTCGACGATCAACAGGTCGGCATGCTCGAGCACCCCGGCGGCGGTCTGGGTATGGATCGTAGCGTCCCGGATCAGGATGGCTGTCGCTGGCGCTGCGTGTACTGCTGGGGCTGCGAGCAATCCCACTGATCCGAGCGCTCCGCACGTGATCGTGAGCGAAAGAAGCGCCAACTGGGCGCGGTGCGTCATTCGCCTGGTCAGCTCAGTCACGGGTAGAGCCCCGCCGCGGCTGGCTGCCCCAGCAGGAAGTCGGACGCCGGTGCCGTGGCAGGCTGCGCTCGGTCGTAGCGTACGACGCCGTCGATCAGCACGAAATCCGCCAGTGCATACACGCTGAAGGGGTTGCGGCTCCACACGACCACATCCGCCATCTTCCCCGGCTCGAGCGTCCCGGTGCGTTGGAGTACGCCGATTGCCTTGGCCGGATTGGCCGTCAGCCAGCGAATCGCGCGTTCGGGTGGAATATCCAGCCCCGCTCGCCGACCATAGGCGATCGCCTTGCCCGCCTCCTGGTTGAGCCGCTGGATGCCTTCCTCGGAGTCCGAATGTACGATTGCGCAGCCGTTGGGAGCGGCGTCCACGAACGCGATGTTCTCCGGAATGCCGTCGTACGCTTCCATCTTGAAGCCCCACCAGTCCGCCCACATGGCGGCACACACACCCTGTTCGGCGAGCAGGTCGGCGATCTTGTAAGCCTCCACCGCGTGATGGAACGCCGCGACGTGATAGCCGAACTCGTGCGCCATGTCGAGCACGGTCGCCATCTCATCGGCACGATAGCAATGCATCTGTACGAGGATCTCGCCCTTGAGGGCGGCGGCGAGGGTGTCCAGGCGCAAGTCGCGCTTCGGCGGCTTCGCGTCCTTGTCGCCGGCGGCGTGCTTTCTCGCGTACTCCTGCTGGTCGCGCAGATACTCGCGCGCTTCCGCCCACTGCGCGCGGTAGCCGGCAACGTTGCCCATGCGGGTGGACGGAAACTGCTTGCGCTCGCCATATACGCGCTTGGGATTTTCCCCGCACGCCATCTTCAGTCCCTGCGGAGCGCCCGGAAATTTCATTCCCTGGTACGTCACGCTCGGGACATTTTTGAGAATCACGGAGCGGCCGCCGAAGAGGTTGGCCGAGCCGGGCAGGATCTCGAGCGTCGTGATGCCGCCGGCGAGAGCGGTACGAAAGCCCGGATCCTGTGGCCACACCGAATGCTCCGCCCACACGTTCGCGGTCGTGGGCGAGGTCGCCTCGTTGCCGTCCGCATTGGCCCGGACCCCGGGGCTCGGATAGACCCCGAGATGGGAGTGGATATCGATCAGTCCGGGCGTCACCCAGCGACCGTGACCGTCGATGACGTGGGTCTGGGGCGGCCGCTGCAGGTGTGAGCCCACGCCCTGGATCTTGCCCTCGACGATCAGGACATCGGCATCCTCGAGCCGCGCGCCGGTCCCGGTGAGGACCGTTGCGTGCTCGATGAGCGTCGGGGCGGTCGGCGCAACCCGGTACGTGGAGGGATAGAAATCGTTATCGCGCGGCGGCGCGGCCGCCGGGCCGGTGGCCTGATCGGCAGAGCTCTCCTGCGCGGCGGCCGCCGCATGCTCTTGTGTGTCGGGTTTGACGGCTTGCGCCGCGCATGCCGTGAGGGCGGCAGCGATCATCGGGCACAGTAGTTTTCTCATGGGAGGCTTCGGGGCCGGTGCGGATGCGCATTATTGCCTACTCGCTGCCGCCGGAGCACTTCGCCGTTGACGCAATTGCGTCGACACGCCGGAAACATACGGCGAATTCCGATCGAAGAAGCGCCAGGGGCGTGCTGCCCAACGTCCGGCATACGCCACCCCGATGCGCGGACTGCGGCCGATGCGAGCCGCCGGCGCCGCCGACCTCGGCCGCTCGAGCCACAGCCGCCCGCCGCACAGATCCAGTCCATTGACACTGCGGTCGATTGCCATCGCCCGGCACAGCAGTCCCGGTCCCCAGGTCTTGTCGTCGATGTTCGCGACCGGCTCCAGGGCGCGCAACAGCACCGCGTGCGGAATCCCTGCCGCAGACGTCACGATGTTCATGCAGTTCCAGAAGCCGTAAATGAAATAGACGTACGCGTGCCCTGGCGGCCCGAACATCACTTCGGTGCGGGGCGTGCGGCCCCGTGCCGAGTGCGCGGCCAGATCTTCGGGGCCGAGATAGGCCTCGGTCTCGACGATGCGACCCACCCGGCGCGTGTCAGCGTCATGCACCAGATGCATGCCGATGAGCTCACGCGCGATGAGGAGCGTATCTTCCCGGGCATAAAAGGCGCGATTGAGTTTTCCTTGCATGCAGCGGGCGTGCGCATCCGGACACAAAAAAGTGGCGCGCGAACAGCGCGCGCCATTTGCATCATACCGTCCCGGAAGAATCAGCCGCGCCGGCTATTCGGACTTGCCGTCACCGCGCTCGGTCGTGGCGACGCGGGTCGCATTCTTGACGCCGACGATCCCTGGTACTGTCTTGATGTCCTCGATGGCTCGCCGCACTTCATCCGGCGACTTGGCGACGCCCGTCAGCGTGACATTGCCCTTGTAGACATCGACGTTGAAATCCGTGGCGGACACCGTGCTGTCCTTGACCAGCGCCGCCTTGGCGCGCGTCATCAGCGTGGCATCATCGACATACTGTCCGCTCGTCTCCTTGCCTTTCATCACGTTGCATCCCGAGGCGAGCAAAGTAGCTGCCGTGAGGGCGATCAGTTTCATGGAATGGCGCATTGACTGTGCTCCCGCATTCATAATTCAAGTTGACTGGTCTCAAGACCACCTCAGCAAGAGCAGTGCCCACGATTGCGAACCGCCGCGCAGCGGTTTTGTCTAAAATGCTGCGGCAGGCCCCGGTTGGATTACACTGTCCTATTATAGAACAATATGTTACGATGACATGATTAGAGATTAGATGAAGTCACGGCTCGCTCTCTGCTGCCTGCTCGCGGTCGCCGCTGCCACGGCCCGCGCCACCGTCTACGAGCTGCCCGAGAATGGCTCGGCCGTGTTCGGCAACGATGCGACCATCCAGTCGCACTACCAGGACACGCTGCTCGATATCGCGCGCCGCTACAGTCTCGGATACGAGGAAATCATCCGCGCCAACCCCGGTGTGGATATGTGGTTGCCGGGAGAGGGAACCTCGATCCTGCTGCCGGGCCGGCGGATCCTGCCGCCCGGACCCCGCGAAGGCATCGTCGTGAATCTGCCCGAGCATCGGCTCTATTATTTCCCGAAGCCGAAAAAGCACGAAAAGCCGGTAGTCATCACCTTTCCCGTCAGTATCGGCAAGATGGACTGGAGCACCCCGCTTGGGGAGACACATGTCATCTCCAAGCAGCGCCATCCCGCCTGGTATCCGCCCGAGTCGGTGCGCAAGGAGCATCTGGCCAACGGCGATCCTTTGCCGAAGGTGGTCCCGGCGGGACCGGACAATCCGCTCGGCGATTTTGCGATGCGCCTGGCTGTGGGCGGTGGCAGCTACATGATCCACGGGACCAACAATCCGATGGCCGTGGGCATGGCGATCACGCACGGGTGTATCCGGATGTATCCCGAGGATGTGGCGGCGTTGTTTCCGATTGTGCCCGTGGGAACGCCCGTATGGCTCATCAACGACCCGGTGAAGGTCGCATACGTCGATGGGCAGCTGCTGCTCGAGGCACATCCGCCGGTCGACAGCGAAGGTCAGACGATGGAGCCGGATCTCGACATGCTGTCACATCGATTGAGCGATGCCGTCGGCAACGATACCGCAGCCATCAACTGGGATCTGGCCCGCGCCACGCTGCAGGCCGCGAACGGCATACCCGCGGTGGTGGGCTTGCAGGCTTTTCTCGACCAACCCGCTGCGCAGACGACGACCCAGAGCGAACCTCTCGCGTCCCCGCGCGGCGCGTCCCCACCTGACGCGTCCCCACGAGACGCACCGATCGCGAGCCCGTCAGTCGTTCCCGGCACCGCGCAGGCGCCGCAGAAACCTCGCGACAATCGCTAGCGGCGCTCCCTCAGACCTGCGTACAGCGCGCGCGCCCGCACGATCAGCCGCAGGATCGTAGCCGCGCGCGATACCAGCGCGATGGCTCCGGTCACCCAGGTGATTCGTCCGAGGCGCCGCGTCCGACGCAACATCATCAACAAGCTCACAAGTCCAGCGATCCAGGTAAAGGAATGCCGGCCCGCGGCCGTTGGACCGCGGCGGGTCCACGCGGAAATCTGGGCGGCCGGCCGGATCTGTTCCAGGCGATACGCGAGCTCCACACGTTGCGCATCGCAGCTTTGCAGCAACGTCTGCCGGCGCGCCTCGAGCTCTGCCATGCGCCTCATGGCAACCCACTCACGTGACGCTCGTCGGCTTCCAGCTGGGCGAGCGTACTTTGCAGAACATCCGGTCGGGAGCGAAAGGCGCGGCTCGAGAGAAAACCAAAGACCACGCCGAGCACGACGAACAGCAGGGCGCCACCTAGAACGCCCGCCATCCGATGTGAATCCCACAGGGCCGCCACAACGGCGACGACCGCGAAGGCGAGCGCGAGCAGACCGCAGGCGACGGCCGCGAACGCCCACAGGAGCATCTGCACCGTACGCAACAGGAACATCTGCGCTTCCACGGAGGCCAGCTCCAGACGCGTCCGCAGCGCCTCCAGAAGCGTGCCAAAAAGGCTGCGGAACGCGCCGATGCGATGCTCGGGTGCGGCGAATGCGCCCTCGGCCGGGTCCTCGATCATTTGCGTCCCATGATCAGCCCGAGCAGCAGGGCGATGCCACCGACGGCCGCGATGGCCTGCCAGGGGTTGTCCTCCACGTAATCACCCACAGCGCGCGCGTGTCCCTTCATCTGTTGCTGCACGGTGGCAAGCCGGTCGCGCATCGCCTGCAGCGACTCCTGCGCCCGCTCGCGCGCCGCGGATGCCTTCTCACCGCTGACGCTGGCCGTGGCCCGAAGCAGCTCCTCCGCATCGCTCACCAGAGTCTGCAGATCATCGGCGAGCTGTCCGACATTGAGTTCCGTCATTGCAAAATCCTCCTCACGAACGTTTGAAAGCAGATCTGTGCAGGCAAGCAGCGTTCCTGCGACGGCGCCGGGGGTGCGAGGGTTCGGGGGGTGGCAGGGTTTCCGGGGGTGGCGGGGTTTCCAGGGGGTGGCGGGGTTTCCAGGGGGCGGCGGGGTTCCAGGGGGCGGCGGGGTTCCAGGGGGCGGCGGGGTTCCAGGGGGCGGCGGGGTTCCAGGGGGCGGCGGGGTTCCAGGGGAGCCCCAAAGGCATAAGGAGTCTATCCCTTCGCGCGAAGCCGCCGCGCGGCAATCAACCCTCAGGTGGACAACACGGCCCGTAGTGCAGCGCGGACCAGTATCCCTTCCTCGTCGGTGCGGATTACCTGCACGCGCAGCGGACCATCCGCTGCATCGATCCGGGCCTCCGTCCCGCGCGCCGCCTCATTGGCCGCGAGATCGAGCCGGATGCCGGCCCATCCCATGCCGGTCAGGATGCGCTCGCGGATGGCCGGGACATGCTCGCCCACACCGCCCCCGAATACGATGCCGTCGCATCCCCCGAGCACGCTCAGGTAAGCGCCGACGTACTTGCGAGCGCGGTAGCAGTACAGCTCCACGGCGAACTGCGAGGTGGCAGCGGGGTCGGCGGCCAACTTGCCAAGATCACTCTCGCTGCCCGCAAGTCCCGCAACGCCGCTGTCCCGATTCAACAGCTCGATGACGCTATCTGCCGTGAGCGACAGGCGCCGCTGCAGATAGGGCACGACCGCAGCGTCGATGTCACCCGAGCGTGTGGCCATCACGAGTCCTTCCAGTGGCGAGAAGCCCATGGAGGTGTCACGTGGCGCCCCGTTGGCAATGGCTGCTGCCGAGCAGCCCCCGCCCAACTGCAGCGTGATCAGCCTTCCTCCGCGTGGCAAACCCGGATAAAGCACACACCAGCGCTGCCACAGGGACTCATGGGCGAGGCCATGAAAGCCATACCGTCTGACGCCCTCAGCGTCGCCGAAGCGAGCGGGTAGCGCGTAGTGCGCCGCGACGCGTGGCAACGTCGCGAAGAAAGCAGTGTCGAACACCGCGATCTGCGCAACGGCCGGGTCCACCGCAGCGCGCGCCGCCTCGATCCACTCGACCGCCTGCGGATTGTGCAGCGGCGCAAGTTCGGACAACTGGCGGATCGAATCCAACACCGTGGCATCGATGCGCTGCGGTCGCGTGAAGCGCGTACCGCCGTGGACCACGCGATGGGCGATTGCCGCGGGCCGATCCGGCAATCTCGCGAGGAAGTCGCGCAGGACCTGCTCGGGCGCGACATGCCCTGCCGCACGTTGCTCGTGTGCGATGCAAGAGCTGGCGCCATCGGGCGCTGCCTCGAATGCGGCGAGTTTGATCGAGGTGCTGCCGCTGTTGACTGTCAGGATGATCATGCCGACTCACCGCGAATGGGCTGATTGCCCGCGGGAGTTCGTGCAAGCATCGCTTCCGCTTGCGATGCGCCCCGGTGCGCACTCGCGCAACCCGCCGGATCGGCGGACAATGGCTGCGAGACCCGACATGAGGTGAAGCGCTCCGTGGCCATTCATAATCCCCTGCGGGAGTTACGCAAGCTCGGCCAGAGCATCTGGCTGGATGATATCGGCCGCAGAATGCTCGCCGACGGGAGCCTTGCCCGGCTGATCGATGAGGACGGCATTGCGGGCGTCACCTCCAATCCGTCGATTCTGGCGCACTCGATCATGAACGATCCGCAGTATGCCAAGGCCATCGCGGATCTGTTGCTGAAAGTCTCGGGCGGCCTCGCCCTGTATGAGGCGCTGGCGATCGAGGACCTGCGGGCCGCGGCCGATCTGTTCCGTTCTTCGTATGACTCCTTACAGGGGCGCGATGGGTTCGTCAGCCTGGAAGTTTCGCCGCATCTCGCCTTCGACACGGCCGGCAGCGTGAGCGAAGCGCGCCGCCTATGGCAGCGACTGGACCGGGTCAACGCATTCATCAAGATCCCGGGCACGCAACCAGGCATCGCCGCGATCCGGCAGCTGATCAGCGAGGGCATCAACGTCAATGTCACGCTGCTGTTCGCGCCCGAGCGCTACCAGGCCGTGGCGCAGGCGTACTGTGATGGACTGGAAGCGCGCGCGGCGCTCGGCCAGCCCATTGAGCGGGTGGCCTCGGTGGCGAGTTTCTTTTTGAGCCGGATCGACGCCAACGTCGATCCGCAACTCGACCGTCTGGCCGCCGCGGGCCAGAGCGCCGCCCGCGCCCTGCGAGGCAAGTCGGCCATCGCGAACGCCTGTGCGGCCTACCAGGCGTACGCGGAGTTGAGCGGCTCCTCTCGCTGGGAGAAGCTGAAGAAACAGGGGGCCCGCACGCAGCGGTTACTTTGGGCATCCACGTCGACGAAGGACCCGACCTACAGTCCGGTCAAATATATCGAGGAGCTGATTGCGCCCGACACGGTCAACACCGCGCCGCGGGAGACCATCGATGCGTATCGGCAGAAGGGACAGCCGCAGCCGAGGCTCGAGCGCCACCTGGCCGACGCAGGCGACGTGCGCGACGGCCTGGAGCGTCTCGGGATCGATCTGGAGCAGGTCGCGCAGCAGCTCGAACAGGAAGGTGTGCGCAAGTTCGTCGAGCCGTTCGACCGGCTGCAGGGATGGCTCGAGCAGCGGCACTAGGGGCCGGTGCGGCGCTCCCCACGCGGCGCCGACGCCCACTCCAGGGGTTCTAAGCGACCGAGCGCAGGTCCGTCCGGCCGTCGGTGCTCGATGGGCGTGTCAGCAACGCCACCCGACCTGCCGAGATGGATCCCGCAGCCTGTCCGGACGCAGCGCCGGCCACGGTGCCGTCGGGAACCTCCATGCCGGCATCGACGATCACCCGCCGCAGCCGACAGTTCGCGCCGATGCGGGCATCGGGTAACACGATGCTCTCCTCCAGGATCGTCCCCGAACTGACGTGCACGTTGCTGCACAGCACGCTGGCGTTCACCGTGGACCCGCGCACGATGACGCCCCCGGCCAGCATCGAGTTGCAGACCGATCCCGGCCGCGAGGCATCGAGCAGCAGCCTTGCCGGAGGCAGTGGTTGCGCGTGCGTGAGAATTGGCCATTGCGGATCGTACAGCTCGATGGGCGGCTCCGGACTCAACAGCTCCATGTGAGCCTGCCAATACGCATCGAGCGTCCCGACGTCCCGCCAGTATCCCGGCCGCCCGCCATCCAGGAACGCAAAGGCGCAAACTCGGTCTTCGCGGACGGCACCCGGAAGGATGTCGCGTCCGAAGTCGTGCGTGGAATCGGCCATCGTGGCGTCCCGGCGCAGGCGCTCGACGAGATAATCGGTCGTGAACACGTAGACGCCCATGGAGGCAAGGACGGTGCGCCGCGCACCGAGGCGCAGCGTTTCCGGCGCGGGCTTCTCGATGAAGCTGCGCACGCGATGCCGCTCATCGACACCGAGCACCCCGAAGGAGCTCGCCGCCTCGATCGGCACGGGCACGCAGGCTACGGTCACGTCGGCGCCGCTTTGCGCATGGCGGCCGAGCAGCTCGCGGTAGTCCATCTTGTAAATGTGATCACCGGCCAGAATCAACGTGTAACGGCTACGCTGTGCCAGCACGAGGTCCAGATTCTGATGGACGGCATCGGCCGTGCCCGCATACCAGCCGCCGTGCAAGCGCTGCTGCGCGGGCCACACTTCGACGAACTCGCCGAGCGGCTGGGGCAGAAACCCCCACCCTTGCGCGATGTGGCCGATGAGTGACTGCGCCTTGTACTGCGTCAGTACCCCGATGCGGCGCACGTCCGAGTTCACGCAGTTCGAAAGCGTGAAATCGATATTGCGAAAATGCCCGGCGAAGGCGATTGCGGGCTTGCATTGCCAGCGCGTCAACTCGCCCAGTCGCGTGCCGTTTCCCCCGGCAAGCACCAGCGCGAGAGTCTCGCGCGGCAGGTCCCGATTCGGTCGGTGACGGGTGCTCATTTTCTCGCTCGGATCGCAAGTTGCGTACCCAGTTGACAGGCGAGCGCGAAGCGAAGATGTTGCCGGGCACGGTGAGCGCGCAAGTCAAACCCTCGGGAGTCATCACCATCACGACCGACTTCGGTCATCAAGGACCGTTCGTCGGTGTGATCAAGGGCGCCATCCTTTCGCGCTTTGCGCAGGCGCGGATCATCGACCTCACGCACGAGATCCTGGTGCATTGGCCGGCGGAGGCGGGATTCTGGCTGGCACGTGCCTTCCAGTACTTTCCCGCCGGCACGATTCACGTCGCGGTCGTGGACCCCGGTGTCGGCACCTCGCGTGACATCATTGCCGTGGTGGCGCGCGAACATGTCTTCCTGGCCCCCGATAACGGGCTGCTGGCGCCCATCGTCAGCCGCCACTCCGGTGCGAGCATCATCCGATTGGAGATGTCAGCCTTGACGAGTCTCGGCTTGCAGCGGCCCAGTGCGACGTTCCATGGCCGCGATATCTTCGCTCCCGTGGCCGCAGAGCTTGCCGCCGGGCGATGCACCGCAGCCGATCTGGGCCCACTCACCGAGGCGATCGTGCCGGCGTGGGTGGACGAGCCCACCGTCGATGCGACGGGCATCAGCGGCGTCGTGATTACCATCGATCATTTCGGCAACCTGATCAGCAACATCGACGGCACGCTGCTCGGACGCTTCCGACAGCCGCTGGTGCAGGCCGGCAACCACACCTTTTCGCTGTTGCGCACCTATGGGGATGTACGGCCGGGGGAGTATCTGGCGCTCGTGAACTCGTTCGGAGTGCTGGAGATCGCACGCGCGGAGCAAAGCGCGGCCGAGAGCTTGAGTTTGAGTCGTGGCGCACCCATCCACGTGCGCGAGGGGACGCGCCGCAACTAACGCAGCAGTCGGGGTTGATCCGCGGCGCGAATCCGTTATAGTTCGCAGCCTTGCAGCGCGCCGAGCTTGCGCGTTAGTCCTTGAAATAACTACGGATTTACTGCTCGAGCAATGTCGGAACGAGACAACGAGAGCTTCGATCTCGACGATGAATTCCTGAGTGGACCCACGGAGGACGGCACCGATTATGATCGGCTGCTGGACCGGGTCGATAAGCGTGTGCGCAATCAGGGCAAGCGCGGCAAGGCAGCCTGGAGCCGCCTCGAGGAAGTGCTCGCGGACAAGAAGCTCGAGAAGGATCTCCTGGATTACGACGACGAGCTCTGAGCGGCAAGCACGCCGCACCTCCCATCGCCAGCTCTCGGGTCGAGGCCGCCAGCTTCGGGCGCGACCGGGCGGTGGCTACGCGGGAATGACCTGAGTGACGCGCAGCCCTTCTTCCTGGATCGTTCTCAAATTCGGCGGTACGAGCGTTGCCTCGCGCGCCAACTGGCTCAACATCGTGAAAGTCACGCGCGCGCGCCTCGCGGGCGGCATGCGTGTGCTCATCGTGCACTCGGCGATCGCCGGCATTACCGACCGGCTCGAGAAACTGCTGGATGCCGCACTCGCGCGCACGCACGAGGCAGATCTGGCGCTCATCGAGGAGCGCCACGCACAGCTCGCCGCGGAGCTCGAAATCGCACTGGGCCCCGCTGTGCAGCGGTGGCTCGCGGAACTGCGGCACATCGCAGCAGGCGTGGCGCTCGTGGGAGAGGTGAGTGACCGCACGCGCGCGCGGGTGATGGCTTGCGGGGAGCTCATGGCCACCGAGCTTGGCACGCGCTTCCTGTGTGCCCAGGGGCTGGAGGTCGAATGGGCCGATGCCAGGACGATGTTGAAGTCCGATGAGCGGCGCGGCGCGGATGTGCGCTCGAGCGTGCTGTCGGCCACCTGCAACTATGCTCCCGACGCTGAGCTCGAGAGCCGCCTCGACTCGATGGCCCGCGTGGTGATCACCCAGGGATTCATCGCGAGCGACGATGATGGCAACACCGTGCTGCTGGGTCGCGGTGGCTCCGATACCTCCGCGGCATATCTTGCCGCGAAGCTGCGCGCGGCACGCCTCGAGATCTGGACCGACGTGCCCGGTATGTTCAGCGCCAATCCGCGCTCGACGCCGACCGCCCGCTTGCTGCGGGCGCTGCATTATGATGAGGCGCAGGAGATCGCCACGAGCGGGGCGAAAGTCCTGCATCCGCGCTGCATCCTGCCGGCGCGGCAATACCGCATTCCGCTGCACGTGTGCGCAACGCAAGCGCCGGAGCTCGAAGGCACGACGCTGAGCGCCGAGGGCGGCGAGGGCACGGCGCAGGTGAAGGCGGTGTGCACGAAAAAGGGCATTACGCTCGTGTCGATGGAAAGCCCGGGAATGTGGCACGAGGTGGGCTTTCTGGCCGATGCCTTCCAGATCTTCAAGGAACACGGGATGTCGATCGATCTCGTTTCCACCTCGGAAACCAACGTGACCGTATCGCTCGATCCTGCCGCCAACTCGCTGGACAACGCGCGCGTGAGCGCACTGGTGACGGATCTGTCGCGACTGTGCCGCGTGCAGGTGATCGGCCCGTGCGCCTCGGTGAGCCTGGTGGGGCGCAACATCCGCGCCATCCTGCATCAGCTGGGCGGTGCCTTCGAATTCTTCGAGGAACAGAAGATCTACCTCGTGAGCCAGGCGGCCAACGATCTGAACTTCACCTTCGTGGTGGACGAGAACCAGGGCGACCGGCTCGTGGAACAACTGCACGAGCTGCTGATCCGGCCCGTACCGGGGGATCCGGTGCTGGGGCCGACCTGGGAGCAGATCTTCCTCAAGCCCCGCAAGGACGGCTCGCGTGCGTTGCCGTGGTGGCGGCACAAGCGCACACAGTTATTGGCGGCGTTGGGCGACGGCGATTGCGCCTTCGTTTACGATGTGGAAACGATCCGGGCCGCCGCGCAGTCGCTGCGCGCGCTGCCGGCGCTCGCGCGTGTGCACTATTCCATGAAGGCCAACCCGAGTCCGCAGCTGCTGCAGACGTTGCGCAGCGAAGGACTCGAGTTCGAATGCGTCTCGCGCGGCGAAGTGGCGCGCGCGCTGCGTCTGTTTCCGGACCTGCCGTCGCAGCGCATCCTGTTCACGCCCAATTTCGCACCGCGGGAGGAGTATGCCTGGGCGTTCGAGCGCGGCGTGCGCGTCACCATCGATAATGCTTACGTCTTGAGCGCGTGGCCGGAGATTTTTCGCGGGCGCGAAGTGTTCCTGCGCATCGACACCGGCGTGGGCCGAGGGCACCACCAGCACGTGCGCACCGCGGGCGCGCATTCGAAGTTCGGCATCCCAATTCCGGAGCTGCGCCCGCTCGCCCGCCAGGCGCTCGAGCTGGACGTGCGGATCGTGGGACTGCAGGCACATGTGGGCAGCGGCATTTTCGATGTGACCAGCTGGGAACGCACCGCACGGGAGCTCGCAGCCATCGCACAGCATTTCAGCGATGTCACGGTGATCGATGTGGGCGGGGGACTTGGCGTGCCGGAGCGCGGCGAACAGCCCGGCGTGGATCTCGGCAAGCTCGACACGCTGCTCGCGGCCGTGCAAGCCGAGCACCCGCGGCTGGAAGTGTGGATGGAACCCGGGCGCTACCTGGTCGCCGGCGGGGGCGTGCTGCTCGCGCGCGTCACGCAGCTCAAATCCAAGGGCGAGCTGCGCTACCTGGGGGTCGCTACCGGCATGAACTCGCTGCTGCGGCCGGCACTCTATGGGGCGTATCACGAGATCGTGAATCTGACGCGTGCCGATGATGCGCCGACGGAGCTGGTGAATGTGGTGGGACCGATCTGTGAGAGCGCGGATGTGCTGGGACATGACCGGCTGCTGCCCCCGACACGCGAGGGCGACGTGCTGCTGATCGCCAACACGGGGGCGTACGGACACGCGATGAGCTCACAGTACAATCTGCGCGATCCGGCCGTGGAGTTGTACGTCTGAAGCGCGCGCGTTCCCGATCGTTGCTGTGGCGGTTCGGGCTGAGCGCGGTCGTGATCGCGATCGCCGTTGCTCTCGTCTATTGCCTGTATCTCGACCGGGTGGTCACGCGCCAGTTCGAGGGCCGCCGCTGGACACTGCCGGCACAGATCTACGCAGCGCCGCTTGAGCTGTATGCCGGGTTGCCGCTGTCGGCGAGCGCGGTGGAACACGAGTTGCAGCGGCTCGAATACCGCCGTTCCAGCCAGCTCGATCATCCCGGCACCTATCGCGAGCAGGGCGGCCGCATCGAAATCGCGCTGCGTGCGGCCCGCTTCGTCGATGAGACGCGCCCCGCCTCGGTTCTGAGCATCGCCACCGGGCCAGGCGGCATCGAGAACCTGCGCGACGGCGCCGGTCGGGCGCTGCCCGTCGCGCGTCTCGAGCCGCTGCTCATCGGCAGCATCTTTCCGATCCACGGCGAGGATCGCATCGTCGTCACCCCCCAGGAAGTGCCGCCGTTGCTGCCGGCCGCACTGAAGGCGGTGGAGGATCGCAACTTTGATCACCACCATGGCATCGACCCGGAAGGCATTGCCCGGGCGCTGTGGGTGAACATGCGCGCAGGTCAGATCGAGCAGGGCGGCAGCACGCTGACCCAGCAGCTCGTGAAGAGCTACTTTCTCGATGCGCGCCAGACGATGGGCCGCAAGCTGCGCGAGGCGATCATGGCGGTCGCCCTCGAGTCCCATTTCAGCAAGACCGATCTCATGAACGCCTACATCAATGAGATCTTCCTCGGCCAGGACGGCGACCGGGCCATTCACGGCTTCGGTCTGGCAAGCCAGTTCTATTTCGGCAAGCCGCTCTCCGAGCTCGATCTGTCGCAGATTGCACTGCTGGTCGCGATCGTGCGCGGCCCCTCGTATTACGATCCGCGCCGTCACCCCGATCGCGCGCGGATGCGGCGGGATCTGGTGCTCAAGCTCATGACCGAGCGCGGTATCGTGCGCGCAGCGGATGCCGCGCAAGCCCAGAGCATGCCGCTCGGGGTTGCCTCGCGTGCCGCCGGGAGCTACTACCCGGCGTACCTGGATTTCGTGCGGCGGACACTTCGCCGCGACTACCGCAACGAGGATCTCACGCAGGAGGGCCTGCGCATCTACACGAGCCTCGATCCGCTGGCGCAGGAGCAAGCCGAGCGCACCCTCGATCGCGAGCTCGGGCGACTGGATCACGTGCGCAAGGGCAAGACGGCGAAGCTCGAGGGAGCGGTGGTCGTCACCTCTGCGCAGAGCGGCGATGTGATCGCGATCGTCGGCAGCCGCAATGTCGGCTATGACGGATTCAACCGTGCGCTCGATGCGCGCCGTCCCATGGGCTCACTCGTCAAACCCTTCATCTATCTGACCGCATTGGAGTCCGGCCGCTACAACGCCGCGAGCATCGTGCAGGATGCGCCGGTGAGCATTCCGCTGGCCAACGGCAAGCTCTGGCAACCCGAGAACTTCACGCGCCAGACGTACGGCCCCGTGCCGCTGGTGCGTGCGCTGGCGGACTCGCTCAATCTCGCCACCGTCTCGCTCGGCATGGACCTTGGCCTGCCCAAGATTGCACAGACCCTGCAGCGTTTCGGTTTGCCGCGCGCCCCCGCGCAGGTGCCCTCGATGCTGCTCGGCGCGCTCGACGTTACGCCGATGGAGGTGGCACAGATGTACAACGGACTCGCAAACGGCGGATTCCAGACGCCGCTGCGGGCCGTGCGCGCAGTGATCAGTGCGGACGGCAAGGCGATCCGGGCATTCCCGCTGCAGGTCACCCCGGTCGCATCGCCGGAGGTGATCTATTCGCTCGACCGGATGCTCGAACAGGTGATGATCAAGGGAACGGGCCGCGCGGCGCGTGCGGTGCTGCCTGCGAACCTCGTGGTCGCCGGCAAGTCCGGCACCTCCTCGGATCTGCGCGATGACTGGTTTGCGGGTTTCTCCGGCCAGCATCTGGCGGTGGTGTGGGTCGGCTATGACGACAACTCCTCGACCGGCCTTACCGGCTCCGCCGCCGCACTGCCGGTGTGGGCCCGCCTCATGGCGGGACTGAACACGCGCTCCTGGGATGTGCCGATGCCCGAGACGCTGGCGCAGATCTGGGTCGACTATTCCACCGGTCTGCAGGTCGACGCCGATTGCTCTGCGGACGCGGTGCCGATCGCCGTGCCGGTCGGGACGCAGGTGCCGATGCAGCCTGGATGCGGCAACGCCAGCACGCTCGAGTCGATTGTCCGGCGCGCCGGAGAGTGGCTGCGCGATATGATCCATTGAGGAGTCAGGGCCGCTTTGCCCTGTCACGAGAGGCAGCCCAAAAGATGCGCATGCGGATCCGGCCACTCGGGGCCATGCTGGCCGTGCTGGGCGCGGCCGTCTCGCTGACGGCATGCAACTCGTTGCGCGAGCCGCCGCCTTTTCCGCCGTCACCCGGGGCCGGAATGAGCCCCGGCACAACGAAGCCGCCCCCGCAAGCAGGCCACGCGGTGCCCTCCGCTCCGCAACCCGAGCCCTACCGCCCGGCGCCGCGTCAGTACCGGCTCGGGCCCGCCGCAACCGCGCTCGTCACCCAGGCGCACAAGCAGGCCAATAGCGGCGATTTCGGGCTGGCCGCCGCCACTATCGAGCGGGCCATGCGCATCGAACCGCAGAATCCGCTGCTATGGATCGAGCTCGGCCGTGTGCGCCTGAGCTCCGGGGACTACGGCCAGGCGAATGGCATGGCGCACAAAGCGCTCGCCATGGCCACCGGCGATCCGCTGGCGCAGGCGTCCGCCTATCGGCTCATGGCGGACTCGCTGCGCGCGCTCAAACGCAATCAGGAAGCCGCTGCGGCGGATGAGCGCGCCAACGCACTCTCGCCCCGCTGAGCCGGCCCATGCGGCCGCACGCTTGACGGCTTCTCCCGCGGCACCATAGACTTCCGGGCACTCATCGAGACCGGCTGAGGGATAAGGCCCTTAGACGCCGGGGCAACCGCCAGACTTAACCAACCTGGAAAGGTGCCAACTCCTGCGATTCCGTGGCGGCATGAGGTGCCACCAGGGATCGACAGATGAGCGGTCTGCGTAGCTTCGCTTGCCTTTCGTGCAAGAGGAGATGGACGCGACGAACCCGCCAGCAGGCGGGCGCTCCGCAGGACAGCCGATGAGGCCGTGCAGGTTTGCGGAGCATGCAATGAACGCCTCACTCGAGATATCCCCGGCCAACTCCCGGCAGCGCCTGCTCAAGGGCTTGGGCTGGCGGGCGCCTGTGCCCGCGAGCGCAAACGAAGGCCTCCTCGAGCTGCCCGGCGAGTTCGTCCTGTACCACGGCGGGACGCTGCACGGCGTGCGCGCCGCCTGGCGTCTCGTGGGGCCGGCGGGCGCGCCGGTGGTGTGTGCGCTCGGCGGTATCTCCGCCCATCGGCATGTGTGTCTGGCGGGCGATCCGCACCGGGAGTGGTGGTCAGCCATCGCAGGTCCGGGCCGGCCGCTCGATTCCAACGAGTTCCGTATCCTGAGCTTCGATTACCTGGGCGGAAACGGGGAGACGAGCGCCACGCCGGCAGCGGGCGGTGCGCCCGACATCTCGAGCTACGATCAGGCCGACGTCCTCGTACGCATCCTCGAGCATCTTGGACTGACATCGCTGCATGCGATCGCCGGGGGCTCGTACGGCGGGATGGTGGCGCTGGCCTTCGGTGAGCGCTTTCCCGAGCGGGTCGGCCATCTGCTGGTCGTCGGCGCTGCGGACCGCGCGCATCCCATGGCAACCGCGTGGCGCTGTGTGCAGCGGCAGATCGTGCGCTTCGCCGTCGACTGCGGGCGGGGGCGCGATGGGTTGCAACTCGCACGCGCGCTCGCCATGTCCACTTACCGAAGCCCGGAGGAGTTTTCCGCCCGTTTCAGCGGCGAACCGCTGGCGCAAGGGGAGCGCTGGGTGTTCCCGGTCGAGAGCTATCTAT
This sequence comes from uncultured Pseudomonadota bacterium, assembly GCA_963716335.1. Classification (GTDB taxonomy): domain Bacteria; phylum Pseudomonadota; class Gammaproteobacteria; order Steroidobacterales; family Steroidobacteraceae; genus 13-2-20CM-66-19. The sequence continues at coordinate 3,792,022 of OY970302.1, read as the reverse complement.
TTTCCCGCGGCGGCGATTACGCGACGCGCTACCGCCCCGAGTCCTTTCTGTGTCTGTCCCAGTCCATTGACCTGCACCGCGTGAACGCCAGTCGGATCTTCGTGCCCACGACCGCAATTGCCGTGCGCGAAGATCAGCTCGTGCCACTCGCCGACGTGCGCGCGATGGTGGCGCGACTGCCCAACGCCAGACTGCACGAGCTGTCCTCGATCTATGGTCATGATGCCTTCCTGAAGGAGACCGAAGCGTTGCGCCGGATATTCACCACCGCATTGGGGAGTCCCTCGTGAGCACCCGAACCAGCCAGATCACCCAGACGGTTCGCGCCGGACTCGAAAGCGATGCGACAGGCGCGGTCGTTCCCCCGATCCATCTGACGTCGACGTTCGCGTTTCGCTGCTTCGGCGAGAAGCGCGGCTACGACTACACGCGCTCCGGCAATCCCACCCGGGACCTGCTCGGTGCCGCCCTCGCCGAGCTCGAAGCCGGCGTCGGCGCCGTCGTCACCGCCAGCGGCATGGCCGCGATCACGCTGGTGGGCTATCTCATTCCGGCCGGCGGTCGCATCGTCGCCCCGCACGACTGTTATGGCGGAACGTATCGGCTGTTCGATGCCTGGCGACGTCGGGGCGAGCGGCAGGTCGAGTTCGTGGACTTCGGCGACGAGGCAGCGGTGCGCGCCGCGCTCGCGAAGCCCGCCGCGCTGCTGTGGATCGAGACCCCGAGCAATCCGCTGCTGCGCATCACCGACATCAAGCACTTCGCGGCACTGGGGCGCGGGAGCGGGGCGCTGGTGGTGGTGGACAACACGTTCCTCTCACCCGCGTGGCAGCAGCCACTCACACTCGGCGCGGATCTCGTGTTGCATTCAACGACGAAATACCTGAACGGGCACAGCGATGTCGTGGGTGGCGCGGTGATCGCGCGCGATGCGGCGCTGCACGAGCAGCTCGTCTGGTGGGCGAATTGTCTCGGGCTCACGGGAGCCCCCTTTGACAGTTTCATGACCTTGCGCGGACTGCGCACGCTGCACGCACGACTCGAGCATCACGGGCGCAATGCGCTGGGCCTTGCACAATGGCTGCAGAAGCAGCCGATGGTGCGCAAGGTGTATTACCCGGGCCTGCCAAGCCATCCGGCACACGAGTTGGCGTGTCGCCAGCAGCGTGGTTTCGGTGCGATCGTTACCCTGGAGCTCGAAGGCGGCCATGACGCCGTGCGGGAATTCGTCTGCGATCTGCAGTGCTTCTCGCTTGCCGAATCGCTCGGGGGCGTGGAGAGTCTCGTCGCGCATCCGGCCACGATGACGCACGCCGCGATGGACTGCGCAGCGCGGCAGCGCGCGGGCCTCGTGGACGGCCTGGTGCGTCTGTCGGTTGGTATCGAGGGCTTCGAGGATCTGCAGCGGGATCTGGCAGCAGGTCTGGAACGGGCGGCCCGCACCGTGGAGAGTGCGCCGCGACAGGCGGTGGCGGCCTGTTAAGCGGCCGAGTCCGCCCGCGCCGCAGGCCGCGCGAGCGCCGCCAGCACGGCATCCCCGGCCTGGCGTGTCGATAGGGCAGGCGCGCCGCGGCTGGCGATGTCCGCGGTGCGCGCTCCACCTTCCAACGCGCGCGCCACGGCGGCCTCCAGCGCCTGGGCCTCGCTCGTGAGCTGCAGCGAATGCCGCAACAGCATGGCGACGCTCAGGATCATGCCCAATGGATTCGCGATACCGCGCCCGCTAATGTCGGGAGCGGATCCGTGGATCGGCTCATACAGGCCGCGGCGGCCGTCGCCGAGGGACGCGGAGGGCAGCAGGCCGAGCGATCCCGCCAGCATCGATGCTTCATCCGTGAGGATGTCGCCGAACATGTTCTCGGTAACCAGCACGTCGAAGTCACTCGGCCGTCTGATCAGGTGCATGGCTGCCGCATCCACCAGCATGTGCTCGAGCATCACATCGGGAAACTCGTCGCGGACGATGCGCGTGGCCACTTCGCGCCAGAGCCTCGAGGTTTCCAGGACGTTCGACTTGTCGATGGAAGTCAGCTTGCGACGTCGCTCACGCGCAAGGCATGCAGCAACCCGCGTGATGCGCTCGATCTCGGCCACCGTGTAGCTGCAGACATCCACCGCACGATCCGCATCGCGCCGCTTCTCACCGAAATAAATGCCGCCGGTCAGCTCGCGCACGAACACGAGGTCGACGCCCGCGAGAACTTCGGGCTTGAGTGTCGAGGCGCTCAGCAGCGCCGGATGCAGTCGCACGGGGCGCAGATTCGCGTAGACCCCGAGCTGCCTTCGCAATCGCAACAAGCCCTGCTCGGGGCGGACTTGCGTTTCGGGGGCAGACCACCGCGGCCCGCCGATCGCCCCCAGCAAAACGGCGTCCGCGTGCAAACAGGCGTGCAAGGTAGCGGCGGGCAGCGGGTCTGCGCCGCTGTCGATCGCGGCGCCGCCAAAAGCCAACTCTTCGAGCTCGAATGTATGGCCGAAGGCATCCCCGATGCGCTCGAGGCAGCGCAGGCCCTCGGCCATCACTTCCGGACCAATGCCATCACCACCCAGCACCGCGATTCGCGCCTGCATCGCTAGCCTATCCTTCAGGCGACGGCGCGCTTGAGCTCATAGGCATCGATCTGCGGGCGCCGCTCGAGCAGAAAGCCGAGTTCGTCCACGCCGTTCAGCAGGCAGTAGCGGGCAAACGCTTCGAGCGGAAAGCTCACCGTGCGGGTATCGGGCAGCGTCAGCGTGCCCGAGGCCACATCGATGTCGAGCTCCGCTCCCGGATGCTCGAGCAGCCAGTGGCTCGTGCGCTCATCGACGAGCACCGGCAGCAAGCCGTTCTTCAGCGAGTTACTGCGGAAGATGTCCGCGATGGCGGTGCTGATGACGGCCTGGAAGCCATGATCGAGCAGCGCCCAGGGGGCATGCTCGCGGGAGGAGCCGCAGCCGAAATTCTCGCCGGCCACCAGGATGCGACAGCCCTGCGCCTGCGGCCGGTTGAGCACGAAGTCGGGGCGCGGAGCGCCCTCGGCATCGTAGCGCCAGTCGGCGAACAGATGCTTGCCGAGTCCCTCGCGGCTCGTGGTGGTGAGAAAGCGCGCCGGAATGATCTGATCGGTGTCGATGTTGGTCGCCGGCAGGACGGCGGTACGCGCGTGCAGATGACTGAGCGGTTTCATGGCGGATTCGTTCCGAGGTGCAGCACTGCGTTGCCGAAGTGCATCAGCCTAGCAATTCGCGTGGGTCGGTGACCCGGCCGCGGATGGCGCTCGCCGCAGCGGTCAGCGGGCTGGCCAGCAACGTGCGCGCACCGACGCCCTGGCGCCCTTCGAAGTTGCGGTTGCTCGTGCTGACGCAGTAGTGGCCCTTGGACACGAGATCGCCATTCATCCCAAGACACATCGAACAGCCCGACTCGCGCCACTGCGCGCCGGCATCGATGAAGATGCGATCCAGGCCTTCGGCTTCCGCTTGCTTCTTGACCTGCTGCGAACCCGGAACGACCAGCATCTGTACGCCCTCGGCGACCTGGCGGCCGCGCAGCACGCCGGCGGCGCTGCGCAGATCCGAGATCCGCCCGTTCGTGCAGCTGCCGAGAAACACGACGTTCACGGGCTGATCCTTGATCGCTGCACCAGCCTCCAAGCCCATGTAAGCGAGCGATCGGGCAAACATCGCATCGCCTGCGCGCGTGGGAATCGTTGCGCTGATCGGGATGACCATGCCGGGGTTGGTACCGTAGGTGATCATCGGTTCCAGCCCCGCAGCTTCGATGCTGATCTCACGGTCGAACTGCGCTCCGGCATCCGTCGGCAGCTGACGCCAGTGCTCGAGCGCCGCTTCCCACTGTGCACCGCTCGGTGCGCGCGGCCGTCCGGCCAGATAGGCGAACGTGGTCTCATCCGGCGCGATCATTCCGGCCCGCGCGCCGGCCTCGATCGACATGTTGCACACCGTCATGCGCTCGTCCATGTCCAGATCGCGGATCGTTGCCCCACGGTACTCGATCACATGACCGGTGCCGCCGCCGACGCCGATCTGAGCAATGATGCCGAGTATCAAGTCCTTGGCCGTCACGCCGCGGCGCAGGCCGCCCGAGATATTCACGGCAAGCGTGCGCGGCTTGCGCTGCAGCAGGCACTGCGTGGCGAGCACGTGTCCGACCTCGGTGGTGCCGATGCCAAAGGCCAGCGCGCCGAGGGCCCCATGGGTGCTGGTATGACTGTCGCCGCACACAACGGTCTTGCCGGGCTGCGTGATGCCGAGTTCCGGACCGATGATGTGCACGATCCCCCGCCGGGCGTGGCGCAAACCGAGCAGCTCCACCCCAAACTGTGCGCAGTTGATCTCGAGCTCGCGGACCTGCCGGGCGGCGGAGTCGATCGCGATCGGTGCGTCACCGAAGATCTGCTCGGTGCGCGTGGGCGTGGAGTGGTCCATCGTGGCGAGCGTGCGGTCGGTGCACCGCACCGGCAGGCCCCGCTCGCGCAGTACGGAGAAGGCCTGCGGGGAGGTCACCTCGTGAATCAGATGCAGGTCCACATACAGAACGGCCGGAGCCTCGGCGGTCTCGGCGCTGACTTCGTGGGCCGTCCAGACCTTCTCGAACATCGTGCGTGCCGTGCTTAGCATCGCGGGGTCCGTGAGCCGGGTCGTGCGTTCGTGGCGCACACGCCCCTAACCCGCCGCCGCCGCTTGCGGTGCGGACATGTCGACCAGGTCGAGCCAGCCCCATCGGTCGGGGGTCGCACCCGAGAACAGACCGAAGAAGGCCTGTTGCAATGTCGCGGTGATCGGCCCGCGATGTCCCGGTCCGACCGGCAGGCGGTCGACGGAGCGGATCGGTGTGAGCTCCACTGCGGTGCCGGTGAAGAATGCCTCATCGGCGAGGTACAGCAGCTCGCGCGGAATCGCACATTCGCGCACTTCGATGCCGCGCTCGCGCGCCAGCCGAATGACGGTGTCGCGGGTGATGCCCCCGAGAACCGAATGCGCCAGCGCCGGGGTCAGCAAAATGCCGTCCTTGACGAGAAACAGGTTCTCGCCCGAGCCCTCGCTCACCGTGCCGTCCGGCGCAAGGCCGATGCCCTCGGCAAATCCGAGCCGGCGCGCTTCCGCACCGATGAGCTGGCTCGAGAGGTAGTTGCCGCCGGCCTTCGCCAGCGCCGGCAGGGTGTTGGGCGCTACGCGGTTCCACGATGAGACGCAGGCGTCCACGCCCTGTTCGTCGCTTTCATGTCCGAGGTACTTGCCCCATTCCCACGCCGCAACCGCAACCTCCGTAGGCGGCTCGATCTTCGGAGTGACGCCGATCTCGCCGTAGCCGCGAAAGGCCACCGGCCGGATGTACGCGCCGCGGCTGAGGCCATTGGCGCTGACCACCTCGCGGCATGCGGCATTGAGCTCGTCGGGCTCGAATGGGATCCCCATACGGTAGATGCGGGCGGAATCGAACAGGCGGCGCGTGTGATCACGCAGCCGGAAAATCGCGACGCCGCGCGAACTCTCGTAGGCCCGCAGCCCCTCGAAGACCGAGGAGCCATAGTGCAGGGCATGCGACAGGACGTGCACCGTCGCCTTCTCCCAGGGAACGAGCTTGCCGTTGAACCAGATGAACGCGGTGGCCGGGATGGGCATGGACGACTCCTTCGAAGCTGCTCAGACGGCGGCCTGCGCCACGCGCGCCGCGCCGGTGCGCTCCTCGCGGGAACGCGCACCGGCCTGCGAGAGCTCGATGCGGTTCACGACTTCGAGGAATGCCTTGCTGCTGGACTCGACGATGTTGGTGCTCACGCTCGAGCCACGGTAGGTGCGCTGATTGTACTCCACGTACACGACGGTCTCGCCCTGGGCATCCTCGCCTTCGGAGACGCCGCGCACCTCGAACTTGCGCAGCATCACGTTGATGCCGGTCGCCGCTTCGATCGCCTTGAACGCCGCGTCGACCGGACCATCGCCTTGCGCACTGCGCTCGATGCTGCGGCCATCGGCGTGCTGCAGGTGGATCGTGGCCTGCGCGGGGGAGCTGCTGTCGGCCACCGTCTTCAGTCCGACGAATGTCCACGGGCCGCTGGCGGAGCCGGCCGCACGCAGCACCAGCGCTTCGATATCCCCGTCGAACAACTCCTTCTTCTTATCCGCGAGCGCCTTGAACTCCTCGAACACGCGGTTGAATTCCGTCTCATCGAGCTCGAAGCCGAGCTGCTTGACGCGATCCCGGAAGGCATGTCGTCCGCTGTGCTTGCCGAGCACCAGATGGCTCTTCGAGAGCCCGACATCCTCCGGGCGCAGGATCTCGTAGGTGGAATGGTGGCGCAGCATGCCGTGCTGATGGATTCCGGCTTCGTGCGCGAACGCGTTCTCCCCGACCACCGCCTTGTTGCGGGGAATCGGCATGCCGGTGATGCTCGAGATCAGGCGTGAGGTCGGGTACAGGCGCGTCGTCTGGATGTTGGTGCGCACGTTGAAGAATGCCTCGCGGGTCTTGAGCGCCATCACCACTTCCTCGAGCGAGCAGTTGCCGGCGCGCTCGCCGATTCCGTTGATCGTGCATTCCACCTGGCGCGCGCCCGCGACGACCGCCGTCAGGCTGTTCGCGACGGCCATGCCCAGATCGTCATGGCAGTGCACCGAGAGGCGGATCCGATCGATGCCGCGCACATTTTTGCGCAGATAGCGGAACAGCTCGGCGAACTCGTCCGGGACGGTGTAACCGACGGTGTCGGGAATGTTCACCGTGGCCGCCCCCGCATCGATAGCCGCTTCCACCACCTGGGCGAGGAATTCGAGCTCGGTGCGCGAGGCATCCTCGGGGGAGAACTCCACGTCCTCGCACAGCTCACGTGCCCGTCGCACGGCTTCGATGGCCGCGCGCAGGATCTCTTCCTGGGCCATGTTGAGCTTGTACTGCCGATGGATCGCACTGGTCGCCAGGAACACGTGGATGCGCCGGCGCGGCGCATCGCGCAGGGCCTTGGCGGCGAGCTCGATGTCCTCGCGGTTGCAGCGGGCGAGCCCGCAGATCGTAGCGCCCTGCACCTCGCGCGCCACGGCGCTCACCGATTCCCAGTCCCCGCGGGACGCGGCGGGAAAGCCCGCCTCGATGACATCCACCCCGAGCTCGGTGAGTGCGCGGGCCACGCGTAATTTTTCCGGCTGCGTCATGCTGCAACCGGGGGACTGCTCGCCATCGCGCAGGGTGGTATCGAAGATCAATACCCGCTCCGGATCACTCATGTGGTTCTCCTGCAAGGCGCTGCCTAGGCGCGCCGATCGTTCAGCCAGGGCATACGGGCACGCAATGTGGCACCGACCTTCTCGATCTGCCGGTCCGTATCCTCATCGAGCAGCCTGCGGTAGTTCTTGCGGCCGCTTGCGTTCTCCGCGATCCACTGGCGTGCGAACTTGCCGCTTTGTACCTCCTTCAGGATCTTGCGCATCTCGCCCTTCACGCGCTCGTTGACCACGCGCGGCCCGCGTGTGAGATCGCCGTACTTGGCGGTCTCACTGATGAATTCGTGCATCTTCGCCAGGCCGCCTTCATGCAGCAGATCGACGATGAGCTTCAGCTCGTGCAGACACTCGTAGTAGGCGACCTCGGGCTGATAGCCGGCCTCCACCAGCGTCTCGAAGCCTTTGACCACCAGCTCGGTGGCGCCACCGCACAGTACAGCCTGCTCCCCGAACAGATCCGTCTCGGTCTCTTCGGCGAAGGTCGTCTCCAGGACCCCGCCGCGCGTGCCGCCGATCCCGTGCGCATAGGCGAGCGCTTTCGCATGGGCATGCCCGCTCGCGTCCTGGGCGACTGCGATCAGGCAGGGAACACCGCGTCCCTGCTGGTACTGGCGGCGTACGAGATCCCCGGGGCCCTTGGGCGCGATCAGCACCACATCCAGATCCTTGCGCGGTTTGATCTGCTTGAAATGAATGTTGAAACCATGGGCGAACAGCAAGGTGGCGCCCTTCCTCAGCTGACTCGCTATGCTTTCGTACAAGGCCTTTTGCGCCAGATCGGGCACGAGCATCGCGATGAGGTCGGCGCCAGCGGCCGCTGCGGCCGGCTCAGCGACGGCGAGTCCGTCGCGGCGCGCCTTGCGCCGTCCGGCGCCTGCCTTGCGTACCCCGACCACGACGTCGAAACCGCTGTCGCTGAGATTCAGCGCATGCGCCCGACCCTGGCTCCCGTAGCCCAGTACGGCCAGGCGTGCGCCCTTGAGAGCTTTTTTATCGACGTCTTTCTGCGAATACAGCCTCATCATCGATCTCCCGCGGCCGGTGGCCGAAAGCCAAATATGAAAAACCCCGCAGCGGCTCGTGGCCGGTGCGGGGTTTTCAGGTCTCTTCGCTCGCTTGTGCCCGGTTCGTTCTCAGGCGTGCGCGAGTACCCCGCACAGTTCGCGCCGCGCCAGCAGCGCGACTCCAAGAGGCAGTACGAGCAGAACGGGGCGCAGCCCTCTCAGGGCGGCGAAGTTCACGTGACCGTTTGCTGCAGGTGCCATGGAAAAGGTGCGCCGGGGCCAATGCGATACAAAACAGGGGTCTCGATGTGACCATACCGGGCGGCGCGTTGTCAACGAGGCTGATGACGTTGCCTGCGCTGACACCGGCGCCAAAGCCTGCGCGGGCGCGGGCGGGCCGCGCTATCCGCCGCGAAGTGCCCGTGCAGTGCGCCGGTCAATACTTTAAGCTTTAAGGACCCGGCAAGGCCTGGCGGCGATGTCACCGAGAAAAAAGCAGTGGGATCCGCGCGCGAGCTCGCGTCTCGTGGTGGACGGCATGAAGCAGGCCCCGGCGCGCGCGATGCTGCGTGCGGTGGGATTCGAAGATGCGGACTTCGCGAAGCCGCAGATCGGCATCGCCTCGACCTGGGCGAACCTCACGCCCTGCAACATGCACATCGCAGAGCTGGCGCGCGCGGCCGCGACGGGCGCCGATGCGGCTGGCGGCAAGAGCGTGCTGTTCAACACCATCACGGTTTCGGATGGCATCTCGATGGGATCGCCGGGGATGCGCTATTCGCTCGTGTCGCGCGAAATCATCGCCGATTCCATCGAAGCGGTGGTGGGTGCGGAAGGGTTCGATGGCTTCGTCGCCCTCGGCGGCTGCGACAAGAACATGCCAGGGTGCGCCATGGCCATCGCCCGGCTGAACCGGCCGGCGGTGTTCGTCTACGGTGGCACGATCCGCCCCGGGGCACAGCGGCGCGACATCGTGGCAGTGTTCGAAGCGGTCGGCGCGCACGCGGCCGGCAAGATCTCCGCAGAGCAGCTGAGCGAGGTCGAGCGTACCGCGATCCCGGGCCCGGGCAGCTGTGGCGGAATGTACACGGCTAACACGATGGCCTGTGCCATCGAGGCGCTTGGTTTGTCGCTTCCGGGCAGCTCCGCCCAGGAGGCCGTCAGCAACGAGAAGCGTGCCGACTGCAAGCGCGCCGGCGAGACGGTCATGCAACTGCTGCGCGAGGGGATCCGCCCGCGGGACATTCTCACGCGCAAGGCCTTCGAGAATGCGATCACGGTAGCGATCGCGCTCGGGGGCTCGACCAATGCCGTGCTGCATCTGCTGGCAATCGCCCACGAAGCCGCAGTCCGCCTGGCGCTCGATGACTTCACCCGCATCGGCCGCCGCGTGCCGGTGCTCGCCGATGTGCGCCCGAGCGGGCGCTATCTGATGTCGGAGTTGATTGCCATCGGTGGCATCCTGCCGCTCATGAAGATGCTGCTCGATGCGGGCCTGCTGCACGGCGAATGCCTGACCGTGACCGGCCACACGCTGGCGGAAAACCTTGCGAAAACAGGTATGTATCTTGCTGGACAGGACATCGTGCGGCCGGTGTCCAATCCCCTCAAGAAGGATAGCCACCTCGTCGTGCTCTACGGGAACGTGGCAACCGAAGGTGCGGTGGCGAAGATCACCGGCAAGGAAGGTCTGACATTCAGCGGACGGGCGCGCATTTATGACTCGGAGGAGCGTGCCACGTGCGCCATCCTCGAGGGCGCGGTGCAGCCGGGCGATGTCGTCGTCATTCGCTACGAAGGACCGAAAGGAGGTCCCGGCATGCGTGAGATGCTCAGTCCGACCGGGGCCATCATGGGGCGCGGCCTCGGGGACAAGGTCGCACTGATCACCGACGGGCGCTTCTCCGGCGGCAGCCATGGGTTCGTCGTTGGACATATCTCGCCGGAAGCGGCGGTCGGCGGTCCGATCGGACTGCTGCGCAACGGCGACCGCATTACGATCGATGCGTCCAGGCGCACCCTCGACGTCGAGCTGCCGGCCGCGGAGCTGCGTCGCCGGCGCGCCACCTGGAAGCCGCGCAAGCCATACGCCAGCGCTGGCGTACTGGCAAAATATGCCGCTCTCGTCGGGAGCGCATCGGACGGTGCGGTGACCGGCACTCAGCCACGGCCACGACAGCATTCTTGAGCTTGGGCGCCAGTTGTCAGTGTATCGGTCAGCGGTTAGAGTTCATCGGGCAGCGAGCGCCGCTCGCGGCGCGTCGTGTCGTTGTTTTGCAAGCGCGCGTCGTAAACATAGAACTCAGGGGAGTCGCAAAGCGGGCACGCGTCGGGGGCGGCAGGCAAGGTGCGTTCATCATATAAAGAGGGGTCTGGCGACTCGCGGGCCGGTGCGCTGCGGAAAGCCTCCGGCAGCTTGCGGGCGAGCGGAAAGCCAGTTACTTTGCACCGCTTCCGTTTAAATCCTATCGTTTCGGATCTGTCACAGAGCCGTCGTACCAACTCATGACCGCCTACGTTCACGATACCCAATTCTTCACGCGCAGGACGATCGTGCTGTTCGCGATCGTCGCGCTGCATGTCTTCATCGCCTGGGCACTTGCCACCGGGCTCGCGCGCCGCGCGGTCGAGCTGGTAGCTCCGCCGCTGCAGACGGAAATCGTCCAGGAAGTGCAGAAGAAGGACGAGCCACCGCCACCGCCGCCGCCGCAGCTCGAGCGGCCGCCGGTCGAAGTGCCGCCGCCGGACGTGCAGATCAACGTGCCCGTGGAGACGACGACTGCCATTCAGGACGTCACGAACAAGCCGGTCGTCAAGGCGCCGCCACCGGCGCCCAAGCCGGTCAACCGGACGCCCGGCGGCATGGGCGCCCACTTCCCGAATTCGGACGATTATTATCCGCCCGCCTCGCGGCGCATGGGCGAGCAGGGCGCGGCGACCGTGCATGTCTGTGTCGGGGTCAATGGCAAGCTTACGGAGGAGCCGACGGTGTCCCAATCGTCCGGAAGCTCACGGCTCGATGAAGGCGCGGTCAAGCTGGCGAAGGCGGGCTCGGGCCGCTATAAGCCGGGGACGGAAGATGGCAAGCCCATCAATTCATGCTTCCAGTTCCGCATCAAGTTCGAGCTGCACTAACCGCAAAATACGCGATGCCGGGCATAGCCCGGCTTTTTTGTGATTCGAGGAAACTATGGAAAATCAAGCCACCGCATCCGTCAGCAACCCGTATGGCCTGCAGGCGCTCTGGGCAAGCGGCGATCTGATCGCCCGCGCCGTGCTCATTCTGCTGGCCATCATGTCTCTTGCTTCCTGGTACGTGATTCTCACCAAGCTATGGGACCAGAGTAAGCTCAAAAAATCGGCCCGGGCTGCGGAAAAGCAGTTCTGGTCCGCGCCCTCGATCAAGGACGGCGTCGAGCGGCTGAAGAAAGGCGACGATTTCCGCCTCGTGGCCGAAGACGGATTGCGGGCCGCGTCCCATCACGACGGTCGGCTGACGGACCGGATCGATCTGCACGAGTGGATCACGATGTCCCTGCAGCGTGCGGTCGACCAGGTGAACAGCAAGCTGAACTCGGGCCTCGGACTGCTGGCGACGGTCGGTTCCGTCGCCCCCTTCGTCGGTCTGTTCGGTACCGTCTGGGGCATTCTGAACGCGCTGGTGGGCATCGGTATCGCCGGCCAGGCCAGCATCGACAAGGTTGCAGGTCCCGTGGGTGAGGCGCTGATCATGACCGCCATCGGTCTGTTCGTCGCCGTACCGGCGGTCATGGGCTACAACTGGCTGCTGGGTCGTAACAAGCAGATCCAGGATGCGCTGCGGAACTTCGCGAGCGATCTGCATGCCTACCTCGTAAGTGGCGCCCGCGTGGGCGGCAGCGAGGCCGGTGGGGCGCGTCCTGCCGCGGCACCTGCCGCGGCGCTGCGCAAGTAGCCATTCCCGTCAGGTACGGTGAGGGCATCGGTGGTGGGCATGGCAGGCCGCCGCATGCCAGTGAGGTAAGCGATCATGGCGATCAGTGTCGGCAGCTCGAGCGAGCAATCCGTGATGTCCAATATCAACACGACGCCCCTGGTGGACGTCATGCTGGTGTTGCTGATCATCTTCCTCATCACGATTCCGGTCATCAACAAGACCGTGAAGGTCCAGCTGCCCAAGGCAGTCAACATCCCGACGCAGACCAAGCCTGAGAACATCACCATCGCCGTGGATAAGGACGGCAACGTTTACTGGAACGACCGGCGTGTGCCCAATCGCGATGATCTGCTCGCCCACGTGAAGGAAGTCGCCGTCCGCAAGCCGCAGCCGGAAATCCATATCCGGGCCGACAAGGATGCGAAGTACGAAGCGGTGGGCCGCGTGATCTACATGATTCAGCGTGGTGGTGTCGTGAAGGTCGGCTTCTTGACGGAGCCCGACCACGGCTTGCGCGGCGGCCGCTGACCGGCAGCACGGCAGACTCAGGAGCAATTCGACATGGCAATGAGTGTAGGCGTTCCCGCGGACGGCGGCGTCATGTGCGACATCAACACGACGCCGCTCATCGACGTCATGCTGGTGCTGCTCGTGACGCTGATTGTCTCCCTTCCCATCATGACCCATGCGGTCAAGCTGGACATGCCGCAGGCGAATAACCCGCCGCCGCCCGATCAGCGCCCCGAGGTCATCGATCTGGAGATCGATTTCGATGGCACGGTAGTGTGGAACGGCAACGTCGTGCAGAACATGAGCCAGCTCGAGAGCTACTTCCACCAGGAGGCGGCCAAGGACCCGCAGCCGGAAATTCATCTGCGCCCCGACCGGCGCGCCAAATACGATTATGTGGCGAAGGTGCTCGCGGCGGCGCAGCGCAACCGCATGAAGAAGATTGGATTCGTGAATACCTCGGAGTTCCAGGAATAAAAACCTAAGATGCGCAACTACATCCTGAACGCCCGCAGCACGGCGCGTGCTGCCCTCATCACCGGTGCGCTGCTCGTGAGTGCGGCGATGCTGCTGCCGTCGAGCCCCGCGGCCGCCGCCGAGGAGAAGAAGCCGACCGTGAGCCGCGATCTGGCCAAGACGCTCAAGGCGGCACAGGAGGCGCTGCAGCAGAAAAAATATTCCGATGCGCTCGCCAAACTGAAGGAAGCCGAGGCGAACCCGAAGAAAACGCCCTACGACGAGCACGTGATCAACGAGCTCGCCGGCGTTGCCTATGCGCGCACCAACAATTACCCCGAGGCCGCCAAGGCGTTCGAGGCCGAGTTGAATGACGGCTTTCTCGATCAGTCGGAGGTGCCAGGTCGCGTCAAGGCCGTGGCCCAGATCAACTATCAGATCAAGAATTACGACAAGGCCATCGAATATGGCATGCGCGCCGTGAAGGGCGGTTATGCCGATGACCAGATGATCACCCTCGTCGGCCAGTCCTATTATCTGAAGGGCGACTGGAAGGGCACGCTCAAGTTCGAAGACAGTCTGATCGACTCGCAGATGAAGAAGGGCCAGACTCCGAAGCTCGAATCGCTGCAGCTCGCGCTGAGCTCGTGCATCAAGGTGCAGGATTCGGACTGCACCACGCATGAGCTCGAACGGATGGTCGAGTTCTATCCGAAGCCCGAGTACTGGCAGCAGCTGCTGTACACGCTGTATTCGGGACCGCAGCAGAGCGATCGCAACATGCTGCAGCTGTTTCGCCTGATGGCCGAAGTGGATGTGCTCAAGCGACCGGAGGACTACACCGAGATGGCGCAGCTCGCCCTCGAGCAGGGCTCCCCCGGCGAGGCCCAGCACATCCTGGAGAAAGCCATCCAGAAGAATGTCTTCACGGACACGCGCAGTCTCGACAAGAACAAGCGTCTGCTCGAGTCGGCAAAGAAGGCAGCGGCCAGTGACCAGGCCTCGCTGGCGAGGAACCAGAGCGAAGCCGATGCCTCGCAGACCGGCGAGAAGGACGTCGGTGTCGGGCTCGCCTACCTCGGCTATCAGCAGTATGACAAGGCCGTTGATGAGCTCAACAAGGGCATCACCAAGGGCAGCCTGAAGAACGATGCCGAGGCGCACCTGCTGCTTGGAATCGCGCAGCTCAAGGCGGGCCACAAGGACGACTCCATCAAGGCCTTCCACGCCGTGAAGGGAGATCCGTTCCTGCAGCGCCTGGCGACGCTGTGGAGCCTGCACGCGAAGCAGGCCTGATAACCAGGGCCCTGCGCGGCAGGGACGAGAACGCGGCGGGGCCGGCAGAGCAATCTTCCGGCCCTTTTTGCATTTTCTTCGGCTGCACCGGCCCACGGCTGGTTTACGATAGCGTCCGGTTTGTGAAGGAGATGGAAGATGGTGATCAAGGCAGGCGAGCGCATGCCCTCGGGCAAGCTCAAGACGATGACGAAAGAGGGCCCCAAGGATGTCAACACCGACGAGCTCTTCAAGGGAAAGAAAGTCGTGCTGTTCTCCGTACCGGGCGCCTTCACTCCGACGTGCGATGCCAAGCACCTGCCGGGCTTCGTGCAGCTGGCGGACCAGATCCGGGCGAAGGGCGTCGATACGATCGCCTGCATGGCGGTCAACGACGTCTTCGTGATGAACGCCTGGGGAAAATCCTCGAGCGTGGGTGATAAGGTCGTAATGCTTGCCGACGGCAACGGCGAATATGCGCGGGCGCTTGGGCTCGAGCTCGATGCGAGTGGCTACGGCATGGGCAAGCGTGGACAGCGATTCGCGATCATCGTGCAGGACGGCGTCGCCAAATACGTCGAGGTGGAGGCCCCCGGTCAGTTCAAAGTGTCCGCTGCGGAGCACGTCCTCAGCAAGTTGTGATGTCCGCGGCGCCAACCTGCCATGCACGATGCCGGTGATCGAAACCAACGGATCCTGTTCGCGCGCCGGCCGGTTGGCACGCCCGTGCCTGCGGATTTCGGCTCGGATACGACCGCGGTGCCGACGCCGGGGCCCGGTCAGTTCCTGACGCGCACGCTGTATCTATCGCTCGATCCGGAGTACCGGCGTGCGATGCAGGCCAGCGACCGGCCCTCCTCGGATCGGCTGAATCCCGGCGATGTGATGAGCGGCGATACGCTCGGCCAGGTGCTCGAATCGCGTCATCCTGACTACCGGCCCGGCGAGTGCGTCGTCGTGCACAGCGGCTGGCAGCAGTTTGCACTCTCGAGCGGGCAGCGCGCGCGCCGCATCGATCCTGCGCGCGCGCCGCTGTCGAGCGCGCTTGGCGTGCTAGGGATACCCGGGCTTGCCGGCTACACGGGGTTGATCTACATGGGTGAGCCGCGGCCGGGCCAGACCGTGCTGGTGTCGGCGCCCACGGGGGCGGTGGGCTGCACGGCAGGGCAGGCCGCCCGCCTCATCGGTGCGCGCGCCATCGGCATCGCGGGCACGCCGGAAAAATGTGCTTACGCCGTGCAGGCTCTCGGCTATGCCGAGTGCGTGAATTACCGCGCCGGGGACCTCGATGGCCAGCTCAAACGCGCCTGCCCCGAAGGCGTGGATGTATATTTCGACAATGTCGGCGGTGAGGTGCTGGCTACCGTGTTGCCACACCTGGCCGCGCACGCCCGCGTGATTCTCTGTGGCATGAGCGAAACCTACAACACCGAACCGCCGCTGGCCGGGCCGTTTCTGGGGCCGGTACTGAGCGCACGCGCCAGCTTGCGCGGGATCATCGTTCAGGACCATCTGCAGCGCCTGCCCGAGCTCGAGAAAGTGGTGGGCGGCTGGATCCGCTGCGGACAGTTCCGTTACCGGGAAGACATCAGCGAGGGCCTTGCCAGCGCGCCGGAGGCGTTCTGCCGGTTGATGCGCGGTGAGAACTTCGGCAAGGCGCTCGTGCGGGTGGCGCCGGAGCACCAGGGGGCGAACTGAGCCGCGGCCGATCAGCGCGCAGCGATCAGCCGTTCGAGCTCCGGAACGATCTGGAACAGATCGCCCACGAGGCCGATGTCGGCGACCTCAAAGATCGGGGCTTCAGCGTCCTTGTTGATCGCCACGATCGTGCGCGCATCCTTGATGCCGGTCAGATGCTGGATGGCACCCGAGATCCCCACGGCCACGTACAGCTCCGGTGCGATGATCTTGCCCGTCTGCCCGACCTGGAGCTCATTGGGGGCATAGCCGGCATCCACCGCGGCACGGGAGGCGCCCACGGCTGCACCCAGTCGGTCGGCGAGCGCGTACAGGAGCTTGAAGCCCTCGGCACTGCCCAGGGCCCGGCCCCCGGAGACTACGCGCGATGCGCTCTGCAGGTCGGGGCGGTCGTTCTTGGCGGCCGACACCGAGATGAAGCGGGTATGCGTGGGCAGCTCCACGGACAGGGTGGCCGACTCGATCGGCGCTGCGCCGCCGGTCCCGCTCGCCTCGAAGGAGGCGGTGCGCACGGTGCCGACGATCTTGCCCGCCGGGTCGCACTCGACCGTGACGATCGCGTTACCGGCGTATACGGGGCGGCGAAACCGGTGCGCGCTCTCCACCGCCATGATGTCGCTGATCTGCGGACTGTCGAGCAGGGCCGCCACGCGCGGCATGAGGTCCTTGCCGAAGGTCGTGGATGGTCCCAGGATGTGCGAGTAGTCCGCGGCGAGGGCGGCAATCTGCGGGGCGAGCACGGCGCCCAGTGCATGTGCGTTCGCGGGGTCCTCGACTTTGACGACGCGGTTGACCCCGGCCAATTGTGCGACCTGCGCCGCGACGGCGCCCGCATCGGCCGCACAGACCGCAACGACGATCTCCGCCCCGGGAATTCCGCGCGCGCAGCTGACCGATCTGGCGGTGCTCGGATTGAGTTTCGCGCCATCGTGTTCGGCAACGACCAGGACCTTGGCGCCCATCACAGCAACCCCTTCTTCTTCAAAGCATCCACCAGCTCGCCTGCATCCTTCACGCGAACGCCCTTCTGGCGCTGCGCCGGCGGCTCGAAGCGCACCAGTTTCAGCCGCGCCGTCGCCGCGACCCCGAGGGTGCTCAAGGCGAGGGTTTCCAGCGGCTTTTTCTTTGCCTTCATGATGTCCGGCAGCTTCACGTAGCGCGGCTCGTTCAGACGCAGGTCCGTCGTGATCAGCGCCGGCAGGTCCACCTCGAGCGTCTCGAGTCCCGTATCCACCTCGCGCGTCACCCGGGCTTTGCCGTCCGCCAGCTCGAGCTTCGAAGCAAAAGTCACCTGCGGGCGGTTCCACAGTGCCGCCAGCATGGGACCGGTCTGGCTGTTGTCGTCATCGATTGCCTGCTTGCCCACGATGACGAGGAACGGCTGCTCCCGCTCGATGATCTTCAGCAGGGCGCGCGCTGCAACCAGGGGCTCGATGACCCCATCCGCCTGCACGTGTATCGCCCGGTCCGCACCCATCGCGAGTGCCGTGCGCAGCTGCTGCTGGCAGTCGGCGGGCCCGATCGTTGCAATGACGACCTCTTCGGCGCCGCCGCGCTCCTTGATCCGCAGGGCTTCCTCGAGCGCGATTTCGTCGAAGGGGTTGATGCTCATCTTGACCCCGTCGGTGACGACTCCGCTGCCATCCGGCTTCACGCGGATACGCACGTTGTAGTCCACTACGCGCTTGATACCGACCAGAATTCGCTTCATTCACATCCTCCGGAACATACTGCGCAGGCAGATGGCATGTGCGCGCGCAGTATAGCGGGCGACGGGGCGAAAGGGCTCAGCAGGCCCGGTGGGTGCAACGGCATGAAGGGCATTCGCAATGTTTCGATACGCGTTGCGGCGGGTTGCGGGCATCGTCCCGACGCTGTTCATCATCATTACCGCGACGTTCTTCATCGTCCGGGTCGCCCCCGGCGGTCCTTTCGACCAGGAGCAGACTCTCACCCCCCAGGTGCGGGCCAATCTCGACCGGGCCTATGGGCTCGACCGGCCCGTGTGGGTGCAGTACCTGAATTATCTGCGCGGGCTGGCGCACGGGGATTTCGGACCTTCCTTCAAGCAGCGTGATTTCACCGTCTCCGAGCTGATCGCACAGGGGCTGCCGGTGAGCGCAGCCCTCGGGGCCAGCGCACTTGCGCTGGCCCTGCTGAGCGGGATTCCGCTGGGTGTCGCCGCAGCGCTGCGGCGTGGCGCTGTGCTCGATTACACTGTCGTCGGGCTCGCATCGCTGGGAACCGCACTGCCGGGCTTCGTCACCGGGCCGCTGCTCGCCCTGGGATTCGGGGTGTACTTGCATTGGCTGCCGGCGGCCGGCTGGGAAGCGGGCTCCCCTCGGTATCTCTTGCTGCCCGCCCTCACGCTCGCGCTGCCCGTGGCCGCCTACATCGCCCGCCTGATGCGGGCCAGCCTGCTCGATGTGCTGCGTGCCAACTACATCCGCACCGCCCGAGCAAGAGGGCTCGGCGCGTGGCGCGTCCTGTTCCGCCATGCCCTGCGCCCTGCGCTGCTGCCGGTCGTCGGCTATCTCGGGCCGGCGGCCGCGTTCGTCGTGACGGGCTCGCTGGTGGTCGAGACCGTGTTTGGACTGCCCGGCACGGGGCGGTACCTGGTGCAGGGGGCCATCAACCGGGATTACACCCTCGTGATGGGCATGGTGATCCTCTACGGTGCGCTCGTGCTGGTGCTGAATCTGCTGGTCGATCTGGTGTATGGCTGGCTCGATCCGCGTGTGCGCCATGACTGATCCGCAATCGAGCGCACACCCCGCCCGCGGGCCCTGGCAGGATGCTGGCCGCCGGCTGCGATCCGATCGTATCGCCATGCTCGCCGCGGGCCTGCTGGCGTTGATCGCACTCGCTGCGCTGTGCGGGCCCGCATTCAGTCCCTATGCGCTCGATGCGCTCGACTGGCAGCATCTGGCGGCTGCGCCGTTCACCGCGACGGCCCACTGGCTGGGAACGGACCGGTTGGGAAGGGACCTGTTCGTGCGCAGCCTCAGTGCGGTGCGCATCTCGCTCTTCCTGAGCATCGTGGCGACAGCGATCAGCCTGGTGATCGGGGTCAGCTGGGGCGCCGTGGCGGGGTATGTCGGGGGTCGAACGGATGAGCTGATGATGCGTATCGTCGACATTCTGTATTCGCTGCCCTACCTTTTCATCGTCATCATCGTCGGCACGCTCTTCCCTCGAGGCAGTTTGCCGGTGTTGTTCGTCACGATCGGCGCGGTCGGCTGGCTCACCATTGCGCGCATCGTGCGCGGCCAGTCCCTTGCCCTCAAACGGCGCGAATTCATCGAGGCGGCGCAAGCGATGGGGCTTGGCACACCGGCCATTGTGCTGCGGCACATCGTTCCCAACGTCGCAGGCCCCATCGTCGTCTATGCCACGCTCACGATCCCGCAGATGATCCTGTTCGAGAGCTTCCTGAGTTTTCTTGGGCTGGGGGTGCAGGAGCCGCTGGCAAGTCTCGGCAGCCTCATCAACGACGGCGCCCAGGAGATGCAGTCGGCGCCGTGGATGCTGCTCGTGCCCGCCGGATTTCTCATCGTTCTGCTGCTGTGTTTCAACCTGGTCGGCGACGCGCTGCGCGATGCGGTGGATCCCCGTGAACGCTGACCCGGGGGGCCACGAGACGCTGCAGCTCGAGAATCTGAGCGTCAGCTTTGCGACGGCGGAAGGTGAGGTGCATGCGGTGCGCGAGCTGTCGCTTGCCGTCGCTGCCGGGGAGTGCCTGGGCGTCGTGGGGGAGTCGGGGGCCGGCAAGAGTCAGGCGTTCCTCGGCGCATTGGGCCTGTTGGCACCGAACGGCACCGTACGCGGCGCGGCACATTTCGGCGCAAGCGAGCTCATCGGACTGCCGGGCGCGCAGCTCGATCGCATTCGCGGCGCCCGCATCGGCATGGTGTTCCAGGATCCGATGACCTCGCTGACACCGCATCTGTGCGTCGGCGAGCAGATCGCCGAGCCGCTGGTGCGTCACGCCGGGCTTTCCTGGCGAAAGGCGCGTGCGGCCGCTGTGGATCTGTTGCGGCAGGTGCAGCTCACCGATGCGCTGCGGCGCGCGGGTCAGTATCCGCATGAGCTTTCGGGCGGCATGCGCCAGCGCGTGATGATTGCCATCGCACTGGCGTGCAAGCCGGCACTGCTGATTGCCGATGAGCCGACGACGGCACTCGATGTCACGATCCAGGCGCAGATTCTTGCCCTGCTGGGTCAACTCAAGCGCATGCGCGGCATGTCGATGGTGCTCATCACGCATGATTTCGGGGCGGTCGCCGGCATCGCCGACCGGGTAGCGGTCATGCAGGCCGGTCGACTGGTCGAGCTCGACTCCGTCGCCGCGATTCTGAAGTCACCGCGCCATCCATACACACGGGCACTACTGCAGGCGATGCCGCGGCTCGACGATCCGCGCGCTCCGGCTTCCCGAGCGGCACCGGTGACGCTGCGCCTCGAGGGCCTGCGCGTCGAGTTCCAGGTGCGGACCGGCTGGCGAGGCTCACGCGCAATGCTGCGCGCAGTCGATGATGTCAGTCTGCAACTGCAGCAGGCCGAAGCGCTGGGCATCGTCGGGGAGTCCGGCTCGGGCAAGTCCACGCTGGCGCGGGCGGTTCTGCAGCTGCTGCGAGCCGAGTCGGGCCGCGTGGTGTGGATGGGCCAATCGCTGGCGCAGATGTCTGCGCGCGC
Organism: uncultured Pseudomonadota bacterium; assembly: GCA_963716335.1. Lineage (GTDB taxonomy): Bacteria > Pseudomonadota > Gammaproteobacteria > Steroidobacterales > Steroidobacteraceae > 13-2-20CM-66-19. The sequence continues at coordinate 3,771,247 of OY970302.1, read as the reverse complement.
CCTGCGGCCGCTGCGGCGCGATCTGCAGATCATCTTCCAGGATCCGCTGGCGAGCCTCGACCCGCGGATGAACGTGGGCGCGATCGTTGCGGAAGGCCTGCGGGTGCATGCGCCCGAACACGACGCGAGCTCGCGGCGCGAGGCGGTCATGTCGGCCCTGCAGCGCGTGGGGTTGGATCCCGGGCTGGCCAACCGCTATCCCCACGAACTCAGCGGCGGGCAGTGCCAGCGTATCGGCATCGCGCGCGCGCTCATCCTGCGCCCGCGGCTGCTCGTGTGTGATGAGCCGGTGAGCGCGCTCGATATGTCGGTGCAGGGACAGATCATGGAGCTGCTCGCCGGGCTCAAGGCCGAATATGGGCTGTCGATGCTGTTCATCAGTCACAACCTTGCGGTCGTGCGGCGTCTGTGCGAGCGGATCCTGGTGTTGTATCTGGGCAGGATGATGGAGCTCGCCGCGGCGCAGGATCTGTACGCTCACCCGTTGCATCCGTATACGCGCGAGCTGCTCGATTCCGCTCCCGTGCCCGATCCGGACCGGCAGCCCGCGCGACTGCTGGCAGTGCGGCCGGGCGAGGCACCCTCGCCACTGTCGCCGCCCAGTGGTTGCATCTACCGGACACGCTGCGCCTACGCGCTCGAAGTGTGCAGTCAGCGCGTTCCACCATGGGAGCAGGTGCCGGCCGCAGCGGCGCCGGCAGGCGCGGCGCACAGCCGCTGGGTGGCTTGCCATCGCTGGCGCGAACTTGCGCTATCCTCGCTGCCATGAAGAGCGAAACCAGCGTGCGTCCGAGTGACAGCCTGCGCCACGTGCGCTATGAGATTCGCGGGCGGCTCGCGCGGCGCGCACACGAGCTCGAACGACTGGGCTACGAGATCGTATCGCTGAATATCGGCAATCCCGGCGCCTTCGGATTTCGCACGCCCGAGACGATGCGCCTGGCCATGATCGAGAACCTGTGCAATGCCGAGGGGTATTGCCACCAGAAGGGCATCTTCCCCGCGCGCGAAGCCGTCGTCATGCAACAGCAGGGACGCGGGGTCACTGGAGTGACCGCTGAGGAGGTGTTCATCGGGAACGGAGTGAGCGAGCTCATCGACCTGGTGCTGCGCGCGCTGCTCAACGAGGCTGACGAGGTGCTGGTGCCGAGTCCCGACTACCCGCTGTGGACCGCGGCGGTCACTCTCAACGGTGGCCGTGCGGTGCACTATCCATGTCGGGCGCAGAACGCTTTCATTCCCGATCCGCAGGAAGTGGCTAGTCTCATCACGCCACGCACGCGAGCCCTGGTCGTCATCAATCCCAACAATCCGACCGGGGCGGTCTATCCCCGTGCCGTGCTCGAAGCGCTGGCGCGCGTCGCGGAGCGCGCCGGACTGGTGCTCTTCAGCGACGAGATCTACGACCAGATCGTGTATGACGGCGCGGAGTTCGTGCCGCTGGCGACGCTTGTGCACGATACCCTGTGCGCGACCTTGTCGGGCCTCTCCAAGATCTATCGCGCCTGCGGCTATCGCGTCGGCTGGGCCGTATTCTCCGGGCGCACGCATGCCGCTGCCGATTATCTGCATGCTCTGGAGTTACTGAGCTCGTTGCGCCTGTGCAGCAACGTTCCGGCGCAATGGGCCGTGCAGACGGCACTCGGCGGCCATCAGAGCGTGCGCGAGCTCGTCTGCCCGGGTGGCCGCCTGTATGAATCGCGCGAGGCGATGCTCGCAGCGGTGCGCGAGAGTCGCTTCCTGCAGCTCGAGCCCCCCGCCGGGGCGATGTATGGATTCATCGGGGTCGATGCGCGCCAACTGCCGGGATTTGATGATCAGCGCTTTGCGCTCGATTTGCTCGAGAGCAAGCATGTCCTGGTCGCACCCGGAGTCAGCTTCAACGTTCCCTATCGCACGCACTTCCGGGTGACCAACCTGCCGGACGCGGCAACTCTCCGCGAGGTGTTTGGCCGTATCGATGCCCTGCTCACCACCTACGCCGACGAGGGCATGAGTGCGCACAATGTGGTGGAGGCGGGCTTGCGCTTCAAATGATCGCAGCTTAAGCAAGAGCTGCGTTGTCGACTAAGCGCAGCGCTTCAAGTAACCTCTGCGAAAGATCTCGTAACTCCCAGTTTGATAAGACTTCCGGATCAAATTTCATATGTACTGCGCCAGGGGGGCACCCTTGTGGTGCCGTCCCGCCAGCGCGCGCACGCCGTGCGCCTGGCGCATGCCGCCGCGCAGCTGCGCGCAGGCCAGCGCGTCTGGGCTTCCCCCGATGTTTTGCCCATCGAGGCCTGGCTGACGCGTGAGGTCGAGGCCCGCGCACGACAGGGTGCTGCGGCACTGCCGCGGCTGCTGTCCGCGGCGGAGGAATGGTTTCTCTGGCGCCAATGCACGGCGGAGGCGATACCGGACGGGGAGCTTCTGAGCCGCGGCGCTCTAGCCGATGGCCTGCAGCACGCGAGCCGTGTGGCTTTCGAGTTTGGCATTGACTGCGCGAATACATTTGCCGGCGCAGCACCCGAGACACACCTGCTGGGTCGGGTGTGGGCGGCATGCGGCGAGCGCTGCGACGCGCTCGGCGCTGCGTCCCTGCCTTTGCTGGCGCAACGGCTGGATTGCATGCCCGCCTCGCCGGTGCACCTCGCGGGCTTCATCAGCCCCTCGCCGCGGCTGCTCGGCTTCGGTGCGGCGCTGCGTGTCGGGCCGGAGCTTGTCCACCCGCGCGGAGTGCTTGCGGCGGATGAGCAGGATGAGCTCGAGCAAATTGCAGCATGGTGTCAGCGAGTGCTGGGTCAGCAATCCGATGCGCGACTTCTTGTGGTTCTGCCGGGCGCGCCCGGGGCGCGGGAGCGACTGGCCACCCTGATTCGTCAGGCTCTGAATGCGCGCGCATGGCTGCAGATCGAACCGGCCCGTGCCGACCGGGAGATCGGCGGCGATGATCTGGTGACGATCGAAGGCGGGGAGCCGCTCGCGCAGTTTCCCATCATCGCCCACGCTCTCGACACGTTGAGACTGCTCGTCGGGCAGCCCAGTGATTTCAACACCGTGAGCGAATGGCTGCGCTCACCCTACTGGCAGATGCCTTCCAACGTGGCCCGCACGCATCTGGAGTTGTGGCTGCGGACAAGCGCGGCACTCGATTTCGATCTGCAGCGCTTGCAGAGGCTGCTGCCGCGAGCGCCGGCGCTGCTCGCTGGCCCCTTGCGGGAGCTTGGGCAACAACTCCAGCAGGCAGCGGAGGCGTTGCCGTCGCAGCTGGCCACCGCGCGGGAGTGGTCGGAACAGTTTCGCACCGCCCTGCAGGCGTGCCACTGGCCGGGGGCTGCTGCTCTGGGAAGCCGTGAGCAGCAGACCGTCGTCAGATTCCACGAGTTGCTCGAGGAATTCGGGCAGCTCGGCGGGGCGGGCAGCGTTCGGCGCTTCTCTCCGCTCCAGGCGATCCATTGGCTGCGCGAGCTCGCCGCCCACACCTCCTTCCGCCCCGGCGATGAGGATGCGGTCGTGACGATCTCGCCGATGCTCGCCGACCCGGTAGTGCGGTACGACGGGATCTGGGTTGCAGGACTGCATGCCGAAGCGTTTCCACAGCCGGTGCGGCCAGATCCTTTCCTGCCGCTTGCCGCACAGCTCGCGAGCGGTGTTCCTTCGGCAAGCGCCGCTGGGCGACTTCGCGAGGCACACGCGCTGCTCGCGGCGTGGCGTGCGGCGACGGATGAACTGGTGCTGAGCGCCTCAGGCAGGAGCGGGGATCTCGAGCTCGTGCCAAGCCCACTGTTGGCCGCCTGGCTCCCGGAGCCGGCGCACACGGGCGAGCGACGCGCGAGCGGCTGGCTGGCGGCGGTGCTCGGGCGCGACGAGCAGCTCGAATTCATCGAAGATGCCGTCGGCACTGCGTGGCCCGGCGCACAGCCGCTGCCCGGCGGCACGCGCAGCATCGAGCTGCAGAATCTGTGTGCCTTTCGCGCCTATGCCGAGTTGCGTCTGGGCAGCTCCGAACTCGGCGTACCCGAGCCCGGCGTGGCGGCGGATCTGCGTGGACAGCTTCTGCATCTCGCGCTGCAGAAGCTCTGGCAGCGGCTGAGGAACTCGCGCGAGCTGGAGGCGCAAACTGCAGTGGCCTTGCAGCAGCTCATTACCCGGAGCGTGGAGGAGGCTGCCGAGCTCGTCATGTGCACGCGCGAAAGACAAGTGCACGCGCAGCAGCACGCGCAGGAGGATCCGCGTACGCAGGCGCGATCCCCCACGCTGGCGCGTGAGCTGCGGCGCGCGGTTTTCCTGATCGGCAAATTGTGCCAGCTCGAAGCGCAGCGGGCACCCTTCGAAGTCGAGGCGACTGAGCTCGAGACAACTCTCACCATCGCCGGCACGCAGATGCACCTGCGCATCGATCGGCTCGACCGGCTCGAGTGCGGTGGGCGCGTGATCCTCGATTACAAGAGCGGCGTACCGGTTCCCGTTGCCTTGTACGACGAGCGTCCCTCCCATCCGCAGCTGCTGGCGTATCTCGCCGCAGTGGGCGCCGATGTGCGCGCGATGGCGACCGTGCACGTCAGCGCGCGCAAGCTCGGCTACGCCGGCATCGCGAGCACACCGAACCTGTTGCCACGCGTGAAGGGCGTGAAAGGCGCACCAGGCGCCGAGCCGGGCAAGCTCTGGAGCGTGCAGCGGCAGAAATGGCTGAATTGCGTGGAGCAGCTCGCCGCTGAATTTCTGGCCGGCCGCGCCGCAGTGGATCCGAAGGCCGGGGCCTGCGATTTCTGCCATGTGCGAAGTTTCTGCCGCATCGCCGAGCGCAGCGTTGCTGCCGATGCCGAGTTCGACGAGAGCGACGCGCGCGACGCGGGCATCGATGAGTGAATTGAGCTCGGCCGATACTGCCGTGCGCGAGTGCGCCTCGGATCCGCGCTGCTCGGTGCTGCTGCAGGCCCCGGCAGGATCCGGCAAGACGACAGTGCTGACCGAGCGGCTGCTGCGCCTGCTTGCCGAGGTCGACGAGCCCGAGGAGATCCTCGCGATCACGTTCACGCGCAAGGCAGCCGCCGAGATGCGCAACCGCGTGCTGCAAGCGCTGCGCTGTGCCGGCGAGCCGCGCGATGAGTTGAGCGCGCGGCAGCGCAAGTTTGCCGAAGCGGTGCGGGCGCGCGACGCCCGGCGCGGATGGAATCTGCCGCAGGATCCGGGGCGGCTGCGCATTCAGACGATCGACTCGTTCAACTTCCATATCGCAAACCAGCTCACCGTGAGCGCGAAGGCCGGCTGCTCGCTGGTCATTGCCGAGCGCGCCCACGAGCTGTACGAGCGGGCCGCCCAACGCACGCTGCGGGAAGCGCAGCAGGATCGCGACCTTGCGGTGGATGTGGACCTGCTGTTCGAGCGCCTCGATAACCATTGGCGCAATGTCTTACGGCTGCTTGCCGACATGTTGCATCGGCGGGGGCATTGGTTGCCCTATGTCCTTGCCCACGACGCCGATGCTCTGTGCGAGCGTGTGAGTGAGAGTCTGCGGCAGATCGTCGGCGAGCGGCTGCGAGCGGCCTGCGCGCAGTTGCCTTCCGCGCTACGCGCCGAAGGCGCCGCACTGGCCGGCGTGGGCGAGCTGAGTCACGATCCGGGCTCTCTGCCGAGTTGGAAACAGCTTGCCGCGCGCACCCTCACGCAGGCAGGACAGTGGCGCCAGCCCGGCGGAATCAGCCGCAGGGTGGCCGCCGAATACGACTCGGCAGCCGCTCGCGATGCGCTCAAAGCGATGCTCGAGCGTTGCAACACGACTCCGGGCACGCGCGAGATTTTGCTCGAGGTCGCAGCGCTGCCCGCGCCAGCCCTCACGCACGCGGACGCGGCGGCGCTGCAAGCGCTCTCGCGTGTGCTGCGCTTCGCGGCGGCACAACTGCAGGCCGAATTCGCATCCGCAGGACGGGTCGACCACACCTACGTGGCCGGCGCGGCCCGTGCTGCGCTCACCGAGGCCGGCCTGCCTACCGATCTGGCGCTGCGTACCGGATTTTCACTGCGCCACATCCTGGTCGATGAGTTCCAGGACACTTCCCTGGCGCAGTTCGAGCTGCTCGAGATGCTGACGGTGAGTTGGGAGCCGGGCGATGGGCGGACCCTGTTCGTGGTCGGCGATCCGATGCAGTCGATCTATCAGTTTCGCGAGGCGGAGGTGGGCCTGTTCCTGCGGGCGCGGGATCATGGCATCGGCCCGGTGCGACTGCAGCCGTTGCAGCTCACGCGCAATTTCCGTTCGGTTCCCGGGTTGATCGACTGGATCAACCACTCCTTCGCCACCGTGTTCCCCCGCAACGACGATCTGCGTGTGAGTGCAGTTGCCTACACACCGAGCGTTCCTGGCCGGGCGGCGGCAGCGCCCGGCGCGGCCGCGCCGGCCGGGCCGACGCAGCCGGGGCCGGCCGGCGTGCAACTCTTCCCTGGAGCGGAGCGCCGGACGGAAACAGCGGCCATTACGCGCCGGATCGCCGGGCTCAGGGCGACAGAAGCGGCTGCCTCGATCGCCGTGCTCGTCGCCTCGCGTGCCCATGCGGTGCCGATCATGCGAGATCTCGAAGCCAATGGGATCGCCGCGATCGGCGTGGAGATCGTGCCGCTGCGCGAGGTATCCATCGTGCGCGATCTGGTAGCGCTGCTGCGGGCCCTGAGCCACCTCGGCGATCGCGCTGCGTGGCTCGCAATCTTGCGCGCGCCATGGTGCGGAGTGAGGCTCGCGACACTGACTCAACTTTGTGCGCGCGGTGATCCGGCATTCATCTGGGAGTCGCTGAACGACCCGCAACGGCTGGCGCAGTGCGCGCCCGCCGAGCAGGCGCGCCTGCGGCGCTTGACTGCCGTGATCGGGCTGGCGCTCGCGCAGCCGCATCGCGCGTACCTGGCCGACTGGCTCGAACGCACCTGGCTGCGGCTCGGCGCTGCCGACGCCTATCCCAGGCAGGAGCTGGCACACGCCCGCGCGTTTCTCGAGGTGCTTGGCAACCGTGTGACCTCGGGGGAATGGACTGGGATACAGGACGTCGGACGCCTGCTGAACGATCTGTACGCGCAGCCGCAATCCAACACATCCAACCCGGTGCAGATCATGACGATTCACCGCGCCAAGGGCCTGGAGTTCGACCATGTGATCGTGCCGGGTCTGGACTGCAGATTGAACACGGGACGTGAGCCGCTGCTTCGCTGGCTGGATCTGCCGCGCGCCGCCGGAGGCAGCGATCTCCTGATGGCACCGGTTCCGGCCATTGGCGATGACGAAGGAGGCGATGTCAGCGCGTACATCAAACGCCTGCAGACACAGCGCGCAGCTCACGAGCAGGTACGCCTCCTGTATGTCGCCGCCACGCGGGCCCGGCGGACGTTGTTGCTCACAGGAACCCCGCCGGTGAACGATGAGGGCGCCGTGGTGCCAACCGCACGCACGTTGCTCGCGTGCATGTGGCCGATTGTCGCCGGGGTGCAGGCATTCAGCGCACCGACAGCAGCTCATGCGCCGCCGGTGGCCGCGTCCGGGGCTGGGACACCAGGCGAACCGGCGCGGCCCGCGCCACCGGCGCTCATGCGGTTGAGTCGCCTCAACTCGCGATGGCGACTGATCACTCCCGAGGGGGCCGCGGAGCTGTCCCATCTGCCGATCGGACGGCGCTCGCTCGAGCCACCACAGTTCAGCTGGGTGCAGGAGACTGCGCGGCACATTGGCACCATCGTGCATGGCGCGCTCGAGCGCTTCGCCACCCGGCTGCCCCTGCCGACCCCTGCGCAGATCGCAGCGGAACGCGAGGCCTATCTGCGCCAGTTGCGCCGCCAGGGTGTTCCCGAAGCGGATCTCGCGCGGGCGGCAAGCGTCGTCATCGAGGCACTCACCCGCACTGTCAACAGCGAGCGGGGACGCTGGCTGTTTGCGCCGGCGCATCGGGAAGCGCACAGCGAGTGGGCGCTGACCGGACTTGCCGCCGGCCGCCTCGGCAATATCGTGATCGACCGCTCGTTCATCGATGCCGATGGCACGCGCTGGGTCGTCGATTTCAAGACCAGCCGGCACGAGGGCGGCGCGCTGCAGGCATTTCTGCAGCAGGAGTTGCAGCGCTACGCAGCCCAGCTCGAGACCTACCGCTCGCTTGCCCGGCAGATCGGGCCGCAGCCGGTGCGTGCTGGGCTGTATTTTCCGCTTCTGGATGCGTTCCGCGAGCTGACCTGACGGCCTTGGGTTTTGCGCCCCGCGCAACGCTTCAGAACGTCGCAGCGAGCGAGAAGGGGCGTCGTCCCTGTGCATCGGGTGAGCCCAGATACTGGATCTCGCGAGCGAGCTCCGCAGGGGCATCGGCGCGAGCTTTCACCAGGGCTTGCAGATCGAATCCCGGCTCCGGTGTCAGCCGGATGCTGCCCTGTACTTCGAGCGGGCCGCCCAGGTCGCGCAGCGCCCCCGTCGGCAGCCGATTATCGGCGCCGGCGGGAAACTCCAGCGAGTAACTGCCAAGCGGTTGCGTGTCTGCGCCCGCACCTTGCTCCAGATCGCGCGCCTCGATCGTCCCCTCGACGGCTTTGACCGTCCGCCCGACCACGCGCAGCAACGCGAGATTGGCATGGATGTGGCCATGCATACCGGCAGGCAACTGCGGGATGAGAGTGCGGTCAAGCGGCAGATCCGCGCGCACCTCGCGCGCGGTCAACTCATCATGCAGACCCAGCTCCACGCGGGCGCGGGCCAGCCCCGCAGGGCGCGTCAGGATCACGGTGGCATCGAGCTTGCCGGCCAGCAACCGCGCGGGATGCATCTGCCAGGACACATCGCCGATTGCCTGCTGCTGCACGCTTGCGCCAACACAGGTGCCGTTCCAGACGGTTCCTTGCGCATCGGCGCAGGCGAAGTTGGCGGAGTGCCCCGGCACGACCCAGCTGGCGGGCAGACGTGCGATCAGAATCGCGCAGAAGGCCAGCACGCCCACGATCGTGAGCCAGATTGCGCGATTCACGCGCGCGCTGCCGATCGCACGGGCGCGGACCGGCCGGTCAAAGCGAATGCAGCGTGATGGCGGCGTTCACGATGCCCGGTGCGCCGGCATCGTCGATGGTTGCCCCCTCGACGCGGATGCCGTTCTGCTGCGACAGGCGCGCAAGCCAGGCCACGATCGTGTCGAAGGAAGCCTTCTGCAGACGCACTTGCAGAGCACCCGGGCCGCTCGGCTCGCTGCCGGCGAGCGCGGAGGCAAGTCCGGACTCGCGCGCTGAACGATCCACGATGACGATCAGGGACTCGTTGCCGGCGTGTGCATGCGCGGGCCCCGCCGCCGCCAGCTCCGGGGCGACACCGCGCATCCACAGCAGATCCGCCTGCTTCTTCCCCAGCCGCGCGCGCGCGTGCGACACGCTGCGATCCAGCGGTATGAGCACACCGGCGATCAGCACGAACACGGCGATCACGGCGCAGATGGTCACCATCCGTCGCTCGCGTTCCGACATCGTATCCCAGGAATAATTCATGTTGGTGTCCCGGTCAGCGCGGATGGATCTGGATCCGCCCCTCGTAGGCGGAGCCGACGGTATTGCCGGCGGTCAGCTCGGCCTGCCAGCCGTTGCCGCGCAGGGTCTGGCTCATGCGATCGAGACTCGCCGCATCGGGAGCCGACACTTTCAGATCGACCGCCCCCTGATGGAAGCTCAGCGCCTGCACGACCGCTCCCGGGACGGCGCTCTTGGCCTGGACGAGCGCTGCGAGCGCCGGCAGCAGACCACCCGCATCGCTGGCGTTGCGGGCCGCGAGCAGTCGTTGCTCCATCCGGCGCCGGGCATCGAGACTGCTTTGCTCGCCGGGCATCGCGGCCCGGAAGGTGTCACCAATCGACGCATCAATGGCGCGCTCGCTTCGCTTGAGCAGGCTCAGCTCGGTGGCTTTGCCCGCCACGTGCAGGCCGATGAGTGCCACGAGCAGCATGGCGGCCATGCGCCATGCCTGCCAGCCGACGGTATGCGCTGTCTTGACCGCGTACGGTCCCTGCAGAAGGTTGATCGGCGTGGTGGCCGGCAGTTGCTGCGCGAAGAGCGGTAACGGGCCCCCCGCGAGCAGCTGCACCTTGATCCCATCGAAGCGCTCGCGCAGCGCCTCCACCTCGGCCGAATGCTGATGCCACTCGGCCGCCCCGGTGTACAGCACGAGGCCACGCGCGCCCGCAGCGCTCAACTCCGGGGTGCTTTGCTGTACGATCTCCAGCGCATCGGCAAGTGCCTCGATGGGCAGCGTGACCGGTGCACCCGACGGCGGACGCACCACGATGACATCTTCTTCCAGCAGGGCAACGGCCTGGCCGGGATTTTGCGGTAGCAGATCACTGTCGGCGTACAGCGCCTCCGGCTCGATGCCATTCGCTCGCAGCAGCGTCAGCCATTCGTCCATGAGCGAGCGGCGCACGACGGCAACCGGAACCCGCGAAGACTCCCCGGCGCGTTTGCCGAAGGCGAAATGCAACTCGTCGATGTCATCGGCCAGCTGCTCCTCGAGCGCAAACGGCACGACCTGTTGCAGTTTGGTGCCGGACTTCATGGGAACGTCCGGTTCCGTCAGCAGCACATCCGTGCCCGCCACGAGCACCGCGACCCGACGCCCGACGCTCCGCGGCGCAACGAGCGACAGCGAGCCGCTCTGCGCAGGACCGGCGGAATTGCCACGCGCATCCGTGACGATCCAGGACGCCGGCTGTTCCGCGTTGCGCGGCAGTCGCAGTAGTAACCAGTCAGCCATTGTCGCAGACCGTCATGGGGCCCTCAGTCGGCCGAGTAGGAGCGCAGGATCGGGCGCACGAGCCCCACCTGATCATCCTGATACAGAAGACTGTACAAGTTGAATTCCGCCGTGCCAATAGTCACGAGGCTGGACAAGCGGAAGTAGTTCGATTTCGTGGACAGCATACTCTGGGCAGCCTGGTAAGCCGCGGGCGATTCGAACGCTGCCTGGTACTCCGTCGTGGTCGGAAAGCAACCGGGGGCGGTGGCGCGGGCCTTCGCCAGTCCTTGCGGATCGAGGCTGAACTCGGTGCGGGTCAGCAGGAATGCATCGAGCACCGGACCCTTCGCCGAGCAGATGTTGACTGGGATATTGGGCGGCAGGGCGACGACGTAGGGGGCGAGCGTCGCGAAGCGGTCGTGTCCGAAGCCCGGCAGCGCCAGCATCTCGCTCGTGCTCGTGATGTATTTGTTGGCGGTAAGGTACGGCGGGTTCTGGCTCAGATAGGCGCTGTCCTCGGCGCCATCGGGCAGCGGATCGATGCCCGGATCGATCCAGTCCACCAGCAGATCGGCCCACTTCGGCTCGAGCTGCAAAATCTCGAGCAGCCGCTGGAAGACCTTCACCGCCTCCACATTGGGTTTTCCCGAGCCGTCGTTGGCCACGAGCGAGTTCAGGTTGAAGCGGCCCTGCAGGTCCTCGATCGAGGCCTCGAGCGTCGTCCCGGGTACCACTTCGATCGGACCTACGGGTTGTGCCCACGGTTGCGCGGGATAGGTATCGCCCGACTTGTCGGCCTGCTTGACGGCCCGCAGGCCGTACGCCGCCAGCGCTTCGGCCCCCTCGGTCACGAGCAGCGCTTCGTCGAAGTCCAGGTCGGCCGCTCCGCGGCGCGCCCCCATGGCGCTCTCGTAGGCGATCGCCGCTGCCAGGATCGTCCCGAGCGCCACCAGCAGGATCGCGACCAGCATCGCCATTCCGCGCTGCTGCTGCAGGATGCTGCGACGAGGGCGCAGGCTGCTCATCCGGGTATCTCGATGATGCGCACCAGCTTGCCCCATTCCTCGGTTTCGAGCGTGATCTCCACGGCAATCGGCCGCGAGCGCAGCACGGATTCGGAGTTGGTCGCACCGACGGTGTTGGTCAATGTCGGCCATACCGGCTGCCAGGTATGGGTGATATCCATGTAGCGCAGGCTGACGGACTTCAGGTGTGTCATCAGATCACGCTTGATCGTCGTGCTGGTCTGCGTCGGATCGAGCACGGTCCAGTACTCGCGGCGCAGCGTACCGTTTTCGAAGTAGTAGGCCACCCGCTGCAGCTGCGAGCGTTGCAGGCCCGCCGGATTGGACCAGCCGCCGCGGGTGAGGGCGACCACCGGCTGGGTGGTGGGATTGGATTGCAGCGCCGGCTGATAATTGTAGCCCACGGGCTGGCGCACCGGGCGCGGCGCCAGCTGCCCGAAATCCTGCTCCAGTACCCGCATCGCGGTCTGCAGCTCGAGAATCCGCGTCTGCTGCTCGCGCAGCTCGACCCGACTCTTGAGCCCCTGGTTGATCGCGCCGTAGCCCATCGCGAAGATGACGGCGGCAATGAACATCGCCACGAGCAGCTCGAGGAGTGTGAACCCCTTGGCGCACCCGGGGACGCATGCGGGCGGCAGCGGGGCGCTCATTGCGATCCCGGCCCTAAATCGGGCTGGCTCGGCGGCGGGGTGGGAATCGGGGCCGGAGTCGGAGTCGGGCTACCCAGTGAATCCAGTGAGTCGGACGAGTCCGATCCCAACCCACCGGTGCCGGAGGATCCGCCGAGGATCGAGGTCTGATTGGTCGGCGTGGTTGCCGGTGATGTCCCGGAACCCGGCAGGCCGGTGGCGAGCGATCCACCCCATATCGGAAAGGAGCCGGTGGGGGTGCCGACGGCATCGCCGGCCAGCCCGCTGACGGTCACGAACCAGCCATCATCGTCACCGGCCTTGATGTCCGCAGGGCGCACCTTCAGGTCGATGCGCATGATGCCCTGCACCTGCGTCGCCACGACATCCTGGCGCCAGTGCCAGCCGCGGCCTGCGTAGCTGAGATCGCCAGTGGTGGTACCCGCGGCGGGCACCTGGCCCTGCTGCAGCGTCAGGCGCAGATTGGCGATCTGGTTCAGCGCGACCCATTCCGCAAAGGTCCTGTCGCGCATGTAACTGACCGTGCTCGCCGAGGAGGTGAGTGCGCCCATCAGCGCGGTCATGCCGAGCGCGACGATGACGAGCGCCACGAGGACCTCGATGAGCGTGAAGCCTGTCGTGGCGGTGCGCATCAGCTCTTGCGCTCCACCATGGGGCGGGCCACGACCTGTCCCTTCGCATCTTGCGCGAGCGTGACGCTGCGCACACCGTCTTCGCGCTGCAGCGTGACTTCGAACGATGTCAGATCGCCGTTGGAGAAGATCATCACCTGCGGGATCACGGGCTTCGCGTCACTCAGGCTCGTGCTGCTGTCGCTCGTACTGCCGACCGTGCCGGCGCGCGATGTCGGACTTGCACCGGCCGCACCGGCCGCAGGCGAGGTGGCATCCTGCAGACTCGTCAGGTCCTTGACACTCTTGGCCGCCGGTTTCGCATTAGCCTTGGGATCGGACTTCACATCCCCTGTCGGGATCAGCACCACCGGGCGCGCTTCGACGATCAGGGCGAACTGCAGGCCCGGCGGCAGCCGCCGCAAGCGCAGCGCATCGTCCTCGTAGATTTTGCGCCACACGCCGCGGCGCGTGTCGTAGGTGACGAACTGATAGCCGTCGTCGTGGAAGACGACTCCGTATTCGCGCGTCTGCAGCTCGGCCTGCTCGCGGGCATAGTTGACCAGGCTGAGCAGGCGATCGCTTTCGTGCTCGAGCTCGTGATCACGTCCGGTGAGATTGACCGACAGCAGCACACCGGCCGAGATGATGCCGATGATCAGCACGACCACCAGAATTTCGATCAGAGTGAAGCCCGCACCCCTGGGGTGTGCGGTGCGTGAGCGCTGCGTTTCTCCTGTGCGCATCATGCCTCGCGTGCACATCGACAGCCGGCTTACTCGTCGCCGATATTCCAGTTGCCGATGTCTGCGTTGATGCCCTCGCCGCCGGGTTGGCCGTCCGCGCCAAGCGTATAGAGGTCATACTCCTTGCCGTGGGTCCCTGGAAAGACGTACTGATACTCATTGCCCCAGGGGTCCTTGCTCACCCGCTGCAGATAGCCGCCCTGGCGCCAGTGCCGGATCGAGGGGTCGGTCGGCTGTACGACCAGCGCCGTGAGCCCCTGATCGGTGGTCGGATACTTCGAATTGTCGAGCCGGAACATCGTCAGCGCCGTCTCCAGGCTCTGGATGTCCTGTTTGGCCTTGACCACGCGCGCCTCGTCGACCTTGTTGATGACCTGCGGAACGATCACGGCGGCGAGCAGGCCGATGATGATCACCACCACCATGATCTCGATGAGCGTGAAACCGCGCGCGCGGCGCGCAGCGGCACGCGAGCCCGCCGCACCGGCTGCATGCTTCCAGAGGCCGAGCCCGTGTCTGTTAACCTCCGGAAGGTGGCTGGAATGCATCATGGTCGAGTCCAAATAGTGCGGCAGTTGGCGCAAGTGGGCGGCGGATCATAACAAATGCCGGCGAGCTGACCTGTGAACCGCGTTGGTCGTTTTCTGAAGTCTCTCAATTGCGACGGGCGCTGGGGCCTCGCGCTGCTCGGTCTGTGCGGGCTGCTGCTGCTGCCCGAGCTCGCCGGCGATGCCGCCCGCACCCTGATGCGGTATGACCGGGCGTCGATCGCGGCGGGCCAGTGGTGGCGGCTCCTCAGCGCACACCTGGTCCATCTCGATCTGCAGCACGCCGCGCTCAACACGCTGGGCTTGGTGCTCATGTGGGCTCTCTTCGCGCGCGACTATCGGCCCGTGCAGTGGCTGGCCATCCTCGTCTGCGCCGCAGCGGCGATCGACGTGGGGTTGTGGCTCCGCGATTCGACAGTCGCATGGTACGTCGGTTCCTCGGGAGTGCTGCATGGGGTCATGGCGGCCGGCACGCTGGCGCACTTGCGCCGGCGCGACCCCATCGGCTGGCTGCTTGCGGCCTTCCTGCTTGGCAAGCTGGCCTTCGAGCAGCTGCATGGCGCATTGCCCTTCACGCACAACAGTGCCGGCGTGATCGTCGATGCCCATCTGTTTGGTGCCGCCGGCGGGCTCATCGCCGCCGGCCTGTGCACGCCGGGCCGCAGGGCTTGAGCCGCTATACTGTCCGCTCCAGCGCAGGAGTCGGCATGAGCTTCGCTTTCGTATTCCCGGGGCAGGGGTCGCAGTCGGTCGGCATGCTCGCAACGCTGGCGCAGAGCGAGCCTGCGGTACGCGCAACGTTCGACGAGGCATCGGCGGTGTTGGGCTACGATCTGTGGCAGCTGACCCAGGAAGGGCCGGCCGCCCGGCTGGATTCCACGGAGTGCACGCAGCCGGCGATGCTCAGCGCCGGAGTGGCCACTTGGCGCGCCTGGCGTCAGCGTGGCGGTGGCATGCCGGCGATGGTGTCCGGCCACAGTCTGGGGGAGTTCACCGCGCTGGTGTGTGCCGAGGCGCTGATCTTTGCGGAGGCGGTGGGTTTGGTGCGCTTTCGCGGACAGGTCATGCAGCAGGCTATCCCGCTCGGCAGCGGCGCGATGGCGGCGATCCTGGGGCTCGAGGATGCCGAGGTCGAGGCGGCCTGTCGGGAGGGTGCGCAAGGCGCGGTGGTGGAGGCGGTGAACTTCAACTCCCCAGGCCAGGTCGTCATCGCCGGGGAAAGCGCCGCCGTCGGGCGTGCCATCGAAGCGGCGAGAGCGCGCGGTGCCAGGCGGGCCGTGCCACTGCCGATCAGCGTCCCCTCCCACAGCAGCCTGATGCGCGAGGCGGGACGCAAGCTCGGGGAGCGGCTCGAGCGGATCGAATTGCGGGCGCCGCGCATCCCGTATCTCAGCCCGACCGATGTGGCGATACACGATCAGCCCCTGGAGATCCGCCAGCACCTGACGCGCCAGCTGTCGAGTCCCGTGCAGTGGACGGCCGCCGTGCGGGCGCTGACCGGCGGGCAGACGACCTGTGTGATCGAGTGCGGTCCGGGCAAGGTGCTCACCGGCCTGAACCGGCGCATCGAGCGCCGACCCGGTCTTACGTTTCACGCGCTGGAGGACCCGCCGTCCCTGGATGCGGCCCTCGCGGCGGGGAGGTCATGAATGCTCGAGAATGAGGTAGCGCTGGTCACCGGGGCCTCGCGGGGCATCGGCCAGGCGATCAGCATGGCACTCGGCGGCGCCGGCGCCCGAGTCATCGGTACAGCCACGACTGCCGCAGGCGCGGCGGCAATCTCCGCTAGCCTTGCGTCGCATGGATACAACGGTCGGGGGACGGTGCTGGATGTGGGCAGCGCCGCCTCCATCGATGCGCTGATGCGTGAGCTGGATGAGGCGCAGGAGATGCCCACCGTCCTGGTCAATAACGCCGCGATCACCCGCGACATGCTGCTGCTGAGGATGAAGGCCGAGGACTGGGACCAGGTGATTGCCACCAATCTGACCTCGGTATTCCGCCTGTCGAAGGCGTGTCTGCGCAGGATGATGAAGGAGCGGCGCGGCCGGATCGTGAACCTCACCTCCGTCGTCGGGGTGACCGGCAATCCGGGGCAGGCAAATTATGCGGCCGCCAAGGCCGGAATCCTCGGTTTCACGAAGTCGCTCGCGCAGGAAGTCGCCTCGCGTGGCATCACGGTCAATGCCGTCGCGCCCGGCTTCATCGACACCGACATGACCCGTGCGTTGCACGAGGAGCAGCGCAAGGCATTGCTTGCGCACATCCCGATGGGGCGCCTCGGCTCGCCTCAGGACGTGGCCGCCACCGTGCTGTTCCTGTGCTCGCCGGACGCCGCCTACACGACTGGGGAGACGCTGCACGTCAACGGCGGGATGTTCATGCCCTGAAGGCGTTGGACGCGCGCCACAACCGGATCCGGCCGACAATCCCGACGCCGCTCACCCGCTGGCGAGTTTCCGAGCAAAAACAATCACTCGCGCAGCCATTCCTCAGTGGCAGCTGCGGGGGTGTTCCCCTACAATACCGCGCCCGCGCCGCAGGCCCTCGCCGTGCAGCGTGCGATCAACGAATCACCGTCTACAAAAGGACAATCCGCTAATGAGCACAGTCGAGCAGCAGGTCAAAGCCATCGTGGCCGAGCAGCTGGGCGTCAAACAGGAACAGGTCACGAACGATGCCTCGTTCGTGGACGATCTGGGGGCCGATTCGCTCGACACGGTCGAGCTCGTCATGGCTCTGGAAGAAGAATTCGAGATCGAGATTCCCGATGAGGACGCCGAAAAGATCACCACGGTCCAGCAGGCCATCGAATACATCAACGATCGCCGCGCCAAAGCCTGATCGCGCAAGCGCCAAGTCGAGTCCGGCCGCCGCACAGCCGGACTGTGGATCATCGCGCCTTTTCCGTCTGCAACTTCATACAGGTAACGTGTGAGCAAGCGCCGCATCGTCGTCACTGGGCTGGGAATCATTTCGCCCGTGGGCAGCACCGTCCAATCCGCCTGGGACGCCGTGCTGCACGGACAGAGCGGCATCGGCCCGATCACCCGCTTCGACGTGTCGGCTTTCCCGGTGCGCTTTGGCGGGCAGGTGCGGGATTTCGACGTGTCGCAGTACATCACGCCGAAGGAAGCCCGGCGGATGGACGAATTCATGCACTACGGCGTCGCGGCAGGCATCCAGGCCGTGACCGACTCGGGCATCGATTTCAGCAAGGTGGATGCGACTCGCTGCGGCGCGGTGTGCGGCGCCGGAATCGGCGGCCTGGGTACCATCGAGGCGGAGTACGACGCGTATCTGCAGGCCAACAGTCCGCGCAAGATCTCGCCGTTCTTCGTTCCCGCAACCATCATCAACATGATCTCCGGCCATCTGTCCATCAAGTATGGGTTACGGGGTCCGAATCTCGGAGTGGTGACCGCGTGCACGACCTCCACCCATGCCATTGGCCTCGGCATGCGCACGATCCAGTACGGTGATGCCGACATGGTGGTCGCCGGTGGCGGGGAGATGGCCACGACCGTCTGTGGGCTCGGCAGCTTCGGACAGGCCAAGGCGCTGTCCACGCGCAACGATGCGCCTCAGGAGGCAAGCCGGCCCTGGGATCGTGACCGCGACGGCTTCGTGCTGAGTGATGGCGGCGGCGCCGTCATCCTCGAGGAGCTGGAGCATGCGCGGCGCCGGGGCGCGCGTATCTATGCCGAGCTCGTCGGCTTCGGCATGAGCGGCGATGCCTATCACATCACTGCGCCCCCCGAGGACGGCGAGGGTGCGCGGCTTGCGATGTCCAACGCGCTGGCGGATGCCGCCATGAATCCCACCGAAGTGCAATACATCAACGCGCACGCCACCTCGACACAACTCGGGGACAAGGCCGAGACCATCGCCATGAAGCGCGCCTTCGGCGATCACGCCAAGAAGGTGGCCGTGAGCTCCACGAAATCCATGACGGGGCATCTGTTGGGGGCGGCCGGGGTGATCGAGGCCATCTTTTCCATCCTGGCGATCCGCGACGGGGTCATCCCCCCGACGATCAACTATCACACTGCCGATCCGGACTGCGACCTCGATTACGTGCCGAACACCGCGCGCAGGGCAAAGGTGGACGTGGCCCTGTCGAACTCCTTCGGCTTCGGAGGCACCAACGGGTCGCTGATTTTCCGCCGGTTCATCGGCTAGCCCGTTTCGCGGCGCGCCGCGCTTTTGCGCAGGCGCACGCGGCCGGACCTTGCGGCACCGGCGCATTACGCGTCCCACAGGAACGTCCGTGCGCGAAGCCGACCCCCTCGTCCGCGAGATCGATGTCCCAGCACAGGTGCTGCGCGCGCTCGCGTTGCGTTTCCCGGAGCGCTACCCGGTTCTGTTCGACAGCGCCGCCCAGGGCGCACTCGGCACGCACAGCATTCTCGCCGCCGCACCGCAAGGGTGCCTATGGCTGGATGCCGATGGGCGCGTCGGCGCGCAGGGCGTGGCCGAGTGCAGCGCAGCGCAGCTGGCCGGGCGCACCGCCAACTCCGGGACCACGGGGTTTCTCGATGCCCTGGAGAGCTGGTGGCTGCAGGAGCGGACCTTGGGCGCCCCCGCAGCGCTACCCTTCACCGGGGGCTGGAGTGTGTTCCTCGGCTACGAGATCGCCGGCGAGGTCGAGCCGCGGCTGCGTCTGCCGCGCTCGAGCGATCCGTGGCGCGCGTTTGCCTTGCGCACCCCCTGCGCACTCGTGCACGAGCTCGGAAGCGGTCGGGTGTACGCCATCGCCGAGCCGCAGGCTGCCGACTGCCTCGATCGGATCGAAAGCGAAGCACGGGCCATGGCTGCTCGGACCTGCGCTCCCGGCCCCGCGCCGGTCATCGAGTGGCTCGAGGAGGAGGATCCCGGCGCTTACATCGAGCGGGTGGAGCGCGCCAAGGAATATGTGCGCGCGGGGGACATCTACCAGGCCAATCTGTCGCGCCCATGGGTGCTGCATGCCGCGCACGAGTTCGATGCCGCCGCAGTCTACGAGCGGTTGCGGCACGCCAATCCGGCCCCCTTCGCAGCGCTGGCGCAATGGCGTGGCATGACGATTCTCAGCTCATCGCCCGAGCGCCTGATCCGTATCCAGGGCAGGCGCGTCGACACCCGACCGATCGCCGGCACGCGTCCGCGCAGCCGCCGCGCGGGGAGCGACGGCCTGGAGATGACGGAGCTCGCCGCGCATCCGAAGGAGCGCGCCGAGCACATCATGCTCGTCGATCTGGAACGCAACGATCTCGGCCGGGTGTGCCGGGCGGGCAGCGTGCGGGTGGATGAGCTCATGAGCATCGAGTCCTATGCGCACGTGCATCACATCGTCTCGAACGTCAGCGGTGAGCTGCGCCCGGAAGTGACACCCATCGGTGCATTGCGCGCGGTGTTTCCCGGCGGCACCATCACCGGATGTCCGAAATTTCGCTGCATGCAGATCATTGCGGAACTGGAGGCACAAGGTCGCGGCGCCTACACCGGATCCATCGGGTTTCTGGGCCGCGACGGCACGCTCGACATGAACATCCTGATCCGGACGATGACGTTGCAGGGCCGCCGCATCGAGTTGCGCGCCGGCGGCGGGATCGTCGCCGACTCCGATCCGCAGCGTGAGCTCGAGGAAACGCGCGCGAAGGCGCGGGGGATGCTGGCCGCGTTCTCGCTTGCTGAGCGTGCCGGAGCGGGTGCGTGAGCCGGCCGGTTACCTGGGTGAATGGGGCCGCGCAGCCGACCGTCTCAACTTGCGACCGCGGACTGCACTTCGGCGATGGCGTGTTCGAGACGATCGCCTGTGAAGGCCACCGGGCGCGCTTTTTGTCGCTGCACCTGCAGCGCCTGCTCGATGGCTGCGCGCGTCTGGGGATTCGTTGCGGACCTGCCGCGCCGATCCGCGCAGAGATCCAGACTGTTGCGGCCGAGGCCGGGCGGGCAATCCTCAAGGTGCTCGTGACCCGTGGAACCGCTGACGCCCGCGGCTATACGCCCAGTGGGACGGAGGACGCCACCCGGATCACGCTGCGCTATCCGTGGCCTGCGCAGTCGGCGAACGCGACCGGGGAGGCTCTTGCAGTGCGGACGCTGGCGCTGCGACTCGGCGAGAATCCGCAGCTGGCGGGGCTGAAGCATTGCAACCGCCTCGAACAGGTTCTCGCGCGCGCGGAATGTGCGGATCGCAAGCTTGCGGAAGGTATTCTGTTCAGCAGTTCCGGGCACCTCGTGTCGGGTACGTTCAGCAACGTGTTCCTCGTGCGCGACTCGCAGCTGCTCACGCCACGGATTGATCGCTGTGGCGTGGCGGGCGTGATGCGTCGCGTGATCATGCGGGAAGCCCGGCGCGCCGGCATCGATGTCGAGGAGTGCGAGCTGGCGGCGGCGCAGCTGCAAGCGGCACAGGAGGTGTTTCTGACCAACGCCCTGAGTGGCATCCGACCGGTGCACCTGCTCGATGGTCGAGAGCTGGGCGCAGGGCCGTTGACGCGCCGTCTGCAGGCACTCATTGCACCGCTGCTCGAGCAGCCGTCCGATGAGTAACCGGCGGCCCCGGGTTCTCGGCATCCTGGTGCTGGTGCTGCTGGGATGTGCGGTGGGGGCGGCAGGCGTCTGGCTGCGTCTGCAATTCTACGCACCCGGTCCGTCTGCCGCGACCGTGCGAATCCAGGTGGAGCAGGGCGCAAGCGTGCGGACGGTGCTCGGCCAACTGGCGCAAACGGGTGTATTGCGTGATCCGCGCGGCATCGAGTTGTATCGGCGGCTGTGGGGCAGGGTGCATGCGCATCCATTGCGCATTCAGGCGGGAACTTATGAGATTACCCCGCATGCAAGCCCCGCCCAGATCCTCGAGCTGTTCGATCAGGGTCGCGTCGTGCTCGAGCAGTTGACGATCATCGAGGGCTCGACGTTCGCCGATCTGCGGCGCACGCTGGCTGCTCACCCAGCGCTCACCCATACGCTGCGCGGCAAGAGCGATGCCGAGGTGATGAGTGCGCTGGGTCACCCGCGGCAGTTTCCCGAAGGGTTGTTTTTCCCGGACACCTATCGCTTCGCAGCGAAGACCACGGACCTGGAGATCCTCGGACTGGCCTACGCGAGCCTGCAGCGGATTCTCGACGCGGCCTGGCAGCAGCGCGCCGCGAATCTGCCATTGCAGAATGCGTACGAGGCGCTCACGCTCGCCTCCATCGTCGAGAAGGAAACGGCACTACCGTCCGAGCGGGCCCGCATCGCCGGCGTCTTCGTGTCGCGGCTGCGCAAAGGAATGCGTCTGCAGACCGATCCGACGGTGATCTACGGGTTAGGAGCCGGTTACGACGGAGAGATTCACACCCGTGACCTCGTGACAGATACCCCCTACAACACCTATACCCGTGGCGGCTTGCCACCCACGCCGATCTGCCTGCCGGGGCGGGATTCCATCCTGGCGGCCGTACACCCCCAGGAGAATGGCGAGCTGTATTTCGTGGCGACGGGCACCGGTGACGGTGCACATCATTTCTCCAGCACGCTCGAGGAGCACAATGCGGCAGTGAAGAGCTACCTGCAGCACATGCGCTTACAGCAACACGTGCCGGCGAACGCACCGAACGCCCCCAACGCGTTGGCGCCGCATGCACAGACAGGAACGGCACCGCACGCGCTGCCCGGACCGCGCACGAAATGAGTCAAGCCCTGTTCATCACACTCGAAGGCATCGAGGGCTCCGGCAAGTCGACCGCCGTGCGGCTGATCCAGGAATGGCTCGCGATGCGCAAGATTCCCGCACGAGTCACGCGCGAGCCCGGCGGCACCGTGCTGGCGGAGAGCATCCGCCGGCTCGTGCTCGAGCGAGGTACGGAAACCGTCGCGCCGCCCGCAGAGACCCTGCTCATGTTTGCCGCACGGCGCATCCATCTCGATAATCTGATTCGCCCCGCGCTGGCGCGCGGGCAATGGGTCGTGTGCGACCGATTCACGGATGCAACGCGCGCGTATCAGGGTTACGGCAGGGGCATGGATCTGGGCTGGATCGAGCAGCTGGCGAGCGTCGTACATGCAGACCTGCAGCCGCACTGCACACTGCTGCTCGATGTGCCGGTCGAGGTGGGCCTGGCGCGAGCGCGCAACCGCCCGGGCGCAGCCATGGACCGTTTCGAGGCGGAGCAGGCGGAATTCTTCGAGCGCGTCCGGCAAGGTTATCTCAGCCTGGCGCGGCAGGAGCCGCAGCGCATCCGCCTCATCGATGCGGCCGCCGATCTGCCCGCCGTCACGAGTCAGATCGTTGCGGTACTCTCAGGTCTGATTCAACACGCGGGCGGTCGATCGATGCTGAGTACATGACACCGGGCTGGCTGGCCGATCATCTGGCAATGCTTGTGGGGGCGTGGCGCGCAGGGCGCATGCCGCACGCGCTGTTGCTTCACGAGGCGCCGGGCGCGGGCGGCGACTGGCTTGCCACATGGGTGGCCCAGCTGATGCTGTGCACGGCCCCAGCGCAAGCGCCGCCCTGCGGGAACTGCGCCGGCTGCCGCCGAGCCCTGCAGGGCGAGCATCCGGATCTGCTCAGCGTGCGCCCGACGGACGACTCCCAGCAGATCCGCATCGAGCAGGTGCGGGAGCTGGCGCAGCAGCTGTCGTTCACCAGCCATCAGGGCGGCTACAAGGTCGCCGTCGTGTCACCGGCGGATGCGATGAATCGTTTCGCTGCGAACGCGTTGCTGAAGACGCTGGAAGAGCCGACCGCGCGCACGGTGCTCATCGCCGTCGCGACCCAACCGGCGAAACTGCCGGCGACGATCCGCAGCCGATGCCAGCGGATTCGCGTGGCGGCGCCGAGCCGCGCGCAGGCGCTCTCCTGGCTTACGGCGACCCGCGGAGCGGCTGACTGGAATGCCGTTCTGGAAATCGTCGGCGAGGCTCCCATGCTCGCGGCGCAGATGGACCCGGCCGGTGCCGCCCAGGTGGGCGAGGAGGTATGTGCCGCCCTCGAGGGCTCGCTCGGCGGGCAGCTCGAACCGGTCGCCACCAGCGAGCGCTGGGTGCGGTCGGAGCTGGGGTTGCGGTTGCAGTGCGTTGAGAACTGGCTCACGAAACGTATCCGCGGCCACTTCGGCGCAGCTCCCTTTTTGACAGAAGTGGGCGCTGTCCCCTACTCACCAGAGCGGGGGACGGATTTGAATATCCGGGCGCTTTTCGGGCTATTGGACGGGGTGAGGGATCTCAAGTCCTCGCTCGAAACGCCGATCAATCGCGGGCTGGCCCTGGAAGAGCTGTTGCGACGCCTTGCTTCGCGTGAAATACATGACGCCTTGACGATGACGGGGTAGGAACAATTGCGTACGGGTGGCAACAAGCCGGGTCTGCTGACGCTGACGATCAAGGACAAGAGCGCGCTGTATCTTGCGTACATGCCCTTCGTGCGCAATGGCGGCCTGTTCATTCCGACCAACAGCAACTACCGCCTCGGTGATGAGGTCTTCATGCTGTTGAATCTGATGGGCGAGGACGAGAAGCTGCCGGTTGCGGGTCGGGTCATCTGGGTCACCCCCAAGGGTGCCCAGGGCAAACGCACCGCAGGCATCGGCGTGCAGTTCAGCGACCAGGATCGCGGCCAGACGCAGAAGAAGATCGAGACGTATCTCGCCGGTGCGCTCTCGGGCGACAAGGCCACCCATACCATGTAGGCGTCATGTCGGCCGCCTGCGCGGGTAGCTCGTGGGGCGCGGTGCGCCGCTACGCCCGGCGCAGCTGAATGTTGCTGTTGGTCAGTCCGCCGGTGAGTACGTAGGCATCGAAGCCGCGCTCCACGAGGATGAACGCTCCGGCGGAACTGCGCCGCCCGGTATCGCAATACACGACATACGGTATCTTGCGGTCGAGCGCCGAGAGCTTCAGGCGGATGAAATACAGCGGAATGTTGATCGAGCCTTCGATCGCAAGGTTCTGGTGCTCGCTCGGCAGGCGTACGTCGAGCCAGCGTCCGCCGCCTTCGACGATGGCACAGGCGCGCTCGTAATTCACCCATTGCAGCAGCGGCTCGTTCATGAGCTCGCGGAAGTCCTGCTTGTTGAGGCGCATCAGCACCCCATCGGTGAGCATGGCGACCGTGGCGTTGCGCTTGGCCTCGGCGATCAGCGCTTCCTCTCCAAAAGTGTCGCCGACGCCGAGCTCGGCGAGCTTGATGCCATCGCGATTCAGCGGCGTCTCGCGCGTGACGATGCATTTGCCATTGACGATGACATAGAAGAAGTCGCCTTCTTCTCCCTGCTTGATCACGACGTCGCCGGCGCGAAACGGTACCCGCTGCAGCCGCATGAAGATGGCCTGGATATTCGCCGGTGGAATCCGGTGGAAGGCCTTTGTCTGCAGCAGCGTCGTCATCCAGTCGTCGCCATCGGCACCTTCGCCCTGCGACTGCAGCTCGGCCACCTCGTAGCTGCCGGTCTGGTCCCAGGTGATCATCACATCGAGCAGCTCGCTGTCGATCGACAGGTAACTGATCTGATCGACCGTGCGGGCGCTCACGGCACGCGGGATCTTCGGGTACAGCGGGTTGCGCGCCTCGGGCGTGCCACCGCGGAGCATGGCGATTGTGCGCTCACCCTCGCGGATTTCGAGCATGCCGCCGACCAGCCAGATGGTGCGCTTGTCGGTGTCGCCCTCCTTGAACAACATCCTTCCCGCAGCCATGGTCCGAACGCTCACTTTCTTGGCGAGCGCGGCCAGGTTGTCGCGCTTCAGGCCATCGAGGGGTGCGAACGCCTTGAGTAATTGAACGCTGGCTTCGCGTTCTTCTTGCATTTCACCGAACCTGACGCCATGTGACCAAATCTGGTGCGGCGCAAATGATGATTGCCGATGGTAGCACAGGAGTTTCACCCGGCCTGAATGACGTATTCACGCGGCACCGGCTTTGCCGAGCAGGGACCAGCCGGGGTCGGCGCTGAATCGCGGCCCGTGGCGCGCTGCAAGCTCACCCAGGCGTGCCACGAGCGCTTCGATCCCGCGGCTGTGCGCGTAGGCCAGGGGGCCGCCGCGAAACGGGGCGAAACCGGTGCCGAAGATGACCGCCCCATCGACGAAGTCCGCATCCGCGACGACCTGCTCCCGCAGGCAGGCGACACACTCATTCACGAGGACGAGAATCAGCCGATCGATCAGATCGGCAGGCGCGACCTGCTGGCCCGCGCCGCGCCTTACGGCCTTGCCGTTCTGCCAGACATAGAAGCCCGCGCCGTTCTTGCGACCCAGCTTTCCCTCGGCGATCAGGGCCTTGAGTCGCGGCAGCTCAGGGGCAGGTCGCTTCAGCTCTGCGGCGATGATCTGCCCCACATGGGCGGCAACGTCGAGGCCGACCACATCGGCAAGCTCGATCGGTCCCATTGGCATGCCGAAATCCACCGCCGCCTGGTCGATCGTCTCGAGCGGGATCCCCTCCTGGGCTGCGAACATGGCTTCATGCAGGTAGGGCATGAGTACGCGGTTGACGAGAAATCCGGGTGCGCTGCGGCAGGGGACGGGCAGCTTGTCGAGCTTGCGGGCGAACGCAATCGCAGTCTGCACGCACGCCGCATCCGTGTCGTCCGAGCGGACGATCTCGATCAGCGGCATCTGCGCGACGGGATTGAAGAAGTGCAGGCCGACGAGGCGCTGGGGTCGCGCCAGCTGTGCCATGAGCGGCTCGAGCATCAGGCTCGAGGTATTGGTCGCCAGCAGGGCCTGTGGCTTCATTCGCGGCTCGAGGCGTCTGTACAACTCGCGCTTCGCCTCGAGATTCTCGAAAATCGCCTCGATCACGACATCCGCCACCGGTACGCCGTCGCCTGCGACATCCGCCCGCAATCGCTGGCGCGCGGCGGCGCTTTTTTGCGGATCGCGCAGCCGTTTGTCGAACAGCTCCTGCGCGCGCTTGAGTGCCGGCTCGATGTATTGCGGTGCGCGGTCCTGCAGCGTGACCTCGAAACCGCGCAGTGCCGACCAGGCGGCGATGTCGCCACCCATGACCCCGGCGCCCACGACGTGCACGTGTTTGATTTCGGCGCTGCTCTTGCCCCCCAGCGCCTTGAGCCGGTCCTGCAGGAAAAACACCCGCACGAGATTGCGCGAGGTCTGCGTGGTGAACAGGTGCGCGATGGAGCGCCCCTCCGCCTCGAACGCGGCGGCGCCCTGTGCTCCCCACTTCGACCACAGATCGATGATGGCATAGGGTGCCGGGTAGTGGTCCCTGCGGGCCTTCGCCGCGACCTGCCGCACCAGGGCACCCTTTACCAACGGGCGCACGATGGGCCAGCTCAGAAGACGCTCGGTAAATGGGGCGTGGCGCGGCGGCGGTGCATCAAGGGCAAGCTGCCGTGCCGCCGCGCGCAGCTCTTGGGCAGGGACCAGGCGGTCGACGAGCCCCACACGCAGGGCCTTGTCCGCGCGCAGCGGCTTGCCGGTGAGCATCAGCTCCATCGCCGGACGTACGCCCAGCAGGCGCACCGAGCGGACCGTTCCGCCAAATCCGGGGTGAATCCCCAGCTGCACCTCGGGCAGACCGAGTGACAGACGCTCATCGCCGACGGCGACCCGGTAGCGGCAGGCGAGGGCGAGCTCGAGCCCCCCGCCAAGGGCAAAGCCGTGAATGGCCGCCACCGTCGGGCAATTCAGCGCTGCGAGGCGATCGAGGACCTTCTGACCGGCGTCGATCAGCCGAAAACCCTGCGCGGCGTCGCTGATCTGCGTGAACTCCCTGATGTCGGCTCCGGCGACGAAGCCACTTTTCTTGCCGGAAAGCACGATGAGGGCGCGCGGCGGCTGTCCGGCGAGGGACTGCAGCAGGACATTGAGCTCGAGCAGCACACCGCTGCCGAGCACGTTGGCCGAGCTTGCCGGCGTATCGATCGTCAGCCAGACGATGGAATCGGCGTCCCGCTCCATTTTCCAGGCGTTGGAATCACTCATCGGCCGTGTCCTTCACGAAGTTGACAGCGCTGCGGACGATTCAGGCGGCAGAGCGGCGCGCCGACGTGTCGGTGCGCAGGTGGAAATCACACACGAGCGGGCGATGGTCCGAGAAGCGCACGTCCGGCACGCGAAAGTCGGTCACCTCGATCCCCTCGCTCACGAGAATGAAGTCGAGCTCGATGCGTGGCACCCGCGCGGGAAACGACGGCAGGCCGGCCGAATTGGCACTGCGCAGGCCCGCAGCCCGCATGAACAGATAAATCTCGTGCGTGCCCCAGAACGTGTTGAAGTCACCGGCGACGATCACCGGTTTCGGCGAGCGCACGATCAGATCGTGCAGGGAGCGCAGCTGATACTGGCGATGGCGGAACTTGAGCGACAGGTGCACGAGAAACACACACACATCATCCAGCTCGAGCTCGATGATGAGGCGCTTGATGCCGGTATCGAAGTAATGGAACCGCTCCCCATGCACGTGCGGGGCGGAGAGGAATGCGTTCGCCTGCTTGCGCACGATGGGCACCAGGTGGTTGATCGAGCCGGTGCCGTACTTGCACTGAAAGGTCGAGTAGTGGCCGATCGATCCGGCAATGTGCTCTGCCTGGTTGACCATGCCGGTGCGAATGGAGCCGGTGTCGACCTCGATGAGTCCCACGACATCCGGGTGCTCGTCGCGGATGAAGTCGGTGATGCCGTCCAGAACCTTACGATTGCTGCGCAGATAACCGGCCCCGGGGACCGGCAGGTAGAAGGCGGGACCCGTGCCGGTCGCGTAGCGGATGTTGTAGACGAGCAGACGCACTGCGGCGCGTTCCTTTATGGCAAAGAATGCATACTATAGAGGGCCGCGGCGGTGCGGGAAGGGCGCAAGCGCCACCGCCACGAATGGGTTTCGCCGCGCCCGAGCTTGTGCGAGACTGCGCCGATCGACCGACAGCCAAGGCCGCCGTGCATTTTTCTCATGTCGCAGGCCAATCCCATCCGGCTCTTCGTAACGCACCTGTGGGAAAACAGCGACGATTATCTGCGCGTATTCGAGTACCTCGAGAGCGCGCGCAACTTCTTCTACCGTAATTCCAGCAGGCCGGAGCTGCGTCCGGAGGGGGACAAGGAGGCGCAGAAGGAGGTTCTGCGCAGGCAGATCGCGACGGTGGAAGTGGTGATCGGGCTTTCAAGCCTTTATGAAACGTCGCAGGACCTCCTGACGTTCCAGCTTCTGTATGCCCAGGCGAGCCAGAAGCCCGTGATCCTGATGAAGCCTTTTGGCTCGCAGACGCCGATTCCGCAGGCGCTCGCCGATCTGGCGGATGAGACGGTGGATTGGGATGAGCGGGCGCTGGTGGATGCGATCCGTCGCCAGGCGCGGCACGAGGAGACCACGCGCTGGGACACGATCGAATTCAAGATGGATTAGGCGGCGGTCAGCTCACCCCTTAGCCAGATAGAGCGGCACGACGCTGGCGCTCGCGCGCACGTCGCCGGGAGAGTCGTGGCAGAGCGTCCCGTACATTCTGACGATACTGGCGGCAGCGTCCGCTGCCTCCTGGCTCGACATCTTGCGGATAGTGGCGCGAAACGGATCTTCCCCGCGCAGTGGGCGCTCGCGCGCGAGCGCTTTGTTGAGTGCAAGGAATTGGTCACGCAGCTCGCCCGGCAGATCTTGCGCATCCAGTTGTGCCAGATGATTGCTATAGGCCTCGGTGAGGCGATCCTTGATCGTGCCGGCGCCGCTCAGCGACAGAGTCGCCGCCTGAAACTGCTCCACCATGGTGCTCATGACTCGCTCGGCCGGGTGTTGTTGTTGGCCTTGGCAGGCCAGCAGTGCTGCGCCGGCAGATCTACCCGCACCAGCTGCTGCACGGCGAATATAGTCCACATTCGTGCAAACACAATGGCGCCAGCGTGTGCGGACGGGGGTAGCGCTGGCGTCATTAAATGTATAGATTACTTAAGTTTCATAAGTAATTGATCAGTAAGAATATCGCAACCTGGTTTCCCTGCCGGTGCAGGGCTTTAAATGGAAATTAATTTTTTGCCCATCTGCGGGCAACCCATTCAGCGCTAGCGTGAGGGCCACCACCGCGCACCCCGTCCCTTATTCACAAGTGACTGCTTCGCACAGCCCCATGGCCGCCGGTCCCGTGGCGCGGCTCCATCGGCCCCGCTCGTGGGCCGTCCTCGCAGCTTTGACAGCCCTGCCGCTTGGTGCCTGCAGTTTGGGGCCGCGTTACCACCGGCCGGATATCGCAACGCCCGCCGGCTGGAAGGTGGATGCCACCTCGACGGGTCCGGAAGCGGCGGTGCAATCACAGCAAAGCGCCACTGCTGCCGCGAAGGGTTCGCCGTCGCCACCGGGCGCCGGGCAGCCGAAGGCCGCTGCGCCTGCACAGGGAAGCGCAGCGCAAGCCACGCTCTCGAGCAGCCTGTTGCCGCAGGCGCCGATAGCCCCTGCGAACAATGTAGCCCCCGCTTGGCCCTCGGCGGACTGGTGGCATGGCTTCGGGTCGGCGCAACTCGATCAGCTGATGAGTCAGGCGCAACACGCGAACGACGATATCGCGGCAGCCATCGCCCGTGTACGTCAGGCCGATGCACAGGTGCAGATCGCCGGTGCACCGCTGCTACCTGCCCTCTCCCTCGGCGCTAACGCCAGCCGCCAAAGGGCACGATCCTCGCTGGTGGCGAATTCTCCACCCGTCGCCTATTCGCAGATGGGTGCACAGGCATCCGCAAGCTACGAGATCGACTTCTGGGGCAAGAACCGGGCGAAGCGGCATGCCGCGGAATTTGCCGCCGAGGCCAGCCGCTACGATCGGGCGACGGTCGAGCTGACCGTCATGACGAGCGTCGCCACGACGTACTTCCAGGCACTCGAGCTGCACGATCGGCTCGACGTTGCCGAGCAGAACCTCGCCAGCGCGCAGACCATTTTGAAGGACCTCACCTTCGAGGAGTACGTCGGAACGGCCGCCGCCCTGGATGTGGCGCAACAGGCAACGACCGTCGCGGCGTTGAATGCAGCCATCCCACCGCTGCGGCAGCAGCTGCGCC
Source organism: uncultured Pseudomonadota bacterium (assembly GCA_963716335.1). Classification (GTDB taxonomy): domain Bacteria; phylum Pseudomonadota; class Gammaproteobacteria; order Steroidobacterales; family Steroidobacteraceae; genus 13-2-20CM-66-19. The sequence goes on along the minus strand of OY970302.1, from coordinate 3,740,978 downwards.
AGACGCTCGATGCGCTCGCGGTACTCACGGGGCGCCTGCCGCAGGAACTTCCCGATCCGAGCGGTACTCTCAAGGACCTCGCGGAACCGCAGGTGGGGCCGGGGATGCCCTCGGAGCTACTGGCCCGCCGGCCCGACGTGGCCCAGTCGGAGGCGCAGCTGAAGTCTGCCAACGCCAACATCGCAGCGGCCAGGGCGGCGTTCTTCCCGAGCATCGATCTGGCTGCGGAGGGTGGCTACGTCAGCAGCGCCCTGTCCGGGCTGTTCGATCCGATCAACCGCCTGTGGACATTGAGCGCCGGCCTCACTCAGCCGATCTTTCAGGGCGGTGCGCTGCTCGGGGGTTACCGCCTCACCAAAGCGCAGTACGAGGAACTGCTGGCGGACTATCACAAAGCGGTGATCTCGGCTTTCAGCAACGTGGAAGACGCCCTCAATACCGCGCAGCAGACCGCGGAACAGTACCGGCGCGAACAGTTGGCGGTGGACAAGGCGCGTCGCGCCTATGAGATCACGGAGACGGAGCTGCACGCCGGCACGGTCAACGTGCTGACGGTGCTGAATACACAGGGCGCGCTCTTCAGCGCGGAGGACACGCTCGTGCAAGTGAGATTCTCGCATCTGCAGGCGCTGGTGCAGCTCTTCAATGCGCTGGGTGGCGGCTGGAGCCACAGTGGCCTCCCGAGCCAGCCCGCCGGCAGCGGCTGAGCGGGCGCCGCCGGATATCACGCACAGGAGCAGTCAGTTGAATCACACCTCGCAGCACATCAGCAGTTGGATCGCCAGGCACCGCTCGCGGGTCTGGCTGCTCGCCATCGCTGTGATCCTGCTCGCCGTGATCGGCTGGCATGGGCTGCCGGGAACGACGAGCGAGGCTGCCGCCCCGTCCCGCGGCAACCAGGTCATCGCAGTCGATGCCACGGCGGCGCGGCGCGCGGACGTGCCGGTATACCTCGAGGGGCTGGGCACAGTGCAGGCATTCAACACCGTCACGGTGACCGCTCGCGTGGATGGCGAGTTGCAGAAAATCGGCTTCGTCGAGGGCCAGACGGTCAAGCAGGGGGACCTGCTCGCGCAGATCGATCCGCGGCCCTTTCAGGCGGCCCTCGGCCAGGCACTTGCCGCGAAGGCGAAGGATGAGGCACAGCTACAAAGTGCCAACGCCGATCTGGAGCGCTACACACTGCTGGCCCCGGAAAACCTGGCGAGCAAGCAGACGCTCGATTCGCAGCGCGCGCTCGTCGCGGGCCTGCAGGCGCAGATCAAGGGCGATCAAGCCAACATCGACAACGCGCGCACTCAGCTGCAATACACCACCATCACCTCACCCATCCAGGGGCGGACCGGGATCCGTCGCGTCGATGCAGGCAACAATGTCCATGCCACGGACACGACCGGCATCGTGGTCGTGACCCAGGTGCAGCCGATCGCCCTGATCTTCACTTTGCCAGAGGAAGCACTGGCGACGGTGAACGCGGCGCTGAGCGCAGGACCGGTCGCCGTCACGGCCGTCTCGCGCGATGGCGCCATCGAATACGATCGGGGCACGGTGCAACTCGTCGACAACCAGATCGACCAGTCGACCGGCACGATCCGCCTGAAGGCAGTCTTTCCGAATGCGCAGAACAAACTCTGGCCGGGAGAGTACGTCGACGCGCGGGTACTCGTGCGCACCGAGCGCAATGCCCTCACCATTCCCTCGATGGCGGTGCAACGCGGCCCGAACGGCACCTTTGCTTATGTCATCAAGCCCGATCAGACCGTGGAGGCGCGGCCGCTGCAGATTGGCGCGGAAAGCGGCTCCTCCATGGTCGTCATGAACGGGCTGCGTGCAGGTGAGCGCGTCGTCACGAGCAATCAATATCGGCTGCAACCGGGGGCGCATGTGCACATCAGTGCCGATCACGCGGCCGAGGATGCGCAGTCGACCGAAGTGGCCGCGGAGTCTCACCCCACCGTCAGCCCACCGCTGCGCCCGGTGACACCCAAAGGGGCGGCGAATGCGCCGCACCGTGCGGCGCCGGCGGCCGACGCACTGGATGGACCCCGTCGCTTGCAGGCTGCGGGCCGGTGAACATCTCCGCACCTTTCATCGAGCGTCCGATCGCCACCTCGCTGCTGATGGCGGGGATCCTGCTCGTCGGCATCGTGGCCTTCCCGATGCTGCCGGTGGCGCCGCTGCCGCAGGTGGATTTTCCGACCATCCAGGTAAATGCATCGTTGCCGGGGGCGAGCCCGGAGACGATGGCCTCCTCGGTGGCCCAGCCACTGGAGTATCAGTTCGCCGCCATTCCGGGCGTCTCGCAGCTGACTTCGACGAGCGTGCTTGGTTCGACCAGCATCACGATCCAGTTCGATCTGGGGCGCAACATCGATGCCGCCGCACAGGACATCCAGTCCTCCATCGATGCCGCAGGCGGTCAGCTGCCGAAGAACCTGCCTTCGCCGCCTTCGTATCGTAAGGTCAATCCCGCCGACCACTCCATTCTGATTCTGTCGGTGCACTCCGACGTATTGCCTCTGACGGAAGTGGATGACTTTGCGGAGAACGTGCTGTCGCAGCAGATCTCGCGCATTTCCGGGGTTGCCCAGGTCTCGCTCGGCGGTCAGCGCAAACCCGCCGTGCGCGTGCAGGTGGACCCCCTGAAGGCCGCAGCGTTGGGCATTCAGCTGGAGGATATCGCGGGCGTCATTTCCGCCGCGACGGTGGATTCCCCGAAGGGCTCCATCAATGGTGTACGCCAGAGCTTTGCGATCTACGACAACGATCAGCTGTTGAAGGCTGCGCCATGGAATGATGTGATCGTCGCATACAAGAACGGCGCACCGGTACGTATCCGCGACATCGGCGTGGCGGTTGACGGTCCGGAGAACGTTCTCAACGGGGCATTCCAGAACGGGCACGACGGGATACTCCTGCTGATCTACAAGCAGGCGGGCGCCAACGTCATCGACACGGTGAATCGCATCAATGCGCTGCTGCCGCACGCGCTGGCCTCCGTACCGCCCTCCATCAAGCTCGATACCATCATCGATCGCACCACGACGATCAAGGCATCGGTGCACGAAGTCGAGCTGACGCTGCTCCTGACGATCGGCCTGGTCGTCATGGTGATTTTCCTTTTCCTACGCAACCTCTGGGCGACCATCATTCCGGGCGTCACGGTGCCGCTGGCGTTGCTGGGCACGGCCGCTCTCATGTTCGTCTGCGGCTACACGCTCGACAACCTTTCGCTGATGGGTCTGACAATTGCAGTGGGTTTCGTCGTGGACGATGCCATCGTCATGCTGGAAAACATCTACAGGCATATCGAGCTCGGCCTGTCGCCGAAGATGGCCGCGCTGAAGGGCTCCCGCGAGATCGGCTTCACCATCCTGTCGATCAGCCTGTCGCTGGTTGCGGTGTTCATCCCGCTGCTGTTGATGGGTGGGATCATGGGCAGGCTGTTTCGCGAGTTCGCGATCGTCGTGACGATGACCATTGCCGTGTCGGCATTCGTCGCCCTGACACTCTCACCGATGATGTGTGCCCTGTTCCTGCGCGATGAACACCGGGTGCGCCATGGCCGCGCGTATCTATTCATCGAGCACGCGTTCGAGCAGCTGCTGCACAGCTACACGCGCGGCCTGGACTTCGTGCTGCGCCACCAGCGGCCGACGCTGATCGTGTTCCTGCTGACCCTGGCGCTCAGCGCAATTCTGTATGCATACGAACCAAAAGGGTTTTTTCCGCAGCAGGACACCGGAATCATCATGGGCATTTCCGATGCCTCCCAGGACGTGTCCTACACGCAAATGATGGGCCTGGAACGTCAGCTCATGGCGGTCGTCAACAAGGATCCCGGCGTCGCGGCCTGGGCGACCGGGCTCGGGGGCTCGCGCCCGATCAACAACGGCTGGGTGGGCATCGGGCTCAAACCGCGCGATGAGCGCACGGCCACGGCGGACCAGATCATCAACCGCCTGCGTCCGCAGCTTGCCCACGTCAAGGGCGCGGAGCTGTTCCTGCAGGCTGCCCAGGATCTGAGCGTGGGGGGGCGCACCTCCCGCACGCAATACCAGTACACACTGCAGGACTCCGATCTCGAACAGCTCAATGCCTGGGCGCCGAAGCTGCTTGCGAAGATGAAGAAAATCCCCGAGCTGCGGGATGTGGCCACCGATCAGCAGACCAACGGCAGCATGCTCTCGATCGACATCGACCGCGACCAGGCTGCCCGCTTCGGCATCCAACCTTCGGTGATCGATCAGACCCTGTACGATGCATTCGGACAGCGCCAGGCGGCCCAGTACTTCACGCAGCTCAACAGCTACCACGTGGTCCTGGAGATCACGCCGGCGCTGCAGCGCGATCCGGACACGCTCAATAAGCTATACGTCAAGTCACCCATCACGAACCAGCAAGTGCCCGTCTCGACTTTCGTGCATTACGACACGCGCCATGTGAGCTATCTGTCGATCAATCACCAGGGGCAGTTTCCCGCCGTCACGCTCTCATTCAACCTGGCACCGGGGGCCGCGCTGGGCAATGCGGTGGATGCCATCAAGAAGGCGGCGGACGACATTCGCATGCCAGCTTCGATGACCGGAACCTTCCAGGGTACCGCACAGGCGTTCGAAGCCTCCCTCAAGAGCGAGCCTTACCTGATTCTGGCCGCCCTGGTGGTCGTCTACATCATCCTCGGCATGTTGTACGAGAGCTATATCCACCCCTTGACGATTCTGTCCACGCTGCCGTCGGCCGGCGTCGGTGCGCTGCTGATGCTCATGGCGTTTCACTTCGATCTTTCGGTGATCGCACTCATCGGCATCCTGCTGCTGATCGGCATCGTGAAGAAGAATGGCATCATGATGGTGGATTTCGCCATTCAGGCCGAGCGCGAGCAGGGGCTGTCACCGGAGGAGTCCATCCGCAAGGCCTGCCTGCTGCGCTTCCGGCCCATCATGATGACCACCATGGCGGCGCTGCTCGCCGCTTTGCCGCTGATGCTCGGTCACAGCACGGGCTCCGAGCTGCGCCAACCGCTCGGCTACACCATGGTCGGCGGGCTGGTTTTGAGCCAGGCGCTGACGTTATTCACCACACCGGTCGTTTACCTGTATCTTGACCGCCTCAATGAGCGCGTCAGCGGTCATCGCAGGGTGGGGGCTTCCCGTGACGATGACGCACCGGCGAGTGGTGAGCCAGCGGCCGTGTAATGCCCACGCCCAACCTGTCGCGAGTTGTGCCGTGAAGGTTCTCCTCGTCGAAGACAACGAGCGCGTGTCCCGCTTCGTCGTGAAGGGCCTGCAGGAGGCGGGGCACGTGGCGGACCATGCGGAAAATGGCCGCGACGGCATGTTTCTCGCCGCCAGCGAACCCTACGACGTCATCATCATGGATCGCATGCTGCCGGGGCAGATCGACGGTCTGGCGATCATCGAAGCGCTGCGCAAGGCGGGCAATCGCACCCCGATTCTCATCCTGAGCGCACTCTCGGACGTGGATGAGCGCATCCGCGGCCTCAAGAGCGGTGGCGACGACTACCTGACGAAGCCCTTTGCCTTCGGGGAGCTGCTGGCCCGTCTGGATGCGCTGTCCCGCCGGGCACAAGGCAGTGCCACGCAGACGAGCCTCCGGGTCGGCGATCTGCACGTGGATCTGCTGTCCCGCAAGGCGATGCGGGGCACCCGGGCAATTGCCCTGCAGCCCCAGGAGTTCAAGCTGCTGGAATACCTGATGCGCCATGCAGGCCAGGTCGTCACGCGCACGATGCTGCTCGAGAATGTATGGGATTATCATTTCGATCCGCAGACGAACGTCGTCGATGTGCATATCAGCAAGCTGCGCCAGAAAATCGAGTCCGACTGCGAACGACCCCTGCTGCGTACGGTGCGCAATGCCGGCTACATGCTGACCGCCGATGAATAGGCTCATGCGCTCCTCGGCGTTCACGCTCGCGTTCAGCTATGTCGCCTTCGGCATCGTGGCGCTGGTGCTGTTTGCCGCCCCGCTGTGGTATGCGTGGCAGGTGACGATCCAGGACAGCCGGATCGAGCTGCTGCGCGTGGACACGAAGCGCATGGCGGAAGTGTTTCACCACGAAGGAGCCGCAGGCCTTGCGAGCTTCATCCAGACCCGCGTCGGGCTGCAGATTGCCGGCGAGCGGATCCTGCTGCTCACCGATCCGAAGCTGCAGCCGATGGCCGGTAACCTGCGCGGCTGGCCGAGCGCGCTGCCGCTCGAGCCCGGCACCTACAGTGTGCCGGTGGAGCTGGCGCACAAGCGCACCCGTGCCATGTTCGTGCATGTGATACTTCCCGGTGGCTACAACCTGCTCGTGGGGCGGGATCAGACACTGTTCGCACCGCTCACCACGCGCTTCTGGTTTGGACTGGCCGCTGCGATCGCGGTCGTGTGCATTGCCGGGGTCGTGGGCGGATTCATGATCCGTCGCGCGCTGCTGTTGCGGGTCGAGAACATCCAACACACGGTGCTGGCGATCGTGCAGGGGGACTGGAGCCACCGGCTGCCGACGCGGCCGGGGAGCGATGAGCTCGATACGCTCTCGCGCACCATCAACGGTATGCTCGATCAGATCGAGCAACTGCTGCATGGCGTGCGCGATGTCTCCAATGCGATCGCGCATGACCTGCGCACGCCCCTGGCAGAGCTGCGCTCGCGCCTGGAGGAGCTGTCCCTCACGCGTCCGGATAGCGAACACACCTTTGCCGAGGTCGATGCGGCCGTCGTGGACGTCGATCGCGTGATCCGCATCTTCAATGCACTGCTGCGGCTTGCCGAGATCGATACGGGAATGCGCCGTTCGGGCTTCGTACCGATGCACGCCGCGGACCTGGCAAAGCAGGCGGTGGATTTCTATCTGCCGGCGGCAGAGCTCAAACATATCAATCTGTCCTACCAGGGTAACGGTCCGGCGGCGATGTCAGGCGATCCGGTGCTGCTCGCCCAGGCCATCGGCAACCTCATCGACAATGCGCTGAAATACACGGGCGAGGGCGGAACGATCTGCGTCGCGGTGAGCACGCTGGATGATGGCCGAGTGCGCATTGGCGTTGCCGATGACGGTCCGGGTATTCCCGATGCGGAAAAGCCGAAGGTGCACGCCCGTTTCTATCGCGGCGATGCCAGCAGAGGCACCCCTGGGGTCGGATTAGGCTTAAGTCTCGTCGCCTCGGTCGCCAAGGTGCATGGCGGCGCGCTGGAACTGGCCGACAACCATCCGGGGCTTCAGGCGCAGATGCTGCTCGCCCCGGGCACCGTCTGGGCAAGCCGGGCGAGCGAGGCCCGTGCGTCCGCTCCCCAATCCGTGAACCAGCCTGCCGAGCCGCTCGAGCTCAGTTAGTCTTCGGCGCCTTCGCGGCCTTCGCGTTATCGCCCATCCGGGCGGGCGGGAACACGGGACTGGCGCACCACTGTCGCCAGTACTGGCCGAAACGTGTGGCGAAGGTGCGTGGTTTTTCCTCGAATACTCGGGCACCGAGCAGGGCCGCTTGCGCCTGCAGCTTCCCTTGCTGCTCGGCAATAAGTCCGAGCAGCGTGTCGAGCGTGACGGGATCGTCCAGGTAATGCCCGTTGGCGATCGCCGTCTCGCGCAGCAGCGTCAGATCGTGACTGTCACCCAGATGATCCGACAGCTCATGCATCTGCTCGACCAGTTTACCGAGCATTTCCGGCCAGATCGGTGACAGTACTTCGAGTGCGTAGCGAAGGTGTTTCACCTGCTTGCGCCACTCGTGCAAGGCTGCGGGGGTCTGGCGCTTGCGGGCTTGGCGCAGGGCGGCACGCCCCTGTGCGTACACCTTGCGAAGCCCCTGCCCGAGGAGCGTCCAGTCGTTCTCATGGAGCTTCGAGGCATGCAGTTGTGTGCGCGAGCGCTGCAACAGCCGGCGTGAATGCGCCAGCACGTGCGGATCGTCGATGAACTCGCGGCGGGCACGGGAATGTTGCCGCCTGATGCGCTGCTTGAGCCCATCGAGTTGCAGGGCGCGCGCACCAGCTTGGTGGATGACCAGAAGATCGTTCAGGGTGTCCGACAACACCCGCGCATCGCGCACCGCGCCCAGCGGCCGCGCTGCATCCCGCAGCGCAGCGTTGCTGCGCCGATAAATCGTGCACTTGAGTCCGGGGCGCAACAGCCGCAGCGTCGCGCGCGCTTTTTTCAATGCCTTGCGCGCGGTGTGCACGTCCTCGTCGTCGATGCGCTGCTTCCTGAGGATGCGCAGCGCTTTCTCGATCCGGCGGCGCGCGGTGTGCTTCACTCGCCCGGCGGGGTCGCCATCCGGGGTGATGGGCTTCACCGCGAATCCCGCTGCCGCTCATGCCGCTGGCAAGCACGGATCGCTGCGGACAGTAGTCGCTCGGCTGTGGCGGCGGTGAAGCGGGAATGGATCCGCAGCTCGCGTCCCTGTGCCCGGTTGTAGGAAATGAAGAACTGCTCGATCTCGTGCAGCTGAGCGGCCGCCAGCGAGTTGATCGAGGAGATGGGGGCGGGATTCACCGCGGTCTGCGGGACCGCGATGAGGCGGTCGTTGCGGATGAGATGGGTGCCTTCGCGCTGTTGTGCGCGAATTCCGCCGATCAGCCGGACCTTGATCAGACAGCCCGGAAAGGTGGGGGCCTCGGCGATCACCAGCACATCGAGCGGATCACCGTCCGCAGCGCAGGTGCCCGGAACCGAGCCGAAATCATACGGAAAGTGCAGGCCTCGCGGCAGTATGCGGCTGATGGTGAAGATGCGCAGCTCGTCGTCGAATTTGAACTTGTTGCGACTGCCGCCAGGCGTGTCGATGATCACGTGCGTCAGCGAGGAGCGGCCGTCGCGTGGCGGGATGGTGGACTGTGGTACAGGCATATTGGACGTCGCGAGGTGTTGCAGGTCCAGTCGTAGCGGGCAAGCCGCAGCCCGCCGTACATGCAACTGTGCGCCCGGCAGGTGGTTCCCCGGCGAGCGCATTCCGCTAGCGCAGCCAGGGGCTGGGCAGCGCGCCGTCGGCTTCCATGCCGCGCTCAACGGGGTGGGTGCAGGTTGCGCACACGTTTGTACTCGAGACAGGTGAGCACGATCACGAAGACATCCAGCACGGACACCGCGAGTAGCCAGCCCGAGCGGGTATGCGCGAAGCGATACAATTGATAGACGAGGAATAAACCGAACGCGCTCAGAGCCACCGGGAAACCCCACAGCTTCTCCTTGAGCAGCGTCGCGACCAGTGTCAGTTTGATCGCCCCGTGTCCCAGCAGATACAGGGCCGCAAAGGTCTCGGTCCCTGCGGACAGATGCTGGAACGTGTGCAGCAGCAACGTCACGAGCGCATCGCGCGGATTTTCGGCGAGCTCATCCTGGGTCAGCATGCTTGCCAGATGACCGAGCTCGTGGGGTGGGACCACGAGCAGCAGGAGTCCCGCCAGGCTCTCCAGCACGCCATCGACGGCTTTGCCGCTGAGCCCGATGCGAAACAGCGTATGAATCGATCGATCGCGAATGGATGATCCCCGCCGCTCAGTCCGCCTTTTCGGCAATGAGGACGGCGTTCGTGCCGCCGAACGCGAAGGAGTTGGACATGGCCGCACGCAGCGACAGGCCGGTGCGCGCCCCTTCGCTGACATAATCCAGATCGCACGCGGGATCGGGCGCATCCAGGTGCATGGTGGGCGGCACGGTGCCGCGTTCGAGACTGGCGACGGCGATGATGAATTCCAATGCACCCGCTGCACCGAGCAGGTGGCCATGCATGGACTTGGTCGAGCTGATCGGCACCTCATGGACTCGCGCACCAAAGACCTGCTTCAGAGCCGAGGTTTCGACCGCATCGTTCTGCAGGGTCGCCGTGCCATGCGCATTCACGTAATCGATCGCATCGGCCTGGCGGCGAGCGGAGAGGAGGGCGGCGCGCATCGCCCTTGCCTGCCCCTCGGGCGTGGGACGCGTGATGTGCACGACATCGGTTGACAGGCCGTAGCCGGAAAGTTCCGCGTGGATGCAAGCGCCGCGCGCGATTGCCCGCTGCCACTGCTCGAGCACGACGAATGCGGCACCTTCGGCGAGGACGAGACCGGAACGGTTGCGCGAAAACGGACGGCAGGATGCTGACGGTTCGCGCTCATCCGGCGTAGCGAGCGTGCGCATTGCGCCCCACGCGTGCAGCACACCAGGTGTCAGTGGAGCCTCTGCACCACCTGCCAGCATCACCTCGGTTTCGCCTGATTGAACTCGCCGCGCGGCCTCGCCCAACGCAACCGCGGAAGAGGAACAGGCGGTCGAGTACGTGAGGTTCGGCCCCGTGATGCCGTACTCCATGCCAACCCACGCGGCCGCGGCGTTTGTCATCGCCCCGAGCACGGTGTAGGGCGGGATACGGTCGGATTGTTCGCCATAGAGAAGACGATAGCCCTCGTCGGTCGTTGCCGCGCCCGCCATCCCGGTCCCAACGAAGACCCCGCATCGGTCGGGCGATTGCGCCGCAAAGTCGATGCGTGCGTCGGCAACGGCCCGCTGGGCCGCCATGAGGGCGAGCTGACTCACACGATCCAGCATGCGCAGGCGCGGCGTCGAAAAATGCGCACGACCATCGAATTCGACCACAGCGCCGATGCGCGCGTGCATGACGTCGCTCAATGGCGCAGGCAGCACCTGGATAGCGGAGCGTCCGGCTGTGAGGTTCGTAAACAACTCCGCGACCGAGTGGCCGAGAGGTGCTGCGACACCCAGCCCGGTCACGGCTACGCGGTACTTGGTCACTTGAAAGGCGCAAGCCCTGGAGCGGCGGCGGCGGCGTGCGCGGGCGATTGCTGCGCCAGCAGCGAATCGATGTACTGCACCACATCGTCGATCGTCACCAGGTTCGTGGGAATGTCGTCCTTGATCTTCAGTGCGAAACGATCCTCGATCTCGAACATCAGCTCGAGCACCTCCAGGGAATCTACCCCCAGTTGGGCGAGTTTGGCTTCCGGGGAGAGCTCGGCGGGCTTCAGATCGAACTCGCAGCTGAGGATTTCCTGGAGAGTTTCAAGCGTGCTCATGCGGACTCCGGGTGGCTGCGCCGAATCAGGTTAGCGACACATCGAGCTGGCGCGCTTTGCCCGCCAGACGCGCCGCCAGGGTCAGAAATCGCGGCAAGCGCCTCAGTATGGCCGAGGTGGGCGCTGCGAGTGCAGGGCTCATCGCGCTGTGCGCATAGAGGGCTGCAAAGCGCAGCCGCGCTGCGAACTCGCGCCGCCACGCCACCGCGTACTGGCGCTCCACCTCGGCGCTGCAGCTCGAATCGATCGATCGGGGAGTGCGGCGCTTGAGATGATGCACCAGCAGGCTGGCCGACTGAAGTGCCATGCTGATGCCCTCGCCAACCAACGGATGCGACTCGCCAGCAGCGTTGCCGATCCGCAATCCCGCACCATGTGCTTCCACATCGATGCCGGGCCGTATCGGCCCAACCGCGAGCCACGGCCCTTCCCGCTGTGCGTTTTCCAGCGCTTCCGCCACACCGCGACAGCATCGTCGCAGATGCGCTTCGATCGCGGCTCCCGCGGGAACACCGGCGGCGAGTGCGCGACATTTGCGCAGTGCGTCGCGGCGGATGCAACAGGCAAGGGTGATCCGTTGCTGATCTGCGACCACCAGGCCCCCATAGCCCCCGGGGAATGACAGCACAGGCAGAAAACCGCTCGGCAGGTTGCCGTCGCGAAAACGGGCCTTGAACGCCAGCAGGTCCGAATCCAGTCGTCGCAGCGGCTGACTCGGCAAGGGTGCATCCGGTATTCCGGGGGCTCGCTGCCAGGAGCCATGGGCATCCACTACGACAGGGACGTTGAGCACGCACTCATCTGCGCCCCGGTTGTCCCCGGCGGCGTTTGCGGTTACGACATAGCGGCACGCGAAACGGCCGGGGCCGCCGGAGATCCGGCGCACGCTGGCCGGCTGCAATATCTGCACACCAGCGGACCGGGCGCGCGCCATGAGCAGCTCATCCAGGCAGTCCCGGCCGAGCGCCCGGCCGTAGCGGTAGGGCCCCTCTGTGCACGCGGGCATCTCGGCGACGACGGTCCTCGCCGCGCTGATCCAGCCGACCTGGCGGATTTCCGGGCCGGCGCGCTCCCGAAAGGCTTCTCCAATTCCCAGCCGGTCCAACAGCGCGAGATTGCCTGCCGCAATGCACTCCCCGCACACCTTATGACGGGGGAAGCGGTGCTGCTCGATCAGAACGACATCCCAGCCGGCATTCGCCAGCAGAATCGCGGCCGCGGTGCCGGCCGGGCCACCGCCGACCACGGCGACATCGGCGTCAAAGCGCATCGCTGCCTTTCGATCGGAGCACGCTACGACGAGCTGCGAGGAAGCAATGCGAAAAAGGCCATGCCGCGTATTCGCTCGTCACCCAGTCCCCTGGGGCCCCCAGCCACGCGCAGCTCAGCTCCCGGCGGGTGAACCCGGCGGTGACGCTCTTGACTGCATCCTCGCGCGTCACGGCATTTGCGCCGAGCACAGCGATCAAGCGGCTGCCGATTCGCGCCACGTCACTGCGGCGCGGCTCACAGGCAATCAGCGCGTTCGTGCGACATGCGACGCCTTGCAGCAATGCCGCGAGTTGCGGACCGTCGAAATGATGCAGGAAAAGATTTGCAAAGCACAGATCATAGGGGAGGGCGTGCGGCGCCCGCACCCACTCGAGCACGTCCGCGCAAAGGATCGTCACCCGCCAACCTAACTTCCCGAACCCCTCGCGATCTCCTGCCGAGACGAGCTCATGGCGATCCAGAAGCGTCAATTCCACCCCGGTCCAGGCGGGCCGCAACGCGCGCGCGAGACGCAACAGCAGCGTGCCGTCGCCCGCTCCCAGCTCGAGGATGCGCCGTGGTTGCTCGCGCAGCCGAAGCTTCGATAACGCGGCTCGTAGAATCGACAGCGATCCCATCGCGCGGTGCACGCGTTGCAGGTCGCGTCTGGAACGAACCGCCAGCGGATCATGCGGCGACAGATGATCCAGGCGCTCAGGTGTGACTCGCCGCTCGGAGCGCAGCGCAGTGGCCTCACTGGACTGCAAGCAACGCCCCATGACAGGTGAAGCCGGCACCGAACGACGACATCCACCACCAGCCCCCGGGTGCCTCGTCCGCAAGCGCGGCCTCCAGGACGAAGTACACGAAGGCACTGCTCAGGTTGCCATATTCGCGCAGCGCCTCGCGACTGTAGCGCAGGGCGTGCGGATCCAGCTCGAAGCGCGTTGCGAGCGCTGCGAGCACATCGCGGCCACCCGCATGCAGAATCCAGCCGCTGATTTCGTTTGGCTGCACCGCGGCGCGGGTCAGCGCGCTTCGAAAAGCTTCGTCGGCATGCTCGGCCGCAAGACCCGGTACCGCCCGCGTCAGCACATTGCGAAGCAGGCCACCGCGTTGCTGGAACCGCAGTGCCTCACGCTGCGCGGGATTGGTCACGGAGACCGTCTGTTTCCATTCGATGCTGCGACTTCCCGAGGGTCGCTTCCGCGACAATACGGCGGCCCCCGCGCCATCACCAAACAGACACGCACTGATCAGCACGCCAGGATCATCGTCCAGGTACATCGCCGCACTGCACACTTCCACACAGACCGAGAGCACGTGCTCGCACTGTCCGCAATCCAGCAGCGCGCTCGCCAGCTGCCAGTTGGGCAGGGCGCCCCCACAGCCCTGGCCGACGAGATCGAACGCCAGCACATCCCGACGCAGGCCAAGCCGCTCGATGACGTAACTCGTAAGTCCCGGACAAAGGTAGCCGGTGCAGGTGGTGACCACCACGGCATCGATGGCGCGCGCCTCGATGGCAGCGCGTGCCAGCGCCGTACGGCCCGAGGCAGCAGCCAGGCTCGGCGCGTGCAGTGCGAAGCGGCGATGCAGCGTATCGGCATCAATGGCGAACGCCTCCTCGATCGAATCGATTGCGAGTCGACGGGCTTCGATCCCATTGTCCCGGGTCAGCACGAGCTTCGCGATGGCACGGGAACGCCCATCGAGGCGCTCGAACCACGCGGAATCGGCAAATGCTGCCCAGCATTCACTCTTGGTATAACGCTGGTGAGGCACCGCCGTGCCGATCGCATTCAAGTACATCGATGCGATTCTACGTTTTCGGGCCAGCGACCGAGTGCCAGAGTGTTTTTTGCCAGAGTGATTTGTGGAACGCGCGCGCGCTGCCAAGCGACAACGTGGCGGCGACTCGCTGAGACCAGCTCAGCATGGGAGCGCGGACGATCGCGAATTCATTTTGCGAACAATGCGAGGTAGTCAATTGATTCAATTATGTTTCTTATTGCTTACGAGCTCTACTTGAGCACGGCGGCAGTTCGTCACGCGTGGGAGCCGCGATCGATGCCAACGGGCGTCGTCGCGCGATTGCATGAACCGTGGGCGTACGCGGCAGCGTGATACCCGGAGAGGCCATGACCGCGGTCATGCCGGCAATCGTCTGCTCGGGGACGTGTCGAATGCTCAGCAGTTGGGGCACCAAAATCAGAATGGTGCCCCCGTACATACCGAAGACGGAGTTGGTGAGACCCAGCAACCAAACGGGCGCAAGCGCGCTACGCGGCATTCACGCTCTCTTTTGGCATCGTGTCCGGTTGCCTGAGCCCTGTGCGGCGGACACATTACGGCCAAGGCCCAGGCCGGTCAAACGGAGAATCTGCTTCAATATCCTGCGATTTGCTCATAGAGTGCAGCTCGCGCACTAAAGTCCGCCGCGCCTGCACGTCTCGTTCTCGCCCGTTCATCGTGAAGTGTCGCCGTTACAGGAGCACACGCCTGATGCTGCTGCCAAATACGACGAAAAATGTGCTGCAGCACCGAAGACACAAGAGGTCGATCGAGGTTGGGCGCATCATCGACACCTTGGCGCGGCAGCTGCGGCGTACCGGCGCTCAGCCGGCGAGACCGCTGGAAATTCTCGAATTTGGCAGCGGCAATGGTTTCCAGATCGACTATCTCAAGCGTCTCGGTAATGTCATCGCGTCCGACATTTACACGAGCGACGAGATCCCACGCATGCATGACGTTCAGTTCGTGCAATGCAGTATCACCCGATCGCCAATCCGGGACGCGCAGTTCGACGTGATCTTCTCGAATCATGTGATCGAGCACATCGAAGATTGCGCGTCGGCCTTCCGCGAGCTCAAACGCATCGGTGCACCCGGGTGCGTGTACGCGTTCTCGGTCCCGACCAACGCATGGCTGCTGCTGACGATTCCGGCGCAATATCTCGCCAAGCTGCATGTGCTCAATCGGGCGGTGCCATGGAAATCCACCGCGACACCTCCCGCGGCAGGCAGTGGAGCGGAGCAGGGCGCCTCCTCCTCTCAACCGCGACCTGCCGCGGGGCGATGGCGGCGGCGTCTGCTACCGACCGGACACGGCGTCGAAGCCGATTTCGGCAAGTGCTATCGCGCCTTCAAGATCGAAAGTTGGGCGCGATTCTTCCGTGAGCACAACTTTGAAATCATCGAGACGCGGCCGTTGTTGCTCTATGGCCCTTCGGAGTGGCCCCTGATCCCGACGATGAATAGTTGGCACAGCTTGTGTTCCAGTGTGCTGTTCCTCATGACGATGCACTAACTCGCGACGCCTCACCCGCCTCGCCAGTGATGGAGGAATTCCTATGGCCGATCCTTCCTTGGCTCCCATCGACGGTTGGCGTTGAACCCGTTCGGCCAACCCGCCCGCAGCCCGCAGCTCTCGGCCCCACCACCACCTGGGGAGCGAATTCCTGGCGGAACTGCAGTGGTCCGTGGAATCCTCGGCGTGCTTGCGGGTTTCGTTGTGTTCATCGGCGCCGCCACGCTCTTGAACCTTCTGATGCGATCGCGTTGGAGAGCCTACGCGTCCGTCGAAGCCGCAATGAACTTCACCAACGGGATGATGGCAGCGCGGCTCCTGGTCGGGGTCGCGGCAACGTTCGCCGCCGGCGCCGTCGTTGCGCGCGTGAGCCGTGGCGACAGCCGGTCGATCTGGGCGTTCGGTCTGTTGATGCTCGGCCTGTTTTGTGCCGAGCACTACGCCTTGTGGCACCGTCTGCCGATCTGGTACCACATCGTCTGGTTGGGTTCGATCCTGCCGATGACGTTGGCGGGCGCTGAGTGGGGCGGCAGGAGGCTATCACCGTCTCGGCAACCGGGGGACCGCCGGTGAGATTTCGGTCGCAGGCGAGTCGTGCCCCGCGATGCAACAGGCAGTCATGGTCATAATGAGCCATTTTGCGTGACAGTGGTCGCATGTTAGCGTGGGAGGACTACCGCTGCTGCGGGGGTTGTGAGGCAGAAATCAGCAGAAAACGCCTCGATTCGCGAGGATCACCGCATTCCTGCTTTTGGGATCTCTGGGAATGCGGTTCGGCTACAGACTTGGATACAGATACGCCTGCCCCTGGGCGCTTGCACTACTGAGTTTGGTTGGTTGTCAGCCAGGTAGCGACTCGCCCGGATCCGGGCATTTTTGGCAAACCGCGGGTGTGGTGGCGACCCCCTCCATTTCCGGCACCGTCAAGGCGGTCGTCGGCGGCACCCGGACACTCAGCGTCACCTTCAGCACCAGTGAGGCTCAGCGGATTTCCGATCTGGCGATCGGCGGACGGTCCTTGCCCGGCGACTGGAGTGGACCGAGTACGTTCAGCTGCCCGCAGTTAGCCCGGGACTCTCCCTGTGATCTGATTCTCACCTATACGCCCACCGCCAACAGCAGCGGCACACTGGAGTTGACCTACACGTACGTCAATCAGGCCGGGCGCACTCGTTCCGGGAGACTGAGCATCCCGTACAGCTCATCGAGCAACAACAACATCGTCGCCACGGCGAGCCCCTCCGGTTCGATCGATGCGGTGATCGGCGCCGGCACTCAGAGCGTTGCAGTGACCTTCACCACGGACGATGGCAATCCGGCCACGGGCCTCTCGCTGATGAGTGATCTGGCATCGCTGCCGGGCGGCTGGAGCAGCCGTGCCAGTCACTTCAGCTGTCCGAGCGTCAGTACCGGCAATGGCTGCCAGTTGAACCTCTCCTATGCGCCTCCGGCGCTGGACAGTGGCACCCTCAGGCTCAACTACAGCTACACCGATAACGCCGGGCTCAGCAAGAGCGGGGCGCTGGATATCCTGTACGCTTCGGCCAACAGTAACAGCGTAGTGGGTACCGCCTTGCCCTCGGGTCAGATCGCAGTGAGCCTCGGAGGCAGCCAGAGCATCGCCGTCAGCTTCGATACCAACGATGGCCATGCCGCCTCCGCCCTCGAGGTGACCAGTGATCTCAATTCCCTGCCGAGCGGCTGGGGGACTGGTGCCAGTCGCTTCGGATGCGCGAGAGTGAGCAACGGTAACGGCTGTCAGCTCGGTCTCACCTACGCCCCTTCAAGTGTCGGCAGCGGCACCGTGAGTCTGCAGTTCAGCTACACCAATGACTCCGGGACGGTGAAGCGCGGGGTCGTCCAGATCCCCTACGCCGCCACCGCCAACGATAACGTGGTGGGCACAGTGGCCCCCTCCGGTCAGGTCAATGCGGTGATTGGCGCCGGCAGTCAAAGCGCCACCATCACCTTCATCACCGACGATGGCAATGCCGCTTCCAGCCTAGCAGTGACGAGTGATTTGAGTTCCCTGCCCCGCGGCTGGAGCAGCAGTTCCAGCAGCTTTGGCTGCGCGAGTATCAGCACCGGGAATGGCTGTCAGCTGCCCCTGAGCTACGCTCCCTCATCGGTTGGCAATGGCACGCTGAACCTGTCGTACACCTATACCAACGATGCTGGCATCGCCAAGAGCGGCACGATCAGCATTCCCTACCTGGGTAGCACTCACGATGATGTCGTGGGCATGGTCTCGCCCTCAGGCCAGATTGCCGTCACGGTCAATGCCACTCAGACGGTCAGTGTCACCTTCAACACCAATGATGGTAATGCGGCCACGGCTCTGTCGCTCACGAGCGATCTGAGCTCCTTGCCGAGCGGCTGGAGCAGTGGAGCATCTTCCTTCAGCTGCGCGGCGCTCAGCACCGGCAATGGCTGTGAGCTTTCCTTCACCTACGCGCCCACCGCGGCTGCGAGCGGGACACTGAATCTGAGTTTCAGCTACCTGGATGATGCCGGCAGCCCCAAGAGCGGCACGGTCAGCATCCCGTACAGAGGGACAACCAACGATCACGTCATCGGCACCGTGGCCCCGGCGGGCACGGTCACGGGGGTGGTCAATACCAGCCAGGCGGTGAGCGTCACCTTCATTACAGACGACGGCAATGTCGCCTCCGGCCTCACGGTAACGAGTGACTTGAGCTCATTGCCTGGCGGCTGGAGTAATAGTCCCGGTAGCTTCGGCTGCGTAAGTGTGAGCACGGGCAGCGGCTGTGAATTGAGTCTCACCTATGCACCAAGTGCCGCTGGCAGTGCCATCCTCACGCTCAACTTCAGTTATACCAACAACGCCGGTATACCCAGGAGTGGCTCGGTCAGCATTCCCTATGCCTCGACTGCCAACATCGGAGGGACGGTATCGGGCCTGAACGGGGCGGTATCTCTGCAGGACAGCGGCAGCGATACGCTGGTGCTCTCGGGCAATGGCGCCTTCACCTTCGCGACGGCGCTGGCGAGCGGGGCGACCTATGATGTCACGGTCTCCACGCAACCGACGGGGCAGACCTGCACGGTTGCGAACGGCTTGGGTACGGTGAGCACTCAGGTGAGCAACGTGACCGTTAGCTGCACCACGAACACTTATGGTGTTGGCGGTGGGGTCGCCGGGCTGTGGGGCAGCGGTCTTATGCTCACCGATAACGGCGGGGACACCCTGCCAGTGCCGCCCGGAGCGAGTTCCTTTGCGTTTGCGACGCAGATTGCGTATGGCAGCAGCTACGCGGTGGCGGTGAGCACGCAGCCGACCGGGCAGACCTGCACGGTTGCCAACGGCGCGGGCACCGTCACCGGCGCGGTGACGAGCGTGGCGGTGAGCTGCACGACCAACACTTACAATATCGGTGGCAGCATCAGCGGTCTCTCGCAGAGCGGGCTCGTGCTCACCGACAACGGCGGCAATGCGCTCGCCGTGAGCTCTGGAGCGGGCTCCTTCACCTTCTCGACCCCGCTTGCGTATGGCAGCAGCTACGCGGTGGCGGTGAGTGCGCAGCCGACCGGGCAGACCTGCACGGTTGCGAACGGCTCGGGCAGCGTCACCGGCACGGTGACGAGCGTGGCGATGAGCTGTATCAACGCCTACACGATCGGCGGCACGATCACTGGATTGAATGTCAGCAGCGTGGTGCTGGCCAATGGCAGTGCCACGGTGACTGTCGCAGCGAATTCGGCTGCGTGGGTGTTTCCGAGCCCCGTTGCTTCCGGCAGCAGCTACTCGGTGACCGTACAGACGCAACCCGCCGGGCAGACCTGCCAGGTGACGAGCGGCGGCAGCGGTACGCTCACGGGAAATGTCAGTAACGTCACGGTCGTGTGCGCTTTCGGCCTGTGGACCTGGGAAGGGGGCTCGAGCGGGCACAACGCCAACGGAGTCTACGGAACCAAGGGCACGGCCTCGGCCAGCAACGTGCCGGGGGGACGTTTCATGAGTGTCTCCTGGATCGACTCCTCCGGCAGCCTGTGGATGTTCGGCGGAAGCGGCTATGCCTCGACGGGCGGTTCGGGATTCCTGAATGACCTGTGGGAATATGGTGCCGGCACCGGGCAGTGGACTTGGATCAGTGGCTCGAACGCAATCAATCCCAGCGGGGTCTACGGCACCAAGGGGACGGCCTCGGCGACTAACGTGCCGGGAGGACGGATCGCCGCGGTCTCCTGGATCGACGCCTCGGGCAACCTGTGGCTGTTTGGCGGATTCGGTTATACCTCGACGGGCACTTTGAGCCACCTCAACGATCTGTGGAAGTACAGCCCGAGCACCGGAAAGTGGACCTGGGTCAGCGGCTCGAACGCAGTCAATCCCGGCCCGGTCTACGGCACCAAGGGTGTGGCCTCGGCGACTAACGTGCCGGGAGGGCGTGAGGAAGCTGTCTCTGGGATCGACACCTCCGGTAACCTGTGGCTGCTCGGCGGATATGGCTACATCGCCGGCGGTGTTTCCGGCAATCTCAACGATCTGTGGAATTACAGTCCGAGGACCGGGCAGTGGACCTGGGTCAGTGGCTCGAGTGCAGTCAATGCCAACGGGGTCTACGGCACGCAGGGCCTGGGTTCGATCAGCAATGTGCCAGGGGCGCGCTATTACTCGAGCTTTTGGATCGACTCGTCCGGTAACTTCTGGCTGTTCGGCGGAGTTGGCTACGGCGCAAGCGGCGGTTCGGGCGATCTCAACGATCTATGGAAGTTCAGTCCCGCCGCTGGGTGGACCTGGGTCAGTGGCTCGAACGCCATCAATGCCAGCGGGGTGTATGGCACGGAGGGTATCGCTTCGGCCAGCAATGCCCCGGGAGCACGCTCACAGCAGGTCTTGTGGATCGATTCCTCAGCCAACCTGTGGTTGTTCGCGGGGACAGGCTACGATTCAACGGGGGCCCTAGGGGCGCTCAACGATCTGTGGAAATTCAGCCCGAGCATGGGGCAGTGGGCCTGGATCAGTGGCGCAAAGGTGAAACAAGCTAGCGGAGCGTATGGCACGCAGGGCACGGCCTCGGTCACCAATGCGCCGGGAGCGCGCCAGTCGCCCAACAACTGGATTGACACGTCTGGCCACCTGTGGCTGTTCGGCGGATTTGGCTATGACGCAACGGCGGGTCTGGGCGACCTGAACGATCTGTGGCAGTTCACACCCGCGCAGTAGGGCGGGCAGGCCAACCTCAACCAAATCGTTGCGCGCACAGGAGCGCAGCGCAGCTCACCGGTTGTTTGCAATTGTGCAGCGCGCAGTTCTTTTCCGCTTTGCCGTGAGGCGGTCTTGTGATGAATGGGTACCGGCGCAGATCCGGCGCGTGGCCGCTGCAGCCTCGGCAACCCCTTCGGAGCCCTCCGGACCATCGAGAAGCCCTGAATGCACTTCAGCCGAACTAAATCGGACATTTAGACCTGCTCCCGTACCTTATAGTGCGCATAATGTATATTATGTCTAATTGTGCGTAAATGAGCCACCGGCTAGGACTGAGCAATAAGCTCTGGCCGGCTCGAATCCACCCGGGGAAAAACAGACTGACCAAATGACGCCGCTGTTTTGATCACCGCTAATTCCTAACCTCCGCATTTTCGAAGAATTCGTCTGGCCTGGCGGACGCACCGCTATTCACCAGGAGCGGTCACCGGCGCACGGCTCTATGTACCGCTCTGTGTTGGTGGATACATTTATTTTCTCAGCTGCAACTTCGCCTCGCTACGTGTAGCGCTGACTTCCATCGTTGTCGGTGGTTCCTACAGTTGTTGGTCTGGGTTGATTCAACGAGGAGACGCCGCAGTAGTGGCCTAAACCAAACAGTCGTGTCACCAGGTGCCATTTGGCCTAAACCCAACCGTTGTGTCACCGGCGGCCACCGTGGGCCGCTATTGAATGTCCGCCCCGGCTGCAAGCCCGCAGCCTCCAGGCGCCCTACCGGCCTTCGGGCAAATTTATGCCAAAGGTCCATTTCCATGCATCGCCGTCCTTGACATAGACCGACGTGCCCCAAACAGATCCAACCTTCTGGCCGAAGCAGGTGCCATCGGCAGTACCCGCATATCTCAAGATCGCTAATGTCGGCGAGGGCATTGTGCCCACGCCGTCGGTGATGCTGACGCGCTTGACATCGCATCCGGGCCCGGTCCAGTCCTTGATAGTATCGGCCTTGGTTGCGAAGTAATTGCCGAAGTCATCGACAAATGAAACATCCCTGGCTGTCAGGTGCTCAAGCTTTCTGGCATCGTGTTCTTTCCAAGCTTTCCACACGGCTTTTTCCGCCGCCACCAACGCGTCGGTGTCGGCATCCGGAGCGACTGGTTTGGCCTCGCCCTTTTTTGCAGTTTCCTTCTTGACGGCTGGTCCTGCGGGAGCCGCTTTTGGATCCACAATCGGAGCTTCGGCGTGAAAGGCTCCTTTCCACGTATCGCCGTCGCGAACGAATATGCTCGCCGCCCGACTATTAGCCGGGACCTTTTGTCCGCCGCATGTGCCGTCGACGGTCGTCTTGTGCGTGAGCAATGCCGCATCATTACCGAGCGGTCTCATGTGCTCGTCGGACAGGGCGTAACTCTTGATCTCGCAATCAGCGCCGGTGTACTCGTTTGTTGCTGATGCCTTATCGAGCCTGCCGGACGAACCATAGCCGACAAACTTGTCCGAAAGAAATGCGTCCCAGAACTTCGCGTCCTTGGACTTCCAAGCCTCGTATGCACTCTTTTCGAGCGTTACGAGTGCATCCTTTGCAGGTGGAACCGGAGCGGCTTTTGCAGCCGTGTTAGCGGCGTTCGCGTTGATCGCCGATACATTTCCGGCGCAGGCTGTGAAAATGAGAGCGGCTGCGAAATATTTGATCTTGGACATAAAATTGTCGCCTCAGAATTAGAAGTAAGTTGAATTCAGTTTGCGCTCGAGTCGCCATGATCCAATCAGCTGGGCCTACCCCTAGTTCCATAGCTCGCTGCATGCGACCGCATTAGAACTGAATAAACGGCGAATATGCAGTGGTCGCGGTCGTATGAGTCCGTAGCGTGCTTTAAAGCGCGATTCGTGACTTCTTCTCGACAACCGGAGAGATCTGGAAGAAGCGCTCACAGAACATGCAGCCCGAGCATATGTCCGGAAACATGTTTGTGTTCCGGCGCGTCGATCCCGCTCAAGCGATGACGACGCCATGGTGCGGAGAAATTATGCGTAGAAACCCTCGTCAGAGAGGCACCACCTTGATAATCCTTTTTAGCGCATCAAAGTCGGAAGGATTGCGGGTGTAGACCGGCAGGCTGTTGGCGGCGGCCGTCGAAGCAACGAGCAAGTCCGCCAACCGTGAGTGGCCCTTCTGTCCAGCAGCACGCGCTGCCGCAAACATTCGGCCATACGTCCGCGCGGCTTCGGCATCAAAGGGCAGCGGATCCCACGTGGCTGTCGCCCACTGCAGTCGATCCTGGCGTCGAGCCCGTTCGTCTTTGTCTTCAGTGGCGTGCGGACCTGCCGCCAGCTCCGCAAGGGTTATGGCGGCGATCGCCGACTGATCAGGCAGCAGCCCGGGATCGATCACGTCATGATCGATCACCACGGACGTATCGAGCAGTCCGCGTGTCGGATCAGTCATTGATACGCTGGTCGATTACAACATCAAGATCCGCTCGGAAGCGGGCCGCATCGATGCGGGGTGCTCGAGACGCTGCTTCGGCCAGGGTGGCCCGGGGCACGAACCGGCGTGGTCGGATCGGCCGAAGCTCCGCCACCGGTGTGCCGTTACGGGAGACGATGATGGTCCGCCCAGCCTCCACCTCGCGAAGAACTGCTGCGGACTGATTGCGAAGTTCCCGCTGGGTGATGATTCGGTCCATGGACTCACTGTAGCACATGTAGCACTTCGTAGCAAACGCACTCGCTCGGCCCCAACCGAACTTGGATGGAAACTTGACATAGTCGGGGATCCTGCAGGCTGGCTGATTCGCGTGCCGGATTGACGCGTTACGCGTTTCCAGATGGAAGGTTCACTTTCGCCCGGGCCTGACGGGGATGGCATGGCGCTTCGTCCGGCGAGTATCCGCATCCACGCGAGCGCGACTCGTCAAGTGTCAATCGCTGGGCTTCACCAGTTATAATCGATCGATAAGGCCAGCACGCGCTGCGTCCGTCTCTCTATCAAGGGGCTATGTGCAGGACTCCCCCTGATTTGATTGATCGCGGCATCAGCGTTGAGCAGCAAGTGGTCGGTCACGAACTTGGTCGCACTGAAACCCACGCCGGCCGCGGTCGTGCCGGCATGAGGAATCTCGTAGATGGGATGGCCTGATGCTGCCGACTGGGCTGGAGTCACACCATAGAGCGTTTGCAAGTAGTGATTGTCGGCGAAGGTGATCGATGGACCGGCGAACATGACGAAGGTCTTCGAGCTGCCCGGTAACGGTATATAGACGCCTGCATCGCCCACCGCGCCTTCGGCGCCACCGACGAATTGCCGGGCGTCCACCCGCAAGATCATCGGGAATTTTCTCGACAGGACGTACGAGGCGTACAGCTTGCCGACGGGTGCCGCTGAGATGTTGCCCATGCCTCGCAGGTTGGCAAAGTCCTCCTTTTCCTGCCGTCCGAGGTCGTAGGTCACCGCAACGCCGACCTGGTAGTGATCGCCACGCAGGAAGTTGAATCCGAGCCCTTCTCCGGTGGAGAAGAAGGCAATATCGGAGTAGCGGATATTGATCACCGGTCCGCCTTGCACCCGGTAGGCCCGCGAGCCGTCGTACACCGGTTGCACCTGTGCCGCCGGGCCGAGAATTACCCGCCATTCAGGCAGATTCGGCTCGAACAGCCGTGCGAGGATGATGCCGCCGGAGTACTGCCATTCCTGCAGCGGAGACGGCGTTTGCGCCTGGGCGGGACGGACGGAGCCGCCGAGCAGGACGAGCGACAGCAGCCCGAGGAAAGGCAGAATACGCGCTACGTTGCGCCCTTGGGTGCGTCTTGCAGACTTTCGGGCGATTTGTCCATCGCGCCTGGATGACCTCATCTGGCGACTCTAGCGGAGCACTGGCGCAACCGTGGTCGACCGTGGACGACAGGACTCTTCAACGTCGTTCGAAAACTCCACCACTCGTTCATGCTTCTCCCTGGCCGCACGCGTGCTGTACGCCCCACTTACGCTGCTTGAGGTTCGATCCTGCGGGAGAACCGCATCACGCACTCGCTCAGTCGCCTACGGATCAGGGCTCTGCCGGACTCAAAGCAACTACTGTTCCTGAGCTCGGTGTGGGGCCCCAGCCCCGATGTCGATCGCTGCGTTCTCCCGCGTTATTGTCAGTGCTGCACGCATCCGCCGATGCGCGCGCGATGGGCGTCGAAGCCCGCACGACCGGGCCCTTGATCTTCATTAACCGTCATCCGGTATTGCTACGGTGGTTGCCTACGGGCGCGGGAAAATAATGAAGCGTCCATCTTTCTTCATGGCGATCGCGTTCGCATTGACACCCTTGCGCCTGCGGCGGCGATGGGGTGACTGCCGGCGCCCCGGTGACGAACAGTCCCTCCTCCGTGCAGCTCACAAGTGGCAGCTATTCGCTGTCGGTGTTCGCGCAAGCTCAGGGGCCTCTGCGCCCGGATGATGTCCTGCAAGGGGGAAGCGCTGTTTTTATCGTTTACCAGGACAACAACAATCTCGCAGACGGAACTCTGCCGCCCGGTATCGGCGCCGCGCACAGCGCGGTGACTGAGCTCGATCTGAATGGCAACCCTCTGCAAACCTTCGATGTCCCCGGTCATCCGCAGCTGATCGTCTACCGAATCGACTCCCCCGGGAGGTTTCGCCCCCAGCCAAGCCGACAGTGCAGGGCAAGGCACCCTGCTCGAGACCAACACCACGACCGGTGTGATCGTGCCCATCTTTGTCGGCATGAAGGCACCACACGGAATCGCGTTCGTCAACTGTAGCTCGTTGCTGCAAACGTCAATACCGAAGGATGCAAGTCACAGCGCCAGCGAAGGCACCGTGCGCGGGGCGACGGGCACATACGCGCGGTCATGCGGGCGCGACGATCAGCAGATGATGGCCGTCCGGATCAAGCACACTCAGCGAAGTAATTCCTGAAGAATCAATTGCTTGAGATAACTTCCTCTCGAACACCATACGGCTCGCGGCGACGTCACGCTGCGATGCGCTCGGGGTCGCGGCAGACTTCGCGTTCCGGTAGCCCAACAGCTCGACGTGGGGGCCTGCAGATAACTCGAGCGCGCTGACTTCCACATCCGCATCAAGCAACCCATCGAGACGCTGCTGCGCTAAACCGCTGTTGCGTGTCTGTTGGCTCAGATGCAGTCCCAACTTTCGGTAGAACGCGACACTCCTAGCCGTGTCGCGGACGCTTATAGCGGAATGGTCGATGCCCAGGCAGGGAGTATCCTTGCAGGCAGACGCCCACCGAGACGGCGCTCTGCCTTTGGCAAACTCCAGCAGCTCGAGCGGGTGGCCCTCCGGATCACGAAATTTGAACGCGGTGACGCCACCGGAGGAGTCCGGTAGCTGCTGCGGGCCGTGGGTCGAGATGGCCTCCCAGCCGTCCACGCCGAGCAGCTGCCGATACGCCATCTGCATATCAGAGGTGACGAGCGCCAGGTGTTGAAAATCCAGATCCGCGGCAGTCGAGCCTGCCGGATATGGCGCGCCGGGGTGATCGAATTCCAACAGCTCGAGTCGTTCGTCCCCGAGCATGAGCGTGATACCGATAGCGCCGCCTGCAACGCCCATCAGTCGCTCGAATTCGCTGCCCGAATGGCGTTGGCGTGCGAGGCAGTGGAAACCCAAGGCGCTCTCGTAAAAGGCTCGCAAGGCGAAGAGCTTGGCGGTCGTGAGGCTGAACTGCACCAGGCGGCACAGTCCAATGATGGGCTCCTCGATCACGGCCAGCCTGCCCCGCGTCGATTCAAGAAGATCGCGTAAAGCGTGTGCGAACCGCCGATGAACAGCCGGTTCCGGGCAGGTCCGCCAAAGGCGAGATTCGAAACACGATGCGGCACGAATACCTTGCCCAGCAGCATGCCGCCGGGATCGATGCAGTGAACGCCGTCGGCGGCGCTGGTCCAGAGATTACCGTCCTCGTCCACGCGCATGCCGTCGGCATAGCCGGGCTCGACCTTGTGAAACTCCTCGCCTGGACTCAAGTGGCCATCGGGGCCGACGTCGAAGACGCGAATATGTTGTTTCGGTTGGTCAGCGCTCTGCTCGCCGGTCTCCGCGACGTACAGCCGTTTCTCGTCGGGCGAAAAGGCTAGACCATTCGGACCATCGAACTCGTCGGAAGCGATCTCGATCCGGCCGCTGACGGGATCGAAGCGATACAACGCGGGCGGTTGTTCGGATAGCTGGCGGCCGCCCTCGTAATCGCTCTGGATTCCATAGAGCGGATCGGTGAACCAGATCCACCCGTTGGATTGCACCACGACATCATTGGGGGAATTCAACCGCCGTCCCGCATGGCGGTCCACGAGCCGCGTGATCGTTCCGTCGAGCTCAGTGCGCAACACGCAACGTTCGCGATGTGAGCAGGCAATCAGCCGCCCCTGGCGATCGCGCGTCTGCCCATTTGCGTAGCCCGAAGGTGCCCGGTAGAGCGAGACGCCCGCACCCTCGATCCAGCGCATCGTACGGTCCCGGGGCAGGTCCTGAAAAAGCAGGCAGCCGGCATCGGCGATCCACACGAGGCCTTCGATCCAGCGAAAGCCGGTGGCGAGCTCCTCCAGCGGTGCATTGGGCAGGATGTAATGCGCGAAGCGCCGGTCGCGGATGTCGAATCCGTCCATGCGTTCAGCGAAACGCGCAGGGCGCGTAGGGCGCGGGCGGCGCGTCCTCGAACTGAATGACCATGAGCACCGCTGGCACAGCGCCAATCGTGCCCGACAGATGGCCTCGCCTGCCAGCCTGCTCGCGGGAATTCTGATCCCCGCCGAAGGAGCATTCGCCTGCACCCATCTCGACGCGCGTGCCATCCATCGATTCGACAAACCAGCGTCCGCTCAAGGGCACGATCCATTGTGGCCTGGGGTTCTCGTGCCAGGTGCCGACCCAACCCACCGGCTGAACGGTGACCAACACCGTCATGGTGCCCCGGGTTTTCCTCCCGAGCCATTGGGGGGCTGCGGGTTCGCGCATCGACTTGAGCTGAAACTCGCTCATCAAGCACTGCTTCTGGTGCGTGACGCCGGCTGCATCGGTGTACAGGTGCCAATACGGCACTCGCGGCATTTCGTTACTCATGCATCGTCTCGGCAGCTGGCAGCGTATACGGATGCGTCGAGGCGAGTGGATCGTGCAGAAACTGCTGCACTCCTACGGCAGTCGTTCCAAAAGTAATCAGGAGAAATCCGGCGGCAACCGCCAGGTTCTTCAGGAAATCCCAGAATGTCTCGCGGGCCTTGCTGGGACCCTTGAGCCGAAAGTCACCGCCCTTCCAGAAACGCTTCCACAGTAGCGCCGTCGCGATGCAGTAGCCCGCGAGGATGAAGGCCGCGAGACGATCCGCGATCCCCGTCAGCACGAGCAGCGACATCGTGATCTCGATGAATAGCCCCGCCCCGATCAGGCTCATCGCGAGCCACCGCATGGAAGTGGCCTGGGAAGCCTGACCCACTGCCTCGTTAAAGTTCAAGATTTTATCGAGCGCGCTGAATGGTAGGAACAGCACGACAAGCAGTCCGCGCACTGCAAAGATCACGATGCGCACAGCAAAAATCCCGACGATGCTCATCACGACTCACTCTGGCGCGCTTGCGCGACGCGACTGAAATTCCGACGCGGTGAATAGCCGGCACCGATGCAGAGCGTAGACCCCGCACATTCGCGGATCGCCGTTTGCTAGTGTAACGCGCCTTGCGCAGTGAAATGCACCCGGGCTACAGCGAACTGCTGACAGAGAGCTTCAATGGCAAACGAATCGACCGCACCGCAACTGCCACCACAGAAGCTGCTCATCGGCCAGAAAGCGCTCGTGACTGGTGCGAACTCCGGTATCGGACGGGGTGTGGCGATCGCCCTGGGCCGCGCCGGGGCCGATGTGGTCGTGAATTACGTGGTCGATGCGGATGCCGCGAACGCGGTCGTGGCTGAGATCCTGCGCGGCGGCTCGCAGGCTTTTGCCTGCAAGGCCGATGTTTCCTCGGAACCGCAGGTCATCGACATGTTCAAGAACATGTGCGAGCGATTCGGCACGATTGACATCCTGGTCGCCAATGCCGGCCTGCAGCGGGACTCCCCTTTCCAACAGATGACGCTGGCCGACTGGAACACGGTGCTCGGGGTCAATCTGACCGGACAGTTCCTGTGTGCGCGCCAAGCCGTGCGCGAATTCCTGCGTCGCGGCATCGTTCCGGCGGTCTCCTGCGCCGCCGGCAAGATCATCTGCATGAGCTCCGTGCACCAGGAAATCCCGTGGGGCGGCCATGCCAACTATGCCACCTCCAAAGGAGGCATCCGCCTGCTCATGGAAAGCCTTGCGCAGGAAGTCGCCCCCCATCACATCCGCGTCAATGCCATCGCCCCCGGTGCCATCCGTACACCGATCAACACCTCGGCGTGGAATACGAAAGAGGCCTATGACGCGCTCATGACGTTGATTCCGTATGGCCGAATCGGCGAGCCGGAGGACATTGCGCGCGCAGCGGTCTGGCTCGCTTCGGATCATTCGGATTACGTGGTGGGCACGACCTTGTTCATCGACGGGGGGATGACGCTGTATCCAGGGTTTGCGACCGGTGGCTGAGAAGCTGGGATGGTCGCGACGGCAGCGCTGATGCAGCTGCGGTGAGTCATGCCGGAAGCACATTACGACGTCATCGTCATCGGCAGTGGCCCCGGCGGAGCCTCGGTTGCCCACCGACTGGCACCGACAGGAAAGCGGATTCTGTTGCTCGAACGGGGCGATTATCTGACGCGCACACGCGCCAACTGGGATGCGCAGACGGTGTTCGTGGATGGCGCCTACCAGGCGAAGGAGACCTGGTACGGCCGCGATGGCCGCACCTTTCGCCCGGGACTGCACTATTACGTCGGCGGCAATTCGAAAATGTACGGCGCCGCCCTGCTCCGCCTGCGCGAGCGCGATTTCGAGCAGCTTCACCACAAGGATGGCATCTCGCCCGCCTGGCCGTTGAAGTACGATACATTCGAGCCCTACTACGCCGAGGCGGAAAAACTCTTCCACGTCCATGGACTGCGGGGCGAGGACTCGACCGAGCCCCGGGCGAGCGGTGCCTTCCCCTATCCGCCGGTGTCGCACGAGCCGCGGATCCAGGCGCTCAGCGACAGTCTGCAGAAAGACGGGTTGCATCCGTTTCATCTGCCGTTGGGCATCCTGCTCGATGAGCAGCACGGCAAACCGACACCGACGAGCATCTGCATCCGCTGCGATGCTTTCGATGGGTTCCCGTGCCTGCTCAACGGCAAGGCGGATGCGCAGGTGATCTGTGTCGATCCGGCGCTGGCGGCACACCCGAATCTGACGTTGCTGACCGGCGCGTACGCCGCGAAACTCGAAACCGACGCGGCGGGCGGATCCGTCACGGGCGTACGCGTGACGCGCAACGGCAACGACGAATGGTACAGCGCCGATATCATCGTAGTGGCCTGCGGGGCCCTGTCCTCCGCACTGCTGTTGCTGCGTTCCGCAAATGATCGGCATCCGCGCGGACTCGCCAACGGCTCGGATCAGCTGGGGCGTAACTACATGCGGCACAATCAGTCGATTCTGATGGCGCTGATGCGCGAACCGAACGACACCGTCTTTCAAAAAACGCTCGCCTGGAGCGACTTCTATTTCAACGCTCCGGACTGGGACTATCCGCTCGGCCTGATCCAGATGTGCGCAACGGCAGCCGGCGCCCAGATCCGCGGTGAGGAGTTGCCCACATGGCTGGAATGGCTGCCGAAGAAGCCGTTCGACGTGATGGCGCGCCACGCGATGAATTTCTGGTTGTCGAGCGAAGATCTTCCCCGGCCGCAGAACCGGATCTACTATGACGGCGAGCGGGTGGTGCTCGACATCACGGCAGGCAACATGGAAGCGCAGCATCGCCTGCGGGCGAAACTCGAGCAGCTCGTCCGCGCGCGCGATGGGCATCCGACGCTGTTTGAAAGAAGCCTGTACCTGGGCAAGGATATTCCGATCGGCGGCACGGCTCACCAGGCCGGAACCGCGCGCTTCGGTACCGATCCGACGAGCTCGGTGCTGGACCTCGACTGCAAGGCACACGAGCTCGACAATCTTTATGTTGCCGACGCGAGTTTCTTCCCGTCGATCGGTGCGGTGAATCCAACATTGACCATCATCGCGAATGCCTTGCGTGTGGCGGACGCGATCAAGCAGCGTTTGCGCTCCTGAGCGGCGCGATCCGCGCTATCACACCCGAAACATGCGGCATCGACTGCATGAGACGATCGAACACCTGCGCGAGGATATCGAGAAGGTCGATGAGCCACAGCTCAAGGCCATGTTCGAGACCTCCGCAGAGGTGCTTGGTGGTCTGGCAAAAGCCTTTCAGGATTACGAGCGCAAGAACGAAGCGGCGTGGCAGCGATAAAGCCTCGCAGCGAGCACACGAGATGACCACTGAGCCTATACGCCGCCTACATCGATGTCCTGACCGCGCAACACAATCGCGGTCGCGAGGTGACGGATTACATCCTGGCGGCGATCGAGAAGCAGCAATTCGGCCGCGACGGCTACGAGGATGCGGTCAGGCAGATCGGCGCAATCGAGCAGGACCTGGGCTTTGCCGACCTCGCCCAGTTCACCGCGCCTCCTGCGCCGAAAATCTGACGGGGCTGCGCTGAGAACCGCCGCGGCACGTGCGCTCGTCCGAAGATGCGCATCGGCAGCGAGCCGCCTCAGGCGCCGCCGCCGATCAAGCGAACCTCGCGCTGGGGAAACGGTAGCGAGATACCACTGTCGCGCAAACCTGCCAGCACGGTGCGGTTGATCTCGCCTACCGCCGGGACGTATTCCTCGATCAGCACCCATGGGCGAGCGGCGATCTCCACCGTCGAATCCTTCAGTAACACGGTCTGCACCACGGCGGCAGGCTCCTTCAGGACGCGTGGATTTTCCGCGAGGATCGCGGCGATCAGCGACAGCACGCCACTCATGTCGGTGTCATAGGCGACACCGACGCGGATATCGAGCTGACGGATGCGTCCGTAGTTGTGGAGGATTTCCCCGACGATCTTGCGATTCGGGATGACGATCCGCGACTGGTCCGTGTGTGTGAGCGTGGTGCTGAAGAGGGTGATGATATCCACGCGCCCTTCCTCACCGACGATGGAAATGTACTCGCCGACGCGAAACGGCTTGGCGAAGATGATGGACAGACCGGCCACGAGATTGCTCAGCACACCCTGCGTGGCGAGTGCCAGCCCGGCGCCTGCGACCCCAAGGCCTGCGATCAGTGGCAACAGCTCCACGCCCAGGTTCTGCAGGGCGAGGATCGCGAACAGGATGAAAGTGAGCAGCCAGCCGATGCGCGCCAGCAACTGGCGCACCGGTGGTTCGAGCTCGATGCGCAGCAGCGACTGTGCCAGCCGGCGACTCACCCAGCCGCTCACCCAACCTCCCACGAGGAGGATGATGATCGCTACCAGCACCTTCGGTCCGAAGCGGATCGCCAGGTCCAGGGCGGTATTGCGTATCTGATCGACCGAGCTGAGCTGGGCGTTCATGTGGCTCGAGCGTATCCGGTGCGCCACCTTAGCATGCAACCGATTTTTCGTCCGCCGCAACGGCTGCGTTCAAGTCTCGCCGCAGCTGGTACGTGAATTGCGCCGCAAGCTGGTGCAGTGCGCAGGCACCGGAAGGAGCAGGACATGCGCGTGACGGTTTGCGAGTGGCCGGATGCGGCGGATGACATCGAGAGCGCCTGGGATGCACTGGTGAGGCACGTGCGTGCCGAATCGAGCGAGCTCGTGGTGCTCCCGGAAATGCCCTTCGGTCCCTGGCTGCCCGCGAGCCGACATTTCGACGGTCAGCGCTGGAGCGCCGCGGAGAGTTCACACCGGGAATGGGAGCGCCGCCTGGCAGAGGCGCACGGCGCGGCGATCGTTGCTACCGGTCCCTTCACCTTTGGTGATGAGCGGGTGAGCTCCGCGTTCATCTGGGAGGCCGCCACGGGATTGCGCTCCGTGCATACCAGCTCCTGCGCGAGAAATGAGCAAGGCGCCTGGGAGCAGGTGTGGTATGTGCCCGCGCCGCCGGAATTCACCCCCGCCCACGTGGGCGACGTGCTGGTAGGGCTGCTGGTCGGTATGGAGCTGTGGGACCGCGAGCAGGCAAGATGCTATGGCGAGGAGGGAGTGGCGATGCTGATTACGCCCCGTGCCTCACCGGCGGGGGATCACGACCGATGGCTTCGCATGGCGGCGGATGATGCTGCACTCGCCGGTGCCTTCAGCCTCTCGTCCAATCGGGGCGCGGGAATCTTTGGCGGACGAGGCTGGATCGTGAGTCCCGAAGGCCGCACGCTTGCGTTGACGAGCCCGCAACAGCCATTCGTCACCGAAGAGATTCGCACCATCCGAGCGGATTGACCCCTTCAGACCCTGCCCTGGCCTGCCGATTTGCCGGCAGGCCAGGCTTTGGCGCAGCGTTGCGGTCCGCCGCCCTACTTCGTGACCGTATACGTGTAGGGCAGCCGCACGACTTCGTCACCCGTCTGTACGGTCGCATTGAACGTATCGATGTACAGGTAGCCCGAGATCGTCTGGCCGATCAGGCTCGCATCGGGCTTGATCGTTACCTTGATGCTGCCGCTCGCCCCCGGACTGAGCACCAGAGGTTTGAAGGTGTTCGTTCCAAGGGTGATGTCCTGCCACAGATCCCCATTGGTGGAAGACACCGTCGTGTCGAACAGCTGCATCAGGGCGAAGGCGCTCGTCGTGATCGGCTTGGTCGGTGCGCCCGACGCACCGTACGGTCCGACCAGTGATGGCTCCACGATCCACAGGCCATACGGGATTTCCGGTTCCGTGAGAGAGGCCACCACGGTGTTCGCGGTGACCTGCGTCGCCCACAGGTCCGGAGCACCCGTAAAGCCCACGTTGTAGCCCACATCGTTGAACGCATCCATGTTGATGGGGGCGGTCGACTGCGCCGTGAACTGGATGCTGCTCACCTGCGTCGGCAGGAAGTATGCGCTGCAGAATCCCGGCAACGTCGAGCTTACCGAGCAGGGTTGCGTGGCGAGTCCGAGGACACCGACGGCTTGCAGCCGCGCATCAACAAAGTAATCGGTAGTCAACGCGCTGCCGTTCTTCACACTGATCTTTGCGGTGAGACCGCCGCCGCTGGCAGAGATCTTCGTGTTCGGATTGTTCGGCAAACCCGATGCGAAGATGTCGGCCGTGTTGAAGCGGATCTGCGCATTGAAGGGCACGGAGGTCGCGTTGCCCGCATACGAGAAGTTCAGCAGCAGCACGAACTTCCAGCGCCCCGACTGCGGATATTCGCGGAAAAGCTGCAGAACCTGCCCGAGATTACCGTTAGCGTCGAAGTTCGGCTGCACACTGAGCTGCATGCCGTTCGGATCGACGAGCAGTCCCTCGAGCAGATCGCCCTTGTCACCGAGATCGAACGCGAGGCTCATGTTCTTCTGTCCGCTCGGCACGTCGAACTCGAAGGTCTGGGTGGGCCCTGCCGCAGGACGCCCATTTCCGCCGCTCACGGTGCCGGAGAAGTTTGCGCCTGAGCCGTTGACGGGAATGAGCGTTCGCAAGCTGATCGGAATCTGCGAGGGCGCGGTGCCGCTGTCATCGTTCAGTCGCGTGAAGTGGATGGCAGCAGAGGAGTCGCCTGGCTCGGAGGGCATGGCGAACTGGGCGGTCACCCAAGCCGATGCGCCGGGCGCAAGATCCAGATGGCTCGGGGAGAGCGAACCGAAAGATACATAGCGCTCTGCCGCCCATGTGAAGTGCACACCCCCCGTGTAGCTACCCGTTCCGGACGGACGCGTCCAGATGAGTGCTGTCCACGTACCGGCCGCCGGCGAGACGATGTCGACATGCCCGTAGCCGCTGCCAAGTCCCTGCGGGATGCTGTAGGCCGCCTGCCGCCCCGACGGATCCAGCAGTCCGATATAGACGATCGGCGTGTTGGGGTCGTTGAACGCATTCTTCCAGGCGATCGCCGCATCGAGATGCTGCGCATTCGCCGGTACGTGGAACGTTCGCTTGACGTACGAGCGCGGCGCGCCCGTTGGGTTGAGGAAGGTCGGGTCCGTCGCCGGGTTCAGAGTGACATCGAGCGTCGCACCGGCGATCGGTGCGCCCAGCTTCACCAGCGATGCCGCCAGGTGCCGCTCCTGCGCACCCGTGTTGGTAATCTGGAAGGCAAGCGTCTGGTGCGTGTTCGGTTCCGCGCGGACGTCCGAGCTCGTCGGATTCGAAACAAACGAGTCGCCACGGCCCTGGGGCGAGCCGTAGCCATCGTCCAGCGACAGCGCCGCGTTCACCGCAGCCAGTGCGTTGATGAGCCCTGCTCCCTGCTCATCCGCCGGGGCACCGAGATCGGTCGCGGTGCTCATGATGATCTGTTTGATCAGCGCGGGGGAGGGACTGGTGCCGCGATGCGTGCTGCGGTACGCCTGAATGACGAGTGCCGCCTCGCCGGCAGTCAGCGGCGAGGCTTCACTCGTCCCACCGAAAGCCTGTACCGGTGTCGGGGCGCCCTTGAAATCGGTGCAATCGGCGAACAGGGTCGTGTTGGTGGAACATAGCGCCCAGCCCAGATCACCGGGGGCCACCACATCGACGGTGCGTGCACCAAGTTGCGCGAAACCGCCCGAGCTCAATGAGGAGATGTTGTTACTGAGGTATCCGTTCGCGAGCGCCTGGGCGCCGTAACCGGTCTGCGCATACAGGCGGAACTGGGTGCTGGCGCCGGCCGAGATGACGAAGGGGTCCGTCGAAGGCGAGCCGAGCGTCCCATTGCTGCCCGCATCCCCGGTGCTGACGACGACGGTGACGCCAGCACGCACGGCGGCATGATCCGCCAGCGAGATCGGATCGTTGTCCTGGTCGGGGAACGGATTGCCGCCAAATGACTCGTTGATGACGTCGACGTTATCGTGAACGACCGCCCACTCGATGGCCTGCACGAAAGTGGAGGTGGTCGTAAACCCGAGACTGGAGAATACGTCGAGCCCCGCCAGCGAGGCACCAGGGGCCATACCGCGAATGTGGATATTGCAGGGAGTCGGCAGCGGATGCGCGGGGTTGACGAACTTGCTGATGTCGAACGTCAGCAACTTCCCGTTTGGATCGTCCTGGGCGGCAATGGAGCTGGCATCCCCGAAGGCCTCACCGCCTGCGGTGGGGGTGCCGGCCGGATCACCGGAGAAATTCTGGTAATCGAAGAAAACGCTTTGCCCGTCCGGGCGGATGAACCCCGGATTCTTTGGATCGAGGCCATCAGCGATGTAGGCAACCTTGACTCCTCTGCCCGTCACGGTCTGCCCGTTGCCGTCTCTCACCTGCTGCGCCTGCGGGATGGAGCTGTCCAGGAAAGCGGCGTTGGTCAGTTGCAGGGCCTCGGGCTCGAGCGTGCCACACAGGCCGTTGTCCGAGGTACTGTCGCTTGGGCTTACTGCCTGGCTGACGCCCGTGCTGCTCGCGGGGGCTTTGGAGCGGCGGATCGCACGGATCGTCATATCGGGGACCACTGCCTGCACCAGCGGATGGGAGGCGAGATAGGCCGCTTCCTTTGCCGACACGCTGGTGGCAAATGCATTGATCAGGCCGAAGGAGTGAAACGGACGGGAACGCGCGTGCAGCAGCTGACTGGCCATTGGCGCCTGTGCGGCGGCGACGGCGGCGATGCGCGAGGCCATGGTGCTGCGCAGTGGCGGCGAGTTCGGCAACTGATCGCGCATGATCACGATGACTTTGCTCTGCTGGCCCTGGGCCATCTGCTGCGCCTGCTGCGGCGTCAGCGAGCTCGGCACGCTGCTGTCCGCAAGGGACAATCCGAGCACGGAAATACAACCGGTCAGGAAAACGGCGCGTAGCATGAGAGTCTCTCCCCTTCGACTTTTTGTGTGATCGTTCCAGCCTTGGCGATCTTGTCGGTCTGCAGTCGCAGCACAATCCAGTCTTACGCGCAAGCGGTCGGATCACGACTTGTGGATGGAACTTGACCACAACCACATGTCATATCGCAAGAGGAAAAGCGCATCTGCCGCGTGTTTATTTTTTTTTTGCGTCGAGGCTGTCCGAGCGGCGCCACGGTGGAACACACTTCTGCGGCTTCGTGTCGGATGAATTTACACTCGCTTGGCAGGCGAGCAACGCGCTGGCGTGTCCAAGTCAACTCCCCGCGGGCAACCCCATGTGCGATCACGCCGCCAAGTCACGATCGAACATAATCCGGATCGGAAGCAGTCGATGCGTTGCTGCGGCCATGCAGGCCGTGCGCCATGCCGCGCAACCCCCGGCCGATGTCTTTAGCTAGCTGTCGTCGTGCGAGCTGCGCGGGGGCGTACTTCGAACCCGGGCGCCTCGGGCTCCTCGTCCACCATCTGCGCCGGGAAGCCCTCGCCCAGTATCTCGATGCCGCAGGCCTCCTCCAGACGCCGGATGATGTTGGGTGAGAACTCGCGGGGGCCGTAGCGACGCTGCCCATCCCGGAAGATCTCGAGCACGAGCGGCGAAAGTTCGACGGGAACGTGCAGAGCGCGGGCGAGGGAATCGAACAGTCCGACATCCTTGATGACGAGGTCCATCGTGAAACTGATGTCCCGGCTGCCATTGAGGATGACCTGCGACTCCGTCTCGTGCACGAACGAGTTGCCGGAGGAGATGCGGATTGCCTCATAGGTGGTGTTCATGTCCATGCCGGCGAGCTTGGCGACGGACAGCGCCTCGGCGAGCGCCGCCAGATGCACCGTGCACAGATAGTTCGTGATCACCTTCAGGATGGAGGCGGACCCGAGCGCGCCGGTATGCAGAATCCGCCGCCCGAGAATTTTCAGCACGGGCAGCACGCGCTCGAAGGCCTCGCGGCTGCCCCCGGCGAAGATCGATATATTGCCGGTGGCGGCCCGATGACAGCCGCCCGAGACCGGGCAGTCCAGCGCCAACGCCCCGCGAGCGGCAACCAGGGCCCCAAGCCGGCGGATTTCGCCCGCATCGGTCGTGCTCATTTCCAGCCAGACCTTGCCGGGGGAGAAGCCGGCTAGAATGCCGTCCGGCTGCTCCAGCACCGCCGCGGAGGCGACCGGGGACGGCAGACAGGTGATGACGATATCGCAGGTCTCGGCCATTTCACGCGGGGACGCGGCCCGTGAGGCACCCTGGCGGACGAAACCCTCCTCGAGCACCGGGTCGAGATCGCGCACGCTGAGTGACAGCCCGTGTCTGGCGAGGCTACCGGCGAGCTTGCCGCCGACGTTGCCGAGGCCAATGAAGCCGATTTTGCTATTGTTCATGAGAGGGGGAGACATCTGATGAGAGAAGTCGTGGACCGGACCGCGAGCCCGCGCTGCCACGCATGACGGCCGGGGCGGCAGCGCTCGAAGCCATGCCGGTGCCGGCGGCGGCCTCGGCGGCCGTACGCTGGTACGTGTTGCTCGCAATGTGCATGGTTTATACGGTCAGCATAGCAGACCGATATGTCATCTCGACCGTACTCGAACCGATCCGTCTGGAGCTGCGGCTCACCGATTCGGGTGTCGCATTCCTGACTGGCGTATCTCTGTCACTGTTCTATGTGTCCTTCGGCATCCCGCTTTCGCTGCTCGCCGATCGACTCAACCGCCGCAACCTGATTGCGCTCTCGCTGCTCGCCTGGTCGACGATGACAATCCTGTGCGGGCGCGCCGCCAGCTACTGGCAGCTGCTGTTTCCGCGAATCGGGGTCGGCATCGGCGAAGCCGGCGGTACGCCTGCCGCCACCTCAATCATCGCCGACTACTTTCCGCCCCTGCGCCGGCCGATGGCGCTCACCGTCTTTTCGCTCGGCGCGCCGATCGGCGCGTGGGTCGGTGCGCAGATCGCCGGCGAGATCGCCGATGCATTTGGCTGGCGCGCCGTGTTCCTGGCGCTGGGTTTGCCGGGCGTGCTCCTGGGTGCCATCGTGTACTTCACGGTGCGCGAGCCGCGACGCGGTCAACTCGACGCCGTCGGCACTGGAACTGGCCCCAGCCTTGCAGAAACCGCCAGATTTCTTTGGAGCCAGCGCTCGGCCTGCCACCTGATGCTGGGCAGCGCCATCACCGCACTGTGGGGTTGGGGGCTGACCTGGTGGACGCCGGCGTTTTTGATGCGCAGCTACGGCATATCGGCAGGTCAGGCCGGCTCGATCACCGGTCCGATCCATCTGTATGCGGGGATCGGTGCGACGGTGTTTACGGGCTGGCTTCTGGGGAGGCCGTGCATGCACGACCCCCGCCGGATCCTCTGGCTGCTGGGCGGCGGAATCGCCTTCGCCACCATCCCCTCGATCATCATCTTTGCGACGCATTCGCTGCCCTTGACCAAGGCGATGTTCTGGATCTTCATTCCGTCGATCTATTTCTATATCGGACCCTGCTACGGGGTGCTGAACAATCTATCGCCGCCACGCATGCGGGCACAGTTCTGCGCCGCGACACTGCTCGTGGCCAATGTCGGCAATCTCATCATCGCGCCGCAGTTGATCGGCTTGCTGAGCGATCTGTTTGCGCCCGGACACATCGCCAATGCCGCCTCGCTGCGCCTGGCGCTGCTGTGCCTGGCACCGACTGGTTTCTGGTCGGCATTCCATCTGCTGTGGTGCACCCGCACGCTGCAGCACGATCAGGCGCGGGCGATTGGCAATGCCAGCTTCAGCTGCAAGCAGCTGCGTACTTCGATCATGGAGACCGAATGAAAAACGCCCTCGTCCGCGTGCTGCTGATCGGCCTGCTCCTCACGGGAACCGCCCTCGCGAATGATGCCAAAAAGTTGCGCATCATCACCTGGGCCGACTACGTGCCGGCCGATGTGGCCGCGCAGTTCAAGATGGAAACCGGCATCCAGGTGGAGCTGACACTCTCCAACAATGAAGAGATGATCTCCAAGCTGCGCGCCACCGGCGGCGCCGGTTATGACCTGGCGCAGCCCTCGCAGGACCGCATCACGGGTGTGCAGAGCGAGTTCGGCCTGTACAAGCCGATCGATGAATCCAAGGTCAAAATCCAGCAGTTCCGGCCGGAGATCCTCGCGATCACGCGCCGCATCGCCACCCTCAAAGGCAAGCTCTACGGCTTGCCTTATCTGTGGGGCGCAGAAGGTCTCGTGGCCAACACCAAGCGCGCCCGCGTGAGCGACTACCCGGATCTGTGCCGTCCGGATCTCAAGGGTAAGACCTCGATGCGCCTGCGTCGCCCGACATTGATGGCATTCGCGTTTGCCGCCGGCAAGGATCCATTCGCGCTGTACGACGATCCCAAGGCCTACACTGCGCTCATGGAGAGCGTCGGTCGCACGCTCGCCGCGTGCAAGAAGAACGTGCGTTTCTTCTTCGACAACAAGGATCAGCTGCTGAATGGCATGCGCTCCGGTGAGATCGTAGCGGCAATGATGTGGGACACCGGTGGCTGGACGCTCAATCGGCAGAATCCGGATATCCAGTTCATCGTGCCGAAGTCCGGCGCGCTGGGCTGGCTCGACACCTTTGCGCTGCCGGCCCGCGGGCGCAACGATGCCGGCGCCTATGCCTGGATCAATTTCACCATGCGGCCCGACATTGCCGCTCGCATCACGCGCAACGTCGGCAACTGGACGGCCGCGCGCGGCACGGAGCAGCTGGTGGATCAGAAAATGCGCGCGCAGTACAACGCGAGCTTTCCGGAGGGTGCATTCAAGGGGATCAAGTGGTATCCCGCGATCCCGCCGGGGCTCGAGGAGATGGAAGGGCGCATCCTCGATCGCATCAAGGCGGCCGATTGAGCAGCACCGCGACAGCGGCCCTGCCGGATCTTGCGGCGAGCGGCATCGTCAAGCACTTCGCGGGCTATCGAGCCGTCGATGGCCTGTCGTTCGCCGTCGAGCGCGGCAGCTTCTTCTCCATCCTCGGCCCCTCCGGCTGCGGCAAGACGACCTTACTCAGAATGATTGCCGGCTTCACGGTACCGGATGCGGGCGACATCCTCATCGGCGGCCGCAGCATGCGCGATGTCGCACCGAACCGGCGGCCCGTCAACATGGTGTTCCAGCAGCTGGCGCTCTTTCCGATGATGAGCGTCGCGGAGAACGTCGCGTTCGGGCTGGCGCGACGCGGTGTCGGCACAGCCGAACGGCGGCGACGCGCCCAGGCGATGCTGCAGCGGGTGGGACTGAGCGGTGCCGCCGACAAACGCATCGATCAGCTCTCCGGAGGCCAGCGCCAGCGCGTCGCGATCGCGCGCAGCCTCGTGCTCGAGCCCACCCTGCTGCTGCTCGATGAGCCCCTCGGCGCCCTCGATCTGAAGTTGCGCGAGCACATGAAGATCGAGCTCAAGCAGCTCCAGGCCGCCTTCGGCACCACCTTCGTCTACATCACCCACGATCAGTCGGAGGCGCTGGTACTTTCGGACCATGTCGCGGTGATGAACCGGGGCCGCTTCGAGCAGCTCGGCACTCCCCAGCAACTGTATTACGAGCCGTCGAGTGCGTTCGTGGCCGGCTTCGTGGGGGCCAACAACCGGATTGCCGGCCGCCTGTCCTCACTCGACGGTGAGATTGCTCTCATCGAGTCGCCTTCAGGGTGGCTGATCCGTGCCCGCCAGCGCGGCGCGCTCGCGGCCGGCGCGCCCGTCGAGGCATTCGTACGGCCGGAGATCGTCGACATCGAGCGCAACCCGGCCGATCTGCCCGTCGAGCATCCACACCACGCGGGCATCGTGCAGAGCCTGCTGTTCGATGGGGCCAACTCCGCGGTGTTGCTCAACGAGGCGGCCAGCGGCTGCGAATTCCGCGTGGCGTTGCCCCAGACCGGCCGCCTTGCCGATCTCAAGGTCGGTGAGCGGGTGGCCTTCAGCTTCGACCCGCAGCGGGCAATCTGCTTCGCGGCCCGCGCGGCAGAGGATGCGGCCGGCCATGGCTGACGGCACGACATTGCCGCGCTCGCCGATCTTGCGCCGACGCCTCATCGTGATCGTGCTGGTGGCCCCGGCGCTGCTGTGGCTGTTCGCACTGATCGTGCTGCCGCACATCGAGCTCGCGCTGCTGTCATTTCGGGAGCACATCGCCCCGCATGAGTATCAGGCAAGCCTTGCCCAGTACCGCACGTTCTTCACCGAGCCTCTGTACTGGCATGTGTTCGTGCGCACCGCGATGATGTCGGTCATCTCGACCGCGCTCACGCTGCTGGTGGCCTTTCCGATCGCCTGGGTGATCACCAAAGTGGCGCGCGAGCAGGAAAGCACGCTGCTGTTCGTCGTCTGTCTCATCCCCTTCTGGGTGAGTGAGACGGTGCGATCGCTCGGCTGGCTGATCCTACTGCGCGAGTCGGGCGTGCTGCCGACGCTGCTCGTCAAGCTCGGGGTGACCGCCGTACCGGTCGAGCTTCTGTATCACGATGCAACCATTCTCACCGGCCTCATCTACACCTCCCTGTTATTCATGGTCGTGCCGCTGGTGAGTAGCCTCGAGAGCCTGGACGACTCCCTTATCGAGGCAGCCTATGATCTAGGTGCCAGCGGGGCGGCGATCCTCAGAAAGATCGTCATCCCGCATGCTGCCCCTGGCATCACGGCCGGATGCATCGTCGTGTTCATGTTGACACTCGGTAACTATCTCACGCCGAATCTGCTCGGCGGCAAGAACTCGCAGTGGTTTACCGAGCTCATCTACACCCAGTTCATCGTTCGCTTCAACTGGGAGCAGGGTGCAGCGTTCGGCTTCCTGCTGCTGGGCCTGTCGACGGCGATCGTGGCGGTGGGGCTGCGCCTGAGCGGGCAGCGCTTCGTCGATGTCATGCGTCGCTCCTGATCCGAAATGCCGCGGGTGTTCTGTCCATGATCGCATCGCTTCCCCGGCCGGGCTGGCTGCGCGCCGCGACGGTGCTCTACGTCACCGCATTTCTGGTGTTCCTGTTCCTGCCGCTGGTGACCGTGGCCGTATTCGCCTTCAAC
The DNA here is from genome assembly GCA_963716335.1 of uncultured Pseudomonadota bacterium. Classification (GTDB taxonomy): domain Bacteria; phylum Pseudomonadota; class Gammaproteobacteria; order Steroidobacterales; family Steroidobacteraceae; genus 13-2-20CM-66-19. Next base: position 3,698,281 of record OY970302.1, on the reverse strand, counting down.
GATGCCCCCTACCCTGCGCCCCCGTGGCATGGCTTCACGCTGGACTGGTTCTTCGGCAACGGCGCATCCGGCCGCACCGGCCTGTTCCACGATGCAGAGCTGCTGGGCAGCATCTGGACGAGCGTGCTCGTCGCCTCGTGGGTCACCGGGCTTGCGGTGCTGATCGGCACCGCGAATGCCTTCCTCATGGAGCGGTACGAGTTTCCCGGCAAGCAGGCATTGTCCATGCTGATGCTCGTGCCGCTGGTCATACCGGGTGTCATTCTCGGCATCTCGATTCTGTCGCTATCCAGCCGGCTTGCCGAGTTTCTCGATGGCGCCTTCGGGCTGGAGCTGGACTTTCTGCGCCCGGGACTGCCGCTGGTGGTGCTCGGCCAGTTCTCCTACATCGCTACCATCGCCACGCTGATGATCAGTGCGCGCCTCAAGCGTTTCGACCGCACGCTCGAGGAGGCGGCCCTGAACCTGGGCGCCTCGCACGCGGCCGTACTGCGAACGATCACCTTTCCCTACCTGCGCCCGGCCCTGATCGGCTCGGCGGCCATTGCCTTTCTCATGTCGTTCGAGAATTTCAACACGACCCTGATGTTAGTCGGCGCAGATCCGCCGCTGACGATCATGATGTACGGCCGCATGCGCGAAGGGGCGACTCCCGTGTTGAATGCCGTGAGCCTGTTCCTGATGCTGGCTTCGGCCGCGCTTGCCCTCGCGCTCATGCGCGGCAGCTCGCGAGCGAAGCCGGTCCCGCCCCCCATCGCCACCTGAAGACGCAGCCGCGAACCATGAAACTTGCAGAGATCAAGACTTTCGTCGTCGGCAATCCGCCCCCCCACAACGGCGGCCGCTACTTCGTCTTCGTCAAGCTGATTACCGACGGGCGCGTCGCGGGGATCGGCGAGGCGTATTGCGTGCCTTTCGATCCGCACCTGGTCGCGCAGCTGCTCGAGGACGTGTTCGTGCGGTACCTGCTGAACGAGGATCCGCACGACATCGAGCGATTCTGGCGCAGGACCTATTCCGCAGGATTCACCCAGCACCCGGATCTGACGCTGATGGGCGTGTTGAGCGCCCTCGAGATGGCCTGCTGGGACATCATCGGCAAGGAGGCGGGCCAACCGGTCTACAAGCTGCTGGGCGGTCGCGTGCACGAGCGGTTGCGGTCCTACACGTACATCTATGCGCGCCCGCAGGACCGCACGGATGTGTATGCAGATGCGGATCTGGCGGCGCAGCGCGCGGTCGAATACGTGAAACAGGGCTTCACCGCCATCAAGTTCGATCCAGCCGGCCCGTACAGCGCCTTCGATGGACGTCAGCTCGGTCTTGAAGATCTGGCGCGCAGCGAGCGATTCGTTCGTCAGCTGCGTGCGGCGGTGGGCACGAAAGCGGACCTGCTGTTCGGCACCCACGGGCAGATGACCGCGGCGGGTGCGATCCGGCTCGCGCGGCGCCTCGAGCCGTATGATCCATTGTGGTTCGAGGAGCCCGTGCCGCCGGATGCTCCGGAAGAAATGGCGAAAGTGGCGCGCGCCACCAGCATTCCGATCGCCACCGGCGAGCGGCTCGCCACCAAGTACGAGTTTGCGCGGCTGCTGCGAGCCGGATCGGCGGCCATCTTGCAGATGAATCTCGGGCGCGTCGGTGGACTGCTCGAGGCAAAGAAGATCGCCGGCATGGCCGAAGTGCATCATGTGCAGATCGCCCCGCACCTGTACTGCGGGCCGGTAGTCGGAGCCGCCAATATCCAGCTGGCCACCTGCAGTCCCAACTTTCTCATCCTCGAGGGCATCGAGCGCTGGGACGGCTTTCACGCGGACATTCTGTGCAAGCCCATTCGCTGGGAGGATGGCTTCGTCATCCCACCCACCGAGCCCGGTCTGGGGATCGAGTTGAACGAAGCGCTCCTCGGGAAGCATCCCTACACGGGTACCATGCTGCATCTGGAGATGGCGGGTCGGCCGGTGCTTCCGGGTCTTTGATGGGAGGCTTCGATTACGTGGTCGTCGGCGCCGGTACGGCTGGCTGCGTGGTGGCGAGCCGCCTGGCCGGCGGCGGCGCCCGCGTGTTGCTGCTCGAGGCCGGTGGTTCCGACCGGCGCATCTGGGTCAAGCTGCCGATCGGCTACGGACGCACGTTCAACAGCCCCGCGGTCAACTGGATGTACGAGGCGGAGCCGGATGCCGGCCTGGGCGGCCGGCGTGGCTTCTGGCCGCGGGGCAAGGTGCTCGGCGGCTCCGGCTCGATCAACGCCATGGTGTACATCCGCGGACTGCCCGCCGATTTCGATGGCTGGCGCGATCTGGGCAATCCAGGCTGGGGCTTCCGCGACGTGTTGCCCTACTTCCGCCGGGCCGAGGACCATCCGACCGCCGACAATGAGCTGCAGGGCCGCGGTGGCCCGTTCCGGATCACGGATGTCGGCGCCGACGCCCATCCGCTTTGCCAGCGCTTTGTGGAAAGCTGCCGCGCGCTGGGATTCCCGGTCACGCCGGACTTCAATGGTCCGCAGCACGAGGGGGTCGGGATCTACCAGATCGCCACGCGCGACGGCCTGCGCGAATCCACCGCCCGTGCCCACCTCGCTCCCGCAATGCGCGGCCATGCCCTCGATCTGCGACTGCATGCGCAGGTCGTGCGCATTCTTTTCGAAGGCCGGCGTGCCGTGGGTGTGCGCTACGTGCACCGCGCGCAAACGCTCGAAGCATACGCAGCGCGCGCCGTCATTCTATGTGGCGGAGCGATCAACTCACCCCAGCTGCTACAGCTTTCGGGGGTGGCCGACCGCGCGCTGCTCGAGCGTCTGGCCATTCCCGTGGTGGCCGACAGCCCGGCAGTCGGGCGCAACCTGCAGGACCATCTGGCGGTCTCGTACTTCTATCGCTCGACGGTCCCCACACTCAACGATGTCCTGCTGCCGCTGATGGGTCGTATCCGGGTAGGCCTGCGGTATCTGCTGACGCGCCGGGGTCCCTTGGCTATGAGCGTGAATCAGGGGGGCGGGTTCGTGAAAAGCGACCCCTCGCAGGCGCGGCCGAACCTGCAGCTGTATTTCAATCCCATCAGCTACACCACGGCCCAGGGGGCGAACCGCCGCCTCCTCAACCCAGACCCCTTCCCCGCCTTCCTGCTTTCCTTCAATCCGTGCCGCCCGACGAGTCGGGGCCACATCGAGCTGCGCTCGACGGATCCCGGCCTCGCCCCGGCCATCCATCCGAATTCCCTTGCCACCGAGCACGACATCGCGGAGGTGATCGCAGGTGTGCGGCTGTTGCGCCGGATCGCCTCGACCGCCCCGCTGTCCGGCTTCGTGCAATCCGAGATGCTGCCGGGCACCGACAAGCAGACCGACGCGCAGCTGCTGCAGGATTTCCGCGAGCGCGGCGGCACGGTTTTTCATCCCGTGGGAACCTGTCGGATGGGACCGGATCCACGCACCTGTGTGGTGGATGCCCGCCTGCAAGTGCATGGGATCGAAGCGCTGAGAATCGTCGATGCGTCCGTGTTTCCAACAGTGACCTCCGGCAACACGAACGCGCCGACCATCATGGTCGCCGAGAAGGGCGCCGCGCTCATTGCCGAGGACGCGGAACGCGGGTGATCCGGTCGAGGATGACGGCGAGCAGCACGATGGCGATTCCGGCTTCGACGCCCATGCCGACCTGCACGGAATTGAGCGCGCGCACCACCGGAACACCGAGACCGCCGGCCCCCACGAGCGCTGCGATCACCACCATCGACAGACTCAACATGATGCATTGGGTGATGCCGGCGAGGATGAGTGGTGCGGCGCCGGGAAGCTCCACCTTGAAGAGCATCTGCCAGCGGGTGGCGCCGAATGCCTCGCCCGCCTCGACCAGCGCCCGTGGCACCCCGGCGATTCCCAGCTGGGTGAGGCGGATCGGGGCCGGCAGCGCAAAAATCACCGTGGAAATCAGCGCCGGTACGACTCCCAGACCGAACAGCACGAGTGTTGGGATGAGATAGACGAAGGTCGGCAGCGTCTGCATCATGTCGAGCACCGGACGCACGGCGGCGGCGAACGTCGGACTGTGGGCACAGACGATTCCGAGCGGCACGCCAATGATCGTCGCCGCGAGCGTCGCGACCAGCACCAGGGCGAGCGTCTCCAGCGTCTGCTGCCAGTAGCCCTGGTTCATGATGAGCAACAGCGCCAGGATCACGAATGTGGCGAGCATCCACGAGCGCTGCATGCGCCAGGCGAACACGGCGCATGCCAGGATGAGCAGAATCGGTGGAACGGCGCGCAGCGCGGCGTAGACCGCAGCGATCAGACCGCCCAGGCTCGATCCCGTGAGGCGAAAACCGCCGGCACCGTGCAGCTTGATCCACTCGATGCCTACCGCGACGGCATTCCCTACCGGCAGCTTGTGCGCGGTGAGCCAGGTCTCGAACTGTTGCGTCATCGGCTGTCCGCGCGCGGTCGCCGCGTGACCGAGCGCGCTTCGGCCATCGAACGAGGTGACGCCCTGCAGCCACTCCTGCAGGACCGCCGGATGGGCGCTGAGCCATTTCGCGGCCGCAGCGTCCGGTGCCACGTGTCCGGTAATGATCGCGCGCATGATCTCGCTCTCACCCCGGGTCGTGAACGACAGATTGCGCAGCAGGTGTCCGACGTTCGGGCACTGCTGCAGATAGCCGGTGCGCACGAGCGTATTGACCGAGGCGCCGCCGAAGTTGGCGCCGAAAACCGCGTCCCCGCCCGCAAGATAACGCAGATCGAATTGCATGTTCATGGGATGCGGGTCCCACGCGAGGAATACGATGGGAGCTCGTGCCGCATACGCACGTGCCACCTGCGCCAGCATGCCTTGCTCGCTCGACTCGACCAGGTGAAAGCCGCCGAGCCCGAACTCGTTGTGCTGGATCATCTCGAGCACGTGGCGATTGCCGTCGTTGCCGGCCTCGATCCCGTAGATCGTAGCGTGCAACTGGGACGCGAAGCGCTGGATATCGGCAAAGTCGCGCAGGCCGGCCGCGTACAGATAGGCGGGGACTGCGAGCGTGTATTTGGCACCGGAGAGATTCTGGCGGACGATCTCGATCGAGTGGTCCTGCAGGTACGGCGCCCGATCCTTGGTCTGCGCAGGCATCCAGTTGCCAAGGAAGGCATCGATGTTGCCGTTCTTCATGACGGCATAGGTGACCGGCACCGACAGGAGCGTCGTCTGTGGCTCATAGCCGATGCGCCGCAATACCTCGCTCAACAGCGCCGTGGTCGCCGTGACATCGGTCCAGCCGACATCGGCCAGCCGCACCACGCGACAGGCCGCCGGCTCGGGCGCGGCAACGGCGCTCGCCGGTGCTGTCGCCCCGATGAGCCCGAGCCCCGCCAGCGCCGCGATGAGCAGCTCAGGCGAGCGGCGGAAAGCGTGCCATGCTTTCGAGATCGTTGAGCTCCTGGTCATTGCGGATATACAGCCGGGCGGCGTCGCGGATCGGTTGATAATCCCACGGCTGGAAGTGACCCTGACGCAGCGCTGCGTACACGAAGTGACGGCGCTGCTGACTCGCCTGCACTGCCTGGTGCAGTTGCTGCAGTGACCAGCGTTGTGCCACCTCCGCGCGGAAGGCAGACAGGGTATCGGCATGACTGCGGTGCGCTGCGAGGTTGACGCGCTCATCCGCATCGGCGGCGACGTCGTAAAGCTGGTCTGGATCGGCGGGTGAATGTATGAACTTGAAGCAACCCCGACGGATCATGACGATCGGGGCAATGGCACCTTCGGCAAGGTACTCCCCGAGCACCTCATCGCGGGTTTCCGCCCCGTTGAGCACTGGGAGCAGGCTGTGTCCGTCGAGCTGTACGGCGTAGTCGGGCTCGCTGCCACCGTGCGCGAGCGCTGCAAAAGTCGGCAGCAGATCGAGCAGCGAGGCTGAGCCCCGCACCCGATGCGGCGTAAACCGTCCGGGGGCATGCACGATGAAGGGAATGCGGCACGCGGGCTCGAAGAAGTTCATCTTGTACCACAGGCCACGCTCGCCCAGCATGTCGCCGTGGTCGGCCAGAACGGCGATGATCGTGTTGCGCTCGAGCGCGGCCTCGCGCAACGTTTTGACCAGCGCGCCGATCTGATCGTCGACGTACGAAACCGAGCCGTGATACGCACGGCGCGCCGCGCGCACCTGCGTCGAGGTGGGTGTGACACTTCCGAGCCCGATGACATGGCGCAGCCGGGTCGAATGCGGATCCTCGCCCTCGCGCAGATCCGCAACGCGCGGCATCTCGATTTCCTCATCCCGATAACGGTCCCAGTACGCCTGCGGCGTGACGTAGGGGTCATGCGGATGGGTCATGGAGACGACCAGGCAGAATGGCCGGCGGTCCCGGCCGCGGGCGATATCGAACAGCTTCTGGCGCGCGGCGACCACCACTTCGTCATCGAAGTCGATCTGATTGGTGCGTGTACAGGCGCCGGCCTGCGTCACCGAATCCATCGTGTGATACCAACCCGGGCGCTCCCCGAAGCGGCTCCAATCCGGCGTCCAACCGAAATCGGACGGATAGATGTCGGTCGTGAGCCGCTCTTCGAATCCATGCAGCTGATCGGGACCGCAGAAATGCATCTTGCCGCTCAGTGCGGTCTGGTATCCCGCGCTGCGCAGATAATGGGCAAAGGTCGGTGTCTGCGCCGGGAACTCCGCGGCATTGTCATAGGCGCCGATCTTCGAGGGCAGCTGCCCGGCCATGAAGGAGAAGCGCGAGGGGGCGCACAGCGGGCTGTTGCAATAGAAGGAATCGAAGACGACCGCCTGCCGGGCGAGAGCATCGAGGTTCGGTGTGCGGGCGCGGCCGCCATACGCGCTCAGCACCCGCGGTGTGAGCTGATCGGCCATCAGCAGCAGAAGATTCGGACGATCAGCCATTCTTTGCAAATTTCCACGGCGCGGCAATGCGCCACGGACGCAAGTATACCCATCGCCGCCAGGGGTGCGCGCAAGCGCTAATCCGCGGCAGGGTCCTTCCGGTTCCACCAGCCCCCGCCCAGCGCCTGAAACAGTGCAGCCGTATCCGAATAGCGGTTCGCCTGGGCTTGTGCCAGTCCCAGCACCGCCTGCTGATACGTCTGCTGCGCGTTGAGCAGCGCCAGGTAGCCGACCGAGCCGAGCTCCACGTTTCGACGCACCGTCAACAGGTTCTGCTCGGCCGCCTGCTGCGCACGGCTGCTGGCCTCGACCGCTTGCGCATCCAGACGCAATGCGCTCAGGGTGTCGGCAACGTTCTGGAAGGCACTCAGCACCACGCTGCGATATTGCGCTCCCGCCTGATCCATCGCCGCGCGCGAGGCTCGCACACGATGCAGCAGTGTGCCGCCCTCGAACAGTGTCTGCGTCAGCGAGGCGCCACCGCTCCAGAAGCGGTTGCCGGCGGCGAACAGCTGCGCGAATTGTGTCGCGGCGCTGCCGGCAAGGGCGGTGAGATCGAACTGCGGCAGCATGTTGGCAATCGCCACGCCGACCTCGGCGGTCGCGGCGTGCAGGTTCGCTTCGGCCTGCAGAATGTCCGGCCGCTGGCGCACCAGCTGCGATGGAAGACTGAGCGGCAGCGCCAGCGGCAGTTGCAATGCAGCGGGTATGGGTGCGGCAGCGATGGCGGCACCGGGCTGCTGCGAGAGCCCCGGGAGCTGGAACTGCTGCTGCGGCTCGCTGTTCGGGAAGGACCCGGCCAGAACGGCCAGAGCGTGTTGCGCCTGCTCCAGTTGCTTCTGCAACCCCGGGACGCCGGCCTCCGTGGTGGCGAGCGTGGCTTCCTGAGCCATCACGTCGGTCATGGCGATCGAGCCGAGCTGGTATTGCCGTCTGAGGATCTGCAGCGCCTCGCGTTCGCTGCGCACGATATCGTTCGTGGCGGTAAGTTGCGCGCGCACCGAAGCTTCCTGGATCGCGGTGGTGACGACGTTGGCAGCCAGCGTGAGATAGGTGGCCTCCAGTTGATATTTTTGCGCCTCGGCCGCTGCGTGCAACGATTCGGCGGCGCGTCGGTTGCCACCGAATACATCGAGCGCGTAGGAAACGCTGACCTGTGCGGTGTGCAGGTTGAACAGCGACTGCCCGGAGCTCAGGGTGGGCGCCAGCGTCCCGGTGGCGTTGCGCTGCCGCTCGAACGAGTAGTCGGCCTGCACGGTGGGCAGCAGCGTTCCGAGCTGCGCGTAGTAGTTCTCCTGTGCCTGCCGCAGGGCAGCCTGTGCCGCCTGCGTGGTGGGGTTATTGCGCAGCGCCCGGCGGATGAGCTCATCCAGTGGCTGCGAACGAAACAGGGTCCACCACTGCGCGGGAATGGCCATACCCTCGAGCAGTTGCTGCGTATCCAGTGCCTGTGTTGGCGGCGAGCCGGATTCGGCCGGCGCCGACGCGGGCAGATAGCCCGGCACGGCGGGGGAAGCCGGTCGTCTGAAGTTCGGGCCGACTGCGCAGGCACCCATCAGGGCCGTGAGCAGGCAAAGCAGGCTGTGGCGCAGGCCGATCATGGTGTGCCGTGCGCCGCGGCGACTGACTGGATACCGGGCGAGCGGCGCGAGAATAAAAGGATCAGCACCGGCAGCACCAGCAGCACCAGCACCGGCGTCAGCAGCATCCCGCCGACGACCACCAGTGCAAGCGGACGCTGCACCTGGGAGCCGATGCCCGTCGAGACCGCGGCGGGCACGAGCCCCACGCAGGCCACCACGCAGGTCATCAGGACCGGTCGCATCTGCACCCGGCAGGTCTGCAGAATCGCGCTCACGCGATCGAGTCCCCCCTCGATGTGCAGGTTGTAGTACGACAGCACGATGATCCCGTCCATGGTGGCGATACCGAACAGCGCCACCATGCCAATGGCGGCCGAGACACTGAAGGCCGTCCCGGTGATGGCAAGTGCGAACACCCCGCCGATGAGGGCCATTGGAATGACACTCGCCGCCAGCAGCACGTCGGTGAGGGAGCCGAAGTTGATGAACAGCAGCACACAGATGAGCGCCAGGCTTGCGGGCACGGCGATCGCGAGTCGATGCAGGGCCTGCTGCAGGTTGCCGAATTCCCCGACCCAATCGAGGTGATAGCCGCCCGGGATGGATACCTGCCGGTTCACCTTGCCCTGCGCCTCGAGTACGGCGCCGCCGAGATCGCGCCCGCGCACGCTGAACTTGATCGGGACATAGCGCTCCTGCTGCTCCCGATAGATGAACGAGGGCCCGGAAACCAGCTGCACGTCGGCCACATCCCCGAGTGGTACCTGCACAATTGCCCCATTGCCGGAGGGATCCGCTGCACCGATGGTGATGCGGCGGATCGCATCCGGATCGGCGCGGTAGCCCGCAGAGAGTCGCACGACCATCGGGAAGTGACGGTCGCTGCCACCCTCGTAGAGATCACCGGCCGGCTGGCCGCCGATGGCAGCCTGCAAGGTGGCGTTGATATCACCGGGGGTGAGCCCCAGGCGCGCCGCGCGGGCGCGGTCGATATCGATGCGCACCGTCGGCTGGCCCAGCGGATTGAATACCGCGAGGTCGGTGATTCCGCGAACGCCCTGCAGCACGTTGCGGATCTTCTGCGCCGTGGACTCCAGCGTCTGCAGATCATTGCCGAACAGCTTGACCGAGTTCTCGCCCTTCACACCCGAGGCGGCTTCCTCGACGTTGTCCTGGATGTACTGCGAGAAGTTGAATTCGACTCCGGGGAACTGCTGCCCGAGGCGCTGCGTGAGCTGATTCGTCAGACGAGCCTTGGTCACCCCCCGCGGCCAGCTCGAGGCGGGCTTGAGGGGCACGAAGAATTCCGCGTTGAAAAACCCGGTCGCATCCGTGCCGTCATCGGGGCGTCCGTGCTGGGAGATCGCGGTCACGACTTCGGGGAAACTGCGGATCACGCGTCGCATGCGATTCACGTACGCATTGCCTTCTTCGAGCGAGATCGACTCGGGAAGCGTTGCGCGGATCCAGAAGTTACCCTCCTCGAGCTTCGGCAGGAACTCGAGTCCAAGCCCGCGCATGGCCAGTGCGGCGAGCAACAGCAACGCGGCGAATGCGCCAAGGGTCAGAACGCGGTTGGCAAGCGTGAATTCCACGACCGGCTCATAGACCCTGCGCAGCGCGCGCACCACCAGTGTTTCGTTCTCGGCGACGGTGTCCGGCAGCATCAGCGCACTGAGTGCCGGGGAAATCGTGAACGTTGCGATCAGGCCCCCGGCAATCGCGTAGCCATAGGTCTTGGCCATCGGGCCAAAGATGTGACCTTCGACGCCGCTGAGCGTGAACAGCGGTACGAAGCCGGCAATGATGATCGCCGCGGCGAACAGAATCGGCTGGTTCACCTCGGTCGCGGCATTGGCGATCACGGCGAACTTGCCGCGGAACATACTACTGCCGCGCACGAAATGCATGAGCGGCGGTCCGGAGCGGCGTGCCTCGGCACTCTCGCTCAGATGGCGGAAGATGTTCTCCACCATGATCACCGATGCATCCACGATCAATCCGAAGTCGATCGCGCCCACCGACAGCAGATTGGCCGATTCGCCCCGCAGGATCATGAGTGCGATCGCGAACGCCAGCGCGAAGGGAATGGTGCAGGCGACGATGAGCGCGCTGCGCAGGTTGCCGAGGAATGCCCACTGCAGCAGAAAGATCAGCAGGACGCCGGCGATCACGTTGTGCAGCACTGTCTGGGTGGTTACCCGGATGAGATCGGAGCGGTCGTAGATGCGCTCGATGCGCACGCCCGGCGGCAACACGCCGGAGACATTGATGGACTGTACTTCCGCCTTGACGCGCGAGATGGTCGGCATGCTCTGCTCGCCTCTGCGCATGAGTACGATTCCCTCGACGATGTCGTCGTCGTCATCCTGGCCGGCAATGCCCAGACGCGGCTCGTGCCCAACCTGCACGCTGGCCAGGTCGCCGATCACCACGGGGATGCCGCGCGTCGAGCTGACCATCGTGCGGCTGATGTCATCGATCGAGTGGATCAGGCCGACACCGCGCACCACGGCGGCCTGCGGCCCGATGTTGACCGTCTGACCGCCTACGTTGAGGTTGCTGTTGTTCAACGCCTGCAGCACCTGCGACAGCGACAGGCCGTATTGCACGAGGCGCCGCTGATCGACGCTGATCTCGTAGGTCTTGGTCTTACCGCCCCAGCCAGTGACGTCGATCACGCCGGGCACGGCCTTGAAACGCCGCTCCAGTACCCAGTCCTCGAGCGTTTTCAGATCCGTGACGGAGTAGCCCGGAGGGCCCACGATGCGGTACCGGTAGATCTCCCCGATGGGACTCGTCGGCGAGATCTGCGGTTGCGCGCCGTTGGCGAGCGGGGGCAGCTGCGAGAGGCGGTTGATGATCCACTGCTCTGCCTGAACGTAGGTGAAGTCATAGGTGAATTGAACCTTGACGTCGGAAAGACCGAAGAGCGAGATCGTGCGTACCGTCGCGACGTGCGGAATACCCGCCATCTGGATCTCGATCGGTATCGTGATGTAGCGCTCGATCTCCTCGGCCGACTGCCCCGGATTCTGCGTGACGATGTCCACCAACGGTGGCACCGGATCGGGGTATGCCTCGATGTTGAGGCTTCTGAAACCTACGAAGCCCACTATGAGTACCAGCGGCAGCAGCACAGCCAGGAACTTGCGCTGCTTGAGCGCAAAGGCGATGACGCCGTTCATCATGCTGCTGCCGTGTCGCGGCGCGCGTGCCGCATCATCCCGGCTGCGCCGCGCGGTCGATGAACAGGCTGCCGCGCGTGACGATGCGCTCGCCGGACTTCAGCCCGCCGAGCACCTCGACCATGCCATCGTGAATGCGTCCCGTGCGGATCGCGCGCAGCACCAGTCCGTTATCCGCTCGCACGACCCAGACGTGTGCGGCAACCCCTTCGCGCACCACGGCCTCTTCGGGCACCGCGGGCGCTGTCGTGTCGGGGCTGGTGATGATGCTGAAGGATGCAAACATCTCCGGTTTGAGCTTACCGGTGGGATTTTCCAGGGTGGCGCGCACCGGCACGCGCCGCGTGACCGGGTCTACCGTTGCGCCGACGGAAGCGAGTTTCGCGTGGAAAATCTTTCCCGGCAGCGCGAGCACGCGCACCTGCACTTCCTGTCCGACTTCGATCAGCGGCGCATCGACCTCGCGGACATCCGCCACGAGCCACACCGAGCTCAGGTTGCCGATCGTATAGACCGCGGTGGAGCTGCCCGCCTGCAGATACTGGCCGGGGCCCACCTGCCGGTCGGTCACGATCCCATCGATGGGCGCCACCACGTTCGTGATCGGATTGGGCGTTTGCTGCTGCTCGAGCGCAGCGATCTGGGCGGCGGACTGGCCGAGGATCCGCAGCCGGTTGCGTACCGAGCTCAGTGCATTCCCGGCAGCGGCGAGCTCAGCCTGCGCCTGTTGCCAGTCCTGCAACGAGCCACCCTTGCTGTCGTAAGCTGCATGGCGACGCTGCTCGCTGATGCGGGCAAGCTTGAGCTGCGAACTCGCATTGAGCAGATCGCTTTGGGCCTGTGCGAATTCGGAAGCATCGATGCTGAACAGCGGGGCTCCGCGCGCGACGTGCTCGCCCAACCCGGCGAGCAGACGGATGACGCGTCCGGAATACGGTGAGAATACCTGTGTCGCGGTGTCACTGTTGAGTGCGATCTTGCCATCCGCCACCCGCTCCGAGTGAAAGTCGAGCGCGGTTACCGCTTTGATCGTCAGGGTGGCAAGTTGGGCCTCACTCAGGTGCACCTCATCCGCATTGCGCGCAATGGCGGTGGGACGGTCTGCGGATGGTCTGGCAAGCAGTCGCGAGGTACCCCAGCCGAGTGTAAAGACGAATGCGGCGGCTGCGGCAAGCAGCAGCAGCAGATGCGCCTGCCGGCGTACCGGCAGCGCGCGCCGCTCCAGGGAATGATTCGTCGGGTCCATGTCGCTCGTGTATACCTGAGAGTGGCCGGCGCGCGATGGCAGCGGATCGGAAGCGCACCAGAGCGCGGGAAGAAATCAGCTGGCACGTTCCGTCCGGTGTGCGCAAGTTCGACCGCGCAGTGTAATTCGGTAAGGTTTCCGTGCGCTTTCATACCCCTTTCGCGAACCTTGCGATGCAGTGTGCGCTTCACGAAAATCATCGCAGGCTCGAGTTGCAGGCTTTACAGGTGAGAATTGCAATGAATACCGACGCAGCTTCCTGGATGCCAGCGTGGCTCATGTGGGCGATGTTGTCCGCATGCTTCGCCGCACTGACGGCCGTGTTCGCCAAGGTTGGTGTCGAGGATCTGGATCCGGACGTCGCAACGTTCGCACGCACGCTCGTCATCCTCACCGTGTTGGCGATCATGCTGCTCGTCACGCAGAAATTCCGGCTGGTCAGCCTGACTTCGGGCCGCGCGTATGGTTTTCTCGTCCTCTCCGGACTTGCCACCGGCGGGTCGTGGCTATGTTATTTCCGCGCACTGCACGCCGGGGATGCCGCGCGTGTCGCCCCGATCGACAAGCTGAGCGTGGTGCTCGTCGCGGTGTTCAGCGTCGTATTTCTGGGCGAGCGTCTGTCGGCGATCAATTGGGCCGGTATCGCCCTGATCGCCGCGGGGGCCTGGCTCGTCACGCTGCGCATCTAGCGCAGACATTCGCCGCCGCCGGCCTGCGCGTAAGCGGGATCCAGGGGACCGGGGGCCACAGCGGAAACTTCTGCAAAGCCCAAGGTAAACTTTTCAAAGGCACCCCTTCCCCTCCGGCGCTCCAGTGCCGGCCGGGGGTGCTTGCGTGCCCTCGGCAGCCCCGTGCGGGGCCGCCGGGGCGCCGTTATCAGGCTTCGTCCTGCTGGGTCGTGCGTGCATGCTCCGCAGCATGTCCGCCGTGGCTGGCCTGTCCGCCCTTGCGGCCGGCCTCGGCTGCCAGCTCCGGATTCTGCGAGAAGCTGCGCTTCTCATCCGGAACACTCTGGCCGCCCTTACGTCCGGCAACGGCTGCAAGCTGGCGGTTCTGCGAGAAACTGCGCTTCGAGCCCGGGACGCTCTGTCCGCCTTTGCGGCCGGCTTCGGCGGCGAGGCGACGATTCTGCGAGAAGCTGCGCTTCTCGTCCGGCACCGCCTTGCCGCCCATACTGGCGATCTGACGCTGCCTTTCCTGGTTCATGGATGCAAATCCGCGATTCGACGTGCGGCCATCCTGTGTAGGTACGTGAGCCATTAGTACTCTCCTCCATTAAATGCTTCGGGCTCGCGTCCGCTGGCGAGCATCGCAGATGCAGCAAGAGCCATGCCGAGCACCCTCTACGGATAATCTGGCCGAAACCTGCCGATTCAAGTCGAACGCAGCACCCGTCCCACGAGATGTCCGCGCTCGGCCTGCGAATCGCGCAAGCTGAATCCCACATCCCCCGCGGCCATCCAACTTTCAAGCACCATCCGGGCACAAAATGCAACGGGGCGCTTGAATGATACATCCAGCGTGCAGGGGTGCGCGAACGCGCCGGAGCCGATTTCGGCGGCACAGCGGGCCAGCGACCACATGCCGTGCGCGATAGCCCGCTTGAGGCCGAAAAGACGTGCCGACAGGTTCGCGATGTGGATCGGATTGAAATCGCCGGAAACGCGCGCATAGCGCCGCCCGACGCCCGGATCCACCACGAAAGTACGGGTAGTGACGCTCCCGCGCGGTGGCATTACGAGATTGGCCAAGGGGGCGCCGTTGCGGGGCGCACGGCGGCGCGCGTCCGTGCGGGCAAGGAATGTGGACGTTTCGGCCCACGCGGCCTCGCCGCGCACCCGAACTTCCGTCTGCAGATCGAGCTCCTGGCCCCGGGCGGTTTCGCGGTGTCCTTCCAACCATGCATGAATCTGGCCATTGTCATCGACCTGTAACGGCCGGTGCTGCACGATGCGATTGCGCACGTGCACGACCCCAAGCAGGCTCAGTGGGAATGCATCGGATGCGATCATGGCAAGGTGTATCGGCGTCGCCAGGACGTGCGGGTAGGCGATGGGAAGCACAGCGGCTTCCCGCTCACCGCAGATCGCCCGATAACGGGCAAGATGGCAACGGTCGATCGCGAATCGCTCGAGCACGGCATCGATGCGCGGCACGCTCTCGGGCACGAATGCCGGCTTGCGTGCCAACAGGATCTTCAGATACGCCGGCCAGATGGGCGGGGCCGAGGCGAAATTCAACCGTACCGGACCAGGCATGCGGGCGACTCTATCATTCCGGTTTCGAATCGCCAGCGCAGGCACCGAAGCGGCGCAGCGCGCCGTCTTCCCCCGGGCTCACGGGGTGAGTCGGTCGATGACGATGTTGGTGAGTCCATCGTGTCCGACCAGATAGGGGATCTCGCCGAACGGATCCCCCGTGGCACCGACGGGATTGCCGGAGCGCGCGATGCGCGCGACGACCTGCACTTTCTGTCCGGCGGCGATGGCGCGCCCGGGCAGCATGGAATCGGCCGCCGAGAGCTCCACCGTCTGTGGGAAATGACTCTGCAGCCGCTTTACCGCGAGCGGTGGCCCAGGTCGGGCCGGATCGCGCACGAAGACGAAAAGAGGCGCGCCGCCGGCTACCGATCCCGACAGGTCAGGCGCCAACACGACGTTGATGCGGACGGTCGCAGCCGCAGCGTTGGGCCCACTGGCGGCGGCGGCCGGGATCGGGCTGCCAGCAACGGTCGACGGTGCGCGATTCCCGGATGCGTTTGCGGCGATCTGCCGGTCCAGGGCGGCAATCTGCTGCTGCAGCATGGGCTTGATGTTGTCGGGGGGATTGAGGGCCAGGAGCCGGGCGAACCGATCGCGCGCCAGCGGCAGATCGTTGCGGTGCAGTGCCACCGCAGCACCGAAGAACAGCGCCTTGCCGGACTTGGGATCCAGTGCGAGTGCCTGCTCGACGAGGCGGCCGGCGCGCCGATCGAGCTCGGTTTCATCCGCCATGGCGAGCGCTTCGGCCTGCCCGATCAGCGCATCGGCACTTCTACCCCCGGCGAGTTGATCGGCCCGACGGAAAGCGCGGCCCGCCAGCGGATATTGCTGCAGAACGATGTAGGAACGGCCGAGCATCAGCCAGCCGCTCAGATCGTTCGGGTTACTTTCGAGCTTGCGCGCAAGTCGCGCCACCATCGTTTGCGGACTGTCGGCCGCCGGCGCGGTGCTCCAGTGCCAGTTGCTCCACAAGCCGTACAGCACGGTCGAGCCGACGACCAGCACACCGGTCGCCGCCACGGCGGCCCATGGGGCTGGCGAAGATGGCCCCGAACCGCGCCGCAACAAGGGCACGGCCACAAGGGCCACGCCGGCAGCGGTGAGCGCGGCGGCGAGCAACACGAAGGTGATCATGAGGAGCCGAGATCCTCTTCGAGCGGCTCGTCCTCCTTACCGACGAGTGCAGCGCGCTGCCGCAGAATGCGCACGGCGATGAGTACACCGGTGAGCAGCAGAACCCCGGGGGTCAGCCACAACCATGCATTGCGGGGCGAAAAGCGCGGTCGGAACAGAATGAACTCCCCGTAGCGGGCCACCATGAAGTTGCGCACATCGTCGTCGGACTTGCCGGCGAGCAGCATCTCGCGCACTTCGCGTCGCAGGTCCGCGGCAAGATCCACCGGCGAGTCCGCGATCGATTCGTTCTGGCATTGCATACAGCGCAGCTCGTGCGTCAGCTGCAGATACCGGGCCTGCAGCGCAGGATCGGGCAGCTGCGTGGTGTCGATGGCGTGTGCGGGCGAGATCACCAGCAATGTGACCGCTAGACATGCCAATGATCTAGGAATCACTGCCCGGTATGCGTTCGCCAGATGCCACCGTGTGCCAACACTCACGAGTTCGTCGCCTTGCCCGACCGCACCCGCCGGACAAATTCGGATTGCCACACATCCAGGGTCATCGGACCGATGAATTTGTAGACGACGATGCCGTGCGGGTCGACCAGAAAGGTCTCCGGCGCTCCGTACACGCCCCAATCGATTGCCGTGCGGCCGTCTCGATCCACGGCCACGACCTCGTAGGGGTTGCCGGACTGCGTGAGCCAGTCGAGCGCCTGGGCGTCCTGGTCGCGCCAGTCGAGTCCGATGACGGGAACGAGCCCCGTCTGGCGAATTTTCAGCAGCACGTTGTGCTCTTCGCGACAGGCGACGCACCAGGTGCCCCAGACGTTGAAGACGTACCAGCGGCCCTTCAGCTCCGTCGAACGAAAGGTCCGGCGCGCATCCGTCAGTACCGGCAGAGCGAATTGCGGCGCAGGCTTGCCAATCAGCGGCGAGGCGATCGCACCCTTGTCGGGGGAATGTTTGATGCCGATCGCCAGTACGATGGCGAGCAGCGCGAACACCCCCAGCGGCACGATGAACCGGTTCATCTCGCCGCCTCACCGGCAGGTGTGGCAGGGGTGGCGTCCGCTGGCGCCGGGGCGGCACGCACGCTTGCGGCCTCAGCGAGCGCGCGGTAACGCCGATCGCTTGCGGCGACTGCGCCGCCGATGGCCATGATCAGGGCGCCGAGCCAGATGAAATTGACGAGCGGTCGTACCTGAAAGCGGATGCTCCACTTGCCCGCGCCGAGCTGTTCGCCCAGTGCCACGAACAGATTGCTGCCGTGATGCATCTCGATGGCGGCCTCGGTCGTGACCGAGCGCTGCACCCAGTACTGGCGCTTCTGCGGATACAGGGTACTCGTCGGTTTGCCGTGCCGTGTCACCACGATGGTGCCCTCCACACCGCCGTAATTCGGGCCCTCGATGTTTCTGACCCCATCGAAACGGAACTCGTAATTGCCGACCACGGCGCGCTCTCCCCGGGCCAGCGCCGCATCGCGCTCCACCGTGAACGACTCCACCGTGGTCAGGGAGATGACGAAAATGCCCAGCCCGATGTGGGCGAGCGTCATTCCGAGCATTCCCCTGGGAAGCGCGATCCGGCGGCGCAGACGGTCGATCGGCTCGATGAGCGAGGAAAGGATGATCCAGACACCGAGCGCTGCGCCAACCGGGCTGAGCACCTTGGCATGTGAGTAAACGACGTATACGAGGATTACGGCGGCGATGCCGGCGGCCACCAGCGTCAGCAGCAGCACGCGGCGCTTGTCGCTGAGCCGGCCCCGTTTCCAGGAGGCATGAATTCCCACGGACAGCAGCGCCAGCAGCGGCAGCATGGAAAGCATGAACGTCGGATTGAAATACGGGGCCCCGACCGAGAGCGTGCCAAGTTTCAGCGAGTCGGAGATGAGCGGCGCCAGGGTGCCGCCGAACACCGTGGCCGCTGCGATCACCAGCAGGATGTTGTTGAAAAGCAGAAACGACTCGCGCGCGCCCAGATCGAATCCTGCGGAGGATTTCAGCAGCGGCGCGCGCCACGCGTACAGCGTGAGCGCCCCGCCGATCATGATGATCAGGAACGCCAGAATGAAGATGCCCCGCGTGGGATCGGCGGCGAACGAGTGCACCGAGACCAGCACGCCGGAACGCACCAGGAAGGTGCCGAGCAAGCTCAGTGAGAACGCGAGAATGGCGAGCAGCAGGGTCCAGCTTCTGAACAATCCGCGCTTCTCCGTCACGGCGAGGGAGTGAATGAGCGCAGTGCCCACAAGCCAGGGCATGAAGGAGGCATTCTCCACCGGATCCCAGAACCAGTAGCCACCCCAGCCAAGCTCGTAGTACGCCCACCAGCTCCCCAGCGAGATTCCGATCGTGAGGAATGCCCACGCGGCCGTCGTCCACGGACGCGTCCAGCGCGCCCACATCTGATCCAGGTGCCCTTCCAGCATCGCGGCGCAGGCAAATGCAAAGGCGACCGCGAAACCAACATAGCCGGTGTACAGGATCGGCGGATGAATGGCGAGCGCCGGGTCCTGCAGGATCGGATTGAGGTCGCGGCCATCGGCTGCGGGCGGCTCCAGACGCAGGAACGGATTCGAGGTGGCCAATGTGAATAGCAGAAAGCCGAAGCTCACCAGCCCCAGTACGCCCAGCACGCGGGCGGCAAAGCGCGGCGGCAGTCGCGAGGCGCTGATGGCAACGGCCACCGTCCAGCAGCTCAGCAGGAAGATCCACAGCAGCAGCGAGCCTTCGTGCGCGCCCCACATCGCCGTGATGCGATAGAAGAGTGGCAGCGCCGAGTTGGAATTCTCCGCGATGTAGGTGACCGAGAAATCATTCGCGATGAACGAGGCAATGAGGCAGGCCACGGCGGTGCCGATCATGACGAACTGACCGGCGACTGCAGGCACAACCACGGCGCACCAGCGCTCACGTCCCGTCGCGGGGCCTGCGATGCCGAAAAACGCCTGTAACCCGGCGAGCAGCAGCGCCAGGATCAGAGCGAAATGGCCCAGTTCCGGGAGCATCACATGCCTGCGCTGCCGGTCGTTGCGGCGGGCCTCTGTTTCAGCGATCGCGCCACCGCGGGCGGCATGTATTTCTCGTCGTGTTTGGCCAGGACCTCGTCCGCAACGAACGTAGACCCCTGCATTCGCCCATGGGCGATCACGCCCTGACCTTCGCGAAACAGGTCCGGCAGCACGCCCGTGTAGGTCACGGGGATGTCGTGCTTGAAGTCGGTGACGACGAAATGCACCTCGAGGCTTCCGGGCGCGCGCTGCACACTGCCTTTGGTCACCATGCCGCCGAGGCGAAAGCGCTCGCCCGCCAAAACCTGACCGGCGGCGACCTGGCTCGGATCGAAGAAGAAGGTGACGTTCTGCCGGAATGCAGTCAGGGCCAGCGCCCCGGCAACGCTCACTCCGGCAAGGATGCCGAACACCAGGATCATGCGCCGCTTGCGGGCAGTCATCGTTCACTCCGCATGGCACAGCGCTGTCGCGCCGCTTCGCGCGATTTCGCGAGCAGTCGCCGCGCGCCCAGGATGTTCAGCACGATGACGACCAACGTGAGTCCGTACGAGGGCCACACGTACGCGGCGTAGCCGCCCATTTCGAAAAATCCGCTCACGATGCCACTGCCTCGGCAACCCAGCTCGCCGCGCGCTCCCGGTCGAGGATCTCGGCCCGGACGCGCACGAGCAGCAAAGCTACGAACAGCAACGTGAATCCGAGCAGCATGATCAGCAAGGGCACGAGCATGGCCGCAGGCATCGTGGGCCTGCCGAGCTGCATGACAGACGGCGCCTGATGCAGGGAGTTCCACCACAGCACCGAATAATGAATGATCGGCACGTTCACGATCCCCACTACAGCCAGGACTGCGCTCGCACGGTCCGCCCGCTGGATATCACCCACTGCCGAGCGCAAACCCATGTACCCCAGATAGAGAAAAAGGAGAATGAGCTCCGAGGTGAGCCGCGGATCCCATTCCCAGTACGTGCCCCACATGCGCTCGCCCCAGAGCGAGCCGGTCACAAGCGCTGCGAATGTGAACGATGCGCCGATCGGGGCGCAGCTCGCCGCGAAGGCATGCGCGACCTTCATGCGCCAGATCAAGCCGACCGCCGCGGATACCGCCATCGTCGTGTACACCATCAGCGACATCCACGCGCTCGGCGCGTGGACGTAGATGATGCGAAAGTCGTCCCCCTGCTGGTAATCGGGAGGCGCCAACAGCAGTCCGCCGTACAGCCCGGCCACGATCGCAACCGCGGCGGCCCAGCCGAACCAGGGTGTCAGCCGGCGCGCGATTGCGTACACGTGCGGCGGCGAGCCCAACCGATGAAACCAGGTCCAGGCCATTGTTTGCTCGCTCACTTCACTCCAGACTGATCCGTACGGCTACGGCGGCTGCCAGTGGCGCGAGGGTGACGCCGAGCACCGCCAGGGCCGCAAGTAGGTACAGGGGTGGCGCGAACCCCAGTCCTTTGACCGCCAGCTCGGTGGCGCGTGCCCCGAAGATCAGCACGGGCATCGATAGCGGCAAAGTCAGCAGGGAAAGCAGCGCGCCGCTGCGCCGGACCCCCAGGGTCAGGGCCGCACCGATGGCCCCGATCATACTCAATGTCACGCTGCCCAGTGCGACGGAGGCGACGATTCCGCCGATCGAAGCCAGCGGCACGCCCAGCGCCAGGCCCGCGCACGGCGCCATCAACGCAAGCGGCACACCGGTGACGAGCCAGTGAGCAACGGCCTTGGCGAACAGCAGCCAGCCCAGGGATTGACCCGAGAGGACGTGTTGCTCGAGCGTCCCGTCGTGCGCGTCGTCGCGAAACAGGAACTCCAGCCCCAGCAATGAAGACAACAGGGCGGCGACCCATATCACGCCGGGAGCGACGTCGCGTAAGCGCGACAGTTCCGGCGACACCGCGAGCGGGAACAACGTCGTCACGATGGCGAAAAAGGCGAGCGGCTGTACGAGTTGTCCACGCTTGCGGAAGGCGAGGCGCAAATCGCGGGCGACCATCCGCTGTGCCGCAGCGATGGGCGAGACACCCGTCCGACCCACTTCGAGGATGGAGGCACCCATCCGCTCAGACGCCCAGGTCCAGCGATCTGGCGCTCAGCGCCAACGGCTGATGAACCGCCGCGACGACCACTCCGCCGCCTGCAACGTGTTCGCAGATGAGTGAGGTCATGAGATGCTGTCCCTCCGAGTCGAGGTTGGTGTTGGGCTCATCCAGAAGCCAGAGGGGCGCGCCCATGAGAGCCAGCCCGGCCAAGGCCACCCGTCGCTTCTGTCCGGCAGACAGCGTGCGCACGGGTCGTGCGCCCCATTGTTGTGCCCCGACGCGATCGAGGCCCGAGTCGATCTCGTGCCTCGAGAGCGCCCGCCGCAGACCTACCCAGTAATGCAGGTTCTCGCGCGCCGAAAGATCCACTTTCAGTGGGGGTTCATGGCCGATATAGGCAAGATCGAGGCAGAAGGTCACCAGATCCTTGCGGATGTCGACCCCCCCCCAGCACACGGCGCCCTCTTCCGGGTACATCAGTCCGCTCAGTGTCCGCAGCAAGCTCGTCTTGCCCGAGCCATTGGCCCCGGTCACCTGCAGACACTCCCCCGGATGCACCGAAAACTCGAGGCCGCGCAGAACGTGCCGATCCCCGCGCCACAAATGCAGGTTTTCGGCTTGCAGGGAACGCTCGGTCATGGGACCCGACGATGGCAATGGAGGCGCGCGAGTCTCGCAAATTCAGTGGCTTAGCGCTACCACTCACGCTTCGGGACGTGAACGCGGTCCGGATGTCCTGCGCGGGAGCCCGGCTTGACCGAGTACGCGGGCTCGGCTGGAAGGGCGTTCTGCGGCGGCGCCCTTTTAGTAGAATCACTGCGCACCCGATGCCCGGGTGGCGAAATCGGTAGACGCAAGGGACTTGAACAATTGAGCACCCGGGGCGGAAACGGCCGGTGTGAATGGGGTCAAAGTCGGTGAACCAGCAGCACGTCAGGGTGGCTGCAATACCGAGCTAAGCCCGACAGCGCCTGCGGGCTGCGGGAAAGTGTAGAGACTTGACGGCCCCTGCCTACCTCGCGGCTCGAGCGCAGCCGTGACACGGCAAAGGTAAAGTCCAGACCCCAAATGCACGCTGCCGCGTGCAGCAGCGAAAGCTGTAGCGGGTACGAAAATCCCTCGGGGGCAACCCCATGCCGGTTCGACTCCGGCCCCGGGCACCATTTATTTCCCTCGCCGCGCTCCTCGGCGCGCCCTCATGGGAACTCAGCGTTCCTGGCAGCATTTGGATCGTGCATCGGGCTTTTCACGGGGAGCGGGAATGGACCGGGAGGCCGCTGTACGACTGTGTGGTCAGCTGCGCCGGATGATTGTCTTAGGGCCGGGCGAGGACCCCGCCGCTTTGCAGAAGGCGCGTGCACTTGTTCGGGCCCTGCAAGCGGGGACTACCTGTCAGACGGCGCGGGAGAATCTCATCGCGATCGACGCCGACCTCGATCGCCTGTTCAGCGATCGGAAAACGAGAGATCCCCAGGAAAGCAAACCAAGCAAGCGGGCCCTCCTACACAACGTTCACCTCGTGGAGAGCTCCTGGAAGACGCCATCGAAGGGGCCCCAGTAAGGGCCACGGAACTGCGTCGACGATGAATCCGACGGACTCACCGCCGCATCCAACGCCATCGTCGATATGGTCCGTGCAGGCAAATTCTCTGAGGCGGAAAGCATCGTTGTCATAATGCCGGCAGCCCGACGTTCAGCTCGCGGTTAACTTCCGCACTCGATACTGGCCGCGTGTCGCCCCTCATCTTGACCCATTCAACGAGGAACCGATGATGAACCTGAGATACAAGCTGGCGCTCTCTGGATTGCTGTTGGCGCTGGCACCGCTTGCCGCCAATGCCGATGCACCGGGTAAGCATCCGTTCTATCTGCATGCCCTGTCCGATCTGCGTACCGCGCGCTGGATGCTCGAGCATCGTCCCGGGGATGCAGCGGTGACTGCCGAAGAGGACGCAGCCGTCACGCAAATCGATGCGGCGATCGGTGAGATGAAACGCGCAGCGATCGACGACGGCAAGGATCTCCACGATCATCCCAAAGCCGGACCCGACGATCGGCCCGGGCGGTTGCACAAAGCGCTGGAGCTGCTGCGCGAGGCGCATTCCGACGTGGCGCGCGAAGAGGATGATCCGATGACGAAGGGACTGCGCAATCGCGCGATCGGACATGTCGATGCTGCGATGCATGCCACGGAGAAGGCATTGCGGGACAGACGACACGGCCGCTGAGCAATTCCATGACGGAAAACCCGTGCGCCCGAGGACGGAGCGCACGGGTTTACGGGAGCGGAACCCCAAGGCTAAACCAATGCGCGGATTACGAGGGTCCGAATGGCCTCGCGGAGTCGGTCGGACGTCTCGTCCTGCAGCTCACAGACCGCGACCGCCGCCTGCGCGTCGCGTAAATGCGTCAGCTGATGTCGGGCCGCGCGCACCGCCTCTGCGGGAGTTTCCCCAAAGCCGGTGCATTGTGGGTATTCGCGAAGGCGGGCGCGAAAGCTCGCGCCGCCTGCGACCCGCAGGCGCTCCACCCGATAGGCGGGCAGCTCGAGGTTGAGCGTGTCTTCGAGGTCCATCATGGCACCGGTGCGGAATCTGCCGGTCTGCGCTCAGCAAGGATCAGGCCCGCGCTCGTAACCCAACCTTTCGGCTGAAGCCGCCGGGCAGCCAGCGACGCGACCGCGCGGCATTATCGGGCTCAGTCGAGGTGCGCCTCGCGGTCCTTGCACCAGGAGTAGAAGTGAATCAGGCCGGCGGCCATCGCAAACGCCACCGCGACCCCCGCCACCAGCGGTGCCAGCTTCACGAGCAGCGGTTGCTTGCCCAGGTGCACGAAAACCGCGAGCCGGTGCACGCCCCGCGGTGCGTAGTGCGCAGCGATGAGTCCGCAAAGTACCGACACGCCGCTCGCCAAACCCGCGATCGCACCGGTGGAATCACTGAGCCGCTTGTGGTGCAGGGTCCGGCCGAAATACTTGGCCAAATCGTTCATTCTTATTCCGTCGCTGAGCAACAGATGCCGGGCCAGTGTAGGTCCGGCAACTCACCAGAGCAACGCGCCCCGGCTGGCGCCTGCATTATCTCAGGGTGGCGCCCGCCGCGGCCGCTATCCCTTCAGGCAGGAACTCATGTAGCTCTTGCGCGCATCGCCGCTGAGTCCTTTCGCCTTGGCATCCGCGTTGCACTGCTTCATTTTCAACTGCTGGGAATTGAGTTTCGGCTCCGCCGCTGCAGACTGGCCCGACAGGCAGGTTTTCATGAAGGACTTGCGCGCATCGCCGCTGAGCGATTGGCTCTTCGCCTGGGCGTTGCAATCCTTCATCCGGTCCTGCTGCGAGTTGTCCGCGTGCGCGGACAGTGACATGAGAAGAATGGCCGACGAGACAATGACGGCAAGGTTTTTCATGATCTGCGCTCCCGATCGCAGGCCCCGAAGGCTGGATCGTAATATGGCTACGGGGGCGAAGAGAAGCACTATGGCGTCGGGGTTCACGGGCGAAGGCCTCACGGGGCGAAGGCCGTCACGCTGCGGTAGCCACTCGCAGCAACGTGTACGCTCTGTCCGGAGCTGACGAGCCACCCCTGGGCGTGGCCTACTTCGGCGGTGGCGCCCGCGGCCACTACCAACGCAAAGTCGCGTTCGGCATGGGCGTTGGCGTCACGAAACTCCACCATCAGATTGAGCTCCCGCGAACCCACGTTCTGAAACGTGGCGACCATTCCCTGCCCCATCCAGGCGGGCCGGAACGACACGCGCACGGGCAATTCCGGCTGCGTGGCATCGGCCAATGCGCTCTCGCGCGAGGCAAGCGCGGCAGCCTTTTCCTGTACGGCGACTTCCGCTTTCGTGAGCTGCTCGCGCAATTCGACGTTGGCACGTTCCTGCGCGATGAGCTGCCCCCGGAGCTGGGCCCGCTGCTGTGAGAGCCGGCGAGCGTAGCCGCCCACGCCGACGAGCGCGAGTATGACGATGCCCACAACCAACGTGAGAACCACCGGCTTGCGCGGTGGGCCGGGGTGGGAATTTTCGAGCGTTGGTTCGTCGGGCGTGGTCATGCTGCACGCCGCGCGATCAGGATCAGGCCCTGGCGAGGCCCGCACATTTTACGCCAACCGCGCCGCTGCCGCGGCAGATAAGCGCACCGCAGTAGCCGCCCGCCGCCGGTGCCTGCTTTTTCGTTGTAGTACTATACTCCCCCATGGTATATTTGCCGCGACCGACGAGACGGAATGCGATGCGCTTGCCGAGCACACGATTACGACCTGCGTCCTGGTCCTGGTTCTGGTTCTGGGCTGCGCTGTTCGTTGGCGGCGCGGCTTCGCGCATCGTCGTGGCCGAGACTCCGTCGGCGGATGAGCAGCAGGATCCCGGACGTTTCGCCGTGCATGGTCAATTCACCTACGTGGAGCAGGAAGCCTCGAATTTCCGGGCCCCCTACCGTGGCCCCAACAGCCTCACCCCCGATCGCGGACGCGAGACCACGGATGCCACTCTCTATCTGGGGGCGCGCTTGTGGCCCGGTGCCGAAGGCTGGATCGTGCCCGAAATCGATCAGGGATTCGGTCTGGACGATACGCTCGGACTCGCGGGCTTCCCGAGCGGCGAGGCCTACAAAGTCGGCAGGAACAAGCCCTATCTGCGCCTACCGCGGCTGTTCATTCGGCAGAGCCACGATCTGGGCGGCACCACTGAAGATGTCCCGCCGGATCTGTTGCAGCTCGGAAGCGAGCGCAGCTCCAATCGATTGGTGTGGACCATCGGGAAATTCAGCGTCACCGATATTTTCGACACCAACCAGTACGCGCACGATCCCCGGGATGACTTCCTGAACTGGACCGCGGTCGATGCGGGCACGTTCGACTATGCGGCGGACGCGTGGGGTTACACCGTCGGCATTGCGCTCGAGTGGTATCAGGGGCCGTGGACGCTGCGCGGGGGTGCTTTCGACTTGTCCACCGTGCCCAACAGTGTGCACCTGGATCCCGGCTTCCACGAATTTCAGCTGCTGGCGGAGCTGGAAAGGCGTCACGAGCTGTGGGGACGTTCGGGAAGGCTCCTGCTCACCGCCTTCGACTCGCGCGGGCGCATGGGAGCGTTGGATGCCGCGGTGCGACTTGCGCAGCAGACGGGGCAAACGGTTGATGTCAGTGCGGTGCGGCAGTATCGGGGACGAATCGGAGTGGATGTGAACCTCGAGCAGGACATCGCGACGGACCTCGGGATGTTCGCGCGGGCAGGATGGGCTGCAGGCAACGTCGAGGTCTACGAATTCACGGACGTGGACCGGACGGTTACTGCCGGACTGGCCCTCAAGGGCTCGCGCTGGGGCCGCGCGCAAGACAAGGTTGGTGTCGCCGGAATCGTGAATGGCATCTCGACACAGCGTCAACGCTTTCTGAATGCCGGGGGACTGGGCATCCTCGTCGGCGATGGCAAATTGCCACACCCCGGGTCGGAGCAGATCCTGGAGACGTATTATGAGCTGGCGATCCTCGGCGCCGTGCGCCTCACGATGGACTACCAGTGGGTGCGCAATCCGGCGTACAACGAGGATCGCGGTCCGATTTCGATCTTCACAGTGCGCGTGCATGCGCAGATCTGACCCATCACACCCGAGCGTCGCGGCAGGAGAGCGCAGCACCATGGGACATGTGGCGAACGAAAAGGCAAAGCTGCTCAATCGGGTGAAGCGGCTGCGCGGGCAGATCGAGGCGATCGGGCGGGCGGTCGAGTCCGGCGAGGAATGCGCCGACGTACTGCAGCAGGCCACCGCTTGCCGCGGCGCCCTGGACGGATTCATCGCCGAGGTGATCGAGGATCACATTCGCGAGCACATGGTCGATCAGCGCGCCGGGCGTGATGATCCGCGCGCCGCGGCCGCCGAGGAGCTCGTCGAGATAGTCCATCAGTACCTGAAGCGATGACGGCCAGCCACCCAAGCATCGTCGATTCATGACCGTCGGCTCCTTCGATTTGCACCGAGACGCCTCCATGCCATCTGACCTTCGTGCCCCTGACGATTCTGCGCACAGCGCTCCGCACGCCCATTCCCATGCGCAGCAGGATGCCCATTCCGGGCACGGCGCCGACCCGCATGACCATGCGGGGTCGCATTCGCATGCGGACCATGCGCACGGGCACGCGCCGAAAAGCTTCGGTACGGCCTTTGCCATCGGCACGGCACTCAATCTCGGCTTCGTCGGGGTGGAAATTGCCTACGGTCTGTTTTCGAATTCCATCGCCCTCGTGGCGGATGCCGGGCACAACCTGGCCGATGTTCTCGGCCTGCTGCTGGCGTGGGTTGCCGCGGTTCTCGCCCGCCGCGCGCCCTGCGAAACGTACACGTACGGCTTGCAGCGCGGCACCATTCTCGCGGCGCTCGCCAATTCGGTACTGCTGCTGCTGACTGTGGGGGCGATCGCCATCGAGGCCATCCGGCGCCTGCTGCACCCTGCGCCGGTTGCCGGCATCACGATGATTTTCGTGGCTGCGATCGGCATCGTGATCAACGGGACGACCGCGTGGCTGTTTGCGTCCGGGCGCAAGCGCGACATCAATCTACGCGCCGCCTATCTGCACATGGCCTACGACGCACTGGTCTCGCTGGGTGTCGTGGTGGCGGGAGCGGCGATCGTGCTGACGGGATGGACCAGGATCGATCCGCTCGTGAGTCTGGCCGTGTCGGTGGTCATCCTGCTGGGCACCTGGGCGTTGCTGCGTGATGCGCTGGGGATGTCGCTCGATGCCGTGCCCGCTGAGCTCAAACTGGCGGAAGTGCGCGCATTCATCGCAGAGCAAGCCGGTGTGACGGCCATTCACGACCTGCACATCTGGGCGATGAGCACCACGGAGACGGCCCTCACCTGTCACTGTCTCATGCCCGGCGGCCACCCGGGCGATGATTCACTCGTGAGACTGGCGCAAAGCCTCAACGAGCGCTTTGGCATCGCTCACGCGACCATCCAGGTGGAAGTGGATGAACATGTCGACTGTGCGCTGGAGACTCATCACATGAGCTGATCCATCCGCAGCGCCCACTGTCGCACCGCCGTCAGCACGGTCGGCTGGGGCAAGTGAAATCAAAAACATAACCTGCGAATGAAACAGGTCTCGTGATGTTCAGGGTTCTTTCCGGTGCGAAGCGCGTGCTGCGCGCGTTGGGTCCAGGCGTCACGACGGGCGCCGCCGATGACGACCCGTCGGGTGTCGCCACGTATTCGGTCGCAGGGGCACAGTACGGTACTGCTTTCCTGTGGTCGGCCTTGATCACCTGGCCATTGATGGGTTGCGTGCAGATGATGTGCGCGCGCATCGGCATGGTCACCGGCAGTGGGCTCGCCGGCGCGCTGCGCGAAAAATTTCCGCGCTGGATCGTAGGGCTGATCGCAGTCTCCCTGCTCGTCGCCAACACCATCAATATCGCCTCGGACCTCGCCGGCATGGCGGACGCCGCCGAGATGCTCGGCATGGGTTCCTCGCATGCGTACGTGTGGATCTTCGGCGTAGGTATCTGCATTGCGACCGTGCTGCTGCGCTACCACCAGATCGCGAACGTGCTCAGGTGGTTGGCGGTGGCGCTGTTTGCCTACGTGCTGACGGCATTCCTGGCACACCCCGACTGGCACCGCGTGCTGCATGACACGATCCTGCCGACATGGCCCCACGGCTCGCAGGCATGGGCCACGCTGGTGGCCATTCTCGGCACGACCATCAGCCCCTATCTGTTCTTCTGGCAAGCCGGCCAGGAAGTCGAAGAAGAGCGCGCCCGCGGCCGCCGGCTGCTGGTGCACCGCCAGGGCGCGACGTCGGGCGAGATTGCCGATCGTCGCATCGACGTCGGCGTCGGTACTTTCTTTTCGAACATCGTCATGTTCTTCATCATCCTCACGACCGCGCTGACTCTGAATCGCCACGGCGTGACCGATATCGCCACGACCAAGGAAGCGGCTGCAGCATTGCGACCGCTGGCGGGCCAGCACGCTTACCTTCTGTACACCATCGGTATCATCGGCACCGGTCTGCTGGCAATTCCAACGCTCGCAGGCTCCGCCGCCTACGCCTTTGCGGAGACTTTCGACTGGGCTTACGGCTTGGATGAGAAATTCCACAATGCGGTCTCGTTCTACTCGGTGTTCATCCTCGCCACGGTTGCCGGCGCGCTGCTGGATTTTTTGCGCGTGGATCCGATCAAGGCGCTGCTGTGGTCGGCCATCGTCAACGGGGTGCTGGCGCCCTTCCTGCTGTCGGCGGTGCTGCTGGTGGCAAGCGACCGCCGGATCATGCGCGGGCAGATCAGCTCACTCGTCACGCGCACGGTCGTGGGAATCACGACGGTGCTGATGTTTGCGGCGGGAGCCGCGATGTTCGTATTCTGAGCGCGCTTGGTGGTATCTTGGAATGCACATACCAGGTGCGTCATCCTGTTCTGAACGCGGAGGAAGGGGGAACGATGACCGAGGTCTGGACGCGGTGGGAAGGCCAGCTTGTCAACGGCGTGTTTCCATTACGTCGTTTCTTGAGGGGAAGCGAACACAGCGCAGTTTTCCTCACCGACCACCAGGGGCACGGTCCCGACGCCGCGGTAATCAAACTGATCACAGCGCCTGAGGCGCTCGCAGGGCGCCAGCTCGCATACTGGAAGACGGCCGCCGCACTCTCCCACCCCCACCTCACCCGGCTCCTGGATTGCGGGCGCTGCCAGCTCGGCGAGCGGCAGTTCCTCTTCGTCGTCATGGAATACGCTCAGGAGACGCTCGCGGAGATTCTTCCGCAGCGCCCGCTGACTGCGCAGGAGGCGCGAGCGATGCTGCTGCCCACTCTCGGGGCGCTTGAGTTCCTGCACCGTCAGAATCTCGTCCAGGGTCATCTGACGCCGGCCAACGTCCTGGTCGTAAACGATCGTCTGACACTTGCGAGCGATACGATCCGGCCGGCAGGGGAACCCAGAGCGGTGAGCGCAGAGTCGCAATCAGGCGATCCGCCGGAAGCGAAGCATGGCGCGCTATCGGGTGCGGGCGACATCTGGGCCCTCGGGATCACGTTCGTGCAGGCGATCACCCAGCGGGAGCCGCTCTTCCACGAGGGTCGTCTGGAGCTGCGCTCGCTTCCCGCCGACCTGCCGCCGGCATTCGTCAAGATCATCAAGCGATGCCTGAGTGCCGATCCGGCCAGTCGACCGACGGCTGCGGATCTGGAAACCATGCTCGCAGGCCGATCACCCGCGTCCGAGCGCCCTGCACAGCCCGTAACCGCTGAAGCGGTCGCTGCTGCTTCGGTGGCCGCTGCAACCGAGCGTCATGTGGCGCACGTCGACCGGTCACGACGCCATCGCTCTGCCGTTCCGCTCATCCTGGCATTGGTGATCGTTCTGCTGGGCGCATGGGCCGGCCTGCGCTTGTTACGGCTGCGTGCAAGCCCGCCTGCCATGATCGGCTCGGCATCCCGTCCGGCATCGCGCGAGCCTGCGGCACCGGCAGCGGTGTCGGAGAACCCCCCGGGCGCGGCTGCTGCAATCGTGCCATCGCCGACTGCCGCCGACGTGAAACCTGCGCCCGCCGCATCGACATCGGTCGCTGCGCCGGTTACTCCTCAACAGCTGTCCACTACATCTCCGGTCAGCTCGCCATCCGTCGTTCGCGAAGAGATCCCCAACGTCCCTCGGAGCGCGCGCGACACGATCCGCGGTCACATCAAGGTACTCATTCGGGTGTCCGTCGATAGCGCGGGCGCCGTGGCGGACCAGACCATCGAGCTCGCCGGCCCCAGCAAATATTTCCTGCGTCTGGCGAGCGAGGCCGCCGACAAATGGAAGTTCGTGCCGGCAGACAATGACAGCACGCGGCACTGGCTGCTGCAATTCGACTTCAGCCGCGCCGGAACGACCGCCAGCGCGACGGCGCCGAAATCCTGAAAGCAGCGCCCTCAGAGCAGCGGAATCTGCCGGCCGAGTATTTCGGCCTCGATGTTCAGCAGCGGCAATTGGCACGCGAGACAGGCCACGATGCGGTTCCGCTCGGCTCTTCGCGCCTCGGCGGCCGTGCGCACCCAGTCGCATACCACCATCGTAGGCAGACGCCGATCATCGCGGTACAGCTCGCGAATCCAGTCGTACAGGGGCCGCAGCCGGGGCGATTTCACCCACCAGGGGCGCTCCTGCGGCAGCCACAGTCGAGCGGTATTCAGGTGTTGCAGGAATCGCCGGCGAGGAGCGCTGGTCTGTCCCACATAGCGCACGGCGCGAAGGTCCCGCGGATCGGAAAGCGTATAGATCGCCGTGCCGTCGGTGATCGCGCCGGAATCATCGTAGAGCTCGCGGGCGATATGTGAACGCAGCTGTCGGGCCATAAGGGATTTGCACAGCCGATCGGGGGGAGCTGCCGCCGCCGGCTGCACGGCAGCTTCGTCCCAATCGATCGCGGTGTTTTGCCAACGGTCCTTCACCTTCACGCGCTCCACCCTCCGTACCGGAACCATCGTTCCCGCAACACGTCCTATAAGTGTGGGCCCCGTAGGCCCTCTGGGGAGCGCAAATGACAGTCCTGTCCAAATCGGGTGCAGCCGTCGCCGGGGTGCTCGCAATTGTGGTGGGCGGCGGCTGTGCAAGCAGTTGGCCTGCGCCAAGAGAGCAGACGCGAGCGGATGCGATCACTGCAGATCGGGTATATGCGGCGCTGAATGCCGATCCGGTTTACTACTACCGCCATGTCGATGTCCGCGTTGACGGTGGTGTGACGTATCTCAGCGGCTACATCTGGAGCGCGGATGCTCTATATGAGGCCAAGCGAGTCGCGGCGGCCGTACCTGGAGTCACGCGAGTCGTGAACCAGACCGAGCTCGAGCGCAACGGTGATCGAGGCGGTGGACACTCCGGCAGCGGCTGAGTTCCCGCACGGCATTGCATCAAAGGCGTTGCATCGAAGGCGAGGCTAGGAGCGGAATCGAACCGCTGTACGCGGCTTTGCAGGCCGCTGCATGACCACTCTGCCACCTAGCCGTACAAACCAAGAAGCCCCGGCGGGCGTGTCCGACGGGGCTTCCGGTCGAGAACCTTGAGCGGGAAACGAGACTCGAACTCGCGACCCCGACCTTGGCAAGGTCGTGCTCTACCAACTGAGCTATTCCCGCATCTCGAGCAGGGACGGGGATTGTATGTGCCCCCCCTGTGAAGTCAAGGTAAGTCCCCCGCGAGAGGGAAATAAAAGGTAGCAGCCACCGCCACTTAGCCGGGCTTGTTGGATGGTCCTTGAGCATGCAGCAGTCCGGAGTGCCGTCGTGGCTAGCGCTTGAGCTCGGGCCATGCTGCGCGCAGGTAGGCGACCATGGACACGAGCGTGGCGGCGGCAGCCAGCTCGGTGAGCACCACCCCGAGCTTGTAGATCGGCAATCCCAGCAGATCGATGCGGAACAGCATCAATGACAGGCCGACGATCTGCAGGATCGTCTTGTACTTGCCGAGCTGCGAGACGGCGACCTTGCGCCGCTGACCGATTTCCGCCATCCACTCGCGCAGCGCGGAAATGGTGATCTCCCGCCCGATGATCACGGCGGCGGTGAGGGCAATGAGTGCGCGTGCATCGCGGCTCACGATGAGCACCAGCGCCACTGCGACGATCAGCTTGTCTGCCACCGGGTCGAGGAAAGCCCCGAGCCGTGAAGTCTGTCCGAGCCGGCGCGCGAGGTAACCGTCCAATGAATCGGTGATGCCGGCGATCGCGAACACCACACCGGCGGACGGATCCGCCCACGGGTATGGCATGTAGAACAGCATGGCGATCAGCGGAATCGCGGCGATACGCAGCCACGTGAGCGTATTCGGCCAGTTCCAGGGCATCGCGGCGGCTTTTGGCGCAGTCTCCATAGACACCGAGGATTCAGTCGCCCGGGTGGAGGTGATCATAAAGGCTTCGCGCCAGCGATGGGCCAATTCCCGCGACCTTGTCGAAATCCGCGACGCCGGCGCGCAGCACGCCCTGCAGTCCGCCGAAATGCCGCAGCAACGC
This sequence comes from uncultured Pseudomonadota bacterium, assembly GCA_963716335.1. GTDB lineage: Bacteria > Pseudomonadota > Gammaproteobacteria > Steroidobacterales > Steroidobacteraceae > 13-2-20CM-66-19. The sequence continues at coordinate 3,664,937 of OY970302.1, read as the reverse complement.
CCGTCGCTTTGCGGGGCCAAGTCCAGGCACGGCCTCCAGCACGGACTCGTTGTAGCGCCGCGCCCGCTTGCGCCGGTGGCCGGTAATGGCAAACCGATGCGCCTCGTCGCGGATGCGTTGCACGAGGCGCGAGGCCGGCGAATGCGCCTCCGGGACGACCGGCTCGGGTACTGCGTGGATGAAGAGCCGCTCCTGCCCCGGGCGCCGATCCGGGCCCTTGGCAACTCCGACCAGGGTTACATCGCCAAAGCCGAGCCCCTCCAGGATCGCGTGCACCTGACTGATCTGTCCCAGACCACCGTCGATCAGCAGCAAATCCGGAGCGGGAATCTCGCCGTCTCTGATCCGGGTGTAGCGACGCTCGAGCGCCTGCCGCAAAGCGCCGTAGTCGTCTCCCGGCGTCACGCCGCTGATGTTGAAGCGCCGGTATTCCTTTTTGAGCGGACCATCGGGCCCGAACACGACGCAGGAGGCGACGGTGCCCTCGCCCCCGGTGTGGCTGATGTCGAAACACTCGACCCGCGCGGGCATCTCCGGCAGATCGAGCTCGCGGGCCAGATCTGCGAACATCTCATCCAGCCCCAAGCGCTGCGCCAGCCGCATGCGCAGCGCCTGAGTGGCATTTTCCCGCGCCAGCTCGACGTAGCGCACGCCGAGTCCGCGCACCGGGCAACGAACCTCGATGGCCCGTGCCACCCGCGAGGCAAGCGCCTCGGCCAGCGCCGCTGCATCCTCCAGTTTGCAGCCGAGCAGAACTTCCGCAGGCGGTTCCTGCGCTGCGTAGTATTGCATCACGAACGAGGACAGCGCCTCCTGCGGCTCGGCAAGCGCTGCCCGCGGAAAGTAGTTGCTGGTGCCGAGATTGCGCCCGCCCCGCACCAACATGACGCTGATGGCGTATTCGCCCGGATCACCGGCGATCGCGAATACATCGACATCGCGTTCCCCTGCGGCCGTCACAATCTGCTGCGCCAACACCCGCTTCAATGCCGCGAGCTGGTCCCGGATCTGTGCCGCCCGCTCGAATTCGCGTCTGGCGGCGGCCTCCTCCATGCGCTCCTCGAGCGCGGCGGTCACTTCGGCGTCGCGGCCCTCCAGTACCTTCACGGCCGAGTCGATGTCCTGGGCATAGGCTTGCTGGGTGATCAGTCCGACGCATGGCGCCGAGCAGCGCCCGATCTGGTGCTGCAGACACGGACGGCTGCGATTGGCGAAGAAGGTGTCGCGGCAGTTGCGGATGCGAAACAGCTTCTGCAGCTGGCCCAACGTGTCCTTCACCGCACCTGCGCTTGGAAACGGCCCGAAATAGCGTCCGGGCGCAGAGCGCGGGCCGCGATAGAACGCCAGGCGCGCAAAGGGGTGCTCGCTACAGACCTGGATGTAGGGGAAGCTCTTGTCGTCCTTCAGAACGACGTTGAACCGCGGCTTGTGCGCCTTGATCAGGTTGTATTCGAGCAGCAGCGCCTCGGTCTCGGAGTTCGCGACGGTGACTTCGATGGCGGCGATCTGCTGCACGAGCGCGTGCACTTTCGGATTGACGTTACTCGCAGCGAAATACGTGCCGACACGATCCTTCAGGTTCCTCGCCTTGCCCACGTACAGCAACTCGTGCATGGCGTCGTACATCCTGTAGACACCGGGGCGCCTCGGCAATGAACCGACGAACTCCTTCGCATCGAACCCTTTCGCAGTCATCCGATCGCCGCAAGCCTTCCGTTGTCTCCTTCCGACCAGGCCCCTCAAGCCGCCAAACCCGCGCGCACGCAAGCTCGCGCCACCACCGCCCTGAACATCTCCCCCGTCAGCACGCGCGTCTGGGTGTTGTAGCGGCTGCAATGATACGAGTCGAGGAGCCATCGTTGCCCGTCCAAGCGGTGCTCGCGCCCGTGCCCGAAGGCAAACTCGCTGCGCTTCAGGCCCGATGCCAGCAGCACGCCCTCATGGGCGATGCGGCCCAGGGCGAGAATGACGCGCACGCTGGCGAGCTCCTGCAGCTCCGTCTGCAGGTAAGCGTTGCAGCGGCGGATCTCCTCGGGCAGGGGCTTGTTCTGCGGCGGAACGCATTTGACCGCATTGCAGATTCGCACGTGGCGCAACGTGAGGCCATCCGCAGCGCTCACCGACTGCGGCCGGCTGGCCAGTCCGAGCGCATGCAGCGTCTCGTAGAGCAGGATCCCCGCATGATCGCCGGTAAAGGGCCGGCCCGTGCGGTTCGCGCCGTGCATCCCCGGCGCGAGTCCGACGATCAGAATGCGCGGCGCCGCATCCCCGAAGGAAGGCACGGGGCGTGCGAAGTAGCCCGGAAAGTGCTGATGGGTTTCCGCCAGGAATTCGGCAAGCCGCGGGCATTGCGTGCAGTCCGGATCATAGCAGCGCGTGCGCCCGGGCTTGGGCGGACGCGCGCACGACGATGCCTCCGTGCCGGAGGCGGATTTTGCGCCCGTTGCGCCCACTGCCGCTCGAGATCGACGCTTCGTGGAATCAACCCGCCGCGCGGGCGGCCCGGCGACTCTGGCTGTGCTCGGCGATCAGCATCGCAAGCTCGAGGGCCTGCTCGTGATTCAAACGCGGATCGACACTGGATCGATACGCCCGCTGCAGGTCCGCATCGGTCAGGCCGCGGGCCCCTCCGGTGCATTCGGTGACATCATCGCCCGTCAGCTCCACGTGTACGCCGCCGAGGGAGGAGCCCATTTCCGCATGAATGCGAAAGGCCAGCTCGAGCTCCTTCTGGATGTTCTCGAAACGACGGGTCTTGAGTCCGCCAGTGCTCGTCTCGGTGTTGCCGTGCATGGGATCGCAGATCCACAGCACGCTGTGGCCGGTCTGGCGCACAGCCTCGATCGCGCGCGGCAACGCGGCCTCGACGTCCTTGGCGCCGAAACGATGGATCAGGGTCAGTCGTCCCGGCTGGTTCTGCGGATTTAGCGTGGTGACGAGGCCCTGCAGCCAGCTGGCATCCATCGCCGAGCCAACCTTCACGGCCACGGGGTTGGAGATGCCACGGAAATATTCCACGTGCGCCCCATCCAGGCTCGCCGTGCGCATGCCGATCCAGGGGAAATGCGTGGACAGATTGTACCAGCGGTTCTGCCGCGGAATGAAGCGTGTCTGTGCCTGCTCGTACAGCAGGTGCAGCCCCTCGTGGCTCGAGTAGAAATTGACGAGCCGCGCCTCGTGCACGGACTGCCCGGTGATGCCTTCGAAGAAATCCAGCGCATCCCCGATGGCGCTCACGATGCGCTGGTAGGCGTCCTTCAGCGGTGCGTGCTTGACGAAGCCGAGATCCCAGTATTCCGGGTGGTGCAGATCGGCAAAGCCGCCATCCACCAGCGCGCGCACGAAATTCAACGTCAGCGCCGCCCGCTCGTAACCACGCAGCAGCAGCTCGGGATCCGCCGCCCGGGCTTCGGCGGTGAACTGCGGCCGGTTGACGAGATCGCCGCGATACGCCGGCAACGTGACACCGTCATGGGTCTCGGTATCGGCAGAGCGCGGCTTAGCATACTGCCCTGCCATGCGTCCGACACGGATGATCGGTCGCTTCAGGCCATGGAGCAGCACGATGCTCATCTGCAGCAGGATCTTCAGCTTCTTGGCGATCTGGTCGGAGGCGCAATCGGCAAAGGTCTCGGCGCAATCCCCGCCCTGCAGCAGAAAGGCCTGGCCGCGCTGGGCGGCGGCCAGACGCTCACGCAAAGCATCGATCTCCCAGGAAACGACGATGGGCGGCAGGCGCGACAGGTGGGCCACAGCGCGCTCGAGGGCCTGCGGATCCGCATAGGTGGGCTGCTGTTGTGCCGGCCGGGTCTGCCAGCTGGCGCTGTGCCAGGAGGTGGTCTCGTGAGCTCGCATCGGGCGATGCTACCATTGCCGTCCCGCTGTCCCAACCTGCCGCCGCCGCAACTGGCGTCCCGGTACTCCAAAGGCGCAAAATGCGCCCCCTTTTGCGCAGCATTCGACGCCTCACCATGCATCGCGTACTCATTCTCGGCGCCGGCAAGATCGGCGCGTTGATCTCCGGATTACTTGCCGATTCCGGCAGTTACCAGGTTCAGCTCGCCGATGTCGATGGCGCTGCGGCCGAGGCAGTCGTGCGGGCGCACGGTACCGAGCACCTCGGTGCCTTCGAGCTGGATGCCAGCAGCACCGGCGCACTGGGCGGCCACCTCGCGGCCCATCCGGTCGATGCCGTCATTTCCAGCCTGCCGTTCTATTGCAACGTTGCGGTCGCGGAGGTGGCGCGTCAGGCCGGCACGCATTACTTCGATCTCACCGAGGACGTCGAAGTGACCCGCTCGGTGCGGGCGATCTCGACGGGCGCGCAGCAGGCCTTCGTGCCGCAGTGTGGACTTGCTCCGGGGTTCATCAGCATCGCGGCCGCGGAGCTCATCACCCATTTCGATGATCTGCGCGCGGTGAAGCTGCGGGTCGGCGCGTTGCCGCAACATCCCAACAACGTCCTCAAGTACTCGCTCACCTGGTCGACCGAAGGCCTCATCAACGAGTATGGCAATCCCTGCCAGGCGATCGTCGATGGCAGCACGATCGATGTCGCACCGCTGGAGGGTCTGGAGGAGATCGAGATCGACGGAACGCTCTACGAGGCATTCAACACCTCGGGCGGCCTCGGCTCGCTTGCCGAGACCAAGGGGCTGCATTGCGAGTCGATGAACTACAAGACCATCCGCTATCCAGGCCACTGCGAGCAGATGCGCCTGCTGATGAATGACCTGAAGCTCAACAAGGACCGCGGGACCCTCAAACGCATCCTGGAGAACGCCGTCCCACAGACCCTGCAGGATGTGGTGATCGTGTATGCCGCCGTCACCGGAAAACAAGGCGGCGAGCTGCGCGAAGAAAACTACGTGAACAAGGTGTATCCGCAGGTCATCGCCGGGCGGCTGTGGTCGGCGATCCAGGTGACCACGGCCGCCGGCATCACTGCCGTTGTGGACCTCGTCCTCGAGCATCGCGGCAGGTACAGCGGCTTCGTCGCGCAGGAGCAGTTCCGGCTTGCCGACATCCTGGCGAACCGCTTCGGAGGCTTCTATGCCCCCGGCGGCACGAAAGATGTCTCCGGGCAGATCGTCGTCTCCGGCAAGGCCGGCACGCAGCGCCGGTTGAAGGTCGCGGTCCGATGAGCACTGCAGACCTGCATTCGCTGCTGGCGCGTCTCGGGCTCACGGGGACCAATGCCGGGGCGTGGTCCGGCTCACATGGCTGGTCCACGGCGCGGGACAGCGCGCTCGTGAACGTCCGCAATCCTGCGGATGGGAGTCTCATCGCGCAGGTGCGCCCGGCAAACGCGGAAGACTACGAACGGGTCATGGAGTGCGCAACGCAGTCGGCGGCCCGCTGGCGCCGCGTCCCCGCCCCCAAGCGCGGCGAGGCGGTCCGGCTGCTCGCGGAGCAGTTGCGCCGGCACAAGGAGGATCTCGGCACACTCGTTGCCCTCGAGAATGGCAAGATCCTGGCGGAGGGACTCGGTGAGGTGCAGGAGATGATCGACATCGCCGACTTCGCCGTGGGGCAGTCCCGGATGCTCTACGGTCTCACGATGCATTCCGAGCGCTCGCAGCACCGCATGTACGAGCAGTGGCATCCGCTGGGTGTCGTCGGGATCATTTCCGCCTTCAATTTCCCGGTCGCGGTCTGGTCCTGGAATGCCTGCCTGGCTGCGATCTGCGGCAATGTGTCGGTCTGGAAGCCCTCGCCCAAGACCCCCCTCACCGCTATCGCGGTTCAGCATCTGTGCAACCGCGTGATGGAAGCGAACGATCTGCCGCCGATCTTTCAGCTCTTCGTCGACACCGGCACGCAGCTCGCCTCCCGCTTCGTCGCGGATGTGCGCGTTGCGTTGATCTCGTTCACCGGATCGACCGCCGTTGGCCGCAAAATCGGCGAGCAGGTCGCCGCCCGACTCGGCAAGAGCCTGCTGGAGCTCGGCGGCAACAACGCCGTCATCGTCGATGAGACGGCCAACCTGGACCTGGCGGTGCCCGCAATCGTGTTCGGCGCGGTGGGTACGGCGGGCCAGCGCTGCACGACGACGCGGCGCGTGCTCGTGCATGCCTCGCGGCTCGAGGAGCTCGAGCGACGCCTCGTCCATGCCTACGGGCAGGTGCGCATCGGCAATCCGCTGGATTCGCGTACGCTCATGGGCCCGCTGATCGATTCCCAGGCGAAGGAGCGCTATCGCGCCGCCATCGCCGCGGCCCGTGAGGCCGGCGGTCTGTTGATCTATGGTGGCAAGGAGCTCGATGGCCCCGGCAACTTCGTCGAGCCGACGATCATCCGGGCTCGCAACGACTGGCCGGTCGTGCAGACCGAGACTTTCGCGCCGATCCTGTACGTCATTCCGGTCGCCTCCCTCGAGGAGGCGATCGCGCAACAGAACGCATCCGTGCACGGGCTGTCCTCGGCGCTGTTCACGGACCGGCTGCAACATGCGGAGGCCTTTCTGTCGGCCGATGGCAGCGATTGCGGGCTTGCCAACGTGAACCTCGGGACCTCGGGAGCGGAGATTGGCGGGGCGTTCGGTGGCGAGAAGGACACCGGCGGCGGCCGGGAATCCGGCTCGGATGCCTGGAAGGCGTACATGCGCCGTCAGACCAACACGATCAACTGGAGCGCCGCGCTGCCGCTCGCTCAGGGGATTCAGTTCGGCGCCGGCTGAGCTTCCCGCCCGGGCAGCCGCAGGGCAAAGCGCGCGCCTCCCAGCGGTGAGCGGTCGATGAGCAGCGAGCCGCGATACAGCTCCACGGTGTCCTGCACCATGGACAACCCGATCCCGTGGCCCGGCACGCTTTCCTCGGTGCGCACGCCGCGCTGACCGATCCGCGCCCGGTTCTCGGCGGAAATTCCGGGACCGTCGTCTTCCACCGTGATCTGCAGTCGCTCGCGGGTCGCAAGGTTGGCATCGATGTCGGCCGTCAGTCGCACGGTACTGCGACACCACTTGCAGGCGTTGTCGAGCAGATTACCGAGCAACTCCACGAGATCGGTGCGATCGCCGATGAACTGACAGGCCGCCGCGACGCCGATCTCGATCGACAGGTCCTTGCGCGCATATACCTTGAGCAACGCGACCCGCAACTCCGCGGCAACCGGGGCGACGTCCACCGGCGCCTGGCCGAGCAGTGCGCCCCCGGAGGCGGCGGCGCGGCTGAGCTGGTGCTCGATGATGCCGCTCATGCGATCGATTTCCGGTCCGATCACGTCCTGCGCACCGGGGTGGACCCCGCTCAGCGCCGCACGCATCACGGCCAGCGGGGTCTTCAGGCTGTGCGCGAGATTGCCGAGCGTGTCGCGGTAGCGGGCCACGCGTTCGCGCTCGCCGACCAGCAGCGTATTGAGATTGTCCGCCACGCCAGTCAACTCGCGCGGATAACCACCACCGAGCACCTCGTTGCGTCCTGCCTCGACTGCATGGATTTCCCGCTCCATGCGCCGTAGCGGGGCCAGCACCCAGCGCAGCAGCCCCGCCAGGGTCACCATCAGCAGCAGCATCAGCCCGATGAACCAACCGAACAGCTGCCGTCTGAAGCGCCACAATTGCTGCTCATACGGAGTCAGGCTCGCCGCGACACTGAAGGTGAACTCCCACGTGCCCTCGGCGTCCTCGAACTGGATGCCACGGCTCTCGATGGCAATGCGCTGATGGTCGGTCGTCGTATAACGCACACTGCGCGCCCCCGGATCAAGGGCACCGCCGAAATCGATGGGCGCTCCGGCAGTGGACGGGGAGCGCCACACGGAACGGCCGCCGGCGGAGCGGATCTGCGCATACAGTCCGGATCCGGGAGTGCGCAGCCGCGAGGCGAGATCACCGGCGGGAGGCGCATAACCGGCGCCGGGCTGCGGCTCGGCCGCCGCGATGAGCGCCACCATCTGCGCATCGAGCAACTCGCGCAGCGAACGCTCCGACAGGGCGCGGAACCCCGTGTCGAGCACCAGCATCATCACGCCGAAGAACAGCGCGAGGGGAACCGATACCGAAACCAGCAGCCTGCGGCTAAGTGAATGCACGCAGCGGCTTCAGGAAGTCGCCGTGCGCGCCAGCGCCAGGCGGTAGCCTCGACCGCGCAGCGTCTCGATCGGCCGCAGGGTATCGTTCGGGTCGAGTTTGCGCCGCAGCCTTCCTACCAGCACCTCGATCACATTGCTGTCGCGCTCGGACTCCTCGTCATACAGCCGCTCGGTCAACTCCGTCTTGGAGATGACCTCTCCGGCCCGCAGCATCAGGTGCTCGAGGATCCGGTACTCGAAACTGGTGAGCTCGACCGGGACGTCCTGCACTCGCACCGTCTGAGCGCGCGTGTCGAGGACGATCGGATCGCAACTGAGCTCCGGGCTGGCCCAGCCGCCGGCGCGTCGCAGCAACGCCTGCACCCGGGCCAGCACTTCCTCGAACTGGAATGGTTTGGAGACGTAGTCATCCGCCCCCGCCTGCAACCCTTCCACCTTATCCTGCCAGCGATCCCGCGCCGTCAGGATCAGCACCGGGAAGCTCCTGCCCTTGGCGCGCAGCCGGCGAATCACCTCCAGACCGGACAGCTTGGGCAGTCCGAGATCGATGATCGCCACGTCCAGCGGCAACTCCAGTGCGGCGAACAGCCCTTCCTCACCGTCGCTCGCATCATCGACGCTGAAGCCGGTATCCACGAGGCGAGCCTTGAGCGTCTCGCGCAGGGTCTGCTCATCTTCGATCACCAACACCCGCATGCGCTGCCCCTACAGCACCGAGCCGTTGGCTGCGTTGATGCGCACGGTCCACACCCGTCCGGAATCATTCAGCAATCTCAGGACATAGGTGGTATGGCCGTCGTCCTTGCGGGATTGCGCGCGCACCACGCGGGCCTTGAAGCGCTGCTCCGCCATTTTGACCGCCTGGTCCAGCGTCATCGGGCCGGCAGAATGCGCAGCCGGACGCATCTGTTGGGCGGGAGTCTGTGCGCTTGCCTCCGGCAACCACGCGATCGTCACCACGGCCGCAAGCGCTGCGAGCCAGGCGATGCGTGGAAGGCGCCGGTCAGGCATTGTACGTCCCTTGAGTAGAATCCGCTGCACACGGCGGCAACCTTGCACAGGCCAGCAGGCCGGGCACGCTCATTCTGCGACGAGCCTATGGGCGAGCCGGTGAATGCGCCCTGAACGGCTCAGCCACTCTTGGCCCGACTCCACAATTCGTCCCACTCGGCCGCCGAGAGCGATTCCAGCGGCCGCCCCTGCGCGCCCGCCAATCTCTCCATGTGGCGAAAACGGCGCTCGAACTTGCGGTTGGCGGCACGCAGCGCCTCCTCCGGGTCGATCTGCAGGTGCAACGTCCAGTTGGCTACCGCGAACAACAGGTCGCCCACTTCTTCCGCGACGTGCGTTGCATCGCCCTGCGTCAGCGCCGCGTCCACTTCGTGGAGCTCTTCGAGCACTTTGGCGCGCACTTGCGCCGGCTGCTGCCAGTCGAAACCGACCCGCGCCGCGCGGCGACCGAGCTTGGCCGCCCGCGCCAGGGCAGGCAGTGCCTGTGGAACATGCGCCAGCGCGCTGTGGTCCGGCGCATCTTGCGTCCGGGCGAGCGCCGCGCGCTCCTCGGCCTTGAGGCTCTCCCAGGAGCGTGTCTGCTGCTGCGCATCGGCGACGGCCGGCCCGCCAAAGAGGTGTGGATGGCGCCGCACGAGTTTGGCGTGGATGGTGCTCGCCACCTGCGTGAAATCGAACCAGCCGCGCTCGCTCGCCAGCTGGCAATGGAAGACGATCTGGAATAGCAGATCGCCGAGCTCATCGCGCAGCTGCGCCCGATCGTTGCGGTCGATCGCATCGGCCACCTCGTAGGCTTCCTCAAGGGTGTAGGGCGCGATCGTGGCGAATGTCTGCTGGCGATCCCAGGGGCAGCCGCCTGCGGGGTCCCTGAGCCGTGCCATGAGCGCAAGCAGTGCCGCGAGTGCGGTTTGCGCCTCGCCTAGCGCCTCGCCTTGCGCACCCGCCGCGTTCACGGCGCCACCTCCCTGTACAGATTGAGCAGCATCCCGGCAGTGGCTCCCCAGATGTTGCGATCCTCGTAGTGGATGTCCAACAGCTCGAGCTCATCGTCCCCGAACCGGCGCCGCCGGACGCGGTGATTCGCAGGCGCGAAGATGTGCCGCAGGGGGACCTCGAACGTGTCCTGCACCTCGTGCGCATCCAGTGCCAGCACGAAGCCGGGCTGCACGAAAGCGACCACGGGTGTCACGCGAAAGCCACTGATGATGATGTGATCGGGGAGATAGCCGACGATGCGCACGAACCGCGCTTCGAGTCCGATTTCCTCGCGAGCCTCGCGCAGGGCCGCTTCGCGTGCTCCCGCATCGTCCGGCTCGATCCGGCCGCCGGGGAAGCTGATCTGTCCGGCATGATTCTTCAGTTGGCTGGCGCGCTGCGTGAGCAGCACGGTCAGCTCCTCGGGATGCTCGACGAGCGGAATCAGCACGGCCGCCGCGATCGGATCGGGGGGAAAGAAATCCTCATAGGCGCGGCTCGCGTGGGCGGTGAGGCCTGGAATAAGCCAGTCCTCGCGCGCGTGACGCGGCTGGCTGTGCGCCAGCCGGGCGGCGATCCGCGCGCGCCAATCGATCGCTGCGGTCTCGGCGTGGTCGCCTGCCTGACCGGCTCCCGGCACCATCAACCGCCGCCGCCACTGCCGCCCTTGATTCCGCCCTGGGCGAGCTCGGCCGGATCGAGCAGCCGCGCCAGCTCCTCGGGGGACAGGTCCGTCATCTGCCGCGCCACCTCCAGGATCGGTTTGCCCTGCGCGTACGCCTGCTTCGCAATCGCCGCCCCCTTCTCGTAGCCGATCACGGGATTCAGCGCCGTCACGAGGATCGGGTTGCGATCGAGCGCCTCGGCGATCCGGCTCTGATTGATCGTGAAGCCCGCGATCGCCCGGTCGGCCAGGGCACGGGCCGCATTTGTCAGCAGGCGGATGCTTTCCAGCAGATTGTAGGCAATCACCGGCAGCATGACGTTCAGCTGGAAATTACCCGACTGACCGGCAATGGTGATCGTCGTGTCATTGCCGATGACCTGGGCGGCGACCATGGTCGTGGCTTCCGGGATTACGGGATTGACCTTGCCCGGCATGATGCTGCTGCCTGGCTGCAGCGCCGGCAAGGCGATCTCCCCCAGCCCGGCGAGCGGCCCGCTGTTCATCCAGCGCAGGTCGTTGGCGATCTTCATGAGGCTGACCGCGAGCACCTTGAGCTGCCCGGACAGCTCCACGGCGGTGTCCTGCGATGAGAGCTCTGCGAAGAAATTGGCAGCGCTTCGGAAGGGCAAACCGCTCAGAGCGGACAGCTCCTCGGCGAAGCGCGCGGCGAACTGTGGATGCGCATTGATGCCGGTGCCGACCGCCGTGCCACCCTGAGCGAGCGCATGCAGCCGCGGCTCGACGCTCGCAAGCCGTGCCAGCCCCTGCTCGATCTGGGTGCGCCACCCCGACAGCTCCTGGGCAAGCGTGATCGGCATTGCATCCATCAGGTGCGTGCGGCCCGTCTTGACGATGTGGCCGATCTTGCGCTCCTTTGTCCGCAGCACATCCCGCAGGTGCTCGAGCGCCGGTACGAGTTCCCGGCGCACGCTCAGTGCCGCACTCACGTGAATGGCGGTAGGAATGACGTCATTGCTGCTCTGGCCCATGTTGACGTGATCGTTCGCATGCACGGTGCGCCCGAGCCGACGCGTGGCGAGGCAGGCGATGACCTCGTTGGCGTTCATGTTCGTACTCGTGCCGGAGCCTGTCTGGAACACATCGATGGGGAAATCCGCAGTGTGTTTGCCGGCCGCCACGTCCGCAGCGGCCGCGTCGATCGCCTGCGCGAGGGCTGCATCCATGAGCGCGAGTCGCGTGTTGGCACGGGCCGCTGCCTGCTTGATCAGCCCAAGGGCTGCGATGAACGCCGGCGGCAGCGTGAGGCCGCTGATCGGAAAGTTCTCCACGGCGCGCTGGGTCTGTGCGCCCCAGAGCGCAGCGGCGGGGACCTGCAGCTCACCCATGCTATCGCGCTCGATGCGGAACGAATTGCTCATGCGGCACTCCAGGAAACGCCACGGCTGTGCGAGGGGAAACGCAGGCACACCTGCCGTTGCGTTATCATGTAAATCCTAGCACTTTGAGACCGCGGGCAACGCATCATGGCTCCTCCCGAATCGGCGAAGTCCCGGCACGAGGCTCTGCCTGCGGCCGAGGCACTTTCACCGGTTGACGGACGCTATCGCGCCGCGACGGCCCCGCTGCGCGCGCTGCTGTGTGAGGCAGGTCTGATCCGCGAGCGCATCCGCATCGAGAGCCGCTGGCTGCTGCATCTTGCGGAATCGGTTCCGCGGCTGCCGGGGTCCAAACTGCCGCCGCCGGTCCTGGCACGGCTGCGGGAGATGGCGCACGAGCCGGCCGCGGATGCGGCCGAGACCGTCAAGAGCATCGAGTCGCAGATCAATCATGATGTCAAGGCGGTCGAATACTATGTGCGCCGGCAGCTCGCCGCCGCCGGTGCCGCCGAGCCGGTCCTCGAGCTCGTGCACTTCGGCTGTACCTCGGAAGACATCAACAATCTGAGCTATGCGCGGCTGCTGCTTGCCGCGCGCGAGCTGCTAACGGGAACGTTGCAGTCGCGTATCGCGCAGCTGAGTGAGTTCGCACGGGCGCATGCCGATGTGGCGATGCTGGCACGCACGCACGGGCAGCCGGCAAGCCCGACCACGCTCGGCAAGGAGTTCGCCAACTACGCAGCGCGGCTGCGTCGCGCGAGCCGGCGCTGGGCCCGTGTCGAGATACTCGGGAAATGGAACGGCGCGGTCGGCAACTTCAACGCACATCTCGTCGCGGCGCCGGAGGTCGACTGGTCGGGCATCAGCCGCAACTTCGTCGAATCGCTCGGGCTGCAACACAATCCCTACACCACGCAGATCGAGCCCCACGACTGGATCGCGGAGTACTGTGACGCGATCGCGGCGGCGAACGTCATTCTGATCGATCTGGCGCGGGACCTTTGGGGGTACATCTCCCTCGGCTATCTCAGTCAGCGGGCGGTCGCCGGTGAGGTCGGCTCCTCGACGATGCCACACAAGGTCAATCCGATCGACTTCGAGAACGCGGAAGGTAACCTCGGTATCGCCAATGCGCTGTTGCGGCATTTCGCGGACAAGCTGCCCATCTCGCGCTGGCAGCGCGATCTGACCGATTCCACCGTGCTGCGCAATCTGGGTGTGGCGCTCGGCCACACCCTCATCGCCTGGCGCGCCGTCGGCCGCGGGCTCGAGAAGGTGGCCGCGGACCGCACCCGCATCGCCGCCGATATCGGCGGGGCGTGGGAAGTGCTGGGTGAGGCGGTTCAGACCGTGCTGCGCGCCGCCGGCTCGCCCGGGGGTTATGAGCGGCTCAAGGACTTCACGCGGGGGCAATCGATCGATGGCGCATCGCTGGCTGCCTTCATCGATACGCTGCCGCTCGGGGAGCACGAAAAGCAGCGCCTCAAGGCACTGCGGCCGGAAACCTACATCGGACTGGCGGAGCGGCTGGCGCGGGAAATCTAGCCGATGTGCACCCGTCGGCCGGACCGCCAGACTATGTTACATGGGGTGCCACCCACCGCGCGCATTTAGTGAACTGGCGCCCGGATTTGCGCCGCCCGGCCCCAGCGCCGGTCAAACCGTGATCGGTTCGACAACTGTCGGCGCTGGCCCCTCTCTAAGATGGCGGTGCCTGCCTTTTGCGCAGGTGCAGACGGCAGTGCCGCTTGTGGATATCACCGGGGACCTGGACGTAAACAACACTTTGTCGCAGCTCGCGAACGCGCGCTACGCACCCGAATCCGTCGGGACGGTGGGCGGGCACGTCGCGATGCGACAGGGGTCGGAAACGTTGGCTGTTCTGACGACGCTGGCCGAAGTGCGAGCCGCCGTAACCGAGATCGCCGCGGGCGCGCGGCGGTTGCTCTCCATCTACACCCCGGATCTCGAGCCCGAACTCTACGATCAGACGAGTTTCCTCGAGATCACCAAGCAGTTCGTCCTGACCCACAGCTTCGCGAAGGTGCGGGTACTGCTGGCGGAGCCGACGCGCGTGATGCGCGACAGCAACCGCTTCGTCGCCATGGGACGGCGACTGTCGAGTTGCATCGACATCCGTTACGTTGCCGCCCAAGCCCCTCAGCGCGCCTCCGCGTATCTCATCGCCGATGACCGCGCCATCATGTACCGCCTGCGGGCCGACACCTGGGACGGCATCGCGGATGTCAACAACCAGCCCGTGGCGCGGTTGTACCTGCAGGAATTCGACGCGGTCTGGAATGTGAGCGCCGTGGATCACGGCCTGCGCGTCGCCCGGCGCACCGGCAGAGCGTAGCTCCGGCCATCGGTTGCGCTGCCGCGGCGGCAGGCTTGGCCTATAATTGGCCATGCCTGGCGCGAATCCCGAGATCACCGTCGCCGCCGTCGCGGAACAGGACGGTCGCTTCCTCGTCGTCGAGGAACGCATCAATCGCCGGCTCGTATTCAATCAACCGGCCGGCCACGTGGAACGCGACGAGTCGCTCCTCCAGGCCATCATCCGGGAAGTACGCGAGGAGACCGCCTGGCGGTTCATTCCGCGTGCGCTGGTGGGTGTGTACCTGTGGTGCAATCCCGCCTCCGGACAGTCCACGATGCGCTTCGCGTTCGCCGGCAGCGTCGATGATCACGATGCGGCCCAACCACTCGATCGCGGCATCGTGGGCACGCACTGGCTGACACGTGCGCAGCTGTTGACGCGCCGGCCGCGCTTGCGCAGCCCCCTGGTGCTGCGCTGCGTGGAAGATTACCTGCAAGGTCACAGTCAACCGCTGGAGAGCGTCGCGGACCTCGATCTGCACACTGCCCCGCGCATTGCGGCGATGAGCCTGTAGATGCCCCACCGCGCGGCGCCTGCGATCATCGTCGGGCTTTCCGGGGGCGTCGACTCGGCGGTGGCGGCGCTGCTGTTGAAGCAAGCCGGCTGGGACGTCCAGGGATTGTTCATGAGCAACTGGGACGAGGACGACACCTACTGCACGGCAGCGCAGGATTTTCAGGACGCACGCGCGGTCGCGCGTGAGCTCGCGATCCCGCTGCACCGCGCGAGCTTCGCCGCGGAATACCGCCAACGTGTCTTTGAGCCGTTCCTGGGAGGGCAGCGTGCGGGAAACACGCCGAACCCCGATGTGCTGTGCAATCGTGAGATCAAGTTCGGCGTGGCGCTGAGGTATGTACGGCGGCTGGGCGCTGCGCATTTTGCAACCGGACATTACGCGAAGATCATCGGCGGACCCCACTCGGTCGAGTTGCACAAGGCCCGCGACCTCAACAAGGACCAGAGCTATTTTCTGCACGCGGTGGCGCTCGAGCAGCTGGCCTGCGCGCTGATGCCACTCGGGGAGCTGGAGAAGGGCGAGGTGCGCGAGCGCGCGCGGCGTGCTGGCCTGCCGGTGTTCGACAAGCCCGACAGCACCGGGATCTGCTTCATCGGCGAGCGCCCGTTCCGGGATTTCCTCGGGCGATTCGTGCCGGCCCGCCCGGGCCCGATCGAGACGCCCGACGGGGAGATCCTCGGCACGCATCAGGGACTTGCTTTCTACACCCTCGGACAGCGTGCAGGCCTGCACATCGGCGGTCGCAGCGGCCGCTCGCAGCAGCCGTGGTATCTGGCAGCAAAGGACCTGCGACGCAACGCACTCATCGTGGTCCAGGGACACGATCATCCATTGCTTTTCAGCGGGTCCCTGGGTACGGCCCGGATGCATTGGCTCAGTAGCGCGCGCAGCGCAAGCTTCCGTTGCACGGTGAAGGTGCGATACCGGCAGGCGGATCAGGGTGCGGTGTTCGAGCCGTGCACGGACGGCACTGCCCGCATCGTGTTCGACGAGCCCCAGCGCGCGGTGACGCCAGGTCAATACGCCGTCATCTACGAAGGTGAGCGCTGCCTGGGGGGCGCAGTGATCGAAGCGACGCAGCCCGTTTGCAAGGCGCGCGCCGCGGCCTGACCCGAGCGGCAATCCGATATAATCCGCGCGCTCTTCTTCGGCGGAGGTTTCATGACCAACAGCTACCAGGCGCGCTCGACACTGCAGGCGGGCGATCGCTCGTACGAGATCTGGCGACTCGATGCACTGCCCCGGGACAAGATCGCCCGTCTGCCCTATTCGCTGAAGATTCTCCTCGAGAATCTGCTGCGCTCGCAGGATGGGGTGAACGTGACGGGGGCAGATATCGATGCGTTGCTGAGCTGGGACCCTGCCGCCACGCCCTCGTACGAGATCGCCTTTACACCCGCCCGGGTCATCCTGCAGGACTTCACCGGCGTGCCCTGCGTCGTGGATCTCGCCGCCATGCGTGATGCGATCGTGCGGCTCGGCGGCGACGCCGAGCAGGTCAATCCACTCGCGCCGGCGGAGCTGGTCATCGATCATTCCGTGCAAGTCGATGAATACGGCAAGCCCGGGTCACTTGCGGCGAACACCGCCATCGAATTCACGCGCAACGGCGAGCGCTACGCGTTCCTGCGCTGGGGGCAGACGGCGTTCCGCAACTTCCAGGTGGTGCCACCCAACACCGGCATCGTGCACCAGGTCAATCTCGAATACCTGGGCCGGGTCATCTTCGATGAGGAGCGCAACGGCATACGCCGCGCGTACCCGGACACACTCGTCGGGACCGATTCGCACACCACCATGATCAATGGACTGGGCGTCCTTGGCTGGGGTGTCGGCGGGATCGAGGCGGAAGCGGCGATGCTGGGCCAGCCCGTGACCATGCTGATTCCGCAGGTGATCGGCTTTCGCCTCGATGGGCGGCTGAAGCCCGGTGCCACGGCCACCGATCTCGTGCTCACCGTCACGGAGATGTTGCGCAAGAAAGGCGTAGTGGACAAGTTCGTGGAGTTCTTCGGCGACGGGCTGGCGAACCTGCCGCTCGCCGACCGGGCCACGATTGCCAACATGGCCCCGGAATACGGTAGCACCTGCGGCATCTTTCCCATCGATGCGGAAACGATCCGCTATTTGCAGCTTTCCGGTCGCCCGCGCGAGCGCGTGGAGCTCGTGACGGCATACGCCAAGGCCCAGGACATGTGGCGCAACGACGGCGACCGCGCCGCCGACTACACCGATGTACTCGAGCTTGACATGAGCCAGGTCGAGCCGAGCCTCGCCGGACCCCGGCGTCCGCAGGATCGTGTACCGCTTTCGAATGCGAAGCGCGTCTACGCCGCGAACCGCCAGAAATCGGCCGAGGAGCGTACGGCCCGCAACGCTGGCGCGCAGGGCATCGCCACCGTGACGGTCGACGATCAAACGTTCGAGCTGAAGGATGGGGCGGTGCTCATTGCCGCCATCACGAGCTGCACCAACACTTCCAACCCTTCGGTGATGCTCGGAGCGGGGCTGTTGGCGCGCAAGGCGCATGAGCGCGGGATGACCTCCAGGCCGTGGGTCAAGACGAGTCTCGCGCCCGGCTCGCGCGTGGTGACGGATTACCTCACGAAGGCCGGATTGCTCGAGGATCTTGCCGCGCTGGGCTTCGAGCTCGTGGGCTACGGCTGCACCACGTGCATCGGCAACTCTGGTCCCCTCAAGCCGCAGATCTCGGCGGCGGTGCGCTCCGCCGATATCACCGCCTGCGCCGTCCTGTCGGGCAACCGCAACTTCGAAGGCCGCGTGCATCCCGAGGTACGCATGAATTTTCTGGCATCACCACCGCTCGTGGTGGCCTACGCCCTGGCCGGTACGCTCGACATCGATCTGACCCGGGAGCCCCTGGGGACGGACCGCTCGGGCCAGCCGGTGCTGCTGGCCGACATCTGGCCGAGCGATGAGGAGGTGCAGGAGGTACTCGTGCGCTCGATCGACTCGCAGATGTTCCAGAAAAGTTATGCCAGCGTGTTTACCGGTGATCAGAACTGGACGGACATCCGCGTGCCGGCCGGCAAGCGCTATAGCTGGGATGCGAAATCCACCTACGTGAAAAATCCGCCCTATTTCGACGGCATGACGATGACCCCGGCGGCGCTCGGGGAGATCCATGGCGCACGCGCGCTTGCCGTGCTGGGTGATTCGGTCACGACGGATCACATCTCCCCTGCCGGCAACATCGCCCGATCTAGCCCCGCCGCCCGCTACCTCATCGAGCAGGGCGTGCAGCCTGCCGATTTCAACTCCTATGGCGCACGTCGCGGCAATCATGAAGTCATGGTGCGCGGCACCTTCGCCAACATCCGGCTGCGCAATCTGCTCGTGCCGGGAACCGAAGGCGGGGTGACACTGCATCTGCCGAGCGGCGAGCAGACCTCGATCTATGATGCGGCCATGCGCTACAAGCAGGAGGGCACCCCGCTCATCGTCATCGCCGGACGTGAATACGGAACCGGCTCATCGCGCGACTGGGCGGCGAAGGGAACGATGCTGCTTGGCGCCCGGGCCGTGCTCGCCGAGAGCTTCGAGCGCATCCACCGCTCCAATCTGATCGGCATGGGTGTGCTGCCGCTGCAATTCATGCCGGGCGAGACCGCGCACTCGCTCGGTCTCACGGGTCGCGAGGTGTTCGACATCACCGGGCTGGGACGTGGTGAGGCCGAGCAGGTTGCGGTAACCGCGACGAAACCCGGCACGCCACCGCTTCGCTTCAGGGCGCGGGTGCGCATCGATACGCCGAAGGAACGGGAGTACTTCCGCCACGGGGGCATTCTGCAGTACGTGCTGCGACAACTGGCCACTGCCGGGCGCGCCGCCTGAGCACGCTCGCGGCGGCGGGCACAGCCGGCCCGATCGGGCTGGCCGTTTTCGATCTGGACGGGACGATTACGCGGCGCGATACGCTGCTCCCCTTCGTGCTCGGCTTGCTGTTGCGCAGGCCATGGCGCCTGCCTGGCATCGTACTGTTCGCTGCGCTGCTCGTGCCCTTTGCATTGGGGCAGCTTGATCGCGGGCAGCTGAAATCGCTGTTGCTGCGTTGCACGCTGCGTGGACTGCCGCGCGCTGCGATCGAGTCCTGGACCGGGCGGTTCGTGCCCCGGCTGCTGGCCCGCGGCGTGCACGCGGATGCGCTGCGACAGATTGCCGCCCATCGCCGGGCGGGCGCCCGCCTGGTGCTGCTGAGCGCCAGCACCGAGCTGTACGTCCCGGCCATCGCGCAGGCGCTCGGCTTCGACGAGACGATCTGCACCGGCGTGCGCTGGAATGGCGAATACCTGGATGGCCACCTCACGACGGCCAATCGCCGCGGGGCAGAGAAAGTGCGGTGTCTCGAGTCCCTGCGCAGCCGGCACCCCCGCCTGCGAACGGCCGCTTATGGTAATGCGCGCAGCGACCTGGCTCATCTGCAGCTGTGCGAGGAACCCTGGCTCGTGAACGGCTCCGCAGGCGCCAGGCGGGAGGCGGCTGCACTGGGCATCGCCTGCATCCGCTGGCACTAAGGATCGATGTTTTCGGCGGCTGGTGAAATCTATTGCCGGCGGCGCCGGTCTGATCAGGCATCGGAGGTGCCATGTCGACTCGACCGCCCCACATCGCCCCATCGCAGATCACCCCGCGCGAGCGCTACCTGAACCGGCGCAGCGTGCTGGCGGGCAGCGTCGCCGTTGCAGCCGGCGCCGCCCTGGGTGGGCGCGGCTCGCTCCTGCCCGGGGCCCGCGCTGCAGATGCCCCCGCGAAGCTGCCGTTCACGCGCAATGCCGCCTATGCGGTGGCGGAGCCGCAGACGAGCTTCGAGGATGTCACGAGCTACAACAATTTCTACGAATTCGGCACCGACAAGGCCGACCCGAAAGCGAACGCCCAGAAGTTCAGGACGCATCCCTGGAGCGTCACGATCGGTGGTGAAGCCGAGGTCACCGGGCGCTACACGCTCGAGGATATCCTCAAGCCGCATCCGCTCGAGGAGCGCATCTATCGCTTTCGATGCGTGGAAGCCTGGTCCATGGTCATTCCCTGGGTCGGGTTTCCGCTCGGGGCGCTGTTGCAGCGCTTCAAGCCGACCTCGCGGGCGAAGTTCGTGCGCTTCACGACGTTGTACGATCCGCAGCAGATGCCGGGTCAGCGTGTGGCGGTACTCAGGTGGCCCTATGTCGAGGGCTTGCGCATCGATGAGGCCATGCACCCGCTCGCCCTCCTCGTCGTCGGGCTGTACGGCCAGACGCTGCCCAACCAGGACGGCGCGCCGCTGCGCCTGATGCTGCCCTGGAAATACGGCTTCAAGAGCATCAAGTCCATCGTCCGCATCGATTTCACGCCGTCCGCGCCCGAGACGACCTGGAACAACGCCGTGCCGAACGAGTATGGATTCTTCGCCAACGTCAATCCGGCCGTGGACCATCCCCGCTGGAGCCAGGCGACGGAGCGGCGAATCGGCGCAAGGCTGTTTGCCGAGCGACGACCGACGCTGCCCTTCAATGGCTACGCCGAGCAGGTGGCCGGGCTCTACCGCGGAATGGATCTGCGACGCTACTTCTGATGAACCTCGATCGACGCTATCGGCTGATCTACAAGCCGATCGTGTTCGCAGCAAGCCTCGGGCCGGCGGTGTGGCTCATCTGCGGCACCTTCGGCTGGCTCGATCAGAGCCTCGGTGCCGACCCGGTGAAAACGCTGGAGCATGAGTGCGGCAAGGTGGCTCTGAACTTCATCCTGCTCACGCTCCTCGTGACGCCGGTGCGCCAGCTCACGGGCGCATCGCACCTGCTGCGATTGCGTCGCATGCTCGGCCTGTTCGCCTTTTTCTATGCCGTGCTGCACTTCACCGTGTATGTGGTGCTCGATCTGGAGCTGAATTTCCGCACGGTACTCGCCGACATCGCCAAACGTCCGTACATTACGATCGGCTTCACGGCGCTGCTGCTGTTGATCCCGCTTGCGGTCACCTCGACCAACCGGATGATGCGCCGGCTCGGACGTCGCTGGCAGCAGCTGCATCGGCTGATCTACCTCATCGCCATCCTGGGCGTGTGGCATTTCTACTGGCAGGTGAAGCGCGACATCCGTGAGCCGCTGATCTATGCGGGTGTGCTCGGGGTGCTGCTCGGTCTGCGCGTGCTGCGCGCGATGCGCGCCCGGGCCCTCACATCGAGGTCCGGATCTGCCACAGTTCTGGAAAGAATTTGAGCTCCAGTGCCTTGGCGAGATAGGAAACGCCGCCGGTCCCGCCGGTGCCGGGCTTGTAGCCGATGATGCGTTCGACGGTTTTCAGGTGATGGCAGCGCCACAACTGGAACTTTTGATCCAGATCCACCAGCCGCTCGGCGAGCTCGTACAGGTCCCAGTCCTTTTCCGCATTGTGGTAGACCCCGAGCCACGCACCGGCCACCTGTTTGCTCGCCACGTACGGTTCCTTGAAGTCCCGCGTCAGGTACTGCTCGGGAATGCCATAGCCGCGCCGGCTCAGCAGGCGCAGGCTCTCGTCGTATAGCGAAGGCGTACCCAGGGCGCGCGTCAGTGCCTCGAAAGCCTGCGGATCGCGCCGGTGGACCTCGATCATCTGCGCATGCTTGTTGCCGAGCAGGAACTCGAGCAGCCGATACTGTACCGATTGAAACCCCGACGAGCGACCCAGCGCATTGCGGAATGCCGAGTACTCGAACGGTGTCATGGTCGAGAGCACCTCCCAGGTGGAGATGAGCTGGGTCTGCACGCGCGCGATGCGCGCGAGCATCTTGAATGTCGGATCCAGATCGTCGCGCCGCACGCATTCGAGCACTGCCTCGAGCTCGTGCAACATCAGGCGCATCCACAACTCGGAAGTCTGGTGCACGATGATGAACATCATCTCGTCGTGCTCGTACGTCAGCGGCTTTTGCGCATCCAGCACCTTGCCGAGCTGCAGATACTCCCCATAGGAGAGCGAAGAGCCGAGCTCCCAGTGGATGTGCTCCTGCGACAGGTCCACACGCGCGGATTTGTCGTAACGCCGGTGGCTCATGTGTGCGTCCGCCCGTCCTCCTCGAAGACCCAGGAGGGTACGCGCCGCCAGCCATCGAGTAATTCCCGGTCCAGGCGCTCGTAGTGCGGACAATGTCGCGCCACGGCCTGCCAGAATCGTCGCGAGTGATTCATGTGCACGGTGTGTGTCAGCTCGTGGATCAGCAGATAGCGCACGACCGGCGGGCGCTGAAAGAGCAGGCAACAGTTGAGGCTGATCGTGCCGCGCGTCGAGCAGCTGCCCCAGCGTGTGCGCTGACGGCGCACGAGCAGCTGCCGGTAACTTGCGCCAAGCTCGCGGGCGCACGCCTCGAGGGACGGTTGCAGGACCTCGGCGGCATGCGCAGTCAACCAGCGGCGCAACGCCTGGCGCACGGCGGCCACATTGCCGTGATCACCACTGAGGGACAACAATCCGGCTGCGAGTGCCCGTACGCGCACCCGTTGAGCGCTTCCCGCCAGGTGCACGTGCCAGACTTCGTGGGAGGCGGGAAGTTCGATCCGGGCGGGCGGAAACGGACCGGCGGGCACCGCACGGCCGCGCGCTTCCTCGCGCTTGCGCTCGATCCAGCTGCGGTGCGCCTCGACGAAGCGCTGCACGATGCGGGGGGCGGTGCGCGCGGGCACGACCACTTCTACGCGCCCGGAATGAAACACCCGCACCATCAGGCGCCGGGCGCGCCGGCTCTCGCGCACACTCAAGGGCAGAGCCTGTTCCCTGTCGGACCACAACGATAACTGGGACGTAACGGTACCTCGGACCCGTGGAGGGTCCGAAGCTAGGATAGCAGCCGCAGCAGACGGCACACCGCACGATCCGCTACGATCGCGCGCCACCCATCACCCCAAGCGTACCCGCAAGACCAGTGTGACCGAGCCCATCCTCGAAGTTCGCGATCTCTTCAAGCAATACCCTTCCGTGACGGCCGTCGATGGCCTCTCGCTCGCGGTCCCCGAGGGGATTTGCTTCGGTCTGCTGGGCCCCAACGGCGCCGGCAAGACCACGACGATCGAGATCATGGAAGGCATCCTGCCGGCAAGCTCCGGGGAGGTGCGCTTTCGCGGCGCGCTGCTCGGACAGAGCTTTCGCGAGCAGGCCGGCATCCTCTTCCAGAAAACCGCCCTGCAGGATTTTCTCACCGTGCGCCAGTGCCTCACCCTCTTCCGCGGGCTCTACCACCGTGGCCTGGATGTGGACGAGGTCATCCGCCTGTGTGCGCTGGAGAAGCTCGCCGGGCGCGACAATCGCAAGCTCTCCGGTGGCCAGCAACAGCGGCTGCTGCTGGCCATCGCGCTCGTGAACGACCCTGCGCTGCTGTTCCTGGACGAGCCGACCACCGGACTGGATCCGCAGGCGCGGCGTAACTTCTGGGAGCTGATCCAGTCGATCAAGGCCCGCCGCAAGACGATCATCCTCACCACGCACTACATGGAGGAAGCGGAGCTGCTATGCGATGAGATCGCGATCATGGACGGCGGCCGGATCGTTGCGCGGGGCGCGCCGCGGCGGCTGCTGCACCAGCACTTCGCGCAGGTGCTGCTCGAGTTGCCGAAGCAGGATTTCCCCCCCGCCGCGCGCGCGCTGCCCCTGCAGATCCTCGATGCGAAGGAGCGTGTGGAGATCACCACTGATGACCTCGATGGCACGCTGCGAACGCTGATCGGGGCGAGTGTGCCACTGATGAATCTGCGCATCCGGCCAGCCAATCTCGAGGACCTGTTTCTCGAGCTGACGGGTAAGGAGCTGCGGGCATGATCCAGCGGCTGCTCGCGGTGTGGCACGCCCGCAACCTCGAGTTCCTGCGGGATCGCTCCACGCTGTTGTTCACGTTGCTGCTGCCGATCATGCTCGTCGTGGGCATGAGCTTCGTGTTCGGTGGCCCCGAGCGTCCGCTGTTCAAGGTCGGCTTGCTGGGCGCGCCGCTCCAGCGCGACAGCCACCCGTTCCTGCGCGAGCGATACGTGGAGTTCGTGCCGATCAGTGCTGAAGCGCAGGGCATCCAGAAGATCACCCACCAGCAGCTGGATCTACTCGTCGACCTGCACGCAACAGCGCGTTACTGGGTCAATACCGACTCGCCCAAGGGCTACATCGCCGAGAAGCTGCTGCTCGCCGTCGACCCCGGGGCGCTGCGCCAGCCGGTCCAGGGGGCGGCCGTGCGCTATGTGGACTGGTTGTTCCCGGGCATCCTCGGCATGAATATGATGTTCAGCTGCCTCTTCGGGGTGGGCTACGTCGTGCTGCGCTACCGCAAGAGCGGCTTTCTCAAACGCCTGCATGCCACTCCCCTGAGCGCGTTCGAATTCCTGACGGCGCAGGTGCTCTCGCGGTTGTGTCTGATTCTGTTCGTCACCGGCGTTCTGTATGCCGGCATCGGTCTCATCATTCACTTCCACAGCGTCGGCAGTCTGGCGCTGCTGCTGCTCGTCGCCATCATCGGCTCGCTCTCGATGATTGCACTCGGTCTGACCGTCGCGGCACGGTTCTCGAGCGAGGAGCTGGTCGGCGGACTGCTCAATCTGCTCACCTGGCCGATGATGCTGCTGTCGGGAATCTGGTTCTCGCTCGAGGGCTCGCCGCGCTGGGTGCAATGGATCGCGGAGGTCTTTCCGCTGACTCACGTGCTGCAGGCGGCGCGCGCGATCATGATCGACGGGGCCGGCCTTGCGCAGGTAATCCCACACCTGGCCTACCTGGCGCTCACTGCGCTGATTTTTCTGTCATTCGGGGCATGGTCGTTCCGCTGGCGGGTCGAATAAACACCTCAGGAGAGCAGCTTGCGTTTCTTCAGCGACAACACGGCGACGGCGTGCCCCGAGATCCTGGCGGCGATCACCGAGGCAAACCGCGATCCCGCGATCGCCTACGGTGATGATCCCTGGACGCAGCGGCTCGATGCCGTGCTCGGTGAATTCTTCGGCACGTGCGTGCGCGCCTTCGCCGTCACCACCGGCACCGCTGCCAATTCCCTGAGTCTTGCCACGTTGAGTCCACCGTGGGGCGCAATCTATGCGCATCGCGAGGCGCACATCGCGATCGATGAGTGCTCGGCACCCGGATTCTTCACCGGGGGCGCCCAGCTCGCGCTGCTTCCGGGCGAGCACGGCAAGTTCACTGCGGAAGGCTTGCGCCAGGCAATCGATTTCCATCCTGCAGACGTGCACACCGTGCAGCCCGCCGTCGTCTCCGTGACCCAGGCGAGCGAGCTCGGTACGGTGTACCGTCCGGCAGAGCTGCGTGCAATCAGCGCTCTGGCGCACGAGCGCGGATTGAAAGTACACATGGATGGCGCGCGCTTTGCGAATGCCGTTACTTTTCTCGATTGCCATCCGGCGGAGGTGACCTGGCGTGCGGGTGTCGACGTACTCTCGTTCGGGGCGACCAAGAACGGGGCCATTGCCGCCGAAGCCGTCGTGTTCTTCGATCTGCAGTCGGTGCGCGATTTCGAGTTCCGCCGCAAACGCGCCGGGCACTTGCTCTCGAAGTCCCGGTTCGTCGCCACCCAGTTGTTGGCTTACGTCGAAACCGGCGTGTGGCGCCGCAACGCTCTGCGTGCCAACACGCTTGCCGGACGTATTGGCGCGGCAGCCGGCACGCGCCTGCTGCACCCGGTCGAGGCGAACGAGGTGTTCGTGCACCTGGGCGAGGAAAGCAAGGCGCAGCTGCGAGCGCATGGATTCGAGTTCTACGACTGGGGCGCCCGCGCATGCGGGGATGCCCGCTTGGTTGCCAGTTGGGATCAAAACGAGGCGCACGTGCAGGCGCTCGTGGACGCCCTCGGGCAGGCGCGCAGCTAGCGCCGTCAGCCGCTGGTGATCGTCTTCATCAGGCGACGGGCCTGCATGAATTCCGGGGCGATGAGCAGCGCGCGCTCGAGCGCATCGCGTGCCGCCAGGGCGTTGCCGTCATCGAGCCGACAGCGCGCGATGTACAAGTACACATCCGCCGTCCCCCAGCCCGGTACGTGGTTGATGTCCTGACGCTCCGCCTCGAACGACTCGGCCGCCCTCTGCAGCTCACTGCGTGCCTGCTGTCTCTGGGCAGGCGTGGCCTTGACGCGCTGATAGTCCGAGACGGCGCCCAGCAGCAGCACGCGCGGATTTTTCGGCTCCAGGTGTCGCGCCTTCTCGATCTGTGATCCGCTGCGCGAGGCGGCGAACGGTGCCCGCAAGGGCTCGAGTGTGGCGAGCACATCGAGGCAAGCTGACTGTAACGCGAGCGCGTCCGCGAAATCCTTGCGCAACTCGAGAGCGTGATCGAGGCTGTCGACGCAGTTTGCCGCGGCCTCCTTCGTGCGGTGCCGGTCGTTCGGGCCCGAGAGCAATGCCAGCCGATAGTTCGCAAGTCCGGCGTAGTAGCTCTTGAGCGCATCTGGCGCCGCGGGCGCGAGCATCTGTATCACGCCCTGCACGGAGCGAACGTCCTCGGTGTAGTAACCATACTGGATGCGGCTTTCCAGGTCCTGCCAGTCCGGCGTCTGGGCGCGGGCCGGCCCGCACGCCAGCAACCCCAGCCCGGCGGCGATGGCGCTCAGCAGCACGTGTTGCAGATCGACAGACATCGGACCTCAATGGGTTGCCGTACAATGAACGCTACGCATGCTGGACGATAGCATAAGCTCGCGGCAGCGCCCGCCGGGGCACCCCTCGCTGATCGACATCGGCATCAATCTCGCTCACGACAGTTTCGCTGCCGATCGCGATGCAGTCATCTGCCGCGCCGCACTGGCGGGGGTGGAGCAGATGATCGTGACCGGCTCGAGCGTGCTCAGCAGCCACCAGGCGATCGAGCTGGCGCGCGCGCATCGCGGCATACTGTTCGCAACCGCAGGCATTCATCCGCATCATGCGGGCCAGCTCGGCAGCACGGCGCTCGCGGAGCTCGAGGAGCTCGAGGAGCTGGCGAGTCTTGCCGAAGTGGTTGCGGTCGGTGAATGCGGCCTCGATTACTACCGCAACCTCGCGCCCCGTGCCGCGCAGCAGCAGGCCTTCCATCGCCAACTGCAGCTTGCCGCGCGCCTCGGCAAGCCCGTGTTCCTGCATCAGCGCGATGCGCACGAGGACTTCGTCGCCATCTTGCGGGAACATCGCGCCGCACTCGACGGCGGCGTCGCGCATTGTTTCACCGGCTCACGCGAGCAGCTGCAATGTTATCTCGAGCTGGGTCTCGCCATCGGCATCACTGGCTGGATCTGCGACGAGCGACGCGGCGCGCATCTGTTGGCCCTCGTGCGCGACATCCCCGCCGACCGGTTGCTGCTGGAGACCGACGGCCCGTATCTGCTGCCGCGGGACCTGCGGCCTAGGCCGGCCTCACGGCGCAACGAGCCGGCGTACCTGCCGCACATCGCCGCCACCGTCGCGGCAGCGCGCGCGCAAGCGTTGGCAACACTTGCAGCGAGCAGCACACTGGCGGCGCGAACATTGTTCGGACTCCAGGCCGTGATCTCTTAGTGAGTCTTGATGGATATTTGACCTCATATAGACGTTATAAGCATCTGATACAACGTGCAATATGATTGAAGAACCTCCCCGGAGCATCCCCATGGACACCGAGCAGCTGCGCACCTTCATCTCCCACACCTGGGATGATTCGATCATCGAGCGGCTCACCGCTTATGTGCGTATTCCCAACAAGTCTCCCATGTTCGATCCGCACTGGGAGCGCAATGGCCACATGGATGCGGCCATCGAGCTCATGCGCGAATGGTGCTCCGCGCAGAACGTACCGGGACTGCGCGTGGAGGTACGCCGGCTACCCGGGCGCACGCCCTTGCTCCTGCTCGATGTGCCCGGCGAGTTGCCCGGGTGCGTCCTGCTGTACGGGCATCTGGACAAGCAGCCCGAATTCACCGGTTGGCTGCCCGGCCTGGGCCCATGGGAGCCGGTGATCCGCGACGGGAAGCTCTACGGGCGCGGGGCCGCCGACGATGGTTATGCCGTATTCAGCTCACTGACTGCGGTTGCGGCGCTGAAGGCGCAGAAGGTCCCACTCCCGCGCTGCATCGTGCTGATCGAGGCATGCGAGGAAAGTGGCAGCGTCGATCTGCCGGCGCACCTGGATGCACTCGAAGGACGCATTCCGACACCATCGCTCGTCATCTGCCTCGATGCGGAATGCGGCAATTACGAGCAGGTCTGGTGCACGACCTCGTTGCGTGGGGTATTGAGTGGAACGCTGCGGGTGCGCGTGCTCACGGAAGGCGTGCACTCGGGAATGGCGACCGGCATTGCGCCCACTGCCTGGCGCATCGCACAACAGCTGCTGTTACGCCTGGAAAATCCCGTCACCGGTGACGTGCTGCTCGATGAGCTGCAGGTGCCGGTACCGCGGGACCGGCGTGCGCAGATCGAATCCGCCGCGAGCGTGCTGGGTGAGAGCGTTGCCGGCAAGCTGCCCTTTGCCCGGGGCGTACGGCCGCTGTCGAACGATCCGGTCGAGCTGCTGATCAACAGCACCTGGCGCCCCGCGCTTGCGGTCACCGGCGCGGATGGCTTTCCGCCGGTGGGTTCTGCCGGGAACGTGCTGCTGCCGCAGCTCACCTTCAGACTTTCCTTGCGACTCGGGCCGACGACCGACGCGCAGACCGCGATCCATGCGGTGAAGCAGGCACTCGAGCGCGATCCTCCGTATGCAGCACAGGTCAGCTTCGAGGATGTCGGAGCCGCCAGGGGCTGGAACGCGCCCGCGCTTGCCCCCTGGTTGGAACAGGCCCTGCAGAAAGCTTCGCGCGATGTCTACGGCCGCGAGGCCGTGTACCTGGGATGCGGTGGCTCGATCCCGTTCATGGCGATGCTGGGCGAGCGCTACCCCGATACGCAATTCTTCATCACCGGCGTACTCGGTCCGCATGCGAATGCACACGGACCGAACGAGTTTCTGCACATCGATTACGCGCGCCGGCTCACGATCTGCGTCGCGCACGTACTCGCCGCCCACGCGCAAACCCTATAGCGATCAGCGCATGTGGGCCATGTAGCTTGGCGTAACGGTTTTCTTCACCTTCTGCCAGGCTTCGCCGAAATGGGCCACCGCCGCCGACATGGCATCGTGCTCGGCGCTGGGAAATTCCGCCGGGAGCGAATCGACCATGAGGGTGAATTTCGGCAGACCCTTGGGGAATTTGCCACGCCGGGTGAAGACGATGCGTCCCTCCACGGGGGTCTCGCCGGCGATGGCGCGCACGGCCGCGATGCGGTCATAGAGCGCGCTCTGGGGGTTGGTGAAAGTGGAGCGTCGGGGGCCATCCATGACCGTCCACTCGGCCATTTGATCGCCGCCGAAGATGTTTCCCTGCACATCGCGCAGATCGATCACGAGAATCCCGCGCGCCGTGAGCAGCAGGAAATCGACGTGAAAGCCGCCTCCCATGCCATCCGGTACGAGCACATCGACCAGGTGATCCGCTCCGGCCGTCGTGACCGCCGCGCGCAATGCCGCGCGCATACGGTATTGGCGATACCACCGCCACAGCCACGAGCCGGCGAAGCCGAGCACGGCTGCCGCGACGATCAGGCCCCACGCGGTCGGCGAAAGATGCTTCAGCTCCTCCATCATGACTCCTTCGCCCCCAGCGCCCCCTTGAGATCCGCCAGGTGAGGTCCGATCGACTCGTAGTGCGTAGGCCGGGCCAACAGTTTCTGCAGCGACTGCGGTACCGGCACGTCGCGGCCGATCAGCGGCTCGACGATTGCGGCGAATTTCGCCGGATGTGCGGTCGCGACGATCACCCAATGCGCGCCTGAGCGCCCGCGTGCGCGGCTGCGGGCGAGCCGCGGGGCGATCAGCTCCTCGTACACCTCCGCCGCCGTCGCGGTGTGCGGACACCAGATCTGTCCGAACCGGTCGAATCCCTGCCGGATGCGCGCGCGGATACGCTCATCCTCCACGGTGGCCGCGCTGACGGCACCGCGGACCTGGTCCCACTGTGGGAACAGCCACCGCAACCGTTCCATGTTGCTCGGATCACCGACATCCATCGCGGAAGCCAGCGTCGCCACACTTGGCCGCGGACGCCAGTCGCCGCTTTCGAGGAAATCCGGCACGGTGCGGTTCGCATTGTGCGCCAGCACGATCGCATCGATCGGCAGCCCGAGCTGCCGCGCCCAGATGCACGCAACGGCATTGCCGAGATTGCCGCTCGGAATGACGAAGCAGGCCCGCTCGCCGCTTGCGCGCCAGATCGCAAGGCTGGCGGCAGCATAATAGACGGCCTGTGGCAGGAGTCTGCCGAGATTGATGCTGTTGGCCGATGACAGCGGCATCACCTGGCGCAGCGCGGCATCGGCAAAGGCCTGCTTCACCAGCCGCTGGCAGTCATCGAAGGAGCCGCGCACGGCGAAGGAGCGGACGTTCTCCCCCCAACAGGTGAGTTGCATCTGCTGTATGGGGGAGACGAGCCCTGCGGGGAAAAGCACCGCGATTTCGATTCCGGGACGGCGGTGGAACGCCGCCGCCACCGCAGCGCCGGTGTCACCGGAGGTGGCCACGAGAATGGTCAGCGCCCGCGAGCCCGGCGGCCGCAGATGCTGGAAGCTCGCCGCAAGAAAGCGTGCGCCGAAATCCTTGAACGCCGCTGTCGGGCCATGAAACAGCTCGAGCACCGACAGCACTCCGCGGCCGTCGAGCGGCACCAGAGGTGCGGGAAAATTGAACGCCTCGGCGCTGATTGCAGCGAGCGCACCGGCAAGCGGATCCCCGGCGACGAACGGCGCGAGCAGCGTCGTTGCAATCTGCGGTAGTGCGCTGTGGTGCGGAAACGTCCGCGGATCCAGGTTCGGCCAGCGCGTCGGCACATACAGACCGCCGTCGGGCGCCAATCCCTGCATGAGCGCTTCGCCAAAACTGACGGTCGCTCCCCGAGCGCGGGTGCTGCAATAGCGGACAGGCGCGGCGATATCGGGCGCGGGCGCGCTCATGGACCGACCACGCGCGCGCCGAGTGTCTCGATCGGCACGAGCCACTGGTCCAGCTCGATCGATTTGCGCGCCAACTCTCTGCCCATCGCGTGCATCACTTCCTCGGCGTTTTCCTGCGTAGCCCATGCAAACATCGTAGGACCCGCCCCGGAGATCGAGCATCCCAGAGCCCCAGCCGCCATCGCTGCGCGGCGCACTTCCTGAAAACCGGGGATCAGCGCCTGACGTTGCGGCTCGATCACCACGTCCTCGAAGGAGGCGCGGATCATGTCCAGATCGTTCGTGTAGCAACCGGAAATGAAGCCCGCCAGGTTGGCCGTCTGCCAGACGAAGTCCGACAGGTCGACGGTGCGCCGCAGGATCGCGCGCGCCTGCCGCGTCGAGAGGAACATGTGCGGATGCAGGATCACAGCGCGCACCGCAGGGGGCACCGGAATCTGCTTGACGCGCGGGTGATCGATGCCGACCGTCAGCACGAGCCCCCCGAACAGCGACGGGGCAATGTTGTCCACGTGCACCGAGCCGCTCGCCACGGCCTCGCCCCGCATCGCGAACTGCAGCAGCTCGAGGCGGCTGCACGGTGTGCGCAGCAGCGCATTGGCGGCAACGACCGCCGCCACGGCAGAGGCGGCTGAGCCGCCGAGCCCGGACCCCAGCGGAATGCCTTTGTCGATCTCGACCGAGAATCCAAACTCGAGCCGCAAGCTCGCCTGCATCGCCAACAACGCCTGCCCCGCGGTGTTGCGCTGCGGATCGCGTGGCAGCTCGCCGGCCACGCCCTGGATGCGCACAATCTCCACGCCCGGCTCACGGCGTCGCGCGACGCTCACGCGGTCACCGAGGGCATCCACGGCGAATCCCAGGATGTCGAAACCGATGGCGACGTTGCCGACGGATGCCGGAGCGAATGCACTTGCGCGCTCGCACGCGCCTGCCTCAGTTGCTGGCACGCCGGAGCTCACAGTCTCGCTCCGAGGTAGGCGGCAAGGCGCAGCAGATCCGAGAACACCCCGCCGGCCGTGACCTCGGGACCTGCACCGGGCCCCTGTACGATCAGCGGATTGTCGCAGTAGCGGCGCGTGGCGAAGCGAACGACATTGTCCGTGAGTGCGATGTTGGCGAAGGCGTGTCGCGCATCGAGCTCCATCAGCCCGACCGTCGCCTCGCCGCCTGCGGTGAGCCGTCCGACGTAGCGCAGCACCTTGCCGCGTGCGCGTGCGCTCTCCAGGCGCTCTTTCATCCGCCCATCATATTCGGGCAAGCGGTTCATGAACTCCTCGATCGAGCCGCTCTGCAGCCCGGCCGGCACGAGGCTCTCGACCCGTACGTCATGCATCTCGAGCTCGAGTCCCATCTCGCGGCCGAGAATGATGAGCTTGCGGGCCACATCCATTCCCGAGAGGTCGTCGCGCGGATCGGGCTCGGTATAGCCGCGCTGGCGTGCATCACGCACGATGTCGGAGAACGACTTGCGGCCATCGTAGACGTTGAACAGGTAGGCGAGCGTGCCGGAGAAAATCCCCTCGATGCTGGCGATCTCATCCCCGGTCTCGCGCAGGTCGCGCAGCGTCTGCACCACCGGCAGCCCCGCTGCCACGGTCGCCTCGTACAGATAATGCGAACCGCCCGCCCGGCGCGCCTCGCGCAGTCCGCGGTAGAAGGCGAGCTCCGCGCTGTTGGCTTTCTTGTTGGGCGTGATGATGTGGATGCCGGCCGAGAGCCAACCGGGATAGTGGCGCGAGACCTCGGCGCTCGCCGTACAGTCGATGAGCACCGTGTGGGGCAGATAGTCGACGCGCACATGTTCGAGAAAACGCTCGAAATCGGTCGGCTGCGCCTGTTTATCGAGCGCTTCGCGCCAGCTCGGCAGTGGAATGCCGCTTTCGGACAACAGCATCCGCTGCGAGGCGAGTATGCCGCGCACCCGCAGGTCGAGGTGGAACTGCTGCCGCAGCCGCGCGCTCTGCGAGGCAATCTGATCGAGCAGCACACGTCCGACCGTGCCCGGACCGATGAGCCCGATCGACAACGTGTGCGGGGACAGATACAGGCGGGCATGCACGGCGCGCAGTGCGCGGGTCGCCTGTCGCCCCTCGATGACCACCGAGATGTTGCGCTCGGAGGCGCCCTGCGCAATCGCGCGGATGTTGACGCCGGTGACACCCAGCGCATTGAACACTTTGGCGGCGATGCCGGGCGTGCCGGCCATGCCATCGCCGACGATGGCGAGAATCGCCATGTCCGGATCGACATCCACACTCTGGATCTGCCCTTCCTGCAGCTCCCGCTCGAACGCCTGGCGGATGACGGCGGCGGCGCGCTGCGCCTGGTCCATGGGAATCGCGCAGCAGATGGAATGCTCGGAGCTGCCCTGGGAGATCACGATCACCGAGATCCCCTCCTCGCGCAGTGCGCCGAAAAGGCGGTGTGCAGTGCCTGGAACGCCGATCATGCCGGCGCCTTCCACGTTGATGAGCGCGATCTGCTCGATGGTGGTGATGCCCTTGACCGGCAAACTCGACTGCGGCTCGGCGCAGATGAGGGTCCCGGGCTTGTGCGGCGCGAAGGTGTTGCGGATCCAGATCGGGATGCCATCCCCGACCGCCGGTGCCATCGTCTGCGGGTGGATCACCTTTGCGCCGAAGTAGGCCAGCTCCATCGCCTCGTTATAGGAAAGCGAGTCGATCACGGTCGCATCCGGGACGCGGCGTGGATCGGCGGACAGCACCCCATCGACGTCCGTCCAGATCTGGATCTCGCGAGCCGCCAGCAGGGCGCCAAACACCGAGGCGGAAAAATCGCTGCCATTGCGTCCGAGCGTCGTCTGCACTCCGCGGCGGTCACAAGCGATGAATCCGGTGATGATGAGCGTGCCGAGGAAATCTTCGGCGACCAGCTGCTGCAGCCGCGCGCGGGATTCGCTCCACTGCACGCCCGGACCGAGCGGCCCCCATTCCACGACCACCACGCGCCGGGCGTCGAGCCACTGCAATGGCCCCTTGCGGCCGGCGCGCTCCTCCATGAAGCGATGGAACAGCTTCGTGGACCAGATCTCCCCATAGCCGGCGATGAGATCGCTCACATTCTGCGCGGCACTGCGGGTGAGCTTGACCGTATGCAGGATTCCTTCCAGATCGTGACAGTCGCGATCGAAACCCGCCAGGTACAGCCGGCTCGCCGGCGCCGCCAGCAATACCTCGGCGATCGCGGCGTGCCGCGCGCGCAGCGCTGTGAGCGCGCCCCGGTAGCCATCATCCTGGGCCTCGGCGAGGGAGACGAGTTTCAGCAACGCATCGGTGACCCCACGGCAGGCGGACAGCACCACCGCGAGGCGAGGCTCTGCAATGCCATCCAGAATGGCGGCAACACGGCGGAAGCACTCGGCGTCCGCAACGCTCGAGCCGCCGAATTTATGCACGACCCAAGGCTCGTTTCTGGCCATTGAACAAGGGCTTGATGAGGGAAAAAGCGTTGCGACTGTACTGACGCGCCCGGATGCGCGCAATGATCTCGGACACGCTGGCATAATCGAAATGATGGAATCACTGCTCGGTCCTCTGCTGCCTCTTTTCGATCGCGAGCGTATGGCCGGACGCGCCGTCGCGCTGGGTGTGCTGCTGCACACGATCGGCTCCACGTACCGCAAGCCCGGCGCGTTGATGCTGATTGCCTCGAACGGGGATTACGCGGGAATGCTTTCCGGAGGATGCCTCGAAGGCGACCTGCGGGAGCGGGCCCGGGCAGTCATCGAGACCGGTCAGGCGCGCCTGGTCAGCTATGACATGCGCGGCAGCGAGGACCTGATGTGGGGTCTGGGGCTGGGGTGCGAGGGGGCGATGCGGATCCTATTGCTGCGCGTCGCGCCGCAATCGCACTGGGAGCCGCTGAACCATCTGGCGTGCCAGCTCGCGCAGGATCGACCCACGGCGGTGGGAATCGTCGTTGAATCCGAGCGGGACGATCTGCCCGTCGGCGCGTTAACCCTCTACGGAGCTTCGGCGGACGAGCCGGTCGGGCGCGCGCTCCGCGAGGAAGTCCTGCGCTGGCCTGCGCAAGCCCCGCTGCAGGTGCTGGAACGGGCCGCGCGCACGGGCAGTGTCGGCTGGTTCGAAGCACCCGCGCCGCGCTGGAAGCTCTTCGCGCTGCCCCTATCGCTGCCGCCGCGGCTGCTGCTGCTGGGGGGTGGCCCGGACGCGGCCCCGATCGTCGAACTCGCAACACGCGTGCACTGGAAAGTCACGGTGCTCGATCATCGTCCCGCCTATGCCGTGTCGGCACACTTTCCCGCCGCGGAGCGCGTGCTGCTCGCGCGCGCCGATGAGTTGGGCCGGCACGATCTGCCGCATTACGCGGCCGCGATCGTCATGAGTCATCATCTGCCATCGGATCTGAGCTATCTGCGCGCCCTGGCTGCGACCGCGATCG
Organism: uncultured Pseudomonadota bacterium; assembly: GCA_963716335.1. GTDB lineage: Bacteria > Pseudomonadota > Gammaproteobacteria > Steroidobacterales > Steroidobacteraceae > 13-2-20CM-66-19. Next base: position 3,629,643 of record OY970302.1, on the reverse strand, counting down.
CCTACATCGGGCTGCTGGGCCCGGCGGCGCGGCGCGAGCGCCTGCTGTCCGATCTGGGCACACAGGATGCCGAGAAGTTGCGGTCCCGGCTGCATGCCCCGGTCGGCTTGCCGTTGGGCGGACGCACGCCCGAGGCGATTGCGCTGGCGATTGTCGCGGAACTGCACGCGTTCGTGCATGGCACGTTGGGCCAGGTACAGGCAGCTCTCGAGCACCGTGCCGAGCGCGCATGAATGAAGCGCAGATCCTGCAGCGCCAGCTGGTGGCGGAGCGCCACCGCTTCGCTGCCGTGATCGCGGCCTGCATCAATCTGCAAGGCAGCGCCCGCGCGGCCCACCCACAATTCATCAGCGCCTGTCTGCACTACCTGGCACTCGCCGCGAGCCGTCTCGAGCCACAACAGCGCGAGAACTGTCTGGCGCGGCTCGAAGCTGCGCGTGCCGCAAACAAGAACGGTGCATCGGCGTGGGACGATTGCCTCACCGGGCTCCAGTGTGCGCTGCAGCGGCGGTTTGCCTCACTCGAGCCGCTCATCAGTGGCAACGTGCCGCCCGCGCAATTGCGTGTCGCGGTGGCCATCGATGCCGACTCGATCATCGCGGAGCGCCGCGGCTATGAGCAGGTGCAGGCGAATGCCCCGCCCGGCCTGCGGCTCGCCGCCAATCCGCCGATGCTGCCATGACTGAGCCCGCAAGCGACCCCGAAGCAGTGCACGTGGTCGTCCTGGCGGCCGGGGCCTCGCGCCGCTTCGGATCCCCCAAGCAGCTGGTCCGCCTGGCGGGACGCCCGCTTCTGCACATGACGCTTGCCCGGGCGGTCGATGTGGCCGGCAGCGCCGTCGTGGTGGTTCTCGGTGCGCACGCTGCAGAGCTCGCGCCGCTGCTGAAGCACTCGCCGGCGGCGGTCATCGTGAACCGGGATTGGCGCGAAGGGATCTCCAGCTCCATCCGCGCAGGCATTGCCCGGCTGCCATCGAGCTGCGGCGCGGCGCTGCTGCTGCTGGCCGATCAGCCCGCCATCACGGCCGAGGATCTGAAGCGTCTCATCGGCAGCTGGCGGCGGCAGCCGAACTACATCGCCGCGGCTCTGCATGGCTCGACGCTCGGATCGCCCGCGATCTTTCCGCGCGCGCTGTTCAGTGAGCTGCTGGGGCTGCGGGGCGATTTCGGCGCGCGCAATCTTCTGCGGCGCAATCCCGACCGGGTCGTGCGCGTGCCGATGCCCAGTGCGGCGATCGACATCGACACGCCGGAGGACCTGCTGGCGCTTGCCCCGGATGACGGGGTCGAAAAAGCACGAGATTAATACGATAAGCTCTTGGTTTTCCTATCGTGTTCTGCGGCTGCGAGAATCCGCCGCGCCTGCGCGAGATGTGGGCGATCGAGCATCTGGCCATTGAGGCTGAGCGCACCGACGTGCGGTGCGCGCTCGAAAGCTGCGACGACCTCGCGCGCCCAGTGCACCTCTTCGGCCGCAGGCAGCAATGCGGCGTGGATCGGCTCGATCTGCTCGGGATGAATGGCGAGCTTGCCGGTGAAACCGTCCCGCCGGGCACTCTCGACGTCGCGCCTGAGCCCTTCGATATCGCGAAAATCCAGGTACACGCCGTCGACGGGCTGCACTTTCAAGGCGGCGGCGGTGAGGATGCACAGCGAGCGCGCCAGTCGAAAGGTGAAGGTGAGCGATCCCTGCCGGTCGGTCTTGTGCGTGATGCCCATCGCGCTCGACAGGTCCTCGCAGCCCCACGTAAGTGCCACCAGCCGCTGGCGGATCTGCGGGTAGGCCTCCAGCGTTTGTGCGTAGCCGCCCAGGGAGAGCACCGCGCGCGGCGATTCCGTGGCGATCACCAGCAGTCTCGTCGAGCCGATGGGGCTGCCCTCACGCGCCTCCAGTGCCTCGAGGTAGTGCGCCACCTGACAGACCTCCTGGACCGAGTCCGCCTTCGGCAGCACGATGCCGTCGGGAGCGCCCGGCACGCTCGCACCGAGATCTTCGAGCAGGCGGCCGCTGCCGAGGGCATTCACGCGCACCCACAATTGCTGGCGGGCGCGATCGCGCTGCGAGCGCAGCAGCTCGCGCACGCGAATCCGGGCGGCTGGCAGGGCTTCCGGCGTGACCGAATCCTCGAGGTCGAGAATCAGCGCATCCGCCGCGCTTGCCAGCGCTTTCGCCTGCTTTCGATCGCTGTCACCGGGCACGAACAGCCACGAGCGCAGCGGCGCTGGCCGCGCCGCGGCGCTGCTCGCGTTCACCGCCGCAACATCGTCGACGCCCGCTGTGCTCATGGCGTCGGCGTCTTCATCATGAGGGCAGCCCGCCGGCACGAGGCGACTTCCTCATTGCGCTGGTTATAGGCGCGATGATCGAAGGTGAGGATGCCGGAGTCCGGGCGGGACTGGCTCTCCCGTTTTGCAAGCACCGTCGTCTCGGCTCGCAGGGTGTCGCCTACGAGCACGGGGCGGGGGAACCTCACCTCCTCCCAGCCCAGATTGCCGAGGGTGGTGCCATGGGTGGTGTCGTAAACGGACAGCCCGACCAGCAGCCCGAGTGTGAAGACGCTATTGACGATGGGCTGCCCGAACGGGGTGCCCCTGCAGTACTCGGCATCGAGATGCAGGGCTGCAGGATTCATGGTCAATGTGCTGAAGAGCACGTTATCCGTCTCGGTTACGGTGCGGTGTATCGCATGCTCGAAGCGCTGCCCGACCTCGAACTGCTCAAAGTAAAGTCCCGGCATGGCTTGCCTCCTCGGATCGGCGAAGTCTTACACAGCCCCCGCGCTTTCACAGCCCCCACGCTTTGTGATGCGCTCATAACCGTTGGCGCCGAGGACACAACCAAAGGGTATTTCGGGCCTGGGGCGGGCTCCCCCTATAGTCCGAAGGCATGTATCAATACGATCAGCTCGACCAGGCCTTCGTGGACCAGCGCGTCGCCGAATTCCGCGACCAGACGCGCCGCTTCCTGGCGGGCGAGTTGTCGGAAGACGAATTCAAGGCCGTGCGCCTGCGCAACGGCCTGTACATTCAGCGTCACGCGCCGATGCTGCGCCTGGCCATTCCGTACGGGCTGCTCAGCTCCCGTCAGCTGCACAAACTCGGCGATATCGTGCAGCGATACGACCGGGGCTACGGCCATTTTACGACCCGGCAGAATCTACAGCTGAACTGGCCGAAGCTCGAGGTCGTTCCGGACATCCTCGCCGAGCTCGCCACGGTGCAGATGCATTCGATCCAGACGAGCGGCAACTGCATCCGCAACGTGACCGCCGACCATCTGGCCGGTGTCGCGGCGGATGAGGTGGACGATCCGCGGCCGTACTGCGAGATCATCCGCCAGTGGTCCACGCACCACCCGGAGTTCACCTACCTGCCGCGCAAGTTCAAGATCGCCATCACCGGCTCTCCGGCTGATCGGGCCGCCTCCGAGGTGCACGACATCGGGCTGCATCTGCGCCGCGATGCCGCGGGCAATCTCGGCTTCGAGGTGCTGGTTGGCGGGGGTCTGGGTCGCACACCCATCATCGGCCAGATGATCCGCCCCTTCCTGGCGCTTGCGGATCTGCTGGCATATCTCGAGGCGATCCTGCGCGTGTATAACCGCCACGGACGCCGCGACAACATTCACAAGGCGCGGATCAAGATCCTCGTGCGCTCACTCGGCATCGAGCGATTTCGCGAGCAGGTGGAAATGGAGTGGCTGGCATCGCGCGACGGTGCACCGAAGCTGGATCCCGCCCAGGTCGAGCGGATGCGTGCACACTTCGATCCGCCCGCCTACGCGATCACGACCAACATCGAGGCGACTGCGGCAAGGGAAGCGCAGTTCCAGGCCTGGTATCGCTACAACACGCGCGATCACAAGGTCCCCGGCTACCGCGCGGCCTTCGTCTGCCTCAAGGCGCATGGTGAGAATCCGGGTGACATGAGCTCACGGCAGATGCATGCGGTGGCGGAGCTCGCCGAGCGGTTCAGTTTCGGCATGGTGCGCGTCACGCACAACCAGAATCTGCTGCTGGCGGACGTGCGGCAAACCGATCTGTACACGCTGTGGCGCGCGCTGCGCGAGCTTTCCCTTGCGATGCCCAACATCGGCACGCTGACGGACATGATCGCCTGCCCGGGGCTGGATTTCTGCAGCCTCGCCAATGCCGGAACGTTGCAGGTAGCCAAGCAGATCCAGGCGCAGTTCGATGATCTCGACTATCTGTACGACCTGGGCGACATCGAGCTCAAGATGTCCGGGTGCATGAATGCCTGTGGCCATCATCACGTGGGGCACATCGGGGTGCTCGGTGTCGATAAGCACGGCGAGGAGTGGTATCAGATCACCCTCGGGGGCTCCGTCAATGGCTTCACCGCTCTGGGTGAGGTGATCGGCCCATCCGTTGCGCAGCATGAAGTGGCCCCGACGATCGAGCGCATCGTCGAGACTTATCGTGCGATTCGCGAAGACGGCGAACGCTTCATCGATACCTTCCGCCGCGTGGGCATCAAACCCTTCAAGGAGCACGCCTATGCGACGCATTCTGCGGCGGCGTGAGATCGTCGCGGACGATTGGCTGTATGCGCAGGAGATCTCCGTGGTGGATGCGCCCGCCGCCGACTCGTTGATCGTGCCCTGGGCCGAGCTGCGCGCGAGTCGGCGCGGCATGGTACAGGCGCCGTGGCGACTGCCCCCCCGGCGACTCGGCGTACGGCTCTCACCGGCCGATCAGGTCGAAGAGCTTGCGGCGGAATTGCCTGCTCTGGCGCTGATTGCGATCGAGTTCCCGGGGCCAGGCGATGGCCGCGGATTCTCCCAGGCGCGGCTGCTGCGCTCGCGGCTCGCATTTGCTGGTGAGCTGCGCGCGGTCGGCGCAGGAGTAAAACAGGACCTGATGTTCCTCATGGGACGCTGCGGCTTCGACTCGTACGAACTCGCCGCGGGACAGAGCTTCGAGGCCGCATTGGCGGCTTTGGGCCGCTACAGCGTCGCCTATCAACCCGGCGCACCCACCGCATCCATCCGCGCACAGCGCTACCACGTCTGAGCTGCGCGCCTCAGCGCTGCGGCAGCGGGATGTGCGCAAACATCTCCTGCACTTCGACGGCCGAGCCAGCGCGGTGCGCGCGCTCGATCAACCGCCGCTCCAGGTGCGGCGCGAGGAGCTGCGCGAACTCGTACATGTAGCGGCGCAGCAGCGTACCGCGTCGGAAACCGATCCAAGTGGTATGCGCTGCGAACAAGTGGGAGGACTCGATGGCAGTGAGGTCGCCGTCATCCGCATCGATCGCCATGTGCGCCACGATGCCCACCCCCAGGCCCAGACGCACGTAGGTCTTGATCACGTCCGCATCGCGCGCGGTAATCGCGACGTTTGGTGTCAGCCCGGACCGTGCGAATGCCTCGTGCAGGGACGAAGGTCCGGTAAAGCTGAACGTGTAGGTTACGAGCGGATAGGCAGCCAGAGCCTTCAACGTCAGCCGCCCGGAGTGCGCCAACGGGTGAGCCGAGGGGACGATGACGGTCCGATGCCAGCGATAGCACGGCAGCAGCGTCAGATCGGCGAACAGCACATCCGAGCCCGTGGCGATGGCGCAGTCGATGCGGTCGTGCGCCACCATCTCGGCGATCTGCTCGGACGTGCCCTGGTGCAGGTTCAGACGCACGTGCGGATAGCGCCCGCGAAACTGCCGGATGACATCGGGGAGTACGTACCTTGCCTGGGTATGCGTCGTGCCGATCGACAGGCTGCCGCGGCCCTCGTCCCGCAGCTCGGTGGACAGGTCGCGGATGCTCTGGGCTTCCTGCAGGATGCGCACGGCCCGGTCGATCACCTGCTGGCCGGCCGGTGTGATACGCGTCAGGTTGCGTCCCTCGCGCACGAATATCTGAAACCCCAGCTCGTCCTCGAGCAGCTTGATCTGCTTGCTGACGCCGGGCTGCGAGGTGTGCAGTTTCTGCGCCGCCGCCGTGATGTTGAGGCCGCTCTGAGCAACCGCCGCAAGGTAGCGCAACTGGTGAAGCTTCATGCCGCAAGACTAGCGCAACCGGTGCACTGCGCGCTGGAATTGGCGCCGCCGCGCAGACCCGGATGTGATCCGGGCATCACCCCTTTATAACCGGGCCGGAGTCGCTCAGAAGAATTGATTCGTTCTGCCCACAGGTGCTCGCTCGCTATAGTCGACCGCATGATGGGCACACTACTGACAGGCGAGCTGGAGCAAATGGCCGCGGCCGTCCGCGGGCACTTGAGTGCTGCCGTTGCAGCGCACGGGCGGGTCGTCTACTCCAATAGCCTCGGGGCCGAGGCGATGGTGCTCACGGATATCATCTGGACGCACGTGCCCGAAATCGACATCTTCACGATCGATACGGGGCGGCTTCCCGAGGAGACGTACGAGCTGCTGGAGAGGCTGCAGCGGCGCTATCAGCGCAATCTGCGGGTAGTGCATCCGGACGCTCGGGCTCTCGAGGACCTCGTCCAGTCACAGGGTGTCAATGGCTTCTATCACAGCCTCGAGGCGCGCCTTGCCTGCTGCCGGATCCGCAAGGTCGAGCCGTTCCGACGCGCCATCGCCGGCTATGAGGCCTGGGTCACCGGTGTGCGCCGGGAGCAGTCGGCGGCACGGGCGGCGGCGCGGCCGCTGGAGTGGGACGGTGAATACGGGTTGTACAAGCTGAGCCCGCTGCTCGAGTGGAATGAGCAGCAGATCTGGCAGTACATCCAGGTACGTCGACTGCCGTACAATCGGCTGCACGATCGTCAGTTTCCCAGCATCGGCTGCTCGCCCTGCACCCGCGCCATACAGCCGGGCGAAAGTCGCCGCGCCGGCCGCTGGTGGTGGGAACAATCCGAGACCCGAGAATGCGGCCTTCATCCCAGATCCCGACAGGCGGCACTACACGCCTGACGGAGCCCTGAACCTGCATGGACCACCTGCCGGTCTTCCTGCAATTGCGCTCCCGGCCCGTGCTCGTCGTCGGCGGCGGAAAGATCGCGACCCGCAAGATCAGCATGCTGCGGCGCTGCGCGGCACGCATTACGGTCGTGGCGCCGCGACTCACCGCGGAGCTGGCGACGCTCGCATCGAGCGGCGAGCTGTGCCACATCGCCTCCGAATTCACCGCATCCCAACTCGATAGCGCGGTCATCGTGGTGGCGGCGACCGGGTTGAAGCACGTCAACGCGAGCGTCGCGACGGCGGCACGCGCGCGTGGCATCCCGGTGAACGTCGTCGATGATCCGCAGGTCTCGACATTCATCTTCCCCGCCATCATCGATCGTTCACCGCTGCTCGTGGCGGTCAGCTCCGGCGGCGAAGCCCCGGTGCTGGCACGCCGGCTGCGCGAGCAGATCGAGGCACTGTTGCCTGCAGGCCTCGGTGTACTCGCCCGTTTCATGGGCGAGCGGCGCAAGGCGGTCAGGCAGGCGCTGAGTGTGCCGGCCCGGCGCCGGTTCTGGGAACGCATCGTCGGCGGCATCGTGGGCGCACGCATGGTGGCGGGTGATTCGACGGGTGCCAGTGCCGCATTCGAGCGAGAGCTGCGCGCCGCGCGATTGACCGATTGCGCAGCGAGCGGCGGCCGCGGCCTCGGTGAGTGTTATCTGATCGGCGCCGGCCCCGGCGATCCGGATCTGCTGACATTGCGCGCGCTGCAACTGCTGCAGCAGGCGGATGTCATCCTGTACGACCGGCTGGTGCCCGAGGCCATCCTCGATCGGGCGAGACGCGATGCCGAACGCGTGTTCGTCGGCAAGGAGACGGGGAATCCCGGGATGCAACAGCGCATCAACGAGCTGCTCGTGCACTATGCACGACAGGGGCTGCGTGTCGCCCGGCTGAAGGGGGGCGACCCGTTCATCTTCGGGCGCGGCGGCGAGGAAGTCGAAGTGTTGGCCGCCCATGGCATCGCCTGCATCGTGGTACCGGGAATCACGGCGGCGCTGGGTGCTGCCGCCGCCACGCACATTCCGCTGACCCATCGGAATCTGGCGCGCAGCGTCACACTCGTAACGGGCCACACGCTCGATGATGATGCGCTCGACTGGCGCATGCTTGCGCGCCCGCAGCAGACCGTCGTGTTCTACATGGGCGTGGCGCGTCTGCAGGCCATCGTCTCGAAGCTGCTCGCCGCCGGCGCATCCCCGCGACATCCGGCGGCAATCATCGAGCATGCCACGTTGCCCGACCAGCGTACCCTGCACGGGACGCTGGAAACCATCGTAGCCATCACGCAAGCTGCTCGTGTCAGTCCGCCAGCGTTGTTGATCGTAGGAGAAGTGACCGCACTGGCTGCTGCGTCGGAGCCGGCCGACCGCCCTCCACCGACAGGGGTTGCCAAACGCCAGGAGGTGACTGCATGAGTGCTTGCGACGGGTTCCCGGGAACGGTTGGCAACACGCCGCTGATCCGCCTGCGCACCCTCAGCGAGGAGAGCGGCTGCGAGATCCTCGCCAAGGCCGAATTCATGAATCCAGGTGGCTCCGTCAAGGACCGCGCGGCGCGCGCGATCATTGCCGCCGCCGAGCGCGACGGGCAACTCGGCCCCGGCGGCATCGTCGTCGAAGGCACTGCGGGAAACACCGGTATCGGGCTGGCACACGTGTGCAACGCCCGCGGCTATCGCTGCGTCATCGTGATGCCCGACAATCAGTCGCCGGAAAAATATCAACTGCTCGAGGCGCTGGGGGCCGAGGTGCACAAGGTACCGACCGTTCCCTACAGCAACCCCAATCAATACCAGAAAGTCGCGCAACGGCTCGCCGCATCCCTCCCCAACGCCATCTGGGCGAACCAGTTCGACAATCCGGTGAACCGGCAGGCCCATCTGCAGACGACGGGGCCGGAAATCTGGTCGCAGACGAGTGGTCGCGTGGATGCGTTCGCTACCGCTGCGGGCACCGGCGGGACCTTTGCCGGGGTATCGGAGTATCTGAAATCCCAGCGCAGGTCCATTCGCTGCGTGCTCATCGATCCGCCGGGCAGCAGCCTGTACGAGTACGTCCGCAGCGGCACGCTCAAGGCGACCGGCAGCGGCTCGATCACCGAGGGGATCGGTATCGGCCGCGTCACGGCCAATCTGCAGGGCGCACCGATCGATGCCGCCGTGCATATCGAGGATGCGCAAACCGTGCGCTTCGTCTACCGGCTGTTGTACGAGGAAGGCCTTTTCCTCGGCAGCACCAGTGGAATCAACGTCGCCGGCGCGATGCGGGTCGCGCGCGATCTCGGTCCCGGCCATACGATCGTCACGGTGCTGTGTGACGGGGGCGCGAAGTACCAATCGCGCCTGTTCAATCGCGAGTGGCTGCAGCAGAAGGGTCTGGCCGAGCACGCCGCGCTGCCGCCGGCCCGGGCGCCGATCACCCTGGACAAGGCCCTGGTCGCCTGAGCGGCACTCCCGGCCGCCGCACGCCTCACGCGTGCGCCATCTCCGGGCGCCCGGCGCGGGACCCCGGCGGTGCGCGGCCCGCAGCCGTCGGACCGAGCGCCACCTCGAGCGCCTCGGAGACGTGCTCCACCCAGACGAATTCGAGCAGTTGCCGCGCGCTCTGCGGAATCTCATCGAGATCGCGACGGTTGCGCGCCGGCAGGATGACCTTGCGAATGCCCGCGCGCGCCGCGGCGATCATCTTCTCCTTGATGCCGCCTACGGGCAGCACGAGCCCGCGCAGGCTGATCTCGCCCGTCATCGCGACATCGGGCCGCACGGCCTGCTGCTTCAGGAGCGAGGCGAGCGAGATGAACATCGCCACGCCGGCACTGGGACCATCCTTCGGGATCGCACCTGCGGGCACGTGCACGTGAATGTCGCTCTGCTCGAAGGCCTGCGGATCGATTCCGAAGTCCGCCGCCTGCGCCTTGACCAGGCTGAGCGCCGCCTGCGCGCTCTCTTTCATCACGTCACCGAGCTGACCGGTGAGGATCAGCTTGCCACTGCCCGGCAGGCGGGCCGACTCGACGAAGAGGATATCGCCCCCAACGGGCGTCCACGCAAGTCCGGTCGCCACCCCGGGCAGCGAGGTACGCTGTGCCACTTCGTTCTCGAAACGGGTCGCGCCGAGCACTTCGGGAATCTCCGCCACATCGATCGTGGCCTGCGTCACCTTGCCTTCCGCGATGCGCATGGCCGCATGCCGCAGCAGAGCGCCGATCTCGCGCTCGAGATTGCGGCAGCCGGACTCACGCGTGTACTCGTGGATGACGCGCTTGAGCGCCGCATCGCTGATCTCGACCTGCGCCGGATTGAGGCCATTCGCCTTCATCTGCCGCTGAATGAGATAGCGCCGCGCAATCTGGAACTTCTCCTCCTCCGTGTAACCGGTGAGCGGAATGATCTCCATCCGGTCACGCAGGGGGCCCGGGATGGTCTCGAGCACGTTCGCGGTCGCGATGAACAACACGCGGCTCAGATCGAAGGGCTGCGCGATGTAGTGATCGCGAAAAGTCGAGTTCTGCTCCGGATCGAGCACCTCCAGCAACGCAGACGCAGGATCGCCCTGATAGCTGGCGTTCAGCTTGTCGATCTCGTCCAGCATGAACACGGGATTGCGCGTACCGGCCTTGCGCAGGCCCTGGATGATGTTTCCGGGCAGCGCGCCGATGTAGGTGCGGCGATGTCCGCGAATCTCCGCCTCATCGTGCACGCCGCCCAGGCTTGCACGCACAAACTTCAGGCCGAGCGCCCGTGCGATGCTCTGTCCCAGGGAGGTCTTGCCGACTCCGGGAGGACCGACGAAACACAAAATCGGACTGCGGCCCTGCGGATTGAGTTTGCGGACCGCAAGGTATTCCAGGATCCGCCGCTTGACTTTCTCGAGGCCGAAATGATCTTCGTCGAGGATGCGCCGTGCGCGCTCGATGTCGATGTCCTCGGCATCGGCGCGGCTCCAAGGCAGCGCCACGAGCCAGTCGAGATAGCTGCGCACCATGCCGTGCTCCGGGCTTGCCTCGTTCATGCGCTGCAGCCGCTTGAGCTCCTTGCGCGCGTGCTCGGCCACCTCGGCCGGCATGGCCGCCGCATCGATCGCCTTGCCGAGCTCTGCGATGTCGGAATCGGACTCATCGCTCTCGCCGAGCTCCTTCTGCAGCTGGCGCAACTGCTCCCGCAGCACCGCCTCGCGCTGGCGCTCACCGAGCGCCGTCTGAGTCTGTTGCGTGATATCGCGCGTGATCTTGAGGACCTCGAGTCGGTTGGCCAGCAGCTGCAGCACCTTGTCGAGCCGTTCCTGCAGATCCAGCGTCTCGAGCATTGCCTGCTTGTCCTGCGGCTTGACGTCCATGAAGCCGACGATCAGATCGGCCAGCTGACTGCCGGAGTCGATGGACTGAATCGTGCGCGTGAGCTCCGCGGGCACCTGCGGTAGCAGTGACAGCGCCTCGATCGCCCTCTGCTTGAGCACATCGACCCGCGCCTCGATCTGCGGACCCGTGGCGTTCGTATCGGTCAGAAGCTCGATGCGCGCGCTCAGGTAGGGCTTGTCCTGCAGGAACTGCTGGGCGCGGAAACGGCTCTCGCCCTGCGCAATCAGATGATGCGTACCGTCGGGCGCCGTCACATAACGCACGACGGAGGCCACGACGCCGACCTGATACAGGTCGTGCGGTGTGGGTTTCTCGACGGCGGCATCCTGCTGCAACAGCAGGCCGATCTTGCGCCCGCTGCGCACCGCTTCCTGTGCGGCCGCGACGCTTTCCTCGCGGCCCAACGAGACGGGAACGACGACGCCCGGGAACAGTACGATGTTGCGCATCGCAATGATCGGAATCCCCTCGCTCGGCGGGACTTCGCTGCGGGCCTGTAATTCAGCGTGGTGTGTTTCGGCCATGACTTACTCGCATCCTCGTTGATCTGCGCTCCACTGCAGGCAGACCTCCAGGCAACCGTTCATGTAGCGGGATTCCCCGAGCTGCATGCGCGCCCCGGCCAGGGCAATGCGTCGCAGGAAGCGGCCATGCGGAATCTCCAGACGGCGCACGATCGAGCCCGCCGTTCCCAGGCGCGCCGGCCGGACCGCACTGACCGTCAGCGCCTCGTGCGTCAGACTGATGCGGATTTGCTCCGGGTCGACGCCGGGCAAAGCGAAGATGAAGTGCAGGCCTTCGGTCGTCTCCTGGATGTCCACCGGCGGCTCCCAGACAGCGGCGTCCTCGGAAGGCCCCACGTAGCGGACAAACTGGCGCTGCATGCGGTCCGCGCGGTCCAGAAGCTCGCACGCCTGGGTCCACATCCAGTCGAACTGGCGGTCACTGCTCATTCATGCTCCATCGGTAAGGTCCCGCAAGGCTCGTGCCATGACGTGAGGGCGACCGCGCTGTTGTCAAGGACCATCCGGGCCTGCGGCAGCGGCGGCTCGCCGCCGGCGGCCGGCTCGCCGCTTCGCGGGGCCGGCTGGCCTCCCTGACCGCCGGCGTGCGAAAGTCCCGCCCTGTCCTATTCCAAAGGCCACGCCCGCGCCCGTCATGCACGAGCTATTGAGTCCGGTCGAGCTGGATGCGCTGCGGTTGAGTCTCGAGGTGGCCGCCCGCAGCGTGCTGTTCAGCCTTCCCGTGGCGATTGCGATCGCCTGGCTCCTTACCCGTGGGCGCTTCCCCGGGCGCGCCCTGCTCGATGCCCTGGTGCATCTGCCGCTGGTGCTGCCGCCGGTGGCGGTCGGCTATGTACTGCTGCTGCTGTTCGGCAACCGCGGACCCATCGGAGGGTGGCTGCACACGCGCTTTGGGATCGAGCTCGCCTTTACCACCGCCGGTGCGGCCCTGGCGACGGCGGTGATGGCTTTTCCGCTCATGGTGCGCGCGCTGCGCATTGCGCTGGAGAACGTCGACCCGGGGCTGGAGGCGGCGGCTTGCACACTCGGTGCGGGCCCGTTGGATCGGCTCATCACGATCACGCTGCCATTGATGTTGCCCGGTGTGATCGCAGGCGTGGTCACGGCGTTCGCCGCGGGGCTCGGCGAATTCGGCGCAGTAATCACCTTTGCGGCGAATGTGCCCGGGCAAACCCGAACGATTCCGCTGGCGCTGTATACCGCGATTCAGTCACCGAACGGGGACCGCGAGGCGTTGCGTCTGGCGATCCTGTCGTTCGTGCTGGGCCTGCTCGGACTGCTTCTGGCCGAAGTACTGGCCCGGCGGGTGCGCCGGCTGGTCGGGCGCTGAAGGCCCCGGGCGATCCGATGCTGAAAGTGGCAGTGGTCAAGCGGCTGGCGAGCTTTACCCTGCGCGCCGCATTCGAGGCGGGCACGCCGGGTATCGTCGCGCTGTTCGGACGCTCCGGCTGCGGCAAGACGACCATCATCAACATCGTCTCGGGACTGCTCGCACCCGATGAGGGGCGGGTGGAGCTCGACGGGCAGGTGCTGCAGGATGTGGGGCGTGCGATCCGCGTGCCGCCGCAGCGGCGCGGCATCGGCTACGTTTTCCAGGAACCGCGTCTGTTTCCGCATCTGAGCGTGCGCGCCAACCTGCGCTATGGGGAAAAACGCGCGCCTACCCCCCGCGCCGTCGAGTTTGGACAGGTCATCGGGCTGCTTGGGCTCGAGCCACTGCTGCAGAGGCGACCGCATCAGCTTTCCGGCGGCGAGCGCCAGCGCGTGGCCCTGGGGCGGGCGCTTCTGTCGCAACCCCGGCTGTTGCTGCTCGATGAGCCGCTCGCCTCCCTGGATGCCAGTCGCCGTGAAGAGGTGCTGCCCTATCTCGAGAGGCTGCGGGACCATTTCGCGATCCCGATGATCTACGTCAGTCACCAGTTCGAGGAGGTTCTGCGGATCGCCACCCACCTAGTGCTCATGGAATCCGGCAACGTCGTGGCGCAGGGATCTGTCAACGCGATGAGCCTCCGTCCCGAGCTGCGCTTCATCGTTGGACAGGAGGCGGTGGGCGCCGTCGTCGATGGCACCGTCGTGCGAATGGACACGGCTACGGGGCTGGCGCAGCTCCAGGTGGGCAGTGAAACCCTGCATGTCAGTGTCGCAGATGCCCCGGTCGGCACACGTGTCCGGGTGCAGCTGCTGGCAAGCGACATCACCCTCGCCACCGAGGCCCCTCAGGGGCTCAGCGTGCGCAACCAGCTGCACGGGCACATTATCGAGATCGGCGCCGACGATCGCGAAGCCGCGCTTGTCCGCGTCGATCTGGGAGGTCCGGTGGTGCTCGCCCGGATCACCCGCGCTGCCACTGCTGCGCTGCATCTGCATCCGGGCAGGGACGTCTGGGTGCTGGTCAAGGCACTGTCGACGCGCGGGCATGCGTTTCGAATGCCGGCGTGACGGGGGCCCGGCGAGGCTATTTCCGCGGTCGCTTGCGGACCGCTTCGAGTCCGGCGCGGGCATCGCTCAGCCGGAAACCGAGAAACTCCAGCGCCAGCGAAGCATCGAAGCTCGGTCCGGCGAGCCGCAGCCAGTTGTTGAGGGCGTGTTTGGTCCAGCCAACCGCGGTCGCGCTGCTCGTTGCCAGCTGCGTTGCGAGTCGCAGCGCCGTCGGATACACCTGATCATCCGGGACGCAGCGCGCCACGAGACCGATGCGCTCGGCTTCCTCGCCGCTCAGCGGCTCGTTTGTCAGCAGGTAGTAGCGGGCTTTGGCAAGCCCGCACAGCAACGGCCAGATGATGACGGCATGATCGCCGGCCGCCACCCCCAACCGCGTGTGGCCATCGAGGATCTTCACATCGCGCCCGGCCACGGCGACGTCGGCCAGCAGCGCGACCGCAAGCCCCGCTCCGACCGCGGTCCCGCGAATCGCCGACACGATGGGCTTGGAGCAATTGATGAGGTTGTAGACGAGGTCGCTTGCCTCCTTCCAGACGCGCACGAGCGTCGCCTCGTCCTCGATCATGCTCTGAATGAGGGAGAAATCCCCACCAGCGGAGAAATGCTCCGCGGCGCCGCGCACGAGCACGGCCCGCACACTCGCATCCGTATCGATTTCCCGCCAGACGCCGGCCAGATCCCGGTGCATGCCGGCGTCGGCGGCATTCAACCGCTGCGGGCTCGAGATGACGATCTCCAGCACATCGGCCGCGGGCTCGCTGAATTGCAGCTGCGCGAACCGCTCCCGGTAGCGGACGAGTTCGATGGCTGCGGGGGCTGATTCGCTCATGCTGTTGGATCAGCCATCGGGAAGGCTGTTCTCGCTGACCATCGTCAGCACGTCGTAACTTGCGACGCTCTCCCCGTCCTGATTGATAATCTCGGTGTCCCAACGCACCTCGCCATAGCCTGCGCCGGCGCGCAGCGACTTGTCCTTGCACGTCAGCCGCACCTTGATGCGCTCTTCGGGCTTGACGGGTTTGGTGAAGCGCAACGCATCGATCCCGTAATTCGCAAGCACCGGTCCGGGGGGTGGGTCGACGAACAGGCCGGCGGCGGCGCTGATGAGGAAGTATCCATGCGCGACGCGCCCGCCGAACAACTTGTTGCGCCGCGCGGCCGCCTCGTCCATGTGCGCATAAAAATGATCGCCGCTGAGCTCGGCAAAGCGCTCGATATCGGCAACCGTCACGGTGCGTTCGGCGGACTGGAACGTATCGCCGATCTGCAGTGCGCCGAAGGGCTTGCGGAACGGGTGCACGCCCGGATCGAGCTGCCGCGAACCGCGCACCCACTTGCCGGTGACGGCGGTAAGGACATCCGGGCTCGACTGCACCGCCGTACGCTGCATGTAATGCAACACGGCACGAATGCCACCCAGCTCCTCGCCGCCGCCCGCACGGCCCGGACCCCCATGCACGAGATGCGGGAGCGGCGAGCCATGACCAGTCGATTGCTTTGCACAGTGGCGGTTCACTACGAGCACCCGCCCGTGGAATGGCGCCAGACCCAGGACCAGCCGCGCCGCCGCCGACTCATCGGCGCTGAACACCGAGGCCGCGAGGCTCCCGCCGCCGAGACGCGCCAGGTGGATTGCCGAATCCACATCTTCGTAGGGCATGACGGTGCAGATCGGGCCGAAGGCTTCGACGGTATGGATGTCGCGCGCAGCTGCCGTATCCCGGCAATGCAACAGGGTCGGGCGCATGAAGGCGCCTTTCTCGGCATCGGCCCCGGCGAGGTCGGACAGCGACTCCTCACCGGCCACGACCTCCGCTTCGCGCCGCAATCGCGCGAGCTGTTCGCGCACCTCGCGCCGCTGCGCGAGTGAGACGAGCGGGCCCATGCCGACCTGCTGCAGACGCGGATCGCCGACGACGACGGCCGCGAGCGCGGCGCGCAGGGCATCGAGCACTGCCGCAATCCGCGCCTGCGGCACGATCGCCTTGCGGATCGCCGTGCATTTCTGCCCGGCCTTCACCGTCATCTCGCGCACCACCTCGCGCACGAACGCATCGAACTCCGGCGAGCCCGCTTCAGCCTCGGGGCCGAGAATCGAGGAATTGAGGGAATCGGTCTCCGCCGTAAACCGCACCGCATTGCGCGCGATGACCGGATGCTGCGACAGTTTGCGCGCGGTGGCGGCAGAGCCGGTGAAACACACGACATCCTGACACGTGAGATGCTCGAACAGGTCGCCCACGCTGCCGCAGATCAGCTGGATCGCGCCTTCGGGCAGGATTCCCGACGCGACGATGCGCCGCACCACCCGCTCGGTGAGAAAGCAGGTCGACGTCGCGGGCTTGACGATCGACGGGACGCCGGCAAGCAGTGCCGGCGCAAGCTTCTCCAGCATGCCCCACACCGGAAAGTTGAAGGCGTTGACCTGCACGGCCGCCCCCTCGAGCGGCACGCAGATATGCTGCCCGAGGAATGTGCCGGACTTCGACAGGGCTTCCACATTTCCGTCGATGACGATCTGGCCGCTGGGCAGCTCCCGGGTTCCCTTGCTGGCATAGACGAACAGCGTGCCGATGCCACCGTCGATGTCGATCGAGGAATCGTTCTTCGTGGCACCCGTCGCGTAGGAAAGCGGATAGAAGTCTTCCTTGTGCTCGGAGAGATCCTTGGCGAGTCGCTTGAGCAATCCGGCCCGCTCGTGAAAGCCCAGCCGGCGCAGACTCGGGCCACCGACGCTGCGGGCGTGCTCGAGAACGGCCCGTTGATCGAGACCTTCCGCGGATGCGCTCGCTATGACGCTGCCGGTGGTGGCATCACGCAGGGTAACGGCAGCGGCCGTTCCCGACTGCCACCGTCCAGCGATGTAGCTCTGTACGGTCATGGTTGCTCGCTCAACTCCCGGTAAACGTCGGTGGCCGCTTTTGAATGAAGGCCGCAACGCCTTCGGCATAGTCGGCCGACGCTCCAAGCTCGCGTTGGCAATCGCGCTCGGCATCGAGCTGCTGCTCGAGCGTGCGCTCCCAGCTTGCCTGCAGCGCCTGCTTCGTGCGGCCAAGTCCCAGCGTTGGCGCCGCGGCGAGCTGCTGCGCGAGGCTTGCGACCGCATCCGGGAACTGCGCATCATCGACGCAGCGCCAGATCAGTCCCCACTGCGCGGCCTGTTCGGCGGGCAGCTTTTCACCCAGCAATGCCAGGCCCATCGCACGTGCGCTGCCGACGAGTCGCGGCAGGAACCAGGTACCGCCGCTGTCGGGCACCAGTCCGATCTTCGCGAAGGCCTGCACGAAGCTCGCCGACCGGGCAGCGATCACGAGATCGCACGCAAGAGCGATGTTGGCGCCCGCCCCTGCGGCCACGCCGTTCACGGCGGCGATCACCGGCAATGGCAGCGAGCGTAGCGCCAGCACGAGAGGCTTGTAGTACCTCTCGATCGATTCACCCAGATCGGCCGCTGCGCCGCCCGGTGCGACTGCGCGGTCGCCGAGATCCTGGCCTGCGCAGAACCCTCGTCCCGCACCGGTGATGACGAGCACCCGCGCGCGCGTGGGGGGGCGCAGCTTTCCGAGTGCATCCTGCACCTCGAGATGCATCGCGGTGTTGAAGCTGTTGAGGCGATCAGGCCGATTCAGCGTCAGCCGTGCGATGCCTGCGGCGACTTCGAACAGAATGTTCTGGTAGGTCATAGGAGCATGTCGCGCTGACCGTAACCCATCATTTCGCATCGTAATCGAGCGCGAGGCTCGGTGTCTTGACGCGCGCCTGGCAGGCGAGGATGTAGCCCTGCTCGAGCTCCCAATCCTCCAGGGCGTAGTTCTGCTCCATCTCGACCGCCCCGGTCACCACCTTCGTGCGGCAGGTCGAGCAGACGCCCGCACGGCAGGAAAACGGCAGATCGAGTCCCGCGCGCGTGGCGGCATCGAGGACCGTCTCGCTATGCATGCGCATCGTAAATGCGCGGCGACGTCCGTCCATGAGCACGGTGACCTCGGCGGAATCCGCCGACAGTTGTATGGGCACCGGGGCTGGCGCGGCGGCCCCCTCGACCGTAGGCGCGGCCCCCTCGACCGTAGATACCGGCCCCTCGACCGTGGTGAAGTGCTCGCTATGGATCCGGGCACTCTCCACATCGAGCTGCCGCAGGGTTGCGCTCACCTGCTCGATCATGTCCCCGGGGCCGCACACGAAATACTCCGCGACCTGCGCGCAGCGGAACAGGCTGCCCGCCAGCTCCCGCACCTTGGACGCATCGATGCGTCCGTTGTACAGTGCCGCTTCCTGGGGCTCGCGGCTCATGATGAAGTGCAGAGCGAGACGGTCGACGTAGCGATCCTTCAGCCCCAGCAGCTCTTCCGCGCACATGGCGCGTTCCGTAGTGGTGTTGCCGTAGAACAGGGTCATGCGATGACCGTCCCGCAGCAGCGAGCGTGTGACTGATAACACCGGCGTGATTCCACAGCCGGATGCGAACGCAACGTAGGTTCGACTGGGGTGTCCGGCGGCGCGCGGCGTGAGGCTTCCGTTCGGCGGTAGTACCTCGATCTGCTCCCCGACACGCATGGTTTCGGCCAGATGGCGCGACATCATGCCGTTGCGATGGATCCGCACGACGATGCGCAGCGGCCATTCACCGGGGGAATTGATCAAGGAATAGGTGCGCCGGCAATCCTGCTCGCCAGCCGACCGCGCGCGCACGACGACGTGTTGGCCCGGGCGTCCGCAATATTCGGCACGCAGCTCCGGGGGCACATCGAGACTGAGGGCGATCGCGTCCTGCGCATCGGGGCGGATGTCGGTGACGGTCAGGGGATGGAACTTGAGCATGCGCCGCTACAGACACTTGAAGTAATCGAAGGGCTCGAGACAGGCCGTACAGCGGTAATGCGCCTTGCACGGGGTCGAGCCGAACTCACTGATGCGCTCGGTCGTGCGACTGCCACAGCGCGGACAGCTTATCTGTGGTGCGTCGCATAACTGGCGTGGATTGCCCACCGGCTTCTCGGGCGGTGCGATCCCGAATGAGCGCAGCTTGCGCCGGCCAGCCGGGGTCAGCCAGTCGCTCGTCCACGGCGGCGACAGGACCTCCTCGAGCACCGCCTGCGGGTAACCGGCCCGATCGAGCGCCGCCCGTACCATCCGGCGAATGACCTCGGTCGCCGGACAGCCCGAATAAGTGGGCGTGATGCCCACCCGCCAGCACGGCTGCGCCAGCTTGGGCGCGTCCGCACGCACGTAACGGATGATTCCGAGATCCACCACGCTCAGGGCGGGGATCTCCGGATCCGGTACGCTCTCGAGCACGCGCCAGATCGCGAGCTCCTCGCCAGCTGCGGATGCGCTGCTCGGGACGCTGCTCACCAGCGGGCTCCGGGATAGGTGCGTTGCAGATGTTGCATCTCGGCGAGCAGATGTCCCAGGTGCTCCGTATGCACGCCCTTTTTCCCATGCCACGCAAAGCAAGCCGGTGCCGGAGTTTGCAGGGTCGCCTGCTGCAGCACCGCTCCCACCCGTGCAGACCATCGCGGTTCGAGCTCGGTCAGCGGCGGGCCAATGCCAGCCCTGGCCATGCATTCATCCACCTCATCGGCGGCAAACAGCTCGGCCGTGAACCGCCACAGCTCGGTCAGTGCGAGCTCGATGCGCGTGTGGCTCTCCGCCGTGCCATCCCCCAAGCGTACGAGCCAGCCGGCGCTGTAGCGAACGTGATAACGGGTCTCCTTGAGGGCCTTGGCGGCGATGCCCGCCAGGCGCGCATCGGTCGAGCCTTGCAGGGCCTCGTACAGCTCCAGCTGCCAGGCATCGAGCAGGAACTGTCGCACCACGGTGTGTGCAAAATCCCCGTTGGGTTGCTCGGCCAAGGTGAGATTGGTGAACGCGGGCGCATCGCGCAGGAAGGCGAGGGTGTCTTCGTCGCGCCCTTGCGCCTCGAGCTCACCCGCGTAGCTCAGCAGATGGCGCGCCTGGCCGATGAGATCGAGCGCGAGATTGGCAAGGCCAAGATCCTCTTCCAGTGCCGGCGCGTGTCCGACCCACTCGCCCAGTCGCTGCCCCAGGATGAGACTGGTATCGCCGAGTCGCAGCACATAGCGGAAATGGCTCGCCCGCAGCCTGGCATCGGTCGTTTCGGGCACCGCGCTCACAGGTTCTTCACCTCGTCCGGGATCACATAGAAGGTGGGGTGCCGGTAGATCTTGTCGCGCGCCGGCTCGAACAGGGCGTCGGCATCGGCCGGATCGGATGCGGTGACGTCCGTCGAGCGCACCACCCAGATGCTGATTCCCTCCTGGCGGCGCGTGTAGACATCGCGCGCATGCTCCACAGCCATGCGGGCGTCCGCGGCGTGCACACTGCCCACATGTTTGTGCTCCAGCCCGGAGCGCGAGCGGATGAATACCTCGAACAACGGCCAATCGCCGGACACGGGATCCACCTGGGGATGCGTGGGAGCGGCCATCAGGCGGCGCGCTCGGCGCGGATGCGCCCTTTGGCTGCGTGCGCCGCCGCTGCGTCACGCACCCAGCGGCCATCCTGCTGCGCCCGCCGCCGGGCTTCGAGCCGCTCACGATTGCAGGGGCCGTTGCCCTTCAACACGTCGTGAAACTCCGTCCAGTCGATGGTGCCGAAGCTGAAGTGTTCCGTTTCCCCGTCCCGGCGCAACTGCGGATCCGGAATCGACAGCCCGAGAAACTCGGCCTGGGGCGCTGTGATGTCGACGAATTTCTGGCGCAGCTCATCGTTCGTGAAGCGCTTGATCTTCCAGCGCATCGATTGCGCGGTATGCCGGGAGGCGGCATCGGGCGGCCCGAACATCATGAGCGAGGGCCACCACCAGCGATTGAGCGCATCCTGCGCCATCTCGCGTTGCTCGGGCGTGCCGCGGGCGAGCGACAGCATGATCTCGAACCCCTGACGCTGGTGAAAGCTCTCCTCCTTGCAGATGCGCACCATGGCGCGCGCGTACGGACCGAAGGAGCAGCGGCAGATCGGCACCTGGTTCATGATCGCCGCACCGTCCACCAGCCAGCCGATGGCGCCGATGTCCGCCCAAGTCAGCGTGGGGTAGTTGAAGATGCTCGAATATTTCGCGGTGCCGGCCAGCAGCTGCTCGAGCATGCGCTCGCGTGAGATGCCGAGGGTCTCGGCCGCGCTGTACAGGTACATTCCGTGACCTCCCTCGTCCTGGACCTTGGCGATCAGCACGGCCTTGCGGCGCAGGGTTGGGGCGCGTGTGATCCAGTTACCCTCGGGCAGCATGCCGACGATCTCCGAATGCGCATGCTGGGAGATCTGCCGAATGAGGGTCTCGCGATACGCATCGGGCATCCAGTCCTTGGGCTCGATCTTCTC
The DNA here is from genome assembly GCA_963716335.1 of uncultured Pseudomonadota bacterium. Lineage (GTDB taxonomy): Bacteria > Pseudomonadota > Gammaproteobacteria > Steroidobacterales > Steroidobacteraceae > 13-2-20CM-66-19. Next base: position 3,608,042 of record OY970302.1, on the reverse strand, counting down.
GTCCGCGTCGATCTTGGATTGGAAGTGTGCCTCGAGCGTGGCGGTGTCGGGCACGGTGGAATGCAGACAATCGGCACCGAGTGAGTCAAGCCCCTGGGTATACATGCATGCCTCCACCGGCCGAAGCGGGTCCCGCGAATGTGACACAGAAATCACACGTGTGCAATGGTTTCTGTGTCACAATTACCGCTCCTGTCCCGCTGCGCCCAATTGCACGATGAGCCCACCTGCAACTCTCCCGCGGCCCACTTACGCCCGACCCCGCTCGGCGATCGAGAGCGCAACCCAGGCACTGTTGCGGGATTTCCGTCGTCAGCGCCCGCTGCGCGGCGGCTCGCTCATCGTGACGATATTCGGCGATGCGATCGCGCCCCGCGGTGGCGTCATCCGCCTGGGCAGTCTCATTCGCCTGACGCAACCGTTCGGACTCACGGAACGACTGGTGCGCACTTCCGTGGCGCGCCTGGCGCAGGATGGATGGCTCATCGCCCGGCGCGACGGCCGGCGCAGCGAGTACGCCCTATCCGTGCAGGGCCAGGAGCGATTCGCTGAGGCCACGCAGCGCATCTATGGGAGGCTTGCCGCGCAGTGGGATGGCCACTGGAGTCTGCTTGTGCTGCCGCGCCTGACGGGCAAGGATCGCAAGCGGATTCCCGCGGAGCTCAAATGGCTCGGATTCGGGGAGATCGCACCGCGCGTGTTTGCTCATCCGGACAGCGGGCTTGCCCGATCCACCGAATGGCTGCGTCATCTGCAGATCGGCGAGGCCGCCCTGGTACTGACGAGCACGAGCGGCGAGCCGCTCACCGCTCAGCGATTGGTTCAAAGCGGTTGGGATCTGGATGAGCTGACCACGCGATATGCGCGTTTCCTCCAGTCATTTGCCCCGGTCCATCAGGCCCTCGAGGCGGCGGCGGTGCCAGATGAGCAGACAGCCTTCGTCATTCGAACGCTCCTCATCCACGAGTACCGCAAGATCCATCTGCAGGATCCGCTCCTGCCGCCGGCGCTGCTGCCGGCGGATTGGGTCGGCGCTCGCGCCTATGAGCTGTGCGCAACAGCCTATGCCGCCGTGTTCAGCGCCGCCGAGGCGTTCCTGTCCACGACGGCGAGCACGCTCGATGATACCCTGCCCCCCGCGCAGCGCAGCGCGTACGCACGGTTCGGTGGAATTGCAGTTGCCAGCCCGAGCCCGACAGGCGGCCGGCCCGCCGGCGGGTCACTGCAACCGCCGGCGCGGCGGCCAGCCACTCGCCGGCTTCAGCGCAGCTGACGTTTGTCCAGGACCCGCCGCGCTTTACCCGACGAGCGCTCGATGGATCCCGGCTCGGCGATCTCGACGTTGGCGGTGATGCCGATGTGTTCCTTGATGTGGTGTTGCAACTCGTGGCGCAGCAGTCCGCGTCGCGCCGCATCGCCCCGGATGGATTCAGCGCATTCGACGCTCACGCTCAGTGCATCGAGGTGTGCTTCGCGCGTTACTTCCAGCAGATAGTGGGGCGAGAGCCCCGGCAATGCCAGCAGCAGCTCCTCCACCTGGCTGGGAAACACGTTGACGCCACGAATGATGAGCATGTCATCGGAGCGACCCGTGATTTTCGCCATGCGTCGCATCGACCGGGCCGTCGGCGGCAGCAACCGCGTCAGATCGCGAGTGCGATAGCGGATGATCGGCAGTGCCTCCTTCGTGAGGGAGGTGAACACGAGCTCCCCTTCGATGCCATCCGGCAGCACCTGTTGGGTCTGCGGATCGATCACCTCCGGGTAGAAATGGTCCTCCCAGATCACCGCACCGTCCTTGGTCTCGATGCACTCACTGGCGACGCCAGGCCCCATGAGCTCGGAGAGTCCGTAGATATCGAGGGCATCCAGGCCCATGCACCGTTCGATCTGCGCGCGCATGGCCTGCGTCCAGGGCTCAGCGCCGAAAATCCCGATGCGCAAAGAACACGCTGCCGCATCCAATCCCTGTCGTGCGAATTCCTCCGCGATTGCGAGCATGTACGAGGGTGTCACCATGATGATGTCCGGCTCGAAATCATGGATGAGCTGTACCTGTCGTGCGGTCTGGCCGCCGGAGACCGGCACGACGGTGCATCCGAGGCGCTCCGCACCATAGTGCGCCCCCAGGCCGCCGGTAAAGAGCCCATAGCCATAGGCAACGTGCACCCGATCGCCGCGCCGGCCGCCCGCGGCGCGAATGGAACGAGCCACGAGGGCCGACCAGGCGTCGATGTCGCCCGCCGTGTAGCCAACGACCGTGGGCTTTCCGGTCGTACCGCTCGAAGCATGGATCCGCAGCACCCGCTCGCGCGGCACGGCAAACATCCCGAACGGATAGCCCGCGCGCAGATCCTGCTTCGTCGTGAACGGAAAACGGCCCAGGTCGCGCAGGCAATGCAGGTCCGTCGGATGCACGCCCGCGAGCTCGCACTTGGCTCGATATGCGGCAACGTGCGTGTACGCGTGATTCAGTGACCAACGCAGGCGCGACAGTTGCAATGAGCGCAGCTCGTCCTCGCTGCCGCGCTCGATCGGCTCGAGTTCCGCTCGCTCAGGGCTGCGTGACGACACCGCCGCGGATCATCCCATCACGGCTGCGAATTCTGCAGTCGCTGCACGAATGTCTCGAGGAAGCGGTTGGCCTGGTAGCCGTCCATGGCGCGATGATCGATCGTGAGCGTGACGTAGCACATCGGCTGCACGACAATCCGGTCCTGGCCGTTTGCCGCGTCACTGCGCACCACCGCCCGCTTCTGCATTTTTCCGATGCCCAGGATGGCCGACTGCGGCTGATTCAGAATGATCGGAGCGGCGAGCAGACTGCCACTGACACCGTGGTTCGAGATCGTGAAGGTGCCGCCCCGCACGTCCGCAGGGCTCAGGCTTCCTTCGCGAGCCCGCCCGGTCAGGGTTGCGAGATCGCGCGCCAACTCGAACAGGTCTTTCGATTGCACGTCGCGCAACACCGGCACGACCAGTCCGGCATCGGCGGCGGTGGCGATCCCGATGTGAATCGATTCATACAGCTCCAGCGCCGCCTCCGTCCAGCGACTGTTGGCCTGCGGCACGGCGCGAATCGCAGCGACGCACGCTTCCAGAAAGTATGCCGTCAGCGTGAGCGGCACACCGCGGTCGGCAAACTCCTCTTTGTGGCGCGCCCGGTGCTCGAGAACGGCCTCAAGGTTTGCCTCGAACACGCTCGTCACGTGCGGGGCGGTATGCAACAGGCTCTGCACCATGTGTTCGGCGATGCGTTTGCGCACGGCCGAATGCGGCACCCGCCGGACACTACCCGGTGCCTCGGCAGTCGGATTTGCAACTGCCGGGCCATTGGACTCCACGGGATTTGCAGGCGTGGGGTAATTTGCCGCCGCGGGAATTGCCGGCGCCGCGGGAGTTGCCGGCGCCGCGGGAGTTGCCGGCGCCGCGCGCAGGACATCCTCGACCATTATGCGAGCGCCGGGCCCGCTGCCGTGCACCTCCGCAGCCGTCAGGCCACGCTCCGCGAGCAATCGCCGCACGGCGGGGCTGAGCGAGACGGCCGCGGCCGGCGCCTCGGGCGAATGCGGGGTTGCAGGCGCAGTGCTTGCCGCGACCGCGGCGCCTGCGTAGCGCGTGGGGGCTGCCGCGTCTGGTGCGGCGATGCCGGCAGACGTCGGTGCGTGGCGCGAATCGCGCGGCAGCGCGCCTTCGAGCCGGCCGAGCAGCTCGCCGGGCTCGATCTGCTCCTGCTCGTGTTTGAGGATCTCCCGTAGAATGCCCGAAGCGGGCGCGGCGATCTCCACGGTGACCTTGTCCGTCTCGATTTCGATCAACGGCTCGTCGGCGATGACCGCATCGCCGACCGACTTCAACCAGCGCAGCACCTGCGAGCGCGTGCCCTCGGTCTGCTCCGCCGGCGCGCGGATCTCAAGTGTGGCCGCCATCCTCAGCTACTCGCCAGATGTTGGATCGATCGTGTGATCCGCTCCACGCTCGGCACGGCCGCCTCCAGCAGCACAGGACTGTGCGGACTGGGAATGTCGGGCATCGTCAGCCTGTGGATGGGCGCCTCGAGCTCGTGAAATGCTTCGCTTGCGAGCACGGCCGCGATCTCCGCGCCGAAGCCTGCGGTGCCGTTATCTTCATGAACGATGAGGCAGCGGTGCGTTTTGGCGACCGAGCGCAGCACGGACTCGCGGTCCCAGGGCGAAAGCGTGCGCAGATCGATGACCTCGGCCTGCACCTGCGAGGCTGCCGCTGCCTGTTCACACCGCTCTACCAGGGCACCCCAGGTTACGACCGTCAGCTCGCGGCCGGCGCGGACGGTGCACGCCAGTCCAAAGGGAACGACAAATTCGTCTCCCGGATAAGGCCGGCGTGCCCAGGCGCCATCGAGCATCGCACGGTGCTCGAAGAAGATCGTCGGATCATTGCCGCGCAAGGCGCTGCGCAGCAAGCCGACCGCATCCTGCGCATTGGACGGGACCGCTACGCGCCAGCCGACTCCGTGCACCCACGCCACTTCGTTCGTCTGACTGTGCCAGGGATCGCCGCACTTGAAAAACCCGCCCGGCATGCGCACCACCAGCGGTGCGGCGAAGCGATTATGGGTCCGCCAGCGCATCGTACCGCAATCGTTGAGTTGCTCCGCGGCGGAATCGGCGTATTTGCGAAACTGGATCTCGGCAACGGGCAGCAATCCGGCGATCGCCATCCCGACTGCCCGGCCGATGATGCCCTCCTCCGACAAACTGGTGTCAAAGACACGACTGAGGCCGTACTTCTCCTGCAGTCCGAGCGTTGCGCCGTGCACGCCGCCCTTGGGCCCCACGTCCTCGCCAAACACCACCATGCGCGGATTCGAGGCGAGCTCCACATCGAGCGTGCGACGGATGGCCGTGAGCATGTTGATCCGCGTGGCTTGCGGGTGCGGTACGGTCGTGGTGGCGGGCCACACGTGCCCCTCCGGGGCGAGTCCCCCCTGTTTCTGCACGACCCAGCGGCCATCGGCAGCCACTTCGCAGAACACATGATGTGTGAGCTCGCCCGGATCCGGTTGTGGGCGCCGCAGAGCCCGTTCGACCACCGTCGTGACGTCCGCGCGTGCGCGTTCGGCAAGGTGCTCCCACTCCGGCGCCTGCAGCAGCTGCGGCACGAGGAATCGATGCAAACGGCCCAGCGGATCGCGCGAGCGCTCGCGGGCGATGACCTCGGCCGACTTGTAGGTCTGGGTGTCCTGTCCGGAATGGCCGCTCAATCGCGGCACGCTCAGCCGCAGCAGCACCGGTGTGCGCCGCTCGCGCACGGCCTCGACCGCGCACCGAGTCAGGTCGGCGGCCTCGGCCGGTTCGGTGCCATCACCTTCGAAGATGGTGAGCCCGGCGAAGGAGCGCAGATTGGCGGCGATGTTGCCTCCGGGGGTCTGGATGTTGGAGGTCACCGAGATGCCGTAGCCATTGTCCTCGATGTAGAAGAGCATCGGCAATCGTTGCGTCGTGGCAATCGTCAGCGCGGACCAGAAGCCATTGGTGGCCACCGAGGCATCGCCACCGTGCACCACCGCGATGCTGCGACTGAAGGAAACATCACCGAGGGCATGCTGCCGGAATTGAATGGCCTGCGCCCAACCGGCTGCGGGAGTGTACTGGGCCCCGACGCCGCCACACGAGGGCAACACGGTGGGAGCGCCATTGCCGGGAAGGTTGAATACCACACCGATGTCGCGCCCGTTGCTGAAGGAGCCGGTGCGCGCGAGCGGTCCCGCGGCGGCGTCCTCCAGATCCAGTCCCAGCGCCAGCAGCAGTGGCCGCGAGCGGTAGTACGCGCTGACGCCATCGTGGGGATCGGTCAGTTGCAGGCCGAGCAGAATCTGTGCGAAGTCATGGCCGCGGGCAGAGAACTGGTACAGCACTTTGCGCTGCGGCAGCAGTTGGGATTCCTCGATGTCATCCAGCGCACGCGAGGTGTGTAGCAGGTAGGCGATGCGTTTCCAGTCCGGCGCGCGTGCCAGCCCGGAAGGGAGCGCTCGCTGCGGAATCGATGTGGCAGGAACCACCATGCGGTGTGCACTCCGGCGGCCCGGCCGTGCGGGCGCCTGATGAGGGATTGCGCACAGCTTATGCTCGATATAGCGCAATGAGCTTGCCCTGATTGCCCGATTCGTGCTCATCTTGGCAAGAATATTGCTGTTTTTGAGGGTGCCCTATGTCGAAGCCGCTGGATCGTCTGGACCGGCGCATTCTCGATGAGTTGCAGGCCGACGCGCGCGTCTCGAACCAGGAGCTCGCCAAGCGGGTGGGACTGTCGCCCGCACCCTGCTGGCGCAGACTGCGGCGCCTGGAGGAAGAGGGATTCATCGCCGGCTACGTGACGTTGTTGCACGGTCCGGCGGTGGGACTGCCCATCCTCGCCTATGCGCTCGTCTCACTCGAGAACCATCATCCCGAGACCGTGCGCGAATTCGATCAGCTGGTGAATGAGCGGCCCGAGGTTCTCGAGTGTCACTCGATGAGCGGCCCGAATGACTACCTGCTGCGCATCGTCGCGGCCAGCATGGAAGCGTACGAGCGGTTCATGTCGGCGCACGTGCTGCAGATCCGCGCCGTGCGCTCGGTCAACACCAGCTTCGTGCTACGCACGAAAAAATTCACGACGCGGCTGCCGGTGGCGTAGCGGACGGATCGGTCCATCCCTTGCCGGAGGCGGCAAGCGCCTCCAGCAGCGGTGCCGGGCGCCAGCGTTGCCCACGCATCGGGGCGAGACGGCGCATCGTGGCAAGGATGCGCGCGAAGCCGACCCGCTCCGCCCAGAACATCGGCCCGCCGCGGTACGCCGGGAATCCGTAGCCATTCACGTAGACCACATCGATGTCGCCGGCCCGGATCGCGATTGCGTCGGCGAGGATCTTTGCGCCCTCGTTCACCAGCGGATGCAGCAGACGCTCCAGGATCTCCTCATCGGCGACCGCACGCCGCGCGATACCGAGCTCGCGTGATACCTCCTCGATGATGGCCGCCACCTCGGGGTCCGGCACGCGCGTGCGTCCCTCGTACCGATAGAAGCCGCGGCCGGACTTCTGCCCCAGGCGCCCCTGCGCGACGAGCCGCTCGAGAATCGGCGAGACGCGCTCATCCGCCGGTATACGGCGGTTCTTGCGAATGAGGAAACCGACATCGTTGCCCGCCAGGTCGCGCACGGCAAGTGGCCCCATGGCAAAGCCGAACTTCTCCATGACTGCATCGATCTGTTGCGGCGTCGCGCCCTCCTCCAGCAAAAACTCCGCCTCGCCCGTGTAGTACTGCAGCATCCGGTTGCCGATGAAGCCATCACAATTGCCGGCAAGCACGGTGACTTTCCCCAGTGTTCTGCCGAGCGCCATTGCCGTCGCAATCGTCTCGGGCGAGCTGGCCCGGCCGCGCACGTTCTCCAACAGCTTCATCACATGCGCCGGACTGAAGAAGTGCGTGCCAATGACCCGGGCAGGCCGCCCGGTCACCGCGGCGATCGCATCGATGTCGAGCGTCGAGGTGTTGGTAGCGAGAATGGCGTGCGCGGCGCAGACGCGGTCGAGCTGCGTGAACACATCACGCTTGGTCTTGAGATCCTCGAAAACCGCCTCGACGACGATGTCCGCGCTGGCCAGTGCCTCGTACTGCGTGGTGCCGGAGATTCGCGCCAACGCGCCGTCCACACGCTGCTGGGAGAGACTGCCGCGTTGCACCGAGGCCGCATAGTTCTTCCGCACCAGTTCCAGCCCGCGCCCGAGAGCTTCCTGTGAGAGCTCCAGAAGCTGCACGGGAATGCCGGCATTGGCGAAACACATCGCAATACCCCCACCCATCGTGCCTGCACCAATGACCGCAGCAGTGCGGATCGGCAGCGCTTTCACGCTGGCGGGCACATCGGGAATGCGTCGCGCCTCGCGCTCGGCAAAGAACACGTGCACGAGCGCCTTGCGCTGCGGGCTGTCACGGCACTCCTCGAACAGCTGGCGCTCGAGCCGGAAGGCTTCCTCCGGCGAGCGGGTGCATGCCGCCTCGATGCAATCGACGATCTTGCCGGGCGCGAGTTGCCCGCGAGCCTTGCCGGAGAGGCGGCGGCGAAACTCCGTGAACAGCGCGCGATCGACGGACTCGATGCGCGTGTCGAGCCGGCTCGCCAGCGGCAGCGCGCGTTTCTCGCGGGCCGCCCGCCGCGCGAGCTGAATCGCAGCGCCCAGCGGATCGGGAGCGAGCTCATCGAGGAGCCCGAGCTGCAACGCACGTTCGGCCGGCAGATGGGCACCGGCTGTGATCGCCTCAAGGGCTGCGGCGGGACCGGCAAGGCGCGTGAAGCGCTGAGTGCCCCCGGCGCCCGGAATCAGTCCGAGCTTCACTTCCGGCAGACCGACACGCGCCTGTTTGGAGGCCACACGCCAGTGGCAAGTCAGCGCGATCTCGAAACCCCCGCCGAGCGCGGTTCCCTCGATGGCCGCGACAATCGGCTTGCCGATTGCTTCCATCTGTGCCTGCAGATCGCGCAGCGTCGGCAACTTCTGTCCCAGACCGGAGGCAAACTCGTTGATGTCGGCACCGGCGGGAAAGGTGCCGCGTGCACCGCCCAGCACGATCCCCTTCACGGTTGAATCCGCGGCGGCGCTGCGCAGCGCATCGGCCAGAGCCTCCCGCACGTGGAGGCTCAGCGCGTTGACCGGTGGGTTGTCGATCTCCAGTACGGCGACGTCATCGTCGCGGCGGCTCGTGACGGCGGACAAAATCTTCTCCCGGCCCGGCAGTGATCGCTGCGCAGCGTGTCCGGCGATGATATGCGAATCCCCACACTGCGTCTTGCCGCAGGCCGCGCCTCGTCAGCTGACGATCTGTCGGGCGCGCAGCGTCTCGAGCACGAGACGCGCGCCATCCTGGGGTGTGCCGGTGACCCCGTCGATGACGATCTCGGCGTTTTCCGGCACCTCGTACGGCGAATCGATGCCGGTGAAGTTCTTGATCTTGCCTTGTTTCGCGCGCGCATACAGCCCCTTCGGATCGCGTCGCATGCATTCCTCGAGGGGCGTATTGACGAAAATCTCCACGAACTCCCCTTCCGCCACGAGCTCACGAACCATGCGTCGCTCGGCCCTGAACGGGGAGATGAACGAGCACAGCACCACGAGGCCTGCATCCACGAACAGCCTGGCCACCTCACCGACCCGGCGGATGTTCTCCACGCGATCCGCGTCCGTGAATCCCAGATCCCGGTTCAGCCCGTGGCGCAAGTTGTCGCCATCGAGCATGTAGGTGTGGGCCCCGGAGTGATGCAGCTCGCGCTCGACGAGATTGGCGATCGTGCTCTTGCCCGATCCAGATAGGCCGGTGAACCACAGGATCGCCGGCCGGTGGCCGCTCAGGCGCACGCGCGCACCCTTGTCGACGAACACATCCTGCCGGTGAATGTTGGTCGCGCGGCGCAGCCCGAAGGTGATCATGCCGGCGCCGCAGGTGGCGTTCGTGAAGCGATCGATGAGAATGAAGGCACCTGTAACGGGGTTTTCGGCGTAGGGATCGAATGCGACGGGGACGGCGGTCGCCAGGTTGCACGACCCGATCTCATTCAACGCGAGGGTCTTCGCGGCGATGTGCTCGAGCGTATTGACGTCCACCTTGTGTTTCAGGCTCGTGATGCGGGCAGGTAGATACTTCGCCCCAATGCGCAGCAGATACGCGCGCCCGGGCAGCATCTCGTCCTCTGCCATCCACAATACATGCGCGGCAAACTGGTCCACGACTTCCGGACGGCTGTCCGGGTGTGCCAGCAGGTCTCCCCTGGCCACATCGATCTCATCCGCAAAGGTCAGCGTCACGGCAGCGCCCGCCCGTGCTTCGGGCAGGTCCCCATCGGCGGTCACGATACGCGCCAGCGTAGACTGCTTGCCGGAGGCGGCCACCACGAGCGGATCGCCGGGGCGCACGCTGCCGGAGGCCACGGTGCCCGAGAAGCCGCGAAAGTCCGAGTGCGGCCGATTGACCCACTGCACCGGGAAGCGGAACGGCTTGCCGATGGCACCGGCTTCGACCTCGAGCTCCTCGAGATGCTGAAGCAGCGTGGGGCCGTCATACCAGCTCATCCGCTGCGAGCGTTGCGTGACGTTGTCGCCGAAGCGGGCCGAGACGGGTATGGTTGCAATCGAGGCAAACCCGAGCGGCCCGGCAAATCCGAGGTAATCCGCGACGATGTGGTGAAAGCGCTCGCCGGAAAATTCCACGAGATCGATCTTGTTCACGGTCAGCAGGACGTGCCGGATGCCAAGCAGTGCACAAATATAGCTGTGGCGGCGCGTCTGGGTCAGCACCCCCTTCCTGGCATCGATGAGAATGACTGCCGCGTCGGAGTTGGATGCACCGGTAGCCATGTTGCGCGTGTACTGCTCGTGGCCCGGCGTGTCCGCGACGATGAACGAGCGGCGTCCCGTGGTGAAGAAGCGGTAGGCGACGTCGATCGTGATGCCCTGCTCCCGTTCCGCCTCGAGCCCATCCACCAGCAGCGCAAAATCGAGCTCATCCCCCGTGGTGCCATGCCTGCGGCTGTCGCGCTGCAGCGCCTCGAGCTGGTCCTGTGGGATCAGCTGGGTGTCATGGAGCAGGCGGCCGATCAGCGTGGACTTGCCATCATCCACCGAGCCGCAGGTCAGAAACCGCAGCAGGTCTTTGCAGGGATGCGCGAGCTCGTCCGGCATCAGAAGTAGCCCTCGCGCTTCTTCTTCTCCATGGAGGCCGCCTCGTCGGCATCGATGAGGCGGCCGGAGCGCTCCGAGGAGCGCGATACCAGCATTTCCGCAATGATCGCATCGAGTGTGGCGGCATCGCTTTCGATAGCCGCCGACAATGGATAACAGCCAAGCGAGCGGAAACGAACCCTGCGCACCTCCTCGGTCTCCCCCGGCAGCAGCGGCATGCGATCGTCATCGCGCATGAGCCACACGCCATCGCGGCGCACGACGCGCCGCGGGGCGGCGAAGTACAGCGGCACCACCGGGATGTTCTCGGCACGGGTGTACTGCCAGATGTCCAGCTCGGTCCAGTTCGAAAGCGGAAATACCCGGATCGTCTCGCCCTTGTTGATGCGGGTGTTATACAGATTCCACAGCTCGGGCCGCTGGTTGCGCGGATCCCACGCATGGCGGGCGGAGCGGAAGGAGAAGATCCGCTCCTTCGCCCGACTCTTCTCCTCGTCGCGGCGCGCTCCGCCGAAAGCCGCATCGAAGTTCCACTTGCCGAGTGCCTGTTTGAGGGCCTCGGTTTTCATGATGCGGGTATGCAACGAGGAGCCGGAGACGATCGGATTGATGCCGCGCGCCACGCCTTCCGGGTTCGTGTAAACGAGCAGCGTGAGCCCGAGACGGCGCGCAGTCGCATCGCGATGCCGGATCATCTCGGCGAATTTCCAGCCGGTATCCACGTGCAACAGCGGGAACGGCGGCTTCGAAGGATAGAAGGCCTTCAGCGCCAGGTGCAGCATGACCCCGGAGTCCTTGCCAATGGAATACAACATCACCGGATTGCGAAACTCGGCGACGACCTCGCGGAGGATGCCGATGGATTGCGCTTCCAGACGTTTCAGGTTGTCCGGCAAGCTCGCCGCCGTGGGCGGTGCGGGTTTGACGCTCATGCTCCGGCTGCTCCGGGCACGGCGGCCAGGGGTCGCGGCACGAGCGTTCCGCTGGCGACGAAGCCGTCGTTGCGAAAGCCGGCCTTGCCATAGCGCAGCGGTACTCCGCCCGGTGCCCACACCTCGCCGCCGGCTGCCGTCAGCACCGCATGGCCGGCGGCGGTGTCCCACTCCATCGTTGCTCCCAGGCGCGGATACAGGTCGGCCTGCGCGGCGGCGAGCAGGCAGAACTTGAGGGATGAGCCGACCGAGACACGCTTTGCGATCGGGTAGCCGCGCAGATAGGCCTCGGTCTGCGGATTGGAATGCGACCGGGAACACACCACAGTCAGTCCCTCCGTGGGGACCGCCCGGACCGCGATCGGCTGACTCGGGGCGGAGAATGCGTCACCCGGCCGCTGATCGGCGCGAAAAGCGCGCCGCGCGCTCACATCGCCGATGAACAGGCTCGCGCTCGCGGGTGCGTAGACGACGCCCAGTTGCGGCACGCCCGCGCGTATCAGCGCAATGTTGACCGTGAACTCCCCGCGCCTGTGGACGAACTCCTTGGTGCCATCCAACGGATCGACCAGAAAGAATTCCGTGCCGATCGAGGGGATGCGGCCCGCCGCACACTCCTCCTCGGCGATGATCGGCACCCCGGGCGCAACAGCGCGCAGGCGCTTGAGAATCACCGCTTCGGCGGCATGGTCCGCGATCGTGACCGGCGAATCGTCCGTTTTGAGCGCGACGTCGAATTCGCCCCGGTAGATACCAAAGACCACCCGCCCGGCCTCCACCGCGGTGGCCGTCATGGTCGCGAGAAGCTCGGCATCGGCAGCTTGACGATCAGACATGCCACCCCGCAACAAGGGGAGTCCCGACGGCGGCGCCATGGCGTGGCTTCCGCAGGATCAGCTGGCGCGGATACCTTCCACCTGGATCTGCAGTTTCACGCCCATGCGAAAGCCGTTCTTCTCGCCAAAGTTGATGCCGTAGTCGGCGCGATTGAAGCTGCCGCTCGCATCGGCACCGCAAACTTCCTTCTTCGACATCGGATTGATTATGCATTTGAACTGGTCGATCTTCAGCAGCAGCGGCTTGGTGACCCCATGCAGAGTGAACTCGCCGCGCACCTCGGTGGGGGCGCCGTGCTTGAAGTTCGTCAACGTTCCCTTGTAGGTGGCAGTCGGGTACTTCGCCACATCGAACAAATCCGCCGAGCGGGCGTGCTCATTGAGCTTCGGCAGGCCGAAGTCGATCGAAGCCGTATCGACAGTGATTTCGACCGTGCCGGTGTCCTTCTGCTTATCCAGCACGATCGTGCCGGAAGACTTGTCGAACTTGCCACGCCAGACGGACAGGCCGCCGAAGTGATCGGCGGCGAAGCTGGGAAAAGTGTGGTTGGGATCGACGTTGTACGTCACGGGGGCGGCACATACCGGTCCGACGAGAAGCGCCAGCAGCGCAAACGGCAATGCATTCTTCATTCGAAGGTCCTCAGGCGGGGGGCCACTGATGAAACTGGTGCCCCTAGCGTAGCGGCAGGCGGGCACCCCTAGCCACTCTGCTTTCGAGGGAGGCTGGCAGCGGGGTACGCCGCGGGTACATCCGGCGACCGAACGCCGAAGCCGAGGGCATGCGCCACCACCTCGTGCGTGATCTCCCCGGCATGCACGTTCAAGCCCGCCGCAAGGCCCGCGTCGCGTTTGAGCGCTGCCTGCCAGCCGAGGTCGGCTAACGCACGCACGTACGGGAGGGTCGCATTCGTCAGCGCGAACGTCGAGGTGCGGGGCACTGCCCCGGGCATGTTGGCCACACAATAGTGGATGATGCCATCGACGACGAACGTCGGGTCGGCATGCGTCGTCGGTCGGCTCGTCTCGAAACAGCCACCCTGATCGATCGAGATATCCACGAGAACGGCGCCGCGCTTCATGGTCGCGAGCATGCTGCGCGTCACGAGCTTCGGTGCCGCAGCTCCTGCGACCAGGACTGCGCCCACGACCAGGTCGGCATCGCGAACCAGCCGTTCGATGGTCTCGGTCGTCGAGTAGGCCGTGAGCAGGCTCGAGCCGAAGGTCGCGGACAGCTCGCGCAGCCGGTCGAGCGAGCGATCGACCACCGTGACCTCGGCCCGCATTCCGACCGCGATTTCCGCGGCGTGTCGGCCGGCCACACCCCCGCCAAGGATCACGACCTTTGCCGGCTGTACGCCCGGCACGCCCCCCAGCAGCACACCGAAGCCGCCATTCGCCTTCTGCAGGCTCGCGGCTCCGACCTGGATGGCCATGCGTCCGGCGACCTCGCTCATGGGGGTGAGCAGCGGCAGCGATCCGTTGGGCGCCGTCACCGTCTCGTACGCAATCGCCGTGGCACCGGATCTCATCAGTCCCCGCGCCTGCGCCGGATCGGCCGCCAGATGCAGATAGGTAAAGAGCACCTGGCCGGCCTTGAGCATCTCGTACTCGACGGCCTGCGGCTCCTTCACCTTGACGATCAGCTGCGCGTCGCCGAAGACCTCGGCAGCCGTGTTGGCAATCGTGGCTCCCGCGGCCCGGTAGTGCTCATCATCGAAGCCGATTCCGTTTCCGGCCCCACTCTGGATCAGGACCTTGTGGCCGGCGGCGGCAAGCTCCCGCACCCCCGCCGGCACGAGACCTACACGGTACTCGTGGACCTTGATTTCCTTCGGCACACCAATGCGCATGGACAGACCTCCTGATTGCCGGCGTGGTCGAGTGGAAGTGATCGCAACTCGCAACCCCGGTTCGTTATGCAATCAGCTTAGGACCCAGGCCTTGCCGTGGGCTTGCGAAATCCGCTCAGGTAGTGCCACCATATGGCAGAATCCTGCGTGTCACCGGTCCATTAGGAAGGATTATTGCGTATATGGAGCTGGATCGCATCGATCGAGCCATCCTCAAGCTGCTGCAGCAGGATGCGCGCATCACCAACACGGCGCTGGCGGAAAAAGTCAGCCTGTCCGAATCGGCTTGCCTGCGGCGGGTGCGCGCACTGGAGGAATCCGGATTGATCCAGGGATATACCGCGCTCATCGATCAGCACAAAGCCGGTTATCCGGTCAACGTGTTCGTCAGCATCACGCTCGACCGCCAGAGCCGCTCGGGCTTGGAAGCCTTCGAGAGCGCCGTACGCAAAGTGCCGGAAGTGATGGAGTGCTACCTCATGACGGGTGAGCACGACTACCTATTGCGCCTGGTGGTAGCCGATCTGGCCGACTTCGAGCGCATCCACAACCAGCATCTGACGCGGCTGCCAAGCGTCGCGAGCGTTCAGTCGAGCTTTGCCATGCGTACCGTCACGCGAGCCACCGCCTTGCCGTTGAATCATGCGGGGGCCACCTGATGGGGCGGCGCTTGGCTCAGTCGAGGCTTCGCGATCTTCAGGCAGCGGGCGCGCTTGCCTGACAGGCCAGGGTTCCGGAACGGCCGGCCACCGACCCCGATACGATCGCACAGCGCGGCAGCGCGTTTCGGTCCACTGACGCGGCGTACGCCGCCAGATCACACAGCAGCATGCCGCGCGTCTGCCATCCTTGCAGCAGCCGTTCGAATGCATCCATCAGCAGGCCGCCCTCGAGTTCGGCGTGCAATGTGTAGACATGGTCGCGCGCCACGGGGCGCTCGCACAGCGTGAACAAATGCTCGACCGGATCCTCGTTCTCGAGATCCTCCCGGCCGATCAGCTCATCCAGGGTGGGCAGCGTCGTGGGCATCTGCAGCACATCGATCACTTGGCCATTCACCACGGGCAGGAATGGGCCGTCGCCGCGGGCATCGGAGGCATAGCGGAAACCCAGGTCCCGCTCCAGGGCCGGTACGTACTGGTTCATCTGCCAGCCCGCCGCGCCGTGTACGTGGGGGGCCTGGGCGAAGATCTCGATAAACTGATCGTGCGCGAGCGTCAACTCGCGACGCGTCCAGGGCTCGGTCGCAGTCGCAACGCGATCCTGCCAGCGGACGTGATTGTACGTGTGCACCCCTACCTCGAATCCGCGCCGCGCAATCTCGCGCATGATCGATCCACGACGGCGTCCGATATGCGGGCCCGGCAGCAACGTGCCGTACAGCAGGGTCTTCAGCCCGTAATGCCTCACAACGGAGGTGCGGCGCACTTTACCGAGAAAGCCCCGGCGAAAGGCGCGCCTGACGGCCCGCCCGGTCTGGTCGGGTCCCAGACTGAACAGAAACGTGGCGTGGACCTGCAGGCGCTCGAGCAGCGCGGCGAGCCGCGGGACACCCTCGAGCGTCCCACGATCGGTATCGACGTCGATTTTCAGTGCGATGCGACTCAACGCAGCGTCCGCCGCGGCATTCAGCGCAGCAGGATCGGCTGCGTGCGCAGCCGCTTCGCGAGCAGCCGCAGATCCAGCGGTCCCTCGGCGGTGGCGATTTCCAACAGCTGCAGCACACTGCCGTCGGCGCATGCAGCGTAGCAACGACCGTCGATCTCGAACAGGCGGCCGCGGTCCTCGGCCGCCACGCTTCGTTGCACGACCCGCGTGCGATGCAGCCACCATCGCTGCCCGGCCATGTCGGTGAATGCTCCGGGAAAAGGCGGCGCGAGCGCACGCACAAGGTTATGAATCTGCTCCGCTGGGTACAACCAGTCGATCAGACCGTCCTGCGGTCGGCGCCGCCCGAAGTACTGCCCCGGCGCAAGCACCTGAGGCGTGCGCGGCGCGGTACCGGCAAGGATGCCCGGCAGCGAGCGCGCCAGTACGATCTCGGCAGCCACCGTCACCTTGCGAAACACATCGCGCGCGTTGTCGTCGGCGAGAATCGGCACCGCCAGCTGATCGACGATATCGCCGGCATCGGCGCGTGCCACCATGTGGTGCAGCGTGGCGCCCGTCTCACGCTCGCCGCGCAGGATCGCCCAATTGACCGGCGCTCGACCACGATAGTTCGGCAGCAGCGAACCATGCATGTTGAACGCGCCGCGACGCGCGCTGCCAAGCAAGGACTGCTGCAACAGCGAGCGATAGTAGAAGGAGAACAACAGGTCCGGTCGCAGCTCGCCGATCGCCTGCTGCAGCTGCGGATCGTTCGCATCCGCCGGCATCACCACATGGATGCCGAAATCGGCTGCCGTCCTGGCGACGCTGTCGAACCACCGCGTTTCCTCAGGATCGTCGGCCACCGTGACGACGAGCGGTACCTCCACATCGCCCGACAGGAGCGTCTTGAGACAGCGAACTCCCACATCGTGATAGGCAAATACCACCGCTCGTGCGACGCTCATTCACCGACTCCGAGCGCGCGTTGACCGGGTAGTGGCGGCGGCAACTCCGGGTAGGCGCTCGGTCGGCTGCCGTCAGCCTGCTCGAGCAGCGCGGCGACGGTATAACGCGGCCGGCGACGAACCTGCTCGTAGATACGTCCGACATACTCCCCAACCACGCCGACGCCCATCAGCAGCACACCGATGAGAAAGAACGCGATGGCGAACAAGGTGAACAGGCCCTCGGCTTCCGGTCCCACCATGAAGCGGCGGATGACGAGCAGCACGAAGCCCACGAGCGACAGTAGCGAGATCGCGATGCCGGCCATCGAGAAGAACTGCAGCGGCATGACCGAGAAGCCGGTCATCAGATCGAAATTCAGCCGGATAAGCCGATAGATGGAGTACTTGGACTGTCCGGAGCGGCGCTGCTCGTGGACGACTTCGATCTCCACCGGATGGCGGGCGAAAGTGTAGCCCAGGGCCGGCACGAACGTGCTGACCTCGACGCAACCATTGATCGCATTGACGATGTTGCGGTCGTAGCCGCGCAGCATGCAGCCCTGGTCCGTGATGCGTATCTGCGTGGTCTGCTCGCGAAAGCGATTCATCAGCCTCGAGGCGGCCTTGCGCCAGAACACATCGTGGCGATTGCGCCGCACCGTGCCCACATAATCGGCCCCGGCATCCATCGCAGCGACGATCTTGCCGATCTCTTCCGGCGGATTCTGCAGATCGGCATCCAGAGTGATGATGTAATCACCGCGGGCGTGCGCGAAGCCCGCCATGATCGCCATGTGTTGGCCCACATTGCGCGCAAGGACCACCACCCGCGTGTGCTCGGGACGGCGCGCAAACTGCTCCCGCAGCCCGGCGACGGAGCGATCCGAGCTGCCGTCGTCCACGAAGATGATCTCGTACTGGCACCCAAGCTGATCCAGCACGGGGTACAGACGCTCAAACAGCCCCTGCAAGCCCTCTTGCTCGTTATAGACCGGAACGATGACCGAGAGGGTGCGACTCACCGCCGGGCTCCCTGGAGGATGGCTGTCGTCGCCTCGACGACGCGATCCACATCCCCGAGCGCCATCGCCGGAAACAGCGGCAACGTGATCGTTTCGCGTCCGATCCGCTCGGCGTTGGGAAACTGTCCCTCACGATAGCCAAGCGCGCGGTACGCCGTGAACAGGTGAATGGCCTGGTAGTGCACGCCGACGCCGATTCCCCGCTCCCGCATGGCCTCGATGAACTGCTGGCGGGTGATCGTCAGCTGCTCCAGGGGCAACAATGGAGCGAACAGGTGCCAGCTGTGCCCGTCCGCCTGCAGCGGCAGGCGAAGCGGCGGACCGCGCTCCCAGAGGCTGAAATAGCGAGCGGCAAGCTCGCGCCGGCGACGATTGAATTCCTCCAGACGCGCCAGCTGTCCGAGTCCCACCTGCGCTGCGACATCGGACAGGTTGGCCTTCCCGCCCGCCAGCACGGTATCGACGCCCTCGGGCGTGCGAATCTGACCATGCCAGCGGTGCAGCTCCAGCGCGTGCAGCTCCTGAGCCGAGCCGCCGCTGACCGCTCCGCCCTCGATGGTGGTCATGTTCTTGTTCGGATGAAAGCTGAAACACACGAGGTCGCCGAAGCTGCCGATCCGGCGGCCCCGCCAGCAGGAGCCGATCGCATGGGCAGCATCCTCGATCACCCGCAGCCGGTGCCGCTCCGCAAGCGCATACAGGCGATCCATGTCGAGCGGCAGACCCGCAAAATGCACCGGCAGCACCGCGCGCGTGCGCGGCGTAACGGCCGCTTCGAGCTGCTCGAAATCGATGTTGCGCGAATCCAGGCCGACATCGACGAACACGGGCCGGGCACCGGTGCGGACGATCACGTTGGCCGTGGCGACGAAACTCATCGCCGGGGTGATGACCTCATCTCCCGCGCCAATCCCACAGGCGAGCAGCGCCATCTCCAGGCTCGCCGTGGCGGATGTCTGTGTCCGCACCGGCCGGCCCCCGAGATAAGTCGACAGCGCCGTTTCGAACTGCGCCACCTTGGGTCCGCTCGCCAGCCATCCCGAGCGCAGCACATCGGCGACACCCTGTAGGGTTTCCTCATCGATCGTCGGGCGGGTGAACGGCAGAAACGTCTTCACGATCCGGCAACCTCTCACGAACGGGCGACGAGCACCACACCGATGACGATGATGAGGATGCCGAGCACGCGTTGGGCATTTGGCATCTCGCCCAGCAGCCACCAGGCGAGCCCGATGTTGAGGACGTAGCCGAGTGAGAGCATCGGGTAGGCCTGCCCGACGGGCACGCGCGAAAGTCCCACCAGCCAAACGATCACACTGATGCCGTACGCGGTCAGCGCGAACCATAGCGAGGGCACCTGTACCAGCTGCAGAGCGCGACTCCACGTACGCCCGTCCGCGGCCACGAGCGGGCCGGTCACACTGGTCGCGGCCTTGAGCCCGAGCTGTGCGAGCGCATTCAGCAGCACCCCGAGTGACAGCACGGCGAAATCGCTCAATTTCATGGTCGGCTCGTGCTCATGCGACTCAACGCCACGGTCTCCTGGTCGGCCGAAATCACCTCACCCTCGAGCCCGCGCCGGCGCCATGCGGCAAGGCTCGCAGGATCGAGAAAGGCGATGGCATCCTGGGTGCCGTGCCAACGGGTCAGGAAAGCCTGATCGCTCAACTGCCCGCCCGGCTCCTTGGACAAGCCAAACTGCAGTTCCCCCTGGAAGTCCACGAGCTGCATCGTACGCTGCAGATACGGGGAGATCGTTTCGCGATATTGGCCGACGCTGAAGAGTTCCGTTTGCGCGTGCACCAGCGGCTTGACCGGCAACAACAGCCGATAGGCCGATCGCTGTGGCAACAGGTCCGTGAACGCACACAGCAGGCACTGCCAGCCCAGGAGGGCGCCGGCTGCGGTCATCCACAGGCCCGCTCGAAGACTGTGCGCCCTGGGACGGTACGTGGCGATCACACCGCTCAGTGGCATGAGGGCGGCCGCAAGCAGCCAGCCGATGCCTGGACCATGCACCGCGCCGTTGATACGCAGTACATACAAGGCAAGCCCGACGGAGAGCGCCAGCACGTACGCGGCGGATGCAGCAGCCATGGCGCGTGGGAATCGCGCGCTGCGAGTCGCCCGGACACCCACAATGATCGCAAGCGGCGGCATGAGCGGCAGGATATAGGGGGCGAGCTTGGAGCCGGAGGCGGAAAAGAAGACCAAAGTGACGGCGGAGAATATCAATAGGAATTTAAGCGGCTTGAAGCTTCTATCTAATCCGTTTTCGACCCACGCTGCGGTCGCAGCGCGCGGCAGATGCGCAAGCCAAGGCAATGCGGCCAGCAGCAGGATGAGAATGAAATACCACCAGGGCTCGACCCGCTGATGCACCGTCGTCAGAAAGCGTGCGAAATGTTCATGGATGAAAAAGAACGCCGCGAACGACGGATTGCGCACACTCACCACGATGAACCAGGGCGCGGCAATCACCAGGAACAGCGTCAGTCCCCACAGCGCATGCAGTCGCCGCCATGGACGGCCATCACGCTCGAGCAGCGTATAGAGGATCAGCGTCGCACCGCACAACACACCCACGACGATGCCCTTGCTCAGCACCGCCAGCGCCGCCGCGGCCCAGGCCGCGAGCATCCAGCGCCGCTCCCGCAAAGAGCGCTCCGCAGCCAGTTGCGCCCGCGTGAAGGCGAGAATCGCCCCTGCCAGCCAGAAACTGAATCCGGCATCGAGCAGATTCAGGTGCCCGACGATGGCGAAGTAGGGACTGACAGCGAGCACGCCCAGCGCTGCAAGCGCCGCGGTCTTGCCATACAGCGGCGCAGTCCACATGAATACCATCGGCAGGCACAGAAACGCGAGCCCGACTGTCCACAGCCGCGCCGTCCATTCGCTCAGCCCAAACAGCGAATACGTCACGGCCGTCGCCCAGTACTGCAGCGGGGGCTTCTCGAAGTACTTGAGGCCATCCAGCCGCGGGGTGATCCAGTCGCCGCTCGCGAGCATCTCGCGGGGGATCTCGGCATAGCGGCCCTCGTCAGGGTCAAGCAGCGGACGCACGGGCATGGTGGCGAACCAAGCCACCGCGAGAGCGATCCACAGCAGCCAGCCCAAACTGCGCAGCGCTCGCAGCCCCTCCCCCGTCTCGGTAACCATCATGAAGCCGTCGGGTGCGCCCCGCGCCCTTAGAATTCGGCCGTCATACGCGTGCCAAAGCCCTGCTGCACGTAGTACTCGATGGTGCGACGGATGGCCGTGTCCAGATCGGTCGTCGGCTGCCATCCCAGATCGCGCCTCGCGGCCTCGATCGCCGGCACGCGCACCTGGATGTCCTGGTAGTACTTGCCGTAGTAATCCGCGGCCGTGACGTCGATGATCTGCGTGCCCCGGGCATTCTCCCGTAACACCGCAAATTCCTGCGCGATGCGGATCGTGCGCTCGGCGAGATCGCGGATCGAGACGCAGTTATCCGGGTTGCCGATGTTGAAAATGCGCCGCGAGGCGCACCCTTGTGGATTCTCGAGAATGGTGAGCAGCGCCTCCACGGCGTCGAAGATGAAGGTGAAGGAGCGTTTCTGGCGCCCACCGTCGACCAGCTTGATCGGCCGCTGATAGAGCACGTTCGAGAGAAACTGGGTGAATACCCGCGAGCTGCCCTCCTTGGGCTCCTCGATGTTGTCGAGATTCGGGCCAATGAAATTGAAGGGCCGGAACAGTGTGTAGTCGAGGTTGTCGCGGACGCCATAAGCGTAGATGACGCGGTCCAGGAGCTGCTTGGAAGCGGCATAGATCCAGCGCTGCTTGTTCACCGGACCGTAGACCAGCGGACTGGTCTCCTCGTCGAGGATGCTGTCCTGCGACATGCCGTAGATCTCGGAGGTGGAGGGGAATATCAGCCGCTTGCCGTACTTCACGCAGTAGCGCACGACATCGAGGTTGGCCTCGAAATCCAGCTCGAAGACACGCAGCGGGTGGGTGACGTACTGGGCCGGATTGGCGATTGCCACCAGCGGCACGACGACATCGCATTTCTTGACGTGGTACTCGACCCACTCCTTGTTGATGGTGATGTCGCCTTCCACGAAGTGAAAGCGCTCCGTATCGGGGAGGTCGCCGAGCTTGTTGTCGGCGAGATCGATGCCGTAGACATCCCAGTCGCGCGTGCGCAGGATCGCGTTGGTCAACGCGCTGCCGATGAAGCCATTCGCACCCAGGATCATGATTTTCAGTGCCATTGCCGTCCTTCGAGCCCTCCGACCGGGCGCGCAGCTTACCATGGCGCCCGGCGGGCCCACCCTCGGGCCGGGCGCGGGTGTAGTCCGTATGGAGCTTTCCCCGAGCTTTCAACCACTCGAGCCGGGGTGGCAGTGGGCTACTTCGCGGAACGCGCGGGCAACCTGACAGCTCTCAACAGGTGCGGCGCGCCGGTGGGCGCACCTGTGCGAGCTGCGCCGCCCGCAGAATTGCCGGGATATGCACCTCCCAGCCGAGCGCCATCAGATGCACGCCCGAGCACAGTGGGCGCACGGCGCGGACGATGCCGGCCGCCAGCTCGATTCCCTTGCCCACTTCCGCATCCGTGCCGGCAACATCCTGCATCGCCTGCAGCAGAGTCTGCGGGACCCGAATACCGGGCACGTTCGCATTGAGCCACGCGCCCATCTTCGCCGACTTCAGCGGAATCACTCCGGCGAGGATCGCCACCCCGTCGGGCTTGACGGCATCGAGAAAGCGCTCGAGCGTGCCATGAGCGTAAATCGCCTGCGTCTGCAGGAACTGCGCCCCCGCGTCGATCTTGCGATGCGTATTGGCCACTTCGGCCTGCAGATCATCGGCGCCCGGATTCACCGTCGCGCCGAGGAACAGACTCGGCGCACCGCGCAGTGGATTGCCCGCCAGATCCCGGCCCTGCGCCAGCTCGTGCGCTGCGCGCAGCATCTGATTGGAGTTCAGATCGAAGACGGGCTTGGCCTGGGGATGATCGCCGCTGCCGGGCGGATCACCCGCCATGAACACGAAGTTGCGCACCCCGAGCGCCGCGGCTGCCAGTAGGTCCGCCTGGATCGCGATGCGATTGCGATCGCGCGCCGTGACCTGCACGATCGGCTCGATGCCGCGGTCGAGCAGCAGGTGCGCCACCGCCGTTGGCGCGATCGTCATGCGCGCGCGCGGCGATTCGGTCAGATTGAAGGCATCGATGCAATTGGCCAGCGCGGCAGCCTTGGCAAAGATATCGGTAAGATCGATGCCTTTGGGGGGCGTGAGCTCCGTGGTGATGACGAACTCTCGGGCGATAATCTTGTCCGCAACGGTAGTCATTTGGTCCTTTCGACCGATTGGGTGAGCCAGTAGCCTAGTGCACGCCGGTCAATCCCGCATCACCGCGGGCCGCGCCGGGTAAGGAGAGCCAGCTCGATGCGATCCGCATTTGGCCGGGAAGCGCTGTTCAGCGTCGCTGCACTGTTGGTCAGCGCACTGTTCGTGCAGACGCTCTATGCGCTGGTGGTGCGGCCCCGGGCGGCTGCGATCCTCGCGTTGCCGGTAACAGCCACCGCGGCGGGTGCAGCGCAGAGTGCGTCGGTACCGACGCGCAATCTGCGCTCCATCTTCGTCATTCTGAAGGATTACGAGCAGGAGACCGCGCTCATCCTGGCCTTATGGGCGCTCGTGCTCATCGGCCGCCAGGCGCAGGCGGTGACGCTCAACCGCCGGCTGCTCGAGAAGGACTACGTCGCCGTCGATGCCGGGCACGTCGTGCTGCCCGATGATGCGCGCGCGTATGCGCGGCCACTCGAGAGTCTGTCGCGCGAGGAGCAGGAGATGCTGCTGCCCAGGGCATTGATGGTGGCGCTGAACCGCTTCGGCGCCACTCGCAGCGTTCAGGATTCGGCCGAAGCGGTGCGTGCCGAATGCGAGAATGAGCTCGACCGGCTCGATGCGCAGCTGTCGATGGTGCGTTTCACGGCCTGGGCGATTCCGGCGGTGGGCTTCGTCGGCACCGTGCGCGGCATCGGGCGCGCGCTCCAGGATGCCCAGGGCGCACTCGAGGGTGACATCACCGGCGTGACGCTGGGGCTGGGCGTGACGTTCAACGCAACGCTCACCGCCCTCGTTGCCTGCATTCTGGTCATGTTTTTCCTGCACCAGCTGCAGCAGGCCCAGGACCGGCTGGTTCTGGATGCCCGGATGTACATCGACCGGCGCCTGATCCGCAACATGCGCGTGCACCGCAGTTAGCAGCAGCGCGTGCACCGCAGTTAGCAGCAGCGCGTGACCCCGCCCCACTTGCGCTTCTGGGTCTCATCATAGAAAACGTGGCGCGTCATGACGGGCTCGCCCGGATGACACAGGTGCAGATGCGCCACATAGCGCTCGTAGGCATCATCGCCGGTCGCCCGACGCAAAGCGCGCCACGCTGCGGCAAGCGCGTCGCGCATTCGGTTGCCAAGGAGCTGCCGTGCGGGCCATTTCATGGCGGGGCGAGCCTTGAGAGTTGGTAAGGCACCTCGGAACTGCGCGCCACCGGCAAGCCGCGCAGATGACGGATCGACATGCGTGCCATGTCGGCAATCACCAGCCACACCACGGCAGTGAAGAACAGCGTGAGCCAGCCATCCAGACGCTGATTGAAGATCAGCTGCGAAGCCACGGCCGCTTTCGCCGGCGCGAGTGTGCCCGCGGCAAGTTTGGCGGCCAGATCGTTCGCCGCGGCGAAGAAGCCGATGTGCACGTCCGCACTCGTGATTTTCTGCCAGGCGGCGACGGTCGTGATGACGGCGAGCCACGCAAGCGGCAGCAGCGTGACGCATGCGTAGCGGGGCCTGGCCGTCTTGACGATGATTCCCGTCGCCACGCACAGCGCAATTGCCGCCAGCATCTGGTTGGCGATGCCAAACAGCGGCCACAGGATGTTCACCCCGCCGTTCGGGTCGATCACACCGATATACAGGAAGTAACCCCAGCCGGCGACGATCAGGGCGCTCGCGATCAGCACGGACGGGTACCAGGAGGTACGGCCGAATGGCTTCCAGAGCTGGCCGATCAGATCCTGCAGCATGAAACGCCCGACCCGCGTGCCAGCATCGAGCGTGGTGAGGATGAACACCGCTTCGAACATGATGGCGAAGTGATACCAGACGCTCAACAGCCCGCGGCCAAAGCTCGAGCCGAAGATGCTCGCCATCCCTACGGCCAGTGACGGTGCGCCACCGGTCCGCGCAAATAGCGTGCGCTCGCCCATGTCGATTGCCAGCTGCTGCATCTGTGCGACCGTGACCGGAAATCCCCATCCCGAAATGGTGTGCACCGCGAGATCGGGGGTCGCACCGACGATGCCCGCACCGGCGTTGATCGCGAAGTACACGCCAGGATCGAGCAGTGTGGCGGCAATCATCGCCATGATGGCCACGAACGATTCGAGCGCCATGCTCCCATAGCCCACCAGGCGCACGTCGGCTTCGCTGCGGATGAGTTTGGGGGTTGTGCCGCTGGAGACGAGCGCATGGAAGCCTGAGACGGCACCACAGGCCACCGTGATGAAGACGAACGGAAACACCTTGCCACCAAAGAGCGGACCGCTGCCATCGACGAATTGGGTCACGGCGGGCATCTTGATCTGGGGATGCATGATCAGCAACGCGATGGCCAGCAGCGCGATCGTGCCGAGCTTCAGAAAGGTCGACAGATAGTCGCGCGGAGCCAGCAGCAGCCAGATCGGCAGAATGGCCGCAAGCCAGCCGTAAACGATGACGAAGCCGGCGAGCGGCACCGGCGCGATATCGAACAGGTCGCGCAGCATCGGCTGATGGTCGACCCAACCGCCCCCCAGCACCGCGCCGAGCACGAGCGCCACGCCGAGCAACGAGGCTTCGAGGACCCGCCCGGGGCGCCACTGCCGCAGATACAGGCCAACGAGGATGGCAACCGGTATCGTGGCAAACACCGTGGAGGTCGCCCAGGGACTGTGCTTCATGGCGTTGACCACGACCAATCCCAACACCGCAATCAGGATGATCATGATCAGCAGCGTGCCGATCAGGGCTGCGAGTCCGCCCAGCGGCCCGAGCTCATCGCGCGCCATCTGACCCAGGCTGCGACCGTCGCGGCGCGTGGACAGCAGCAGGATCGTCATGTCCTGCACGCAGCCCCCGCAGACTGCCCCGACGAGAATCCACAGTGTTCCGGGCAGATAGCCGAACTGCGCGGCGAGGGTCGGGCCCACCAGCGGGCCCGGACCGGCGATCGCGGCGAAATGATGTCCGAAAACGATCCAGCGGTGTGTCGGGACGAAGTCGCGGCCATTGTCGCGCCGCTCGGCCGGTGTTGCGCGCGAGGGATCCACGCAGAGTACCCGGGCAGCGATCCAGGCGGCGTAGAAACGGTAACCGAGCAGATAGATACAGACCGCTGCGGTGAGGATCCACAAGGCATTGATGGGCTCATGGCGGTGTAGGGCCACTCCGCCCAGCGCGATAGCGCCCACAATCGCCAGCACCAGCCCCCAGATGTGCTTCATCATGACGTTCGCGCCCTCTTCCGCCTACCGGGGTCGGTGTGCCCCGGTCGTGCACCATTAACGTGCGCCATTAACGTGCGCCACTAACGTGCGCCATTAAATAGCATGGTCCCCCGTCCCGGACGAGGGGGAGTCTGCGGCCCTGTCGTGACGGAAAATCAGCGGACATCAGCCCAGCAGGCGTCGCAGCGACCTGCGGTAGCCCGCAAGCAGGGTATCGCGATGGCGGTGCCGGCCTGCCACGACGAGCTTCTCCCCGGCGCGCCAGACGCAGTCCACGAGCCCCTGACCCGCGCCGAAGATCCAGCTATCCAGGATCTCGTCGTCGCGGCGCTGGATCAGCGCCGGGTGGGCGGCATTCAGGCTGACCACATCGAGCCATGCCCCGGGCATCAGGCCGGCCGCCGATTGCAGCACCTGGGCGCCCCCGGCGAGTGCAGCATCGAACAGACTGCGCCCGGTGGAGTGCCCCGGACCTGCGGCCAACACGTTACGCGCCCGCAGTGTGAGCCGCTGCGAGTACTCGAGGGCGCGCAACTCCTGCGCGGCATCGACCTGCACGTTCGAATCCGATCCGATGCCAATGCGCCCGGCCTGCCCGAGGAAGTCAGCCGCGGGAAAGATGCCATCGCCGAGATTGGCCTCGGTGATCGGACACAACCCGACCACTGCGCCGCGCGCAAGAATTCCCCGCCACTCTGACTCGGTGACGTGCGTTGCGTGAACCAGGCACCAGCGGGCATCGATTGCTGCGTGTCCGAGCAACCATTCCACGGGCCGCTGCCCCGACCAGGCCATGCAGTCCTCGACCTCGCGAGTCTGCTCGGCGATGTGGATGTGTACCACGGCGCCGGGCAGCAGCTCGGAAAGCCACGCGAGCTCCTCCGGAGTTACTGCGCGCAAGCTGTGCGGCGCGACGCCCACGACGCCCCCCGGGAGCGCGCGCACGAGCTGGCGGCTGCGCTCGACGATCTGCGCGAATCGTTCCCGATCGTTGATGAATCGGCGCTGTCGCTTGGTGCTTTCCGCCCCGCCAAACCCGCCATGTGCGTACAAGGTCGGCAGCAATGTCAGACCGATGCCGCTCGCCGCCGCGGCGGCGGCGATGCGACCGGCGAGCTCACCGGGGTCCGCGAACGGCACACCGCCGCGATCATGGTGCAGATAATGAAACTCGCCGACCTGCGTGAAACCCGACTCGAGCATTTCGGCGTAAGCGAATGCGGCGATCGCCTGCACCTCATCCGGATCGATCCGCTCGACGAACTGGTACATCAGCTCGCGCCAGGTCCAGAAACTGTCGCCGTGCGTGCCGCGCCGCTCGGTGAGTCCCGTCAGCGCGCGCTGCAACGCATGACTGTGCAGATTGGGCATCCCCGGCACGCCAATCGCATGGCGCTCATCGGCATCTGCCGCCGGCACGTCGGCTGCGATACGCTCGATGCGCCCTTCCACCACCTGCACGCGTACGCCCCTGGCCCATCCCTGCGGCAGCAGCGCCGACTCGAACCACAAGCTTCTCATGCCGCTGTTCACCTCGCTCGTCGCTTCGCTATTCTAGCCGCACATGACCGCCGAACCGCCCCTCCCGTGGCTCACCGTGCTGCGCGGGGAGATGCCCCTTATCGTCACCATGCCGCACACCGGTGTGCAGATTCCCGCGCAGCTCGGGGGCGGCCTCGTTTCCGCCTGGCTGGCACGCAAGGATGCCGACTGGTGGGTCGAGCGGCTGTATGATTTTGCGCACGGGCGCGGCGCGACCGTCATTCGCACCGCCCTGTCACGCAGCGTCATCGATGCCAATCGCGATCCGTCCGGTGCCTCACTGTATCCGGGCCAGGCGACGACCGAGCTGTGTCCGACGACCACATTCGATGGTGAGCCGCTGTATCGAAGCGGTCAGGATCCGGATGCCGCGCAGATCGCCGAGCGGCGTGCGCGGTATTTCGATCCGTACCATCAGGCGATCGCAACGCAGATCGAGCGCCTGCGCGCAGGCTACGCGAACGTCGTCGTCTACGATTGCCACTCGATCCGCTCGCGTATCCCGCGCCTGTTTGCCGGCGCCCTGCCGAACTTCAACATCGGAACGAATCACGGCGCAACCTGCGCGCCGGCCCTGACGAGCGCGGTGGAGCGGGTGTGCGCCGCAACGGCATTCTCCCATGTGACGAATGGCCGCTTTCGCGGTGGCTACACGACCCGCCACTACGGGCGGCCGCAGTCGGGCGTGCACGCGATCCAGATGGAGCTCGCTTGCCGCGGCTACATGACGGAGCCGGACGAAGTGAATGAGGACAACTGGCCCAGCCCGTACGAGCCCGACACGGCAGCGCCGCTGCGCACTGCCCTGGAGGGCATCCTCGAGGCCTGCAGGCAATTCGCCGCGAGCGCCTAGGGGAACTATTGCGAGCGCTCAGGCTCGCCGCAGTCTTCGACCCACCGCGCTCAGGATCTCGTGCAGCTCGGTGATGCGCAGGGCGCTTGCGACTGCGAGAAATCCGCCGGTTGCGACCGCTATGGTGAGCAGCAGCGACAGCAGCTTCGGCCAGAACCGCTGGGTCGCCCAGTCGGCGAGCAGCCACGCATCCCCCGCCCAGCAGATGAGTGCCAGCACGGCTCCGGCGATGGCAAGCTTCCACAGCAGCCGCAGCAGTGCGCCGGAGTCGAGTCGCCCGAGCTGCCGCCGCATGAGCACGTACAGAATCAGAAAATTGGATGTGGCGATGCAGGCGGTGGATAGCGCAAGTCCCCGGTGTCCCCACCCCAGTCGCAGCGTGAAAAACCAATTCAGCAGCAGGTTGAGCGCCACCGCACTGAAGCTGACGAACATCGGGGTCTTGCGGCGATCGATCGCGTAGAAGGCATTCACGAGCAACTTGAGCGCCGCATAGCCGCTGAGGCCGATCGCATAGAAGCGCAGCGCACCGGCGGCCTGCGCTGCCTCGAATGCGCTGAATTTCCGATGTTGATACAGCACCGAGATGATTGGCTCGGCAAGCATGATCAGTCCGATCGTGGCCGGGATAGTCATGAGGAAAGCCAGCCGCATCCCCTTGGCGAGCTCGCTGCGAAAGGCAGCGTGATGGCCGTGCGCCGCCATGCGCGCGAGCAGCGGCAGGGCGACGGTGCCGAGTGCCACGCCGAAGATCCCCAGCGGCAGCTGCATGAGGCGAAATGCGATCGCGAGCCAGAACGTCGGGCCATCGCCCAGGCGCGAGGCGAACACCGAGTTGACGAGGACGTTGACCTGGGTGGTACTGGCGGCGATGACCGACGGACCCATCAGGCGCAGGATGGCCTTGACGCCCCGGTCGCGCCAATGGAAGTCCGGATGAAAGACATAGCCCAGCCGGCGCAGCGAGGGTACTTGCACCGCGAACTGCAGGGCGCCCCCGATCAGCGTCCCGATTGCCGAGCCGAGCAGCGCGCGCGCACCGAACGCCGGATCGAGCCACCACCCCAGCAGCACGCCGCTGCTGATCGAGCCGAGATTGAAGAAGCTCGAGGCCATGGCCGGTACGCCGAACACCTCCCGGGCATTCAGCATCCCCATGACGAGGGCTGCAAGCGACACCAGCAGGATGAAGGGGTACATGATCCGCGTCAGCGTCACCGTCAGTGTCGCCTTCTGCGGATCGAAGCCCGGCGCCAGGACGCCCACGAGCCACGGCGCCGAGAGGATGCCGATGATCGTGATCGCGCTCAGCACGATGACAGTCAGTGTCGCGACCTTGTTGGCGAGGTGCCATGCGGCGCGTTCACCGTCCATGGCGATGGTCTTGCTGAATGTCGTGACGAAGGAGGTCGAGAGCGCACCCTCGGCGAAGAGGTCGCGCAGCAGGTTTGGGATCCGGAATGCCATCGTGAAGGCATCCATCAGCCGGCCGCCGCCAAACAGCGCCGCGAAGACCTGCTCGCGCACCAGTCCCAGCAGGCGGCTGCACAGTACAGCCAGCCCCACGACCCCGGCGGCCCTGGTATTCAATCTTTCGGCTCGGACCATGCGGGCGCCCGGCGAGTCGGCTGGCGCCTCGCGACTGGAGGATTCGGCTGATGCCATGGGAGGGCGACGGTAGCACGATGGCGCGCTTTGCGGGGACGGCGCCATGCTATATTATTGGCTCAATAATATTTAAACGCGTCCCCGTGAGGCTGCCATGAATCCGGAAGTCATCATCACCTGCGCCGTCACCGGCGACGACACCAAGGTCACGAAGAGCCCCCACTGCGCAGTCACACCCGAGCAGATCGCGGCGACCGCCATCGAGGCGGCGCAGGCGGGCGCGGCCATCGTGCACATCCACGTGCGCGAGCCCGAAACGGGCGCGTTCAGCATGCAGACCCGGCACTATCGCGAAGTGGTCAAACGCATTCGCGAGAGCCAAGTGGATGTCATCGTGAATCTCACCTGCGGCATGGGAGGTTACATCTGCGTCGGCGAGCACGGGCTCAGCGACACACCCGCTCCGGGCAGCGATTTCGTCAGCCAGGAGGACCGGATGCGTCACGTGATCGAGCTGTGCAACGAGGGCAGGTACCGCCCGGAGATCGCTACTCTCGACTGCGGCAGTCTCAATTTCGGCGATGGCAACCGCGCCTACGTGTCCACTCCCAACTATCTGCGCAAGGGCGCCGCCATCCTGCGCGAACTGGGCGTGAAGGCCGAGCTCGAAGTATTCGACACCGGCAACCTGTGGTTCGTGCAGCAACTCGTCAAGGAAGGACTGATCCCCTCCCCCGCCCTCATCCAGCTGTGTACCGGGATTCCGTACGGCGTGCCCGCCGAGGTCGGTCACCTGCTCGCCATGGTCAACACGCTGCCCGCTGAGGCGATTTGGACCTCCTTTGCGATCAGCCGCATGCAGATGCCCTGGGTCGCCCAGTCGGTGCTGCTTGGTGGCAACGTACGCGTCGGTCTGGAAGATAACCTGTATCTGAGTCGGGGTGTCTATGCCAGCAACGCGCAACTGGTGCAAAAAGCGCGCACCATCATCGAGGCAATGGGCGCCCGCATCCTGACACCTGCGCAGACCCGGGAACGCCTGAAGATCGCATGAGTGCGATCCCCATCTACCGCACCGCCATCGCGCCGGCGTGGATCGATTACAACGGCCACGTGCGCGATGCGTATTACGGCCTCATGGTGAGTCTGGCGACCGACAGCCTGATGGATCGGCTCGGGATGGATGCAGCGTACCGGGAGCGCACCCGTTGCACGCTGTACACGCTGGAGATGCACATGCACTTTCTGCGCGAAGTGAAGCAGACGGACACCGTCGAGGTCGCGGTGCGCATTCTCGGATGGGATCAGAAGCGGATCCACGCCGCTTTCGAGCTGAGCACAGTGCCACAGGCGCAACCGGCGGCGACGGCGGAGGTGATGTTGCTCCACGTCCGTCAGGATGAGAGTACCGGCGCGCATCCGTTTGCAGCGGCGTTCAGTACCGCGCTACAGGCACTCGCCGCGCAGACGGGTGCGGCCGATGCCACTGTGCCGGGCTCGCGGCGGATCGAGCTGCGCGGTCGAAAGTGAGGCCGCCATGCATCAAGCGCCTGCTCGCTCCGCGCACCATCGCACTGTTCGGCGGTGCCTGGGCGGATGCGGTCGAGGCGGCGAGTCGGGCGATCGGCTACAGCGGTGAGATCTGGCGCGTGCATCCACAGCGTGCCTCGACGCACGCGGTCACGTATTTCCGCTCGGTCGCAGAGCTTCCGCAGGCCCCGGACGCTGCCTTCCTCGCAGCCCCCGCCGGGGAGATCCCCGCGCTGGCCGCTGCTCTTGCCGCCCTCGATGCGGGAGGATTCGTCTGCTTTGCGGCGGGGTTTTCGGAGACCGGTACGCAGGCCGGCGCGCACCTCACGCAAGAGCTCATCCGAAGTGCGGCAGCGGTGCCCTACTTCGGACCCAATTGCTACGGCTTCCTCAACTTCTTCGATCGGGTGGCACTGTGGCCAGACCAGGTCGTCGGCGGCGTGCTCGAGCGCGGCGTCGCGCTCATCTGCCAAAGCGGCACGCTTGCGCTGAATCTGCTCTTCAATCGCCGCTCGCTGCCGATCGGGTACGTGCTCACGGTGGGCAACCAGACGTGCCTCGCGATCGAGCAACTGATCGAGCTGCTGTGCACCGATGAGCGCGTCACGGCCTTTGGTCTGTATGTCGAGGGCCTGCAGGACACCAACCGGTTCGCCGCAGCGGTCGCCGGCGCGCGCGCTGCCGGCAAACCGATCGCCCTCGTCAAGGCCGGCCGCACGGAATCCGCGGCACGAACGGCGCGCACGCACACCGGCGCGCTGGCCGGTACCGATACCGTCTTCGATGCGTTCTGCCGGCAGGCGGGCATCGCGCGGTGCGACTCGCTGGCGACCTTGTGTGAGACGCTCAAAGTGCTGCACATGGGCGGCCCGCTTCGCGGGCGGCGGATTCTCGCGATGGGTGCATCGGGCGGGGACATGGCGATGGCGGCCGATGCCAGCCGTCACCTGGGGTTGAGCTTCCCGGACTTTCCGTGCGCCTCGAGTGAGCGCCTGCACACGCTTCTCACGGACAAGGTCACTGTCTCGAATCCCTTCGATTTCCACACCCACATCTGGTTCGACCGGGCTGCCCTGCACACGCTGTTTTGCATTGCGCAGCGCTCCGGTTTCGATGCCACCGCACTGATGATCGATGCGCCATCGGCGCCGCAGGCCGATCCTGCCAGCTATCTGGCGGTGATCGAGGAATACATTGCCGCCTTCCCCAGTGCGCCTGCCCGGGCCGCGGTCGTTAGCTCCCTGCCCGAATCGATGCTACCGGCCACCGCCGCTGTGTGCCTGGCCGCCGGCATCGTGCCGCTGCAGGGCCAGCGCGAAGCGCTCGAGGCGCTGGATCTGGCGGGACAGATGGGCGAGACGTGGGCCGCGGACCCCGGGGTAGAATTGCGCGCGGCCGGGCGAGTACCGCCGGCTGGCGTACCGATCCGCAGCCTTGCCGAGCACGTCGGCAAGGCTGCCCTCTCCGCCTTCGGCGTGCGCATCCCGCGCGCCTGCGTCGTCGCCTGTGCCGAGGCAGCCGAAGCCGCGCAGCGGATCGGCTTTCCATTGGTCATGAAGGCCGTAGGCGAACACCTCGAGCATAAATCGGATGTGGGCGCGGTCGTGCTCAACATCCGCACCACTGCCGAGGCGCAGGCGGCCGCGCGGCGCCTGAGTGCGCTGTCGGAGCAGGTTCTGGTGGAGGAGATGATCGTGGATGGCATCGCCGAGGTGCTCATCGGCATGAGCGTCGACCCGCAGTTCGGTCAGGTGCTGGTGCTGGGGGCGGGTGGCGTGCTCGCGGAGCTGCTCCAGGACGCCGTCTGCCTGCTGCCGCCGTTCACCCCAGGCTTGGTCCGCGCGGCACTTGGCCGGCTGAAAATTGCGAAGCTGTTGAACGGTTTTCGCGGCAGGCCGCCCG
The DNA here is from genome assembly GCA_963716335.1 of uncultured Pseudomonadota bacterium. GTDB lineage: Bacteria > Pseudomonadota > Gammaproteobacteria > Steroidobacterales > Steroidobacteraceae > 13-2-20CM-66-19. The sequence goes on along the minus strand of OY970302.1, from coordinate 3,574,207 downwards.
GCGACCTGGAGGCGCTGGTGGCGAGCGTTCTGGCGTGCACCCGCTATGCGCAGGTGCATGCAGCCTCACTGCTCGAGCTCGATATCAATCCCGTGATCGTCAGGCCGGCCGGCTGCGGCGCCGTGGCGGTCGATGTTCTGATCCGCCTGCTTGAGGAGCACTGACATGTCCGAGCTCGATTGCAACAATGGCGGCATCCGCACGGCTCGCGATGGCAGCGTGCTCGAAATCACGCTCGATCGGCCGAAAGCCAACGCGATCGATCTGGCGGCGAGCCGTCGTCTGAATGCCATCTTCAGCGCCTTCCGTGACGATGCCGGCGTGCGCATCGCCATCCTCACGGGTGCGGGCGAGCGGTTCTTCTCGCCGGGGTGGGATCTCAAGGCTGCGGCAAACGGCGAGGAGTCCGATGCGGACTGGGGGGCCGGCGGCTTTGGCGGGCTCAACTACCCACGCAATCTCGACAAGCCGATCATCGCCGCTGTGAATGGCATCGCCTGCGGCGGCGGATTCGAACTCGTGCTCGGCACGGACATCATCGTCATGGAAGCGCACGCCAAGTTCGCCCTTCCCGAGATCAACGTGGGTGTGCTCGCCGATGCCGGCACGATCAAACTGCGCCGGCGCATCCCCTATCACGTGGCGGTGGATTTTCTGATGACCGGCCGGTGGATGGACGCCACCGAGGCGAAGCACTGGGGGTTGGCCAACTACGTCGTCCCCAAAGGAGAGGGTCTGCAGAAGGCCCGCGAGATTGCGCGGCAGCTCGCCGACGGACCGCCGCTCCTCTATCCGGCAATCAAGCAGCTGCTGCGGCATTCGGAGATGGTTCCGGAGCATGCGGCATTCGAGCTGCACGATGCCCTCAACGCCGTGCAGCAGGTGATCCGCTCGGAGGACCTGAAGGAAGGCACGCGTGCCTTCGCGGAAAAGCGCAAACCGCGCTGGAAGGGAAAGTAGCGCGCGCAACGGCCGTCAGCGGCCCCGCGGCGGGCCGGTCAGCCGTCGGCCCGGGGGCGCTCAGCCCCCCAGCGGCCGCAGCAGGGCGCGGGAGATGATGTGCCGCTGCACTTCGCTCGTGCCTTCCCAGATTCGCTCGATGCGGGCATCGCGCCAGATCCGTTCCAGCGGCAGATCGGCCATCAGCCCCATGCCGCCGTGGATCTGCAGCGCCTCATCGGCCACCATGGCAAGCATTTCCGTCGCTTTGAGCTTGGCGATCGCCATGTCCATGTCGGTGGCCGTCTGCTGTTCGAGCTTCCACGCAGCCTCCAGCGTCAACAGCTCCGCGGCACGCAATTCCATCGCCATGTCCGCAAGCTTGAAGCTGACTCCCTGAAACTTGCCGATCTGCTGGCCGAACTGCACGCGATCCACCGCCCAGCGCGTGGCACAGTCCAGGGCGCGCTCTGCGCGACCGAGGCAGTTTGCCGCAACCTGCAGCCGCGTCGCCCCGAGCCAGGTGTTGGCCACCTCGAAGCCCTTGTGCAGCTCGCCGAGGACGGCCGCGCGTGGCACCCGGCAATCGTTGAACTCCAGGATGCTGTTGTGATAGCCGCGATGTGCGACGTTGCGGTACCCGGGACGCACGCCGAAACCGGGTGTGTCCATGTCCACCAGAAACGCCGTGATGAGCTTTCTTTTGCCGCGCGGGGAGCTCTCCTCGCCCGTGGCGGCAAACAGGATCACGAAATCGGACTGATCCGCGTGGCTGATGAAGTGCTTCGTGCCGTTGATCACGAAATCCCCGGTTTGCATCACCGCGGTCGTCTTCATGCCGCGCACATCGGAGCCGGCGCCCGGCTCGGTCATCGCCAGGCACTCGGTGCGTTCCCCGCGCACAGCCGGCAGCAGATAGCGCTCGCGCTGCTCGCCGACGCAGGCCAGCAGTATGTTCGACGGGCGCGCGACACAGGCAAAGTGCAGGATGTAGCTCGTCTTGCCGAGCTCTTTTTCGTACAGAATCCAGCTCAGCGTGTCGAGGCCGGCGCCACCGACCTCGATCGGCATGTTTGCAGCGAACAGTCCCGCCTCGATCGCCTTCGCCCGCAGCTCGAGCCGTAACGGCTCCGGCAGCTCATCGGTGCGCTCGACCTGCTGCTCGTGTGGGTACAGCTCGTTCTCGACGAACTCGCGCGTCGTGCGGATGATTAGCTGCTGCTCATCGCTGATCGAGAATTCCATGCAAACCCCTTCTCGCGCGGATCAGGCGGCCGAGGCGCCCGAGCCGGCGGATTTGCCCGCCTTGCGCTGCTTCTCGGCGCCCGCCCCAACCGGGGCGCCCACTACCCAGCCATGTAACAGGCACAACTGCAGTCGCAGCTGCTCGAGCTGCCGGCTCGCCGGCCAGTCGCTTTGACTCGCCACCGCGCTCGCCGTGACGCCGTTGATGAACGTGACGACCGAGCGCAGCACCTGCTCGCGCACGGCTGGTGCGAGCTGCGCCCATTGCGGCCACCCTTGCGAGAGACATCGCTCAAACAGCCGCATGTACTCCCGATGCATCCAGGAGTTGATCCGGCGCAGCCGCCTGTCGGCTGATACCTGTCCCCAGAAGGCGGTCCAGAACGCGCATTCGATGTATCGCGGCTCATCGAGCGGCAACGCTTCGGACAACACGGTGAGCAGGTCCACAGAAGGCCCCGCAGGTCGGGTCAACCGCTCCTCGATGCGTCGCAGGATCAGTCGCAGCGCGGCGATGATGATGTCCTGCTTCGTATCGAAGTAGTGGGCCACCATGCCCGTCGTGTAACCGGCCTCGCGGGCAATCCGCACGATGGTCGCCTGATCGAAACCGTGCTCGGCGACCACGCGGCAGGCAACGAGGGCGATCTGATCGCGTCGCTGATCGTGATCGACTATCTTGGGCATGGCATCTCCCTGCGCACCGCCACTCAGCTTCTCGCCATGCCGACGTGCCGGCCCCGCTCGGACGGTGAGGTCAGCCGCGCGTGCGTTTGGGCAATGACGGCGAGCTTCGCGTGCACACCGGCATCCAGTGGCGAGGCCTTATTCAACGTTGTGTCCACATGCACGTAAATCTGTTCGCCGGTCGCGACCAGCGCATCGTCCCGCGTGCGCCGCAGACAATGGAACAGATGCACTTTCTTCTCATCCAGAGCCAGCAGTTGCGTGAGCACATACAGCCCCTCGAGCGCCTTCGCCTGCGCCGCATGCGTCACGTGCGTCTCGAGCGTATACAAGGCGCGTCCGCTCTTGCGGTAGCCATCGTCGATGCCGACGCTGCGGAACAGGACATCCGTGGCATCGCCAAACACCTGGAGGTAGCGCGAATCGGTCATATGACCGTTGTAGTCCACCCATTCGGGCCGGACGTCGGTCTGCAGCAGGCGCAAGGGCCCCTCGGTCGAGGCGCGCGCTTGAGCCGCGCTGGCGCTGTAGAGCCGCTCCTCGAGCGCGCGCAGGGTGGCCCCGGCGCCGATGTCATAGCGCCGCAGAAGCTGCTGGAGGTCCACCAGGTAGTCATCCCGCAACCGCTCCAGCTCGCGGATGGATCGCCCGGCGGCCTGCTGCTGCGTACCCTCGACCATGCGGTCGATCAGCCCCTCGGTGAGCTCAGGTGCCTCGAGCTTCGTCCAGGGCCATTTCAGGCACGGCCCGAACTGGCGCAGCATATGCCGCATGCCAGGCTCCCCGCCGGCCAGGTGATAGATCAGGTTCGTTCCCATCCCGGCCCAACGCAACCCCGGACCATAGATGATCGATTCATCCAACTCGCCGGTCGTGGCGATGCCATCGTTCACCAGGTGCAGGATCTCGCGCCACAGCGCCTCCTGCAGCCGATCGGTGAGGTGACCCGGAATTTCCTTGCGGACGTGCAGTGCATGCATGCCGATGTAGGTGTAGAAGCTGCGCGCCGCCTCGATGGTGGCGGGACTCGTGCGCTCGCCGCCCACGAGCTCCACCAGCGGCAGCAGGTACACCGGATTGAATGGATGCGCGACCAGAAAGCGCTCCGGCGCGTGCATCGAGCGCTGCAGATCCGATGGCATCAGCCCGGAGGTGCTCGAGGCGATGAGGACGTCCGCGGGCGCTTCGCGGCTCACTTGTGCCAGCATCCGCTGCTTCAATTCGAGCTGCTCCGGAATGTTCTCCTGGATGAAATCCACCTGCCGCGCCATGGCCAGCAAGTCGGTAGTGAAGCTGAGCTTCCCCTTTGGCGGCAGCGGGGCGATCGTGAGTCGCGCGAGCGCGCCTTCCGCATTGCGCACCGCCCCGGCGATCCACTCCTGCATCTTCGGATTGACATCCGCCGCGACCACATCGATGCCGAAATGCAGCGCACGCGCCGCCCATCCGCCACCAATGACGCCGGTCCCCATCAGCCCCAGAGTCCTGACCTGCCGCATAAGCGCCGCCACCGGATTCGCTTTTATAATGTCGTCGTCATAATATAACAAAAAGCCCGTTTGTGGCATGGGTGGTCAATGGCCGGCGGCGCCATCATCGAAAGACGCTCGATCGACTACGTACCACTTGCCGAGCGGCACGGCAAAGTCTGGCATTTGTGGCCGGTCTGGTTTTCCGGCGACGCCCATCTCGCAACGCTCGCCGTCGGGATTCTAGGGATCACGCTCGGCGGAAATCTGCTGTGGACCGCAATCGCGGTGATCGCCGGATGCGCCCTGGGGACGTTTTTCATGGCGTTCCATTCCACCCAGGGTCCGCAACTGGGACTGCCGCAAATGATCCAGTCGCGACCGCAATTCGGCTATGCGGGCGCATTGCTCGTGTGGGGGGTGGCGCTGCTCGCCTACGTGGGTTTCAACGCCTTCAACCAGGTGTTGGCCGCGCAGACGCTGCACCAGCTGGTGTCGGCAATCCCGCCCGCATCCCCTGCGGTCATCATGCTGTTCGCCGTGGGCGCGCTGAGTCTGGCCATCGTCGGCTATGACATCATCCACCTTGCGCAGCGCGTGTTTGCCTACCTGATGATTGCGATTCTGACGGTATTCAGCATCGGGGCACTGTTGCTGTTGAAACTGCCCGCCGGGCAATGGGACCCTGCGGGCTTTCGCAGCGTGGCCTTTCTCGCCGAGCTGTTTGCGGCGGCATCCTACCAGCTCGCCTGGTCCATCTATGTGTCGGATTACTCGCGTTATCTGCCGCGCGACGTCGGCGTGCGCGCCTCGTTCTGGTGGACCTACCTCGGTGCTTTTATCGGGGGAGCCTGGATGATGCTCGTCGGGACGGTGGCGGCAGCTGCGGCACCTCGACTGGAAGTCGCCGCCGCCATGCAATTCGCGGCGGATGCGGTCCTGCCGCACCTGGGTGCCGTGCTGCTGGTCGGCGCACTGCTCGGGCTCGTGACCATCTCGTCACTGAACTTCTACGGAGCCTCGCTGACGCTGCTGAGCGTCGCCGATACCTGCAGACCAATCGAATGCACTACGGGCAAGCGTGTGGCGAGCCTCCTCGTCACCGCTATTGCTTCCACGCTCATTGCCTTGAACGCTTCGGGCAACTTCGTCACCGCTTTTGGCGACTGGCTGGCGATCCTGTTGTACCTGTTCACTCCGTGGACAGCCGTCAATCTCGTCGATTTCTACGTGGTGCGCCGGGGACATTATTCGATCCGTGAGATCTTCAATCCCCATGGCATGTACGGACGCTGGAACTGGCGTGGTCTGCTTGCCTATGCTGCGGGGTTTCTCGCCATGGTCCCATTTTTCAGCACCAGCCTGTACACCGGACCGCTCGCCCGCTGCCTCGGTGGCGCAGATGTCGCCATGTTGGTGGGCCTGCCCGTCGCGGCCGGTGTTTATCTGCTCACCTGCCGTTCGATCGATCGCGAGCAGGACCGGCAGATGGCGGCGGCAGCCGATATCGGCCTGGAACCCGCCGACTAAACGGGCCTGCCAGGGCCCGCCGCGTCACGACTAAGCAACGGCGTCCGAGTCCATCTCGTCGGTCCAATGCCAATAGGAGGGGCGCGTGCGACGATATTCCACGACCGTGGGCTCGGACAGCTTCCAGCGCCGCGGCAGCGCATATTTGCGTGCAATTCTTACAGCTGCCTGTACGCTTTGTTCGTCCTCGCCTACCAGCCGCTCGTCGGAACCCGTCCAGCAGCGGATGAAATCGGCCTGCGCAACAAGCTGCTGCCGCAGCCGATTCACATAAGGCTGCCGCGCCTCCGAGACGTCCCGCAGCGTCGCCGCATCCGCTTCCCGGACGAGCTCCAGAAGGCAGCTGTCGGTCAGTGGAATGCGGACCCGTGCCGCCTGCAGCTCCGTGCGCAGCCACTGTACCGCCGTGTCCGTCTTGAGAATGAAAGCCCGAGATACTGATTCCATCAGTTTCATGTTTGTCTCCCCTTGCGACAGTCTACTTGCGCCTGCGCATCCTGTCTGCCTGAGATGGTTCGACTGGCAACACTCTGTCATAACCATCGCATGTCGCGCGTGCGCTACACACTGCCGTAACGAGAAGGGTGCACGTGCCGTGCCAATTGCCCAATTTAAGGCGCGATCGGTTGCGGCCGGCCCGTGCGCGGCATGGCGTGATCGGGCCATCTCGTGCGCTTGCTCGCGGGTTGCGCTTCCGCATTGATGCTTGCGACAAACCAACGCACGATGATCTGCGTTGACTGGTTGCGGACGTCGAAGACCTCAATCAAATTCTGTGCTTCGCGACCGCTTCGCGCACATCCTTGAGCTGCTTCCAGTTCGGCCGCTCGCCGGGATTGACCGTCGCGTAGTTGGTCTGGGCGAAGCGGATCGCCTCGTCATTGCGATCATTGTTCGAAAGATACGCCGTCCACAGACCCGGCTGGGATTGCCCGTAGACATACTCGCCGGCTTCGGTCTGCGCAGGTGCGCCACGCGCAACGCGTGCTCGTCTTTGAGGTGCTGTCTTTGGGTCTCCAGGAGCCGAGATTGATGATCAAGGAAGATCGCCGTTTTGCGCGCGACCTCGGGATCCCCTCCCGCCAGTTTGGCAGCTACGGCTGACGCGAGTGCCTCGGCGCTCGCGAGCGCTTGCGGTGCTTCAAGTTCCGGTTCCCCGTCCCCACCCCCCGGGATCCCGCCGAGCAGGCTGTCAGCCATGTGCATCTCCCCCGGCTTGTCGGTGCGCCATGTTCCCGGATGCTACCTGCGTTGGCAACACACTGTACCGCGCCGTTTGAGGCTTACGATGTCAACAGCAACTTGTTTTCCGGCGACCGTGATATAGGCGTTGGGGGGATCGCTACCCTGTTCGAAATCCCTCAAAAAAATCGACTTCTGGGCCGTGCGCGGATCGAACGCGCGACCAACAGATTAAAAGTCGAAGTTACCCACTACTCCACACTACCCAACACCAATTGGCTCAATGACTTACGTGAGTCATTGCGTGCCGATTGGAGGCCATTTGAGGCAGCAAGTGTGCCAGGAGTGTGCCACGGGTTGTGCCTAGTCATCGCCGCCCTCCCCGGCCTCACGATTATCGATCGGCGGGGAGGTGCTCGACAGCCTGACGGTTCACCCGATCCACTGCTGCACGGGAAGTGCCCTGGCACCCCGGCGGTTGACCAGAAAAAACAAAGCCGCGAACCATGCAACCTGTCGCTGCAGACCGACAGAAACCCCAGATTTGTACGGTACACCTTACAAACGTCAAACATGTTGGTGTTGGAATGTAAGGCGTACCTGACATGTTTGTACGGTACACTTTACAAAAATAGGTTTTTTTCGGTAAAAGCCGTGTCAAGCCCCTTGATCTGCGGTCACTAAAAGCCTGTACTGCGCCCCTTCGCACAACCAAACTTCGAGAGGCGCAGATGGACCCCACATCCCAGACACTCATTCCGATTGGCGATGCTAGCCACTACCGTGAACACGGCCTGCCTTGGGATCGCGAGTCGCAGGCTCGCTGGGCTCGCCGCAAGCAGCACGAAAACGGGCTTGCCGGCGCGTTCATTAAAATTGGACGCAATGTCCACATCGACGTGCGGAAGTTTCACGAGCTGGCCCGCCGGCACCCAGCGTGAAGCGCGTCGATCCGATCGCGTTCGCTCGGGAGGCGCTCTCGGGCGCCGGTGCTCCGCGTAGCGAGAGGGAAGAGCAGCGCCACCAGCGCCAGCGAGCGATAGACGATGCCGAGCGCCGGGAGAGGCGCCAGGAGCGCGAGAATCTCGAAACGGACCTAGCCGACCTGGGACTGCATCTGCAGGATTGGGCCTGCGAGTCCGCGCACGCGCACGCTGAAACCAACATCGAGGCTGACGCGCGCGATGAAACGGGAAGATTCGCGCGGGGTTACAGCGGAAATGTCGGTGGCAGACCGCGCCGCTCGCCCGAAGAGAAGGCCGCTGAACGACGCGCGATGCGCTACGCCTCCGGTCGGAGCGTGTGGGCTTTGAAGGAGTTGGAGGGAATCGCTGGCGATCTATCGGTGGACGCGAAGGTTCGAGTATCTGCGCTCAACAGCATTTTGGATCGAGGCATTGGCCGTCCTCGTGAATCCGTCGAGGCAACCAACACCGTCCGCCTCGGGCCGGATTTTGCGACGCTGATCAGTTTTGAAGACGGCGGACCCGGATCTGCCGCGCGCACCGATGAGCCTCCAATCGATGACGAGCGCGACGCCGAGCCTGAACAGCAACCGCCGCTCGCGTTGCCCGCGCCAGCCTCGCAGTCAGGCGATCTCGATGCAACCGCATCTTCGCCAGCCCCCGAGCCGATCGGCGCTCAGGCGCCTGCAGAATCGGCCGCGCAGACCTTCGCTCGGCTCGGCTCCGAGCAGGTGGGTGAATATCTCCCGGCACCGCGGCGACTGCTTCGGCGCTCGCCGCCAACCGAAGTCGTGACCGATCACCTCTTCGCGGCCTCGTGGCAGCGCTTGCTCAAGGGAGAGCGAAGGTAATGATCGCGAAGCAACCAACAAACGAGAAGCGGACCGGCGTGCGTGAAGTGCGTCGTGTGATCGCGCGCACGTTCTCGCAGATTGGCGAGGCTGAATTGTCGGCGTGGCTTCGAGCCGCAGCCGTCGCAAATCCAGTGCGGGCCATCGAGCTGGTCATTCAGCTTGCGAAATTCCTGCCGCAACTCCCACAGTGGGCTACCTACGCCAGCGTGCGCACCGCTGCCGGCCGATCTGGAACCGGCCGCACCTGTGGCACCGGCCGCGCCGAGCGCCGATCACGCGCCCGCTTCCTCGCTGGCGACCTGGGAACTGCTGGGGCGCCAATCATGAGACAGATAACAGGAACTCGTTAATGGAACACGACGAACATCGAGTGGCGTTTACAGGCGACGGAAATAAGCATAAGGTTGATCCCGTACCAACCGGGAATGCTAATCATGACAACCGCCATCGGCTACGTGCGAGTCAGCACCACATCGCAGGGTCGCAGCGGCTTGGGACTGGAAGCTCAGCGCGCCGCGATTGCCCATTTTGCAAAAAGCGAGGGCCTGGAAGTCGCCGAGGTGTTCGAGGAAATCGAAACTGGCTCGGGAGCCGATGCGCTGGAGCGACGGCCAAAGCTGGCGGAAGCGCTGAAGGCCGCCCGCAAAGCGAAGTCGCCGGTTCTGGTCGCGAAATTGGACCGTTTATCAAGGGACGTGCATTTCATCAGTGGTCTGATGTCGCACCGCGTCGAGTTCGTTGTCTGCGACCTGGGCCGGCAATCCGACCCCTTCGTGCTGCATCTGTATGCCGCGTTGGCCGAGAAGGAACGCAGCATGATCGCCGCACGTACCAGAGCCGGTCTGAGCGCTGCCAAGCGCCGCGGCACGAAGTTGGGCATGGATGCAAAGAGCAAGGCGGACGGCCGCGCGATTGCCGTGCTGGGCGCTCAGGCGAATCGAGATGCGGCTCTCGCCCGGCTCAAGGCTCTCAAATTGGACAAGCACATCGCCGATGCGCTGGCCGATGGCAGGTCGCTGCGGGCCGCCGCGGACTGGCTCAACGAGCGCAACACCGCTTCACCTGCCGGCGGACGGTGGCATGCACCGTCGCTGCTCAAGGCTGCTCGCCGACTCGGCTTGCGATAGATCGTCGCGGCCGCAGCGCCGCCGCTGTTCCTGCGCATGCGCTACACGTAAGGCTTCCCGAGGTCCAGCCCGCATTGAGGGCAGCAGGGCAGGTTGTAGGCATTGCGGCTCGCCAACGATCGACGACAACGCGGACACCTCACGGCCCAACGGACCAGAAAAAACAGGCAGAGCGTCAAGAGCATTACGCCAATTACCCAGATCGCAGCAGAAATCCAGGTCACGCGCTCATCTGGTTTCGTAATCGCAAAGGGAAGTACCGACATCAGCCAGCCGAACAGCAGAACGAGAAACCCCCAAGCGGATCGCCGCTTCAAAATGTCGTGGACAGTACTGACGTCCCGCATGGCCGCGAATCGTATCAGAGCCTCTGCGCGTGTCCTAATCCATCCGCCCCGCCCCTAGCGCGATGACAGGGAGCCGCGCCCACGAGCGCCGCGGCTTTCGCGCCCTCGCTTTTCTACTTGGCGGTCCTGCACAGGCCGCGCGACCCGGCCCCGGATCATTGCTGAGATTCGTCGGCTCCGTGCAACCGGGCTGACCGAGCACGACGTTGCCGAACTCATGCATATCGACCCGATCGCCGTTCGACACGCGATCAACCAGCTTACGGAGATACCCAATGTTGATCGATGAATTGGACACCAAACGCGGCGCGCTCAATAGTGCAATCGACGAAGCGCTCGCCGCGCTCACCGGCACAGACCATTCCGCAATCATACTGAAGTTGCATGCCGCGAACTCCGCTCTGCACGACCTGGAGCACCTGCTCGACCGGGCAGAGCGCGCACGGCGGGCTGCCGCGAATGATGCAATAGGCGTCGCCATCGCCGCACGACAGTCCAGCCGACGATAGCCCTACCCTTTTCGACACCCGGAGAATGACAATGGACACACCCAAAGCGCTCGATGCCGCGAAAGCGAATCGGGCTCGCTGTGAAAAAAGCCGCGAAACAACAGCCGCCGCCCTGACGAATGCTCATGCCGTGTATGACACACACGCTGCAGCGGTCAAACGCGCGACCGATGCCGAGGAATCCCCGCACCTGGATCTGGAGGATGTACCCAAGGCCGCGCAGCACCGCTTTGACTGCGAGGCTCGCTCTAATGCCGCGCTCAGGCTGCTGAAGGCAGCGCAGGCCGCACACGATGCCGCAACGATCGCGCTGGATTGCGCCAATCGCGCTGTCGCTGACGCCTCGAAGTCACACCTTGCAGCCGGGGCTCCGGCGCTCTGCGCTCGCTGCCCGCGCCGACGCTGAAGCCGCCGGGCGCTTCCAACCGGGGATCACGGGCAACAGGCGCGGGCGACCCAAGCTAACACCTGAACAACGCGAGGCACGCGAGCTTGCGCGCGCGGCCGGGCCCTTCGCGATTCGGCGGCTGAAGGAATTAGCGAAGTCACGCAATGAGCGTGTTGCTTTAGACGCTGTGTGCGCGCTACTCGATAGAGGATTCGGAAAATCCGCTGCGGAGGTCATCTCGCCGCCCGAGCCCGAGCGGTCATTGCTCTCGGACCTCGTGAGTTTTGAAGATGGCGGCCCCGGCTCGGCCGCGCTCGACGATGAGCCTCCCATCGATGACGAGCGCGACGCCGAGCCTGAACAGCAACCGCCGCTCGCGCTGCCCGCGCCAGCGGAAAGCTCCGACCCGCTGCCGGCCGATCTCGAGGCACCCGCCCCTTCGCCAGCTTCGGACCCGAGCGCGGCTCAGCAGGCGCCAAGATCACCCGCAGAGGTATTCGCGCAGCTCGGCCGAAATGCTTCTGCCGAAGGCGAATATCTCCCCCGGCAGGTGCGCAGCAACGACTTTGACCTCGTGGAAGAGCGCACGACGCGCTCGCTGGCCGTGTTCCTGGGAGTGCTGGGCAAGTGAGCAGCGCCGCGACCATAGCTGCCGGCTACTTCCTCACCAGCGCTTCCGCGGTTCCAAGCTGGATGCCGGGGCTCGCCTGCAATCTGCCACTACGGAGGTGGCGGCATGAGCCCATACCAAAATCCCATCTGCGAGAGGGCCAGTTGGGGCTGCACAAATCATGGACTTGTAGCCAGCCCCACGGGCCATACGCCGTCGATCGCCTGCTCCGGGACGTCGCTCACGGCAAGCTGGACATCGTGGCCGCGCGGTCGATCGACCGGCTCGGCCGCTCTCTGCCGCACGTCGTCAATCTGCTCGCCAGCCTCACTGAGCAACGCGTCGGGGCGGGCCGCTTCTCCCGGCCCTTTGCCCCACTGATGCCGTGGTCGAGGTAGGTTTCGACGACGTTCCAGTTGCGTTGCCGCTGTTGATTTGCGACCAAACACCGTTATCAATAGCTTGTAACGCCGTCTGGCCGGGTTTGTAGGCCCAACTCGACAGGGCAGCCAGATCTCCTACCGTAGCCATTGAATTCTCCCTGATCCGTCTGAAGTGCTGTTATTTAAGTTTCCACACGGAAATCATCGCGCCTGCACCAATCGCGAGTAGGCGCCCATCTCGAGAAACCGAAAGCGGTCCCCCTGTTACGAGGAGTCCTCGTCCTACATCAATCTGCTGCAGTAGGTGCTTGAGAGTGCTGTCCCAAATATTAACGACGCCACTGGTTCCGTCTTCGATCAGGTATCTTCCGCCGCGCGCGTACTTCAATTCGTAGACGAGCTTGTCAGAAGACGCCACGCTTGCGACCGACTTGCCTGTGCGGACGTCGAAAACCTTGATGTTTTCGGGAGAGCTTTCGTCAGTAACAACACTAGCTCCTGCTGCAACATGTAACCCATCCGAGCTCCATGATAACTTTTCGATCTTGACGCCAACCGGAAATGCATTGATTTTCAGAGCAGCTGCGCGTGTTGTAGCGCTCACGATCCAGATATTTGCTTGAGGTGCTGGGAGGCCCGGCCCGAAGACGTCTCCACCGAGAGCCATGAATCGTCCGTCGGGGCTTAGTGCCAAAGCGTGCGGGTGGAATGGAAGAGTTCGGAGCCCCCACGCGCGCTGCCAATCACTAGTTTCTACAACAATCAACTGATCACCAGGTATCTCCGGACTTCGTTGATTTAGGCGCAGCAGCCACCGGCTATCCGGGGAGAATTCGAGGCTAGGTAACGGCGAACCGTATTGTGGCTCTTTGTCGCCGACCCCAAGCACGCGCAAGAGCTTTTTGGACGTGGTACTCCATACGTCCACGCCGCTGGCATCTGTCATGTCCACCGGAACATCGTGAATCAGTGCGAGAAAGCGTCCATCCGGACTATATGTTAAGGCCGCCTTGGAGAGGTCTCCCAACTGCTCTCCCACGTCGCTCGCCCACACGCGACAATTCGAAGGATTCAGTGTACAAACGGAAACGGTAGGGGAATTCGGCGTCCTCGCCGCGATCTGCTTGCCGTCTGGGCTAAACGCAAGGGTCGAGACGTCGCCGCCGACGTCTAAGTCAACTACCTTCTTTGCGATTACTCTTGACTCGCCCGTTGCTACTTTTTCAGTGGAGGCGGTCTCTGCTTTGGCACTTGCACTTCCGGATCCAATAGTCGCGCAGCAGAGCAACAGGAGCAACGATGTGATCCTTGTCGCCAGTACCGATTCCAGCTGCATCAGTCCGTGCTTCTCATTAGTCATTTCTTTGCGCATTGAAACTCCTTGTGTCGAGGGTCGCTCGTCCTTGCAAGTTTCTCTTCGAAGCCACTAGCCATTGTCGTTTGAGCTGCCCATCAAACCATTATCCGTAACCGGGCGCACAATCATGTCTATAGCGCAGATCAAGAGAATCAAGAGATTGGATGACGCGATCAACAGAGCTTCGTCCCGTCGCAGCGAATAAAGCGGATCGCGCCGGGAGAGTAACGTTCATAATCGTCTTATCTATCATTTCCACGATGCTCTGGGCAGTTTGAATGCCTTCGATCGTGAGTCCGAGCCCGGCTGCGGCCTCATTGGCGTGCCGGAGCAAATCCAGAACGGGATCTCCGTGCGCGTGCTGCTCAACCCAACGCTGAGAATCGGCTCACTGGTGCAGCTCGACAGCACGATCAACTTGATTCGCTACGGGTTCGATTCCAACAGTATCTCCCAAAATTTCAACAATCAAGTATCCCTCGCGCCGAATGCGCGAGGTCTGTACTACGTGATGGTCGCCAATCACTCCGGCGAGACGCGCGGCAATCCGTGGTACACGGACCTCGTATGTCCGTCCGTTGACGCGACCATAACGCCGGCGGTCAGCGGGCTCATCAATCAGACCGCCGTGTTTCCTGCCTCCGCGATCAATCGATTCTAGGGGGGCTGCGCGTGCCGAATTTACAACGGCGGGCGTCCTCGGCTGGTCCGGGCTCCCGACTCTACTCTCGCTTGGGCCCTGATACACTCAGGCATCCGCTGACAAAAGAAGAGGGTAGAAAAAATGATAACGCTCTGGATTTTGGTTCTTGGCTTCAAAAACGTGGGCGGCACTGTAACACTCTCCACGGGACAGCCGCTCATGCAGCCGATCGCTACCTACCGAACGCAGAAGGAGTGCGATTTAGCCTCAAAGGTCGTTTTCAGCGGTCTGCAAAATGGCGGCGTCGCGGCAAACGTAATTTGTCTCCCGAGTGGCATATCCGACCCCGTAGTCAATGCGCCATTGCCTCGACATGCGCGAGCCGATCAGTCAAATCCGAACTAAGCCGGGTAGCACATCGGGTATGTCTGCGGCTCGCGCGTGCCTCAGCGAAAGTAGTTCTGCAGAACGTCTGTCGCCCGAGCTGCATAGAAGCGCAGATGTGGAATACCGAGCGTGAGTGTTGTCCCATCGAATAATGCGCCGGATGACAGCGTTGCTGGCACATTTGCCGTAATGACGTGGCGGCTTCGCTTGGGACCAAAGTACTGTGCATCCGCGCGGCCAGCAAAATTGTGTGCGTACAAATTTCGCACATCTTCCAGCTCGTACATTGCAACTTCCAAGTTCTGCGGAAGCGTCGCCGCCGTTGTGAATGGTGATACACCGCATTCGCGCTGGCATCTCTGGCAACGGCTTTTCGGGAGCTGCGCTCGCTCTGCGTGCGCGTCCATTGCGGCCCAGATGCCAACCATTCCAAGCCCGAGCCACAGTCCGGTCTCGAAGCCGCCGGAGCCCAAATCTGGCGGGACCGTGACCGGGTAACTGTTGCGGACAGTGTGTATCTGCGGAGATTCAAGAAAATTGCACACCCCGGCGATGCTGTGCAGTTGATACAGTGCGATACCGATATTCGCGTTCACGGGTACATTATTCTGCCCGTGCGGCCGGATGCGTCAAGCGAGTGTCGAGCCCAGCGTATACAGATAATCGTCCCCTCTCGCACTGGCTGGACGGCGATTGTCGCCGTACATACCTTTGGCGGCGGTGTCCATCTCGATCGACACACTGGCGAAGGTCCACGAACACCGCGGCACGATCTCCGCGCACTGCCGCCGCTGTGACCGTCACGCCTGGATCGATCTCGCCACCCTCATCGCCAGCGGCCAGGGCGACCGCCCGATCCCCGGTACACGCGTACGCTGCAGCGTGTGCGGTCAGCGAGGGGAGATTTCCATCATCTGGCGGGAACGCGCCTCTACGTGAGATACTAAAAGCCACTGTGAATCAACTACGCACTGTGAAAAGGCTCTAGCACTACGGCTCGCAATGTTGGACAAGTTCCTAGCACTCATCCGGAACGTCGTCGATTGTTTGCAGACGTACAACGGTGCCGTTACCGCTATTGCGACCATCTTTGTCGGAATCTTTACTTTTGTTCTTGCAATGGTGACCGGACGCCAAGCGCGCCTTACGACAGAAGCGCTCAATGTAGCACGAGCCGAGTTGATTTCGACTCACCGACCTCGAATCATCATGCGTAGGGTGTTTTTGCGCCCCTTGGAAATCGGAAGGCCGCCATGCGTGCAATATGACTTGGCTAACATCGGCGGCTCCACTGCGCGAATCGTGCAATTCGACTATAGCATCTGGGTCACAGGCGAGAAATTAACGGATGTTTCCGGACAGTTCGAGCGCGCTGAGTCTCAGGAAGATCAGCACACCTTAAGGGCCGGCGAAGCTTTGCAGTCTAACGTGAAAGGCAAAAGCGATCTAACTCCGGATGATATCAAAACGATAAATCGAAGCACAGGAAAAGCAGGAGGCGCTGGCGTAATTTTTCTCGGCGTCTTGGCATATCTAGATGAAAACGGAATCAAGCGGCGTACAGCATTCCGGCGGCACTATGATCCGTCCAGGGACCCGAGCTTCTCTATCTATGAAGACCCAGACTACGAATATGTTGACTAATGGTGCGCGGCGCTTCACGGTGTCCTGCACGCGAAGATCATCTCGCGATGGCGCACCGGAAGGTTATATCCCTGCAACCCTCCGGGGCCTCCCGTGACCTGCGAAAACTGGCCTGTGGACGCATCCTGCGTGTAGACGTCATAGGCGCCCTGTTTACAGACCTCGCCGGCTTTGTTCATGCAATCCGCCCAGCCCTGCCGGTTGCCGTTGCACCGCACTGCGTATCCCTGCCGCCCGTCAGGCAACGAAACCGACTGCACGCGCGGAGTTGGTACTATGCAGCCAGCCAGCCCGACCAAAGCCAAAGCTAAGATTTCCATTCGCATGCGATGAACCTCCCGCCGAATGAGCAGTTTAGCGTGGTGACGACAAGGGACGCGGCCAATTGCGTCGGACGGCACCGCCGCATATCCTGTACACCGTGGCTGCGAAGAACAAAAGCAAAGGCCGCCCCTCCCGCGATTCGGGCCCGCCCGGTCCGCACGAGATCGTTCTGCTTCACATGGAAGCATCCCGTCGACGTGACGAGCTGCTCGAGGAAGCGCGCGAGCTGCAGTCAGCCGGGAAGATCCGCGAGGCACGACGGCTGCTCGCTCAGGCCGAGGCGATCCACGAACACCTGACGGCGCTGGAGAATGAGTGCCGAAATTCGAGACCCGAGCGATCGCATGACACGTAAACACAAATTCCATGGGCGTTCCATGATGCTCGCGGTCGCGCTTTGTACAGCGCGAGCCGGAATGATCAACGCTGCAGAAGACGACGCCGCATCCCGGCTGCATGCGGCTCGCACTCTGCGGTGTACATTCAGGGCCTCAGTGGCCACCTGGATTAAAAGCGGCCATCGAACTGTAGAGCAATCCCGCGATAAGAGTTCAGCGACGTACGATGATATCAACGTTACAAAAGGCACGGCGCGGATCATCGGCAATATCGGCGCGTCTGATTTGACCGTGTGGCTTGAACATACTTGGGGCAGTCTTTGGATGCTCGAGCGTGCGCCGTCCGGCAATGTCGTCGTGACGACTATCTTCCCAATGTACGCGGAGGGCACTCACGATTTGGTCGCCCTGGAATCACGTCATTCAATGGCCGGACAGAGCGCGCTCGGTGAAGAATCGTACGGCACCTGCGAAGTGCTCGAATGAAGCCCACCATCCTCCCCGGACTAAATTAATGGGCTTCCGCTTCTCCCGCCGCATTCGTCTGATCGGGGCTTCGCCTCAATCTCAGCAAGCGTGGCGCATCGATGTCATTCGGTGGGCGCGGCGCCTGGGTCACGTCGGCCACAAGCGCGTGCGCAGCGCGATCGGCATTCCGGGCACGGGCCTGTCGTACACCGAGACGCGCCCCGAAGCTCGCAGGCGCCCGCGCAGCAGCCCGCCAGCACCATCGACGCCATCGCCTGGATCATCATCGCGATCGCCGCGGCGAGCTTCGTGGCGGCGTTTCGTGTGGATCGCGGGGCATCAATAGCGATCCACCCAGGGGACGCGCAAACGTGAAGCACCTAGACACTTATCAGGAGTGGATTAAGCACCAGGGGTTTGAGGGCCATTCCTTTTCTGCGGAAATGGAAGCGGTCTTGCAACAGAGCTACCAGCGCGCACTGGAGGACGCAGCGGCGATCGATGTTCATTCCGTCGTGCGCGACCGCTGCAAGGTCGGGGAATATCGGTACGCGGTTGCAATTGAGGATGACAGGGGATTGTGGCTGACACTCTGGGTGCAGCGATCGCCGAAAGGCGAGTACTTCGTGTTTCAACCCCGCGACAAGGAATGGGACCCTCACGCGAGTTATCACATCAATGGGAATTACCACCAAAAGAGCCGCAACGTAAAGCTCGCCCACCAACAGCGTCAACGGCTCGATCGATTCTCCGGTGCCGAACACCTGGGCTTCTTCTACGGTCACGACGTCGAAATGGCTGTGTGTTATCCGGAGGCGTTCACGCGTGTGATACGCGTCCCTCCAGGCATTCTAGAGCCGATGAGCGGCGCAGTACTGATTGACCTCGTCGAACCTGGAGAGGCTCCGGCGCCACATCACCGATGCGTGCCTGGGCTTCAGATCGTGAAGGAGGAAGCTTTTCGCGATTGCTCACCCTGGATCGTCATCGCGATCGCTGCGAACGTCCCGCTTCCCAAGGATGGCTAGGAGACTGGCGATATCGCTGCCCGGCGAACCAGGCGTCGCCCCCGCTTGCATGCGGGATACAATGAGCCAATGAGGTCACGCACCGCCGCAATTGCACTTTCGATCACCGGGATCGCCGCGAGCGTTTCCGAGCCGGCCGCAATAGCGGCGGACACCTGCGTGGCGCCGATCGAGCATTCCTGTCCCCTTGAGCTCCCCTTGGCGCCGGACCAACCGGAATTCGAGCGCGTCGATGGTGCGCCACAGCCAGTGGTGGCTGCGCAGGGCCCCGAGTCCCACGTGCTGAACGCCGATCCGGGGCATTACCAACTCTCCGGTTCAGCGCCGCTTGTTACCGTAGGCGAGTGACGAAAAAGGCCGCCCCGCGAGCAGGCGGCCCTTCGTGGTCACTGATCTGAGGCAGCTAGCCGCGACTGCCGTGTCCTACGCGCGGAGTACGGTGACGTAGCGGATTTCTTGCAAGGACTCACCGGCCACCAGCCATTCCTTGGACTTCTGCGGTTCTGGCTGGAAGCCTGCAGCCAGATAAAACTGGGTCGCTCGCGTGTTATGTGCCAGGACCCAGAGGCTGACGCTCTGATAGCCCTGACGCACGAGATGCTCGCGCGCGGCTAGCCACAACCGCCTCCCGATTCCGGCGGACCAGTGCGGAGGGGCAACGTAGATTGCCCAAATTTCTGCTTGCCGGGCCGGCGCACCTTCATCCCGACACGGCCCAAAAGCGACGAAGCCAACGATAGCGCCATTCTCTTTGGCGACGAGGATATCAGGTACGTTGCGGGAGATAGATTCGCTCCACATCGCTTCACGCGCCGCAACCGACAGCGCGGCGAGGTAGTCGGCGGGCACGATGTCTTTATATGCGGCCTGCCACGTGGCGACGTGTAACTGAGCAATGCCGCGGGCATCCTCGGGAGCAGCTCGGTTGAGTGGCATGGTCTGGGCTCCGCTGAAAGCCGCCGCCGCAGAGAGGCCGCTCACGGGCAGCGGCCTTCGCCCTGGTGGCGCTCAGTATGGTGAGCGCTGCTCGTACCATTCCAGCGTGGCGCGCCATTCCTCCAAGAAAGCCCGCACGACCGTGCCGGTGCTGCTCACCTTGAAGGCGACGGCCTTGCGGACCACCGAATCGAACGCCTCGCTGAACGCATGCTGCGCAGCCTGACGGGCGGCAGTGCGGACGCTCTCTGCGGGCTTGACGCGGGATGTGCGCACATCGGTGCGGGTAGACTTACGAATAGCCATTGTCGCTCTCCTACGTGAGTGATGTGGTCAGGCGCCCCGGCGCTGTTCGTGCAGTGCCGGGACGCCGCCAGAATGCCACGGATTCCCGCAGAAATCCATTAAAAATCAGTACGTTATGGCGAACACGCCGGCGCCGAAAAGACTGGGAGCCGCTGCAGTGGTCCCGGCGCTGCTATTCGATCGCCACACAGGTTTCGTATCTCAGTCCTGGAGAGCCCGGCGCCCGAAGTGCTGAGGCCAGCAAGAAGCGGACTGGTTGGTGCGGTGTTCTGCAGCGGATCGGGTGTACCCTCGTACACGTTGTCGCACATCTGCGCCAGCTCAAGTATCGTGGCCATCTTGTGTCCTTTTTCCTTAGCCTATTTGCTTTGCTTCTTTGGCTACTTAATTTGCCAGATCGTGATGCGACTCGTGCCGCCTACAGCAAGGAATCGGCTGTTTCTGGAGATCCGGATATCGCCGACATCGCCTCCCACGACTTCTTGCAGCAGCTTGCTGTGGACGATGTCCCAGATCTTGGCTCCGAGTCCTCGGCCCATTCCGTTCAGGTCGCCCTCGATGAGGTATTTGCCGTCCGGTGTGAACAGGACGTGCATTCTCCCAGAGCTCTCCATGCGTTCATGGAAGACTCTCGAACCACTGGTGACTTCAAAAATCTCGACATGCAGCTGTCCCGCGACAGCGATTCGGCTCCCATCGGGGTTCCAAGCAATCGAGCCCATCGCATCACCACGCAATGTCTTCGCGACTTTCCGTTGCTGCAGGTCCACGAGATAAATTACCGGGTCGTAACGCCATTGGGGCACTGGCCTACCAGGGTCGGGGATGGGTGAGCTTACCTCCCCGCCGACCGCTGCGTAGCGACCGTCCGGACTGACGGCGAGCTCCTGCGGGTCGAAGTTCTCCCATGAGAGACTCCAAAGCCGTTGCCCAGTCGCCATGGCATGAACGAGAAAATTGTCGCCTGGCGTGATTCCCGGGAGCTTGATTCCCCGGACGACTAGCCGGAGGAACGACTGACCATTTGGAGTAAATGCCATTGCGACGACGCTGCCCGTGCCGTGATCTACGATATCCTGTGCCACGGTCCAGTCGGCAGTCCGCCAGAAGCGGACGAAGACATCTCCCAGCCCCGCTCCTCCACAAGCGGCAAGCAGCCGCCCATCCGGGCTGTATTGAATGCAATTGGTACCGAGCGCGGGCATCATGCCTCTGGGCATCTCGATGGTCTTCTCGATGCGCTCGGCCCGCCAATCCCAAATATCGATGTTTTCCCTTTCCGCCAACGCAGCGACATGGTTGGCGTCGGGACTGAAGTCCAGCGCGTAGACGATGACCCCCCGACCGCGCTCGTTCAGTGTTGCAACCTTGGTCGCGATATCATTCATATGTGATCCGAAGAGGTTCCCGATGAAGTCCAAAGAGCCGCAATGTCCAATCGCAGGCACCTGAAGAAATGCTAGGGCCATGCAGATCGGGGCCAGCATCTTTCGACTAATGCCTCCAGGACAAGGAACGCCTCTGGAGCCGTGATTCAATCTTGCGTTCTTGCGCATTGATCCTTTCATCCTGTGACCCTATGTGTCTAACCTGCAGAAGTGCTTCTTGCTTCTGTGATTTGTGCAGCGGCCGGTCCATTGAGCATCTCGGAACCTCCGACCAGCGGCTCCCTCGATAATTGGTTATGCCCGGCCCGGTCTCCCGCGCGGCGATGGGGCATGCTCTGTCGAGCGTTTCGGTCCGTCGCTGCATTAGCTACCTGCTGAACCGCAAAATCCGCTCGATAACTTCTCAGCCGTGCTGCAACCCGCGTAGAGATCGACCGTGATGCAATATGGTCGAGAATTTCACTGAGCGGCCGGCCTACGAGGTCGCCGCCGTAGCTAAGTCCGCAGCCTGCTGCTTCGATGCGCCGGGCCGCCATAAATGTCTCAACATGCCAAGGGGATATCAGTTGTCGTGCCCCTGCGAGCAAGAACCGCATGATGGTTCCCTCTGCACCATACGTGACGCACAAATCTGCATCCAAGAGCTGACTCAGATCCACCGGCTGCGACACGTAGTGGATCTGCGCAAGCGCGGCGGCTTTATTCGCTTCCGCATCACATCCGTTACCACGCAAACCACCCTTGCGGGAGCGAGCGCTAACGCTTCGAGCAATGCGTCAAGGTGGCTTGTGTCTTCGCGCAAGCAGGCGAAGATCCGAGGACCGACGCCCTCCGGCCAGCTCACACGCGACGTGCCGACCTGGCTTAGGAGCGGTCCGATGTATCGCTCGTTTGACCGCTCACCGTAGTGGTCGAGTTCCGGGAAGGCGGCGATGAGGCGGGTCTGATTCGAGAAAAGCTCGCTCAGCGCGCAGATCGCCTCGCCGCCGCGTGCCGCCAATACGCGGTTCGCATTGCTCGTAGCAACACGCTCGGAGGTCAAAGCTCTCTCGGCTGTCGCCCACGAGAAGCCCGGGAAAGGAGGTAGCGGATCGCTGAGGGGCGCTAACTCAAAGCCGTTTCCGACGGCGATACAGGTAATCCCGGCGACCCTGGCAGCCAGGCCGGCAGTCGGTGAGTAATCCAACACCAATCGATCGGGTTCAAAAAGCGTAAACAGGTCGTCGTGCGCAGCCTCACGGGCTGCTGTGCGGACGATCTCCGCGGGTTTCAGACTTCTTACGCGGTGACTCGATGTGGGCCGGTCGGCGCGAGTAGACTTGTGGGCAGCCATGGTTGCACTCCTACGTGTGTGGCTTTGGTCAGGCGCCCGGTGTTGCTGAAACAGCACCGGGACGCCGCTATAGTCGCACGCAACCGCGTCAGCCATAAATAACACGCCCGAAAAAAATACTGCCGTGGCATCAGGCGGTTGCCCGATCTGTCACTCGATGAGATCGCGATTTCCGTTCGCCATGGATTACACCGAAGGCCACCGGGGCCCTCGGCGGCCCTCACCCGAGCAGGCACGGCCCGGTGTTCGTCACATCCGGTCCGGCCCGGAGGAATGCCGGTCGCAGCGCCGCATGCGTGGGCAGCGCCGTCTCCCATGTCAGCCCTCGGCTGGCCGGCATTTCTGGCGCTACCGGCGGGGCAAGCGCCGGCTCGTGGATCTCGGGGCCGTCGGTCATGTGCCACACAGCCGCACCGTGCTCGTCGGGACGCCTCACAGTCATCGCGGCGGGGAGAGCGTGCGGAATCTCCTGCGCTGACGTAGAGGCGAAGGCGCTGAGGGCGATCAGCAGCGCTGATCTGAGTTTCGGATCGCCGGCTCGCCGCGCTCTCAGCGTGTTGACCAGCTCGTGGATGTACATCGGAAGCGAACCTCGATTGTCAGAGTGTCGCCGCCAGTGGTACTACGAACCGGGCGCGCAAGTGTGGTGGATTTGGTGCAGAGCGCCGCCATCAGCCCCCTCCCAGCACCTTGTTATTCATCCGCTCAAGCACTTCCCTGGCGTCTTCTGCTGCGATATGGACGTACTTCGATACGATGCCGGACTTCCAGCCGCCGATCGCCCGGAGCTGCTGCTCGCTCGCTCCTTCGCGCGCGAGGTAGGTTGCAGCGCTGTGCCGCAGATCGTGGAACCGGAAATCCGTGATGGACGCTCGCGCGAGTGCATCCTTGAAGGGACCGTCGTAGCCGTACATGCCACCCGTGGAGTTCTGAAAAACGCGCTGGCTTGGGCCCGTGTCCGCCGTGCGATCGTGATGCGCCCGGAACTGCTTGAGTGCCTCGCTGTGCAGCCAAGCCGTGCGCGGCTGGGCGTTCTTCGTCTCGCGAAACAGCAGCCGCTTCTCGGTCAGATCGACGTCATGCCATGTGAGCTTCAGCAACTCCCCTGCACGGCAGGCCGTCGCCAGTGCCACGGTGACGAAGGTGAGCAGCACGGGATCGTGAGCAGTTTCCGCAAAGAGCCGCTTGCGCTCGTCATCCGATAGGAACCGCACGCGGCCGTTGGACCGGCCGAGTCGGGAAACGCCAGCGAAGGGGTCATGGCTGATCCAGTGCCATTCCTTCCTCGCCACGGTGAACACATGGCGCAGGACGGCCATGTAGCGATCGACCGTCTGCGGGCTGCGCTTGAACTTCCTGGCCTCGCCCGCCTTCACCGTCGAGCGCTTCGACTCCGGCTTCGCGCGCGTGAACGTCTCGCGGGCCAGCTTGCCGCGGTGCTCGACTAGAAGTGCGGGCGTGACATCGGCGAGCTTCACGTTGCCGAGCCGCTCCTTCCAGTGAGGAAGATTGACGCGGTGCATGCCGCCGTTGCGCTTCTTCGGCAGCTCGTCCGCGATGTAGCGGTCGATGGCGTCACCGACGGTCCGACGGCGCGCCTCCACGTTGCGGAAGTGCTTGCCCTCGATCATCTCGGCTTCGACTGTCTTTGCCCAGCGCTCTGCCAGCCGTCGCGTGGGGAAGCTCCCGGTGCGTGCAGGGAATCCCGACATGCGCACCTGCACATGAAAGGATTTCCCACCGTCAGAGCCGATGCGTTCGCGGATCGCGGCCATGGTGTACTTCCTCACTGCGAGCACGTTCGAGGTGCTCAACTGTGCCAAGACTGTGCCACGGCGCAGAGGCTGTCTAGGCCGATGCAGGGTAGTACTTGATTTTGCGGGATTTTATCGTGGGCCGTGCGCGGATCGAACGCGCGACCAACAGATTAAAAGTCTGCTGCTCTACCGACTGAGCTAACGGCCCGCAGGAAGTACCCGCCGCAGCGGCGAACGCGGCTGCGACGGGGCGCGCATCATACTATAGCTGCCGGCGATGCGGTCGGCGGCGTCGGCATCAATGTGCGTTCGCCGGAATGCGTTTCAAGCGCTCGCTCGCCAGTCGCGCGGCATCGCTGTCCGGGTACTTCTGCACCACATCCTGCAGTGTCTTGCGCGACTCGGCATAGCGCTTCAGCTCGAACTGGGTGAAGCCGAGCTTGAGCAGGGCATCCGGGGCTTTACGCGAGTTCGGCCACTTCTGCAGCACGGTGCGAAAGGCTGTCGAAGCCTCGTCGTACGCCCGGGTGACGTAGTACGCCTCTCCCAGCCAGTACTGTGCGTTCTCCGCAAGTGGGCTGGCGGGATAGTTCGTGAGAAAATCCTTGAACCCGGTGATGGCGACGGAATAGCTGCCGGCTTTGAGTGCATCGAAGGCCTGCGTGTAGACCGATTGCTCCACGGACGAGCCTTGCGGCTGCGACCCTGCCCCTGGAGCAAGGGCTGCGGCACCGCCAGCCCCCGCGCCCCCGGCACCTGCCCCAGCCGCAGTCCCGGGCGCGCCGGCACCGCTCCCCGACGAGCCTGCCGCGTTACCTCCGAGCCGCTTTTCGAGATCCGCGTACAGATCCCGCTGCTGCTTGCGCATCGCTTCGTTGCTATTCTCGAGCTCATCGACCCGGCCCCGCAGCTGGCGCACGTCGGACTGCACCTGCTGCAGGTTCTGCGCAAGCTCCACCAGGCTCTGGTTGGAGATGACGCGCTCGATCCGACCGACCCGCGCATCGAGCTCATTGAGCTTGATCTGCACCGGATCGTCCTCGGGAGGAGTCGATGCACACCCGGTCAGCATCAGACCGAGTGCGATCATGGCGTGCAACGGATGGGCCGGCACACGCGACGGCACTTTGCAGTCGATCACTCGCATGAGCTGATTACCTCTGTGGCTGCGGAACCTGCGGCTGACCGCCCGGGCTCAGATAGACGATTTCGACCCGACGGTTCTTGGCCCAGGCCTCCTCGCCGTTGCCGACCACTGCCGGCCGCTCCGCCCCGTAACTGACCGTCGAGAGCTGCGCCTCCGTCGCGCCCTGCAGCAGCAGCGCGCGGCGCACCGCTTGAGCCCTGCGCTCACCGAGCCCGATGTTGTATTCGCGGGAGCCGCGATCATCGGTGTTGCCTTCCAGGCGCACGCGGGTGCTCGCATGGCTGGCGAGGAATTTGGCGTGGGCGGCAACGATCTCCGTACCCTCTGCCTTGATCTCGCTGCTGTCGAAATCGAAGTAGATGACACGCTTGGCGAGCAGGCCGGCCTGCGGGCCGGCCGTCTCGTCATCCGAACCCACCGAGCCGGCATTCGCCGCATTGGCGCCGGACGTATCGGCGCCGCCGGAGCTCGACTCGGACGACGGCGGTGCGCTCGTCGGCTTCGGCCGCTTGCTTGCGCAGGCGCCAGTGGCAACAGCGGCGGCCAACATCAGAATGACAACGATTTTTTTCATAGCGACTCCAGCCTTCCACCGCATAGTGCGGTAACGATTTACTGCGCGAAAGGTCCCCAGGCGGGCTCGCGGACCTCACCCTGCTCGGCTCTCAACCGCAGGCCGGTCAGGCCATCGATCGAGACGGTAGCGAGCGCCGCCCGGTTGCCATTGCGTTCCGAATAGATGAGCGTCGCGCCGTTGGGCGCAAAACTCGGCGACTCGTCCAAGTGCCCGTGCGAGAGCACGCGAACCGAGCCGTTCGTCAGGTCCTGCACGGCGATACGGTAGTTGCCACTGTCGAGGGTCACCATTGCGAGCTGCGTGCCATCGGGCGAGATTCTCGGGCGGGCGTTGTAGGAACCGGCAAAGGTGATGCGCTTCGGTCGATCACCTGGCTGCAGGCCAATGCGATAGATCTGCGGGCCACCGGCCCGATCCGAAGTGAAGTACAGCGACTTGCCATCGGGTGCCCATACCGCCTCCGTATCGATCGCCGGGTCGTCCGTCACCCGGGTGAGTGTCTGGCTCGACAGATCCAAAGTGTACAGATCCGGATTGCCACCGCTGCCGCCCAAGGTGAGCGCAAGTTTGCGCCCATCGGGCGACCAGGCTGGCGCGCCATTGATGCCCGTGCGGGCCGATACCTGGCGCCGCTCGCCGGTGCGCACGAACTGCACATACACCGCCGATCGTTTGTTCTCGAACGAGACATACGCGAGCCACTGCCCATCGGGCGACCAGGCGGGGGACATCAGCGGAAAACGCGACTCGAGGATCAGCCGTTGATTCTCGCCGTCCGCATCCGCCACGACGAGCTGAAAGTGCTGCGCCGGCGCCTGTCCCTCGACGGCGACATAGGCGATCCGTGTGGCGAATGCGCCACGGATTCCCTCGATTTTCTCGTAGATGACGTCGCTGACACGGTGCGCTGCATTGCGCAGTGCGCCCGGTGTGCCCACAAAACGTTGACCGGCGATTCGCTGCCCGGTCAGTGTATTGAGTAGATCGAAATCGACCGCCACGTTGCCCGCTTCCACCGGCACCACCCGGCCGACGACGATGTAATCGTCGCCCGCCGCTTTCCAGTCAGCCATGACGATGCCGGCGGGCTGCGTCGGCAACGCCGGCATCTGCTGCCGCGGGAGCCCACGAAATCGGCCGCTGCCTTCCAGATCGTGCTGGATGACCTGCGCGACATCCAGGCCGGCATCAGCAGGCGCGGAGCGGGCAAACGGCACGATGGCGATGGGTACGGGGTCGCTGACACCCGAGGTCACTTCGATCTTGAGCTGCGCGCGGGTGGCTGGCGAGAGCCCCAAGGTAAGGAGCAGACCGATGGTGAGTGCCGGCAATACGCGCCGCGGCACGAATGAAACGCTGTGGTTCGGGATCATGGCTTGGTGTTGAATTGTGACATCAATCGGGCTTGAAGGTGATTTCCAAATCGCGCTGGAACAGCGAGGGGTCCGGCGGAGGTGGCAGGGGCGAGGCGCGATAGGCCGCCGCCTCGATCGATTCGCGCACGGCCTGATCGCCGTTGCAGCTGCCGACGCGCACGTTCGTGACGGTCCCGCCGGGCACCTGGGTCACGTACAACACGCACTCGATGCCAGGCTTCGCCGATGGTGGACGCAGCCATGCGCGCTGAATCCGCGCGGCGATCTGTGACTGCCAGCTTGCCAGCGCACCACTCGAGCTCAACACGCGCGCATGCTCTTCCGCAGCCAGACTGCGCTTGAGGTCCGCCTCCAGATCGGCCTTCGCCTGTGCGTCCGCGAGGCGTTGCTGCGCTTCCTGTTGCCGCTTCTGATCCGCGAGGCGCTGCTCCTCCTGGTGTTTCTTGGCCTCCGCCTTGCGCGCCGCATCGGCCTTGGCTTTGGCCTCGAGTTGCCGCTGCTGCTGCTCGCGTTTCTGCTCCGCCTGGCGCTGCGCGGCCGCCTGGGCATCCGCCTCCTGCTGCTTTTGCGCCTGCTGCGCCGCCTGCTTCGCGGCCGCATTTTTCTGCGCCTGCTCGCGCTGCGCTAGCTCCTCGGGCGTCGGTTCCGGGGGCCCGGTAGGCTCCACTGGCGGTGGCTCGGGCTGCGGTGGCGGCTGCGGTGTTGGCTGGGGCGTTGGCTGGGGCGTCGGCTGGGGCGTCGGCGCAGGCGGCTGTGCCGTGGGCGCCCCCTTGAGCGCGCGCGAATCGACGACGGTCGCCTCGATCGCGAGCGTGGGCTTGGGCGGGGGGGAACTCTGAAAAGTCCAGAATCCGTAAACGATCGCCGCGACGAGCGCACCGTGCAATATCACGGACAGGACGAGGGAGACCCATCGGTCGCTTCTTCGCTCCTCCATAGATTGTGCGGTATTGCCTCAGTGCCTGCGCTCCGCCGGCGCAGGCGGCAGCGGATCGGTGATGAAGCCCACTTTCCTGGCGCCCGCCCGCTGCAGGATCACCATCGCCTGCACCACCCGGCCATACTCGACGCGATTATCCGCATTCACCAGCACCGGCAGCTCCGGGTTACGCCGCAGTGCGGCCGTGGCACGTGCCGCGACCGTATCAGCATCCAATACCGCGTGGGGATTACTCCCCACATTCAAGGAAAGCCGGCCGAGGCGATCGACCGAGAGGACCAGCGGTGGAACCTCGGAATTAAGAGGTTGCGCAGCCGCCTTGGGCAGCTCGACCTTTACGCCCTGCGTCAGCAGGGGTGCCGTGATCATGAAAATGATCAGCAGCACGAGCATGACGTCGATGTAGGGGACGACGTTGATGTCACCCATGAGCCGTCGACCGCGGGATACCTGTGCCATCGAAACTCCTACGGCGGATTCGTCGCGCCGGCAGAGGTGGCGGCGCTCGCCCCACGCGATGCATGCCGCTGCAGGATCGTGGAGAACTCTTCGGTGAACGCATCGAAGCGAATCTCCAGGCGCCCGACCTGGTCTGCGAAGCGGTTGTAGGCGACGACTGCGGGAATGGCGGCGAACAGGCCGATGGCCGTCGTGATCAGCGCCTCGGAGATTCCCGGCGCCACCATGGCCAGCGTGGCCTGCTGCACGTTGCCCAGCGAGGCGAACGCACTCATGATCCCCCAAACGGTGCCGAACAATCCGACATACGGGCTGGTCGAGCCCACCGTGGCCAGTGTCGCCAGACTTGCCTCGAGCCGGTCGATCTCCTTGAGCTGCGCCACCCGCATGGCGCGGCGCGCACCCTCGAGCAGCTGATCGGCGGCGATCGTGCCATGCTGGCGCGAGCGCGCGAATTCCCGGAAGCCGAATTCGAAGATGCTCGCCATGCCGGTCGTGGCACCGCGCTGCTCGATTCCACGGTACAGCTGGGCCAGGTCGCCACCGGACCAGAAATTGTTCTCGAACTGGTCCGCGCCCCGGCGCGCGCGTCCGATCACGAGGCGCTTGCGGAAGATGATGGCCCACGATGACAGGGAGGCGAGCAGCAGTATCCCGATGACGATCTGCACGGGAATGCTCGCCTCGGCGATGATGCGCATGATCGACAGCTGCTCACCCATTCAGCACTTCTCCTCAAGATAATCGGCTGGCCCGCGGCCCACTGCGCGGCCTCGAGGCCGGGCCGCCGGCGCTACGGCCGGCGCCGCAGTCGTCAGGAAATCCGGCAGGCGCCGCGGGCGCAGAGTACGCGCATCCACGCAAGCCACCCGCACGCTCGCCTCGAGCAACGGCCGCTTTGCCTGCACCGACTCATCCCCGGCGCGAAAGATGCATTGGCCGAAACGCAGGCTGGCCGCACCTTCGCGCTGCGGCTCACAGGTGATCGCCAGCTCGTCGTCGAGCCGCGCCGGACGCCGATACTGCACGTGCAGGCTCACGACGGCGAACACGATGCACGGATCGGCGCGCAGCCGCTGCTGTGAGTACCCGAGCGAGCGCAACCACTCGGTCCGCGCCCGCTCCAGAAAGCGCAGGTAATTGGCATAGTAGACGATCCCGCCGCCGTCCGTGTCCTCCCAGTACACCCGCGCCGGCCAGGCGAATACACTCACCGTCCGTCCTCGAACAATTGCAAATTGGCAGCGGGGCGCTCGAGCGGCTTGAGTCCGAAATGCAGATAGGAGGCGCGCGTCACGATGCGACCGCGCGCCGTGCGCACGAGGAAGCCCTGTTGGATCAGGAACGGCTCGATGACATCCTCCAGCGTGCCGCGCTCCTCGCCGATTGCCGCCGCCAGGCTGTCGATTCCCACCGGGCCGCCCTCGAAGCGCTCGATGATCGTCAGCAGCAGCTTGCGGTCGAGCGTATCGAATCCCAGTGGATCGACTTCCAGCATGTCGAGTGCGGCATCGGCGACCTGCTCATCGATGCGCCCATCCCCCTTCACCTGCGCGTAGTCACGCACGCGGCGCAGCAACCGGTTGGCGATACGCGGGGTGCCGCGGGAGCGCTGCGCGATGCGCCGGCCACCCGCCGCATCGATCGGCACCTGCAAAATGGAAGCCGAGCGGGCCACGATGCGTTCCAGATCCTCCACGCCGTAAAATTCCAGCCGTTGCACGATCCCGAAGCGGTCGCGCAGCGGGGAGGTGAGCAGGCCGGCACGGGTGGTTGCCCCCACCAGCGTGAACGGCGGCAGGTTGAGCTTGATCGAGCGGGCCGCAGGCCCCTCGCCGATCATGATGTCCAGCTGATAATCCTCCATCGCCGGATACAGCACTTCCTCCACGATCGGGGAGAGTCGGTGGATCTCGTCGATGAACAGCACGTCCCGCGGCTGCAGGTTGGTCAGGAGCGCGGCCAGGTCCCCGGGCCGTTCCAGTACGGGTCCGGACGTCTGGCGCAGACTCACGCCGAGCTCTGCCGCGATGATGTTGGCGAGTGTCGTCTTTCCCAGCCCGGGCGGACCGAACACTAACACGTGGTCCAGTGCCTCGCCGCGTTGTCGCGCGGCACCGACAAAAATCTCCAGTTGCATCTTCACCTGCGATTGACCGATGTACTCCGTCAGTCGGCGCGGGCGGATTGCCCGCTCGACCGCCTCCTCCTCCGGAGTTGCCGTACTGCGGGTGAGGCGCGCAGCTTCCACGGGCACTTCGATTGGCGACAAGGTATTCCCCTAGATGGCGCCCTGCAGGGCGCGCCGGATCAGCTCCTCGGTGGAGTGTGTACCGGGGCCGGCCGCCTTGAGCAAGCGTGTCGCCTCGGCGGGACGGTAGCCAAGGGCCACGAGCGCACCGAACGCCTCGCTCTCGGGGCTCGTTTCGGCGCTCAGATCCGTTGCAGCACCCGTCCGCTGCTCGGCCGGTGCGAGCCGATCGCGCATCTCGATCAGCAGGCGCTCCGCGGTCTTGCGCCCGATGCCCGGCACACGTGTGAGGGCCGCGATGTCCTGGCTGCGCACGCACAGCGCAAAAGCCTCCACGCTGAGCCCGGAAAGCAACGCGAGTGCAATCTTCGGCCCGACTCCCGATACCCGGATCAGACTGCGAAACAGGCGCCGCTCGTCTTCGGTCCGGAAGCCGTACAGGATGTGCGCATCCTCGCGCACGACCAGATGCGTCAGCAGCTGCACGTCTTCTCCCACAGGCGGCAGCAGAAAGAACGTGGACATGGGTGCTTCGAGCTCGTATCCCAGCCCACCGACGTCGACGGTGAGCTGGGGCGGACTCTTCGAAGTGATGCGCCCGCGAACCGATCCGATCATGCCACCGTATCCCGGCGGGGAGTCCGGCTCACACCGGATTCGCCGCAATGCGCGTGGGCGAGCTGCTGCAGCCGGCGCGCGTGCGCGTGACACACGGCGATGGCGAGCGCGTCGGAGGCATCGGGAGCGATGCGCCCCTGGAGGCGCAACAACGTCCTGATCATGTGAGCGACCTGAACCTTTTCCGCCGCTCCGGAGCCGACGAGCGCAAGCTTGATGGCGCGCGGTGCATATTCGAATACGGGCACACCCGCCGGAACCGCGCACAGGGCCGCGCCACGGGCCTGCCCGAGCTTCAGCGCGCTGTCGACATTGCGGTTCACGAACACGCGCTCCACCGCGATCTCCCCCGGTCGATGTTCAACGATCAGCCGCTGCAGCGCTTCGAAAATCATTCGCAACCGCTGCGCGAGGGCAACGCCTGCCACGGCGATGCAACCGTGTGCCACATGCGCATAGTCCGCACCGCTGCATTCGATGACACCAAACCCGGTGGAGCGCGACCCGGGGTCCAGGCCAAGGATGCGCACGTTGAGCGCGGGCGCCGGCTGCGCCACCACCGGCGCCGGATCAAATGCGCGCCAGGACCTCGTCCGGTATCTCGGCATTCGTATATACGTTCTGTATGTCGTTCAGCTCATCCAACGCTTCGAGCAGCCGTATCATCGCAGCCGCCTGCGACTTTCCCAGGAGCACGCACACGGATGCGCGCTGAGTGATTTCGGCCGTCGTGGGCACGAAGCCACTCGACTGCAGCAAGGCCAACACCGTGTCGAATTCGAGCGGATCGGCCAGCACCTCGATCGAGCCATCGGCGTGCGGCACCACATCCTCCGCCCCCGCCGTCAACGCCCCGCGAACCAGCCGCTCGATGCTCGTCCCGGGCCGATAGATCATCAACCCCACTTCGTTGAACAGGTAGCTCACCGAGCCCTGCGCACCCAGATGGCCACCATGGCGATGCAGCAGCTCGCGAACCTGCCGCATCGTGCGGTCGCGGCTGTCCGTGCGTCCATCCATCAACATCGCCGCCCCGCCCGGACCGTAGCCCTCGCAGCGGAAGGGTTCCAGGGCGTCATCCGCCGCATCGCGGGGCTCGCGTCGTCGCTGGTTCGCCGCCTCGCCGACGCGCGCCCCCTTAGGATGCCGGATGCTCGCCCACTTGCTGTGACCTGCCATGAATCGTCTTGCGGCCCCGCCCGATCGTCTGCGTCAGGCAGCTAAGCTTCGGCGCCGCCGCGGAAATCTTCTCGCGTATGATAGCGATAAACCGCCGCGGGCGACATGCCGCGCAGTATCCGTTCATGCTCGCCAGCCACATTTGCCGTGGAGACCAATCAACTCTGTTCCGCGCCGATCCGGGCTTCCATTGCCACGGTGCGCATCGCTCTCCAGGATCTGGCGTCGATCCCTGGCGACGATCTTTCGCTCAGTGCCGAGGCGGCGGAGGTCATGGGCGCGCTGACGGACGACCCGGTATTGGCCAGCGCAGTGTTGCTGCGCGGAGCAATCGGCCGGTCGAGCGTTTCGGCGGAGAAACTGGCCCGCGTGACGGATCCTGCCGCCGCCGACATCGCCTGGTCTCTCGCGCGCCTCGGGGATCTCGGCCTGCCACGCGACTGGACCCCGGCCCACGGCCTCGATCCGCGCCAGGCCGAGACCCTTCGCAAGATGCTGTTGGCAGTAGTGAGCGATCCACGGCTCGTACTCGCACGGCTTGCGGAGACCCTCGTTCAGCTGCGCCACGCACGCGAGCTGCCTGCGCAGGAGCGCGACCGGCTGGCGGTGGAAGCGCGCGCGGTGTTCGCCCCCCTCGCGAATCGACTGGGCGTGTGGCAGATCAAATGGGAACTCGAGGATCTCGCCTTCCGCTATCTCGAAGCGGAGCGCTACCGTGAAATCGCCACGGCGCTCAACGAGCGGCGCGCGGATCGGGAGCGCTACATCAAGGAGCTGTGCGAGAGTCTTCAGGAGCAGTTACACAAAAGCGGCGTCGGCGCGGAGGTCTACGGCCGGCCAAAGCACATGTACAGCATCTTCAGGAAGATGCAGCGCAAACAGCTCGCTTTCGAGCAGCTCTTCGATGTGCGTGCCCTGCGCGTGATCGTCGCCTCGGTGCCGGACTGCTATGCCGCTTTGGGCATCGTGCATGGCATGTGGCGCTACATCGCCGGCGAATTCGATGACTACATCGCCACGCCGAAGGGCAACTTCTATCGATCGATCCACACCGCGGTGGTCGGCCCTGCCGGGCGGAGCGTCGAAGTGCAGATCCGCACGCGCCAGATGCACGAGGACGCCGAGCTCGGTGTGGCGGCGCACTGGACGTACAAGGAAGGCGGCGCGCGCGATACGCAGTACGAGCGCAAGATCGAATGGGTGCGGCGGTTGCTCGAGCCGCAGGATCCCTCGGCAGGCCCTCCCCAGGCAGGCATGGGCAGTGGTGCGGGTGCGCCCGTGGAGCGCGACTTCCTCGAGCAGATGCGCACCGAGCTGTTCGAGGATCGGATCTATGCGCTCACGCCCAAGGGCGAGGTCATCGATCTGCCGCGCGGAGCGACGCCGCTCGATTTCGCCTACCACCTGCATACCTCCCTTGGCCATCGCTGTCGCGGGGCCAAGGTCAACGCACGCATCGTGCCGCTCAGCCATGTGCTGAGAAATGGCGAGGTCGTCGAGATCATCACGGGCAAGCAGGATGCGCCTAGCCGCGACTGGATGGCCCCGGAGCAGCAGTTCCTGGTCGCCCCGCGCAACCGGGCGAAGGTGCGCGCCTGGTTTCGCAAACAAGACATCAGCGACAACCGCAACGCAGGCCGGACGATCGCGGAACGCGAGTTGAGCCGAACGGGTTTGCGGGCGGAGCAGCTGCCGCTACTGATCCAGGCATTGCAGGCGCGCGATGCGGAGCATCTGTACCAGCTGCTCGGGGAGGGTGCGATCAGCAGTACGCAGCTCACACAAGCGGCGCTGCGGCTGGCGGAGCCGCGACGCTTGGCGGTGGTACCGCGAGTTGCGCCGGCACGTGCTTCCCGGCGGGGCTCACTCGTTGAGATCGAAGGCGTTGGTGATCTGCCGACGACGCTCGCCCGATGCTGCGGGCCGCTGCGGCCGCAACCGATTGCCGGCTACGTGACGATCGGGCGCGGAGTGACCATTCACCGGCGCGAATGTCCGAGCCTGGCGCGCATGCGGGCCGTCAAGCCCGAACGGCTGCTGCAGGTCGAATGGACGCACGCCGGCGCCGAACTTGCCGTGCAGATTGCGATCGAGGCGCTCGATCGCCGCGGGCTCGTCAGGGATCTGACCGATGTGCTGGCGATCGAGCGGTTGAGCATCCAGGCGATGAGTACGAGCACGGACCGGGGCACGGCGCACGTGGCCATCACGGTCAGCCTGCAGGATCTCGAGCAACTGACGCGCGTGCTGCGCCAGCTGGTGCGCGTGCCGAATGTGACGCATGCACGCCGCGTGCGCTGAATCCGCTGCGAAGCGGACATAACCCGGTCGCCCGCGCAACTCTTCGCTGCAGCGCAGAGCGTTCGCCTTCGCGGAATATGCAAATCGTGATGTGCTCCTGCGCCGGCGCGGGGGGGGTGGCCGTTAACTATTCGCTGCGGTGCCGTTAACCCAAGGAGGCTTATCGCGCGCTGCCCCAGGTCCACGGCTGCGCACCCCTTCGGGGGCCGCACAGGAGCACTGGCAGATCAGCTTTCGGAGTGTTCACCGGCTATGCGTGTGCTCATCGTCGATCAGGATTCCGCCATGCTTGAAGCGACGGTTCGCGCGCTTCGGGAGCGGTGTACTGTCGATGCGGTCACCACCAAGGGCGACTGCCTGGATCTGTTGCGGCAGAATGTGTTTGAAGTGATCGTCGCGGGCGAGAAGCTCGAAGACGGCTCCGGACTCGAGCTGCTGGGACAGGTTGCCAAGCGCTGGCCGGCGACCGTGCGCATCTTCTGCGCAGACGACGAACGTCTGCGGCTGCTCGAGGGCCGGCTCGGCCCCTTCCAGCTGTTCGAGACGCTCACCTATCCGATCGATCCCGACCAACTCGGCGGTGCATTGAATCGCGCCGGTGGCCTGCAAGCGACCAGCGGGGACTCGGGAATCGGGCGCGTAGCGGCAGACCGCGTGCAGCTGCAGCCGACCGATACATCCGCCGTGGCCATCTCCTCCGTGCCGATCGCTGGCCGGCGCGGCACCCGAACCTTTCGTCCGCGCGTCTCACGAAGCGTAGCGGGGACGACGCCCGCGGAGCGCGCCGCTGCGCCGGCCGGCGCGCGCACGGCACCGTCGGTGCCGAGCCTCTCGGAAGCCGAAACCCGGGCGCAGCGGCGCCGGCCCGTACAGTTTCCTCCCCTGCCCTCACGCGAGCCGCTCATCGAGCGCACCGCCAGCCGCCGGATGTCCCGCCAGCAGAGCGAATGGGCGGACAGCAGCTTCCGCCCCGAGCGGATGCCCGATCCGGCCTGCACCGACCAGCTCAGCGAGGCCTCCACGATTGCGCGCGAGGCGTTCTCGATCGATCTGTTCAGTCCCCGACGGGCCAAACGCGCCGCGCTTCTCGCAGCCGGCGGCGCAGTGGTGCTCGTTGCCATCACGGCGCTCGCCTTCCGGCTCTTCGGTGCGAAACAGGCGACCGCGCCAGCGGCTGCGCCAGCCCCGCTCCTGCAGCAGCGTCAGCCCGCGCCGCCCCCGCAGAAGCCGGCGCAGCAACCCACCGCCGCCACCCCGATCACGCGCGAGGTCGTCCCGCCGCAGCCCCTCACCAACACCGTGGCGCTGCCGCATCCTGCGGATACCCCCGTTGAGTCGCATCGCGTCAAGTCAGTGCACATACCAACCGACACTGCAGCACCTGCCGCGCAGGGCTCCGTGACGCGGCTGGCGCCATCGGAGCCGGGTCCGGCACTACCGCCCGAGACCCCACCGGGACTGACGATGTCAGCCGATACGTCTTTGACCAAAGCTTCCGGATCCTCCAAGGCTTCCGGGTCCTCCACGGTTTCGGGCGCCGCCAACTCGGGGCCGCTCAGCGCGGGGGCGTTGAAGGCGCCCGCCCAGCCCGCCGGCCCGAAAGCCGCTGGGGCCGCCAGCAAATGGGTTCCCGATGAGCCGCCACCGGTCGTACGCGAGGCGCGCCTCATCCGCCGCGCCGCTGCGGAATATCCGACGGCAGCGCGACGAGCTGGCATCCAGGGCGCGGTCGATCTGAACGTGACCGTATCACCGCGTGGCGAGGTTACCGCGGTGTCCGTGGCACGCGCGGACCCGCCCAACGTGTTTGACAAAGCGGCGATCGCAGCCGTGCGACGTTACCGCTACGATCCCCAGTACGTGGACGGACTTGCATCCGAGGCGCACCTGAACGTGCACCTGGACTTCCCGATCGCAGCGGACGAGCACTGAGGCGACCGACGCGCGCAGTCCCGGTAGCTAGCGGTTGATCGCGTCGATCGCCCGCTTGTCGACCGCCAGGGCGGCCTCATGCACGGCCTCGGACAAAGTGGGATGCGCATGGATCGTGCGCTGCAGGTCCTCGCTGCTGGCGGAGTACTCCATCGCCAGCACCGCTTCGGCGATCAGCTCACCGGCCAGCGGACCTACGATGTGTACCCCGAGAATCTCATCGTCATCCTGAGCGGCGATGATCTTGGCAAACCCGTACGCCTGTTCCATTGCACGGGCGCGCCCGCTGGCGAGAAACGGAAACACCCCCGTTTTGTACGCTCGCCCGCCGGCCTTGACCTGCTCCTCCGTCAGTCCGACCCAGGCGATTTCCGGCGCAGTGTAGATGACCGCAGGCACGGTCTTGTAGTTGACTTCGGCAAAGCGGCCCGTGATCCGATCGGCGACCATGACGCCCTCTTCCTTGCCCTTGTGAGCCAGCATCGGACCGCGCACGCAATCTCCCACCGCCCACACTCCGTCGGCGCTCGTCCGGCACTCGTCATCGACCTGGATGAAGCCGCGCTCATCGACGGTCACGCCCGTATCGGGTGCAAGCAGATCCTTTGTATAGGGACGCCGGCCGATGGCGATCACGAGTTTGTCAACGCGCAGCGATTGCTCTGACTTCGCATCCGCGTAGGTGACCTCCACCGCATCGCCGTTTACCCTGGCGGCGCTGACCTTCGCCCCGAGGCGGATATCCAGTCCGAGTTTCCTGAAATGGCGCAGGGCTTCTTTTGCGAGCTGCTGGTCCGCGATCGCGAGGAACTCCGGCAGGGCCTCGAGCACCACGACCTCGCTCCCCAGACGGTGCCACACGCTTCCGAGTTCCAGGCCGATCACGCCGGCCCCGATGACACCGAGCCGCTTCGGTACCGTGTCGAAGTCCAGCGCGCCCCAGGAGTCCACGATGTGCCGCCCATCGAAGGGGGCCGAGCGCAGCTGCATCGGTGCAGAGCCAGAGGCCAGCACGACGTTCTTCGCCGTGAGCTCGCGCCGCTCGCCATTGAATCCTGTGAATTCCACCCGCCGGCCCGGCAGCAGCCGCCCATGACCCTGCAGAGCCGTCACTCCGTTCGCCTTGAAAAGAGCAAGGATGCCCTGCGTCATCGTGCGCACGATGCCGCCCTTTCGCTTCTGCATTTGCGCAAGATCGAGTGTGACCCCGGAAGCCTGGATGCCGTGCACGGCAAACTCCTCGCGGGCACGGTGATAGAGCTCGGAAGACTCGAGCAACGCCTTGGAGGGAATGCAACCGGCATTCAGGCAGGTGCCGCCGAATGCGGCGCTGCCGTCGCGATTCTTCCATTCATCGATGCACGCGACGCTCAGCTTATTCTGCGCGGCGCGGATTGCCGCCGGATAGCCGGCGGGACCGCCCCCGATCACGACGACGTCGAAAATGTCAGCCATGGTGCTCCCACGAAAGGCGCCTGTGGCGCCATGGATCAGACTCCGAGCAGCATGCGCCCGGGATCTTCGAGGCCTTCCTTGATCGCCACCAGAAACTGTACCGCCTCGCGCCCATCGATGATGCGGTGATCGTACGTGACGGCGAGATACATCATCGGCCGGATCGCGATCTGGCCATGCACGACCATGGGCCGGTCCTGGATTTTGTGCATGCCCAGAATGGCGCTTTGCGGCGCATTGACGATGGGCGTGGACATCAGGGAGCCGAACACGCCCCCGTTGGTGATCGTGAAGGTGCCACCTGTGAGGTCCTCGATGGCAATGCTGCCCTCGCGTGCTTGCTTCGCGAACTGCGCGATCTCCTTCTCGATCACGGCGAAGCTTTTCGTGTCGGCATCGCGAACGATCGGCACCATGAGGCCGCGGTCGGTCGAGACCGCGACCCCGATGTCGTAATACTCGTGATAGATGACGTCGCTGCCATCGACGGATGCGTTGATCACCGGGAAACGCTGCAGTGCCTCGATCGCAGCCTTGACGAAGAAGCCCATGAAGCCGAGCTTGACCCCGTGCTCCTTCTCGAAGCGGTCCTTGTAACGAGCGCGCATCTCCTGCACGGAGGTGAGGTCCACTTCGTTGAAGGAGGTCAGCAGCGCCTGCATCGACTGTGCCTCGATCAGACGCTGCGCAATGCGCAGGCGCAGGCGCGTCATGGGCACGCGCTGCTCGGCACGCTCACCGGCTGGCGCCGGCTTGGCGGATACTTCAGGTCGGACATTGGCCGGGCCCCCCGCTTGCGCCGCGGGCTCTCGCGCAGGCGCGAGAGCAGGCGCGCTGGCTGCGGGAGCGGGTTTCGGGCGTCGGTCGAGAAAATCCACCACGTCCGATTTCGTCAGCCGTCCATCTTTTCCGGATGCGGGAATCGTCGCGGCATCCAGGTGATTCTCTTCCAGCAGCCGGCGCACCGAGGGGCTCAGTTTGCCGGCATCCTTCGACTCCGGAGTTTGCGGCGTCGCCGACGCGACCGACTGCGCAGCTGCGGCTGTGCCCGCCGCGGCATCCTTTGCTGCAGCCGTTGAGGCACCTTCTTCGATCACGGCGAGCACCTGCCCGCTGGTGACGGTCGTTCCGCTTGGTATGCGGATTTCCCGCACCACCCCGTTCAGCGGCGCAGGTACTTCGAGCACCACTTTGTCCGTCTCCAGATCCGCGAGATTCTCATCCCGACGCACCGCATCGCCGGGCTGCTTGTGCCACGTCACGAGAATTGCATCGGCGACCGACTCGGGAAGCTGCGGCACGCGGATCTCCATGGTCATGAGCTTCTTCTCTTTGCCGGTGCAGTAGCGGGCGCGGGTGCGGCCGGCGTGGCTGCGGGGCTGGACGCGGATGCCGTGACGCCGGTGCCCAGTTGCGGCACGGAGGCGCCGCTTGCGCCGGCGCCGCTCAGGCGCGTCGTCTCCCGCGCGGAGTCCTCGGTGGCCGTCGCCTGCAGCGCTGCATGAATCAGCGCCTGCTGCTCGGCGGCGTGGATCCTGGAGATGCCTGTGGCGGGCGCAGCCGCCGGCGCACGGCCCGCGTACAGCACCTGGCGTCCGCCGAGCAGCTCCTGCAGGCGATGGCGGATCTGGTACCAGGCGCCCTGATTCTGCGGCTCCTCCTGACACCAGACGATCTCGCGCGCATTCGGGTAGCGGTTCAGCACCGCCTCGTATTCCTCGCTCGGGAAAGGATACAACTGTTCGATGCGCACGAGCGCCACATCGCGAATGCCGTCCTTACGTCGGCTCTTCAGCAGATCGAAGTAGACCTTGCCACCGCAGAACACCAGCCGGCGAACCTGCGCCGGCACGAGCTCGTCCACCTCGCCGATGACGCGCGCAAAGCTGCCATGCGTGAGATCCTCCAGCGGCGACACCGACAGCTCGTGCCGCAGCAGGCTCTTCGGAGTCATCACGATCAGCGGCTTGCGAAAGCCCTGCAGCATCTGCCGCCGCAGCATATGGAACATCTGCGCCGGCGTGGAAGGCACACATACCTGCATGTTGGCTTCGGCGCACAGTTGCAGAAAGCGCTCGAGTCGCGCAGAGGAATGCTCCGGACCTGCTCCCTCATAGCCGTGCGGCAGGAACAGCGCCAGCCCGCAAAAGCGCTCCCATTTGGCTTCGCCCGAGCTGATGAACTGGTCGATGATCACCTGCGCGCCGTTGGCGAAATCGCCGTATTGCGCCTCCCAGACCACCAGCGCATTGGGCTCGGTGGTGGAGTATCCATATTCGAAGCCGAGAACGGCTTCCTCCGAGAGCACCGAGTCGATCACCTGCACGCGCGGCTGGTGCTCGCCGATGTGCTGCAGCGGGATGTAGATGTCGCCGCTGTTCTGCTCGTGCAGGACGGCGTGACGATGGAAGAACGTGCCCCGTCCGGTGTCCTGCCCCGTGAGGCGCACGGAAAAACCATCCTCGATCAGGGATGCGTAGGCGAGCGTCTCGGCGCACCCCCAGTCGAGCGGCTGCTCGCCAGCGAGCATCTTCTTGCGGGTGGCGATCACCTGCGCCACGCGCGGATGCAGGACGAACCCTTGTGGATAGCTGGTGATCCGCTCACCCAGGGCACGCAGCCGCCGCGGCTCGACGCCGGACTTGACGCGCTCGGTCCAGTCGATCTGGCCGTAGGGGTTCCAATCGACGGTGAACTGGTTGCCGATCATGCCGAGTGAGGCGCGCGCCTGCGGCCGGCCCTCGTCCAGCCCGGCCCGGTAGTGCTCGATCATTCCGCTGGCGTCCTCGTCGGTGATGAGGCTGTCGGCTACGAGTTTGTCCGCGTACAGTTTGCGCGCCGTCGGGTGCTGGCGAATCACGCGGTACATCACCGGCTGGGTGGCCGCCGGCTCATCGGCCTCGTTGTGCCCGTGCCGGCG
Organism: uncultured Pseudomonadota bacterium; assembly: GCA_963716335.1. Lineage (GTDB taxonomy): Bacteria > Pseudomonadota > Gammaproteobacteria > Steroidobacterales > Steroidobacteraceae > 13-2-20CM-66-19. Next base: position 3,532,908 of record OY970302.1, on the reverse strand, counting down.
ATAGCACACCAGATCGATCACGACATCCTTGTGAAACTGCATGCGATATTGCAGCGCCAGGCGCGCAACGAACACCACCGCTTCGGGATCGTCCGCGTTCACATGAAAGATCGGCGCCTCGAGCATCTTTGCCACGTCGCTGCAATAGATCGTCGAGCGGGTGTCACGCGCATCGGAAGTCGTGAAGCCGACCTGGTTGTTGATGACCAGGTGCATGGTTCCACCGGTGTAGAACCCGCGCGCCTGCGACAGTTGCAGCGTCTCCATGACGACGCCCTGGCCGGCAAAGGCGGCATCGCCATGGACGAGTACCGGCAGTACCCGATTGCCCTCCTCATCACCGCGGCGCTCCTGGCGCGCCCGCACGGAGCCTTCCACGACCGGATTCACCACCTCGAGATGGGAGGGATTGAAGGCAAGCACGGTATGCACGTTGCCGCTCGTCGTGCGCAGATCGGCCGAGAAACCATTGTGATATTTGACGTCGCCGGAGCCTTTGAGGTGGCTGAGGTCGAAGCTGCCCTCGAATTCGGAGAATAACGCCGAGGGGGACTTGCCCAGCAGATTGACGAGAACGTTCAGCCGACCGCGGTGCGCCATGCCGATGACGACCTCCTCGACCGCGGCGGCACCGCTGCTCTGGATGAGATCATCCATCAGCGGCACGAAAGCGTCCGCCCCCTCCAGCGAGAAGCGCTTCTGGCCGACATACTTCGTGTGCAGATAACGCTCGAGCCCCTCCGCCGCCGTCAGCTGCCAGAGGATGTTACGGCGCTCCTCCGGCGTGAACTCGTGGGTGAGGCGGCCGCGCTGGAACTGGTCCTGCAGCCAGAGCCGCTCCTCGGAGTCGGAAACGTGCGCGAACTCGGCCCCGATCGGACCTGCGTAGATGAACTCGAGCTGCGCCAGTATGTCGCGCAGCGCCATGCGCTTGGGCACGGCTGACGAGCGGCTGCCGGTGACGAACTCCGTCTGCAGATCCGCCTCGGTGAGGCCGAAATAGGTGAGGTCAAGGACCCGGGGGCGGGGGCGCTCGAGCAGCCCGAGCGGATCCACCCGCGCAATCAGGTGCCCCCGGTTCGTCCAGATCTGGATAAGGCGGGAGACCGCAGCCTGCTTGGTGCTGTCCTCCGCACCGGGCGCGTCCGCTACGGCAGCGCCGCGGCTCGGGCTGCGGGCAACTCGCGCCCTGGCGACGATGCCGGCGCGAATGGGCGCATGCGCCCGATCGGCGACGGTGCCCGGGGCCAGTCGCTCGAAATAGCTTCGCCAGCGCTCCGCGACACTCGCAGGATCGCGAAGATATTGCTCGTACAGGGCGTCGAGAAAGTCGGCGTTGCCGCCGTACAGAGGTGTGGGTTCAAGCATGCGGGAAAGCAACAGCGAGGCCGTAGTTTAACGGAATGCGGTCCGAGAGGAAACGAACCGTGGCCTTTGCGGCCGCAGAGACGCTCTATAAGAGGTTGATCTCGTAGATCACTAGGAAGCCGTAGGCCCCCAGCAAGCCGTACAGCAGCGCACTGACCGGGATCCGCCCGAAGGCCCGGATCCTCGCCAGCAAGGTGAGCAGCACCACACCTCCCCCCGTAAGGCCGATCTTCACGAGGATGAAGGCCAGCGTCGAGTGCCCGACGAGCGAGGCCATCACCGGGTTGACCTCGTACGCGCCATTTTCGAGCAGCGTCAATGTCAACGCCGCATCCGCGCAGGACAGCAGCACGATGATCATACCCACCGCCAGCCACTGCGGATGATGCCAGTCGAGACTTCCGAAGCCGGCCTCACCCCTGCGTCGCGGATTGCGCCGGCGCGGATGCAAGCTGCCATAAAAAAGGGCGTGGAGCGTGCGCTGGCGACGTTCACCGCGACGGCGTTCCGGGGGCGCGGCAGCGGATGAGAGCGGGGATCGCTGCCAATTCATCGTGCGCGCATCCGAGCCCTTCTTTTCGTGGCTGTCATGAGAATCCCCTGCGGAATTCATTGTAGCCGTCCCGGCCGGGCGATGCTGCTCTCGGGGGTCATCATTTGTCGCCATTTTCGTCCCGTGCGACCGTCGGACACTACATAACCAAGACATTACCCCGGCCGCCAACCGGAACCTGTGCGGCCGCGGTTCGTTGCCTACGCAGGAGGAACGTATGACGCCAGTAATCGTTGCATTGTTCGATGATTTCGGAGTAGCGCAGCGCGTGCGCACCGAGCTCGTGGCGGACGGCTTCCCTACCGACCGGGTCGAGCTGACCTCGCGCGTCGAAGCAGGTCAAGCCGATGCCGAGCCGGGCGAGACCTACTGGACGAAGATGTCCAATTACTTCCACGCCATTTTCGACCAGACCGGGAACTATGCATCGGCCGACCAGTTTGCCGAGCGCGTCCGCAACGGCGGTTCGGTGATCACCGTGCATCCACGGACCGACTATGAGATGGACAGCGCGCGCGCGATCCTGCGCAGGAACCATCCGCTGGACTTCCGCGAGCACGCGACGACTACCTGAAGCTCCCCGCAGCACAGCGCCGCCGGGAGGGCGGCCCGGATCACCGCTACACTGCGCGCTTGCAATAGCGTTCGGAGCCGCGCAATGCTGGCATGGCTGGCCCTGCTGATTTGGCTGTACCTGTATTTTGGACGCGGCCGCTTCTGGGCGTCCGCCCCGCAACTGCCCCCCGCCACCCCTGCGGAGCTTCCGGACGTGGACATCGTCGTTCCAGCCCGGGACGAAGCGCACACGATCGCGGCAGCCATCGACTCACTTCTCGCCCAGGACTATGCGGGCCGGTATCGGGTCATTCTCGTCGATGACGGATCGACGGATGGGACCGCCGAGAAGGCAGGCAACGCTGGCACACTGCAGGTGATCAGGGGACTGCCCAAGCCGCAGGGCTGGTCCGGAAAGTTGTGGGCGCTGAGCCAGGGTGTCGCAGCGGGGGATGCCCCGGTCCTGTTGTTTACGGATGCGGACATCGTCCACGATCCCCGCCATCTGTCATCGCTCGTCGCAAGGCTGCTTGAGCCGCGCGTGGAGCTTGTGAGCGAGATGGTACGCCTCAACTGCATCAGCACCGCGGAACGCGCTCTGGTGCCGGCCTTCGTCTATTTCTTCCAGATGCTGTATCCGTTTTCGCAGGTGAACGATCCGCGCTCGCGCATCGCCGCCGCGGCAGGTGGCACGGTGTTGGTGCGCCGCGCCGCCCTGGCGTGTGCCGGCGGCATCGGCGTCATTCACGATGCCCTCATCGACGATGTGGCCTTGGCGAGGGTCGTGAAAACGGTCGGTCCGATCTATCTGGGTCATTCGGGTCTTGCCGTCTCCATCCGGCAGTACCCGCATTTCCGCGACATCTGGCGGATGATCGCGCGCACGGCGTTCACGCAGCTGCGCCATTCCGGCGCGCTGCTGCTGCTCACGCTGGCCGGTATGACGGTGCTTTGGCTCCTCCCCCTGGGGGCGGTGCTGTACGGCGATGCTTTGCGGCGCATGCTCGCACTGGCGGCACTCGCCCTTGCGGCCCTGAGTTATCTGCCTTCACTGATGCGCTACCGGCAAAGCCGGTTATGGGCGCTCGCTCTGCCGCTGATCGCGCTGTTTTTCATGGCCGCAACGCTGGGTTCGGCGGTGCAGTACGCTTGCGGGCGCGGCGTAAGCTGGAAAGACCGCTCCTACGGGGCGGATCGGGCGCGCTAGAGCATCCCGGCGTTGCGCTGCGTCGACTCAACCCTGCCGCGTGCTGCCGCAACGGGCGAGCACCGCGCGCAAATCACGGATCGCCGGAAAGACTTCGTTGTTCCAGTCCCCACCCTGAGCGTCGTACGCCTGCTGCTCGTATTCGACGATCTCCTTGTCCTCGGCGAAGATGCGCTCGGTGAACCACGTGACGAAGGGCCATACGATGTGGATCAGGCCCGGGATCGGTGGTTTCTTGACCGACAGATAGCCGTAGGTGCGATTCGTTCGCTGCTGCGCATCGAGCGGCGTGTAGCCGAGCCAGACATCCAGAACCGGATCCTGCGTGTCCCTGATATCCCGTCCCACCCACACCCGCAGGCTCTGCGAGGGGTAATCCGTGCGAATGCGCATGTGATCCGAGAAGTCCTTTTTCGCCTCGCCGCGTTTGCGCACGAGGTCCACGATCACCTTCTCGCCCATCGAGGACTTGCCCTCAGTGCGGCTGAAGCTGTATTCCACCTGCGCCCAGTCATCGCCGTGCTGGCGGCCGAGACAGCGTGCACGGATCGAGCCCATCTGCTTGCGGTGCATGAACTGGTGATTCATGTCGAACAGGTTTTCGTGCATGAACGTGTAATGACAGGCGACTTCGCGATTCAGCTGACGCGTCTTGTAGTCCTTGCGCTGCGACATGCCGAGGGTTGTGGGCAAACGGCCTGCCGCGAGGGCCGGATCGCCCGGAAAGACGAAAATCAGGCCGTCCACCTCGCGCGCGGGGTAGCTTTTGACGCCGTTGGGCAGTCGGTCCTTGCCGAGGTACGGGACGTCAACGCATTTGCCTGTGGAGCTATACGTCCAGCCGTGATAGTGGCACTTGAGCTCCTCGCCGCAGACTACACCGAGGTGCAGGGGAACCTGGCGATGGGCGCAGCGATCCTCGAGTGCGAACACCTGCCCGCCCTTGCCGCGATACAGCACGATGGGCTGATCCGCGAAGCGTCGTCCGAGCGTCTTGCCCGCCTTCAGCTCCTGCGACCAGGCGAGCGGGTACCAATAATCGGGATGCGCCCCCACGCGGCGCAAGTCGAACGCCTTCGGCGCATTTGCCGATGGCATGGCGATCAGGTTCGCATTGTCTTCAGGCATTGCCACCCCCAAATGCGGTACAGACGGGCAGCTTAGCGCTTCAGTGCGCCGATAGGCCACTCGCCGAGTCGGACAAGATTGCGATGATCGATGCGGCTGAACAGGGACCCCGGAAATGTCACAGGCCATGGAGATGATTGCGGGCGGCTGGGGCCTGCTGCTCGTGTTCCTGAACGTGCTGATCGAGCAGGCCGGAGTGCCAATCCCCGCCGCGCCCACGCTGTTACTTGCTGGAGCATTGGCCGTGGGCCAGCCCAAGTGGGGCGTGGCCGCCTTCCTTCTGTCCGCGACGGCCTGCACGATATCCGACGCCACGTGGTACTGCGCCGGCCGCATATTCGGCACTCGCATCATGCGACTGATCTGTAAGGTTTCGCTTTCCCCGGATTCCTGTGTGAGTGACACCCAGCTTCGCTTCGAGCGCTGGGGAGTGAAAGCGCTCGTATTCGCCAAGTTCGTACCTGGACTGTCGATGATCGCGCCGCCCCTGGCTGGCGCGCTGCGCATGCGGCTGAGCCTGTTTCTGCGGATGACGTGCCTCGGCTCCGCACTCTGGATCGCAAGCCTGATGGGACTCGGCGCATTGGCTGCCCCGCAGATCATGGCCCTGCTGCCGCGAGTGGTCGATCTCGGTGCACGCGCCGCGCTCGTCATCGGCCTGCTGCTGCTGCTCTATATCCTGCTGAAGTGGTTCGAGCGCAGACGTTTGTACTCCGCCCTGCGCATGGCGCGCGTCGACCCGCAGGAGTTGCATTCGATGCTGCAGGGTGAGCGTGCGCCGACGATTCTCGATGTGCGATCCCGCAGTGCGCTGGCGCTTGATCCCCGAACGATTCCGGGTGCCCTGCATGTGCCACCCGAAGAGCTCGCCACCCTGCTTGCCTCGATCAGCCACGATGGCGAGGTCGTCGCCTACTGCAACTGCCCGAATGAAGCCTCCGCGGCTCAGGTCGCACGGCTCCTGATGCAACATGGCGTCACGCGCGTGCGCCCGCTGCATGGCGGGCTCGATGCCTGGGTTGCAGCCGGCTATCCGGTCAGCGGGCCGGCGCCAGGAGCAGAGATCGCACCGGGGCTTGCGCAGTTGTAACCGCGGCAAGCCGTGGCATGCGCGCTCGGCGCGCCGCCCGTACTCACCGCAGAGCGGTGCACGCGACTATCGGCGCCAGCTCGTTGAGGGGAGCTGGCACAGTCTAGTAACCTCCCTGACTTCTGCAGACAGGTGGGACGGTGCCTCGAGTGGAGGGCGTGACGTGACCCGGTTGACTCTAGAACCTCCGGCCGGCATGCACCGGACTGGTGGCAGCGCTCCGTTCCGACGGACACTCCTGCTGGCCCTCGTGCTCAGCTGCGCGATGGCTCTGCCAGCGAGTGCCGCCGATGCGCCGCGGGCGCCTGGCTTTGCGCCCCTCCCAAAGGTCACCTCACCGCGGCTCTATGTGATCGATTGCGGCACGCTGGTCTACAACCGGCCCGAAGACTATGGCCTCACGCGCGAAGAAGTGGCCGACACGAACATGTCGGTCCCCTGCTTCCTGGTCATCCATCCGCGCGGGATCTTGCTCTTCGATACCGGTCTGTCAGATCGCCTGGTGGGCCGGCCCCTCTACGAGAACGTGGATGGCGGCTACGGGCAGATCAAATTTAACACGCTGCGGGGCCAGCTTGCCGATATCGGTGTAAGACCAGAGGACATCACCTACCTCGCGATCTCGCACTCGCACTTCGATCACGTCGGTAACGCCAACGACTACGCAGGTGCCGTCTGGCTTGCGCAGAAGGCTGAGCGCGACTTCATGTTCGGCACCAGCGCCGATCGCGCCTACCTCCCGCTCTACGCCTCGCTGGCCCATGCCCGCCAACAAGTGTTCGAGGGCGATCACGATGTGTTCGGTGACGGCACCGTAGTGCTCAAATTCACTCCCGGTCACACCCCGGGACACCAGGCGCTGTATGTGAAGCTCGCGAAAACCGGCGGCGTGGTGATCTCGGGAGATCTCTATCACTATTCCGAGGAGCGCAGCCTCCACCGTCTACCCAAGGAGGAGGAGACAACGGGCACCCCGGCCTCGCGGGAGATGATCGAGCGGTTCCTGAAGGAGAAGAACGCACAGCTGTGGATCGGGCACAGCACGGCGTTCTTCAAAAATGCCATCAAGTCGCCAGGCTGGTACGACTGAGCGCCGTCTGCGGCGGCGGCGGGGCAGCCGTGCCAGAATTCGGCAGTGTCACAGTACCAGGGGGGAGTCAGTCGCGCATGGATCACATTCGGTTCGGGCGGACGGGTCTTGAAGTCTCGCAGCTTTGCCTCGGCACCATGTCGATGGGCAGCTCCGCCTGGAAGAACTGGGTGCTCGACGAGCCCGATTCGATCCCCATCCTGCGGCGCGCCCTCGACCTCGGCATCAACTTCTTCGACATGGCTGACTGGTATTCCACCGGCCGCAACGAGGAGGTTGTCGGCCGGAACCTCCTGCGGATGAGCGCACGCCAGCAGCTGATGCTCGCGACCAAGGTCTTCTATCCGATGAGCGAGGACCCCGAGGATCGTGGCCTGTCCCGCAAGCACATCGCAGCCTCGATCGACCGGTCGCTGGCGCGCATCGGTACCGACTACATCGACCTCTACGTGATCCACGCCTTCGATGTTGACACCCCGGTCGAGGAAACGATGGAGGCACTGCACGACGTGGTCCGGGCCGGCAAGGCGCGGTGCCTAGGCGCATCCACCATGTACACCTGGCAGTTCGCGAAGATGAATCACGTGGCGGCGATGAACGGTTGGACGCCGTTCGTCAACATGCAGTGCCAGTACAACCTCCTGTACCGCGAGGAGGAACGGGAGATGTTCCCCTACTGCCGGGACCAGGGCATTGCCCTTACCACCTTCAGCCCCCTCGCGCGCGGCTTCCTTGCACGCGATGCGAGTACCGCGCGCACGGCCCACGACGCCTATCAGGACTTCTACGGCGACGAGATCGACCGGGAAATTGCGCGGCGCGTGCGCGAAGTGGCCGCGCGCCGGGGCGTGAGCCGGGCCCACGTCGCAATGGCCTGGGTCGCGCGCAGCCCCAACCACAACGTTCCGATCGTGGGTGCCGCGAAGACTGCGCACCTCGACGTCGCCGTCGAGGCGCTCGCGCTGCGACTCGATGCCGCGGAGAGAGCCTTCCTCGAGGCGCCGTACCGGCCGCGCGACGAGATCAACGACCAGAATGCGGTGCGACGCCCCCGCGCCCTGCTCAAGGATTGACCGCGAATGACCGCCCCGCTGGGTGCGGCTGCCGTCATCTAGGCTCGCAGCCAGGGGCTGTCCTCGCGAACTTCAATCAGGGTCGGACAATCGGCAACGAGCGCCTCGCGCACGGCTCGCGCCAGGTGCTCGGCGCCCGTGGCGCGAGTGGCCTGACAGCCGAGGCTCTGCGCAAGTTGCACGAAGTCCGGGCTTTTCGGCTCCACGCCGATGCGCGGAATCTGCCGCTCGTCCATCCCTTCCACGATTGCCTGCAGGGCGTCGTTGTTCCATACGATAACCGGAAGCGCCAGACGCTCCTCCGCCGCCGTGGCCAATTCATTGACCGTGAACATGATCCCGCCATCGCCCGCGACGGCGATGACCGGCCGGTGCGGCGCGCCGATCTTGGCGCCGATGGCCATCGGCAGAGCCGGACCGAGGGCGCAGTAATTGCCGGAGTAGTACCAACAGCGCTCCGTCTCCGTCGGCATCGCGTAGGTGCCGGTATACACGACCTGCGCGGCGTCACCCATCACGATGGCATCCGCAGGCAGCGCTGAGCGCAGAATCTTCCAGGCGCGCGCATGCAGTTTCTCGAGCTCGGTCATTTCCGCGGCATTTCGCGCCAGGATCTCGCGCACCCGGCGCTCGCCCTCCGCCCGCTGCGCCGTCGGCCTGCGGGTGGCAAGCGCGGATGATAGAGCGAACATCGCCGCACGGGCGTCAGCCTGAATGGGCACGGCTGCCGAATACATCGAGATCAGTTCCGTGGGATCGATGTCGATCCGCACGAGATCGCCCGATATTTCGAGTTTTGGCAGGAAGTGATCGCCGGCCGCGACTTCCGAACCTACCAGCAGCACGACATCGGCATCCGCGAGCGCCTGCCTGCTCGCTTTCTGCAGGACCGAGCAGCTCAGCGACAAGGGATGGGAGTCCGGCAATATGCCCTTGCCGGCGTTGCTGGAGAGAACCGGCGCTCCGATTCGCTCCGCGATGTCGGTCAGGGGCTGACGCGTGCCGACGGCGCCGCCGCCGACGAAGATCAGTGGGCACTTGGCCTGCGCGAGGCGATCGGCGGCCTCCTCGATCGCCGCAGGAGCGGGCATCGGTAGCGACGGTGCACGGCGGATCTGCCATTGCACCTCGACCGGTGCCGGAAGGACGTCGCGGGGCAGCGATAGATGCACCGGACGCGGCCGGCTGCCGCGAAATATCGCATACGCACGGGCGATCAGCTCCGGCAGCTCATCCGGATATCGCACCATGGCGCTGAAGGCCGTGAACCCGGCCGTGACCGCCGCCTGGTCGTTGAGCTCATGGATCGCCCCCCACCCCTTGGAATGCGTAGCCGTGGGCGAGGCTCCGGACAGCACGAGCATGGGTTGCGAATCGCAGTAAGCCTGGGCGATGCCAGTTGCCGCGTTGGTAACACCCGGACCGCCGATAAGGGTGCAGACGCCGGGCTTGCCGGTCGCGCGCGCGTAGCCGTCGGCCATGAAGCTGGCTCCCTGCTCGTTGCGACACTGCACATGGTGGATTCCAGTACCGGCGATGCCCCGGTACAACTCGAGGGTCATGGTCCCAGCCATGCCGAATACGGTGTCCACCCCGTATGCGGCGAGCAGCTTCATCACGGCCTCGCCACAGGTCATCGCTTTCACCTGTCCTCCTGCATTCGTCGGCGCCCGTCGCGCCGTTCGCCGCGCATCCCGACCGCCACCACCGCACAGCCGTGATGGGCATACTCCGCCACCTGATCTGCGATCACGGCCACCTCAGACGATGAGCCCCTCCCTGGCGTTCTGAGACCCCATGGTCATCCGCTGACATTTGCAACGCCGCATTCAGAATCGGTAGCCGACGTTCAGTCCCAGTACGCGCGGCCTCAAAATAGTCTGCTGCAAGGCAAACTGCGAGGTCGATGTGAACGTGCTCGCCAGCACGTCAGTGAGGTTCTGGGCGTACAGCTCTGTCCACCAGGCATCCTTCCCGGCACCAAGTGAGGCGTCGTATTGGGTATATGCCGGGTTCTCGAATCGCAGCAGCGTGGTGCTGATGGCCGTGCCCGCCGAAAGCTCGGGGTTGCTGCCGGATTGCGTGAACGAGTGGGCGCTATGCGTCGCGCCGAGCTGCGCGAACAGCTTGTAGGAGCTCATCGCCCATTCGTAGCGCACGCGTGCGTTGAATTGCAACGGTGGCGCATTGGAAGCCGGACTGTTCGGCGGACCGTAGGGATTGACGATCGAGGTCAGCGGCTTGCCGTATTGTCCGGCGGTGGCCGGGTCCGCGAGCAGCGCGGGATTGTTCGCGATCAGGAAGGGAGAGTTGGTCTGATTGCTGCTGTTCCAGGCCGCCGAGGCCTGGGCCGTGAGGCCTTCGACGGGCACGGCGATGACCGAAGTCTCGAAGCCGCGGATGCGGTAATTGGGTCCATTGGTATTGAAGCCCACGTTCCCCAGGACGCCCGGATCGAAGAACGAGACCTGCACATTTTTCCAGTCTTCCTGATAGAGGGCCGCGTTCCATTGCAGGCGGTGATTGAGAAACTCGGTCTTCCAGCCGAGCTCGTTGTTGGTCAGATCGTCGGAGGTATACGCAAGCGGCGAGCAGTACTGGGGTGTCCCTGCGGCATTCGGAATGTAACAGGCGGCGCTGCGGTTGAAAGCACCCGGCCGGAAACCCTGTGACCACGTGTAATACGCAAACACATCCGGCAGGATGTGCCAGGTCAGATTCGCGCGGCTCTTGAGACCCTTGTACGTGGTGTGAAGGTTCTGAGCGTCGATATTGGTTGCCGACGCTGTACAGGGCGGCGCCCCGGCCTCGTAGCAGCCGAAGCTGCCGACCACGGCACCCTTCTCGTCGTTGTCGAAATGGTAATAGCGCGTTCCCGCGGTGAGGGTGAGCACTTTCGGCAGGATGTCGAAATCCACTGACGCGAACAGCGCGCGTTGGGTGTAACCGCGTTTGACGTCATTGAAGAAGGCGACGTTGTCGCCACGGACCGGGTCCGGGTTATTGAGGCTCGAATTTCCGCTGGGTCCGACATCGGTCAGGCAGCCGAACTGCACCGTCGCCGTGCACGGCGGCAGCGTCTTGTAGAGCCAGTTCAGCTGGTCGTAGATCCGCAGGTCTTCCCAGAATGCGCCAGCGATGCCGCGCAAGCGCCAGTCATCAGGGGTACTCAAGCGAAACTCGTGACTCTGGTGCGTGTTGCGCAGGGTCTCGTTCCAGGTAGTGCTGGGCGAGAAGCAGGTCGACGTGAGGTTGTGAGCTGGCTCGGCACCGTGACACTGGTAATAGTCGGCGTACAGCCCACGTGCATAGTTGGTGTAGTCCTGCACCGTCTCGACATTGCGCACCAGGTACGAACCCGCATACACGAGGTTGAGGGAACCGACGTGCCCATTGAGTGTCCAGGCCGTATTCTCGAAGCTGTCCTTGTTGAAGGACGGATTGAACAGCGTCACCGACTGGGAAGGCAGCGGCGCGCCGTCCGAACTCAGGGGCATCTGGTAGAACACGCCCTCGGCATCCATGTTCTGATAGCTCTGGGCGATGAGAGCATTCCAGTCGTCATCGATTTTCCACAGGGCTGAAACGCGCACGCCCTGGTAAGTCACCGGATTGATGGCGTTCTTCGCCAGCGCATCGTTGTTGATCGCCAGCGCGCTTGGCGGCACCTGGCATGGCGCTCCGGCGGGGGCGCCGTTTGGACCGCAGCCTCCCGGATAGTTCGCATAATGAATGCCGAGGTCGGTCGACTTGCGGGTGAACGTCGCCGGCACGTTGTTGATATAACCCCCGCGCCGCTCGTTGTAGATCACGCCGCGGACAGCGAGGGTATCACTGATCAGTGGCAGGTTGAGCACTGCGGTGAGGTTGGAGTTGGGGTCTCCGCCTGCCGTCGTGCCGTAGCCCGCGGACACCTGTCCCTCGGTCACATCGAGCTTCGGCTTGTTGGTGATGTAGCGAATGACACCAGCCTGAGCTCCGGCACCGAACAGAGTGCCCTGAGGGCCCTCCAGTACTTCCACGCGCTCGATATCGGCCGCGTATACGTCCAGATTTCGGCCAGGAAGCTGCCCGGACTGCTCATCCAGATAGATGGCTACATTCGGAAAGCCGTTGATCGAGCCGCTCGATTGCACCGACGGGGTTCCGGCGCTGAGGCCGCGCATGAAGATCAGTGACTGACCGGGACCCTGGGACGATGCGGTCACGCCGGGCAAGTACTTGATGAAATCGTCGAAGTTCGTGACGTTCAGTTGCTGCAGTTCCGCGCCGCTGAATACCTGGATGGCGATCGGAACATCCTGGGCGTTCTCGGCCCGCCGCTGCGCGGTGACCACGACTTCCTGAATGCCACCAACCGATGCTTCCGCGTTGTCGTTCGTCGCGGCTGCGAACACCGGGCCCGCAGCGTGAGAACCGAGAATAATGGCGACCGCAGCAGCGACTTTTTGATTGACCTTCACTTCCGCAACTCCCCTCCACTGATTTCGTGGTTGTTATTTCTGTCGATCGGTTCAGCGCACGCGTTGCTTCAGCAAAGTGCGTATTGCATACTGCTTACGATTAGACACAGGGACGAATTTCCGGTCAATGGCTTTCTTCCACGTACCCGGCGCGCCGATCGCAACATCCTGCAGTGCTCGATCGCGCTAACGTCGCCGCTGTTCAACGTTGCAAACGCGCGGGCAGGCGCAGCACCAGCCTGAAGCGAGGTCGGCCCGCTTGAGCAGCACTGCGATTGCCCCGCCGCAAACCTCGGTCGCGTTGCTCGAGCGCTGGTACGTTCTGGTCGTAATGTGCCTCGTGTACGCCCTCAATATCGCCGCGCGTTACGTCGTCGCGACCGTATTCGAACCGATCCGGCTCGAACTGGGACTCACTGACACCGGTGCAGCGTTCCTCACCGGCATTCCGCTCGCTCTGTTCTATGTCAGCTGCGGAATACCCATCGCCTGGTTCGCTGACCGTTCCAATCGGCGCAATATCGTCGCCGCCGCTCTGGTGCTGTGGTCGGCGTTCACCGTCTTGTGCGGCGTCGCGCTGAATTACTGGCAATTTCTCGTCAGCCGGATCGGTGCAGGAGTGGGCGAGGCCGGAGCGACGCCGCCGTCCACGTCGATCGTTTCGGACTGTTTTCCCGCTGAGCGGCGTCCAATGGCGTTGAGCATCTTCGCACTCGGCGCCCCCATCGGAGCCTGGCTCGCCGCGGACGTGGCGGGTGGCATCGCGCAGGCTTACGGCTGGCGCGGAGCGTTCCTGGCCCTCGGCATACCGGGCGTGATACTTGGTCTGCTCGTCTTCTTCACCGTCCGTGAGCCGGTGCGTGGCCGGCTGGACGCCGGCACAAGCGCCGAAAAGGCCTCGTTCTCGCAGGCGCTCGCCTTCCTTTGGCGTCAGCGCGCCGCTTTTCACATTATCATGGCGAGCGGAGTCTGCTCTCTGTGGGGGTGGGGCCTCGCGTGGTTTACCCCGACCTTTCTGCTGCGGACCTATGGTCTGAACGTGGCTCAGGCCGGCGCGATCACCGGTCAGATCCACCTGATCGGCGGGACCGTGGCAACGGTCGTTGCTGCGTGGCTGATGTCGCGCCCATTCATGTTCGATCCGCGTCGCGTCATTTGGGTGCTCGGGGGAGTAACCGGGTGCGCCACCGTCCTCTCGATCATCGCCTACGGGACGCACTCGCTCGAGCTCGCGAGGTTGATGCTCTGGGGCTTCCTCCCCGCCATTTATTTTTTCATTGGTCCCTGCATGGCCCTGGTGCTGAATCTGGCGCCGAGCCATATGCGTTCGACGTTCACGGCGTGGTCGGTCCTGGTGGGTAATGTGTTCAATCTGATCATCGCGGTGCAGGGCGTCGGGATCCTGAGCGATTGGTTCGGCCGGGCGCACGGAGCCGATGCCGCCTCGCTGCGCTTGGCGCTGCTGGTGCTTGCGCCCACGGGGTTCTGGGCGACCTGGCATTTCGTGCTGGCGGCCCGGACGGTGGTTCCCGACATGCAGCGTGCGGTCAGCTACGCTGTCTGAGAGCCCTGCAATGCCAGTGGAGTGGAGGAAATGCCCATGAGAAACATTCTGCTGGGGCTTCTCGTAATCGCCGGCACCGCGCCTTGCGCGCGCGCTGATGCGATCAAAGTCCTCAACGCCGATGCGCATTTTGCCGAGGGGCCGATCTGGTACCGCGGCAAGCTTTATTACGTGGAATACGACCGCAACTCAGTGACCACCTGGGACGGTGCAAAAAACACTGTGTTCTGGTCCAAGCCCGGTTGTGGCCCGTCAGCGGTGATATTCACGGCGCGCGGGGATTTTCTGACCACCTGCTATGACAGCGGAACGATCGGCCGCATCTCGGCCGACGGCAAGGACCTGCCGCCCTATACGCACGACAAAGACGGCAATCGCTTCGTCGGCCCGAACGACTTTGCGCCCGACCATCACGGCGGCATTTATTTCACCTGCTCCGGCACGGCTCCGGGCCCGAAAATCGACGGCCGGATCTTCTACCTCGCGCCGGATGGCACGATCAGCCTGAAGGCCGCTGACGTTCACAGCGCCAATGGCATCGCGGTCGCCAATGACGGCAAGACGCTGTACGCGGTCGAAACCGAGGACCACCGCCTGATTCAGTTCAGAATCGGGACCGACGCGTCGCTGTCGGACCGTCAGGTATTTCTCGATCTGGACGAGCTCACGCACACCACCACCCACCTCTTCCCCGATGGCGTGAAGATCGACTCGCAGGGACACCTCTATATCGGCCAGAATCCACGGGATGTCCATGCCCCGCTCGCGGGCACCATCTTCGTGGTCAATGCTGGCGGCAAGCTGCTGCGGACTCTCAAGCTGCCTTCACCCGGCGTGCCGAACCTGGCGTTCAGCCCCGACGAGAAGACCGTGTACGTGATGGCACTCGATCAGCTCGACAAGTCGCCCTATAAGGGCAAGGTCTACGCGATTGCGAACCGCTGAGTGCCAGCGGCCCGCGAGGATGCTGTCCATGGCCGGCGCCATCCCACCCGATCTCGAGCTGGCCGCGTCGCTGTTCGCAAGGCTCGACAGCGCGACGCGCCGCGGTCGCGGGATCGTGCGCGACAGCTACGGCGATGGCGAGCAGGCGGCACACGATATAATTCGCTCGGCGGCTGCCGCCGCGGGGCTCGAGGTCTGCGTCGACCCGATCGGCAACCTGGCGATGACACTGCCCGGCAGGGACCGTAGCGCAACGCGCATCGTCATGGGTTCGCACCTCGACAGTGTCCCTCAGGGTGGCAACTTTGATGGCGCGGCCGGAGTGGTCGCCGGCGTATGCGTCCTGGCGGCGATGCGCCGCGCGGACTTCGTGCCGGACTGCGACTTGTCCGTCATGGGGATCCGCGCCGAGGAGTCCGCGTGGTTCGACATCGCGTATCTGGGCAGCGGCGGCGCCTTCGGGCTCCTCGATCCCGCCTGCCTCTCGATCCCGAGATCTGACAACGGCCAGAGTCTCGAGGCGACTCTGATACAGCGGAGCTTCGACCCGCAGCCCATCCGCGAACGGCGACGCCTGCTCGATCCGTCGAAGATTCGGGCATACCTTGAGTTGCACATCGAGCAGGGGCCGACGCTGGTTGCCCGGGGACTGCCTGTCGCCGTCGTGAGCGGTATTCGCGGCTGCACGCGGTTTCGGAACGCGCGCTGCGTCGGCGAATACGCCCACTCGGGCGCCGTAGCCCGACCCTACCGCCGGGACGCAGTAGCCGCGACTGTGGCGCTCCTGCACCACATGGAGAACATCTGGCGGCAGCAGGAGGAAGCCGGGGCGGACCTGGTCCTTACCGCAGGAGAGCTGTTCACCGATCCCGCCATGCACGGACCGAGCAAGATCGCCGGGGAAACCCACTTTGTGCTCGACCTGCGGAGTCTGTCCGATGCGACCACGGAAGCGGTGGCGGTCGAGGCACGCGCGGCCGCCGCACGCATCGGTTCCGAGTACCGCGTGCAATTCGATCTTGGCGCGACCAGCAACTCGCCCGCCGCGGTGATGGACAGCCGCCTGCGTTCGAAACTCATGGGGCTCCTCGATCGTCCGTTCGAAATGGCCAGCGGCGCCGGGCATGATGCCGCAGTATTCACCAAGGTCGGCATCCCGAGCGCAATGATCTTTGTCCGCAACGAAAACGGCAGCCACAACCCCGACGAAGCCATGTCCATGGATGACTTCGCGGTCGGGACGCGTGCCCTGATGGGATTGCTGGCGGATTTCCCTCTCTGAGTTGGCTTTCGAAGGAGACTGTTGTGGTGCTTTTGGTGACGGGTGCGACGGGTTTCGCAATGAGCGTGCTCGGCCGCCACTGGCTCGAAGCTGACTCCGAAGCGCACCTCGTGGTACTCGACGCAGCCCCCCTCGATGCGGCCGCCCAGCGCTACTTTGCGCCGTTCGCGGCGCGGCTCTCCGTCATCGTCGCTGATGTGACGCAACCCGACCGCTGGCATGCGGCTCTGGCGCGCCATGCCGTCACGAGCATCGTCCACGGCGCGAGCATAACGCCCATATCGCGCGGCACTGCAGCCGCGGCGCGGCGCGAGCCCGAAGCCGAGAACCCCGCCCGGATCATCGACGTCAACGTGAGGGGTACGGTAGCCATGCTCGAGTGGGCGCGCACGTTGCCGAACTTCAGGCGATTTATCTACGTCAGCTCGGGCGCAGTCTACAAACATCACGGACCGGATCGCCCGGGCGAACCGCTCCCCGAGGACGGCTACGTCATGCCACGGCGGCTGTATGGCATCTCCAAGCTAACATCCGAACTGATCACCGAACGCTACGGTGACCTATTCGGCCTGTCCACGGCGTCAGTGCGACCGTCTTCGGTGTACGGGCCGATGGACCGCGCCACGGCCACCCGCAACATACACCACGTGCCGCACCGGATCGCCCGCATGGCCCTCGACGGGGTCAAGCGCGTGCGCGTCAATACCCTCGAGGCGGTCGGTGACTACATCCACGCGGAGGACGTCGCCCGCGCCATCGTTTCGCTGCTGCAGGCACCGCGCCTGCACTACAGCGCCTACAACGTCGCCTGCGGCGCGAACACGTCGATCGGCGACATGGTCGGATGGGTGGCGGAGAAGGTACCCGGCTTCGGCGCCGAGATCGTGCCCCCCGAGCAGGCCGACATCCTGCAGGACCCCTCCCTGAGGGACGGCATGTGGGGTGCCTACGATATCTCACGCCTCGCCGGCGAGACCGGTTGGAAGCCGCGACCCATGCGCGAGGCACTGCACGCCTACATGGACTGGATGGCGTCCGAGAGCAAACTGGAATCAAGATGACTCCGAACGACCCAAATCCGCGCGAGCTCATCGGCTACGGTTCCCGTCCACCCCACCTTCGATCTCGGCGCCGTCGAGGTAGCCGCTCGATCGATCCACCCGCTATCCCCGGAGGGGCTTACGATGAATATTTCACTTCGGAAAGGTCGCTCGAACGATGCCCAACGCGCTGGCTCGATCTGCTACGAAGCCTTTAAGGCCCTTGCCGATCAACACCGTTTTCCGCCCGACTTTCCATCGGCCGAGGTTGCAATTGGAGTGCTGTCTTCGCTGCTTGCGCGCCCGGATATCTATTCCGTCGTTGCCGAGATGGACGGACGCCTGGTGGGCGTCAATTTTCTCTGGGAGAACGCAACGATTGCGGGCATCGGTCCGATTACGATCGATCCGGAGGTCCAGAACAGGCAAATCGGCAAGCAACTGATGGACGACGTACTGGAGCGCGCGCGCAGTCGAGGCGTCCCCGGCGTGCGTCTGGTGCAGGCGGCCTATCACAATCGTTCGCTGTCGCTTTATGCCAAACTCGGTTTTTCGGTGCGCGAACCGCTCGCGGTGCTGCAAGGCAAGCCGCTTGCCCTGGAAATCACAGGCTATAAGGTCCGGCCGGCTACGGAACGCGATCTCGATTTCTGCAATAAGCTGTGCCGCAAAGTCCACGGCCACGAGCGCGGCCACGAACTCCTCGACGCGGTCAAGCACGGATCTGCGAGCCTGGTCGAGCATGATGGTCGAATTACCGGGTACGCGACGATGATCGGCTTCTTTGGATATGCAGTCGGTGAAACCAACGAAGATATCAAGGCGCTGATCGGCGCGGCAGCCGCTATCGCCGGGCCCGGGCTGATCGTGCCAAGCCGCAATGCAGAGCTGTTCCGTTGGTGCTTGAGTAAACAAATGCGTGTCGTCCAGGCGATGACCTTGATGAGCCTGGACCTGTACAACGAGCCCGCGGGAGCCTTTCTGCCCTCGGTCATTTATTGATCAGGCGTGGCCGGCCGTTCTGGATACCAGCCCGACCATGCAAACATGTTCCCACCTCGCATGCCGTACCCGCCACGGGACCCCTCCGGTTGATGCGTAAACTATAGTTGACAGGTCATATCCTAACCGCGAGAGCCCGAGAGGTTTCGGCTGCTCGGCAGCGAAAGCCTAAGAAGAGGAAGTGATGTATGGCGACTCGAATTCGAAAGACCGAGAGATTTACTCGCTACGATTCGGCGGATTACCTCAAGAGTCCGGGGGATGTGGCCGAGTACCTGGTTGCCGCCTTTGAGGCGGGTGGTGACGACGCCGCGTATATGGCTCACGTCATCGGTATCGCCGCGCGCGCACACGGCGGAATGACGAACTCGCCAAGGAGACCGGCATGACGCGCGCCGGGCTCTACAAAGCGCTCTCGAAGGACGGGAATCCGAGCTTCGATACCATCGTGAAAGCGATGCGCGTGCTCGGCGTGCGACTCGTCCCCCAACTAGCCACATCGTCATAGCAGCCCCCAACCTCTGTTCGCAAGACGAGCTGTGCCTCATCGTTTTTGAACGTTACGCCCTGGGCGTCCGTGAGCAGCTAATTCTCACTAAATGCCTTCTTTTATAGTATTTCGTGAGACTCCTGCGGATTCCACGCATGCCGGCCGGTGATTCCAGCCGATGCCGGGCCAGCGTTCCATGTGATGCCGGTCCGGGGGTGAGCAGGACGTTGTTACTTTCATTCAGCTCTCGGTCTTCGTCAATGGCCTTTAGCCGTCTTCGACAGTAGTGCAGTCGTCTTTTGCTTACGCATCGACTCACCTTTGAGAGCGAGCCGGTAGCTGTTGTGGATCAGCCGGTCGAGGATCGCATCCGCGACGGTCGGATCCTCGAGGTAGGTGTGCCACTGTTCGACGGGTAGCTGGCTGGTGATCAATGTCGACCTGCGATCGTAGCGATCATCGAGTATTTCCAGCAGGTCGCGACGGATTGCATCGGGCAATGGTGCGAGACCGAAGTCATCGACTTACGTTGAGCGTCACGTAAATCGATTCATGTTGATAACTCAGTAATGTGGAGTTCTTACTGGATTCCACGGCGAGATGCGCAAAACCTGCCACTGTACTCAACATAAATTTCGGCGTTCGGAGTAGCGTGATTCTCCAGATTCAGCGATTTGGAGGACGGCATGGTGCGCACGCTGTTTCCACGATCCGGCGTGACTTACGAAGGCTCACGTTTTGGTCGAGAGCTGGATGACTTCTGCGCATGGCTGCAAGGCGTGGGATATTCAAAGGCGAACGTTCGCGGCCATTTGCGGCGACTGTTCAAAGTGCTCAGTCACGCTCGAGGGGTCGGTGCTAATGTGCCCCGATCGACAGCGTTTCTGCATCACGCCTTCGGTCGATATTGCACCTGCGTTCGGCTGTCGCAGGATTATCGTGGAACTGAACGAGCGTACGAGCGCTACCTAATCAGTAGAGGCCGCCTGCTCGAAGAGGTGCCTGCCGGGGACCCACTCGCTTTGCTGCGGGATCGATATCAGCAGTATCTGATTGACGTGCGCGGCTTCTCAAAGTCTACGGTTGAGCAACACACCTCGACGGTGCTCGAGTTCCTTCAACGTGCCTTGCGTGGCCGACGGGACATCACAACGCTGACAAGTGAGCATATCGAGCAGTATCTGTCCGAGAAGAGTAGTCGGGTAAGCCGGCAGTCATTGCAACACGTGGTGGCGCATTTACGGGCGTTTTGTCGCTTCGGTTTTTCCAACGGGTTGGTGCGCAACGGGTTGGACGTCATCGACTCGCCGCGCGCATATCGCGACGAGCTGCCGCAGCGCGCGTTACCGTGGGAGCTTGTACAGAAGCTGCTTCGTTCGGTGGATCTCAAGAGCAGGGCCGGCTGGCGCGATTATATGATCCTGCATTTCATGGCCTACTACGGGCTGCGCGCCTCAGAGATCGCCACGCTTCGAGTCGAGTCCATTGACTGGCGCACCAAGACTTGTCGTGTTGAACAGCGCAAGACGCAGTCTGATCTGGTGCTACCACTGTCGGATCGAACATTGACGCTGTTGCAGCGCTATTTGCGGCATCGGCGGCCAGCCAGTCCCTTGCCACAGTTGTTCGTAAGGGTCCGTCGACCGACCGGCGGATTGCATCATTATGCGGTCTGCGACATCTTTTACAAGCGAGCCGCCCAAAGCGGTCTGCCTCTGGATGCGTATTCTTCATACTGCCTACGCCACAGTTTCGCGATGCGTCTGTTAGAGCGTGGGGTTGGCGTCAAGGCGATCGGCGATCTGCTCGGTCACCGCAGTCTGGAGGCCACTTGCGTGTATTTGCGGCTGGACACGTCCGCACTGCGCGCGGTGGCGCTGCCGGTTCCGGGCCTCAGAGCATCGTAGGCGGCCGCTGTGCGTACTCATGGCGGCCCTGCAGTTCTGGAGACGGCGATCGCGCAGTTCGTGGCACATCAACGCGTATTCGGTCGCCGCTATTACGTGGAGGAGTATGTACTGAGAGCCTTGCATCGATTTGTCGCACGTCGGCACGCTCCCGATCTGACCGCCGCCGTGTTTGAACAATGGTGTGCAGCGATCGCACATCTGTCGCCGAACACTCGCCGTGGTCGTCAACTGCTGGTGCGCAAGTTATGCCTATTTCGGCGGCGGCGGGAGCCTAAATGCTTTGTGCCAGACCCAACCAGCTTCGCGCGCCCACGGCCCTACCGGTCGCCCGTGATTATAACTTCAGTTCAGGTGGCCAGTTTACTGCGCGCGGCAGACGAGTTGGTGCCTTCGCAGCATTTTCCCCTACGAGCCGCCGTTATGCGTATAGCCATCGTCCTGCTTTACACCGCAGGGCTGCGCCGGGGTGAGCTCACTCGCCTACTGCTCGCGGATGTGGATGCCCATAACGGCATCCTGCGTATCCGGGAGTCGAAGTTTCACAGGTCGCGGTGGGTTCCTCTCTCGCCGGATGCCTGCCTGGAACTGCGCTTGTATCTGCGCCAGCGTCTGAAGGCACCCTATGATCAGCGACCGACAGCGCCGTTCCTCTGTAATGGCAGCAGCAGCTACGGTCGTATCGGGTGGCAAGCCTGCACGGGAGCTGCCATCTGGCAGGGATTTCGCAAGCTCTTTGATGAAGCCGGCGTCCGTGACGCCCAGGGTCGCCGGCCGCGGCTTCATGACATGAGGCACAGCTACGCTGTCGAGGCCCTCTGTCGCTGCTACCGCGCGGGAGGCGATGTACAGACCCAGTTGCCGAAGCTCGCGCTGTACATGGGGCACGTGTCCATCGTCTCGACGGCTTATTATCTGCACTTCATTCCCGAAGTGGCGGCGCTGGCTAGCGAACGTTTTAATCGACGCTACTCCCACGTCATCGGTCAAGACGTCCCATGAGGCGCTCATCATCGACCGAGCTGGCCCAACTGGTTCAGCGTTTCTTCGAGGAGTTCCTGCCCGGGCTGCGCGGCATGAGTACCCATACGATACGCAGCTATCGCGATGCCCTGGTACTCTTCCTACGCTTCCTGACTCGCGACACCCGTCGGCGCATCGAGGCCCTGGAACTCACCGAGATCACCGCCGCTCGAGTTGAGCGTTTCCTGATGTCCCTCGAGCGCGAGCGGCACAACGGCATCACCACACGCAATACGCGCCTGGCAGCATTGCATACCTTCTCGCGTTTTCTGGCCACGCAGCGCCCGCAACGCATCGCGCAGTTCCAGAGTATCCTCAACGTACCGTTTAAGCGCGGCGCACGGGACGCACCGGTCGAGTACTTCGACAGTCTCGAACTGGACGCTCTGTTCAAAAGTATCGACCGGACCTCTGCCAGCGGGATGCGCGACTACGCACTCTTCGCCCTGATGTTCAACACCGGCGCTCGCGTCCAAGAGATCCTCAACCTCACCACTCAAGATCTGCGCCTGGATCCGCCGTATCAGGTACGTCTTCACGGGAAGGGAAACAAGATACGCCTGTGCCCGCTATGGCCCACGACCGTCCAGTGCCTGCGCATTCACCTCGAACGGCAGTCGCGGACGCAAGTAGAGACCGACAGCGCGCGGCTATTCAAAAATCGTTCCGGCGCGCCGCTCACGCGCTTCGGCGTACGATATCTGCTGCGCAAGTACATCAGGGTCGGCGCAGACCGCGTAACGACACTGCGCGATAAGCGCCTGCACCCGCACAGTATGCGGCACACGACGGCACTTTCACTACTGAAGTCCGGTGTTGATTTCGCAACCATCAGTCAATGGCTCGGACATTCCACTCTCAACGTCACGATGCGCTACGCGCGCAGTGACATTGATCTCAAACGCGCCGCATTGTCTCAGGTGTTTCCGGACGCTATCGCGCCTCCAAAAGCAGGTCGGTTTCGTGTTGACGGCGCCGAGCTGACGAACTGGTTGCGACGGCTGTGATAGTAATGTGACCAAACGGCCGCCGATAAGTCGGCAAATAGAGCCTTCGCGAAGCGCAACTCCACATTACTGAGTTATCAACATGAATCGATGATGATGAGATCGGCCTTAGCGAGCTGGCGCAGGAACGTCGACTTGTTCTGCAATGCGGTGTGACGGGTGAGCTCATCGATGAGCCGAGGGAGCCGGAAGCAGCGCACGCTGTGGTCTGCGCGGCAGGCGGCATGGCCGATCGCGCAAGCGATATAACTTTTGCCGACGCCGGTGGGTCCGGTAACGAGGACGTTAAGGTGCTCGGCGATCCACTCAAGACCCGTGACTTGGCCGAGGCTTGCGCGATCGAGACCGCGGGCGGCCTTGAGATCGATGTCCTCGATGGCGGCTTGCTGGGTGAGCTTGGCCCAGCGCAGTCGTTGGCGCAACCGACAGGACTGTCGCTCGAGGATCTCGTTCTGGATCAAGAGCCCCAGGCGCTCATCGAAGGACAGCTCATTGGACTGACTCGTCGTGAGCTGTTGCTCGAAGGCTGTGGCCATGCCCCGCAGGCGTAGCTCGTGCAGTTGTTGCAGTAGGGGTTGAGTGAGCATCGGATCCTCAGGTGAAGTAGCCGGCGCCGCGCACGTTGTCGTGCGCCGGGGTGGCGGTGGAGGTGGGAGCCGTGGCTGCTGGCGCGATAATCAGCGTGCGCACGGCGCGGTAGCTGTAAGCCTTGAGCTCGAGCGCGCGTTTGCAGGCGTCCTCGAGCGCCCCGGCGCTGAAGTCGTGGGCGAGTCGCAAGATGCCGAGACTGGCCCGCAGCGCCTCCTCCGGATGCACACGACGTGCCGTCTGTTCGCGCAGCAGCGTCGCGGCCGCAGGCCCGATCGCCTCGGCACGCTCAAGGAGCCGCTCGTGGCTCAACTCGATGACGGCACTGTGGCGCTCGGGCCGATGCCCCGGCTCGGTGATGAACCGCCGGGTAGAAGATCCCTGCACGTGTCGTGCGACGGCCTGGCCGCGGTAATAGACCTCGATCGTGTGCGTGGTGATCCTCAAGTCGACGCTCTTGCCGATGAGGCGGTATGGAACCGAGTAATACCGGCGCTCGTGCTCGATGTGATAATCGAGGAACACCTTGGCGCGCTTCCAGGTGGCGAACTCGTAGCGCTGCAGCGGCAGTGGCCGCAGCGCCGGCTGATCGAGCTTGAGGAAGCGAGTGCTGCGCGTGCCGGCCTCGCGCGAGAGCGGACGGTCGTTATAGCGTTCGAGCTGCTCCTGCAAGGCAACGTTCAGATCGCCGAGGCTGAAGAACGTGCGGTGCCGCAGCGGCGCCATGATCCAGCGCTCCACGCCCTGGACACCCACTTCCACCTTGGCCTTGTCGCGCGGTTTACGCACTCGCGCCGGCAGGATTGCCACGCCATAGTGCTCGGCGAAGTCCTGGTAGCTCGGGTTGAGATCGGGCTCGTAGCGGCAGGGGCGGCGCACGCCGCTCTTGAGGTTATCCGGCACGATCGCTCGAGGCACGCCGCCAAAGTACTCGAGCGCCCTCACATGAGCCGCAAGCCAGTCGGCGACCGTCTGCGTCAAGGTCGCTTCGACGTAGGTGTAGTGGCTCGCGCCGAGGGCGGCGACGAACACCTGGGCGACCTGGATCTCGCCGCTGTGCCGATCCACCACCGCCATCGTCTTGCCGGCGTAGTCAACGAAGAGCTTCTCGCCAGGGACGTGCTCAAAGCGCATCACCGCGTCCTGCCGACCCAGCCACGCGTCGTAGTCCCGGCAGAAGGCGCTGTACTGGCAGCCATCGGGATGCGCCGCCTTGTACTCCTGCCACAGCAGCATCCGTGTCACGCCCTTGGTCGCCAGCTCCCGCTGGATCGTCTCAAAGTCCGGTACCGGATAGCGCAGCGCACTCGGGGCGCGCGGATAGAGCCGTTCATGCAGCTCATCATCGTCAAGATCAGGCAATGGCCACGACAAGCCCGCCGTGCGTGCCCGCTTCAGGCACTCCTGCACGGTCGAGCGCGCCGATCCCAACACGGCGGCAATCTGGCGGTCACTCAGCCGCGCCTCGCTCTTGAGACGCAGCACCTCGCGGATCTTGCGCACGGACAACCTCGTTTGCGCCACCGTCGATCTCCCCGGGAACAGCCCGAAAAGATCACGATAGCGCGGTTGTCCTGCTCTCCTTACCCGGCCCGCCTTGCTATGGAACGGTGGCCCGGCTTGCCGTGGAATACCGGCCCGGCATCACGTGGAATCCTGGCCCGACATGCCGTGGAATCTGCAACTCCATGAGCTCGGGTGATACGCGATGAGGGGGGCTGAGCGCCCCCGGCCGGAGTTGAACCGACGACCTACCGCTTAGGAGATGACCCGGAGCAGGACTAGCCGGACGCGGCCGTATGCTAACTACCTGAATTTCAACGTACCTCACCGAGCGCCGTTCAGCAGCGTCTGGTTGGTTTTGGGCAAAGTGGTAGCAAGTTGGTAGCAGCGGGAGCGCGGAGCGCGCCTTCGCACTCGACGTCCGAGCTGCATATCTCCGATCCCGTGATTTAAGGCGCGTAAGCCTGAGTGCCCTTGGTGCCGCGCTCGAACGTGCACAGACGACAGCGCCAGATTCCCCCAGTGCGAATCCGAACAACTGAAGACACCCGGCCCTGCGGCGGCAGCCGGCCAACTCCGGACAGCACGATGCTGAATTGCACTGCTCTATACCGGCCACTCGTGGGCAGCGGCGAAATCGTCGGTACCAACCAGCCCAATCGAACGCGGAATCACGGGTAAGCGTACTAGGCCGTCGATATGCAGCCCAGGTACAAGGGTCAGATCGAGGGTATCACCCGATCGCCGAGAAGTGCGACTCCCCGGCGACCACGGATGTCTGCCCAAAGAGAAGCTTCTGCATACTCGTACCTGGTTAGTCACATCCGACTTAAGACGTGGGCGTCGTACACCGCCTTGCCGCCGACCAGCGTCAGGACGGCGACCGTTTTGGGCAACTCCGACGCCGGTACGGCAAAGATATCCTGAGAAAGCACGGCGAGGTCGGCAAACTTACCCACCTCCAAACTCCCTTTCGTCTGCTCTGCGAACTCCGCGTACGCTGAGGTCAGAGTGTAGGCCGTCACGGCCTGCTCACGCGTAATGGCCTCGGACGGGCGATCTGGATGTGTGATCGCGAACATGATGTCCTGAAACGGATCGAAGTCTCCGCCCCGGTCTGACCCGAATGCCACCGGAATGCCTGCCGAAATCAGCGATTTGAGCGGTTGAGCGCGAACGAACGTAAAGTCCGGGGAGAAATGTCGCTTCCACGTCAGCTGGCTCGGATTCACAACGACGACGGCTCCCAGGTCACGGGTTCGCTCGATCAGATCTGGGAAAAGACCAGATCCATGCTCGAATCGGATGCGGCGACGACTCCAGGTGCCTTTTCCGCCGGATTCCTCCATCGCGTTGACCATCAAATGTGCGGCTGGGTAGCCAACCATGTGCACGATCAGTTGGTCGTTTGCTTCGAGCGACTCTCGGAGCATTCGGGGGATCTGCTCTCTAGAAAACGTGAGACCCATGTTGGAGAGAAATCGCTCCAGCGGCGCGGGTACCGGATTTGCCGCTCGCGCGCGATTTGCTTCTGCGAAAAAGGCAGCTTGCGCAGCCCGAGAGTTGAACGTGCCTTCGAGGGGTGTGCCGTCGAGCATCCATTTCGTCCCACTTACAGAGATCCAACCCGCTTCGTGATGCAATACCGAAAGACCTTCTCCGATATTGCGTGCTGGACCGTCAGATCCCGGCATTCGAATTACCCGGACCCGAACGGGACCTGTCGCTTCATTGAACAACCGAAGCGCGCGCTCGGGCGCAAGCGCGCCGGACATGTCTTGGACAGATGTAACGCCGAGCTTCGCGGCACTAAGCAAGGACTCACGCAACTCCTTGACCAGATCCGCATCACTCGTCGCGTCTGCGAGCCTACGTTCGATTTTCAGCGCTGCATATTCCCGCAGCACTCCATCGAGCCTACCATCAGCCTCTCGATCGTATTTACCACCGAGTGGATCGGCATCTCTGTCACCGATCCCGAATTTTCGAAGCGCGGCGCTGTTTAAAACGCATGCATGTCCGGTGACAACGAATAGAACAACAGGATTTCTAGGTGCGAGCTCATCGAGGAGGCGCCGGTCGAGCGACGGATCGAAGTAAGCCGTTTGGTTGATCCAACCATAGATAAGTGCGCCAGTATGCAATCGCTCGACGGCGCCGGCGAGCGCCTCGCGCAGCTCGGTCACAGATGGATCGCCATTCTTGAATTCAATTGTCTCAGGAGGCAGTCCCAAGTGGTTATGCGCATCGTTGATTCCCGGGATCACTGTCCGCCCGCCAAGGTCGATCTTCTTAGTGCCGGGGCCGGCGGTATTGCCGACTGTAGCGGTGTCTCCCACTGCCATAATGGTCGCGCCGCGAATCGCCAGTGCTCGGGCATACGGCGCGGACGGGGCAGCCGTAAAAATCTTGCCATTGAATAAAATCAGGTCTGGTGGAGATTGCTGCGCAGACGCGGTTGCATTTCCGAGCACACAGCTCGCCGTCAAAATGACCAGGAGCTTTTTCATTGCGACACAGTACATCTTTTCGGAATCACATGTACTCTCTGCCGCAGCGGTGGCGATTACTAGCGAGCAGGCTGGTCCCGTGCTGCTGTCACTGCGAAGACTGTCGCTCATCATGCCTCGGCAGTATTCACAGCGCCTCCGGATAGGCGGGCTAACGAGCCCGAGAGGGGTTGGCTCTCACACCCTTGAATGGTGTGCCCGGGAGCGGACGTTCGCGAAAGGCAGGGTCGATAGCGCTGGTTGTTGACGTCAGGTCAATACAGGGCGTTTGATGACCCGGAATTGGCCGCTCTTCGCGAGCCGCCAGTCCCCGACCATTGCTCAATGGTCGAACAACTCAAGCAGCCTCGTCTGGCGGCGGGGTTGTCAAGCCCTCAGTTTTTTATGCGCAGCCTGCCCGTGAAATCGCGCTTACCGATGGTAACGCCCTTCCAGCGCAGGATGTCATACGCCGTCGTCGCGTGGAAGTAGAAGTTGGGCTGTGAGAAGGAGAGCAGGAAATTCTCGGCCGTGAAATCGATATTGCGCTCGCCGAAGCTGAACCGCATGTCCCGGCCCACGAAGCTGTCTATTTCGGCTGGTTGAATCGCCGCGAGCGCGGTGAGCGCATCGGCAACGCTTGCCTTGAGCGCGGCGAAGGATTCCGGCGGCGGGGTCATATCGGGGGAGAACACGCCCCGGCGCACGCCCTCGATGGAGCCAATCGAGTGCACCACCGTCGATTTCACCTGATAGGCAAAGGGCAGCATGTCCGGGGCTAGGCGCGCCTGGGTGATCTGGGGCGGCGCGAGTGATTTGGCCGTGCAGAAGGCTTCCGCTTTGTCGAGCAACCCCGAGATGGCCCCGAGGATCTGCTGATAAGAAGGTACGGTGGCGGCGTAGAGTGAGAAAGACACGATATTGCTCCAGTTGAAAGCCGACATCACGAATCAGACGAGTTGCAGAAAAATGAGGGCGATGCCGACGACCGAGGCGAGCTGCAGCATAGCACCGTAGGCGGCCACCGCGAGGGCTCAGGGGATGCGATTAGACGTGATCGGTGAGCCCTAGACCGGTCGTTCGCGACAGGCTGCTGCGGGTCGATAGCGCCATCGGCTGAGCGGCGGGCGCGAGGGCCCGCGGCACAATAAAGTCAGCAATTCTTGCCGAAAAGAAGATACCAAAACGCGCTCACTACACAACATGCGATAGCAAAGAATCCGACCGGACCTCCCGCATAGATTCCTCTTTCAAACCAAGGCAGCTCTGGATGCCCGTCGATTGCGCCAAGGCAATCCACCAAATAAGACATACCTACCAAAGCCAAAAGGACAACAAATGTTCGCCACCTAGACGAGTCCCTATTTTCCCAGCTCGTTGCTTAAGCATGCTTAAACAGTTGGTTCAGGCTTCTAGCTGTGCTGGTTCGCGATGGCTCGCGGCAGATCTTTTTGCCGGCACAACCAGATCCGCTCTTTCCAAGCAAACAGGCTTTCAGCGAACTTCGTCAGGTCATCGGCGGTGACACGGTCCGCCGGTGCCTCATCGCCATTGGGACTGAGTCGACCTCCAGCGTAGAGGCTGCCGTGAACGAGGGCATTGTGCCGCTTGAACAATTGATGTCCCTCGGCGAGCGCATCGCTCAGTCCAGTGAGCAAATCGCTGCGGTCTAGCTGCCTAATCAGTTCTTCGGCATGCGCGAGCTTTTGACCTATACGCCACCTGTATTTTCTCTCATCGAGTACTTTCCCGGCAGATAGAGCGCGTAGCAGATCGTTTAGCTCTTCCTCGGCATACCCGCTATTGAGCGTGACTAGCCCCAGTGGTCGGATCAGGTCTGCTTCGAACGCGCCGTTCATGTGTTCGTCATCTCTCCGGTGTTCGTCGTGCCACGCCGCCGGTTCGTTCCGTGTTCTAAAAAGCTTGTATTCAGGTTCTGGCTGCCCTTTCGACGCAACATGATCATCGAAGAGCCAGACTGGCAGTCTAAAACAGAGCGCTACGGGTCAAGCTATAGGCTCGCTGACGAGTTGGAGGAACTCCGTCAACTGATTAAAGATGCCGATCCCAGATCGGTGGAATGGACTGAACGGCGTGACCCGCCCGCTAAGACGCTCTGGGCTGCATGGCAAGCAAGCGAGACGATTGCGCGTATCAGCAGCATTGCCAACTCACGCCACTTGCCGTTCTGGACGACAGGCTGATCGCGTTCCCCAAGAGTGGACATTCCCCAGTGACTGCAGTGGGTCGAGAGCGTCTACGCTGAGGGCGGGGACCAGTCAGGCTGCGCACCAATGACAGTGAACCCTTCGCGCTGTGCAGCTTGAACAAGCCGCCCATCCAGACACACCATCGGCAGTGCTACTGGATCGTGATCTGCGGCCACCAGTGCTGCTGCCAATTGCAGACTGTCTGCGGCCCGCAGCGTGTGAAGCCGCAGGAGTCGCTCAGCTGTGCGACGAACAGCATCCGAGGGCACAATTTCATGCCAACTTTCCGCAAGCTCGCGCGCAGCAACGAGCGCGGCGCCGACCTCGTCTGCGCTCAAGAGCCCTTCACGCTCACGCCGAGCGAGCGCCGAGGCGATTTCCACGGGCGTACCCCACCAAGCGAGCACATCCGAATCCTCGTCGAGCAATGCGATCAGGCGCTCCTTGGTCGGCTCGGTGGTCAGTAGCGGGATGATCGCCGAGGCGTCCCAAAACCTCATGGCTCAGCGTAAGTCATCGATCCTGCTCACGTTCCTCGCGCACCGCCTCCGACAAACGTGCCGCGCGAGGCAGGCCTTCCCCCAGCAGGGTTCGTAGTTGCTTTCCCGACAATGAGCGACGCGCCGGGCGCGTGAGGCCCTGAGCGCGCAGTAGAGCCAGACGATCTGTCCCGCGAGCGCTTGACTCAATACGTTCGATGTATGCGATCGGCACATCGCGGTCGTAGATCACCACCGTGGCGCCGGCGCGCACCTTACGTAGGTAAGCACTCAGATTATTCTTAAGTCTAGATACTGAAGCCTTTTGCATATGGCTATTATAGCCATAGTAGAACGCAGCAGCAACTGCCGGATTTGGCCTCTCCGAAGCGGACAACCGGTGTGTCCGGGTCGACAGCGCCAGTCCACCGCTGCGTTACGGGACCGCCCGAATTCCAAAGCACTACCGGGCGGCATTAACGACGGATTTGAGATGGCGGTCAGCTCTATGGCTGGCAACTTAAAATAAACGCATATACAATAAATATGTGAAGAAGTCGGCGTGGGACGAATCGAAACGGATTTCGAATCTCGCCAAGCACGGGTTGGACTTCACCGAGGCCGACGAGGTGTTGCAATCGAGGTTCCGCTTGGCCGTGCTGGTCGTTGTCGCAAAGGAAGCTGACGAGATCCGAGTCATACGTTTCCGTCATGCCAGCGAGCAGGAGCGAGAGGTTTACTATGACTGGCTCGAAAACGAACACCAGGACGAGTAAGGCAGGCGTGTTGAAGGCCATCAAGCGGACCGATCGACAGTCCGACTACGTGTGGGACGGAAAGTCAGAGGAGGATCGGCCAGCAAGCGCCGAGGAGCTGGTAGCGGCAGTAAGCGCATATCGGCGCAAGCGCGGTCGACCGGTGGGCTCTGGCGTGAAGGAGCAGATCGCACTGCGCGTGGATAGGGACGTGCTCGCTCAGTTCCGTGCTAAGGGACCGGGCTGGCAGACACGAATGAATAAGGCACTGAGGGATTGGCTGCGCATGAATCGGAGGCGTCCTGGAGCGTGATGCCACTCTGTCAGCGCCGATCAGGGGCCCTGCTCTCGCCTCTCTAGGTTGGAACCGCTCGAAAGGTGACGGTCGCCATTTCGCACGGTCGAGAGCGCCGCGGTTAAGAGACGGAGGCCGACGGTTTGAAATATCGAGACCGCCACTTTTCGGGCCAGGCTTCCCTTTTCGGCGGCGCAACGCGCTCAGGGCCGTTCCAGGTCACCGGCCGGGCCGGCTGATCCTCGAGCCTTGCTGCGGTGGTCGGAGTTCAGGGCAGTCCAGAAGCGGTGCTGTGTGTGGATCTCGAGTTTAAAACGCCATGAAGCAGTTCTCTCGTTCTGCGAGCCCCAGGGATTGGAGGTGAGGGATGCTGGTCCAGTAGTTCCTTCGGGTTCGCACGACGTCGCCACCCCTGGTGCTCGAGCGCGACGTCTTCCGGTACCGCGGCGCTGTAGTGATTTCGCGCCCATCCTTGACCTGGGCGTCCCTGCTTGCGGATCGCGAGCCATCCCTCCCGCTCGGCGAGGCGCAGGTGTTTGCCGACGGCTCTCACGCTCATGGCAGTTCTGACCGAGAGCAACTCTTGGCTCGGAAAGGCATGGGTGCCGCGCGAGTTCATGTGCAACGACAACGTGAGCAATACATGCCGTGTGCTCGAGCTGCGCGGCCCGGCCGCGCTGGCCAGCGCGTCGCGCCACTTCCAAAGATTGGTCTCGCTACTTTCGGCCACGTCAAACGGTCACGCTGTTTGTGGCGCTGTTGTCAATTGCCGCCAATGGCCCACTATGCGAGTCCACTGGAATCCCGTCGTGCTGATTCCTGCCCAATGGCTTTCCGCCTTCTTCTCATCAATCCTCCGATAGGCAACGAGCGAGAAGCGCAGCGCCGAGTGATGAGTCGATCGGTGCCGGCGAGGCGGCGTGGGTGTCGGGGCGCAGCCCTGACCAAGTGTGGGTTGTGACGATTCCGGGCCCAGTCCGGAATCGTTTAACAACCCCCTACCTTGTACTGTTCGTCCATTCGGTTTGGTGTCGGTGCTCGTCGTTGAGAGGCAGCAGCCACGTGAGTGTCGAAGCCAAGCAAGGGTCCCTTGCACAGGGCCTGGACTTGCTCTGCACGCGGGATTGCCGACCTGGAGGGCGGGCTGCTTCGCGAGCATTGCTGCTCAGCTGAAGACGGTTGTCGCCTTGGGGATTTAGTCATGCGAAGAGCGCATGCTGGTGGGAGAGCAGCCGGTGTTGTAAGGGCGTGGCTGCGGATTGGCAGGACGCCTGCTATGGTTGGGCCGGCATGGGGCGGCGAGCACGGCCTGATACGTTCGACAGCGGCGGACCTCCATCGCATGTTGGAAATCGCCCAAAGCAGCGTGAGGCATGTATGGCATGCATTAGGAAGCGGCGCGGCAAGTGGGTGTGCGATTACCGTGGTCCCGACGGCAAGCGACACTGGGAAACCTACGGCACCCGCAAGGAGGCCGAGAACGCCCTTGCGCGATCCACTGTCGCGATCAAGAACGGCAAATACGTCGATCCGAACGACAAGCGCACGGTGGCCGATGCTCATCAGTCGTGGCGCACGCTCTACGTCGAGGGTACCGATAACAAGGGCGGCAAGCCGTTGCGTGCTACGACAGCCGCCTTCTACAGCATCGTATGGCGACTGCACCTTCAGCCGCGTTGGGGCGCCCTCAAGCTGCGCCAGGTGGATGCCGAGAGCGTTGCTCGTTGGAAACAGGAACGACCGGATAATGGCGTCGGGGTACGCACGATGCTGTGCGCGCTGCACGTCCTGGCCGCTGTGTTTAAACATGCCCGCCGCTTCGGCTGGACGTTGGCGAACCCGCTTGAAAACGTGCACCGGCCGCGCCACGAGTACGAAGTGCGCGCCTTCACACCGCAGGAGATTGCCCGCCTGCTTGCGGCCGCCGACGCCGAAACGGAGCTCCTCATCCGGGTACTGGCAATGCCGAGCACCCCAAGCGGGTCGCCGTGGCCGGCTCGCCTCATCAATTGCGGCATTCATATGCGACGGCGTTGATTCAGTCCGGGGAGAACGCGAAGACGGTGCAAACCCTCATGGGCCATCACAGCGTCGCGTTCACCATGGATCAATACGCGGATGCGTGGCCAGAGGCCTTATCCAACGCCGGCGAGAAGGCAGCTGCGCTACTTTTTGCCGCGAGTGGTAGCAAAACGGTAGCAGAAGGTGATGAGAGTGAGCGGCGAGACGCCGAAGCTGTTGATTTTCTGGCGCCCCCGGCCGGAGTTGAACCGACGACCTACCGCTTAGGAGGCGGTTGCTCTATCCACTGAGCTACGGGGGCACCGCGAAAGCGAAGTTTACCGGGCCCGAGGCCGCCAATGGCAACTCGCGGCGGACAGCGCTGCACGCCTGCGTTCCGCCGTGGTGCGAAAGGCGTAGTATCCCCAATGAGCGAGCGGGATCCGCTTACCCCCCAGGAGAGCCCCATGGCCACCTCGATCAGCCTCGCCAGCCACGATCCTCTGTCGGTCCCCATCCGCCGCGTACCGGCGCTGCGCCCATTCATCTGGTTGCGCCGTGGCTGGAAGGATCTGTGGCACATCCGCTCTGCAAGCCTTGCGCACGGCGCCTTGATCACGGCCCTGGGCGCCATTTTGCTGATGCTCGGAAGCAGCCATCCCTACTTCATCGCCGCGGCGGTTTCAGGCTACCTGCTCGTCGGTCCCATCATGACCACCGGGCTGTGTGAGCTTTCCCGGCGCGCCGAGGCGCGTGAGCCCGTGGGCTTCGATGATTCGCTGCAGGCACTCAAGTGCAATCCGGAAGCCCTGCTGTATTTTGGTGCGGCATTGGCTGCGGTCGCCGTGGTCTGGTTCGTGTTGTCCGCCGTGGTGCTGCAATCGATCCTGCATACCGCGACGCCGACCCTGGCCCGCGCCCTGTGGGGAAGTCTGTCGGACGTCGTGAGTCGTCCGCAGATGCTCGCTTATGTGGGCTCGGGGGCGATACTCGCAGGGCTGATCTTCTCCGTCTCGGTGGTCTCGGTGCCGCTGATCATCGACCGCCACGCGAGCGCACTCGATGCAATGTGGATCAGCATCCGGGCCACGTTCTGGAATCTTCCGGCCATGCTCGTCTGGGCCGCATCGATCGTGGTCCTGACGGCGCTCGGATTTGCTCCGTTTCTACTTGGCATGATTATCGTCACGCCGTTGCTGGGCCATGCGACCTGGCACGCCTATCGGGACATCATCGGGGAGAGTCGCGAAGCGGACTGAAGTTCGGGGCCCTAGCGTCCCTTCGGCGGCGCCGGCTGCGGGACCTGATTGCGAATCGGCTTGATGGACTTGAGATAGGCGAAGATGGAGTTGAGATCGGCTGTCGTGAGTTCCGCGATGTTGTACCAAGGCATAGGCGGCAGAAGCGACCGACCGACTCCCAAGTGTTTGCCGGTGCGAATGGTCTTGATGAAGAGGTCCAGTGTCCAGCTGCCCAGCCCCGTTACGCGGTCGGGCGTGAGGTTGGCGGCATAACTGGTTCCCCACGGCCCGACCCACTCCGTCAGACCACCGTTGGTGACCGCACCCCATTGGCCGGGACTTGGGCCGATGAGACCGGCAGGGAGACTCGCTGAGCGGGGTAGTTGCTCGGGGTGGCCGGACAGGAGCCGCGACGCATCGGGCGCTGGTCCATTGGGCGTCATGATCTTTGGGGTGTGGCAGTCGCTGCAGCCGCCAAACTTCACCAGATACTCGCCTCTTTTGAGCTGCGCCCTGGAGGCCCCAGGTGATTCAGCGGCCTCGACTGATGTCAGCGCCATTGCCCCAAGTGTGCAGACAACGATGCCGCAGGCTAGTAAGGTCCGCATCAGCCCCCCTGTTATGCTTTATGCCAACACCGACCAAGGCTGACGGACAGCCCGACCGGTTCTGCGACCTCCCCCCGGCTCGTTCACCGGGCACCAAGCTTGCTGGGATCGGCACCAACGCGGCCGCCCAGCAGATCTGCCGCTCCGGCGCGGGCCAGTGCGAAGTCGAAATGCACGCTTGGCAGGCCCTTCACCGGCGCTTCCGGGTCATTTGCCTTCTCGTTCGCCAACAGTTCGGGGGACGCCCCGAACACCACATCCGTTTCGAGGTATTGACCAGGAAAGTACAGCGCGGTGACCAGTTCGCGAAACCCCGGGGCGCTGATTAGAACATGGATGTGCGCCGGCCGACAGCCCTCGCGCCCCTGTGCGCGCACCAGATCACCAACGGGGCCGTCCATCGGTATGGAATAGCCGAGTGGCCGCACGGTGCGCAGGTGATATCTGCCGTGCGCATCCGTACGGAACGTGCCACGGTAGTCGATTGCAGCCCCATCTCCCTCCATGAGGTCATACAGCCCGGCGCTGGACGTCTGCCAAACCATCAATTTCGCATTCGGTATGCCTTGTCCTGCTGCGCTGACGACAGTGCCCCACAACAGGATCTCCTCGGACTTGTCGCGCTTCGAGATCTGCTCGCCCAGTGACAGGAGCGGTGCATCCTCGCGAAAGAACGGCCCCAGCAGGCTCGTGGCTGTGGCCTTTTCGCGGGCTGTTGCATCATGCAATGCGTTCACCAGGGTGCTCAACCCCACGGCATCCGAGAGCAATATGAATTCCTGTCTTGTGGCTGTGCAGGTTTGTCCCACCCGGGTGAGAAACTCGATCGCTTTGAGCCATTCGCCCGGAGTGAGGTTCACCTCTCTGGCAAACGCATGCAGATGGCGTACTGCGCTTGCCACGATCGTTTTCAGTCGTTCGTCTGCGGTGCCATCCATCTGCCCCAGCACTGCTTCGGTCACCGATAGCGGCGTATAG
This sequence comes from uncultured Pseudomonadota bacterium, assembly GCA_963716335.1. Lineage (GTDB taxonomy): Bacteria > Pseudomonadota > Gammaproteobacteria > Steroidobacterales > Steroidobacteraceae > 13-2-20CM-66-19. Next base: position 3,496,974 of record OY970302.1, on the reverse strand, counting down.
TTCTTAATGGGTATCTCCGGCGAAAGGCTACTTGCTCACTGGTCAGTACAGGTATCGTCCCGGCCGCGCTAGGTGCGCCGACGCGCCACCACAAACGCCTCATCGTTGAACCACAATCCGCCGTACTTCTGCAGCACTTTTTGCGTGGCCGCGAGGTAGGCGCCATTGGTGACAACCGCATCGAGCCGCTCATCCTCGATCTGATTCACATAGATTGCAGCGTTCCAGGCGGCAAACAGCGTCGAAGTTCCGATCCGATCGCCGATTTCCGACGGCAGGGTATGCATCTGGTAGCGAAAGACCGCCTTGTCATCCGGTGGCGCGGCAAGGTTGAAATCTCGGGCATCACGACCCAGCTCGCGGCGTAGCGTGCCCAGAAGTTCATGGCGGTCGACCTGGAAGGGTCGCTCCTCGGGCCATAGCTGTTGGATGATCTCCAGCCCTGGATCATGGCCGTACGACTGGATGGCTAGCAGCCTGCCGCCGGGTGCAAGGCTGTGCGCCAAGGGTGCGAGGACTTTCTGCACCTTGAACCCTGCCGTCATCCGCGCCCGCCACGGCTGGGAGGCGATCACCAGGTCGTAGTACTCAAAGATCCTGCCGGGCTTAGGTGTCACCGCGTCGAGCAGGAACTTGTGATCTTCGCGATAGATCACCAGTACCGAGGGTCGCACCACCTGCGGGTTGCCGGTGGTGGGACTGGGTGTGGTTTGCCAACCGCCAGCGAGCGCGCTGCCGAGATCCTCGATCTGTTCGGCATACTCGTGCGCGGTTGATCCGGTCAGCCGCACTTCCTGCCAATTAAGCGCCGCTGCGACGTGCGTATCGCGCGGCATCAGCCGCGGCGCCTCGACATAGTTGAGATTGGTTACGACGAACACCGTTGCCGGATGCTCGAACAACCGATCGGGCAGCTTCTCCAGGCCCAGACGCACATCCTCGAGACTGATCTCCTTGGCGACCACGAACATCGGCACGGTGGGGAACAGCCGATGGCTGCTGCGCATGACCCGCGTGAGCACGGTCCCGTCGCCCATTCCCGCATCGAAGATGCGCAGCGCAGGCGGGCTCGGGTGCAACAACGTCACCTCATGATCGGCACGGCGCGCGATCGCGGATTTCTCGTTGCAGCTGGTGACAAAAGCCAGATACTTCTGCCGGTTGTCGTAGAAGCGAAATGGAGGCGAACTCTGCGCCGGCTGCGCAGCCTCGCCGTGCGAACGGGCGACCGAAGAGCCGCTGCGACCTGCCGGTGCGCTCATGAGGAGAAATGGTCCGCGGCCACCGTTCTCGCCCTAACCCCATAGTCGACGAGAGGCAATCTGCGCCCCCTCGACCAGAGATTGCAGCTTCCGGTAAGCGATATCAGGCTCGACGGGGCCGAAACCGGCAAAGGTGCCAAAACCGCAATCGGTGCCCGCCATGACCCGCTCGCGTCCGACGATGTGTGCGAAGCGCTCGATGCGCTCTGCAACCAGCTGCGGATGCTCGATGTAGTTCGTGGTGGTCGCCAGCAGTCCTGGGATCAGTACTTTGGCTTCCGGAAGCGCTACGTTCTGGAATGCGGTCCACTCGTGGGCATGCCGGGGGTTAGCGGCTTCGAACAGCAGCCCCTGCGGCTTGGCCTTGAGCACAATGGGCAACAGGCGCTCCATCGGCACGTCGTGGTGATGGGGGCCTTCGTAATTGCCCCAACACACGTGCATGCGCACCCGATCGGCCGGCACGTTGCGCAGCGCGTAATTGAGAATCTCGATGTGCTGAGCCGCCAGGCGCTCGAACTCCTCGAGACTGCGATCCCGGTACATCGTGTGGCGGCCCATCGCAAGATCCGGCGCATCGATTTGCAGCAGCACTCCCGCCGCCACGATCGCCTCGTACTCCACCCGCAGCGCCTCAGCCAGCGCCGCCAGGTACTCGTCCTGCGAGCGATAGAAGTCGTTGGGCTGAAACAGCGCCACTACCCCGGGCGAAGCGGCATTCATGAAGGCCTGCGCCGGCGTCGCCGCGATCGCCGACTTGATATTCTGCAGATCTGTCTGCAATGGCGCCAGGTTCTTCACCCGGATCTCGCCGATGCAGCGCGGCCGGCGGTACTTGGCCGTTGCACCCCGCTCGGCGAGCTTCTTCAGCAGCCCCGGAAACTCGACCAGATCCTGACCCGGTTCGCGGGGTGTATCGCCGCCGAATCCCGTCAAGCGCTCTGCGATGTAGGTGGCGTAGCTGATCTTGCTCATCTCGCCGTCGCTGACGATATCGATGCCGAGGGCAACCTGGCGCCGGATGACCTCCGTCACGGCATCGGAGATGACGGTGGCAGCGGCCTGCGCATCGCTCACTTCGTTGCGTTCGCGCGCGAATAGTACGTCCGTCACCGCCTGGCTGCGCGGCAGGCTGCCGACGTGCGTCGTCAGAATCCGGTCGGTTCGTCCGCTCATGCGCAGAAGGTCCCTCCCTGCCCTCAGCGATAGCTATTGTTGGAGTGGTGGTCCCCGGCCAGCCAGCGCTTGAGCTCCTGGTGAGCATCCGCGCGGCGCTCGCGCGTGATGGTCGCAACGTCTGGATGGTCGAGCGTGAATTCCAGCGTAAGACCGTTTGGATCCACGACGTACACCGAACGGCAATAGCCATGCTCGAGAACATAGGTCTGTGGCGGCTTGATCCCGGCCTTCTCGATGCGCGCCTCGATGGCCGCCTGCGTGGGCTGATCGACCGCCAGCGCGATGTGATGAAACGGCGTCTGCGGCATCTGCGGCCCGAATTGCTCCTGGTCCTTCGGGTCGACGAACTGGAAGAACGCGAGTGCCCCGCCGTCGCCAATCCCGTAGAAGGTGTGGACATACGTGCGCACCTTGCCAAACAGCTCATCGGACTCGCACCAGGTTGCCATCAGAGGCAAGCCGATGACCTCTTCGTAGAACTGTCGCGTCTTCTCCTGATCCTTGGTCACGTAGGCGTTGTGATGGAGCCGCAACGGCAACTTGGACGTAGCCATGGAATCACCTCCGAATCAGAAGCGGTAGTCGAGATCGAGGCCATAGCGTCGCGGCAGAGCCCGCCACAGGAACCCTGAACCGCCGACGTTGCCCGGCGAGAATTCGGCATTGTAGATCGTGTTCATGAGGTTCTTCGACCAGGCGGTGAGCGTCCACTTCTGCGCTTGCAGTCCGATGCGCAGATCCACCAGTGAAACCGGGTCGCGGGAAGTGATGTTGTACGGCTCCCACCAGGTGCGTCCGATTTCCTGGTAGTCCAGGCGCACCGTCCCGGTGAGGCCGTTGCTCAAGGGTTGCCGGAACAGCGCCCCGACATTAACGGTGTCCTTCGATACGAGCGGGGCCTGGTTACCGATCACGGTGGGATCGGCCATGCTGGTAATGCGGCTGTCGGTGTAGCCTACGCTTGCGTACAGATCGAGCTGCTCGGTCGGCCGGGCCGTGAGCGACAGTTCGGCCCCCTTGTAGGTCGCATTCAGATTCCCTAAGTTCTGGGTCGAGTCCGCCGCGATGTAGACGAAGAAGTAGCCGTTCTTCGACTGGGTGTGGAAGACATCCCCATCCAGGGTCACGCGCCGATTCAGAAACTGACTCTTGAACCCGACTTCGTACGTGTCGGCAATTTCGGCCTGGAACAGGTCATTGACCCCGAGTACGCCATTGGCGCGTGCTACTTCTCCCACACCGGTCTGGTTGAAGCCACCACTGCGGAATCCCCGGCTCCAGCTCCCGTAGAGGGTCCAATCGTCGTTCGGCGTATAGCGCAGAGTGGCCTTGGGCTGTGGCGCGCTGAAGGTCGCATGGCGTTGCTCGCCCGTGAACGCCGTCGTGGTCGGCAGGAACTGCGTCGGCGTGTCCGTCGTGTTCTCGCGCCGATCTTCATCGTAGCGCAGCGCAGCGTCGAACTCCCACTGCTTGGTGAACGCATAGGTCACATCGGCGAACAACGCCCACGCATTGTTGTTCTGGCTGTCCGCGAGGAATGTCTGGTTGGTGTTGGTCGCGTACGGATTGGTCGGATCGAGCAGCGGGGTGTAATAGACGGCGGGAACGCCCAGTCCCCGGTCCGCCAGATTACCTGTGGAGATGAAGCGCTCGGTATGGACGAAATAGCCGCCCGCGATCCACGAGAAGCCCGCGACGGTGGGGGATGTGAAGCGCAATTCCTGGCTCCAGGTCTTCACATCGATGAACTGGCTCTGACTCTCATCGAACGGCCCACCCTGGGCAGCGGTCGGTATGGGATTCACGAACGAGGTGAGCGCGTATTCGTCGGAAGTCGTCACCGGACGGAAATCGTAGGCATCGCCAGTATCGATCTCCTTGGTGTGGTTGTAGTCCGTGATCGAGGTGAACGTACCGTATCCCGGGCTGTAGTCGAGCTTGAGTGCGCTGTCGAGGATATCGCGGTTGTCGGTGCCCAGATTGTTGTTCTGGATCGGCGAGCTCGTGTTGTTGGCATCCCCGGGAGTGCTGAAATCACTGAACGGGTTTGCCTCATCGCTGCGCGGGATGACGAAGTAGTAGGCGGTCGTCTCGGTACGGTCGTAGGCGAAGCGGAAGTCTGCGCTGAAAGCATCGCCAGGCTTCCACACAAGGCGCAGTCGCCCCGCGTAGTCCCGATAGGGGTCCGCCTTGCGATCGAGGTATACGTTCTGCAGGTAACCGTCCGTGTTGTAGAAATTCGCCGAAGCGCGGTAGCGCAGCGTGCCGGCCGAGTCGATCGGGCCGCTTAAGGCAAACTGGGCCTTCTCGGCCGGACCGTTCCCCAGGCCTACTCGGCTGGTACCCTCGAAATGGTCGGACGGATCGGCGGTATGAATGATGATCGCGCCACCAATCGCATCGCGCCCGTACAAGGCACCCTGCGGACCCTTGAGGACCTCGATCTGGCGGATGTCGAACAGCTCCTGGTCAAACTCGTAGGGGTTGGTCTCGAGTACGCCATCGACCAGCACGGCGACCGAAGGTTCGCTGTTGCGCGCTTGCGAGATGCCGCGGATCGTGATGAAAGAGTTGCCGACGTTCTGTGTCTCGACGAGGGTCATGTTCGGCACCATCGCGACGAAGTCGCGTGGGCTCTCGATTCCCGCCGACTGGATTTGCTGCGGCGTGAACACGTCCATCGTGATCGGAACGTTGAGGAACGTTTCATCGCGCCGGCGTGCCGTGACCACCACCTCATCGAGGGTTGGCGCCGGCTCGCTTTGCGCCCAGGCGGACTCGGCAAACAGGACGATTGCCAATGCAAGGCCCAGAACTGACGGAATTCGGCGCGTGACAGTGAGCATGTAAGATCCCCCCTGATTTTTTCGATTGTCTAGGACTTGACCCCGCAAGCTGCAGCTTCCTGCTGCGCCAGTTGCATACGCGCGATCTGCGCGCCAGCCACCATCGCCTGCAGTTTTGCGAAGGCTGCTTCTCGGGGCAGGTACTTCATGCCGCAGTCCGGTGCGACCAAGAGATTGCGCGGATCGGCATAGGGCAGCGCGCGACTGATCCGGCTCGCCACGAGCTCCGGCGACTCCACCGTGTGGGTAGACAGATCGATGACGCCCAGGATGATTTTCTTGCCGGCCAGGCCCTTGAGCACCGCGCAATCGAGATTTGACTGCGCGGTCTCGATTGACACCTGCGCGCAGCGGCACTCGGCCAGCTCCGGCAGGAAGGAATATCCCGACGGCCGCACATGGATGATCGCCGCGTAGCCGAAGCAGATGTGCACTGCAGTGGTGCCGCTCACCGCCTCGAGCGCGCGGTTGAGCGCGCCCAGGCCGAATGCGCGCGCCTCTGCGGGCCGCGCCTGCATGTACGGTTCGTCGATCTGCACAACGTCGGCGCCGGCATTGAACAGGTCGCGGATCTCGGCATTCACAGCTGCCGCGTAGTCCATTGCAGCCTGCTCGCGGCTGCCGCCGTAGTAGTCGATCTGTGCCTGCTGGGCCATTGTGAACGGACCCGGCACCGTAACCTTGACGCGGCGCTGCGTATGGCGGCGCAGGAATTCAAGATCGCGCACGCCGACGGCATGACGCCGACGAATCGGTCCGACCACGCGGGGGACGGGGTTGGGGTGACCGCTGCGATCCAGGGCCGTGCCGGGATTGTCGAGATCCACGCCATCGAGGGCGGTGGCGAATCGATTCGAGTAACTTTCGCGACGGATCTCTCCGTCCGTGATGATGTCGAGCCCAGCGTCTTCCTGAGCCTTGATGGCCATGAGGGTGGCGTCATCCTGCGCCTGCGCCAGGTAGGGCTCAGGTATGCGCCAGAGCTCACGCGCGCGTACCCGCGGCGGGAATCGCCCGGCCAGCCGCTCTCGATCGATGAGCCATTCGGGCTGCGGGTAGCTGCCGACGAGCGTGGTTGGAAAGAGCATGGGGCCCCCGATTCTTCTGCTGACTAGCGCGCCACCGCACTGCCCGCATGAGTCGGCCATGCCGCTGTTCGCCCGAGCGCTGCGCGAATCGCCTCGCCGTGCTGATCCAGGAGCGGTGCGGCACTGACTGATTTGGCTCGCCGGCCGTCGAACCTGAGCGCAGGACGCACCGCCGCGGTTGCCGAGTGCGGCGCGTCGATCGGCACGACGATGCCGAGGTGCTGTACCTGCGGATCGCTCACCACGTCATCGATACGGTTGACCGGTGCATACGGGACATCCTCGGCCTGCAGGCGCTCGATCCAGTGCGCCAAGGGCTTGCGCATGAAACGCGCGTCGAGTTCGCGACGCAGCGCCTCGTACTCGGCAATGCGCCGCTCGCGCGGGTTGAAGCGCGCGTCGGTGCCGAGCTCGGGCGCCTCGAGCGCTGCGACCAGCCCACGCCAGAACTTCTCGAGGGAGGACAGATGGATGGCGATCAGCCGCTCATCGGCGGTGTGCAGAATGTAGGCCTGTGCCAGCCGCGGCCGGTCCGCGGAGTTTGGTGTCTGCCCGAGCGCAAAAAATGCAGCGAACGGCTCGATCGCGAAGTGGGCCATGGCCTCGAGCATCGACACCTCGACATGACAGCCATGCCCGGTGCGTCCGCGTTGTACGAGGGCAGCAAGAATCCCCTGGGAGGCGTAGAGCCCGGTGATCGCATCGGCGAGAGCGGGACCGAGGAACTGCGGGCGCCCGTAGTCGACCACCACACTCAGAAAGCCGCTCAGCGCCTGAGCGACGGAGTCGTAGCTCGGTCGTCCGGCATACGGGCCACTCGCGCCGAAGCCGCTGATCGAGCAGTACACCAGTCGCGGATTGATCGTGCGCATGCGTTCGAACCCGGCACCGAGCCGCTCCGCCGTGCCGGGGCGGAAATTCTGGATGTAGACATCCGCCGCCTGCATCAGTCGCTCGAACAGCCGGCAGTCGCCGGCCTGCTTCATATCGAGAGCGAGGCTGCGCTTATTGCGGTTGTAGGCCTGGAAGTGTGGCGAGTACTGGCCTCCCTGGTAGGTGCGGTATGGATCGCCCTCCGGGCCTTCGACCTTGATCACATCGGCGCCAAGGTCCGCCAGCATCATTCCGGCACAGGGGCCGGTGATGAAGGTCCCCTGCTCGATGACCCGAATCCCCGTGAGCGCCGGTTCCATGCTGTTCCTCATTCCTCAGCTTCGTCGCCAGGCCTGAAACCCGGCGGCACTTCGCCGTCATAGTCGATGGCACTTGCGGCGGCGTGCGACATCACAAAGCCGATCGGGCGCAGCTGCTCCTCAAGAAGGTGCGCGACGAGGCCGGCGGTGCGCGCCAGCAGCGGTACGCCCTTGAGGGCGAGCAGCGGGTAGCCCGCATCCAGCAGAACCGCAGGAATGGCCCCGGACACGTTGAGCATCAGCGGGCGGCCGATGAATTCCGGAAGCAATCGCTCGACGATGCGGGCGATCTCAACATGGCGAGCGGCAGTGCGGGTCGCGGCGGCGACTTCGAAGAGACGCAGCACACGCGGATCGCTCTTCTTGTGCAGTGGGTGACCGTAGCCGGGGATCGCGCGCTTCGCCTCGCAGTACGCGCGAAGCACCTCCCGGGCTGCGGCCTCGGGCGCTAAATTGCCCGTCGCCCGCGCGGCAATCTCGGAAAAAAAACGCCCCGCGATCTCGGAAGATCCGAGCACCACCGAACCGCAGCCGAGGATCCCCGCGGCCACGGCCCCCTGCAGCGCCTCCGGTGCCGCGGCGAGCGTCATGCGCGAGGCCTGCACGCTCGGTACCAGGCCGTGCTCGGCTATCGCAACCAATGTCGCATCAAGGACTTGCCGTTGCCCGGCAGACGGCAGCGCGCCGGTCAGCAGCAGCCAGAAATGCTCGGTGAAGTTGATCGTGCCGATGAGTTCGCGCGCCAGGTCACGCCCACGCACCAGTATGGTTTCGGCATTCGACGTCGAAATGCGCGAGCCGTGCTCGTCCTGCCGACCAATCTTCAAGGCATCCCCCCGCAGGCGTTTCGCATAACGAAAGCGCCGTCGATATACGAAACTATACTGGACTGCGCCCGATAGGCACGTCAAGAACGCTGCCGCCCTCTTCCGCGCTTTCGCTTATCGAAATAAACTCCCCCAGTGCCGCGCCGTCGTACAACCCCTTCCCGTCGCGAGGCGATGGGGGGGCTCGCCAAGGGCCTCGCGGTGATTCGCGCCTTTGGGCGCGATCACGCCGCGCTGAGCCTCAGTGACATCGCGCGCAGCGCGCGCATTCCGGCCGCGACCGCGCGGCGCTGCCTGCTCACACTCGAGGAGCTCGGCTACGTCACCCGCAACGGACGCGATTTTCTGCTTCGCCCCAAGGTGCTCGAACTCGGGGCGGCATACCTCGAATCGATAAACATCGAGCAGATCACCAAGAATCACCTCGAGGAGCTTGCGCGCAATACCGCTGACTCCGCGGCACTCTGCGTGCTCGATGGTGCGGAAATCGTCTACGTCGCGCGGACCTCGGTGAGGACGCTGCTGCGTCTGGAGGCACACGTCGGCAGCCGCTTCCCGGCACATGCCACATCCACTGGGCGGGTGCTGCTTGCCGGCGTGAGTCCGGAGCGGCTCAAGCTCTACTTCGAGACGGCAAGATTCGAGGCCCTCACCGAACGCACCGTCACGGACCCGCAAAAGCTGCGGGTCCTGATCGAGGAGACCGCGCGCAACGGCTACTCCGCGGTCGAGGATGAGCTGGCCTACGGCGTCATCGCGCTTGCCGTGCCCGTGTTCGATCACCAGGGGCGCGTGATCGCCGCCCTCAACTCTTCGAGCCACACTCGCCGGATCACCAAGACCAAGCTGGTGCGCGGGCGACTTGCCATGTTGCAGCAGGCCAGCCGGCAGATTTCCGCCGATCTGGCGACCGCCCCTGGGCTCTCATTGAGCGCGCAGTTCTAGTCGCGCGAGTTCCCGTTGGCGAGCGCGCGTTCCGTGCTTGACGCATCTCCATGCAACTCGTAGCCTGAATGCGAAAAGTTATTCGCTATCCGAACGCACACCGATGCACGCAAGCGCACGAGCGGGGAGCATGTCGGAGCAGGCCCGGGACCAATTCCTGCAGCTGCACGGCGCTCGCCTGCGCTATCGCGACGAAGGCGAAGGCCAGGCGATCGTGCTCGTGCATGGCTGGACACTCGACCTTGCAATGTGGGATTTACAGGTGGCGCGGCTGCGCAACGGGTTTCGCCTCGTGCGCCTCGATCGTCGCGGTCATGGGTTGTCCACGGGGAGCTCGGCCACGGGGCGCGATGCGAGCGATTTGGATTCCCTGTGCCGACACCTGCGACTTGAAAATGTTGCGCTCATCGGCACCTCGCAGGGCGCGCGCGGTGTGTTGGCGTTTGCCGGTGCCGCACCCACACGCGTCCGCGCGCTCGTCCTCGATGGGGTGCCGAATCTGCAGTTCCCGACATCCGAGGACGATGTGCCCCTCGCCCACTACCGGTCTTTGATTCACGGGCAGGGAATCGAGGCGGTCCGCCGCGAGTGGCAACGTCATCCACTCATGCAGCTGCGAACGCAAGACCGCCCGACACGCGAGCTGCTGCGCGCAATGCTGCAACGCTATTCGGGCAGGGATCTGATCGGGCCGGTGAACGAGCCGGGCACGGCAGCCGAGCGTCTGCCGCTCTCGTCGGTCCGGGCACCCACGCTCATACTGAACGGTGAGTTCGACCTGGCAAGTCGTTTGACCGCGGCGAAATACCTGACCGATTACCTGGTGGGCGCCGAGCGCAGCTCGATTGCCGGCGCCGGCCACTTACCCAGTCTCGATAATCCGGATGTGTACAGTGAGTTGTGCCGGTCATTCCTGACTCGGCACATGCACAGCCCCGCGGCCTGCTGAGGAGCAATCGATGCCGAGAGTTCTCGTACTGTATTACAGCAGCTACGGCCACATCGAAGCCATGGCTTACGCCCAGGCCGAGGGGGCCGGGCGTGTCGCTGCAGCGCAAGTGACCGTTAAGCGGGTTCCGGAGCTTTGCCCGCTCGAGGTCGCGAAGGCTGCGGGATTCAAGCTGGACCAGGTCGCCCCGATTGCAACTCCCGACGAACTCGAGCAGTACGATCTGATCGTGTTTGGAACGCCGACTCGCTTCGGCAACATGGCCGCTCAGATGCGCAACTTTCTCGACCAAACCGGCGCGCTGTGGGGACGCGGGGCGTTGGTCGGAAAGGTGGGCAGCGTTTTCTGCAGCACCGCAAGTCAGCACGGTGGACAGGAAACGACCATCACGTCGTTCCACAGCACCCTGCTGCACCACGGCATGATCATCGTCGGGCTGCCTTACACGTTTAAGGACCTGACGACGATGCGTGAGGTGACCGGCGGGACCCCCTACGGAGCCAGCTGTATCACCGGAGCCGGGGCGGAGCTGCGCATGCCTTCATCGCTTGAGCTTGAAATGTGCCGCTATCAAGGCGAGCACGCCGCCCGCATCACTGCGCGGTTGGTAGCGCGGTAAATAGGGCAGACAGCCGGGGACGGGTGTGGAAGCCCGTCGATGGCCAGGGAGAGTGGGGGAAACTGGAGCGGAAGGGGATCGAACCCTCGACCTTCGCATTGCGAACGCGACGCTCTCCCAACTGAGCTACCGCCCCCCAGGCAAGGCGCGCGATTCTAGCATCGCCACCCGGCCCGTCCAATGTACTTGCGCCGGAACTTCCCCAGCGGCCTGCAGGGGTCATACCATCCTGCCGCGTCCGCGGTTATGATCCGCCAGTCAACACTCAGACGCCGGGGAGGGATGCTTGCTGGCAATCGGCACGCGGGCACCGGAATTCACGTTGCCTGATCAGGACGATCGCAACGTATCGCTCAGCACTCTGCTGAACCGGGGGCCCCTGATTCTTTATTTCTATCCCGCCGACTTCACCCCGGGATGCACCCGTCAGGCATGCGCCATCCGGGATCTGCATCAGGAGATCCAGAGCGCGGGACTTGCGGTATATGGCATCAGTCCCCAATCGCCGCAGAGTCACCGCAAATTCCGCGATCGCCACCAGCTGCCCTTCACTCTGCTGTCCGATGTCGAGAAATTCGTCATCGGCATGTATGACGTGAACGGGCCGCTCGGCTTCGGGGTTCGGCGGGCCAGTTACCTGATCGACCCATCGAGACAGATTCGCGGCGCGGTGCTGGCTGATTTGCGCATCGGGCGTCACGAGGAATTCATTCGCAAGGCGACCGCGCTGAGTGGCGGTGCCCGCCCGGGCTGATGCGCCGGAACCGCTACCACCCAGGCGCTGCGTCGGAGCGGGCCCAAGCGGTATCAGTACTGCATTCGCAGCATTCTGGCGTGCCCGAAGCTCGGGATGCTCACCACGTACAATGTGTCGTATTCGTCCGCACCCATCGGCGGGACCTCGATTCCGCTGAGTTCGCGGATCAGTGCCGGCACGGTGTTGCTGTGCCCGATGATCAACACGACTCCGCCCGCATGGTCATGCAACACACGCGCCGCGGTGCCCTTGATGTCGGCTGCGGGTATCACGATCGGCTGCTTCCCCAGCCGCTCCGCAAGCGGCGCCGCGGTCTGCTGTGTACGGCGTGCATCACTTACGTAGATGGCATCGAGGTGTCCGACTCCGCTGCCCTGGCCAAACATCTGCGCCAACCGCTGCGCCCGCTGCTCGCCCTCCGCAGACAGTGGTGGATCCTGAATGCTGCCCGCTTCTTTTTCCGCATGGCGGGCCAGCACCACGATCGTCGTCGTCGCTGAGCGGTAGGCCAGCAAATACGCGAGAATGATCGCCGCGACGATGGCAGCGGCGGCTGCGAACGTCAGCCACACCGGAAGCAGAAATGGGCGACGGGAACGTGTGATCGCAGGAGCTTCCATTGCCACATTTTACCGGAAGGATCTCGCGAGCTTTGATTATTCGATCGTTGCGAAACTTGACGATACTGGTTTTGCCGTACTGGCTCGTGCTTGCGGCACTGGGGCAGTCCGCGGCGCTAGCCGCCGCGGATCTGCGGCGGATCGCCGTCGATGCGGGCGCGCCCGCGGGCCATCTGCGCTCGTTGCAGGGTGTCGACGGCGCACCCGCCCCCGGCATGCACAAGCCGGAGAACTTCAAGTTTGGCGGGTGGAACATGCCCGGGCAGGTCGATGTCTCGGCCGGTTACCGCATGGCGCGCATCGATCTGGTGCGTACGCATGATGCCTACGGCCCCGGGGACATCGATGCGCGCTTCGAGACCGCCGACGCACCCGGCGGCGGCCTGATCTCCGCACGGCGCGATGTGTTCGATATTTTCCCGCACCCCGGCGCAGATCCGAATGATCCCGCCAGCTACAACTTCGGCCCGACGGATGAGCTCATCGATTCCATCGTGCACATCGGGGCCCAGGTGGTGTTTCGCCTGGGCCGCAGCGAGGGTGCGGATCCGCAGCCGCCGAAGGATTTCAATCGCTATGCGCAGATCGCAAGGCACATCGTGCTGCATTACAACCGCGGCTGGGCGCACGGCTTCCATGACCATATCCGCTACTGGGAGATCTGGAACGAGCCGGACCTGGGCAAGGTTTTCTGGGCCGGTACGGCGCAACAGTACTTTCAGCTCTACGGCCTGCTCGCGCGCGCCGTCAAGGATGCGGACAAGAGCGTCCTCGTCGGTGGCCCCGCCATCGCGCGGCCGAACGACGACACGCCCTACCGGGATGCATTCCTCGAGTACGTGCGCACGGAGCGCCTGCCGCTCGATTTCTATTCGTGGCACTGGTATGCGACCGATTCCGACGATCCCCAGGACTTCACGCGCATCAGCCGCAATATCCGCGCCCTGCTGAATAAGCACGGCTTTCACCGGACGCGCTCGATGCTGAGCGAATGGAATGATGGGCTGATGGATCCGATGCCGCCTCCCATGCAACGGGCGGCCTTCATCAGCGCCGCACTGACGTACATGCAAGATGCGCCGGTCGACGTCGCGGCACTGTATCGCGCCGACAGCGCCTTCGGCACCGACGGAAAAAGTCCGGATCAGACCGGACAGGTGCTCATTGCCCTCGGTCGGATGAAGGAAACGCCGTTGCGCCTGCGGGTACAGGGTGCGGACCTCAATGGCTTCGCGGTCATCGCCGGACGCTCAGCGGATGGCCGCCTCATTCAGGTGCTCATCAGCAACTATCAGATTCCGGCGCGATTTCTGGGTCCGCGGACCGGGGATGACGTGCTGCACGTGCCGCCGGTTTTCGACGTCCGACTGCTTGCTCGGCGTAGCATCACGTACCGCCACAACGCAGGCTACGATCTGACGATCGGCCATTTGCCCGAAGACCGCGCTTTCGCCGTCGAGGTGTGCCGCGTTTCCGCCGGTGCCGCTTTCACACACGTCGCCTCCATGAGCGCGACCGGCGGAACACTGCGGCTTCGTCAGGATCTTCCGCCCCCCGGCATCGAGCTCGTCATCCTGCGCGCCGTCAATGGCGTCGATGGTGGCGCGCGCCGCGCGACGCAGCCCTGCGCGCTGGCGAAAGTTCGCGCATTCTGACGCAAGCCACTGCCGGCATTGCGCTTTATGGCGATGAACAAGCGCTGTCCACATAGTTATGCACACATTTTGGGGATAACCTCACCGGCATCTACGCCGGGACGCGGTGGCAAGCCAATGCGCCCTGTGTGAGACTGGCAACCGCACTTCCCGCAGGCCGCCCGGCATGAAGAAAGCAGCTACGCAAACACCCCCAGACGCAAGCCCCTCTCCGCAGCATGCTGCGGACGCTGCGGAGGCTTCGGATACCTCGCAGGATTCGATCGAGCGAGCCCGTCTGCAGGCAGACGTCGCACGCCAGCAGGTGCGACTTGCGAAGGAGGAGCTGAAGCGCGCACGCAAGCGCCTCAAAGAAGCCAAGCGTGAGGCCAAGTTCGCCCGCAAGGTCGCCGCTTCTGCGCGCAAGGTATGGAAGCGGGCCCGTCGCCGCGCCAAAGCGCAGGCGGGCGCCCCGGAGTCAGCGACAGTCGCGCGGCAAAGTGCCCCTGGTGCGCAGTCCGCACGGAATGAAAAGCCTGCAACAACGCCTGCAACGAAAGCAAAGCTGGCGCGCGGCGCGACGGCCGGACCCAGGCGTCGTCGCAAACGGGCGGCGCGATCGGCGGCAAAAACCAACACCAGCGACTCGCGCCTGAGCGAGGTCGGCGAATCACCAGTCATCCCGGAACGCCACTGAGCAGACGATCGAGCACGTCCAGGCCACTGATCGGGAGTTGTTGACACATGCAGGACCTTCACACGCCAGAGCCCACGCCGCAGCCCGGCCGTGGTCGTAACCGTTCGTGGGCGCAACCCTCGAGTTCGAGAATGCTCACGACTTATCTTGCCGATATCGAGCAGATGCTCGATGAGCAGCGCTGGGATCTGGCTCTACGCGATGCGTTTGAGCTGCCACACATCGCCGTCGCGCTCGCCGATCCTGACTTGCGCAGCTCTGCCGAGCGCTGCAAATCCTGGTGTGCGCAGTGGGTCGAGCCGGCCGAGTCGCGCGGTTCCCAGGAGGAGCATGAGCGCATCTGCAAGGCGCTCTGTGATCACCTGGACAGCGGTTCGTCGACCCCGGGGAGCGTCCCCTCGGATGCCTTGCGTCGCTTGCGCTTGCGGCGCCATGCTCGCAATCCGCCGCGTGGTTATCCGATTGAGCGCCTGGGCGTGCAGGATCCGAAGGCTGCGAAGACGATCGAAATCTGCACCGCCGTCGTTGAAGGCGTGCGGCGGTGGTATGCCAACGTGGCATGCCACGATGCGACGGCACAGGGGAACCTCGCGCGACTTGCGGTGCTGCGATGAATCGCCGGGAACCGCTTCTGAATGCGCGTTCAATCGATCGGGGGGATCCGAGTGAGATCAGCGCCGCTTTAGGAATACACTCTAAGCCCCTGAAACGCAGTTGAAACATACGTAGCTTTTGCCCTGCACCTCTGCCTCCTTGCATCCTGCTGGGGCTTGGGGGAATATACGGCCGCGAGGGGGACTCTATAAATTGAGTGGCCGTTCAATGGCTCATTCCGGCGGTTCGCAGAGACCGGCTTCTCTGATCGCAGCCACGCGCGCTCCGCTGCGGGTTGGAATTATTCTCGCGGAGCACTTCACGCTCTCCGCCTTCGCCGTCTTCATCGATCATCTGCGACTGGCTGCCGACGAGGGCGACCGCAGCCGTCCCTTGCACGTGCAGTGGTCCATCATGGCGAACCGGCAGTGCTCGGTGCCCGCAAGCTGCGGCGTGCTCATCGAGCCGACGAGCGGCTTTCTCGAGCCCTCCTCGCTCGACTATGTGGTCGTCGTCGGCGGCATCCTGCACGCAGGGCCGCAGCTCGATGAGGCGACGGTGCGCTACCTGCACGAAGCGGCGGCCAGCAATGTGCCCCTGATTGGCATTTGTACCGGCAGCTTCATTCTATGCCGGGCCGGTCTGATGAAAGGACGACGCTCCTGCGTCAGCTGGTATCACTACCAGGATTTTCTCGAGGCATTTCCCAGTCAGGACGTGGTGGCCGACCGGCTGTTCCTCGCGGACGGGCCGCGGATCACCTGTGCCGGCGGAGCGGGCACGGCTGCGCTGGCGACGCACCTCATCGAGCAACATCTGGGTCGCGCCGTGGCGCAGAAAGCGAGTCAGGTGCTGCTGTTCGATCGGGAACGCTCCGGTAGCGATACGCAGCCGCATCCACCGCTGTCGGAATCCGTGCGCGAGCCGCGCGTGCGCCGTGCACTGCTGCTGATGGAGCAGAATCTGACCCGCCCCGTGGCCATCGCGTTCGTCGCGGACGAGCTGGGCGTTTCGGTGCGCCAGTTGGAGCGTCTGTGCCGCGATCACGTCGGCATGGGGCCGGCATCGCTGTACCGCCAGCTGCGCATGCGCTACGCACACTGGCTGGTCGAGAATACTGATCGTTCCGTGACCGAGATCGCGATCGAGGCCGGCTTTGCCGACTGCGCGCATTTCTCGCGGCAGTTCAAGGATGCGTACGGCCTCTCCCCCTCGACCCGACGCCTGCAGCCGAATCGCGCCACCTACGGGGATGCCGCTCGCGCCCGGGTGTTCGACTAGCAGTCACGCCTGCAGCAGGACGGCTGCATCGGCGCTCCAGCTCACGTAGACCTCATCACTCCAATCGATCGCCCATTGCGCGGTGCGGCGCTCATTCTGCGCAAACACCGTGACCAGCTTGCCGCTCGCGGTCTTGATCTGATAGATGGAGCGGTTACCCAGGTAGCCGAGCTCCCATACCATCCCTTTGAGCTGATTCACCGGCTGAGCGGCATCGGCCTGCTTGCTGAGCCGGATCTTTTCCGGCCGCAGCGCCACCCACACCTGCTGACCGGGCGCGAAGCGTCCCACATCATCCACGAGCAGCTCGCAACGAGTCTCCGGGCAGTGCACCCGGATCAGTCCCGCCTCACACGCAGCGACCGTTCCCTCGAACAGGTTCGTCGTGCCGACGAAATCCGCCACGAAGCGACTTTGCGGAAACTCATAGATTTCGGAAGGAGTGCCGACCTGCATCACCCGTCCGCGGTCCATGACCGCGATACGCGTGGCAAGCGCCATCGCCTCGTCCTGATCGTGCGTGACGACGATGAAGGTGATTCCGAGTTGATGCTGCAGATCCATGAGCTCGAACTGGGTTTTTTCCCGCAGCTTCTTGTCGAGCGCCGACAGCGGCTCATCGAGCAGCAGCACCTTGGGGCGGCGAATCAGCGCCCGCGCCAGGGCGACCCGCTGCCGCTGGCCGCCGGAGAGCTGATGGGGCTGGCGCTTACCGAGGGCTGCAAGCTGCACCATCTGCAGTGCTTGCTCGACACGCTGTCGCTTCGTCGCCCGATCCAGTTCGAGCTGCTTCAGCCCATAGGCGACATTGCGCTCCACCGTCATGTGCGGAAACAGCGCGTAGCTCTGAAACATCATGTTCACGGGCCGCTCGTGCGGTGGGACCCCGGCCATCTCCATGCCGTCGATGCGGATCTGACCGGTGGTCTGCGTGACGAACCCGGCGAGCATCCGCAGCAGCGTCGTCTTGCCGCAACCGGATGCGCCGACCAGCGCGAACATCTCGCCCTTGTAGATGCTCAGATCGATGTTGTCGACCGCGTTGAAGCTCCCGTAGCTCTTGCTGACGCCCCGCAGAATGATCTGCGGACTCGCCGTGGGGTCGAGCCATGGCCGCTCGGCGAGCGCCGGTTGCTGGCTTGCCATCATGGCGCTGGTGTCGGTACGTGGGAGTGTGCCGGCACGACCGGTGTCCGATTGCGCCTCACCCTAGAAGGCCCCGGGCGGGGTGGCCTTGCGCCGTGCCGGGGCGAAAAACGGCCGCTCGACGATGCGCGCGCGCGCCAGCCGGCGCTCCCAGGCCAACTCCCGGTTGAGATAGATCTCCGCCCATACGCTGCGGCCGATCTCGAACGGGGGCACATCGAGCATCGCCAGGGCGATGTTGCGCTTGCAGGTCGGGGACCACGTTGCGGAGGTTACGCTGCCAATGGCCCGGCGCGCGGCAGCGTCCTCGTAGAGCAAGGCATTGTGGGCCGGATGCACGCCATCGATGTCCAGTGCTACCAGGCGGCAGCGCGCCGGCCGATCCCGCTCGGCGAGAAGTGCACGACGTCCCGTGAAGTGGCCCTTGTCGAAATCGACCTGCCACGCAAGACCGAGCTCCAGCGGTGAGCGCGCGCGCGCGAAGCGAATGGTGCGCGCGCTCGAGAGAAAATCCATGTTCGGCTGCAGGAAGCCGGCCTCGATGCGGGCGATGTTCAGCGCCCGCGAGCCGATCGGCCGGATGCCCCGCGTACGACCGCCCGCCATGAGCGCATCCCACAGAGCCTCGGCATGCGCAGGATCGATCCACAGCTCATACCCGAGATCGCCCGTGAAGCCGGTCCGCGAGATCAGGAGCTGCAGCTCACCGAGGCGGAATGTCCCGATCTCGAAGGGCGTCAGCCGCTCCACGCCGCCGATGCCACTCGCCTGCAGCACGGCCCACGCGGTCGGTCCCTGCAGGGACAGCGCCGCGATGCGCTCGGTGACCTCCTCGATGATCACGTCGAATCCGACGGCGCTGGCGAGCAGCCAGTCCAGCTGATGCTCACCCGTGCAGAGCCGATATTCGGCCTCCTCGAGCCGGAACAGCGTGCCATCATCGATGAGCTGGCCGGCGTCATCGCACCACAGGCAGTAGGCGACGCGCCCGACCTTCAACTTACCGACGTTGCGCGTGACGAGCCGGTCGAGGAAAGGCCGCGCATCGGCTCCGGCAATGCGGTATTTCACCATCGGTGTCAGGTCGTAGAGGCTGCTGGAATTGCGGACCGCGAAATATTCCTGCTCGACGCTGGTGAATACGTCGACGGTGGTGTACCCGGCCCAGGCGACGAAGCTGTCGAGCTGGCTGCATGCGCGGGCGCGCTCATGAAAAGGTGTCTTGCGCAGCGGCTGGGTGAAATGTGCCACCGGCCCATCCGCGCGGTGCGAGCCCGGGGCGCTCTCGAGAGCCATGCGTATTGCGTCGGTCGTCACATTGGCTCCGTCACGCGGCGTGCGTCAGCACCTGACGCGCGGCATTGCGCCCCGCAGTCCCCATGACGCCCCCGCCCGGATGGCAGCCGGCGCCGCACAGATACAGGCCCTTCACCGGCGAGTGATACTGGGCCGCTCCGGGAACCGGACGAACCATGAAGAACTGATCCAGCGCGAGCTCCGCATGATGCCAGTGACCTCCGGTCACGCGAAACTCCCGTTCGATGTCCCGCGGCGTCAGCAGTTGCACCGAGGAAGCCTGGCCACCAATTCCGGGTGCGTAACGCTCGAGCAGATCCATCAGCAGTGCCGTGAACTGCGGGCGCTGCTCATCCCAGCCGCCAGCGAGCGCGTACGGCGCATATTGTACGATCGCCGAGAGGACATGTTTGCCCGGCGGAGCAAGCTGCGGATCGTGCAATGTGGGAATCGTGATCTCGAGTGCCGGCGCGCTGGAGTATTCGCCGTATTTGGAATGATTGTACGCGCGCTCGAGATAATTCAGCGACGGTGCGATCAACAGGCGCCCGGCCAGTTTCTCGGGCGCTACACCGGCGAACGCCGGCAGCGCGTCGAGCGCCAGGTGCAGTTTGGCGGCGAGCCCCTGGGTACGCAGGTGAGCGACCCGGCGCACGAAACCGGTATCGAGATGCTGCGCACCGAGCAGGCGCAGGAATGTCGCCTTGGGGTCGGCGTTGGAAACCACCACGTCCGCTTCGATCGCCTCGCCCGATTCGAGCACCACGCCTGCCGCGCAGTCGTCCCGGACCAGGATCCGCTGCACGGCCGCCTGCGTTCGGATCTGGACACCGGCGGCCCTCGCCGCCTTGGCCAGCGCCTCGGACAATGCACCCAGACCACCGCGCGGCTGGGAGTACGAGCCGGCGGCGGCCGCGTGCGCGCCGGCATTGGCGGCCGACGCCAGCCGGTATAACAGCGTGAACACCGACCCCGGCGAGCGCGGCCCCAAATTGGTTCCCAGCACGGCATCGAATGCCAACGCACCCTTAAGCAGCTCGTCCGAGAAATGCTCATCGAGCAGATCGTAGATGCACATGCCGCCCACCCGCAGCAGCTCACGCATGTCGCGCCGGCCGAGACATCGGACGCGCCAACCAAGCCGCAGCAGCGAAAGCCGGTCCGCCCAGGCCCCTGATGCGAGCCGCGGCGGCACACTTTCCAGCGAGGGGCCGAGCGCCGCAGCAAGCTGACACAGCCGCGCCGTATAGCTGCGGTATGCTTGCGCATCGGCGCTGGAAACCGCGGAAGTTCCCTGTGCCTGCAAGGCTTGCGCACCGATCAGCAACGGGGTGCGGTCCAGCGATAACGCGACGGTGGGCAACTCTTGTGCCGCGAGCGTAAATCCGTGCGCCGGCAAATCCAGATCCTGCGTGACCCGGCTGGAAAGCGAGTACAACAGGTGCGCGCAGGCCGACACCCGGAATCCGGGAGAGAATTCGCAGGTGACGGCGCCCCCACCAAGCTGATTCGCCGCTTCCAGTACCAGCACCGAGCGTCCGCCGCGCGCCAGGTACGTTGCACAGACGAGTCCGTTATGGCCACCGCCCACGACGATGCAGTCATAGCGCGCGCCTGCGGTCCCTGGCCCGGATTTGCTCATGCTGCCCGGCGCATATCCCGCAGGATCGCCCCTGCGGCATTGAATCCGGGCGCCCCCATGACCCCACCGCCCGGATGAGTGCTCGAGCCGCACAGGTACAGCGCACGCACCGGGGTGCGGTACTGGGCATAACCGGGAATCGGACGATTGAACAACAACTGATCGAACGTCAGCTCGCCCTGGAAGATGTTGCCCTCCGTGAGCCCCACTTCGTTCTCCAGGTCCCACGGCGTGCGGATCTCGGCATGCAGGATCAGATCCTTGAAGTTCGGGCTCTGCCGGGCAATCGACTCGATGACCGTGTTGCCGAAGGCCTTGCGCGTGACGTCGTTCCAGCTGCCTTCGGCAAGCCGATACGGGCAATACTGCACGAACACCGACATGTAGTGCTTGCCATCGGGCGCCATGGTCGGGTCGATCTGCGAGGGGATCAGTATGTCGAGATAGGGGGCGCGCGACCAGCGCCCCTCCTTCCAGTCGTCGTAAGCCCGCTCGAGCATGTCGATCGAGTCCGTGACGTGCAGGTCGCCGCGGGCGCAGGGCGAGCCGGCGGGGATCGCCGGGAAACGCGGCAGGCCATCCAGTGCGATGTTGAGTTTTCCCGACGAGCCCCGGATCTTGAAGTGGCGCACCTGCTGCAGAAACTCCTGCGGCAGATCTGCGGCAGCCATGGTCTCGAGGAATGTGCGGCGCACGTCGAGATTGGAAACGACGATGCGCGCGCGAATCTCCTCCCCGTCCGCGAGCGCAACCCCGGTGGCACGCCCATTGCGCACGAGGATCTGCTCGACCGGCGCTGCGGTGCGGATGCTGCCACCGCTGGCCTGAAACGAGGCGGCGAGCGTCGCCGTCACCGCCCCCATGCCGCCGCGAGCGAATCCCCATGCCCCCACCGAGCCGTCGATATTGCCCATGTAATGATGCAGCAGCACGTAGGCGCTGCCGGGGGAGCGCGGCCCGAGCGCCGTGCCGATGATCGAGCTGCCCGCGAGGTGGCCCTTCACGATCGTGCTTTCGAAGTACTCATCGAGCAGGTCGGCGCAGCTCATGGTCCAGAAACGCAGCGTGTCGTACATCTGCTGCTCGCCGAGCTGGCGGAAATGCCGGCTCAGATACAGCAGCTCGCGGATGTCGCGCGGCTTGAACGAGGTGGGGTCGGGCGGCGCGCGCAGCAGCAGCGGCTTGATGAACCGGCAGTGTCGCATCATGTCGCGCGAGTAGCGCTCGTAGCTTTCGGCGTCCCGCCTGGAATGGCGGGCAATCTCGCGGCGCAGCGCGTCGTGGTTGTCGTACAGCGCGAGGTGGCCGCCGTCGCGCATCATCGTGCAGCCGCCTTCGTAGGGGATGATCTGCAGCCCGTAGCGCGGCAGCGCGAGCTCGCGAATGATTTCCGTGCGCAGCAGGCTGCACACGTAGGAGCAGTTCGAATAGGTGAAGTCCCGATACAGCTTGCGGCTGACGGCCGCCCCGCCGACGTAGGCATTGCGTTCCAGCACGAGCACATCGAGGCCGGCGCGTGCCAGGTAGCACGCCGCTACCAGGCCATTATGGCCGGCGCCGACGACGATCGCATCGTGACGCGGACTGACTGCTGTTTGCATGCCTTCGCCGCCCCCGGCGGCTCACCGCTCAGGCGGGCATTCTGTGGTGGGAGCCGACCGAGCGCAGCGTAGTGTCGATCGCCACCTCGAACGCTGCAAGCGTCTGCGTGAGGCAGGACTCATCGTGGGCGGCGCAGATGAACCAGGGCTCGCGCGAATCCGGCTCGCACAGGATCTTCTCATCGTGCAGG
This sequence comes from uncultured Pseudomonadota bacterium, assembly GCA_963716335.1. Classification (GTDB taxonomy): domain Bacteria; phylum Pseudomonadota; class Gammaproteobacteria; order Steroidobacterales; family Steroidobacteraceae; genus 13-2-20CM-66-19. The sequence goes on along the minus strand of OY970302.1, from coordinate 3,474,607 downwards.
ACACGGGCGGCGGCATCGTAAAAAGTATAGTCGCTGCCCTTCCAGTCGCGATAATTACGCGGCGGGTCGTGCGCGAAGTACAGGCCACTCATGGAGGGGTGCCCGACGAAGCTATGCGCAATGCCGCGGGCCTTGAGCACGCTGCTCATGCCCTGGCGCAATCGCGCCCCGTAGTGCGCGATGCGCTCGAGCGCATCGGTCTCATCGAGAATCTGCAAGGTCTTATCCGCTGCCGCGAGCGAGACCGCATGCGCAGTATAGGTGCCGCCGTGCGCCACCCCACGGCCGATCTTGCGCATGATGTGCTCGCGGCCGGCGAGCACGGAGATCGGGTACCCATTTGCCACGGCCTTGGCGAACGTGCACAGATCGGCATGGATGCCGTAGAGTTCCTGGACCCCGCCCCGGGCCACGCGAAACCCGGTTTTCACCTCATCGATGATCAGCACCACCCCATACCGATCGCACAATGCGCGTGCGGCACGCAGATATTCCGGATCGGCCGCGATGCCCAGACAATTGCCCATGATCGGCTCGATCAGCAGACAGGCGATGCGATCGGCCCGGCGCCTGAAGACATCCTCGAGCTGGTTGGCATCATTGGCCTGCACGAAATGCGCAAAACTGCGCGTGCTCACCGGGATGCCCTCGCTGTAGGGATACACCTCCGGGTCGCCGACCTGGCCCCACTTATCCATGGGCGTATACCACATGGCGGCATCGAACAGCCCGTGGTAGCTGCCCTCCAGGATCACATAGTCATCGCGTCCGGTATAAGCGCGGGCCAGACGCAGTGCCGCCATGACGGCTTCCGTGCCCGAGTTGGAAAAGCGCACCAGCTCCGCGGCCGGAACCATCTTCGCGATGCGCTCCGCAACCTGCAGCTCCTTTTCGGTCGAGAGGGCGAACACCCCGCCCACCTCCATTCCCGCGCGGGCGGCGGCATCCACCCGCGGATCGGCGTAGCCCAGGATGGCCGGCCCATAGCCCATGCGGTAGTCAACATACACGTTGTCGTCGAGATCGACGATGCGCGCACCCTGGCCGCGCTTCACGTAGATGGTGCGATCCTCGCCCCAGTAACGGAAATTGGACGCCACTCCCAGTGGCAGGCGCTTGAGGGCTTTGCGGAAATGCTCGTGGCTGCGTGTGAGAGTGCGGGTCATGACGGTGCGCTCGCGTTCGGTGCAATGCCTGCCGGCACGGTAGCACCGGCCGGGCGCAGCGTCTATATGCTCATATAGTTTTTTGGAGTATAATTGAATGGCCATATAATTTTCGGGGGTGTGCCATGAATGTTTCCGCCGTGCCGAGCCCCGCTACGGCCGCCGCCCCCCCCGCGGCGCGCGCGCTGCCCGCCTGGGCCTACAACCATCCGGAAATGACGCGGTTGGAAACCGAGCGCATTCTCAAGCCGAGCTGGCAGGTCGCCTGCCATGTCAACTCGATCGCTCGCCCCGGGGACTTTCTGACGTTCGATATGGGGGGCGAAAGCATCGTCGTGCTGCGTACCTCACAGGGCGCGATCGAGGCATTCCACAATGTCTGCCGCCATCGCGGCGCGCGTCTGCTCGATGGGTCGGGCAACTGTCCCGGCGCCATTACCTGTCCTTATCACGGCTGGTCGTACCGTCTGAGTGGCGAGCTCATCGGGATGCCGGTGCGCGAGAGCTTTCCCGGGCTCGACCGCACCCAGTTCGCACTCAAGCGGGTGCGCATGAGCGTGTTGTTCGGTTTCGTGTTCGTCTGCCTGAGCGGTGAGCCGTTGCCGCTCGAGAAGATCTGGGGAGCCTTCCTCGAGGACTTCGAGCCGCATCAGTTTGCGAAGCTGCAACCGCTCGGCCCGCTGTACCTCGAGCACTGGGACGTCGACTGGAAAATTGCGATGGACAACTACCTCGAGTCCTATCACGTGCCGATCGGCCATCCCGGATTGTTTCGCCTGTTCACCCCCGACTACGACGATCAGCTGAAACTCGACACCGGTGTGGCCCGTGGTATCAGCTGGCTACGCGAGCGTCCCTCCTCCTCCTGGAGCGAGCGCATGTATCAGCAGTTGATCGGCGGCGTGAGTACGCAGCTGCCGGAGTCGCACCGGCGTCGCTGGAGCTTCTACAGCATGCTGCCGAATCTCGGCATCGATGTCTTTCCCGATCAGATGGATTTCTTCCAGGTGTTGCCGCGAGGTCCCGGGCGCTGCACGATCCGCGGCGGCTCCTTTGCATTGCCGGACGAGCGGCGCGCAATGCGTCTGACGCGCTACCTGTCGAGGCGGATCAACCGGCAGATCCAGCGCGAGGACGAGTTCCTCTGCCGGCGGGTGCAACGGGGCCTCGCCTCCAGCAGTTACGAGCCGGGGCCGCTGTCGCAGCTCGAGAGCTGTATGTTGGATTTCCATGACCTGCTGCGCGCGCGGATTCCGGAGGTGCGGCTGCCCAGCGCGCCCGAGCGATTCGCCTGAACAGTGCGCCCGCAGCAGCGCAGTCCGATCAGCGGTTGAGCGGATCGGTGTGAGCCTGCGGCAGAAGTGCGCAAATCAGCGCGCGAAACTCGGCCAGCGCGGGCGCTGCTGCCGACGGATCCGCCGTTTCCGCGCTTCCGGTCGCGAGCCCCTTCTGGATCGACTCGGCGATCTCGATGTCCTGCGCAAGCCACTGTGCCGCCTGCCGCGCCCCGCGCAACGTCGCGCCCCCCGCCGCCGTTGCAAAATCCAGCCGACGCACGCGGCAGCGCCCGGGAGATTGCGGAATGAGCTGCAGCAGCAGCGCGCCCCCCGCGTACACCTGCAACAGCTCGTTCGGTGAGATGAATGTCCGCTGTACCGCCTTGTGCGTCTGTGCGCCCTCGAGCCATTGCTCGATGAGCAGCTTCCAGTTCGCGGCGACCTCGACATCCGCACTGCCCGCCGGGCGTAGCCGACTTAACGATTCCCACAGTGCACGGTTCGGCACCGGCAGGGCGGGCCCGGGCGAGCGCAGCAGAATGAAGGGTCCGATGCACGCCAGATCGAGCGGCAACAGGTCCCCCGATGTCGACCCGCTGCGCAGCGCGCCATCCAACCCATACTCCAGGGCATGGATCGCGCAACTGATCGTCGCCGAAAAGTGGCCGCGCGGCGCCGTCACGAGCGCATGGGGGCGTTTGCGGCAGCTGTTGCGAAAGGCACGGATGATCTGCTGTCGATCGCGCAACAAGAGCGCGCGCTCGGTTGCCAGCTCGAGCGTGAGAAAGTCCCCCGCCCGGCGCAGCTCCCCTTCGTGGCTTGCGAACTGCCAGGCAGGTCGCAGCAGCCGCTCGCGCTCGAGACTCAACAGCCGTCCATCGCAGTACGCCCAGAGCGGAAGCGGATCTGCGGCTGGCCGCAGCTGCGCTGCAGCAAACTGCGCAGGGAACACCGAACGCAGGAACGCGAGCGAGCGCTGCTTCGCCGCGGTGCGATCGATCCGCGCTTCCTCCTGGAAGGCAATCTCCTGCCACAGGACCTCGAGCACGCCGATCAGGCCGAGCGCCACGGCATCTGCATCCAGGTGTGACTGCGCAGAGTGCGCAATGAGCCGGCCCACCAGTTCCCGCACCAGGGAGGCAAACTCATCATCCTTGCGGCCGCAGATCTCGTAATACTCCTGCCGCGAGCTGGCCTCGCCCCAGAAGGAGTACCAGACGGATACTTTGCGGGGACTCGCGATCTGCGCATCCAGATACAGCTCGACCAGGCGCTCGAGCGCGCGCACGGGCGTCTCCTTGAGGGCGGCGACGGGCTTCATCACCCGCTCTTCGAATTCGGCGGCAAGATACGCAAGCGATGCGACGAGCATCGCATCCTTGGATTCGAAGTAGAACCGCACGATCCCCGGAGACATGTCCGCAAGCGCCACGACCTTCTCCACGGTCGTGCGCGAAGGACCATGCATATGCAGAGCGGAGATGCAGGCATCGATCAGTCGCTGGCGCTGCCTGATGCGGGAGGCGCGCTCGGGCGCCGCCGGCGGGCTGGAGGATTTCTGACGGGGCACGCGCGTTACCGTTCGGGCGGGTCCGGGAGGCGGCAATAGTGATACACGGCGTGAAATTTATCGCGCACAATGGCCGCCAGGCATGCCGCAGGCGCAGATACATGAAATCCTCCGGGCGTACGGGCCGCTGGCTGATCATCCTGCCACCGCTGCTGTTTCTGCTGGTCTTCTTTCTCATTCCGTTCGCCTTCGCCCTCAAGATCAGCCTGGCGGAGACGGCCGCCCGCGTTCCACCCTTCACCGACATTCTGACCCGCACGCCGGACGACCACCTGCAGCTTGCGGTGAGCCTGGCCAACTACCGCTATCTGCTCACCGATGACGTCTACGCGGTCGCCTATCTGTACTCGCTCAAGACAGCCTTCTTCTCGACGCTGATCTGCCTGGCGCTCGGTTACCCGATGGCGTACGCGCTATCGCGCGCCTCGAAGTCAACTCAGGGGATCCTGCTGCTCATCATCATCCTGCCATTCTGGACGTCGTTCCTGCTTCGCGTCTATGCGCTGGAGGGAATCATCCGCGACGGCGGCCTGCTCAACCTGGCGCTGCTGAAGCTCGGCATCATCTCGCATCCGCTGCAGATCATGCGCACGAGTCTTGCGGTGTACCTCGGCATCATCTACTCGTATCTGCCTTTCATGGTGCTGCCCTTGTTCGCCACCCTGGAAAAGCTGGATCACACCCTGCTCGAAGCGGCGGCGGACCTGGGCAGCCCCCCCTGGCGGGCGTTCCTCGATGTGACCCTGCCGCAATCGATTCCCGGCGTCATCGCCGGCTCCATGCTGGTGTTCATTCCGGCGGTCGGCGAGTTCGTGATCCCATCGCTGCTCGGCGGCCCTCAGACGCTGATGATCGGCCGCGTGCTGTGGGATGAGTTCTTCGGCAATCACGATTGGCCGGTGGCCTCGGCGGTCGCCATTGCGTTCCTGCTGCTGCTCGCCGGTCCCATTGCCATCTACCAGTACTACCACGTGAAGCAACTGGAGAGCTGAGCAGCGTGGACAAAGGCTACTCGGCGGTTCTCTCCAGTGTGCTGTGCTTAGGCATCGCCATTCTTTATCTGCCCATCCTCGTGCTCATCGCCTACTCGTTCAACGCCTCGCCGCTGGTCAACGTCTGGGGCGGCTTCTCCACCCAGTGGTACCTGAAGCTGCTGCACGACGGCCAGGTGCTGCGTGCCGCATTGCTGTCATTGGAAGTCGCCATGTGCGCCTCCACTGCGGCGGTTGCGCTGGGCACGCTCGCGGCAATCGCCCTGGTACGCTTTGCGCGATTTCCCGGGAGGCTGCTGCTGACGGGCATGGTGAATGCGCCCCTCGTCATGCCCGAGATCATCACCGGCATCACGCAGCTGCTGCTGTTCGTGTCGATGCTGCAGATGTTTTCCTGGCCGCACCGCGGCTTCACGACCATCGTGCTGGCCCACGTCGCCTTCTGCACCGCCTACGTCACGATCACCGTGCAGTCGCGCCTGCAGACCGCCGACCGCTCGCTCGAGGAGGCCGCGATGGATCTGGGCTCGAGTCCCGCACGGGCCTTCGTCGATATCACGCTGCCGATCATCGCTCCGGCACTGATCTCGAGCTGGCTGTTGAGTTTCACGCTGTCACTCGACGATCTGGTCATCTCGAGCTTCGTCTCGGGGCCTGGCGCGAGCACGCTGCCAATGGTGATCTATTCGAAGGTCAAACTGGGAGTCAGTCCCGACATCAACGCACTCGCCAGCCTCATCATCTGCGTGGTGGGATGCTGCGTGATCGGCGCCGGCGTGTTCATGCGCCGTGCCGAACGGCAACGCGCACTGGAGATCCGGACCGCGCAGCGCGGCTGAGCTAACCCGCAGCGCAGGCGGTGCTCGCCGTATAGCGCGGATCATGCGCACGACGGCTGAAGATCCGCTGCACGTAAGGCTCGAACACCTCCAGCGGCTGGGTGGGAAAATCCGGATCGAAGGAGGACTGATCCCATCGCTGACAGAACGCGGCGCATGCATCGAACCACTTGTGTCCGCGGAACCGCTCGCGCATGTGGCGATCGCCACCGTTGTGGTGCACGTAGTAATACGTCTGAAACAGCCCGTGCTGCTCCACGATCCAGGTAACCTCCTCGCGGACATAGGGCCGGATGATGGCGGCGGAGAGCTCCGCATGATTGTATGGCGCGAGCTCATCCCCCACGTCGTGAATCAGGGCTGCGACGATCAGCTCATCATCGGCGCCGTCGTTCAGCGCGCGCGTGGCCGCCTGCAGGGAATGTCCGAGACGGCTGATCGGATAGCCCTCCAGAGAATGGTCGAGCTTGCGCACCGCGTCCAGGATGCGTCCGGGAAGTCCCGCTGCATAGGCGTGCTCCGACTGGTCGAGAAGCGCATAGTCCTCCCGCGTCCCATCCTCCATACGCCGGAAACTGACCGTCTTCACCACTACGTTCATACCGTACTCCCCTGTCGGGCCGCTCATGCGGCTCCCGGCGATGCGAGCCGCCGGCGCAGCACCCGAAACTCACTACGCGGCGCATCGATATCGATGTAACAACCCTGCAGATGCCGCAGTCCTTGCGCTGGATCGAATCCGGTGCGCCCGTGCAGCAGCCGTCGATTGTCCATCATGAGCAGATCCCCGGCATTCAACCGAAAGCGGATCTCGAACTGCGGCGAGCGCAGTCGCCGGTCGAACTCGCGGCGCGCACGATAATAGGCACTGAGCTCGTCCGGCGGGGCGAGCGGCACGAAATCCAGCCGCGGGCTGAAGTTGACCGCCTGCAAGCGCCCCATGGGGTCGAGCTCGATCGGCTGCGCGCTGGCCACGAGCTCGGTGCGTGCGTCCCGGAAGCGGAAACGCACCGGCGTGCGCGCCAGCAATTTAAACGCATCGGGTACCTGCTCGCGCAATGTCTCGGCAGCGGCGAACCCATCCACGAGCGTCGAGAGGCCGCCGGAGGTCTCGTTGATCAGACAGTGCAACAGCTGGATGCCCGGCACGGGCGAGCGGTACGGGTTATCGGTATGCGGATCCAGTGCTACCGAGGTGTAGGCGAGATCGTTGGCATTGGGCACGGAGCGCACGTCGAAGAACGCGCCGAAATTAGTGTCGCGCGTAAATCCGAAGCTCGCGGCTACCGTGAGCACCGTCTGTGACTCACACGGCACGCCCGTGAAGATGATGAATCCGAGCTCGAGAAAGCGCGTCAGCCACGCTGCCCGCACCGCATCCGGGGCGTGCGCGTTCCATGGCATGCGCGGCAGATCGTGCAGATTCGCATCCCACAGTCGCGGTGCCGGACAATCATGATCGCCCGCCGGCAACGCCGCCTCCTGCAGTATCTCGCCGGCGAGAAAATCCGCCTCGTGCCCATCGGTGAAGCCGATGCGAAAACGCCCGGGTTCCACTTCGATCACCGACGTGAGTCCCATCCCGGGATCGAGGTCTGAAGGGTCCTGCCAGCGCTGCCCGCTGGCCGGATCGATGCTCTTTGCGTCCTGACAACGCTCGCGCAACCACAAAGGGTGGATGGTGAATTGCCGTCCACCGGGCAACTCGATGCTGAGCTCGTTCTTGGCCGTTATGTGTAGGCGTGCCATGCTCGACCTCGTCAGTGCGCCGTCTTGATCCGCGTCCAGGTACGTGTGCGAATCCGCTCCAGGGCGGGAGCGACTTCCGCCGACTGGTACAGTCGCTTCTGCACTTGCGCGGTCGGATACACGGCCGGATCGTGCAGGATTTGCGGATCGACGTACGCGTCGGCGGCGAGATTGTCGTTGCCATAGTGAATGTCATTGGTGATCTGTGCAATCACCCGCGGCTGCAGGATGTAATTCAGAAACTGGTATGCCGCGTGCAGATGCCGTGCGCCGGTGGGAATCAGCAGCGCATCGAAGGATCCATTGGCGCCTTCCTTGGGGACCGTGAAGGCGAGATTCACATTGGCGCCAGCCGCGCGGGCGCGCGCGCGGATCGTCGCGTAGTCTCCCGACCAGGACATCGAGATGCAAAACTCCTGGTCGGCGAGGCCATTCATGTACTCGGTGGAGTCGAAGGCGCGGATGTAGGGCCGCACCGCCATGATGAGTTGCTCGGCTTTGCGGTAATCCTGCGGGCGTGTGGTATTCGGATCCAGCTGCAGATAATTCAGCGCAAGCTGCAGCACATCCTCCGCTGAATCGAGGAAGGTCACGCCGCAATCGGCGAAGCGCGCGATGATGGCCGGCTTGAACAGCATATCCAGGCTGTCGAGCGGCGCATCGGGCATGCGCGCGCGCACCAGATCGACGTTGTAAGCGAAACCGTTGACGTGCCGCAGATAGGGCATCGCATGGCGATTGCCGGGATCGGCGACCGCCTCCAGCGCCAGCACCTTCGGATCGAGATTCTTCCACCCTGGCAGCTTGCGACGATCCAGTTCCTGGTAGATGCCCGCCTTGATCTGGCGGCCGAAATAATCCGTGGACGTGCTCACCACGTCATACCCGGAATCCCCCGCCATCATCTTGGCCTCGAGTGTCTCGTCCGCATCGTAGGTATCGTAGACGACGCGGATCCCGGTGCGCCGCTCGAACTCTGCGATCGTGTCCTTGCCGATGTAGTCGGCCCAGTTATAGATGTTGAGAACCTTCTCGTCGTCGCGCTGCCCACAGCCCGTGAGCGCCAGCGCTGCGACGCCCGCGAAAACGCTGAGGCCTGCGAGTATCAGGATCCGAAATCGCCGTCTCATCGCTGGGTATGCTCCCAGTCGCCAGCGACATAATATGGCACATCCACGGCCGGCAGCAGGCCGTGACCCAGGATGTGATCGGCCGCCTTCTCCGCCAGCATGATGGTCGGAGCATTGAGATTCCCCGTGGTGATCGTGGGCATGACCGAGGAATCCACGACCCGCAGGGCCTGCACGCCGCGGACCTGCAGCTCCGCGTCTACCACCGCCATGGGGTCCTGCGCCGCCCCCATCCTGCAGCTGCACGAAGGATGGTACGCACTCTCGACATGCGCACGCACGAACGCGTCTATTTCCTCATCCGAGCGCACGGCCTCACCGGGCTGGATCTCCCGCGCCCGAAAGCGATCGAAGGCCGGCTGCGCGAAGATCTCGCGCGTCAGGCGCACGCAGGCGCGCATCTCGTGCCAATCCTCCGGCTGGGACAGGTAGTTGAAGCAGATCCGCGGCTTCGCGGCCGGATCACTCGAGGCGAGCCGCACCCAGCCCCTGCTGCGCGAGCGCATCGGACCCACATGCGCCTGGAAACCATGCTCGCGCGCCAGTGAAGAACCGTCGTAACTGACGGCCATCGGCAGGAAGTGATACTGGATGTCCGGATAGCGGATGCCGGCGCGGCTGCGGATGAAGCCGCCGACCTCGAAATGATTGGTTGCGCCGAGCCCGTCGCGGCGCAGCAGCCAGCGCATCCCGATCAGTGCCTTGCCGAGCGGATTCATATGGCGGTACAGCGTCACCGGCTCACGGCAGGCGACCTGGAAATAAAACTCCAGATGGTCCTGCAGATTCTCCCCGACGCCGGGCAGGTCCTGCACGATTGCAATGCCAAGCTGCCTGAGCTCCTGCTGCGGCCCGATGCCCGAGAGCTTGAGCAACTGGGGCGAGTTGATCGGGCCTGCGCTGAGGATCACTTCCCGCCGCGCAAGCGCTGTGTGCTCCTGTCCGCCGCGACGGTAACAGACGCCGATCGCCCGCCGGCCCTCGAAGAGGATGCGCGTGACGTGGGAATGCGTGCGCACCGTCAGGTTTGCCCGCCGCATCGCCGGGCGCAGATAGGCGTTTGCAGCGCTGCAGCGACGCCCATTGCCAACGGTCATGTCCATCCGGGCGAAGCCTTCCTGCTGATAGCCATTCATATCCGCAGATAGCGGATAACCGGCCTGGCGGCCAGCTTCCAGCCACGCCGAATTCAACGGATTGGCAAGCGTGCCCTGCGTCGTGCACAACTTCCCGCAAGCGCCGCGGTAGATGTCCCCGCCCTCGGCGCGTCGCTCCGCGCGCCGGAAATACGGCAGCACGTCCCGGTAGCTCCAGCCGCGTGCCCCCTGCTCCTCCCAGCCATCGAAGTCGAGCGCATTGCCGCGCACATACACGAGCCCGTTGATGGAAGAGGACCCGCCCAGCACTTTGCCGCGCGGGGTGTGCAGGCGCCGCCCGCCGAGATGCGGTTCCGGCTCCGTGTAGTAGAACCAGTTGTATTTCTGCATGTTCATCGGAATCGACAGGGCCGAGGGCATCTGGATATACACGGAGCGATCCGAGCCACCATTCTCGAGCACCAGTACCCGGTTTGCGGCGGCTTGCGTGAGCCGCTCGGCCAGCACGCAGCCTGCCGAGCCGGCACCGACGATCACATAATCGAAGCTATCCGCATTCAAGGCACACCCCACCCTTGCACTGTGCGCGACCGCGGCAGCTCAGTACGGCGAATCGACGTCCGCCATCGCCACGTAGACGCTTTTCAACTGCGTGTAATGCTCGATGGCGGCGCGCCCGTTCTCACGCCCCAGCCCCGACATCTTCATGCCCCCGAAGGGCAGCTCGACCGGCGTGATGTTGTAGTGATTGATCCAGCAGGTCCCTGCCTGCAGCTGTGCGATGACCCGGTGAGCGCGCGTCAGATCGCTGGTGAAGACACCCGCGGACAGACCATAGTCGGTCGCGTTGGCGCGCCGGGTCACCTCGTCTTCGTCATCGAAGGCGAGCACCGTCATGACGGGCCCGAAGATCTCTTCGCGGGCGATGGCCATATCGTCGTGGCAGTCGGTAAAGATCGCCGGTGCCACGAAGAAGCCATTTGCCAGATCGCCCGTCGTCACCCGCTGGCCGCCGGTCAGCAGGCGGGCGCCCTCGGCCTTGCCGCGTGCGATGTAACCGAGCACCTTATGCATGTGCTGCTCGGAGATGAGTGTCCCGACCTGGGTCTGCGGATCGAGCGGATCGCCGATCCGCATGGCGTGCACCCGCGCCTGCAGGCGCGCGATGAACTCGTCGTAGATGCCCCGCTGGACGAACACGCGCGTACCGTTGGAGCACACCTCGCCCGCCGAATAGAAGTTTCCTAGCAACGCACCCGACACGGCGTTGTCGAGCTTCGCATCCGCGAAGACGATGAGTGGCGACTTGCCCCCCAACTCGAGCGTGAGATGTTTGAGCGTGGCGGCGGCATCCGCCATGACCGCCTTGCCCGTCTCCACGGCGCCCGTCACCGAGACCTTGCGGATGTGCGGATGGCGCGTCAGCAGCCGCCCGGTCTCGGCAAAGCCCTGCACCACCTGGAACAATCCTTCCGGCAGGCCCGCCTCCGCGAGCACCGCGCGCAAGCTGATCGCGCTCAGCGGGGTCAGGTCGGCCGGCTTGAAGATGATGGCATTGCCGCAGGCGAGCGCAGGCGCACTCTTCCAGCAGGCGATCTGCAGCGGATAGTTCCAGGCGCCGATTCCGGCCACCACGCCCAGCGGCTCGCGCCGCGTGTAGCCGAAGGCCTGTGGCCCGAGATCCAGATGCTCGCCGGAGAGCGTCGCGGCCAATCCCGCGAAGTACTCGAAGCAATCGGCGCCCGAGGCGACATCGACGACGCTCGTCTCCTGAATGGGCTTGCCGGTATCACAGGTCTCGAGATGGGCAAGCTCGGCGTTGCGGGCACGCAGCAGCTCGGCCGCCCGGCGCAAGATCCGGCTGCGCTCGACGCCGCTTCGGGCCTGCCAGAGCTGCTGCGCTTTGAGTGCCGCGCGCACCGCGGCATCGATCTGTTCTGCGCCATCGACCGCAATGCGCGCCAAGACTTCGCCTGTCGCGGGATTGATGCTCGTGATGATGTCCGGGCCGCGCGCCGCGTCACCGCGGACAGCCGAAGCCGTTGCGCCGGAATTCTCCGCTGCGATGGACTCCCCGTGGGAGGTCAGTCCCTTGAGCCGGGCATCGACGAAAGCCGTCAGCAATGCGCGGGCACTTTCGCTGTCGGCTTCGCCCCAATTGGACAGTGCCGCCCGCAACCACACCCCGTCGATCATGGCCGCGATGGTCGCGGCAAGGCTGCGCGCTTGCGCGTCGGGCACGAATTGCCGCAGCGCGTGTCGGAGATTCGACAGCGTCCGACGCTGATAGACCGTTTGCACGCGCTTGAGGCCCTCGACGTGCGGAACCTGACCCCAGAACGCGAGCCATGCGCTGCCGGTGCGGCGTGTGAACTCCTCCGGCGCAAGGTTCGTATCGATGATCGCCTGAATGCGCCCCCGGGGCGTGTGCGCATGGCGCATGCGCACCCTCACGCCCGCGGCCAGGCGTCGCCCCAGCGTACGAAACGTCGCCAGCAGCAGGCCGTCCTTGTCATCGAAATAGTGGGCGACGAGGCCCGGGGAGACTCCGGCGCGGCTGGCGATCTGCGCGAGCGTGCTGCCGAGGTAGCCGACTTCCGCCAGGCTATCGATCGTGACCTCGATCAGCTGGCGCTGGCGTGCCTCCTCGAGCTCATCGCGTGCTGTGCCGGCGCGCCCCTTGTCCTTGCGCGGCGCGGGGTGGGACGTTGACTGTCTGTTCAATGCGAGCTCCGGAATGGGGACGATGCTGCCTGTGACCGGGACTCGCAGCGAGGCCCGATTGTCGGCTGAGCGGCCAGATTCTTCAAACACTTGCCCGCAGGAAGGAGCGCTTGACAGCCGGTTCGTTAAACGGCTATTCAAGAGCCGTCGCGACGATCATGGAGTCCCGACCGGAGGCGGGTCAAGTCGGGCGCCTGCCGATAAATCAGTCGCAGGGGAGCGTGCATGCCGCCTTGCGCGGAGGGCCTCTTGAAAGCCGGGTCGAGTGAATTGAGCCATGCGCGCCTGCGCGTGGGCGGAAAAAACCGCCCGCGCTGCACAGCCGTGGCGGGCGCCCTCCTCTTCCTTCTGCTCAGCACCGCGGGGGATGCCGTCTCCCCGTCCCCCGCAGCCGGCGCCCCATCCTGTCGCCCCATCCGCCTGGCAGACATCGGCTGGACCGATGTCACCACCACCACCGCCCTGTTCAGCGCGCTCGTGCGCGATCTGGGCTACGAGCCGCAGACCACCGTCCTGTCGGTTCCGGTGACCTACGCGTCGATGAAAAACAACGACATCGATGTGTTTCTGGGCAACTGGATGCCCTCCATGGAAGCCGATCGGAAGGCCTACGTGGCGGAGCACTCCGTCGAGGTCATCCGCGCCAACCTGACCGGCGCGAAATACACCCTGGCGGTGCCCGCCTACACCTACGCCGCCGGATTGCGCGACTTCGCCGATATCCAGCGTTTTGCGGGCCTGCTGCACCACTCGATCTATGGGATCGAGCCGGGCAATGACGGCAACCGGCTGGTGCTCGGCATGCTGCGGCAGAACCAGTTCGAGCTGGGCGACTTCAAGCTCGTCGAATCGAGCGAACAGGGCATGCTCGCCGAGGTCGAGCGCGCCATCCGCAATCACGAGCCGATCGTGTTCCTCGCCTGGGATCCGCACCCGATGAACATGCGCTTCGAGCTGCGCTACCTTGCGGGAGGCGATCGGATCTTCGGACCCAATTTCGGTGGTGCGGCGGTCTATACCAACACCCGGGCGCACTACTCGGCCCAATGCCCCAACATCGGCCGGCTGCTGCAGAACCTGGCATTCACGCCACGCCAGGAAAGCCAGGTGATGGATGCCATCCTCAATCGGCACCAGAGCCCCGAGGCCGCAGCGACCGCATGGTTGCAGGCCAATCCGGCCGTGGTGGCGGGCTGGCTGCGCGGGGTGACCACGTTCGACGGCAAACCGGCGGTCGGGGTGCTGCGCAATGCGGGCAAGTTGCCCGGCACGAGCTTCGAGCAATGGATGCGCGGGCACAAGATTCCCATCGGTGATGCGGTGTCGGTGCTGATCGATTACATCAAGCTGCACGGCAGTGCCGTGTTCGATGGCCTCTCGGCCGTGGTCCGCGGCAGCGTGGACGGCCTCACGGCGGCACTGCGCTGGATACCCGCGCCGATTCTGATTCTCCTGATCGCAGCACTCGCCTGGTTGCTGCGCCGTTCGCTGCCACTGACCCTGTTCGTTGCCGCAGCGTTGACCTTCATCATCAATCAGGGCTACTGGCAGGCGACGCTCGAGACCCTTTCACTGGTCATCGTGGCTGCGGCAGCTTCGGCTCTCGTCGGCATCCCACTCGGCATCGCGGCGGCGCATCGGCCCCGGCTCTACGCGCTGCTGCGTCCGGTGTTGGATCTGATGCAGACGCTGCCCACGTTCGTGTATCTGATCCCGACTCTGGTACTGTTCGGCCTGGGAGTCGTTCCCGGCCTCATCTCCACGGTGATCTTCGCCTTGCCCGCTCCCATTCGCCTGACGCATCTCGGAATCTCCTCCGTACCACAATCCCTGCTCGAAGCCGGCGAGGCGTTCGGTGCCACGCGGGCACAGCTGCTGTGGAAGGTCGAGCTGCCCTGCGCAGCGCCCACCATCGTTGCGGGCATCACCCAGTGCATCATGCTGAGCCTGTCCATGGTCGTGATCGCAGCACTGGTCGGGGCCGGCGGCCTGGGGGTGCCGGTCGTGCGTGCGCTGAACACCGTCCAGGTCGGTATGGGCTTCGAGGCAGGGTTCGTGATCGTGCTGCTGGCGATCATCCTCGACCGAATCACGCGGCCGGCGGAGCGCAGCTCGCACTGAAGCGCATGGATACCGTCCTCGAATTTCACAACGTCGATATCGTCTTCGGTACCCGAACGCGCCGCGGCGCGGCGGCGTCCGTGCAACGTGCGTTGGCGCGGCTCGACAGCGGGGCCACTCGTGCGCAGATCGCGGCGGAAACCGGAGCTGTCGTCGGCGTTGCCAATGCCAACCTCGGCGTCGAGCGCGGGGAGATCTCCGTGCTCATGGGCCTATCGGGCTCGGGGAAATCCACCCTGCTGCGCGCCGCCAACGGCATCACGCCCGCCACCCGCGGCGAGGTCCTCGTTCGAGATGGGGATACGGTCGTCGATATCGCGAAATGCGACCGCGCCACGCTGCGGCGGATCCGCAGGCTGCGGATCGCGATGGTCTTCCAACAATTCGGGCTGCTGCCCTGGCGCAGCGTGCGTGAGAACGTGGGCTTCGGCCTCGAGTTGCGCGGCGAGCCCGCCGCAACGCGACGGCGCATCATCGACGAGCAGCTCGAGCTGGTGGGCCTTGCGCAGTGGGCCGAGCGCTCGGTGGCGGAGCTGTCGGGCGGCATGCAGCAGCGGGTGGGACTGGCGCGCGCGGTCGCCACCGATGCGGACATCCTGCTGATGGACGAGCCTTTCTCCGCACTCGATCCGCTCATCCGCCGCAAGCTGCAGGACGAGTTGCTCGCCCTGCAGGCACGCGTGAAAAAGACGATTCTGTTCGTGAGCCATGACCTCGATGAGGCCCTGAAGCTCGGCGACCGGATCACGATCCTCGAAGGTGGCCGAATCGTTCAGACGGGCACTGCCGAGGACATCGTGGTGCGTCCCGCCAATGACTATGTCGCCGAGTTCGTGACGCACATGAACCCGCTGAGCGTGCTCACGGGCGACATGATCATGCAGCCGAGCGCAGCTCTGGCGCGCAGCGCGGGCGCCATCTGGCTCGATGCGCAGCGCCGCTATCGGCTTTTCGTCAGCGAGATCGATGCGCCCGCGTCTGCGACCTGCGACGGCACCGCCTGCGCGCTGCAGGAAGTTGCGGGGGAAGCAAGCTGGTCGGCCGCATGCCACGGCATCGCCGTCGCGCCCGGCACGATTCCCCTCAGTGCCATCATCAAATTGCGCCATGCCACGGGCCATCCGGTGCTGCTCGTGGAAGACGGCAGACTCATCGGCATGTGCGACGAACCGGAGATCATTCGCGCGCTTGCCGGACAGCGACGCAGCGGTTTGTAAAAAGCGTCATTCCATGTCGTGTTCGTTCAAGTGCCGCGGCGCCCCGGTGCTCGTGGGCGGCCGGCCCACCCGGCATGATGCCGGCGCTCCGCGACCTAGCAGGTAATGCCCTCCATGCAACGCTTCTCCGCCTTGATGCTCCTGAGGCGAGGCCTGTCCGGGCAACGCGGCTGGCAACCTCAATGGCGGCGGCCCTCGCCCAAGTCAGGCTATGAAGCGGTCATCGTCGGCGGCGGCGGCCATGGACTGGGAGCTGCATATTATCTGGCCAAGCAACACGGCCTGACCAACATCGCGGTGCTGGAAAAAAACTGGATCGGTGGCGGCAACACCGGCCGCAATACCACCATCATCCGCTCCAACTACCTGTTCGACGAGAGTGCCGCGTTGTATGACCACGCGCTCGGCATGTGGGAGACGCTGTCGCAGGAGATCAACTACAACGTCATGTTCTCCGCGCGTGGGGTGATGATGCTGGCGCACAGCGTTCACGACGTTCAGGTTTCCAAGCGCCACGTGCATGCGAACCGCGCCAACGGCGTGGACAATGAATGGCTGGACGCGCGCCAGGCGAGGCAGTTCTGCCCGCCTCTGAACACCGACAATCTGCGCTACCCGGTTGTGGGTGCGGCGTTGCAGCGCCGCGGCGGCACTGCCCGCCATGACGCCGTGGCATGGGGGTACGCCCGTGCCGCCGATGCCCTCGGTGTCGACATCATCGAAAATTGCGAGGTGACCGGCATCCGTTGCGACTCCAACGGCGCGGTTGCGGCGGTGGAAACCAGCCGGGGCGTCATCGCGGCCCGCAAGGTCGCGGTGGCGGCGGCGGGCAACACCAGCGTCATCATGAAACTCGCCGGCGTGCGCCTGCCGCTCGAAAGCTACCCGCTGCAGGCGCTCGTGTCCGAGCCGGTGAAACCGGTATTTCCCTGCGTAGTCATGTCCAACACCGTGCATGCTTATATCAGCCAGTCCGACAAGGGTGAGCTCGTCGTCGGCGCCGGCACCGACGCCTACAATTCCTACACGCAGCGCGGCGGCCTGCACATCAGCGCGCATGCGCTCGAGGCCGTCTGCGAGCTGTTCCCCGCGTTCCGCCGGCTGCGCATGCTGCGCAACTGGGGCGGGATCGTCGATGTCACGCCCGATCGCTCGCCGATCATCGGCAAGACCCCGGTAGCGGGGCTGTACGTCAATTGCGGCTGGGGCACGGGCGGCTTCAAGGCGACACCGGGATCGGCGCATCTGTTTGCGCATACCATCGCGCACGACGAGCCGCATCCGCTCAACGCGCCCTTCACGCTGCAGCGATTTTGCGAGGGCAACCTGATTGACGAAGCGGCGGCAGCGGCCGTCGCCCACTGAAGGCTCCCATGCTACTGATCGTATGTCCGTATTGCGGCGAGCGTCCCGAGCTCGAGTTCGCCCATGGCGGTCAGGCGCACATCGCCCGGCCGCGCCTGCCGGCCGATGTCGACGCGCAGGAGTGGCTGAGCTTTCTGTATCTGCGTGACAACACCCGCGGTCCGTACGCGGAGCGCTGGCGGCATGTGCACGGCTGCGGGAAGTTTTTCAACGCGGTGCGCGATACCACTACCGATCAGTTCGTGTGTTTCTACAAGATTGGTGAGACACCACCGAAGGTGAGTGATCAGCCGTGAGCCGCCGTATCCGCAAGCTACGCGCCGGCAGCGGCTCCATCGCCACCGGCGGGCAGCTGCGCACCCTGAGCGGAGCGCGAGTCGATCGCAGCCGCGCGTTGAATTTCAGCTTCGATGGCCGCAGCTACACGGGTTTGCAGGGCGACACGCTCGCCTCGGCACTGCTTGCGAACGGCGTGCATCTGACGGGGCGCTCCTTCAAATATCACCGGCCGCGCGGCATTCTGTGCGCCGGAGCCGAGGAACCGAACGCACTGGTCGGCATCCGCCGCGATGCGGCCCGCTATGTCCCCAACCTGCGCGCGACCCAGGTCGAGCTTTACGAAGGTCTGTGCGCGGAGAGTCAGAATCGCTGGCCGAGCCTCGCATTCGATGTCGGTGCGGTAAACGATGCGCTCGCACCGCTCATACCCGCCGGTTTCTATTACAAGACCTTCATGTGGCCGCGCCGCGCGTGGAAATCCCTTTACGAGCCGCGCATCCGCGCAACTGCGGGGCTCGGACGCGCGCCCCGTCAGCCCGATCCGGATCGGTACGACAATCGCTTCGCGCATTGCGACGTCCTCGTCGTTGGCGGTGGACCGGCCGGAATTGCAGCTGCACTGCAGGCCGCGCGCGCCGGCGCGCGGGTCATCGTCTGCGATGAGCAGCCGGAGCTGGGCGGCTCGCTGCTGTCGGATCGACCCGATTCGGTCCTGATCGATGGCATGCAGGGCAGCGAGTGGCTGCTGCAGGCACTGCGGGAGCTTGCGTGCAACTCGCAGGTCACGCTGCTCGTGCGCACCACCGCATTTGGCTATTTCCCCCACAACCTGCTCGCATTGAACGAGCGGCTCACCGAGCACCTGGCAAGTCTGCCGCCGCAGCTTGCCCGTGAGCGAACCTGGCAGGTCAGAGCGAGGGAAGTGGTGCTGGCGAGCGGGGCGATCGAGCGGCCGCTCGTGTTTCCGGGAAACGACCGGCCCGGTGTGATGCTTGCGGGAGCGGCGCGCACGTACGTCAATCGCTACGGTGTGCTTCCCGGAAAACGGGCCGTCATCGTGACAGCAAACGACGAAGCCTATCGTGCCGCGCTCGATCTGCACGCCGCAGGCGTGGAGATCGTCAGGATCGTCGATGTGCGCAAGTCCACCGGCAGCGCGCTTGCCGAGGCCGCCCGCAAAGTGGGATTGCCGGTGCAGACGCACTCTACGATCGTGGGGACAAGCGGGCGGTTGCGGGTCACTGCCGCTGAGATCGCCTCGATCGATGCGCATGGAGCGGCTTCGGGTGGATCGGATACGGTGGGCTGTGACCTGCTGCTGATCTCGGGTGGTCAGACACCAACTGTGCACCTGTTCTCGCAATCACGCGGCAAGCTTGCGTGGGACGAGGAGCTGCAGGCGTTCGTACCGGGCGCACCCGCCGAGCGTGTGCGGGCGGTGGGTGCCTGCAACGGCGATTTCGATCTGCCTTCGGTCATGGGTGAGGGACATGACGTCGTGGCGACCGGCGCCGGGCGCATGGGCTATGTCGGCGCGCTGCCGCAGCGGCCCGGCTCGCAGGACAAAGCGTTCGTGGACTGGCAGCACGATGTGACGGTGAAGGATCTCGCGCTGGCAACCCGCGAGGGTTTCCAGTCCATCGAGCACATCAAGCGATATACGACGACCGGGATGGCAACGGATCAGGGCAAGACCTCCAATCTCAATGCGCTGGGCGTGGTCTCACGGCAGCTCGGTAAACCGCTACCGCAGGTCGGGCTGACCACCTTCCGCATGCCCTACACGCCAGTTACCTTCGGCAGCTTCGCCGGCCTGCAGCGGGGTGATCTCTTCGATCCGCAGCGCACCACGCCCATGCACAGCTGGGCGGCAAGCCGTGCAGCGGTGTTCGAAGACATCGGGCTGTGGAAGCGGGCGCGGTACTTTCCCTGCGAAGGCGAGGACATGCACGCCGCCGTCGCGCGCGAATGTCGCGCGGTGCGCACAGCCTGCGGCATCTTCGATGCCTCGACGCTCGGCAAGATCGAAGTCGTGGGCAAGGATGCCGCGACCTTCATGGAGCGGATGTATGTCAATGCCTGGTCGAAACTGGCCGTCGGCCGCTGCAAGTACGGTGTGCTATTGCGGGATGACGGTTTCGTATACGACGACGGCGTCGTGGCACGGCTCGCGGCAGACCGGTTCCATGTCACGACGACGACCGGGGGAGCTGCCAGGGTGTTGGCGCTGATGGAAGACTACGTGCAGACCGAATGGGGCGATCTGGATGTGTGGCTGACTTCGACCACCGAACAATGGGCAGTGATCGCCATTCAGGGACCGAACGCCCGCCAGGTTCTGCAGGGGCTCGTTGCGGACATCGATCTGTCGGCGGCCGCGCTGCCGCACATGAGCGTGGCGCGCGGGCGGATCTGCAATGTGCCGCTGCTGCTGTTTCGCGTGAGCTTCACCGGCGAGCTCGGCTTCGAGGTCAACGTGCCGGCCGATTACGGGCTGAGCGTCTGGGAAGCGATCTACGCTGCGGGCCGATCGCACGGCATGACCGAGTACGGTACCGAGGCGATGCACGTGCTGCGCGCCGAGAAAGGTTACATCATCGTCGGCCAGGACACCGACGGCACCGTCACGCCCGATGATGCCGGACTGAGCTGGGCGATCGGCAAGAGCAAGGCCGATTTCCTCGGCAAGCGCTCGCTGCTGCGCCCTGCCATGAGCGCACCGCAGCGCAAGCAGCTCGTCGGACTGACCACGATCGATCCCCAGGTCGTGCTCGAGGAAGGCGCACAGCTTGCCGGCGAAGCCGCGCTGCGACCGCCCTTCCGGCCGATCGGCCATGTGACCTCCGCCTACCGCAGTGCGGTGCTCGAGCGCTCCATCGCGCTCGGCCTCGTCTGCGGCGGGCGCGCGCGCCTCGGCCAGGTGCTCTACGTTTCGATGCCCGATGGCGACATTCCCGTGCAGGTGACCTCCCCGGTGTTCTATGACCCACAGGGGGAACGCCTCAATGCCTGACCTGTCCCATTCGCGAAATGCGCCCGCGCTCGTGCCGAGCGCGCTGTTGCGCACTCTGCCGCCCGCCTCGCGCTTCGTCCTGCGCAGCTCACGCGCGGTGATGGACGCGGCGGCGGCGGCAATCGGTTTGTCGCTCCCCGCCATCGCGTGCCGCAGTGCCCAGGCCGATCCCCGTGCCGCACTCTGGCTCGGGCCCGATGAGCAGTTGCTGCTGAGCACGGTGGCCGATGGTCCCGCCCTCGCGACGCTGCTCGAGGTGGCGCTGGCCGGTATGCCGCATTCGCTGGTCGATGTCAGTCACCGGCAGATTGCCTTGGAGTTGCACGGAACACAGGCGCCCGTCGCTCTCAACGTCGGCTGTCCGCTCGATCTGGACATTGCCGCCTTTCCCGTGGGCATGTGCACCCGCACCATCCTTGGCAAGGCGGATGTCGTGCTGTGGCGCACCGCCGCCGAGCGCTTCCATCTCGAGGTCTGGCGCTCCTTCGCGCAGTACACCTCGGCTTTCCTCGCCCAGGCGAGCCTCGGGCTCGCCGGCTGAATTCTTTTGGAGAATATCCTGTGAAGACGCATGTTCGGGTATTGGTCATCGGCGGCGGCGTGATCGGCGTGAGCACGCTCTATCACCTCACGAAGAAGGGCTGGAGCGATGTGGCGTTGATCGAGCGCACGGAGCTCACCGCCGGGTCGACCTGGCATGCCGCAGGCCTTCTGCCCTTGTTCAACATGAGCTACACGGTCGGTCAGCTGCACAAGTATTCGGTGGATCTGTACAAGCGCCTGCCGCAGGAGACGGGCCAGGACGTCAGCTTCCACGTCACCGGCAATCTGCGCCTTGCCACCTGTCGCGAGCGAATGGACGAGTACCAGAAATACTGCGGCACGGCGAACACGATCGGTGTGCCGTTCGAGATCATCACGGCCGCGCAGGTCAAGGAGTTGTGGCCGCTCATCGATCTGGGCGGCCACGATGACGTGCCCGCCATCGTTGGTGCTCTCTATCATCCGCATGACGGCCACATCGCTCCGGCCGATCTCACGATGGCGCTGCGTAAGGGTGCCCGCGCGGGAGGCGCCGAAATCTACGAGCACACCGAAGCTCAAAGCATCGAGCGCACGGCTGCGGGGGAGTGGCAGGTGCGCACCTCCAAAGGCGACATCATCGCCGAGCACATCGTGTGCGCCACGGGCAACTACGCACGTGAGACCGGCCGCCTGCTCGGACTCAACGTGCCGGCGATTCCGGTCGAGCATCAGTACATCGTCTATGACGAATCCCCGGAGCTGAAGGCCTATCGCACCGGCGGAGGCCGCGAGCTCGCGGTGCTGCGCGAATCCGACAAATCCTACTATCTGCGCGAGGAGCGCATGGGCTGGATCCTCGGGCCGTACGAGCAAGGTGCACCGGCGCGTTTCGCCGACGGCGTGCCGGACTGGTTCGGGCGCAGCCTGTTCCCCGGCGATCTCGATCGGCTGCTGCCACACGTGGAGGCCGCGATGCGTCGCGTCCCCTCGATCGAGAATTGCGGGATCAAGGACATCGTCAATGGTCCGATTTCGTATACCCCCGATGGCAGCCCACTGATCGGGCCGGCCTGGAACCTGCCCAACGTGTGGCTCAACGAGGGGCACAGCTTCGGCATCACGGCGGCCGGCGGTTCCGGCTGGCAGCTTGCGCAGTGGCTCGTGGAAGGCGAGCCCGGCATCGACATGCTGGCGGTGGACCCGCGCCGCTTCGGCGATTACACCAGCAAACGCTACGTGGTGCGCAAGAACGAGGAAACCTACCGCAACGTCTTCGTCATTCACTTTCCGGATGAAGAGCGCGCGGACGGCCGCCCCGCCAAGACGAGTCCCGTGCACGACAAGATCGATCGGCTGGGGGCGGTCTGGGGTCAGCGCTACGGCTGGGAGCGCGCCAACTGGTTCGCACCCGCCGGCGTGGAGCGCAAGGATCACTGGAGCTTTCGCCGCTCGAACTATTTTCCGCATGTCGGCAACGAGTGCCGTCTCATGCGCGAGCGTGTCGGAATCATCGATCTGTCGCCGTTCACCAAGCACGACGTGAGCGGCCCCGGCGCGGAATCGTGGCTCGATGGGCTCGTCGCCAACAAGGTTCCCACCCGCATCGGTCGCATTGCCCTGTGCCATGCCCTGACGCGGCGCGGCGGCATCCGCTCGGAGTTCACCATCACCCGCACAGGCAAGCAGAGCTTCTATGTCGTCAGTGCCGGCGCTGCCGAGCGCTATGACAACGACTACCTCGTGAAGTCACTGCCCGCGGACGGCTCCGTGCAGCTGCGCAACATCACGACTGCGCGCGGCTGCTTCGTGGTCGCGGGACCGAAATCTCGCGAAGTACTGGCACGCCTGACCGATACGCCGCTCGATAACACATCGTTTCCATGGCTGACGGGTCAGACCATCGAAGCAGGTCTTGCGGTGGATGTGTACGCGTTACGCGTCAACTTTGTCGGCTCCCTCGGCTGGGAGCTGCATTTTCCGATCGAATACGCGCACCATCTGTTCGATGCCCTGTTCGCTGCAGGCGCGGATTACGGCATCGGCATGGTCGGCATGCGGGCGATGGAATCCTTGCGCATGGAGAAGTCCTATCGCATGTGGGGCAGCGACATGACCCCCGACTACACCCCCTTCGAAAGCGGCCTCGATCGCTTCGTGCGCATGAACAAAGGGACATTCATCGGCAGAGCGGCGCTCGAGAAGCAACTGGCCACCGGCGTGCCCAACCGCTTCGTCACGCTCGAAGTGCACGGCGTGACCGATGCGGATCCGCTCGGGAACGAGCCGTTGTTCGATGCCGCGGCAAGCATCGTGGGCCGTGCGACCTCCGGTTATTTTGGGCACTGCGTGCGCAAGAGCCTCGCCATCGGCTATGTCCGGTCGGAATTCGCGCCGGTGGGCACCCGGTTGAGCATCGAGATCCTGGGCGAACGCAAGCAGGCCACGATCATTGCGGAATCCCCGTACGATCCGCAAAATCAGGATCTGCGGGCCTGATGGTCTGCCCGGGCTCCGCGCGGCTTGGCGGCCCCTCAGGGATCGATTTTCAGCACGGGGCCGGACACCAGCTGCAGCTGCGGCGCCTTGGCCTGTGCATCCCGCACGGCGGCGAGCATCTTCTGATCGATCGCAGCGGAGCGGGCAGGCTCGACCGGATAGCGCACGGTGCATTCCAGGCCCTGTTCACCCAGGCGGATAGTTACCTCGGGCCGCGGCATGGCGGTTTCGAAATCGATGAATCGCTGCAGAGCTGCGTGCTGCTGCTCGATGGCGGGGCGGTAGTGCTCGTACACGGAGTTGGCGGCCTCGCCGAGGCGCTTCTCCGCATCCTGCACATCACTGCCCGCCGCAAGCGTCATGGCGATCGTATGCCAGGCGTAGTCCCCGCCCGGCATCTGTTTGAACAGCGCCGTCGGCTGGAACAGTACGGCATTCGACAGCACTACCATGCGACCGGTCGAGCGCAGCTGCTGGCCTGAGAGCTCCATCAGGTAGATGCGCACAAGTCCGATGTCCACGACGCGACCGGTCACACCGGCAAGCGTGATGCGATCCCCGACGCGCACGCCGTAGCGTCCGATGAGAAAGAAATACGCGACGACCGCCAGGATCACGTTCTGCAGCGCGACGGCGAGCCCGGCGGTGATCAGGCCTGCATAGGTGGCCACGGAACCGACTTCGGATACCAGTCCAAACACGATGATCAGTGTCAGGGCCACTCCGACAGCGACACGACGCAGCGCGAGAAACTGCGCCCGCCGGCGCGAGTCGTGCAGATAGCGGAATGTCGCCCGACGCCACACCTCGGAAATTGCCAGCACCACGATGATCGAGCCGAGCAGCACACCGATGCGAATGGCGAGGTAACGCGACACGCTCGCGCGGCGCGCGTTCTGCGAGTTCTGCCACTGCGCGAGCATGCCGTGGGCGCTCTCCACCGTGATGGCTTCTTCGCCGACCGGAACGAGCAGCGTGGACAGCTGCCGAAATCGGGCTGCGGAGGCTTCGAGCTGCTGGCGGGCCACGGCCAGCTGCGCCGGATCACCCGAAGGCGCGGTCTGCAGACTCTGTCGTGCCAGCGTACGGGCACTTTGCGAGACACCGCTGCGGACGCTGTCGAGCTCCTTGAGCAGCGCATCGGTCTGCTTGGTGGCATCGGTGAGCTGGCCCCGCTCGCCCTCGACTGTGAACCATTGTGTGGCGAGTGCGATGACTCCGGCCGATTCCGGTCGGAAGGTGCTCGAGGTGTCCGACCCAGCGCCCGAATTTGCAGCACTGTGGGAGGCGTGGCCTGCCTTGGCGGCACCGCCGTCCCCATTTGCGCCGCCAGTCGCATCCGCGGACACACTTGACCCTGCGGCTGGTCCCCCGGCAGCGGTCGTCGCGGCATCCGCGGCGCTGCCGTTGGCCATCTTCAGGTGCGCCTCCGGTACCGAGCGCCGCAGGTCGGCGATTTGCGCCGCCAGCCCGCTTGCACTGCCGACCCGGGACTCCGAGCTCGCCGCGAAGCGTTGGATCTGGGCGACGGTGGTTTGCACCTCCTTCTCCAGATCGAGGGCGGCGGCGACCTCTGCCTTGCGTGCGGTCAGGGTGCGGCGCTCCGTAACCTGCGCGTGGGCAATCTGCACATCAAGCGCGCTCAACTGACTCTGGAGGGAGCCGATGCGCTGCGAGATGCGCTCAGCCGCGCGATCGAGGTCTCCGGTGGATGAGCTCTGGCCGTCGCTCTGGCCATTGCTTTGGCCGTTGCTTTGACCGCCGCTGCCGGGCGCCGCTGGCGCGGTGGAACTGCCGGGCGCTGCCGGCTTGGGCAGCGGCCGGTCGAGGACGGCGGCCGCATGGCCGAACTCGAAGGCGAGCTGCAACGCCGTGAGAGCGCTTTCACTGAGCCGATCGCGGACGACGACCGCTGCCGGGTCGGCCGGAAGCTGCTGTAGCGCCCGGATGTGGCGGTACCAGGTAATCGTCTGGCTGACGTAGTCAATCACCTGCTGGGGTGGCAGCGGCAGCGCCGACTGCGGTGCCGATGCGGGTGCGGGAGCCGATTTGCGTGTAGGAGCGGCAGTGCCCCCGGGCGAGGTCGCCTTGGGCGACGCGGTCGGCGCGGATGCCGTCGTGTCTGCCTCGGCCGCACGGGTGATCGCAGCCGGGGGAACGGCGAACAAGGCACCGACGCCTACGAATGCCAACAGAAACGAGATCCGAACCAATCGGGTCACTGCCCACCCTTGTGCGAAACATCCAGGCATACGCAATGGCAGAAGCGGGACATCGTTCCATCGGAGACGAAGATCCGCGCACGGGCGGTGGCCTTTCGGCGCACGGGCGGCGGCCTTTCGGCGCACGGGCGGCGGCCTTTCGGCGCACGGGCAGGCGGGCTTTCGCCGTCCGGCGGCGCTAGCATTGGGCCATGTCGCCCGTGCAGATGCCCGCCAATGGCCAACCGGCTCCCCTGCCTGCGCCTGCGCATCGCCGGCTTCTCATGTCGGCGTTGCAGGCGGTGCTGCCTGCGGACAGCGTTCTTTGGCGCGAGGAGGAGTTGCGGCCGTATGAATGCGATGGCCTGACCGCGTTTCGCCAGGTGCCGCTGCTGGTAGTTCTGCCCTGGACCGAGGAACAGGTTCGCAACGCCCTCGCTGTCTGCCGCCGTCTGCACGTGCCGGTCATCGCCCGCGGAGCCGGCACCGGCCTCTCCGGGGGTGCGCTGCCGCTCGCAGGCGGAGTCGTTTTGTCGCTGGCGCGCCTGAATCGCATTCTCGAGGTCGATCCGCTGGCGCGGCTGGCGCGGGTAGAGCCCGGCGTGCGCAATCTGGCCGTGTCGGAAGCGGCCGCACCGTACGGCTTGTATTACGCGCCGGATCCTTCCTCACAGATCGCCTGCTCCATCGGGGGAAACGTAGCCGAGAATTCCGGCGGCGTGCATTGCCTGAAATACGGGCTCACGGTACACAACGTGGTGCGCGTTCGCGGCTACACCATCGAAGGCGAGCTGCTCGAGCTCGGCTCGAGCGCACTCGACAATGCCGGTCTCGATCTGCTTGCTGTTGCCATCGGTTCGGAAGGGCTGCTGCTCGTCGTCACCGAGGTCACGGTGAAGCTCATTCCACGACCGCAGCTTGCGCAACTCGTCATGGCATCCTTCGATGATGTCACCAAGGCCGGCGATGCGGTGGCGGCGATCCTTGCCGCCGGCATCATCCCGGCTGGCCTTGAAATGATGGACCGCAAGGCGACCGCGGCGGTCGAGCCCTTCGTCCATGCCGGGTACGACCTCGCTGCGGAAGCGATCCTCCTGGCCGAAGCAGACGGCACGCCGGAAGAAGTTGCCGACCAGATCGCCGAGATCGAACGCATCGTGCGGCGCGCGGGGGCTACCTCGATCGCCGTATCAGGGTCGGAGGCCGAACGCCTGCGCTTCTGGTCCGGCCGCAAGAATGCCTTTCCGGCGGCGGGCCGCGTCTCGGCCGACTACTACTGCATGGATGGCACGATTCCCCGCAAGCAGCTCGGCAGCGTGCTCAAGGCGATCGGACAGATGGAGACCGAATTCGGTTTGCAGTGCATGAACGTCTTCCACGCAGGCGATGGCAACCTGCATCCGCTGATTCTGTTCGATGCCAACGCACCCGGAGAATGGCCGCGCGCCGAGCGCTTTGGCGCGCGCATTCTCGAGCTGTGCGTGCAGCTCGGCGGCACCATCACCGGCGAACACGGTGTCGGCATCGAGAAAATCAACTCGATGTGCGTGCAGTTCTCGGCCGCCGAGCGCGCCGCGTTTTTCGCAGTGAAGCGTGCCTTCGATCCGCCCGGGCTGCTCAATCCCGGTAAAGTCATTCCAACTCTGGCACGCTGTGCGGAATACGGGAAGATGCACATCCGGCGCGGCATGCTGCCCCACTCCGAGCTACCGCGCTTCTAAAGCCCATGGACATCGAGCTGCTGAAACTGCGCGAGCAGGTACTCGCGGCGGCACGCGGGCGCCGGCCTCTGCGAGTGCACGGTTCGGGCACGAAGGACTTCTACGCTGAAGCGATGCAGGGAGCGGCCCTGGATGTTCGCAGCTATCGCGGCATTATCGATTACGAGCCCACGGAGCTGGTGCTGACGGCGCGTTGCGGCACGCCGCTGTCCGAAATCGACACCATCCTCGCCGAGCACGACCAGTTCCTCGCCTTCGAGCCGCCCGCATTCGGAGCCGATCCGACCCTTGGCGGCATCATTGCCGCAGGTCTGTCGGGCCCGCGTCGACTGCAGGTCGGGGCCGCACGGGATTTCGTACTGGGGGTGAGTCTGCTCGCTGCCGATGGCGAGCTGCTGCGTTTCGGCGGGCAGGTCATGAAGAACGTCGCCGGCTTCGATGTGTCGCGGCTGCTGTGCGGATCGCTCGGGATATTTGGCATCATGGCGGACCTGTCCCTCAAAGTGCTGCCCCGCCCGCGCGCGGAGGCAACGCTCCGGCGACCGGCCTCGGCGCGCGCCGCCATCGAGCTGTTCAATCGGTGGGGCGGTCGCGCCCTGCCGATTTCGGCCGCTGCCTGGTGCGAGGGAAACATCTGGTTGCGTCTTTCGGGCGCGCTTTCCGCGGTGCGCGCCGCCCAAGCGAGCATCGGGGGCGATTCGGTCGAGGCCAACACCGCAGAGCGATGGTGGAGCGAGTTGCGACACCTGCGACATCCCGTGTTCGCCAATGGCTCGCTCTGGAGGATTTCCGTTCCGCAGACCACACCGCTGCCGCCCTCGCCGGTGCCGGACCTCATCGACTGGGGCGGCGCGGTTCGCTGGTATGGTGGGGCATGCGGCGAGCTCGACCCCCGGCGCCATGCCACCGAGGCGGGTGGGATCGCCACTCGATGGCGAGGCGCTGCGCCGCAGGGACGCTTTCATCCGCTGACACCGGCCGTGCGGGAGATCCACCGCCGTCTGAAGCGCAGTTTTGATCCCCTGGGCATTTTCAATCCCGGCCGACTGCTCGCCGAGCTGTAATGGAAACACGCCTCGCCTCCTGGATACGCGACACGGCAGATGGGCATGCGGCCGAGCAGATTCTGCGCGCCTGTGTGCACTGCGGGTTTTGCCTGGCCACCTGCCCCACTTACCAGCTCCTCGGCGACGAGCTGGATGGTCCGCGCGGGCGCATCTACCAGATCAAGCAGGTCCTGGAGGGCACCGATCCCGGGCGGCAGACCCAGATCCATCTGGATCGCTGCCTCACATGCCGCAATTGCGAAACGACGTGTCCATCGGGAGTGGCATACGGTCATCTCGTCGAGATCGGCCGCGTGGCTGTGGCACAACGGGTGCGGCGCCCCCTCGTTGAGCGGTTACTGCGGTGGACGTTAAAAGAGGGCCTGACGCGACCGACGCTGTTCGCAGCCGTGCTGGGGCTTTTCCGGTCCGTGGCGCCGCTGCTTCCAGGGCGCTGGCGCGCGAAACTGGGCGTGGCGCGCCCCGCCGGGGCATGGCCCTCGACTGCCCGCGCGCGCACAGTCCTCCTGCCCCGGGGCTGTACGCAGCCGGCTATGCTGCCCTCGATCGATGCAGCGACCGCACGGGTGCTCGATGCGATCGGCGTGCAGGTGATCGTCGCCGAAGGCGCCCGCTGCTGCGGGGCGATCCGTCAGCATCTCGAGGATCACGCGGGCGCGCTGTCCCAGTTCCGCCGCAACATCGATGCGTGGTGGCCGTATATCGAGGCGCGCCAGATCGAGGCGATCATCAGCAACGCCTCCGGATGCGGCGCGACGATCCGGGAATATGCCTATGCGCTGCGCGATGATCCGTCGTATGCGGCGAAGGCGCAGCGGATCGTCGAGCTGACGCGTGACCTCGTGGAATTTCTCGGCCCGGAGCTGACGGCGGGATCGTGTGGGCAAGAGCGCAGCGCGGCGCCGACGACTGCGCTACAGCCCCCGCCCGGCCAGATTGCGGAGCCGCCGCCGCGCCGGATTGCGTTCCATCCGCCCTGCACGCTGCAGCACGGCCTGAGGATTCGCGGTGAGGTCGAGAAGCTGCTCACATCGCTGGGCGCGCAGCTCGTGCCGGTCGCCGAGGCCCATCTGTGCTGCGGGTCCGCCGGAACATATTCGCTGCTGCAGCCAGCTCTCGCACAAGCGTTGCGCGAGCGCAAACTTGCTCAGCTGTTGCACGAGCAGCCGCAAATGCTCCTATCGGCCAATATCGGCTGCATCGCGCACCTGCAGGGGGGCACGGGCATTCCCGTGCGGCACTGGATCGAATGGGTGGACGCCGAGCTCGCAGCCCGCAGGCACGTGCCGCCCGACTGAGCGCCGTATCGGTTCATCATCAGGCCGAGTATGGTTTTGAGCTACGAACCGCTGCGGGGCGTGTGTCCGCAGCGCATTGGGGAAAGGGGAGCAGCGTTTCCGCGGCGAAGGTCGCCTTTTGGGGCGCCTCGATCATCCCAACATTGCCCGTCTCATTGACGCAGGCCTGCTCGACACTGCGCACCCCTACCTCGTGCTCGAATTCGTGCAAGGGGGACCTATCGATGCTTACTGCAATGCAAGGCAGCTGGATGTCGTGCAGCGCGTGTCGCTCTTCCTCGGCGTTCTTGCTGCGGTCGCGCATGCTCACAGCCATCTGCGGAAAACCCGTCACCACTGCCACGGATGTGTACTCTCCCACCGTGCTTGTTGTTGGCGCCGCGAGTGTCGTCACTTACCTACAAAGAGTTGAAGCCGACCGACAGCGGGACGCCGCGCAGTTCGAGACGCGCCGCGCGGAGTCGTCCAACGAATTTCTGAACGTGCTGCTAATGTCGGACCTGGGTACTACCAAGGCATCGGGCTGACCCCTGAGGCTGACCCCTTAGCGTGGCGCCTTAGCCTGATCCCTTGGCCTGACCGCACCGAAAGCGCCCCGCCGTGTGCTTCGCCGCACATTCCGGCCGCATCATGTCGCAAACAGGCAAGGATCGGGTAAGATTGGGCACGTGCGCGACGCCCCCACCCGGTTCGCATTTCTGACCCTGCCGCGATACTCGATGATTGCCGTGTCGAACGCGGTGGAGCCGCTGCGCATGGCCAACATCCTCAGCGGCCGCCCCCTGTACGAGTGGTCCATCACCAGCATCGACGGGCAGCCCACCCTCGCCAGCAACGGGCTGCAGCTCTCTCCGGGCATCCCCCTCGAGTCGATCCGCGCGGTCGATATTCTGTTCGTGTGCGGCGGCGTGGACGTGCAGGACGCAGTCTCACCGCGGCTGCTGTCGGCGCTGCGGCGCTTCGCCGAGCGGCGAGTTCCTCTCGGCGCGCTGTGTACCGGCGGTTATGCGCTGGCGAAGGCAGGGCTGCTGGAGAAGTACCGCGCAAGCATTCACTGGGAGAACCTGTCTGCGCTGCGCGAGGAGTTTCCGCGGATCGTGTTGAACGATCAGCTGTTCAGCATCGATCGCGACCGGTTCACCTGCTCCGGTGGCATCGCGCCACTGGATCTGATGCTGCACCTGGTGAAGGCGAAACACGGCGCCCGACTTTCGCAGCTGATCTCCGAGCAGTTCATCGTCGATCGGATTCGCAACGACCGCGACCGTCAGTACGTTCCGCTGCGCGCGCAGATCGGTGTCAGTCATGAGACCTTGATCCGGGTCGCGCAGCTCATGGAACAACACATCGAGAAACCACTGTCGCTCGATGCGATCGCCGCGGCGACCGAGCTCTCGCGCCGGCAGATCGAGCGTCTGTTCAAACGTCATCTGGATTGCGTGCCCAAACGCTACTATCTGCAGATGCGGCTGCGTCGCGCCCGCGAGCTGCTGCTGCAGACCGCCATGCCGATCATCGACATCACGACGGCATGCGGCTTTCAGTCACCGCCGCATTTCTCGCGTTGCTACCGCGCGCAGTTCGGCTGCCCGCCGAGCGCCGAGCGGCAGATCCGGCACTCCAAAGCGGCAGGGCGCAGCCGCAACGAACCGGCGGCGGCATGAACCCTGCCCGTTGCGTTTCGGAGTGCCGGCCGGCGTGTCGCCCGCGGACATGCGGTGGTCGCTAAGTAACCACTCTCGCTTGACCGTGACACTTACCATCTGGCAAGAGCAAGGCCTGCGGCCGCAAGAGCCGTGCAGGCCTGGAGATCGAGCATGGCAGAACAGCCCGAAGCCGAATTCAACCTCCGCGATCTGAATGATCAGGAGCTGACCGAGCAGGTCCACGATGATCTGTATAACGGCCTGAAGCAAGAGGTCGAGGAGGCGACGCACATCCTGCTCGAGCGCGGCTGGAGTGCCGAGAAGGTGTTGAATGATGCCCTCGTGGAGGGCATGCGCATCGTCGGCATCGACTTCCGCGACGGCATTCTGTTCGTCCCGGAGGTGTTGCTCGCGGCCAACTCCATGAAGGGCGGCATGGAGATCCTGCGTCCGCTGCTCGCCGAGACCGGCGTGGAACCCATCGGCAAGATCGTGATCGGCACGGTGAAAGGCGACATTCACGACATCGGCAAGAACCTCGTGTCGATGATGCTGGAAGGCGCCGGCTTCGAGGTCATCGATCTCGGCATCAATAATGCGGTCGAGAAGTATCTCGCAGCTCTCGAACAGCACAAACCCGACATCCTGGGGATGTCCGCGCTGCTCACCACGACCATGCCCTACATGAAGGTCGTGATCGACAAGCTCAAGGAGCACGGCATCCGCAACGACTACATCGTGCTCGTCGGTGGCGCGCCGCTGAACGAGGAATTCGGCAAGGCCGTCGGCGCCGATGCCTATTGTCGCGATGCCGCCGTTGCCGTCGAGACCGCCAAGGGCCTGCTGGCTGCGCGGCGCGCAGCGCGCGCCGGCTGACGCAAGTGAGGCTCGTATGGACGAACGCCGCGGCACCCTGATCATCGCCTGTGGAGCGCTCGCCCATGAGATCGCCGCCGTGCGCCGGGCAAGCGGCTGGGACGCTCTCGATGTCAGGTGTCTGCCCCCCGAGCTGCACAATCGCCCCGAACGCATCGCACCGGCCGTGCAGGCGCAGATCCGGGCGGAGAGAGCCAACTACCGCAGTATCTTCGTGGCCTACGCCGACTGTGGCACCGGGGGGCGATTGGATGCGGTGTTGCGCGAGGCAGGCATCGAGCGGCTCCCCGGCGCACATTGTTATGAATTCTTCGCCGGCTCGAAGCTCTTTCAGGCGCTCGCGGATGCCGAGCCCGGTACGTTCTACCTCACCGACTTTCTGCTGCGCCACTTCGATCGGCTCGTGATCCGAGGCCTGGGGCTGGATGCCCATCCGGAGCTCGCGGCGCAATACTTCGGCAATTACCGCAAGCTCGTGTACCTCGCCCAGACCCCGGGCGAGGATGCCCGCGAGCAGGCGCGTCAGATCGCCAACCGCATGGGCTTCGAATTCGAGTACCGCTACACCGGTTATGGTGAGCTGGGAGAGCGGCTGCGGGCGCTCGCCGCACGACAGGAACCGACATGGCCACACTGATCATCATCTCCTGGCGCGATATCCCGGCCCAGGTGATCGTCAAGCGCGGACGCGAGACCGCGAAAGTGCCGCTGTCGCTGCGCTTCCAGGAGGCAGTGGATCGCGCCGCCATGCGCGCCGGCAAAGGCAGCTCGGATGCCTATCTTGCGGACTGGAAGCGAAGTGCGCCGCGACCCTGTGCAGATGACATTCACACGGTGGTCGCCGCCGAGGCGGCGCTGCTCGAGGCGCGCTACAGCGATGCCGATCTGGAGCGACTGATCCGCGCGAAAGGGCTCGAAGTTGCCACCCCGACGTCGGCCGCCGCCCCAGCCCCGACGTCGGCCGCCGCACCAGCTTCGACGGCCGCTGCGCCGGTAACCTCCGCGCCAAGTGCGACGACAGCCTCCGCACCCGACACCACGGAGCCGTAGATGTACGCCGTGCGCCGCTGGTCGGTGCGTCATGCTCGCGGTCTGAACTCCTTCTATCGCCGATTCGAGACCGTCCTGACGACGCTGCACCCCCTGTGGAAGCGGCTCGGCTACGAGCGCCTGGAGCGACCGGCGGCAGCGCTCGAGCGCTCGATCAAGGGAGTGCTGTTCGATTGCCGCATGTGCGGTCAGTGCGTTTTGAGCTCGACCGGCATGTCGTGTCCCATGAACTGTCCGAAGAATCTGCGCAATGGTCCCTGCGGTGGGGTGCGCGTCGATGGCAACTGCGAGGTCCGTCCCGAGATGAAGTGCGTGTGGCACGAAGCGTTCATCGGCAGCGCGCGCATCCCTGGCGGCTTGGACGCCTTACGCACCGTGCAGCCCGCGATCGATCGGCGGCTGCAGGGAAGGTCCTCCTGGCTGCGCGTTGTCCGTGAACGCGCGGGAGATCTGCCCTGAGCGGGAATGGGACTGGGTCATGAACTTCGAGGACGAGCCGGTCCCCGGCTACCCGTTGCCGATTCTGCCGGGTCATACCTCACCCGGGCGTCTCGAGCGGGTGCTACGCGCCGGCCAGTTCACGATCACGAGCGAGCTCGCGCCGCCGGATTCCGCCGATCCCGCGGAGGTCTACCAGCGGGCGCGTGTGTTCGACGGTTATGTGGACGCGATCAATGCAACCGACGGGAGCGGTGCCAATTGCCACATGTCGAGTCTGGCCGTGTGCTCGCTGCTCACGCGGGTGGGCTATGCGCCGGTCATGCAGATCTCCTGCCGCGACAAGAATCGCATCGCCATCCAGGGCGACATCCTCGGCGGCGCGGCGATGGGCGTCTGTAATCTGCTGTGCCTCACCGGCGATGGCGTGCAGGCAGGCGATCACCCGCAGGCGCTCCCGGTGTTCGATCTGGACTCGCTTTCGCTGCTGGCCACGGCGCGCACGCTGCGGGATGAGCATCGATTCCTGAGTGGGCGCAGGATTTCCTATGCACCGCGCGTGCTGCTGGGCGCGGCGGAGAATCCCTTCGCCCGCCCATTCGAATGGCGAGCGCAGCGGCTTGCCAAGAAAGTCTCGGCGGGCGCCCAGTTCATCCAGACGCAATACTGCTACGACGTCCCGCTGCTGCGCGAGTTCATGCGCCAGGTCGAGGACCTCGGTCTGCTGGAGCAAATATTCATTCTCGTCGGCGTGGGACCCCTACGATCCGCCAAAGCCGCCGAGTGGATGCGCACACACGTTCCGGGTCTGCACATCCCGGATGCAGTCATTCAGCGCATGGCGGGAGCAACCGACCAGGCGCGCGAGGGGCGCGAGGTGTGCATCGATCTCATCCAGGAGATCCGCAGCATCCGCGGCGTCAGCGGCGTGCACCTGATGGCCTACCGTCAGGAGGACAGCGTCGCGGAAATCATCGACCGCTCACGTGCACTGGGGGGGCGCGTGCCTTGGTACCCGGGACGTGACCCCGAATCTTCTTCAAACAGGATGGCCTCATGACCGACACCGTGATCAGCTCCGCCACCAGGGAAGTCGTGATCGGCTTCGAGCGCCCTTTCGTGATGATCGGCGAGCGCATCAATCCGACCGGACGCAAGATTCTGGCAGCGGAGATGGCTGCTGGCGATTTCAGCCGTGTCGAAGCCGACGTGCGCGCACAAATTGCCGCGGGCGCACACATGCTCGACGTCAACGCCGGCATCCCGCTCGCCGATGAGCCCGCGATCCTTGCGAAGGCGGTGCAGCTCGTGCAGTCGATTACCGATGCGCCGCTGTCGATCGACTCGTCGATCGTCGCGGCACTGGCGGCAGGGCTTGCGGTGTACAAAGGCAAGCCGCTCGTCAATTCCGTCACGGGCGAGGAGGAGCGGCTGGAGTCGGTGCTGCCGCTGGTGAAGAAGTACGGCGCCGCCGTCGTTGCCATCTCGAATGACGAGACCGGAATCTCCGAGGACCCCGACGTGCGCTTCGAGATCGCGAAGAAGATCGTGCACCGCGCGGCCGATCACGGCATCCCGGCGAGCGATGTGGTCGTCGATCCGCTCGTGATGCCGGTGGGCGCGATCAACCAGGCTGGCGTGCAGGTGATGCGCCTGCTGCAGCGGCTGAAGAACGAGCTCAAGGTCAACACCACCTGCGGTGCTTCCAACATCAGCTTCGGTCTGCCCGCCCGCGAGGGGATCAGCGCGGCATTCCTGACGGTCGCGATCGGTTCGGGGATGACCTCGGCCATCATGAACCCGATGCATCTGGAGATCGTCAAAGCGGTCATGGCGGCGGATGTGATGATGGGCCACGATCCCGACTGCGCGCGCTGGATACGCCGCTTCCGCGAAGTGCCGGCGCTGCAGGCCGGCGGCGGTGGCATCGCCGCCGCAACCGAAGGTGCGGCACGTGGCCGGCGTGAAGGCGGACATCGTCGTCGCGGATGATGCTGCGGAACATTTCATGAGTGACGAAGACGTCAGCGCGCTGGTGGTATTCACCCCTTCGGGCAAGCGTGGGCGCTTCAAGAAGGGAACGCCGCTGCTGCAGGCCGCCCGCACCCTGGGCGTGGATGTGGATTCGGTGTGTGGCGGTCGCGCGCTGTGTGGACGCTGCCAGGTGCTGGTGATGGAGGGGGACTTCGCCAAACATGGCGTGTCCTCGCAAGCGCAGAATCTCTCGCCGCTGAGTGCGGCCGAGCAGAGCTACGGGCGACGGCGCCCGCTGGCTGCCGGGCATCGGCTGTCATGTTCCGCGCTGATCCAGGGCGATCTCGTGATCGATGTGCCCGCCAGCAGCCAGGTGCACCGGCAGGTCGTGCGCAAGACCGCCGATACCCGCGCGATTACCCTCGATCCGCTCGTTCACCTGCACTATGTCGAGGTCCAGCAGCCGGATATGCACGATCCCTCAGGTGATCTGCAGCGGCTGGAAAAGGCGCTCGAGGCGGAATGGAATCTGAGCGGACTAGCCTGCGATCTGCGCGTGCTGCAAAGCCTGCAGTCCGCGCTGCGCAAGGGCAACTGGAAGGTCACGGTGGCCGTGCACGCGCGTTCGCAGATCGTCGGCATCTGGCCGGGACTGAACGAACACGTCTTCGGTCTCGCCATCGACATCGGCTCGACCACCATCGCCGCACACCTGTGCGATCTGGAATCGGGCGAGACCGTTGCATCGAGCGGCTCGATGAATCCGCAGATCCGCTTCGGCGAGGATCTGATGAGCCGCGTCTCCTACTCGATGATGAATCCGGGTGGCGCGCAACAGATGACCGAGGCGGTGCGCGGCGCTCTCAATGCGCTTGCGGTCGAGGTCGCGCGCGAGGCGCAGGTCTCGGTGCAGGACATTCTCGAGGTCACTCTCGTCGGCAATCCGATCATGCATCACCTGCTGCTCGGGATCGATCCGGTCGAGCTCGGCGGTGCACCTTTTGCCCTCGCCACCGACGGTGCGCTCGCAATGTGGGCCACGGAGATCGGGCTCGATCTGCACCCCAACGCGCGTATCTACGTGCTGCCCTGCATTGCCGGACACGTGGGCGCCGATGCCGCGGGCATGATTCTCGCCGAGCGGCCGGATCTGCGCGAGGAGCTCACACTGCTGGTCGATGTGGGCACGAACGCGGAGATCGTGCTGGGTAACCGCGACCGCCTGTTGGCGTGCTCCAGCCCTACCGGCCCAGCGTTCGAAGGCGCCCAGATCAGTTGCGGCCAGCGCGCCGCACCGGGGGCCATCGAGCGCGTGCGCATCGATCCGCAGACACTCGAGTCGCGGTTCAAGGTCATCGGCTCGGATCTGTGGTCCGATGAGCCGGGCTTCGCTGCCGTGGTTGCCACGACGGGCGTGACGGGGATCTGCGGCTCGGGGATCATCGAGGTCATCGCCGAGATGTACCTTGCCGGCATCATCAATCAGGATGGCGTCGTCGACGGGCAGCTGGCGGCGCGCTCCGACCGGATCGTGCAGACAGGGCGCACTTTTGGTTACGTCGTACACCGCGGTGCCATGCCCTTGCAGATCATGCAGAACGACGTGCGCGCCATCCAGCTCGCGAAAGCGGCCTTGTACGCGGGTATCCGCCTGCTGATGGAGCACCTGGCCACCGATCACGTCGACCGTATCCGACTGGCGGGGGCCTTCGGCAGCCACATCGACGTCAAGTACGCGATGCTGCTCGGCATGATTCCCGATTGCGACCTGGCCAAGGTCGGCTCCGCCGGCAATGCCGCCGGCGCAGGCGCGCGCATCGCCCTGCTGGACAACGGCTCACGACGCAAGGTCGAGGAGCTCGTACGGCGGGTGGAGAAGATCGAGACCGCCATCGAGCCGAAATTCCAGGCGCACTTCGTGGAAGCCATGGGCATTCCGCATTCCACCGCCCAGTACTTGCATCTGCGCAAGGTGGTCGAGCTGCCGCCGCCGAAGGCCGCCGCTCCGCGCGCCAACGCTCGCAGTCATCGCCAGCGCGGCGGCGGCTGATTGCGCACCTAGACGTTCGAATCGGGGAACGAGCGCTTGCGGCGGTCCATGTAATCCAACAGCGCCTCGTCGATCGCCGGGTCGATGGCAGGTGCCTCGTATTCGGCCAGCTGGCGTTTCCAGAACGTGTTGGCGCGCCTGGCCATGTCGGAGCTGCCTTCCGATTCCCATTGCTCGTAGGAGTTGTTATCCGCCAGCGGTGAGCGATAGAACGCCGTCTGGAAATTCGCCTGCGTGTGCGCGCAGCCGAGAAAATGCTTGCCGGGCCCGACTTCGCGGATGGCATCCAGCGCCTGGCCATTCTCGCTCAGATCCACCCCTTCCAGCAGCGTGTGCATCATTCCCGCCTGGTCTGCATCCATCACGAATTTCTCGTAACCCATGGCAAGCCCGCCCTCGAGCCAGCCCGCCGTGTGCAACACGAAATTGACTCCGCCGAGACACGTGGGAATCAGCGTGTTGGCCGACTCGAAGGCAGCCTGCGCATCGGCAATCTTCGAGCCGCACAGGGCCCCTCCCGAGCGAAACGGCACACCGAGCCGGCGGGCCAGCGCCGCCATCACGTACAGCACGAGGGCGGGCTCGGGCGTTCCGAAGGTCGGGGCTCCCGACTGCATGGACAGGGACGAGGCGAAACTGCCCATCACGACCGGCGCGCCGGGATTGACGAGCTGCGTGAGGGTCATGCCAGCGAGGGATTCCGCAAGCGTCTGCGCCACCGTGCCGGCCACCGTGACCGGCGACATCGCACCGGCGAGGATGAACGGCGTCACGATCGTGGCCTGGTTGGCGCGCGCATACGTCTTCAGCGCCCCGAGCATGGTGGCATCCCAGGTCAGCGGAGAGTTCGCATTGATCAGGCTGATGATGCACGTCCGCGGTTTGCCCGTCTCGGGATCGAGATAGTCCTCGCCGAACAGAATCTTCGTCATCTCCACGGTGTCAGCCGCCCGGTCGGGATGCGTGACGGAGCCCATGTACGGCTTGTCGCTGTACTTCATGTGGCTGTACACCATGTCGAAGTGCCGCTTGTTGACCGGCAGATCGACCGGCTCGCAGATCGTGCCGCCGGAATGATGCAGCGCGGTCGACAGGTAGGCGAGCTTGACGAAGTTGCGAAAATCCTCGATTCGGGCGTAACGCCGCCCCTCATCGAGATTGCGGATGAAAGGTGGGCCATACGCAGGGGCAAAGACGGTGTTCTTGCCGCCGATGACGACCGTGCGGGCGGGATTGCGGGCGTACTGGACGAACTGCTTCGGGGCCGAGCGGGTCACGATCGTACGGCACATGCCGCGCGGAAAGCGTACGCGCTCGCCCTGCACGTCCGCTCCGGCATCCTTCAGGAGCTGCAGCGACTCGGGATCGTCCCGGAAGTCGATGCCGATCTCCTGCAGGATCGTGTCCGCATTGTGCTCGAGCAGTTGCAGCCCCTCGCTCCCCAACACCTCGTAATAGGGAATCTTGCGGGTGATGTAGGGGACGAAAGCGGCACTGCGGGCGGTGCGCGCGGCACGCTTGGCTTCCCGACCGCTCGGGCGACGGGATCGCGAGGCGGGGCCTTGCTGCTGCTCGTCCATACGCAATCTCCTGGAACGTGAGGCGGAAGCGGGACTGGACTGCCGATTATGGGCACCCCGCCAGGCACGCGCTGATCGATTTGCGCCGCCGACTTGCGTGGGAGCGCCGCAGCCAGGGCGTCAGGGATCGGCGCGGAAGCGGCTGACCTCCAGTCCGCTGCCGATGGGCAGCATCACCGAGCTCATGCCCACGGCGGCACGCACGTGCCGTCGGTAATGAGCCGCCGCCAGCCGCGAGATCTGCGGATACGTCATGTTATCGGCGACCAGGATCGCGCCCGCGGCGAGTTTGGGATGAAGCAGATCGAAGCAGCCAACGTACAGATCCTTCCACAGGTCGAGCAGGACGAAATCGATCGGGCCGGCCAGATCGACGAGCGTCATGCGGGCATCACCCGGCCGGAACTGCACCTGCGCGGCAAGCCCTGCCTTGCCAAGCATTGCCGCCGCGTACTCGATCTTTCCTGGATGGATCTCGAGCGTCGTGACCCGTCCCCCGGTGTGGCGCGCGGCCTCGGCGAGCCACACGGTCGAGTAGCCGTAGGACGTGCCGACTTCGACGATGTGGCGGGCGCCGGCCTCCTTCACGAGCAGGTTCAGCAGCAAACCCGTCCTGGGACCGACGCGCAACAGCAAATCGTCGATGTGCCGACCCACATCCGCGGCACTCACGTGCCGCGTCTGCTCTTCCTCCGCTGCGGCACGCGCATCGTATTCGGCGAGAACCGCCTCGACGGCCTGATCCAAATACCCTCCTTCGCGTCGCTTTAGAACCGTCCGCTCTGGAAGTCCTGAATCGCCTGCATCACCTGCTCGCGCGTGTTCATCACGAAAGGTCCCAAGCGCGCCACCGGCTGGCGAAGCGGCCGACCGGCAACCAGAATGGCGCGGCTTGGCGTCGCTGCGGATTGCGACCCAGCGCCGGTCAGCTCCACCTCCTGCCCGTTGCCGAGCACGGCCAGATCTCCTGCGCTCACCGACGTCCCGCCAACGGTGATGGCTCCCTCGTAGACATACAGGAACGCCG
The DNA here is from genome assembly GCA_963716335.1 of uncultured Pseudomonadota bacterium. Lineage (GTDB taxonomy): Bacteria > Pseudomonadota > Gammaproteobacteria > Steroidobacterales > Steroidobacteraceae > 13-2-20CM-66-19. The sequence continues at coordinate 3,434,119 of OY970302.1, read as the reverse complement.
CATGCTCCGCCGGCAGTTCGTGTACGTAGCGGGCGCCGTTGTCCACCGCGAGGTCCAGATAGGTTGGATCGGTCGCGGGCTGCGAGATCGGCCCGCTCACCGCTGCGACGTGCCCGGCGATGACTTTGATCGTGATTCCAGGGACCGGGCTGGCCACCGGAATGCGCTCGGGACCGAACTCCTGGTATCTGGGCGGCACCATTTTGTCCTCGGCGGGCAAATTCAGCCAGAGCTGGAAGCCGCGCATGCGCCCTTCCTGCTGCTGCGGCATCTCCGAGTGCACGATACCGCGGCCGGCGGTCATCCATTGGACGCTGCCGGGAACGAGCACGCCCTCGTGTCCATGGTTGTCACGATGTCGCATCTTCCCATCAAGCATGTACGTGACCGTCTCGAAGCCGCGATGCGGATGTTCCGGAAATCCGGCGATGTAATCGTTCGGCTCGTCGGTGCCGAACTCGTCGAGCAGCAGAAAGGGATCGAGTCCCTCGAGCTCCGGTTGACCGATGACCCGCCGCAGCTTGACGCCCGCGCCATCGGATGTCGGCATGCCACGCACGAGGCGCTGCACCGTCCGCGTTGACTTACTCATGTTGCAATTCTCCTCGTTGCGATGTTGGACGCCGCCGCCTGCTCGGGGGCGTCGCTTGCTGCCTCACGCCGCGATTTCCAGCGGTGGCGCAATCGATTCAAGCGCCTGTCGCAACGCCTCGTTGCGCTGTTGCGGAGACAGTGCCAGACCCTCCGCCCGCACGACCGTGACATCCGGTACACCAACGAACGCAAAGACCTGGCGCAGATAGGACTCGGCAAACTCGAGCGGCGAATCCGCAGCATAGACCCCGCCGCGGGCGACGGCGATGATCACCCGCTTGCCCCCTGCCAGCCCCTCCGCGCCCGAGGGCGTGTAGCGGAATGTCTTGCCCGCGACCAGGATCCGGTCGATCCATGCCTTGAGCTGCGACGGAATGGCGAAGTTGTACATCGGAGCGCCGATCACGATCACGTTGGCAGCCAGAAACTGCTCCAGCGTCTGGGCGTTGCGTTGTGTCTCCTCCGGATCCGTCTGCGCCAGCGAAGCGCCCGAGAGGTGCGCCAGGGGTTCGGCGGCCAGGTCGCGGTAGATCACGCGCAGTCCAGGCACGCGCGCCTGCCACCGGGCTACAACCTCCCGGCTGAGCTGGCGACTCGCCGAGTTACCTCCGAGGATGCTCGAATCGATGTGCAGCAGTTTCATGCCAGGTCTCCTTCCAATTCGGTCTGTTGGAGAGCATATTCTGCGCAACGATGGAGGAGAATCCGCTAGAATCGGAACGTATCGTTCCATTTTTGGTGCCATAAATGCGCCACCCGGCAGCCCTGGACGACTACTTCTACTTCGCCAAAGTGATCGAGCATCACGGCTACGCAAAGGCTGCGCGGTCGCTGCGCATCCCCAAGTCCCGCCTGTCCCGTCACGTTGCCGCGCTCGAGGCCCGGCTGGGCGTGCGCCTGGTCAACCGCTCCTCGAGACGCTTCGCCGTGACCGATGTCGGCCAGGAGGTCAATCGCCATGCGATGGCCATGGTCGCGGAAGCCGAGGCAGCGGTCGAGGCAGTGGAATTCGCTCGTGCCGAGCCACGGGGCAGCATCAAGGTCAGTTGTCCGGTGGCGCTGACGCAGACGGCGCTCGCGGCGATCCTGCCAGATTTTCTCGGGCGCTTTCCGGCGGTGCGCGTCCTGCTGCACGCGACCAACCGGCGTGTCGACGTCATTAATGAAGGCTTCGACCTGTCCTTGCGCGTGCGCACGCATCCGAGCGGCGAGGATGGGCTCGTGATGCGCAGCTTCGGGCAGATGAGTGAGCTGTTGGTCGCGAGCAGCGCGTATCTCGATAGCGCCGGGCGTCCGGAACGTCCCGAGCAGCTGGCGGAGCGCGCAACGCTAGGATTCGCACCGGAGACCGAGCGGCAGTCCTGGGAACTATTCGACTCTGCGTGCCGATCGGTTCGCGTCGACCACTCTCCGCGCCTGGTGTGTCACGACTTCGTCATGTTGAGAGCAGCGACGCTTGCCGGCCTCGGCATCGCACTGCTGCCGGAAAGCGTCGTGCGCGCGGATCTGCACGGTGGACAGCTCGAACGCATTCTTCCCGACTGGAACCTGCCGTTGGGCGTCCTGCATGCCGTTTTTCCGAGCCGCCGCGGGCTGTTGCCCTCGGTGCGCGCCTTCATCGATTTTCTGGCCGCGCGGCTCGTGGCGGCGCTGTGATGCGGTGTGTGTGCTGTCAGGCGTCCAGAGCTTCGCTGCGCTCGGCTTCCGAATCGAGGCGCAGCAGCGGCGCGAAGCGGGACCGTGCGGGCGCGCGGCGCATCAGCGTGCTCTTGCCAAACAGGGATTCGATGAGATCGACCGCCAGGGCGGCGGTTTTGTTGCGCACATCGAGTGCGGGATTGAGCTCCACCACATCCAGTGAGGCGAGACGACCCGTGTCGGCGATCATCTCCATGCACAGTTGCGCCTCGCGGTAGGAGGGCCCGCCCGGGACCGTCGTCCCCACGCCGGGGGCGATCTCCGGATCGAGAAAATCGACATCGAAACTGACGTGCAGATGCGTATTCGCGCTCATGTCGGCGAGTGCGAGCTCCATTGCCCGGCGCACGCCCATCTCATCGATGTAGCGCATGTCGAACACTTCCAGGCCCTGCTCGTGCACGAAACGCTTCTCGCCCGAATCCACACTACGGATTCCGACCTGGCGAATAGCAGCAGGGTCGAGCGCCGGTGTGCGGCCACCCATCTGTACGAGCTCGCGAGGCCCGAACCCACACAGACACGCCACCGGCATGCCATGCAGGTTACCGCTCGGAGAGAGCTCGCTCGTGTTGAAGTCGGCGTGCGCGTCGAGCCATAGCACGCGCAGCTCGCGGCCCGACTCGCGGCAATAACGTGCCACGGCACTGATCGAGCCGATGCTCAGACTGTGATCCCCGCCAAGCAGGATGGGCAGATTGCCCGCGACGAGCTCACGGTGCACGGCTTCGTGCACCCCGCGGTTCCACGCCACCACTTCGGGCAGGTGCCGATAACCGTGCACGGGCGGCGTGACCGGGTTCGGCGGTCCGCTGATGTTGCCGCGATCGATCACCTGCAGACCGCGCCGCACGAGCGCCGCTTGCAGTCCGGCGACCCGCATGGCTTCGGGACCCATCGATGCGCCGCGGTCGCTTGCCCCGACATCGGTCGGAGCACCCAGCAGGCTTGCTTGCCTCATCGTCATGATCAGGCCCCGGCCAGGGTAGTCACCGCGCTCTGGGCAGAAGGCCGCCAGGTCGGCCCGGGCTCCAAGGCCCCGAACAGGTCCTTCGGATCGACCAGCTCGGGGATCAGATCGATCTCATCGACCGCATCGACCTGCTCACGCTGCAGCCGATGCAGATAGCGCAGCGCCGAAAAATCCGTCAGCGCAAATCCGACCGAATCGAAGATCGTCACTTCGCCGTCATGCGTGCGGCCTGCAGCGTTGCCGGACAATACGTCGCACAGCTCCGTCACGGGAAACGTCGGCTCCATCTGCTGGATTTCACCCTCGATGCGGCATTGAGGCTCGAACTCCACGATCACCCGGGTGTGCGGTGCCCGCAGGATGTCCGCGTGCAGCTCGGTCTTGCCCGGGCAATCCCCCCCCACCGCATTCAAGTGCATTCCCGGCTCGATCATTTCAGGCGTCAGGATCAGCGCGTTGCGCTTGTCGGCAGTGACCGTCGTGACGATATCCGCACCGCGCACCGCCTGCGCGGTAGAGACGCAGCAGATCACCTCCAGGCCGGGCAGATGCGCGCGCAGCAGATTGCGCTGCAGTTTTTGCATTGCCTGGGCATCCACATCATGCAGACGCAATTGCCGGACCCCCAGCATGTGGTGAAAGGCAATGGCCTGGAACTCGCTCTGCGCGCCATTACCGATGAGCGCCATGACGCGGCTGGCCCGGCGCGCCATGTGGCGCGCTGCAAGCGCCGACATCGCTGCAGTGCGCAGCGCCGTCGTGAAGGTCAGCTCCGACAGCAACAGCGGATAGCCGGTGTCGACTTCCGAGAGCACCCCGAAGGCGGTGACCGTCAACAGTCCCACGGCGGTATTCTTGGGATGTCCATTGACATATTTGAAGGAATACAGCCGCCCGTCACTGGTGGGCATGAGCTCGATCACGCCGTGGGGCGAGTGGATCGCATGCCGCGGAGATTTGTCGAACTGCGTCCAATGGCGGTAATCGGTCTCGATTTCACCCGCGAGCGTCTCGATGAACTGCGCCGTCCCCACCCGCGAAACCAGCTGACGCAATCTGCGAACGCCGATGTATTCGACCATGACTCGTCCCCTTTACTGCAGACCGTAGTCTCGGGTATCGGGGTGGCCAAAGAAAAGACAGAAAACTGATCAAAATATGAGATGTTTTGAACAGAATGACCGTACACGCTGGCGTTTTGACAAGGGCTGGTGCACGCTGGACCTTTGGCTTCCAGGGCGATTGCGATGGACGACACCGACCGTCAACTCATTCGACTGCTGCGCGACGATGCCCGCACCTCCGTGGCAACCCTCGCGCGACAGCTGCGTGTCGCTCGGGGCACCGTGCAGAATCGGCTGACTCGGCTGGAGCGGGAGGGGACGATCGTCGGCTACACGGTGCGCCTACGGCCCCAGGAAGAGGCGCAGCACATCCGGGCGCTCACGACCGTGGCCGTCGAGGGCAACCGTACGGACGAGGTGATCCGGGCGCTGCGCGGTGATCCGGCCGTCGGCGCGCTCTACAGCACGAACGGGCGCTGGGACATCGTGGCCGAGTTGCGCGCGGATAGTCTCGAGGCGTTCGACCGCGTGCTCGGCCGGATCCGCCAGATCGAAGGAATCTCCAACACCGAGACGAGCCTGCTGCTGTCGACACACAAGTTGTAGCTGCAGGCCCTGTGATGCAGGTGAGCTTTACTGCGAGGATGGTGCCGCGCTGACGATCGCCTTCCAGTTGATGATGGCGTTCCACAGCATGCGCTGGTCGCCGCGATTCAGATCGCGGTGCAAGGGATTGAAATTGAATGCCACGACGTGACCTGCGCCGGCGCGAAGGTCAAGGATGGCCGGCAACCCGATCAGGTTCTGCTCCCCCCATGCCTGACCGCTCACGACGAAGGGTGCGCCCTCCACATCGCCCCACTGCAGGACGACTCCGCTTGGATCCACTGGACCGTCGAGACAGGTGGTGCAATAGGACATCCGCAGCCAGGCACGTGGCACGGAATACAGCGGAAAATTCTGGCGGAAGACATACGTCCGCCGCGGATAGCCGTAGGCAATCGGATGGTCGGCGCGCGCAAATGTCACCCGCACGTGCGTACCGGGGGTGCGGGTTTGCGCCTGCTGCGCGGCTGCGGCCGAGGCACTGCCGCCGCCCTGGGAGCTGCGCGGCACGCCCCCCGACTCGCGCCGCACGCCGCGAACGATGCCGCCCTCCAGCGGTAGCATCGATCCGCTGCCGAGCGTGATCAGCAAACCGCCACTGTCGACGAAGCGCTGAATCTCGGCGAGGCCGCCGAAGCCGATGCCGCCGGTGATGTCATCGGATTGCGCCGGAGTGCCGAGACTGGGGGTGGCTGCCGTCTTCTTGAAGGGCATCGGTCCCCACGACTTGGGCAATCCTTGAATCTGCTCCGCCAGCTCCAGATCGACATGCCCATACAACAGCACGTCATAGTGGGCGCGCAATTTGCCCGCGCGGATGTCCTCGTCCCGCACATACGCGTAGGGGATATGCCGCTGATCGAGTGAATAGCGGGCCCAGCCGATGGTGTCCGTGTCCGCCCAGGGCACCCAAAGTCCCAGGCGTGGCACCGGCGAGGCGTGATGTCGCACCTCCGGCGCAGTCGCCACGCCCGTGAAATCGAGCGCCAGTTGCGCGGCGGTTGACCGAATCGCGGCCGCCAGCCCGGGCTGCGCGGGAAGAATCCAGGAGCCGGCGGGATACTCGATTCCATCCGTCGTGAAAGGCACCTCGGCGATGTCGACTTTGAATTTCGCCAGCCGGAAACGGGCCTCGAGCAGCCCCTCCTGACCGGTGTCGCGCAGCAGATAGACTGATCCTGCAGAGACGGTCCCCTGCGGATGAGGCGCTGCCGTCAGCATCGTCAGAGCCGCCGCGCGAATGTGGGCATCGGCGGTCGGGATCACTGCCAGATGATAATGCGCCGGAAATTCCCACGAGATGTCGTCGTAGGGCTCGCTGCCGTCCTTGGGATAGTGCTGCGCCGTCAGCAGGTCCACCGCGTAGTTGCGATAGGGCTGATCGAGCCGCACGACGTAGGTGCCCGCAGGATAGCTGCCATCGGTCAAGGTCAGCGACGCTTGCGCACGCTGCACCTCGATGCCCTGGGCCATCAGCCGCGACACGAGCTGCGCGACGCGCATCGGATCGCCCTGCCCCGGGGCAATCAGGAACGCATACGGGGGTTGCTCGATTCCCTTTCGCCACGAGTGCAATCCCTTCTCATAGAAGTCACGCAGCAGTACCTTCGACTCGCCCGCGGCGGCATCGAGCGCCGACAGCGCGGCGGTCTCGGTGTAATTGACGTTGTCGCGTGCGGACCAGCGAAACGTCCCGCCTGGTGCGGGCAGCGGCCGATACCACTCGATGCTGGTCTCATCGGAGCCTGCCTGCGTGACGAGAGTCTCGGCGGTGCCATTGCCGAAGGTTTCGTAGCCGCGCCCCATCGAGTTGTGATTGAGCGCGATGGAATCGAGAAACAGATGCGCGAAGTCGTCGCCGAAATTCCAGGTCCACACCCCCGGCATGCCGAAGGCGGTGAGGGTCTGGACCTCGTGGAAGCTGAGCTCCATACGCTCGTCGTACGAGATCGGATCGACGTGCTCGTTGATCGGTCCCGTGCCATTCCAGCTCAGCAGCAGGCCAACGGCCTCGTGCAGATCGTGGATCACCTGGGGATGCCACTCGAACAGCATCCGCTGCACGGCCTTCGTGGTCTCGTGCACGAGCTGATGCGCATCGCGGTTGATGTCCACGAAGGCGTAGCGGGACCAGTACGGTGGCGCCTGCCGCGGCAGCTTCGCCCGATCGGTGTGGCCCTTCAGAAAGCGATAGAACCAGTCCACCTGCTTGTCACGGCCGTCGGGGTTTGAGACCGGATTGATCAGCACGACGACGTTCTCGCGGATGTGGCGGATCATCGGCTGTTCGGACACCGCCAGGCGATAGGCAAGCTCGAGCACCGCCTCGGTGGAGCCGGTCTCATCCGAATGCAATGCGGCGTTGAAGTAGTAGATCGGGCGGCCGCGCTCGATGATCGCCGCGGCGGCGGCCGGATCCGTCTTGCGCGGATCGGCCAGCGCGGCCGTGTCGGCCTTGAGCTCATCCAGCTCCTGGATGCCCTTCTCATCGCAGATCGCCAACAGCACGATCTCACGCCCCTCCTCGGAGCGGCCGATAGTGAACACCCGTACACGAGGCGACGCTGCCGCCAGCGCGCGTGCATAGGCGTAGGCGGTGGCCGAATTGACCAACTCACCCGGGGCACCGGCGATCCGATGCAGAAACTTCCGCGGCGAGGGAACGGAGGCGGACTCGGGAACGTAGGCGACCCACGGAGACAGAAACCGAGGCTCGGTCGTGTCCGCCGCGATTGCCGCGGTCGACAGCGGATCGGGCGTATCCGGTGCCGCTGAGAACGTCGGTGGAACGGCCACGGGTGCCGAACCTCCGCCGCTCGAAGGCGTCTGTGCGCACAACGGGTCGCTCGCGAGGATGAGCAGACCCAGCGCGAATACCCCTCTTGTCATCTGTTTCATCTGCATTCTCATTTTTTGGACATCGACTCGATCACTGCGATCAGGCGCGAAGTTTCCTCCTCGGTGTTGTACAGCGAGAAGCCGACGCGCACGAGCGAGCCTCCCGGAATGGCCAGGATCTCGAGCGGACGGGGCGCATAGAAATTGCCGTCCCAAACGCAGATCCCGACGGCGCCCAGCGCCTGCGCAATCCGGGCCGGATCGGTGCCGTGGAGGGTGAAAGATACCGTGGGAGCACGCTGCGCGCGTCCGAAGGGCACTCCCCACAAACGCACTCCGGGGATGGCCTCGAGCGCCGACCACAGATGCGCGCCGAGTTTGTGTTCGTAAACTGCGATGGCCGCGATGGCCGTGTGGAGCGCCGCACGCCGCGAGGCCCCGCTTCCCAGTTGCGCCAGGTAGCGCACCGCAGCGCCCACACCTTCGATGGCGGGATGATTCAGCGTGCCCGTCTCGATGCGATACGGCGCCGCATCGTCCTGAACGCTCAGCTTCTCGGGCTCGAGGGACTCGAGCGCGCCCGGGCGGGAACAGAGAATCCCGACGTGCGGTCCATAAAACTTGTAGGCCGAGCACAGCAGAAAATCCGGATCGAGGATTTGCACGTCGATCGGAAAATGCGGTGCGTAGTGGACCGCGTCGAGAACGAGGAGCGCGCCGACCTCGCGGGTGAGCTGCCGTGCGGTTTTCAGATCGTTGACCGTACCGATGGCGTTGGAGGAGCAGCCGAGCGCGAGCAACCGCGTCCGCGGCGTCATCAGCTCCTTCATCGCCGCGTAATCCAGCTCGCCTGCGGGCAGCAGCGGCACTTCGCGCACCACGGCGCCGCGACTGCGCAGCTCCTGCCAGGGGCCGCGATTGGCCTCGTGATCCAGTTGCGTGATGAGTACCTCATCCCCCGGTCGGATCGTGCGTGCAATGGCCCGCGAGAGGGAGAACGCGAGAGTCGTCATGTTCTGCCCGATCGAGATCCGCTCCGGGCCTGCCGCACCAAGCAGATCTGCCACGGCGGAGCGCACGGACAGCAGTCGTGCGTCGAGCTCGGCTGACGGGGGAAAATTGCCGTGCGTATTGACGTTGCAGGTGCGGTAACACTCGCTGATCGCATCGATCACCGCCTGCGGCACCTGGGTGCCGCCCGGTCCGTCCAGAAAACCGAGCGGATGGCCGCCGATCGTGCGGCGCAGCGCAGGAAAATCTTCCCGGCACCGCTGGCAGGTCGCCTCGTCGAACACCCCCGCGGTCGACTCTTGCATCTGCATTACCTCGCTCAAAAACGAATCATACAGGGGATGACGCAGCCACGACGCTCAGGGTGCGGTCGTCTCGGCACTCACGACCTGCTTCCCAAGCGTACCGCGAATCCGCACGCGCGCTTGCGCCACGCCTTCCTCCCAGGTGAGCTGAAGTGGGCCGGCCATCGCCGCTGACCCGGTGATTTGCAGATCGGCGCGGGCGTTGCCCTCGCGCCCCGGCCAGATGACCGTCCCGGAAACACGCAGATCCTCCGTCCAGCGAATCTCCTGCAATTTGAGGCGGTAGCCGACGGCGTACGCTTCCAGGTGGAACGTTCCGCCGCGCAAGCCCACGCCGGTCCCACTCGTGTTGGACTCGATCCGGTCGATGACATCCGCCACGGTGAGTACGGCAGCGGTGACGGCCCGCAGGTGCGCCGGATCTGCCGCATTGCCCGCACGCGCAGCGGCGGGCGCCAGCGCGGAGGTGCGCCGCGCGAACTGCGGCAGCAGGCGCAGCTCCGGCACCGCTTCGAGACAGCGCGTGTCGCCCGGATCGAGCGTCGCGAGAAAGCGCCGCACGATCTGCGCCGGACACGCGCTGCGGGAGTGCGGCAAGGCGTTGACATGTAGTCCGTTGAGCACGATGAGCTGGCGCCCGCGAGGAAAGTCCCGTGTGGCAAGCGCCCCATCGGCGACCGGCGTCATGTTATCGAGATCCCCCGAGATGACGAGCACCGGTATGTCCGGGTAGCGCGGCAACGCGGCTGCGCGAGCTTCGGCAGGCCAGCCCGCGCACTCGTCGAGAAATGCATAGTCGAGAGGCATGCCGCGGTATTCATCAATCGTGAACGGAGCGTAGGTGTCAGGCGCCTGCGCTCTGCGCTGCGCCAGTTCACGGTCGCGCTGCACGCGTCGCTGCGCGGGTGGCACGGTCATGTCGAAGATCTGGGGCGCATCGTGGCACGTCACGGCTGCGGCGAGTCCTGAGCTGAATAGCTGCGGTGCTTTGGTCACATCACGCGAATCCACGGCCGCGCTTGTTTCGGCCATCAGGCGCAGCAGCGGAGCGCGATCTGCCTGCATGAAGGCGCGCGCCGCCGCATCGAGCTCGCGCACGCTGGCGTACGCCGGAGCGCTTCCAAACATCACGGTCGCCAACTGCGAGGCATTCGCGGTGAACTGACGGACGTTGCCATCCGCATCGGCCGCCTGTGCGGTAAAGGGAGCGTTCCGCAGCGCGGCGACCACCGGCGCAATGTGCTCGAGGGAGGCGCCACCCAGGTGCGCGCAACTCGGCGAGCGCGCACACGCGCGATCGAATTTCGCCCGCATCGCGGGCGCATAGTTCGGATACCATGCATATCCCGGCGAGGACAGCGGATAGGCCCCATCCAGCACGAGGGAGCGCAGCCGATCCGGATGCCGCACCGCGAACGTCTGCGCGAAAAACGTCCCATAGGAGTCGCCATACAGATCGATGCGGCGGACCCCCAGCGCATCGAGAATCGCCGCGAGGTCATCGCTGGCCGATGCGGTCGAGTAGGACGCAGCCTCCGCGCCGAGGAAGCGGCCGCATTGCGCCACGTTGGCTTCCGTGATTGCGGGGTCGCTTTGCAGCGCAACGCAATCGATTGCTGCTGAGCGACCGGTACCGCGGTTGTCCATCAGGAGCACATCGCGGCGGCTGCGCAGCGGAGCGAACAACTGCAGATACTCATTGCGTGAGCGGGTGGCCGGATAGCCTGGGCCACCTTCGGTAGCGACGAGCGTGCCCGCAGCCGCAGCGGCGGCGGCATGCGGGTAGTATTCGAAGTAGATCGCGAGGCTTCCGGGCACGGCGCCCGAGGAGTCGAGCGGCCGGCGCAGATAGCCGCACCAGGCAGCGGGTGTCTCGCAGCGATGCAACACGACCGAGCCGACCTGCAGCGTTTGCGAATCGCCCGTGGCACGGGCGGACGTTGTCAGCAGTGCCAGTATGGCCACCACGGCCGCCGCCCACGCCTGCCGGCTCATTCGCTCACCTCGAAGCTCTCATCGGCATCGATGCCGAGCCATGCCAGGGCGCCTACGAGGGCGAAGATCGCGCCGATCACGAACGCCGCCGTCCAGTGGCCGTGGCCCGACAGGAAAGCAACGATGGGAATGCCGATCAGCCCCCCGATATTGCCGCCGGTGTTGAGTACGCCCGTGGCCGACATGGTGTCGCTGCGCGCCACATACATCGTGGCAGCCCAGAAAGGCCCTTCGGTAAGTTCCACCGCCGCGTAGGCCAGCGCGAGCGCGATGACCGCTGCATAGGCATCGCCCAGATGCACCGTGATGAGCAGCAGCAGGCCCGCTGCCGGTAACGCGAGCATGGGGACCAGACGAAACCCCCAGCGATTACCGAAGCGCACACAGCTACCGTGCACGAGATTGCCGCCGATTCCGGCGCCGATGCCCGCCGCCAGCGGCGGCAACATGGCAAGCCACCCGCTTTCCAGGACGTTGAAATGACGTTCCTGGACGAGATAGAGAAAACACCAGTTGGCGATGAGGTAGAACACATAATTCATGCAGATGTAGGCAAAGCTCAGTAGCAATATCGAGCGGTTGGCGAGCAATTTCTGCAACCGTCTCCAGGTAATCGCAGTCTGCGACTGCGTGCCGCTCTCGGGCCCGAGCTCGGCGAGCTCCTCGCGCGTGACCGACGGATGTTCGGCAGGAGTGTTGCGTCCATACCAGCCCCACAGGGCGATCACCGCGACTGCCGGCAATGCCGGCCAGAACAATGCCTGTTGCCACCCGAGAATCCCCATCAGGTAGGCGACGAGGGGTGGAGTCGCGGCGGCGGCGAACTGCAAACCCATCGACTGCAATCCCTGCAGCACGGCCCACCTTTGCGGGGCAAACCAGGCCTCCATGACACCTGAGCTCACCGGGAAGATCGCGCCCTGGGCCAGCCCGACGAGCAATTGCAGACCGAAGAGCACGCCAAACAGCACCGCCCCACGCAGCGCGATGGGCGCAAGCGGCGTGAACACAGTGCCGAGAAAGGCAATCGTGCTGATCAGAACGAACATCCGCCGCGCACCCAGACGCTGGCCGATCACTCCGCCGGGGAACTGGAAAGTTGCGTAGCCGAGCACGAACGCCCATTCGAGCCAGCCGATCTGCATCTGCGTCAGGCCCAGCTCGGGCATCATGCGGTCCGCGGCGACCGTGAGTCCCTTCTGCTGGAAATAGGCGATACAGCCGAAAGTGAACAGAAAGCCGAAGATGCGCCAGCGCACGCGTCGGGTCAGGGCCTGTACCGGACTGATCGTCCCCGATGTTGCGACGACCCTGATCTCGGGGACGCTCACGTGTTAGTCCGGTGCAGATAGCCGCATGCGGGGCTGGCTGGCCGCGGCCCAAAGGCGTGGCTTTCGGCCGCTAAGCCCGCGCGGCATCCGGACCCGGGCCCAGTCGCTCGCGCACGTAGCGGCGGATGTCGAGACTGGCATCCTCCATCGGCGCGTAGTAGCCATGCTGGTGAACGCGGCTGCGCATGCCGCTCTGCACGGATTCGCAGATCGCCCAGTCCTGCCGGTTGACGATGTCCCAGAATTCCACCGCATCGCGCGCATCGAAGCTCGGCTGCGCCATCTCCTGCGGCTCGAACAGAAAATGACAGGCGATGTCGGTGCGCTCGGCGCCACGCGGCTGCAGGATGAATACGGCGGCGTGATCGCAGGCGAGACTGATGAAAAGGTTCGGATACAGCAGTTCGCCCTTGTGCCGTTCCCGCTCGTCCGCATCGAGCCTGGGAAAGGGGCGCCGGCGCGTGGTGCCCGAAGGCGTGAAGGTATAGGCGCCGGCGCGGTGGGGAATTCCGCGCAGCCAGTCGAGTCCCGCGCCGCCGGCCTCGCGAAACGCGGGCACCACCGAGCACAGCTCCGGGTGCACGCCGCCACAGTGATAGCACTCGTTGTAGTTCTCGCAGATCGATTTCCAGTTCGCCGCAACCTCATAGTGAATCGTGTGGCCGATCCGCAGCTCGGCGAGCGGATAACGCGCGATGCGCGCCGGGATCTCGCCGAGCTGCTGCGCGAAGCAGCCCGCAGCGGCAGGTGTGAGGTTCACGAACACGAAGCCGCCCCAGCACTCGACGCCGACCGGGTAGAGTTGGATGCGGCTCTTGTCGAACCCGGGAAGCGCGCCGAGATGGGGCGCGGCAATCAGGTTGCCGTCGAGGTCGTACGACCACTGATGATAGGGACAGAGGATCGAGCGTGCGCCCACGACCCCACCCTGCACGGCCATGCCCGGGATGGGTGCCTCCGCCGTCCGGCACAATCTCGAGCCACGATGCCGGCAGACATTATAGAAGGCGCGCAGCGCGCCCTGGCGGTTGCGCACAAGCAGAATGCTTTCCCCGATGAGGTCCAGAACGCGGAAGTCCCCCGGCCGGGGCAGCTCCTCCTCGCGGGCGGCACAGATCCATTCCCGACAGAAGATCCGCTCCTTCTCCAGGCGATAGATCTCGTCGCAGTAGTACCAGCTCGAAGGCAGCGTCTGCTCGAGGCCGCCAATCGGCATTGTCGATGCTTTCGCATTCATCGCGCGACACGCTCCTGGCTGTTGGCAATATGGATCGAGGGCCACTCATCGACCACCGGCGCATCACGCTGATACTGCGCAGTGCCGGCATCCTCATCGAGCTCACGGGCATAGCGATGCCCGCTGTGGACCGCATGGACGATCGCCCCGGGCGCCAGTGCATCGCCGATACATCGCACCGAGTCGATGCCTGCGGTGCCGAGCGCGTCGCCGCGAGCCACGAGCGCCTGATACAGATCGTTCCTCGGCAACCGGGCACCGACGATGACGAGCGAGCGGCACGGCAGTTCGCGTTCTTCCGCCGTGAACAGGTTTGCGATCCGCAGCGCACCGTCTTGCAAAGCGGTGACGCGGGACAGCGTTACGAGTGAGATCCCGGCCTTGGCCAGCGCCCGGTGCACCTGCGGCTGCTCGTTCGTCATGATGGTCCACGCCGAGGCATGTCCCGCCGGGGTCACGTACGTGACGCTGTCCGAGAATTGCGCCAGCTGCTCGGCGAGCAGCCCGCCCATGTAGTAGTTGTCGAAATCGAACACCACGATCGGCCCTTCGGGCTGGACGCCGGCGGCGATATCATCGGGCGTAAATACATTGGCCGCTTCGAGCTCACCCGCCGGCAGCTCGAGCGGCGAATACAACAGGCGCGTCCACCGCGCCCCGGTGGCGATGACGATGCGCGGGTGCTCGAGACCCAGGATGTCCTCGATCGACAGCTCGTTACCTGCGTAGAGTGTGACGTTTGGCAGACGTCTGAGTTGCCCGAGCCGCCAGTCGAGCACGCGCCCCCAGCTCTTGAGCCCCGGCAAGCCGGTTTCGAATCGCAGCCGGCCACCGAACTGATCCGCCGCCTCGGCCAGCGAAACCGCATAGCCACGCCGCGCCAGCGTCAAGGCGCATTCCAGTCCCGCAGGACCGCCGCCGACGATGAGCACGGGCGCATCGTTCCCGGCGGCGCGCACCTGCTCCGGATGCCACCCGCGGCGCCATTCCTCGCCGATCGTCGGGTTCTGTGTGCAGCGCACCGGCACGCTGTCATGCCAGCTCGAAATGCAGATGTTGCAGCCGATGCACTCGCGGATATCCTGCTCGCGTCCCTCGTCGATCTTGCGTGGCAGAAACGGATCGGCAATGGAGGGACGGGCCGCGCCGATCAGGTCGAGCACGCCGCGGCGGATCTGCGCGACCATGGTGTCGGGCGAGGTGAAGCGACCGACACCGACGACGGGGCGCCGCGTGATCTGCTTGACGAAGTCGATGACGGGCTCGTGACTGCCTTCGGGGCTGAAGCGCGACGGCGCGCAGTCGGTCGCACTGGAATCCATCTTTACGTCCCACAGATCCGGCAGGTCCGCCAACAGCTCGACCACTTCGTGGGCCTCGGATGCCGCCCGATCGCTCGGGCGGGCACGCAGCTCTTCCAGGCTGATGCGCACTGCGACCGCGCAGCTGCCACCGACGGCCTCCTTCGTGACTTCGAGCAGCTCACGCACGATGCGCACGCGATTGACCACCGAGCCGCCGTACTCGTCGGTGCGCCGGTTCCACTCGGGCAAGAGGAACTCGTAGGGCAGGTAGCCCATCCCGGCGTAGACATAGATGATGTCGAACCCCGCGCGCCGCGCTTTGCGGGCCGCTTCGGCCTGCCAGCGCAGCAGCTCGGCGATGTCGCGCCGCTCCATGGGTTTCGAGCGCTGGTTCTGCATGAAGCCGACGTGCGTGGCCATCCAGGACAGGCCGGAGGGGAAAGCGGCGGCAGGCGGCTCGTCTTGTTCGAGACCGAGCCGCCGCCGTGCCAGAGTTCGATCCCCGCCAGACTGCCGTGGGCATGCACCGCATCCGTCATCAGGGCGTGGGCGCGAACATCGTTGTCGTCCCACAAGGTGGCATACGGTAATGGCGAGTCATCGCTCGATGGATGAATGGAGACGTAACCGGTACAGACGACGCCCCAGCCGCCTTCGGCCTTCATCCCGCGAAAACCGGCGCGCATGCGTGGCATGGTATTGGTCATGCCGCTGGCGTGCGGGACGGCGTAGAAACGATTGGGCGCCCTCACCGGCCCGATCTGCACCGGCTCGAACAGGACGTCGAAACGTGGATCACGCGCCATACCGACCCCGAGAAATTGCGCCTCCGCAGTATACTCAGTCCGGCGTGCGCTGCCACTATTAATCGATCGTTCAACAAGGATTAGCGTACTCCTGGCGTGCGCGCGCCCGCGAGTGGATTGATTACAATGGGGCGCATGCTGCCTCCCTCGCGTCCCACGCTCGCACAGCTTGCACTCGGCCTGGCATCAGGGCGGATCAGTGCCGCAGCCCTGGTGGGGCAATGCCTCGCCAATATCGCCTCTGGCGAGGGAGCCCGGACGTTTCTCAAGGTGCACGCCGAAGAGGCCCGGGCGATCGCGCAGTTTCATGATGGGATGCGCCGCCGTGGCGCCGCGGCGCCGGGCAGGTATGCGGGCATTCCGGTGTCGGTGAAGGATCTGTTCGATGTCGCGGGCGATGTCACGACCGCCGGCTCCATCGTCCTGAAGGGCTCGCCGCCCGCACAAGCGGATGCCACTGCGATTACCCGCCTCAAGGCCGCCGGCTTCATCGTCATCGGTCGAACCAACATGACGGAGTTTGCATACTCCGGTCTCGGACTCAATCCGCACTACGGCACACCGCTGAGTCCATGGGACCGCGGCAACGCACGAGCCCCGGGTGGCTCCTCCTCGGGTGCGGCGGTTTCCATCAGCGATGCGATGGCCTATGGCGCCCTCGGGACCGACACCGGCGGCTCCTGCCGGATTCCGGCCGCCATGTGCGGCGTCGTTGGCTTCAAGCCCACGGCCAGACGCGTTCCGCTTGCCGGAACGCTGCCGCTCTCCAGCACACTGGATTCGATCGGGCCGCTCGCCAACTCGGTGGCCTGCTGCGCCACGCTGGATGCGATTCTCGCCGGCGCGTCCGCCGACGACCCCGCGCTCTGCGGCGATGCGTTGCTGCCGTGCAAGGAGCTGCGCATCGGTGTGCTGTCGTCCTACGTGACCGACGACATCGACCCCGTGGTGGCGCAGAGTTACGAGGGGGCACTGCGCCGGCTGGCAACGGCTGGCGTGCGGCTGAGCGATGTGGCGCTGCCCGAGCTGTCCGTGTTGCCTGAGGTCAATCGCAAGGGCGGTTTATCCGCCGCCGAGGCCTACGCGTTCCATCGCGAACGGCTGAGCCGGGAAGCGGATCGAATCGACCCGCGCGTCGTCAGTCGGATCATGCGCGGCCGCGAGCAGAGCGCGGCAGACTACATCGAACTACATCGGCAGCGCGCGAGCTTCATCGACAGCGTGTCGCGCCGCATTGCCCGCTTGGATGCCGTGCTCATGCCGACGATTCCCATCGTGCCCCCGGCACTTTCTGCGCTCGTGGGCGATGAGGCCTATGTACGCTGCAACGTGCTCAGCCTTCGCAATCCGAGCATCGTCAACTTTCTGGACGGCTGTGCGATCAGCATGCCCTGCCACGAGCCGGACGCCCCCCCGGTGGGGTTGACCCTGTTCGGATTGGCCGGTAGCGACCGGCGGCTGCTGTCAACCGCAGCCGCCGTGGAAAGTTGTCTGCAGTGAACGCGACGGTTCGTCGCGCCAGGCGCCCGGCTCGCGCCAGGCCCCCGGGTCACGTCAGGCCGCGATGTCCTAACTCTTCGCCGCAGCCAGCGGCCGATGCTTCTCCGCGGCAATCCAGCGGTTCGTGCGGGCATCCAGCAGATCCAGCGGCAGAACACCTCCGCTGAGCATCTCGTCGTGAAAGCGCCGGATGTCGAAACGCGGTCCCAACGCCTTTTCGGCACGCGCGCGCAGCTCGCGGAACTTCAGCTGGCCGAGCTTGTAGGCAAGTGCCTGGGCCGGCCAGGCGATGTACCGGTCGGTTTCCGACTGAATGGTAGGCTCATCCACGGCGCCCGACTTGCGCATGAAATCAACTACCTGATCGCGCGTCCAGTTCTCTGAGTGAAGGCCCGTATCCACCACGAGGCGCACGGCGCGGAACAGTTCGCTGGAGAGCCGGCCGTAATCGCTCACCGGATCCTGGTACAAACCCACTTCCTTGCCGAGCTGCTCGGCGTACAGAGCCCAGCCCTCGATATATCCGGAATTGCCGCCGTGGCGGCGGAATTGCGGCAGATCCGGCAGCTTTTGCGCGACGGACAGCTGCAGATGGTGCCCCGGTATGCCCTCGTGATAGGCCGTCGCTTCATCATCGATGAGCGAGCGGTGCTCGAAGTTCGACACGGCAACCACGATGCGGCCCGGTCGCTTCCCGTCGGGTGTGCCCGTCTGATAGTGCGTCGCGGTGCCGGGTTCGAAGTCCGGCATGGGCTCGACGGTCACGGGTGATCCGGGGATGAAGCCGAACAGTTGCGGAAGTTTCGGTCGCATGAGCCCAATGTATTTGCGGAAATCTTCGACGATCTGCTGCGCGGAAGTCGGGCGGTACTTGGGATTGCTCTTCAGCGACGTGCGAAACGTGGCGAGATCCGCAAAGCCTTCACGATGGGCAATCGCCAGCATCTCGGACTCGATGCGATCGACCTCGCGCAGCCCGATCTGGTGAATCTGCGCCGGAGTGAGCTTGCTGAGGGTCGTGCGGCTGCGGATGTCGTTCAGATACCGGCGCTCGCCACCGGGCAGCGAGGTCACGGAAAGCACGCTGCGGCCAGCCGGGGCGTACTCATCGGCGATGAAATTGCCAAACGCGAGATAGGCGGGCAGCACCTCGCTCACCACCACCGTCGTGATCGCCTTGCTCAAACGCCTGCGGTCCTCGGACGAAACGCTGTCCGGGAATCGCTTCGTGGGCAGCAGGAAAGGATCCGCCGCGATGACTCCCGCGCATTGCGCAGGAACTTTTTGCAGGAGAAAACCCACAGGCATGAGCCGATCATTCTTGCCCGCCTTCAGCACCTCTTCCGTCTGGGCGAACACGCGCGGAATCTGTCGCAGACGCGCAAGGTAATCCTCGTAGTGCTGCACCGTATCCAGGGGAACCGCGAGCGGCAGGTCAGCCAGATGGACCTGAGGCCCCTGCATCTGGTTGACGGGCATCTCGTATTCCTTGAAGTCGTAGTCCGCGATGCGCTGCTCGAGCACGCGCGCCAGCACGGCATGCGACAGCGCATCCTTTTCGGGAAACCCCGTCACGGCGATCTGCTGCAGACGTGCGAGAAAGTCGCTATCGCGGTCGTGCTGAGCGGTAATGCCGCCGAGCGAGACGTCATTCAGCTGATTGTTGTAGCGGTAGTCCCCGTAAGCGGTCGCAAGCTCGGGTTTGGCCTTGAGATCGGACTCGTACTGCTCGTCGAAGAGCGCATTCTGCTGCGCGATGCGTGCTTCGACGGACGGAGTTTTCGCACTCGGGGCGCCCGAGGCAGCCACAAATGTGCAGGCCAGCAAGCCGGCGAGGTAGTTTGGGGTTCGCATATCTGGCGAATGATAACATCAGCCACCGCTGCGCGACCTTGTGAAGAAATGTCGAGGTGGCGCGCGACCTGCAGAGCGTGCCGTGCTGCTATTCGCTGCGAGGACCGCAACCAAGGCCGCCGCGCTGCAGGCAGTGATTCAACAATCAAGTAATAAGTGGCGGAGAGGGTGGGATTCGAACCCACGAGCCCCGTGAAGGGCTGCCGGTTTTCAAGTCTTGCAAGTCACTTTCAATAGATTTTCCAGCACTTAGAAATGCACGGACGACCGGTAGTCCGAAACGGTCACAACCGGCATCGATCCCCTATTCTTGCCCTCGCTGCCAGTGCAGTGCCAGTGCAGCGGACTGCGCTCGCCTTAGTGTCGCCGCACGCCCATTTGCCTGAGCTCCTCGTCGATCAGTTCCGCGGCACCAATGCGGGCAGCCGCGTTCATGATGCTCGGGTCGCGATCGGCCATGGCCGTCCATCAGCATCAGAGCGACCCATACATCCCCGTCTGTTCTTGCGCATGCAGCGGCGTGCAATCTCATCCAGGTCGACGGGCTTCTTTCGGGCCATCGGTGCGCTCCCAGGTTGCTAGTTCGCACTGTATGGCCGGCCGCCGCTCGAGTCTGCCTGCGAAACTGACGAATTCACCCCGATACGCACGTATCCAGTGATCAGCTTGTCGCGGTACTGAATGGACGCGACGGCCACTGCCTGCGTACCGTGCCGGCGTGCTCACTATCGATACCCTCCGAAAGGTGCATGAACATCGGAGCGATCAGCGCGCACTGCCGCTCCTGCGATCGTCATGCCTGGCTCTATCTCCCGGCCCTGATTGCCGCGGGACGGCTCCGTGCCTATTCCAGGCGTCGTTGTGCGCTGCAGCGTGTGCGGTCGATCCGGGGAGATCTCGATTATCTGGCGTTGTTGACCAGAATTGCCGAGCTCTTCGGCTGCGTTTATCCTTCCATCATGGCTGCTAAGAATAAGACCAAGAGCCACCGCTCCCCCCGTAGCTCCGACGTCCAAGTCGGACCGCATGAAATCGTTGTCCTGCACATGGAAGCCTCCCGCCGACGCGATGAACTCCTCGAGGAGGTCCGCGCACTGCAGGCGGCTGGGAAGATCCGCCAGGCAAAGCAGCTATTCAAGCGGGCGCAGGAGGTCCGGCAGCGATTGACGGCGTTCGAGGAAGAATTTCGCCGGCCGATGCATCCGCAGTGAAGTAGGTCATTCGATCAAATCGCTACATCGCGATCGAACCGAAGGGCGATGCCAAGGCGCCCCTTACCGCTCTGGCCAAAAGCGATTCGTCGACGACAATCGCAAGATGACTGAGGAGCAGTGCCATCGTGGCGATCAAATTGACGGCGAGAAAATCCATATCGGTAGCTCCTGTACGTTGGAGCGCTCAGGATACGGACGCCCGGTTGCTGCTTGATGGCTCGCCGGTTGCAGTTGAGCGACCTTGGCCACGCATGCGAACCCCCCCAGTCACCTAGCGCGGGCGGGATTCTGCGATCGGCGAGCAGCGTTTGCCTAACGAGCGCACATAGCGGGCATTAAAAGCCAGATCATCGCCGTCATCGCTCCGATACAAAATGCCATGAGCGAGCCGCAACCGATCGCCGTCTGCGTTCGATAGAAGCGCATTGCTTTGTGCGGGTCGACAACCTGCTGCAACTGGTGCCATGTAGCCGACCCAGCACGTATGCGCGGAACCAGTTCGATGAATCGTGTGGCAGTATTCGTCGCGTAGAAGTAACCGCGCGTCATGGTCACACCGGCGAGTAGCAACCCGAACACAAAGATCGCGAGCAATAGCTTTACCATCACGCTTTTCGCAAGTGATGACTCGCTGCTCAGCAGCGCGAGACACGCGACAGCTGCGCCGCCGTTTGTGAGGACCAGAAAGTCCTGGGCTCTGGTGCCTGCGATGGCAGCCAGATTGGCGAAGGTGCGCCCGAGCTCTCCGATAATTTGTTCTTGCTCGACCGTGGTGGCTCTGGTCGGTGGCTCTTGTTCTGTCATGGCAAGCTCAGGTCTTCGAACGCCGCGGTGTAGATCTAAGTTGTGGCTTGCCTTGAGTTGCTTTGACCAGAGAACCTGACGTATGGGGCAATGCCGGCGAAGGTGTTCCACTGAAGAGAGGAACGTTTAAATGTGGCAGCCGGCCACGACTTACGATGTCGAATACGTGTTGTCGCCAAAACGGCCACACGTTGTGCACGGAATTCAATTCGGCAAAGACAGGTTATTTCCTGCTGCGCGAGCCCGCTGATGGCGAGCCCAGCTGCCTGCGGCTCATTCAAGCGCTCACGGGTGTGTGCGATGCGGCGGAGCGGGTTTTCGAGGGCGCTTTGGCTGCTTCCCTGGCGGTCTAATCGGTGTCACGTTGTCGTTGCTCATGACTGCAGCTCCAGCGCCTTGCTGGCTGCGCGCTGCTCTGGCGTGAGGCCCTCGAGATCCTCGCGCAAAACTTGCAGCGCCTCGAGTGCCATGTCGAGCGCTGACCACGCAGAGCCGAGGACTCTGTTTCCCTGCTCCTCTGCGAAGACCGCATTCCTGGCGAGTTGGACGACGCCGGTAATCTTGTCGACGGCGCCTATCCACTCGCCACAGTCGTCCTCGTGAGAGTGATCACAGCAAACCGTTTGTCGAGTTACAGTCGCATGCCTATAGACCGCCGGCATCGCTCTGAAGAATCGATGACAGGAACATAGCTATTTTTTTACTTTGCCTTCTTTGGTTTGGCAATGCCATCAAGCTGTAATACCACCGATGGTCTACTTTTGCCAACTACAGTTAGATCGAGCCACTGCACGGTGTCTGCTGCAGACGACCATTATCATTTCCGAACGATTTAGATCTCTGATATCCATCTGGGCACTTCCGGGTGCCAGGCCTACTACCTCCTCGATTTCCTACGCACACATAAAGCCAATACGCTCTACCTGGTGGGCGACATCCTTGATGGTTGGCAGCTCAGGAAGAGCTGGTACTGGCCGCAAGCGCACAACGACGTTGTACAGAAGCTTCTGCGCAGCGCCCGCAAGGGCACAAAGGTCATTTACGTGCCGGGGAATCACGACGAGCTCGCGCGCCAGTTCATCGGCCTACATCTCGGGGAAATTGCCATCCTTGAAGAGGCGACTCACGAGACCGCGGATGGCAAACGGCTCTGGGTGGTGCATGGGGATCTATTCGACGGCGTCATGCAGCACTCCCCATGGCTCGCGCATATCGGCGACCGGATGTACTCCGTTCTCTTGAAGCTAAATCGTTTGCTGAACGCGATCCGCCGGCGATTGGGGTTCCCCTATCGGTCCATGTCGCAGTACTTAAAGCATAAGGTTAAGAATGCCATCAACTTCATCTCTGATTTTGAGCATGTGATGACCGAAGAGGCGCGGCGGCGCGGATTCGACGGCGTCATCTGCGGGCACATCCACAAAGCCGAGATCCGCAAAATAAATGGCATCCTTTATTGCAACGACGGCGACTGGGTCGAGAGCCTTACCGCGCTGGCTGAGGATTTCGACGGCACACTGCAATTGATCTACTGGCATAGCCGTCTCTCGGAGCCGATGAACCTGGGCCGCATCATGGACGAGCTCACCGCGGGCAGTTCATTGCCGGCGTAACTGCGGATGTGTGGATCTACCTCGTATCCAAAAATGATGCTGGTTGTGTGCACGAATGCATGCAACGTCGACGCTTAGCCCCGCCTGGGGCCGATGTGGAGGGAGACATGAGGATCATGATCATTACCGACGCCTGGATGCCTCAGGTGAATGGAGTCGTCCGGACGCTGGGGGCAACCACCCAAGAGCTTCGGGCGATGGCACACGCGGTCGATTTCGTAACACCGCTAGAATTTTCGACGCTGCCGTGCCCGACCTACCCCGACATCCGACTATCGCTGCTTCCCGGCTCCAAAGTGAGGCGTCGCATCTGCGAGTTTGCGCCAGATGCGCTGCATATTGCAACCGAGGGACCCCTGGGTATGGCGGCACGCCGATTTGCCCTGATCCAAGGCCTACCGTTCACGACCGCCTATCACACTCGCTTTCCTGAGTACATCCGCGCCCGCACCGCTCTGCCGTTGAACTGGACATACGGCTTCCTGCGCTGGTTTCATGGGCCTTCCGAGTGCCTCATGGCTCCGACTGAGGCGGTTAAGCGCGACCTGGAGGCACATCGACTCAGGAAGGTTGCGATCTGGTCGCGTGGGGTAGATCTCGACATCTTCAAGCCCCAGCAGAGTGATCGGCTCAAGAGCGATCCCCCCATCTTCCTGTATGTCGGCCGAGTGGCTGTCGAGAAGAACGTCGAGGCCTTTCTGGGGCTCGATCTACCAGGCTCGAAGTGGGTTGTAGGCGCGGGGCCCGCGTTGAAAACTATCCGGGCGCGATATCCGCATGTGAACTATCTCGGCGTCCTCAGCCAGGAAGAGCTCGCGAAGGTATACGCTTCCGCCGACGTCTTCGTGTTTCCGAGCAAGACTGACACGTTCGGGTTGGTGCTGCTAGAAGCCATGGCCTGCGGACTGCCCGTCGCAGCCTTTCCAGTGACCGGTCCCGTGGATGTCATCGGTGACTCCAAATCCGCAGGCGTCGTGCATGATGACCTGCGCACGGCCTGTCTCGAGGCGCTCAAGCTCCGCCGTGAGGACGCGGTGGCGCACGCCAGAAGGTTTACCTGGCGGGCAGCGAGCGAGCAATTCCTTGCATATGTCCAGCCACGTGCGCGCGGCACCGTTCCGGACCCATTGGCGAATGCGAGCCGGGCCGGATGAGCGAAGCCAACAGCGACTACTCCAGCGAGCGCAACCCACACAAGGCCAACCGGGGACTGACCCGGGCTTGGCACGCAGCCAAGAATTCCTGGAGCGGACTGGTGTTCGCAATACGTGAGGAAAGCGCGTTCCGACAGGAATTGACACTAGCGGGATGCCTGATCCCCCTTGCGCTGCTGCTGCCCTTTGGTGTCGTCGAGCGCCTCATGCTCATTACATCGACGATACTGGTATTAATAGTAGAACTGCTGAACTCCAGCATTGAAGCGGCGATCGACCGGATCTCATTCGAGCATCATGGCCTTTCGAGACGCGCCAAGGACTATGGCAGCGCCGCGGTCATGTTGGCGCTGTTCATCTGCGCTATGGTGTGGATCACGCTCACTTGTAGAATGATCGGTGCATGAACTGGCGTCGGGCTTCGATCAACGCCTACGGGACCTCGGTAGAGAAAGCACGGCGAAGACGAGAGCACTGCCAATGTCATGGAGAAGGGGAAGAAGCTCGAGCGGCGGACGTACACCAAGGAGTTCAAGCTTGAGGACCTTCGGTAAGCGCCCGCCTGCCCGGGGTGATTGAACGAGCTCGGCCGGATTCGCGCCGATTACCCCTTCGCGAATGAGGTACTTCATGAACGTTCGCACTGCAGACAACCTGCGCTGAATGCTCGACGGTGATAATCCGAGCGCATGCAATCGCGCGGCGAACATGCGGACCTGACTCACTTGGACCGCTGGCCAGTCCGCGAGCCCGTTACGGTCGCAAAAAGCGACGAGAGCGGTAAGGTCGAGCCGGTAGGAGGAGACGGTGCAAGGCGAGACCCTCCGTTCCATCGCCAAGTGCCTGTAGAACCGATCAAGCCATTGCAGCGCGTCGGCGTACATCGAATCTAGCCCAGCACCATGCGATCGTTGAGCATCGAACACAGAATCGCGCTCGCCGTTGCGAGATTAAGCGACAGGTCTGTGTCCCGGTCCTCTGCGCAGCGCTCAGACGCATCACATACACCGGTAAGCGCTTGAATGAGCCGCAGGCAGCATGCTCTCCTTCAGGCTCCCGAAGCTGAAAGCGCCCTTCCTTGGAGCCTTCCGGGGGCGCTTCGGCCGTGGTCTGGATCTGCGTCTCGTTCTCGTTGCTCATGGGCCCTCCGTTGCCCGACTCGCGGCGCGTTGCTCTGTCGAGTTCCTCGAGATCCTCTCGCAACCCTTGCAGCCCCTCGAGCGCCAGATCAGCGCCTCCCAAGCCGAGGTCAGGAGTTTGTTTTCCCCGCCTCCGTCATGACCGCATCCCTCGCCAGATGGATGACACCGGCGATCTGGCCCACGACAATGATTTTCTTAGTGATTGGGTTGGGCGTGTTCATAGTGAAATTCTCCGTTGGTTGGAGTCAATGCTGGTTTGTGGGTGCTGGCGAACTGCGCCCAGGTCTGCGCTTCATCGAGATAGCCGATCGCCAAAGGCAGATTGCCGGCCTCCTGCGCCTGCCTGGAAAGGACGAGCGCTTGCAGGGCCTTGAAGCGGTACAGGAATCTCAGCGAGCGGCCGAGGTCCTTGTGCGGGCTTGGGGGACTTGGAACGGGACGGACGCGCTCGGCGGCGCGGTACAATTAAACGAGCCATGACTGCCTCCTACATAGGCGTTGTGGTTAGGCGTGCGTCGGTGTTGGTAGCACCGGCGCGCGCCGCTTTTCACTTGGCCGTGCCCTTTCGTTTCCGATAGTCCGGATGAGCACGGGCGCTGAGAATCTCTATGATCTGCGTATCGCTGAGACCGTGGCCCACCAGAGTTTCCCGCATGGGCAAAAACACTTGCAGCATTCGCCTGTATCCATCGATGGACTGCGCGTGTGAATTCAGCTCCCTGCCGGCGAAGCGCGAAAACCTTTCAAGGTCGTCGATCAAAAACCGCGCGATCCCCAGGTGCTCGGCTTCATTGTTCGCATCGAATCCTGGGAATTTTGGATTCCGTCCAAAGGGCTGCGCTTCCTTTTCAACGCGCGCTTTTCCTGGCTTTTCGAGCGCCTCATAACCGGTCTCAATGAAATCCCACATGTCGAGTACGTCAAGCACCTCGTCACGCGCCTCCTTGCTATCGACGTGATGGTGGAACGTACCGGTATATTTCCATTCCAGGCCCCATAGATGCCCACCGTAAAGCGCCGACTGGATGAACTTCGGATCAAGTTCGGACTTAATCTTCAGGGCTTTGAACAGATCGCAAAGCATGTGCACGACGAGGTTCTCGCCCTTGGTGAGACGCAGTTCGCCGCCCCCACCGAGCAGACCTTGATCGATTAGGCGGCGAACGGCCTCGGAGCGGGAGGGCACGTCATCTTGGCGAGCCCGCCATCCATCCACCTCGCGCAGCTTCTCCTCGTCCAGGCGCATCTCGAAGCGCTCATTCTTTGCTTGCATAACCAGTGCACCGTACCAGTAACGTATTGTACGTATAGTGTACGGGTTATACGGTTCGATGTCAAAATCAGTACCCGCTTAGCCTTGAATAGCTGATCTCACCCGCGCCGCATCACGGCGATTCTCGCCCACTGCCCCGATTCCGCGTAGAGTCAGGCCCCAGAAGAACAACGCAAATGGGGAAATGCCATGCGGTGCCTGCTCGCGATCCTAATCGCCACTGTGGCCGGCTGCTCGCTCCCACCGCCGGCAGCTCCCAAGCCTTCGATGTGGCAGGTTGAGAGCGAGTGCGCCTCAGCTCATCCGCTGGCAGATGTCCAGAGTTGCACACAAAATCGTCTGGACTCCCAGTATCCGGGGTGGCGCGCCGTACCGCAGGCAAACATGTTCGTTGACTTTGTGGGCTCCACGGCGGGACGCGTCACTCGGGGAGAGCTCACCGAAGCGGATGGCAGATTAGCGATCTCGAATCTCGCCGCACAGCAGTTCCAGAGCGTCCAGGCGGAGCGTGCCCTTCAAGCCGCTCAGCAGGCGCAGCAGCAAGCTGCGAACGCTGCGCTCGGAATCGCCTTACTACAACAGGCACATGCGCAACCTGAGCCGATGCCTCAAATGGTTCCCATGATGCCAATCGGCTCGCATGTCAACATGGCCTGTGGACTTGCGCCATTGCCCAGAATTGGATGCCGCGTCGGCGCCTGCGTCTGCGATGCCTCCGGTCAGAGCTGCAACTATCAGATGGTGTGTAACTGACGGGCTCGAAATGAATATAGAGGCATGGGTCGGTAATGCTGAAGCAGTCGCGGCGGTCGCACGCCGAGAGCTTGCTGACTACCTTACGACAAGCGGATGGATTCTATACAGCTCCGCAGACACGCTGTGTCCCGGGCCGGTCTATCTATTGGGAAATAATCCCGGTGGCGATGTCTCAAAACATTCGTTGCCCACAATTGGTGCTTGCATTGCCCAGTTGCCATCGTGGACCCAGAATGCGTACCTTGATGAAGGCTGGGCCCGGCGCAATCAGGCTCGTGCGCAAAACCCAGCTCCAATGCAACTCCGCGTTGCGTGGCTACTAACGCAGCTCGGCCTGGACACACGGAATGTGTGTGCGTCGAATGTTGTCTTCGCACGTAGCGTGACGGCCGCAGGAATCAACTTCCGTGATTGGGCAGATCGCTGCTGGCCGGTTCATCAGCAGATCATGGAGTTCGTCTCTCCGGCGCTTGTCGTTGTGTTCGGGGGTGAGCCTTACGAATACGTCCGACAGAAATTGAGGGCAAATCCCGCCGAGAGTATTCGTGCGGGGCATGGGAACTGGATGTGCCGGGCGTCACGTACCGACGGCGGCTTGGCGATTATCGGTCTCCCGCACTTAAGCAGATATGAAATACGCGGAAAAAGTGACGTCGTTGCTTGGATCAAGAGGATATGCCACGCCTTCGCGTAACCCTTGATACAAACGCCATTATTGCGTTGGAGCGAAACGAAGAAAATGCTTCAGCCGTGCTGGAGATAGTCACTATCTCCCAGTCCGGCGCTCTCGCGTTATGCGTTTCTGCGATCGCGGCCGCTGAACGTGACAGAAGCCCTGACGGCGTGCCCAATTTCAATCGTTTTATCGAGCGACTTGCCGCGGCTGATCTTTCGCACGTGGAACTCCTCAATCCGCCGGTCACTGGGATATGACCTTTTGGGACCACTGCGTGTGGGCCGAACTTGATGATAAGTTAGAGCCGACAATTCGAGGCATTCTCTTCCCGCACTCCCAAGCTCACCGGCCTATTCCGCCTGGGACGGACAAGGAAGCTGTTAGGCTACGGTCCCGAGTCAGAAATGAGCTCTGTGACATCCTTACAATGTGGTGCCACATTCGTTACGGGGGCGATGTTTTCGTCACTTCGGATATCAACTTCCACAAGGTCACGAAGCAGCGCCGCCTGATCGAATTGGGAGCACGACGAATACTGAGACCGTTGGAGGCGGTTCGGTTTATCGAGAAAGTGATGACCGAACACCCTACCGATGGTGCATGCGCCTAGGCCGCCTACCGGCGCAACGGTCTGAGAAAGTCGCTCATCAGCGGAGTCAGCCGCCAGTACATCCGGCCGACTGGGCAGAAATACACGCGCCCCAAAACGTCCTCGGCCGCCCGGCCATCTGCGATCAAACCGTTATGGAATCGGCAGATTGCCGGATCATGCGTGTCCGCAAAGCGCGCTTCATCCGGTGAGATCGGCGGCTCGGCGGTGTTCTCACTCATGCCCGATGCGATCAGCCGCCGGATTGCTTGGATCTGTTGCTCGCTATCAAGCAGCATGGAATGCCTAAGTTCTCGCTCTCTCATCACGGCGCACCCAGGAAGATCAGATAGTCGTCCACGTTGCTGAAGCCATGCCGGCGCGCCTCGGCGAGGAACTCGGCTTCCTCTGCCTCATCAGCCACTTTCTCGAGCTCAGCGAACGAGGCGAATCCCAAGGCGCGCGCCTCGGCCTCGAATTGCGCGTCAATCCGCTGTTGCTTGTAGTCCTCCAGTGACATGATCACGCCGCGCGCACCTCGGAAGCGCATGCGTCACATACCCAGCGGTCCTCGGTAGGAAGGCGTGAGCCACACTCAGCGCACCGAGCAGACCGCCATGTGTTTCCAGGCGTCGCAGTCCACGTGCGAGTTCCATCCGGTGGATTTGGGCGGGCGAGCGCAGTCCGATGAGTTCTTTCATCGCATTCCAGGCTGCCAGCCGATGGACGTTATTTGGTGCGTGGATCAGTTCGGCGTACGCGCGACCGATCGCCTGCTCGAGGCGATGATCCGCAAGACGGGAATTCGGAAGTTGCCGCAATCGCGGCAGAGGTGACACAATCATGTTGTCGGTCCTGTGGTGAGGGCTGGCGGTAGTGCGACACTGAAGCCTCGGCCTTGCACGGCCGGGGCTTCATCGCGAATCGGGTAGGAAACTTCACGCTGCTGACTGCGCGCGCAGCTTGGGATTGTTGCTCTCGATCTCGCCCACCTTGGCGATGCGTCGGTCGAGCCAGCGGCCATAGCCACGTCCCAGAACAATGAGCATCTTCCCGGCGCGGCTCAGGGCGCCCTCTTCCACCAGTTCGGTTCGGTAAGCACGCAGCACCCAGCGGGCACGGGCACCTTCACCCGGCCAGACGGATGCCGGCCAGTGGTTCAAATCCCAGCTGTGGGGGAGCTGCGCGAGTGCAGCGGGATCGGTCTTCATCGTGCTGTCCTCTCAAAGAGGTCAGCACCGGTGCGCTGACCTCACTTAGAAATGAAGGTCAGCAGGTATGTTTATTGATCGGAATTCTGGACGCTACAAATCCCGGACCGCGAAAATGTCGCCCATTTTCTCGGCGTAGTCAGCCGCCAGCACAATCAGAAGGTCATCGTCGAATTGCTCGACGTTCGCAAGTTTGCCGTATGTGCCCACTGCCTTGCGGATCACGTCATCACTGGCGCCGATGTGCTCGGTAATCAGCGAAGCAGCCGCCTTGGAGACCTCCCCAGCGCGGATCAATCGGAAGTAAACCGCCGCCAGGGCAAGCGGGTTGTATCCGGTACTACCTTTGGGACGGCCGGTTTTGCCTGATTTGATACCCAGCGCGACCCCGGCCAGTTTCGGGTCAGAATCGAGAGTTTTCTGAAGCGCATTAGCCACGTACTCGACGTACGCCCAGGGAAGGGAGGAAATGGCCCAGCTATGCTTGCTGTGCTGCGCTACCCCGATGACGAAATCGCGAATGATCTCGCGCGCAGCCTCGAGGTCGCCCTCGCGTGCATTCTGTGCGGTCTGCTCCTCATAGGTGACAGACGGGTCGGTCTGCTCTTCCATCTAATTTCCGCCGAGCGCCTTGTCCAGCTTGTCGTGAGCGGCGCCTCGATGACCCCCTCGGAGATGGCTGTAGCGTTTCACCATCTGCAGGGTTGCATGCCCAAGTTGGGCTGCGAGCTCCACATCGGTTGCGCCATTGGCTGCTAGTAGGCTCGCGCACATATGCCGGCAGTCATGCAGGCGCATGTCCCGCAGGTGCTTGGGAAAGCCCTTCCTGGCGCGCACCCATTGAGATCGCGGAGACATCCGGTGTTCGTACTGCCAGAACACACGTCCGCTAACGTGCTTTACCTGCCCGGCTGTGCGGATCGCCTCCCTTGCAGGCGCAAGCATGGCCACGCGCAACGGGCGGCCGGTTTTCTGCCCGCGGATCGCAACATCGCCGTTGGCCTGATCCACATCGCGCCAGGTAACGGAAAGCGCATCTGACAGGCGCGCTCCAGTGCCGACCAGAAACCGCGCAAGGATGCCCAGCGCTGGATCGACATCATCACAAGCGCAAAACACCGCGGAGACCTCGGTCTCGGTCGCCAGAACTTCCTTCGCGGCGGGCTCTTTCAGAAACAGACCAGGCGGCCATGTCTGCGAAGGCATGATGTAGCCGTTCTCGAGCCCCCAGGTCCACATGCGCCGGAACGCCGCGAGGTAGCGATTGACTCTCGCTGGGCTGAGTTTTTGAGCGAGCAGCTTGTCCCGGTACGCGGCTTTCTGCAGTCGTCCCAACGTGCTTACCCGATCGCTGCCGTACTCATCGGCCCAGGCGGCAAGCAGTTGTGAAAGGTCTGGCAACCATCGCAGCTGTCGCACCGTCGGATCCAGTAGAAAGCGCTCCACGATCTGGCGCACGGTGAGCGTTGTGACGTCGGCGCGCACCCCGCCGCGATCGCGCTGGGCTTTCAGCTCGGATTCGGTGCGGTGGGCCCACGCTTTTGCATCGGTCTGCGAATCGAATGAGCGACTCGTGCGCCGGAAGCCCTTCAGCGTGATACGGGCGAGGTACTTCTTTTGGCCCTCGTCGGTGCGATAACTGGTGATGCTGGCCATTGGTGACTCTCCCCGAGCCAGCGGTTTGCGTCCAGCCCTTCGGTGGTTCAGGACAGGGGGACGCTTACAACTACAAAGCAGGCTCTATTCTAGCCTAAGTGCCAATGGGAGTGCCAATCGGAGTTCTTTAGCGATGTCGGAGCACTATACAAAATCGGCGTAACTTCTTGATTATATGGCGGAGAGGGTGGGATTCGAACCCACGAGCCCCGTGAAGGGCTGCCGGTTTTCAAGACCGGTGCGTTCAACCGCTCTGCCACCTCTCCAAAGACGGAAAAAAAAACCGAGATTGCGCGTCAGGTCGGGCGAGCGCTGGGCACGCTGGGTGCAGTGCCGGTGGGCATGCCGCGTGTCATGGCCCAATCCAGCGCCCGACTGATCCAACCGCCCCCGAGGCTCGCCCCGGTGACATCGTCGAGCCGATAGGCCGTGCCGTTGAGGATGCAGTCCGCGGCGCGCATGCCGCTGCGTATCGCAGGGCCGATTCCCTCGGCCATGTCGCGGGTCGCAAGTCCCGCCGCATCGCCCGTGATGAATGCGTTATCGCGCCGCACCACCTCGACGCGGCCGCGCAAAAAGTAGCTATAGCCGGAAGGCTCGTAATGTGCCCCCGGCGCGAGTGTGCGGCTCAGAGTGTCGGTGAAGCGGGACCAGTGCTGCTTGATGTCCTCGCCCCGGCTCTTCATGCGCTCCGCCATGCCGCCAATGCCGACATTGAGCCAGCCATTCTGCTTCGGTACGTACCAGGAATAGCCGGGCAGGCCTTTCTCGAAGAACCACAGATGGCATCCGGGGTCCTGCCACTCATATTGAATCTCATGCTCGAGTGTGACCGTCTGCAGCTCGGTGACGCGCGGGTTCAGCTCGCGAAATATCGTGCGATATACGGGGCAGCGAGTGCCGCCCGCCCCCACGAGATAGCGACAGCGGAATTGATCATCAATCAGGTAACCGCCGCCTTCGGCGCGGATCTCGCGCACCGTGTGCCGAATCACCGCGGCCCCCGAGCGCTCGAGCAGCCACGCATCGAATTCGAAGCGGCGGATCGAGTGCTGCACGCTCGGCACGCGCAGGTGCAGCCCCTTGAGATGGATGTGCAGCCGCTCGAAAGTCAGAAAGCGATGCGGATAGGTGCCGATATCCATCGCGAGGTCGCGGACCACTTCCGGCGTGATCCACCCGGCGCACAGCTTCAGGCGCGGAAACGCTTCCTTGTCGAGCACCAGCACGCTCGCCCCGCCCGCTTGCAGTTCCCGGGCCGCTGCCGAACCGGCCGGACCGCCGCCGACAATCACGACGTCAACCGTGCGCATGTTTACCGCGCGTACAGATGGTCCCGCGTCAGAGGAACGTTGTTGCTCGCCCCTGGCGCGAACACGACCTGGAACAACTGCAGTGTGCCGGTAGTGAACGCTGCGATCGAGCCGGCAAGGTACAGCCGCCACATGCGCACGAACTTCTGATCGAACATGCCGGCAACGCGGTCGCTGGCCGCCTCGTACAGCGCGAGCCAGTCGCGCAGCGTGTGCGCGTAATGCAGCCGCAGATTCTCCACATCCAGGACGGAGAGATTCCATGGCTCGAAGATGCCCATCATCTCGCTGAGCGCCGGCGGATATGCCCCCGGGAAGATGCGCTTCTCGATCCACGGATGCATCGGGGCGGGACGGTTGCGCCCGATCGAATGAATGAGCCCGCGGCCGCGGCCGCCAAGCGCCCGCGATACCACGCGTCCGAGCTCGCGATAATTGGCAACGCCCACGTGCTCCAGCATGCCGACGGATACGAAGGCATCGAAGCGCCCGGCGATGTTGCGATAATCGTCTTCGATGAACTCGACCTGCGCGCTCAAGCCCTGCCGCTGCGCCTGCTCGCGGGCGAAGAGGATCTGCTCGTGCGAGATATTGAAGGCGCGAACCTTCACGCCATAGTGACGCGCCATGTGGATCGCAAGGCTCCCCCAGCCGCAGCCGGCCTCCACCACCGTCTCACCGGGCGTGAGCTGCAGCTTGCGGCAGACGTGATGCATCTTTGCCGTCTGCGCCGCATCGAGCGTCGCGCTCGGAGTTGGATAGTAGGCGCACGTGTACGCCATGGTCTTGCCGAGCCACAGCTCGTAGAACGCATTGCCGATGTCGTAGTGATGATGGATATTGTCGCGCGATCCGGGCAAGGTATTCGCATGGCGGCGCCGCACGAGCTCCGCCGCGCGACGCAGCACCGAGATGCGGCGCTTGTTGGTCGCTGCCGACTGATAGATGGTTTCGAGCATCCGCACGAGATCACCCGAAACGGTGATCCGGCCTTCGCTATAGGCATCGCCGAAGCGCACCTGCGGATCGGCGAGAAGGCCCAGCAGAGTGGCACGATCGGCGAGATGCACGCTCACGATCGGCTCGGAGGCCGACGGCACGCGCTCGCCCGTCCAAAGAACGAATTCCAGGGGCGGATCGCCGAGGAACGTCAAAAGCCGGCGCAGCAGTCGCCCTTCGACCGACTGGGCGCGCCGGACCCTGGGCCGACGGGCGGGCACATCGCCAGCCGGCGCAGCCGGGATCGAGCCCGGGACGCGATTGGATTTGGCCGCTACATAGTCTTCCGCCGCATTCACCTGTTCTTCTCCCGTCACCCCAAGTGCCTAATTTAGCAATGAATGGGCCCGGCGCAACGTTTGCGTGCGACGGCCCTTCCGAGCTGCAGCGGGGGCGCGCCGGAGGGCTTGGGCGGGCGGCCCGTTATTTCGCTGGAATCAGTGGCCCGGCAGCGGGCAGGTAGGGCTGCAGAACGGGCGGAATCGACACCGAGCCATCCGCATTCTGATAATTCTCCAGGACGGCCACCAGCGTGCGACCGACGGCGAGACCGGAGCCGTTGAGCGTGTGCACGGGCTCGGGCTTGCCGCCGGCCGGATTGCGCCAGCGCGCCTGCATCCGCCGGGCCTGGAAGGCTTCGAAATTGCTGCAGGAAGAGATCTCCCGGTAGCGCCCCTGGGCGGGCAGCCAGGCCTCCAGATCGTACGTCTTGGCGCTGCTTGCGCCGACGTCGCCAGCGCATAGCGCCACCGTCCGGTAAGGTATCTCGAGCCTCCGCAGCACCGTTTCGGCGTCCGCGGTCAGCGCCTCAAGGGCCGCATAGGAATCAGCGGGGCGCACGATCTGCACGAGCTCCACCTTGTCGAACTGGTGATTGCGGATCATGCCCCGCGCATCCTTGCCCGCCGCACCCGCCTCGGAACGGAAACAGGGCGTGTGACAGACGTACTTCAATGGCAATACATCGGCCGGCAGGATCTGCTCCCGCACCAGATTGGTGACGGGCACCTCGGCGGTCGGGATGAGATAGAAGCCCTGCTCACCCTTGACCGCAAACAGATCGTGCTCGAATTTCGGCAGCTGGCCCGTGCCGTACAGCGCCGGCCCCTGCACCAGGTAGGGAACGTAAACTTCCGTGTAACCGTGTTCGGTGGTATGCAGATCCAGCATGAACTGGGTCAGCGCCCGGTGCAGGCGCGCCACCTGGCCGCGCATCACCACGAAGCGCGCCCCCGAGATGCGAGCGGCCGCATCGAAATCGAGGCCGCCGAGGCGCTCGCCGAGCTCGACATGGTCGCGGACCGGGAAATCGAAGGTCCGCGGCACGCCCCAGCGGCGGACCTCCACGTTGGCGCTCTCATCGTGACCATCCGGAACCGACTCGTGCAGCAAGTTGGGCAAGCCGAGCTGCCAAGCGTCCAGCTCTGCCTGCACGCCCGCGAGCGCCGCCTCGGCGCCTTGCAGCTGCGCTGCGAGCCCCTCGCTTGCGGCAAGCAGCGCCGTGACGTCATCGCCCTTGCCCTTGGCCATGCCGACGGCTTTCGCGTGCGCATTGCGCTGCGCGCGCAGCCGGTCTGACTCGATCTGCCAGGGCTTGCGCTTCTCCTCGAGCACCTGCAGCGCCGCTACATCGAGGCTGTAGCCGCGGCGCGCGAGGTTGGCCGCCACGCGCTGCGGATCGCTACGGAGCAGCTTCGGATCAATCACTTTCGCTCACCGTCTGGTGCATCTGGCGTGCCCGCAGCGGCATGTGGCTCGGCGGAGCGCGGTGTCGCGTTCGCGCCCTGCAGCTCGTTGCGGGTGCGCAGGCGCGCCAGCGCTTCGCCGATTTTCAACTCGAGCCCGCGGGGGACGGGCCGATAGTAGTGCCGCTCCGGCAACTCATCGGGCAGGTAGCGCTCACCGGCGGCAAAGGCGTCCGGCTCGTCGTGAGCGTAGCGGTAATCCCGACCGAAGCCGAGATTCTTCATCAATCGCGTCGGCGCATTGCGCAACCGCAAGGGCACATCCAAGGTACCGAACCGCTCCACATCCTGCATGGCCTCGCTCATGGCAACATACACGGCATTGCTCTTTGGAGCACACGCAAGGTATGCGACCGCGTTGGCGATGGCGAGCTCCCCTTCGGGGCTGCCAAGACGCTCATAGGCTTCCCATGCATCGAGCGTCAGGGCGAAGGCGCGCGGATCGGCCAGTCCCAGATCTTCCAGCGCCATGCGCACCACCCGGCGCGCAATGTACCGCGGGTCACAACCTCCATCGAGCATGCGGCACAGCCAGTACAACGCCCCATCCGGATCACTGCCGCGCACCGCTTTGTGCAGCGCGGAGATCTGGTCGTAGAACTGATCGCCCCCCTTGTCGAACCGCCGTCGTCCACCGCTGGCGACCTCCTGCCCGACCGCAAGACTCAGCTCCCCGGGCGGCACCGCCGCATCGGCCAGTCCTGCCGCGAGCTCGAGCATGTTCAGTGCGCGCCGGGCATCACCATCGGCGGCCCGGGCGATCAGCTCGAGTGCCTGCGAGTCCGCGCGCAGCCCTTGCCGGCCCAGACCGCGCTGCGCATCGCTCAGCGCGCTGTGCAGCACCGCGGTGATATTCTCGACCGATAGCGCGCGCAGGACATAAACACGGGCGCGCGAGAGCAGCGCGCCGATGACCTCGAAGGAGGGATTCTCGGTCGTGGCACCGACGAAAGTCAGCGTGCCATCCTCGATGTACGGCAGAAACGTATCCTGCTGAGCCTTGTTGAACCGGTGCACCTCATCGAGGAACAGCAGCGTTGGTCTGCCACTGGCCTCCCGGGCCGCATGGGCTGCCTGCACGGCCGCGCGAATGTCCTTGACCCCGGCCATCACGGCCGACAAGGCAATGAACTGGGCATCGGTGCGCTGGGCGATGAGCCGGGCCAGCGTCGTTTTGCCCGTGCCCGGCGGCCCCCACAGAATCAGCGAATGCAGCTGCCCGCTCTCGATCGCCTGTCGCAGCGGCTTGCCCGCGCCGAGCAGCTGCGGCTGTCCCACGAACTCATCGAGCGAACGCGGCCGCATCCGGTCCGCCAGCGGCCGGAAAGACTCGCGGCCGGCGGGCGCTGTCATTTTTTCGGCGTTCCGATCACGTCGACGCCGGGCGGAGGCGTAAAGCTGACCTCCGCAGGCGAGACGGGTCCATTGCGCTCCACATGCTCGAACACCACGGTCGCAGTCTGTCCGAGCTTGTCATCGAGCACCATGCGCCTGAGCTCACCCCCGCTGAAACCCAACAGCGCCTGGCGGAAGTCCGCCTCGGCGCCGCGCGGCTGGACGAGCACCCAGTCGAGCCCCTCGCGCCGGCCCGCTGTGCCGATCGTGAAGTTCTTGCGGATGTCGACACTGCCCGACAGCAGCATGGCCGGGGTCGCCGACAAGGCTGCATCGACCGGTTTGACGGTGACCTGCTGCAGATCGCGATCGAAGAACCACAGATTGCGCCCATCGGCCACCATGAGCTGTCCGGCACTGCCCGCTGCGCCCTCGGGATGGATATCCCAGCTGAATTTTCCCGGGCGCTCGACGATCAGGGTACCGCTGGCGCGGTCGATCTCACGTGCATGCGCATCCGTCAGCGTCTGCACGAACGTGGCGCGCAGCGTTTTCATGCCATCGAGGAAGCTGTCGAGTGGTGTGGCGGCGAGGGCGGCAGCCGGCGCCGCGAGCACGAGGGCCAGCGCTACCGAGCGCAAGTGCAGCCAGCGGGCGCGACGGCGCACGCAAGCCAATGCAAGCCGGGAACGCGAGCGGCCCGCAAGGCAGCCATGTGGCAGATTGCCTCGCAAGTCAGCCCTCGGGAGGCGCCGGCGCCAGGACTTCGCGTGCGCCGTTCGACTGCAACGGCCCGACGAGGCCGGCGTTCTCCATGGCCTCGAGCAGCCGCGCCGCGCGGTTGTAGCCGATCTTCAGCCGCCGCTGCACATAAGAGATCGAAGGCTTGCGCTCGGTCGTGACGATGCGTACCGCTTCGTCGTAGAGCGGATCGGACTCCGGATCCTCGATGACTGCGCCCCCACCCTCGCCTTCCTCGGCGGGGAATCCCGGAATCGGCGTCTTCGGTCCGGACAGCACTTCTTCGACGTAACTCGGCGGATTCGGTGTCCTGAGCGCATCGACGACCCGGTGCACCTCCTGGTCCGAGACGAACGCGCCATGCACACGCGTCGGCATCGAGGTTCCGGAAGGCAGGTACAGCATGTCGCCGTGCCCGAGCAGCGTTTCGGCACCCATCTGGTCGAGGATGGTGCGCGAATCCACTTTCGCGGAAACCTGGAAAGCAATCCGGCACGGGATGTTGGCCTTGATGAGACCGGTGATCACATCCACCGAGGGGCGCTGGGTGGCGAGCACGAGGTGGATACCCGAGGCGCGGGCCTTCTGCGCGAGGCGCGCAATCAATTCCTCGACCTTCTTGCCGACGATCATCATCAGGTCCGCGAGCTCATCGATGACCACCACGACGTACGGCAGCGGAGTCAGATTCGGAATCTGGCTCTGGTCGAACGTCGGATCATCCGACGCACGCAGCGTCAGTACCGGATCGCGGATCGGCTTTCCCTCGTCGATCGCTTCCTGCACCCGGCGGTTGAAGCCGGCGATGTTGCGCACGCCGAGCGCGGCCATGAGCTGATAGCGCCGCTCCATCTCCGCCACCGACCAGCGCAGCGCATTCGCCGCCTGCTTCATGTCGGTCACCACCGGGGCGAGCAGATGCGGGATGCCCTCATAGACCGAGAGCTCGAGCATCTTCGGATCGATCATGATGAGGCGCACCTGCTCGGCGGTGGACTTGTAGAGCAGCGACAGCACCATCGCGTTGATCCCCACCGACTTGCCTGAGCCAGTGGTGCCGGCAATCAGCAGATGCGGCATGCGGGCAAGATCTGCCACGACCGGCTGGCCGCCGATGTCCTTGCCCAGCGCGAGCGCCAGGGGCGAATTGAGCTCGTCGTACGCCTTCGAGCGCACGATCTCCCCGAGCGTCACCACCTCGCGTTTCTCGTTCGCGATCTCCAGTCCCATCACGCTCTTGCCCGGAATCACTTCGACGACCCGTACGCTGAGCACCGACAGCGCACGGGCGAGA
This sequence comes from uncultured Pseudomonadota bacterium, assembly GCA_963716335.1. Taxonomy (GTDB): domain Bacteria; phylum Pseudomonadota; class Gammaproteobacteria; order Steroidobacterales; family Steroidobacteraceae; genus 13-2-20CM-66-19. Next base: position 3,395,488 of record OY970302.1, on the reverse strand, counting down.
TCCTTCTGCAGAGTTGTGATCTGACTGGCCTTCACCCCTGGAGCGGGCCGCAGCTCGAAGCGGGTGACCACAGGTCCCGGCTGCACCTCCACGACCTCGGCTTCGATGCCGAAGTCCTTGAGCTTCATCTCCACGAGGCGCGACAGCGCCGACAGGGCCTCCGTCGAATAGACCGCCTCGCGCGGCGGCGGGTCATCGAGCAGACTCAGGGGCGGCAGCTCGTTGGGCTTGGCGGGTGCGAACAGCGGCACCTGCCGCTCCTTTTCGACCCGCTCGCTCTTCTGCACGATCGGTGCGGGCGGCTCGATCCGCGGTGGCGGACGCGGCGAGGTCTTCTGCTCGGTCTTTGCGGCTTCCTTGCGCGCCTGCTTGCGCTCGCGCCCCGCAGCCACCTCCTTCGCCGTCGCAAGCCGCGACCGCAGCCAGCCAACACCGTCCCACAACGCAGCGCCAAGCCGGTCCATGATCGTGAACCAGGACACGTGGAACGCCAGGGAGACACCGGCCATCCAGGCCGCGAGCAGCAGCAGCGTTGCGCCCAGAAATCCCAACCCGCCTTCCAGGCGCAGACCGACGAAATGTCCAAGCCCACCGCCGGCAGTTACGTGGGACGTGATGGGTTCCCAATGGAGGGTCGTCAGTCCGCAACTCGCCAAAATCACGAGCAAGAACCCGCCGATGCGCACGACGGTATTGGCACGGGATGCCGGTTCGGATTTTGTGCGGCGAAACAGTACCCAGGCAGAGGCGCCGAGCATCACCGGAAACAGATAAGCCGGCCGGCCGAAAAAGAAAATGAGCATGCCGGCGATCGATGCTCCGATGGGCCCCATTCGGTTGTGAATCGCCGCAGAGCCCGTACTGACGAAGAAACTGCGATCCTCCGGACTGAAGCTAGCCAGTGCCACGAACAGCACCAGCGCCAGCACGCCCAGACCGATGATCGCGCTCTCGCGCAGCCCGCGAGCGACCGCGGAAGTGAAGCGAATGGAATTGCGCGCGTGGGCGGCTGTCTCGGCCAATCCTCGGAACTCCTGGCAAGGTTCGGATGCCATTATAGTGCGTCGGCGCTCTCTCCATAGGAGGACGGCCCACGCTGCGACGGCCTTGGTACCATGCACACTCGAATCAAAGAGATAGACGCCTATGAGTACCCGGCACAGTCGCCTCATCATCATTGGCTCCGGACCTGCCGGTTACAGCGCGGCCGTGTATGCGGCGCGCGCCAACCGTGAGCCGCTGCTGCTGACCGGCGTCGAACAGGGTGGCCAGCTGATGACCACCACCGAGGTCGACAACTGGCCGGGAGATGTCGAGGGCCTGCAGGGGCCGGCGCTCATGGAGCGCATGCGCCGCCACGCGGAGCGCTTCGCCACGCGTGTCGTCAACGATCACATCCAGGCGGTGGACCTGTCGGTGCGGCCCTTCGTGCTCAAGGGCGATGCGCACCATTACACCTGCGAGGCGCTCATCATCGCCACGGGAGCTGCGGCCCGCTATCTCGGGCTCGTGTCCGAGGAACGCTTTCGCGGACGCGGTGTCTCCGCGTGTGCCACCTGCGACGGGTTCTTCTTTCGCGGGCAGCAGGTGGCTGTCGCCGGCGGCGGCAATACGGCTGTCGAGGAGGCGCTTTATCTATCCCACATCGCCGCGCATGTGACACTCGTGCATCGCCGCGATCGGCTGCGCGCGGAAAAGATTCTGCAGCAGCGGCTGTTTCGCGAGGTCGAGAAGGGAAAGATCGCCGTCGTATGGAACCATACGATCGATGAGGTGTTGGGCGACGAGCAGGGCGTGCACGGCGTGCGGCTGCATTCTGCGCACGATCACAGCACCCGCGAGCTCAAGGTCACGGGACTCTTCGTCGCCATCGGACATACCCCCAATACGGCTATCTTCACCGGTCAGCTGGACATGCACGACGGCTACATCAAAGTCACGAGCGGACTTCACGGTGATGCGACCGCGACCAGCGTGCCCGGAGTGTTCGCTGCAGGGGACGTCGCCGATCACATCTACCGGCAGGCGATCACCTCCGCTGGCGCCGGCTGCATGGCAGCACTCGATGCCGACCGCTATCTGGAAGCCCTCGATGACGCACAGCCGAGTTCACAAGAGCATCGATGAGCTGAACCCGCAGCAATGGAATGCGCTCCTCGCCGATCGCAATCCGTTCCTGCGGCACGAGTTCTTCGCAGCGCTCGAGCACTGCGGCTGCATCGGCGCAGCCAGCGGCTGGGAACCGCGTTACTTCACGATCGAGGACGCTCGGGGCCTCGCCGCTGCCGCACCCGCCTTCAGCAAGACCCATTCATACGGCGAATTCGTGTTCGACTTCGCCTGGGCACAGGCGTACGCGCGCTTCGGTGTGCGTTACTACCCCAAGCTCACGATGACGGTGCCGTTCACCCCTGCCACCGGCCCGCGGCTGCTGACACGCCCTGACACGGATCGTCCGGCCCTGGTGACGCGGCTGCTCGCCGACATCGAGAGTTACGCGCGCAGCCACTCGCTCTCATCGGCGCACGCACTCTTTCTGGACGAGCCGGCCCGCGCGGCCTGCGAACGGCAGGGCTGGCTCATCCGGCGCGACTGTCAGTTCCACTGGACCAATCACGACTATCCGAGCTTCGCTGCCTACCTCGAGACATTCACGGCGGACAAGCGCAAGAAAACACGGCGCGAGCGCCGGCGCGTCGCCGAGGCCGGCATCGTGTTCGAGACGCGCATGGGTCCGGAGCTGGGGGAGCGCACGCTCGATCAGATCTACGCATTCCACCGCGATACCTTTCTGCGGCATGGTCACGAGCCGTATCTGACCCGGGAGTTCTTCAGCGAAGCGGCGCACACGCTGGGGGATGCTCTGATGGTGAAGCTGGCGATGCGGGGTGCAACGCCCGTGGCGGCCGCCATCTTCTTCTGGTCCCCCGAGGTGCTGTTCGGCCGCTACTGGGGTGCCGCCGCGGACTATCACAGCCTGCACTTCGAGGCCTGCTATCACCAGGGCATCGAATTTTGCATCGAGCGCCGGATCGCCCGCTTCGAGCCCGGCACGCAGGGGGAGCACAAGATCAGCCGGGGATTTGAGCCCGCCCTCACCTGGTCGGCCCATTTCATCGCCGATCGGCGTTTTCGCGCGGCGATCGAGGACTACCTGGAGCGTGAAGGTGCATCCGTCGATGCCTACGCGCAAGAGGTTCAGACACATGTTCCCTACCGCGGCAGTCGCCTGGGCAGCGGCGAGGATGTCGCGTGAAATCCATCACCTGGTTGTCCCCGCAGGATGCCCCGGACTGCTTTCCACCCGCAGAGCAGGCACTCGATGACCCACCCGGTCTGCTCGCAGCCGGCGGCGACCTGTCGCCCGAACGGCTGCTGGCTGCCTATGAGCGCGGCATCTTCCCCTGGTTCTGCACCGGACAGCCCGTCCTGTGGTGGTCGCCGGATCCGCGTGCGGTGCTGTTCCCAGAGGAGTTCCGCTGCGCCCGCAGCCTTGCCAAGACGGTGCGCAACGCCGGCTTCGAAGTGCAGATCAATGGGGATTTTGCCGGGGTGATCGACGGCTGCGCCGCCCCGCGCGCACAGGGTGCCGGGACCTGGATCACCGCGCAGATGCGCGCTGCGTACCTGCAGCTGCACCGGCTCGGCTATGCGCACAGTCTCGGCGCCTACCGCGACGGCGAGTTGGCGGGGGGTCTGTACGGGGTGCGACTCGGCGGGGTGTTTTTTGGCGAATCGATGTTCAGTCGGCAGCGCGATGCCTCGAAGGTGGCGCTCGCTCATCTCGTGGAAGCATGCGTGCGCGGCGGGATTGCGGTGATCGATTGCCAGCTCGCTTCGCGTCACCTGGCGAGCCTGGGCAGCCGCCCGATCGCCCGCTCGCAGTTTCAGGCGCTGCTGCGCGAGCATCTGTCGCTGCGGCCTGCGGCACTCTGAGCGCGGCGCCCGCGTCGGCGACGCGCTGCCACCTGCGTCGGCATCACACGCAGGGCCTCAAAACGCACCCTGCCGCAGGCAAAATTGCATTGCCCCCGGGGTTTATGCAGAATTCGCGGCCCTCCAGTCGATTAGGGTCGTATGTCCAAGGAAGATGCCATTCAGATGGAAGGCGAGGTCGTCGAGACCCTGCCGAACACGACGTTTCGCGTGAAGCTGAAGAACGGACACGTCGTGACCGCGCATATCTCGGGAAAGATGCGCAAGAACTACATCCGCATTCTCACCGGGGATGCGGTGACGGTCGAAATGACCCCCTACGATCTGAGCAAGGGCCGCATCATCTACCGCGGCCGGTGAGCCGCCGCTGCCGATGAAGGCGGCCTGCCGCATCGCGCATGACCTGGCCCTCCTCGACCGACGCGCCTTGCAATTCTACGCCGTGACCTCCGGCAATGTGGTCGGCGTGCTCTCCAACTTGAGTTTGGCGCCATCCTCGCTGACCGAGACGATGACCTGACCGCCGCCGACGAGCTTGCCGAACAGCAGCTCCTCTGCCAGCGGCCGCTTGATCTGCTCCTGGATCAGCCGCGCCATGGGACGCGCGCCCATCTTCGGGTCATAGCCTTTCTCGGCGATCCAGCGGCGCGCCGCATCATCCAGCGTCAGCGCGACACCCTTTGCCTCGAGCTGCGATTCGACCTCGACGATGAGCTTGTCGACCACCCGCTCGATGGTCAGCGGATCGAGCGCTGCGAACTGGATGACCGCATCGAGACGGTTGCGAAATTCCGGTGTGAAGATCCGACGGATCGCCTCCAGGCCATCGCTCGAGTTGTCCGAATGCGTGAAGCCGATCGCGGGACGATTCATCTCCTGGGCGCCCGCATTCGTCGTCATCACGATGATGACGTGGCGGAAATCGGCCTTGCGGCCATTGTTGTCGGTGAGGGTGCCGTGATCCATCACCTGCAGCAGCAGGTTGAACACATCCGGATGCGCCTTCTCGACCTCATCGAGCAGCAGCACGCAATGTGGATGCTTGGTGATGGCCTCGGTGAGCAGACCGCCCTGATCGAAACCAACATAGCCGGGGGGGGCGCCGATCAGGCGCGAGACCGTGTGGCGCTCCATGTACTCGGACATGTCGAAGCGCAGGAACTCGACCCCCATGGCGATGGCCAGCTGGCGCGTCACTTCGGTCTTGCCCACGCCCGTGGGACCTGCAAACAGGAAGCTGCCCACCGGCTTGCGCTGGTCACCCAGCCCCGAGCGAGCCATCTTGATCGAGGCGCCGAGCGATTCGATCGCCTTGTCCTGGCCGAAGATCACGAGTTTCAGATTGCGCTCGAGATTGCGCAGCACCTCGCGATCGGAGGTGGATACGCTCTTGGGCGGGATGCGTGCCATGCGCGCCACGATGTCCTCGATGTGCCGCACCTCGATGAGCGGCTCCCGCTCGGCGAGCGGCTTGAGCCGTTGCCGTGCGCCCGCCTCATCGACGACGTCGATCGCCTTGTCCGGCAGGTGGCGCTCGATGATATGGCGCGCCGCAAGTTCCGCGGCGGCTTTCAACGCATCATCCGCATAGCTGATGCCGTGATGCTCCTCGAAGCGCGGTTTCAGACCGATGAGAATCTCGACCGTCTCGGCGACCGAGGGCTCCACGACATCGATCTTCTGGAAGCGACGCGCGAGTGCGTGATCCTTCTCGAAGATGCCGCGGTACTCGTGGTAGGTCGTCGAGCCGATGCAGCGGATCTCGCCGTTCGTGAGTACGGGTTTGATGAGATTCGATGCATCCATGACGCCGCCGGATGCGGCGCCCGCGCCGATGACCGTATGGATCTCATCGATGAACAGGATCGCGCCCGGCTGTTTCTTCAGCTCGGTGATGACGCCCTTCAGGCGCTTCTCGAAGTCGCCGCGGTACTTGGTCCCCGCAATCAGCGAGCCCATGTCGAGCGCATAGATGGTGCAGTCGGAAAGCACCTCCGGCACCTTGTTCTCGACGATCAGCCGCGCGAGTCCTTCGGCAATCGCGGTCTTGCCCACGCCCGCCTCGCCCACGTACAGCGGGTTGTTCTTGCGCCGGCGGCACAGGATCTCGATCGTGCGTTCCACTTCGAGCTTGCGGCCGATCAGCGGATCGATGCGCCCCTCCTGCGCCAGGCGGTTGAGGTTCGTCGTGTACTTCTCGAGTGCGCTGCCGCCCTCGGGGTCGCGCTCGGCATCGGCCGGCGCGTCTTCCTTGTCCGAGGTCTTCTCCTCGGCGATCTTCGACAGGCCGTGCGATATGTAGTTGACGACGTCGAGCCGCGTGACGTGCTGGCGGTTCAGCAGGAAGACCGCATGGCTCTGCTTCTCGCTGAAGATCGCCACGAGGACGTTACCGACACCGACTTCCTTCTTGCCGCTCGACTGCACGTGGAAGACCGCGCGCTGCAGCACGCGCTGGAAGCCGAGGGTGGGCTGTACTTCGCGCTCCTCGCCTTCCTCGAGCCGGGGCGTGGACTGATCGATGTGCTCCTTGAGCTCCTGCTTGAGCTTGCCAAGATCGGCACCACAGGCGCGCAAGATTTCCCGTACCTTGGGCGTATCGAGAATCGCAAGCAGCAGATGCTCGACCGTCAGGTACTCGTGGCGCGCTTCACGGGCCTGATGGAATGCATCGTTGAGGCAGTATTCAAGCTCATTGGACAGCACTTTCGTCGATCCTCTGCAGGCCAGCTCTGATCAGGCTTCTTCCAGCGTACACATCAGCGGGTGCTGATTGTCACGGGCGTAAGTGGTGACCTGCGCCACCTTCGTTTCCGCGATCTCGTACGTAAAAACGCCACACACGCCCTTACCCTTCGTATGCACCTCCAGCATGATCCGCGTCGCCGTCGGCCGGTTGAGTGCGAAGAACTTTTCGAGCACATCCACCACAAACTCCATGGGAGTGTAATCGTCATTGAGCAGTACGACCTGATACAGCGGTGGTTGTTTGACCTGCGGCCGCGATTCTTCGACGACGATGCCGGCGTCAGGGCGGGAAGGATGCGGATCGGGCATGTCGCCTTTATAGGGGTCGCCAAACGGCAACACAAGCCTGTGATGATCGAACGTGGTTTAGTCAGCAGAAACAATTGCTTGAGAGCGGACGCGACAGCCCCTTATGATGCGCAGCGCGCAGGCGTAAGGTTGCATCGCGGCGCTGCTGTTCGCAACCGGCAGTACCGCGCGAAAGTGCTCGCGCCTGCATTTTTGTCTCCGGGGGCTCAAGAGGATTCGACCGGCCCATGAACGCCGCTTCCTGGCTCGAAGGTCTGCCGGCCGCCGACAAGTGGCGCGAGCTGCTGCTCGCGCGTGGGCCGCGCATCGCGACCTGGATTCTCGCGCTTGCACTCGGGGTGCAGGCAGCGATCATCGTGACGAATCTCGCCGGATCGGGCGCGCCCAAGCCCACAGCCGCAGCCCTCGCCAGCACACCTGCGACGAACACAAGCGTGAACGTGGCGGCGATTGTGAATACGCATCTGTTCGGCAAGCCACCCGTATCCGCAGCCTCCCAAGATGCCGCCCATGCGCCGCAAACGGCGATCCCGCTGGTGCTGACCGGCATCATTGCCGCCGATGACCCGCGTGATGGGCTGGCCATCCTCGGTCAGAACGCCGCCTCGGCCAAAGTGTACGCCGTTGGCGACAGCGTACCCGGCGGCGCCAAGCTGCATTCGGTGTACACCGACCGCGTGGTCATCGAGCACGACGGCAATCTCGAGTCACTGGCACTGCCGCGCCAGGTGCAGTCGGGCGCCCCGCCGCCCTCGGCGGCGGCCCTGCAGACGCAGGCACCCGTGCTCGAACGGATGCGCAAGCTGATCTCCGAAGATCCGGGCCTCATGGCCGACATCATGCGGCCTCAGCCGGTGTTCGCGCAGGGCAAACAGAAGGGCTATCGGGTCTATCCGGGCCGCAACCGAGAGGCATTCACGCGACTCGGACTGCATCCGGGAGATCTCGTCACGGCGATCAACGGCACCCCGCTCGACGATCCCTCCCGGGGAGCTGAAATCTTTCGCACCCTCGGTTCCTCGAGTGAGGCACGCATCACAGTCGAACGCAGCGGTCAGCAGCAGGATCTCACATTGAACATTGCACAAGTCGCGCAGGAGGCCGAAGCACTCGCGGGGGCCCAGGGCACGACGCCGGCCGACCAGTCTGCACAGCCGAGTTCGCCGACGCCGGCACAACCACCGGGGTCGCCCGATCCGTCGCGTTGACGGCCGGTCCTTTTTCGGTTTCGGGGGGAGCGTTTAGTGAATGGTTTGCGATTCTTGACGGCTGGCTTACGGCAGCGGCGCCCTGGCGCGACCCGGCTCGCCACGCGCTGCGCCCCCATGCTGCTGGCGCTCGCCTCGATCGCCTCGGCGCAGCAGGCCGGCCGCATCACACCCAACTTCAAGGATGCGGACATCACGCAGATCACGGAGGCGGTGAGCGCAGCGACCGGCAAGAACTTCATCATCGACCCACGCGTGCGCGCCCAGGTGACGATGCTGTCATCGACACCGATGACTCCGGCCGCCTTCTACCAGGCGTATCTCGCCATCCTGCAGGTGCATGGCTTCATCGCGATCCAGTCCGGTGACATCGTCAAGGTGGTTCCGGATGCGAACGCGCGGCAGATGCCTTCCGTCGATCTGCCCGACCACGTCAGCGCGACCTCCGATGAGATCGTGACCCAGGTGATCGATGTCAAGAATGTCAGCGCCGCCCAGCTCGTGCCGATCCTGCGCCCGCTGATCCCGCAATACGGACAACTGGCCGCCTACCCGGCATCCAACATTCTCATCATCTCGGATCGCGCCAACAACGTGAACCGCATCGCCCGCATCATCCGGCGGATCGATCAGGTGGGCGATCAGGACGTCGAGATCGTGCCGTTGCAGAACGCATCCTCGGCGGAGATCGTGCGGGTGGTCAATTCGCTGTATCAAGGGCAGGCGGCGGCCGAAGGCGGCGGCGCGATCAAAGTGGTGGCCGATGAGCGCTCCAACAGCGTGCTCATCAGTGGCGATCAGACGCAACGGCTGCGGCTGCGGGCGCTCGTGGCGCACCTCGACACGCCGCTCGAGACCGGCGGCGACACCCAGGTCCGCTATCTTCATTATGCGGACGCCGAGAAGATCGCACCCAAACTCAAGGAACAGATCACCGGGGTGGCGCAGGCCTCGGCGGGTGCGGGCGGCGCGGCGGGCGGCGGCGCCCCCTCCCCGCAGGCGCAGGCCGAGAAAAGCGCCATGGTGTGGGCCGATCCGCAGAACAACGCACTGGTGATCACGGCACCGCCCAAGATCATGCGCGCCGTCATGAACATTATCGACAAGCTCGACATCCGCCGTCCGCAGGTGCTGGTGGAGGCGGTCATCGTCGAAGTCAACTCCGACAAGACGGAGCAGTTCGGCATCAACTGGGCGGAGTTCGAGCGCGGCACCGGCACGATCCCGGCCGCGGCATTCGTCGCACCGACCGGCAGCTCGGGCAGCATCGTCGATCTGGCGAACGATGCGCTTGGAGTGGCCAACGGCACCGCCACGTCGGCGACGCTGCCGACCGGCGCCACATTCGCGATCGGCCGCATCGCGGCGGGCGGGCTGAATTTCGCCGCCATGGTGAGCGCGCTGAAAGGCAACTCCGATACCAACGTGATCGCCACACCCTCGACGCTGACCCTGGACAATCAGGAAGCGGAGATCAAGGTCGCCGAAGAGGTGCCCTACATCACCGGCTCGTTCGCCAATACCGGTACGGCCAGCAATGGCGCCGTCAATCCGTTCCAGACGGTGCAGCGCGAGGAAGTCGGTACGATTTTGAAAGTGACGCCCAACATCGCCGCCGAGGGCAACTCCGTCGTACTCAAGATCTCCATCGAGAGCTCGAGCGTCCTGCCGACGTCCGTTTCCTCGGTCGACATCACGACCGCCAAGCGCACCATCACCACCAACGTGTTGATCGAAGACGGCGGCATCGTGGTGCTCGGTGGCCTGATCTCCGATTCGCACACCAAGTCCGGAAACGGCGTTCCCCTTCTTAGCAGCATTCCCATCATCGGCAACCTGTTCAAAACGCGCCAGGCCCAGGCGACGAAGAACAACCTGATGATGTTCATCCGGCCGAAGATTCTGCGCGATGAGACCCAGGCGGCGTACGAAGCCGACTCCAAGTACAACTACATGATCGAGCAGGAAAAGATTTACAACAAGCGGGAGCTGCTGCCGCTGCTGCCCGGCGTGCCACAGCCGCAGCTCAAGCGGGCGCCCCCGGCTCCTGCGCCGGGAACGACGCCGGTGGCCCCCGCCTCTGCCGAGGAGAAAGCGAAGGCAGCCCGGGATCAGGCCGCAGCGGATGCCGCAGCCGCCAAGAGGCTGACGAAGCCCGGCGCAGCCGCGCCCAGCGTGCCGCCTCCCCCACCGGGCGAGGCGACGCCGGAGAACGCAACGCCCGATCTCGGCGTGCTGCCACCGCCCAAACACAAGAGCAACCCGGACACCCAGCCGACGCCGCCCCCCGACGGGAGCCAGCCGTGAACGATGCGGCCGTTGCCCACGCTCCGGCGGATCGGCGCCTGGCGTTCGCCTTTGCGAAGCGCCACGGCGTGCTCGTGAAGCGCCACATCAACGGAATCGCCGAATGCGCCTGCCGCGACAATGCCTCGCCGCTGGCCATTGCCGAAGTGCGCCGCTACCTGCGCATACCGCTGCGGCTCGAGCGCGTGCCGGAGACCGAGTTCGATCTGCTGCTGCGCCAGGCCTACGAGGCAGGGTCAGACACCATGCAGGCGATGGACGGGCTCGACGATACGACGGATCTTGCGCATCTTGCGCAGGATCTGCCCGAGCAGGCCGACCTGCTCGACAGCGACGACGATGCGCCGATCATCCGGCTGATTAATGCCGTTCTGACCCAGGCGGTGCGCGAGAACGCCTCGGACATCCATGTCGAGCCGTTCGAGAACCGCCTCGTCGTGCGTTTTCGCGTCGACGGCATCCTGCGCGAGGTGCTGCAGTCCAAACGCGCGGTCGCACCGCTGGTGGTTTCGCGACTGAAGGTCATGTCGAAACTCGACATCGCCGAGAAGCGCGTGCCGCAGGACGGGCGCATCAGCTTGCGGATCGCGGGCCGTTCCGTGGACGTGCGCGTCTCGACGATCCCCTCCGGGCACGGCGAGCGCGTCGTGCTGCGTATTCTCGACAAGCAGGCCGGGCGGCTCGATCTGCATGCGCTCGGCATGGTCAAGCAGATCGAATCACTGATCGATGAGTTGATCCACAAGCCGCACGGCATCCTGCTCGTGACGGGACCTACGGGCTCCGGCAAGACGACTACGCTGTATGCGGGGCTCGAGCGGCTCAACGACAACACGCGCAATATCATGACGGTCGAGGACCCCATCGAGTACTACATCGACGGCATCGGCCAGACCCAGGTCAACACGAAGGTCGAGATGACGTTTGCGCGGGGTCTGCGCGCCATCCTGCGCCAGGATCCCGACGTGGTCATGGTCGGGGAGATCCGGGATCTGGAGACGGCGCAGATCGCCGTGCAGGCCAGCCTCACCGGTCACATGGTGCTCTCGACGCTGCATACCAACACGGCGGCGGGGGCGATGACGCGCCTGCGCGATATGGGGATCGAGCCATTTCTGCTCTCCTCCAGCCTCGTGGGGGTGCTCGCCCAGCGGCTCGTGCGGGTGCTCAACCCCGAAACCCGGCAGCCTTTCCAGGCCGGCGACTACGAGCGGCGCCTGCTCAATCTCAGTCCCGATGAGCCATCACCGGTGCTGTACCGGCCCGGCCGCGACGCCGGCGGCGGCTATCGCGGCCGCTCGGGCATCTACGAGCTGATCGTCGTGGACGATCAGCTGCGCACGATGATCCACGACGGTGCGAGTGAGCACGATCTCGAGCGCTATGCGCGCAATGCGACGCCCTCGATCCGCGACGATGGGCGGGCGAAGGTGCTGCGCGGCGAGACGACGATCGAGGAAGTCCTGCGGGTCACGCGCGAAGACTGAAGCCCGATGGGCGCATTCGAGTACATAGCTCTCGATACCGGCGGTAAGGAACGCAAGGGTGTACTCGAGGGCGACACCCCACGGCACATCCGCCAGTTGCTGCGTGAGCGCCAGCTTCTGCCGGTCACGGTCAGCGAGGTGGCGCAGAAGGAAGCCCGGCGGCAGCGCTCCTTCTCCTTCGGCCGCGGCGTCTCCACCGGCGACCTGTCGCTGTTCACCCGGCAGCTCGCGACGCTGGTGCGCGCCGGCCTGCCACTCGAAGAAGCGCTGCTCGCCGTCTCGCAGCAGACCGAGCGTCCGCGCGTGCAGAGCATCATTCTCGGGGTACGCTCGCGCGTCATGGAAGGACACGCGCTGGCGGACGGACTGGCCGAATTTCCGCGCGTGTTTCCCGAAATCTACCGCTCGACGGTGGCAGCCGGCGAGCAGTCCGGCAAGCTCGATAGCATTCTCGAGCGCCTCGCCGAGTACACCGAAAGCCGCGAGGTGATCCGCCAGAAAGTGCTCGCCGCGATGCTCTATCCCATCGTGCTGTCGGTCATGTGCTTTGCGATCGTCTCGGGCCTGATGGTGTACGTCGTGCCGAAGGTCGTGGCCGTGTTCGACTCGGCCCGGGGCAAGCTGCCGCTCATCACCAAGGTGTTGATTGCGACGAGCGATTTCGTGCGTGCGTGGGGATTCTGGATGTTGATCGCAGCCGTGGTGTTCGCTTTTCTGTTCACGCGCTGGTTGCGCAACCCGGCTAATCGTCGTCTGTACCATCGTCTGCAACTGCGGCTGCCGCTCGTCGGCAAGCTGACACGCGGATTCAATACGGCGCGCTTTACCCGCACGTTCAGCATTCTCTCGGCAAGCTCGGTACCGGTGCTGGAGGCGTTGCGGATCGCTGGCGAGGTCGTCACCAATCTGCCGATGCGCGATGCCGTCACCGACGCCACCGCGCGCGTGCGCGAAGGAGCGCCGATTGGTCGTTCCCTCGGCAGCAGCCGGATGTTTCCGCCGATGACGATCCATCTGATCTCGAGCGGTGAATCCAGTGGCGAGCTCGAGAGCATGCTCGAGCGGGCCGCAATCAGCCAGGAGCGCGAGCTGGACAGCCTGCTTGCCGGCATGGTCGGGCTGCTCGGACCGATGCTCATCGTCGTCATGGGACTGTTCGTGATGGGCATCGTCTTTGCCATGCTGCTGCCCATCTTCGAAATGAACCAGCTGATCAAGTGAAATGCGTCGTTGATTTGCCCGGCCAAACTGATTTAATTTCGCGCCGTCTGGCTCCTGCCGCACACGCTATCCCGCATGAGCGAGAAACCCGAATCAGAGGAATTCGAAGACGAGGAATCGGACGAGCCCAGCGCCGGTGACGTCGATGTCGACCTCGATCAGGTCATCAAGGACCTGGATCTGGCGAAGCGTCGCGCCACGAAAGGGGGTGATCCGGCGTGGCGCCGCCGCGAGCGCTTGCTCGAGGACAAGCGCACCGCGGAGCTCACGAGCGACTTCGACGATTATGACATTGGCATGACCGAGACCCGCAACGGGGAAGAATCACGGTCCGCCGGTGCAGCCGATGGCGCGGACGGTTCTGACCGGACCCCGGGACGGCGCCGCAGACCCGGACGCTGAGCGCTCAGTGAGCCCCTAAACCAACATCACATCAGCCCCGTGGTCTTGCCCCTGCGCAGCACCCCCACGACGATGCCCTCGATGAGCAGCGGATCCTCCTTCAGATCCACCCTGATCGGCTCGAAGTCGGCATTCTCCGGCAGCAGCCACACGACCGTGCCTTCCTGCCGGTAGCGCTTGACGGTCACTTCGTTTTCCAGGCGCGCCACCACGATCTGTCGGCTGCGCACCTCCGAGGTGCGGTGAACCGCCACCAGGTCGCCATCGAGGATGCCGGCATCCTTCATGCTCATGCCGGTCACCTTGAGCAGATAGTGCGGCCGCGGCTGGAACACGTCCGGATCGATCTGCAGCCGCGCCTCGAAGTTTTCCTCCGCAAAGATCGGCTTGCCCGCTGCGACCCGCCCGATGAGCGGCAGCCCGATCTGTTCGCGGATGGTGTCCTTCAACTGGATGCCGCGCGAGGTGCCGGGGACGAGCGAAATGACCCCCTTGCGCGCGAGCGCGCGCAGGTGCTCCTCGGCGGCGTTGGCGGAGCGGAAGCCGAGCTCGCGGGCAATCTCGGCGCGGGTGGGTGGCATCCCCGTCTCCGCGATGAAGCGCTGCACCAGGCGCAGGATCTGGGTCTGGCGCGGGGTCAGGTCTGACATGTGCTGTACCTGTTCGGACATACAGTACCTGTGATTATATCCAGATCGGGACGCGGGGCAAGCCTGGGGCGCAGCCGCGCCGCGCCGGCAGGGGCATCGGCGCCGCGCCGGCAGGGCAGCCGCCCGCAGCAGCCGCTGCCAACAGACATTTCTTGTGATTGCGCAGCGCTGAAATCGCCGTTCCGATGCAACGTTTTCACCCGCCAACAGTCGGTATGGTGCGTGTCAGATCGGTCGACAACAAGGCCGCAGGAGCGCGGAAATCGCGTGGCCCCCGAAATACTCAGCATCCCGCCGCTCCGGTTCTTCTATCATGCACCGCGCGCACGCAATTCTGTCGCAGCCGGCAGACATGAGCACACCGGCAGTTGCAATCGTGCGGCAAATTTGATGCAGTTGCGGGCTTGCGATGGGGCACGGAACTTGCGGGCCCATTCGCATTCGTCTGCAGGGACTTCCCGAATTCAACAACCCAGAAGGGGACGTTTATGAAGTGCGCGATGGTTTTGAAGGTGGCTGCGGTTGCAGCCGTGGTTGGGCTCGCCGGGTGTCAGGATCTGAAGCCCGTCCAGTCGGATGTGTCGGACCTCAAGTCACAGGTCGCGAAGTTGCAGTCCGACGTTCAGGCCGCCAAGTCCTCGGCGGACCAGGCGAACAGCACGGCGCAGGCTGCCAACCAGTCTGCCAGCAGCGCGCAGAGCACGGCGAACCAGGCATTGGCTGCGGCTCAGGCCGCCCAGTCGGCCGTCGATGCGACCAATGAGAAGATCGATCGGATGTTCAAGCGCTCGATCTCGAAGTAAGTTCGGACCCGAGCCGACTGATGAGGACGCCGCATTCGCGGCGTCCTTTTTTTGTGCGCCCGCGTCAGAACCGCACGAGGGCCGAGCCCCACGTGAAGCCCCCGCCGAACGCCTCCAGCAGCAGCAGATCGCCCCGCTTGATGCGCCCATCCCGCACGGCGAGATCCAGAGCGAGCGGCACCGAGGCAGCCGAGGTGTTGCCCTGGTCCTGGATGGTCACGATCACGCGCTCCATGGGCAGCTGCAGCTTGCGCGCCATCGCCTGAATGATGCGCAGATTCGCCTGGTGCGGCACCAGCCAGTCGATCGCCGTGCGCGCCAGCCCATTCGCCTGCAACGCCTCATCGATCGCCTTGCCGAGCGTCGTGACGGCCACGCGAAATACCTCGCCACCTACCATGGAGATGGCAAGACGCACCTTTTCCGCACCGAACCCCTTGGACACGCCATCCCCGCAGTACAGCAGGTCCTTGTAGATCCCATCGGCATGCAGGTGCGTGGAGAGAATTCCGGGCTGGTCGGCAGGCTCCAGCACCACTGCGCCGGCGCCGTCCGCAAACAGGATCGCCGTGGACCGGTCGCTCCAATCGGTGATGCGCGAGAGCGTCTCCGCGCCGACGACCAGCGCCCGTTTCGCCTCGCCGCAGCGGATGTATTTATCGGAAATCGACAGCGCGTACATGAAGCCGCTGCACGCGGTCTCCACGCTGAATGCGGGTCCGCCGCGGCAGCCCAGCCGCTCCTGCAGCAGCACGCCGCAGTTCGGAAAGACAAGATCGGGCGTCGTGGTACCGAAGGCGATGAAATCAACATCGGTGGGCCGCACGCCCGCAGCTTCCAGTGCACGGCGTGCCGCGTGCTCGGCCAGATCGACAGTCGTCTCACCTTCGGCCGCAATGTGCCGCCGCTCGATGCCCGTGCGCTCGCGAATCCATTCGTCGCTGGTGTCGAGGGTCTTTTCCAGATCGAAATTGCTCAGCACCTTCGCAGGCAGATGCGAGCCGGTGCCGGTAATGCGCGAATGAATCAAATGCAAGGCCCTCGATTGTGGCAAGGCAGATCCGGGCCGCTGCAGCGGCGGCGGCGTTTTTCAAGGATTGTTCTGTAACGCTTGCTCGATGTGGGCGGTCAATCCGCGACGGGCAGCCAGCGCGGCCGTCGCGATCGCCCGCGAGAATGCAGCGCCGTTCGCCCGACCATGACTTTTTACCACGATACCGGCAAGCCCGACCATGCACGCACCGTTGTAGCGGTTGGGATCGAGACCGGCAGCGACCCGGCGCAGCACCGGACGCGCGGCCATACCGACCAGCCGATCCCGCCACGAGGCGTGGAATTCCTGGCGCATTCTGTCGGCGATGAGCCGCGCGGCACCCTCCATCGTCTTGAGTGCGACGTTGCCCGTGAAGCCGTCGGTGACGACGACGTCCACATCGCCGGAGAAGATATCGTCGCCTTCGACGAAGCCGACGTAGTTCAAATCGCTCGCACCCAACAATGCGTGGGCCGCCTGCACCACTTCATGGCCCTTGATGTCCTCCTCGCCGATGTTGAGCAGCCCGATGCGCGGGGCCGCCAGTCCCTGGATATCGCGCGCGATGATGGCGCCCATGGCGGCGAACTGCAGCAACTGCCGTGGCGTGGCCTTCGTGTTGGCGCCCAGATCGAGCATCTGCGTGTGCCCCTGGGCCGAGGGGATCGCCGAGATGATGGCGGCGCGCTCCACACCGGCGATGGTCTTGAGGACGAAATGCGCCATCGCGGTGAGTGCGCCGGTGTTGCCGGCACTGACGCATCCGCCCGCGCGCCCCGCTTTGACGAGATCGATCGCGATGCGCATCGAGGAGGCTTTCTTGTGGCGGATCGCCGCGCGCGGCGGCTCCCCCATCGCAACTACCTGCGTCGCGCCGACGATTTCGATGCGCTGGCGCACCGCCGCGCTGGCACCGCTGAGGTGCGGTTCGATCTGCTCGGGTCGGCCCACCAGCAGCACGTGCAGCGAGGCATCCTCCTCGAGCGCCTGCACAGATCCGCTGACGTACTCCCGCGGCTCATGATCGCCGCTCATCACGTCGATGGCGATACTGTTCATTCGCTAGGGCACCCGGGGCGAGCTGGCGCGCCGTTCCGGACCATTCAGTTGGCCGCAGGCACGATGCCTGCGCGCTCCGCTTCAGTCTTTTTCGTCGGCCTCGGGCGCCTTCTCGATCACGCGGCGTCCGCGATAAAAACCATCCGGGGTGATCCGGTGGCGCAGGTGCGTCTCGCCCGACTGCGGATCGGTCGAGAGCGCCGGCTTTGCAAGACCGTCGTGCGATCGATGCATGCCGCGCCGCGATGGCGTCTTGCGGCTTTTCTGCACAGGCATTGTCTGATCTCCTACTGCTTACCTTTCAACAGCTCCGCCAACTGCTCGAACGGGCGCTGCGTGCTGGGTTCATCCCGCGCGCGCGCCAACACCTGTGCCTGAGGCACGGGGCTGCAATCGCTCTCCCGGGCGTGCAACGGGACGATCGGCAGCGCCAACAGCAGCTCCTCCTCGACGATCTCCCCGACACTGATGTGGCCGCCTGCGGCCAGGACAGGGTCCAGATGCTCCGGCACGGCTGCCGCATCGGCTTCGGCGGCGATCAATGCCACCCGCGTCGTACTACCGCGCAATGGCTCCGTCATGTTCGCAAGACAGCGCTGACAGGCGAGGATGGCCGCACCCTCCAGGCTGACCTCGGCAACCGCGTACCCCGCTTCGCGCGTGAAACGCACGAGTCCACGCGCCTGCCCGCCGACACTCGGCACCCGCGAGCGCAGCCTCGGCAACTCCGCCAGCGCGATGGCGAACTCCACTTCGGCCTCGGCATCGGCGAGCCGATCGACAGCGAGCGGACTTACCCAGGGCGGCGACATGGGGCGCGTATAATAGGGAGCAGGTCCGATCAAGTCAAAACCTGCCCGCACGCTAAGCCATTGTTTCTCGTGGCCGAAATTTGCGATGGAACCGATACGCACGGCGCCTGAAATGCCCCGGCTGATCCTTGCCTCCTCCTCCCCGTACCGGCGCGCCTTGTTGCAGCGCCTGGGCGTCCCCTTCGAGAGCCTGGCGCCCGAGTTGACCGAAGGCCGCCTCGCCGATGAGCTCCCTTCCGATCGCGCGGTGCGGCTGTCGCTGGCAAAAGCGCACGCGATTGCCACCCGACATCCCGATGCCACCATCATCGGCAGCGACCAGGTGGCGGCGGTGGGCAATGATGTGCTCGACAAGCCAGGCGGTGCTGCCGCCTGCCGCGCGCAACTGTCGCAGCTGAGCGGGAAAGTGGCCAGCTTCCATACCGGCTGCGCGGTCGTGACCCCCCGGCAGCGACTCGTGCACCTGGATACGACGCAGGTCAGCTTCCGCGCCCTGACGTCGGTGGAAATCGCACGGTACGTGGAGCGCGAGGCGCCCTTCGATTGCGCCGGGGGCTTCAAAGCCGAGGCGCTGGGGATCAGTCTGTTCGACGCCGTCGAAAGCGCCGATCCGACCGCTCTGATCGGTCTACCGCTGATCTGGCTCGCCGGCGCGTTGCGGCAAGCCGGCTACGCCGTTCCCTAGAGGCACGACCGGTGCGTTCGCCTCAGGCTCTGCGCGCGACTCCTTTGCGGCAGGACAAGGAGTCGATGACGCTCGCAAGCTCCGGGGGCAGCGGGGTATTCACGCTAAATTCCCCGCCCCGGGGCCACTGGAAGCTCACGCTGTGCGCATGCAGGAACATCCGCCGCAGGCCGGCGACGCGCATTGCTTCATTGAAAACGGGGTCCCCGTACTTTTGATCCCCGGCCACGGGATGACCTGCGTGCCGGGCGTGGACGCGGATCTGGTGCGTGCGCCCGGTCAGGATCGTCACCTCCATGAGTGTGGCGAGCTTGCCAAAGAACTGCACCGGCCGAAACTCGCTGATCGACGGCTTGCCGGAGGCATGCGCCTGCACAGTGCGCTCCCCGCCCACCCGTCGATCCGTTCGCAGGGGCACATCGATGCGCTTTCGGCCGAGGTCCCACTTGCCCCTGACGAGGGCGAGATAGCGCTTCTCGAAGCCGCCCTCGCGCAGCAAGGCGTGCGCTGCGCGCAAGGCGCCGCCCTTACGGGCCACCAGCAGGCAGCCACTCGTATCGCGGTCGAGCCGGTGCACCAGCTCGAGCGTTTCATCCGGGCGCAGAGCCCGCAGCGCTTCGATGGCTCCGAAGCTGACACCGCTGCCGCCATGCACCGCCAGCCCCGCGGGTTTGTCGAGCACCAGGAGCGCCTCATCCTCGTGCACGATGTGCTTGCGAACCATCTCCAGCATCTGCAGCTGCGGCTGCGCGAGGCTCCCGGGCGGGGCTTCCCGCACGGGCGGAATGCGGACTTTGTCGCGCGCCTGCAACCGGGTCTGAGGAGCGGCGCGATGGCCATTCACGCGCACCTCTCCCTTGCGGATGACGCGGTAGATGCGGCTGCGCGGAAGCTCTGCCAGCAGCTTGTGAACGAAGTTGTCCAGCCGCTGGCCCGCCTGGTCCTCGGTCACTTCGAGCTGTCGGACGCCGTGCCGGATCTCGGCCGGCTGTTGCGATTGCACATCGTTCTCTGTGTAAGGCATTGTTTCTACGAAGGCTTTGAGAGTATACTGCAGTCGCCGCCTGCAAGACTTAAGGGCGGCCGGTCGGCGGCCTGGCAGGCACTGAGAATGTCCCGGCGCCGCATGTTAGTTGGTCCTCCATGGCGAGGCCATCGTATCGGGCCGACAGGATCGCGCCGCTTGCGTCGAATGTCTCGAAAAGACTCCGCCGGCAGCGCCGTCGGTTGTTTCACCGAAGGTTTCCGGCGCACCGCCTCGCCGAGGCGGTCTTCATGAATCATGAATAACGAGACTCCCGCGCCTTTGTTCGGATTGCGAAACCTTCGATGCTGCGCGGGATGGCCCGCGCGCGCGACGCATGCGCCGCGCCCCGTCATCCCGTCGACCCCTCAATGCACAGTAGGGGCACATGAAAAGAATGCTCGTCAATGCAACTCAAGAGGAAGAGTTGCGCGTCGCTCTGGTTGATGGACAGAAACTCTTCGACCTGAGCATCGAATTACCCTCCCGCGAACAGAAAAAAGCGAATATCTACAAAGGCCGGATCTCCCGTATCGAGCCCTCGCTCGAAGCCTGCTTCGTGGATTACGGCGCGGCGCGCCATGGCTTCCTGCCGCTGAAGGAGGTCTCCCGGGACTGCTTCCGCCAGCAGCCCCAGGGCGGCCGGATGAACATCCGCGAGCTGCTTGCCGAGGGACAGGATCTCATCGTCCAGGTCGAGAAAGAGGAGCGTGGCAACAAGGGCGCCGCCCTGACCACCTTCATCAGCCTCGCCGGGCGGTTCCTCGTTCTGATGCCCAACAATCCGCGCGCTGGCGGGGTCTCCCGCCGGATCGAAGGCGAGGATCGGGACCAGATGCGCGAGGTGATGAATCAGCTGCAGATACCCGACGGCATGGGTGCGATCGTCCGCACCGCCGGTGTGGGCCGCTCGGTAGAAGAGCTGCAGTGGGACCTGGACAACCTGCGCACCCAATGGGAACAGATCGCCGCCGCATCGGGCGACCGCCCCGCGCCCTTTCTGGTGTTTCGCGAGAGCGATGCCGTCACCCGTGCCATGCGCGACTACCTCTCCGACGATATCGGCGAGGTTCTCGTGGACGATCCGGCCGCTTTCCAGAAGGCGCAGGAGTACATGCAGCGCTTCATGCCGACGGATACCCAGCGGCGGCTGAAACGCTACGAGGACGATATCGCGCTCTTCACCCGTTTCCAGATCGAAAGCCAGATCGAGTCCGCCTATGCCCACAAGGTGCAGCTGCCCTCCGGCGGCAGCATCGTGATCGATTACACCGAAGCGCTCGTCTCGATCGACATCAATTCGGCGCGCGCCACCCGCGGCAGCGACATCGAGACGACCGCCCTCAACACCAATCTCGAGGCGGCGGACGAGATCGCCCGCCAGTTGCGCATCCGCGACATCGGCGGACTGATCGTGATCGATTTCATCGACATGGAGTCGACGAAGAATCAGCGCGACGTGGAGGACCGGCTGCGCGATGCAGTGCGGATGGATCGTGCGCGAATCCAGATCGGACGGCTGTCGCGCTTCGGCCTGCTGGAGATGTCCCGCCAGCGCCTGCGCCCTTCCATCGGCGAAACGAGCCACATCGTCTGCCCCCGCTGCGTCGGCATCGGCAGCATCCGCAGTATCGAATCGATGACGCTCGCCATTCTGCGTCTCATCGGCGAGGAGCTGCGCAAGGATCGCACCGCGCGTGTGATCGCGCAGGTGCCAGTGGACGTCGCGACGTACCTGTTCAATGAGAAGCGCGAATGGCTGCGTACGCTGGAGGACAAGAGTGACGTCGAGCTGCTCATCGTGCCAAACGAGAACATCCAGACTCCGGAGTATTCGATCCGTCGCGTCCGCGACGACGAGACGGAGCTGCCCGAGAACAAGCAGCTCAGCTACCTGATGCCCACCGCTCCCACCGTCGCCGAGCCGATCGGTGCGAAGGATCGCAAGCCACCGACGGAAACGCCGGCTGTAGCAACCCTCCTACCGAGCACCTCTGCCCCGGCAGCTCCGCATCCGACCCCCGCCGCGGAAGCCGCGCCGGCCTCTGCTGTACCTGGACCTTCCGCGGGAGGCTTGCTGGGATGGTTGAAGCGGCTATTTACAAATGAGTCCGCTGCCGCGGCTGCGCCCATCGAGACCCAGATTGCGCCGGCCACGCGCCCCTCCTCCCGGGGCAGCAGTGCCTCGGGCGACTATGGTCAGCGTCGCCGGGACGGGCGCCGGGAGCATTCCCGCCGCCCGCGCCATGCCGATTCGGGCACGCGGTCGGATCGTGGCGAGAGGCGCGATCGGGGTGAGGTGCGCGATCGGGGCGAGCTCCGCGATCGCGTCGAGGGGCGTGACCGAAGCGATGGTCGCGATAGAAACCGCGACCGTGACCGCCGCCCCCGCGAGCGCTCTGCCGAACGCCGCCCCGAGGGCGAGCCGCGAGGGCCACTACCGGTGACGCCGGTGACCTCCGAGGGGCCGATCGAGATGCGGCCTGCCGCTGAGGATAATGTCCTGCGCGAAGAGCCGAGCGCAGTCGGACCGGAAACCATCGCGGAGGGCGGCGCAGACCGCAGCGAACGCCGTCCGCGCCGCGGGCGCCGAAGAGGACGCCGTGGCGGTGGCGGCCGCGGCGGGGCTGCACGGGATGGCTCTAACGGAACCTCCCGCGGATTCGCCCCGGCGGGCAATAGCGAAAATGGAGCGGAAGCAGGGGAGCCGGGCGGCATGAGCGAACCATCGGCCGGATCGCCACCTCGCTTCCCCGAAGGCGGTGAATCGGCGTATCACGAGCCTCGAGCCTACCCGCCGACCGAGATGCCCCTACCCACAGCGCCCGAGCCCAGGCCGATCGCCCATTTCGAGCCGACGCCGCCGCTGGCTGCTCCTGCTGCTGGCCCCGCATCGGAGGCTGCTGGCGCAGAGCGCTCCGGTAAGCCCTTCGTCGTCTGGTCATCCGCGCCAACCGAAGCGCCGGCTCCCCGGGACCGCGGGCCGGAGGAATAGGCGCAAACCCCTCTGCTGCGCAGGTACGCTTCGATGCGCGCCCGCGGGGTCACGGATGCGCGACGCTTGCGCCGTGGCTCAAGCGCACGTGTTGCAGCAGTCCGCGGGCAGCGGCTTCGACGAGGTCCAGGACCTCCTCGAAGCCGTTCGGACCGCCGTAATACGGATCGGGGACCTCTGCCGTCTGCTGCCCGGCGGCGAACTCGAGAAACAGTCGGATCCGCGCCTGGGCGGTCGCGGGCGCTCTGCGACGCAGTGCCTCGAGATTCGCCCGGTCCATCGCGAGGATCAGATCGAAGCGCTTGAAGTCCTGCGAC
The DNA here is from genome assembly GCA_963716335.1 of uncultured Pseudomonadota bacterium. GTDB lineage: Bacteria > Pseudomonadota > Gammaproteobacteria > Steroidobacterales > Steroidobacteraceae > 13-2-20CM-66-19. Next base: position 3,372,492 of record OY970302.1, on the reverse strand, counting down.
TCGAGCACGCGTGCGCGCAGCTCCGACATGTCATAGCCGCGCCGCAGTGCCGCCTGGCAGGAGCGCCGATCGGGCGGCGCACCGACGTGATAGTCGGCCGTCCCCGCCGAATCGATCTCGATCGTCAGATCAGCTGCTTCGCGGGCGACGAGTTGCCGGAACACGATCTCCGCGGTCGGTGAACGGCAGATATTGCCCAGACAGACGAACAGCACTCTCATATCCGAACGGACCGGCGCAGAAACTCACTTCACAGTGTAGCCGCGTCCCGTAAGGCACGCACCGATCGCGCGCTGATAAGCTGCACGGGCCGTGTTCACCTGCTCAGGCGGCACGGCACCGCCCGATTGCGTGGGGTCGAACCCGCTCTGGCTCTGGGCCCACTTGTGACACTCGTACTTGTCACGCGCCTGGACCTCCTCGGGCTGCCCGTTCTTCGGATACACGTAGACATCATCGTTCGCAGGCGGTTGAGTCGCCGCGGACTGTTGGTCATCCGGCGGTGCGACGACCTCGTACTGACGATCGCTTGCGCGCCACAGGTAATACGTGTCATCCGCATAATAGTAGGGCACGCCACCCAGCCACACGGTCGTGTAGAAAGGCGGCAGGACCGGCACGAAAACCCCGATGGGGGCGCCGACGACTACGAACCCGGGGCCACGCGGGGCATACCAAACGCCGCCGGAAAAGAAGAACCGGCCGCGGGGGCCATTGACGATGATCCGGTCCCGGGGCAGATCACGCACCACGTAACCACGCGACGGGTAATAGTGGTTATGGCTGAATCGCGCATCCAGATGATCAAATCCCGGCCGCCGCTCATCGCGGCGCTCCTCATGGCGGGGATCGGCGTGCGCTGCACCGATCGACAGCAACGAGAGCACTGCCAGTACGCCCATCGCCGCTGCAACCGGCCGGACGGGGCGTTCCTGCGAAAGTCGGCGTTCCTGCGAAAGTCGATTCGTCATGCATCCACCTCGATTCATCACGCCGTTAGCCCGTTACTTGACGGTGTAGCCGCGGCCTTCGAGACAGGCGCTGATTGCGCGGCGATAGTTCAAAGCCCTCTGCTCCATCGCGGCGTTCTGCCGCGCATCCTGCGCGCGAATCGCCCGCGCCTGGGCCTGTTCCTCACTCGCATTCGCCGCATCGTTGGCCGAACCGATCGCACCGCCCGTCAGACCACCGACGACGGCACCGGCACCGGCACTGCGCGGGCCGGCGATCACCGCACCGAGTATGGCGCCGGTTACCGCACCGATCGCCGTGTTGGTTCCCGGCGGCGGTCCGGAGACCACCCGCACCTGTTCATGCGGAGGCGTACCGGGAGCGCTCGGGTCGAAGTTCGTCTGTTGCACGGCCCACTCATGACATTCATACCGATCACGATCCTGTTGGTCCGCGCTCTGGTTCTGCTGCGGATAGGCGAATACTTCGGTGTTGGCTGCCGGCGGGGGCGGAGCTGGCGGCGCCTGTCGATAGGCATAGGGGCGCGGCGGCGGCGCCTCGACGCAGCCGGCGAGCAAGCCGAGGGCGCACGCAGCGAGCAGCCATCTGAGGCCGCTCGGCATCCGGGGATGTTGCGCTGGGCAGTTTCGGTTCATCATCTTTGGTACTTCCACACATGCGGCCGTTGCTTGCGCAAAACGCGTAAGGCGGCCCGCGGTTGACGCTGGCTGGGACTTCTCGCCGTCACAGAGGTTGGATTCTGGCACGCTGGCGAGGTTCCCCCAACGCTGGCGGTCACGGTCACGCGCACGGTTCGAGCGCGCATCGAGTGTGACCAAATGTAAAATTGCGACAGGCATCGCCGTCAGGAACGCAGCAGCTCGCTCACTCGCTCGAGGTCCGCGACCGTGTTGACATCCGGACCGGGTCGCTGCGCCGCGTCCGCCAGCTGAATGCCGTAGCCGTTCGCCAGCGCCCGCAGTTGTTCGAGCTGTTCGCATCGCTCCAATCTACCCGGTGGCAAGGCAGCGAGCCGCAATAGCGGCCCGACACGATAGCCGTAGATTCCCACGTGGCGGCGTGCACCGGCAAAGGCCGCCGGCACGGCGCGCTGCGCCGCGTTATCTCGCTCGAAAGGTATGGGCGCGCGGCTGAAATACAATGCCCGTCCGCGCTCGTCGGCGACGACCTTGACCACGTTGGGATCGAGGAACTCCTCGAGCGAACCAACGGGAGTCGCAAGCGTAGCCATATCTGCCTGTGCGTCCGATTCCAACAAAGCGCCCACCTGATCGATGAGCGCCGGTGGGATGAGCGGCTCGTCCGCCTGAACGTTGACGATGATGTCCGCTGCCGCCCAGCTGCGGCAGCGAGCCACTTCCGCGATGCGATCGGTGCCGGAAGGATGCGCTGCGGCGGTCATGATGGCCTGCGCACCGAACGACTGCGCTGCGTTCATGATGCGCGCATCGTCCGTGGCAATCAGCACCTCCTGTGCCCGCGAAGCGCGCGCGCGCTCGTAGACCCACTGCAGCATGGGTTTGCCGCAGATGCTCAGCAATACCTTCCCGGGCAGACGCAAGGAGCCGTAGCGCGCGGGAATGACGATGCGGAACACGCGCGCGAGTCTCCCTAGCGCTCCAGCAGCGGATCATCTGCGGCAAGCTGTCGAGCTTCCTCCTCCAGCATGACGGGCACGCCGTCGCGGATCGGATAGGCCAGGCGGTCCATCCGGCAGATGAGCACCTGCGCATCCCGCTGGTACTTCAAGCTTCCCTTGCAGATCGGGCAGACCAGTATCTCGAGCAAACGGGCATCCATGGATTTACCGACCCTTTACGTTGACTGACGGACCGAGCGCACGCAGCACCCGTTCGAGCAACTCACGCGATTCGGCTTCGCTGAGGCGGGCGACGACCGGTACGTACCAGAATCGGGGCAGCGCGAACGGGCGGCATTTTACGGCATCCTTCTGCGTCATGAGCACCGGCAGCGCATCGCCGAAATCGAGGTCGGCGGCCGAGAAGGCGTGGTGATCGGCGAAGGCATGCCCGGCCACTTCCATCCCGCACTCATGCAGCTGCCGGAAAAACCTCTGCGGATTGCCGATTCCGGCGACCGCGTGCACACGCTGTCCACGCCAATAGGCAAGCGGCAGCGGTTCGCCTGCTTCGTCCAGTCTGCACGCGCTCGCGCCAAAGAGCGACATCCGCAGCAGATCCGCCCCGCCCTGCCCCGCAGCGCCGGCAAGCGATGCATGCTCGGGAATGCCGTTCACCACCCTGATCGCCGCCTGCTGCAAACGCGCCGCAGGCTCGCGCAGCGGGCCGGCCGGCAGCAGCCGCCCGTTACCAAAGCCGCGCGCTCCATCGATCACCACGATTTCACAGTCCCGTGCCAGCTGCAGATGCTGCAACCCGTCATCGGCGATGATCAGATCGGCGCCGCGGCCGATCAGCTCCTCGGCCGCCGCGAAGCGGTCGCGCGACACGACCGTGTCACAGCCGGTGAGCCGATGCAGCAGCAGCGGCTCATCACCGACCTGCTGCCAGGCAGATGCCGCGCTCACGCGCAGCTGGCCGCGCGTCGTGCGTCCATAGCCTCTGGAGACGATTCCAACTTTGAGTCCGGTCGCGGACAGCCGCTCAGCGAGCCACACCACGAGCGGAGTCTTTCCCGTTCCGCCGACCGTCAGATTACCGACGACGATGACGGGTCGCGTCGCGCGCCGCACCGCGCACCAGCCATGCGCGTAAGCTGCGCGCCGCAGCCGGATTGCGAGCCCGTATAGCCACGAGAGCGGCACCAGAGCCGCACTGGCGGCGCGATCGCCGTACCACAGCTGCATCAGCCGCTGCATCGCGACGCCTCAGTCGCTGAATTGCAGACGATGCAACTGCGAATACACGCCGTGACCTGCGAGTAATTGCGCGTGCGTGCCGCTTTCCACGATGGCACCGCCGTCGAGCACGATGATGCGGTCCGCCTGCTCCACGGTCGACAGCCGATGCGCAATCACGAACGTGGTGCGATGGCGCATGAGTTGCGTCAGCGCAGCCTGGATATGGCGTTCGGCCTCCGTGTCGAGCGCGGAGGTCGCCTCATCGAGGATGAGGATCGGTGCGTCCTTGAGCAGTGCGCGAGCGATGGCGATGCGTTGACGCTGGCCGCCGGAAAGCAGCACGCCACGATCGCCGACCATCGTGTCGAGGCCTGCGGGCAAAGCCCGCACGAACTCCAGTACGTGTGCTGCTTCCGCCGCGCGCTCTACCGCATCGGCGCAGGTCTGCCGGCCAAACGCGATGTTGTTGCGGATCGAATCGTCGAAGAGCACCACGTCCTGGCTCACCACCGCGATCTGCTCGCGCAGATCACGCAGGGAGTATTCCCGAACGTCCACTGCGTCGATGCACACGACACCCGATTCGACATCGTAGAAACGAGGCAAGAGATTCACGAGCGTGGACTTGCCGCTGCCGGAGCGGCCCACGATGGCGATACGCTCACCTGCGGATACCGCGAGGGTGATACCGTCGAGCGCTGCGGCCCGACCGTCGCCGCCGTGGTACGAGAACGAAACACCGCGAAATTCCACATCGCCGCGCACCCTGCCCGTGCGGCGGCCCTTGCCATCCTCCTCGATGCGCTCATCGAGCATCGCGAAGACGCTTTGCCCGGCGGCGATCCCCTGCTGCAGCGGGCCGGTCACCCCGACGAGACTGCGCAGGGGCTGCGCGATGTTGACCATGGCGGTGAAGAACGCCAGCAGATCGCCCGCGGACATCCGACCCCGCACCGCATCGGCGATCGCGATGCCGATCACGAATGCGGCGCCGATCGCAGTTACGAGCTGCACGATCGGGTTGGCCAGCCCGCGCGTGAGAATCAGCCGCATGTTCGAGCGGCGGTTGCTCTCGTTCACCACGGCGAACTGACCGCTGAGATGCGCCTCGGCGTTGTAGACCTTGATGAGCCGCGGCGCCTCGAAGCTCTCCTTGGCCACACGCGTCACATCGCCCATCGAGTCCTGGGTGCGGCGGCTGTAACGACGGAAACGCTTGTTGATGATCGACACGAGCCAGGCGACGAGCGGGCCCATCGCGAGCGCCACCAGCGTCAGTTTGAGATTGAGCCAGAGCAATATCGCGATCGAACCGAGCATCGTCAGGCTCTCGCGCACGATCACCGCGACCGAATCGGTGGTTGCCTGCCCGATCTGCTCGGTGTTGTAGGTGAGCTTCGAGAGCAGTACCGCGGAGGACTGCCGATCGAAATAACCGATCGGCAGGCGCAGCACGCGCTCGAACAGCTCCTTGCGCAGCTGGGTGACGATGCTGCGCCCCACATAGCCCAGGAAATAGGTCTCGGTGAAGTCGCCCAGGCCACGCAGTATGAACAGGCCGACGAGCGCGACCGGCACCCACCAGACCATGCGCGGGTCGGGATGCGTGAAGGTGCGATCGCCGAAGACCTTGGCGAAGGGTGCAAAGCTCACCATGCTCACCGAGAACAGGATGCCGCCGCACATGCCGAGCGCGAAGGCGGCGCGATGCGGCCGCAGATAGCGCAGCAGGCGCCGGTAGGTGAGCAAGGCCGGCGGCGCGGCGTGCAGCTCGCGGGTGGCCGCGCGGCTCAAGGGCGGCCCGCCGACTCGTCCTTGACCGTCGCGATGTTGATTTCACCGAAGCCGAGGTGTCCGAGCACATCCATTGCCGTGATCACGGACTGATGGGTCGCGCGTGCATCCGCACGGATCGTCACGCGCAGATTGCGGTTGCTGCCGGCCTCCTTGAGCAGCGCTGCGCGCAGCGTGTCCGGGCTCGAGTTGATGAGCTCGCGCTCGTTCACCCGATAGCTTCCCTGCTGCGTGACTGTGACGACGAGCGGCTCCGCCGCCGGCTCCTGCATGGGCACCGCGCTCGCCTGTGGCAGGTGCACGCGCAGCCGGCCCTCCTCCGTGAAGCGGCTGGAGAGCATGAAGAACACGACCAGCAGCAACACCACGTCGATGAGCGACACGATGTTGATTTCCGGCTCCTCGTGACGGCGAGGTTTGAGATTCATGGGTGGCGAGTGCGCGCGCCCCGCAGGCAGATCGTGACGGCGCTGCTGCTCATGCGGCGACCCGGCCCCGCACGTGCGAGGATTCGACGGCATCGGCCATGCGGATCGCCTGCTTCTCCATTTCCACGACGATGCGCTCGACCCGGCCGCGCAGGTACCGGTAGGCGATCAGGGCGGGAATGGCCACGCACAGTCCGGCGACCGTCGCGATGAGCGCCTCGGCGATGCCGCCGGAGAGGGCCCGCGGATCACCCATACCCCCCTGCTGGATGGCATTGAAGGAGCGAATGATGCCGGTGACGGTGCCGAGCAGTCCGAGCAGGGGGGAGACGCCCGCAATGGTGCCCAGGGTGTTCAGGTAGCGCTCGAGCTCGTAGACGACATGGCGCCCGGCATCCTCCAGACGCTCCATGAGGATCTCGCGCGGCCGGTGCCGGTTGGCAAGGCCGACGGCCAGCAGCTTCCCCAGCGGCGAATTCTGCTCGAGCGCGGCGATGACCTTGTCACTGACCTGGTTCGCCTCGATCAGCTGCCAGACCTTCTGGGGAAGCTCCTGGGGCAGCACGCGCCGGTCCTGCAAAGTCCACAGCCGCTCGAGGATGATCGCCGCGGCGGTGATGGAGCACAGGATGATCGGCCACATGAGCGGACCGCCTGCCCGCACGATTTCCCACATTCGACTGGCCCCCCGTAGGCTTCGGCGACGACGCGGCATCTTACAGGAGCCCCACCTGCGCTCAAGGCAGTGGGTCGCCCCCGCAGTGACGGGACTTGCGCAGGCGACGCGCCGCGCTGCGCAATTGTGATCAAATGTTTCTGCTAGAGTTCGACCGACCCGATGCCCAGACGACTGCTAAAGCGCATCACCCCCTCCCCCAGCTCGCTGGAGCACCGCTGGTTCCTGCGACCCTTTGCGGCCCGGCTCGGCGATCCGCGTCTGTGGGGCCTGTGCCGGCGCAGCGTCACGGGCGCTTTCGGCGTGGGGCTCGCCATCTGCTTCATTCCGCTGCCGGTGCATCTGATCCTGTCGAGTCTGATCGCGGTCGTCTGGCGGCTGAACATCCCCGTGATCATCGGCACGGTCATGCTGATCAATCCCTTGACGATCGTGCCGGTGTACTACCTGGCCTATCGGGTGGGCGCCGCGCTGCTCGGGACGCAGCCGGAGCACTTCGTTTTCCAGCTGAGCTGGGACTGGCTCGAGACCGGCTTGGGACCTATGTGGAAGCCGTTCCTGGCCGGTTGCCTCGTCTGTGGTGCCGTGGTGGGTGTACTGGGCTGGGTGGGCCTCGAGCTGCTATGGCGCTGGCGGGTGTCGTCCCGCTATCGCACCCGCCGTGAGACGTCCTCGGTTCCCTGAGCAGCGCGCTCGGTAAGCACGCCGCTTTCGATCTCGAACACCCGCTCCATGCGTCGAGCCAGCCGATCGTCGTGCGTGACGACCACCAGGCTGGTACCCCGTTCACGGTTCAGCTCCAGCATAAGCTGAAACACCGCCTCGGCGTTGCGGCCGTCGAGATTCCCCGTCGGCTCATCCGCCAGCAGAAGCTTTGGCTGGGTCACGAGCGCCCGGGCGACCGCTGCCCGTTGCCGCTCCCCGCCGGAGAGCTGGTAGGGACGATGATCGAGTCGGGCGCCCAGGCCCACCCGCTCGAGAAGGGCCGCGGCCCGTGCGCGGGCTTCGGCCACCGGCGTGCGCCGCACCAGCAGCGGCATCGCCACATTCTCGAGCGCCGAAAACTCCGGGAGCAGGTGATGGAACTGGTAAACGAAGCCGATGGCGTGATTGCGCAGCATACCGCGCGCCTTCTCGTGCAGCGCGTGGATGTCCTGCCCGTCGATCAGTACCTGGCCCGAGGTCGGCCGATCGAGTCCGCCCAGAATCTGCAGCAGCGTGGTCTTGCCGGATCCCGACGCGCCGACGATCGCGACCCGCTCGGCCGGCGTCACGCGCAGCTGCACACCCTGCAGGACTTCGAGCGTCACCGGTCCTTGCGTGAAGTTCTTCTGGACCGCGAGCGCCTGCAGCACGAACGTCGTCATTTGAGCTCGTTCATGCTTGACCTCACTCATGGCGCAACGCCGCGGCAGGGGCGGTGCGCGCAGCGCGCCACGCCGGATAGATCGTGGCGATCGCGCACAGCACGAACGCCACCGTGCAGATGCGCAACACATCCATCCCCTCGACGTACGCCGGCAGGTCGCTCATGTAATACACGCTCGCATCCAGAAACTGCACTCCGGTCAGTTGCTCGAGCCAGGCGACGATCGCCTCCAGTTCGTGTGACAAAACCGTGCCGAGCGCTGCCCCGAGCAGCGTGCCGGCCAGCCCGATCATCACCCCCTGCAGCGCGAAGGTCGCCAGGATGTTGGCCGGGCCGGCCCCGAAGGTGCGCAAAATCGCGATATCCGCTTGCTTCTCCTTCACGATCATGACCAGCGTCGCCACGATGTTGAAGGCGGCGACCGCCACGATCATCAGCAGGATCACGAACATCATCGACTTCGTGATCTCGATGGAGCGGAAGAAGTTGACATGGTTGCGGGTCCAGTCGCTGACGTAGAAACCTCCACCGAGGCTCACCGCGAGCTCGCGCACCAGCGTGGGCGCACGCAGGGGATCGGCAAGGGCGAGCCGGATGCCGGTGACCGCATCCCCGAGCCGATACAATCGCTGCGCGTCCGACAGGTGGATCAGCGCCAGTCCACGATCGAATTCGTACATCCCGGAATGGAAGATTCCGCTCACCGCGAAGCGACGCATCCGCGGTACGACGCCCGTTGGGGTCGCCGTCCCCTGGGGTGCGATCACGATCACGGAGCTGCCGACGCGCGCGTGCAGCTCGCGCGCCAGCGCATTGCCCAGAATGATGTGGTATTGCCCGGCCTGCAGATCCTCGAGTCGACCCGCCGTGAGATGCTGCGCGAGTCCGGTGGCCTTGCGTTCCTCTGCCGGCAGCACGCCGCGAACGGTGGCGCCGGCGATGTTGATGCGGTTGGAGATCAGCGACTGCTCCTCGACGTAGGGAACCGCCGCCGTCACGCCGGGCTGATGCAGCGCCGCGCCCTGTACCGAGTGCCAGTCCAGCATCGGACCACCGAGGGTACTGAGCGTTGCATGCGCCGTGACGCTCAGGATGCGAGTGCGCAACTCACGCTCGAAGCCGTTCATCACCGACAGGACGACGACGAGCGTCGCCACGCCGAGCATCAATCCCAGCACGGACATCAGCGCGACGAATGACACGAACCCGCGCCGGTGCGTCGAGCGCAAATAGCGCGTCCCGATGATCCACTCGTAAGGCGCCCGCAGCACGCGGCTACTCGTAGCGAAGCGCTTCAGCGGGGGCGGTCCGGGACGCGCGGATGGCTGGATACACCGTTGCCAGTGCCGTGACGAGCAGGGCGCACGCACTGATCACGATGATGTTGGACCAGCGCACATCCGACGGAATGCTCGTCATGTAGTAAACGTCGGAGTCGAAGATCTGGAAGTGGAAGGTCTGCTGCAGAAACGGCACGAGCGTAGCGACGTTCAGGGCGATGCCGAGGCCAACGGCCACACCGAGCGCGACGCCCAGCCAGCCGACCACCAGTCCCTGGGTCATGAATATCCCCATGACCTTGCGCGGCGCTGCGCCGAAGGTGCGCAGGATCGCGATATCGGTGCGTTTGTCCGTCACGACCATCACCAGCATCGAGACGATATTGAAGGTGGCAACTGCGACGATCATCATCAGGATGAGCGACATCATGGTTTTTTCGATGCGCACGGCACGGAAGTAACTGGCGTTGTCCTGGGTCCAGTCGAACAGCTCGAATGCGCGGGGTAGCAGCGGGCGCAGCTTCGCAGCGAGCTTCGGCGCCGCAAGCGCGTTGTCGAAGCGGATACGAATGCCTTCGCCGTTGCCGCCGGCCGGCGTGAGCGCACGGACATCGTCGATGTTGGCAAACACCAGCGTGCCATCGTGCTCGGCCCTGCCGATCTCGAAAACGCCGGCCACGGTCAGCTCACGCAGCTTCGGAGCCGGGGCGCCATCGGCACTCACGGCGGGAATGAGCACCGTCAGGGCATCACCGATCGTTACACCGAGCCGTTCCGCGATGATCTCCCCGACGATCACGTGGTCCGAACCGGGTGTGAGTGCGGCAAGACGACCCTGCTTGAGCGAGCGCGCCAGCTCGGTCACGCTGGATTCGGCGCGCGGATCGATCCCGCGAAGGATGATCGGCAGCATCTCGGGCGTGCGGATGGCGAGGCCCTGGATCTCAACGTAGCGCGCGACGCCGACCACGCCCGTGGTTGCGCGGACCATGCGCTGCACTGCCTGCCATTCGGCCTCGGAGGGCGCGGGCGCGTCCCCCCGCTCATCACCGCTCGCTCTTGCGACGATGCGGGCGTGGGCGCTGAGGGAGACGAGCTGGTCGCGCAGATCGTTCTCGAGCCCGTTCATCACCGAGAGGATGACGATCAGCGCGGCGACCCCCACGCACACCCCACCCAGGGAAGCCCAGGTGATGAACGAGACGAAAAATTTTCGGGTTCGCGAGCGCACGTAGCGCAACCCGACGAACAGCGGCAGCGGATGAAACATCGTCGCGATTTAAGCACAGTCGGACAGCACCGAGCCGATGTGTCGCGAGGCGGCACCGCCAGGCGGGCGCGAGCGGTCGGTGCATGACGCGCGTCACACTCCCAACGCTCGACAAGCGCCCTTCAGGCGGGGAGTTTGCAGCCGATGCTATAGTCCAACGCGGAGGACAGGCTATGAAAATCCGGATTCTCGCGGCATTGTGTTGCGGTTGCGTGCTCTGCGGCACCGCCTGGTCGGAAACCCTGGTCGTCGGCGATCAGCTCACCCTGCGGGACTCGGCGATCGAGCGGCCCAAGCGCGGCACCACGATGACTGAGGTGGAGGCGCGGTTCGGGACTCCCGCCGAGCGCCACGCCACGGTCGGCAAGCCCCCCATCACCCGCTGGGACTATGCAGGTTTCGCGGTGTTCTTCGAGGGCGATCGCGTCATCCATTCGGTCGTGACCGCGGGTTGAGCTGAAAGCTCCGCTTAAGCCTTCGTTTCAATCCGCTATTGCGCTGCCTTTCCCTTGTCCGCGGCAGTGGGCAACTCGTCATTCGGGTGATAGCCTGCGCTGCCTGCAAGAACAAGGGGATGCATGGTGGCGGCAGATGAGTTTCTCAGGACTCGGATCGAGGCATTGATGCGCGCGGGGGCCGTCCGGCGCAAGGCGGCGGCAGCTCAGCTCGAGGCGGAGATCCGCCGGCGCGAAGATACGATGCGCGAAACGTTCCGCCGCTACGTCTCCCCCCGGCTCGCGGACAAGATTCTCCAGGATGCCCAGCTGCGCGACAGCCTGCTCTCGGCTGCGGACGTGCGCACGCATGCCGTGGTGCTGTTCGCCGACCTGCGCGGATTCACCGGCATGTCCGAGCAGCTGGCCCCCCACGAAGTGGTCCCGCTCCTGAACGAGTACTTCTCGCTGCTCACGGAAATCACTTTCCGCCACGACGGCACGGTCTTCCACATGGCCGGTGACTGCCTCATGCTCGGTTTCGGCGTGCCGCTCGAGCAGCCCGACAGCTCCACACGAGCCATCAAGACCGCGCAGGAAATGCTCAACGGCTTCGCCGCGCTCGCGCAATCCTGGCGCCGCAAATACCAGATCGAGGCCGGACTTGGCATCGGTATCAACGAGGGCGATGTGGTCGCGGGCAATGTCGGCTCCTCGACGTACATGAGCTATACGATCATCGGGGATACGGTCAACGTCGCCTCGCGGCTCTGCCAGCGCGCCCGTGCCGGGGAGATCATGTTCTCGGGGGCGATCAAGCAATCCCTGGACGCGCACGGTCTCGATATCGGGGCGCTGCCGTTGCCGCCGATGATCCTGCGGGGTCGCACCAGTCCCATCGATATCTATTGCGTGCCGTTGCATGCGCGCCTGCAGGTGAGCCAGGTGCCCGTCGAGGCCTGATCGCCGCCGGCTCGATCGCATTGCTGCTCAAGCCCCCCGTTCCGACGGCGAAGCACCGACGCCAAAGCTGGCACCAGCTCTACGGAAGCGCGGCCGCACTGGCGCTGGCCGAGGCGACCCGCTCGGATCAGCGGCTGTACGTGGTGGTCGCCGACGATGCCCGCGACCTGGAACGCCTCTCGTCCGAACTGCAGTTCTTCGCGGGCGAGCGGCTGCCGCTGCTGACGCTTCCCGACTGGGAGGTGCTGCCGTACGAGCTGTTTTCGCCCCATCCCGACATCACCTCGCAGCGGCTGCGGACACTTTTCGAGCTTCCCCGCGTACAGCATGGCTGCCTCATCGTGGCCGCCGACGTGCTCATGCAACGACTGCCGCCGCGCCACTACGTCCAGGGGCGCGCCTTCGAGCTCACGGTCGGGGAGTCACTGGCGATCGAGCCTTTCCGCAACCGGCTGATCGAAGCCGGCTACGTGAGTGTCAGTCAGGTGACCAGCCCCGGTGAATATGCCGTGCGTGGCTCGTTGCTGGATGTCTATCCGATGGGCTCGGTCGCGCCCTTGCGCATCGATCTGTTCGACGCCGAAATCGAGGCCATCCGCCGTTTCGATCCGGAAACCCAGCGATCACTCGACAGCCTCGAGCGCGTACGCCTGCTGCCCGCTCGCGAAGTCCCCCTCGATCCCGACGGGGTGCGGGAGTTTCGCCGTCGCTTCCGCACCCGTTTCGAAGGCGATCCGACCAAAGCCAGCCTCTACCGCGGAGTCAGCGAGGGCGTCGCGCCGGCCGGCATCGAGTTCTACCTGCCGCTGTTCTTCGACGAGACGGCGACCCTGTTCGACTACCTGCCGGACAATGCGGTCATCGTGCGCGATGTGGCTCTGCACGCTGCGCTCAGCAAGGCCTGGCATGACGTGCAGACGCGTTATGAGGACCGGCGTCACGACATCGAGCGGCCGGTGCTGCCGCCGGCGGAGCTGTTCGTCGATCCGGACGAGATCCAACGGCGCCTGGAAGGGTTCGCCTGCATCACGCTCAACGCCTACAAGACGGATACCGAGCTCGGCAGCGGCGCTGAAATGCGCGACGTTGGCGCAGCCGGCCTGGACAGTTCGAGCGCCGCGGAGCAAGGGGCGCGGAATTTCCCGACGGCTGCGCCGCGGCAGCTGCGGATCGACGCGCGCGCGCAGCACCCGCTCGCACCCCTTGATGTGTTCCTGAACGAATTCGCCGGCCGGGTGTTGATTGCCGCGGACTCGCCGGGCCGGCGCGAAGTGCTCCAGGAGATGTTGCGCGCTCACGGTTACGAGATTCTCCCGGTGCCGGGCTGGGAGGCCTTTGCGAATGGCGACGCCCGCCTCGCGCTCACGGTGGCTCCCTCGCTTTCCGGGTTGACGCTCACCGAGCCGCGCATTGCCATCGTCTCGGAGGCGCAGCTCTTCGGGGCGCGCGCCCGTCAGGAGCGGCGCCGCAAGCGCGCAGCCGCCGATCCGGAGGCCATCCTGCGGGATCTGCAGGATCTGAACCCCGGCGCGCCGGTCGTGCACCAGGAATATGGTGTCGGCCGTTACGTTGGCCTGCAGATGATGGAGATTGCCGGCCAGCCCGGCGAGTTCCTCATCCTGGAGTATCTCGACGGCGATCGCGTGTACGTGCCGGTGCAGTCGCTGCACCGGGTCAGCCGTTACACGGGAGCGGCCCCCGAGAGCGCGCCGCTGCACAAGCTCGGTACCGATCAATGGGCCCGGGCGCGCAAGCGGGCCGCGGAGCAGATTCGCGACGTCGCCGCGGAGCTGCTCGATCTGTATGCGCGACGCAAGGCGCAGCAGGGCCTCAAGCTGCCGTGCAACGAGCTCGAGTACCAGGCCTTCGCGGCTGCCTTCCCGTTCGAGGAGACCGAAGATCAGGCGACCGCGATCCGCCAGGTGCTGAGCGACCTGCAAAGCGAGCGGCCAATGGACCGCATCGTGTGCGGCGATGTCGGGTTTGGCAAGACCGAGGTGGCCATGCGCGCAGCTTTCGTGGCGGCGCAGGCCGGCAAACAGGTCGCCGTGCTTGCTCCGACCACGCTGCTCGCGCAGCAGCACCTGACCAACTTCCGTGACCGCTTCGCGGACTGGCCCGTACGCGTGGAAGCGCTCTCGCGCTTCGGCAACTCCAAGGAGACGCTCGCGACGCTCGCGGGGCTCGAGCGCGGCTCCGTGGACATCGTCATCGCCACGCACCGGCTGCTTCATTCGCATGCGCGTTTCAAGGATCTCGGTCTTCTCATCATCGATGAGGAGCATCGCTTCGGCGTGCGCGACAAGCAGCGGCTGCAGGCGCTGCGCGCGAACGTGCACGTGCTGACCCTCACCGCGACGCCCATCCCACGCACACTCAACATGGCGCTCGGCGGTCTGCGCGACCTGTCGCTGATCACGACGCCGCCGGCACAGCGGCTGGCGATCAAGACATTCGTCATCGAGTGGCACGGCCCCACGCTGCGCGAGGCGGCGTTGCGCGAATTGCGCCGCGGCGGACAGATCTACTTCGTACACAACGAGATCAAGACGATCGACCAGCTCGCCGCCGAGATTCAGGCGCTCGTTCCCGAGGCCACCGCGCGCGTCGGCCACGGCCAGATGCGCGAACGCGATCTCGAGCACCTCATGGTCGATTTCTACCACCGCCGATTCGATCTGCTGGTCTGCACCACGATCATCGAGAGCGGGATCGACGTGCCCACCGCCAACACCATCCTCATCAACCGCGCCGACCGCATGGGGCTTGCGCAGCTGCATCAGCTGCGCGGACGCGTCGGGCGCTCGCATCATCGCGCGTATGCCTATCTCATCGCTCCGCCGCGCCGATCCCTCGCAGGCGATGCCGCCAAGCGTCTCGATGCCATCGAATCGATGGAGGATCTGGGCGCCGGGTTCGTGCTCGCCACGCACGATCTGGAGATCCGCGGCGCGGGCGAGCTGCTCGGGGAGCAGCAAAGCGGGCAGATGACCGAGATTGGCCTGGCACTGTATCTGGATCTGCTCGAGCACGCGGTCAAGGAGCTGAAGCAGGGACGCGTGCCCGCGCTCGAGAAGCCGCTGGCGGCCGAGACCGAAGTGGAATTGCGCTTGCCCGCATTCCTGCCGGAGGCCTATATCGGCGATGTCCACGTACGGTTGGGTCTCTACAAAACAATCGCCGCGGCGGACACCGAGGAGGGGCTCGATGAGTTGCTGGCGGAACTCTTCGATCGATTCGGTCCGCTGCCGCCCGTCGCGCACAGCCTGCTGCGGCTCGCAAAGCTGAAGCTCGCCGCGCGCCGGCTCGGGGTGCGGCGACTCGATCTGGGAGTGCAGGGCGGCTCGGTCTGGTTCGAGGAACACAACGATCTCGATCCCGCCACCGTCGTGCGCCTCATTCATAAGCAGCCGCGCGAGTACCGGCTGGAAACCCCCATGAAGCTGCGCATCTCCCGCGCGCTCGCCAACCAGGAGCAGCGCTTCGAATTCGCCGTCGAGCTGCTGCGGCGCCTCGGCGAGAAGGCACCGCGTCGCTGACGTAGAATGCGCCGATGACATTGCGGACCCCTGCCCTGCTGCTGCTCGCTCTGCTCAGTGCACCGCTGGCCCTGTCACAGGACAGCAGTGGGCCTGCGTACCACATCGAGATCATCATCTTCCGCGCGCTCTCGACGCAGGGGGGCCCTGAGAACTGGAGCGCCGAAGGCGCCGCAGCCAACGTCGTTGGCGAGGAGTCCTCGAGCGGCTCGTCCCAGGTCGGTCACTTCGTCGGACTGCTGCCGCCGGCGCAGTTTCAAATGACCGACCTGGAGGCGAGACTGCGCGCAAGCGGCGCCTACGCACCCGTTGCCCATGTCGCCTGGGCGCAAACCGCCAGCGCATGGGGCACGCGCGCAGGTTTCACACTGCAGAAGCTCGGAATCGACGTGCAAGGTTTGACCGGCAACGTCTCGCTCGAGCGCGGCCAGTACCTGCATCTGGGGATGGCATTGAGTTATGTGATCGCCTCCCCGCCTGCGGGACTGGGCGCCACTGCCGGTACCGCGTTCGCACTGACGGAGAGCCGCCGCGTGCATTTCTACGAGCGCAACTACTACGACAACCCGGCTTACGGGGTGATCGCGCTCGTCACGCCGGCCCAGGGCGCACGGCCGGCGGGACGCTAGCGCTCGGCTCACTGAAAGTCGGTGGATTCCGCCGTGGCAATATGGTTCTTGCCGAGCTTTTTCGCCCGTTGCAGGGCGGCGGTGCAGGCTTTGAGAAGTGTCTGCAACGGCAGCTCGCGCGGCGGTACCAGGGATGCGATTCCGGCACTGATGGTCACGTAGCGCTCCACACCGGCCCGCGGATGATGCATGAGCAGGTCGCGCACGCGCTGGCCGACGATCTTTGCGTACTCGGAGGCCTTCTCGGCCGCATCGCCCTGCGTGAGCACGGCGAACGTGCCGCCATCCCAGCGTCCGACGAGATCACCGCCGCGCCGATAGGAAGCCCCGATCACACGGGCGACGCGCCGGATGCACGCATCGCCGCCCGACTTCTCGAACGTGTCGTTGTAGGTGCGCAGATCGTCGATGTCGAAGAGGGTGAGGCCGATCTCGTGTGAGTCGCGCTGCGCCAGAGCCCAGTCCCGTTGCAGAAGTTCCTCGAAATAGGCGCGCGAGTGCAGCCCCGTCAGCCGATCCTCACGCAGCCACGGAGGCAGGCCCGTGATGGTTCGCTCGGCATTCTTCAGGCGATCGCTGGCATCGCGGTGATAGCCGATGACGTGGGTGATGCGCCCGGCAGGATCGCGCACCGGCTGCAGCACCACCTCATTCCAGAAGAGTGTGCCGTCGGGCCGATAGTTGCGCAGCAGCACCCGCGCGGGGATGCCTTTCTCCAGCGCATCGCGGATACGCAGCCGCGCATCCTGGTCCCGATCCTGTGCTTGCAGCCCGCGAAGATTGGTGCCCAGCAGCGCCGAAACCGGATAGCCGCACATCTGGGCAAAGGCCGCGTTCGCATACAGGACCGGATGATCGGGTACCGTCGCATCGCAGACCACGATGCCTTCGGGGGCTGCATCGACCAGTGCACGCCAAGCTTCCGTGGACCAGTTGTTCATGTGTCCCCGGCCGTAAGGTTCAGCGGGGGTGCCGCGGTGCAACGCGCCAGCAGCTCCCGGCTCCTGCGCCAATCGCCAAGCGATTTGAGCGCCTGCGGCGCAACCCCGTCCCTGCCATGCATCCGCACCAGGCGCATTCGCGAAGCAGGCTCTGGCTCGAAATCGAGCCTGTCCAGCAGTGCGAGCACGCTTTCGCGCCGGTTGCATACCGGCAGCATGTCGCAGCCTGCCGCGAGGGCCTGCCGTGCACGCGTCACAATATCGCCGGCGGCGGCCGCCCCTCCCATGGACAAATCGTCGCTGAACACTACCCCTTGAAATCCGAGCTCACCGCGCAGCACGTCGCGAATCCAGCGTCCGGAAAGGCTCGCCGGGGCCGCATCCACGGCCGGAAACAGCACGTGCGCCGCCATGATCGCCGGCAGGGAGTTGGCAATCAGCCGGCGGTACACCGATAGATCCTCCGACAGGTCCGCCAGTGCCCGGCGGTCCACGGGCAGGCTCTGGTGGGAGTCTGCAACGACGGCGCCATGCGCCGGGAAATGCTTGGCCGTGGCAGCCATACCCGCATCGCGCATGCCGTGCATATATGCCACGGCGAGCTGGCCCACCACATCCGCCCGTGAATGGAATGCCCGGTCCCCGATCACCTCGCTCAGGCCGTAATCGAGATCCACGCAGGGTGCGAAGGACAGATCGATGCCGTGCGAGCGCAGCTCCGCGGCCATGAGCCATCCCATGCGACGCGACAGCTCAAGTCCGGCACGCGGATCGAGATCGAATTCATGGCCGATGCGCCGCGCCGGCGGCAGAACGGAGAACCCCGTGCGAAAGCGTTGTACGCGACCGCCTTCATGATCCACCGCAACGATCAGCGGCGGCGTTCTGACCGCGTGTATCGCGCTGACGAGCCCGGTCAGCTGCTCAGGATCGGCGTAGTTGCGCGTGAACAGGATGACGCCGCCGACCAGCGGATGGCGCAGCAGCTCATCCTCTTCGGATGTGATGGTCGTTCCGTGCAGATCGATCATGAGCGGTCCGAGGCTCATGCGCGCGATCCCCGGTGTGCGCCCGGCGAAAGCAGCGCCAGCGACTCGACATGCGTCGTATGCGGAAACATGTCCAACACTCCTGCGGCGCGCAGAATCATTCCATGTTCGTGCACGAGCTGCCCCACATCCCGGGCGAGACTGCCCGGATGGCAGGAAATATACAGTACGCACTGCGGCCGCAGACGGGCGATGGGTCCCAACATTGCGCTCGCGCCCGCCCGCGGCGGATCGAGCAGCACGTGCGTGCAGGGCGCGCGCAGCCATGGCGGCTCGGGGGGTCCGGCTTGTGACAGGTCTGCGGCGTGCAGCTCGATGTTGGTCAGCCCGTTCAGCTGCGCGTTGCGGCGAGCGCGCTGCACGAGCTGCGCGTCGCCCTCCACCCCGATCACTCGTGCCGCACGCCGGGCCAGTGGCAGGGTGAAATTTCCCAGTCCGCAGTACAGATCGAGAACCACCGAGCCGGCCGCAATCTCCAACAGATCGACCGCGCGCGACACGAGCGCCTCGTTCACGGCAGCGTTGATCTGCAGGAAATCCGTCGGCGCGAATTCGAGCCGCAGATCGAAGGCCGGCAGGTGATAGCACAGCGGCTCACCCGGGCCGTGCAATGGATCGATCAGCTCCTGCACGGAGTCGAGTCCCCCGGGCTGCAGGTAGAACCGTACGCGATGCGTGGCCGAGAAGCTCTGCAGGCGCCGCAGATCCTCGCAACTGGGCGCCTCGAGCACTCTCAGGACCAGCGCCACGGCATTGTCCGCGACGGCTACCTCGATCTGCGGCAACCGCTGCCGAATGCTCAGCTCGCTCAACAGCTCAGCGAGCGGGGCAATCAGCCCGCCGACCGGATCGGCGAGCACCTCGCAGCGGTGCACGTCGGCGATATACGGCGCGAGGCGCTCCCGGAAACCAACGAGCACCCGCTCCTTCTTGAGCACGTATTTGCAGCCGAGGCGCGCCCGGCGGCGATACCCCCACACCGGTCCGCGCAGCGGCGGCAGCCATTGCTGCGGCACGACGTGCCCCAGGCGCTGCAGATGCTCGAGCAGCTCGGCCTGTTTGGCCTCGATCTGCGCCTCGGGCGCCAGATGCTGCAGGGCACACCCGCCGCAGACGCCGAAATGCGCACACCGCGGCGCCACACGCTCGGGAGCCGCCTGCAGTATCTCGAGCAGCTCGCCCTCATCGTGCCGGCGGTGAGAGCGCCGGCGCCGGAACCGCACCCGCTCGCCCGGAAGCGCACCGCCGACGAACACGGCTTTGCCGGCGCGAATGACACCGGCGCCTTCCCGGGTCAGCCCCTCCACCGTGGCCGTCTCATCGGCCGCCGCCTCGCGGCGGCGTGATCGCCGGCTCAAGCCGGGGCCTCCCAGGCCTGGAGGAAACCGGCGAGATGCGGCTCCCTTGCCGCGCGCAGCAGCGCCTGCACCCGCTCGATCTCCTGCGCGTGCCGTTCCTGCGTCAGCCGGCCGCGCAGCAGCTCGAAGCGAAGGTAGATCAGGTAGGTGTTGAGAACATCCGTCTCACAGTAGCGGCGGATGCCCGCCACATCGCCTGCCAGCCACGCATCCCAGACCTGGGCGCCGGAGAAGCCCATCTTGCCGGGCAGCCCGAGCAGACAGGCGATGTTGGCCAGCGAGGCGCGCGCGCGATTCTGGTAGCCCGAGAGCACGTCCATGAGATCCACGTGGCGCCAGTGGAAACGCCCGAGATAGTTGTTGTAGCGAAAGGCCGTATCCGCCTCGCCCGTTTCCCAGTAGCGCGGTGCGCGCACGCCGGCCAGGAGGGCGCGATAATGCAGCACGGGCAGATCGAAGCCACAGCCGTTCCAGGAAACGAGGTCCGGGCAGAAGCGCTCGATCCCCTCGAAGAAGCGCTCGATCAGCTCCGCTTCGCCCGACTGTGGCTCACCGAGGCTCCACAGGCGCAGCCCATCGCGCGAGCGCAGCGCGCAGGCGATCGCGACGATGCGGTGCTGCTCGTGCGCCAGGAAATCTGCGCCCACATCCTGGCGTCGCAGGGCAAACATGGCCTTGGCGACCTGGGCATCATCCAGGCCCTGTAACCCGTGCAGCCGCCGTCCATAGGCGACATCGGGAACCGTTTCGATATCGAATACGAGGGTATTCATGCGAGCGCTTTCATGAGCACCGCGACGGCGACCACGAGTCCCGCCTCATCCGTCAGTGTGACGTGACCTTCACCGACCCCCAGGCCGCGTCGTATCCGTTCGCCGCGCTCGGAAAACACCACTTCGGGCTTACCCCAGGCATTCTGCACGACACCCACGTCGCGGATCCAGATGCCGTGCGCGAAACCGGTTCCCATCGCCTTCACGATGGCTTCCTTTGCCGCGAAGCGCATTGCGATGAAACGCTCCGGCCGGCGCGTTCTCGCCAGTTGCGCGCGCTCCTGCGGCATGAGCAGGTGATCGGTGAATCGCGTCCCGAAACGCGCGAGCGTGCCGTGCACGCGTCGCACCTCCAGCACATCGACGCCGATACCGAAGATCATGTGCGCGCCGCGGCGATCAGCGCCTTCATGTCACGGACCGCGGCGGCCAGCCCATCGAAGAGAGCGCGCGCGATGATGGCGTGACCGATGTTCAGCTCGACGATGTCGGCGACTGCCGCAACCGGCTGCACGTTGTGATAGTGCAGACCATGACCGGCGTGCACTTCCAGACCCAGCGCGCTCGCCTGGGCAGCGCCTGCGCGCAAGCGCTCGAGCTGCATTGCCCGTTGCGACCCGCTGCTCTCGGCGTAGGCACCGGTGTGCAGCTCGATCACCGGCGCGCCGGCCTGAGCTGCGGCCTCGATCTGCCGGGGTTGCGGATCGATGAACAGCGCCACGCGGATGCCCTGCCCGAGCAGCCTCGCGGTCGCCTCCTTCAACCGGGGTAGCTGGGCGACCACGTCCAGACCGCCCTCGGTGGTGAGCTCCGCGCGCCGCTCCGGCACGAAGCAGCAATCGGCCGGCCGCACCGTCCCGGCAATTTCGATCATCTCATCCGTGACGGCCATCTCGAGGTTCATGTGGGTCTGCAGCAGCGCCTTCAGGGTCGTCACGTCCTGCAACTGGATGTGCCGGCGGTCCTCGCGCAGATGCAAGGTGATGCTGTCGGCGCCGGCGCTCTCTGCTGCCAGGGCGGCATGCACCGGATCCGGATAGCGCCCGCAGCGTGCCTGACGCAGCGTCGCGACGTGATCGATGTTGATTCCCAGGGCGATCGACGGGTAGCTCATTCCTGCGGCTCCGATGGTGTCTCGCGGGACGGATTCACCCGGGCCCGGCGTGCGACGGATCGGGCAACCGTACGGGTCTTGAGATCGCGCCCTTCGAGACATTGTGCCAGCGCCGCCTGCAGCAAGCGCCGGGCATCCGTGAGTTCACGTGCGCCCGCCAGATGTTCCCCGGCAAGGCGGATCAGGGAGTGGCCCGCCAGCGCCCCTGCCGCGTCGGCGACCGTGGGGAACAACCCCTGCGCCGGGCGGAAATGATAGTACCCGAGCGGCTCGATGCGCTTGCCGCTTTGCGCCTCGGTCAGCAGATCGAGGCCATAGCCTAGCGTCTCGAGCAGGCGTTTCTCGAAGATCCGCAATGTCGGCTCGAGCGGCAAGCCGGTGCGCAGCCCGTGCACCGTGGCCTGATAGTCATCGAAAAGCGCAGGCAGCGGATCATGCCGGGTGGTCAGTTTGAGCAGCAGCTCATTGAGGTAGAAGCAGGCCATGAGACTTCCCGCCGGCAACGGCGGATCCCGATCGACGCTCTCGGCAGCGGTGAGCTGGGCTGCCTCGCCGCGCCCGCTCCAGGACAGCAGCAGCAATTGAAATGGCTGCAGTACCGGGCCGAGGCGCGCCTTGGGGCCGCGCACGCCGCGCGCGAACAGCGACAGTCTGCCGTACTCGCGCGTCAGCACCTCGAGTATGCGGCTCGTATCCCGGTACGGCTGATGATGCAGGATGTAGGCCGGCGCGAGCGCGATGCGGCGGGCAGTGCGGGTCATTCGAGGCCAAGTTGTCTCAGGGCGCGCGCGTTGTCCGCCCAGTTCTCGCGCACCTTCACCCACAGGGTGAGATGCAGCCGGCGTCCGAGCAGCGTGTTGAGGGCGATCCGCGCCGAGCGCCCCACGCGCTTGAGGCGCTCGCCTTTGGCACCGATGACGATCGGTTTCTGGCCTTCGCGATCCACCCAGATGGCCGCATTCACCACGAGCTGTCCCTCCTCCTCGGCGAGCTGCTCGACCTCCACGGCAACCCCATACGGCACCTCCTGATTGAGCTCCAGGGTGAGTTTTTCCCGGATCATCTCCGCGATGCGAAATTCGAGGCTGCGATCGGTGAGCTCCCCTGCGGCGAACATCGCCGCCGCGACGGGCAGGCGTGCGGCAATGCTCAGACGCAATGCCTCGACGTTGTCGCCCTTGAGCGCGGAAAGCGGCACGACCGCGGCAAACTCCATCCGCGCGCCGAGCTCTGCGAGGTACGGTAACAAGCGCTCGCGCGGCCGTACCCGATCGACCTTGTTCACCGCCGCAATGGCGGGCAGAGCCGACTGCGCTACGCGCTCGAGCACGAGCTCATCCTCCGAGGTCCACTTGAGCGCCTCGAGCACGAAGACGACGAGATCCGCATCGTGGAGCGAGGTGGCGGCCGTGCGATTCATGGCTTTGTTGAGGGCGCGGTTGCCGTGATGATGCAACCCCGGTGTGTCCACGAAGGCGATCTGCGCATGCGGCAGGTGCGAGATGCCGACGATCCGGTGGCGGGTCGTCTGGGGTCGCGGTGTGACGATGCTCAGTTTCTGGCCGACCAGGGCATTGAGCAGCGTCGACTTGCCGACGTTCGGGCGGCCCACGAGGGCCGCGAAACCACTGCGAAACTCCCCTGCGGGCGATGCACTCATGCCGTCTCGATCTCCCGCAGGATGCGCTCGGCCGATTCCTGCTCCGCGCGGCGGCGGCTCGAGCCGCTGCCAGTGGCCCGAAGGCCGATCTCGGGTATCGCGCACACTACATGGAATGTCTGCTCATGCGCCTCGCCTTCGGTGCGCTCGACGATGTAGCGCGGCAGGGCGAAGCCACGCGACTGCAGATACTCCTGCAGGCGGGTCTTTGCATCCTTGAGCGATGCCGGGGCCGGCAGCGCCGCAATACGCGCCGCAAAGAGCCGCGTGATCAGCTGCTCGGCCGACTCGATTCCCCCGTCCAGAAACAGCGCGCCGCAGAGCGCCTCGAGTGCATCGGCGAGGATCGACTGGCGCCGGAAGCCCCCCGTTTTCAACTCCCCCGAACCTAGCTGCAGCGCCTCTCCCAGCCCGATCGCCAGGGCCACCTCAGCCAGCGGCTCGGCGCTCACGAGACGCGCGCGAAGCCGGCTCAGATCCCCTTCGGAAGCCTGCGGAAAGGCACAATACAGGTGCCGCGCGATCACGAGATTGAGCACCGCATCGCCGAGGAATTCGAGGCGCTCGTTGTTGGGCCCCGGGGCACTGCGATGCGTCAGGGCCGCGCTGAACAGTTGTGGATCGTGTGGCTCGTAACCGAGCTGGTCGCGGATCCAACGGACGGCACCCTCTCCGTTGGTCATGTCCAATACCGCTAGTCGAGACTCTGCGCGCCCAGGCGAACCGTCTTGTCGAAGGTCACGAGGATGAAGACATTCGCAAACAGCGGTGCCTGGTCATCGTACGCAGCCTCCACGAGCCAGCTGCGCCCGTCGCGCGTGATCTTGATGTCCTTGACGGTGGGATAGTCCACGCTCTGGATATCGAAATTCTTCTCGATCGAGGTGCGGATACCGGCAAGGCCGCTGTCGCCGGATTCCTTGTATTCGCTCTTGAGACTTTCGAGCGTCTTGGCGACCTTCATGTAATTCAGATAGACCGGCGCCAGACGGATCCCGGCGTACCCCACGATCGCCACCGGGATCAGCAGGACGATCCAGCCGATCAGCGTGACACCACGTTGCTTCGTACGCATCGACCTCACCCCCGTTGCGCCCGCGCTCCTCATTTGATGGCAGTGCCGATCCGGCTCCATGTGGGGCCCCCGGTGCGCTTGAGGTCCCAATTGAACCAGATCCGCGTGGCTTTGCCGACCAGATTGGCCTCCGGAACGAAGCCCCACACCCGCCCGTCCTCGCTGTTGTCCCGGTTGTCGCCCATCATCAGATACATTCCCGGGGGCACGTCCTTGATCACCGGCGGCGGCTCGCCGAAGGTGGCCATCGCCCCCTCCCCGGCACTGCCACAGTAATAACCCCGGGCTTCACTGCGGTTGCACCCGGGCGGCGGGACGGGCGTCACATCGAGCGGGACCGGGCACAGCAGCGCCTCATGGACGTGGCTGCCAAGGTGCTCCTCGGCAAGCTGCATATTGATGTAGCAACCGTCGTTGTAGAGATGCAGGATCTTGAAGGGCACCGGTTTCCCGTTGATGATGAGTCGGTCACTGTGGACCTCCACATGATCCCCCGGCAGGCCGACCAGGCGCTTGATGTAGTTCACGGAAGGATCCAGCGGATAGCGAAAAACGACCACATCCCCCCGCTGGGGTTCACCGATCGAGATGATCTTGCGGTTCAGCACCGGTAGCCGCAAGCCGTAATCGAACTTGTTGACGATGATGAAATCCCCATCCAGCAGGGTCGGCATCATCGAGTCCGAGGGGATGCGAAAGGGCTCGAAGATGAAGGAGCGCAGCACCAGCACGACCAGCGCCACCGGGAAAAAACTGCGCGCGTAATCGACCGTGCCGGGCTCGGGGATCGCGGCCGGGTCCTTGCCCGCGGCCCGCGCCGCCGCATAGCGTCGCCGCCTGAGCCAGGCAACATCCAGCCACCAGACGATACCCGTCAACACGGTAATGCCCAACAGCACCGCGCTGAAATCCAGCCGCTCGGCGACCAGCAGGCGCAGCACCGCAGCGCCAATCAGAATGGGCAGCACCAGGTACGCTGCGCGCATTACCGGCGGATCGTGCGGCGATTGCGGTGAGGCCGCGATCTGCCGGCGGGGACGGAAGAACCAGTCATCGATGATGACGATGAGGCCCACCGGGGCGGCGAGCCAGGAGAGAACAGCGATAATCTGCAACACCATGCGGCCCTCGTTTCATTGGTCGGAAGTCGCCTGCGGCGCTTTCGACCCGGCAACGAAAGGCGTGACTTTCGTTGCCTCTGACTGCTAACTGTCGTGCGCTGCGCCCGCTAGGTCTTGCGACCCACCTGCAGGACCGCGAGGAATGCCTCCTGCGGGATCTCCACGTGACCGAGCTGCTTCATGCGCTTCTTGCCCTCTTTCTGCTTCTCGAGGAGCTTGCGTTTGCGCGTGACGTCGCCGCCGTAGCACTTGGCGAGCACGTTCTTGCGCAGCGCCTTCACGGAGGCGCGCGCGATGACCGAGCCGCCGATGGCCGCCTGGACCGCGACCTCGAACATCTGCCGCGGAATGAGCTCCTGCATCTTGTCCACGAGCTCGCGGCCGCGCTGATAGGCATTCTCCCGATGCACGATGGTCGAGAGCGCATCGACCTTGTCACCGTTGATGAGGATGTCGAGCTTCACGAGCGGTGCCGTCTGGAAATGACTGAATTCGTAGTCGAAGGATGCGTAGCCGCGGCTCACCGATTTGAGCCGGTCGAAGAAATCGAGCACCACTTCCGCAAGCGGCAGTTCGTACTGCAAGGACACCTGCGTGCCGAGGTACTGCATCTTCTTCTGGCTGCCGCGCTTGTCGTTGCACAGCTTCAATACCGACCCGACGTGGTCCGGTGGCACCAGGATGTTGGCGATGATGATCGGCTCGCGGATCTCCTCGATCTCGTTGGCGACCGGCAGCTTCGCCGGGTTATCGACGTATACGACCGTGTCATCGGTGCGCGCGATCTCATACACGACAGTCGGGGCGCTGGTGACGAGATCGAGGTTATATTCGCGCTCGAGGCGCTCCTGCACGATATCCATGTGCAGCAGACCGAGAAAGCCGCAGCGAAAGCCGTAACCTAGCGCCTCGGACACCTCCGGCTCGTAGTGCAGCGCGGAGTCGTTCAGGCGCAGCTTGGCCAGCGCATCGCGAAAGCCCTCGTAGTCTTCCGAATTGACCGGGAACAGTCCGGCGAACACGCGCGGCTTGATCTGTTTGAATCCGGGTAGCGCCTGTGGACTGGGACGATGCTCCAGCGTGATCGTATCGCCGACCGGTGCGCCGTCGATCTCCTTGATGCCCGCGACCACGAAACCGACATCGCCCGTGGCGAGCTCGGTCATGACGACCGGCTTGGGGGTAAAGCGCCCGAGCCGGTCCGCGTTATGGCTGCGCCCGGTGGACATCACCCGGAATTTCTCGCCCGTCCGCAGGCTGCCGTTCATGACCCGCACCAGTGAGACGACCCCGACATAGTTGTCGAACCAGGAATCGATGATCAGGGCCTGCAGGGGCGCCTGCGGATCCCCTTTCGGGGACGGAATGCCCCTGATGAGCACTTCGAGCAACTCTTTCACGCCCTCGCCCGTCTTGGCGCTGACGCGCACCGCCTCCGTGGCATCGATCCCGATGATGTCCTCGATCTCCTGCGCCACGCGGTCCGGGTCCGCCGAGGGCAGATCGATCTTGTTGATGACCGGCAGGACTTCCAGTCCCTGCTCGAGCGCGGTGTAGCAATTGGCGACGCTCTGCGCCTCGACTCCCTGCGAGGCATCCACGACCAGCAACGCGCCGTCGCAGGCGGCTAGCGAACGGGACACCTCGTAGGAGAAGTCCACATGGCCGGGCGTATCGATCATGTTGAGCTGATAGCGCAAGCCATCCGCGGCGGCGTAATAGAGCGTCACGCTCTGCGCCTTGATGGTAATGCCACGCTCGCGCTCCAGCTCCATGGAGTCCAGCACCTGTTCCTGCATCTCGCGATCCTCCAGCCCGCCGCAGAGCTGGATGAAGCGGTCCGCGAGTGTGGACTTGCCGTGATCGACGTGCGCGATGATGGAGAAATTACGTGTGAGCAGCATGAAACCCGCAGTCTGTCGCGTGCGCCGCGCCAGAGTTCTGCGGCGGGCCGGATTATAGGGAAGGCGCGCCTGCGCACCAAATCAGCATGCGGCCGGCACCGGGGGCGACACTGGCTGCTTTCAGCGCAGCATCCGGCGCAATTCGGCCGTGTCCAGACGGTGACGGCACACCAGGGCGCCATCGAGCAGCAGCACGGGGACGTGCAAGCCGTAGCGGCGGGCGAGATCGGGATCCGCATCGACGTCCACCACCCTGACCGGCGGCAGCGCACACCGCCGCCCAAGTGCCTGCAGCTCGGCAAGCATCGCATCGCACAGCGGGCAGTCCTCTCGATGCACCACGACGAGACTCGAGGCCATCGCTGCTCTCACCGGTGTGCAGGCGTGGTGGCAGCTTCGGGGAGCATGAAGGAGCTTGCGATCGAGCGCACCGTCGCCGGGGGCACTTCGCCGATGGCCGTCACTTTCCGGCCGTTCACGGTCGTCGAGAACACCGAGGATGAGCCCACGCGCGCCGACTCCTCCATGATGCTTTCGCCGTCCTGCGCGCGCATCCGCCGCGTCTCGACGAACACCGATACGGACGCCAGGCCATCGGTGAACACGAGGTGCGAGACCGGATCGGTCGATCCGGGCATCGACTGCGCCGAACGCACCGCCATCCGGAAACCCGGTGGCAGCACCAGCGCATTCCACGCAATCGCGGGCTGTGCAGCCGGCTCCTTGGCGGGGGCGCTGTCGTTGCGCAGCCAGCGAAAGCCCGCCGTGGAGACGTCCGGCCTGAACGCCGAATCGGGGATGTGCGGGGGCAGCGTGAGGCTGGCGAAGACCATCTGCTCGATCACGCGCCCATGTCCATCGCAGAGCTGGGTCTTCAGGGGCATGGCCGTGGATTCATCGATCCACAGCCGGTAGCCATAACGATACTCGTCCCGCGGCGAGATGGTGATGAGCCGGGTGTCGTGCCGGTTGAGGCGCGTGCGGGCGAGCTCCTGAATATCGTAGTAGCTTGCCGTCTGCGCGTTGATGGCCGGGAAGCTGCCGAGCAGCGAGCGGGACGCCGCACGATGCTCCACAAGAACCGTACGCTTGTCGGGCAGATAGCATGACAGCTCCGCACCCTTGCGGATGAATTCACGGCCGGAGCCATCGAGCGAGACGAGCCGCTCGGCGACAGCGCCGTCCTGGACGCGATGGATGATGCGCAGCGTCTCGACACGGCCGCCGTGCCAGTGCGAGAACGTGCCATCGTAGTTGCGCGAGTTGAGCGCCTGGTTCATGCGCACGAGCCACTGACCCGGCTCGTCCGCGACGGCGACGCTGGCCGCCACCATCAGCACCGCAAACCAGCCGAATTCCGCTCTACTGTGCGCTCTTCGCATCGTCGTACACGTCCTCGGTTGGCTCTTCCGACCCGGAGGACAGCCCGGCGGTTCCCGACTCCGCTGCCATCAGCGCGGACAGCAGATTGCGCCGATTGAGCGGAGAGGAGAATTCGCTATGGGCAACGACGTAGTTGGCAAGCTGGGTCGCCGGTACGATGGAGCGGCGCACGGCTCGCTTCGGAATGACATAGCTGCCGGGGGAACCGAGCGACGCCGACATCAGGTGCTCATCCTGCGTAGTACTCGCCGGGCCGGACGCATCGACCAGGGTGGTGGTTTGCTGCGGTGTGCCCTGGAATCGGAGCCAGAAAATGGAGGCTGCCGCGACGCTCGCCGCGACGGCGATGCCGGCCAGTGGTCTGCGCCAGCGCCGTGGCAGCTGGTTCGCGCTCTGCCGCGCGGGACGCGCCAGGAAGGTTGGCTCGGCCGAGACGACGGCGTTGACCCGCCGTGCCAGTCCGGCATCCAGTCGCGCTCCGCCTTCGGCCCGGATCGTGGCACCGATCACCGCATAGCGGCCCCAGCGAGCCTTGAGCTGCAGTTCCCTCGACAGGCGCCGGGCCAGCAACTCGCACTCTGCCGCCGGCAGCTCATTATCGAACATCGCGGATAATTGACTGTCGAGCTCCTCGTTCATCCCAGCTCCTCCGTGCGTCCGAGGCCGCCTTCGAATACTTCGCGCAGGCGGCGGTCGATGGCCTCGCGCGCCCGGAAAATCCGCGACCGTACGGTGCCGACCGGGCAGTCCATGGCGGCGGCGATCTCTTCATAGGAAAGCCCTTCGAGCTCGCGCAGCACGATGGCCGTGCGCAGATCCTCGGGCAGTGCGGCGATCGCGGTATTGACCGTCGAGCGGATCTCATCGGTCAGCACGAGGCCTTCCGGGGTTTCGGCGTCCTTCATTCGTCCTTGCATCTCGTAGGATTCTTCGCTGTTGTTGCGGTCAAGGTCATATTCGATCGGGCTGCGATCGCGGGAAACGACGGCGTTCTTGGCGGTGTTGATCGCGATTCGATAGAGCCACGTGTAAAAAGCGCTGTCGCCGCGAAACTGGGGCAGGGCGCGATAGGCCTTGATAAAGGCTTCCTGGGCGATGTCCTCGGCTTCCGCCGGATTGCGCACATACCGCATCACGAGCTTGACGAGTTTGTGCTGGTATTTGAGCACCAGCACGTCAAAGGCCCCCTTGTCGCCGCGCTGTACACGGCGAACCAGGCTGAGATCGCTCACATCGGCGCTCATCCGCGCCCTACTCCTGCGATGAGGGAGGCCGCCGCGCCGCGACCTGAATAGACCCTGATCCTTTTGGGAAGTTCAGACAATCGATTACATTATGGGGGCGCAAATTGCACACCTGCGGCGCGGTCGCGATCAGCCCGGCCAGCTGCGCCAACGCCGGCTCGGGGGGTGTCGCGTGGCCGAACAGATAGTCGGCCAGCAGCGGATCGGGCAACTCCAGCAGTTGCCCGAGCGCAAGGCGCTGCTGCGGGGAAGCGGCAGCGAAGTGCGATTGGACATAACGTTCCAGCAGCACGTCGAGCTCTTTCATCCCGCGGCGGCACCGCCACAACAGCCGGCCGTCCGCAGCGGAGCTTGCGCACTGCGCCATCAGGATTGCCGCTCCACGAGCATCTTTTTGATCTCGGCAATGGCCTTCGCCGGGTTCAGGTCCTTCGGGCACACGTCCGTGCAGTTCATGATGGTATGGCAGCGATACAGACGGAACGGATCTTCCAGGGCATCCAGCCGCGCTCCCGTTGCCTCGTCCCGGCTGTCGATGATCCAGCGATAAGCCGCCAGCAGGGCGGCCGGTCCGAGAAAGCGCTCGCTGTTCCACCAGTAGCTCGGGCAGGCCGTCGAGCAGCACGCGCAGAGGATGCAGGCAGCCGGGCGATCGATTTTCTCCTGTTCCTGCTTGGACTGCGGCCGCTCGTGGTCCGGTGGCGCGGGCGTGTCCGTGCGCAACCACGGCTTCACCGAGGCATATTGGGCAAAGAAATCCGTCAGATCCGGCACGAGGTCCTTGATCACCGGCATGTGCGGCAGGGGGTAGATGCGGATCTGCGCGCCCAGGTCCTGCATGGAGGTGGTACAGGCAAGCCGGTTGATCCCATTGATGTTCATCGCGCACGAGCCGCAGATGCCCTCCCGGCAGGAGCGCCGGAACGTCAGGCT
The DNA here is from genome assembly GCA_963716335.1 of uncultured Pseudomonadota bacterium. Classification (GTDB taxonomy): domain Bacteria; phylum Pseudomonadota; class Gammaproteobacteria; order Steroidobacterales; family Steroidobacteraceae; genus 13-2-20CM-66-19. The sequence goes on along the minus strand of OY970302.1, from coordinate 3,341,762 downwards.
CGAGTCGAGTGTGCTCTTGATCTGTATCAGGGCATCGAGAACCATGGGCCCGCAATCCTTGCGTTGCAGCTCGAAGGTATCCAGACGCGGATTCTCCCCCGACTCCGGCTCGTAGCGGTAGATCCGCAGCGTACGCCGCTCGGCGCCGCTGCCGGCGGCGCCGTACAGCTTCCCGGGCCGGATACGGGAGTTCGCAGGAAGTCGGAATTCAGCCATGTCGGTTCGCCTTCGCGCGTTGCGCTCAGTACGTGCGCGCCTTCGGCGGCACGCTCTCCACTTCGTCCGTCAGCGTCGCAAGATGTACCGGACGGTAGTCGAAGTGCGTGCGCCCGGGCCCCGCCACCCACACCAGAGTATGTTTCATCCAGTTCTGGTCGTCGCGATTGGGGAAGTCCTCGCGTGCCTGCGCGCCACGACTCTCGGTGCGGTTGGCAGCGGAATGGATGGTCGCCGTCGCCTGCAGCAACAGGTTCTCGAGCTCGAGCGTCTCGATGAGGTCGGTATTCCAAACGAGCGAGCGATCGGCGATGCGCACGTCCGCAAACGAGGCGAAGGTGCCGGCGATCCTGGTGATGCCCTGTTCGAGACTCTCGCCGGTACGAAACACGGCCGCATCGAGTTGCATGGTCTTCTGCATCTCCAGGCGGATTTGTGCCGTCGGCCGCGAGCCTTGCGCGTTGCGCACGCGATCGAGGCGGGCAACGGCCACCTCCCCGGCATCCTTTACGAGCGGCTTGTGCGTCCCTCCCGGTCGCACCAGCTCGGCGCAGCGCCGTGCCGCTTCGCGCCCGAACACCACGAGATCGAGCAGCGAGTTGGAGCCGAGCCGGTTGGCCCCGTGCACGGACACACAGGCGGCCTCGCCCACCGCCATCAGCCCCGGGACGACGCTGTCAGGATTGCCCTCGCGCGGACAAACGACCTCGCCGTGATGATTGCAGGGTATCCCGCCCATGTTGTAATGCACCGTGGGCTGCACAGGAATCGGTTGCCTCGTGACGTCGACGCCGGCGAAGATCCGCGCCGTCTCGGCGATGCCCGGCAGCCGCTCATGGATCACCTCGGGGCCGAGATGCTCCAGGTGCAGCTCGATGTGATCGTGCTCGGCGCCGACACCGCGCCCTTCGCGCACCTCGACCGTCATCGCGCGGCTGACGATATCGCGGGAGGCGAGGTCCTTGGCGTTCGGCGCGTAGCGCTCCATGAAACGCTCGCCCCTGGAGTTGGTGAGGTAGCCGCCCTCGCCGCGTGCTCCTTCCGTGATCAGACAGCCGGCGCCATAGATGCCCGTCGGATGAAACTGCACGAACTCCATGTCCTGCAACGGCAGGCCTGCCCGCAGTACCATCGCATTGCCGTCGCCCGTACACGAATGCGCCGATGTGCACGAGAAGTAGGCGCGACCGTAGCCGCCGGTGGCGAGAATCGTCATATGCGCCCGGAAGCGATGCAACTTTCCTTCCGTCAGGTCGAGCGCCACGATCCCGCGGCACACGCCGTTCTCCATGATGAGGTCCAGGGCGAAATACTCGACGAAGAAGGTCGCCGCATGCCGGATCGACTGCTGGTAGAGAGCGTGCAACATGGCGTGCCCGGTGCGGTCGGCCGCCGCGCAGGTACGCTGCGCAATGCCCTTGCCGAAGTGCGTCGTCATCCCGCCGAAGGGTCGCTGGTAGATGCGGCCCTGCTCCGTGCGCGAAAACGGGACGCCGTAATGCTCGAGCTCAATGACCGCCGCGGGTGCCTCCTTGCACATGAACTCGATCGCATCCTGGTCCCCGAGCCAGTCCGATCCCTTCACCGTGTCGTACATGTGCCAGCGCCAGTCATCCTCCCCCATGTTGCCCAGGGCTGCGCTGATGCCACCCTGCGCCGCCACGGTGTGACTGCGGGTCGGAAACAGCTTGGTGATGCAGGCTGTGGACAGGCCGGCTTCGGCAAGCCCGAGGGTCGCACGCAAGCCGGCGCCGCCGGCGCCGACGACGATGACATCGTAGGTATGATCGACGAAGGGATAAGCGCTCATGCGGCGCTTCCGAATGCAACCTTGAGAATGGCGAATACAGCGCTGAGCGCAATGAGCGCGTGCGCGAACGTGACCACGACGAGCATCAAGGTTTTCGTCCCGGTGGTGTGCACGTAGTCCTCGATGACGACCCGCACACCGAGCTGGGAATGCCAGGTGGCAACCAGCACGAGCAGGACGAGCAGCACCACGGTCCAGCTTTGCATCATCCAGGTCACGACGGTGGCACGATCGAGTCCCGGCAGCGACAGCAGCGACACGACGAACCAGACCGACAACGGCACGAGCGCAATCGAGGTGAGCCGCTGCATCCACCAGTGATGCACCGCCTCGCTTCCGGCGGCACCGAGGCCGGTGACGCGGCGCAATGGACTGCGCAGACTGTTCACGCCGCGTGTCCCCCGAACCGCACGAGCCACAACCCCAGGGCGATCGCAAGAGCGAGCGTCAGCAACCCGATGAGCCACGAGCTGCGCTGCGCCTGGGATCGCTCGAGCGCATGGCCGGTATCCCAGATCAGATGGCGGATGCCGGCGAGGAGGTGGTAGCAGAACGCGACGAGCAGTCCCCAGTAGATGAACTGCAGTGGCGGCAGTGATAGCAACGCCCGTGCACGCGAGTACGCTTTGGGACCACCCGCCACACTGATCAGCCAATAAACGAGCAACAGCAGCCCGGCGGACAGCAGCAATCCGCTGAAGCGGTTGACGATCGATGTCACGAGCGTGTACCGGCTCATGCGGTACACGGTCAAGTGAGGAGATAAGGGTCTTGCGCGCATGGTCGGGTTGCGTGTCGCTAGAAATCGATGCAGCGGCCTTTGCGCTCCCAGTCACCGAAACGCGTCGGCTCCGGCCCCTGTGGCCCGCCGCTCTCGGGCACCCTTGGCTGAACGGTGTGGGACTTGTCGCAGCGGGCGGGTGGCGTACTCTGGGAGGGAGACGCCGCAACTGTGTTGTCGGCGTCCGAACCGGCTGCATTTGGCATACGCGGCAAGTCTGCCAGAATTCGCTGCCCAGAACCATCGCAAACCGCTTAAGAAACAACGCTGAAGGACTGCATGCAGCAGCAATGGGAAATCATCGGGCTGGAGGATCTGGGCATCGTGAGCATACGTGGCAGCGACGCTGTGCGCTTCCTGCAGGGCCAGCTCTCGTGCGACATGGAACTCCTCGGTCCGCATCGCTCGTTGCTGGCGGGCTATCACAATCCGCAAGGCCGCGTGATCGCCGTGCTGCGACTGCTGCAGCCCGAGCCGCAGCAGATCCTGGCGGTGTTACCGCGCGAGCTCGCGCCATCGGTGGCGCAGCGCCTGGCAAAGTTCGTGTTGCGCGCCAAAGCTGCGATCGCCGATGAATCGGAACATTGGCTGGTGAATGGACTCGTGAACGCGGTGCCGACACGCGCGGCGCACGCCGCAGCGCCTGATTCCGCCGGCGTGAGGGCGTTACCCCAGCATCCCGATGCGCAGGCCGTCGTCGATGGCAGCGTCTATGCGCACCTGGGAGCCGAGCATCCCGATGCTGCGATCGAAAGATGGCTGCGCGTCTCACCGGTGCAACGCGGTGCCCTGGCCGTGGATCTGCCCCGGGGCGAGCGGCAGAGCTGGCGTCAACTGGACGTCAGCGCCGGCCGCGCACAGGTCTACGGCGCAACGTCGGAGGAATTCGTGGCGCAGATGTTGAATCTCGATGCGCTCGGCGCCGTCGCGTTCGACAAGGGCTGCTACACGGGCCAGGAAGTCGTTGCACGTGCGCACTACCGCGGCCGCGTCAAGCGGCGCATGCAGCGCTTCATTTCCCTCGGGTCCGCGCAATTCGCCCCGGGCGATACGGGACAGCTCGCCGATGGCCGCGCGTTCAGGGTCGTGGAGGCGGTGGCGCTGCCGGACGGTCGATGCGATTTCCTCGCCGTCGCGCCCACCACGCCCGGGGAAGAGCCGGCGCAGCATGGCGCCGTGCAGGCGCAGCCGGCGGCCATGGCGTATCCGTTGCCGGAGTGAGCAGCGCGGGCGCGACGAAGCACCCCGGCGGCCTGCGCCGCTTACAGATCCACGAGCTCGACTTCGCCTGGTGCGATCGGTCTTTGCAAGAAACGGCTGCCGATGCGTGCGAAGCGATCGCGATCATCCGTCGCCAGAAAGCGCAGGGTCGGTTCGCCGTTGGCGCCGACTGCTTCCACGCGCCCTTCGTGCTCGAGGAGCCCCGCAGCGCGCAGCCGCTGCTGCACCGTCAGCGCGGTGGTTGCCGCCGAATCGACGATGTGCACCGCGGGTCCGACGGCGCGGCGGATCGCCCCCAGCAGCATCGGAAAATGTGTGCATCCCAGCACGAGCGTGTCGGGAGGCGCTGCGTGACCTGCGGGCGATGTGAAGATCGGCTCGAGGTAGTGGCTTGCGATCTGCTCGGCGATGGGCCCTTCGTGCAATCCCTCCTCCGCCAGGGCAACCAATAGCGGGGCTGCTTCGGCCCGCACGCACGCTGCCGGGCGCTTGCGCAGGATCGCCTGCTGGTACGCCCCGCCACGCACCGTGGCTTCCGTGGCGATCACCGCGATGTGTCCCGATTGCGATGCGACGCTTGCGGCAGCTGCACCCGGTTCGATCACGCCGATGATTGGCAGGGCTGGCAGACGCTGGTTGATGGCGGACAGTCCGGCGGCGGATGCAGTGTTACAGGCGATCACGATGCATTTCACACCACGTGCGGCGAGCGCCTGCGCGGCCTGCAGCGCATAGCGTGCAACCGTCTGCGGGCTTTTCGTGCCGTACGGCAGCCGCGCCGTGTCCCCGAGATAGATGAAGCTTTCCCGGGGCAGCTGCTGCGACAGCGCCTTGAGGACGGTGAGCCCGCCGACGCCGGAATCAAACACGCCGATCGGCAAGGCGCTCATGGACACCCGGACCCGCCGACCATCAGTCGGTTTCGGGACGCATGTGCGGGAAGAGGATCACGTCGCGGATCGATGGGGAGTCGGTGAAGAACATCACCAGGCGATCGATGCCGGCTCCAAGACCGGCGGTGGGCGGCATGCCGTATTCCAGCGCGCGGATGTAATCGTAGTCGTAGAACATCGCCTCCTCGTCCCCGCTGTCCTTACGCGCCACCTGGGCACGAAAACGTGCTGCCTGGTCCTCCGGATCGTTGAGCTCCGAGAACCCGTTGGCCAGCTCGCGCCCGCAAAGAAAGAACTCGAAACGGTCGGTGAGGAACGGGTCCGCATCATTGGCGCGCGACAGCGGCGACACCTCGGCCGGATAGGCGTGCACGAATGTCGGATCGAGCAGCGTGTGCTCGGCCGTCTTTTCGAATATCTCGATCTGCAGCTTCCCCGCGCCATCCTGCGGGCGCACGGGTATGCCCAGCCCCGCGCATACCCGGCGCAGATAGGTGACATCGCGCAGCGAGAGCGGATCAATGCAAGAGTTGGCGGCGATGATCGCCTGCTCCACCGTCAGACGGCGAAACGGCCTGGCGAGGTCGTACCTGCGCCCCTGATAGACGATCTGCATCGTCCCGTAGAGCGCATCGGCCAGGCCGCGCACCGCCTTCTCGATCCAGTTCATCAGGTCGAGGTAATCGGCGTACGCGAGATACAGCTCGAGCATCGTGAACTCGGGGTTGTGCTGCGTGGACAGCCCCTCATTGCGGAAGTTGCGGTTGATCTCGTATACCCGCTCGAAACCGCCGACGACGAGGCGCTTGAGGTACAGCTCGGGCGCGATGCGCAGGTACATGTCGACATCGAGTGCATTGTGGTGCGTGACGAACGGCCGCGCGGTGGCGCCACCTGGAATCGGCTGCATCATCGGGGTCTCCACCTCGATGAAGTCCAGCGCATCGAGGTAGTCGCGCAGGTAGCGCAGGATGCGCGTCCGGATGCGAAAGACGTTGCGGCTCGTCTCGTTGACGATCAGATCCACGTACCGGCGCCGGTAGCGTGTTTCGGTATCGGCCAGGCCGTGCCACTTGTCAGGCAGCGGACGCAGCGATTTCACCAGCAGCCGCAGTCCATCGACGCGGACCGACAGCTCGTTGGTCTTGGTTCGGAACAGTACTCCGCTGGCCCCCACGATATCCCCGACGTCCCAACTCTTGAACGCGTCGTACGCGGACGCGCCGATCGCCTCACGCTGCAGGAACAACTGGATCTCTCCGGTGCGGTCGGCGACCTTTGCAAAGCTCGCCTTGCCCATCACGCGCTTGGAGAGCATGCGCCCACCGACCTGCACGCGCGCCGGATTGGCTTCGAGCCATTCGGCGGTGCGATCGCCGAATGCGGCTTGCAGCTGCCCGGCGAGCGAATCGCGGCGGAAATCGTTGGGGAAGGCGCTGACCTGTGCCGCTCCCGCGGCCCCCGCGCCCATCCGCAGCCGCGCAAGCTTCGACCGCCGCTCCGCGATCAGCTTGTTCTCCTCAGCACCCTCGGTCGTCGCTGTCGTGTCAGTCATGCCTTTCCTGTCCACCGGCTGCCGGACTTGTCATCAGCGCAAATGAGCTGTCCGGTTATACACCGGCTTTCAACGAGGCCTCCATGAACTGGTCGAGATCCCCGTCCAGCACGGCTGCGGTGTTGCCGACCTCGACGCCGGTGCGCAGATCCTTGATCCGCGACTGGTCGAGCACGTACGAGCGGATCTGATTGCCCCAGCTCACGTCGGACTTCGAGTCCTCCAGCACCTTCGCGGCCGCGTTGCGCTTGTTGACTTCCAGCTCGTACAGCTTGGCCTTCAGCATCTTCATCGCGGTGGATCGGTTCTTGTGCTGGCTGCGCTCATTCTGACAGGCAACCACGATGCCGCTGGGCAGATGGGTGATGCGCACCGCCGACTCGGTCTTGTTGACGTGCTGGCCGCCCGCCCCCGAAGAGCGATACACGTCGGTCTTCAGATCGGCCGGATTGATCTCGATCGCGATGTCCTCGTCGACCTCGGGTGAGACGAACACCGAGGCGAACGAGGTATGCCGGCGGTTGCCGGAATCGAACGGCGATTTGCGCACCAGGCGGTGCACCCCGGTCTCCGTCCGCAACCAGCCGTAGGCGTATTCGCCTTTGACCTCGACGGTGGCGCTCTTGATGCCGGCCACTTCGCCGGGGTTCGAATCGATCACCTCGCAGCTGAAGCCCCGGGCAGCGCCCCATCGCAGGTACATGCGCAGCAGCATCTGCGCCCAGTCCTGTGCCTCGGTGCCCCCTGCGCCTGCCTGGATGTCCAGGAACGCATTGTGGGAGTCCATCACGTGATGAAACATCCGCTTGAGCTCGAAGCGACGCACGTCCACTTCGAGACGCCCCGAATCGCCCTCGATGTCGCGTGCGGCGGCCTCATCGCCTTCGGTCTCCGCCAGTTCGAGCAGCTCGGCGGCATCGGCGATTGCTTTGGTCGTCCGGTCGAGCTCGTCTATTGCGGACGCGAGCCGCGCGCGCTCGCGACCCAGCTCCTGGGCCCGCTCGGGATTGGACCAGATGGTAGGATCCTCGAGCTCGCGCCCGACTTCCTCGAGGCGCTCTTTCTTGCGGTCGTACTCAAAGAAACCCCCGAAGAGAGCTGATGCGCTCCCCGAGATCCTTGAGCTGGCGCTTGAGCTGATTGACTTCCATCCTGAGGTGTCGCCCTGATGAACGATGCCCCGGCCGCGGCCGGCAGGGGCTGGGCCGCGATGCTAAACGTCAGCCGTCCCGATTTCCACCCAGGACGTGATCGACCAGCAGCTGCAGCCGCCGCTCCCCCTGGTATTCGTTGATGTCCAGACGATAGACGAGCCGGACGGCGCCCGAGGGGGGCACGAAGCCGGCGGCCTCCTCGATATGGTTGAACGCAATCGCATCGAAGGAGCGTCCCGAGCGGGCCGCCTCCACCCACATCTTGAGATGGCGCTCCCCGACCACCCGGGTGCTGTGAATCGTGAACTCGCCATCGAAGCACGGCTCGGGGAATGCCTGTCCCCAGGGGCCGCCTCGACGGATCGCACTCGCGGTCTCCAGCGCAATCTCCTGCACGGCAAGCTCACCATCCGTCTCGATCGCATCGGCGCTGACGCTGCGTGCGGCCCAGCGCGCCACTTCCGCATCGAACGCCTTCGCGAACGCATCGAGGTGCGCCCGTTCAAGCGTGAGTCCCGCCGCCATGGCGTGGCCGCCAAACCTGCAGATGAGCTCGGGATACCGCGTCGCGATCGAATCGAGCACGTCGCGAATGTGAATGCCCGCAACCGAGCGCGCGGAACCTCGCAGCTGCTCGCCCGCCAGGGCGAAGGCGATCACCGGCCGCCGCAACCGATCCTTCACCCGACTGGCGACCAGGCCCACCACACCCTGATGCCAGCTTTCATCGTACAGGCACACCCCAGCGCGCTGCAGTGCCTGCGGCCCCGGGTACCGCAACCGGCGCACCGCGAGGAGCGCATCCGCCTGCATGCGGGCCTCGATGGCCCGACGCTCGACGTTGAAGGCATTCAGCTGCTCGGCAAGCCCGCGTGCCACCTGGGCATCATCGGCCAGTAGGCAGCGGATGCCAACGGACATGTCATCGATCCGACCGGCGGCATTGAGCCGCGGCGCCACGGCAAACGCGAGATCCGCTGCCGTCAGGGCAGCTCCGCTGCGGGCTGCGATCTCGAGAAGGGCACTGATGCCGGGGACGCAGGCGTTTGCGCGGATGCGCTTCAGACCCTGCGAGACCAGGATGCGGTTGTTCGCATCCAGAGGCACGAGATCGGCGATCGTGCCGAGTGCCACGAGATCGAGGAATTGTGCCGGCACGGGAGCTGCAACCGTTGTCATCCCAAGCAGATCGAGCCTGCGCTTCAGGGCGGCCATCACATAGAACGCGACACCGACGCCGGCCAGTGACCGGCTGGCGAACCGGCTGCCCGGAACATTCGGATTGACGATGACGTGAGCGCACGGCAACTGCGCTCCGGGCAGATGGTGATCGGTGATGAGGACGGCCACGCCCATGGCGCGCGCAGCGGACACACCGGCCAGACTGGAGATTCCATTGTCGACCGTCACGATCAGCGTGGGCGCGCGGCCGGCAGCCAGCGCGACGATCTCCGGCGTCAGCCCATAGCCGAATTCGAACCGGTTCGGCACGAGGAAATCCACCGACGCAAATCCCCAGCCGCGCAGCGCCCTGACCATCAGCGCCGTACTCGTCGCGCCGTCCGCATCGAAATCGCCGATGATCAGCACCCGACCGTTTCGATGCTCGAGCAGAAGGTCCACCGCAGCATCGACGCCCTCCAGGGTACTGACGGGGAGGAGGCGCTGTAGCGAGGTGTCGAGATCGTCTGCCGTGCGGATGCCGCGCGAGGCGTAGATCCGCTGCAGGACCGGATGCAGATCCATAGCCAGCGGCGCGCAATCCGCCGCGCCCGTGCGCCGCACGACGCGCAGCGCTGACGGCCTGAACGCATGCAGCAACGATGGGCCCACAGGCACGCTCATTGCAGCCCGCCGAGACCTGGAAGTCGCCGGCGCCAGCGCTTCAGTCGGTCCCGTGCCGTGAGCGACAGCTGCCAGTCATTCGCGATGACGATCAGTGTGCGCAATCTGCCCGCACGCAATGACTGCACCGCCGGTGCGATGAATCGCAGATCGATCTGTGCCAACGCATCCCCGAGAGTCCATTGTGAATTCGAACGTAACACCTGGCCGACATCCAGCACGAGCACGGCACGCTGCGCGCGAGGATAGCTGAATACGCCATCCAGCTGCGCTGGCAGTGTCAGCACCTCTGCCCCCGTGCGGGCATACAGTCCGGCGAGAAATGCATCGCAACCGAAGGCGAGCGTTCCGGCGGCGAGCACGAATGCCGCCTGCGCCGCGGGCACTGCGGACACCGCGCCCTCGCCCCAGAACCATAGGGCATTCACCGGCGGCTCGCCGCACGCGCTGCGCGCGCGATTGATCGCGTGATCGTGCAGCCACATCTGCACCTCGGTACTCAGTCTTCGCAGCGGGCCCGCCTCCGGACCGTGTGGCATCCCCGCGCTGATGTCCGCGCCAAAGCAGCGCGCCGGCTCGGCTGTCGTCATCTGCGTGACCTGCGGCCCTAGCAGCAGAAAATTTCCCGTGGCGAGCGGCAAGAGCTCGTAGGCCCCGCCCTCGAACACAGTCCGAAAGTCGCTGGCGAGCGCTGCGAGCTCGTCGGGGGCCAGCCGCAGCAACGCGCGTCTTTCCAGGTGCAGGCTCGTCAGGCCGGTAAGCAGATGGACGGGCTCCGCAAGCCAGACGCTCGCGTTGACCGCTCGGTCCGCTGCGCTTTGGGCTGCGATCGGCAGCACGGGCCGCGCCGCGACGGTTGCGGCTGCGAAGCGGCCGACGTTGCCTGCGCTCTGCGCACCGAGCCAGCCAGCAACCCAATTGCGCCAGCCTGCATCGAGTCGCACGCGGCTGGCGAATCGGGCGACGTGCTCGAGCCCCGGCGGCAGCGGATGCCGCGCCTCACCAGCCTCACCCGCCGGCGGCAGGTAAAGGTCCGAGAGAACGATGACGAGCTCGTGCACGAGACGCTATCGTACACACCATGCGTAGCGATGAAGCGGCAGACTCGGCGGCAGCCGCGCTCCTGGTGTGGCCGTGAAATTCACCCTCGAATCCGCATCGGGTGGCAACCTGATTCGCGCCTATGCCGCCGATGAGATCCGCATCGGCGAGCAAATCATCCGCTCGAGCTGCATCGTCGCCGCCGATACGCTCATCAGCAGCTGGCGCCCCGCGAGCTTCGATGAACTCACGGAGGCGGACCTGGCGCCGATATTCGCGCTGCAGCCCGAGCTGGTGCTGCTCGGGACCGGACCCCGGCAGCGCTTCGCGAGCGCAGCCGTGCGCGGCGTGTTTGCGGCGCGTCGAGTTGGAATCGAATCGATGGATCTCGGGGCCGCCTGCCGGACTTTCAACATCCTGGTGCAGGAAGAGCGGCGGGTTGCCGCGGCGCTGTTTCTTCGCTGAGCCCTGATTCGTCGATGAGCCCTGACGGCCGTGGGAACGGCCGTCAGAAGACACAGGGGGGAGAAAGCTCAACCAACCAAACAATCATTCGAAGCTGACAGACTCGAACAACTGCCCATTATTTTTTTTGTTCTCGCCGATTATTGCTGTTTTCTCGACTCCCCTCCTCCCTGTGTCTTCCGATGGCCGCTCCCGCCTGAAGCGACCTGTCGTTGTTAGGCGACAGGATCATGTTAAACGCGTCGCGGATAACAGCGCAAGCTCTTTGCGCATAACGACTTTCCGCCCTCCCGAAGCGGACCTGTGCGGCCCCCGTTGCAGCGCGCAAAACCTGATTACGCAGGGATTTCTGGCATTTTTGGGACGCTGCGGTGCTTTCCCGTCAGCTGCTAAGAGTAATGTTCCAGATCAATTAGTTACGCGCTATCGTTCAAGTCAACTATCGGTACGCGCGGCTCACAGCGTGCCACCCAGAAGCGGCACGAATGCGACCGGCCCGAGCGACTCGCGCTCCACACGCTGCTCCTTGCGCGTGAACCGGATGAGCTCCTGCTCCCCTTCCGGACCGATCGGCACCAGCAGACGGCCGCCCACTCGGAGCTGCTTGAGCAGTGCTTCAGGCACGGTCAGCGGAGCGGCGGCCACGAGAATTCCATCGTACGGCGCGTGCGCTTTCCATCCGGCGATTCCGTCGCCGAAGCGCAGTCGCACGTTGCGGATGCCGAGCTCCTTGATCCGTTCCTTGGCGCGCTGCATGAGCGGCTGGATGCGCTCGATCGTATAGAGGCGATCGACGAGCCCCGCCAGCACCGTCGTCTGATAGCCGCAGCCCGTGCCAATCTCCAGCACACTGTGCAGGCTGCCGCCCTCGAGCAGCGCTTCGGTCATCCTGGCCACGATATAGGGTTGGGAGATGGTCTGGCCGAACCCGATGGGCAGCGCCGTGTCCTCGTATGCGCGCGTGCCCAGCGCCTCGTCGACGAAGATATGGCGCGGTACATTGCGGATGCGATCGAGCACCGCTGGGTTCGTGATGCCTTGCTCCCGCAAGCGCTGGACGAGCCGATCACGCGTGCGGGCGGAAGTCATCCCGATCCCGGTCAGCCGCACATCAACCATCGATACCGTCCAGCCAACTGCCCACGAGCGGCAACGCGGCATGACGGGTGAGATCGATCTGCAGGGGGGTGACTGAGACGTAGCCTTGCCCCACCGCATGGAAATCAGATCCGGGACCGGCCTCCTGCTGCGGGCCCGCAGCTCCCACCCAGAACACCGGCCGACCGTGCGGGTCCTTCGCCCGTATCACCGCTTCGGAGGGATGACGGAACCCCAGCCGGGTCGTGCGAAAGCCACGCAGCTCGGCGTACGGGACATCCGGAACGTTCACATTGAGGATCAACGCCTGCTCCAGCGGCTTGCGCAGCAGCTGGGCCACGAGGCGGCGGGCCACTTCCGCCGCCGCAGCGAAATGGCGTCCGCTACCCGGAGCGGTGCAGAGCGATACGGCAACCGCCGATACGCCGAGAAAGCGTCCTTCGATCGCCGCCGCGACCGTCCCCGAATACAGTACGTCGTCACCCAGATTCGGCCCCTCATTGATGCCCGAGACCACCATGTCATGCGTGAAATCGAACAGCCCGGAAATCGCCAGATGCACGCAGTCCGTCGGCGTTCCCGGAACGTAAAAGACGCCCGGCTCGGCCTCGAACACGCGCAGCGGCACATCGAGCGTCAGAGAGTTGCTCGCGCCGCTGCGATTGCGGTCGGGCGCCACCACTGTGACCTCGGCAAGGCTGAGCAGCGCCTCGCGCAGGCGCTGGATTCCTTCCGAGCGAAAACCATCATCGTTGCTGATCAGGATTTTCACGGATCGATGCTGAGCCTGCGCAGCCGGAGCGGATAAAAGGCGCGTTACTATACTGGTCTGACTGCTGAAAGTGGCCTGCGGCCCTTTCAGGGCTGCCGGTCAAAAGACGTGGCTTTTGCCGGGGGAGCGCTCGAGGAGGCAACGTGGACATCAAGCCTGACGAGGACGACAGCCGACTGTTTCGCGAAGCGGTCCGCGATGTGAAGCCGATCGCCCCCGGCACGGCTTTGCCGAAATCGGCCCCGCCCGCGCCCCGCGCGCGGTTCACCCGCGCTGACCGGTACGCCGTACTGCGGGAAAGTCTGGCGAGCGATCCGAGCGACCCGGCGCTCGCCGGCGGCGAGGAGCTGGTTTTCCACCGCGAGGGGATCCAGATCGCGATCCTGCGCAAGCTGCGGCGCGGCCATTATCGCGTTCAGGCCGAGATCGATCTGCATGGCCTCAGCGCGGCAGAAGCAAAGCAGGCGCTGCGGGGGTTCATTGCGCATGCGCTCGAACGCCAGTTGCGTTGCGTGCGGGTCATCCACGGCAAGGGGCTGCGATCCGGCACTCGAGGGCCAGTGCTCAAAGGTGCCGTGAGCCTCGTGTTGCGCAGGATCGGACCGGTGTTGGCCTTCGTTTCCGCCCGGCAGGTGGACGGCGGCACCGGCGCGATCTATGTGCTGCTGGCCGGTTAGGCCGGGGACGTGGGTCGACAAGCGAAAATCTCCCTCAGCACCCCAGTGGCGAAGCTTCCACGCCCGAGCCGGAAGCGCAGCACGATCGCCCCGTTTTCGTTCGTCCAATCCAGCCCGCGCACGGCGACTCGGAGGCTGCGCCGCTCCTGCGTGAGCCCTGCTTCCTGCGTCGCTTCGGCGGCGGCTGCAAGATCGCGCGCAATGCCCTCCTCGAGCTGTAACAGTCGCCCCTGCACCGCGGGGGCGCCGCGGCCCCACATCGGACCGGTGGGGTGAAGCGCAAGTCGTGCGCACCGCTCTTGCAGTGACGGCTCGAGCTCATTGACTGCGAATATGCTGCCGCGCCCGTCGAGATTGGCGAGCTCGCCCAACTCGAGCTGCTCCCAGCTGCCGTCACGGACGCGCGCGGCAAGCACACCGTTGAAGATGAGACTGCGCGCCGCGGATAGCATGAAGCCGCGCGCGGTGCGGTCCAGTGCGCGCACGCCCGCCTCGATCGCGGCAAGGTTTGCGCCATCATGACCGAAGCGTTGCGCGCCAAAGTAATTGGGCACTCCGCGCCTGCGGATCTGCTCGAGCCTGGCGGCAATCAACTCATGGCTCACCGTGACGTCGCGGATGCGTATTGCAAACCGGTTGCCCGCGAGAGCCCCGCGCGGAAGCTTGCGTGCGTGCGCGCCGGCCTCGAGCACCTCGAATCCGTTTCCGTGCAGGCCGATCCATTCCTCAACAGAACGGGTGGCAGCCGGAACCGTGAACCACTGGATGGCAACCGAGCGGCGATCCTTGAGCCCGGCATAGCCAACGTCCGCCGGGCGACACCTGCCAAGCGCGGCCAGCTCCCGCGCGACCCATTGCGTGTTTGCATCGCGCTTACGGACCTTGAGCAGGACGTGCTGACCGTCGCCCGAGGCAGCGAAGCCCAGATCTTCCTCGACTTCGAAATCCTCGGGCTGCGCTCGCAGTGTTCCGCTCCCGAGCGCCTCACCGAGCGCACACGGGGGATTCAACGCAAGCTGCGCCCATTGTGGGCGGATCATTCAGCCCGGGGCCTCGATGAGCAGGACGGTCGCCTGCGCCGCGATTCCCTCCGCCCTGCCGAGAAAGCCGAGCCGCTCGGTCGTGGTCGCCTTCACGTTGATGCGATCCGGTGCAATCTCGAGCATCTGCGCGATCTGCCGGCGCATCTGTTCCCGCACCGGCCCGACCTTCGGTGCTTGCGCAAGTACGGTGATATCGGCATTTCCGACCCGCAGGCCGCGGGCATGCAGCATCCCGATGACGGCTTCGACGAAGCGGCGACTGTCGGCGCCCTGCCAGCGAGGATCGCTGTCACGGAAGTGCTGGCCGATATCCCCGAGACCTGCGGCGCCGAGCAGCGCATCGCACAGCGCGTGCAAGACCACGTCACCGTCCGAGTGCGCGATGACACCATGGGTGTGCGGCACGCGAATCCCGCCGAGCATCAGGAAATCGCCGGGCCCGAAGGCGTGGACGTCCGTTCCGAAGCCGATTCTCATTCGGGTGCACCCGTTGCACGTGCCCGGGTGCGCGCACCCAACAACGCCCCTGCCACGAGCAGGTCATCGGCGGTCGTGACCTTGATGTTGCTCGATGAGCCCTGGACGATCAGCGGCCGCTGGCCGAGCCACTCCAATGCCTGCGCCTCATCCGTCGGAAGCCGATCCGCGGCCAGGCTGCGCCCGAGCGCATCGCAGAGCAGGCCATAGCGGAACATCTGCGGCGTCTGGGCGCGCCACAGACCGCAACGGTCCACGGTCTCGATGATCTGCCGATCTTCGGCGGCGCGCTTCAACGTCTCGGCGGCAGGCGCCGCGAGCAGACCACCCACGGGATGCTGGCCGACGCTCTCCAGCAGCAGATCGAGGTCCCGCGCAGCGACACAAGGGCGCGCCGCGTCATGCACCAACACCCAATCCTGCCCCGCGGCCCGACCGCCGAGTGCGAGCAGGCCGTTATGGACGGAGCGGCATCGCTCGCTGCCACCCGTCACCGTGCTGATGGCGGCGACAGCTGCGTGCGGCAGCCGGGAGGCGACCTGCGGCCACAGCGGATCGCCTTCCGCCAGCACGACAACGACGCCAGCACAGCGCGCATCGGCGAGGAACGGATCGAGCGCCCACTCGATCACGGCGCGTCCACTCACATCCGCGTATTGCTTTGGAAGTGCCTGGCCGAAGCGCTGGCCGGTACCGGCCGCCGGCATGACAAGCCAGTAGCGCACGCAACTTTCGATGTCGCTCAGGGTCCTACCGCGCGGCGGTTCGGGTATGGGACTGGGTGGCCGCGGTGGGACGCGCCGGCACCACCTGATAGAACGTTTCGTTGGCGGCGATCATGCCCAGATCACTGCGAGCCCGCTCTTCGAGTGCATCCATGCCGGTCTTGAGGTCGCGAACCTCGGCCGCCAGCTGACGATTGCGCTCGGTCAGCTGTTCGTTCTCGGTACGCTGCGCGGTAACGGCAGTGCCGAGGCGATCGAGCTCGCGCACCCCGCCGTCCGAGAGCCAGATACGGTACTGCAGGAGCACGATGACGGCGAGCAAGGCTGCGGCGAGCCACTTCATGGGCGCGATAGCCTATCAGAGGCCGCGTCGCGAGCGAAGCTGCCCGGCGGCAGGGAATTTTTCCAATGCCGCCCGGCTCCAAGCACGCTTCCGCAGGCCGGGAGAGCAGAATGCGTTCGATGTCGGGGCGAGGAAATGCTTTGGGGAGGTGCCGATGCTGCGGGTGAGCCTCCTCATCCTGGGTGGGTTGCTCGCCGGCGCGGCAACCGGCTGGAGCCTGGCGGCGCAGTCGGAGCGAGCGCCGGACTCCGACACGCCCATGGCGGAAGTCGTCATCGAGGGAAAACACGAAGGGCCACGCATGTGGCGCGTGACCCGGGGCGATCACGTCCTGTGGATACTGGGCACGATCTCACCTTTACCCCGGCGCTTGATCTGGCAATCGGATGCGGTCGACACGATCCTCCAGGAAAGCCAGGAAGTGCTGCCGGCGTGGCCTTCCATCGGCATCGGCGCCAATCCGTTCACGGCGCTGCGGCTGTACTTCACCTGGCGGAAGATTCAGAAGAGCCCGGATCACATGCGCTTGCAGGCGCAGCTGCCCCCGGATCTCTACTCCCGATTTTCCGCGCTCAAGGCACGCTACGCACCCGCCGATGACAAGCTCGAGGAGCTGCGGCCGATGCTTGCCGGCGGGCGGCTGCTCGATGATGCACTGGCCGCATCGGGGCTCACGATGCGCAACGAGGTACAGCAGACGGTCCTGAAGCTCGCCAGAAGACGCGGCGTGCCGATTCACCAGACGCGCATGAAAGTCCAGGATCCCGTGGACGTGCTCAAGGATCTCGGCGAGACGCCGAAATCGGGCGAGATTGCCTGTCTGGCTGCGATCATGACCCGCCTCGAAACCGATCTGACCCCGATGCAGGCGCGAGCCAGCGCGTGGGCGCTCGGGGACGTCGATACGCTGCGACAACTGCCGCATGCCGGGGACGACCGGATCGCCTGCCTGGCAGCCGTATCGAACTCACCCCGTGTGCGTGATCTGGTGGTTCGCGCCGAAGAGGACTGGATGATCGAGGCGCAGGACAGTCTCGCGCGCAACCGCTCGACGCTCGCCGTGCAATCGATGGACCGGCTGCTTGGCCCGCAGGGGATTCTCGCGGCACTGCGCAGCAAGGGGTACCAGGTCGACGGCCCGTGATTCGCGGATCGCGCGCGGGCGCCTGTCAAATCCTGATGGGAAACGCATCGGCGCCGGCGTAGCGCACGTTGCCAAGCTGCGCCTCGATGCGCAGCAGCTGGTTGTACTTGGCCATGCGGTCCGAGCGTGACAGCGATCCCGTCTTGATCTGCGTGGCCGCCGTGGCCACGGCGATATCGGCGATGGTGTTGTCTTCGGTCTCCCCCGAGCGGTGTGAGACGACGGCTGCATAGTGCGCGCACTCGGCCATTTCGATCGCCGCGAGTGTCTCGGTGAGCGTGCCGATCTGATTGGGTTTGATGAGTATGGCATTGGCAATGTGCCGCTCGATGCCTTCCTGCAGGATCTTCGTGTTGGTCACGAAGACATCATCGCCGACGAGCTGGATCTTCTCACCGAGCGCGCGCGTGAGCAGCGCCCAGCCGTCCCAGTCCGCCTCACTCATGCCGTCCTCGATCGTGACGATCGGATATTTCGCCACGAGATCCGCCAGGTAGGCGGAGAATTCGGCGCTCGTAAAGCGCCGACCCTCGGACTGCAGCTCGTAGTGGCCTGCCCTGAAGAACTCCGAGCTCGCCACGTCGAGTCCGAGATAGACGTCCTTGCCCGCCTGGTAACCGGCGTTGCCGATTGCGCTCAGGATCAGCTCCAGCGCCTGCGCGTTCGAGCCCAGATCCGGAGCGAAGCCACCCTCGTCGCCCACCGCGGTCGCAAGCCCGCGCTCATTCAGCAGCTTCTTGAGGGTGTGGAAGATTTCCGCCCCATAGCGCAGCGCTTCCCGGAAGCTCGGCGCGCCGACCGGCACGATCATGAACTCCTGGATGTCGAGACTGTTGTCGGCATGCACGCCGCCGTTGATGATGTTCATCATCGGCACCGGCATGAGCGGCTCGCGGCCCTTGCCGAGATAGGCGTACAGGGGCTGGTGCGCATCGAACGCCGCGGCATGCGCCGTCGCCAGCGAAACGGCCAGCAGCGCATTTGCGCCCAGGCGCCCTTTGTTCGGCGTGCCATCGAGCTCGATCATGCGTCGATCGATCTGTGCCTGCTCGCGGGGATCCTGGCCGAGCAGCGCCGCGCGCAGGACCGTGTTCACGTGCTCGACAGCTTTGAGCACGCCCTTGCCGCCATAGCGCTTGCCGTCCCCGTCGCGCAGCTCGACCGCCTCGCGCGTTCCCGTAGACGCTCCCGATGGCACGGCCGCACGGCCGAGGGCGCCGCTGTCCAGCACGACATCCGCCTCGACGGTGGGGTTGCCGCGGGAATCGATGATCTCACGACCACGGATATCGGCAATTCGACTCATGACAGACTTTCCTCGAAGGGCTGGGCCTTCACGACCCGATCAAGTGCCTGCAGCGTCGCCAGCAACGGCTCCATGCGCTGCAGCGGCCAGGCATTGGGGCCGTCCGACAATGCCTTGGCGGGATCGGGATGGGTTTCCATGAACAGCCCGGCCACGCCGGCTGCCACCGCCGCCCGCGCCAGCACCGGAATGAATTCCCGCTGACCGCCGGAGGCCGTGCCCTGGCCGCCGGGCAGCTGCACCGAGTGGGTCGCGTCGAATACGACCGGACAGCCGGTGCTGCGCATGATCGCGAGCGAGCGCATGTCGGCCACGAGATTGTTGTAGCCGAAGGAAAAGCCGCGCTCACACACCATGATGGCGGGGTTGCCCACGGAGCGCGCCTTGTCGACCACGTTCTGCATCTCCCACGGGGAGAGGAACTGGCCCTTCTTGATGTTGACGGGCTTGCCGCAGGACGCGGTGCTCAGAATGAAATTCGTCTGCCGGCACAGAAAGGCGGGCGTCTGCAGCACGTCCACCACCGCCGCCACCTCGGCGAGGGGCGTGTCCTCGTGAACGTCAGTCAATACGGGGACACCGAAACGCTGTCGGATGTCTTCGAGGACTTTCAGGCCGGCATCGATCCCCGGCCCGCGATAGCTGCTGCGCGAGGAGCGGTTTGCCTTGTCGTAGGAGGCCTTGAAGACGAACGCAATCCCCAGCCGATGCGTGATCTCCTGCAATCGCCCCGCAATCTCCTGGGTGAGCGTCGCGCCCTCGATGACGCAGGGCCCGGCGATCAGAAAAAAAGGCTGCTGCGGGCCGACTTCATGTCCGGCGAGCTTCATGCCCCCGCCGCTTGCGGCAGCTGCGCCGATCGGTGCGCCCGCGCCGCGCGGATGAATCCCGTGAACAGGGGATGGCCATCTCGCGGCGTCGAGGTGAACTCCGGGTGGAACTGGGTGGCGATGAACCAGGGATGATCGGTGAGCTCGATGATCTCCACCAGCCCATCACGCGAGAAACCCGAAAACCGCAGACCCGACTGCCGGAAGCGATCGAGATAGTTGTTGTTGAACTCGTAGCGGTGGCGATGGCGTTCCATGACGAGATCCTTCGCGAACACCTCCCGGGCGCGCGTGCCGGCACCCAGCACCACTTCCTGGGCACCCAGGCGCATCGTCGCGCCCTTCAGGGAGGCCTCATCGCGCATCTGCACCCCGCGCGCGAGGTCCTGCCACTCGCAGATGAGGGCGATGACCGGATGGGGCGTCGCGCGGTTGAATTCGGTGCTGTTGGCATTGTCGAGATTCAACACGTGGCGGCCGAACTCGACGATCGCCACCTGCATCCCCAGGCAGATTCCGAGGTATGGCACACCATTCTCGCGTGCGAAGCGTGCCGCCTGGATCTTGCCCTCGATGCCGCGCTCGCCGAAGCCGCCGGGCACCAGGATCGCATCCATCCCGCGCAGCGCCCGCGTCCCGTGCTGCTCCACCTCGGTGGACTCGATGTAATGAATGTTGACGCGCGTGCGGGATTTCAACCCGCCATGCATCAAGGCTTCGTGCAGCGACAGGTACGAATCGCGGATCTGCACGTACTTGCCGACCATCGCGATATCGACCTGGCCGTCTGGATTGGCCTTCGCGCTCACGACCTGGCGCCATTCCGGCAGGTCGGTCGCCGCGACTTGCAGCCGCAGCTTGTCGACGACGATGTCATCGAGACCCTGCTCGAGCAGGAAGATGGGGATCTGGTAGATGTCGTCCGCATCGATCGCGGAAATCACCGCGCGCTCCTCGACGTTGGTGAAGAGCGCGATCTTGCGGCGCTGCTCCTCGGGCAGCGGGTGCTTGCAGCGGCACAGCAGAATGTCGGGCTGAATGCCGATGCCACGCAGCTCCTTCACGGAATGCTGGGTAGGCTTCGTCTTGATTTCGCCCGAGCCGCCGACGATCGGCACCAGGGTAAGGTGCATATAGACGCAGTTACTGCGACCAAGCTCCACCCCGAGCTGGCGGATGGCCTCGAGGAACGGCAGCGACTCGATGTCACCCACGGTGCCCCCGATCTCCACCATGCACACATCGGCCCCGTCCGCACCGAGCTTGATGCTGCGCTTGATCTCATCGGTGATGTGCGGGATGACCTGGACCGTCGCCCCCAGATAATCCCCGCGCCGCTCCTTGGCGATCACGCGCTCGTAGATGCGCCCGGTCGTGAAATTGCTGTTGCGTCCGGTGGTCGTGCGCACGAAGCGCTCGTAATGGCCGAGGTCCAGATCGGTCTCGGTGCCGTCCTGCGTGACGAACACTTCCCCGTGCTGAAAGGGACTCATCGTGCCCGGGTCCACGTTGATGTACGGATCGAGCTTGACCATGGCGATCTTGAGCCCGCGGGCCTCGAGAATCGCGCCGAGCGAGGCGGCGGCGATGCCCTTGCCCAAAGAGGACACGACACCGCCGGTGACGAATACGAAGCGCGTCATAGATGTTTCGCAGGGATTTCCGTCGCGGGGACCGAGCCGAGAAGGCTGCATGAACGACGGGCGGGCAAGTTATCACATTGGCGGCGAGGCCGCGACCCGTTCGCGCGCGCGCAGCGCTCACGCGTCGACTTGCAATGTCACACGTAGGCGCCCGCGGTTGCGACTTTCCGGTCCCGCCTGAATGGAGGCATCGAGCCAGCGAGCGCCGGCGGCGAGCAACGTGGCGCCCGAATACAGCAGCGGCAGGCGCTGACGTTCTGCAATAGGCAGATGAGATTCCTGCAGTAAGCTCTTGAGTGTACGGCGAGGACCGCCGCGCCGCGGCCGAAGACGCTCCCCACCCGCGCGCCAGCGGATCGTCATCACCGCAGGTAGCGTATCGAGATCGATTGGCCCACGGGAGCCCGGTTTCAGCTCCAGGCTGCCGCGACCGTCTGGCAGCGGCACACGCGGCGACTGGCGCCAGGGCCAGGACATCTCGGCCGGCTGCGCGGCGTTGCCCTCGAAAGAAGCCCTGCGGCGCGTCCGCTGCGAGCGCACGCGAAGCGAGAGCAGGTCTGCGTGGCGTTGCGCGCTGATGCCGTCCCAGCCGACGAGCGGCTGAGCGTCGATACGTGCCTCGAGCACCGGCACTGCCAGCTGCTCCAGGCGTCGTGCATCCGGAAGCTGCCCGCCACTGCGGCTGATCCAGAACCGCAGGGCGTTCTTGCGGCGTGCAACCGGCAAGCCGCGCAGCACCTTGACCGACAGATCGGCGCCGACCGCAGCGCGCTCGACGTCCCCGCGCGCAACCTCATCCAGAAGCTGCTGACCCTCGGCGGCGTGGCGAGCGCTGCGCGCCACGGCAGCGCCGACACCTTGCCAGCGTGCGCGGATCAGCGGCAGCACACAGCGCCGCAGATAGTTTCGATCGAGGCGCTCGTCGGTGTTGGTGTCGTCCTCGATCCACTCGACTGCGGCGGCGCGTGCCCAGCGCTCCAGTTCCTCACGCGTGCGCGATAGCAACGGACGCACCAGCCAGCCGGATGCGAACGCCGCAATTTCAGGCATCGCGGCCAGACCCGCCACTCCGGCACCCCGGAACAGCTGCAGCAGCACCGTCTCGAGCTGATCGTCCTGATGATGCGCGCTGAGCAGGTACTCATCGCAGCGCAGCTCATCCGCGAGCAACCGGTAGCGCGCGGCGCGGGCCGCCGCTTCCAGCGATTCACCCTTCACACGCTCGATGCGCGCGGTGCGCACGGTCAGCGGCACATGCAGCGTTTGGGCAAGCGCGCGGCAATGCGCGCTCCACTTGCGCGCGTTGGGATGCAATCCATGATTGACGTGCACGGCCCGCAGCCGCAGCGATTGCGGTCGGTCCCGCGCCAGCGCGGCCAGCAATGCCGTGGAGTCCACCCCGCCGCTCAGTGCCACCAGCACGCGAACCCGCGGATAGCCGGGCAGCAGCTGCATCAGGCGGCTTGCGAGCCAGCCAGGACCGAACGACTGGGATGCGATGTCTATTCCGTGCTCTCTGAGTAGACGCCGAACGAGGCGATCTTGGCCGCGCGGGCCGCGCGCAGCTCATCACGCGGCAGCGCCTCGAGCTGATCGAGGTGACGCACGAGTGCAGCTTTGAGGCGCTGCGCAGTCTCCGCGGCATCGCGGTGCGCTCCGCCCACGGGCTCCTCGATCAGCTCATCGAGAAGGCCGAGCTTGTTGAGTCGGTCCGCGGTGAGGTTGAGCGCCTCCGCTGCCGCTTCCTTCTTCTCCTGGCTCTTCCACAGGATCGAAGCGCAACCCTCCGGTGAGATGACCGAGTAGGTGCTGTACTGAAGCATCAGCAGCCGGTCGCACACCCCGATGGCGAGCGCGCCCCCGGAGCCACCCTCGCCGGTGACCACCGTGATGATGGGCACGCCCAGCACCGACATCTCGAACAGGTTGCGCGCGATCGCCTCGCTCTGGCCACGCTCCTCGGCGCCGACACCCGGATAGGCGCCCTGGGTATCGATCAGCGTGATCAGCGGGAGCCCGAAGCGCTCGGCGAGCCGCATCAACCGCAGCGCCTTGCGATAGCCTTCGGGCTTGGGCATGCCATAGTTGCGGCGCACGCGCTCCTTCGTGTCGCGGCCTTTCTGGTGGCCAATGACCATCACCGCGCGATTCTCCAGTCGTGCCACGCCACCGACGATGGCCAGATCGTCGGCGAACATCCGATCGCCATGCAGTTCGTTGAACTCCGTGAAGATCGAGTTCACATAATCGAGCGTGTAGGGCCGCTGCGGATGACGCGCGAGCTGAGTGATCTGCCACGGCGTGAGATTCGCGAAGATGCTGTTCGTGAGCTGACGGCTCTTCGCCTGCAGGCGGCTGATCTCATCCTGGAGGTTCACCTCGGTCTCGGAGGTGACGTGCCGCAGCTCCTCGATCTTGGCTTCGAGCTCGGCGATCGGTTGTTCGAAATCCAGAAAGGCAACGGCCATGCAGGAGTTACCGCGATGATCTTCGGCTGCGCGAGGTTACGGGCGCGCCACTCGGGGCGCAAGCGGCCGGGTCAGAGGGAATTGGCCGGTGGTGTCCCGTAGATCACCTGCACGCCGCCGCGCCCGACGAGCGTCTCGAGTTTATCGAGCAGCTCGCGCGTGGCCCGGACGGTCCACTCGGCGCCCAGATTGACGGCGCCGCTCGCACCCGATCCGCTGTATTCCACCGTGATCGGACACGGCCCGGGACGCCAGGGGGTGAGCGTCTCCGCCAGTCTGCCCAGCAGTACGGGCGCGTCCGCCCGCGGCGGCCATTTGAGCACGACACGTCGGGCCTGCTGCTCGCGGGCCTTGTCGAGCTCGGTGATCCGGCGGGCGGTCAGGCGCCATCCGTCGCTGAACTCGTCGAAGCGCAGCATCCCCTCCACCAGCACCAGCGCATCCTTCGCCACCAGATCCCGGTGCCGCTGCAGTACATCCTCGAACAGCGTGACCTCGAGCCGGCCGGTACGATCATCGAGTATCAGCAGGGTGCGCGAGCCGCGCTTCTTCGCCTCATCGATCAGCCCGGCCACCGTCACGAGCCTGCCACCCCCAAAGCGCATGGGCTCCATCGGCCGATCGCTGAGCAGATCGCCGATGCGATGGGTCACCAGGCGCTCCAGTCCCGCTTCGAACTGCCCGATCGGATGACCGGTGAGGTACAGGCCCAATGTCTCGCGCTCGCCCGCCAGGCGCACCGCTTCGCTCCATTCCGCTTGCGCTGCCACGCGCGTCGGGACCGGCTCCGCGCCGCTGTCGGCGGCAAGACCGAACAGATCATCCTGCCCCGCCTGGTGCGCCCGGGAGTTCTGCTCCCCGCGCTGCATCGCCGCGGGCAGCCGCCGCATCAGCGTGGCGCGATTGGGCCCCAGCGCATCGAGGCTCCCGGAGCGGATCAGGGCCTCCAGCACCCGTCGATTGACCTTCTGCAGATCGAGCCGCCGGCACAGATCCTCGATGCTGGCGAACGGTCCGCGGGCGTTGCGTTCGGCGGTCAGCTCATCGACCGCGCCGCGACCAACACCGCGCACCGCGCCCAGCCCATAGCGGATCGTGCCGGCGCCGCCCGCGGCAAATTCATACAGCGAATGATTCACAGCGGGCGGCTCGACCTTGAGCCCGATGTTGGCACATTCCATGATCAGCGTGACCACCTTGTCGGTGTGATCCATGTCCGCCGACAGGACCGCCGCCATGAACGCCGCCGGATAATGCGCCTTGAGATAGCCCGTCTGATAGGCGAGCAGCGCGTAAGCGGCGGAATGGGATTTGTTGAAACCGTAACCGGCGAACTTCTCCATCAGGTCGAAGATGTGGGCGGCGAGCCGCGGGTCGGTGCCGCGCGCGACGGCGCCATCGACGAACACGGAGCGTTGCTTGGCCATCTCTTCGGGCTTCTTCTTGCCCATCGCGCGGCGCAGCAGGTCCGCCCCGCCGAGCGTGTAACCTGCGAGCACCTGCGCGATCTGCATTACCTGCTCCTGATACAGGATCACCCCATAGGTGGGCTCGAGCACCGGTTGCAGATTCGGGTGCAGGTAGTCGATCGGCCCGTCAAGCCGGCCGTGCTTGCGGTTGATGAAATCATCGACCATGCCCGATTGCAGCGGACCGGGACGAAACAGCGCCACGAGCGCGACGACGTCCTCGAAGCGGTCCGGTTGCAGACGGCGCACGAGATCCTTCATGCCGCGCGATTCGAGTTGGAACACAGCCGTGGTGCTGCAGGCCTTCAGCAGGGCGAACGTGCGCGCATCGTTCATCGGCAGGCGGCTGATATCGAGTGGCGGTTCGCCCAGGTCGCTGCGGATGCGGTTGATGGTGGCGAGCGCCCAGTCGATGATGGTGAGCGTGCGCAGGCCGAGGAAGTCGAACTTGACGAGGCCCGCCGCCTCCACGTCGTCCTTGTCGAACTGCGTCACGACGTTCCTGCCGCTCGCATCGCAATACAGCGGCGCAAAGTCCGTCAGCACCGAGGGGGCGATCACGACGCCGCCGGCGTGCATGCCGGCGTTGCGGGTGAGACCCTCCAGCGAGCGCGCCAGATCGATGAGATTGCGGATCTCATCCTCGTTGTCGTACAGCCGTTTGAGCTCCGGCTCCTTGACGAGCGCCGCCTCGAGGGTGATCCCTAGCTCGAAGGGGATGAGCTTTGCGATCTTGTCGACGTAGCCATAGCTCATGCCCAGCACGCGTCCCACGTCGCGCACCACGGCCTTCGCCGCCATCGTGCCGTAGGTAATGATCTGCGAGACCCGCTCGCGCCCATACTTGGCGGCGACGTAGTCGATCACGCGATCGCGCCCGTCCATGCAGAAATCGACGTCGAAGTCCGGCATCGAGACGCGCTCGGGATTGAGGAAGCGCTCGAACAGCAGGTCATGCCCGATCGGGTCCAGATCGGTGATTCCCAGACTGTAGGCCACGAGTGAGCCGGCGCCCGAGCCGCGACCCGGTCCGACCGGCACGCCGTTCTCGCGAGCCCAGCGGATGAAGTCCGCGACGATGAGGAAGTAGCCGGCAAAGCCCATCTGACAGATGACATCGAGCTCGAGCCTGAGGCGGGCCTCGTAAGCGGCGGCGGGTTTCACCGGCGGCAACGCCTGCAGCCGGGCGCTCAGTCCGCGCAAAGCCTCAGCGCGCACGAACTGCTCGGCCGTGAAACCCTCCGGAACCGGATACTGCGGCAATCGCGCCTCACCGAGCTTCAGCACGAGGCTGCAGCGGCGCGCGATCTGCAGCGAGTTGGCGAGCGCCTCGGGGAGATCCGCAAACAGCACCGCCATCTCCTGCGGCGTGCGCAGGTACTGCTGCTGGGTATAGCGGCGCTGGCGGCCGGCATCGGCGAGCAATGCGCCATCTTGAATACAAACGCGCGCCTCGTGCGACTCGAAGTCGGTCGCTGCGAGGAAGCGCACGTCGTTGGTGGCAACGACCGGCACATCGCTGCGGCTCGCGAGCGAAACGGCGGCGGCGATATACGCTTCCTCCTGCGGCCGACCGAGACGTTGCAGCTCGATGTAGAAGCGATCCTCGAACAGCGCGGTCCATTGCTCCAACGCGCGCTCGGCGTCGCCCTCGCGCGCGTTGACCAGCGCCCGGCCCACATCGCCATCGGTTGCGCACGACAGTGCCAGCAGGCCGGCGACGCTCTCGCGTGAGAGCCACTGCCGATCGATGCTCGGGGTGCCACGAACCTGCCCCTCGAGGTAGGCGCGGCTGAGGAGTCGTGTGATGTTGCGATAGCCGGTCTGGGACTGGCACAGCAGCGTCAGCCGGGAGGGTTGCTGGCGCTCGCCCGCCTCGCGGATGTACAGATCCACGCCGATGATCGGCTTCACGCCGTTTGCAAGCGCCTCGCGATAGAACTTCACCATCGCGAACAGATTGTTCTGATCCGTGACCGCAACGGCCGGCATGCCCGCCGCTGCGACGGCCGCGACGAGCTCCTGGACGCGCACCACGCTGTCGATCAGCGAGTACTCCGTATGCAGCCGCAGGTGAATGAACTGGGTGGTCATGCCAATCCGGGCAGCCCGCTCGCTCAGCGGACTCTGACAGGCGCAAACGAGCGGCGATGCAGCGGCGAGGGCGGCTGGCGCGTAAGGGCTTCAAGGTGCCCCGGCGTGCAGTAGCCCTTGTGAGTCGCCAGATCGAAGCCCGGATAGCAGCGATCGAGTCGCTGCATCATCGCATCCCGATAGGTCTTGGCAAGGATGGAGGCGGCGCTGATCGCGGCCACCGTCGCATCGCCCTCGATGATGGCCTCGACGCTGCAGCCGAGCCGCAGATCATCGATCCGCGGGAGTTGATTGCCATCGATCTGCACGTGCGTGGGGCACACCGGCAGTCGCATCAGCGCGCGCCGCATGGCGAGAAAAGTCGCACCCAGAATGTTCAGACTGTCGATTTCGTCGCGGTCGGACCACGCCACGGCCCAAGCCAGCGCGCGACCACGGATGAGGGGCGCAAGACGCAGACGCTCCTCCGGGGGGAGCACCTTGGAATCGGCCAACCCCTCGATGCGCCGCCGCGGATGCAGAATGACGGCGGCCGCCACGACCGGTCCGGCCAGCGGTCCCCTGCCCGCCTCATCGACGCCCGCGCAGCGACGTACCTCGCGGGCCATGCCTCGTCCGAACAGTCTCAAGCGCGATCTCTCTCGTGGCTCTGGCTCGTCGTTGCGCACTCGATCACGGCGAGCGCCGCGCGCCGCGCGCCGCCGAGTCGCAGCGTCTCGTGCACGGCGCGAAATTCCCGTTTGAGCTGTGCGACGTGCGCCCCATCCTCGAGCTCCTGCAACAGCGCGCCACCCAGCGCCGCACCATTCACCGCCTCCTGCAGGAACTCCGGCACCAGACGATGTCCCACCAGCAGGTTAGGCTGCGAGAAGTATGGCACCTTGACGAGCCGGAGGGTACGCAGCACGAATGCGGTGATGCGGCTCGTGCGATAGGCCACGACCATCGGCCGCCCCGTGAGCAATGTTTCGAGCGTTGCCGTGCCCGAGACGACGATGGCTGCATCGGCGGCGGCGAGCGCCCGCTGGGCCTGCCCCTGCAGCAGCATGACATCGGGTGTGCCGGGCCCCGCGAGATGGCGCTCGAACGCCGCGCGTGCCTGCGCGGAAGCCATGGGTGCCACGAAGCGGATCTGCGGACGCCGCGCGGCGATCCAGGCGGCGGCCGCGACGAAATCCGCTCCGAGCCGTTCGATTTCACCCAGGCGGCTGCCGGGCAGCAGCGCGACGAGCGTCGCGTCTGCGGCGATCCCAAGCGCCTCGCGGGCGCCGCGCCGGTCCACATCCAGAGGGATCTGATCGGCAAGCGGATGGCCGACGAACACCGCGGCGATGCCATGGTGTGCGTAAAATGCGGTCTCGAACGGCAACAGGCACAGCACGAGATCGCAGGCCTGAGCGATGGTGCGCACGCGCCCCTGGCGCCAGGCCCACACCTGGGGACTGACGTACTGCACGGTCCGGATGCCCGCGCGCCTGAGCTTGCGTGCCAGGCCCAGGTTGAATTCGGGCGCATCGATGCCGACGAACACGCCCGGACGCAGCTGCGCGAACCGCCGTCGCAGCCGCCACCGTAGTCGCGCAAGTCGCGGCAGATGCCGGATTGGCTCGGTCAGTCCCATGACTGCCAGCTCATCCGCCGAGGCCCATGCCTCGCAGCCCGCGGCGAGCATCTTCGGCCCGGCGACCCCGCAGCAGCGCACGTCGGGCACGAGTGCGCGCAAGGCTTCGATCAACGACGCGCCGAGCTGATCACCAGAGGACTCGCCGGCCACGATGCCGACAGTCAGCGGCGCGGTGCCGATCGCCCGCGGGGCGACACCCGCCCCGGATGCGCTCATCGGACGATGCTACGGGTCGAGGCGCCGATGAAGTCGACGAACGAGCGGATCTCCGCGCAGCTCCGGGCGAGCGGCTGCAGCCTCTCGAGGGCGTCCGCAAGGCGCAGGTCCGAACGATACAGAATGCGATAAGCCTCGCGCACGTTGCGGATCTGCTCCTCGTCGAAACCGCGCCGCTTCAGGCCTTCCGAGTTGACGGCATGCGGCTCTGCAGGGTTGCCGGCCACCATGACGTAGGGCGGGACATCGCGGGTCACGATCGCCCCGCCGGCGAGAAATGCGTGCGCCCCGATCTTCGCGAACTGATGAACCGCCGTCAGCCCGCCGAGAATGACCCAGTCGCCGATCTCCACGTGGCCGCCCAGGGCCGCGCAGTTGGCGAACACGGCGTTGTCGCCCACGAGGCAGTCATGGGCGACATGCGAGTACGCCATGAACAGATTGTCGTTGCCGATGCGTGTCACACCCTTGTCGTGCGTCGTGCCGCGATTCACGGTGCAGCTTTCACGAAACACGTTGCGATCGCCGATCTCGAGCCGCGTCGGCTCGCCCTTGTACTTCTTGTCCTGCGGCGCATCGCCGATGGAGGCGAACGGAAAAAAATGGTTGTCGGCGCCGATCCGGGTCGGCCCCTGGATCACCACGTGGGGTCCGACGATCGTGCGCGGACCGATCTCGACATCCGGCCCGATGATCGTGAACGCACCGACTCTGACGTCCTGCGCCAGGACCGCCTTGGGCGAGACGAGCGCGTGCGGATCGATCACTTGCCAGTCTCCGGCGCCACCATGATCTGGGCATGCGCCACCTCGACCTCCCCCACACGAGCGGCGCTGGAGAAGCGCCAGATGCCCTTCAGCGCGCGCTCCACCTGCACGTCGAGCAGCAGCTGATCGCCGGGCTCGACCGGCTTGCGGAAACGCGCCTTGTCGATGCCGACGAAGTAGAACCGCGTCTCATGATTGGGCACCACGCCGGCAGAAACGAACGCGAGAATGCCCGCCGCCTGGGCGAGGGCCTCGATGATCATCACGCCCGGCATCACCGGGCGTCCCGGAAAGTGGCCCGGGAAGAACGGCTCGTTGTAGGTCACGTTCTTGAGCGCGCGGATGCTCTCGCCCGGGCGGCATTCGAGCACGCGATCGATGAGGAGAAAGGGATACCGGTGCGGCAACAACCGCACGATGGCATTGATATCGAGTTTCGTCGGCTCAGTCATCGTTGTCGTCTCGCGCATTTTTTTCAGCCGGCGCATGGCCGGCGGCTCGCTCGAGCGCTGCGAGCCTTCTGCTGAGCTCATCGAGGCGCCGGTAGCGGGCCACCTGCCGCCGCCAGATCTTTGATTCTTCGACGGGGATGCCGCTGGAGTATACCCCCGGCCCCGGCAGCGAACGGCTGACCATCGCAAAGCCGGTGATCATCACGCCATCGCCGATCGTCAGATGACCGGCAATGCCCACCGCACCGCCGATGACGCAATGCCGGCCAATCACCGTACTGCCGGAAATCCCGGTGCAGCCGGCGATCACGGTATGCGCGCCGATGCGCACGTTGTGGCCGATCTGGATCAGGTTATCGAGCTTCACGCCCTCCTCGATCACCGTGTCCTCGATCGCGCCGCGATCGATGG
This sequence comes from uncultured Pseudomonadota bacterium, assembly GCA_963716335.1. Taxonomy (GTDB): domain Bacteria; phylum Pseudomonadota; class Gammaproteobacteria; order Steroidobacterales; family Steroidobacteraceae; genus 13-2-20CM-66-19. Next base: position 3,311,222 of record OY970302.1, on the reverse strand, counting down.
TGGTATTGGCGCCGATCTCGACATCGGCTGCCACACGCACCGTGCCGACCTGAGGCACCTTCTCCCACTTGCCCTGCTCCGGCGCGAAGCCGAAGCCATCGGCACCGATCACCACACCCGGCTGGATCACTGTGCGCGCCCCGATGCGCACCGCCCGGCACACTGTGACCCGGGCGACGAGCCGCACCTGCTCGGCGAGCGCGACGTCGTCCTCGAGAATGCAGTGCGGACCGACGAACACATCGGCTCCGATCACGACCCGCTCGCCCACGACGCAGTGCGCTGCGACCTGCGCACTCGGATCGATGGCGGCGGTGACCGCGACGATCGCGGAACGGTGTACTCCGGGTATTTGGGCAGGCTGCGGATGCAGCAGTGCGGTGATCTTCGCGAAGGTCGCGCGTGGGTTGGCGCAGATCAGCGCAGCGGTCGGACAGCCGGCCAGGTCCGCATGCTGCAGCACGACCACCCCCGCCTTGGTACGCGCCAGCTCGCGCCGGTTGCGCGACTCGGCCAGAAACGCGACGCAGTGCCCGTCGGCACCAGCCAGCGTGCCCACTCGATCGATGCAGGTAGCGGGATCCCCACGCAGCTCGCAGCCGAATCGGACCGCGAGCTCCCCTAGCGAAACGGCCATGAGGTGGGCGATGCCGCTGCGTGGTCGCCGCGCCGGCGATCGACCTCAGTGGCTCTGCGGCTTGGCGGGCGGCGTGCCCGGGTGAGCGGCGCCCGTGCCTGCATGCGATTGCAGCGCGGCGAGAATCGCCGGGGTGATATCGAGCGCCGGGGTCGTATAGATGACGCCGTCGGCAACCACCAGATCGTAATTCTGTGCCTTGGCGTAAACGCGCACCTGCTCGATGAGAATCTTCTGCAGCCGCGACATCTCCTCGTTGCGCCGCGCGTTGAAGTCATCCTGTACCTCGCTCTGTTTGCGCTGCAGCTCACGATAACTGTCCCGCAATTCCTTCTCGGCATTGGACCGCTGATCCTGCGTCATGGTCGCTGCGTCCTTCTGCAGCTTGTCCTCCTTTGCCTTGAGGCTCGTCTGCTGCGTCTGCAGCTCCCGCTGTCGCGGGGTGAATTCGGTGCGGATCGATTGCAGAGCCGCCTTGGCCTGCGGCGATTCCTCCACGAGCCGACCGTAATCCACCACGCCGATTTTCAGCTCCGCCCATGCCGGCCCTGCGAGCAGAGCCCCGACCGCCGCCATACCCCAGATGAACGTCTTGAAAGCCATAGCACCCTTCACGGAAACCACCTGCCAGGAGTTATGAGCGCCCATTGTCGCCTAAAATGCCTGCCCGATGGAGAATTGGAACACTTCGCGCTGATCGCCCCAGTTATTGGTCACATTGCCGCTCTTGGCATTCAGGGGCACACCGAGGCTGAAGCGGAAAAGCCCGAGCGGCGCCAGCCATTCGACCGAGATGCCGGTCGATTGCTTCATATCCCGCAAGCTGAAGTCGTACGAGACCGGGCTCACCCCGTCCGGACCATAGAATTTGAGCGACTTCGAGGTCGAAAAGACGTTGCCGATGTCGTAGAACCAGCTGAGCCGCGCGGTGCTGCGCCACTTGGCCGGTATCGGCAGGATGAGCTCGTTGCGGTTCACGACGCGCATGTTCCCGCCGTAGGGATTGCCGAACTGGTCCTTCGGCCCGAGCGTGCTTTCCCGGAAGCCGCGCACGGTGTCCGGGCCACCCCCGAAGTAGTTGCGAAACGGTGGGATGGCCGTGGTACCGCGGAATGGCTGGCCGTAATCGACCGAGAGGCTGAAGGCGAGCGACGTGGGGCCATGGATCGGCACGTAGCGCAGGAAGCTGTAATTGGCCACCCAGTAATTCACCTCGCTGGCCGGCACGGTCGAGGAGATGGAGACCGTCTGGCGCATGCCGTGATCGGCGAAGAGCGTGCGATTGCGGGTATCCCAGCCCCACCCGACGAGGAGTTCCGCTGCCTTGAAGTTCGTACCGTAGAAGACGTACTCGTTGTTCGAGGTGTCATCGTGCGCCAGGCGCGAATACGAGTGGCCGTTCTGCTGCACCCACTGCTGGGACTGCAGTGCGCTGCCCAGGGAGTTCGTGAGCAGCTGGGCATCATCGAGCGTGCCCCCCAGGCGTACGTACTGATACTCCGTGAGCGGGTAGTCGAAGGTCATGCCGGCGCTGATCGTCTTCGAGGAGAAGTTGGACGAGGCGGAAACGAACTGGGTGACGTCCCGATACGTCAGCGACTCGGTCCGCGATACCCCATCGACGCTCGTGTACGGGTTCGTGTGCTGCAGACTGTACACCTTGCTGAAGGCACCCCCATTGAGCTCGATGGCGACGCGCTGGCCACTGCCGAGGAAGTTGGCATCGGTGAGATTGCCATTGAGCTGCAGCTTGTAGGTCTCGGAATAGCCGATGCCACCGCCGAGCTGCGCGCTCGGGCCCTCCTCGATCTTGAAATTCACATCCACCAGATCCGCCGAGCCGGTCACAGGCGTGGTCTCGAAGCTCACCGTCTTGACGTAGGGCAGGCGCTGAATGCGCTGCTTGGAGCGCTCGAGCGAGGTATTGGACATCCACCCGCCCTCGAGCTGGCGCATTTCCCGGCGCAGCACCTCGTCGTTGATGCGGGTCGAGCCGGAGAAGGTGATGTTGCGCACGTAGACACGATTGCCCGGATCCACGAAGAACGTCAGCGCGACGGTGTGATGCGCATTGTCGGTCGTCGGCACCGGATCGACCTTGGCGAAGGCGTAACCATCGGCGCCGAGTCGGTTCTGAATCGCCTCCTGGCTGGAGGTGATGAACTTGTGGCTGTAGATCTGTCCGGGCTGCACGACCAACAGTTTCTGTAGCTCCGCCTTCGGCACGACGAAGGTGCCTGCGAGTTTCACGTCCGAGACCTTGTAGACATCACCCTCGTCGAAATTCAAGGTGATGAAGATGTCATCCTTCTCAGGTGCGATCGCTACCTGGGTGGAGTCGATCTGGAAGTTCGCATAGCCGCGATCCATGTAAAAGTTGCGCAGCTTCTCGATGTCCCCCTGCAGCGACTCGCGCGAATAGCGATCGTCCTGCTTGTACCAGGATTTCCAGTTGGGGGTCTTCAGCTCGAACGTATCGAGGATCTCCTTCTGCTTGTAGCTGCGGTCGCCCACGAGATCGATCTGGCGGATCTTCGCCCGGCTGCCTTCCTTGATCTCGATCTTGATCTTCACGCGGTTGCCGGTCTGCTCCTCCACGTTCGTGGTGACGCGGACGGCGTATTTGCCGCGGCTGTAGTACTGGTCGGTGAGGTACTGAGTCACGTCCTCGAGCACCGAGCGGTCGAAGGTCTTGCCGGCGGCCAGTCCGACGTTGCGCAGCGACTTCTGCAGATCTTCGGTCTTGATGTCCTTGTTGCCGGTGATCTCGAAGCTTTCGATCGAGGGCCGCTCGATCACCACGACGAGCAGGGTATCGCCGTCGCGGCGCAGCTGCACGTCGCGGAAGAAACCCGTGGCGTACAGGGCGCGGATCGCCTCGCGCACGCGCGTGGGGTTGAGGTGATCGCCGATGTTGACCGGGAGGTAGTTGTAAACGGTACCTTCCGACACCCGCTGCAAACCCTCGACCCGGATGTTGCCGACGGTGAAGTCGGCGTCGCTCGCGCTCTGCGCAAGCGCCAGGGCGCAATGCGCGAACAGGGCAACGGAGGCCAGGATGGCACGAGCCTTCATGCGTGAATCACCGGTGTCTTGCTTTCATGCGCTCTGCGCGCCTTCGTTTTAAGCGTTTCGCACGCGGTCGCACCCTTCGCGAGTTGCAAGAGTGTCCGGCCGCGAGGCCCCTTCTGGTTCGTCAACTGAGCTGGCGCGCGATGTCGTTGAACAGTGCGACACCCATCAACAGGACGAGCAATGCAATGCCGACCTGCTGGCCGAATGCCTGGGCCCGCTCGGACAGCGGGCTGCCCTTCAGCCATTCCACCAGCTGAAAGACGATCTGCCCGCCGTCGAGGATCGGGATGGGCAGCAGGTTGAGAAATCCCAGCGACAAGGATATCAGTACCAGGAAACTCATGAACGAGGCCACGCCCGCCTCGGCCGAATCACCGGCGTATTCGGCAATCGACAGCGGACCACTCAGATTCTTCACCGAGACCTGTCCGAGCACCATGCGCCAGAACAGCCGTCCCTGCAGCGCCGTCATGCTCCAGGCTTCCGCGCTCGCCCGCCCCAGCGCAGCCGGTGCGCTGAGATCGGTATGCAACAGCATGGACGGCGGATAGCTGGTCCCCAGCGGCTGCATCACATGGATGCGCCCGATGCGGCGGCCACCGACTTCTTCGCTGGCGACGTCGACCCGCAGGCTGTGCTCCACACCATCGCGCCGATAGCGGATCGCGAGGCTGTCGCCCGGACGGGCGGCGATCGCCGCGACGATGTCGCGAAAATCCGTGACTGGCCGCCCCTCGATCGACAGGATCCGGTCGCCCGTGTGCAAGCCGGCACGCGCGGCCGGTCCGCCGGGCGCGACCTGACCGAGCAGCGCCGGAACCGGCGGCAGCCAGAACTGGAAGCCCAATCCCTTGAACAGCGCGGCAGGCTCGGTGAGGCGCAGCCGCTCCTCCTTGCTGGCGATCCGCAGCGTCGCGACTCGCGAGCCGCCGTCGCGCCCGCGTACCGACAGGTCCACCGCGCCTCGCGAGCTCACCGCATCGAGCAGATCGAAGACGACATCGCGCTGTCCAGTCACCGGGGCAGCGTTCACGGCGACGATCTCATCGCCGCTCTGCAGTCCCGCCTGCGCGGCGACCGAGTCCTTCAGGACATCGCCGACGATGGGCTTGAGCTCGTTGAGTCCGTTCGCCCACAACATGGCCCAGAGCAGCACGATCGCAAACGCGATGTTGAATCCGGGACCGGCGAGCAGCACGACGATGCGCTGCCAGGGAGGGCGGCGCGTGAAGGAGCGGGCGAGGTCGGCCGGCGGCACCGGCCCTTCGCGCTCATCGAGCAGCTTGACGTAGCCGCCCAGGGGTATGGCGGCCAGCACGTACTCGGTGCGATCGGCGCCGGCGATGCGGCGCACGAGGGGCTTGCCGAAGCCTACGGAAAAGCGCAGTACCTTGAAGCCGAGCCGGCGGGCCACCCAGTAGTGGCCGAACTCGTGCACCGTGACCAGCAGGCTCACGGCGACGACGAACCACAGCGCGTGCCAGATCAAATTCATGCGTGAGCATCCCCTGCTGCCCGGCTCTGTCCGGCTCGCCGGCTGGTCAGCTGTTCGCGGGCGATTTGTCGCGCCTGCGCATCAGCGGCGAGCACGTCATCGAGACCTCCGAGGCGACCGCCGGACGTTCTGGTGAGCACCGCTTCAATGACCGCCGCGATCTCGATAAAGTTCAATCGGCGCTCCAGGAACGCCTGCACCGCGATCTCATTGGCGGCATTGAGAATGACAGGCTGCAGTCCTCCGGCGCGGGCGGCGGCCTGAGCAAGCTCGAGACAGGGGAACTTGACGGGGTCGGGGGCACGGAAATCCAGGCGCGCGATGCGGATCAAATCGAGGAATTCTACACCGGAGGCGATGCGTTCGGGCCACGCGAGCGCGTGTGCGATCGGGGTGCGCATGTCAGGGGAGCCGAGCTGCGCCAGCACCGAGCCATCGAGATACTCCACCAGCGAATGGACGATACTTTGCGGGTGCACGAGGATATCGATGCGCTCGGGCGGCAAGCCGAACAGGAAGCAGGCCTCGATCAGCTCGAGTCCCTTGTTCATCAGCGTCGCGGAATCGACCGAGATCTTGCGCCCCATCACCCAGTTGGGATGCGCGCAGGCGGCCTCCGGTGTGACTGCGGAGAGTGCCTCGAGCGGCACATCCCGGAACGGTCCCCCCGACGCGGTGAGCAACACGCGTCGCACACCCGGTGGTGGCTTGCCGGTGGTATGCGGCGGCATGCACTGGAAAATCGCATTGTGCTCGCTGTCGATCGGTAACAGGGTGGCACCGGACTGGCGGATCGCCGCCATCAGCAGCGGCCCGGCCATCACCAGTGACTCCTTGTTTGCCAACAGCAGGCGCTTGCCCGCGACAGCGGCGGCCAGCGTCGAGCGCAGGCCGGCGGCACCGACGATGGCGGCCATGACGCAATCGGCTGCGCGCAGCGTTGCGATCTCGATCAGACCCTCGGTGCCGGAGAGCACGCAGGTTCCGGGGGCCTGCGTGCGCAACAGCTGGCGCAGCTCGGCGGCGGCCTGCTCGTCCGCCAGTGCCACATGCTCCGGCCGGTGGCGCATCACCTGGGCGGCGATCCGCTCGACGTTGCGGTTCGCACCCAGACCGATCAGACGAAACCGCTCGGGATGGCGTGCGATGACATCCAGGGTGCTCTCGCCCACCGATCCGGTCGATCCCAACACCACCACGCCGATCATGGCGCCACTCCCAGTACAGTCAGTCCGAACAACATCACCGGCGCAGCGCCCGTCACGCTGTCGATGCGGTCCATCACCCCGCCATGGCCGGGGAACAGCGAGCCGCTGTCCTTGAGGCCGGCAAAGCGCTTCAGCAGGCTTTCGGTGAGATCACCCACGATCGAAAAACCCACCGCGGCCACGCACAGTGGCAGCAACGCCTGCAACGGCACGGCAAACCACCGGCTGCCCAGCAGCGCGATGGCTGCACCGGCCGCGACCGCGCCCAGCACGCCCTCCCAGGTCTTGCCCGGCGAGACGGCGGGGGCGAGCCGCAGGCGCCCGAACCGATGCCCGGCGAAGAAAGCCCCGATGTCCGCTGCAAACACCAGCAACAAGGTGAAGAGCATCCATTCGGCGCCCCGCGGCAGATCCAGGCGCAACCGGATCAGTGCAAGCCACGCCGGCAGCAACGCGAAGACGCCGGCCAAGGCAGCCGACCAGGCCGAAGCCTGCCGGGGAGCAAACATGATCCACGCCAGGGCGAGCATCCACCACAGCACGGAAGCAGCAAGAAAGATGTTTCTGCCCTCCGCGGTGGCGGTAAAGTGCCACACAATCGGCATCGAGATCGCAACAATCGCCACGTACAGTCCCCGCGATGCCGGCCGCCGGACGCGCAGGAATGCCGACCACTCCCAGGCGCCTACGAGTATCAGCCCCGTGAGCACGATGACGGTCGCCGCCGCTGGCAGGAATAACACCGTGACCAGCAGCGCCACCGTGAGCACTGCTGCAGTGGCGATGCGCTTGCGTAGTCCCTCGTTCACGTCTCGCGAGCTTTCGGCGACTCGCCACGCTGCGCCCCGGAGCCCTCGCGAGCGGTGCAGCCGAAGCGCCGGTCCCGCGAGGCGAAGAAGGCGAGCGCCGCCTCGAGCTCCCCGGAGCTGAAATCGGGCCATAGCACCGAGGTGAAATACAGCTCGGCATAGGCGGCGTTCCACAGAAGGAAATTGCTCAGCCGCTGCTCCCCCCCTGTACGGATGAGCAGATCGGCATCGGGCAGGCCGGCAAGTTGCAGTGCGCCCGCGAAGCGCGCTTCGTCGATTTCCTCCGGGCGTAATGATCCACTTGCACATTGCTTTGCAAGTAATTGAGCAGACTGGAGTATATCCCATCGCCCGCCATAGCTGACGGCGATCTGCAAGCGCAGACCATCGTTGGCAGCCGTGCGCTCCTCGGCAGCGGCGATGCGCGCCTGCAACCGCACGGCAAGCCGCTGGCGCTCGCCGATGAAGCGCACGCGCACGCGATTGACGTGCAGCTCGTCCACCTCGCGATCGAGCGAGTCCACGAACAGGCTCATCAGACTCGATACCTCGTGGGGGGGCCGATTCCAGTTCTCGCTCGAGAAGGCGAACAGCGTGAGGGCCTCCACCCCGCGACGGACGCACTCCTGGATGACCATGCGCGTTGGCTTCAATCCGGCGCGATGGCCGGCGGCGCGCGGGACGCAGCGCGCCTCGGCCCAGCGCCCGTTGCCGTCCATCGTGATGGCCACATGCCGCGGCAGTGGCCTCAAACCTGCATGACCTCTTTTTCTTTCGCGGCCAGCAGCTGGTCGATCTCGGCGACATACTTGTCGGTGAGCTTCTGCACCTCGGTCTCGGCGCGCCGCTCGTCGTCCTGCGAGACGAGTTTCTCCTTCAGCATCTCCTTGATGTCCCCCATTACATCGCGGCGCACGTTGCGGACCGCGACGCGGGCGTTTTCGCCATCATGGCGCAGCACCTTCGTGATCTCGCGACGCCGCTCCTCGGTCAGCGGTGGCATCGGGATGCGGATCACCGTACCGGCGGTCATCGGCGTGAGCCCGAGATCGGACTTGTGGATCGCCTTCTCGATGGGCTGCACCATGGTCTTCTCCCACGGGGAGACCACGAGGGTGCGACCGTCCTCCACGGCAATGTTGGCGACCTGTTGCAGCGGCGTTTCGGCACCGTAGTAGTCGACCTTCAGGTGCTCGATGAGGCTCGGATGGGCGCGGCCCGTGCGCAGCTTCTTCAGATCCCCCTGGAAGGTCTGTACGCACTTCGCCATGCGTTCGCGCGCGTCTTTCTTGAGATCTTCGAGCATGTTCGGCTCCTGCAGCAGCGCACCCTTCGAGGATGCGGTGTCGATTACTCAAAGGTGACCGTGGTCCCCACATCCTCGCCGCGCACGATGCGGGTGAGGTCGCCCGAATTGTTCAGATTGAAGACCCGCAACGGCAGCCGGTTGTCGCGGCACATGACGATGGCCGTGGCATCCATCACATTGAGTTTGTCGGTGAGCACCCTGTCGAAGGTCAGGTTGGCATAGCGAATCGCGGCCGGGTTGCGCACCGGATCGTCCGAGTACACGCCGTTGACCTTGGTTGCCTTCAGCAGCACATCGGCGCCGATCTCGATCGCCCGCAGCGAGGCCGCAGTGTCGGTGGTGAAGAAGGGATTGCCCGTGCCGGCCGCGAAGATCACCACGCGCCCCTTCTCCAGGTGGCGCATCGCCCGGCGGCGGATGTAGTCCTCGCAGACCTCGTTGATGCGGATTGCCGACATCACACGGGCGTACATTCCCAGCGCTTCCAGGGCATCCTGCATCGCGAGCGAGTTCATGACGGTCGCCAGCATGCCCATGTGATCCGCCGCCACGCGATCCATGCCGGCGCGGGCCAGTCCCGCGCCGCGAAAGATGTTACCGCCGCCGATCACGACCGCGGTCTGCACGCCCATCTCGATGATGTCCTGCAGCTCCCCGGCGATTCGCTTGAGGACGGCGGGGTCGACGCCGTAGTCGGCGGCCCCGAGTAACGCCTCACCCGAGAGCTTCACGAGGATCCGCGAGAAGCGGGGCTTGGCGTCACTCATTGCAGCTGTCCTCGTTTGGTCGCAGGACCCACGCAGCGGGCGCAGGTTACGCGATTCGTCAGTGCCGGACCGAGCCCTTGGCCGGTGTGGCGCCCTTGACCTGCGCCATCACCTCCGCCACGAAGTCATCCTGTTTCTTCTCAATGCCGGCGCCGACCTCGAAACGCTCGAAAGCGACCACCTCGGCCTTCGCGCCCTTCAGCAGCTTCTCGATCGTCACATCAGGATCCTTGACGAACGGCTGGCCGGTGAGCGTGATCTCACCGAGCGCCTTGCGCAGCCTTCCCTCAACCATCTTCGCAACGATCTGCGGCGGCTTGCCCTCACTTTGCGCCTGTTCGGTGAGGATTTCGCGTTCCTTGGCGATCACATCCGGCGGCACGTCCGCAGGGCTACGGTGGCGGGGATTGCTGGCGGCCACATGCATGGCCAGGTCGTGCGCAAGCGCCGCGTCCCCGCCCTGAAGCACCACCAACGCTCCGATCCGCGTCCCGTGCACATACGCGCCCAGATGACCCGGTGAGCTCAGGACCACGAAGCGGCGGACCGTGATGTTCTCGCCTATCTTGGCGACGAGGGTGCGCCGTCGCTCCTCGATAGTCTCGGCAGCCGTTTCGGCCACCTTCGTGGCAAGAAGCGCATCGAGGGAGTCCGGACGCACCGCCAGCGCCCGTGCGGCGACCGCATGAGCGAAGCCGCGGAAGTCGTGTTCGCGGGCCACGAAATCCGTCTCGCAATTGATCTCGACCATCGAGGCGGCGTGTGCATCCGCCGACTTCCCGATGACGATGACCCCCTCGGCGGCCACGCGGGCGGCTTTCTTGTCGGCCTTGGCGAGGCCCTGCTTGCGCATCAGCTCGGCGGCAGCGTCCAGGTCGCCACTGGTCTCCACCAGCGCCTTCTTGCACTCCATCATGCCGGCCCCGGTGCGCTCGCGAAGCTGCTTGACCGCATCTGCTGTGATATTCATGAGACTTTCCTGTTTGATTTGGCGGCGGCGACGCCCGTTCGAGTCGGCAAGTGAGGTGGCGCACTGGCGTACCCGCCGGAAGGTGCGCACCACGCCCTGGACGACGCCGGCTGCGGGACCTGTCGGATCGCTGTTGCGCAGCGCACCGCTGAATTATTCCCTCGCCGGTCCTGCCGAGCCGCGGCCACCCTTGCCGCGCCGAGCCCCACCCGGGGTGCGCCGCTCGTTGCCGGAGGGTGCCGCTGGAGTGGTGCCCGCCACAACCGCCACGACGTCGGTGACATCGTCGCTATCCAGATCCTCGTCCTCGATTTCGGTCCCGGTGCCGGTTGCTGGCTCCTCGGACGCCAGTTCCCCGGGCACCGACCCCTCAGGCGCCGACCCCTCAGACGCCGACCTCTCAGGCGCCGACCCCTCAGGTGCCGACCCCTCAGGCGCCAAGCCCTCGGGCGCCAACCCCTCGGCGGCGGGCCCGATCGGCGCTTTGATGGGTGGTACCCGGCGTCGGGCGGGCGCTTTCTTACGCACGGCGGCCTGGGGACGCTGACGCCCTCGGGCCGCCTTCTTGCGCGGGTTCCCCGCCTCATCGAGCTCGACGAACTCATCCTCACCCACGGCGACCGTGGGGGCCGACTCCTTGCCCTCGATGACGGCATCCGCCATGCCCGTGGCATAAAGCTGGATAGCGCGCATCGCATCGTCGTTTCCGGGAATCACGTAGTCGATTCCATCGGGGGAGCAATTCGTATCAACGATGGCCACGACCGGAATGCCGAGCTTCTTCGCCTCGTGAATGGCGATCTTCTCGTGACCGACATCGACCACGAACATCGCATCCGGCAGCGAGTCCATGTTCTTGATACCGCCGAGACTTCTCTCGAGCTTGTCCATCTCGCGCCGCAGCTGCGTGGCTTCCTTCTTGCCCCGCTTCTCGAGCGCGCCCGAGGTCGCAAGCTCGGTAATCTCCCCGAGTCGTTTGATCGACTGGCGGATGGTCTTGAAATTCGTCAGCATGCCGCCGAGCCAGCGTTGATTCACGTAGGGCTGCCCGGCACGCTGGGCCTCTTTCAGTACAGCTTCCCGCGCGGAGCGCTTCGTGCCGACGAACAGCACCGTGCCGCCATCGGCAATGACGCCCTTGATGAACTTGGCAGCCTCGCCATACAGCGGCTGCGTCTTCTCGAGGTTGATGATGTGGATCTTGTTGCGTTCACCGAAAATGAAGGGGGCCATTTTCGGGTTCCAGAAGCGGGTTTGATGTCCGAAATGGACACCCGCCTCCAGCATCTGTCGCATGGACACGCCGGGCATGTTAAAGCTCCTGTTTGGGTTGGGCCTCCGCGCATCCCGGTCGGCCACCCCCGTGACGGGCTCTCCTTGCGGAAAGCTGCGACGACGGGGGCACCCAGCGCGACTGGTATGCGATGCGCGTGTGGAGTTGCGTTGCCAAAAAAGGCGGCGCTTTATACCATGAAGACCCCGTCTGAACAACGTCTTACGCGTTGGCCGAACGCACTCCCCCCTTACCTACCATGCATGTGACCATCAAGACCCCGGAAGAACAGGAGAAAATGCGCATCGCCGGTCGCCTGGCCGCCGAAGTGCTCGACATGATCGGTGAGCACGTCATACCGGGGGCAACCACGGAGGAGCTCGACCGGATCTGCCACGATTACATCGTCGAGGTGCAGCGCTCGATTCCGGCGAATCTCAACTATCGCGGCTTTCCCAAGACGATCTGCACGTCCGTGAATCATGTGGTCTGCCACGGCATTCCGAACGACAAGCGGCTCAAGGCAGGCGACATCGTCAACATCGACGTGACTGTGATCCGGGACGGTTTTCATGGCGATACCAGCCGGATGTACTTCGTCGGCAAACCGCCAACACATGCGCAGCGGTTGGCGGAAACCTGCTATGAGGCGATGTGGTGCGGAATCGACACGGTGCGTCCCGGCACACGCCTCGGCGACATCGGACATGCCATCCAGAAGTTCGTCGAGGAGCGCAACTACTCCGTGGTGCGCGAGTACTGCGGACACGGCATCGGCCGCGTTTATCACGAGGACCCGCAGGTGCTGCATTACGGTGAGCCGGGGACCGGCTTCGAGCTGCAGCGTGGCATGACGTTCACGGTGGAACCCATGGTCAATGCGGGCAAACGGCACGTGCGCCTGCTGCCGGACGGCTGGACCGTCATCACCAAAGACCATTCCCTCTCGGCACAGTGGGAGCACACCGTGCTCGTCACGGAAACGGGCGTCGAGGTACTCACGCTGGGTGCTGCCGGGCGGCACTGATGCCCGGCCCCGATCTGGAAAGCCTCGAAGAGCCGCTGCCGGCGCCCCCACGAAGCGCGCCCTGGCCCCTGTTGTCCCGTCTGCCGCTGCTGCTGGAGGAATCGCAAGGCTCACCGGCCGCGTATCGCGAGCTGCTGCGCCAGGGGCACGAGGAACTGAAGGCACGGTTTCTGGCCGAGGAGCCGGTTGAAGGTCTCGTCCACGCCCGCGCGGCACTGATCGACAGCGTGTTGCGCCAGGTCTGGCGCGCGCAGCAGCTTGCCACGGCCGAGTCGTGGGCCCTGGTCGCAGTCGGCGGTTACGGTCGCGGCGAGCTCCACCCCTGCTCCGACATCGACATCCTGCTGCTCGTGCCCGAAGCACCCGATGCAGCTGGGCGCGGCATCGTCGAGCGGTTCGTCGCCTTCTTATGGGACATCGGGCTCGAAGTCGGCCACAGCGTGCGCACGGTGGAGGACTGCCTGCAGGAGAGCCTCGCCGATGTGAGCGTAATGACCACTCTGCTGGAAGCACGTCCCCTCGCCGGCAGCGCCGAGCTGCTCGGCCGGATGCGTGCTGCGCTTGCACCCGAGCACCTCTGGCCGGTGCGCGAGTTCTTCGAAGCCAAGGTGCGCGAGCAGGCCGAGCGCCATCAGAAAGCGCACGACACCGCCTACAACCTCGAGCCCAACGTGAAGACCGGCCCCGGCGGCCTGCGCGACATCCAGACGATCGCGTGGGTCGCGAAACGCCACTTCGGCTCGGACACTCTCGATGGCCTCGCCACGCATGGTTTTCTCACCGTGGCGGAGCTGCGCCGCCTGAAGCAGGCACAGACTTTCCTTTGGAAGGTGCGCTTCGGTCTGCATGCGCTCACCGGCAGACGCGAAGACCGGCTGCTGTTCGACCATCAGCTGCGCCTTGCGCAGACCTTCGGCTACGAGGATGCCTCCTACACACTCGCGGTCGAGCAGTTCATGCAGCGCTACTACCGCACCGTGATGGACGTGAGTCTGCTCAATGAGCTGCTGCTGCAGCTGTTTCGCGAAGCGATCCTCAGCGAAAGCGGTCCGCCCCGGCCGCTGAACGCGCGCTTCCAGGTGCGCAATGGCTCCCTCGAAGCGGTGAGCAGCGAGGTGTTCGCGCGCACGCCGTCGGCCATTCTCGAGCTGTTCGTGCTGTTGCAACAGAATCCGGACATCAATGGCGTACGTGCTTCCACGATGCGCGCGGTCGCCCGCTGTCTTTGGCTGATCGACGAGGAGTTCCGACAGAATCCGCGCAACCATCGCCTGTTCCTCGAAATCGTGCGCGCGCCGGTCGGTGTGACGCACGAGCTGCGCCGCATGAACACCTACGGTGTGCTGGGGCGCTACATTCCGGCATTCGGCCGCATCGTCGGGCGCATGCAATACGATCTGTTTCACGCCTACACGGTCGATGCGCACACGCTGTTCGTCGTGAGCAACCTGCGACGCTTCGCGATTCCCCGTTACGACCACGAGCTGCCGGCGGCCTCGCGCATCATGCAGCAACTGCCCAAGCCGGAAGTCGTGTATCTCGCCGCGCTGTTCCACGACATCGCCAAAGGCCGCGGCGGCGATCATTCGGAGCTCGGCGGCGTCGATGCGGAGGCGTTCTGCCTGGAGCAGGGGCTGTCCCCCTACGATGCGCGTCTGGTGGCGTGGCTCGTTCGTAACCATCTGGAGCTGTCCATCACCGCCCAGAAGCAGGACATCTCCGATCCGCAGGTCATCAACGCCTTTGCGAACAAGGTCGGCGACGAGGCGCATCTCGACTATCTGTACGTGCTGACCTGCGCGGATGTGCGCGGCACGAATCCGAAACTGTGGAACTCGTGGAAGGCCTCGTTGTTTCTTGACTTCTACGATCGGGTGAAGCGCGCCTTGCGCCGCGGGCTGGAAAGCCCTATCGACCAGGAGCAGCTCGTGCGCGAGACGCAGGAAGCCGCGCGCCGCCTGCTCATCGAGCAGGGCAGCGAAGATGCGCAGGTGACGGATGCGTGGACGCGTTTCTCGGCGCGCTACTTCCTGCGCCATACGGCCGAGGAAGTCGCCTGGCACACCCGGCTGCTGTCCGAACGGGAGCCCGGATCGGACGAGCCGCTCGTGGCGCTCGACCCCCGCGGAGTGCGCGGCACGACGTCGCTCCTGATCTTCGCCCCACCTCATCGCCACGGGTTTGCGCGCACCACCGCGGTGCTCGATCAGCTCGGCCTGAATATCGTGGATGCGCGGATCACCCCGACGGGCGACGGGTTCAGTCTCGACCTGTATCACGTGCTGGAGGACGACGGTGCGCCGATCACGGACGATGACCGCCAGCACGAGATCGAGCATGCGATCTGGCGGTCGCTGCAGCGGCCCGACGATACGCCCTTCGCAGTCTCCCGGCGCGCGCCGCGCCAGGCCCGCATGTTCAACACCCCGACACACGTCACGCTCAGTGTCGATGAACGCAACCAGCGCTCGGTGCTGGAACTGACGGCCGGGGACCGTCCGGGGCTGCTGAGTGATATCGGCAAGGTTCTCGTGTCCGAGCGGCTGCAGCTGCACGATGCGAAGATCATGACGGTCGGTGAGCGGGCCGAGGATGTCTTCTACATCACGGATTTCGAGCAGCGGCCACTGAGTCCTGCCGCGGCCCGGCAGCTGCGCGAGCAGTTGCTGCAATCATTGGATCGGCGCCAGGCTGCGTGAGCCGCCAGCGCCCGTGGCAGCAATGAATCCCGCGCTCGATCGGCTGCATCCCTACCCATTCGAGCGTCTTGCAAGGCTCAAGCACGGCGTCCAGCCGCCACGATCGCTTGCGCCGATTGCGATGTCGATCGGCGAACCGCAGCATCAGCCACCGCCCTTTCTCGTGGAGGCCCTGCGCGCCAATCTGCATCGTCTGGGAACGTATCCCGCCACCGCCGGACTCGTCGAGCTGCGGGAAGCCGCAGCACGCTGGCTCGAACGCCGTTTCTCGCTTCCCGCGCAGGCGGTCGATGCGCAATCGATGGTGCTGCCAGTGAACGGCACACGCGAAGCGCTGTTCGCCTTCGTGCAGGCGATGGTGGACCGCGAGCGCGAGCCACTCATCGTGATGCCCAATCCCTTCTACCAGATCTACGAGGGGGCGGCGCTGCTGGCGGGAGCGGAGCCGTGTTTTCTCGATGCAAGCCCGGCCAATGGCTTTCTGCCGGATCTTACCGCCGTTCCCGCCAGCATCTGGCGGCGCTGCCGGGTACTCGTTCTATGCAGCCCCGGTAATCCGACCGGAGCGGTCCTGCCGCAGAGCCTGCTGCGCGAGGCTGTGCAGCTCGCGGAGCGCTACGATTTCCTCATTGCCGCCGACGAGTGTTACTGCGAGATCTACTTCGATGAGCGCCATCCTCCGGCAGGTCTGCTGCAGGTAGCGCACGCTGCAGGCCACGAGCAGTTTCAGCGCTGCATCGTCTTCCACAGCCTCTCCAAGCGCTCGAGCGTGCCGGGGTTGCGTTCGGGTTTCGTGGCCGGCGATCCGCAGGTGTTGTCGCGATTTCTTCTCTACCGCACCTATCACGGCAGCGCGATGCCGCTGCCGACGCAACTGGCGAGCATCGCGGCCTGGAGCGACGATGAGCACGCCGCTGTCAACCGGCATCTCTATCAGGAGAAGCTCGCAGGCGTGCTGCCGATCCTCGCGCCGGTGATGCACGTCCCGCGTCCGCAGGGGGCTTTTTTTCTGTGGCCCGAGGTCGGCGGTGATGACGAGCGCTTCACCCTCGAGCTGTTCGCCGAGCAGAATGTCAGCGTGCTCCCGGGCAGCTATCTCGCACGCGCCTCGCCCACGGGCGAGCGGATCAATCCCGGAGCCGGCAGAGTGCGCATCTCGCTGGTGCCGGAGCTGGCGGCGTGCATCGAAGCCGCGCAGCGTGTCAACCTTTTCATGCGGGGAAGATCCGAAAGACCATGACCGACATCTCAACACTGCAGTCGATCATCGATGCATCGTACGAGCAACGCGCGCAGCTCACCCCCGCGAGACTGCCGCCGGAGCTGCTGGCCGCGCTTGCGGAAACCATCGAGCTGCTCGATAGCGGCCGCGCACGGGTCGCTGAGCGCACGGACGGGCGCTGGGTCGTGCATGAGTGGCTCAAGAAGGCCGTGCTGCTCTATTTCCGCTGTCATGACAACACGCTTATCGATGCCGGCTATACACACTTTTACGACAAGGTGCCGTTGAAGTACGCGCAGGCCTCGGCGGCGCGACTGCAGGCCGGCGGTGTGCGCGTGGTGCCGCCGGCGGTCGCTCGCATGGGTGCCTACATCGCCCCCGACGTCGTGCTGATGCCGAGCTATGTCAACATCGGCGCCTATATCGGCACGGGCACGATGGTGGACGCGTGGGCCACGGTCGGATCCTGCGCGCAGATCGGCTGCAACGTGCATCTGTCAGGAGGTGTGGGCATCGGCGGGGTACTCGAGCCGCTGCAGGCGAGCCCCACCATCATCGAGGACGATTGCTTCATCGGCGCCCGCTCCGAGATCGTCGAAGGCGTCATCGTCGAGGCTGGTTCCGTCATCTCCATGGGTGTGTTCATCGGACAAAGCACCCGCATCTACGACCGCTCGAGCGGGGCGATCCTGCGGGGGCGCGTTCCGGCCGGCTCCGTCGTCGTGCCTGGATCGCTGCCGTCGAAGGACGGCAGCTACGCATTGGCCTGCGCCGTGATCGTCAAGCGCGTGGATGCACAGACGCGGGCGAAAACCTCGATCAACGAGCTGCTGCGCAGCGCCGAGTGAAGCGCTGGCACGTGGATTGCTGCCCTGGGCTCCATCACAACCGGAGGGCCCCATGGAATCATCGCAATTGAAAGAGCTGCTGCTGCAATCGCTGGAACACGAGCGCGGTGGGGTAAAGATCTATCAGACCGCATTGCAGTGCGCGGTGAATGACGACCTCAAGGAGGAATGGGAGAAGTACCTCGAGCAGACTGAAAACCACGTGCGGGTGCTCACCGAGGTCTGTACGAAGTTGCAGCTGAATCCCGCGGAACAGACCCCTGGGAGCCGGATCCTGCACAAGATGGGGGCGGCGCTGGTGGCTGCCATGGAGGAAGCCCGCAAGGGCGGCAAGCCCGAGGCGGCGCAGATCGTTGCCTGCGAATGTGTCGTGCTCGCCGAAACCAAGGACCATCTGGACTGGGAGCTGATCGGTGCGGCCGCTGAAAAGCTCAAGGCCGCGGAAGCCCGCATCCTCAAGGATGCCTATGATGAGGTCGAGGACCAGGAGGACGAGCACCTCTATCACACACGCGGCTGGTGTCGTGAGCTGTGGCTGCAATCGCTCGGCATGAAGGCAGTCTTGCCGCCGCCGGAGGAGCGCAAGCACGTCAAGACCGCGATCAGCGCCGCCCGCGCGGAGCAGGCACGCGACAAGATGCGCTGAGGAGCGTTTGCGTGCCGCGGCGGCGGTCCGGCTGAAGGGGAGTCGACACGTACGATGGCGCAGTCGGGATTTTGTGTCGATGAGAGTCTCGTGGAACGAGCACAGTCGCTCGTGGGTGAGTTGCGGCGGCAGCGCGTCACCGTTGTGACGGCGGAATCCTGCACCGGCGGCCTCATCGCGGGGCTACTGTCCCACGCACCGCGGGCGAGCGAATGTCTGCATGGTGGATTCGTCGTGTATACGAAGGAGCACAAGCAGATTGCGCTGGGCGTCTCGCGCCGCGTGCTGGACCAGAATGGAAGCGTCAATGCCGAGGTCGCGCGGGAGTTGGCGATGGGAGCGCTCGCGCGCTCCCCGGCCACGCTCGCCCTTGCCGTCACGGGCGTCCTCGGGCCCGATCCGGATGAGGACGGCAACCCGCCCGGTCGCGTGATTTTCTCCCTGGCGCGGCGCGACCGCGAGCCGCTCGTGATCGAAGAGCATTTCGGGCAGGCGCATCCGGATGCTGTGCGGCGCGCCGCGATCCTGCGCGCGCTGGCACTGCTGCGCGAGACGGCCTCCGCGTAGGTGCGGCGTGCAGCTGCTGTTTCGCTTTCTGATCGGCGGAACGGTGGTGTTGCTGTTCGCCCTGTTGGGTGATGTCGTGCGGCCGAAGAGCTTTGCCGGCATCTTCGGGGCCGCCCCCTCCGTGGCGCTCGCCACACTCGCCCTGACGGTCCACGCCGACGGTCGGGCCTATGCAGCCACCGAGGCCCGCTCCATGATCGTCGGGGCCGGGGCCTTGCTCATCTATACCTGGATTTCGAGCCGCACGATGTGGAATCTGCGCGCATCCGTGGCGGCAGTGACGCTCACAGGTCTCATTCTGTGGCTCGTACTCGCCGTGGGTGGCTGGCTGATCCTGCTGCAGGGTGCCGCGTGACAGTGTCGATTGACCTGTCGGCGCTGCGCGATACGCATTGGCATCAACATGTGCTGCGTTTCGTGCTCGGCGGTGCGGTCACGCTCGCGGCCGGATTGCTCGCCAAACATTTCGGGGCAGTTTTCGGCGGGCTGTTCCTTGCTTTTCCGGCGATCTTCCCCGCGAGCGCTACCCTCATCGCCAAGCGCGAGCGGCAGAAGAAGCAACGCAAGGGCCTGCAGGGAGCCGTGCGCGCCCGTCGGGCAGCGGCGCTCGATGCCGCCGGCACGACGCTCGGAGCCGTGGGCCTGATGTGCTTTGCAGGCATCGTTTGGCAGGAGCTTCCAGCGCACGCTACTGCACTCGTGCTGTCCATGGCGGCGCTGTCGTGGCTGGTGATTTCGACCCTGTTTTGGCGGCTTCGCAAGCGGCACAGCTGGCGCAGGCCGTGGAAACCTCCGCCGCCGCCCATCAGTTCGGGTAAGTGAGCCGATCCTGGATGGCGAGCAGCACATCGCGCCGCGAGACTTCACCGAGCAGCGTGTTACGCCATTGCCCCGGCGTAACCGGCAGCACGGTGGCCTGTTCGCGCAGAAATCCCTCCAGCGCAGCGCACAGCGTCATATCCGGTGCCAGCGTATAGGTCACCAGTTGGGCGACTGCCGAGACCGGCAGGTTTGCTGCGAGCTGGCCGCTCTCGATCTGCTGGAGCACCTGGCGCGGATCGAGCCATGCGACGATCTCATCGCCATCGGTCACGTACACCCGCTCCAGCGCGCGGCTGGGAAGCTGCGCCAGCATTTCACTCAGCGTCATCGAGCGTGAGGCCGTGGCGGGAGCCGGCCTCACCAATGCGTCCACCGTGCGCAAGCGCCAGTCATCGCTGTCATCGGAGGTCATGGCCCGGTGAAGCGATGCGTGATAGACGGATTCGCCGCGCCGATAAACCTTCGCAACGTAGTGCGAGGTGACACAGGCGAGCATCAACGGCAGCACCATCTGATAGTCAGCCGTCATTTCGAACAACATCAGGATGGAGGTCAGGGGCGCGTGCGTGGTCGCGGAGAGGAATCCGCCCATGCCGATCAGCGCGTACGCCGCTGGAACCGAGGTGATCGTGGGCAGTAGGCCGTGCACCACGCCCCCGACGACCGCTCCGACTGCACAACCGATGAACAGTGTCGGGGTAAATACGCCTCCGACCGCTCCCGAGCCAACCGTGGCGGACGTCGCCAACACCTTCGCCACCAGAACTATGAGCAGCGTCACGCCCAGCAACTGGCCATGCAGAATGTTGCCCACGACGCTGTAGCCATTGCCCCACACCTGTGGAACCCAGATGGAAATCAGCCCGACGAGCAGTCCACCGAGTCCAAGCTGCCAGTAAAGGGGCAGGCGCAGGCGCACGAAGCGGGATTTGGCGAAATCCAGCAGCGCCAGAAACGGCGGTGCCAGATGACCGAGCACGACACCGAGCAGAATGAAGAAGACGAGCTCCCAGTTCGAGACGAACTGCACGGGTGGCACATCGAACACGGGACCGTAGCCGAGAAACCGGTGAATCGTCGCGCTGGAAGTCACCGAGGCCACCACGAGCGGTCCGAAGGTCTCCATCGCGGTCGAGCCCAACACGATTTCGGACACGAACAGCGCGCCGGAGATCGGCGCGTTGTAGGCGGCGGCGATGCCCGCCGCTCCGCCACACGCAACCATCAGGCGCATACGGGGGATCGGTGCATGCGCGAGCCGCCCCAGCTTCGAGCCCAGCATTGCGGCGAGCTGCACCATCGGACCTTCCCGGCCGATCGAGCCCCCGGAAGCGATCGATAGCAGCGAGGAGACGCTGTTCGAGAGCGTCACGCGAAAACTGATCCGGCCATCGCCGACCAGCACCGCTTCCATGTAATCGACCGCACGGGCGGAGGTGAGCCGCTTGCCCGTGAGATACAACACGAGGCCGGCGAGTACCCCCCCGAACATGGGCAGGAAGGCCCGATGCCACCAGACGAGAGTGGAGGCGGCGTGCACCAGGCTCGAGGCCTGCCCTGTGAATACGGTTTCGAGCAGCCGCAGCCCTTCGCGAAACACGACGCTGGCCAGTGCGCCGCAGATGCCCACCAGGGCCGCCCAGAAAACGATGCTGGCGAGATCCTCGTGCCGGAACAGGATAAGTCGCAGCCGCGTCAGCAGCGACAGCGGCAGGCGCGCGAGCTCTTCCACAGGGCTGTGCATGGGTATGCGAGGGCCCGCTTGCGCCTATCGGGAGCTGGGGTCGCCGGAATCCTGGCTGAACAGCCCAGTCTGAGTCTTCACCTGCCACAGGACCTTATCGTTCTGATGGGCGCAGTGTACGCGGTGTCGGACCGATAATCCGCCTGATTGGTCCTGCTTGCGGGTTTGCGCATCCGCGGGGTGTAGGGTCGCGATCCGCGGCTCATTTCAACGGATCACTGCGGCTGAGCACGCGATGAAAGGCCGCCACGACTGCTGGCTCGGGGAAATGCGGCGCCGGCAGTTTCTGATAGTTCTGCCACCCGCCACCGAAGCTGCGGTACAAAGCGATGAACTGCTCCGCTGCAGACACCTGCGCATCCGCATACTGCCCCTCGATGTCGTATTCCTGGCGCTGGGCATCCACCACGTTGAGGAAATCGGTCAACCCGCGCCGATACCGCTCGTTGGCCAGGGTGACGGCGCGTTGGCTCGCAGTCAGCGCCTCGCCCAGCCGCGACAGCCGATCCTGCTGGGCGGTGAAGGCACGCCAGTTCGTATCCACCTCCTTCACGGCATTCTGCACGGTTCGGCGGTAATTGACCAACAGCGCCCGGGTCTGCAGATCGGCGGCCTCAACCTGGGCATCGAGTGCCCCGAAGTCGAGCAACGGCCACAGCGCCGCAGGCCCGAGGGACCAGACGTGCTGCCCTACCTGGGGAGTGGTGCCGAAGCCCTGCTGTTGAAAGCCGATCGCTCCCGTCACGCCGATCTGCGGAAACAGATTCGCCGTGGCGACGCCGATGCGAGCCGTAGCGGCCGCCAGCTGCCGCTCGGCCTGCAGAACTTCGGGGCGCCGCCGCAACAGGTCCACCGGCATACCGCCATCTACGCGACCCGGCACGGACGGAATCATGCGCACGGGCGTCAGCTCCGCCACGAGGGTTTCCGGATACTGTCCCAGGAGCGTCGCAATCGTATACTGAGCCGCGCTGGCCGCAGCGTCCAGCGGTGCGACCTGCGATTGCAACGTCGCCAGCTCGCGCGCGGCGAGCGTCACATCGAGCTCGTTCGTGATGCCGCGTTCGTAGCGTAAGTTCACGATCCGCAGAGTCTCCTGCAGAGCCGCGATCGCATCGTGCACAACTGCCGCACGCACCTGCAGCCCGCGCAGATCCACATAGGCGCGCGCGACATCGGCGATGACGGAGACGAGCACGGCATTTCGCTGTGCGGCACTCGCCTGAGCGTCGGCACGCACCGCCTGGATCTCGCGACGATACTTGCCGAACAGGTCGATCTCCCAGAGCGAGTCGAATCCGGCCAGCACATTGATGTGATGGACGGCGGAGGCATTGTCGGCGGCGACGAGCGACTGCGATGCGCGCCCACGTGCAAGGTCGGAGCCGGTACCGCGGCCAGCCCCAGCGCTGGCTTCGGCATCGGGCAACGCGCTGCCCAACACCGCGATCTCGAAAGTACGCGCCGCCTGCAGACGATCCAGTGCGATCAGGACGTCCGGATTGGCCTTGACGGCGCGATCGACCAGCGACTCGAGCTCGGGATCACGCAGCGCGCGCCACCAGGTTGCCAGATCGATGCTCGCGGCCGGCGCCGTGCTCGCACCGGAATTGGCCGGGGCGGACCCGGCGGCTGGGACCGGCGCGTAATGCGCCGGAACGTGCACATCGGGGGTGTGATAGCTCGGCCCCACGGCACATCCCCCAAGACCCAGTGCGCAGCCGGCGAGCCCGAGCGCGCCAGCTACGATCATGCAATCACGAACGCCGCTCACGGGCACCTCCTTGCGTGTGCCGCCCCTTCGGTCTGCGTCTCACCGTTTCGCCGTCTCCGCAGGGGCAGCCGGCGCAGTGGCGGCGGGCATGAGGTTCGCCTGCACCCGCTCGCCGTTGGCAATCTGACTGCCGATGTTGAGAGCAAGCCTGTCCCCCGGCGCGACGCCTGATCCCAGCTCGACGACATTGCCGTCGTCCCGTGCGATCGTGACTTCCTGGAAGTTGATGCGTCCTTGCGAATCCACGCGCGCAACCTGCACCCCGGAACTGCGAAACACCAGCGTCGCAGCCGGCACTTCCACCTGTCCCTTCGCGGGGAGCTCGAAGGCGACCGTCACGTACATGCCCGGCAGCAGTGTCTGCGCGGCATTGGGGATGTCGATTTCCACACGCATGGTGCGCGCCTGGGAATTGATCGCCCCGGAACTTCGCGAGACCTTGCCCAGATAGGGGCGATGATCCCCGCCGCCGGTGCGGATCTGCACGGGGGCGTTGCCTCGCACCAGGTCGGCCGAGGCACTTTGCGGCACGTCGACAAATACCCGCATCGGGTCATTCTGCGTGATGACGTACAAAGGAGTGGTGGCGCTCGTGCTGCCGGCGGTGACCAGGTTGCCGATGTCGATGTAACGCTCCGTGACCACGCCATCGAAGGGCGCAGTCACGAGCTTGAATTGCGACAGGGCCACGTACTGATCCACCCGGGCCTGATCGAGGGCGACATCGGCTTGGGCGGATTCGAGGCTCGCCGTGGCGCTGTCGTAGTCGGCGCGCTTCTCTTCGCGTTCCTGCTCGGACACCACTCCCTTGGGCGAGTCACGCCAGCGCTCATAGGTGGATTTGCTGAACTGCACGGCCGCACGGCGCACGAGGATCTGGGCCTTCGCGGCATGCAGCTGCGCGCGCGCCGCAGCCAGCTGGGCATCCAGATCCGGGGTTTCGATCACCGCGAGCACCTGCCCCTGGTGCACGCGATCACCAATATCGTTGATCCATTTGCCGACGTAGCCGTTGACCCGCGCATAGATCGTGCTTGCGTGCCAGGCGGCCGTCTGCCCCGGCAGGGAGAGCTGCTGCACGGCCGCTACCGGCTGCGCGGCAACGACATCCACCTGCGGCAAGCTGGTGGCCACCTGGGTCGTCATCGAGGCCAGGCGCCGGTCCTTGACGTAGCGATCCAACCCGACGGCAATGAAGGCCACGATCAGCACCACGAGAAACACCACGGCGCCTTTCTTGATGCGACGCCCGGTGTCGGCCTCGAACCGGGTGGACATGACCTCCGGCCCCTCGGTCTTCGCGACATCATCGCCGTAATCCGTTTTTCGGATGTGCTCTTCAGGCTCCACGTGATCGTCCTTTGCCATATCAAGCGGTCGTGTTCGCACCATGCGGAAACTTCTCAGGCGCCGGATGCGGCATCCGGCGCAGCAGGCGATACATCACCGGAACGAACACCAGGGTGGCGAACGTCGCGAACAACAGTCCGCCGACCACCGCCCGGGCGAGCGGGGCATTCTGCTCACCGCCCTCGCCGATACCCAAGGCCATGGGGACCATTCCGAGAATCATCGCACCGGCGGTCATCAGCACCGGACGCAAGCGCGTATAGCCGGCGGTCGCGGCGGCTACCAGCGGGCTGTCTCCGGCCAGCATGCGCTGGTTGGCAAAGCTCACGACCAGAATGCTGTTCGCCGTCGTCAGCCCGATGCACATCAACGTGCCCATCAGCGCCGGCACGCTCAGGTGGGTTTGGCTGAGAAACAGCATCCACATCACCCCGCCGAGCGCGAACGGCACGGCCATCAGCACGATGAGCGGATCGATCCAGCTCTGAAAGTTGACGACGAGGAACAGGTAGACGAGTACGACCGCCAGCCCGATGCCGGTGAACAGGCCGAAGTAGCTCTGGCGCATGGTCTCAACCTGCCCGCTCAGGGTGACGTGCATCGCCTTTGCCGCCGGTGGCTGGTTCGCAGCAATCACCGTGTCGATATCCTGGGAGGTGGAGTACAGATCACGCCCCTGCACGTTCGCGTGCACGTCGAACACCGGGCGGATATTCAGCTGCGAAGTCACCATCGGCACTTCCTTGCGACTGAGGGAGGCAAGATTCATCAGCAGCTCGCCGCGCTGCGCGCGGCCCGTCCCCGCCCCGCTGGACACCATCGGCATCGTGCGCAGATCATCCGCGCTCGCGTAGCTGTAGGTCGGCCGCTGGACCACGAGCGGATAGCTGACGTTGTTGCGGGGATCGACCCAGAAATTCGGCGAGCTCTGTGCACTGGAGTTGGTCGCGACGAGCACGTTGTTGGCGGCTTCCCGCTGGCTCAGGCCCATCTGGTTGGCCATCGCCCGATCGACGTCCAGCGATAAAGCCGGCGCGTTGGGGACCTGGAAGACATGCGAATCCACGACGCCCGGCACGCGTGCAATGAGTCGCGCAAGGCGCGATGCCAGCGCGTACGCGCTGACCGAATCCGACGCCGTCACACGAATGTCGATCGGCGCCGGCCGGCCGAAGTTGAGCACCTGGTCCACGATATCGGCGGGCTGGAAGAAGAACTGCAGCCCGGGGAATCGTTTCGGCAGCTCGCGGCGCAGCATCGCGGTGAGCTGTGCAGTGGGCGTATGCGTGCGGGTCAGCGAGATCAGCACCTCCCCGTCCATCGGGCCCACGGTCGCCGAATCGCTCAGCGAGATGTTGATGCCGCTGTAGGGCAAGCCAATGTTATCGAGGATGACGCTGATCTGCCGGGCTCCCACCAGCTGGCGGATGGCGGCCTCCACCCGGGCGAAATCCACCCGCGTCGTCTCGAGCCGGGTGCCCGGCGGGGCGCGCACGTGCAGGCGCATTTCTCCCGCATCGACCTCCGGAAAGAAGTCGCGCCCGAGCAGCGGAAACAGCAGAAGCGACACGATCATCAACAGTAGAAAGGCGATCACGGTCAGCCGCGCCTGTGCCAGCGCCCAGGAGATCGCATTGCGATAACCTTCGCGAAATCTCTGGAAGTTGTGCTCGAACACCAGGTGCACGCGCATGAAAGGGTTCGGATGTCGTGCCGCGCCTCCGGCGTCCGCGCCGCCCGCGGCGCCGTTGTGCGCCACGGCGCCCGCGTGACTGCCGCGCATGAGGAATTCGAACAGCACGGGCACCATCGTGAACGACAGCACGAGGCTTGCGAGCAGCGAGACGATCACCGAGACCGACAGGGGCGAAAAGAGATATTTGGCGGTCCCCTCGAGCAGAAAGACCGGCACGAAGACGATGCAGATGCACAAGGTCGAGAGGAACGTGGGGATTCCCACCTCGCCGGCGCCATGGATGATGGCAGTGCGCAGATCATCATGCATCCCGGCGTGCCGCTCGATGTTCTCGATGACGACCGTACCATTGTCCACCAGAATTCCCACCGCCAGCGCAAACCCGCCCAGTGTCATGGTGTTGAGGGTCTCACCGCCCGCTCCCATGCACAGCACCGCGGTCACGATCGACAGCGGGATGGAAGCAAGGATGATGAGGGTGAGCCGCCAGTTGCCCAGGAACAGCAGGATCATCAGCGCGGTCAGCGCAGCGGCCATGGCGCCACCCATCAGGACGCTGTTCAGGGATGCCTTGACGAACACCGACTGATCGAAGATGGCCTTGATCTTCACGCTGCTCGGCAGCATGTGCTCGATGTCGGGCAGCGCTGCGCGCACACCATTGATCACGGCCAGTGTGGAAACGCCACCCGTCTTGCGAATGCTCATCAGGGCGCCGGGGACGCCGTCGACGGAGACTGCGTTCGTCTGGACCTGGAAGCCGTCGTGGACGTGCGCGACATCACGCATGAAAACGGTGCGTCCGTCGATCTGCTTGATCGGGAACGAATTGATGGCGTCGATGACATCGGGACTGTTGTTCATGGTCAGCAGATAATCGCGGGTGCCGATCTTGACGTCGCCCGAGGGCAGGATGACGTTCTGCTTCTGCAGTGCTTCGCTGACGTCGGAGGGCGTCAGGCCGCGTGAGTTCAGTGCCCGCGGATCCAGATCCGCCATGATCACTCGCGGCTTGCCACCGTAGGGGTAGGGAACCTCCGCGCCGTGCACGACGGCCAGCGCGGGACGGATGATGTTCTGACCCAGATCGTTGAGCTTGGTATCGGGCAGCGAGTTGCTCGACAGGCTCAGCTGAATGATCGGGACGTCGGTCGCCCCGTAACGCAGGACCAGCGGCGGGGTGATGTTGGGCGGCATGTATTTGAGGACGAGCAGGGCGCTGCTGGCGAGCTGCGATATCGCGCGCGTCACATCCGCCCCCTCGTGCAGGTACACCTTTTCCACCCCGACGCCTTCGTAGCTCGTCGCCTCGATGCGCGAGATGTCATCCACCAGGGAGGCCATCTGCCGCTCGTGCAAGGTCAGGATGCGATTTTGAATGTCCTGCGCATCCATTCCGGCGTAGGTCCAGACCACGCTGACCACCGGAATGTTGATCTCCGGGAAGATGTCGACCGGCATGCGCAGTGCCTCCGCCGCGCCCAGCAGCGCGACGAGGATCAGCATCGCAATGACCGTGTAGGGCTTGCCGAGTACGTATCGAACCAGTGACATGTTGGGCCTGTGCTCGCTAACGATGCGGTACGGTGCGCGCGGCGTGGCCTGCCAGAGGCTGCGTCACGCGGAAGCAACTGCCGTTGCCGACCGTGCTGGTGACTTCCACCTCCGCCCCGTGGACGGTACAGATGGACTTGACGATCGACAGGCCGAGGCCTGCGCCGCCCTGCTCGCGCGAGCGCGAATCGTCTACCCGAAAGAAACGTTCGAACATGTGGGGCAATGCCTCCGGCGGAATGCCCATTCCGTCGTCGGCGACCTCGAGAATGGCCTGCCCACCCTGGCGCGCGATCTTCAGCAGCACATGACCGCCCTTCGGGGTGTACTTGATGGCATTGTCGAGCAGGTTCACCACGACCTGCTTCATGCGCGGACGGTCACCCTCCACGAAGACGCCCCCTGCAGCCTCGCACCGCACCGTGATGTTGCGATCCTCCGCGAGCAGGCTCATCTGGTCGGCGGTCGTCGTGGCCAGCTCCGCGAGGTCGAACATGACGCGCTCCGAGTTGGCTTCCCCGGCATCCAGCCGCGACAGTGCCAACAGGCCATCGACGATGTCGGCGAGCCGGTCGA
The DNA here is from genome assembly GCA_963716335.1 of uncultured Pseudomonadota bacterium. Classification (GTDB taxonomy): domain Bacteria; phylum Pseudomonadota; class Gammaproteobacteria; order Steroidobacterales; family Steroidobacteraceae; genus 13-2-20CM-66-19. The sequence goes on along the minus strand of OY970302.1, from coordinate 3,283,154 downwards.
CTTCCTCCAGCGCGCTGCCGAGCGTCTCGCGCGTCTCGCCTTGCAGCTTTGGATCCTGCGCCAGACTTTCGAGCTCGCCGCGCATCACCGTGAGCGGAGTGCGCAGCTCGTGCGAGGCATCCGCCACGAAGCGCTTGGAGCTGAGGATCGCCTCCTCCAGACGCGTGATCATGTGATTGAGCGAGATCGACAGGTGCTCGAGCTCATCCCCCGTGCGCAGCTGCGGCAGCCGCTCCCGCAGATTCTGCTGGGAGATCAGCTCCGCCTTGTTGGCGATGTGCGCAACCGGTCGCAGCGCGCGACGCACGAGGATGAAACCCCCGCCGACCGCGACCAGCACCGCGATCGGCAGGCCGATCCCCAGCATCACCAGCAGGTGCCGCAGTGTCGCTTCCATCCCGGCGGTGGACAGACCGACCTCGACCACATAGCTGGCATCATTCGTGCCCGAGTACGACACCGATGCGATCAACAGCTTCGCCTCCGGCAGGATCGCCTTGCGAATTACCGCGCCGCTGCGCACGTGGACGCTGCGCGTCCGGGGCGGAATTGGCGGCACATTGGCGGGATCGAACGCATGGTCCGCCGGTGGCCCGGAGGCGAAGACGAGGCTGCCGTCGGCGCGCGTGATGCGGATGAAGCGATCGTTGGCTTCCGGGGAATACAGGTCCTCGACCTGCTGGGCCACGGGCGCATCTCCGGTGCGGCTGGCGGCGGCGAGCAGAGTATCCGCGATCTGGCGCGCGCGCCGTACCTGACTGTCCAACAGATTTGCCTCCAGGTAATGGCGCAGCGACCACAGCGTTGCCGCACCGAGCACCAGGAACACCAGTGTGAGCACGCTGGCGTACCAGGCGATGAGCCGGAAGCTCAGCGAGCGGGTATTCACGCGTTCTCGCTCGAGCCCAGGCTGTAGCCCACCCCCCGCACCGTCCGGATGAGTTTGGTGGGAAACGGATCGTCCACCTTGCTGCGCAAATGGCGCACGTACACGTCCACGATGTTCGTCAGACCCTCGAAGCTCTGGTCCCAGACGTGCTCGATGATCATGGTGCGCGAGAAAACCCGGCCCGGGTTGGTGGCAAGGTATTCCAGCAACGCATACTCCTTCGGCGTGAGCTCGATCCGGTGGCCGCCGCGCTTGACGTGCTGCGAGAAGCGATCGACTTCCAGGTCGGCGACTCGCAACACGCTCGCGCGGGTGACCGGCCCGCGCCGCAACAGCGCCTTCACCCGCATCAGCAGCTCGGCGAACGCAAACGGCTTGGTGAGATAGTCGTCCGCTCCAGCCTCGAAATTCTGCACCTTCTCCTGGGTCGCGTCCTGAGCCGTGAGGATCAGGATGGGGACCTGCAGGTTCTTGCGGCGTACGCGCCGCAGGATCTCGGTGCCACCCAGCCCCGGCAACATGAGATCGAGAATGATGAGATCGTAATCGTACGCATCCGCCAGCTTCCAACCCTCGGTGCCCTCGTGCGCGATGTCCACCGCATAGCGCTCCGCCTTCAGCGCCCGTTCGATCAGGTCGCAAAGCTTTTTCTCATCTTCAACCAGGAGGATTCGCATGGTTCGATTTCCGCACTCAGGGAAACACACGCCGGATTAAGGAGCCCGGAAAAGCGCATTAAAAACCGTTCAGAATCGTCGCATTGTGCCCGGTGCGGTGCGGCGAGGCCTCCCGGTTGCGCCAAAGGCCGCGCTCTGCCGGGCAGTCCCACGATTTCGGGCGCACCCCCTGGCGTTGCTGCGACACCACATGCGGCCCTGCCGTGACGCGTGCGCCCATGGCCACTGAGCCAACGCACCGCTGGCATTGCCTCGGCTGCCGAGGAGGTGCGGATCGCGCCAGCGGGAGTCCCCCAAAGGGACGTGCAACAAAACTGTCACGATTCCGTCAGCCAATTGTCGTCCTGCCGTAGCAGAGTGATGGCGGCTCGAAACGGGCTTGCCGGCCGGTTTTCGTGGTGCTTCGCGCCCCGCCCCCGAACACCTGGCCAGCGGCGAAGGCATCCGCGGTCTCGTGCGGGCGCGCATCCGGTGCACCAACAACCATAGGAAACAGGAAGATGACACTCACCAGCCAGTCGCCATCCGTGCGTGCGAAGCGCACCCTGCGGTTCGCTGCCGCGAGCTGCGCGTGCGCCACGCTTGGCCTCTTGAGCCATGTTGCGCAGGCGCAAATGCTGAAGGGCGACGACGCCCTGACCTTCAAGGGAATCCAGCTCTACGGAATCGTCGACATCGGCCTGCAATACGACTCTCACGCCGCCCCGATCAGTGACTACTACCCGGCCGGAAGCTCGGACATCGTGCAGAAGAACAGCAATCACTCGATCGTGGGTGCCACCCCCAGCAATCTGTCGCAGTCGCGGGTTGGCCTGCAGGGGTCCGAGCCCATTGCGGCAGATTGGTCTGGTGTGTTCAAGCTCGAGACCTTCTTCAATCCGCAATCGGGTGAGATCAGCGATGGACCGAAATCGCAGGTGCAGAACAACGGCCGCCCGCTCGCCTCCCAGACCACCAATCTCGACTCAAGCGTTGCAGGCCAGATCTTCCAGCAGTCCTTCGCTGGAATCAGCTCCAAGACATTCGGCACGCTGACCTTCGGCCGACAGAATACCCTGATGGCAGACGGTATCTCGAAGTACGACCCGCAGGCCGCAGCGCAGGCCTTCTCCGTGATCGGACTGTCCGGTACCGCCGCAGGGGCCGGCGACACGCAGGACCGCCGGCTCGATTCATCGGCCAAGTACCTCATCGCCGCAGCGCCATTCCACGTCGGACTGCAGTACAAGTTCAGCAACGCCTACGGGGGCGCCAATACCGCCTTCGAAGCTCAGGCGGGCGGGGAGTTCGCCGGCCTCTCGGTGGATGCTTACTACATCAAGGTCAACAGCGCGATTGCGGTGTCGGCCCTGAGTGCGGCCCAGGTCGCCACGCTTCCCTCTCTGGGCTACAGCTCGAGCAACTCGCTTGCCGGGACCATTTCGGACAACACCACCTTCAGCCTGATGGCGCGCTACGCGCTCAGCGACTTCACCCTCCTCGGCGGCTACGAGCATATCAAGTATGCCGACCCGAACACGCCCTTGCCGGCCGGCTTCGACGACATCGGCGGCTACAAGCTGGCATTCGTCAACAACACGGCGTTTCCCAATGACAAGATCCTGCAGGTCTACTGGGCGGGCGTGAAGTACACGGTCGCCGCAGCTCTCGATCTGACGGTCGCCTATTACGGGTACCGCCAGAACAGCTACGCCACGGGTGCCAATGCGGGCTGCTCGAGCACGGTCAGCGGATCCTGCAGCGGCAATCTGAATGCAGTTTCCTTTGCGGCAGTGTACCGGCTGACCAAGCGGTTCGATGCCTATGCGGGCGCCATGTGGAGCGGCGTGCAGGATGGACTGGCCAACGGCTATCTGAACAAGAACAACATCGATCCCACGCTCGGCGTGCGCTTCAAATTCTGAACCCTGCCGGCCGCTTCAGCCGAAGCGGCCGGTGAGGTAATCCTCCGTGAGCCGGTGTCGGGGATTCGTAAAGAATCGCCGCGTCTCACCGACTTCGATCAGCTCCCCGAGATGGAAATATGCGGCGCGCTGCGAGACACGCGCCGCCTGGTGCATGGAATGCGTGACGATCACGATCGCATACAGCGCACGCAGCTCATCGAGGAGATCCTCGATGCGCGCGGTGGCGACCGGATCGAGCGCCGAGCACGGCTCATCCATCAGAATGACTTCCGGATGGATGGCGATGGCACGGGCGATGCACAGGCGCTGTTGCTGCCCGCCCGACAGTCCCGTACCTGGACGCGCCAGGCGGTTCTTCACCTCCTCCCACAGGCCGGCACGCTGCAAACTGGTACAGACGATGTCATCCAGGTCCGCGCGGCCGCGCGCCAGGCCGTGAATCCGCGGACCGTAGGCGACGTTGTCATAAATGGACTTCGGGAAGGGATTGGGCTTCTGAAAGACCATCCCAACGCGCCCACGCAGCTGCACGACATCCAGGCGGGGGTCGTGGATGTCTACCCCGTCCAGCAGAATCGACCCCGTCACGCGTGCGCCCGGTATCGTGTCGTTCATGCGATTCAGACAGCGCAGGAAAGTCGATTTGCCGCAGCCCGAAGGGCCGATCATCGCGAGCACCTGGCGCTGCGCGATGTCGATCGTCACGTCCTGCAGCGCTTGCTTGCTGCCATAAAACACATTGACGTCGCGGCACGAGAACACGGCGTTCTCGACCGATGTCTGGCCGATGGTTCGGTCCGCGCCCGCCCGCTCGAGGGACACGGAGGCCGGCATGCGCCCACTCGGCTTGAGATTGAGCCCGCTCTCGTCGCGGCGGGCGGCGGAGTCCTCTGGCGTCGCGTTCGTCGCCGGGCGCACGACGGGTTTACCTGCATCGTTCATCCGATCTCACATCCCATCTCATCCAAAGCGGCCGGTCACGTAATCGTCCGTCCTGCGATCCTTTGGTGCCGTGAAGATCTGTTCCGTCGCACCCATCTCGATGAGCTCACCCATGTACATGAAACCCGTCACGTTCGACACCCGGGCAGCCTGCTGCAGGTTGTGCGTGACGAGTGCCAGGCAGTATTTCTCTCGCAGCCCCTGGAGCGTTTCCTCCACGCGCAGCGTCGAGATGGGATCCAGCGCCGCCGTCGGCTCATCGAGCAGCACGACTTCCGGCTCCAGCGCGATCGTGCGTGCGATGCACAGCCGTTGCTGCTGACCGCCCGAGAGACTGCGCGCATCCTCATCCAGCTTGTCCTTCACCTCATCCCACATCGCCGCATCCCGCAGGGCGGCCTCGATGCGCACCAAGAGCTCACTGCGGGGAATGCGGCGCGCCAGGCGCACGCCGAAGGCTACATTGTTCAGGACCGACATGGGGAAGGGCGTGGCCTTCTGAAACACCATGCCGACGCGGAAGCGCAGGCTGGAGAGATCCACCGTGGGTGCCAGGATATCCTTCCCGTCGAGGCGCACCTCACCTGTGGCCCGATGGCCGGGGTACAGGGCGTACATCCGGTTGAACACCCGCAACAGCGTGGATTTTCCGCACCCCGACGGACCGATGAAAGCGGTGATGCTGCGATCCGCGAGCGTGAGATTGATGTCCTTGAGCGCGCGATGCTGCCCGTAATAGAAGTCCAGGTGCTGGACTTCGAATTTGGTTCGAGCTGCGCCGCGTTGCTCCTGCGAGTCGACGGTTTGCCCCGCGGCGTTCATGGCGCGCGGTTCGCTTTCGGATCGAGCGCCGACAGTGCCAGGCGCGCGCTCACACTCAGGACCAGAATGGCGAGCGTGATGAGCAGTGCCCCCGACCAGGCGAGCTGCTGCCAGTTCTTGTAGGGGCTGAGCGCGAACTGGAAGATCACCACCGGCAGATTTGCCATCGGCTCGCGCAGGTTACTGCTCCAGAACTGGTTGTTGAGCGCGGTGAACAGCAGCGGCGCGGTTTCCCCGCTGATGCGTGCCACCGCCAACAGCAGGCCGGTGACGATGCCGCTGCGCGCGGCCGGGTACACGATGCTCGTGATCGTGCGCCACGGATAGGCCCCCATCGCGGTGGAGGCATCCTTCATCCCCTGGGGGACGAGATTCAGCATGTCCTCGGTCGTGCGCACGGTGACCGGGATCGCGATGACCGCCAATGCCAGGGCCCCTGCGAGCGCGGAGAAGTGCCCCATGCGCACGACGAGGATTTCGTAGATGAACAGCCCGATGATGATGGAGGGCGCGCTCAGCAGCACGTCATTGACGAAGCGGATCGCGACGCTGAGGCGCGAGCCGCGCCCGTACTCGGCGAGGTAGGTACCCGCCAGCATGCCGATCGGTGCACCGACCGAGATGCCAATCAGGGTCATCGCCACGCTGCCATAGATCGCGTTCACGAGCCCACCGCTGCTGCCTGGCGGGGGAGTGCTCTGGGTGAACAGCGCCAGCGACATCCCGGCCAGTCCATTGGCGAGGAGCGTCCAGAGGATCGCCGCCAGACAGAACAGGCCGATCGCGGTCGCGAGCGCCGACAGACACAGCGCAAGCACATTCGTCCATTTGCGGCGCGTGCGACGCTTCATGCGCAACGCCGCCGATAAGCGCGGGATGACGAGCAACTCATACCGCGGAAAGGGCGCGCCGGTCGAGCCGTAACAGTAGCAATCTGGCTGCCGCGATCACCGAGAACGTGATCAGGAACAGCAGTGCGCCGAGTGCGATGAGCGAGGAGGTATACAGATCGCCGACCGCTTCCGTGAATTCATTGGCAATCGAGGCCGAGATCGTCGTACCCGGTGCCAGCAGCGAGGGACTGATGCGGTGTGCATTTCCGATGACGAACGTCACCGCCATCGTCTCCCCGAGCGCACGGCCGAGCCCCAACATGATCCCGCCGACGACGCCGGTGCGCGTATAGGGCAACACCACTTTCCACACCACTTCCCACGTCGTCGCGCCCAGTCCGTAGCCCGACTCCTTCAGCACATCGGGCACGGTTTCGAACACGTCGCGCATCACGGCCGAGACGAAGGGCAGCACCATGATCGCGAGCACGATCGAGGCCGTGAGGATACCGATGCCAAACGGGGGCCCTTGAAAGAGCCTGCCGAGCAGCGGCAGCGGTCCCACCCATGCGATCAGCCAGGGCTGCACGTGCTTTTGCAGGATGGGCGCCAGCACGAACAGACCCCAGATACCGAAGATGATGCTGGGCACGGCGGCCAGCAGCTCGATCGCCACACCCACCGGGCGCCGCAGCCAGCTCGGTGCCAGCTCCGTCAGGAATACGGCGATGCCGAAGCTGATCGGCACCGCGATCAACATGGCGATCAGCGAGGTCACGAGCGTGCCGTAGATGGCAGCCAGCGCGCCGAACTGGTCGGTGACCGGATTCCAGATCTCGCGTGTCAGGAATGCGAGCTTGAATTGGGAGAATGCCGGCCATGCGCCTTTCAGAAGCGACACCGCCACGCCGCCGAGCAGCAACAGCACGATGAGCGTGGCGACAAGCGTGGCGCCGCGGAACAGCCGCTCCCGCAGCCGCTGGCCGGCCGCATGGCCGGTGCCCGCCCCCATCACTACGCTGTTCACGCGCGCCCCGTCATGTCCCCGTCATGGCGCCGCACCCTTGATTGCCGACTTCCAGGTGGTACGTACCTGCTCCATCAGGCCCTGCGGCAGGGGCACATAATCCAGCGCGGCGGCCATCGTGCCCCCGTTTCGATATGCCCAGTCGAAGAATTTCAGTGCCGCCTGCGTCGCGGCCGGGTCGGGTGGACTGGCATACACGAGAATGAAGCTCGCACCGGTGATCGGCCAGCTGTTCGCGCCGGGCTGGTCGGTGAGAATCAGGTAATACCCCGGCGCATGGGCCCAGTCCGCACTGGCCGCGGCGGCCTGGAAGCTCGCAGCCGCCGGGGCCACGACCTTGCCGCTGCGGTTGATCAGCCGGGCGTACGGCAGGTTGGTCTGCTTCGCGTAGGCATATTCCACGTAGCCGATCGCGCCGTCGGTCTGCATGGTCATGTTCGCTACGCCCTCGTTGCCCTTCGCGCCGATTCCCGCCGGCCACTGCACCGAGGCGTTCGCGCCGATCGCTGTCTTGAATGGCGCACTCTCCTTGGACAGATAGTCGGTAAACAGGAAGTTGGTACCGGAGCCATCGGAACGATAGACCGGACCGATCGCGGTGTCGGGCAACGTCAACCGCGGATTGAGCTTGCGGATGCGAGGATCGCTCCATTTGGTGATTTCGCCCAGGTAGATGCTCGCAAGCGTCGTACCATCAAGAACCAGCTCACCGGCCTTCACGCCCTTCACGTGCACGACCGGCACCACCCCGCCGATGATCATCGGGAACTGCACCAGCCCATACTGCTTGAGCTGCGCAGGTTCGAGCGGTTGGTCGGATGCGCCGAACGTCACGGTTTTTGCCCTGATCTGCTTGATGCCGCCGCCGGAGCCGATCGACTGGTAATTCAGACCGATGCCGGTCTGCTTCTTATAGGCATCCGCCCATTTGGCGTACACCGGATACGGGAAGGTCGCCCCGGCCCCCGAGATATCGGTCGCCGCCTGGGCACTCACGACGAGCGACAGTGCCGCCGCAGCCGCCAGAACTTGTCGCCTCATGAAATCGCGCATTCGATCCTCCGCATGGGGTGCCGGGGCCCGGACGCCGGCAATCGGGCATGCAAAGCATCCCCCAGTATTGAACCGCATTACATGACGGGAATGTGACGGGTTGATGACGGCCCGCGCGCGTCCGCGTCGGCTTGCCCGAAGTTCGGCTTGCCCGAAGGCCGCTGCGGGTCGTATAAAGCCCGGCTGCCCCCGCATCGGTGCCCGTTTCCATGTCGCCACCCCTTGCGCTCACTCTCGATTTGATGGCGCGTCGTTCCATCACCCCGGCCGATGAGGGTTGTCAGGCGCGCATGACCGAGCATCTCACGGCAGCCGGTTTCGCCATCGAGCGGCTACGCTACGGCAATGTGGAGAATTTCTGGGCGCAGCGCGGCAGCGGCGCACCGGTGTTCTGCTTTGCCGGCCACACGGATGTCGTGCCTTCGGGACCCCTGGAGGAGTGGCATTCCGATCCGTTCACGCCCGTCATCCGCGACGGTCGGCTCTACGGTCGGGGCGCCGCCGACATGAAGAGCGGCCTGGCCGCCATGGTCTCGGCCACTGAGGAATTCGTCGCCCGCCACCCCAAGCACCGCGGCAGCATCGCCTTTCTCATCACGAGCGACGAGGAAGGCCCTTCGGTCGACGGAACGAAGCGCGTCGTCGAGACGTTGGCCGCCCGCGGGCAGCGGATCGACTGGTGTCTCGTCGGGGAGCCCTCGAGCGAGCGCACGGTCGGCGACACCATCAAGGTGGGCCGGCGCGGCTCCTTCGGTGCGCGGCTGACGGTGCACGGTGTGCAGGGGCATGTCGCCTATCCTCATCTCGCCGAGAATCCCGTGCATACGTTCGCACCTGCTCTTGCCGAGTTGACGAGCCATGTGTGGGATGAGGGCACCGAGCATTTCCAACCCACGAGCTTCCAGGTATCCAACCTCAACGCCGGCACGGGAGCGCCGAACGTGATCCCCGGGGAGCTCAAGGCGCGCTTCAACCTGCGTTACTCCCCGATTCAGACTCAGGAGCGCCTGCGGCAGATTGTCGAGGAGATCCTGCGCAAGCATGGCGTGCGCTACGGCATCGAGTGGTACGTATCGGGCGAGCCCTTCCATACACCGCCGGGAGAGCTCTCCGCAGCCGTCGGGGATGCGGTTGAGCAAGTCGCCGGCGCAAGACCGAAGCTCTCGACCGGCGGGGGCACCTCCGACGGCCGCTTCATTGCCCCACTCGGTGCGCAAGTCGTGGAATTAGGTGTGGTGAACGAGTCGATTCACAAGGTCAACGAATGCGTGCGCGTGGCCGACATCGATCTGCTGCACCGCATGTACGTCAACGTCCTGCGAAACCTGCTGGCCTGACGCGCAGTCCCGCGAGATTCGTGACGACTCCTGCCAAACCCAGGCACAGCGCGCAAATCAGCACCCAGGCGGGCATTGCCAGGCCGAGAAATTCCCAGTTCACCGCGTTGCATTCCCCGCTGCCGGTGAGGACCTTGCGGATCACTTCGGTGACCGGCGTGAATTTCAGGAGCACATCCAGCGGCGCGCCACAGGAGGGGATGGTGCCAGGCGGCAGACTCTGCACGTACAGGTGGCGCCCGGCGACCGCTGCCGTGGCCAGTGCGGTCGCGGCGATCAGCACGGCATAGACGGCTCGGCCGGCGGCGCGGGGGTTGTGTACCCCGGCGATGAGAAACACGATGCCCAGCGCGGCGACTCCGATGCGCTGGAAGATGCACAGGGGACACGGTTCGAGGCCGAGTCGGTACTGCGCATAGTAGGCATAGGCCAGCAGAGCGACGCAGGCGAGGAAGCCGGCGAAATTGAACAGCCGGCGGTTGCCCGGGCCCAGCAGTCCGGTATTCATGACTGGCGCGAGTTCGACGGTTTATGGGTTGGACGGGGCGCTGGCGCCGCCGGATCGCTGTTCGCGCAGCTCGCGCTCCACGTCCTCGAGCGAGGTATGGCGAATGTCCTTGCCGTGCACCATGTAGATGACGTACTCGCTGATGTTCTTGGCGTGATCGCCAATACGCTCCAGGGCGCGAACCACCCACATGACATCGAGCGCCCGCCGGATCGTGCGGGGGTCTTCCATCATGAAGGTAATCGCCTGACGCTGAATCGACTCGTATTCCTCGTCGACGAGGCGATCCTGCCGGGCCACCCGCAGGGCGGAGTCGACATCCATCCGGGCGAATGCATCCAGCGCATCGTGCACCATGTCGGATACCACCCGGCCGAGATGCTTGATCTCGCGGTATTTGTCGGCAGGGCGCTCCATGGTGGCCAGGCGCGAGGCGATGTAGCCGATCTTCTCGCCCTCATCGCCGATGCGCTCGAGGTCGGTGATCGTCTTGATGATGGCGACGATCACCCGCAGGTCGCCCGCCGCCGGTGCGCGCGTCGCGAGGATACGGCTGCATTCCTCGTCGATGGACATCTCCATGTTATTGACCTGGTAATCATCCATCGCGACCGCCTCGCCCAGGGTGCTGTCGCCCTCGACGAGCGCCGTGACCGCCTTGTGCAGCTGCTGCTCCACGAAACCGCCCATCGCGAGCACCTTGCTGCGCACGCGCTCGAGATCCTCGTTGAAGCGACGCGAGATGTGGTGGCTGAGATCGGCGGTTTCCATCAGTTGAGCTCTCCAGCGCTGCTCGCAGGTCCGGCTGCCGCGTTGCGCGCGATCATAGCGGAAATGCGCGCGTTGAGGGCTGCGCGAGCTGCCGCGGCGACTGCCTTCCCGTATAGCAGTCCCGAGATCCGCGCGCCGGACGCAGGTCACAGCGTGCCCGATCACATCAACACGTCGGCGGCAGCCAGCGGTGCGGTCCATGCGATCAGAAGCAGCAGACCCCAAACCAACATCGTCGTGGCAGGGATCAGCCCAGTCCACGCTGAGTTCGCACCGGGGCGGATCGCGGCTCGCGCGAGCCTTGCGCCGCTGGGTGTCCATGGTCTTAAGGTTGGATGAATAATTTCTTACCGTTTAGTCATTTACGCGCGACACTTGACCAGAATTCTGGGACGTAGGCGTTACGCGCTGTGCGCGATGCGCGCCGCCTGCAGCCGCGCGGCAGGAAAGTGACAGGTGAACTGGCTGCCACTGTCGAGCGTGCTGCGAATCTCCAGTTCGGCACCATGACGCTGCAGCACGTGCTTGACGATCGCGAGCCCGAGGCCCGAGCCGCCCGTGGCGCGCGAGCGACCCGCATCGACGCGGTAGAAACGCTCGGTGAGCCGCGGGATGTGCTCCGGGGGAATGCCGATCCCGGTATCCGTCACCGAGAAGTGCCCACCCTCCTCGTCAACCCACCAGCGCATCTCGATGGAGCCTTCCGCGGGTGTGTACTTCACGGCATTGTCGACGAGATTGCCGAAGGCCGAGTGAATTTCCGCCTCGTCCCCCAGCAACTGCGCATCCGATTCGACCCTGAGGAGGATCTCGCGCGGATGCACGGCGCGCGCCAGCATATCCTTGCGCAACAGCGCGAGCAGCGCGGCCACATCCACCGGCTCGCCGCCGAGCATTTCGTCGGTTTCCTCCAGGCGCGACAGCTCGAGCAGATCGCGGATGATGTTGGTCATCCGCTGCGCCTGCCGGCGCATCTCCGCAACCGGACCGGCCAGATCACGGTCGAGGACCGGATCCTGGCTGAGCGTCTCGAGATAACCGGCGATGACGGTCAGCGGCGAGCGCAGCTCGTGCGAGGCGTTGGCGACGAAATCCTTGCGCATCGCTTCGAGTCGCATCTGCCGCGAGACGTCGCTCACGAGCAGCAGCTGCTGACCTTCCCCGTACGGCACGATCTGCAGCGACAGATAGCAGTCCTCGCCCGTCGTCGTGCGGATCACAACCGGAGTGGCGAAATCGCCGATCTCAAGATAACGCGTGAATTGCGGCTGGCGCAGCAGATTCTCGATCCGCACGCCGAGGTCGGCCGGACGACGCAGGTTGAGCAAACGCGCCGCCATGCGGTTGAACCAGGCGATCTCGCGCTGCTCGTTGAGAATGACCACGCCGTCGGGCAAGGCGGCCGTGGAGCGCTGCAACTGGCGCATGAGCTGCACGAAGCGCTGTTTGTGGAAGCGCTTGCGCCGGTGCAGCCGCACGATCTGTGCGATGATCTCGCCGAACACACCCCCCACATCGGGCGGCTCCGCGTAGCTGCGGTGACGCAGCCACCATTCCAGCCGGAATAGGTTGGCCAACTGCCATGCCAGGTGCAGGGCGAGCGCCGCCCCCAGAACGATCCATACGTGACCGATCAGCCAGCCGACGCTGAGGCCGACCAGCATCGTCGCCAGCAGTCGAACGGCCGCGAACCACCATGCCTGTGTCGCCGGTTGCATTGCGCAGTCTTTCGTCGCCTCGCTAAAGCGTGCGCGCGGAGAATCGATAGCCGGAGCCGCGCACCGTTTGAATGAAGCGATCGTACCCGAATTCCTCGAGCGCCTTGCGCAATCGGCGGATATGCACATCGATCGTGCGTTCCTCGACGTAGACATTCCCACCCCAGACCCGATCCAGGAGCTGGTCGCGCGTGTACACGCGCTCGGGATGCGTCATGAAGAACTCGAGCATGCGGTACTCGGTCGGGCCCAGCGCCACGGTGCGCGCGAACACCATCACGCGATGACTCGCCTGGTCCAGGGTGAGTGCCTCGAACTCGATGAGCTCCTCGGCGCCATGGCCGCTCACGCGGCGCAGCACGGCGTTGATCCGGGCGAGCAGCTCGCGCGGGGAGAAGGGCTTGGTCACGTAGTCGTCGGCACCGCCTTCAAGGCCTGCGACCTTGTCGCCCTCTTCCGCCCGCGCGGTCAGCAGGATGATCGGCAACTCCCGCGTCTCGCGGTCACGCTTGAGCGCGCGCGTGAGCTCAAGCCCGCTCGTGTCGGGCAGCATCCAGTCGATGAGCAGCAGATCGGGACGCCGGTCCGCAAGGGCCGCCCGGGCGGCGCGACAGTCTTCCGCCTCGCGCACCTCGAAACCTGCGCGCTTCAGACCGAACGCAATCATCTCGCGGATCGGGCGCTCATCTTCCACGATCAGAACCTGTTTTGCGGGCATGGCTGGGCGGTCATTCAGGACGGATGTATTACAGGGCCGCGATGTTGCAGTTGCATGACAGAGCAACCTCGCATGTCGTTTTCATGACGACGGCCGCGCGACCTCGTCGCGGATGTAAACGGGCAGCGCCTGCTCGGCCGAGAGTGCCTGGCCCGCCCGCACTTCGGGCTCGGCCAGCACGGCGATCTGCGCCGCCTGCGGCAGGATCCGGCTCTCGATGCCGGCGAGGCGCGTCACCCACGCGGCGAGAAGCCCCGGATAAGCGGCAAATCCGCGCCCCGCCCCATGGATCGGGACCGCCCACCCGGGGGGCAGCGCCACCTGCGCCGGCGGCCCGACGTGCTCGCGCCCGATGAGTGACATGAGGCCAGCCGGCGTGGCCTCGAAACACGCCCAGTATACTTCCTGCATGCGCGCGTCATTGCAGACGAGGACGCGCTCGGCGCCACGAAACATTCGCATCCATTGCGCTTCGGCACGCAGGTCGGAAACGCCCAACACTGGCACTTGCGCTGCAAATGCCAGGCCCTGAGTCACGCTGGCGGCCAGGCGCACGCCGGTGAAGGAGCCGGGGCCGCGGCCGAACGCGATGACATCCAGCGCTGTCAACCGCACGCCCGATTCGGCGAGCAGCTCATCCACCATGGGAAGGATGAGCTGCGAATGGCCGCGATCGGTTTCGGTCTGTCGCTGCAGAATGTCCCCGTCCACCCACATGGCCGCCGAGCAGCATTCGGTGGCGGTATCGAGCGCCAGTATCCTCACTGCACGCTCATCGCATATTCATCCGCGCGCGCCGGCTGGGGGCTGGCGGCGTGCCGGCGCAGGAACCGTACGACCTCGTCGCGCTCGCGCGTCACGCGCATCGCCGGCAGCGCGGCCATGAACACCCGTCCATAGCCGCGTCCCGTAACGCGCGGGTCACAGATGACGACGGCTCCAAAATCCTCCTCGCTGCGAATGAGCCGTCCCACGCCCTGCTTCAAGCAAAGCGCCGCTTCGGGAAGCTGGTAATCGCGGAAGGCATTGGCCCCGATCCCCTGCAGATGCTCGATCCGCGCCCGCACCAGCGGATCATCCGGTGAGGCGAACGGCAGCTTCTCGATGACGACCAAACGCAGCGCCTGACCCTTCACATCCACACCTTCCCAGAAACTGGTGGTGCCGAGCAGTACGGCATTGCCATCCTCGCGGAACGCTTTCAACAGCTGTTCGCGGGGCGCTTCGCCCTGCACGAACAGGCGAAAACGGCAGGCTTCGGACCAGTGCTCACGCAACAGCGCCGCACCGCGCGCCAGGGCCCGGTGACTGGTGAAGAGGAGAAATGCCCCACCCCCCGAGGCCTCGATCAGCGGTACGGCGGTGTCGATCACCGCGGCGACATAGCTCGCGGCCGCCGGCTCGGGCATGCCGGCGGGCAGATACAGCAGACTCTGCCGCTCGTAGTCGAAGGGACTGTCGATCTTCAACGTCGCAGCCTCCCCCAGTCCCAGGCGCGAGGTAAAGTGACTGAAATCATCACCGAGAGACAAGGTGGCCGATGTCAGCACCCAGGCGCAGCGCCGCGCCTGCACCAGCGAGCGGAACCGGGCGGAGATGTCGAACGGCAGCAGGCTCAGGGCAAAGCCGCGTTGCGTTCGCTCGAGCGCGCGCGCACCTTCCAGGGCGTCGATCGCAGCGATGCGCTCCAGCGTCGCCGCCAGTTCCATACCCCGTTGCGCGGGCGCCGAGCGTGACCCGTCGGCATCGCCCGATTCCAGAACTGCGGCCAGCTCGCGCAGGCAATCGACCAGCTCCTCGACCGCGCGCGTGAGCGCAAGGTCCGATTCTCCCCACGCCATACGCCCCGGCGTCGAGGGCAGGCACAGCGACAGCTGTTCAAGGCACCCTTCCACGGTGCGCACCGCCCGGATCACCTGCGCGGCGCGCGGGGCTCCCTCGGTAAGCACCTCCCGCAACCAGGCCTCGATACGCCGGCTGCTGATATTCGCCCCGAAGAACTGGGTGGCGAGATCGGCGATCTGGTGCGCTTCATCCAGGATGACCGCATCCGCGCTGCCCAGAATGTCGCCGAATCCATCCTCTTTCAAAGCCAGATCGGCCAGCAGCAGATGATGATTGACGATGACGATGTCCGACTCCAGCGCATCGCGCCTGGCCGTGGCCACGTGGCAGCGGGACAGCTCCGGACAGCGCATGCCGAGACAGTTCTCCCGCGTGGAGGTGACGCGCGACCAGATCGGATGAGAATCTGATAACGCGCTGATCTCGGCCAGGTCCCCGGTGCGCGTGGTGTGCGACCATTTCTGGATGCGCGCCAGCAGCTCCTGCGGCCGTGCCTCGCCCTGGGGCCGCAGCTCCTGCAACGGCAGCTGTTCCATCTCGAACTGTGCCCCCGCCATGCGCTGGCGGCACAGGTAGTTGCCGCGTCCCTTCAGCAGCGCAACCCGGGCAGGCCGGCCCAGTGCCGCCGCGACGAGCGGCAGGTCCTTGGAAAAGAGCTGATCCTGCAGAGTGCGCGTGCCGGTCGAGATCAGCACCCGGGCCCCTGAGAGCAAAGCGGGTACGAGATATGCGAAAGTTTTGCCCGTCCCCGTGCCCGCCTCGACGACCAGGGTCTCGCGCGCATCGAGGGCCGCCGCGATCCGCCCGGCCATGCGCATTTGCTGGCGCCGGATCGTGAAATCGGGAAGTGCGCGCTCGAGGGGGCCTCCATGGCCGAATATGTCATCAAGATCCAGCATGTTCGCCGCCACGCTACCGTGTGCCGAACCCCCCTGTCGAGCCGTAAATCGGCCCTTCCTCGCACCGAAAGGGGGCGTTTGGTCCGATCGGCGCAGCGCCCCGCACGTTTTTGTCGCACTTTTTACAGGCTATCCGGCCGCGGCAGTTATACTTTCGTCGATGGCTCCGTCCGCCCGGACCGGCGGTGGCCTGAACGGCCCAGATGAAGGCCGTGCACAGTGAACAAACGAGGATCCGTATGGCCATCGCTGCACACCTGTTGACCACACTCCCGGAAATCAGTCATGACGTGGCGGACTGGGTGGACTCGGTGCGCGAGCTGACGCAGCCCCGTGCAATCCACTGGTGTGATGGCTCGGAAGCCGAGGTGCAGCAACTGACCGCACAGCTCGTGCGCGACGGGGAGCTGCTGCCGCTCAATGCGAAATCCTTCCCCGGCTGCCACCTGTCGCGATCGAACCCGAACGATGTCGCGCGCGTCGAGCACCTCACATTCATCTGCACCCCGGACAAGGAGGATGCGGGGCCGAACAATAACTGGATGGATCCCGAGCAGGCGCACGGCAAGATGCGCGAGCTGTTTCGGGGCTGCATGCGCACGCGCACGCTGTATGTCGTGCCTTATTGCATGGGTCCCATCGATTCGCCGCTGTCGCGCTGCGGAGTCGAAATCACCGACAGCCCCTATGTCGTGCTCAACATGGCGATCATGACGCGCATGGGTCGCCCCGCGCTCGAGCGGATCGCGCGCGAGGGCAGGTTCGTGCGCGGTATGCACTCGATCGGCGAGCTCGATCCGCAACGCCGGTTCATCATGCATTTCCCCCATGAGCTGAGCATCGAGAGCTTCGGCTCGGGATACGGCGGCAACGCCCTGCTCGGCAAGAAGTGCCATGCGCTGCGCATCGCCAGCTGGCAGGCCAGAAGCGAAGGCTGGCTCGCCGAGCACATGCTGATCGTCGGTCTGCAGAATCCGCAGGGCGAGACCCACTATCTCGCCTGTGCCTTTCCGTCCGCCTGCGGCAAGACGAACCTCGCCATGCTGATTCCGCCGGACTCGCTGCCCGGCTGGAAAGTATTCACCGTCGGCGATGATATCGCCTGGCTGCACCCGGGCCCCGATGGCCGCCTGTGGGCGATCAATCCCGAATCCGGCTGTTTCGGTGTCGTGCCGGGCACGAATCCCGAGACCAACCGCAACGCGTACGAGATGATCAGGCGTGACACGTTGTTCACCAACGTCGCGCTCACTGCCGATAACCAACCCTGGTGGGAAGGCCTCAACGTCGGCAAACCGGTAATCGATTGGCAGGGCCGGCCCTACGACCCCGCGCGCGGGCCTGCTGCACACCCCAACTCCCGCTTTACCGTGGCGGCGAAACGCAACCCCAGTTACTCGCCACGAACCGAGGATCCGCGCGGCGTCCCCATTACCGCGCTTGTTTTTGGCGGACGGCGGCGTGAGGTCGCGCCACTCGTGTACGAGTCGCGCGACTGGAAGCACGGAGTGCTCGTAGGTGCCTCGGTGGCCTCCGAGACCACCGCCGCCATGGTGGGACAAGTGGGCATCGTGCGCCGCGATCCGATGGCAATGAAGCCCTTCTGCGGTTACAACTTTGGTGATTACTGGCGTCATTGGCTCAGCGTCGGCGCGAAGCTCGCCAAAGCGCCGGGCATCTACCACGTGAACTGGTTCCGCCGCGACGCGCAGGGCAAATTTCTCTGGCCCGGATACGGCGAGAACCTGCGCGTTCTGGAATGGATCGTGAATCGCTGCACGGGGCGCGCCACCGAGGCGGTGGAAACACCGATCGGCCGGCTGCCGCGGCCGGGCGATCTCAACACCCGGGGACTCGAGCTCAGTGAGCGCTCCCTGCACGCGCTGCTTGCTGTGGATCCAGTGTCCTGGCGCAAGGAAATGGCTGACGTCCGCGCGTATCTCGAACAGTATGGCAGCCACCTGCCCGCCGAGATGCTGCAGGAGCTCGAGCTGAACGAAGCCCGCCTCGCGACAGCACCTGCCGGACAGTCTGCGGGCTGATCTGCCGGGCCGCGGCCGCCTTCGCGGGCGGTCCGGGCCGCCTCAGCTTTCCTCGCAGACGAAGCGGATCGTCTGCGGAGAATCCTGCTCGGGCAGCCGTCCCAGGCCGATCATGCCCTCGCCTTTGATCTGCAGGCTGTCCCGGCGCACGAACGACTCTTCGCCGTCGTTCGTCTGCACGAACGTACCGTTGGTGCTTTGGTCGATGAGGACGAACTTACGGCGATTGATCTCGATGCGCGCGTGCAGGCGTGAGATCAGGTTGCCTTTGATGACGACGTCATTGTCCTCGGAGCGCCCGATCGTCACGCTCGAGTGCTGCTCGTCCAGGGCCACCTCGCGGTCCTGACACCGAAGCCGCAGGCGCATGAGGCGCACGGGGCGCGCATTCATCGCGATCGCAGGCACCATGCTCGTGACGTCATCGGACTGCCATAACACCTCGTAGAGTGTGACCTCGCTTCCCTGCCCCTTGAGCGTGGCGACGTCGATCTGGCGACAGGAAGCGCGCCACTCGGGGGACAGGTGCTCGACGGTGGCTGCCGTCGTGATGATCTGTCCGGCCTTCGCCTGGCTCGTCATGCGATTGGCGGTATGCACCGTCGAGCCGAACACATCGCGCGCCTCCAGCACGACCGGCCCGAAATGACAGCCGATGCGGATCGCAACCGCGTGGTTGTCGAATTTCAGTTGCGCATGGGTGCAGATCTGCTGCTGCATCTGGGCTGCCGCGTTCAAGGCCTCGTCCGCGCTGGGAAAGGTCGACATGACCTCATCGCCCATTGTCTTGATGACGGTGCCCTGGCGCTGCTCGGTGGCGCTTCGCATCACGTCGATGCAGATTGCGACCATATCGCGCGCGCGCAGATCCCCCATCAGCTCGTACAGGCGGGTTGAGCCCACTACGTCGGCGAACAGAATGGCGAGTTCGATATCCTTGCCCATGCAATGCAGGCAGACCACGAGTGGGTCGGGTGCAAACTCCTCGGGGACTCAACCAATTAGAGCTGGATTATACGCGAGCGTTGCGTAGAGGCTACCAATGGTGCCGCCCCACCGGCGAGGCGCCCCGCCTGCCGCAGCAGCTGCGGGCCGGCACCGGCAGCGCGCGAGCCTTCACTGAGCAGCCGCCGGTAATCGCGGGCGCCTGGCTGACCGCCGTACAGCCCGAGCATATGCCGGGTGATCGCGGCAAGGTGGCTGCCGCGAGCGAGCTCGCTTTCTGCATAGCCCGCCATGCGCTCCAGGAGATACTCGCGCGACGGCGTGCCGTTCGCTTGCGCATTCAGCGCACGATGCAACTCGCTCAGGACGAACGGCCGATGGTAGGCCTCGCGGCCCAACATCACACCGTCGCACCAGCCCAAAGCCTCGAGCGCATCCTGCGAGGTACGGATACCACCGTTCACGATTACCGGCAGCTGCGGGAAGCAGCCCTTGAGGCGCTTCACTACGTCGAAACGCAGCGGCGGGACCTCCCGGTTCTGCTTTGGCGACAGCCCCCCCAGTACGGCCTTGCGGGCGTGAACGATGGCGGCGTGGGCACCGGCGGCCTGGATGTTGTGTACGAAGGCGTGCAGTGATTCGAAATCGGCTTCGTCGAACGCGGCGCTCGCGTGGCGGCTCGTTCCGGCACCAGGGATGACGACCCCAATGCGCATCTTGACGGTCACGGGCACTGCTACCCGCGTCGCCATCTGCGCGACGCACTCCGCAACCAGTCCGGGCTCGCGCATGAGACAGGCGCCGAACGCGCCGCTGGCCACGCGATCGCTCGGACAGCCGCAATTGAGGTTGATCTCGTCGTAGCCGGCATCTTCCCCGGCGCGTGCGGCCTCGGCGAGGGCTTTCGGCTCGCTGCCGCCGAGTTGCAGGGCCAGCGGGTGCTCCTCGGCATGATGGGCAAGCAGCCGCTGGCGGTCCCCGCGCAGGATGGCCGCGGCGGTAATCATCTCCGTATACAGCAGCATGTCGGGTGAGAATCCACGCAGAAAGAATCGACAGTGCCGATCGGTCCAATCCATCATGGGAGCTACGCTTATTTTTCTATTTAGTTCCAACTGTTTACGGCCTACTTCTGAAGTAACATCTGTGCGGATTTCTGCGTTATTGTAGTGAATTTATCAGATTATCTATTGGTGACGCCGGCAAACCACCTTCCTGAAAGGCTTCCCCCGCGCGCATCCGATTCCATAAAATGGAACGACAATTTCCATTTTATGGAACTAGACATTATACTTTGCATTCATGATCGTGGTCGGTACCGACATCGTGGACTCCTACTTCAAGCCGCGCGCCGGCCACAGAGGAATCAGGGCTGCCCGGGCGCAATACGAAGCATGGCTGGCGATCGCGGAGAGTTCAACCTGGAAGACGCCAGAGGATGTGAAGAAGGCGCACCCGAAGGTAAGTCTATTGAAAGGCGGTCGCGTGGTTTTCAATATCAAAGCCAACGATTTTCGGTTGATCGCCCTGATCCAGTACCGGGACGGAGTGTTGATGATCCGATTTTTCGGATCGCATGAGGAATACGACAGAATAGATGCGGAGACTGTGTAATGAAGGCCACATTGATCGTCATTCAAGATGATGCAGATCATGCTGAGGCCAAGAAGCTGGTCGAGAAGCTGATGGGCTCCAGCGACTCTCAAAGCCGAGCCCGGATGGTCGCCCAAGCTCGCTTGATCGAGGCTTATGAGCGCACGCGGTGGCCGCGCGTTCCACCGACGCTTCCGGAGCTACTCGACTACCTCATGGATCAGCACGGCCTTTCCCGCGCCGACCTTGTTCCATTACTCGGCACCGCTAGTCGGGTGAGCGAGGTTCTGAGCGGTAAACGGGAATTGAGCATGACGATGGTGCGCAGACTTCGAGATCGGTTTCGTATCTCTGCGGACCTGCTGGTACCCCGCGGCGGTGGCCGCAAACCGCTCGCCGCATAAAGAACTCCGTGCAGTCCAGGTACGTGGTTGCAGCTTGCACCTGCGGTTAGATAGACCCGCGACGCGCGGAGGCCCGCCATGACCTTCACACGAAGGGATTGGACGCTAAAGCCACGTGCTACTCAAGCGGGGGGACGTCGCCCGCAGCTAGCTGTCTGAATGTGCCTCGGTTCGGCGGGGTGCTGCACGTATCTGTCGTCGTCAGCAGCACGCCTTCCCCTGTTCATGCAGAGTTCTGCGCGTGCCGCCCTCCTCCTTCTACGGCCCGTTGTCGACCCGAGCGGTCAGATCAGTCATGCGTTAGCTGCCGTTCAAGAGTAATGAAGCGGAGGTTGACCGCGCTGCTGGTCGATCTCGGCCATACTCCACGACTTGAGCTAAACTGCCTCCCACGCAGGCCGTGAGAAGACCTCCGGCGACCTGTCAGGGTGGTCCCACTGGTGACTGAGTTATCGCACGCGGTATTCCTGAGCTACGCCTCACAGGATGCGGAGCGTGCGCAGAAGATCTGCGCGGCACTGCGTGCGGCCGGGATCGAGGTCTTTCTCGATCAGAGTGAGCTGCGGGGCGGGGATGTGTGGGATCAGAAGATCCGGCACGAGATCCACGACTGCGCGCTCTTCGTTCCCGTCATCTCGGCTAACACAGCCTCGAGGCACGAAGGCTATTTTCGCCTTGAGTGGGATCTTGCCGATCAGCGCACCCACATGATGGCTCGCAACCGTGTATTCATTGTGCCGGTGTGCCTGGACGCAACTCCCGAGGCGGGCGCGGATGTCCCGGAATCGTTTCAGCGGGTGCAATGGACGCGCCTGCCGGGAGGCGAGACACCTCCTGCCTTCGTCGAGCGGATAAAGCGCCTGCTGTCCCCGGAGCGGTCCACGTCAAGCGCGGTATCGGGTGCCGCACCGAGACTCCGGGGGCCGGTCCGCGCCACCTGGCGATCAAAGCCTGCGCTGCTCGCGATCGTTGCCATCGTCATCTGCGCGGCGCTGGCGTACGCAATGGCTGATAAGTTCTGGGCCTCCAGGAACCCCGGTACGTCTGCTAGGGTCACGGCATCGCGGGCCACTGCGGAAACCGCCGCGGCCGCCTTCAACCCGCCGCCGCACTCGATTGCGGTGCTGCCCTTCGTGAACCTCAGTGGAGACAAGGAGCAGGAGTATTTCTCCGACGGGCTCACGGAGGAGCTGCTCAACTCACTCGCCGAGATCAACGGGCTGCAGGTTGCCGCGCGCACCTCGGCGTTCTCGTTCAAGGGCAAGGATAACGACATCGGCACGATCGCGCGCAAGCTGAACGTGGGCGCCGTGCTCGAAGGCAGCGTGCGGCGCTCGGCGCACACTCTCCGGATTACCGCGCAGTTGATCAATGCGGTGACCGGCTTTCATCTGTGGTCGAAGTCCTATGACCGGGACTTGGGGGATGTGCTCAAACTGCAGACCGAGATTGCCACCGCGGTGGCGAGTGCCTTGAAAGTGACGCTGCTCGGGGATGTCGCAGCCAGAGTCGAGCTCGGCGGGACGCACAATCCGGCGGCTTTCGATGCGTATCTGCGCGGGGCCAAGGCGGCGAGCTCGAGACGCGACACGAAGGATATCCCCGCCGCGATCGCCGCGTACACGGAGGCGATCCGCCTGGATCCGCACTATGCACTCGCGTTCGCCGGCCGATCGCTTGCCCTTACTAACGTCGCTGCGGAAGCCGCGACCGCTGCGGCGATGCGTGAGGGCTTTGACAAGGCGCAAACGGATGCGCGCCGGGCGATTGCGCTTGCACCGGATCTGGGCCAGGCCCACCTGGCACTGGCGGATGTTTCGGAGGCCGGAACCCTCGACTTCAAGCAGGCGGGCAAGGAATACGAGCGCGCCCTCGCGCTCGCGCCGGGCAATGCACAGGTATTGCGACGAAGCGGCGCATTTGCAAGCGAAATGGGGCACTTGGATGCAGGCGTTGCAGCCACCCGCCGCGCGGTCGTGCTCGACCCGCTTGCTCGCGAGGCCCACTCCGCGCTCAGCCGAGCTCTCTATGCGAACCGTCGCTATGCAGAGGCGGTTGCGGCTTACGCCGAAGTCATCAGTCTTGCCCCCGACTTCAAGGATACCTACGGCGAGCGCGGGCTCGCTTATTACGGACTCGGGGATCTGCAGAGCGCCCGCGCCTCATGCGCGACCAAGCCAGACTACTGGGCGAGTCAACAGTGCCTCGCGGTGATCGATGACAAGCTCGGCCACCACGCCGATGCGCAAGCCGAGCTGGCGAAACTAAAGGCTCCACTAGGCGATGCCGCGGCCTACCAGTACGCCACGATCTATGCGCAGTGGGGCAATCGGGCGAAGGCGCTCGATTGGCTCGAGACGGCATTGCGACTGCGGGATCCGGGCCTGATCCTTCTGAAGACCGATCCGCTGCTGGATCCCTTGCGCCAAGAGCCGCGCTTCAAGTCGATCGAGCGGGAATTGAAGTTCCCGGACTGAGCGGCCAGGGCGATTTCGGCGCGAGCGCATCTGTGCCTCGAGAGATCCTTCCTGGATTCGGCCCTCTTGTGTGGATCGCTGGTCTCACGTGCACTTGCGCTGGTCCTGTTCTTGCGCATTGCCACGACGCATCGCGGGTACCGGCGTCAAATCGGTAGGCCAAAGCTTGCTTTCTGGATCTGGCGTGGTCAGTACAATGACCTAAGCGAGTCATTTACCATCGGGATGGCGCGTATTCTTAAGGCTCTGATCGTATTGTTCTTTGCTGGAGTAGCCGTATCAGTGACCCTGCGCTTGCTGTTCAGGATCTGCCCGCTGAGCGGTGCTATCGCACGTGCAGCCGTTGATGGGATCCGTCGCGCCTTCCGTGAAATGGATGACCTGCATTGGCATCTTCCTCGCGGGCTGGAGGTAGAATCGTTGGGAGCATTTCTGAAGATCGCGACGACCGCCTATGCGGCAGATAGGTCCGGTAATGACGAAACCGTATCACGAGTCCAGCGTTGTCGCCCAGTCACAAGGTCCAGGGGCTTTATGCGAACATTGCTAATCTTCTGCGTGACCATGTGTCTTTCGGCGTTGGCTCACTCACAGACGGTACCGGAGATTCCATTCGAGTCGGTCGCGGACCCGTTGAAGCTGCCACCCGGCATGTATTTCGGCGAAGTGGCCGGTATTGCGGTGAATTCGAAGAAGCACATTTTCGTGCTGTCGCGCGGCAACAGCACCGGGCCGGCCTATGGAGCGGCGGCGGCGCAGCTGCTGGAGTTCGACCCGCAGGGAAGGTACCTGCGTGAGATTGGCCACAATCTATACGCGTGGTCGTTCGCGCACGCCGTGCGCATAGACCGCGACGACAACATCTGGGTTGCCGACAAAGGCTCGGATGTCGTAGTGCGCTTTGACCCTCAGGGACGAGTGACGCGGGTGTTCGGGCGCAAGTCGGAAGCCTCGGACGAGCATGCGCATCCTTTGGAGCACCCCAAGCCGCCGCTCCCGCCGGTTGACGGTCTGTTCCGCCAGGTCACGGACATGACCTGGGACTCTCACGGCAACACCTATATCAGCGACGGCTATATCAACTCACGGATAGCGAAATTCGACAAGGATGGCAATTGGGTAACGTCCTGGGGTGAGCCGGGATCCGGACCCGGGCAGTTGAATACGCCGCATTCCATTGCCGCGGACGCCGCCGACCTCATCTATGTTGCCGATCGCGGCAACGGCCGTATCCAGGTTTTCGACACTTCGGGGAAACTGGTCAGGATCATTGTCATTGACGTTCCCGCCCCGCCGGACGCGCCAGTCGCGATCGGCAACCGCCCGGCTCAATCGGGAAATCCGCCATCTGGCGCAACGATGCGACGCGGTTCGCCGTGGGCCATCTGCATCACCCCCGCTCCCAAGCAGTTCCTGTACGTCGCGGATGGCTATCCGGGCCGCATCTACAAGCTGTCACTCGACGGACGAGTGCTGGGTTGGCTTGGAGGCTCCGGCAAGGTGCTGAAGAAATTCGGGTGGATTCACGGACTGGCCTGCCCGGCCGAAAACGAGCTCTATGTGGCGGAGTTGCTGAACTGGCGCGCACAGAAGCTGTTACTGCATCCGTCGAACTAGAAGGCACAGTTGCGGCGCCAGGATCTGGCGCGGCAGCTTCTTGGTAAGTTCTGGTGGCGCCTACGCCCCCGCAGGGTCTACCCGCGTAGTCACGCGGATTTTGACTTCTCTGTAGAGGTTCCGCTCGCGATAGAGTCGATTCGCATTAAGGAACCAGACCGGCAAGCTGCCGCTCTAACAGGCGGAGTGTATCGCTCCGATCGTCAAATGGAGGACCCTAACCATGAGCGCATCGGTTGAAACCAGCGCCGCGGACACCGCGGTGTATGGTGGGTTGCTTGATGCATTGGGTGGGATCGCAGCCGCTGTTCTCGCGATCCTTGGTTTGACCGGGTTCGATCCCGCGGGCATGGCCGGCATCGCCACCATCGTGTTCGGCGCTGCACTGCTTGTTCAAGGCGGAACGATCCTGTCCGAGTACGCCGAAATCATCTTCCGCAATGGAATCACCACGGCGGCCATCGACCGGATGGGCGGCGAGGGTCTATCAGCCATGTTTCTGGCAGGGGCTGGTGGAATCGTCCTCGGTGTGCTCGCGTTGCTCGGAATCGCCTCCGTCGCACTCACTGCAGTCGCAGCGATCGCCTTCGGCAGTGCCTTTGTCTTGAGCAGCAGCTCGGTGCGGCAGCTCTATCTCTTTCAGACACAAACCCTCCCGACCCGCTCCGGGCGCGAGCTGTTGGCAGGCCAGATGGCGTCCGGTTCTGCCGGGATCCAGCTGATGGTCGGGCTGGCAGCCATTGTGTTGGGGATCCTGGCGGTTGCCGGTCACGCACCGACAGTTCTCACGCTTGCAGCATTGCTCCTGCTCGGCGTAACGATCCTCATCACGGGAAGCACACTGAGCGGGCTCGTTCTGAGCTTCATGCGACCAGCTCACCGGGAAGGTCGGCGCTTTAATGCCGGGCCGATTTAAAGTCGGCGTACCCTTGTAAAGATGGGGGATCTGGTGAGGGGTTGATGGGCGTGGTGCAGCACGCGCTGCACCACGTCAGGCGCGCCCGACTTTCTTGGGCGAATAGCCGAACTGGCGAGTGAATGCGGCCGTGAAGCTGCCGTGATGCGCGTAGCCGGCGCGCTGCGCGATCTGCTGGACCTGAAGATCCGACGTCCGCAGCAGTTCGTGCGCGAATTCGAGCCGCTGGCGCCGCACGAACTCCGCCGTCGTCTCCCCGAACAGCTGACGAAATCCGCTGCATAGCTTCGAGTAATTCATGCCGGCGCGACGCGCGAGAGCCGGCAAGCCCGGGGGTGCGACGAAGTCCGCCGCCAGGGCATCACGAATAACATGCAACTGCTTGCGATCGCGCCCTGTCAGCTTGCGACGGCCGCCGCCGGGTGGCGCAAGTGGCGCAAACATGCCGATGTTGCTGAGCGTGACGTACAGCAGCTCATTCGCCTTGGCGCACGCGTACAGCCAGTGCAGGGGATCATCGCAGTTGGCGCGCACGATCTGCCGCAGCAACGGAATGGTCGCGCCAATGTGCGGCCCGGTGCGAAAGCGCGGGATGAGCGGGGCATCCTCCTCCGGCCACAGCGCAGCCTCGAGACGGATCGCCGCGCTCTCATTCACCTGATCGAGCCAGAGCCGGTCACAGTAAAGGCTGACCCAGGTCTCGCGCCCGAGCTGCGCGGCACCCAGACGCTCGCTGGCATCATCGCAACCGTTTGCCTGGAACCACAGAAGCCACGCGGGCTCGACCAGTCGACACTCGCCCCAGGAACCGGCGATCTCGATCGCACCGGAAATGCGATAGTGAAACTCAACGATGTCCTGGCCCTTCAGCGGACTCTCAAACCTCTCGACGCTGGCGACATCGACCACCGCCATGACCATCCAGGGGGACAGATAGTAGGTATCGCAGCGATTGCTCGGATCCTCCGAGGAGAACCGCAGCGGATGTCGGTACGCGAGGTAGCGGGACGCGAACGGCGAGCGTGCTGCATCGGCGGTCTGAAGGCACTGTAGATCGGGTGGAACGACCACACGCGTCTCAGCAATCTCGAATCGGCAGACGCTACCCGGTACGGTCGTGGATGTGGACATAGCTCCCCTTGGACCCGTCGGGGCTTTCGATGACGATGCCGTGCCCATCGTCCCCTGTCAACGCCCGGGCAGGCCGGCGCTCAATAGGCCATGTCGGGGGTCGAGGCCTTGCGTTTCGCGATGTAGCCACGCAACGCCTCCGCGATCGCGGCGTCCAGCGGCGGCGGCTCGTAGCCGGCGAGCAGGCTTTGCCAGCGACGCGTGGCGCGCCAGCGGATATCGTGAGCACCGTCCTCCTGCCACTGTTCGAAAGAGTTGTTGTCGGACAGCGCGGCGTCCAGGAAGGCGGTCTCGTAGTTGCGCAGCGTGTGCGCGGAGCCCAGGAAGTGCTTGCCTGGCCCGACCTCGCGAAAGGCATCGAGCGCAAATCCGTTCGCATCGAGCGCAAGGCCCGCACCGACGACGTGCAGCAGCGCGCATTGGTCCAGGTCCATGACGAATTTCTCGTAGGACATGACAAGACCACCCTCGAGCCAGCCGGCGGAATGCAGCACGAAGTTCGCGCCGGCGAGAAACGCCGGCCAGAGCGAGTTGGCGCTTTCGGTGGCCGCTTGGGCGTCAGGTACCTTCGAGGCGCACAGGTTGCCTCCGCAGCGCAACGGCACGCCGAGGCGTCGCGCCAGTTGGCCGATGGCGAAGTACGCCAGCGCCGGTTCCGGAGTGCCGAAGGTGGGGGCGCCGCTGCGCAGGGACATCGATGACAGGAAGTTGCCGAGGATCGCCGGCGACCCCGGTCGCTCGAGCTGTCCAAGCGCGACACAGAAAAGCGCCTCGGCCAAACACTGTGCGAGGCCTCCTGCGGTGGTCACCGGGCCCATCGCGCCCCCGAGAATAAAGGGCACACAGACCGGCGCCTGATTGGCCGCGGCATAGGTGCGGATCACGCGGCTGGCCTCCCCATCCAGCACCAGCGGTGAATTCACATTGACGTTTCCGAGGATCACGCAGTGAGCGTCGACGAATTCGCGGCCGAACAGGATGCGGCACATCTCGATCGAGTCGGCGGCGCGCGGCGCGCTCGTGACAGAGCCCATGAAGGGCTTGTCGGAGAGTGTCATGTGCGCGTAGACCATGTCGAGATGGCGCTTGTTGACCGGCACGTCCGTCGGCTCGCACACCGTGCCACCGGAGTGATGCAGCCAGGGTGACAGATACGCAAGCCTCACGAAGTTGTGGAAATCCGCGAGCGTACCGTAGCGGCGACCGCCGTCCGCGTCGCTGACGAACGGTGAACCGTACGCCGGAGCCAACACCGTGCAACGACCGCCGATTGTGACGCTGCGCGCGGGATTGCGGGCGTGTTGCGTGAAGCTTGCCGGGGCGGATCGGCGCACGATGGAGCGTGCGAGGCCCTTCGGTACGTGAACGCGGCATTCGTCCTCGACATCGGCGCCTGCCTCGCGCCACAGCCGGATGGCCTGCGCATCGCCGCGGATCTCGAGCCCGATGTCTTGCAGCAGTCGGTCGGCGTGGTCCTCGATGGTGGTGAGTGCGTCCTCGCTCAGCATCTCGTACGGGGGGATCGCCCGTGTGATGAAAGGTGCGACCGCGGGATGCGTGGCACGCACGCGCGGGCCGCGTTTCCGGCGCCTTCCATCCGTTTCTTCACCCTCAGTCGTCATACTCCGCACCGCAAGTCCAAAGCGAGCATCAGGCTCTCATCCGCGATCCCGCAGGGTCGACTGCCGGCTCGCCGAGAACACGGCAGGCGCGGCGCTCGCCCACGATCGTCACGTGCAGCGCAGTCCCGGACGCGGCCGCGGGAGTAGCCACGTAGCCCATCGCGAGGCTCTTGCCGCAGGTATGACCATACGCTGCGGAAGTCACAAAGCCCACGCGATCATTCCCCGACCAGACGGGCTCGAGGAAGTTGGCCTCGGCGTCGCGCGCATCGACATCGAGCAGCACCAGGCGGCGCTTTGGAGCGGCCTCCCGGTCGCGCAGCGCTGCCTCCCGCCCGATGAAGCCCGGCTTGTCATACGCCACGAAACGCGCGAGACCACTTTCCGACGGGGTGTAGTCTCGGGAGAACTCCCGGGACCAGATACCGAACCCCTTTTCGATACGCAACGACAGCAGCGCGTACATCCCGACGTCGATGATGCCGAGCTCGCCCGCAGATACCATCAGTCGATCGTAGATCGCGGCCAGGTAGAGCTGAGGTGCGTGAATTTCGTAGCCCAGCTCCCCGGTGACCGACATGCGGGCGATCAGCGCTGGGGCCAGTCCGATATCCATCAGCCGCGCTGACATGAACGGAAACGCGGCCCCACTCACGTCCTGGGCGGTCGTGCGCGCGAGCAGCTCCCGCGAGTGCGGCCCAAAGATCGCGATGCCGCCCCACGCATCCGACAGATTGCGTACGGTCACGCCGCTCGCGGGCAGGTGCTCGCGAAACCATCGCAGATGCCAGGCCTGCAGGTAGCCGGAACCGAACACCAGGAAGCGCTCCGGGTCGAGGCGCATCGTGGTGAGATCACCCATGAGCCGGCCGCTCGGGGACAACATCGGTGTGAGCCGGACGTGACCGATTTTGGGAAGCCTCGCCGCGAGCAGCCGGTCGAGATAGATTTCCGCGGCGGGTCCGCAGACTTCGAACCGGCTGAATGAGCTCGCATCCAGGATCCCGCCCGCGCTGCGCGCGGCCCGACACTCCGCTGCGACCGGGCCGAAGGCGCTCGAGCGCCTGAGGGTCGGGATCTCCTCGGCCGCCGCGCCGCCCGCCACAAAATACAGCGGATATTCGAGACCATAGCTGACGCCGTGCACGGCGCCTCGGGCCACGAGACGCGCATGCACGGCCGATGTCTTCGAGGGTCGGCCGGCGGGCCAATACTCATTGGGATACGCAATGCGGAACCGGCGGGTGTAGAACTCACGCGCCTTCTCGAGGACGTAGGCCTTGGTCGCGTAGTCACCAAAACGGGCCACATCGAGCGCGAACGCATCACCGTCCGGCTCGCCGGTGATCATCCAGGTCGCGAGCGCGAGCCCCACCCCGCCCCCCTGGCAGAAGCCCGCCATCACCCCGCAGGCCGCCCAGTAGTTGGGTACGCCGGGCACCGGCCCCACGAGCGGATTGCCGTCCGGCGTGAAAGTGAACGGCCCGTTGATGAGCTTGCGCAGACCCGCCGACTGCAGGATCGGAAAGCGGGTAAATCCCTTTTCGAGCGCGCCGGTTAGCCGCTCGAGGTCCGGCGGCAGGAGCTCCGTTTCCCCGTAGTCCCAGGAAGTGCCGTCGACTGCCCACGGTGTCGCGGGTGTCTCGTACACGCCGAGGAGCACGCCGTGCCGCTCCTGGCGCATGTACATCTCGCCGTCGAGATCCACGACCACCGGCAGCTCCCGCGCGGCGCTCTTCAGTTCAGCCAGGTCCTCGGTAATCAGGTAGTGATGTTCCATGGGCACAAGGGGCAGCTCGACACCCACCATGTGACCGACTTCGCGCGCCCACAGTCCCGCCGCGTTGACGACATGCTCGGCCTCGATGCTGCCCTGGTCGGTCGAGACCTCCCAGCTGCCGCGCCCGGTTGGGGTAAGCGCGAGAACGCGGGTGTGACGATAGATTTCCGCCCCGTTCAGTCGCGCCGCTTTGGCAAACGCATGCGTGGCCCCCGAGGGATCGAGGTGCCCCTCCATGGGTTCGTAGATCGCACCGAGCACGTCGCGCGTGTCCATGATGGGGCACAGATCGCGAATCTCGGCCGGACTCACGAGCCACGTGTCGAGCCCCAGCGTTTTGTGGCGCGCGACATCAGCGCGCAGCAGGTCCCAGCGCTCCTTCGTGGCCGCAACGTTCAACCCGCCGGGGTAGTGCAGACCGATGTCCTGCCCCGAGAGCGCCTGCAGCTGCGGGTACAGCGCCACAGAATAGGCCTGCAGGCGCGACATCGCGGCGTCACTGTTCAGCGAATGGAAGGCCCCCGCGGCATGCCAGCTCGAGCCGGCGGTCAATTCCCTGCGTTCGCAAAGCGCAACATCCCGCCAACCGAGCTTCGACAGATGATAAAGAACGCTGCAGCCGACCACGCCACCGCCAATGACCAGCACTCGGACCTGGCGCTTCATCGAGTGCGCTTTCCGGCCATGGCTTTCAACCAGCTCTTGAAAGAGTCATCAGCGTCCAGCAAATGAGCCGCCGCGCCAACGTGACGCGACTGCCCGCGTATCTTCCGGCGGCGCACAGCCAGCGGGCCGGGCGTTTCTTAGTCGCGCGTAGGATTTTTTTAGGCGATCCGCTGCGAGCGCGCAGGCGGCCGCCGGCCAGCCGCGCCGCCGGCTGGAAAGGTGATACGCTGCGGCGAATCGGCAGCTGCCGGTACGGCACCTGCTACACGGTGTGCAGATGTCGCAATCCCACCAATCAGCTCCCATCTCGCTCGAGCGCCTGGCGCAGGTGCTGCGACCCATTGGCGCCGCGATCGGTCTGCCGAACGTCGCGTATACGAGTGAGCAGTACTTCCGCCACGAGCGCGATGCCGTCATCGGCCGTACGTGGGCGGGAATCGCGTTCACGGACACGATCCCCAACCGACCTTTCGCCCAGCCGATCGAGTTCATGGGCCTGCCGCTGCTCGTGGTGCGCGATCGGCACGGCGCGCTGCGCGTGTTTCACAACGTGTGCAGCCACCGCGGCATGAAGCTGGTTGGCGAGCCGACAGAGGTTCGGGGCCTGATCACCTGTCGCTATCACTGCTGGGCCTATGCGACGAACGGTGACCTCAAGGCCACGCCCCATATCGGCGGAGTGGATCAGCACCATAGCAACGGATTCGACAACTCGACACATGGACTGAAGCCGGTGCGCAGCGCCGTCTTCCTGGGAATCCTGTTCGTCAATCTGAGCGGTGATGCCCCTGAGTTCGAGCAGAATGCTGCCGAATTGATGCGGCGCGCCGAACAGTTGCTCGGTCCCGGTGGCTGGTCGCAGCTGCACCCGGGTCTAACCGATTCCAGCCTGGGCCTCTCGGCCCAGTGCAACTGGAAGCTGGCGGTCGAGAACTATTGCGAGGCCTACCACCTGCCCTGGGTGCATCCGGAGCTCAACAGCTACTCGAGGCTCGAGGATCACTACTGCTTCCTCGGCGCTGAATTCGCGGGCCAAGGCTCCCTCGCCTACCGCGGAAGCGAAATCGCAGGCGCGCACCTGCCGCGTCTCGAGGCGTGGCCGGCCGATCGCATGCACGTGGCTGAGTATCCGACGATGTATCCGAACGTGTTGCTCGGTTTTCAGGCCGATCACGCGTTCGCAATCCTGCTGATCCCGGAAGCGCCCGACCGCACTCGCGAGGAGCTGCGGATCTTCTACGTTGGCGAGGGGGCCGCAAAGGATGTCTATCGCGCTTGCCGGGCTGCGACCTTGTCCGCATGGCGCATCGTCTTCGAGCAGGACCTGACCGCGGTCGAACAGATGCAGCTCGGGCGCGCTTCGCCCGGCTACGACGGCGGTGTTTTCTCGCCCTCGATGGATACGGCCACGCATCACTTCCACGCTTGGGTGGCCGCACGGCTCGCGGCGCAGGCTCGTGCGGCGGCTCACGCAGCGGCTCCGCAACGCGACAACTGAAGCGCATCAAACCGCGGCGCGCTTCACTTCGCCCCGCCCATCAGGCGTCGGACAGTCGGCGTGAGCGCCAGCATGATGACCGCCGCAATCAGCGACCCGCCGGCGATCTTCAGGAACAGTACCGGCAGGGACTGTAAATCACGCGCGTCGTATTCCCCCGAGAGCTGACCGGCGAGGTTGTTGCCGAGCGCGAGAGCCAGAAACCACAGACCCATGACCTGGCCTACGAATCGCGGCGGCGCGAGCTTGGTCATCGAGGACAGCCCAACGGGCGAGAGGCACAGGTCACCACATTCCTGCAGGAAGTACGTGAGCAGCAGCCAGGTCGGCAGGACCTTCACCCCGGCCACGACGTAACCTGCGGCGAAATACATCACGACATACCCTGCTGCGAGCAGTGCGAGGCCGGCCGCGAACTTGGTCGACGGCGCAAAGTCCTTGCCGCGACGGCCGAGAGCGACCCACAAAGCGGCAAAAGCCGGCGCGAACAGGATCGTGTACAAAGCGGTCGTGCCCTGCAGGACGCCTGCCGGCATCGGCCAGCCGAACACGCGAAGGTCGGTGTAACGCTCGGCGAACAGATTCAAGGAAGCGCCGCCCTGCTCGAATCCTGCGAAGAAGATCGCATACGCGGCAAATAGCGCGCCCATCACGTAGACGCGGCCGCGCTCCTTTGCGCTCAGGCCTGCGAACAGAATCAGATACGCGAAACAGGCGACCGCAAACAGCGCGATCAGCCACGAAGCTGCGGCTGCAAGTCTCACCGGCTCGATCGTCAACACACCGGTGAGTGCAAGCGTAGTAATCAACGTCACGACGAGCGCGAACGTGACGACCGCGAGCCACGGCCGTCCGGACTTGCCTCTATCAACAGCTCGGCCGCGGTGGCCGAGCCACTTGCGCGTCAGCAGGAACTGTCCGAGACCGAGCAACATGCCGACGACAGACAGGCTGAATCCCCACCGCCAGCCGTAGCGCGCGGCGCACAGCGGCACGAGCAGAGCGCCAAGTAGCGCACCGACGCTGATGCCGACATAAAAGATCGAGAACCCGGCATCGCGTCGCGCGCCCGCTTCCGGGTACAGCTCGGCCACCATGACACTGATGTTGGGCTTGAGGAGCCCCACGCCGAGCACAATGATGACCAGTCCCAGGAAAAAGGTTCGCACATGGCCGAGCACCAGCAGAGCGTTGCCGCACATGATCAGGAGGCCGCCGACGATCACGGCCCGCTGGGCACCAAGCAGGCGGTCCGCCATCCAGCCACCGAAAAGAGCGAACACATACGTCGCTGCAATGTAGAGGCCGTAGATGGCGCTTGCGACATGGTCATCGAGCCCGAAACCGCCGTCACGCACGGCGGCGACCGCGTAGAGTATGAGGATGGAACGCATTCCGTAGTACGAAAAGCGCTCCCACATCTCCGTCAGAAAGAGCGTCGCCAGACCGCGTGGCTGACCGAAGATCTGCTGGCGCGCCGGGTCAGCGTGCGAAGTCGTGTGCATTTTGATGAGGCCCTCAGGGCCTCACATGAGATCACGGGCGATCGTCACGTCCCAGTTCCGCTCGGCCACGACCTCGCCATTGAGTCGCGCCGTCAGCGTGCCTGAGAGGTAGAAATTAGCCCGGTCGCCGTGCATCTGCGCCCAGGTGTTGACCTGGGTCCGCCACCCCTCGCGACCCATTTCGTACGACTGCCTCAGGACATAGCGCGCCGACAACGGATCGTCGTCCCGGATCGTCAATTCGCGCTTCATGCCGTGGGCGAGCTGCACATCGACGTCGTCGAAGCGCAAGATTCCCTCGCCAAAAACCCCGCCGATGCCTTCGGTGACGTAGGTCATCTCGCCACTTACTTGGTCCTGCACCGTCGATCTGCGCACGATGCCGGGTTCCACGGTCGTGATGCGTGTCCTCGGACCATGGACGGGCGGCTCAAACGCAATGGGCTGCCCTTCGCGGCCCTGGCGCACGGGCAGGTCGAGGGTGCCTTCATCGGCACGAATCGACAGCGTCGCTGCATAGGGCGCCGGCCAGATGATCGGCCAATAAGCGGTCGCGATGGCAAGCCGGATACGGTGGCCTGGGAGGAATCGGTGACCGCACACGTTCAGCGTCACCGCTACGTCGTAGTAGCGACCCGGCTCGAGCGCGGTAGGATGCTCGTGGCTGTCCCGGTGCGTGAGGTTCAGCACCTGATAGCTGACGCGTGTCACCCGATCATCCGGCGCGACGTCAGAAAGGCGCACGGCAAGCTGCGCGACCGGCGCATCGGCAGCTACGCGCAGGTGCAGCACCGGCGCACCCAGCACAGAAAACTCACTTGCGAGGGGCGGTGTGTCGAATACCAGGGCGCCGCCGTCGTCGAGACGCTGATCCGTCGGCTGCTCCCCCGGACAACCGACACCCATCCACTCACCCGCCGCCTTGCCATGACTCTGCGGCGAGCGCACGCACAGCACTGCGCTTGCGGCGCGCCGCTCCCCGAGGCTCCGGTCCGCACCCAGATAGAAACGCCGAGCTGTGATATCGGGAGACGGCCAGCAGTCCTCGCTGACCCACCGTCCGGGTGTAAAGATGCGCGTGCCCTCGGGGGCGACGGGGTCCTCCACGTACGCCCGTAGCATCGGCTCGTTCATGATGCCGGTGTCCCGGCCCTTGAGCCACTGATCCCACCAGCGCACCGCTTCCTGCAGGTAGCCGATCGCAGGGCCCGGCACGCCATCATGCGGATAGAGATGGCCCCACGGACCGATGATGCCGAGGCGGGGCACTTTGAGGCCCTTGAGGAGCCGAGGCACGGCATTGGTGTAACTGTCGGTCCAGCCACCGATCGCCAGGACCGGGCACTGGATCGCTGCGAAATCCTCGCACACCGAGCCATGCTTCCAGTAATCGTCGTAACGCTGGTGGGATAGCCACAGCGCGGGAAAGAACGGCAGCTTCTCGAGGCGTTCGAGCCAGCGCTCCCGCCAGCCGGACCCGACGATGACCGGATCCAGTGGTCGGCTCTGGTAGGCGAGCATGATGCTGCCCCACCACAGGTTGTCGTTGAGGAGGCAGCCGCCCATGTAGTGGATATCGTCGGTATAGCGATTGTCCGTGAAGAACGTGGTGATGATCGCCTTGAGCGCCGGCGGGCGGCGGGCAGCGAGCTGCAGCGCATTGAAGCCGCCCCACGACTTGCCCTGCATGCCGACGGCGCCCGTGCACCAGGGCTGCTTCGCGATCCACGCGATCACCTCGACGGCGTCATCCTGCTCCTGCTTGAGGTACTCATCTGCCAGGTGGCCATCGGACTCGCCCGAGCCTCGCATGTCCACGCGGATGGCCGCGTAGCCGTGCTCAGCAAAGTAGCCATGCATGGGCTCATCGCGTGCGCGCGTGCCATCGCGCTTGCGGTACGGGATGTATTCGAGCACCGCCGGGACCTTGACGCGCGGCGTCATCTCCGGAAGCCAAAGCCGGGCACCCAGACGGCAACCGTCACTCAAGCTGATCCAGATGTGTTCCTCAACGTGCACCGACATCTGCGCGCGCTCCACTACCGATTGCGACGGTAGCTGAGGTCACCGTACTTCGCCCATTTGCCGCTGCCGGCCGGAGCGACATACTGCAGGATACGCAACGTTCCGTCGGGATGCTTCTCGTAGACCAGTTTCACGTCGCGATGGCGCGAAGGGATCACCGACACGAACTCCATGTTGCCGGCGGCGTTCGGCGCGCCACGCAGCAGGATCGCGCCCCACTGATTGTCGGCCCACATCTGTAGCCATTCCACGCCGTCGAACCGGTTGACCGCGATGCCGGCGAGTCGGACCTTGACCCCCGGGCGTCGATACAGGTCCGTCAGGAAGGTCAGAGTCTCCCGTATGACGCAGCCCTCGTACTGCTTCTCCACGCGGTCGAAGGCAACCACCGTCTTGCTTCCGGCATCAAAGACCTGCCAGTCCCCCAGCCAGAAGTCCATCTGATGATGCTGCGGTGTATCGCACGTCGCGGACGCGGTGGACTGCTCCAGCGTGACTGCGCGGCCGCTCAGGAGCATCAGGGCCGCGGCGATCGACAGCGGGCGCATCGCCAAGTGAAGTACGGGCGTTGCCATTGAGAGAACTCCCATCGGATGGCCCGAGCGTCTGCGAACAGGCGCTACAGCTGCGGACGCCTCGTGCGCGAATGCGCCGGCCCGTCGGCGTGCATCGGCCCTCGGGGCCTCGACTCAGAAACTATAGGCGACGCGCAGACCGATCTCCCGCGGGGGATTCACCACGTAGTCGTTGGTCAGCTTGCCGAGCTCATTGAACTGCGTCGGTGGCACCAGAATATTCTGTCTGTCGAAGACGTTGGTGATGTAAAGCGTCGTCTGCCAGGGCTTGTGGTTCAATGCGGCCGAGAGATTCATGATCTCAAAGGTCGATGAGTACTGCACCGTCGTGACACCCAGCGTGGGGGACAGCTGCATCGGTACGGCGCTGCGGTACACACCGTTCGCCGTCAACGCGAGGTCATAGCCGGCAGACATGAGGATGTCGTAGTCAAGGGCAACACTCGCGCTGGTCTTCGGACTGCCGGGCATTTGCTGTCCATTGCTGCCGTGGATGAGTCCCGGAACGATGGT
Source organism: uncultured Pseudomonadota bacterium (assembly GCA_963716335.1). Taxonomy (GTDB): domain Bacteria; phylum Pseudomonadota; class Gammaproteobacteria; order Steroidobacterales; family Steroidobacteraceae; genus 13-2-20CM-66-19. The sequence continues at coordinate 3,245,899 of OY970302.1, read as the reverse complement.
GCCGGTCTGGGTACCATCGTTCGCCGGCAGTGAAAAGCCGCTGGTCAGGTGCGCATCGGCATAAGCGAAGCTCACCAGATAGGTGAGCTGCGGCACGAACAGCGGACCGCTCGACTCCAGCTCGAAGCCCTTCGACTCGGCGGTATTCCCGTTGTATACGGCAAGATTGCCCGACGGCAGGCTCGAGGAGATCTGTGGCTTGTCCCATTTGATGTCGAACACCGCCACGGTGTACGAGAGGCCGTTGCTAAAACGCCCCTTGAGTCCCGCCTCGTAGTTGTTCGTGCTGTCGGGCGCATAGGTCGCCAGCAGCGGGCTTTCCCGGAACGGCCCTGCCAGTGGCACCGAGTTTGCGCCGCCGCGACGGAAGCCCTGCGACCACAGGGCATAGACGAACTGATCCCGGGCATATTCGAACGAGGGATTCACCTTGCCGACCGTCTTCGACGCCGGTGATTCATGTGGCGTCGCAGGCAGGTGCGTCGGGAAGTTGTAATCGTCGTAGGACTGCGCATCGGTGAACTGCTGGCTGAAGTGCCGGGCACCGACGGTGACCTGACCGCCCTTGACGAAGTGCCAGGTCAGTTCACCGAATACCGACTTGTCCTTGAAATGCTGCGTGTCCACCTGGCTGAACGTCACGTCCCCGGGAGCCGTGCTGACGTCAAAGGAACAGTTCGGCAGGCACCCCTGGGCCGCTTGATATTCCGGCGTTCCCGGCACAGCAATGGTCCATGCGCCCTCGCGCGTCTGATCTTCGTAGAAGGCGCCGAGCACGTAGTCGATGACGTTGTCCGGACTGGCTTTCGACACCAGACGCACCTCCTCCGTGAACGTATGCGCCCGGTCGGCGAATACCTGGTCGTAGATGAAGCGCGGGTTCGTCGGCACGCCGGCGTAATAGGGAAGATAGCCGCCGCTCGAGAGGCCACCAAGGCTGTAGGTGTTGTCCTGCAGCGTGGAGCCGGTGGTCGTGTAGTAAGAACTTGTCGAGGACACCGTCGCAAACCCGGCGTCGTAGCTCAGATCGAGGCTCGTAAGGTTCGTGTAACGCGACCACGGCTGATCGATCTGCGAGAACTCCCGGTACGGTCCGCCGGCAGGCAGGGTGGTGGCAGGGTCGAGCGGCGAGGCTCCGCCTGGAAAGTCGCGATTGACCTGGGGGCCACCGTCACCCTGCGCACCCGAATGCAGGATCGCCGCCTCCGCGCTGAACGCATCCGTCGGCTTGAACAACAGGCTGGCGCGCCCGGTGAAGGTCTTCTGGAAATTCCAGTCCTTCTGATCCTGATAGATCGCAGGGCTCGTGACGGGCGCGGCCGGATTGGCGAGCACGGGGACGCCCGACAAACCGTTATTGGTGCGGACGAACAGGCCGTAGGTGTCAACGAATCCCGGCTCGTAGTTGTACTTCGCGGAAGCCCGAAAGGCGAGCACATCGCCCAGCGGCACGTTGACCAAACCCCTGACCGCATACGGCGTGCCGTCAGAGTGATCGAGCCGGCCGCCGCTCGCCTCGACCTGGCCGGAGAACTTGCCCAGTTCCGGGGAGTTGGGGATGAGTCGCAGAGCGCCCGCCAGCGTACCGGCACCATAAAGAGTCCCCTGCGGACCACGCAGAATCTCGACCTGCTTCAGATCGTCCAGCTGAAAATAGCCGTCGATCGGGGAATTGCCGACGTAGGTGCCGACCGGGGCCTGCTCAAAGGAGCGGAAACCGCGTGTCGGCTCACCGGTCGCGTTGATGCCGCGGATGATCGGTACCGTTGCTCCGGCGAGGCGCGCGCCGTATTCGTACATGCTGAGGCCGGGGACCTCGGTTGCGAGCGAGGCGAGATCCGTCACGCCGCTCTCCGCGAGCCGGTCCGCGCTGACCACCGACAGGCTGTAGGGCACCGCCTCCAGCGTCTGCGTGCGGCGTGTAGCCGTGACGGTCACTTCGGGGAGCGCGGCTGTCGTCTCCTGAGTGGTGGTGGCCTGCTGCGCGTACGTTGCGGGCGACATCCCGTAAAGCGCGACGCATACCGCCGCCCGCACCGGCGTGATTGCCTCGAATGTCCGCCGCAGGGTATTCAGTTGGGTTCGACCCTTATTGAAAGAGTGCCGCATTTGCTCGTCTCCCCTTCGCACGGCCATCGCTGGCCGCCGGCGATCGCTCGCACAGTCCTTCGTCAATATGTGACACGTTTGCGATGCAGTCTACGAGGATTCTTCGTTCTATCACGCGAGTTCTTAGGAGATCTCTACTTTGTGGATCGCGCGTGCTCACCCCGGACCGGGACGGCGTGTCGCACTGCCAGCCCACTTGCCCTTGGGAGCTCGGAAGGCGATGCGGCTACCTGCAACGGCTATCTGTGCGGCACACCGCTCGACCCGCCGGCTTAGCCTGCGGGACGAGGTGCTCGCCTGCACGCTCCCGCGGAGCCCGCGCCTCACGGCTGAAGCCTGAGTATTACGGGTCGTTACGGACACGTGCCGGCCAGCTCGCCAACGCCTGCGTCGCGCGCACGCGCACAGAACGTTTCGGCTCGCGACTTCTTCAGGTCGTTCCATGCGGCGAGCTGCGTGCCAAGTCTGACATGCATGGAGGAATAGGTGCTGATCTCCTCTTCGTTGGGTGCGGTGTCGGCGTCATCGAGCAAACCGCTGAAAGAGTAGATCTGCTCGTTCAACATGCCGGGAAAGTTGAGGTTGGCTTCCGAGCCCTTGATGTTGACCTGCATGAGCACGCCTTCGATCTGCGCAGCCCGCTCGAGCAGAGCGTTTCCTTCGGCGGTGAGCCGGGCGCTATCGGCTTTGCCATTCACTTTCGTCAATGCCGCAGCGACTGCACCCTTGACGGCCCGAATGTCGTTGACGGCGCGATGCAACGCGTCCTGGTCGCGATAGACCTCCATCGATAGCGCGAACTTCTGTTGCAAGCCCGCGAGTGAGCCTTTGTCGCGGGGGTCAGCCACAATGCTCAGCGGCACGACCTGCGAGTGACCACCGTAAGCTAGCCTGATGCTGTAACGGCCAGGCAGTACGATCGGTCCGCGTGGCGGTAACCCGGCATAGAACGCTCCGGGAATCTGCACCGGATCGTCGTAGCGCAGATTCCAGACGAAGCGGTTCATGCCCTGCAGGTCTGGCAGAGTATCGGCGGGGTGCACCTGGTCCGGCCATTCCGGGGGCTGCTCCTGCTGCTGCGTCTTCTCGCTGCTGAGATGGCGCACCACACTGCCCTTGTCATCGAGAATGTCGATGGTGACCGTGCCATTGGGCGGTGTCGGCAGATAGTAGTCGATGAGCACGCCCGCCGGCGGGTTCTGCCCCACGGGAGGCCGCGTATCGACCTGGTCCGGATAGTAGCGACGATAAGCGGTCTCGGGCCTATAGAGATACGCGCTCGAGGCTGCCGCCGCGGGCGCGACCTGACGCAACGGGGTCACGTCATCGAGAATCCAGAATGAGCGGCCGTGGGTGGCGATGACCAGGTCGTCGCCCTTGACCACCAGGTCGTGAACAGGTGAGCGTGGCAGATTGAGCTGCAGACTCTGCCAGTGCTGCCCGTTATCGAAGGATACGAAGACTCCCGTTTCGGTGCCGGCGTAAAGCAGTCCCCGCCTGACTGAATCCTCGCGAACCGCGTGAACGAACGAGCCATCCGGCAGACCTGCATCAATGCGCTTCCAGGTCTTGCCGGCGTCTTCCGTCATGAAGATGAAGGGCCTGAGGTCGTCGAGCTTGTGGCGGTCGACTGCCACATAAGCGGTATCCGCGGCATAGCGCGAGGGCTCGATCAGGCTGATCGTGCTCCATTGAGGCATCTTTGCGGGCGTGACATTCGACCAGCTGCTGCCGCCGTTGCGGGTGAGTTGGATCAGGCCGTCGTCGGTTCCGACCCAGATCATGCCCTTGGTGAGCGGTGACTCGGCGATGGCGAAGATCGTGTCGTAGTATTCGACACTGGTGATGTCCTTGGTGATCGGACCGCCTGAGGCCTGCTGCTTGGATCTGTCGTTGCGAGTGAGATCAGGGCTGATGGCGCTCCAGCTGTGGCCATCATTGGTCGTTTTGTAAAGGCGCTCCATTCCGTAATAGAGCGTGTCGGAATCGAAGGGCGACATGGACAGCGGCGATGTCCAGTTGAAGCGATGCTCCAGGTCCTTGGCCGCGTGGCCCGAGGCGTCGACCGGCCATACCGAGATCACCTGCGTCTGCATCGTGCGCTTGTCGAACCGGCCGATCAGGTTTTCGTTGGTGCCGTAGACAATGTGCGCATCGCGCGGATCGGCGAACACGAAGCCGGCCTCCCCGGGAAACACGTCGTACCAGTCGCGCGGCCCGATGGCGCCCTCGTCATCCATGCTGGCAATGGCGACGCTCGTGTTGTCCTGCTGAGCGCCATAGGCGTAGTACGGGAAGCGATTGTCGACCGACACGTGATAGAACTGCGCCGTCGGCTGATTGTTTTGGCTGCTCCAGGTGTTACCGCCGTCGAGGGAGACGGAGGCACCGCCATCGCTGGACTCGATGATCCGCTGCGGAGCGGTCGGATCGATCCAGATGCCGTGGTGATCGCCATGGCGAGCGGGCAGGAGATTGAAAGTCTTGCCGCCGTCGGTCGAGCGGAACAGGCCAGTGTTCTCTGCATACACTGTGTCCACGTGCTGAGGATCGGCGAGCACGGTTGAAAAATACCAGGCCCGTTGGCTGAGGCGGCCGTCGTCGTTGATGCGCTGCCAATGCGCTCCGCCGTCGTTCGAGCGGAACAAGCCACCTTCCTTCGCCTCGATCATGGCGTAGACTCGGCTGGAGTCCGCACCAGATACCGAGACATGAATCCGCCCGAGGATACCGGTCGGCAACCCATTGCCCGTCAGATGCGCCCAGCTCACGCCGCCGTCACTCGAGCGATACAGGCCGCTGCCAGGACCGCCGCTCGAGAAGTTCCACGGTTGTCGCCGTGCCTGCCAAAGCGCCGCAAAGACAATCTTCGAGTCGTGCGGATCGTAGCTGACATCGATCGCGCCCGTCTGATCGTCCTTGTACAGGACCTTGTCCCAGGTCTTGCCCCCATCGGTCGTGCGGAACACGCCGCGTTCGGCGTTGGGACCGAAAGCATGCCCCAATGCAGCGACCAGCACGATGTCGGGGTTGGCCGGATCGACGATCAACGCGCCAATCTGCCGGGTGTCCTGCAGGCCAATATTGCTCCAAGTCTTGCCGCCGTCGACCGACTTGTAAACGCCATCGCCGTTGGTCATATCCCCGCGGGGCGCCCCCTCGCCGGTACCGACATAGATGATGTTGCGATTGGACGGCGCCACCGCGATGGCACCCACGGAGGAGATGGACGTGTGATCAGTCAGTGGCGACCAGGTGGCACCGGCGTCCATCGTCTTCCAGACCCCGCCGGCGACCGCGCCAAAATAAAATGTCGCGGGGTCACCGGGAATGCCGGCGACAGCGAGAGCGCGCCCGCCGCGATACGGACCGATGTTCCGCCACCGCAGGGCCGTGAAAAGACTCTGATCGAGCGGAAACGCGCTCTGATCAGCTGACGTCAGCGGCGCGGCGCTGGCGGGGACGATTTGCATTGCTGCAATGGCGAGCGTCACCAACGCAGCACCGCGAAGGATCGGACCAGAACCCGGTAAATGTGCGAGGCAGAATTGCATGTTCTTTCCTATTAACCGCAGGCTTGCTGCGACAGTATTGCGCAATGTCCCGGTGCTTTCATCAGCATCGGCTGCTTTGCGTTGCGTCGCCCCTCATTACCTGGCCGCCGCAGTGCGCACGGATGCGCCATAAACGAAGCCGGCGCCCTACCGAGCCAAGTCCGTACTGCGGACTCCGCCACCGCCGTCTCCGGCGCTTTCTCACTGACCTCATTCGGCAGCCACCGCGACATCCTCGGGCAGAATCAGTTGCGACGGAATTTGCCTGCGGGACTTTCGAGCAGCGAAATAATAGAGTGCGCCCGGAACGATGAGACCGAGAATCCAGGAGATGTCCGCACCGCCGAGCGATGCAACGAGCGGGCCGGTATAGAAGCTCGTGGAAAGGAAGGGCATCTGCACGAGAATGCCGAGGATGTAGATCGCGATGCCAGCCGTATTCCATCGGCCGTAGCGCCCATCCGGGTGGGACAATGCCGGCACGTCATAGCGGGATCGGGTGAAGAAGTAATAGTCGATGAGATTGATCGCACTCCAGGGTGTGAACACCGCCAGCAAAAACAGGATGAAGGCTTCGAATCCCTTCAAAAAGGAATGACGCCCGAGCAGCGCCAACAGCGTCGACAGTCCCACCATTGCGACGATGTAGAAAAAGCGATGTCGTATCGAGATCGTAAGCCCCCGCCGGAACGCGCTCACGATCGTCGCCATCGACATGAAGCTTCCATAGGCATTCAACGTGGTGACCGTCACCTTGCCGAATGCAATGCAAAAGAAGAGCAGGGTCGAGACCATGCCGGTGGAACCGAGTCCGACGATATAGGCCACTTCGTGATGCTCGAACTGCGAGCCGCCCAATGCGGCGGCGAACACACCGAACGTCATGGCAATTTGTGAGCCCAGCACCGAGCCCAATCCGATGGCGGCGAACAGGCCCGGTCCGGAGCTCTCGCGCGGCAGATATCGGGAATAGTCAGCCACGTACGGGCCATAGGCGATCTGCCACGACGCCGACAGCGACATGGCCAGGAGAAACTGGTTGAGGGAGAAATGCCGCATGCTCAGCAAGGCGGCAATGTCGTGCGTCGCGAAAACTCTGCTGAACATGTAGCAAAACGCTGCGATTCCGACCAGGCTCGACACCCGGCCCAGCACGTGAATCCATCGATAGCCGAACAGAGTCGCGATAACGATGAAGCAACCGAAGATCGCGATGCCGAAGCCATCATCGATGTGAAGCAGTTGACCGACGGCTTGCCCGGCGAGGACCGAACCGCTGGCGGAGAAGCCAACGTACATCAGGCACACCGCGACGATTGGCAGGATCGCCCCGTACACGCCGAATTGAACGCGCGAGGAAATCATCTGCGGAAGGCCAAGCTGCGGACCTTGCGCCCCGTGCAGCGCCATGACCGCGCCACCGAGAAGTTGCCCGGCGAACAGTCCGATCAAGGACCAGAACACATCGCCCCCCAAGACGACTGCCAGAGCCCCGGTGACGATCGCCGTAATCTGCAGATTGGCTCCGAGCCACAATGTGAACTGGCTGGCCAGGCCTCCGTGCCGCTCGGCTTCGGGCACATAATCGATCGACCTGATTTCGATGACGGCAGGCATCGACCTGTTATGTTCGGGCATTGACGTTGTCCCCGCGTTATCGAGGGTAGCAAGTCATCGATCATATCGTGGCCTGCAACTCCACTGTAGCCGAGGAGCCCGGGAAGTTCCTCACCGCGCTCGTGCGCTATGCCCCCCATCGCAGAACGGGCCGGCAATACCGCTTCCTGAACCGACTGACATCGCGCAGAATGCGACCCCTGGTTGGGAGGCGAACGACGCCAAAGAAAAAATGCAGACCGTTTTGAATGTACGAGCAAAGATGCCGCGCGGGCCCCGATCGGGCCGCCATGCTGCGACGACATCCCGCACCTTCGCGATTTGCGTCAGTTCAATTCTCGCCATTACCGTCTCGTTCGTAGCCCTGACGCCGGCTGCGCAACCCGGTGCGCGGGCACGTCACGTCGATGCACGACGATTGCAGCAAAACCTCGAGAAGCTAAGTGAGTTCGGCCGCAATCCGCAAGGGGGCGTGACGCGCCTCGGATTCTCAACCACCGAGATGGCCGCACGAACGTATGTGATGGGCCTGATGAAGGAGGCCGGGCTTGCGGTTCGGGTTGATCCGGCGGGAAATATCTTTGGCCGTCGAGCCGGCAGCGCGCACTTGCCGACACTGTTGTTCGGCTCCCATATCGATTCGGTTCCACACGGCGGTAACTTCGACGGAACCGTCGGCACGGTGGGCGCCATCGAGGTGATCCGCGCCCTCGATGCCGGCCATGTTGCCACGCAGCATCCGCTCGAAGTCGTCGTTTGGACCAACGAGGAAGGTCCGCATTTCGGCATCAGCGCACTGGGCTCCGGTGTGGCAGCCGGGGCGCTGGGCCCGGAGATTCTCGACCGCAAGGATGAGGAGGGACTCACCCTCGCCGACTGGCTGCGGCGCTACGGGCAGGATCCGGCGCACCTGGCCGATGCCCGCATTCCCCGCGGCGCGCTGGCAGCGATCGTGGAGCTCCACATCGAGCAGGGACCGCAATTGTACGAGACCAAGACGCAGATCGGCGTCGTGCAGGGCATCGTTGGGCTCAAGCGATGGAAGTGCGTCGCGACGGGATTCGCGAATCACGCCGGGACGACGCCGATGAATCGGCGCCGGGACGCGCTGGCTGCGGCTTCGAGGGACTTACTGGCCGTCCGCGAGGTCGTGCGCGCAGAACCTGGTCGCCAGGTGGGTACCGTCGGCTATATGAAGGCGGAGCCGGGGGCGCCGAACGTCATTCCCGGTCGCGTCGAGTTCCCGGTCGAATTGCGCGATCTCGATGCGGCCAGGATCGAGCGGATGTGGCAGCACATTCAGCAGCGGTTCGCGCAGACCGACCAAGAGGAAGGCGTCGAGACGCGCTGCTCGGTGATCAGCGACATTGCGCCCGCCCTCAGTGACGCTTCGGTGCAGGGCGTCATACGCGAGGCGGCACGTTCCGCCGGCTTGTCCAGCGCCGATTTACCGAGCGGCGCGGTACACGATGCCGGGGAGATCGCAAGACTTGCCCCAATGGGCATGATCTTCATACCGAGCCGCGCTGGAATCAGTCACGCGCCTCAGGAATTCTCGACCTGGGAGGATGTCGCCAACGGCGCCGAGGTGCTCTACCGGACGATCGTCGAACTCGATAAGAGGACGAATGCACGTTGAGGCGGTCAATGCTCCATACGATCGGCTGCACGCCAGCTATTGTTTGAGCTCGATGAGGATTGCCTCCACATCATCCAGCGCCTCATCCGAATGCGTGATCGGTGGTCGGATCAACGCCTCGCCCGTCCTTAACTCGGCAATCTTCGTGCTGCCGTCGGGCAGCGTGTATTTGACCCGGCCTCCCTTGAGCACATAGACCACCGCCGACGGGTGCGAATGCACGGGAGTCCTGTCGCCTTTGTGCGGCGCATAGCGGAGCACCCGTACTTTCTGGTCCTCTGCCAGGACCGTCAGATGCTTCGTGCCATATTGCATCGCGTCCTGGCCGAAAACGGCCGGACAGGATAAGAACAGGAACGAACCCGTCAGCACGGTGAGCTTATTCATTCGAATCCTTCTCGGGGAAGCTATTCCGTATTGAGCTCTTTGCCGAAGCGGTAATTCAGCCGCACGCCGAACACGCGCGGCTCATTCGTCGTTTCGCGCAGATCGAAGTTGCCGGTATTGGTATAGACGATGGCGTTCTTGTCGGTGAGATTGGTGATGAAGAACTCGGCCAGCCAGTGTCCGCCTTGCGGATTCACCCCCAAACGCAGGTTCAGGAGCGAATAGCTCGGTTGCAGGATCCGCGGAAAGCCGTTGGAGCCTGCGACGTGCAGATCGTTCCACATATCGCCCTTGTGGGCCATGTCGAACTGGGCATAACCGCGCAGCGTCTGGGTCAGCGAGTGGTCGTAGCGCAGGTTCCAGCTATAGTTGAAGTAAGGCACGAAGGGCAGGCGTTCCCCGACGTTACCTTCGAAGGTCGTGTAGGTGGTCGAGATCAGATGCGAATCGGTGTAGCTGGCGGCGGCCTGCAGCGACCAGTGCTCGGTCAGTTTCAGATCGACGTTGGATTCCACGCCATAGATGCGCGCATCGCCGACGTTCGCATTGAAACTGCTCGGGGCGCAGATGTTGATATCGTAGATGAGCGTCTGCAGGTCCTTCCAGTTCATGAGATAGGCGGCGCCATTCCACAGAAGCCGCCCGTTGAGACTCGTGGATTTCCAGCCCACTTCGAAGTTGTTGAGCGTGTCGGGCACATAATTCTGCGGCACGCCGTTAGCGTAGCAGGAGGCCGGGAAGCCGGAATTCGCGCCGCCATCGCGGAAACCCTGCGCAAAATCGGCGTACACCATGATCTTGTCGGTGATCTTGTAGTTGGCGCCGAGCTTGCTGTTCACCTTGTTGGAGCCGCCCGCGGAGTAGGTGGGCGACGTCGGCGTGTAGGCAAACTGACCGAACGGGCTGTAATAGGAGAAATTCGAGCTGAAATGCACCACGCCTGCCTCGACGTTGAGCTTGTTGGTGAGATCGAAGCTGATGTTGGCAAATTCCGTGGTTTGCAGATAATCGGATATCGTCTTATATGAATACCACTCCCCCGGCGGAAGCGACGACATGGTCGTTCCGTAGAGCGCCTCGTAATACTGGAATGTGGCACCCTGGGTCTGCAGCCCGGGCATGTAGAACGTGCTGCCCGAGTTCTTGTCGCTGGTGCGCTCCCAATAATATCCGACAAGCCAGTGGACGCGTCCGCCGGGCTTGGACAGCAGCCGCACTTCCTCCGACCAGCGTTGCGGGTTGGTGTGATATTCGTAGCTCTCGCTCGGCACCTGGCAGCCGCTGAACGGTCCGGCGCCGAAGGTGGGATCGTTCAGGCAGGCGGCGCCTTCCAGCGCGCCACCGTTGTAATTCTGCATGTATTGCGAGTATTCATTGTACTGGCGTGTCGGCAGCTGCCAGTAGGTGCTGGCAAAAACCAGATCGGCGATGCCGACATCCCCGTCGAGATGGAAGTCCGTGATTCGATCTTCGTTGCGGTGGTACTCGGGACCGAAGCGCGAGACTGCACGTGGGCCGAAATTGGCGAGGTCTTCGTCCCAGGCGCCGAGGGCCGTCTGGCGCTGATAGTTATAGGTGAGTGTCGCACTCCAGCGATCGTTGATGTCCCCGCGCAGCGCTACCCGACCGCCTTCGACGTGCTCCCGGTTGTAGTCATTGCGCGCCCATTGGGCATTGTTGGAGACGGTCCCATTCACCCAGGTTCGCGTCGTCAGCTCGTTGTCGATGAAGCCGCCGTGGGAGTCGCTGAAGGCCGAGACACGCAGCCCGAGTACTCCGTCGATCAGTGGCGCATTGAGAAATCCCTCGTAAGTCCAGTTGCCTTGGCCGCCCTGGATCTTGCCGCCCGTGAAATCCACACCCGCGCTGAAGGCGTTCAGATCGGGCTTGTTGGTGATGTAACGGACTGCGCCGGCCATGGAGCCGGCGCCGAACGTCGTGCCCTGGGGGCCGTTCAATACCTCGATGCGCTCGATATCGTAAAGATGCAGATCGGGCTGAACCCCGGAGAGGCTCAACGAGGCGTCATCGAGAAACACGCCCGTCGCGGAGGAATTCGCATAGTTCGGATTGCTGCCATCGGAAACCCCGCGCATCACGAACAGCTGCGTGCCGGGACCTACGCTGATGAAGGAGATCGAGGGCATCTTTTCCGCGTAGTCATCGAATTGCTTGATCCCCAGATGCTGCAGGTCCTTGCTCGAGAGGACATCGACGCTCAGCGGCACATCCTGCAGATTCTCCTCGCGCTTGCGGGCGGTGATGATGACTTCCGCGAGCGGAGCGGAGGATGCGTCCGCCGCCGCATCCGCAAGGACCGGCGCGGCAGAGACCGCAGCAAGCGCCGCCGCGACGGCGAGGCCGATTTTGTAGGCCGCGGATTCCCGAACCGCAGCCTCGCGAACCGCGGACTCGCGAACTCTCGGGCCCGCCCCGCTCGCAAATGAGGCGACATACCGGCTCGATGCACCCATAGCAGACCCCCCGTCGATTTTGCTTTTCGATACTCGATTCTCGCCGGGCACTCCCTGAATCATGCGGTGTCGCTCAAAGCCCGTCAACGCTCACGGCTCCTCGAATCGAGCAAGGCAGTCGCCCAGCGCCGCTCTGAGAGGTCGCAGTTCCTTGTCGAAGAAACGCCAGTAGCCCACGCCGGAGGTGTAAATCGGCTGGCGCACCTGCTCGGCGCTCGCCGTACGCACGGCACGGCGGGTCTGATGAAACGCCAGGCACGCAGGCTCGAAGGGCAGGCGGCAATGATCGAGCAGGCGACGGATGTTCGCCTCCGGCGCGCGCACGAGCGGCTCGTACTGTACATGCAGCACCTTGTCGGGGAGCACGTTGTCCCAGTGGTCCATCAGCGACAGATAACAACGGTAGTAGCGCCCGAGATCCTCGAGATCGTAGCTGAAGGTCTGCCCTTCGGCGAAGTGCTGCCGGAAGGTGCTGAAACAACAATCCATTGGGTGACGCCGTGCATCGATGATCGTCGCATGCGGCAGGATCGCGTGGATCAAGCCGATGTGGCTGAAATTATTTGGCATCTTGTCCGTGAAGCGTTCGCGCCCCAGGCGCAGTGGGGCGGTCTCCTCGATGTAACGGGTTCCCAGTGCGCGCAGGCGTACTGGCGTCAGCGTACGCGTACTTTGCGGATAACCGCCCCTGTCGGGGGACAGGTCATCGAGTTCCCGCACGAGGTTGAGGATGTTCGGCAGCTCCATCGTGCCCTCCACACGGGAGTGGCTGGCGAGAATCTGTTCCACAAGCGTGGAACCGGAACGCGGCAGCCCCACGATGAAGATGGGTGCGTGCGTCGGATCGCCACTGCCGCTGCGCTCGGCAAAGAACGCGGCATCGAACACCTCGCGAATGCGCGCGGTCCTGCGCTCGAAGTGCTTGATGTCGAAGGGCGCAGCGCGGCGCCGCAACGCGTTGCCCTTCGCATAGGCGGCGAACGACTGCGCATACTCCGCCCGCTGTTCGAGGGCTTTGCCCATGGCGAAACACAGCTGCGCCTCCTCGGCGGATGCGCACCGGCCGCTTGCGAGCAGCGCCTGCATGGCCGTCACTTCAATATCGCTGAACCTGTAATTTTTCAGGTCTGCAAGACTCCAGTACGCCTCGGCCAGTCCCGGATTCATTGTCAGCGCAGCATGATATGCAGCCTCGCTCTGCGCACGCCTGCCAAGTGACTTCTGCACATGACCGATGGACATCTTGAGCCGCACTTCCTCGGGCTTGAAACGCGCCGCCTGCTCGTAGGCGGCGAGCGCTGCCTCCTGGCGCAGCAACCGCGCCGACACTGCAGCGAGAGTGATCCAGCTCTGCGGATTCGCAGGCTCGATCCTGAGCAGCCGACGGGCCGCGGCCTCAGCCTCCGGTAGTCGCCCCAGCGCCAGCAGCGCCGGTCCGAGTCCGCGCCAGGCAAGCGGCACGTGCTCCGACTGTCTGATGGCGTGTCGCAACAGCCGCTCGGCGTCGTTGGGTCGGTCGGCGGCAAGCGAAATTGCCGCCAGGCCGCACAGGGCGCCCACGTGGCTTGCGTCCTCGCGAAGAATGTCGCGAAAGACGAGCTCCGCGCGCTTGCGATCATCCGCCACGAGGGCAGCCGTGCCCTGCTCCACGCGTATGCGATAGGGATCGGTGAGCTGCGCTCGCTCGAATGCCACACACGCATCGGCATATTGCGCCAGATCGACCAGCGCGTCCCCGTAGGCAAGCCATGCGTGATGCTCGTGGGGCGCTCTGTCCAGCACACGCCGCACCTCCTCCCGCGCTTGTGCGGCGCGGCCGTCACGCCGGTAGGCCCGCGCCAGATCCACGCGAGCGCAAGCGAGATCCGGCTCGCGCTCGAGCACGCATTCCAGCATGGCGATGCTCTCTGAAAGTTTATCCTGATCCAGCAGGGCAGCTCCCAGCAGCCACTGGCTGAGCGCATCGGCTGGTCGCTGCGCCGTAAGGGCGCGCAGCCAGCGCTCGGCCGTCGCGGCCTGCCCGGCGCGCAACGCGGCCTGCGCGCGCCGTCGGCCCTGCGCGAAACTGGTCTCAGGTGGGGGCGCGTTCATGCGTGCTGAGGGTTGGCGTGCTTGCTCGGCGGCCCGGTGTTGAAAGAGTAGCACGCCGCTTTGCAGCGCTGGCCGGGTCGCCCGTACGAGACGCCTCGCGTACACTTGCGCCGCCCGGTCGCCGGTCGGCCCTGCGTCTCTTTCGAAAAGGATCGAACGTGCTCATGAAGTCGCTCCTGCAAGCCCTTCTCGGTATCGCTGCCTGTCTCACCCCGATCATTGCGATGGCAGGCCGTCCCCTGCTTCCTGAGGATTGGTATCGCTTCCAGGCGGTGTCGGACCTGCAGATTGCACCCGATGGGCAGTCGGTCGCCTACCTCGTCACAAGTTATGATAAGGAGTCTGACGAAAGCCGCGGCGCGTTGTGGACTGCAAGCTGGAATGGTGGGCAGCACGTGCAGCTCACGCGCGGGGAGAGCGTCAGCGAACCACGCTTCAGTCCCGACGGACGCTACATCAGTTTTCTGTCTGCCCGGCCCCCCGACCACCCCGTGCAATTGTGGCTGCTGGATCGGCGCGGCGGGGAGCCACGCCAGCTCAGTCACGTGAGCGGCGAGATTGACGACTACGCATGGTCGCCCGATGCATCCCGCCTCGTGCTCGTCATGCGTGCCGCCAAAGAGGCGGCGCTCGGCCCCGCCCCCAATGTCAGGGTGCAGCCGATCGTGATCGATGACTTGCACTTCAAACAGGATACGAAGGGCTACCTCACGGCGGATATGCGCCCGCACCTGTATCTGCTCGATCTGCTCACGGGGACGAGCGAGGTGCTCACGAAGGATCCCGGCCGGGAAGACACCGGGCCCGTGTACTCCCCGGACGGACGGCAGATCGCCTATGTGAGCAATGGGGATACCCGTCCCCAGGATCTCGGCCGGGATGACATCGAGCTGATCGAGGCCCGGGCCGGAGCCACCCCCCGGCATCTGCTTTCGACCGACTCACCCAACAAGCAGCATCTGCAGTGGAGCCCGGATGGTGGGCTGATCGCCTTACTCGAGGGGGACGCGCCGAAATTCAACGCCTACATTGCCGATCGACTCGCGGTCGCCGACGTCAAGACGGGGCGGCTCCGCGATCTGACGGGCAAACTCGATCGTGCCGTCTACACGCCACGATTCGCTACCGACGGCAAATCAATTCTCTTTTCGGTCGAGGATGATTCGCGGCAGTACCCGGCGAGCGTCGAGCTCTCGAGCGGGACGATCACGCGGCTCGGCGGCGCGATCACCGTGAACGAGCTGGTAACGGCTCGCGACCATACGGCGGTGCTGGTCTCGAGCGATGCTGCGCCGGTAGAAGCCTTCGCACTGGAGGATGGCAAGCTGCGCCCCTTGAGCGCGCACAATGCCGCACTCTTTGCGGAACTCGCGCTCGGCCTGGTCGAAGATCTCAGTTTCAAAAGTCGCGACGGGACGCAGGTGCACGGCCAGATCGTCAAGCCGCCGGACTACACCAAGGGCCGACGTTATCCCACCATCCTGTGGATTCATGGCGGTCCAAATGGCCAGGACGCCCATTCCCTGGAGCTCTCGGGCTATGGACCGCAACTCGAACGGCAATTCTTTGCGACCCATGGGTACGTCGTACTGGCGGTCAACTACCGCGGTGGGACGGGACGGGGCGCGCAGTATGCTCGCGCGATTTTTGCGGATTGGGGCCACAAGGAAGTGGAGGATCTGCTGGCCGGCGTGGATTATGCGATCGCTCAAGGGATTGCGGATCCCGGGCGGCTCGGCATCGGCGGCTGGAGTTACGGTGGGATTCTCACCGACTACAGCATTGCCGCAGATCCACGCTTCAAAGCCGCGATCAGTGGTGCCGGAAGCGCCAATCAGACCGCCATGTACGGCGCGGACGAATACATCATGCAGTACAACGCTGAGCTCGGGCCGCCCTCACGCAACAGCGCGCGCTGGCTGAAAGTGTCCTACCCCTTCTTTCACGCCGAGCGCATTCACACCCCCACCCTGTTCCTCGGAGGTGACCAGGACTTCAATGTGCCGATCGCAGGCGGCGAGCAGATGTACGAATCGCTGCACACCCTGGGTGTGGCCACACAGCTCATCGTCTATCCGGGCGAGCATCACGTGCTGACGCGCCCGAGTTTCCTGGTCGATCGCTCACGGCGCTACCTCGAATGGATGGCGAAATACCTGGGAGTAAATCCGTAGGCCTGCGAGAAGCCGCCTGCGGATCGTCGCGCCCATACAACATATGCGGCGCGGCGATGCAAGTGAGCGGCAGCGACGCATGCAGTTAGTCCGGCGAAGATAGAGTACGGCTGATATCTCTGCTATTGTCGTCGCAAGCTCACAGAGTGAATGCAGCCGGGAGGCGGGCCAGCATTACCTGCGCGATCGGCGGCGATTGATTCGCACCGTCGCAAACGAAGCATTTCTTCCGGCGATGCACCAGCCGGTCAAAGCTATTTGCCTCGAAACCGCCTCCGCCCGAGCAGCCGCGCTGCATGGCAACTTCGGAAAAGGGGACAGGCATGAACTCCAAGGTCTCGTATGCGATAGCGGCCATTCTGAGCGGCGTCTCCCTCGGAGCTGCCGCGGCGGCACCGGGCGCGGATGCCAGCGCCAGCGCGGAGGGCAATTCGGACGCGCTCGAGGAAATCACCGTCACCGCCCAGCGGCGTACGCAGAACATGCAGGACGTACCGATCTCGATGCAGGCGTTCACCGCACAGTCGCTGCAGCAGCTGAATATCGCGACCTTCGACGATTACATCAAATATCTGCCGAACGTCACCACCGCGAACAACGGGCCGGGGCAGAACGAAGTCTTCATGCGCGGACTGAGTGCCGGCTCGCAGGCCAGCCAGGGAAGCGCCTCGACGGGGCTGTGGCCCAACGTCGCCATCTATCTGGATAACCAGTCAGGACAGCTGCCCAATCGCAATCTCGACATCTACGCGGCCGATCTCAACCGCATCGAGGTACTTGAAGGTCCGCAGGGTACCCTGTTCGGTGCCGGTGCCGAGGCAGGCGTCATCCGCTATATCACCAACGAGCCGAAACTCGATATCACCGAAGGCAGCGTCAAGGCCGGCTACGGCGTGACGGCGCACGGCGATCCCAATACCGACCTGACGGCGGTGCTGAATCTGCCGGTGATCGCCGGCACCATGGCCGTGCGCGCGGTGATCTATGACGACCGGCGCGGCGGGTACATCGACAACGTGCCCGCTACGTTCACGCGCAAGGACACCGACATCGGCATCCATTACGCGAACTTTCCGGCCGTGAACGGACAATGCCCGGACGGTCAGCCCAACGGTGGATTTTGCGTCCCGCCGGGCAGCCCGAGCGTGAACAACAATGCCCTGTCGGGACGAGCCATCAACCCCGTGACGTACAAGGGCATCCGCGCCGAGGCACTCTACAAGTTCAACGATGACTGGGATGTGCTGCTGACGCAGTCCTATCAGGATATGGACTCACAGGGGGTGTTCTACCAGCAGCCCAATGCCTCGGATGGCGCGCCGCTGCGACCGCTCGAAGCCACGCTCTTCAACAATTCCTTCGACAAGGATTCGTTCGAGAGCACCGCCTGGACCGCGAACGGCAGGATCGGCGATCTGAAACTCGTCTACACCGGCGGCTACCTCGTGCGCAACGTCGAGCAGGCCGGCGACTACACCAATTACGCCCGCGGCGTGTACGCCGATTATTATCAGTGTTACGGTCCGGGGAGCGGCGGCGAGCCGAACCTCAAGTCCACCTGCTTCTCCCCGAGTGCCTCCTGGCATACGCAGGAGCGCAACGAGCACCAGCAGCACGAATTGCGCCTGAGCACACCGGACGAGTGGCCTCTGCGCGCCATTGCCGGTGCGTACTGGGAGGATAACAAGCTGTTCGACCAGACCGATTGGCGCTACAAGACGCTTCCGCCGTGTACTGCGAATGGCCCGGCTGGCTCGCCCGGCAACAGCGGCTGCCTGTCGAACATCGGGACGATTCCGGGCACGACGGTGCAGAACCCCGGGCTGCAGACCGACAACAGCTCCTTCTACCAGGACACGATGCGCGAGACCAAGCAGACCGCTTTCTTCGTGTCCGTCGATTACGACCTGATCCCGAAGGTGCTCACCGCGACGCTCGGTACGCGCCATTTCCGTTTCGACAATTCCTCGGCCGGCAGCGTCATCTCCAGCTTCGGTTGCTTCGACGGCGGTGTGCCGGCCACCGGTTGCCATGTTGCCGCGCCGGCGGTCCCCTACTACAGCTACAACCTGAACGCGGAGAATCTCTCCGACACCGAGTCAGGGTTCAAGAGCCGCGGCAACCTGACCTGGCACATCACACGCGACGCCATGCTCTACTACACTTTTTCGCAGGGCTTCCGACCCGGCGGCTTCAATCAGAACGGCGGCGCCCAGCATGCCTACGGCCCCGATGGCGTACTGCAGTACGCGGTGCCCAAGGCCTACTCGTCCGACAAGCTGACGAACAATGAGATCGGCTGGAAGACGGAATTCTTCGACAATCGGCTGCAGTGGAACGGCGCGGTGTACCGCGAGAACTGGGACAACGTGCAGATCTCGTTCTTCGACCCCGGTCTCGTCGGCAATATCTTCTACGACACCAACGGCCAGAACTTCCTCATCAAGGGCGTGGAGACCTCATTGGTGGCGCGCCTGGTGACCGGGCTGACGTTGCAGGGTGCGGCGTCCTGGAATCAGAGCCGCCAGACCAATTCCCCGGCGCTGATCGACAACAACCCCCTGAGCGCCGGCTTCGGCAAGCCGATCACCCAGACCTGCGACAGCTCGGGCGCCAACTGTTCTGCGATCACCAATCCCTTCGGTCCCATCGGTGCCTCGAGCGCCAATGCCCCCCCGCTGCAGTTCAGCCTGCGGGCTCGCTATGACTGGACGCTCGGCGGCTACAATCCGTACGTGCAGCTCGGTGCCACGCATACGGCGCATTCCTTCACGCAGGCGGGTTCGAATCCGACGATCGCCATCGGCGGGGCGGTCACGACCGCCCGACTGCGGTTCGAGAATCCGGCTTACACCACTTATGACGGCTCCTTCGGCGTCGCCAGGGATGCCTGGTATGTGAACGTCTACGCCGAGAATCTCAGCAACTCGAACGCCAGCACATTCATCAGCACCGATCAGTTCATCGTGGCGGAAACCCCGCTGCGGCCGCGGGTGCTGGGCGCATCGTTCGGCTATCAATTCTAGTGACGCGGCGCGGCCCAGGCGGCCAGGCTTGCACTGGCTGGCTATCGAAGCGCGCTGGTCATCGCCGCGACGATGCGGCCCTGGTGCGGCTCCTGCACGAGGATAGCGATGCGATTCGCATCCGTTTGCAGCGATGAGCGAGCGACGCTGAATGAGATGGCCTGACCGGTCCACGCGCCCAGAGGGCGCCAGTCGCGCACGATGTTGAAGTCATGGAGTACCCGGCCGCCGTTTTCGCCACCGTTGACGGCAGTCGAGGCCGCATCGAGGTAACTCACGAGATTCACATCGAGGCGGTGCTGTCGGGGAACTGCAGGCAGGCCGATCGTGAGCGCATCGCCGGTGATCCTCAGCTCCATCGGCGGCGCCCCGAGCCTCGCCCGCATGGCAGTCACAATGCCTGCGCGATCCGTTCCGACGTAACTGCGTTGTCCGTTGACTATCGCCTGCGGTGTGAACGCCGTCGACAGATGTTGGCCGGCAACATAGGCGGCCTGGCGCCGGGTCGCTGCCGGCATCGAAAAGCGATCGCGCCAGCGGCGGCTGTCCCAATAGTCCACGTGGAAGCCGAGCGCCATCACTCCGGGCTGGCGTGCCAGCTCACCCAGCAATACATCCGCCGGGGGACAGGAGCTGCAGCCCTGGGAGGTGAACAGCTCCACGACCGCGACCGCCGCGATGGGTGCGGTTTCCGTCGGGCTTTCGCTCGAAGCGACCCGCGGGACGAGCGCCGCTAGAGCGATGGCGATAGCCACTGCCCTGCCAGTCATGCAACGCCCGCATCGCGATCCACCCCCAGCTCGCGCAAGATGGCTAGCCGCAGCGCCTGAGCCTGCGGACCTGCAATCCCGCGTGGATGAGCAAACGGCACCGCGAACACCGCCTGTACGCGCGTCGGGCGCGGCGAGAGTACGAGAATGCGATCCGCCACATGAATGGCTTCCTCCACATCATGGGTGATCAGGATCGTCGTGTGTCGCTCCTCGGCAAGGATCCGCAACAGCTCATTGCGCATGCGCAGACTCAGCAACGCATCGAGTGCCGAGAACGGCTCGTCCATGAACAGGATCTCGGGTTTCACTGCCAGCGCGCGCGCCAGCTCGGTGCGCTTGAGCATGCCGCCGGATAACTCGTGCGGATAATGGTCCTCGAAGCCCTGCAGGCCGACGATGTGGGCGTAGTGATCCGCGACGGCCATCTTTTCGCGCAGCTCACACCCGTTGAGGCCGAACATGAGATTTTCGCGCACGGTGAGCCACGGAAACACGGAGCCCTGCTGCGAAATGAGAATGCCGCGGCAGTCGGGCACCGACCGCGCCGTGTCATCGATCATCACGCTGCCGGAATCAGGGGCAATGAACCCGGCCATCATGTTGAGAAGCGTCGATTTGCCGCACCCGGAAGGACCGACGAGTGCGACGAATTCCCCTTCGCCCACCGTGAAGCTGACTTCATCGACCACGCGCAACCTGCCCTTTTCGGTTGCGAAGCTCTTCTTCAGACGCTGCACGTCGATCTTAGTGCGCATAGCGCCACCGGACCCCTTTGAGGCGCTCGAGCAGGCGCATGAGGCCATCCAGCGAAAGCCCGATCACACCGATGATGATCATGCCGGCAACCACCAGGTCGTAACGATTGCCCGCATTGCGTGAATCCATGATCATGTAACCCAAACCTGCGTGCAACGCGATCATTTCCGCGGCCACGACGACCAGCCACGCGACACCCAGACCGATGCGCATGCCAACGAGCACCTGCGGCAACACGGCAGGCAGCACGACCTGCAGGAAGCGCGTGCGCCGCGAAACGCCGAAGTTTGCCGCGGCGCGCAGATAGCGCTTCTCGATCGTGTGTACGCCCACGATGGTCTGCACGATCATGGGAAACACCGAGGAGATGAAGATCAGGTAGATCGGCGAGGCGTTGCCGACACCGAACCACAGGATGGCGATCGGGATCCACGCAATGGGCGAGATCGGCCGCAGGATCTGGAAGACCGGATTCAGTGTCCGGTACGCGCCATCCACCCATCCCATCCACAGACCGAGCGGTACGGCGACGATGACCGCCAGACCGAAGCCGGCACCCACCCGCATGAGTGATGCCCCGACGTGCGGCCATAACGTGCCGTTCTTCACAAGCTCCACCGTTCCGGCGACCACGTTCCATGGACTTGGGAAGATCACGCTATGAGTCCATGCGACCACCAGCCACCAGGTCGCGATCAGTGTCGTGATCAAGGCCACCGACGGCCAGGCTTCCTTGAATCGGTCCATGTTGCGCTGGGGTCGAGTGTCTATCTGGTGGAATGGAGCAACTCACGCGTGCGCCAGAGGATCCTCGCCCACGGCGTCGCGGGGTGCGGCTCCACGATGATAGTCATTTGGCCGCTGGCGTGCGCCGTGCAGGCAAACTCGTACTCGGCAGCGCGCTCGAACGGCAGCCGGAAGCTCTGCCCGGGCATCATGAGGGTCGGACCGAAAATCTGCGGCACGTCATCCTGATTACGCAGCACGAGGATGTCGCGGATGCCGAGTGTCAGGCGGATGTGGTCGGGCAATATCCCGACGGTCTGACCTGACATGCGGCGCGCCCAGGTGCCCTTCGGGATCACGAAGATTGCCTCGTGAGAAGCCGTCGTGACCGGTGCCAGCCCCAGATAGGCCAGGGGCAGGCACGGTGCGGTTGCAAGCAGCCACAGCATCATCGAGCGGCGGCGCACGGGCTACTCTTTCAGCAGGATCGTCAGATCGTTCACATAGTCATCCGGGCTGTGACCGTAGGGCATCAGCGCGCGAATGCGCCCGTTGCGGTCGATCAGGTAAGTGAAGGAGGAATGCGCATAGGTATAACCGCCCGCGTAAAGCCGCTTCCGCGCGGAGACACCATAGTCGCGGCGCACGGCCGAGAGCTGTGCGTCGGTGCCCGTCCCCCCCACGAATGTGGCATCGAAGCTGCGCAGATACATTCGCAACCGCGCCGGATCATCGCGTTGCGGATCGACGGTGACGTAGACCACCTGGACATCGGTGGCGGCCTCGCCCAATTTGCGCCGCGCCTGGGCAAAGGTGGCCAACGTCGTAGGACAGACCTCCGTGCACGATGTGAAACCGAAGGCGAGCAGCACGACCTTGCCGCGGTAGCGACTGATGCGCAGCGCGCTGCCATCGGAGCCCCGCAGCGAGAAATCCGGCGCCGCGCGCGGGGGATCGAATACGCCGGCCTTCATCGCAGCGGGCCCAGCGTGAGTGCTCGCGACCGCGCCGAGCGACCACAAGAGCGCGACGGCCAAAGCGGCCCGGGAACAGGACCGATGCATGCGGCGAGGTCTCATAGCGCGATGGCCGTGGGGCGAGCGTTGCATGCAAAGCGCTCGTCTGCATATTTCTCGTACGCGACCGGATGTTGCAGGGTTCCGGCCTGGAGCGAGAGCTGCATGAGGTCCTCGAATTCCGCGCGGATCATCTTCAGATCTCCGTAGGTCACCCGATCGCTCGGATTGCGCATCACGAAACGGATGATGCGCGGATCCTGGTTGAAGAAGCGTGGCCGGGCGGCGATCTGTACCGCTGTCTCGCGATTGGCGGGGTCCCGATCGAGCCAGATGCCCGCCCCGAGGACCTCGTTCACCAGCTCCTGCACGAGCGCCGGCTGGCGCGCAATCAGCTCGCCGCGCACGGCCAGCACACAGCAGATGTATTTCGGCCATTCATCCCGCGTCATGCGCAAGGGCCGCGCATAGCCGGCGCTCTGCGCCGCTGCACCGAAGGGCTCGCCGGTGCAGTACGCCTGCACTGCATTGGCATACAGCGCGGCGGGCATGTCCGGCGGGGCCATCTCGACGATCTCGAACTGCTCGGTGCGCAGCCCCTCCATGGCGAGCATGCGCCGCAGAAACAGCAGGTCCACGGCGAACCGGCTGGGAATGGCAATGCGTCTGCCGATGAGCTGCCGGAAGCTGCGATAGGGGGAGTCGGTACGCACCATGATCACGGCGCCGGAACGGTGCCCCAGCGAGACGATCTTCAGCGGAATGCCCTTGTCCGCCAGATCCATCACCAGCGGGGCGAGCATGTAGCCCGCCTGAATGCGCCCGGCCATGAGCGATTCCTTGATCTCCGGCCAGCCGTTGTACTTGCTGTACTCGTATTCGAATCGTGCTGCGCCGGGTGCGGAGGTGCGGTTGATGCGATCGCGGCTGGCGCACGCGACGGGCAAGGTGAGATTGCACGTGACCGGCAGCCCACCGACCTGCAGCCAGTTGGATTTCTGCTCGGCGCAGCCCAGTGCAGTCACAGGCAAGGTCGCGGCGAGCAGGCGCAATGCCCGACGGCGCGAGAGAACTCCCGGTCTCACCCGCTATCCCGGGACATGCCTCGCGTCCCCACCTGCGGCAGGATCTCAAGAACCAGCTCCGCGGGGCGACACAGCCGCGTGCCCCGATAGCTCATCACGAAGGGGCGATTGATGAGGATCGGATGCGCCAACATGGCATCGAGCAGTTGGGCATCCGACAGCGACGGATCGGCGAGCCCCAATTCCTGAAAGGGGGTGCCCTTCTCCCGCAACGCTTGTCGAATCGTCAGCCCCGCGTCGCCGATCATCTCAGCCAGCTGCTTCCTGCTCGGCGGCTCACGCAGATATTCGATGATCCTGGGCTCGATGCCGGCACGGCGGATCATCTCGAGCACCTTGCGCGAAGTCCCGCATTGGGGATTGTGATATATGACCGAATCGGTCTGCTTCATGACATGACCAGCAGGCACGGTAGCAGGGCACCCGAACTGTGATGCCGTCGCCAGATTTCAGGGTCTCAACTATATTGAATCAGGCGTGCCGCGCAAGTCGGCGCGAAATCAGCGGTTTTCGCCCGGGTGCGCCGGTTCGGCCCGGGACTGGAGAGGTAAGACGGTTTGGGAAGCATGATCCTTCTCGACCTGGTAGGCGGTGTCGCGCTGCTGTTGTGGGGCCTGCACATGGTCCACAGCGGGATCGTGCGCGCGTTCGGCGCCGATCTGCGGCGATTCCTCGGCACGGCGCTGCGCAATCGCTTCCTGGCGTTCCTCGCCGGCCTGTCGGTGACCGCGCTCCTGCAAAGCAGTACCGCCACGGGGCTGATGACCGCCTCTTTCGTTGCCGGGGGGACGGTCGACCTGGTTCCGGCCCTTGCGATCATGCTCGGAGCCAATGTCGGCACCACGCTCATCGTTCAGATTCTCTCCTTCAATGTTTCGGCGGCGGCGCCGGTTCTGTTTCTGATCGGCGTCACGGCATTCAAACGTGGCGGGCAGACACGTACGCGTGACCTGGGGCGTGTGGCCATCGGCGTAGGCCTGATGGTGCTCTCGCTGCACATTCTTCTTGATACCCTGGCGCCTGCGGAGAACGCACCTGCCGTGCGCACGCTCCTGGGTGCCATGACCGGCGAGCCGGTACTTTGCCTGCTCATGGCGGCAGCCCTCACCTGGGCGTGCCATTCCAGCGTGACGGTCGTGCTGCTGGTGATGTCCCTGGCCTACTCCCACTTCATCACCCCTGTGGCATCGCTTGCGCTGATCCTCGGCGCAAACCTCGGCAGCGCGATCAATCCCCTCGTCGAGGGCAGTCACGCAGACAATCCCGCGAGCCGCCGTCTGCCGCTGGGCAATTTGTTCAATCGCCTGGTCGGCTGCGTCCTCGTGCTGCCGTTCCTGCAGCCCATCGCGGACGCGCTCGCTCGATTCGAGCCCAATCCGTCCCGCATGGCGGCTGATTTTCATACCATCCTGAACGTGGCGCTGGCGATCGTCTTCATTCTGCCGCTGAATGCGCTCGCCTCGCTGCTGACACGCTCCCTGCCGGAGCGAGCGAAGCCAAGCGACCCCTCCACACCGCTCTACCTGGATGACACGGCGCTCGCGACGCCCTCGGTGGCCCTGGTCTGTGCCGCGCGTGAAACCCTCCATATCGGCGACATCGTCGAGAATATGCTGCGCCGGACCATGACCGCGTTGTTGACCGATGATCGCAGGCTGGTTGCGGAAATCTGCCGCATGGACGATGCCGTGGACCGCCTGGACGAGGCGGTGAAGCTGTATGTGACGAAGCTGACCCGTGAGAGCCTCAACCCGGGCGATGCCTACCGGGCGATGGAGATCATCTCGTTCTCCATCAACCTCGAACACGTCGGGGATATCATCGACAAGAATCTGATGGAGCTGGCGACGAAAAAGTCCAAGCGCAAGGTGCTCTTCTCCACGCAGGGGGCCGCGGAGCTCGCCGCCTTTCACCAGGAGGTCGTCGACAATCTCAAGCTGGCGTTCAGCGTCTTCATGTCCGGCGATGTGCGAGTGGCGCGCCAGCTCGTGACGGAAAAAGCCACCTTGCGCGCGGCGGAGTTCGCAGCTGCCGAGAGCCATTTGGCCCGGCTGCGCGAGGGGCGCCCCGAGAGCATCGAGTCAAGCTCGCTGCATCTGGACATCCTGCGCGACCTGAAGCGTATTCATTCCCACATCTGCTCGGCGGCTTATCCGGTGCTCGAGCACGCCGGCGAGTTGCAGGCAAGCCGCCTGAAGGACGTCGATGCGGCTGCCGGCTTTGCCGCGGCCCGCGTAGTTGCCGTCGCGGGGTTTACGCCCAAGCGATGACGCCGAGCGCGTGCGGCTACTGCTTGATCAGCTCGTCCCTACGGCGTTCCGCCCGCCACAAGCGCAGCCAGACACGATCGACTTCACCGTCTTCGCAGTCCGGTTCCGCAAGGATGCGCGCGTACTGCAGGCGCGCCTGTTCGACTTCGACGACGGCGGCGCGCCACTCCGGCGCGCGAGCATCCATTGCCGCATGGGTCTGGCTGGAAGGCATCTCGCACCTCACATCGGCACACCTGTGCCGCTCCGTGAAACGCTACTCCCGCCAGATTAAGGTCGGGTGAACCCCACATTAAGAATGCGAGGAAAGAAATGCGAGTGGAACTGCGATCGCGGCCCATCGTTACTTAGCCACCGGAGCACCCCAGCATGCGTCGATCACTTCTCGGAGCGCTTGGGCTCATCGTGCTTTGCTGCGGCGGGACGCCGCCGGCGCAGGCCGCCGCAGCGCAACAGGGGCCGAAAGACCCGGCCGCAAATGCGCCCTACCCCGATGATGTCGCGTTGATGCAGAATCGCGCCGGCGAATGGACCTATCTGCAGGCGAGGGATCAACACCCGCTGTATGTCTCGGACCGGGATTCGCGCGATCGATCGAATTGCTACGCGCGGTGCGATACGAAGTGGCTTCCCCTGCTCGCCCGTCCGGACGCCAGGCCGCTGGGCGAGTGGACTCCGGTGCGCCGCAAGGGAGGCGAGCTCCAATGGGCCTACCGCCATCGCCCGGTGTACATGCTCGTTCACGACTCGAACGACACGCCCCTCGGCGATGGCAAGGAGGGCCATCACCTGCTGCCGTTTTTCAGATGAAGACCAAGACTATGAGAGAGTCGGGTTGCCACTACGGGAGCTTGTGGTTTTCACCGATCACCTCAGCCGGTTGCCCGCTGGCGGCAGCCTTCGCTGCGGCGACCAGATAGGAGGCCCTGCCGGGCGCGATCCAGTACTCCGCCCGCTCGATGCGAACACGCAGCAGTGCGAGCCGCTCGTCCTGCGGACCGTGTGGATACCACGCCCGCTGCTCGGTCGTCCAGAGCTCCGCGGCTTTGTGCGGATCGCGAATCAGGCTGCCACGCCCACTGATGGCAATGTAGCGATGTTTGCCCGGATCGGCGTAGCCGAGCCCGACCCGCAAATCCTGGCGCAGCTCACCGACCTTCGGACTGTGCCAATCCGTGAAGAACCAGAGATCACCCTGTCGGTCCTGTTGTAGCGTTTGCACCGGTCGGGTGTGCAGGCGGCCCTCGATATCCACCGTAGTGAGCAACGCGATCTTCACCTCCTGGATGAGGTGTCGCAGTTTCTCGAAATCCGCCTCCGCGTCGTCGGCCATGGGCTGTGCGGAGCAAACGTCGTACCTTTAGCCCGATGCGCCGTCCATCGCGATCAGCTCGGACAGGCGCTGCAGGTCAACCGGCTTGGTCAGGTGATAGTCGAAGCCCGCGGCAAACGCCCGTTCCCGATCGTTCTGCTGCCCCCATCCGGTGATGGCGATGAGTCTCGCAGCGCCCCCGGGACGGCTGGCCCGCATCTTCCGCGCAACCTCATACCCATTGAGGCCAGGCATGCCGATGTCCAGCAGGACCACGTCCGGAGCTTCGGCGAAGGCGGCCAGCGCTCCGGGTCCCTCATGCACGATCGTCACCATATGCCCGTCCAGTCGCAGCAGCTCGGCCAGCGTTTCGGCGGAATCGCGGTTGTCATCGGCAATGAGCACCCGCCGGGGCGCGCGCGCGGGTCGCCCTTTCCCGCTCGCGATGGCGTCACGGTCGGACGCGGCCACGGTGCGCAGCGGAAGTCGGACAATGAATTCGCTACCTCGACCCAGCCCTTCGCTGCGCGCCTCGATCTTGCCTCCATGCAGCTCGACGAGGCCTTTGGTGAGGGCAAGACCGATACCCAACCCCCCTTCCGAGCGGTCCCGCCCGGAGGGCAGCTGCGTGAACATATCGAATACCCGCGTCAAGCAGTCGCTGCCGATGCCGATGCCAGTGTCGGTAACGCGGATGACGATCCCGTCGGGCTCGCACTGCGCCGTGAGCCGGATCTCCCCGTCGGGATCCGTGTACTTGGCTGCATTCGTGAGCAGATTGGCAAGGATCTGCGCCATGCGCAACGGATCGGCATTGAAGCGGATCGGTGGATCCGGAACTTGCACGCACAGCGTGTGCCGCTTGGCATCGATCATCGGCCGCGCCGTCTCGACCGCCGCATCGATCATCGAAGCGAGTTCCGCCGATTGCAGGCGCAACACGAGCGTGCCGCGCGTGACCCGCGAGATGTCGAGCAGGTCATCGAGCAACAGGGACATGTGCTGCACCTGGCGTTCGATGACGTCATGGCTCCAGCGCTTCTGTGCTTCCGTCGCCCCCGGCGCCTTCGCGATGAGCGTCGCCTGTCGGATCGGCGCGAGCGGATTGCGCAGCTCGTGCGCAAGCGTTGCCAGAAACTCGTCCTTGCGCCGGTCCGCTTCCCGCAGCGCCAACTCCGCCCGGCGGCGGCCCGTTACATCGTGAAAGACCATGACCGCCCCGGAGATCGTGCCGGAGGCGTCCCGGATCGGCGCGGCGCTGTCCTCGATCGCAATCTCCGCGCCGTCCTTGCCAATCAACACCGTGTGATTGGCCACGCCCACGATCGATCCCTCGCGCAGCACGCGGCCAACCGGAGGTTCGACGCGACGCCGTGTCTGCTCGTTGACGATATTGAAGATGCGCTCGAGCGGCATACCCTGCGCTTGCTGCGACGTCCAGCCAGTCATTCTCTGTGCCACTGGGTTGAGAAACGTCACGCGCCCCTGGGTGTCGGTCGTGATCACGGCATCGCCGATGCTCGCGAGTGTGACCTCGAACCACTGCCGCTGCTGGCGCAGCTGCGCCTCGGTCTGCTTCTGCGCGGTGATATCGCGAAAGCTCCACACGCGCCCGATGTTGTGTCCATCGAGATATTCGATCCTTGAGGATCGTTCATATACACGGCCGTCCGTCAGCTCCAGAATGTCGGCACTCTCCTCGGGAGAGCGCGCATACAGTTCCTCGATGCGGGCCAGAAATCCCGGCGGGTCCGGCAACTGGGCTGCGCACAGCTGCAGGACGTGTTGATGCTCGGCGCCCTCGATGATGTCGCGGTTCAGATTCCACATGCGCAGGTATTTGTCGTTGAAGCCGGTGACAGCGCCCGCCCCGTCGGTCACCAGGATGCCATCGAATGTCGACTCGAGCGTCGCCCGCATCTTTGCCAGCGAGCGAGCGAGTTCCTGTGTCTTGTGCTCCAGGGCCTCCTTCGCCGCGACGAGTTCGCGCTCAGCGCGCTGGCGCGCACGCAGGATGGTCTTGGCGTTCTCCAGGACGACCGAGCGCAGCCCGGCTTCCTCCTGCTCCTCGTCCGCACTCATCAGCGCACGCCCAGGGATTCCGCCGCGAGAGCGGTGCCGAGTACGCGGGCGCGAATCTTTGCGAACGCCGTCTCGCGTGTGGTCGAGGTATCGTCACAGAACGGTGAGAACCCGCAGTCATCCGTCGTGCCGAGCTGTTCGATGGGGATGTACCGTGCAGCTTCCAGCACCCGCTCGCGTACCTCCTCTGCAGACTCGACGCGCGGGTCGATCGGCGAGACCACGCCGACGAACACCCGCTGTTCCGGTCTCAGGTTCTCGCGGATCGTCTCGAGTACACGCTGCCTGTCCCTCTCGGCGGCCAATGCGATGTAAAGGTTGCCCACGTTCAGCTCGAACAGACACGGCAGCAGCTCGGCGTAATCGACATCCGCGCTGTGGGTGGAATCCAGATCCCCTCCCGCACAGGTATGCACGCCGATGCGCTGTCGATCGGCGGCCGAGAAGCGCGACAGGGCGAGATTATTCAGGTCGATGAAGCTGTTGAGCAGATGACCCGAGGGATCGATCTTCAGGGCAAGTCGTGCCTCGGTGAAATCGATCTGCACCTTGTAGGCGCCTTTCTGCAGGCAGCGACGCACCTCGGTCTCGTGCTCACGCAACAGATCCTCGATGAACTGGTCGCGCGAATACTCCGGGATCCCCTCAGGGGGGTACATGAGACTCAAGGCCGAGGGCGAGATGACTGCCTGTTTGAGCGGAACGTGGGCATAGCGAAGCGCAAGATCCAGATACTGATCAGCATAGCGCTTGTAGCGGAACGGCTCGGCAGTCAGGCGCAGCATCCGCCGGGTATGCCCAGCCGAGAACGGGATCTTGAACCCGTCTGGACTCGTGTTCTTCAGACCGTGAACACTGTAGGTCCAGAAGTTGTGATATTTGCGCTGTTCGCCGTCGGTGATGACCGGTGAACCGGTCGCTTCCAGGGCATGAATGGTGTCGCGCGCGGCCTCCTCATATAGCGGCTCGAGCGCCGGCGCCATTCCATCCCCGGCCGCCTCGATCGCCTGCAGCAGTTTCAAAGGCCGCGGGATGCTGCCGATGGGTTCGGTGGGTAACGGCATACGCGTAGGTCCTTTAGCGCCCGGCATTTGCTGCCGCAGATGGTACGGACTTTATGCAGCCCCAAGTCAGCATACCTGCAAAGCTTTCGCTTGAGTCGAATGGGTCAGCGCGTGGGCGTTGCGAACACATTGGTTGTTTTCCCGCCGGCCGTCACATCGCCTCCGGATTCGCCCGCTCGACACGCGCCGAGCCACTTCGCATCGATCGTGAGGTGCTGCTCAGCACCGCACGATCCGCTCGCGAGGCTCAGCGCAGTCCAAAACACCACACGTGCCAAACTTCCGAGAGGCAGCTCAAGCGCTCGCATCTGGTTCTCCCTGGATTAGCGTTATAGGACATCGATCATGCGGCCGTCCGAGGCAACGGCTGGGAGAGATTCCGCGCCGCGGGAACTTCTCGCCGGGCTGCGCGTAGCCTAGTGGGACCACGCAGCACAGTATGGCGCACTCCTTGAAACCCCGTTTCGAACGATCGCGACGAGCGCAATCCCGACGACCGCGATCCGAACGATCGCAGTCGCGTCGGCCCCCATCGCCGGCGCGCCGCGCCAGATCTCCCCGTGTGGACGTGGTCATCGTCGGCGCAGGCCCTGCGGGGCTCAGTGCTGCACTGGTACTGGCCCGCGCATCCCGCTCGGTCCTGGTGTGCGACCGTGGTACGCCGCGTAACTGGGCCTCAAAGGCGATTTACGGGTTTTTGACGCGCGATGGGGTTCGCCCTGCCGAGTTTCGGCGCATGGCACACGAGGAGTTGCGGCGGTACCGAAACGTCCGGTTCGTGACGACCGAGGTCACACGGGCCCGAAAGCACGCCGACGGCACATTCACCATCTGGGCAGGCCCACGCCGCGTCCGCTGCCGCAAGCTGCTGATCGCAACCGGTGTCATCGATCACCTGCCGGGCATCCGCGGTTTCGAGGAGCTTTTCGGTACGAGCGTCTTCCAATGTCCCTATTGCGATGGCTGGGAGCTGCGCGGCAAGCGCTTGGCCGTGTTCGCGAAGGATCAGCGCGGGCTCGAGATGGCGCGTTCACTCACGGGCTGGACCCAGGATATCGTGCTGTGCACGCACGGTCCGTCCGCACTGTCGGCGAGCGACCGATCCAAGCTTGCTCGCAACGGGATCGAGTTGCGCGAGCAGAAGATCTCCCGGCTGCGGGGGCGCCGGGGCAAGCTGCAGGCGGTCGAATTCACCGACGGCAGCTCGGCTGCCTGCGCCGCGCTCTTCTTCGACACCACCAGTAGCGGTCAGTCACCTCTGGCGCAGGCGCTGGGCTGCCAGTTCAATCGCGCCGGCGGAATCCGCTGCGGCCAATATGAGGCGACGAGCGTCCCCGGAGTATTCGTGGCAGGCAACATCATCAAGGATGTTCAACTGGCCATCGTGGCGGCGGCCGAGGGCGCGCGCGCTGCCTTTGGAATCAGCCGCTGTCTCTCGCGTGAGAACTATCAGCGTCATGCAACCGGCTCCCGACGCATCGAGCATCCGCGGAATTCACAAGCGTAGCCACCCCCACTTTGCCAGCTGGGCAAGCGCAATCCCCACGAGAAACGCCAGCCCGACGTTCCACATCGCAAAGGCCGCCGTCACGAGTGTGATGAAGCGCTCGGGCTTGTTCCTGCTGAAGTCGCACGAACCGAGCGCGAGCTGCGCACCGGTCAGAAAGAGGATGACGCCGAGCACGGCGTGCGGAAACAGACTGAAAATCGTCTGCACGGAAGCGCTGAAAAACAGCGCCAGACACAGCAGCAGGCAGCCCAGGATGATCGGCGCCCCGCCCGTGCGCGCACCGAAAGCCACATGCCCGGCCATTCCGCCCGCGCCATGACACATCGGCACACCGCCGAACGCAGCGCTGGCGAGATTCATGGCGCCGGTTGACATGGCGATTGCATTCTCCGTCACGGCTCGATCGGGAAACAGCCGGTTGTTCTCCTCGCGTATTGCGATGATCGCATTGCCGAGCGTCAGGGGTAGCTGTGGCAGTGCCAGAAACGCGGCGCCGATCAGCAGGTCGTGCCAGCTGAGGCTCGCGATGGCGAATCCTGGCAGATGCAATGCCGGCCGCGTCGCCAGCAGCGCCCGCAGCGCCTCGGGATGCGCGATCGCTCCGCAGACCGCTCCGAAGCTGAGGAGCAGGAACATCGCAGGTATCGCCTTGTTCGTCAGGAGCAGGAGGGTTGCGGAAAGCGCGATCGTGGCGATGATCCAGCCATCGCTCATCATGCGGATCCCCTCGAGCATGAACCCAAGGCCGAGGCCCAGGACGATGCCGATCACGACGCAGCGGGGTACGAGACCTGCGACATACTGGGCAGCACCGGTGAGCCCCAAAGCGAGCCAGATCAGGCCCGTCACGAGATCGGCACCGTACACGGTGGCTTGCGTGATGGTCGCCGTCTGCGCCGCTTGCGTTGCCGCGACCGCGCCGATTGCCTTCATGGGCTGCACGGGAAACGGTGTGCGGTAGTAGCAACCGGCAATCACCATCGCTGCGCCGAATGAGAACAGCACCCCGAAAGGGTTCATCTTCACCACGGCGATATAAGCGACGGCGAACGGAATCAGCGTTCCCAGATCGCCGAACGCGCCGGCCCATTCCATCCGATCGAAACGATTAATGGCGGTCATCAAGCGTTCCGTGAGAGCCGGCCGGGGCCCGCGTGGTGCGCGATTGCAGCGACGAGCCTACCCCAGTTGCACGGCAAGCATGGAGACGGACCCGCCATCCATGCCTGCGACCGGAAAGGAGACCTCGTCCCCCGCAAGTGCTGCCCCGAGCACGTACAGCAACGGCAGGAAATGCTCCGGAGTCGGAACGGCCAACGCCGCATCCTGACCCCAGGAGGCATAGTCGATGAGGGGCGCATGATCGCCTTTGATGATCAGCTCGCGCGCTCTGGCCTCGAACCGGATCGCCCAATCGTACGGCTCGACCGGATGACGTCCCCATGCATACGTGTGCAGGTTATGTACGATGTCCCCGCTTCCGATGATGAGTACGCCCGCATCGCGCAATGCGCTCAGGCCTCTGCCGATGTCGTAGTGGAAAGCAGTTGGTTGGGTCTCGTCGATGCTCAGCTGCACGATGGGGATGTCTGCGGCGGGGAACACGTGGCGCATCACCGACCACGTGCCATGATCGAGACCCCAATCCTGATCGGATTCGACCGGCGCCGGGGCGAGCAGCTCGCGCACCGTATCCGCAAGTTTTGGATCACCCGGAGCCGGGTAGCGCACCTCGAACAATTCGCGGGGAAAGCCGCCGAAGTCGTGAATCGTGCGGGGCGCGGCCATCGCCGTCACGGCGGTGCCAGGCACGAACCAGTGCGCCGAGATCGAAAGAATGGCACGCGGTCGCGGCAGCGCAGCGCCAATGGCCGTCCAGGCGCGCGTGTAGGCATTCGACAGCAGCGCATTCATCGGGTTGCCATGCCCGAAGAAAATCACCGGCATGCGCCTGCTCATCTTTCGCTGCACCTGTTCGTGCCTGTTCCTGGGCGGGAAAATGCTGCGTTTGCATTATACTCAGCGCCGATGTGCGCGCGCCGTGAACCGTGCTATTCATCACGGGTGCCGGGACGCAAAAACGCGCGCGCCGAATCGATGGCGGCGCACCCGCTAGAAGCTCTGCTCCGTTTGCACCAGGAATTGCAGCCCTTTCACCCCCGGCGTCCGCTCGAGCGGCATCGCAAGATCGATGTGCGTCACGTTGCCCAGGCCCGAGCGCGCGTTGCCAAGTCGCAGGCCCGCCCCGAAGTCCTTGAGCAGACCGAGGCTCGGCTGCGCCAGCGGCACATTGCCCCAGGTGCGCCCGGCATCGAAGAATGCTGCGGCGCCCACGCGCACCAAGCGAAACGGGTACCAGTCGGTGAAGTAGCGCTGTTCCAGCGTCGCGAGTGCCTTCGCGGTGCCCGCCTGAAAACGCAGCGGATAGCCGCGCAGGCCCGTGTCACCGCCGAGCAGAATCTGGTTGTCCAGATCGAGATTGTGACCGGCCGCTCCCTGCAGCGCTGCGTAGAACAACGCCCGAGGTGATTCCACCAGATAATATTTGGTGCTACCGCTCACGACCCCGTTGCGCAACGTGCCTGCCTCGATCCGACCCGACAGGTTTTCGGCGAACAGCAGCATCGAGCCGCTTTGCTGGATGAAGCCGCGCGATGCGGAGCTCGAAAAAATCAGCGCATCGCGATCCGCGCCCCACGCGCGAGCGGACCAGCCGATGCGGGCCTGCACGAGTGTGCCCAGATAGAAATCCTCCGTGCGCTCGATCTGATTGCGGTTCCTGAGCTTGGCGAAGTCATCCTCGACGAGCGAAAAATCGAGCCACGGATACACGAACTTGCGATCCTGCGGCAGCGTGGTTGGTCCATCCCACAACGCCGTTGGCAGGAACAGGTGCTCATCGATGGTCGCACCGGCGCTCCAGCGGCGCACCCAGCCGTTCTGCAGGCCTTGCGACCAGCCATAATTGGCCGATGCGGTGCGATAGTCCTCGTGGAATCGGTCGACGATCGTGCCAAGGTCGTACAGCGAATCGGTGCGGGTCCAGCTCAGCGCATCGATGCCCCAGGCGCGACGGGTATCCAGCGCATAGAACGGATGGTTGACATTGAGCTCGCCCATCGTTCCATCACTGTTGTCCTCGTACGTGACGGTGGCCGAAGTCCATGATCCGAGCACGTGCGCATCCTGCACCTGGTACATGTTGATGATGCGATCGACGTCGGTGGTGCGCTCGAATTTGGCCGCCGCGCCCGTGCCGAGAACGTTGAGCTCCTCGAGCTGCGCGCCGGTGGAATTCGTACCGCCGCTACGGCTGAAATTGAACCCCGGATCGAGCGTCCAGACATCCTTGGTCATGACCTCGACGTCGACGATGCCATCGTGGTAGCTCACCGGCCGGATCGCGGCATCATACAGATAGCTCTCCGCGCGCAGGATGCGCTCGGATTCATCCAGCAGGCGGCGCGAGTACGGATCGCCGGGCTTGAACAGCAGTTGCGAGCGAATCACCGCGGGGCGTGTCTTGATGTGCAGGCGATCGGCCAGCCTGAAGAGCCAGTTGTTCTCGCGCGGGTCGGTCAGGTTGAAAATGTTCTCGTTATCGAGGCTGACCTTGCCGATCCGCGCATGCGCGCGCTCGAGCTCGGCATCCGAGGGAATGGGATCAGCGCCCCAGGCCCGCCAACCCGCCAGGAGCAAAGTGACCGTGAAGGTGGCGGCGCTCGTGCGTCTCAACCGCTGCCTTCCTTCAGCCCATAGCCATACGCTGTGTGCAGGGCAAGCGTCGAGCTTTGCGGCTCCCATGCCGCGAGCCGATCTCGCGGCATGGGAAATGCAAACAGCCAGCCGCCAGGCGCCGGTGCGGGAGCGAACCGCCCGCCGGTGTCAGCTGATTCAGTGGTCGGGTGCCTGGACATGCCCATTTCCGGTCCGTAGTACGAGATGTACGCGTCGGTTGCGAAGCACGCCAGCGCGCGTGCCGTCGATGATGCGGATGTTTCCGCTGTCGATGCCGACGATGATCTCCTGCAGGCCATCCGCAGGAACGCGCAAGGAGACAAGGCCGTCGAGGTCGGTGAACCAGCCATGCTGCTCGATCTGATAATGCAATGTGGGAAGCGGTACCCGGTCGAATCGAGCGCGCGCGAAGAGCTCGCTCCCGGGAAGGCCGAAGCCATGCAGCTCTCCGGTGACCCGCACCCGATCGGCAGGTGAGTCGAGCACGATAATGTCGACGTCCGCCTTGCGCGCATGCACGTCGAGCACTCTCATCAGAGGTGGCCCCGGTGGCAGCGGAATTTCGCTCGCCAGCGGGATGCCGTGCGGTGTGGCAAACAGCGCTAGAAGGATGGCTATGCCGGCGCCGGCCCCGACCACGGCCACAGCGGTTGACGTGCCGCGCGGCACAGCGGAAGTGAGACGGGGTTCATGCGCCTCCAGAGCGGGAATTCGCAGCACATAGTGGTAAAGAGCGTGCGCCACTCCGAGGGCGAGCAATGCTGACCAGATCACATCGGAAAGAAAATGTCCGCCGGCGGCCATGCGGCCCACGCCCAGGGCGCTGCCTGTGATAAGTCCGGCCGCCGCACAGGCGACGGCCCATCTCGGCCGGCGGCCCCTGCAGATCCACCAGCCCGTGCACCACAGAAAGCCTACCGCGCAATGGCCACAGGGAAACGAGGCACCGCCCTCGCCTCGCAGCGGCGCGATGACGTAGTGCAGCGGGCCGCCGAACTCGACGATGTCCCTGGGACGCGGTCGGTTCCAGTGATCCTTGAAAATGCCGTTGATCAGCAGCCCTGGTCCTAACGCGACGCTCAGCAGGACGAGTACTGCGTAATGGCGAGCGCGGCTTTGCCGCATCATCCCGATGATGAGCCCGGCCAGCCCTCCGATCACGAGCGAAGCGGTGATCCATGGGGCCAGCCGATACAGCACGGACCACGGCGCATGAGTGGCGCGGGGCCAGTGATCCACACAAGCTGCGCGGTAGAACAGCTTCGCCGCTGCCAGATCGAGCGGCGCCACGGCAAACAAGAAAGTAGTGAGGGCGCAAAGCCCGATGAAGATGCTCGCGTCGATGCGCCAATCGCGGCCGCTGGACATCGGCTCTCCCGGAAGCGTTGGCAGCTGCCCCGTCTCAGGATGAGTCCTTCACCCTGAGACGGGCCGGGGTTTTGTACACCGCGCCACTGCCGGATGCAAACCTCCACTGCACCTCGGCTGTGGCTCGATCGCTCAGAAGACCGCGAGCGATTTGCCTCCGGAGGCAGTGGCGAACGGACTGCCAGATATCGCAGTGAGGGCACCTGTCGCCCCGATGGTGAACACCGAGATGGAACCGGCCGTGGTGTTCAGCACGTAAACGAACTGCCCGGACGGATCCACCTTCACATCGATTGGCCCGTAGGGACCGCCACCGGCCGGGCCCACCAGAACATCGGCGCCGATCGAGGTCAGTTCCCCCGTTGTCGAATCGATGGAGTACTGCGTGATCGTGTCATCAGCTTTGTTGCTCGCGTAAAGATACCTACCCGTCGGATCAATCGCGAGGCCCGTCGTGCCGTTGCCCGCATTGAAGAAAGCGCCGCCTCCTGTGGGGACAATGGCAGTGACAGTTGCATTGGCATCGTAGGAGAAGGCGGCGATGTTGCCGTTTGCGCTGTCGGCCGTGTAGACGAAGCCGCCGGCGGCACCACCTTTCGGCCATACCGCCACGCCGAACGGAGCGAGGTCCGCATTGTAGCGCGTCGGTGACCCCAACGTACCGTCAGATCCGAGCGTTGCAACGAACAGGTACTCCGAACCGGCAGTGCTGAAAATGAACTGGCCGGTAGGATCGATGGCGATGCCCTGTTGCTGTTGGTTACCAGTAGTGGCGAACGGCGAGTCCGGCCCCTTGGTCAGCGCGCCGGATCCGGTATTGACCGTCCAGTCGAACAACGCACCGGCGCTGCTGGTGTTATAGCCCGCGGACACGAGAATCCCGTCCGATGGCGCCACAGCAAGCACCACCGGTATGAATCCCGTGCTGGATGTTGGCTGCGCGGGGCCCGTGACCAGCGTCAGGACGCCGGTGGAAGCCAGGGTGAATGTAGAAACGTCAGACGTGTGATCACCGACATACACGAACTGACCGCTCGTATCCACAACCACGCTCTCAGGCGCACTGCCCCCGGAGGCGAACGGACTGCCCGCCACTGC
Source organism: uncultured Pseudomonadota bacterium (assembly GCA_963716335.1). Lineage (GTDB taxonomy): Bacteria > Pseudomonadota > Gammaproteobacteria > Steroidobacterales > Steroidobacteraceae > 13-2-20CM-66-19. The sequence continues at coordinate 3,208,030 of OY970302.1, read as the reverse complement.
CGTGAGCGCGCCCGTGCTGGAAGTAATCGTGAACGCTGCCACATCACCGGCTGCGCCATCGGAAGGATTCGCGACGAACACGAACTGGCCGACTTTGCCGCAGCTCACCACCACCGTGGTGACATTCGCGGCGGCGGTGCCTTTCCCGTTGGTCACCGTGCAAACCTCCGCTGGGCTGCTCGGATTCGTTTTGACAGTCACCAGGTAGGCGCCACCGGCGTTGACCGGGGTCTTGAAGGTAAAGGTTCCTGAAGCGCCGCCCGTCGGCGGTGGGACCGTGAGGTCATCACCCCCATTATCCTGCAGGGCGAGACCCGTGCCGGTCAGGCCGGTGACGGTGCCGCCGATGGTGTACGAGGTGGCCTTGCACGCCACGGCGACCGTCGTCACCTTGGCGGAGCCGACCGTGCCACTGCCGCTCGTAACCGTACAGGTTTGATTCGTCGGTTGGGTGAATACCGTGACGGCATACGCGCCGCCGCTGGCCACCGCATTGCTGAATACGAAGTTGACAGCCGCTCCACCCGTGCCCGGGAGAACCGGCAGATTGTTGCCTTTGTTATCCTGCAGGACCAGCCCCGTCCCGGTCAGCCCGGTAACCGTACCACCGATCGTGAAAGCGCTGCTCGTGCAGCTGATGGCGACGTTCGTGACATTCGCGCTAACCGTACCCGTTCCGTTAGTGACGGTACAAGCCTGTGTTGGATTCGTCGGCTGCGTCAGTACGGTAACCGCGTACATCGAGCCGCTGGTGAGAGCGGTCTTGAAAGTGAACGAGGTCGCGCCTGCGCTGACCGTGAGGTTATCGGCACCATTGTTCTGCAGAACCAGACCGCCGCCGGACAGCCCGGAGATCGTTCCCCCAACTGTATAGCTCTGGCTTCCGCCTCCTCCCCCCGGGGGAGTAGTGCTGCTGCCGCCGCCGCCGCCGCACGCGGCCAGGGCAAGACCGAGAAAGAGCGATGACGTCGCAACGCGCAACAACGCGAAACGAGATCCTCGTGGGTAGATCGATGACATGCCTGGTTCCCCTTGGCGGTCTTACAGCCGCCCGCTTTGTTTCCCTGGCCTGCAACCGGTGCAGGCGCGCATCGTGTGTGACGCGTGCACGGATTATTAGTGATGCACTGCGACGCAGACTGTGAGCGAATTCACAGGCGCACTGCGACCCGTCAGCGTTCGCCGACGAGCGGTGATTTGCTTCTTGGGGAGGCTTGACTTAAGTACTCGGCTTGACACATAAGCCTGCCGCCGTGTCCGCTTGATTGAACAATGGGCTCTCCGGTTGCACTCGCATTCCGTGGGACGCAGTATCGGCTTCCCGCTCCGTTCCCTCTGTGCAAGGCCGTCCCATGACTCAGGCTCGAGCGCCCTCCCGGCGACGTGATCGAACCCGCGCGCCGCGCTCGACGGGTCCGTCACTCGAACCCTTGCCGCGACTGGTCAATCGCTGGGCGCCCCTGGAAATCCTCAGCACCGAGCAGGTGGAACGCATCATGCTGGCGTCCTACCGCGTCCTGGAAGAATCAGGACTCGAGATCCGCAGCGAGGTGGCGCGCGAGGTCTACCGCAAAGGCGGAGCGGCGGTCGATGAGGCCACACAACTGGTGCGCCTCGGCCGCGAGGTCGTGCAAGCACACCTCGCCAACGCCCCCGCCCGCTTCGTTTTGCACGCCAGAAATCCGCAGCGCCATCTGCACGTCGGGGACAATGTCGTCAATTTCGGCCCGGTGAATGGCGCGCCCAATGTCACCGACCGCGAAGGGGGACGTCGTTACGGCGATCTGCAGGCGTTCCGCAACATCCTGCGCATCACGCACACACTCGGCATCCTCCACTGGCAGGGCGGCATCGTGGTCGAGCCGGTGGATGTCCCCGTGGCGGTGCGGCATCTCGCGACGTACCTGGCGCACATCGAGAGCTCGGATATCGTCTGGGCCGCTCGCGGCATCGGCGGCACGCAGGCGAAGGATGCCATCGCCATGTCCGCCATCGAGCACGGCTGCTCGATCGAAGAGCTCGGCAGCCGTCCGACGCTGATGACCGTCACGAACGTCAATTCACCGCGCCGGGTCGATGAGGAGATTCTCGACAACATCATGATCATGGCGCGTCACGGCCAATGCGTGGTGATCACGCCGTTCACGCTCATGGGCGCGATGGCACCGGTCACTCTGGCTGGCGCGCTGGTTCAGCAGACCGCCGAGGCGATGGCGATCGTTGCGCTGTGCCAGATGCTGCGACCGGGCACGCCCTGCGTGATGGGCGGATTCACGTCCAATGTTGACATGCGCACCGGATCGCCCGCCTTCGGCACACCGGAGTACGTGAATGCGGTGCTCGCGGGTGCGCAGATCGGGCGCTGGCTCAAGCTTCCGGTGCGTACGAGCGCCGTCAATGCCTCCCCCGTCGTGGATGCGCAATCCACCTACGAAACCGCCTTTTCCCTGCAGGCTGCCATTCTGAGCCATAGTCATCTGATCAACCATGCGGCCGGCTGGCTCGAGGGCGGGTTGTCGGCATCGCTCGAGAAGATCATCGTGGACGCCGAGCTGCTGCGAAACTGGGCGGAGATGCTCAAGCCCATCAGCTTCAGCGAGGACGATCTGGCGGTGGAGGCCATCTCGAAGGTGGCGGCCGGTGGGCACTTCTTCGGTGAGTCGCACACGCTGGCGCGTTACGAATCCGCCTTCTATCGGCCGCTGCTCTCGGACTGGTCGAATTTCGAGAACTGGACGGATGCCGGTTCCCGTAATGCTACCGAGCGCGCCACCGGCATCTGGAAGAAGATGCTGGACAACTACGTGCCTCCGCCGCTCGATCCGGCGGTGAAGGAGGCACTCGATGACTACGTCGCGCGTCGCACACTCGAGCTCGCCAACGCCGAATGAGCGGTGTCTGGCCCGCGCGCCGGGGGGACCCCACGTGACCGGCCGGGTCATGAATGCCCGCATGTATGCGGTGACTGCGCAGGTCGAGGACGCCTGGCGCGAGCTTCTCGGCCGCATTACCGCTGACGCCGGCGTGAGGCTCGCCTATGTGCCCTACCCCGCGCCCCAGGCGCTGGAGAATCTGTGGTCCCGGGACGATCTGGGGGCGGTGTTCATGTGCGGCTATCCGATCGCGATGCAGCTCGCCGCTGTCACACCCATTGCCGCGCCGATCCCGCGTGCGCCGTGGGCGGCCGGCCGGGCGCTTTATCGTACGGATCTCATCGTGCGCGAGGATGCCCCATACGCCACGCTCGAGGACACCTTCGGCGGCCGGGCGGGCTGGACGGTGGCGCACTCGCATTCCGGCTTCAATGCCTTCCGCCACCATCTGCTGCGGTATCGCACCGCTGGCCGCCCGGCGCTGTATTCCCAGATGAGCGGAAATCTCGTGACCGCCCGCAATGTTCTCGACAGCGTACGCGAGCGCCGGATCGACGTCGGACCGCTCGATGCGTACTGGCACCTGCTGATCGCGCGCCACGCGCCGGCCCTGACGGCCGGCATACGGGTGCTCGCGTGCACCGATGTGGCACCGATGCCGGCCTTCGTTGCGGCAGCGAGTGCGCCGCCCCAGATGACGGAGCGGTTGCGTGCAGCGTTTATCGGTGCTGCGCGGCAGCCGTGGTTCGCGCCGCTTGCGGATTACTTGTTGCTCGACGGCTTTGCCGAGTCGAGCGAGGCGGCCTTCTCATCCCTGCTGGAGTGGGACCGTGCCGCGAAAGCGGCCGGATTCGAATGGCCCGCCTGATCGCGGGGCGTTATGCGCGCGTCGCGGGAATGCGGCCCATGGGGTGCTGGGGAACATCGTGTGTCCAGAAGAGGAACCGCCGGGCCACATCGAAGTAGGTCCGATACACGAGGCCGCCATTTTCGGCGAGGAGACGCGCGCGCTCGGCCTGGTAGCGCGCGTTGCACTGATACCAGGGGATGGCGGGGGATTCGTGGTGCAGGGAATGCAGATTGTTGAACAGGAACAGCGGCCCCAGGATCCAGGAGTCCTCGACGATCGCGATCCGTTCCGGCACGTCGGGCCGGGCGCGGTGCTCTGCAAATGAGCGGATCAGCTGGATGCCGTTGGCCGGAATCACCATGAGCACGGCGTAGATCCACAGGGGGATCCCGCAGACGACCTCGATCCACAAGAGCACAGGCACACACCACGCGAGGTGCTCCAGCCAGATGGCCCGCACCCCCGGCTCGTCGCGGATCAACGCTCGCAGCTCACCGTAGAAGAAGACCCCGATGCGCCAGAACGAGCCGACGAGCACCCTGCCGGCCAGCGTGCGCTCGATCTGCATGACGAAGCGAAAGAGCGGGTTGAGCCCCGACCACTCCTCGGGCATCCAGTAGAAGGATTCGGGGTCATCGATCGGATCAGTCAGGCGCGCGTTGATATGGTGCGCATGATGGGTCTGGCGATACCGCTCGTAGGGCATCCACAGTGACAGCGGCACCATGGCGAACAGCCGATTGATGCGCTTCCAGCGTGTCGGGTGGCCGTGAACGATCTCGTGCTGCAGCGAGCTGTGCAGGGTGATCAGAACCGCCGCGAGAGGCGCGACGATTGCGAGCGGCCAGTGGGCGTAAGCAAGGGTGATCGTGAGCCATCCGCCGAAAGTGGCGAAGATGAGGAGCAGAGTGGGCATTTCCACTGCCGGCCGACGCTCACTGCGCGTGCCCCGGTCGGTTGTCGTCGCGATCATCTGCCGCTATCGAGCCTCGGGTATGTTGTTGTTGTTGATTCTATATCATGTTCGATCGGCGCCGGCAGGTTCTATGTCACATTCGGATCGACGCCGATCGCGATCGAGCACCGCGCCGTCATGCGCGAGGTGCGCTCATTGAATGTGGGCGCTGCGGCAGATCCGCCGCTCGATGAGCGCCAGTGTGTCATAAAGCAGGATGGCCATGAGGCCCGTCGCCAGCCCCCCCTGCAGGATGAAGGCGGTATTGTTTGACAGAAGGCCGGCGATGATGACCTCGCCGAGACCCTTGGCCCCGACCGTCGATCCGATGGTGGCGGTGCCGACGTTGATGACCAGGGAGAGGCGAATTCCCTCCAGAATCAGAGGCATCGCGAGCGGAAGCTCGACAGCTACAAGCCGCTCCCGCGCACTCATTCCCATGCCGCTGGCCGCCTCGAGCACCTGTGGGGGACAGCTCTGCAGCCCCGCGATCGTATTTTCGAAGATCGGCAGCAAACCGTACGCGAATAGCGCGATCAAGGTCGGTTTTTCGCCGAAACCAACCAGCGGCACCGCGATGGCCAGCACGGCCACCGGCGGGAAAGTCTGGCCGATATTCACCAGGGTGCGCGAGAGGGGCAGAAATTCCGCCCCGCTGCGCCGCGTGACGAGGATGCCCAGTCCGACAGCCACCACCGTGCTCGCTGCTGCAGCGCAGCATGCGGTGGCGATATGCGCCAGCGTAAGCATCAACAGATTGCCCTGATCGTAGATGGCGGGGGCGCCGTACTGCGTCAGGGGCGCGAAAACGGGCGCGAAGCTCTGGGGAGCAAGCAGAAACGCCACCAGCAACCCGAGCGCGGCGAAGCGCAGTAGCGCCGGCAGGCTCGGGACGATCGGCCCGCGTTTGCGCACCTCCGCTGCCGAGGCGCTCATCCGTTCGGACGTCCGCGGGCGAGGATGTCGGCGACTGACAAGCGGCCAAGTGGCGCGCCACCGGCGTCCACAACGGTTGCCGCTTGCGCGCCCCGCCACAACAACTCTGACAAGACCTCGCGCAATGAGGCCGATGCGGACACCACCGGATCGTCCGTCGTACGATCCGACCGCGTGCTATCGGGCACCGCCGCCTCGGCTGCCGTCGTCAGCGACAGCAAGCGCATGGCGCGATCCGCCATGCCGACCATGCGCGACACGAGCGGATCGGCCGGGCGCGCGAGCAGTGCGGCCGGGCGGTCGTATTGCAGCAGCCGCCCGTGGCTCATGACCGCCACCCGATCGCCCAGCCGGAACGCCTCATCCATGTCATGCGTGACGAGCACGATGGTGGTGCCGAACCGTCGCTGGATATCGAGCAGATCGTCCTGGGCCTTGGCGCGGATGATCGGGTCGAGCGCACCGAATGGCTCATCCATCAGCAGCACAGCGGGCTCCGCCGCGAGCGCTCTGGCGACTCCGACCCGCTGCTGCTGCCCTCCGGAGAGCTGGTGCGGAAACTTCCGGGCATAGGTACACGGGTCGAGCTGGAAGACCTCGAGCAGCTCATCGGTGCGCGCCTGGATTCGAGGTGCAGCCCAGCCGAGCAGACGCGGCACGATGGCGATGTTCTCGGCCACCGTTCGATGCGGGAATAGTCCGTGTCCCTGAATGGCGTAGCCGATACGCCGACGCAACAGATGCGCATGCTCTTTCGCGGTGTCGTTGCCCTCGATGAGCACGCGTCCGCTGCTTGGCTCGACCAGCCGATTGATCATGCGCAGCAGCGTCGATTTACCCGAACCGGAGGTCCCCACGATCACGGTCACCGAGTTGCACTCGATCACCATGGACACTGCATCGACGACCGTCGAATCGCCGTAGCGCTTGGTCAACTGCTCGAGTGTGATCATCGCCTGCCCCGGTCCATGACTTCCACGAGCGCATCGAGCAGCACCGCAGCGGAGAAAGCCAGCCCCACCGTCGGGATCGCTCCCAGCAGGACAAGATCGGTTGCCGTCTGCCCGATTCCCTGAAACACGAACACTCCCAGGCCGCCGCCACCGATCAGCGCGGCGATGGTCACGAGCCCGATATTCTGTACCAGCACGATGCGAATGCCGGTGAGGATGACCGGCAGCGCCAGGATCAGCTCGACGGAGATCAGGATCTGCCAGCTCGTCATTCCCATGCCCCGTGCGGCCTCGACCGCCGCCGGCGATACGCGTTGCAGGCCAGTGGCGGTGTTGGCGACGATGGGCAGCAGCGAATACAGGAACAGCGCCACGACGGCCGGGGCAGCCCCGATGCCGCTGATTCCCAGATCCGCCGCGAGCGGCATAGCCGCCGCGAGTGCCCCTAAGGGCACCATGAGAATGCCGAACAGGGCGATCGAGGGGACGGTTTGAATCACATTGAGCGTCCCCAGGATCACGGATCGCAGCCGCGGCACGCGATGGCAGAAGATGCCAATGGGCAGTGCCACGATGACCGCGGCCGTGAGCGAACCGAGCGCCAGCCAGATATGCCGTTGCGCCTCCCGCGAGAACCGCTCCGCGTTCACGGCATACTCGCGCATGATCGAGACGTTATCGAACCAGCCGTGGCAGAACGCGAGACCTGCGACGGCCAGGAAGACAACGAGCGACAGCACGCGCGTGCGCGGCCGCAGATGCATTCGCGTGATGGCATCGGTAGCCATCAATCCCAGTGCGATCAGCAGCACCCAGAAGCCGGCTCCGGGGGCGATCCGTACGACCTTGTTCCCCTGCGGCGTGAGCGCATTGCAGGCCACAGCCAGCGCCAGGAGCACGACGCCAAGGCCGATCAGCGCTGCCACGAGCCGCACGCGAGCCCCGCGAATGCGCAGTGCCACGGCGGCATCGCATGACAGCACGACGTAACAGCTCAGTGCCGCCCACATCGGCAGCACCTCCAACACTCCCCGCGGGTCGCCGGGAACGATCCGGTTCGACTTGAATACGACAAACGGTAGGCAAATGAACCCCGCCGCGGCGCACGCGGCGAGAACCACACCGAGGCGGTCGAAACCCCGCAGATAGGCCGCCGGCGCGGATAGCTTGCCACCTGCTTGGGCGCTCAACGCCAACACCTCATCATGCACAGCAGCCCGTCCCGGCTCATTTCAGCAGTCCCTTTGACTTCAGGTACTGCTGCGCGACGGCCACGGTCGACTCGCCATCGATCTGGACACGTGCGTTCAACTGCTGCAGCGTCTGCGTACTGAGGCTGTCCATCAGCGGCTGCACGATGCGGGCGATCTGCGGATACTGCTTGAGAACCACAGCGCGGATGGTCGGCACGGGCGCATACACGGGCTGATCATGCTTGTCATCCTGCAACACCACCAGGTCCGCGGCGGTGATACCGCCGTCGGTGCTGTACACCATCGCGGTGTTGGTGCCGTTCGTGCGCGCAGCAGCCGCGCGGATCGTGGCAGAAGTCTCGCCGCCCGCAAGAACGATCAGCTGATCGGAATGCATTTTGAAGCCGTAAGTCTTTTCGAGCGAGCGCAGCGTACCGGCATTGGCGAACTCCGCGGAACAGGCGAGTATGACTTGGCCTCCCCCTGCGACCCAGCGCCCGAAGTCGCTCATCGTCTGCAGATGGTTCGCCGCGGCGACGTCGCGGCGGATGGCGAGCGCCCAGGAGTTGCTGGCGTGGGCGGGTGTCAGCCAGACGATCCGGTGGGCCGCGTAATCGAGCCGGGCGCCGAGCTCGTATCCCTGCTGCAAATTTTTCCAGGCCGGATTGGCGGGGATGTTGAAGAAGAACCCCGCATTGCCGGTGTATTCGACGTACAGGTCGATCTCGCCGGAAATGAGCGCTCTGCGCACCACGGGCGTTGCTCCGAGCGTCATGCGATCCACGGTCGGGATGGCGTTGGCATTGAGCATGAGGCGGATCATCTCGCCAATCATGGCGGACTCGCTCGAGAGCTTCGAGGACACTACCACTGCCGCCTGCGCGCCGGGCAACGCGCTCAGGAGCAGCAAGGCGAACAGGCCCAGCACCCGTAAGAATGCTCCGCAATGTGATCCGCATGCAGCCATCGGGCGTTCGCCTCTTTCCCGCACTGCGCATTATGATGGCAAGCACGAATGCACGTTGTGCCAAAATCCCGCCCACGGCTCGCGCGCCTGGCGGAGTGCAGGATCGATCTCACCGCCAGCGTGCCCGGGGAGGAGCGTGCATGAAGAATACCAGCAGAGCCGTCGTGATCGGCGGGGGCGTCGTCGGCGCCAGCGTGCTGTATCACCTTGCCAGAATCGGCTGGACGGACGTGGTGCTGCTCGAGAAGAGCGAGCTCACTGCCGGCTCGACGTGGCACGCGGCCGGAGGCATGCACACCTTCAACGGCGAAGCCAACATCTCGCGGCTGCAGAAATACACGATCGACCTGTATCGCGAGATCGAGGCGCTCTCCGGGCAATCCTGTGGCCTGCATCCGAATGGCGGGCTGATGCTCGCCGCGACCCCGGGGGAACTCGACAGTCTGCAGCTGATCTGCTCGCGCGCGCGCTACCTCGGCATGGAAACACAGATGATCACGCTCGAGGAGGCCGTGCGACTCAACCCTTTGATCGATCCCGCGCATTTCATCGGCGCGCTGTGGCGCGCCGACGGCGGGCATTGCGACCCTTCGGGTACGACGCATGCCTACGCCAAAGCGGCGCGCCAGCTCGGCGCCTCGGTCGAGCGCTTCACCCGTGTGCTGGCGCTGCAGCAACGGCGCGATGGCTCGTGGAACGTGCTGACGGACAAGGGCAGCATACATGCCGAGCACGTGGTCAACTGCGGCGGACTGTGGGCCCGGGAAATCGGCCGGATGGTGGGCATCGAGCTGCCGGTGCTGGCAATGGAGCATCACTACCTGCTGACCGAGGACATCCCGGAGCTCAAGGGACGCGACCGGGAGATCGTCAACACGACCGATTATTCCGGCGAGCTGTACATGCGCCAGGAGCGCGGCGGGGCGCTGCTTGGCACCTATGAGCCCAATGGCATCGTCTGGTCGCCGGATACGACACCGGATGATTTCTCGATGCAGTTGCTGCCGGAGGATTTCGAGCGTCTCGCTGCCTACTTCGAGGTTGGTTTCCAGCATTTCCCCGCGCTCGGGCGCGCGGGCATCCGCAAGGCGGTGAACGGGCCCTTCACCTTCGCGCCGGACGGCAATCCGCTGGTCGGGCCGGTCCGCGGGCTGAGGAATTTCTGGGTCGCCTGCGCCGTCATGGCGGGCTTCAGCCAGGGCGGCGGGATCGGGCTCGTCCTCTCGCGCTGGATGGCCGAGAATGACCCCGGGCAGGACATCCTGTCGATGGACGTTGCCCGTTTCGGCGCCTTCGCAACACCCCGGTACACCTCTGCGAAGGTTCCGGAGAACTACTCCCGGCGCTTCCGGCTTGCCTATCCGAACGAGGAGCTGCCGGCCGCGCGCCCCGTGCGGACCTCACCGGTTTACGACAGGCTGAAGGCTGCCGGAGCGGTGATGGGCGCGAATTTCGGCCTGGAGCACGCCCTGTGGTTCGCCCCGCATGGCGTACCGCCGACCGAGACGCCCAGCTATCGACGCTCCGAGGCATTTCCGATCGTGCGCGCCGAGTGTCAGGCCGTGCGCAAATCGGTCGGCGTGTACGAGACCACCAACTACGCAAAGTACGAGGTCACCGGAGGCGGTGCGCGCGCCTGGCTCGATCGGGTATTCGCCTCGCGGCTGCCCAAGCCAGGACGTCTGGGACTCGGACCGATGTTGAATACGGCCGGGCGCATCATGGGCGACCTCTCCATAGCGTGCCTGGCGGAAGATCGCTTTCTCATCATGGGCTCGGGTTTCGCCGAGGAGTTTCACATGCGCTGGTTCTGGGCTACGGAGCCTGCAACGGATGTGTTCGTTCGCTCGGCAGGTTCCACGCTGGGCGGGTTCGCCATTGCGGGACCGCACTCACGGGAGCTGCTGCAGCGCCTGTTGCGCGAGGATCTCTCGGCCGCCGCGTTCCGCTTGTTTCAGGTCCGGGAGACGGCCGTGGGCCCTGCTCCGGCAGTTCTGATCCGAGCCGGCTTCACCGGTGAGCTCGGCTACGAGGTGTGGACGACACTCGACTATCTGGCCTCGCTTTACGATGCGCTCTGGGAAGCCGGCGGCGATCTGGGCCTGGTACATTTCGGCGGCCGCGCGCTCTCCTCGCTGCGTCTCGAGAAAGGTTACGGCTCGTTCAACAAGGACTTCCGCCCCGATTACACGGCGGGGGAAACCGGGCTGGACCGGTTCATCGATTTCGACAAGCCCGGATTCACGGGGCGTGCTGCGGCACTCGCGGAGCGCGCCACAGGAGCGAAGCGGCGCTTCGTCATCCTGGAGATTGCCGATGCGCACACGGAAGTGGTCGGCTATGAGTCGATCATGAAGGATGGGGCAGCGGTCGGGTATGTGACATCGGGTGGGTACGGACACTGTGTCGGGAAGAGCCTGGCGGCGGGCTATGTGCCCACGGCGCTCGCCCAGGACGGCGCCCGGTTCGAGATCGACATCCTGGGTGATGTCCGCACTGCGACCATCCGAATCCAGCCGCTGTACGATCCGCAGGGAGTCCGGCTGCGCAGTTGATCCAACGCGATCCTCGCCCCCCTCGATGCGGCAGTATAGGCCCGCCTTGCGAAAAAAGGCGCACCAGCGGAGTAACATAACCCGCCTCGACGGCAGGCGCAGGCGACACTTCCGATCGGCAGGTGTTGATTCTGCGTCAAATGGACAATTCGGACGATGTTGCGCCTACGTAGTTTTCTGCTCGCCGCGGTTTTGCTGTGGGCATTTGCCCCACCGGGCCGCAGCTCGCCACTGCCCTCCTCGTGTGCGTCGACGCCGGCGGCGGCGGATTCGGCGAAGAGAGCCATTCTGCAGCTCATCGCCACCATGCAGGACGCCTGGAACCGCGGGGACTTTCGCGGCTACATGCAGGGTTTCGAGAACCCCGGTGTCATTTTCGTCTCGGGGGGCCGATTTCAGCAGGGGTGGCAGGGCACACTGGAACATTACATTCGCGATTACGGTGCCTCGCCCGATACCCGCGGCACTCTGCGCTTTCACGACATTCGCATCGAGATGCTCGCTTGCGATGCGGCGCAGCTGATCAGCCAGTTCGAGCTCGTTCGCCCGCTGCATCCTCAATATGGCATCAACACGCGGCTGATGCGCAAGGTGCAGGGCCGCTGGGTGATTGCGCTGAATCATGTATCCGCCGCCGACACCCCGGTCGTGCAGGCGACGCCGCCGCTGCATTGAATCGAGGAGACCCGCATGATCACCCAGGTGAAGTTCATCGGTATCCCGACCCGGGATCAGCACAAGGCGCTGCAGTTCTACACCACGCAGCTGGGTTTCGAGGTCGTGACCGATCAGCCCTTCGACGCGAAGCAGCGTGGATCGAGCACGAGGATGCCGGCCCCGGTGGTGAGCCACCAGCGCCAACGTACGATGCCGATGGATTTGGAACGCGACCGGCGAGTTGTCAGGACCTGCATGCGCAGCTGCACTTCGTCCCCCGGCTGAAGGGGGGAGCTACCCGACTGGCCCGATCGCCTGCAAGCGCGCCGGTGAGAGCTCCTCTGCCTGCACCCCGGCGCTCAGCAGATCCTCCGGCAGCGGCTCATTCAGCACCAGCGCGGCGGCGGCGCGCGACAACGCCGGTGCGGTCTGGATGCCGTAGCCGCCCTGCCCTGCCAGCCAGAAAAATCCCGCGGCAGCAGTTGAATAGCCGGCAACTGGCGCTCGATCAGGGGTGAAGGACCGAAGGCCTGCCCACTTGGCTTGCGGCCGCTCGATTTCCAGCGTCGTAGCCGTCTGCATGCGATCGATGGCCACGGCGACGTCCCAATCGTCCGGTTGGGCATCGGTCGGCTCGCTGGGAGTCTCATCGCCCGGCGACAGCAGGAGCGAGCCGGCCTCGGGCTTGAAGTAGAACAGCTCGTCGATGTCGATCACCATCGGCCAGCTCTCGATTGCGCAGCGCGGCGGCGCTGCGAGCAGCAGCGCAGTTCTGCGGCACGGCACGAGCCCGATGCGGGGCAGCCCCGCCAGTTGGGCGATCTCGTCGGCCCATGCGCCTGCCGCATTGACCACGATTGGGGCAACCCATTCCTCGACGCCTGCGTACACATGCCACGCGCCTTGCGTGTATTCGAGCGCGGCAATCGGCGCATCGCACACGACCCGGCCGTTTCGGCCGCGCAAGCCGCGCAGATATCCCTGATGTAGCGCCTGAACGTCCAGATCCGCCGACCCCGGCTCGAGCAGCGCGGCAGCGAGAGTCTCCTCTCTCAGGATTGGACAGAGCGCTCGGGCCCGATGCACATCGATCCGGTGCGTAATCGGCGCAACGTCCGGCAGCCCCGCAAATACCTCCAGAGCGGGGATCTGTGCGGTGGTTGCGATGAAGAGCGAGCCGCGGGGCCGCGAGAGCGGGCCGCTCGTGAACGACTGCGGAGTGTCGAGAAGGAACGCACGGCTCGCGCGAGTCAGCGCGCGGATCACCGGGTTGCCGTACGTTTCCGAAAACAATGCCGCGGAGCGACCCGTGGAATGATAGCCGGGCTGCGACTCGCGTTCGAGCACGACGACAGCGCAGCGCAGCGCGAGGTGCGCGGCGACGGATGCGCCGGCAATACCAGCCCCAATGACGAGAACGTCGGCCTGCCGGTCACGCACCGCGCAGCTCGATCCAGGTGGGGGCGTGATCGCTCGCTTTCGCCCAGCCGCGCACAGCGCGATCGACACCGGCGCCGCTCAAGCGTCCGGCGATCGCCGGGCTGAGCAACAGGTGATCGATGCGCAGGCCCGCATCACGCTCGTAAGCGTTGCGAAAGTAGTCCCAGAAGGTATAGATCTGCTCGCCCGGATGCAGCGCGCGCAACGCGTCCGTCCAGCCTTGCGCCATGAGTCGTCCGAACGCGTCGCGGGTCTCCACGCGAAACAGGGCATCATCGACCCAACGTTCGGGTTTGTACACATCCAACCCGGTAGGTATGACGTTGTAATCACCGGCGAGCACGGCGGGTTGGCGCCTCGAGAGCAGCTCGGCGGCATGCCGAATCAGCCGCTGGAACCACTGCAGCTTGTAGTCGAACTTCGGACCCGGTGCCGGGTTGCCATTGGGCAGATACAGGCAGCCGATCAATAGGTCGTGCACCGTTGCCTCGATGTAGCGGCTGTGCAGATCGTCCGGGTCGCCCGGCAACGCGCGGCGCACCTCGACCGGCTCGGTTCCGTGGGCGAGAATTGCCACACCGTTCCAGCTCTTCTGGCCATGCCAGATCACGCCATAGCCGGCGTCCCGGATCTCGCCGACGGGAAATTTCTCCGTCGGTGCTTTGAGTTCCTGCAGACACACTACATCGGGCGTGCTTTCGCGCAGCCAGCGCAACAGGTTGGCAAGCCGCGCATTGATGCCATTGACATTATAGGTCACGATCTTCACGGCGAAGCCGAACTCGACTGCGCAGGGTCGGCCTTGAGATACATCGCCAGCCAGCTGTGCACTTCCTCGTAGAAATGCCGGCTGTCCTGCGGCTTCATGATCCAATGCCAGGCATCAGGCCAGACCAGAAGGCGGCTCGGGACGTGCATGCGCTGCAGGGTGCTCCAGGTTTCCAGCGTATTACCGATCGGCACGCGGAAGTCCCGCTCGCCGATGCTCAGCAGCATCGGCGTCTTCCAGTTCGCCGCGAATGAGATCGGACTCTGATCGTGCCAGATCGCACTGCCTGACCAGGGAGGACCGCCGTTGGTGAGCTCGCGTTCGTAGTTGCCATCGCTCTCGCCCCACTGGGTCGTGAGATCGACTTCGCCGGCATGGCTGACGATGCATCGATAGCGTGTGGTCGTCGCCTCGAGCCAGTTCGCCAGATGGCCGCCATAGCTGGCGCCCGCGACGCATATCCGTGACCCATCGATGAAAGGGAAGCGGGCGATTGCCTCATCCACGGCCTGGTTGATTTCCTCTGCGGGCGTCTGCAACGGATCGCCCTTGATCGCTTGTGCGAACTGCTCGCCAAAACCGGTCGAGCCGCTGTAATCGGTCATCAGCAGCACGTACCCCGGTGCGATCAGCAGATGATAGTTCCAGCGCAGGCCGATCTGGTCCGGATTGTTGCTGGCCGCCCCACCGTGAATTAGTACCAGCAGCGGGTACTTGCGCGTGGCAGCGAATGCCGGCGGCGTAACGATCATGTTATGAATGCGCCGACCCTTCGAGCTCGTGAACCAGAACTGCTCAGGCGCTTGCCAATCGATCGCGGCCGCCGCGGCGGTGTCGATGTGCGTCAGATTGGCATGCCGCCGAGCGGCCGCATCGATACGCACGAGCTCGAGCGGGCTCACCGAGCTGCCGTAGGTGGCGATGAGAATGGGCTTCGCCGCCTTTTGCGGTATGGCAAGCGCGGTGTAGCCGCCGGTAGCCGGGCGGATGAGCAGCTGCGGCCTGCCGCCGCTGGCGGCAACGCGGTACAGATTCTCCTGCGCAGCTTCGGGCACGAGCAGATAAATCGTCCGGCTATCGGGCGTGAGCGCGTAACCGGCGGTTTCACGATCCAGGTCACTCGTGACGAGCGAGGCCTCGCCCCCGGCTGGCCACGCGACGCGCTCGAGTCGGTGCAGGTGATACACCTGCGCATCCTGGATCGCGAAGGTGAAGAACAGCGCCTTGCCATCCGGCGCGAACTCCGGCTCCTGGTATTCGCCTGCCCGCGGCGTGATTTCCCGGGGCTCCACGCCGCCCTCGGCCGCAATGCGGTACAGCCGATAGCCCACATGGGCAAAGACCGCCTGCCAGCGCTGCGTAGTCGCCGTGAACACGATCTCCTTGCCGTCCGGGCTCCAGATCGGGCCGAGTGAAACGGCGGTCTGAGCCTCGACGCCCGAAAAACCGGGCAGATGCGCGAATGCTGTGGCCGAAAGGACATCCTTGGGGACCGCGCCATCCGCGATGGACTGCACGATAATCGTGGGCTGGCGCTCATCGAGCCATTCGTTCCAATGGCGCACCGGGAAGTGCTCATACACGCGCACGTTGTATTTGCGCGCCTTGCGCTCGGTGCTGAGCTTGCGGTTGGTCGCATCGTCAAGCGCGTTCGGATAGACGAAGGACTCGAAGAGGATCGCCTTGCCGTCGGGTCGCCATTTTGGATTCGAAGCCCCGGTGGACAGATTGCTCAGCCTGTGTGCCTCGCCGCCAGCGGCCAGATCGAGGATATAGATCTGCTCCGCCTCATCGCCTTCGCGCTTCGTGGCGAAGGCGATCATGCGGCTGTCCGGTGACCACGCCACCCCGTTCTCCTTCGCCCGGGAGCTCGTCAGACGCCGCGGCGCGGAACTGCCGTCCGTCGCCGTGATCCACAGATCACTCACTTCCTTGTCGACATCATAAGAGGGCTCCGTGACCGCAAAGACGACCCATCTGCCATCCGGACTTGCCACTGGAGCGCCGACCCGCTTCATCATCCACAGCGCCTCGTGAGTGATGGGCGCTTTGCGCGCCCCGGAGGGCGGCCCCACCGGGGTAGCGGCGCACGCCGCCGCACCGATGATTCCAACCACCGCCCACGCAGTCGCGGTGAGCAGAATCCGCCGGCGCCGGGTGCTGCGGTAAGCGTCGCTGAATCGCATTCGAGACCCCGGACGTCAAAGGGGGCAAAAGGATACCAGCAACCTGACCTTTGCCGAAATCGCCGCACAGCCGCGTCCGCGAGCGGCGTGCCTCGAGTCGGGAGCTGGCGCGCTTCGTCGCGTGCCGTGCTGCACGAATCCAACATCAGCGCAGGCGTGCGCTCGAGCGCACGCGCGCAGCGCTACGCTTGCGCCGTGCGGACTGGGCCGGAACGTTGCCGTCGCGTTGGCACGGCGATTGCGACGTCATGCAAGGGCCGAAGCGCGGCCGATACCTGCGCATGGAAAATCCGATGTTGTGCAGCGGTACCAGCCATCTTTCTCTCGATCGACTCACGTGTCGTGCATGTTGAGGAGCGCCTGCAGACGACGGCTTACGGCGCGCAGCGCGCGAAATGTGCACCGCGCGCAACTTTTTGGGCCAGTACAACACGAAGGAAAGCGACAGTTGCAGATGAAATCGGACAGCAGAACGGCGCGCAGGGCGCGGCGGCCAGGGATCGCCGAAAATCCTCGAATTTACTGGCTCACGGAGACTTTTTATCCGCCGCAGATCGGCGGTGTCGAATTCATCGCCTCGCATCTCTCGCACGGTCTGGTCGCCACCGGTCTCGAGGTGCATGTAATCACCCGCAAGCCGGAAACGTCGTGTTTGCGCGAGGAGAGCATCGACGGCGTGCACGTGCGGCGCATCGATCCATCCGGCCTGTCGAAAGGCAAGGGACTGCGAGCCTTGCCAGCGATGCTATCGTTCCTGGCGCGGCTCACGTTCATGCTGATCCATGAAGCGCGCTGCTACGATGTCCTCATCGTTTCCGGAATGAAGATCATTCCCCTGGCAGCCGTTCCCATTGCTGCATTGTTCGGCAAGCGTTGCATCATCCGCATCGAGTCCACGGCCGAGCTCCAGGAACCGGTGTCGAGACAGAGCCTGCGCTCAATGCACGGGGGATTGAGCCGTGCACTGCAGAATGTGTCCGCGTGGTTGCAGCGCAAGATGCTGCTGCATGCTGATCGGGTCGTCGCGATCTCGGATGTGGTGCACCGCAGACTGTTGCGGATGGGGCTGCCCGAGGAAAAGATCAGCCAGATTCCCAACGCCATCGATCTGAGTCAGTTTCATCCCGTGTCGCGCGCTGAGCGCGACCGGCTGCGAGCGGAGCTCAGTTTGCCCCACGGTGCGACCATCCTGCTATTCGCAGCGCGCCTGTCGCGCGCCAAGGGCATCGAGCTGCTGGTCAAGGCATGGCCCCGCATCCTGGTGCAGCATCCGGAGCTCTTCCTGGTGATCGTGGGTTCCGGTGACGGCGCATTCGACGCCTGCGAAACGGAGATCGCCGAGTCGATTCGGCGCAGCGGCCGTGCCGGTGAGCGGATCCGCATGATTGGCGTCAGCCAGCGTGTGAGGCATTTTCTGCAAGCCGCCGACCTGTATATTTCTCCCAGTGATTACGAAGGTTTTGGCGTCGGCATCGTGGAGGCCCTCGCGACCGCCCGCCCCTGCCTCGTCACGCCCGTGGGGGTCGTGCCCCAGCTCGTGCGCAACGGCGAGAACGGATTCGTCTTTCCGCCGCGCGACCTTCGCGGAATGCTCTTAGCGATCGATCATGCGCTCGCGGAACGCGACCGGTGGCCGGAAATCGGTAGACGTGCCCGCGATGCAGTCTCGTTCCTCGATGTCGGCACCGTCGTGCAGCAGTATGCGCAGTTGTGTGAGGAGCTGGTGCATCCCCGGCAATCGGGCCTGCAGCACTGAAGATCCTGCGAGCATCTTGGGCCGGCGCGATGCTGTGAAAAAGGTGCTGTGAAAAATCAGGGCAGCGGGGAATCATTGGTGCGCAGATGCACCACGTTCGGGGCGTTTTCGGTGCGTGCCGCAACGTAGCGCAGGGCTGAGCCGAAGTGCATGAAGCGGTAGATGCGATCGCTGTCCAGGCCGAGTTTCCTGTCGCAGATCAGCTCCAGGTTCTCGCCGAACTTTCCCTGATTGATCTCGTGGACGAGTCGCGCCTCGCCGGTGAAACGACTGCCGAAATTCAGATTGTCGTATTCGTCGAAGTACAGCACGCAGCCATTCGGCAGGTGCGGGATCAGCCGCTCCATGACGGTCTTCGCCGAGCTGTAGTAATCACAATCGAACCAGACCAGGATCGGCGGGGTCGCCCGCAGCGACTCGAGCAACGCAGGCGTCACGCTGTCTTCGAAGTACCCCTTGTGGATGTTGAAGTTGCGGTATTTGCCCGCGCAGTAGCGCTGCAGGTGTTCGTACCTGCCGCGATATTCACCCGGTGCCCATGAGTCGCTCCCGACCAGATCCAGATCGCGCGCATCGGCCGCCGGCGGCATCCCTTCGAATGAATCGAACGTGTGCACCGTCACCCGCTCGTCCATGCCCATATAGCAGGCGGCATACAACATCTTGGTGAATGCATAACCGTCGGAGGTGCCGAATTCGAGGATCGAAAAGTTGCCCTGGTAGTTGTCACGGAACTCGCGCAGTACCGCGTATACATGATCCATGCGGTAGAACGTGTTCAGGGCCGTGCGCATGGTACGGCGCGGCCGCTCGATCAAATTCAGGTAGATCGCGGTCTTCAGATAATCCCCCGGAATCATCCGGGAGAGGCCGCGCAGCACCTTCAGCAAGGGCGACGGATTGGGCACATAAGTCGATTGGGACTCGGACATGTCTTCGTACCTTGTTTCGAGTCTGCATCCCGCCAACATCGGGCCCGGGCAGACGTGGCTGGCCACGTGGCCACGATGGCCAACACATGGCTCAAGCGGTAGGAAGGGGCGGCAACGCCGAACGGCCCGCACGGCGCGGCGCATGAGCGCAATCTGGGCATTGGACGATTCATCGGGCGAAGCACAAATACGCAAACGTCGGTGGGCTGCCTCCTCCTTCGGTCATCGTAGTGGCGGGCGCTCAGGGTGGAAACGCCACGGCGGCCCCAAAAGATCCTCCCGTGCTCATCAGCGCGCCCGTACAACTGGTATTGGCGACGACCGGTTTACCAGCGAGGTAATAGAGGGCAATGAGCAATCGACGGGCGATGCGCCGAACGTAGCCACCCTTACGCCTGCGCCACGCGCCCCGCGCGAGCACATGGTACGCGGACATGCGAACGACCCCGAGCTGCGCGCGGGGAGGGATTTTAAGCGAGCTCGCTCGCATTACTGCTTCGCACTGCACTTTTCTGGCTGAGATGAAGTATAGCCCGCGGGGGACCTGCGGGGTATCGGCGCAGCTGCGGGGGCGGTGTCATAATACAACGTCACGCGTCCGAGATTCGCCATGATCACGCTGTACCACCGGCCAAAGACCCGCTCCACACGCTTCATTTTTCTGCTCGAGGAACTCGAGGCCCCGTATGCGCTCCAGCTCGTCACGACCCGAACGCGCGACGGCGGCGGCGCACCGGATCCGGCGAATCCACATCCCCACGGCAAGGTGCCCGCGATCAGCGACGACGGCACGGTGGTATTCGAGTCGGCTGCCATCGCGCTGTACCTCACGGATAAGTTTCCCGGCAAGCGCCTGGGGCCATTGAACGGCGCACCGGGTCGGGGCGCTTATCTGTCCTGGCTCAGCTATTACAGCGGCGTACTCGAGCCCGCCATCATGTCCGCATTCATGAAGGTGCAAGTCCCACGCGCTACGGCCGGCTGGGTGAGTGTCGAGGAATCCATCGCGGTCATCGCCAAGACACTTGCCGCAGCTCCGTACATGCTCGGCGCGCACTTCAGTGCGGTGGATGTGCTCTACGGAACGACCTTCGCCATGTTCGGCCAGAGCTCGATGCTGCCGAAGTCGCAGGTCATCGACGAATACGTAACGCGCATCATCTCGCGACCGGCGTTTGCACGCGCCCAGGCTCGCGACAGCGGTGGGTGAAGCGGCCGCATCCGCTCACATCGTGAATTCGGCTGCGGCCCGGGTTTCCGGGTGATCGGCTCCCAGGCTGCGCGCCAGTATGACAGCGGCATGCTTCGCGGAGAGGCGCGCCGCTGTATCGCCGAGGGCACGTTGCGCCCTGGCGAGCTCCATCAAGGCCGCACCGACGTCCGCACTTTGCTCGGCACTGAGTGCGTGTTCCTCGGATACTGCGAGGGCTTCCCGTGCGCTCTGGAGCGCTTCGGCCCAGCGACCGAGCGAGCCTTCAGTCCGCGCTCGCAGTATCAACGCTGCGGGAAGGCGCACGTCGGTCCGCTGGCGCGGATATCCCGATTGCGCAAGCAGACTCTCGATGGCCGCATGGGCCGCGGCTGCGTCGCCCACCGCGACCATGAGTTGCGCACGGATCAGCTGCGCCGCGGCAAGCGCTGCCGCGTTCGACTGCGCGGAAGTCCGGGCCAATGATTCCGCCTGCTCCACATCAGGCAGTACTCCGGCCGTACGACCGAGGAGGAGCTGCGCGCGCGCGTGATTGAGCAACGCACCGATCTGCGCGGGGCGGTTCTGCTGCGCCGCCGAATCGCGCACAGCACGCTCGATCCACGCCAGCCCGGCATCCGTCAGCTCGATCCGCACCTGCAGAAACCCGAGCCACTGTGCGATCGGGTACGGCACCCCGCTCACTCCTTGATGCGTCACGATCGTGTTGGCCAGCGCTTTCTCCTGTTCGTAAGCTCGCCGGACGTCGCCGCACTTATAAAGCTCCTGCGCCCTGTTGTGACGGAAAGCGAACATCGCGGCGCTGTCCGCACGTCCCGCCTGCTCCAGAGCCGCAGTCGCGCGCTCGTTCCAGCGCAGCGCCTCGCCGTTCAGACCTGAATGCGACAGCATGATTTCCAGCATGGAGACCACAGTCGTGAAACGTAGGTCACTTTGCAGATGCTGCGCTTCCATGTCGGTCGCCACAGCGCGCGCCGCCGCAATGGCATGCGGCAGATCACCCTCGCCCCATGCGAGCCGCGCCTGCGCGATGCCGCAGTCCAGTCGGCTTTGTACCGACGGATCGGCCACCCGGGCGAGATTGGCGAGACCATCCCGCATGCGCAGGGCGGCCTGTTGCGCCCGACCCGCCTGCAGCTCCGTCTCCACCGTGTTGCATTGTACGAATGCAATCTGGGCCGGATCCCCCAGCTGGCGTGCCAGTTTCTCCGCCTTCACGAGCGTTGCATATTCGCTCTGAGTGTCGCCGAGATCCATGAAACGCCCGGAGATGTTCACCAATGTCGCGATGACGAACCGCGGGTCATCTCCATAGTTCTTCTCCAGCACTTCGATACCCTTCTGGACAAGCTGCCGAATCGTTATGGGACGGCCATCGCTGCCGACTTCCGAGAGGATCTGGAAGGCGAAGCGCGCCTGATACTCGGCACGTTTGGACTGATAGAGCGCTGCATCGCGCTGGTGGCGCGCTTCGAGCATTTCCAGAGTTGTGATGATGACGGCGGCCACGATCGCGAGCGCGGTGAACACCCCGGTGAGCACCGCGCCGCGGTGGCGGCGCACGAATTTGGCAGCCCGATAACTGACGCTGTCCGGACGGGCGGAGACCGGCTCGTGAGCCAGATAGCGCCGCAGGTCCTGAGCGAACATGTCCGCCGACAGATATCGTTCCTGAGGATCTTTCCTGAGGGCGTGCGCCACGATGTTATCAAGGTCCCCACGCAGA
Source organism: uncultured Pseudomonadota bacterium (assembly GCA_963716335.1). Taxonomy (GTDB): domain Bacteria; phylum Pseudomonadota; class Gammaproteobacteria; order Steroidobacterales; family Steroidobacteraceae; genus 13-2-20CM-66-19. The sequence goes on along the minus strand of OY970302.1, from coordinate 3,186,072 downwards.
GCGCGCTCTGCGCGGGGATCGCCCGCGAGCTGTGACACCCGCGGTGACTCGAGCTCCAGCGTGCGCCGTGCGAGTTCCGGCCCCGAGTTGCCGGGCACAGACAGTGGATGGCGCCCTACGAGCAACACGAACAGCACGAGCCCGAGAGCGTACACATCTGTGGCGGTCGAGATGGGCTCGCCAAGAAGCTGCTCCGGGGCCGCGTATTCGGGCGTCATGCCGACACCGGCCTCGCGCGTCAGCTCCGAGGTACTGCCCAGGAGGGCCGCCACGCCGAAATCGAGCAGCTTTACGTGACCTGCACCGTCGACGAAGATGTTCGCGGGCTTGAGGTCCCGGTGCACCACGAGCTGACTGTGAGCGTGGGTGACTGCCGCGAGCACGTCGAGGAACAACCGCACGCGCGCTTCGAGGTCAAGATTGCGCCGCTGCGCGTACTGGTCAATCCGCTCGCCATCCACGTATTCCAATACGAGGTAAGGTTGACCGCCGGCAGCGACCCCCGCATCGATCAGTTGCGCGATATTCGGATGGCGCAGCTTGGCGAGAACGGAGCCTTCCTGGATGAAGCGCTGCTCGGCAGGCCGACCGAGAAGTGCGAGGCTGAGCAGCTTGACCGCCGCCCGACCCTCGAAGCGCCCGTCGCTGCGATGCGCCAGCCACACCGTGCCCATGCCCCCGTGGCCGAGCGGACGATCGAGCGTGTAGGCGCCCAGTCGTTGACCGGCGAGCGTCGTACCCACCAGCGCAGCGGTCGCATCGTCAAGCAGCACCGCAGGCCCGCCGGGTTCGCTGCGCTCCGCCAGTAACGAGCGAACGATGGCGGCGAGCTCCGGGGCGCGGATACTCAGCTCACGCAGCCATCCCTCGCGCGCGGGCTCCTCGAGATCCAGCACCTGATCCAGATACGCACTGACTTCGCGCCACTTCTTTTGTCGTTCGCTACTCATGCGCGCTGCGATGCCAGATGGGGTAGCTGGGCAGGCGCATGCCCATCAGCAAGTCAGCAGTTCCCGGCCCAGGAGCGCGCGCTGCAGGAGCAGCCGGGCCTTGTCCCAGTCCCGTTGCACGGTCCGCGCGGATACGCCGCGCAATCGTGCAATCTCGACGAACGTCATCCCACAGAAGAATTTGAGGTTCACGAGCTGCGCCAGTTCCGGATCGAGCTCCCCGAGCGCATCGATCGCGGCAGCCACCCGTTCGAGCTCGGCGGCATCGGCGATCTGTTCCGGCACGACCGTCGGGAGCCTCGTGATCTCGAACGCCGCTCCGCGCTTCTGCGCCTGACCGCGGCGTGCGAAATCGATGACGAGATTGCGCATGACGCGCGCCGCATAGGCGAGAAACAGCCCGTGATGCGGGAAGGCGGCGTCCGCTCGCTGCTGTACCTTGAGGTACGCCTCATGCAGCAGCGTCGTCGCGCTGAGCGTGAGGTGATCACCTCGCCGCAGTTCCCGCCGCGCGATCTGTCGAAGCTCCTGATACAAAGTCGCGAACAACATACCGTGCGCTTCGTCCTGTGATGCATCGCAGGTCGGGCCGGCATGCGGTGGCAACTCGGACACCTCGATCTCCGGGGCACAGTCGCTGACGGCCGCAGCATGCTCCAAGCCTGCACACTTCTCAACGATCTTGCCGGGCGGTGAGCCGTGGTGGCGGGTTTTGGCTGTGGAATCCGTTCTCTTCAGGTAAGCATCCGATCGCTGGGAACCTGGGGAGGTCTTATGAAAAATCAGCAGGCGGTGGCCCGCGCAGTGGCATCTCTCGTTGCCTGGGCATCCACCACCGCTGTGGCGGTCTTCGTTGCGGCCCCGACCGTAGTCGCCGCGCCGCCACCCGCTGCCGACCCTTCCGCACCCGTGCGTAATCTGCAGCCCTATCCGGACCCCACGGGCGCCGCTTCGACCTACAGTTCGGGCGGCCGGATCGATACCACGGGACCCTTCTTTCAGAGTCTGGGCTCCAACGGTCGCAACTGCGCGAGCTGTCATGCCATCGATGAGGCAATGAGCATCTCACCGCCGCAGATCAAAGAGCGCTTCCGACGCACCGGTGGGCAGGATCCTCTGTTTGCTCCGGTGGATGGGGCGAACTGTCCGGACGTGCCGCGCGCGGACCCGGAGGGGCACAGCCTCCTGTTGAGGCACGGACTCATCCGCATCGCGCTCGGCATGCCGGCGAACGCCCAATTCACCATCTCGGTCGTCCATGACCCGTACGGCTGCGCACTCGTTCTCGATCCGCAGCACAATGTCCTGACCGTCTCCGTCTACCGCAGACCGCTGCCTGCAACCAATCTCAGCTTTCTGAGTGCCGTGATGTTCGACGGGCGCGAAACCGTGGCGCCCCTCACCAGCGGCGCAGACTTCCTCACCAACCTGAATACCGATCTGACGCATCAGGCCAACGACGCGATCAGCGCGCATTTCCAGGCGGCCAAGCCCGCGAGCGCAGCCCAAGTCGCTGCCATCGTCGAATTCGAACTGGGCCTCTCCACCGCGCAGATATGGGATGCAAACGCGGGCCGTCTGGACCGGCAAGGAGCCTCGGGCGGCCCCTTCGCGCTCGCCAGCCAGGAGTATTATCCGGGAATCAATGATGTACTCGGAGGGGATCCGACGGGACTGGCGTTCTCCTCCACCAGCATGACGCTCTTCACCGGATGGATGGCTGGCCATGCGAGGGATGACGACTCCGGGAGTGATCTGGAGATGGAAATTCCCGGTACGCGTGCCCGCGCGGGATCAGAAGCGGAACGGCTCGCTGCGCGCGAAGCGATTGCTGCCGGAGAAAAACTCTTCAATAGCGCGCCGTTGACCATTGCGAACGTGCGCGGCCTGAATGACAATTCGGCGCTGCACCTGCCGAACGGCTTTCGGGGTACCTGCACGACGTGTCACGATGCGCCGAACGTCGGTGGCCATTCACTGCCACTGCCGCTGGATATCGGCGTCGCACACTCCTCGAAGCCGGAATTCGAACCGAACAGCACCATTGCGAACGCAGTGGCACAGCTCGATGAGCCCAATCTGCCGATCTTCGTCATTGCTGGCTGCCCCGATCCGTTCAGTGGGCAACCAGCGGCGTTCTACACGAGCGATCCGGGCAAGGCGCTCATTACCGGACAGTGCGGCGATTTGAATCGACTCAAGGGACCGATCCTGCGGGGCCTGGCGGCACGGGCGCCCTACTTCCACAACGGCGCCGCGGCGAGCCTTACCGAGGTCGTGAGCTTCTATAACGAGCGCTTCCAGATGCAACTGACTGCGCTGCAGAAGCAAGAGCTGGTGGCGTTCCTCAATTCCTTGTAGGAAACGCCTCCCTTGTAGGATAGGGCCTACGGTCGCCGGTTCGCGGCGCCGACATACACCGGCGCCGCAGCGGCCGAGGCTCGCCCGGATGGGAGACTCCAGGCACAGCTTGCGCCGGAATGCCGCCGCGGTCGCGATTTTCGGCGTCTGGTCTGTGCAACCGGGCTTCGCACAGCAGCTGCCGAGCGCGCCGTCGACGCAGCTGCCGAGCGCGCCGTCGACGCAGCAGCCGACGGCATTCGCCGAGCCCCAGCCCACTCCGGTGTTGCAATGGGGTACGGGAGATGCGCATAGTTTTCTCGTTCCGGCCTACGAGATTCCCGCATACGAGCTGCTACTGAACCGATTCGACCATTACGCGGTCGATGCCTCGACCTATCCTGCGCCTCTGTCGAACCTGCATGCCAACCTGCACCGCGACTGGGTGGTGGACAACGATGCCTTCGCGACCAACCAGTTCCTGCACCCCTACGAGGGATCGATTTACCAAGGGCTGGCGCGTTCGGCCGGACTGGATTTCTGGCAAGCATCGATCTATACCTTTGCCGGCAGCCTGCTCTGGGAGGAAAGCGGCGAAAATACCGCACCCTCGATCAACGATCAGATCGCCACCGGCATTGGTGGCAACTTCTTCGGCGAGCCACTGTTTCGCCTCGCGAGCCTCCTGCTGGAAAGCGATTCTGCGGCGACACCGAGCTGGTGGCGGGAAATCGCCGCGACGCTCATCTCCCCTCCCACCGGTTTCAACCGGCTCGTCTATGGACAGCGTTTCAAGCCGGTATTTCGCAGTTATGATCCCGCGGTCTTCACCAGAATAGATCTTGGCGCCAATCTCGCCAGCCACTACTCCTCGGACGTCAACGTGAACGCGGATCCGAGCGCGCCGCCGGCGAGCCAGAGCTTTCACGATGCGACGGAGACTGTCTCTCTAACGGTCGGCTACGGCTTGCCTGGCAAGCCCGACTACGAGTACACGCGCCCCTTCGATTATTTCAATCTCGAGCTCACGCTCGATAACGTCAACGCCGTCGAGTCGGTATTCAGCCGCGGGCTCATTCAGGGCGCTGCCTATGAGGCCGGCGCCGATTACCGCGGTGTCTGGGGTCTGTATGGCATCTACGATTATGTGGCGCCGAACATCTTTCGGGTTTCCAACACCGCGGGCGCACTCGGCACCACGGCGCAATGGTGGCTATCGCCGGCGGTGGCGCTGCAGGGCACCGCTCTGACCGGAGTCGGCTATGCCGGCGGCGGCGTGATCCGTGGCGCCGGTGTGACGGCGCCCGGCGTGCTGGGGGGTGGTCAGCGCAACTATCATTACGGGGTCGCGCCCGAGTCGGTGCTCGCCCTGCGGGTCATTTTCGGCGATCGCGCGGCCGTGGATGCGAGCGGCCGCGGCTACTACATCAGCCGGCTCGGCGCGACCGAAACGACGGGAACCGAGACCATCACGACGGCGGATGTTGCCTTGACGCTGCGCGTTTTCGATCTGCATGGCATTACGCTGCGCTATTCGCAGTCCAGCCGTGACGGTCGCTATGTTGGTCTGCCGGGGTCGCACCAGGGCGTCTCGACCGTGAGCATCGGCTACACGCTGCTCGGGCATGCGCGCTTCGGTGCGGTCAACTGGGGCGAGCACGCGAGTGAGACGGAATCTGCACAATAGCCGTAACATGCTAATTATTATAATATTTCGTTCGCGTTTTCATCCGTGTCCCACCACGGCCATCCCGTTCGGCCTACGGCACCCGCCGACGGCAACGCCGGACGCCAGCTTGCAAAGCGAGCGCAGGAGATCCATAACGCAATGCACAGCCGCGCTCCCCTGTGAGAGCCGCGGCGCGAGGTGCGGCTGACATCGGGAGAGGCATATGGCCACGGGTTGGGCAGGCGATGGGGCGGTGCAGGATCAGATCGATGCGACCGTGAAAGACGGCATTCAGCGAGCGCGGCACCGGCTGCCCCACGGGCAGTCGCTGACGCATTGCGCACACTGCGGTAGCGAGATCCCCCCGGCGCGCCGCAACGCCATTGCAGGCGTACGGCTGTGCCTCGCGTGTCAGGAAGCCGAGGATCGGGAGGCCGCGCAGTTCAGCGGCTACAATCGGCGCGGTAGCAAAGACAGCCAGCTGCGTTGATTGCGGCACTGCCTCGCTCAATGCCCGCACCGGCATCTTCGACTTCCCAGCGCAGCACGGCCACAGATCTGTTCGAGCGCTTCCTGTTGGCGCTGTGTGATCCGCACGCTGGCGAGAGGCTGCTCGAGCTGCATGCGCCCGAGGCGCTGGTGCGTCATGTGGATGCGCTGCGGCCCGCCAGCGAATGTGCAGCGGAAGAGTTTGCACGCGGGCATCACGAGGTGAGCATTGCCGGGCGCGCAGCATTGCCGAACTATGCGTCCGCGCGCTTGCTGCAAGCGCAGACTGACCCGGACACCCTGGAAACGGTCGCATGGTTCGAGTTGCGCGACTGCACCTGCGAGTTGACACTGATCGCGGCGCTGGGTGTGTCAACCCCGGTTGAGGCCGAGGCAGCTGCGATCGGGCAGCCGCCGTGCATTGGCTGGTGCACGCTCGCTGCACGCATCGAGCCCTGGACATTTCGCGATGGCTTGCTGCAGTCACTTGCCGATTACCCCTGGATGCGCCCCGCGGGCCAGCCCGCGGCGCGGGCACTGCTCGATGCGAGCTATTTTCGGCGGCACTGGCGGCCTGCCGTGAAGTTCATGACGCTGCCCGATGCACGCTTCAGCTGCCAGATGTCTACGGCGTGCTGCAAACATGACTTCGAGATCACTCTGCCGCCCGAAGCGCAACGGGTGATCGATGCCATGCCGTGGGAAAGGTTGCGACCGGAGCTGGCGGGGACGCGCCTCGCGGTGCGGGCGGACGGCAAGCTGCAGCTCAAAGAGATCAACGAGGCGTGCCGTTTTCTGGGCACACATCGCCAGTGTCTGATTCACCAGACTCTGGGCCGCCAGCCATTCGGTCCCTGCGCGGTGTTCCCGTTCTCCTTCGCGCAGACTCCGGAAGGCATTGCCGTAAGCCTCAGCCCGATCTGCGGCAGCACACGGCTTGGGCTGGGTGTTGCGCCGCTGGAACGCGAGGACGACCTGCGCGAGCGCCTTGCGCATCGCGAGCCGCGGACGGCGACCGCATTCCGGATCGCTCCGGGCATCGAGGTTCCCTGGAAGACATTTCGCGATGTGGAGCAAGGCCTGCGCGAATGCCTGGCGCCCGGGGACATTCCACTGCGGCGCCGGCTGCACGTCGGCTCACGCCTGCTGAGCGCCGTGCGCAAGCGGGAGCCGATCGAAACCGCGCGCTGGCTGGATGAGCCGCTGGCGCAGATCTCCAGCGAGCTGCGCGCGGCGATCCACGGCATGCTGACCAAGGTCCTGCACTGGGATCGCGCCGCGCTTCGCACGCTGCCAGCGGACATCCCCGCCAACCTGTGCGAACTCGAGATGCGCGAAGCGGCGATACTCGTGCGCATTCTGCAGAACGTGATGTTCTCGAAAGTCTATTCCTACCCGTATGACCTGACGACCGCGCATAATTTCGTGATCGTCCTGTACCTGCTCGCGCTCATCATGCAGGCGCGCTCCGCGGGCCCCATGCCCGAGCTCCTGTGGCAGGAGCTCGGATCCCTGGGTGTGCATGGTCTGCTGAACAATGTGCTGCATGAGGGAGTGCCGGAAGGCTTTCGCGCGCTCCTCGGAACGAGCGATTTCGGTCGCTGGGCACTTGCAGCCTGAGTGCAGCGCATGACCCGCCTGGAAAAGACGCTGAAGCGCGAGCTATCCATCGGGGGCAAGCCGTTCGTTCTGGCAATCTCCCCGGAAGGTCTGAAACTCACCGCCAAGGGCAAGCGCAAGGGTCAGCAACTGCGGTGGGCCGACCTCGTTACCGGCGATGCAGCGCTGGCCGTCGCCCTGAATGCCTCGTTGGGACGCTTTGCAGTACCCGATGAAACAGTAAAGGCGCGCGCGCGCAGCAGGCGCCCCCAGCGCCGCGCGCACCGCCGGCGCCCCGCATAGCGACGCATGGCAATCCAACAACGAGGGGCCATCATGCAGCTCAGATACCTGTTGGCGATCCTCCTCGGCGCGGGCATGCTGCACCCGGCGCAGGGCCGGGAATGCAAGGGCGTCGCGTTTGCCGACAGCGCCGAGATCGCCGGAACGCGGCTGGTACTCAATGGGCTGGGCGTGCGCCAGGCTACGATCTTCAGAGTGAACGTCTACGTGGCCGCACTGTACGTCGTCTCGCCCGCAAGCGATGCGCGCCGTATTCTGGACAGCGACGCTGCGAGCCGGCTCACCATGCAGTTCCTGCGCAACGTGGATGCCGCTGAGCTCAGACAGCGCTTCTCCGAAGGGTTCGAAAAGAGCTCCCCGCAGAGTGCCCCCGCCCTGCAGGGACGGATTGCGACCTTCAACAGCTGGATGACGGATATCCGTTCCGGGCAGCGGATGACATTCACGCATGTTCCAGCACGCGGCGTCGAGGTCGACATCGCCGGGACCCTGCGCGGCACGATTCCCGGGGCTGATTTCGCCCGCGCGCTCTTGCGGATCTGGCTCGGGGATACGCCGCCGAATCCGCAGCTCAAGAGCGGCCTGCTGGGCGGTTCCTGCGACTGAGCAGGTCTCGCCTTCGGAGCGAAGAGCGCCTCGCCCGCATTGGTACGGCCCCCCCCATACGGCCCGCACCCATACGGAAAGGGCCGCTTTCGCGGCCCTTTGGGGATCAGGGTGGCTCGTCTTGCGACAAGGTCCGGATCGACGCTGTCACTGTAGGCCGCCGCCCAGGGCACCGACAATGACGGATGGCCGCATTCGGCTGTCGGAGTTGTCCGACACGCGGGACCCTTAGCCCTGCGAGCCCGTGGAGGCGGCCGTCTGACCGAACAGGATCTTGCGGCTCTGCTCATCCACCACGGGCCGAGCTGGAAACCGCTCGGCGATGGCATAGGCGCGCCGGGTTGCCGGCCGGGCGCCAATCGCATCGAACCAGCGCTTCAGCGCCGGAAATTGGCTCAGGTCCTGGCCCTGGCGCTCCCAGGGAACGATCCAGGGATAGCTGGCCATGTCGGCGATGGAATATGCGCTGCCGGCGAGAAACTCGTGCCGGGAAAGCCGCCGGTCCAGCACGCCGTACAGGCGGTTCGTCTCGTTGACGTAGCGCTCGATCGCGTACGCAATGCGCTCGGGTGCGTAATGCGCGAAGTGATGATTCTGCCCGGCCATCGGACCCAATCCGCCCACCTGCCAGAACAGCCATTCGAGCGCGCTCGTGCGACCCCGTAGCTCACCCGGTATGAAGCGGCCGGTCTTGTCTGCAAGATAGAGCAAAATGGCGCCGGACTCGAACACCGACAGCGGCTCGCCGCCGTCCGCGGGCGAGTGATCGACGATCGCCGGCATCCGATTGTTGGGGCTGATGCGCAGGAACTGCGGCTGGAACTGCTCGCCTGCGCCGATGTTCACCGCGACGATGCGGTATTCGATCGCGGCTTCCTCCAGAAACAGCGCGACCTTGTGTCCATTGGGTGTCGGCCAATAGTGCAAGTCGATCATGGTTGCCTCCTGCCGTGCTCAGTTTCCCAGCAGGCCCGCGCTCACGTTGATGGCGAATCCCACGATCGACACGTTGAACACGAACGAGACGATGCTGTGGGCGATGACGGCCCTGCGGATGCCCACCTGCGTCGTGGCGACGTCCGCCGTCTGGCAGGCCACCGCGATGGTGAAGGAGAAATAGGCGAAGTCCCAGAAAAGCGGTTCCGGTGTGCGCGGGAAGCACAGCGGTGGCTTGTCGGGCGCGGCGCTGTAGTACATATCGGCGTAGTGCAGCGTGAACATGGTTGCCACGAGCAGCCACGAGTCCACGATCGTCAGCGTCGCGAGCAACAGGTGACCCACCCGTTCGCCTGCACCGGCATGCTTGAGCGTCGAAAGGAACGCCACGATTGCAATGATGCTCAGCAGCGCGGCTACGACCGTCACCAGCAGAATCACGAGTGCCGTTGGGTCCTCTCCCTCATAGCGGTTGCGCATCTGTCCGGCATCGAGGCGGCTCATCCGCAAGTGCGTCACGGGTACGAGCAACAGCACCGTCGCATTCCATGCAATCAGCACGCGGCTGAGCACGAGCCAATGTGGCGGGATGATGAGAAAAATCACGCTGCCACCCAACACCGCCAGCCAGAATCGCCTGTGGTGCACGATCGGCTTGAGCAGGTTCGGTCGGTGCGCAAGCGCTGCGGCCAGTGAGGATTGCGGGCGGCCGACGGGGCGATTCATGGCGGCATTATATCCGCTCCCGACGCAGGTCCTTCGAGTAAACTGACTGCTTAGGTCACGCGTGGAGAATCGCTGATGGCTGGTACACCCTACAGGCTGCTCGGCCGACCCAACGCGGGCTCACTTGCTCCACAGATGCTGCTGGAGGAAGTCGGCGCGGCGTACGAGTTGATCTGGATAGGCAGGGAGCCGGAGTCCCTGGAAGGGTTGCGGCGAATCAATCCCGCCGGCAAGGTGCCCGTGCTGATCCTGCCCGACGGAGTGGCCGTATTCGAGTCCGCGGCGATCCTGATCCATCTGACGGATGCTCATCCAGATGCCGGACTCGCTCCGCGGGCGGGCACCACGGCGCATGCGCATTTTCTGCAGTGGATGACCTTTCTGTCCTCGAGCGTGTATGAGGCAGCGCTGCGCGCCTTCTACCCCGAGCGGTATTCGCAGAACGCAGCGCGGGAGGCTGAGGGCATCAAGGCCCAGGCGCTGCACGATTACGCAGCGCACCTCGAGCTCATTCACCAGGCACTCTCGCCGTACGTTCTGGGCGAGCATCTGAGTGCCGCCGACCCCTACCTGCTCATGCTGCAGAGCTGGTATCCGGGTGATGCCGCGGCGCTGACCAAGCGCTTACCGAAGCTATCCCAACACGCCGAGCTGCTGCGCCGGCGCCCGGCGGTGCGCAAGGCGGAACAGGATCACGCCGGCTAGCGATCAGCCCCGCTCGGCAGGCATCAGCCGCTCAGAAGGTATAACCCAGCGCCACGACCAGTGCCTGCGGGCCGAAGTTGACATGCGTCGTACGGATCTCGCCCGCCGTATCGGCCGTGAGGCGTGTAGTGACGCGGCTGAAGGAATAGGACGCGACCAGGCTCCAGGGACCCTTCGGCTGGTATTTCAGCCCGAACGTTCCGACCGGCCCGACCGACGGTCGCAAGGAGATGCGTGTCGGACCACCCGCGACCGCATCGCCTGCCGCAGTCGATTGACGGTCGTAGAAGCTCGTGTAGTTGACACCGACCCCGACGTAAGGGCGCAGTGCGTGCGTATCATCGAACAGCTTGTAGTCGATGAGCGCAGATGGCGCAAGCCACCGGGCGCTCGAGATAACCTGTCCGTTGTAGGGCACCGACCCGAGCATCGCCGGACCGCGTCCGAGGGTCTTGGTGTTCGGCGGCAGACCGAAGGCAAGCTCGAGATCGAAAAACTCGGAAAGCCGACGCAGATAGGCGAGATACACCGTCTGTACATCCTGTGTCTTGATGTTCAGTCCCGGTGGCACGTACGGCCCGCTGAGATCGTCCGCGCTTGAATGATAGAACACCGCGTACATGCCGAGCCGCACGGTGTTGCTCGGCACGTTGTCCGCCAGCACCGGCCCGGCACACAGCAGGGTCGCCGCGGCGGCCGCGATCGCCGAACATCCGTGAAGAGTCAGTTTGATCATGGTTGCACCCGTCAAAACTGGCTGAAGAAGGAGCGCGCGGCCACCGCACAGAAGGGTGCGACGGCGGAGTGATAGCCCTGCACGAGCCGCTGCTGCGCCTGTGCGGGTGACAATCCGCCACCGCCGGTCGATTCGTAAAACGCGAGCAGCTGCGCCTCGCTCGTCTGAAATCCCGTCTGCACGGCTGCAAACGCACCGGCCGGCGGCGCATTGACATCGAGCACCGTCACCAGGCCCGCCGGCAGGGTGGCCCAGAACGCCGCCATCGTGCCGGTATTGACGCTGAAGAAAACGGTCGGATCCTGATCGCCGCCGCACAGCAGAGTAGGTTCATGCGGAGTCCAGCTGCCATTGCGCATGTCATTGAGATAAAACGCTTTGCGCACCGTCTGGGTGGGGGCGTGCGCAGCCAGCGGTACCCCCGCCGCCGGTGTGGGCAGCGCCCCGTCGGGGTCGCTCGCCGCATCCAGTGCATAGCTGACGCGATAGGCATTGGTGACGAGGTAGGGCGAGCCGAAGCCCGCCGCGAACAGTGGCGTCTGCGGATTGTTGGGGTTGCTCGGTACCGCCAAAGCCGCGGTGAGCTCCGCCGAGAGTGCCGGGTTTCCCGGTATCGTCACGACCGGAGTGGTGCTGTCGAACAGGGCCGTCTCGGGCAGCAGTCCGTTCGCATAGATCGTAGCGAGCGGCGTCACGCTCGGCAGGACGGTCGCCACGGTCGACGCGTAGGTCGCAGAATACACATCGGTTGTGGCGCTGTAGATATTGCCGTAGGCGTGCTGATAGCTCGTGGTGAGCAGCGGTGCGAACACGGTGGAACCGAGGTTGACGCTACCGAAGAACACGGCATCGCCGAAAGCCTCCAGAGCGTACGGCCCGGACATCGGGGCAGCGGCGGTCACGGTCTGACCCGCCGCCTGCAGTGCCCGCTGCGTCGCCATGGCGACGTAGCCCCCCTCGGAATAGCCGGTGACGAACAGCTTGCCGCTGTCGGTGGTCGCCGCCGCGAACGTCGAGGGCAAGGCGGTACGGGCCGCAGCGAGAATATCCAGCATCTCGTCGGACTGCTGCGCCGCATTCAGGAATGGGTGATAGCCCAGGGTGGAGATGTCGTAGCCGGCATAGTTCGGTGCGACCACGATGTAGCCCTGTGCGGCAAACATTGCGGCAATCAACACGCCCTCGGTGTTGGTCGTGTTGGTGATGTCGGCGATGTTGGCCGCTTTATCCGTCTGCGTTCCGTGTGCGTACAGAACGACGGGCCGGGGACCGGAGCACCCGGGCGCCGCTCCGGTGGGCACCATCAGCGCACCGGAGGATTCCGTGGCTTCAGCGGCGCCCCCCACGGTCCAGAACTTCAGATAGTAGAAATCGACTCCGCAGGAGGGCGCGCCACTCAACTGCAACAGCTGCTGCCCGGTGGTGCTGCTCGCCAGCTCCGACTGGAAGGCATCGGCGTTGAGCGCGGCGATACGCAGCGGCGGATCCTCGACGAGGGTGCCCCGCGCGGTGGATGGGTCCACCACCGAGGTCGTCGAATCGGAGCCGCACGCGCTCAGCAGCACGGCGACGGCCACGCTCAAAGTGCCGCGAATGTTGTACATCCTGCCTCTCCTCATCAGGGATGGAGGGAAGAGCGAACGAGAATCCCTGGGCCCGACCCGCTCTTGTAGCCGGCGGGTACTGAGCCGTGACCGACGGCATTCTACACATCTGCCGCAATCAGTGTCGCTGGCATGATTCTGGCCGAGCGCGGCCGCGCGCTGCATCGAGCGCCTTCGGGCTTGAGCGGCCGCTTGCGTGGCACCGATGGAACTTTGAAATGCACATGTCGTTCTAATCACGGCCTCTTGCCGGCTCGGCGTCTTCGTTCGATGATGCGGTATGAGCCGATACGCTTCGCCGCCGCACGCGAAGCCTTGCAAGGCGGAAACAGTGATCGCGCATCGCCGGGAGACGCAAGTAACTCGAAAGTCGCAGGCCCCGACCCGGTGTCAGCGAGCACGACGCCCGCAATGGGTGCAATGGGCGGTCGCGGTGCCGCTAGCCGCGCTCAGTGGCTGCGATAATTCGATTCTGAATCCCATTGGGCCGATCGGCGCTGCCGAGCGGACCATTCTGCTCGACTCCTTCGCGATCATGATGGTGATCGCCATTCCAACGGTGATAGCCACGCTGGCGTTTGCCTGGTGGTTTCGCGCCTCCAACGCGCGGGCGCGGTACTTACCCACGTGGGCCTACTCCGGCCGCCTCGAGCTGATCGTCTGGTCGATTCCGCTGCTGGTCATTCTCTTCCTCGGGGGAATCACCTGGTTGAGCTCCCATGAGCTCGATCCGGCGCGGCCGCTGAAATCGAAGCTCCCGCCGCTCGAGATTCAGGTCGTCTCGCTCGACTGGAAATGGCTGTTCATCTACCCGGCGCAGGGCATTGCGACCATCAACCAGCTCATCGTGCCGATCGGGATGCCGCTGCACCTCAGCATTACATCGGCCACGGTGATGAACGTGTTCTTCGTGCCGCGGCTGGGAAGCGAGATCTACTGCATGAATGGCATGCGCAGCCAGCTCAATCTGCAGGCGGATCAGCCGGGCGTCTACCCCGGGCTGTCGGCCCACTTCAGCGGCGACGGGTTTCCCGGCATGACGTTCAAGCTGCACGCCGTGACGGCGCAGCAGTTTGCCGAGTGGGCAGCCACGACGCGCTCGGCGGGGCCGGCGCTGGATGATGGGGCGTATCGCGGCTTGTTGCGTCAGAGTGAGAACGTCAGGCCTTACACCTATCGCAGTGTGCGCGCCGGTCTGTTCGCTGACATCCTCACGCAGAAGCTGCCTCCCGGCGAGGGGCCCACGCAGGGACGTCCGAGTCCTGCCGTACATCCGGCGCAGCAGTGACTTGCTCACCGTACGAGGGATGCTGACATGCTGGGCAAGCTGACCTGGTCCGCCATTCCGTTCGATCAACCGATTCCGCTGGCCGCTGCGGGCATCGTCGGCATCGTAATCATCGGCGTGGGGCTGTGGGTGCTGCTTAAGGGCTATCTGCCCTATCTGTGGCGCGAGTGGATCACCAGCGTCGACCACAAGCGGATCGGCGTGATGTATTGCGTGCTGGCGCTCGTCATGCTGCTGCGCGGCTTCATCGACGCGCTGATGATGCGCTCGCAGCAGGCGTTCGCCTTTCACGCCGCCGGTTATCTGCCCCCGGAGCATTACGATCAGATCTTCTCCGCGCACGGCACGATCATGATCTTCTTCGTCGCCATGCCGTTCGTCATCGGCCTGATGAACTTTGCCGTACCGCTGCAGCTTGGCGTGCGCGATGTGGCGTTCCCCACGCTGAACTCGGTCAGTTTCTGGCTTACGGCGGCCGGGGCGCTCCTGGTCAACCTGTCGCTCGTCGTCGGGGAGTTCGCCCGCACCGGCTGGCTGCCCTATCCGCCCCTGTCCGAGCTCACCTACTCCCCCGGTGTCGGTGTCGATTACTACCTCGTGGCCCTGCAGATCTCCGGCGCCGGCAGTCTCATGGCCGGTATCAACATGGTCACGACGATTCTCAAGATGCGGGCACCGGGCATGAGCTATACGCGCATGCCGATCTTCTGCTGGACCTCCCTCGCCTCCAATCTGCTGATCGTGGCCGCGTTCCCGATTCTCACCGCCGTGCTCGCGATGCTCATGCTCGATCGCTATCTGGGATTTCACTTCTTCACCAACGCCGCCGGCGGCAACCCGATGATGTTCATGAACCTCATCTGGGCGTGGGGCCATCCGGAGGTTTACATCCTCATCCTGCCGGCATTCGGAGTGTTCTCGGAAGTGATCGCCACATTCTCCGGCAAGCCGCTATTCGGTTACCGTTCCATGATCGCCGCCACAATGGCGATCTGTCTGCTGTCGTTCATGGTCTGGCTGCACCACTTCTTCACGATGGGAGCCGGCGGCGACGTCAATGCCATCTTCGGCATCGCCTCCATGATCATCGCCGTGCCTACGGGCGTGAAGATCTTCAACTGGCTGTTCACGATGTACGGCGGGCGGATCCGCTACAGCTCGGCGATGCTGTGGAGCGTCGGCTTCATGGTGACCTTCGTGATCGGTGGCGTCACGGGCGTGCTGCTGGCCGTTCCACCGGCCGATTTCGTCTTGCATAACAGTCTCTTCCTGGTCGCGCACTTCCACAACGTGATCATCGGCGGGGTGTTGTTCGGAGCTTTTGCCGGCTACACCTACTGGTTTCCCAAGGCGTTCGGATTCAGTCTCGATGAGCGCCTGGGCAAGGCAGCCTTCTGGGCCTGGCTCGTCGGCTTCTATGTCGCCTTCGGACCGTTGTACGTGCTGGGTCTGCTCGGCATGACGCGCCGCATGCAGCACTACGACCAGCCGGCATGGCATCCCTGGGTGCTCGTCGCCGGCGTGGGTGCGCTCATCATTCTCATTGCCATCGTGCTGCAGGTGATGCAGCTCGTCGTTTCCATCCGCACCCGGGAAAACCGTCGCGACTCGACCGGCGACCCGTGGGACGCACGCACGCTCGAATGGGCTACCCCCTCCCCTCCACCTGCCTTCAACTTCGCGGTGCTGCCGAACGTCACCCACGAGGAGCCGTACTGGGGCATGAAGCAGCGTGCCCGCGAGGCAATGCGCTTGCTCTCGACCGAGCCTCACTACGTTGCCATCGAAGTGCCACGTAACAGTCCCACCGGAGTCATTACTGCATTCTTCGCCGTCGTGACCGGCTTCTCGGTCATCTGGCACATCTGGTGGATCGTGGTGCTCGGGCTGCTGGGCGCCTATGCGACGTTCGTCGTGTTTGCCTGGCGTGATGTTGCGGAAACGCAGATCCCGGCAGCCGAGGTCGAGCGCATCGATCGCGCCAATCGCGCCGCACGTTCCGCGGCGTTGCAGAAGGGAGCGGCATGAATTCGACCACGCTTCGGGCCGGGCACGATCCGAGCCATCTCGGTCACCACAATGAAGAGGCGAATGCACACGCCGGGGCGATCGGTCATGGCGAAGGCGGCCCGGCTCCCAAGCGCATCGTCATCGGCTACGGTTTCTGGATCTTCCTGCTCTCGGATGTGATCCTGTTCGCCTCCTTCTTCGCCGCCTACGCGGTGCTCAGCACCGCCACCGCCGATGGCCCCGCGGCGCGCGATCTCTTCGACCTGCGCAGCGTCGCTGCCGAAACCGGCTGCCTGCTCGCCTCGAGCTTTGCATGCGGCATGGGGAGTCTTGCGGTCGCCCAGCGGAGCCAGAAATGGACGCAGATTGCCCTGCTCGTCACGGGACTGCTGGGATTTGCCTTCCTGCTGCTGGAGGTGCGGGAATTCGCCAGTTTCGTCGCGCGCGGAGCCGGCCCGACCCGTAGCGCCTTTCTCTCCTCGTTCTTCACGCTCGTGGGCTGTCATGGGCTGCACGTGACAGCCGGGCTTCTATGGCTCGGAACGATGATGGCGCAGTTTCTTGCGAAAGGCTTTCGCCAGAACATCCGTTACCGCTTCCTGTGCTTCAGCCTGTTCTGGCACGCCCTCGATATCATCTGGGTGGCCATCTTCAGTCTCGTCTATCTGGTGGGAGTGAGCACATGAGCTCCGAAACCGAATATGAGGACTTACCGCTCGAGGAGCAGGACAGTGCCCCGGGCGATGAGCCGGAAGCGCGCGGCAACATCGCCAAGGGAGTTCGCGGCTACCTCATCGGTCTCGGGCTGGCCGTGGGGCTGACCATCGCGTCCTTTTCCGTGGTGAACACCAACCTGATCTACCACCCGGGCATTCCGGTGGCCGTGCTGGTACTTGCGATCGCCCAGATGGGCATCCACCTGGTCTTCTTCCTGCACATCACCACCTCGCCCGACAATACGAACAATGTCCTGGCGCTGGCATTTGGCGTTCTCATCGTCTGTCTCATCGTTTTCGGATCACTCTGGATCATGGCGACGATGAATCACAACATGATGAACATGAGCGAGCTGATGCAGATGCAACGCTGAGGCTACTGCGAGCCCTCACTGCGCATTCGCGCCACGTCGGTCGCAGTCACGGCGGAAGGGGTGGCGCCCAGACGAGCGGTGACGTAATTCGCCACGGCCGCGATCTCGACATTCGAATAGCCGCTGCCGAATGCGGGCATCTCGGCATCGATGTCCGCCGTCTGACGCCTCACGCCCCATACCACCGCCTGTACCACATTGCGAGCGCTTGGGTCATGGAGCGCTCGCGACCCTGCGAGCGTCGCAAATGCCATGACGGGACTCTGGCCATCCAAGCCGTGGCAACTGGCGCACGCGCCCGCATAGATGAGCTCGCCCTGGCGGCTCGCCAGGGCGCCGGCTTCGCGCGCGGCACGTGCCTGCGGGGCGCGCATCGATGCGTCGAATCGCGCGGGCACGCTACGCATGTACGCCACGAGAGCTGCGATGTCCCCGGGTGTCAGATGCGAAAGGCTGTGATCGACGGCCTCGCCCATCGGACCAGAGGCGGTGCCATGGCCTGCGGCATGTCCGACGGACAGGTAACGCACCAGGGCCTCATCATCCCACTCGCCGATTCCCGTGCGCCGATCCGGCGTGATATTGAAAGCCTTCCATCCCGATGCAACGGCACCGGCGAATTTTCTGCGGTTATCGAGTCCTTCCAGCAGATTGCGCGGCGTATGGCAATCCCCACAGTGACCCAGCGCCTCGGCAAGATAAGCACCCCGATTCCACTGTGGAGTGCGTCCCGGATCGCGCTCGAAGCGTCTGCCCGGATTGAACAGCACCGACCACAGTCGCAGCAAAGCGCGCTGGTTGAACGGGAAACGCAGCGTGTTGGGTGGCGTGGCGGCTTGCACGGGGGGCACGCTCATCAGGTAGGCCTTGATGGCGAGCGCATCCGCCTCGGTCATCAGCGAATAGGCAGCGAAGGGAAAGGCGGGGTAATAGTGCGAGCCATCGGGCGCGACACCCTGCTGCAGCGCGTTCAAAAACTGCGCATCGCTCCAGGCACCGATGCCCGTACGGCGATCCGGCGTGATGTTGGGCGAGTACAGCGTGCCAAAGGGCAGGTTAAAGGCGACCCCGCCGGCAAAGGCGCGGCCGCCCTTGGCCGTATGGCAGCTTTCGCAATCCGCTGCCCGCGCAAGGTATTCCCCGCGCACGCGTAGCGCGGCGCTCGCAAGCGATACGGGCACGCCGCTGAGGCCTTGAGCCTGGCCGCTGGTAAGCGGCACTGTCTTGCCAGCTGCGAATCCGAGGGGCCCTGGTCCCAGAATGCTCCATGCGCCGAACGCAACGGCGCTCACCACCACTACCAGAACGAGGATCCCCAGGCGTTTCATGAGGCGCGCTCCCGGTTTTTGTCGGCGCACGTGGCCGCTTGGCGCTCTGCTGCCGGCAAGTGTACATCGGCGGCGCGCTGCACAGTCAAAGTCACGGGCGAGGTGGGTATGGCTCCTGCTGCGTTTCCCGGCCACATTTCCGGTTGAAGGAGAGCCGCGTCATGAAAGCAATCGTCTACAACGGTCCCCGGGATGTCCAGGTCAAGGACATGCCCGATCCGCACATCCAGCATCCCAACGATGTGATCGTGCAGATCACGACCACCAACATCTGCGGCTCCGATCTGCACATGTACGAGGGACGCACCGAGCTCGAACCGGGCAAGATCATCG
The DNA here is from genome assembly GCA_963716335.1 of uncultured Pseudomonadota bacterium. GTDB lineage: Bacteria > Pseudomonadota > Gammaproteobacteria > Steroidobacterales > Steroidobacteraceae > 13-2-20CM-66-19. The sequence goes on along the minus strand of OY970302.1, from coordinate 3,167,360 downwards.
GCCACGAGAACCTCGGCGTCGTCGTCGAGTGCGGCTCGGCCGTGGCAAGCCTCAAGATCGGCGATCGCGTCTGTATTCCATTCAACGCCAGCTGTGGGTTTTGCAAGAACTGCGACATGGGGCAGACCTCCGCCTGTCTGACGCTGAACCCGGGCACTGCCGGAGCAGGCTACGGCTACGCGGGAATGGGCGAGCTACAGGGTGGGCAGGCCGAATACCTGCGTGTGCCCTATGCAGACTTCAATTGCCTGAAGCTACCCGAGGGAGCCGAAGAGCGCGAAGACGATTACGTGATGTTGGCGGACATCTTTCCGACGGGTTGGCATGCGACCGAGCTGGCGGGCCTCAAGCCGGGGGAATCGGTGGTCATTTACGGCGCAGGTCCCGTTGGTCTCATGGCCGCCTACTCCGCCCAGATCAAGGGCGCTGCGCAGATCTTCGTCGTCGACCGCCTCCCCGACCGGCTCGAGCTCGCCTGCAAGTGCGGCGCTACTGCCATCGACGACTCGAAGGAATCGCCGGTGGATCGGGTGCTGGAGCTGACCCACGGCGAAGGAGCCGACCGGGGCTGTGAGTGTGTCGGTTTCCACGCTCACGAACCGCAAGGTCACGAGGTCCCCAATGCCGTCATGAACAATCTCGTGAAGTCTGTGCGCGCCACAGGCTCCATCGGTGTCGTAGGCGTCTTCATGCCCGAAGACCCGCACTCCCCGCATGCTCTGGCGAAGAAAGGGCAACTGGCATTCGATTTCGGGGAGTTCTGGTCCAAAGGACTCACCATGGGTACCGGTCAGACGAGCGTGAAGCGCTATAACCGTCATCTGTGCAAGCTCATCGAGACCGGTCGGGCCATACCCTCTTTCATCGTCTCGCATCAATTGCCTCTCGCAGACGGCCCGGATGCCTACGCGCATTTCGACAAGCGCGAAAATGGCTGGACGAAGGTGGTACTCAAACCGCAGATGAGCGCTCGCCGCGAGAAGACCCCGACAAAGGACAAGCGAAGCCCAGCGGCATCGCATGCGGACCGCGGGGGTGCCCACGCACGGGTCCATCGTTAGACAACTGCCCACGGGTCCAGCGTCGGGCACGTGTCCACCGGTACTTCGTCAGGCGCCTGCCTCAAGAAGTATGAAGAAGATCCCTCCGAGCCCACGTCACAACATGCTTCTGCTCGCGCCATTCTCACCCCGGCGGCATTGCGCCGGGGTGAGCCCGCAGCGCGCACCTCCGCCGTCGCGCGCATCCCCAGCTCCACCTAACACACCTCGCTCGAGACTTCTCACTGCGCGCCAGGCGGGAGCGGAAGTTGCTGATTGGCGACACATCAGCTGCGTGCAGGACGTCGGTAACAAGAAAAATCGAAGGAGCGTGTGGTGAGGCTGCCAGTACCGTATTGCGGAGTTGCGCCGTTGCCCGGGGAGCTGCTCGCGCGCTTCAACCTCGATCCCATCCTCATCACCGTGCTGGTGGCTCTTACGGTGGTGCATGTTGCCTCGTGCCAGGATCGGCGTGCCCGCCTGTATGCAGGCGCTGGATGGCTCGTGGCGGCGATTGCCTTCGTTTCGCCCCTGTGTGCCTTGTCCGTGGCGCTCTTCAGCGCCCGGATAGCCCAACACATGCTGCTGCTGCTGCTCGCAGCCCCGCTGATCGCTGCAGGCTTGCCCGTCGCGCGAACCACATCTGCCGCGAGCAATCGGCCGGGCAGATGGCCGTTGTGGGCAGCGGCGCTCGCCTTCTTCATTTGTCTGTGGGTGTGGCACATGCCCATTCCCTACGATGCCACTTTCGTCTCGACCCCGCTGTACTGGGCGATGCATGTCACGCTGTTCGGAAGCGGGATTTTGCTGTGGCGCGGCCTCCTGCATCACTCTCGCTTGCGCACCGTCGATGCGTTCGCCACCGGCTTACTGTCCTCCATGCAGATGGGTTTGCTGGGAGCGATACTCACGCTGGCCGCCCGTCCGCTGTTCTTCCCGCATCTGCTGACCACGGCTGCCTGGGGACTCACCCCGCTGCAGGATCAGCAGTTGGGCGGCACCTTGATGTGGGTCCCGGGGATTCTCCTGTTCCTGTGGGCAGCCATTCGATCGCTGCGACGCCTGTGGGGCGCGCTCGAGGCTGGGAGCCAGCATGCATCTCGCCCCGCTCACCTATCTTAGCGCGGCCGGAACGCGGGCCGGGATCACGCTGCCGCTGACCTGGTTCACGCTCGCCATCGCGATCCTCGTCTGCGTCATCATCGCGATCATCCTGTGGATGGGCGTCAAACGGGCGCAGTCGCGTGGCGGTGCCGCGGAGACCCGTTCCGCCGCGCTGCTGCGTGGCGCCTCCGGTCTGAACTGGATCGGTGTGGGCCTGCTGATCTCCGCCGTGCCTCTGCTGATCACCCTGGTGTGGACCATGGTGGCTCTGGCCCGCGTGGGTACTCCCCCGCAGCACCCGGCATTCACGATCGATGTCACCGGACGGCAGTGGTGGTGGGACGTGCGGTACGACGCGACCGATCCCGAGAAGACATTCGCGACGGCGAACGAGATTCACATCCCGGTGGGCCAGCCGGTGCTCGTGCGGCTGCACGGCGGAGATGTCATCCATAGCTTCTGGGTCCCGAAGCTCTCCGGCAAGACCGACACCATTCCAGGTCAGGTCAATGTCACCTGGCTCGAGGCGAGCCGCCCGGGACGCTTCGTCGGACAATGCACCGAGTACTGTGGCTGGCAGCACGCGCACATGGCCTTCGAGGTGGTCGCCGAACCACCCGCGGACTTCGAGCGCTGGCGGGCGGCCCAGCTGCAGCCGGCTCCCGAACCCACGACACCGGACCAGAAGCGCGGCATGGCCTGGGTCGAGTACCGCTGCGGCTCCTGCCACCGGGTGGCTGGCACCACCGCCGGCGCCACCGCCGCGCCCGATCTGACCCATCTGATGAGCCGCCACAAGATCGCCGCGGGCACCCTTGTCAATACTCCGGGCACCCTCGCCGGATGGATCCAACTCCCGCAGCAGGTCAAGCCCGGAGCGCTGATGCCCAATCAGTACCTGACGGGACAGCAGCTTTCCGACACGCTCGCCTACCTGGAGACGCTGAAATGAGGGCCGCGGATTACCGCACACCACTGATCGGCGTCGACAGCGTCGAGCATCAGTCGAAACTGATGCGGCTGTGGGAGACCGAGCCCGGCCTCAAGGGCTTCCTGACCACCGTCGACCACAAGCAGATCGGCATCCGCTATATCGTGACCGCCTTCATCCTGCTGGCCGTCGGCGGGATCGAAGCGCTCGTCATGCGGCTGCAGCTCGCAGGCCCCAACCTGTCGTTGCTCACCCCGGAGCAGTACGACGAGTTGTTCTCCACGCACGGGATGACGATGATTTTCCTGTACGCATCCCCGGTGCTGTCGGGGTTCTCCAACTATCTGTGGCCGCTGCTTTTGGGCAGCCGGGACATGGCCTTTCCGCGCGTGAATGCGCTGAGTTACTGGATCTACCTGGCCAGTGCAATTTTCCTGTACGCGGGCTTCCTGACCGGCCATGGGCCCAACGATGGCTGGTTCAACTACGTGCCCTACGCGAACCATGATTATAACCCCGGCCTGAACGAGGATTTTTACTCACTCGGCATGGTGCTGCTCGGAATATCGGTGACCGCCGGGGCCGCCAACTTCATCGTCACCGCCATGCGCACGCGGGCCCCGGGCATGTCGATCAACAAAGTGCCGATCCTCATCTGGGGCACGCTCACCGCCAATGCAGCGAACCTCGTGGTGGTTCCAGCCGTGAGCCTTGCGTTCTTTCTGCTGTGGATGGATCGGCAATTCGGCACACATTTCTATGACTCGCATGCCGGCGGACAGCCGCTGTTGTGGCAGCATCTGTTCTGGATCTTTGGCCATCCGTGGGTGTACGCCATCGTGCTGCCGGCGATGGGCATGGTGTCGGACGGGCTGCCGGTGTTCTGCCGCCGCCCCCTCGTGGGCTACTCGGTGGTGGCGCTGTCCACCGTCGCCACGATGATCCTGGGCTTCGGCGTGTGGGTGCATCACATGTTCGCGACCGGGCTGCCGGGGCTGGGTCTGTCCTTCTTTTCCGGCGCCTCCATCGTGATCGTCATCCCCTCCGCGGTGGCGGTGTTTGCCTGGCTCGCGACCATCTGGCTCGGGCGACCGGTCATCACGACGGCTTTCCTGTACTTCTCCTCGATGATCCTGCTGTTCGTGATCGGCGGTGTGTCCGGTTTCATGACGGCCAGTGTGCCGGTGGACTGGCAACTCACCGACACCTATTTCGTGGTGGCCCACATTCATTACGTGCTGATCGGCATCAACCTCTTCCCGGTGCTGGGAGGCGCGTACTTCTGGTTTCCGAAGATGACGGGACGCTTCCTCGACGAGCGCCTAGGCCGCTGGAATTTCTGGACGACCTTCATCGGCTTCAACCTTGCCTTCCTGCCCATGCATCTGACGGGACTTCTGGGCATGCCGCGACGCGTCTACACGTATGCCGACGGCATGGGTTGGGATACCTTGAACCTCATCACCACCGTGGGCAGTTTCGTACTCGCGATCGGCATTCTGCTGTTCTTCATCAACGTGTTCCGCAGCCTGCGCAGCGGGGTGCCGGCCGGTGCCAATCCCTGGGATGCCCCGACATTGGAATGGGCTGTTTCCTCGCCGCCGCCGCCTTATAACTTCGCCGTGATTCCGACGGTGGCCTCCCGCCACCCGTTGTGGGAAGGCCGCCTCGGGGAGGACGGCATCGTCTCCTCGGTCGATCGGGGCATGCTGCTCGATGAGGGCAAGGAGACGATCGGCACCACGGCGCTCGATGCCGATCCGGACATGATCCTCGAGATGCCGGAGGACAGCTTCGCGCCGCTGCTGCTGGCAATCGGTGCATCCCTGGTCTTCGTCGGATTGCTGCTCAAGAGCTGGACGCTCGCCGGCATCGCCTGCGCCATCGCGCTGATCGCGCTGGTGCTGTGGTTGTGGCCGCGCCGGGATCTGCGTGAACGGGAGCCTGCGCATGGCTGAGGTCGTTCTCTCACAGCCCGCTGACATCCCCGTTGGGCCGGTCGGCCGACATGGTCTCGGCTACTGGGGAGTGGGCGCGCTGGTGGCGACGGAGGCATCACTCTTCGCATATCTGCTCTTCTCCTACTTTTATACCGGGGCCACCGCTCCGGCGGGCTGGCTCCTCGAGCCTCATCCGGTGCTGAAGCTCGCCCTCCCCAACACCATCCTGCTGCTGCTATCCAGTGGCGCGGCCTGGTTCGGCGAGAACGGTGTCCTCACGCGCCGGCGCGCGCGGGCGCTGCTGGGTTTTGGCGCCGCCTTTGTGATGGGCACGGCATTCGCGATCGTGCAGACCTATGAGTGGCATGCGAAGCCCTTCCAGATCGGCGCATCGAGCTACTCCTCGCTGTACTTCGTCACCACCGGATTTCACATGGCCCATGTGGTCGTCGGGATCATCGTCCTGGCTGCCCTGTTCGTGTGGACCGCGCTCGATTACTTCAGTCCCCGCCGGCGACTGTCGGTGTCCGCGGGCGTGTTGTACTGGCACTTCGTCGATGTCGTCTGGCTGTTCGTCTTCGCCACTTACTACATCAGTCCTTATCTGGGATTCGGACGATGAACGCCCGCCCGCAATCGCTGCGCTCGCCGGGTGAGTACCGTCCGGCGCCGCCGAACGCCGGCGCATCGACGATCGGGCGCGCCTTCGGACTCATCGGCGGTCCGCTCGCCTGGTTCATTCAGCTATGCGCCGGCTATGGCCTGGCAAGCTGGCCCTGCTTCCCGAAGGACCAGCGGCTGTTCGCGCCGTTCAGTGGCTTTGCGTGGACCTGGCCTGCCATGCTGGCAGTGTTGATCGCCGGTGTGCTGCTCGCGCTGTGCGCGTTCTGGGTTTCCTGGCGCATCTATACCGCCACGCGCAGCGAGGTGGGTGGCGATTATCACCGCCTGATGGAAGGCGGGCGCGGACGAACGCCCTACCTGGCGCTGTGGGGCATGCTGCTCGGCGCTGGCTTCGCGATCACCACGCTCCTCACCGCAATCGCCTACGGGGTGCTGCCGCGATGCGCCGCCTGAGCCTGCCGCGCGGCGTGCGCCGATGATATTCGAGCGACCCGACCACCTTTACAAGCTGGAATGACACCGATGAGACCGCTCTTACTCAACATTGCAATGGTGCTCGGCGTACCGGTCGCATTCGCACAGACGGTGCCCGCCCCGGTACCGCAAAGCGAAGTATTCACCCGCGAGCAGATCGGCCACGCGCTGGCGGCGCCGACGCCCGAGACGGGTCATACGGCGGCCAGCGCCGCAAACGCCCCGCCCGACGACGGGCAATGGACGATGCCTTCCAAGAACTATGCCTCCACGCGGTTCTCGTCCCTGAACGAGCTCACGCCGGCGAACGTGAAGCAGCTGCAGCCGCTGTTCACCTTCTCGCTGGCGGTGAATAAGGGCCAGGAGGCGGCACCGATCGTGGCGGACAACACGATGTACGTCGTCACGGCCTACCCCAATTATGTCTACGCGCTCGATCTCACCAAGCCGGGGGCCCCGCTCAAGTGGAAATTCTCACCCAAGCCGCTGCCGGCGAGCCAGGGTGTGGCCTGTTGCGACGTCGTCAACCGTGGCGGCACCTACAACAAGGGCAAATATATCTTCAACACGCTCGATGGGCAGACGATCGCGATCGACACCAAGACGGGCAAAGCTGCCTGGCGCACCAAACTGGGCAACATCAACATCGGGGAAACGATCACCATGGCGCCCACCGTCGCCGATGGGCGGGTGTACGTGGGCAACTCCGGTGGGGAGATGGGTGTGCGCGGCTGGATCGCGGCACTCGATGAGAACAGCGGCAAACTGCTCTGGCGAGCGTACAACACCGGACCTGACAAGGACGTGCTCATCGGCAACGACTTCAAGCCGTTCTATCCCTCCGACCGCGGCACCGATCTGGGTGTCAAGTCCTGGCCGCCGGAGGCATGGAAGATTGGCGGCGGCAACGTCTGGGGCTGGGTCACCTACGATGCCGAGCTCAAGACGCTCTACCACGGCACGGGCAATCCCGGGCCGTGGAATGCTGAGCAGCGACCGGGCGACAACAAGTGGACGACCGGCATCTTCGCGCGCGATCCGGCCAGCGGAGCTGCCCACTGGTACTACCAGTTCTCCCCGCACGATGAGCACGATTACGACGGGATCAACGAGCAGATCCTGCTTGACATGCCATTCGGCGGCAAGATGCAGAAGGTGCTGATCCATCTCGATCGCAACGGCTATGTGTACGTCATCGAGCGCACCCACGGCACCGTGCTCTCCGCTGATCCTTTCGGTCCCGTGAATTCCTCCAAGGGTGTCGATCTGCACACCGGCCGGCTCATCGTCAATCCCGCGAAACTCACCAAGACGGGGCAGAACGTCCGCGACATCTGTCCCACCGCCTCGGGCGCCAAGGACTGGAATCCCTCGAGCTTCAGCCCGCGTACCGGTCTTTTGTACATCCCGCACGAAAACATGTGCATGGACAAGATGGACATGCAGGTGAGCTACATCGCCGGTACCCCCTATGTCGGCGCCGAGGTGCACATGAAGCCCGGGCCCGGTGGCAACCGCGGCGAGCTGACAGCCTGGGATCCGGTGCGGCGGCAACCGGTCTGGGCCGTGAAGGAGAACTTCCCCATCTGGTCCGGCACGGTCGTGACCGGGGGCGACCTGGTGTTCTATGGCACGATGGACGGCTGGTTCAAGGCCGTCAACGCGCGCACCGGTGAGCTCGTATGGCGCTACAAGGTCGACAGCGGAGTCATCGGCCAACCCATCAGCTACCGCGGACCCGACGGGCATCAATACATCGCCGTGCTCTCCGGAGTGGGTGGTTGGTCCGGCGCGATCGTGTCGGGGCCTGTGGACCCGCGTGATGGCACGGCGGCACTCGGCATGATCAGTGTGATGTCCGACCTCCCGAAGTACACCACGGCAGGAGGAACACTCTATGTGTTCACCATTCCGCACTAGTCTGCTGCTGAGCGCCGCCGTGCTGTTGGCCGCCTGCGGCAGGGGAACTTCCTCCAATCCGCCCATTGCTGCATCGAACCAGCCCGGTGTCATCGACAGTGCCATCACCCCCGGCGTGGATCACAGCATGGTCACACAGGACTCCCGCGCCGCGGCCTATTACGGCAACGCGCAGGCGGTGAACGACGGCAAGCGTCTGTTCCGACAATATAACTGTTCCGGATGCCACTCCAACGGCGGCGGTGGCATGGGACCGGACCTCATGGACGATGAATGGATCTATGGCAGCCGTCTGACCCAGATCCACCAGACGCTCGTGGATGGGCGGCCCAACGGCATGCCGGCCTGGGGCGGCAAGATTCCCGATCAGCAGCTCTGGGAGATCGCAGCTTACGTGCGCTCGCTATCGTTGCCACAGACGCTCGCCGCCGACACAGGGGACACGCCCTCGCAAACCCCTGCGCCAGTGCCGCAAGAGGCTGACCAGGACGCAGGCTGGTCGCCGCCGAAAGACACTACGAACGACTACACGACGACCCTCAAGGGCCCGGAGTGAGCTTGCGCTCAGCACCACTCGGACTCGGCATGCTCGCGCTGGGGTTGCTCGGACTCGGCACGCTCGCCGCGGCGGCCGCCGGCCCCGGCCAGGCGCACCTGGTGATCTGTGCCGATCCCAATAACCTGCCCTTCTCCAATCGGGCGGGTGAGGGTTTCGAGGACAAGATCGCAGCGCTGCTTGCCAAGGATCTGCACGCGCAGGTCAGTTACGTGTGGTGGGCACAACGTCGTGGTTTCGTGCGCAATACGCTCAACGAGGACAAGTGCGACATCTGGCCCGGGATCGCCAGCGGCGTCGACAGGATCGCCACGACGCGCCCGTATTACCGTTCGACCTACGTCTTCGTCACCCGCGCCAGCCAGCCACTGAGCGGATTGACCCTCGATGACGTGCGCCTGCAGAAGCTGCTGATCGGCGTGCAGATGATTGGCAACAACGCGATGAACACTCCGCCTGCGCATGCACTCGCCCGGCGGAACATCACGCAGAATGTGCGCGGCTACATGCTGTATGGGGATTATTCGCGGCCCAATCCGCCCGCTGCCATCGTGGAAGCGGTGGCGCACGGCGATATCGACGTGGCGCTCGTCTGGGGCCCGCTTGCCGGCTATTTCGCGGCCAAATCCCCGGTGCCTCTGCGCCTCGAGCCAGTCACACCCGCATTCGACGCTGGATTGTGGCCCATGGCGTACGACATCGCCGTGGGAGTCAACCGCCGCGAACCGGCGCTGCGGCAACGAATCGACGCGGTGCTTGCGCAGGAGAAGCCGACCATCGAGAAGATCCTGCGGGCATATCACGTGCCTCCCGTTTCATCATCCACGAGCACCCCGCGCCAGGCATCGGGCAGGTAACTCGGTTTGATCGCAGATCGGCGGCGCGGCGGCTACTGCGTCAGTCGATTGTATTTCCTTAGCACTTCGCGCAACCGCTCGTGCGGCAACGCGATCACCCGATGATTATCGGCCCCGGTCATATCCCTGGCCGCCACCATCGCGTTCACGACCGCCTCCTCGGTCGCATTCACGGTCGCTGCAAACAGCTCATCCAGGCTGTCGTTCGGCAGCATCCGCACCTCGCGAATGCCCTCGCTGGAGCCGGCCTGCTCATTGGCGGTCGAGAAGGCGATGAAGATGTCGCCGGAACCGTTGCCCGAAACGCTGCCGTCACGGCCGAGACCGAGCGGCACACGCCGCGCCAGACGTTTGAGCTGAGTGGGTAATAACGGCGCATCCGTCGCCACCACGACGATGATGGAACCGCGCTCGGCCAGCTCTGATGGCACGAAAGTGTAGGGCTCGGGGGCCGCGATCTCGCGTCCGACGGCGACCCCGGCGATGCGCAGATTCTGGCGCCGGCCATAATTGCACTGCACGAGCACGCCGAGCATGAAGCTCCCCTCCTTCTGAGCGACTCGGCGTGAGGCGCTGCCGATTCCCCCTTTGAAGCCGTTGCAGATCATGCCGGTGCCGCCGCCCACGTTTCCCTCCTCGACGGCCCCGCCGTGGGCCGTTTCGAGTGCATGAATGGCATGCTCGGGTTTCACGTGAAAGCCATTGACGTCGTTGAGCCACCCATCCCAGGTTTCCGCGACCACCGGCAGCGACCACCAGTAGCCCGTAGTATCCGCGCCTCCATGCTGCACGCGCCACCGGATGACCGCATCACGCACCACACCGACACTGTGCGTGTTGGTGATCATCACCGGGCCTTCGAGGAAGCCGGATTCCTCCACCCACGTGGTTCCGGTCATCTCGCCATTGCCGTTGAGCGAATACCAGCCAGCGAACACGGGCACGCTGAGAGAGGCCTGTCCTCGCGGCAGCACGGCCGTGACTCCGGTCCGCACCGGCCCTTCGCCAACCCTCAGCTTGCCTTCGCCGGAAATCAGCGTCGTATGCCCCACCGTAACGCCTGCGACATCCGTGATCGCATTCAGCGGCCCCGGATTGCCGTCGAATGGCACACCCAGATCGCGGGCGCGAGGCGCTGCGGCGGCTGTGGCGGCTGCGGCGGCTGCGGCGACGGCGAGCGCGCAGCCCGCTAACGCCCCGAGAAGGGAAAGCATTTTCATGAGGGGTTCCCGCCAGTACGGATGTGAATTGGTTCAGTATAGGGGCTTGGGCTGGGCTTGAGCGAGGCTGCTGGGCACGCCGGCCGCGTCGCTGAACGTAACGCTATTTCGATGGTCAAAATAACAGGTACCGTAATTTGGTCCGACGTGCTGCGGAGGTGGGACATGCGCACACCGATCGTCAGGGGCGGTTGCAAAATGCTCGTGGCAGCGGCTGCCTTGGCCTTGTCCGTGGTGGGGGTCGCGAGCGCTTCCCCGCACGGTGGAGGGGGCGGCGGCTTCCATGGCGGCGGCGGCTTCCATGGTGGTGGCGGCTTTCACGGCGGGGGCTTTCACGGGGGTGGTTTCCACGGCTACCGTGGCGGCTTTCGCGGTGGCTACGGCTACCACGGTGGCTGGTATCACGGTGGCTGGGGCGGGTGGCGAGGCGGTTGCTGCGGCTGGGGCCTCGGTTGGTATCTGCCTTTCCTTCCGTGGGGTTACGAGACGTACTGGTGGGGCGGCGTGCCGTACTATTACGGGGACAATAACTACTATCTGTGGGATTCCAGTGCCGGCGAATACGAGGCGGTCGAGCCGCCGAACGTAACTCCCGATGCCGCACCTCCGGCAGGATCGCAACCTCCGAGCCGCTCCGGCACCGAGCTGTTCGCTTATCCGAAGGCCGGCCAGTCCGAAGCACAGCAGACCCGCGATAAGGCTGAGTGCCGGCAGTGGGCCACCAGCAAGAGTGGTTTCGATCCGGCCCAGTCAAGCCCTGGCGCCCAACCGGGTCAGGATGTCGTGGCCAAACGGCAGCAATTCATGCGTGCGGAGGCAGCCTGTCTCGAAGGACGCAACTACAGCGTTCAGTAACCCACGCAGCGTAACCCACGCAGCGTAACTCACGCAGCGTTGAGTAACTCACGTCGGGCGGTTCGGACGACTCGTTGGGTCAACCGCCGATGTCAATCGCTGTCGGCTGCGAAGCTCTTACGGGCCTTGCCTACATCGCCTGCGCTGACGGCGGATGCCGCGTGTCCCCAACTATTGCGGATATAGGTACCGACGGCTGCGATCTGCGCATCGGTCAGCTCGCGTCCGAATGCCGGCATCGCCGGTCCGGTCGGTTCCTCTTGCGTCGCTACGCTGCTTGCACCCCGCAACAGGACACGCAGCACCGTCGTCGGGTCCCTGGATGCCACCGAAGAGGCGGCGGCGAGATCCGGGAACATGTACGGGACACCGGTGCCGTCCATCTTGTGGCAGGCGGCACAGCGATCCTCGTAGATGGCGGCACCGGCCTTCATCACCGCATCGCCTGCGGCGAGCGGGCGACGTCGCTCGGTCTCACCGGGCACCTCTTTCAGATAGGCGGCGATTGCCTCGAGATCGGCTTGCGTCAGGTGCGAGCTGGAGTCGGAGACCTCCTCACCCATGGGTCCGGCGGCGGCATCGAAGCGGTTGTGTCCCTTGCGCAGAAACTCGACGATGTCGTTCGCCGACCAGTTTCCGAGGCCACGCGCCGCATCGTTCGTGATATCGGGCGCGAACCAGCGTTGAATGGCGTAGCCGCGAAATCGCTGCCGGTTCTCGTCACCGCCGAGGCTGGTCTTGGGCGTATGGCACGCGGCGCAGTGCCCTGGACCCTCGACAAGATACGCCCCGCGGTTCCATTGCCCTGACTGCTGCGGATCGGGCTTGAACTCACCCGCATCGAAATACAGCGCATTCCAAATCCGCATTCCGATGCGGAGCCTGAAAGGAAACGACAGCTGATTGGTGTCGACGACGTGGTGCACCGGCTGCACGGTACGCAGGTACGCGCGGATGGCGAGCACGTCATCGCGCGTCATCCGCGTGTAATACGGGTACGGCATCGCAGGATACAGGCGCTTTCCGTCGGGACGCACTCCACGGCGCAGCGCCGCATCGAACTGCACATCGCTCCATCCGCCGATCCCGGTCGCGCGGTCCGGCGTGATGTTGGCGGCGAGCACGATGCCGAACGGAGTCTCGATGGGGCGCCCGCCGCTGAAGGGTGCATCCTGGCCCTGAGTCGTATGGCACGCGGCACAATCGGCCGCGGCGGTCAGATAGCGGCCGCGCTCGATCTGGGCGAAGTTCTGGCCGGAGTCCGTCGGACTGGCGGCCGCGGCGGCAACCCGGAGGGCGGCAAGCGCTGCGCCTGCGAGTAAGGCGAACCGCATGCCTGTCCTGCTAGGCATGGACGAGCGGCCCTGGTCGCTTGAGATATTCGGTACGAATGCGCTCGGCGGACCAATACGCAAGGGCCGCAAGTGTGCCGGTGGGGTTGTAGCCGGCGTTCTGCGGAAAGCCGCTTGCGCCCATCACGAAAAGGTTGGGAACGTCCCAGCTCTGCAGGTAGCGGTTGATCGCGCTCGTCTTCGGATCCTCGCCCATCACCGCGCCGCCGCACAGATGGGTGGTCTGGTACTTCGTGATGTCATAGGGCCCCTTGCGGTACTCCTTCACGACCTGCCGGGCACCCATCTTCTGGAAGATCTCCGCGAACCGATCGGTGAGGAAGGCGTTCTGCTTCAGCTCGTTCTCATGGAAGTCCATCGTGATACGCAGCAGCTGCCGCCCGAAGCGATCACGATAGGTGGGATCGAGATCCAGATAGACATCCCGATAGCTGTACATGCTGCCGTGAACGCCGGTTCCAGGCTTGAGCGCGCTCTGGTAGCACTCGCGCACGGCCTGCTTCCAGCGCGCACCCCAGTTCGGCGTCCCGGGCGGCACCGGCGTCGTCTCGATCGGCCGGCCGTTCGTCTGCACCTGGCCCATGTAGCCGCCGCCCACGAAGCCATGCGGTCCATGATCGAAGTTATCCCCGTTGAACTCGTCGATGCACATGCCGATCGCGCCCGAGGCGATGAAGGGGTTGAACACGAACTTCGCCGGGTCGAAGAAACTGGTGACGTCCGAGATCGTCTGGTGCGTGAAATTGCGTCCGATGACACCGGTATTCGCCACCGGATCGTATGGTTTGCCGATTTTGGACAGTAACAGCAGCTGCACGTTGAAGATGGTGTAGGCCGAGAGGATCACGAGGTTCGCGGGCTGCTCCCACTCGTTGCCGGAGGTATCGACGTAGGTCACCCCCGTCGCCTGCTTTCCCGAAGCATCCATGTTGATGCGCGTGACCTCGCAGTTGTCGCGCGCCTGAAAATTTTTCTTGCGCATCAACACCGGCAGGACCGTCGTCTGCGGACTCGCCTTGGAATAGTTGCCGCAACCGAACCATTCGCAGAATCCACAATAGGTGCATGGCCCGAGGCGCACTCCCAGCGGGTTGGTATACGGGCGCGACATGTTGCCCGAGGGCTGCGGGAAGGGCTTGTAGCCCATCTCGCGCGCAGCCTTGGCGAACAGCGTGTGACTGAAAGGCTGCTGCTGGGCCGGGTTGGGATAAGGCTGGGATCGCGGGCCCTCGAATGGATTGCCGCCCTCCTGGATCTTGCCTTGCAGGTTGCCCGCGGTACCCGAGGTCCCGCACAGCCGCTCGAACTTGTCGTAGTAGGGCTCGATCTCCGCGAACGTGACGCCCCAGTCCTGGATCGTCATGTCTGACGGCAGAAACCGCGCGCCGTAGCGTTTGGTCAGATGCGTGCGCAGGACGAAGTCAGTGGGCAGAAAGCGCCACGTTTCGCCATTCCAGTGAACACCCCCCCCACCGACTCCATTGGGCGGCATGAAGGCGCCCCAGGTGCGGATGGGCAGCGCGGTATCGCTCATCTTGTTGCGGAACGTGAATGTCGTCTGGTCGGGCCGCAGAAACAGCTCGTGACGAATGCGGTAACGCAGCTCATCGGGCGCATAGCTCGGGGGATAATCCGTCGCCGTGTTGCGCCATGGGCCCCGTTCGATCGCCACGACGTCGAGGCCCTCGTCCGCCAGCTCGTTGGCCACGATCGAGCCGGTCCAGCCCAGACCCACGATCACCACGTCCTTTGCCGGCAACCTGCGTGCCATATGCGTTCAGCTTTTGCCCGTATTCCAGTCGGGACGGCCGGCGAGACTGACTGGCGGATGCGGATAGCGCTCGTTATGCCGCCCCACCCAATCGCGGTAGTCGTAGCGTGTTCCGGGGAAGCCGATCATCTTCCACGCGCACATGTCGCGATTGCCGCCGTAGACCGGATCGGCGAAAAATCCCTCCTGCATGTCCTTCAGCAAGGCCTTGAAGAAAGTATCGCTCTCGATTCCCTCGAGATGCACGGTGCCACCGTCCAGTCCATGCAGCAGGGCGTCCTGGCGGGCCTCCGACAGCTCGGCGAAGGGCTTGCCCTCCTTATCGCGGCAATACTTGTCGAGCGCGGCAAGGGCTTTGCGGTAGAGCTCGGCGGGTGTCTGTGCGCTCTGTGGTCCTTGCTGCTTTGAGCCCTTGATGAAGGGCGGCCGGTTGTACAGACCCTCGTCGCGACCGTAGGGACCGGCAAGCTGCCGGTCAATGAATACTGCACAGCCAGCATCTTTGCCTCCCGGCGTCTGCGGATCCGGTGGAATGATGCGATCGGCGAGCGACTCGACGGCGGCGGCCTCCGTAGCCGAAAAGAACTTCCAGCCCTGCCCCTGTACCGGTTCGGGGGGCGTGCCGGCATCCGGCTGCCAGGGGATCGTATCCGGCAGGACGCTCGCCGCGGCAGCACCGCCGACGAGGGTGAGAGCCGTGCCTTTCAACAGGTCGCGCCGACGGATGCCGCTCATAAGTTGGTATTCGCGTTGTTGGACACCCAGAACGTCCCAGCGGCACGGGGGTTCCGATGCGCGGATCTTAATTTTCCCCAAGATCAGGGGGTAGTCAGGAACGCACGCGACACGTAAACGAAGAGCGCGCACCCGAGCAGCACCAGCAGCGCTGCGAGGCCGAGATCAAAGCGTGACCCAGGACCTGAGCTTTCCTTGGGACTGTCGATCATCCTTGCCGTGAGGATAAAGCGCACCGCCGAGATGGCGACGATGACGGTGCCGAGCACGATGAGCGACAGTCCCGCTTCCGCGCCGAAGCGGCGTTCGAGCACCGCGACCCGGTCACCGCCCAGCGTCTGCGCAGCGAGCGTCAGAAACACATCGAACTTCTCCAGCAGGAAGCCGAACGCCATGACTGCGATCGCGGTGCGCACCCACGCGAGAAACGTGCGCTCGTTAGCGGCGTGGTCGCTGAAGTTGCGGATCATGACATGGCGCGCTCGGTCTCGATCGGGCTACGGGTTGGCAATCTAGCGATGGCGCTCCGGGTTGGCAATCCCCGCGAGAACTGTTCTACTGACATGAAGAGCCATTCGATTGCAATGTCAGATTAACCGCGAATCCAGGACTAAGCCACCAACATGCCAGAGAAGACCGAACCGACCCCTCCCCTGCTAGCACACGGCGCCGCGCAACTGAGTCGGGTGAGGGTTGATGCGTACAATGCCGAGCTGCGCAGCGGCGACGGCTTCGTCGGCGATCGGGCGAACAAGAAAGCCTTTCAGGCCATTCTCGACGAATGGCGGGAGCGCATGCGCCAGAGCGGCGAGGATCCGCTGGGCGAAAAGCCCAGCGACGAGATCAGCAAGAAGCAGCTCGACAAGTTGCTGGCGCGCGGGGACGCCGAGGCAGCGGGGGTGATTCATGGGGCGATCGAGGATTTTTCCCAGGAATTTGCCGGCGTCATCCGCCGCTTTTTGCGCCTGAAGGACTGGAAGGACACCCGCCGCATCGTCGTCGGAGGCGGCCTGCGTCAAAGCCGGATCGGCGAGCTCGCCATCGGGCGCACGGCGGTCATTCTCAAGGCCGAAGGGACCGAGGTTGAATTACGCCCCATCCGTCATCCAGCCGATCACGCCGGGTTAATCGGCAGCGTGCAACTGGTGCCGGCCTGGGTCCTCGCCGGTCACGACAGTATCCTGGCGGTCGACATCGGTGGCAGCAACATCAGAGCGGGCATTGTCGAGTTGCGCACGCACAAGAAGGCCGACCTGTCGGAAGCGGAAGTCGGCGCATTCGAGCTTTGGCGCCACGCGGACGATGCGCCCAAGCGCGAGGACGCGGTGGAGCGGCTGATCGAGTTCCTCCGCGCTCTCATCAAGCGAGCCGCCAAGGATGGCCAGGCGCTGGCACCTTTCATCGGGATCGGATGTCCCGGCATCATCCGCGCGGATGGCTCCATCGAGCGGGGAAGTCAGAACCTCCCGGGCAACTGGGAGACGAAATCGTTCAATCTGCCGCACCGCCTGCGTGAGGCAATTCCGCGCATGGGCGAGCACGACACCGTGATCGTGATGCACAACGATGCCGTCGTACAGGGCTTGAGCGAAGTACCGGTCATGCAGGACGTCGAGCACTGGGGGGTGTTGACGATCGGCACGGGCCTTGGCAACGCCCATTTCACGAACAGAGCGAACGGCAAAAACGAGAAGAGCGAGAAAATCGGCAAGACCGACCGCGATGAGAAATCTGCGGGCAAGGACAAGTCAGCAGGCAGGTAGGCTATTCCTTCGCAAGCTGCGTGGCGGTGGCGTGAAAATCGCCTATGGCACGGATATCGGAGGATGAACGGCCGCCCCACCATCCCGGATTAGATTGCCGCTTATGGCGTCGGCGCGGAAGGCAGCTGTTCCGCTGAGAGGGATGCCCGGCTGACCACGGACGGATCATCGCGCAGCTTGACGTACAACTGACCGTTGGTCGGGTGCGGAACCGGAAGCGCATAACCCGGAAAGCCGTCGGGCACCTGCACGGGATGCGCGAAATGCGGCTCGCTGGCCACGGAGTCGACCAGGAACAGGCTCGAGCCCGTGAGCCGACAGGCCATCTCCGGGGTCGTCGGGCACTGCAGCTGCGTCAACCGGGGCAACCGCACCAGCGTCGCGAGTGTTTGCCAGTCGCCGGCGACGCCGTTGGCGACGGTACGAAACTGCAGCGGCCCGAATGCCGAGGATCCCAGGGAACGGGTCGGATCAAGCGTCAGGACCGCGACCTGCGCGTTCTCGAGCATCATCGTGCCGTTACCCATGCTGAGTGCCGTCAGGGCGGACTCATCGGCAGTCGCCACCTCGATGCGTTCATCCCGGACGAACTCGGCCGGCGACTGAGCGCGCACCGAGAATGTCAGCCTGGCATCCTGCGGAAGCTCATCGCCGTTCGCCAGCTGGATGTTGCTGCCACTTGCCGAAGGCGAGGCTTCCACGCTCTTGCTGATCAGCGTGACGCGGGGTCGCGGCGCCTGTACGGTCGTCAGCAGCTCGATGGTGCGTCCATCCGTCAAGCTCACTTTCGCAGCGGCGGCAGTGCCCTGCTGCAGGCTCATCACCGGCTGGGCATCACGGGTGATCATGGCGAGCGCATCCTCCCCCTGCAGCGTATCGAGCTTCCCCGGCACGAATGCAACTCCAGCCAGCTCGAGCCCGGCGACCTCGTCCAGTCGTTTGCCGCGCAGCACACCCTGGCTGTCCCCGGCGTGGATCGTAAAGTGATCCAGGTGAGCAGCTTCCGTGAATGCCCGCAACCCGATGCTCTGCGGGTGCGCCGCTCCGTGCTGGACGATGAGCAGGCTGAGAGATCCGGGCTGCACGGCCTGCAAGGGCAGCGTGACGGCCAACTGCGTAGGCGAGACGATCTGCCAGTCCGCTTTTGTTTCCGTGCCATCCGCACTCTGCAGTGCGACGCGCTCCACGCAGCTGACACTGCTCGCCTCGATGTGAATCGTCGTGTCCCGTCCAACGATGAGTGTGGCGTCCTCGGCAGGGACGAGCTTCCAGCGCTGTATCGGCGCGTTGAGCAACTCGAAACGCGGGCCTGCGTATGGCTCAAATCCCCAATCGGCGTGCAGCGCGCCTTGCACACGATCGCCGAGGTCTGCAGCCGCCAGGGCAGAAGTTTCCACGAGCACGGCACCCTTTTCCGCAGCCACGTGTGCCGGCAGATCGATGCTCCTGCCATCCTTTCCCGACAGGCTCAGACGTACTGCGTGCGCATAACCGGTGCTGAAAACCAACGGTGCGCCCTCGACGGGCAGCGTCAGCGTAGCGTTCCTCGCGCAGTACGTGGCTTTCGGATCGACGGCATGCAGCGGCGGCAGCTGCGGCTGCTCGACAGCCGGCAATGCCAGCACGAGCACGGACTTCGGGTTGTGAAACGAAGGCGGCGTATTCAAGCTCAGCGCAAGCTGCTCGCCCTGTGGTGAGCTCAGCGCCGGGATGTACTGGTACTGCGCGGTACGGAAGGAATCCATGATGCGCGCGATGTCGAGCACCGAGGCGATGTACGGACTGTAGTACCCGTAGCTCAGCTGCGGGGTGAAGCTCGCTTCCATCGCAAGATCCGTTGCCGGCCCGTTGGTCAGTGCCTCGACGATCGAGGTGCTGTGTCCGTCATTCAGAATGAGTGCGTTCTGTCCCTGCATCAGACAGGGAGCCTGCAGCGCGGCAACCCGGTCCAGACACCTCTCATCCAGTTTGATGGCGAGGCTGCGCGCCAGCAGCGGCGCCTCCTGCCTGAGCTGCTCGGGGTCGGAGGCGTTCAGCGCGCGGATGGCGGCGAGATATTTATCCAGCCGCGCCCGATCGAGCGATGCCTGGTTCAGATCCTGCGAGGTCCGCACGAAAGCGCCCGGGCGCCCACGCACCGCACCGACGAGAGTGCGGAAATCGCCGCCAGCTTCCGGAGCCAGAAACACCAGCACCTGCTGCGCACCTGCCGGCACGGTCACCGCGAGGCCACCCTTCACACATTTCGCCGTCCAGGTCGCACAGGGAAAGAACCAGCCCGGTGGCGGCGGGTTGGTCGCACCGCGCAGGAAAGCTGCGACCATGAGGTAATGCGCATCCTGTGAGGCGGGTAGATCGGCGCGGATCAGCAGATGATCCCCGGCGGCCAGATTTGGCACCTGTGTGATCGGCAAGGTCGTGTTGCCGCGCGTGACCGTGGCTTCGAGCAGTGGACCGGCCAGATCGAACGGCGCCGGATCGGCTGCCTGCGCAAGACCGATGCAGCTCGTGGCGATGAGGAGGCCACTCAGTCCGCGTCCCACGACTGAGCAGAGAGGTCGATATCGGAATCGCATCCAGCTAGTGTAAATGCTTGCAAGCGCTGACGCCGCGACTCCGCAGCGTTGTCGCCAATCAGTGACGCCGTGGGGCCCCGGGGCAACGGCATGGCCCGGCGGCAAACGGCACGGCCCGGCTCGTCAGTCCACCGCCACCATCACACTCGATGCCTTGATGATGGCGTACGCCCGGTCCCCGACCTTCAGGCGCAGGTCCCTGATGGCATCGAGGGTGATGATCGACACGACATGCAGCGAGGGAGCGAGCTCGATGGTCACCTCGGCGTTGACAGCTCCCTGATCGATCCTGAGGACAATTCCGGGCAACGCATTGCGGGCGCTGAGTCTCATGAGCGGCTCCTTCAGAGCTTCTGGCAGGGCCCATTCTAACCGAGGCAACGCGTTCGTGACCGTCTGCGTAGCGCCGCCGCGCCTCAGATGGCCAGATAGATCGTCAGGGCGGCGAGCATGCCGACACCCAGACTCACCCGGTCGCGCAGCGCAAAAATGACCGGATCGTCATGCATCCTGCCGCGGTGTGTCTTCATCCAGATCCGGCTCATCCAGTAGAGCACGAGCGCGCACAGCGGCCAGATCAGGTGCGGATGACGGTACATGGCGGTAATCGCGGGCGAGTTGATATACAGGGCAAGCACCAGCACGCTGATGTAGCCCGCGGCGATGCCCAACCCTTCCAGCAGTGACAGGTCCTCGACGCGATATCCACGACCCGAGGCATCCCGCCGGTGCTGCCGGCGCACTGCATCGAGCTCGGCATAGCGCTTGACGAACGCCAGACTCAGGAAGAAGAAGCCCGAAAACAACAATAGCCAGAACGAAAGTGCAATCGCGTCAGTGGCCGCTCCGGCGACGATGCGCACCGTGTAGAGGCCTGCCAGCGTGGTGGTATCCACCATGACGATGCCCTTGAGCGCAAGGGAATATGCCAGCGTCAGCACATAGTATCCGACCAGGACAAGCTGGAACTCGCTGGGCAGAAAAGCTGCGACCATTGCCGCTGCGATCAGCAGCACGGGGGCCAGCACGAACCCCGTGCGCAGCTGCAGCTCCCCGGATGCGAACGGCCGCTTCGATTTGCGCACGTGCTGACGATCCGCTTGCAGATCGAGCATATCGTTGAGCAGGTACACCGAGGATGCGCAGAGCGAGAATGCGACGAAGGCCAGCCCCGCATCGAGAACTGCGCGGGCATCGCCCGCGCGGTGCGCCGCCAGCAATGGAATGAAGATGAGCACGTTCTTCGCCCACTGATGCGGCCGAAGCGCACGCAGTGCTGCGCCCAGGCGGCTGCTGCCGGCGAATCGGAAGCTGGGCAACTCCGGCACCTGGGAGGCCACCGGATGCAATGCCGGATCCGGGTCGACGACCACTGCGCCGAACACTCCCAGGTAGTCGGCGACCGAGTACGCCAGATCCTCGTCCGCCGCCGTGCACAGCCAGATTTCGCGGCCACCATCGCGCTCGCCGCGCAGCCACTCGACGACCGGCTCGTTGTAGGGGAGCGCTGCGGGGTTGATGCGGACGCGGGCGGCAATCTCGGCCTGCAACCTGGCGCGTCCGTGCGATAGCCACCACAGCGCCATGAACAGGTACAACACATTCTGTTTGATGAGCAGCAGCAGCGACTCATCCAGCAGATCCGTCCGTATGACACTGCCATCCAGATCGACGCACAGCGGCGACCGCAAGGCAGGTGCGCTTACCGCCATGACGGCAACTCCGCCGTAATGGACCGTTGCCGCAGAATTGCGATCGCTGCCCAACCGAGGCACACAGCCAGCCACAATGTCACGATGCGGCAGACCATCGTGATCAGGAATGCCTGCGGCACGGGGAATCCCTGCGAAACGAGCAGCGTCGTCAGCATCGCCTCCGTGCTTCCCAGTCCTCCCGGAAGAAACGACAGCGCCCCGATCAGGACTGCAACGGCATAGACGCCGATCGCGACCGTTGGTGCGAGGGGCACGGCGGGAAACATGGACGCGAGGCTGAAGAGCCCGATCCCCTCGCAACCCCACGCCGCCAGCGCGATCGCAAAACCGAGCAGCAGTACCTGGGGTCTTTGCAGCGCGCGCGCGGCAGCCAACATCCCGACGAGGCCGCCGAGGAGTCTGCCGATCCAGTGGCAGGCGCGCGGGCGATTGGACGTCCCGCGCGCGGCGCCCAATCGGCCAGCAAGCTCAGCCAGGCCTTTCCAGGGCGTCGCGATCAGCACGAGCAGCGCCGCACCGACAATCACCGCTGCGACCCACAATGCACTACGGTAGTGCGGCAATGCACCGAGCATGAGCGCGGCCAATGCGAGCATCGCCAACAGATCCATCAGGCGCTCGACGCAGAACGCCGCGGCGACATCGGGCAGCGGAATGCCCACCTCCACGTAATAACGTGCCCGTGCCATCTCCCCGACTTTTCCCGGCGAGAGCGTGAAACCGAATCCCGCGAGGTACGTCAGGGCCGCGAAGCGAAATGCGACCCGATGGCCGAGCCGCCGCAGGTACCACCGCCATCGGCCGATGCGCAGAAGATAGTTGAGAAGCGACAGCAGGACCGCGAACAGCGCCAGCGGCCACGCGCGTACGACGGGCCCCAGCGAGACGCGTGACAGGTCAGCGCGCAGCGCGTATATGCACCAGAGCGCGAACGCAGCGATGGCGACCAAGGTGAGGAGGTGCGGAAATCGGCTTTTCCCTTGCGACATTCTCATTGGGGCGGCAAGAAACGCACCCAGGAACAGGGATCGGTAATTTCCGCAGGCAGCGCGGGGGATACGGATCTTGCTACCCGGTGGCCACCGATTCCCGGTCGAGCGCACGGCGGCGCCTGCCGCGATGGAGCAAGTATTTGGCAACGAATGCAGTTTCGGACCATGGTCATTCCCCCGCGCTCGATGCAATGTCACACGACCATCCGCCTTCCTTTCTGACGTCGGTCAAGAGCGACACCCAGGGGTATTCGGCAATGGCCTGGGCGGTTGCGCTGTGCCTGTGCGCAGCCTACGTGGTCTGGATCGCCTCCTTGCGCACGTTCCCATTGCAGGATTTCCCCAATCACGTCGCGCGCGGCGTGATCATGGCGGACCTCCTGTTTCACCACGGCACGCAATTCGGCAGCAGCTATGCGCTGTCGTGGGTACCGGTGCCCTACCTGCTGCACGATCTCGTGCTGATGATCGCGATCGAGCTGTTCGGCCCGCGCACCGGGGGCGCAGTGTTTCTCACGATCGTGTTTCTGTCGCTGCCGGCTGCCATGCTGTATTACATGCGCGCCACGCGCCTCGCCCCGCAGGCGGCCGTATTTGCTTTTCTCGTGAGCCTGTATCTGGCGAGCGACTGGTTCTTCGTCATGGACTTCATGGCGTACCGCCTGGGGCTGGCCTTCGTCATCGTGTCGTTTGCCCTGGCGCAAAGGCTGCGCGCGCAATGGTCCCGGTCGCGCTACGCCCTGTATGTGTTGGCCATCGTACTCGGATATCTGACGCACCTCGCCGCGCCGGTATTCTACGCCGCTGTTCTGGGCGTCTCTGCAGTGGTGCGGCTGGCGTTGCACACCAGTACCCTGCGGCGCGAGGTCTCACTCGCGCTGCCGATCGCCGCCGTGTTGGCGGCGCACTTTCTCGTGATCGGGCCGCTGACCACCACGGTCGCTCCGTACGACTACGTGTGGGGCACGGTGCACGAGAAACTGACGCACGCGCTGTACCAGTTTGACCGCTTCGGCGCGCGCCCCGCATGGGTACTTCCGCTGATTCTGGCGGCGTGTCTTTTGTGGCCTGTCCGGCGATCGCTGACGCTGCCCGCCCTTGCCCGGCCGGCGGTACTGGAGGCACTTGCCATCGCACTCGCGTTCATCGCTTTATACGTGGTGATGCCCGAGCAGCGCGCCGATTCGGCGTTCGTGGACGTGCGCGCGCTGTCGGTCACCGTACTGATGGTGCTGATCGCGTGCCTGAACCTTGCGGATCCGGCCGCACGCGGGCGCACCTTCGTCACCTGGCCGGTGCTGTCGCTGGCTGCCGCACTCGCCGTCGTCAATCTGGCATATCTTGCCAAACACGTCGGCGCCGATGACGCGTTCCTCACGCGCTATCGGCAGGCAGATGCGGTCATTCCAATCGGTGCCCGTGTGCTGCCGGTCAACACCCGCCCCAAGGAGGGAACGATCCTGCCTTTCCTGCACGCCGGCTCGCTGCTCGTGCTCGACCGGCACGCTCTCATTCCGTACCTGTTCGGGGGGGATCGGGGCGATCCCATGAAGTACTTCCTATATCGCCACCGCCCCTACATGCCCGAGGAGCAGTGGTATCACGACCAGCTCAAATGGGATGCAGATGTGCCACGGACTTACATCGTCGAAGGTCAGCCCTATACCTGGCGGTTCCACTATTCCAGTCAATCGAAGCAATGGTCGCTGGGCGATCTCACACCGGTGGACTGGAACCGCGTCGCCTGCGATTACGATTTCATCGTCGCGACACGTCCACTCGATATGAAATTGATCGGTGTGTCCACCCAACTGGTGACCGAGAATGAGGCCGCCGTCGTGCTCAGAGTCGATCGACGCGCCTGTCACCCCGAAAGCATCGTCACTCCGGTCGTACGTCTGCCGACGGAGCACTGAGGCGCGAAAGCTGCGAGAAATGCCGCAGAGGCGCATAGATGCGCAGCGCGAGCTGCGCGCCCGGCAGCCCGGATGCCTCGACGGCATACCGGGCCAATCCGGCAGGGTCGTGAATCGGCAGCTCGAGGCCGGCAAAGCTCAGTATCTGCTGCGGATCGGGAACGTGAGTACGATAGTCCGGCGTACATGCCCATTCCGTGGGGTTGTGGCGCCCGTCGGCAGCATAGAGCGTCGCACTGAAACAGGACGGGGCGTTGCCCAATTGCTGACATCGCAGCCGAACGAGTGTGCGTTCCGCGGTCGAACGGCACAAACCCAGCGCCGGTGTGCGCAGTCGTCCCTCCAGAGCACTCATCCGGTATTGCACCGCCAGCCCCATCAAGGTGAGGGAGTAGCTCAGCTGCAGAGTGCCGCGCGAAGCGCGCGCCTGCGTGTATGCCGACAGCGGCAACAATACGCTTTGATCGATGAGATCGGGTGCATCGCCGGTGACGGTGGCATCGGGTGGGGAAACGAGAAAGGGGCCGGGGGCCTGAGCTGCATTACTGTGCCGGTACAAAATTCTCCCCGCGCCGTCCGCCAGAAATACCTCGGACCGGTCGATCAGCAACACCTGGTCCGGGGCGAGGCCCGTCACCCGCTGCGGCAACGCGACCGCCACCATCTCGGCCGAGCCGCGCGCGAGCTGCCCCAGCCCTTCGGCGACGCTGTCCACATCCCCGCGCAGGAACGCGCGAGTGGCGCGGTGCGCTGCTTCCGTTGGTAAAGGCTCGCCGCCGAGGCGAGCTGTCGGCTGCGCCTCCCCGCCGATCACGATGGACACCGCGTTTGGCGCATCAGCGCGCACCGCAAGGCGCTGTTGCATGGCGAACGCGCTTGACCAGGGAAGTTGCACGAAGGCCAGCGCCGACGTACCCGCTACCGCCAGGATCCGCGCCAGATGGGTGCGCCGCCGGTAATACTGCAGGATGAGAATGACGATCGCACCGGCCAGCACCACCCCATGCTGCAGCAGATGTTGCAGCCACGAAAGGCCGGTGTTGCAGGTCGGACAGCGATCGAGGCCGAGCAATGCCGAGCTGACAACCAGCCCGAGTGCCCAGGCAAGCACCAGAGCGGCAGCGAGCAACACGAGCTGTGCGAGGTTGCGCGTGAGCGCAGCGAGTGCCATGGCCGGAACGACCAGACACAGAAAGACGTAGAGCTCCTTGCCCAAGGCGTGCGCGAACGAGGACCCGAGTGGAAACCCCATCGCCACGGCGTGCGCCACATTCAGCAGCAGCATCGGCAGCGCGACGGCCACGAGGATGAAGATGAGTTTGGATAGCAGCAGTCCCGTGCGCGGGATCGGCCGGATCAGCCAGTCCTCATCGACTCCGGGCAGCGGGTCCTCCTGCACCGCCGCCACGGCAAGCGCCACGATGCCGAAATTCCACGCAAGCGCCAACGGCCGCAGCAGATCGCCGGCAACCGCATTCGCGCCCGGCAGCCCCGTCTTGAAACTTGCCCATTCGAATCCAGCCTGAATCCCTGCCACCACCGCGACCAGTGGCCACAGCAGGCGGACGTCCTTTCTAAGGATCGAGCCGATCATGCGTCGCGGTCTGCAAGCTCATCGGCGCCTTCGCGTGCGCGGCGCACCATGGCCACGAAGATCGTCCGCAACGAGGGCCGATCGCCGCCGGCGAGTGCGGCCGTCAGCGGCATTGCACGCGCGTGCTCCCGCAGCGCCGCCAGACTGCCTTGAAAGAGCAGCCGTCCCTCGTCGAGAAAGGCGACATGCGTGGCGAGGCGCTCCACCTCATCGAGCTCGTGCGAGGAGATCAGAATCGACATGCGGCGTGGCTCGCGCAGGAATTCCGCGATCATCTCATCGCGAGTGAGCGCATCGAGCCCACTGAAAGGCTCATCGAGCACCAGCAGCTGCGGATGGAACGACAACGCGCAGGCGAGCGCCAGCTTCAGGCGCATGCCGTGCGAAAGCGCCCCGATGCGCCGCAGGGAGGGCAGGCGCAGCTGTTCGCGCAACTCGCGCTCGAGCGTTTCGTCCCAAGCGCTGTAACAGCCGCGCAGATATTCGAAGAAATCCGCCACTCGCAGCCGCACCGGCAGCAGCTGACTTTCCGACACATAACCGATGCGGGACAGGATCGCCGGCCCGAGGTTGCGGCTGTCCACCCCCAGAATCGCAGCCGAACCGCTCGTGGGCGCGAGGATGTTGAGCAGGATCTTGATCGCGGTGGTCTTGCCGGCACCGCTCGCGCCGACGAGGGCAAACACGCTACCTTCCGGCACCGACAGGTCCACACCCTTCAGCGCACCAAAGCGACCGTATTGCTTGACCAGCCCGCAGGTCTCGATGACGGCTGCCATATCAGCTGTGCGGCGCCGCGCCGACCCGATAATCGCGGTACACACGGCCGCGGCTTCCCTCCAGAGTCACTCTGAGGGTCTGTCCGACAGCTGCCGTGGGGACGGCAAGCCTGAAGGCATGACCACGACCACTGGCCAGTGCCGCTGCGCCTTCTGCCAGCAGCCCAGCCGACCAGGACAGACCGCTTCCCGCGCCGCGCATGGTCACAATCGATCCGGCGATCAAGGAGGTCCCCGCGGCTGGCGAGGTGATGCGCGGCGCGGAGCGCACCACGGATAGCGTCGCTCTGACCGTGTTGAACGAGTCATATTGACCCATGCTGGAAAACACCGCCCACAGCGTTCGGCCATCGCGGCTGATCCACTTGGACGGCAAAATCACACCGAGATAATCCCCCCGTGTCGCCGAACCCAGCTCGGCCCAGGTGTCGTAGTAGCCGACTGTCGCCCACGGGCCCCAGGGATGGGGCGCTTCGAACAAGCCCCACTGTCCCGCCGATGCCGATTGCAGGCTCCCGCCCGGATTGTGCCCCGAAGTCAGCAGGAATCGCCCCAGCGCGGCATCGTAGACGACCTGAACGTCCGCGCCGTTCGGATCGATGAACACCGCTGCCGCATCGGCTGCGGAGCCGGACCAGGAACGCGGGTTACCCCGCTCGTCGATGCCGGTGAGATACTGGCAGACGCCCGATTGCTCCGGGTCCTCCATCAAGCGTGCCTGCGGGATTCGCTTCAGATACACGCGCGTGTCGTCCTGGGGGTGCAGATAGTAGACGTACACGAATTCATCCAGCGCACCGAAGTTGTCCCTGCCAAAATTCAGAAAAGACCCAAGCGTCGCCTGCCACGGTGCGATCTGCCAGGTGGCACCGAAATCGGCGGAGCGGATCAGCCGCTGTTCCGGGCCCTGATTGCTGCGGTGAACCGGGTCGGGCGTTTCCTCTTTGGTCCATAACGCGCCGTAGGCATAGAGCGCGCCGTCTACCGCGATGATGCTCGCGACCTTGCCGCCGAACGTCGCTGGATGTTGCGCGTATGCCGGCGCGTCACCCCAAACGTTTCGGCCGGTGTAGCTGTCGGGATCACGTGTGCTCGGTGTTCCCTCGATCCGCGCGAAGCCCAGACTCACCCGTCCCACGGTATCGCTGTCGCCATCGAAACCGCCGCCGTCGCCCCAGGCGCAGTACAGACGGTCATCGCGCGCCCAGGTACACGGCCAAAGGTCGCTGCCGTGGGCCTTGCGCTGGCTGCCGATCGTGGAGAAATCCCATTTCACACTCCGGATGTACTGACTGTGAGGATAGGGCGGCGTGAGGCGGCTCGGTGCATCCGCCCGATGGCCTGCAAGCAGCGCACAGGCCGACAGACTCGATGACAGCAGCGCGATACCGCTAAGGCGGTGAGCCGCCCAGCGCCAGAAACAATTGCGCCGTGTCGAGATAGCGCTGGCCCCGGGCGCGCACGTAGCCAAGTCGGGCGTTCTGATAGAGACGCTCGGCATCGAGAACCTGCAGCACGCCGACGTTGCCCTCATTGTAGCTCCTGCGCGTCAGTTCGACATTGTCGCCAGCGGCCTGCTGGGCATGAGCCTGGGCCTCGAGCTCCTCGGCATCGTGCTGCAGCGCCTGCAGCGAATCGGCGACCTGCCCGAATGCGACCAGCACGGTCTGCTCGTAATCGGCGGCACTCGCCTGCAATGCATCGACTGCTGCGCGCTTCTGTGCACGCAGTGTGCCGCCGTCGAACAATGGCCCCACCAGCGAGCCCGCGACGCTCCAGGTGCTGCTGGCCCCATCGAACAGATGACTCAGCGTCGTCGATTGCTGGCCGCCGGATGCGGTGAGCGTGATATGGGGATACAGATTCGCATCGGCCACGCCCACCGCAGCCGTCGCGGCATGCAGTTGCGCTTCGCTCGCCAGGATGTCCGGTCGATGGCGTACCAGCTCGGAGGGCAGGCTGACGGGAAGTTGCTGGGGCAACACCACCGCAGCGAGATCGAGATCCGCAGGCAGCGCCTGCGCGGGATCCTGTCCGAGAATGACGGCGAGGGCGTGCCGCGCCAGGTCGAGCTGCTGGCGCAAGGGCGGCAAAAGCGTCTCATCGCTTGCCAGTTGGCTTTCGGCACTCACCGTATCGACCCGGGCGACGGAACCCGCCTCGTACGCGGTGCGCACGAGCTGCAGATTCTGCCGATCGTCGGCGAGAAGCGATTCGATCGTGGCGATCTGCTCACGCAGCAGTGCGACCCGCAGCGCCTGCGCGACGGCAGTCCCCGTGACCGACAGATAGGCGGCATTGAGCTGCTGATGCTGGTACTCGGCCCGAGCAAATTGCTCTTCGACGGAGCGCGCCACCCCGCCGGTGTAGTCGAGCACGTAGCTCACGGTCGGGCCGACCGCAAAATAACCGAACGCCGGCACCTTGAACTGCGATCCGAGGAATTCCGCACCATACTTCTGGGCGCCCGTACCGGCCGTCATGCCCACCTGCGGATAGCGATTGCCGGCCTGTGCGGCCGCGAGCTCGCGCGCCTGGGCAAGAGTCGCCGCGGCCTGCTGCAGTGTGCGGTTGCCCGCCAATGCGCGCCGGACGATCTCATCCAGCGGCGCAGACTGGAACAGCTGCCACCAATCCTGGCTCAAGTGCGCCCCGAGCTCGATCCGCTGTTGCTCCGCAGAACTCTGTTGGTCTGCCGAGGTGCCCGCCTGGTCTGCCGAGGTGCCGGCCCCCTGCGGGGTCGCCACGTAACGATCCGTGGCCGGCAGCGCCGGCGCGCGAAAATCAGGACCCGCCTTGCACCCCGCCAGCATGCACGCCATTGCGCAGCCCATCGCGATGGTCAGTCGGAACACCGCAGCGCACGGCGTAAGTCGCCACGTTGTCTGCTGCTGATTCATTCGAGCACCACCGGCTCATCAGAAGCGGATTTGCCGATGCGCAGCAGCGCAATGAACGGCACCGCCGCCAGACACAGCAGCATCATCAGCTTGAAATCATCGTTGTAGGCGATCATCTGCGCCTGCTGGGTGACACTGGTATTGAGCTGCACCAGGCCGTGTGTGCTCGACAGTAGCCCCGGCGCCCGCGCGTGCAACACTTCGCTGTAGGGCGTGACCGATTCCGCGAGCCGCTCGTGCATCAGTTGGGAATTGCGCGTGAACAGTACCGTCACGGCGGAGATCCCCACGCTGCTGCCGAGATTGCGCACCAGACTGAAGAGCGCCGTGCCTTCGTTGCGAAATGCCGGCGCCAGCGTCGCAAACGAAACTGTCGCAAGCGGCACGTACGCCATGCCGGCCCCGATGCCCTGCACCAGACCCGACCAGATCACCATGGAATCATTCATCTGCAGGTAGAATCCGGTCATCTGCCAGAGCGACAATGCGCTCACGAGGAACCCGGCGGCGATGATGATCCGCACGTCCACATGCAGCTTGATGAGCCTGCCGACGATGAACATTGCCAGCAACGTACCGACGCCCCGCGGGGCGGTCACCAGTCCCGTGAGCACCACCGGATAGTTGAGCAGTTCCTGCAGAAAGGTCGGTATCAGCGCAAGCGTCGCGAACAGCACCGCGCCGACGATGAAAATGAACAGATTGCCGGTGAGGAAATTGCGATCCTTGAACAATGCCGGACTGACGAACGGGCGCTTGTCCGTGGTCAGCATGTGCACGATGAACAGATACAGCGAGATGCCGCTCACGGCGGCCGCGATCCAGATCTCCCGCGAGCTGAACCAATCCTTGAGCTGCCCCTGGTCCAGCATCAGCTGGAATGCCCCGATGGCGAGACTCAATACGGTAAAGCCGAAGAAATCGAAACGCGACTTGCGCAGCTGCGTCTCGGACATGAAGAAAAGGATGCCGAGGAAGGACAGGATGCCGAACGGTACGTTGATGTAGAACACCCACCGCCAGTTGTAGTTCTCGGTCAGCCAGCCACCGAGCGCGGGGCCCAGGATCGGACCGACCGTGACCCCCATGACCCAGATCGACATGGCCCGCGCATGATCCTTCGGCTCGTTGATATCGAGCAGCACCGCCTGGGACATCGGAATGAGTGCCGCGCCGCACAGCCCCTGCAGCAGCCGGGCAATCACGATCTGTGCAAGTGATTGCGAGAGCGCACACAGCGCCGAGGCGACGGTGAACCCGACGATCGAGAACAGGAACACGCGCTTGCGGCCGATCTGCCCGGCGAGCCAGCCGCTCAGCGGTGTCATGATGGCGGCGGCGATGATGTAGGAGGTCAGAACCCACGTCATCTGATCCTGGGTGGCGGAGAGTGAGCCCTGGATGCGCGGCAGCGCGACATTGGCGATCGTGTTGTCGAGTGCTTGCATGATCGACGCCAGCATCACCGACAAGGTGATGAGGCCGCGATGCGCACTCGGCGCCGGCGCCCCCGCAGAGCTCGCCACTGCGCTCACAGATGGCGCCGGTAGCCTGTATCGACGCTGACATCGGCACTCAGACCGGCGTGCAGCGGATAGCGCGGATCGAGTCGCTCGAGCTCGATCCGCACCGGCAGCCGTTGCACGATCTTGACCCAGTTCCCAGTGGCATTCTCCGGCGGCAGCACCGAGAACTGCGAGCCGGTACCCGGGCTGACGCTGGCGATCCGACCCTCGAAGCGCTTGCCCGGATAGCTATCCACGGACACGGTCGCTGGCTGGCCGGCGCGCATGTGGGTGAGCTGATCCTCCTTGAAGTTGGCCTCTACCCAGACATCGGTGGTGGAGACCAGCGCGAAGACGGGAGTGGAGGCGCTGATGTAGTTGCCGACTTGAAGCTGTTCCACGCGCGTGACGATCCCAGCGCTCGGCGCCCGGATCACGGTATAGGAGAGATTGAGCTTCGCCCGATCGAGCAGCGCCTGCGCCTGCTGCACCGAGGGATGGCGGTCCGGATCGATGTTCGGATCCCCCCCAGGCTGGCGACGATGGCACTCACCTGTTGCTGGGCCCCCGCGAGCTGTGCACGGGCATCATCGAGTGCGTGTTGCGCGCGATCGACCTGCAAGCGCGATGAGATGCCCGATGCGAGCAAGCCTCGTTGTCGGGCCGTCTCGCGCTCCTGAAACGCGACGGTGTCCCGCGCGGCAGCCAGCTCCGCCTGGCGCTGGCGATAACTCGCCTTCAGCGATTCGATCTGCAACCGCGCCGTGGCAAGCTGCGCAGCCGCTTCCTGCACCGCGATGCGAAACGGCGCATCATCCAGGCGGAACAGCAGCTCGCCCTTTCCCACCCGCTGGTTATCGCGTACGGCCAACTCGGCCACGCGGCCGCTGATGTTGGAACTGATCGCGACGCTCGCAGCCTGCACGTACGCATCGTCGGTTTCCTGATAGCGTCCCCCCGTGAGGTAGAACCACAACGCAATCAACGCAACGATCGCCGGACCGCCGATCATCAGCGGCCAGCGTAATCGGGCGCGCCACCCGGGCCGCGGCTCGGTCGCGATGCGTTCCTGCTGTGCGGCGCTCGCATCCGTGGGTGGCTCGCCTGCCGGCGCATCGCGCAACAACGCGTCCCGGGTGCGCGACCCCGGCGCGACGGATGGGTTCTCGTCCGCGGCGATCTTTGGAGGAGTCATCGCGCCCGACTTCGCCGCAAGCGCGCCGCGGCAGGCGGGATGATGGATTGCGCTCGCGCAACGTTCGGCGTCGGCCGCCCTACCCTGCCCTCCTGCAACGTGCAAAGATTGGCGTACATCCGCTCGAGCACGCTGATGACGCGCTCGCGATCGGTGCGGCTGACACCTGCGAACGTCTCCGCGCGCGTGGCATCACTGAGCTGCCATATCTGCTCGAGCACCGGTTTTGCCTTGGCAGTCAGGTGCAGGCGCCGCGCGCGCCGATCCTCCGGATCGGGTCGCCGTTCGAGCAGCCCGTCGGCTGCCATCCGATCGAGCAGCCGTACCATGGTCATCGGCTCGATATCCGTAATCCCGGCGAGCCGTGTCTGACTGACGCCCTCGTTCTCTTCCAGCCGCACGAGCACCTTGC
Source organism: uncultured Pseudomonadota bacterium (assembly GCA_963716335.1). Lineage (GTDB taxonomy): Bacteria > Pseudomonadota > Gammaproteobacteria > Steroidobacterales > Steroidobacteraceae > 13-2-20CM-66-19. The sequence continues at coordinate 3,134,634 of OY970302.1, read as the reverse complement.
ACTCGGACAGGGTGAGTGGAATAGCGGCCGCCAGCTCCTCGAAGCGCAGCACATAACGGCGGCTCACCTCCTTGAGAAGGAAGCCGAAATTGCGTCGCCGATCGCGCATTCGTTCACCGCGAAATAATATCTTCCGTTATGATAACAGGTGCTGCTATCTGCGCACAATCGAACCTGAGCACGGCCTGCTCTGCGTGATGGGACAGCAGCCGTTCGGCATGCACTTACGCGGGGCGAACAGGTATGCGATTCTGTGCAATCTTGTCGCCCAGAGCGCGTGAGGCCGCCATGCGGGAATCGATGTCTACCGGGTCAATCTGCCGCGCCCTGCGGGGCCTGGCGCTGCTGATCGGTGGCTTGCCGGTCGCGGGCCACGGCGCCACCGCAGCTGGATCGACAGCGTGTCCACAGGATAATGCCGGTCTTACGCTGGCGCCCGGCTTCTGCGCAAGCGTGTTCGCCGATCATCTCGGCCATCCCCGGCATCTGCTCGCCGCAGCCGATGGCGTGGTGTACGTGAACACCTGGAGTGGCCGCTACTACCGCAACGCTGCGCCTCCTCGAGGCGGCTTCCTGATCGCGTTGCGCGATTCCAAAGGCAACGGGCATGCCGACGTGCAGCAACGATTCGGCGAAACGGTCCACAGCGGCGGTGCCGGCGGCACTGGCATCGCCCTGTACAAGGGCTACCTGTACGCCGAGAGCAACGATCGAATCGTGCGCTACGCCCTGGCGCCCGGGGCGATCGCGCCGACGGGCCCACCGCAGGTGATCGTCTCCGGGCTGCCTCTGGGCGGGGATCACCCCATGCATCCCTTTGCTATCGATGCCGACGGACAGCTGTACGTCGATGTGGCCAGTGCGACCAACGCATGTCAGAAACGAAACCGGATGCTGCATTCTGCCGGTATCGAGCCGTGCGCGGAGCTGCTCACGCGCGCAGGGATCTGGCGCTATGACGCCAATCGGACCGGTCAGCGCTTCTCGCCGGCGGAGCGCTTTGCGACGGGCATTCGCAACGCGGATGGCATCGCGATCGATGCGAGCGGGCACGATGTCTACGCCACCCAACACGGCCGCGATCAGCTCGCGCAGAACTGGCCCGAGCGCTACACGATCGAGCAGGGCGCGCTGCTGCCGTCCGAGGAGCTGTTGCGTGTGGTGCACGATGGCGACTATGGCTGGCCGGAGTGTTATTACGATCCGTTTGCGCGCAAGCTCGTGCTCGCACCGGAGTATGGTGGCGATGGCCGCAAGATCGGCTCCTGCGCAGGCAAGCGCGAGCCGGTAGCTGCGTTCCCGGCGCACTGGGCACCCGATGATCTGCTGATCTCCTCGGGCGACCAGCTCCCGGAACGCTATCGCCACGGTGCCTTCATCGCCTTCCACGGCTCGTGGAACCGGGCGCCTTTTCCGCAAGGCGGCTACAACGTCGTATTCCAACCGCTCGAGCAGGGTCGCGCCGTCGGTGAGTGCGAGATCTTTGCTCAGGGTTTCGCCGGTCCCGCTCCCATCTCGGACAATGCAGCGCACCGCCCCACCGGGCTCGCCCTGGCTGCGGATGGGGCGCTGTACGTGAGCGACGACCAGGGCGGACGCATTTACCGCATCGCTCCTGATGCGAGAAGCGCCGGGTCGGCGGCCAAGATCATGCCGTGCCCGAGCTTGACGGCTGCGCCAGGCAAACCAGTGGCCGCCAGCGGTGCGCCGCCGGAGGGCGCGCACACCAACGCGGGCCAGTCCGCCAATCTGCCGGTGCCCCCCGGAGCGACGAGGGAAATGCTCAGACTCGGTGCGCGGGTTTACGCCGGTGAGGTCGGAGGCGCGACGTGCGTCGGATGTCATGGAACCGATGCGTCCGGTACATCGCTCGGGCCGAACCTCACCGATCGCCACTGGCTGTGGAGCGATGGCAGTCTGGCCGGCATCCGCCGGACGATCGTGGACGGGGTGCCGAATCCGAAGCAGGCGCGCAGCCCCATGCCAGCGATGGGCGGAGCTCGCCTCGATCCGGATCAGGTGTCGGCCGTGGCTGCTTACGTCTGGGCGCTCAGCCACCGTTCCGGTGACTGAGAAGCCGCCTGCGGGCGCCGCGCCGGGCACCTCGACTCATCGAGCTCGCGCATCTTGTCCCCGTCCACCCAATCCGTCAGCCATTGCTGCGGTGTGTCGGCGGGAAATTTCTCTTCGAGCCCCTGTTCCAGTGCGTCCAGCACGGCCTGGGCAACGACGTTCGCCTCGGTGTCGCCGTCGGCAGCGATCACGTTAGCGACCCGGATTCCGGCCGGTTGTACGATGGCCCGTAACTGCCGTGAGATCCGGTAGCACGCCACATCGTCGGCCGAGAGGCGACTGCGGTCTGTCGGACTCCCCGGCGGTGCCGGAAAATCCGGCAGGCCGCGGCTAGAAAGAATATTCACCCAGGCGACAGGGCCTGGATCTGCCTCGATCGCACGCGCACCCAAAGCAGGCGCGAACGCATCCGCAACCCCAGCCAGCGCGGCTGACCGCGCCAGTGCCCCGCTTTTGCCGATAGCGGCCGGCTCCTCTGCAAGCCCGTCATGGATGAGAATGTCCACGCGGGCACCGATTTGCGCCGCCGCGCGCTGCAGGGATTGCGGATCATCCGGATCGAGCGGTACGAAGACGACGGTTGCCGCAGCGCTCGCTGGCGGCGCTTGCGCGGATTGCCGACTGCCGACCCAAATGAGCGCTGCACCCGCATCGAGTAGCTCGCGCACGAGGGCTCGCGCAGTCGGGCTCTCCCCGCGCGTGAGCAGCACATTGCGACCGCACGGATCGCAAGTCAGATCCCGCAATTGCCGATCGCCGTGCACATCGGTAGTGACTGCTCGGCGCTGCAAACAGTACCGCCTGCCCAGCGCGGTCGAGCCGCGCGCTGATGCGTACCCTTGCGGAGGGCCCAGGCGTTTTTTCATGCAGATGCGCGATCAGCGTCGGCCCGTCATCGAGCCGCACCAGACCAATGCGCCAGGGCAGCCGCCTGCGAAAGTAGGCAGACTGGCTGTGGAACAGCGTCGTCGCGGCGATCAGCTCGCCTGCGCCAGGCTGCTGCGTCCACACCAGCTCGAGCGACAGACAGCGATGACACGCCTCGCGCGGGGGATATTGTACGGTGCCGCAACGATTGCAGCGTTGCAGCTCGAAGCGCCCGATACTCGCAGCCGCGGTCATCCGCAAGGCTGTGCGGCTGCGCCTGGCAGATGGCAAGTCGGCGTGCGGCAGCGCAGAGTTCATGCGCCGCTCTGCGCGAGAATGGCCGCTGCGCAGCACAATCCCCGCTCGTAGTCGATCATCCCGTAGCCGCTCACAAGTCCGATGCACGCACCCGGCACCTGCGCGCCCAACGGCGAACCAGTCAGCTGGCGAATCGCATCGGTGAGCCCGAGAAAACCGCCCGCAGCTCCCGCCTGACCAACCGACAGCTGCCCGCCGGAGGTGTTGTGCGGAAAGCTCCCATCGTTGGTGAACGTATGACTGCGCACGAACTGCGGCCCCTCCCCCTTGGCGCAGAAGCCGAGGTCCTCCATCTGCATCAGACTGATCACCGGACAAACATCGCAGGTTTGCAGAAAGTCGATCTGCTCGTGACGGATCCCTGCGTGGGCGAACATCGCCTCGCGATCGAGGGCCCAGCCGCCACGCATCTGCACCGGATCCTCCGGAAAAGCATTGTGGCGCTCGAGTGTGCTGAGGACGGTGGCGAAGCGTACGCCGAGGTTTCGGGCCAGGCTCTCGCGCATGACGAGGAACGCTTCGGCGCCCGCGCACGGCATCACACAATCAAACAGCCGCAGTGGCTCGGCGATCGGTCGCGCCTGCAGATACGCCTCCATCGTCAGTGGACTTCGAAGCAACGCGTAGGGGAACTGCATCGCGTTCTGCCGCTGCGCCACGCACAGCTTGCCGAAATCCTCCGCTCGCGCTCCAAACTGTCGCATGTAGCAGCCGGTCAGCAGCGCAAAACTCGCATTGGGCCCGCCCGCTCCATAGGGCAGCACCGCATCCTGGGCAAACTGGCTGAAATTCCCGAGCGTGGCGCGAAGCGTATCGGGCTGGTTGGTCTCGGCCGCAACGCAGGCAACCACCTGTGCGTGGCCGCACTCCACGGCGAGCGAGGCGCGGCGCAGAGCGATGAGACCTGAGGCGCCGCCCATCGGAATGTGATCGAGCCAGCGCAGCGTCAGTCCGAGATGCTGCGTGAGGCCCACCGCCGTATCCGGTGCGAGCGTGAAGCTCGAAAAGCACAACCCGTCCACCTCGACCTTGGCGAGACCACTGCTTTCGAGCAGGTGTGACAGCGCGCGGGCCGCGAACCAATGCGCCGCGTGGGAGGAATACCGGACGTAGGGCACGGTCACGGGCACGGCCACGACGCTTGGAATGTAGCGGCGGCTGCGTGCGCGAAGCGTGCGGCGGGGATGCTTTGCGGGACGCTTCGCAGGAGCGATGCTCACGAGGCTTCCGTTGGCTGCTTCGTTGCCCGCCAGAGAGTCGCTCGAGATCCACCTCGAACAGCTTGTCCGCGGGGCGCGATTACGCTAATCATAAGCGGTTCATTATTCCGTAACCAGCGCTTCTGCGCGTCGGCAACGCAACGGGAGCGCCAGCGAGTTCTCAATGAGCACGACATCAGGCGCGCGGCGCGGCTATCAGTTCCTGCAACGTTTGCGCGAGCAGCCGCCCGCGCTCTGGTATGGCGGTGAGCGCGTCGCGGATGTGACCATTCACAGTGCTTTCCGCGGCGGGGTCGAGACGCTGGCGCGCCTGTACGATCTGCAATGGGCGAAGCCCGACATCACCCTGTATGACTCCCCCAGCAGCGGCCGGAAAGTCGCGCGCTCCTTCATGATGCCGCGAACCTGCGCAGAGCTGGTCAGCATCAGCCGCGCCATGCAGGTGTGGGAGGACCACACGCGCGGCATGATGGGCCGGGTCCCGGACTACATCAACCGCGCCCTCACGGGGTTTGCCGCCGGCGCAGCCTTCCTGGCCGAAGCCGAGCCGCGTTTCGGCCAGAATGCGCAGCGCTACTACGAGTACGTGCGCGAGAACGACCTTTGCCTCACGCACACGCTGGTGCCGCCTCAGGCCAACCGTGCCGTGAATTCCGCGCGTCAGGCCGATCCGTTCCTCACTGCACGGATCAAGGAAGAAACCGATGCCGGTATGGTGATTCGCGGCTGCCGTATGCTGGCAACCCTACCCATCTCCGATGAGATCATGGTGTTCCCCTCGACGCTGCTGAAAAGCCCCGAGGAGGATGCACCGTATGCCTTTGGCTTCTGCATCCCAAACAATACCGCCGGTCTGAAGTTCATCTGCCGTGAGAGCGTCGCTTACGGAAGCTCCCACTTCGATCATCCGCTCGGGTCGCGCTTCGAGGAAATGGATGCGGTGGTCATCTTCGAGGATGTGTTCGTGCCGTGGGAGAACGTATTCCTGCATCGCGATGTCCGCCGCTGCAACGAGGCTTACGCGCGCACCGGCGCCATCGCCCACATGACACACCAGGTCGTGGTGAAGAACATCGCCAAATGCGAGTTCCTGCTTGGACTTGCTTCGTTGCTGGTCAGCACTATCGGTGCGGAGAATTTCCAGCACATCCAGGAGAAACTCGCCGAGATCTGGGTGAACCTCGAGACGATGAAGGCATTGCTGCGTGCGGCGGAAGCGGATGCGGCGCTGGATGAGTGGGGTGTGATGCGTCCGGCGTGGAATCCGCTGGATGCGGCGCGCAATCTGTTCCCGAGGCTGTATCCGCGGATGGTGGAGATCATCCAGCAGATCGGCGCCAGCGGCCTTGTCGCCATGCCGACCGAGGCGGACCTCAAGGGGCCGCTTGCGCAGGACATCCGCAAGTACTATCAGGCTGCCCGCGCCGAGGCATTCGATCGCGTGTCGCTGTTCCGGCTTGCCTGGGATGCCTCGCTCTCGGCATTCGCAGGCCGGCAGGTGCTGTACGAGCGTTTCTTTTTCGGCGATCCGGTGCGGATGGCCGGCGCACTGGTCGCCGGGCACAACTCGCAGATTCAACAGTATGCCGAGAAGGTGCGCGAGTTCGTGCGCGAGGGCAAGGAAGAAGCGTTCGGAGTACCATCGAGCCGGTGAGCAAACGTGCCCCTCCGGACGCGCGCCGCTTCCGCGACACCTTTGGCCTGTTCGCGACGGGCGTTGCGGTGATCGTCGCGCGCGCCGGCGAAGAGGCGATTGCGATGACCGTCAATGCCGTCTCCTCGCTTTCGCTCGAGCCGATGCTGGCGATGTTCTGCCCAGGCAGGACGAGCCGTTTTGCGCAGCACGTGGCGGACATCAGCGGATTTAGCATTAATTTCCTGCGCGATGAGCAGCAGGCACTGTCGACCTTCTTTGCCGGCGGCTGGCAGGAAGCCGCGCCGCCGCCGTTTCGCTTCGTTCCCTCGCGCAGCGCCATGCGTCTCGAGGGAAGCCTTGCCTCGATCGACTGTGAGCGCGTGCAGCTGCTCGAGATGGGCGATCACTGGATGGTCGTCGGGCAGGTCGTCGATGTGCATATCGGCATTGCCCCGCACCGGCCGCTGCTGTTTTTCAAGGGCCAGTATCGCGGCGTGGACTTCTCCGAAAGCACCCCGGCCCCCGACATAGCGAACGTGCGCGACGAGCCCTTCCACATCTTTTACGACGGATGGGATTAGCGGCCGGCCGCCTGGGCTATCATTGCCCGCAACGCCCACGATTCGTCGTCCCAATGGCCAAGATCCCGCAACTGCTCGTGCATGACCGTCGCGATAACGTCGGCGTGGTCGTTATCGAGAATCTCGCCCCAGGGACGGACCTGCTGTGCGTCGTCACCGAGGATGACAGCGAGCTCTGCGTACCGGTCAACCAGGAAGTGCCGATCGGCCACAAGGTGGCTCTGCGCGACCTGGCAGTGGGGGACACGGTGATCAAGTACGGCGAGGACATCGGCCGGGTGACTGCTGTCATCCGCCGCGGCGACCACGTGCATACGCACAATCTGAAAACCAAGCGCTGGTAGGACCATGAGCGATCCGAACCGCACGATCTGGGGATATCGTCGTGAGAACGGCCGTGTCGGCGTGCGCAACCATGTTGTGATTCTGCCGCTGGACGATATCTCGAACGCAGCCTGTGAAGCGGTTGCCGCGCACATTCGCGGCACGATGGCACTGCCGCATGCCTATGGGAGGCTGCAGTTCGGCGAGGACCTCGAGCTGCTGTTTCGCACTCTGATCGGCACGGGCAGTAATCCGAACGTGGCCGCCTGCATCGTCATCGGCATCGAGCCGGGCTGGACCCGGCGCGTGGTCGAGGGTATTGCCCACACGGGCAAGCCCGTCGCCGGCTTCTCGATCGAAGGTAACGGCGACATCGCAACCGTCGCGGCGACATCGCGGCAGGCGAAGGACTTCGTGCACTGGGCCTCGGAGAAAGTGCGCGAGCCCTGCCCGCTCGCGGATCTGTGGATCGCGGCCAAGTGCGGCGAAAGCGACACCACGACCGGGCTCGCCTCGTGTCCGACCGTCGGCAACATGTATGACAAACTGATACCCGCAGGTCTGCACGGCTGCTTCGGTGAGACTTCCGAGCTGACCGGCGCGGAGCACCTGGCGGCCGCGCGGGCTGCGTCGCCCGAAGTGGCAGCGAAATTCATGCGCACCTGGGCCGCCTACCAGAAGGATGTGATCGAAGCGCACAAGACCTCCGATCTCTCCGACAGCCAGCCCACGAAGGGCAACATCGCCGGCGGGTTGACGACGATCGAGGAGAAGGCGCTCGGCAATCTCGAGAAAATCGGCCGACACGTGCAGTTCGTCGATGTGCTGCTGCCGGCGCAGTCCCCCTCGCGCGGGGCGGGACTGTATTTCATGGACACCTCCTCCGCCGCTGCCGAATGTTGCACGCTGCAGGCGGCCGCCGGCTACGTGCTGCACATCTTCCCGACGGGTCAGGGAAACGTCATCGGCAATCCCATCATGCCGGTCGTGAAAATCAGCGGCAATCCGCGCACGGTGCGCACGATGGCGGAGCACATCGATCTGGACGTCTCCGGCATCATTCGCCGCGAGCTGACGATCGACCAGGCCGGCGATGCGCTGATCGATACGATCGTGCGCACCGCGAATGGCCGATTCACTGCCGCGGAGGCGCTCGGTCACGTAGAATTCGTGATGACCAAGCTCTATCGCAGCGCCTGACGGCCCGGGGGATCGGCGCCCGGAGGAACGCATCATCAGCAGCCCGCAACGCGAGAAGTTCCTCGCCGCCCTCCACGCCAGCGCCCCGGGGCTGGCTGCCACCCTCATCGTCGCTCTCGCGGCGACCTACCTCTCCGATCACTACCGCGCTCCGCCGGTGATCTTCGCGCTGCTTCTGGGCATGGCACTCAACACGCTTTCCGCGGAGAGCCGCTATCGGGCGGGGATCGATGTTTCCGCGCGCACGCTGTTGCGCCTCAGCGTGGCATTGCTCGGCCTGCGGATCACATTCGCTCAGGTGGGCGAGCTGGGTTGGTCGACCGCGGCGATGGTCGCCATCGCCGTGCCGCTCACCATCGGTTTCGGCTGGGCATTCGCCCGTACGATGAAGCTCGATGGCCGGTTCGGTGTGCTCTCGGGCGGCGCGGTGGGGATTTGTGGCGCCTCCGCCGCGATGGCCATCGCAGTTGCATGGCCGCGCAAGGACTCCGAGCGCGACACCGTGCTGGTGATTGCCTGCATCACGACATTCAGCACGATTGCGATGCTGTTGTACCCCACGCTACCGCCGCATTTGCATCTGGATGCGCTGCAGGCCGGGCGCTTCCTGGGCGGCTCCATCCACGATGTCGCGCAGGTCGTTGCCGCCGGCTATGCGACGTCGCTGAAGTCGGGGGATACCGCGACGATCGTCAAACTGATGCGTGTCGCGATGCTGCTGCCGGTCGTTCTCGCGATCACACTCGCAACGCCGCGGGAAGCACACGCCAAGGCGGCGGGGGCCGGGACGTCCGCGCAGGCCGGCAAGAAGGTCGCCCTGCTCCCATGGTTCCTCATCGCCTTCGTCATCCTCGCCGCACTCAACGGATTCAACCTGGTGCCCACGGCACTCGGCGCTGCGCTCACGGGACTTTCGCGCTGGCTGCTCGTCATCTCCGTGGCGGCGCTCGGCATGAAGACCTCTGCACGCGAGATCATGTCAGTGGGCGCTACGGCCATCGTCCTCATCGCCGCCGAAACGCTGTTCCTCGCCCTCGTGGTGTTGAGCTGGATTCTGCTGGGTCCGTAGATCGGCAGCTCGTTTGAACCCGGCGCCGCCACCGCCGTACTTACCAACGCATGACCGGCACTGGCCCTCACCCCAGCTACGCATCGTTGCGCAGTATTCAGCGAGCGCTCGTCGCAACCACCGAGCTGCTGGCCACGGAGCTCGGTCGTCCCGGCGACGTCGCGCCGCGCTGGTCTGCTTTCGAATGGCGCGTGGCACGCGCCGTGGCGGCCATCCACGGCATCTCGCCGCTGCTCTCGGAGAAGCTCCGCTGGCAAGGCGCGCCCGGCTGGCAGCGGTTCCTGCGCGAGCAGCGCGCGCATACCGCCGCCCGGCATCTGCGCATTCTCGGCCTGCTGCAGCAAATCGACGCGGCCGGCCGCCACGCGGGCGTGGCGGCGCTGGCGCTGAAGGGTCCGGAATTGTTCTCGCGTGGCCTGTACGCCCGTGGGCAGCGGCCGATGGCGGATATCGATCTGTTGATTCACCGCGACGACGCGCGGGGCGCAACGCGCATGCTCGAATCGATCGGCTTTCAGGAGATGCTCGCCACGCCCCGGCACCGGATATTCGTGCCCACGCAGCCGCGTGTGCCTGCCGGGTTGGGCGAGCATGCCGATAACGATCTGAAAGTGGAGGTACACGAGCGGATCACCGAGGCCCTTCCCATCGCTGCGGCCGATATCACCGCGGAAGTCTTCCCGTCGCAGCCGGTATTTGGCCTGAATCGGTATCCATCGCGTGCCGCTCTGATGAGTCATCTCACGCTGCACGCGGCGGGCGCCATGCGCGCCCGTGCCTTGAGAATGCTGCATCTGCACGACCTGGCATTGCTCTCGGCAGGAATGAGTGCTGCGGACTGGCAGGAATTTCTCGAGCGGCGGGCGCAGGATGCCGGCCATCGCTGGGCGCTGCCGCCCCTCGTGCTGACCGGCCGATATTACGCTGCGGTCATCCCAGCCGAGGTGATAGCGGCACTCGCCCTGCGTTGTCCGAAGCTCCTGAAGGCGATTTCACGGCGGCGTACCCTCACTGCCGTGTCGCTGTCGCATCTGTGGATCGATGCCTTTCCGGGGATCGAATGGTCCCGATCCACTTCCGAAGCCGTGCGGTATGTCGCGACACGCATCTGTCCGGATGCGAAGATGCTCGAGCTGCGGCGGGAAGTGACCGAAGCTCATGTGCCCGCCGCGGCCACCGAATGGAATCGGCTCTCTCAGGGTCGGCGCGTCCTGCGCTGGCTCTGGTCGCGTCAGCCGCGCGCCGATACGCTGCACGCGGTGCGCCTGGCGCTCGAGTCGCGTTAGGCCATGCCATGACGACGCTGCCCGGATGTCGGACCGCTCGGGGATGCCAGCGATCGCGACTATTCCCGCAAGCTGCGGCAATTCAACGCGTTCGCGCAGCGGGAGCTTCGTCAGGCGATCGGGCGGCTGCCCTTGAAAGCGGGCATGCGCGTGTTGGATGCGGGATGCGGAACCGGCGAAGCATTGCGCTGGCTGCTCGAGCAGGTCTCCCCGGGTGGCGCGGTCGTCGGCATCGACCTGTCGGCAGCCCATGTTACCGCAGCTCGCACAGCCGCTCCGGCGGGTACCCGGATCCTGCAGGGCAATCTCAGCGAAGCCCCGCTACCGGCGTCCAGTTTCGATCTGATCTGGTGTGTGAACACGATCCATCATCTGCACGACCCCCACGAGGGTGTGCGCGCTCTATCGCGTCTGCTGCGCCCCGGCGGCTGGATCGCCCTCGGTCAAAGCTCTCTGCTTGCCGACATGTACTTCGCGTGGGATGCGCGGCTGGAACGCCTCACCAACGAGGCGATCCGTCAGTACTATCGCGAGCGCTATGGGCTCGAGGAAGCCGCGTTGACGGGGGTTCGGGCGCTCGTCGGCCTGCTGCGCCAGCGTCCGTTCGAAGCGACGGCCGTCGAGACGTCCATGATCGAGCGGATTGCACCGCTGAGCCCGACGGACGAAGCCTATCTGGCCGGGACGATCTTCCAGGACACCTGGGGCGGGCGGTTGCGCGCCTACCTGGCCGCCGAGGACTATGCGCTTGTGTGCCGGCTGTGCAATCCGCAGGATGAAGCGTTCGCCTTGCGCCGGCCGGACTTTCACTTCCTGCAGAGCTTTACAGTTGCGGTCGCGCGCGTGCCGTGAGGCATGCGAGCGCCGCCTTGGAGCTTCAATGGAGGGTGCAATCGATGCGGGACTGAAGCTGCCTTGAACCTTGAGCGCTCCGCGGCGCACTTACCCACCAGGCGATGCTGCACGCCTTCGATAGCCGTGTTTGACCGGAGCGCCAAGGGACGATGCTTTCCATCCTGGTTTGCCATTCCTATTTCCTGCGCTTCGACCCCAAGCAAGCCGAGCGTGCCAAACCCTATCCTCCGCTGGCGACGCTGCAACTGGCCGCGATGCTGCGGCGGGCCGGGCATCAGGTGGCGCTCTTCGATGCCATGCTTGCGCAGGGCCTGGAGGAGTACGGCCGCAAGCTCGATGTGGTCAGGCCGCAACTCGTGGTCCTGTACGAGGACAATTTCAATTTCCTGAGCAAGATGTGTCTGGCGAAGATGCGGGAGGCTGCCTGCCAGATGATCACGAGGGCGCACCGCGCTGGGGCCCGGGTGATCGCCTCCGGTCCAGATGTGACCGATACACCGGGGCCATACCTTCAGGCCGGGGCAGACCTCACCCTGACGGGCGAAGGCATCTCCACGCTGCTGGAACTGCTGCCGCGACTTGAGGCTCAGCCCCAGGCATTGGCCGGCGAACTGATCCAGGGGCTCGCGGGTGCCGCCACGCTCATCGAGGGCCGGCTGCTCAAAGTCAATGGCGCCCCCGCGCCGCCCACCCCCGCACAGCAGGACGAACTTGCTGCGTGGGACCTCGTGGAGATGGACCGGTATCGCTCGGTGTGGCGGCAGGCGCATGGTTACTTCAGTTTGAACCTGGCGGCTTCGCGCGGCTGCTCCTTCCGTTGCGCCTGGTGCGCCAAGCCGATCTGGGGCAACCAGTACCTGCAGCGAAGCGCCGGATCGGTGGCGCAGGAGATGGCTTACCTCAAGCGCACGTTCGCCCCGGACCATGTGTGGTTCGCGGATGATATCTTCGGCTTCCGTGTCGACTGGGTCACCGCGTTCGCGCACGCCGTGCGCACCGATGGCAGCGCCATACCGTTCACCATCCAGACCCGCGCCGACTTGGTGAGCGAGCGCATGGCCGCCGCACTCGGCGCCGCGGGCTGCAAGGAAGCCTGGATCGGCGCGGAGAGCGGCAGCCAACGCGTGTTGGATGCGATGAACAAAGGGACGACGGTCGCCGAGATCATCACCGCGCGCGCGCGTCTGAAAGCCGCCGGTATCCGAGTCGGATTCTTCATCCAGCTCGGCTATCTCGACGAGCAGCTGTCGGACATCCTCGCGACCCGCTCGCTCCTGGAAAGCGCGTGTCCGGATGACGTCGGCGTCAGCGTTTCCTATCCGCTGCCGGGCACCAAATTCCATGAGCTGGTGAAGACCCAGCTCGGCACGAAGACTCACTGGCAGGACAGCGACGATCTGGCAATGATGTTCAAGGGAACCTACACGTCGGACTTCTACCGCGCCATCAGAGATCTGCTGCACGAGCAGGTCTGCCTGCAGTCCCGCCGTGTGTCGCAAAACACCGCCGAGGACCATGGAGCGAAGCGCGCCGTGGAACGCCGGTGGCAGGAATTGCTATCGCAGGAGCGACGGTACCGCTCGCGCGATGGCGAGGCGGCGGCGGTTTAGGCGTTGCCGCGATGCATCGCCCCGAGCCGCAGTTGCGCCAGACCCAGGCGGCCTTTGACAGCGTTGCGGCGGACTACGACGGCCCGCGCGGCAACAACGCGCAGATTCAGGACATGCGCAACGAGATGTGGCACTGGCTCGATGCCACGTTCGCTGCGGGCAGCCGGTTGATCGATATCGGCTGCGGCACGGGACTCGACGCCATTCGGATGGCGCAGTCAGGGCATCACGTGACGGCGACCGACTGGTCGCTGCGAATGGCACAGCGCACCCGCGATCGCGCCGCAAGCCGGCAATTGGCGGATCGGGTGCGGGTACTGCCGCTCGGCGCCCACGAGCTTCATCGGTTGGACGGCCCCGGCACCTACGATGGCGCGTACTCCAATCTCGGCCCGCTCAATTGCGTGCCGGACCTGGTCGAAGTTGCGCGTGAATGTGCCCGCCTGCTCCGACCGGGCGGAGCGCTCGTTTTCACGGTAATGGGGCGCATCTGCCCTTGGGAAATCGTGCACTACCTGCGGCGGGGCAAATGGGCGCGGGTCGGCGTGCGCTTTGCCCGCGGTCTCGTGCCGGTCGGCATGAACCAGCACACCATCTGGACCGGTTACTACCGACCCCGCGAATTCTATCGGGCGTTCAGGCCCCATTTCTGCCTTGCGCACTATCGCGGCCTGTGCATCTTCGCGCCACCGCCCTACCTGACATCCATTCGGGAAAACCACCCCAGCTCGTATGAACGGTTGTGGCGCCTGGATCGGCGCGTCGCCGGCTGGCCGCTTTTGCGCGCAACAGGCGATCACTTCCTCATCGTGATGAGAAAACGATGAGCCGCCTTCCCGCAAGCGATGCGGGTGGGATCGTGACGGGGGCGCGCTATGTCGAGCAGATCACCGCACTGGCATCGGACCGCCGCGCCCGCACGGCGTTCCGCGATCTCGTTCTGAGAGTCGCCGCGCCCGGCGCCGCTTTGTTCGACTTCGGCTCGGGAACGGGAATGGACGCGCGCTTCTACGCCGAATGCGGCTTCAAGGTGGCAGCCTACGATGTCGATCCGCACATGTGCGCATTCTTCGCCGAGCATTGCCGCGATCTCATCGAAGCAGGACGAGTCAGCCTCGACAGCGGCGATTACCGCAACTTCCTGGCCCATGGAAAGCCGGGCGGCCTGGCAGCGGTCGATCTCGTCACCGCGAATTTCGCGCCCCTCAACCTGATCGATGACCTGCATGAATTGTTTGCAAAGTTTCACGCGCTCAGTCGCCCCGACGGGCGCGTACTCGCCAGCGTCCTGAGTCCCTGGTTCGTTGGCGACCTGCAATATGGCTGGTGGTGGCGAAATTCGCTACGCCTGTTGCGCGTGGGTCACTTTTCAGTGCCCGGTGTCCAAGGTCCGATCGTCCGGCGCCGGCTCGCCGACTTCGCCAGGCACAGCGCGCCTTACTTCACGCTCGAGCGGGTCTTCCGGGGACTGCCCGCATCCCGCAGGCGCGATGTGGCAGGTGTTGGGCTGAACGGTGGTGCTTTCGGTCGCGCCTTGGGCCTGAGTACCTGCCGCTTCATGTTTTTACTGTTTCATCGGCGCCCCCTCGGAGGCGCTGACGGAGAGCGACGCTGCGGATAGCGCATCGGGACCTAAAAGCACCTCGTCGATGAACGACGCCCGCTCGCGGGCGCCATGTCCGCTGAGATGGTTCGAGTCCAGATACAGCGGCATGCCCCTCGGACCGGCTGCCGGGCAGATCATGCCATCGCACAGTGTGGAGCGCGGGTCGATCACTCTCGCCCCGCTCTGCGCGGCAATATTGCGCAAGCGGCTCATCAACGGCTCCACGAACGACTCGAATGCCGCGGCATCGATGCGCGGCGCGCTGCCGGGGGGAAGCGCGTTGGCAAGCCGAGGCGAGAGCCGCATCTGCGGTGGGAAAAGCGGGTCGAACAGCGGCGAAGTCGGGTTCGACAGTACGATGAATACCCGCCGGCCGCTGGACACCAGCTGAGCAATGGTGCTGCGAAACTGCTCGAAGGCCAGCTCGGTGCCGGGAGAGTCGAGCGCCAGCGGCGCGCGCGTATCGGCCTGCGCGCCGTGGATCTGTTGCAGGGAGTGATCCACCGAATACTCCCCCAGAAAGTATTTCTCCCAGAAGGCGCCAAATACCACAGTGTCGACATCGGGTTGGAAGGCCTGTTGCACGGCGAAGTCGAACGAGCGGCGGCAGTTCCAGCCGCGCCAGGTACTGCGGATGGCGGGCATCGGCGGACAGCCGCGATAGGTCGCAAACTCGGCCGATCGAGCCGCCCCGGGCCGGGTGTGGATGAGGTACTCGATCCTCGGCCAGTAGTGCTGGATGTGCGAGTCACCGATGAACAGGACTTTGCGCTGCCGCTGGCTCGCCAGCGTCACCGTGCCGAATCCGGAGCGCCTGTCGAAGTCGGTATCCTCCGGATAGTGCCAATCCGTGACGGCTGCGTCCCATTGCGTGAAAAGCGGTCCGGATAATCGGCCCGGAATGCGACGCGCGCCCGCGGCAGCCCCGATCAGTGTCAGCACAGCGAGCCCGGCCAGCAGCCCCGGAACCGCGCGGCGTCCAAGCTCGCCAAAGCGGATCGGCGCCTCCAACAGCCGATAGGTCGCGTAAGCGGCAAGGCAGGCGACAACGACCTCCGCTGCCGCGATGGTTGGCCGAGGAGCGTGTCCGACGATCACGCGCGTGAACGAAAGCATGGGCCAGTGCCAGAGGTACAGCGGATAGCTGATGCGTCCCACCAAGGTCAGTGGCGGGCTGCCGAGAAACCAGCGGTTCACCGCCGCCTGCGGTCCGGCAGCGATGAGCATCGCGGCACCCGCGGTCGGAATGACACTCCACACTCCCGGAATCGGCTCGTCTGCGGTCCAAAACACGCCGCCTGCGACGACCAGCGCCAGTCCGGCCACCGACAGCGTCTGCGCGCCGACCCACCGCGGCGAATGGCTCGATGAGCGGTCGGTGTCCGATGCGCGAGCTGCGGACAGTTGCCATGCGGCGAGCAGCGCCCCGACTGCCAGCTCCCAGGCCCTGCCCGCCGGATAGTAGAAGTGCTGCCTGGGTGCGTACCAGGCCCCCCAGATGCTGATCACCAGCGATGTCACGAGCACGGCAAGCAGGATCCTCATTGTCAGACCGTGCCTCGCCGCCAGGAGCATGAGGACGGGCCAGACGAAATAGAATTGCTCCTCCACCGCCAGCGACCACAGATGCAGCAGCGGATTGAGCTCAGCGGTTCTGTCGAAGTAACCGCCCGTTCTCGCGAAGAACACGTTTGCCAGGAAGGAGGCGCTGTACGAAATCGATTTGCCCAGCCATTGCAACTCGGTGGGCAACAGTACGAGCCAGCCGAAAATGCCACACGCGCTCATCACCACGAGCAGGGCGGGGACGATGCGCCGGACGCGCCGACGATAAAACTCACCGACGCTGAACCGTCCTGCCTGCACGGCGGTCAGGATGAGCTGGGTGATCAGGTAGCCGGAGATGACGAAGAAGACGTCCACGCCCACGAAGCCGCCCGTCCGCAATCGTGGAAAAGCGTGATACGCAACCACCAGTCCAACCGCCACGCCCCGCAACCCCTCGATGTCGGGCCGGTAACTCAACGCGGGGCTGCCCGCTCTATGAGGCCGTGAGACGTCCATGCTCACCGGCGGCGAGCCTCGTATAAATTGCCTGAAAATCCCGTGCGGTGTAATCGGCGTCCTCCCGGGTAGCCCGGCGCCATGCCTCGCGGGCGATCGAGAGTCGCCGCTTCTCGTCGCCGAGCAACTCGGCCACCGCACGCGCCATAGCGGCCCAGTCCCCTACCGGCACCGCTGCTGCCGCGTGTGGCGCCCATTCCGCGATGTGCCCAACCGCCGTTCCAACGATCGCAACACCCTGAACACCGGCCTCGAGCACGGCGAGCGGACCGGCCTCGTGACGCGAGGACATCAGCAACACATGCGCTTGCTGCATGAGCGGTCGCAGCTGCCGCTGAGTGAGAAAGCCGCGAAACCTCACTTTCGTGGACAACTCCAGCCGAAGCGCCAGCGCCTGCATTTCACCCTGCAGCGTATCCTCCCCGGCGATGTCCATCTCGAATTCCAGCCCGCTCTGCGCAAGCGAAGCCAGAGCCAGCAGCAACGTCGTTTGATCCTTGACTCGGTTGAGGCTGGCAACGTGGATCAGCCTTGCAGGCTTGCTGAGATCGCGAGGCACAGGCTCACACGCAGGCCAAAGGTTCAGATCGACACCCAGCGGTAAGCGCTGCGCGGGGATGCCAATCCGCTCCAGAGCACCGATCATCGAGGCGCTCGCTGCTGTCACGACGGTCGCGGACCGCAACACTGCCGCTTCACGCATGCGTCCCTTCCAGGTGAGGCAACCGCCGTAACCAATCTCTGCAAGCCCGGTCAGTTCGCCGCCAGCGACGTGAATGACCGTGGGCAGATGCAGGACCCGGGCCGCCGCAACCGCGATCAGCCCAGGAGCGCCGGACCAGATTGCATGCACGAGATGAAAGGCGGACGCACGGTGCTCAGCGCAGATCGCGCGAATGGCCCGCAATCGCGTGTAGCCCGAACCGATGTTATGGACCCGCACCCCGACAAGGTCCCAGTTTGCGGCCCGCGCCTCCTGGTGCAGAGCAAAGACGTGAACTTCATTGTGCAATGACAGCCGGGCGAATAACGCCAGCAGCGCGGGGATCACCCGGTACTCTCCCGATCGGTCCACCCCACCGGGCACGACGAAAGCGATCTTCACCGCCTGCCTCCGCTGCTTGACGCGGACGCTGTACCGGACGGCAAAAGTCGCTCCAGGGCTTCGATCCCCTGCTGCGGATGTCGCCCCCGCCGCAGCTCGAACGCCGGCAGCCGGGACACCTGGCGACTGAAATCGCTCCATCCAGGCTGATGCGCAGCGTAGCGCTGGCTTGCGGCGAGTCTTCGCGTTACTTCTTTTTTGCCCATGGGCGCAAGCAGCGCAACAGTCTTCGCGCTTCGAGGCGAAACGAACACCACGGCGCCGATGCGCAGCGGTCCCGTTGCGATCGCGTATTGCGGCTGTCTTAGATCGATCTCAAATTTCTCGATACCGCTGCGGCGTCGGATGACCGGCGATTTCCGAATCGCCGCAACGCGATCAGCGTCGCTGACGAAGCGGAGCGAGTCAGGGCGCACGTGCAGGAAGTTCGGCACGCCCGCTGCAAGCAAGCCCTCGAGCCTGACGAGCACGCTGTCCTCGGCGAGGAAATCCAGTCCCTGCAACAGACAGTGCAGGGACAGAGTCGACTTGCCCGAGCCGCTCGGGCCCAACAGCAGAATCCCCTGCCCGGCGCGCCCGAAACATGCGCCATGCAAAGGCACCAACCCCTGGACGCGCGAGGCTAGCACGTACACGGCGAATTCCAGCATCTCGTAACGGACGTGATACGGGAACCTGAGCATGTCCCGTGAGACGACCACCAGCGCAGCGCGCTGTTGCGGTGAAAGCGCCACGAAGCTTGCGCCGTCCATGGCCCCACACAGAATTCCTCCTCCTGCCAGGGGTCTGACCGGCGGCGGCTCGCCGTTCAAGCACTTCGCCGGAGTAGCTTGTGCCCTCGAGCTCGAAGCGAGCGCCAGTCGCACTACACAGCGTGGCGCGACGGATTCGAATCTGTGCGGTGGTAACCCTGAATAGGCGAGCCGCACGATGGACAGCAATCGCGCACTATCCGTCTCGAAATGAAACTGTGCACCCAACAGCTGGCAGCGCTCATGCAAAGCCGCGCGCGTTGCCTCGCCGAACGGATCGGTTGAAATGTCGGGCGGCCTGCGGGCTGGCTTGGCGCTCACGTGAGCCGGCCCATAATTCGGGTGCCGCAGCGGCTCAATCGGGCACGCCACGGAGCAACGGGCGTCAGTTCGTATCCGAGGCGTGCGGCGGCGTCCCCAACCGCCGCGACGACACGCCGGCGCTCGGACCGCGTCAACGTGTCAGCCCAGCTTCGAGGCGCCAGGGGTTGAACCCAACCGGGTACCTCATCGACCGGGAAGGAGCTGTTGCTGGAGGTCGGCAGGCCGGCAGCACTCGGATGCATCAGGCTCGCAAGTGACTCGATTCGCGCAAATGCGGCGAGCCGATCGGCCGTACCGCGCACGCTCTCGATCAGCTCCTCGTAGCGAATCAGCAGGTAGTCCTCGCACCCCTGGCGGGACTGCGCGGCCGCGACTCGATACGACAAGCCCAAATCGCGCAGCACCGCGGCCGCATTTCCCAACCGCTCACCCGCTCTGTGCGCTGCCTCCTTGTGCGATGCGTATACGGCGAACGGATGGCGTACCACATGAACGAACTTCGCCTGAGGAAACTCCGCTCGTAGTCGATCAAGGAAGCGCTCGTTGGTCGGCGTCTTCTCGCTCCAGCACTGCAGTATGGAGCCCGCCGTCAATCGGCCTGTGCAATGTGCATAGGCCAGCGCCACCGCGGCCAGTGGCCAGGAGGATGCGACACGGCCGAGTCCCTCTTGTGCGAGCGGCCACCACGCCATCAGGGCGCGGGCAAATCCGACATACGCCGAGCTCTCCTGCGAGGACCGGCCGAGCAACCAATACGGTTGCCGATGAATCGGATTGGCAAGACGCCGCAGCCACTCGCAGCCCATATAGGGCAGCCAGTACTCGCGCCGCTGGCGGTGCAGATGCCGCTCGAAGTTGGTAAAAAAGGTGCCTTCCGAAGGCAGCACGGCCAGAGCCGGATGATCATCGAGCAGATCCCGCACGAGTGTGGTCCCGCTGCGATGAGCGCCGCACACGAACACGGGGCGACGCACCACCGCCAATCCTCGCGAAACTTCGACCGCGTCGACCTCCACTGGGCCGCAGGCCTCCGCTGCACGCCACACAGCCGCTGACCACCGGGTCGCCGCGAGCAGTAGTGGCTGCGACGCTGCTGCGGTGACATGGGGTCGTGTGAGGTGCTTATCTACCTGCTGCTCGAGAGCAGTAATGCCGGCAAATGCCTCGGCCGTGCCAACCTCAGCGACGTTGCCGGCCGACACCGCAGGTTCATGTCCACTCATCGCACACCCATCGTCTTGCGGAACCGTTCCGACTGCCTCGTCATCTCCTCGTAGCTTCCGCTGGCATTGATTCTGCCGTTCTCGAGTTGGTAAATTACGTCGCAGCCGCTCAACATGCCGAGTCGGTGGGCGATCAAGACGATCGTGCAGCATCCGCGTAGTGCCCCGAGAGCCTTCATCAGCTCGGCCTCGGTCAGGCCATCGACTGCACTCATCGCCTCGTCGAGCAGCAGCACGCTGGCTTCCTTGTACAACGCGCGCGCGATGCCGACTCTCTGACGCTGTCCACCGCTCAACTTGATGCCGCGCTCGCCGACGCGGTGATCGTACCCTTCCGGCAGCGTAGCAATGAATTCCTCGAGCTGCGCGTGGCGCGCCGCGCGTATCATCCGTTGCGTGTCGATGGCCGCTGGCTCGCTGCCGAATGCAATATTGTGCGCAACAGTCGAGTCCAGCAGGAAGACGCTCTGCGGAACGTAGGCGATTCGCGCCTGCCAGGCGATGCGGCCGGCATCATCGAGAATTGCCCCGTCCACTTGTAGATCGCCGCTGCTTGGCACCAGCAATCCGGCGATCAAATCCATCAGAGTCGTCTTGCCCGAGCCATTCGCACCCATGATGCCGACCGTCGTGCGGGCCGCAATTCGCAAGTTGATGCGGTCAAGCGCCGGTGGTTGCGCCGGCGAGTAGTGAAACGATGCGTCTCTGACCCGGATTTCCTCGCCGGGACGCTGCTGCCACCAGGATCCCCCGAAATGAGCAGCACGCAAACACGCCGCAATCTCTGCGGCTCGCGCTCGCCGCAAATCCGGTGCGATCAAGTTCAAGGCGGCACGATCGGTACGGATTCTCACCGCTGCCACGAAAATCTGCTGCAATGCCGGTAGCAGCCGATATGCTGCGAACACCATGAACGTCAACTCGCCCAGCCAGGAGCCCGTTCCAGCATTGTGGGAACCCGGCAGCAGCGCGGCCGCAACGAGCGCCGAAACCGCCAGGCACTCCATGAAGTGTCGCGGAGCCTGCCCAAGCAGGTGAATCTGAGTGTTGGTATGCGCAACCTCGGCGCTCGTGCGCTCGAAGGCTGCGTGAAAGGTGCGCCGATCGTGCAGCAGAAGGATTTCCCTGATGGCGCCAAAGCTCTCGTTGATGATTGCCGCCCGGCCGGCCCACGCTCGTGAGTACGTTTGTCCGAGCTGTAACAGACGGCCTCGCAAGCACAGATAGATCAGGCCATAGCCGCCGCCAAGCAACAGCAGCATGCTGATGCTGAGGACTGGGTCGAGCAGCAAGACGGACGCCGCGATGAACAGCACCGTCGCCAGGCTGGTGATGAGGAGCAGGGCATTCTGCACGATGCCGTTGGTGATACGCGCGGTTTCGTGCACGATGTTGTTGAAGAGTGTGGTGCTAGTCGTTCTGGTGTGAAAAGCGTATGGCTGCGATAGATAGTCCCTGAACAGCGTCGCCTGCAGCTCGCTGCCGATGCGTAGAGCCAGGCGATTCAGCGCCAGGGACCCCAACGCGTTGACGAGATTGGCGGCCAGAACCACCGCTATGAATGCAATGCCCAGAGCGATGATGAAACTGCGCTCGCTGCTGAAGTGCCCTGCAAGGTACAGCGCGCGCAGCAGGGCATTGCGGTCGATCAACCGCGGATCGCCGATCACCGCGAAGAACGGAGCGATCGCCGCGATTCCCGTGACTGTCGAGAATGCCATCGCCACCGAAATCGCTTGTGCGAGGAGGAGGTGGCGCCGTTGCGGCCTTGTGAGGATGGACCAGAGATCCGACAGCAGATTCATGGGTTGTAAACCCGATGACTGTGTCGATGGCGGCGCACGCACGCCCGTACGCTCGCCGGCACGAAGGCGCGTCCCGTCGCGAGCAGCGCGCCGAGCCAGGAACCGGGATATCGCCACGAGTGCGGCAGACTTCTCAAGAGAGTGCCCAGGGCGCTGAGCGGGTCACCGCAAGCGGCGTGGCTCCTCGCAAGCCCTGCGGACATTTGCGCGCGCAGCCGGCGCAGGATGGGTTCCAGAGGTCCACCGCCGCTGTCACGCAGTGCCTTCTCGAACACCCGCCGGCGATCCCGCCACGCGATCACGTCGCTGCCGGAATGCAGCCCATGGCGCCGCACCAGCGTGAGATGCTCATCGATTCCGTCGATCTCGCTGTGTGCGGCCAGCCGGAACCACAGCTCATCGTCGTAGCACATGATCAGCTCTTCATCGAAGGCTCCCAGTGTTTGCAGAAGCTCACGCCTGATCATCACGCTCGGCTGAGCAATGACAGTCTCCTCTTTCAGTAGCTTCTCCAGGATCCAGCCGGATGGGGCTGGCCAGTCCCTGCCATTCGCAGCGGCGCGCGGACTACCCGATCCATCCACCAGGGCGAAGCGCGTGTAGCTCCAGCCGCGCTCGGGGTGACGGCGCAGCGAGTTGATTTGCGCGGCCAATTTTCCGGGCAGCCACAAATCATCGGAATCCAGGAAGGCGACATACTCGGCGCGCGCTTTACGCAGCGCGAGGTTGCTGATCGTTGCCGGTCTGCCTGTGTGCGACAGCCAGATCACCTGCACGCGTGGATCCTCGAGCGATTGCAGGAACTGTCGCGTGTCCGCGTCCGAGCCGTCATCCGCGATGATCAATTCCCACTCGGCGAAGGTCTGCGCGAATACCGATTCGATCGCCGGTGGCAGGTACTCCAGGCGGTTGAACGTAGGCATGATGATCGACACGGCCGGTTGCATTGCCGTGGTTCCTCAAGAGATCCCGACCGCACGGTCCGCTTGGCGACGTCGCGGGGGAGTCATCGGTGCGGGGGTTCGCTGCAGCACATCCGCATACATCGCGGCCAGCTTCCGGCCGAGCGCATCAGCCGACAGCTCACACTCGAAGTGCTCGCGTACCGCGGCGCGAAGCCCGGAACCCAGACGACCCGCGATCGCCTGCAACGCTTCGGAGGCGGCGCGTGCATCCTCACATGGCCAGAGCATTCCCACCTTCCCGGCCCCGGTGAGCGAGCGAAAGGACGGAATGTCGGTCACCACGGGTGGTAATCCGCAGGCGAGAGCCTCGATCAGGGAGTAACCGCTGCCTTCGCGGTGGCTGCCGAGAATGAAGATATCCGCTGCCCGCATCAGCAACTCGATCCTCGCGTGTGGCAGGCGACCCAGCAGCTGCACTCGGTCGCGCAGCCGGAGGTCCCGCGCGACCCGAGCTTGCACGGCCCGCAGCAATGGCGCGCTGGCGAAGCAGCAATGCAGGCGTAATCCCGGCAAGTTGCGCGCCGCGTCGCTGATGCCCTCGAGGACTGTGAGCGGGTCCTTGTTGGCATCCAGATGTCCCACCCAAAGAACACCTGGATTGCCCTCGAGGCCCGTCAGGTGGCGCGCCTGCTGCTGCCCCCCCGGCGCAAAACTGCTCGTGGATTCGGGGATTTCGTATAGCCGGGTTGCCGCATCAACCAGGCCAGCCTGTGCAAAAGGTCGCGCCTGATCCAGCGCGCAGAACGCCATTGCAGCGGCGGCCGACATCCCCCGGCGCCACAGTGCCCGTCGCCAGAGTCGGGGCGGCCGGCTCGCGTGATCCTGCAGGACGATTGGAATGCCCGGCGCGAGCGCGGCCAGCGCCAGGACGTCGCGGGGAAAGTCCAGACCCTGCACATGCAGGACGTCCGCACGCAGGTGGCCGAGCAGTTCGCTGAACGCGCTGTGCCGGCGGATCGGCTGTAGGGCTGCGCCGAATGGCAGAAAGTGATAATCGACGCCCTTGCGCCGCAGACGCTCGGACCGTGCGCACGCCTGAACGACTGAAACGCGCACTCCGGCACCGCAGGCCGCATCGGCAACCGCGCCAAGAGTGGACCAGGCGTCCAGAAGCTGCGCCGGTGAGCGTCCGCCGGCGTCAGCGAAAAAGCTGACCTGTACGACGTGTAGCGGCTCGTGCGCCATGATCGTCACAGACTCATGATGCGCGGATCCCACTGGCGGATGAGCTTGCGCGAAACTCGCAGCTCCCAGGGATCGTCATAGCGTTGAAACCGATAGCGCCACGATGCCAGCGCCCGCAGAGCGGACTTCCCCCATGAAGAAGCCCTGATGTCCATGACCGTGGGGAATCGACATCCCAACACGGTGGTAAAATCGACGATGCGACGCCGCAACGCGGCGGAGAGCCAGGGCGCATCCTGGTGACACCAGTAAGCCAGCCACCGCGGCTCGGCCCACTCGTCCGCCGTGCGCGGAAACTCCACCGGCCGACCTGCGCAATCACGCATCTCCCGCTGCATGCGCAGGGCAGCTGCATTGCGGCTGTCGGCGCGCTGCGGCAGCGGCGTGTAGATGTAGATCATCACCTCCGTCGCCGGGTGCAGGCGCTTGATCATGCGGATGAATTCGAACGTTCGCTCCGTTTCGCCTTCGGGATCCTGCGGCGGCGCCAGCATGAAGGATAGTTCCGGGATCACCCCGTGAGCGCGGCAGGTTTCCACCGCTGCCAGTGTCTGGTCGGAGCGCGTGCCCTTGCGGATGGCGTGCAGCAGCCAGTCGCTCGGAGACTCCGCCCCGATATAGGCCATGCGCAGCCGGCTCTTCTTCACCAGCTGCCACGATGCGCCGGACAGATTCACCAGCGCATCGGAACGGGCGAAGCACCACCACGGCAGTGCGAATTTCGCCAAAACCTCGAGCAGCGGCACCATGTCGACTTCGCGATCGAAGAAGTTGTGATCATAGAATTGGATCGCATCCACGCCGAGCTGGCTCGTCAGGTAACCGAGGTCCTGCTCGAGCCGGGCCGCGGGCGGCAAGGCCATCTTGCCGCGATACATGCTCGCGACTCCGCAGAACGTGCAGCGAAACCGGCACCCGAGGGCTGCCTGATAGCCCACCGTGCGCTGCCCCAAATAGGTTCTGGTCAGGTATTGCCGGGGGTTCTCCAGAGTGTCATAGGCAAGCATTCGGTTGAGACTTGCGGCGGAAAACGTGCGGTCCTTGTTGTGTAGGGTCTGGTGATCACGGCGCCAGGAGAGTCCGGCAATCGCTGCAAGCGCTTCGTCATGGCTGGCTGCGTGCGCATCGCTCCGCCGCTCCGCCAACGCATTCAGAAGTTCGACGAGCGTGTCCTCGCCCTGCCCCCGCACTGCATAATCGACGTATGGCGCGTTCAGTGCGGCTTCCGGACAGACGGTCGGAAAGGCACCTCCCCAGATGATCGGTACTTCAGGCCGCTGCGCACGGATGGCCCGGGAGACCGCAATCGCGGAAGTCAGTTGCGGGCCACCCATCACGGTCACGCCCACGGCATCGTGGCGCCCCTGCGCGACGCAGCTCGCGGCCGTCGAGACGAAATCGCGGTCGACGTTACCGTCGATGATCGTGACGGCGTGCTTGCCTTCGAGCGCTGCAGACAGGCTCATTACCGCCAGGGGAAAGCGTGCGTGGCGGTGCGCCGTGATCGTCGGGTTGATGAGCAGTACACGTTGCGATGCGGTCATGACAGCCTTTGCGCGGGAAGAACCCAACGGGTGAATAGCATCTCGACGGGCCAGCGATACTCATCCCGGCCGCAGCGATAGCGCGCCAGTTGCTGCAGTAGTCGCTTTCCACGGGACATGCGCTTCCAGGCGAGCTCGTGAAAGAACTTGAAGCGCTCGATGAGCCTGAACTTCTCCGGCGAGACCCAAGGGCCCGGCAAGCCCGCCACATAATCGAATTGCGACCACGCCTCGAGGGTTTGCGGTAGTTGAAAGCCCCGCTCGACGGCTTCGATCACCAGCTCGCTGCCGGGGTACGGCTTGAAGTAGTAGATCGGCGTCAGGAAATCCGGGCTCAGCGAGCGCAGCTTCTTGGCGCAGTCAAGCGTCGCCTGAATACTGTGGTCGCTCTCATCCGGGAATCCGACGATGAAGGGGAAGTGGCCGGCGATCTCATGCTCGAGCATCTTTGCGGCCGTCTGAAACACCTGCTCGATCTTGATGTCCTTGCGGATGCGCCGCAGCATCTCGTTCGAGCCGGATTCCACACCGACGAGCAGGCGGCGTAATCCGGACTGCTTGCAGCGCGCCCACACTTCTTCGGGCAGGCGGATTCCCTGATCGGCGCGCATCGTGGCCGCCCAGCTGATCTGCATGCCGGACTGGATGATCTGCTCGGCAAGCGTCCGCACCCGGTTGCCCTTGGTGAAGAAGGTTTCGTCCTGGAAGTTGACGTCGTCGAAGTGGTAGCGGTCCCAGAGCTCTTTCAGGCGCATGGCCATGCGGGTCGGTTCGAGTCCAACCCATTTGCGACCGTACACGAACGGGTCGGAGCAGAAAGCGCAGCGAAAGTTACAGCCCTGTGAGGAGATGTAGTCGAGCTGGCGTTTGCCCTTCAGCGCAAAATAGCGCTCGACGGGAATCAGCCCGTAATCGTGCGCCCGAAAACGGTCTACCGGCGCCAGCGGCCGCGGCGGATTGCTCTGGATGGTGCCGTCCTCGAGCCGCACGGTACAGCCGGCACAACCTGCAAGCGTGCGACCCTCTGCCAGGCGGTGAACGATTTCCGCGAAGCTCTCCTCGCCCTGCCCCTGCACGGTCACGTCCACCGACGCGTCTGCCAGGCATTCCCGGCCGAACATTGAAGGGTGCCACCCGCCCCAGATGACCGGCAGATCGGCTCGCGTACGCTTCGCGGCACGTGAGATCCGCAGGGCATCGGATATGGGTGCGCCGGTCAGCACCGTGACTCCCAGGCACAGCGCCCCCTCGAGCAGCGAACACACCGTTCGTTGCGCATCCGGGTCGAGGCGGCCATCGACGATGATCACCTCGTAAACTTGCGGATCGAGCTCGGAGCCGATGGCGAGCAGCGCGAGCGGCATCGTGAAAAATACCGCTTGCGGATTGTACAGAATGACCTTGAGCCGGCCGGCGGGCCGTCGCGTCGGCGACGGAGGCGATGGCGATGGCGACGACGACTGCACGCGCGACGGCGGCGACATGCGCTTCCCGTGCACGGCAGTCACAGCGTACCCGGTGCCGTCAGGCGCAGGACGGCCAGCTTCTCGTTCACGAAGCGCCGCTCGGCAAACACCGAAATCGCAAGTCCCCGCCGGCGGAATGCCTCGAGAAACTGCCGCGCGTCCCCGAAGCTCGACAACACCACGAGGGCCACCGCCGCCGGTTTCAGGTGCAGCGCAAGCCCGCGTGCAAACCGCTCCGCGACATCCACCGAGCGCCACGCCCGGTCGCGGTCGTCGCGCGGCGCGGCGCACAGAAAGGGTGGATTGAAGAGTACGAGATCGAATCGCTCCCCGGACACGGGAGCAAACAGATCGCCCTGCCGGACTTCGATCTTGTGCTCGAGATGGTTCAGAGCGACGTTGATGCCCGCGCACCGCACGGCCTCGGAGTTGATATCGGTAGCCACGACCCGGCGCGCGAGCCTGGCGGCAAACACGGCACACACACCGGAGCCGGTGCCCATGTCGAGCACTTCCGCATCCGGCCCGAGCAGCTCCGAGCTGATCTGCGCGGCGAGGAACTCGCCGGTGCGCGGCACCTTGGGGTTGAACACGCTCGGGATGACGAGAAACGGCACGCCGCGGATCCGTTCAACCTGGTAATCATCGTAACGATCCTTGCCGGTCAGCCACAGCCCCAAAGCCAGCACCTTGCCCAGGAGCCAGGCCACCCGCGGAGTGCGGGAGGGGGCGAGCGCGTTCCACGGCGAGCTCGCAGGGGTTGCCCGGGTCAGATCATGCATGGGAATGGTGCACGAGGAAGTCGTTGACGCTGCGCTGTCCGGGCTCACGCCACAGCGAACACACACAGGTCGCGCACTCGGCGCGCGCGCCCGCTTTGATATCCGAGCGCAGAGCCGTCATCGCCGCGCTGTTCAGCGTCGCCGAGAGGTCCGCAGACATCGACATCTGCTGCGGTCCCTCGATGAAGAAGCACGGGTTGACTTGCCGCCCGGCACCGATGACCGCAGAAAACTCCGGTGCATTACAGCGCACCGGGGGGTAGTCGCCGATGGCGCACACGGCCGAGAAGTACTGATGCAGTCGTCGTAGCTTCTGCGACTTCTCCGCGATGCGCCCAGTGTGGAACTCGTCGGCAAAGTCCCGCTCCATCGCGCTCAGAACCCGCTCGAACACCGGCAGGTCCTCGCGCTGCAAAGCCGGGCCCGCATCGAATCGCTCATGCCGCCCAAACGCATGAGGATTTGCCACGTCCACCGCCACGAAGGAGGTCTGGCGGGCTCCGAGTTCTCGCGCCAGCCGCACGAGTGCCGGCAGCTGCCGAAAATTGGCGCGCTGCACGGTGACGCGGATGCTGACCGGCACGCCTGCAGCGCCGGCGGCACGAATCCCGGCGCATACCTTGTCGAATGCATCCACACCGCGAATCGCCATGTACGTTGCGGCGTCGGCACCATCGAGCGAGACCGTCACTGCGGCGAAGAGCTGCGTAACGCGCCCGACATGCTTGGCAAGCGACAAGCCCGAGGTGAGCAGCCAGAGCTGCAAACCCTGCTCCTTGAGCAACCGTGCGATCGATGCCCACTGGGGATGCACCAGCGGCTCGCCACCTGATATCAGCACGACGCGAGTGCGCAGCCGCTGCAAGTCCGGCAGCAGCCGGGCGACCGTTTCCAGATCGATATCGGTGCGTCCATGGCGCCAGTAATCACAGCTCACGCACCGCGAATTGCAACGCTCCGTCAGATACAAGGTGAGCAGGGGCAGCTGCGCAAGCTGCGAGCCCGATGGCGCAATGTCCTGGTTCGACGGCAAGCAGCAGGTCTCCGGGCGCGAAGCGGGCACGTTTGGTGACCGTGAGTGCCGGCGTTGCCGGCAAAGGGTTCAACCAAAGAAAGTTACGCGAGCGGAAACCCTTCCGCCGCAGGCCGGGGCACATACGGCCGAATGCATTCGCCTTCAGCGGTACTGCAGGCGGCGGGGAGAGTGATGCGGTCGGCGATCAATATGCTCTGCTCAGCGCAGAACATGCTCTGCTCAGCGCAGAACATGCTCTGGTCTGGCTGTCTCGCGGCGGTGCTGACGGGTTGCGCGGGCAACGGCGAGGGTCTGGATGCCAATGGGCAACCGATCGGATCCGATGGCGCCATGCAGCCGTTGACTGCGGATTTCCAGTCGATCCAGGACAACGTGTTCACGCCGATCTGCACCAAGTGCCACATCGGTGCGGGCGCGCCGGAGGGACTGCAGCTCGATGCGTCGCATAGTTACGCGCTGCTCGTCGGTGTGCCGAGCGCCGAACAGCCGGCGGTGTTGCGCGTGGATCCCGGTCACCCCGACTCAAGCTACCTCGTTCTCAAGTTGCAGGGCAGCGCCGGCATTTCGGGGGTGCGCATGCCCTTCGGCGGCCCGTACCTGCCGCAGTCCACCATCGATGTGATCCGGCAGTGGGTCGGCGATGGCGCGCAGCCGGCGAGCGCCGCCAGCGTCAGTGCGGCGGTGCGCTCGGTCCGGCATTTCGGGGTCGCCGCGACCGCCCCGGATGATGGCGCAATCGTTCCCGTGCCCGTGTCGCGCATCATCGTTGCATTCACCGCGGAGCTGGATCCCGCGCTGATCAGCGCGGCCACGATCGTTCTCGAGCGCACGGCAGTGCCAGAGCAGGCCGCTTTGCCGGTGGTCATCAGCATGCCGCGCGGTAACCCGTCGGCGCTCATCATCACTCCGCGCCAGGCACTCAGTTCCGGTACCTGGCGGGTGAGCTTGCATGGCACGCTCGCCGACATGAGCGCCGAGTCCCTCGGAACCGACTACTCGTTCACGTTCACCGTGGATCCCTCGCCATGACTCATCGCCTCGCGGTAGCGGTGCGCCAGCTGCCCGCGACTCTCGGCGTACTGCTGATCTTCCTGCTTGGCACGCACGCTGCGCATGCCGAGCCGTATCTCGCCGTACAGACCGGGCTCAAGTGTGGCCAGTGTCACATCAATCCGACCGGCGGCGGTGAGCGCACCGTTTTCGGCAACGTGTTCGCGCAAAATGTGCTCGCTGCGAGCCATCTGGATACCGGCGATACCATCTGGACCGGGGAGATCATGAAATTCCTCTCCGCAGGTGGCGATGTGCGCTTCGATGGCAACTATACCCAGGTACCGCACACACCCTCGACGGATGCCTTCGATCTCGAGCAGGCCCGGATCTACCTCGCGGCCAACGTGATCCCGAACCGACTGCTCGTGTACGTCGATGAGCAGGTCGCCCCCGGCGGTGCTCTGAACCGGGAGGCCTACGCGCTGTACTGGTCCGCGAGCCACGACTGGTACGTCAAGGCCGGCCAGATGTACCTGCCGTTCGGATTACGCTTGCAGGACCAGACCGCCTTCATCCAGCAGATCACCGGTATCAACATGACCACGCCGGACCAGGGCGTGGAATTCGGTTTCGAGCGCGGCCGCTGGGACGCGCAGCTCGCTGTCAGCAACGGCACGGCCGGCGGCCCGGAAGTCGATCATGGCAAGCAGTACAGCGGCCAGCTGAGTTACGTCGAATCACGCTGGCGGCTGGGAGTGGCTGCCAACTTCAACGACGCAGCGCTCGGGAGCAAGAGCTCCGGGGGGTTGTTCGCGGGGTTGCGCACCGGGCCGCTGGCCTGGCTTGCGCAGGTCGATGTGGTCGACGATCGAAGCCTGCCGGTGCGGCAGGGTCGGCAGCTCGCGACGTTGCTCGAGGCCAACTGGCTGCTGGCCCGCGGCAACAATCTCAAGATCACGAGCGAGTTCCTGGATCCCAATCGCAGCGTTCGCAACGATGCCCAGACGCGCTGGAGCATCGTGTACGAGCTCACACCGATCCAGTATCTGCAGATTCGCGCCGGACTGCGCTACTCGGACGGCATCCCGCAGGACCCGGCCGAGCACGAGCGCCTGGTGTTCCTGCAGCTGCACGGCTTCCTCTGATCAGCCGCGGCGGAACTGCTGCTCCTCGGTGCTTCCGCCCAGGGCGGTGATCGACGAGGTGCCCCCGGTCACCGTTTGCGTCACATCGTCGAAATAGCCCGCGCCGACTTCGCGCTGATGCTTGGTCGCCGTGTAACCATGCGGCTCCGCGGCGAACTCCTCCTGCTGCAGCGCGACGTATGCCGTCATCTGCTGGGCCTTGTAGCCACGCGCGAGCTCGAACATCGAATAATTCAGCGCATGGAAGCCTGCGAGGGTGATGAACTGGAACTTGTAGCCCATCGCCGCCAGCTCACGCTGAAACTTCGCAATCGTGGCGTCATCCAGCTTGCGTTTCCAGTTGAAGGAGGGCGAGCAGTTGTACGCCAGGAGCTTGCGTGGGTGGCGCCGGTGAATGGCTTCGGCAAAATGCTTCGCCTCCTCGAGATCCGGCTTGCCGGTTTCGCACCACAGCAGATCCACGTACGGCGCGTAGGCCAGCCCGCGGGCGATGGCCTGCTCGAGGCCCGCCTTCACGGCAAAGAAGCCTTCCGCAGTGCGTCCCCTGGCCTCATCGATGAACGGACGGTCCCGCTCGTCCACGTCGGAAGTCAACAGGTTGGCCGCTTCCGCATCGGTCCGCGCGATCAGCACCGTCGGGGTGTTGCTGATATCCGCGGCAAGTCGGGCGGCGGCAAGCTTGTTGATCGCCTCCTGGGTGGGCACGAGGACCTTGCCGCCCATGTGACCGCACTTCTTGGCCGAGGACAGCTGGTCCTCGAAATGCACCCCGGCCGCTCCCGCATCGATCATCTGCTTCATGAGCTCGAAGGCATTCAGGACACCGCCGAAGCCGGCCTCGGCATCCGCCACGATCGGCTTGAACCAGTCGATCGAATCATCTCCTTCCGCATGGTGCAGCTCATCCGCCCGCTTCAGGGTGGCATTGATCCGGCGAACCACCGCGGGCACCGAATCGGCAGGATAGAGCGACTGATCCGGATACATCTCGCCGGCGAGATTGGCATCGCCTGCGACCTGCCACCCGGACAGATAGATCGCATCGAGTCCCGCCTTCACCTGCTGCATCGCCTGGTTGCCGGTCAGCGCACCGAGTGCGTTCACGAGTGGCTTCTCGATCAGATAGCGCCAGAGTTTCTCGGCCGTCACCCGCGCGATGGAATGCTCCACCGCGAGCGTGCCCCGCAACCGAATGACATCATCGGCGCGATACGGACGCTCGATGCCCCGCCAGCGGGGGCTGTCGCGCCACAGGTTGCGCAACTCTTCGGCGGTGGGCGGCGATCTCTGCTGGCTCGTATCCATGCGCTCCCTCAGGGTCAACAGGTCATTTTCAGGTCAACAGCTCGTATGCCGGCAGGGTCAGGAACTCGTCGAATTCGTCCTGGCCGATCATCTCGGCAAACAGCCGCGCTGCGGTGGGGAATACGCCCCCGGCAAGCCTCGCAGCGCCCACTTCGTCATGGATGCGATCGAGCTCCTCGGTGAGGAGGGCATCGATGCGCTCAATGGTGATGAGCCGGCCGTCGCCGGTGCGAGCACCGTGCCGGATCCACTGCCATAGCTGTGAGCGGCAGATCTCGGCGGTCGCGGCATCCTCCATCAGGTGATACAGCGGCACGCAGCCGTTGCCGCGCAGCCATGCCTCGATGTACTGCACGCCCACCCGAATGCAGCCCCGCAAACCGTTTTCCGTGATCTCCCCCTTCGGCACCTGCAGCAGGTCGGCCGAGGCGACACGCACCTCGGCTCGTGCCACCTGCAACTGGTTCGGGCCCGACATCACCGAATCGAACATCTCACGTGCCACTCCGGCAAGCCCCGGATGAGCAATCCACGTGCCGTCATGGCCGGCGCGCGCCTCGCGCAGCTTGTCGGCGCGCACCTTCGTCAGCGCCGCCTCGTTGGCAGTCGGGTCGTCGCGGATCGGGATCTGTGCTGCCATCCCGCCCATGGCATAGGCTCCGCGCCGATGGCAGATGCGAATCAGCAGATCGACGTATGACCGGAGGAAATGCCGCTCCATCGTCACGGTCGCCCGATCCGGGAACAGCAGATCGGAGCGGTTACGGAATTTCTTGATGAAGCTGAAGATGTAGTCCCAGCGGCCACAGTTGAGTCCGACGCAGTGCTCGCGCAGCTCGAAGAGAATCTCGTCCATTTCGAACGCGGCGAGGATGGTCTCGATCAGCACCGTCGCCTTGATCGTGCCGCGCGCAATGCCGAGCGCCTCCTGGGCGGCGACGAAGATGTCGTTCCATAGCCGCGCCTCGAGATGATTCTCGATCTTCGGCAGGTAGAAGTAGGGACCGGTGCCGCGCCGGGCGAGCGCCTCGTGATTGTTGGCCAGAAAGAGCGTGAAGTCGAAAATCGCCCCCGACACCACCTCCCCTCCCACGCGCACGTGCTTCTCGGGCAGATGCCAGCCGCGGGGCCGCACGATGAGCGTCGCGGTGCGTTCGGCGAGCCGATACACCCTGCCGTTCGCCGCTTCCGCGAGGCGGATCGTGCCGCGCACGGCATCCAGGAGATTGATCTGGCCACGGATGATGTTGGCCCACGTGGGTGAGCAGGAATCCTCGAAATCGGCCATGAATGCCTGCACGGGGGCATTCAGGGCATTGATGATCATCTTGCGATCCACCGGGCCGGTGATCTCCACGCGGCGATCGCGCAGGTCCTCGGGCACGGTGCCAATGCGCCACTCGGGATCGCCGGCGCGGCCGCTGGCCACTGCCGCGCTGCCGGGCAGCAGCTGCGGCTGCTCGCCCGCGTCCCATTGCCGCTGGCGGCTTTGCCGGGCCGCGAGCAATTCCAGGCGGCGCGGATTGAAGCGCCGATGCAGGCTGGCAAGCAACTGAAGCGCAAGGGGCGTCAGCACTTCATCGGCCCGCTCGATCCAGGGCCCGGTCACTTCCACCTTCGGACCGGCCGGCTCCCGGGAATATGGCGGCAGGGGCGGTTGGCTGTCGGTCTGGATGTCGGGCTGGGCGTTCATCCGTGCAAGCATAGGCGGCTCGTGGCGGGAATTTGACGCCAGAAACTTAACACTGTTAATTTAACAAGACATTCACCGCTCGGGCTCACCGCCATGCCTACGCTTTTGCGCAAAGGACACTTTCTCGGGCCCAAGTTGCGCGCGATTCGCAAGCGCAACGGCCTCACGCTGGAAGAGCTCTCGAGCCGCTGCATCCAGCGTGATGTGAACCTCGCACCCTCGGTCTCCTACCTGAGCATGATCGAGAGCGGCAAGCGCGCGCCCTCGGCGCCGCTGCTGGCGCTGCTGGCGACAGTGTTCCAGAAGGACACCGAGTGGTTTCTGGATGAGCGCGCCGATGTGGAGCTCGATGCCAGCCAGGTGCCCCGCGGCGGCGCCGCGCGCATTCCGCTCGAACCGGCGTTCCTCTTCTCGAAGGCCGTGCTGCAGTCGGCGATTCCCGAGCTGCTCGCGCAGACCGGGACGACGGGGCGGCAGTTCGCCCACCTCCTCATCCGATCCCATCAGGAGATGTCGCGGAACGATTTTCCCGACCTCGAGCGCGCCGCCGACAGCGTGGGGGAGCGGCAGTTCCCGCTCGCGGTCGAGGATCTCATGCGGCTGTGCAAGCGCCATGGACTTGAGATCCGCTGGTTCGAGCGCAAGCCGGTGCTGGTGCGCGACAAGGACCGGGACGTGCGCAGCATGGTGCGCTCGTTCTTCGAATCCCCGGGCATCATCTACGCCAACCGCGCGCTGCAGGCAGACCCCGCCCGGCTGAAGTTCGATCTGGCCGCGCACATTGCACACAAGGTCCTGCATGGCGGAGATGGGTTGAAATCCGCGCATGCCACTGGCGGGGAGATGGGGGGCAGTCCGGAGGGCGGCGCGCCGTCTGCCGGCATGAACGCCCAGGATGTATTGCACGCGTGGCGCGATTTCGAGTGCAGCTTCTTCGCCGGCTCGCTGCTGGCACCCCGAGTGCCCTTCCGGCGCTTTCTGACTCGCGAACGCTACCGGGTGGCCGCCGGGGTCAAACTCGAGCTGACTCCGGCCGTCATCATGCGGCGCATGACGAAGGTGTCACCCTACCCCTACTGGCACTTTTTCGATGCGTATCCGCCCGGGTATCTGCGGGCGGTGTATCGCGGGAACGGCATCCCGCTGCCCTGGGGCAACCTTGCGCAAGTGAGCGATCCGTGCCCCAACTGGGCCGTGTTCCGCATGATCGACGGCCATCGCAACGAGTCAGGATCGCAGATCTCGGTGTTGCGCGATGGCGAGCGCTCGCTGCTGTACTGCTGCCATTCGCTGCGCGTGCGCGACATGGCCGGCAACCCCCATGTCCTCTCGGTCGGCGTGGACCTGGCGCCCGCGCTCGACTCGAATGGCGCGCAAACGGTTGAGCTCATCGACAGCGTCTTCCAGGAATGCCTGCACCGGCGCGGCGAAGCGCGCATTCCCAAGCCGGTCGCGCAGGTGCTCTCGGCAGTGGCCAACGTGTTGAACATCGCCTGGATCGAGGATGCGCTCGCCCAGCCGGCGCGCATCATCTGCCCGCGCAGCACGCGCTGCCCGCGACCGGAACGTTGTGAGGCCGCCCGCCCCTCCAAGGCGCGCGAAATCGCCGACGTGCGCGAGGAGATCCTGGGCCGCGAGAGCTGACGCTCCCGCACACGCATCAGTGCGCCCCGCTCGCTGCGGCCGCACCGCTCGAATCATGCGTCGGATGTGCGAACCAGACGACCCCGATCAGCACGAGGAACAGAATCGCCGAAATGTCGAAGATGTCGTTCGCGGACAGCATGAACGCCTGCTGATCGACCAGGCGATTCAACAGGCCGTAACTCTGCTGCGCCGCGAGGCCGCCGGCGTGCAGATGCGCGATTGCCTGGGAGGAGATCGGATCACCGGCCGTGAGATGCTCCACCAGCTGCGCGTGATGCAGGGTGGCGCGCCGGTCCCACAAAGTGGTCGTGATCGAGGTGCCGAACGAGCCGGCCGTGATGCGCGCGAAATTGAACAGACCGGATGCCGCGGGAATGCGCTCGGGCGCGAGTCCGGACAGACAGATCGAGATCAGCGGGATGAAGAAGAACGCCATCGCGACCCCCTGCACGAGCGTCGGGATGAGCAAGGTGCCGATGGTGGCGTCCGTGTTGAATCGACCCCGCATGAACAGCACGAGGGCGAACACGCCGAACGAGACCGTCACGAAGATCCGCGGGTCGACTTTGTTCATGTAGCGGCCGACGAAGGGAGTGAGGAGGATCGCGAACAGCCCGACCGGAGCCAGCACCAGGCCAGCCAGCGTCGCCGTGTAGCCCATGTACTGCTGCAGCCACAGCGGTAACAGCACGACATTGCCGAAGAACAGACCGTAAGCGAGCGCCATGGCGAGTGTGCTGACCAGGAAGTTGCGGCGCATGAACAGCGACAGATCCACCACCGGGTGCTCTTCGGTGAGCTCCCAGACCAGAAAAAACGCGAACCCCACGACGGCGGTCACGGCGAGCGCCACGATCTGCCCGGAATGGAACCAGTCGAGATCCTTGCCCTTGTCGAGCATGACCTGTAGCGCGCCGACCCAGATGATCAGCAACCCAAGCCCCACCCCGTCGATGGGCAATTTTGCAGTGGGCGTCTCGCGACGCTTGTAAATGAGCCACGTCGCCAGTCCGGACACGATGCCGACGGGAACGTTGATATAGAAGATCCAGGGCCATGCAATGTTGTCCGTGATCCAACCGCCGAGCACCGGCCCGACGACCGGTGCCACGAGCGTCGTGATCGCCCACATGCCCAGCGCGGTCCCGGCTTTGGCCTTCGGGTAACTCGACAGCAGCAGTGCCTGGGACAGCGGCATCATCGGACCCGCCACCGCGCCCTGCAGCACCCGGAACAGGATCAGCATGTTGAGCGAGGGCGCAAGCGCGCACAGGAAGGAGGCGAGCGTGAACAAGGCGATCGACCACATGAACAGCTGCACCTGGCCGAAGCGCCGCGTCAGCCAGCCCGTCAGCGGCAGGGAGATCGCGTTGGCGACCCCGAACGAGGTGATGACCCACGTGCCCTGGTCGGGCGAGACGCCCAAATCCCCGGCGATCGCGGGGATCGACACGTTGGCGATCGACGTGTCGAGCACGTTCATGAAGGTCGCCAGCGATAGCGCGATGGTGCCGATCGCAAGCGTCGCGCCGCTCAGGGGCGCCAGGGGCGCCAGGGGCGCACTGCTCGCCGGTGCGACCGGCCTCGCAGCAGGCACCGAGGCCGCAGCCGTCGTGGCCCCTGCCGCTGCGGATGCCCCATCAGCCATGATCGATCACTCGTAAAACTTTCGCGGCACTCGCCCGGCTAGCGCGGCGAGTCACTGGCGCAGACTCGCCTGACGCAGCGCCCGCCCGGACCAGCTTGCGGGGCGCGGTGCGCTGACTCGTGCCGCTGGTATTGGCCGCCGCATTGGCGCCGATGATGGCGCGAACGCGCGCATCCGCCAGTGCGTTCGTCGATTGGAAGACGTCCGTTGCATACGCAGGCTCGTTATGAGCGAGCTCCGGCAGGCGCGCGCCATCGACATTCCGCACCGAGACTTCCGCCTTCATCGACAGACCGATCTGCAGCGGATGAGCGGCCATCTCCTGCCGGTTCAGCGCGATGCGCACCGGCACGCGCTGCACGATCTTGATCCAGTTGCCGGTGGCGTTCTGGGCCGGCAGCAGTGCGAAGGCCGAGCCCGTTCCTGCGCCGAATCCGGCGACTTTGCCATGGTAATGGACGCTCTTGCCGTACAGATCGGCGGTGAGCGTGACGGGCTGCCCCAGCCGTATGTGGGCGAGCTGCGGCTCCTTGAAGTTGGCATCCACCCAGACCTGCTCCAGCGGCACCACGGACATGAGCATCTCCCCCGGAGCCACGCGCTGGCCCAGCTGCACGTTGCGCCGGGCGATGAACCCGGACACGGGGGCCGGCAGGACGGTGCGGCTGTACTGGATGTAGGCGCTGCGCACCACCGCGGCGGCATTGAGCACGTCCGGATGATTCTCGAGCGTCGTCCCATCCACCCGCGCCTGGTTGGCCGCGAGCTGCTGCTGCGCGGACAGCAACGCTGCCTGCGCACTTCTTACTGCATCGCGGGCATGCTGCAGCTCTTCATTGGAAATGGCTCCCGAATTGCCGAGCCGCTCGCGTCGGGCGAGATCCTTCTGCGCCATGTCCAGATCGCTCTGGCGCAGCTGCACCGCCGCCCGCAACTGCCCCGACGTCGCAAACAGATTGCGCACCTCGCGGACGGTCCGCGCGAGCTGTGCCTCCGCCTGGTCCAGTGTCACTTTCGCATCCGCCTGATCGAGCCGCACGAGCGGCTGGCCCGCCTTGACGAACTGCGTATCGTCCGCGCCGATCGCCACCACGGTGCCGGAGATCTGCGGAGTGATCTGCACGACGTTGCCATTGACGTACGCATCATCGGTGCCCTCCCGATAACGCAGCACGCTGGCCCAGTACAGCGTGTAGGCGACGCCGATCAGCACGAAGGCGCCGCCGAGGAGGGCCAACCGCAGCCAGCGACGGCTGCCCGCGGGCCGGCTGCCGGCGGCAGCGGAACCGGCGGCAGTGGAACTGGCAGCAGTGGAACTGGCAGCAGTGGAACCCGCGGCCGAAGAAGTCGTGTCAGTTCGAGTGGTCATACGCAGACTCCGTAAGCTGAAACCCCCCGCCGAGCGACCGGGCGAGGTTGATGGACACATCCAGTGAGCGCGCGCGCAGATCGGCATCGAGACTGCGCTGGGCGAGGAGCTGCGATTCCGTCGTCAGCACCTGCAGGTAGTTACCCACCCCTTCCCGATAGCGCAGCGTGGCGAGGTCGTAGGCATCCTGTGCCGTTTGCAGTCCCTCACGCTGTTGCGCGCGCTGCTCGGCGATGCTGCGTTCGGAAGCGAGCTGATCCACGACATCGCGCAGTGCATCGGCCATCGTCTGGTTGTACTGCTCGACCGCGACGTCATAATCCGAATTGCGCTCGGCGAGATTGCCGCGCAGCCGACCGGCATTGAACAGCGGCAGGGTGACGGCAGGGCCTGCTCCGTACTCACGGCTCGCCGCCGTGAACAGCCCCGCGGGACCGAGGTTCTGCAAGCCCGCAAAGAGGAGCAGATTCACGTCCGGATAGAATTGCGCTTTGGCATTATCGATGCCGTGAGCGGCCGCTTCGACGCGCCAGCGCTGGGCGAGAATATCGGGCCGCCGTCCAAGCAGCTCCGCGGGCAGGCGGCTGGGCAGAGCGAGCGCCGTGAGTGCATCCGCCGAGGGACGGCTGATCGCCTGGCCACGATCAGGACCCTTGCCGAGCAGCGCCGCCAGCTGATTGCGGGTGAGCTCGATGCGCTCCTGCCATTGCGCGATCTGCTCGCGCGCGGCCGGCAATGCGGATTGGGCCTGCCGCAGCTCGAGGCGCGAATCGATTCCGGCCGCGTTGCGGTCCTTGGTCAGGCTGAAAATCTGTTCACGCTGGGCGAGGGTCGCCTGCGCCACATCGAGCTGCAGATACGCCCGCTCGAGCTCGACATAGGTCTGCGCGATGCTGGCGGATAAGGCAAGGCGCGCCGCCTGCGTATCCAGTGCGGACGCCCGCGCCTCACCCAGCGCCCGCTGGTAGGCGGACGCGTTCTTGCCCCAGAAATCCACTTCCCAGGACAGGTTCGCCTGGATCTGACTGAACGTGCCCCACGAGCCTGCGTAGGGCGGCGGCACCAGTGAGTTGCCTGCGAAACGTGCCCGCGTCGAGCTGCCCTCGGCGCTGAGCTGCGGATAACGAGAGGAATCCTCCACCTGGGCCTGCGCGAGTGCTGCGCGCGTGCGCGCTTCGGCGACGCGCAGCGAGGGGCTCGTGGCGAGGGCTTCCGCAATCAACTGATTCAACTGCGGATCGCCAAAACGAGTCCACCAGTCCGAGTGCGGCCACGCATCGGGGCTCACCCGCGCGGCAGCGACGGTGTTGGTTGCCGCAAAAGCTGCGGGACTGTCGAGCGTCGCGCGCGGCGCAAGTCCATGAGTGCTCGCGCAGCCACTGAGGATGACCGCCCACACGGCCGCGGCCGTCGTTGCTGCAATCAATGTTGGTGGTGAGCGCATGCCTTCTCCCTGCCATGGCTGACTATGCCTAGGCAACTATCAACCGAAAAAAAATCAGTCCACGTGAACCGGGGCGTTCTGCAACATCCGCATCAGGAACCCTTCGAGTTGGCGCGCTTCGGTTTTCGTGAAGCCCGTCAGGAATCGGTTCAGCACCTGGATGGACACCGCGCGCATTCGCGGCAGCGCGGCGACTCCCTCCTCCGTCAGCTCGAGGTAGACGAGCCGCCGGTCATTCGGACAGCGCTTGCGCCGGATCAGGCCCTTGTCTTCCAGCCGATCGATCATTCGCGTCATTGCACCGGCGTCGTACGAGATGCCTTTGCACAGCTCCGATGCGGATTTCACGGCGCCGAAGCCGAGGTTCGCCAGAATGATGAATTGCGCGGACGTAACACCCCGTGCCGCCAGCTGCGCGTCCGCCGCCAGCTCCCGATCCACCGCGGCCAGCATTTCCGTGCGGACCCGATTCAGCAGGTGGCCGACGCCCTTGCGCGGCTCGTAGGTCTGATCGTCGTAAATGCCTGCCAAGACACCGCTCCAGTTCACTGCCTTCACTGCCGGGATGTTAGTTGCCTAGGCTGTTATTGTCAAGGCCTTCATTGCCTGAGCATGGGCAGGACGCCATCGTAGAGGGATAATCGGCAGCAGCACCAGCGTGCCAATGATTCGGCGCGATGCCGATCGCCGTGCTCGGAAGTGACGGAGGCGCCCTGTATAAATCGCGCGGCCGAGGGTATATACTGAAGATATACATCCTTAGTTGAGGATACTCCGATGCCATCGACTCGAGCCGAAAAGCTCCTGCTGCGCTTCCGCCCCGCTGACAACCGCCTGGGTGTGGCACGCGCAACCGTTGAGCGTTTGGCCCACGAACTCGGCTTGAATGAAACCCAGGTGATTCACTACGCCTTGAAACGGCTTGCCACCGAACTCCTGCCAGCCTACGAGCAGGACGATGGTGCGTTGAGTGCGCGCGAGCTGCGCACGATCGCCAAGCTCGCCGGCGGGCGCCGCGGTAAATCGGTCCGCTCGTCACTGTTTTGACGGTCCCGGAGATCTGGTGGCCGGAACCGCAGGCGGGCGTCATCGTCTGGTGCCGTTTCCCGCACACTCGCGCATTACGACCCGGTCCCAAGCCACGGCCGGCCTTGGTCTTGACGGTGTTCGACGATGATGCGCCCCAGTTTCGCGTGCGGGTGGCCTACGGAACGAGCCAGAAAGTGGACCGTCTGTACGCGGGGGAATTCCACATCATGCCCAAGGATGGCGCCGCGTTCCGGCTTGCGGGATTGAGCTTCCCGACAAAATTCAATCTGTCGACGGCAGTGGAGCTGCCCTACACCATGCGTTGGTTCGGCGTGCCGCCGACAGCGCCGTGCGGACAAACTCCGCAATTGGGTGTGCTTCACCCGAACCTCATGCGACGGGCGACGGCAGCCTGGCAGGCCGCTCAATCCACTGCGAAGCGATAGCACGACGCTTTCGGCGTGGCCGACTCAATCCGCCCACGTCTTGTCAACACCACCCCTGCCGCGTAACACTTAACCCATCCTGTCGTGCCGTTGAGGAATTTTGGCCCGATCATAGGTGGGGAATTTTCAAGTGGCCACCGGGGAGTTCCTTCATGCTTAATCCCGCTGAGATACGCGCCTCGCTGCCCACCATCCCACACTGGATCGGCGGACGTTGCGTCCCCGGCGACCCGGGGCGGTTCGGCAAGGTCTTCAATCCCGCCACGGGGGAGGTTGCAGCGCAAGTGGCGTTGGCTTCCGTCGCGGAGGTGAATGCAGCGGTCGTGGCGGCGCGCGAGGCATTCCCGGGATGGGCTGCCACGCCGGCGCTGCGACGTGCGCGGGTCATGTTCCGCTTCAAGGAGCTGCTCGAGAATGCCGCCGACGAGCTGGCCCTGCTGATCGCGCGCGAGCACGGCAAGACGGTCGGCGATGCGCGCGGGGAAGTCACCCGGGGCCTGGAGGTCGTCGAATTCGCGTGCGGCATCCCGCACCTTCTCAAAGGCGAGTTCAGCGAAAATGTCGGCACGGGGGTCGATGTCTACAGCATGCGTCAGCCGCTGGGCGTGGTGGCGGGCATTACCCCCTTCAACTTCCCCGCGATGGTGCCGCTGTGGATGTTCCCCATCGCCATCGCGACCGGTAATACGTTCGTTCTCAAGCCCTCCGAGCGCGATCCCTCGACGGCCGTGCGCCTGGGGCAGCTGCTGGCGGCGGCGGGCCTGCCCGAGGGTGTCTTCAACGTCGTGCACGGCGATAAGGTCGCAGTCGATGCGCTCCTGCAGCATACGGATGTCGCAGCAGTGAGCTTCGTCGGCTCGACTCCGATTGCGCGACGCATCTATCTGGAGGGGACCTCGCACGGTAAGCGCGTTCAGGCCCTCGGCGGCGCCAAGAATCACCTGGTCGTGATGTCCGATGCGGATCTCGATCAGGCGACGCAGGCGCTGTTAGGGTCCGCGTTCGGATCGGCCGGCGAGCGCTGCATGGCCATCTCCGTTGCGATTGCGGTGGGTGATGACGTGGCGGATCGGCTGATTGCCAGGCTGGCACCGAAGATACGCGCCTTGCGCATCGGTTCTCCGGAAGAGGCGGCCACGGAAATGGGCCCGCTCGTCACAGCCGAGCATCTGGCTCGGGTGCGCAATTACATCGACACGGGTATCGAGGAGGGGGCCGAACTCATCGTGGATGGCCGTACTGCGCACGCTACGGGCGCACGTGGCGGCTTCTTCCTCGGCGGCTCACTGTTCGATCGCGTTCGCGCCGACATGCGGATCTACCGTGAGGAGATCTTTGGCCCGGTTCTGGTCGTGATGCGGGTTCCAAATGCGGAAGCTGCTGCCCGTCTCATCAACTCTCACGCCTACGCAAACGGCACCGCCGTCTTCACGCGCAGCGGCCACGCTGCGCGTGCCTTCGCCACGGCGATCGAGGTGGGCATGATCGGCATCAATGTGCCGATTCCGGTGCCGATGGCCTTCTACAGCTTCGGTGGCTGGCGCAGCTCCCTCTTCGGCGATCACCACATCTATGGGATGGAGGGAGTGCGCTTCTACACCCGCCTGAAGTGCGTCACCCAGCGCTGGCCCAGCTCCGCGGGCGACGATGCGGAATTCACGATGCCGGTCATGCGGTAGCCGGCGGCACGCCGCCTTGGAGGGCGCGCCTGTCGCTGGCGTGATCCGCGCCCAGCAGAACGTATACCGACGGCACGATGAAGAGCGTGAACAACGTGCCGATCGACAGTCCGGTGAACAGCACGATGCCCATTGCCCGGCGACCGGCCGCTCCGGCACCGGCGGCGATCACCAGCGGCACTACACCCAACACCATTGCAGCGGTCGTCATCAGGATGGGCCGCAAGCGCACCGCCGCCGCTTCCACGATCGCTTCGAGCTTGGGTCGTCCGCCGCGCTGCAGCTCGTTGGCAAACTGCACGATCAGGATGCCGTGCTTGCTGATCAGGCCGAGCAGTGTGACGAGGCCGACCTGCGTATAGATGTTGAGCGTGGCAAAGCCGATGTTGATGAACAACAGCGCGCCAAACAGCGCCATCGGCACCGACACCAGGATCACCGCAGGATCGCGGAAGCTCTCGAATTGTGCGGCGAGTGCCAGGTACACGATCACGAGCGCGAACAGCATCGTGGCGACGAAGCCGGCGGAGCCGCGCACGTACTGGCGTGACTGGCCGGAGTAATCCGCGTTGTATCCGGTCGGGGCGACCTCGTGGAGCGCCTCCCGCAGGAACTTGAGCGCCTCAGCCTGCGAGACCCCCGGCG
The DNA here is from genome assembly GCA_963716335.1 of uncultured Pseudomonadota bacterium. Taxonomy (GTDB): domain Bacteria; phylum Pseudomonadota; class Gammaproteobacteria; order Steroidobacterales; family Steroidobacteraceae; genus 13-2-20CM-66-19. Next base: position 3,090,695 of record OY970302.1, on the reverse strand, counting down.
CGCCGGCGATCGTGGCGGAATTCAATTGCTGAAAGTGACTGATCGCCTCGGGCACGGTGCTCGTCTCGATATGCGCCAGGGTCGAGGCGGGCACGAGCGTGCCGTTGCCGGCGCGGATATAGTAGTTGAGTACCTGGTCGGGGTTCAGGCGGTCCTTCTGCAGCACCTGCGGTATCACCTTGTAGGAGCGGCCGGCGAGGGAGAAGTAATTGACATAGCCGCCGCCAAGAGCCGCGCCGAGCGCATTGCCGACATCCTGCTCGGTGAGGCCCAGATCCGCCACCAGATCACGATCCACGCGCAGCGTCGCCTGCGGTTTGTCGAGTTTCAGATCGGAGTCCACGAACCAGAACATGCCGCTCGCCTTGGCCTTCTCCAGCACCTTGTTGGCGACCTCGTTGAGGCTTTCGACCGGCTCGGTCGTCGTGATGACGAACTGCAGCGGCAGGCCCTGTGAGCCCGGCAGCGAGGGAAACTGAAAGGCGGCGATGTGGGCCCCGGCGATGCCGTTCCACTTCGCCTGCAACACTTTCTGCAGCGTATCGGCGGAGCGGGTGCGCGCATCCCAGTCCGTGAACAAGACGCCGGCAAACCCCTGGTTCACGGACGGCGTACCGGTGATCTGAAACATCGCCTGGTATTCGGGCAGGCTGTGTGCCGCGGCGAACATCTGATCCGAATACAGGTTCATCTGCTGCAGCGTGGCATCCGGCGGCCCGATCAGCTGACCGAGCACGACGCCCTGATCCTCCTGGGGTGCGAGCTCGGAGGTGGAGGTCATGAAGAGGTACACGGTACCCGCCAGCAGCAGCACGCCAAGCGTCACCAGCACCTGATAGGTCTCGAGCCAGCGCGCGAGCGTTCGCTGGTAGCGCGCGCGCAGGCTCGAGAAGCGTCGATCGATAAACAGTGCGAGGCGCGCATTCTCCTGTTCCGGGGTGAAGGTCCTCGCGCACATCATCGGCGAGAGGGTGAGCGCGATGAGGGCGGAGACCGTTACCGCCCCGGCGAGGGTGAAGGCAAACTGGGTAAACAGCGCACCGGTCAGCCCCCCCTGAAACCCGATCGGCAGGTACGCCGCCACCAACACCACCGTCATCGCGATGATCGGTCCGCCCAGCTCGCGCGCCCCCTGCAAGGCCGCCTGAAATGGCGATAGCCCTTCCTTCAGGTGCCGGTCCACGTTCTCCACGACGATGATCGCATCATCGACGACGAGGCCGATGGCGAGCACGAGTGCCAGCAGCGTCAAGAGGTTGATCGAGTACCCCAGCGCAGACATGAGGAAGAACGCCCCGATCAGCGACAGTGGCATGGCGACGACCGGAACGATGACCGCGCGGAAACTGCCGAGGAACACATAAATCACGGCCGTGACGATCAGCAGCGCCTCCACCAGTGTCTTGATCACTTCCGTGATGGACGTGTGGATGAAATTCGTCGCATCGAAGACCAGCTTCTGATTGATGCCGGCCGGCAGCGCAACGGCGATGCCGGGCAAGGCCTTGCGCACCAGATCGGCGGTATTGAGGATGTTGGCCTTGGGGGCGACCTGGATGCCGATGAAGATCGAGCGGTTGCCGCTGAATGCCACGTTGAAGTCGTACGTTTCCGCGCCCAGCACCACCGTCGCGACGTCCTCGAGCCGCACGACGGTGTCGTTCTGCTGGCGCACGATGAGATGCTTGAACTCATCGACGGAATGCAGGTCGGTGGATGCGGTGAGGTCCACGCTCACCATCTGCCCTTTGGTGGTGCCCACGGCCGTCAGGTAATTATTCGCCGACAGCGCGGTGTACACATCGTTGGCGGCCACCCCGTGCGCGGCCATGCGATCCGGGTCGAGCCAGGCGCGCATCGCGTACTGCCGCCCGCCGAGGACCTCGGCCGTCTGCACCCCGTCGATCGAATCGAGCTTCGGTTTCACCACCCGCGACACATAGTCGGTCAAGGCATTGGGCGGCAACGTGTTGCTGAAGTAGCCGATGTACATCGCATCCGTCGTCTGGCCGATCTGCACCGTGAGCACGGGTTGCTGCGCCTGCGGCGGAAGCTGGTTGCGCACCGAGGCGACCTTGGTGTTGATCTCCGTGAGGGCGCGGCTGGAGTCATAGTTCAGGCGCAGCGTGGCGCTGATCACGGAAACACCGGTGCTGCTCGAGGAGGACAGGTAGTCGATACCCTGCGCCTGGGAGATCGCCTGCTCGAGGGGCTGGGTGATGAAACCCGCGATCGTCGCGGCATCCGCGCCGTAATAGGTCGTCGAGATGGTGACGACCGCATTCTCCGTCTGCGGATACTGGCTGACGGGCAAGCCGAAAATCGCGCGCACGCCGAGCACGAGGATCAGCATGCTCACGACCAGGGACAGGACCGGCCGCTCGACGAACAGATCGGTGAACTTCATCGTGCCGCCCTACTGTTCCTGCGGCGTCGGGTTCGCATCATCGCGGGGCGTGACCGCATTGTTGATCGTCAGCGGGGTGCCGTTGATGAGCTTGAGCTGGCCGCTGGTCACGACCAGGTCTCCTTCGTTGAGTCCCTTCAGCACGGCGACCTGATCACCGCGAGTGGCGCCGGTAGTGATGAAAGCCTGCTGCGCGATGAGCGCCCCACCGGGCGCGTTCGGATTCGCGGGGGGCGCAGTCGGCGCGGGGGGCAGTCGGCGCGGGGGGCGCGGTCGGTGCGGGATGCGGCTGATTGGGCGCGCCCGCAGGGGCCGGCTTCGCCAGGAAAATGGTCTCTCCATACGGGTTGTACGTGATCGCCGTCTGCGGCAGGGTCAGGTAGCGCTGCACGGTGCCCGCTGCCACGGCAACGCGCCCGAACATTCCCGGCAGCAGCCGATGATCCGCATTGGCAATGGTGGCCTCCGCCTGAAAATTCCGGGTGCTCGGGTCCACCCGTGGGTCCATCGCCGTGATCTTGCCGGCGAAGTGTGCTCCGGGGTAGGCATCAGAGCTGAGCGTGATGTCCTGGCCGATCGAGATGCGCGCGAGCTGCTCCTGCGGCAACGTGAAATCGACGTACAGCGGATCGAGCGCCTGCAGCGTCACGACCTTGTCGCCGGTGTTGAGATACTGGCCCGGATTGACGGTCGTGATGCCCAGTCGACCGTCGAAAGGCGCGCGGATCGCCTTTTTCGCGACGAGCGCGGCCTGCGCAGCCACCTGGGCGCGCTTGTTCTTGACATCCGCGGCATCCGCATCGAGCTGTGCCTTGCTGATCGCCTGCGCTGCGTATTGCACCTGGTCGCGTGCATACACGGTGGCCGACAGCTCCGCGGCCGCCTCGAGGGCGTGCTCCTGGGCAACATCGGCATCCGCATTCAACTGCACCAACAGCTGCCCGGCAGTGGCCTGCTCGCCGGAGTGAAACGAGATGGTGCGCACGAGTCCGGTCACCTCCGTGGTGACATCCACGCCGCGCGCCGCCCGCAGTGTGCCGATCGCCGCGATCTCGGGCTGCCAGTCGGAGAACGTCACCGCCACCGCACTCACCACCTGCGCGGGCCTGGCATTCTTCATGCGCGCCTGGGTCACGAAATGCTGTTTGACCAGATTGAAGCCGACCAGCACCGCGAGCAGCACCACAGCTGCGGCCACGACGATGATCAGCCGCCGCCTCATCACTGTGCTCACTGAGTTGCTCCCGTTGTCTGATCGCGATTCCACCAACCGCCGCCGAGCGCCTGGAAGAGCGCCGCGGAGTCCGCATAACGTACAGCCTGGGCCTGGACCTGCGCCTGGCGCGCCTGCAGGTACAGCCGCTGCGCGTTCAGCACGGTGATTAAGCTGATGCCTCCGGCCTGGTATTGTTTCCTCGAGATCTCGAGCGCCGCCGCCGCCGCCGCTTCCGCATCGGACTGGGCGCGCAGATTGCTCGCATCGCTCTCGAGCGCGTGCAGCGTATCGGCTACATCCTGTATCGCCTGCAGCACGGCCTGCCGATACAGCGCCGCGGCGTGCTGCAGATCCTCGATTGCCGCGCGCCGCTTGTAGCGCAGCTCACCACCATGAAACAACGGCTGCATGAGTGAGCCGCCAGCCGTCCATGCCGCCGTGCCCGGACCGAACAGTCCACCGGCCGTAAGCGAATCCGAGCCGATCGAGCCGCTCAGCGTCAGCTGCGGAAACAGGTTCGCCGTCGCCACCCCGACGTTGGCACTGGCCTGGTGCAACAGTTCCTCCGCCGCGCGCACGTCCGGCCGCTGACGGATGAGTTTCGCCGGCACACTCAGTGGCAACTCGGTGGGCAGCGAGAAGTGCTCGAGATCGAACACGGGAATCGTCTCGTCATCGGGTGTATGCCCGGCCAACACGGCGAGCCGATCCTGCGCCTGGGCGAGCGCTTTCCGCAGCGCCGGGGTCTGCGCCTGCGCCTGCGCGAGCTGTGCCTGCTGGGAGAGCACATCGGCGCGCGCCGCACCGCCCGCCTCGAATTGGCTTTGCACGAGCTTCAGCTGCTGCGTTTCGGCACTGACGACATCCGTCACGGCTACGAGCTGCTCGCGCAGTGAGGCGACATCGAAGGCGGTAGTCACGATGTTGCCGGTCAGTGAGAGATTGGCCGCCTCGAGCTCCCAGCGCTGGTAGTCGGACTGCGCCCGCAGTGCCTCGAGCTGGCGGCGTGCGCTGCCGAACAGATCCAAACGATAGGACACATTGACCGAGGCGCTGTACAACGTGAAGGTGGATGCCGGCAATGACGGTGCGCCGAACGCCGCGCCAGGGACGCTCTCGCGCGTAGCGCCTACCTGTGCGTCGAGCCCCGGCAGCAGCAGCGCGCCGCGCTCGGCTTGATACGTCGCCTGGGCGGAGCGCAGCGCCGTCTTGGCCGCCTCGATGGAGGGACTGTCACGCAACGCCTCACGCACCAGAGCATCGAGCGCTTGCGACTGGAACAGCCCGTACCAGTCCGCGGGGATATCGCGTTCGGAAACGAGTTTCTGCGCCGCTCCGGCCGGGCCCGCCGCAGCCACGGTGGCGGAGGGGTCGGCGCCACGCACGTAATGCGAGTTTTGCGGCGGCGCCGGCGCATGGAAATCCGGCCCCACCGCGCACCCGGCCGCTGCCGCGGCGAACGCAGCAATGGCGGTGACGAGAGCCAGACGTCTCGGATTGTATGCGCAGCGATGCAAACCGTTCGGACCGTGTGTTGGCGATGTTGGCGATGTTGGCGGCGAGCACGAGAACCGCGCGATCGGAACCGCCGGGCAGCTGCGCCAAAGGTTGGGTACTCTATCTGCTGTCAGCATCACCCGCAACGCGCCCGCGACGGAGCGCTCCTGCCCCGCGATGGATCGCCGGGCGGGGCGTGCGTCCTACGCCGTATTGGAGGGCTGTGTCTGCCTCGAAAGAGGCGCAAGCTAGGCGCGCGCTGCGAAATATTCCTGTAATGAAGCGACCCCCAGGCGCTTGGCCTCGAACAGGCTCTCGAGGTGCTCCCGCGAGTTGACCAGTCCGCGCGCACGCAGCGTGCCCGTCTCATCGAGCAACGCAGCAAACGGCAGGCGGCTCACCTGGTAGCTCATTCCAAGCGGCGCGGAGAGCACGTAGGGGAAATCGGTGAGGCCGTGGCTGCGCACGAACTGCTGATGTGTCGCGCGATCCCCGTCACTTGCCAGCACGATCTGCAGCCAGGACTGCTCCGCCCGCCGGCTCGATTTCAGCACCGCCAGCAAGGACTCGCACACCGGACAAGTGGGCGAGACGAACAGCAGCAGCGTGCTCAGGCCATCCGTGCGTGCAGCGCCGATCTGCACCGAGCGGCCCTGCAGATCCGCCGCTTCGACCACGGGCGCCGGCTCGCCTACCGCCAGACCCCGGTTGAGCATGAGCGCGCCAACTGGTGCAATCCGCTCGTGCAACACGCCGAGCTGGCGCGTCAGGGCGAGCACGACGACCAACAGGCCGAGTACCACGAGCCACAGAACGATGTTGGAGACTGCCAGCGCCGTCATCACGAGATCCGCAAAGCACTGCTGCGCGCACTCTGCCCCAACAGCCGGTCGAGACAAAGGTACACGAGCCCACACGTCACTGTCCCACAGCCGACGGTCACCGCGTCCAGCCACTCGAGCGCGCGCGCGCTCCACGGCAGCAGGACCAGCCCCAGCACGGCAGCGAGCAGCACATTGCGCCAGAGCATCCACGGGGCGATCACGCGCCGCGCATCGAAGCCGCCGCAGCCGCACGCGAGATCGCTGCGACCGCGCCGCAGATTGATGCCGATGGCGGCGGCATATCCCAGCAGCAGCAGCATTGCTGTGACCACGGCAGGCGTGCGCGTGCGCCCCACCAGCAGCCCGCAAGCCAACAGGCATTCCAGCAGTGGCACGAGAACCGCGAGCTGCGGGCGCGCGAGCTGCGGCAGCAGCTCATACGCTGCGAAGATAGCGGAGAATTGCGGCAGATCGCGCAGCTTGTGGCTGCCGGCGCCCGCGAACAGCAGCGCCAGGCACAGCACGATCAGTGTACCGATCGCCGGATCCAACATCAGCTTCGTCATGCGGCCGGCATCATAAACCATCATCAGGGTGCGGCAATCCTCGCCGCGCGGATGGCTTGCGGGCGCTCGAGGTACGCCGAGCGCAGCATCGATATGGCGGCGTAGGCGACCACGATCATGACCAGCCAGCGCAGGGCGTGCAGCGGCAACTGCTTGACGATGAATATGGCGATCAGCACGCCGAGCACCCCGCCCACGGTCAGGCCGAGCGAGGGGCCCCAGGCAAAGCGGCCGGTCTTGAAAAAGCGCAGGCTGGCCACCGGCTGTACGAGACCGCAGGTGCCCATCATGATCGGATACGCCCCGAGCGGATGCAGACCCAGCAACGCGAGCAGCACCATGCAGGGGGCGTAGGCACCGATCCCCACGCTCATCAATGCACCGAGCGCGAAATTGACGACGACTGCAACCCCGAAGCGCCAGGGCGGCAGGCTCATGGAAGTGCCACCGGCCGGAAAGGCGCCGAGGTTGGCCGTCGCGAAGAACAGCGCGGCGGTGAGCAGCGCAGCGCCCATGAACAGCTGGATGGGGCGACGCGGCAGGCGGCTGACGGTCCCCGCACCTATCCATGCACCCGCGGTGGCACTGGCGACCATGGCCGTCAGCAGAATGGGATCCACGGCCACGGCGGTGACGAAGATCGTCGTCTCCACGAAAGCGGACGCGTTGTGTCCGACGTTGAGCGTGCCCGGAATGAGCTCATCGGCCGGTCGGCCGCGCAGCTTGAACAAGGCCGTGGTGGGCGCAAAAGAGCCGATTCCCAGCGCATCGCCGAAATCGGTCACCAGACCGATCAGAACATCCCCCACGGTGGGCCGGTCACGCAGGGCATGTGTGCGCCGCGCCCGTATCCAGCCCACAACGAACAGGATGTTCGCGAGCACCAGCGCGGCGAGCAGGCCGATCTTGGGCCAGCTCATGCGGACCGCCCCGCCGCTCCCCGGCGACGCATGCGGTCGCGCATCCGCACGAGCCCATCGAGCGCACGCAGACACTGAATCGCGAGTTGGGCACCGAGGCGGTTGAAGCGGTGCAGCGAAATGGGGGTAACCGTACTCACCGGGAATCCGAGCTGCGCGGCGGGCTCGCCGAGAGTCCAGCGCGCGAGCAGCCGTCCCATGACAGTCGCCATGGCCACCCCGCGGCCGTTATAGCCGAGCCCGGCGAGCAGGCCGGGAGCGAGCTCGTGCAGATGTGGCAGATGATCGCGCGTCATGTCGACCAACCCTCCCCAGTGGTATTCGTACCCGATCCCGGCAAGCTGCGGAAAGATCTCGCGCACGGCCCGGTAATGATGGCGCGCGGCCGCCTGCAGCGGGACCTGCGCAAAGCTACCGCGGGAGCCCATGAGCAGTCGGCCGCTCGCATCGAGGCGGAAGTATCGCAGCAGATGCCACGTGTCCGAGGCGGCCTGGCCTTGCGGCAGCAGCGTGCGCCGCAGCGGCTGCGGAATCGGCCGCGTTGCCACCTGGAACGAGGGCACAGGGATGATCGTTCGCCGCAGCGGATCGACCAGCGGCCCGGTGTAGGCGCCGGTGGCCAGAATGACCGTAGCGCTGCGCACACTGCCAGCCCGCGTGCGCACGCGCCACTCCGCGCCGTCGCGCTCGAGACTCAACGCCGGACTGCCCGTGAACACACGGCTACCCAGAAGCCGGGCGGCGCGCGCCAGACCGCGTACATAAGAGAGTGGCTGCACGGTTCCACCCCGCCGGTCGATCCAACCGCCACTATAGCGCTCGGAGCCGATGAGGCGTGCGGTCTCGCGCGCCGTGAGCAGCGCCACATCGGCGCCGCGACGCCGCCATTGCTGCACGCGCGCAGTGATCGCCTCCAGCGCGGCCCCGGATGTCGCCGGCTGGATCCACCCGGTGCGCACGGCATCGCAGGCAATCCCGAATCGCCCGATGAGCTCGAAGACCAGGTCCGGACCACTGGCGACGGTGGCGACCATCGCCGCGCCCAGCTTCGGACCCCAGAGCCGTTCGAGCTCGTCGGGGTCGTGTTTGACGCCGGGAATGACCTGGCCGCCGTTCAATCCGGAGGCGCCCGCGCCGATGTCCAGCGCCTCGAGCACGACCACGTCGCGCCCCGCCGCGCACAAATGGATGGCCGCGCACAGGCCGGTATACCCCGCACCGATGATCGTCACCTGCGCGTGTAGCTCGCCGGCAAGCGGCGCGAGCGTGGGGCCCGGTGCGGCGGTGGCGGCCCAGAGCGAAGGCGTACCTTCCATGCAATCCAACCTGCTCGATAATCGATATGACGCTATCGAGATGATGAGTCTGAAGTGGGCGCCGGCGCGCGGTCAAACCTCAGGCGCCGGCCCGTGCGCTGCGCAGCAACTCGTTGACGGCCCGGTCCGCCTGCAGGATGGCCGAGTCGGTATAGGCGGCGCCGCCCGAATCGGAGTTCGCGATGCTCAGGCGGCCGAAGGCTGCCCGGCCGATGACGTTCGGGCACTGCGCGGCCGGCAGATCCGAGTCGAACAGCGGGTTGTATTCGGGCGCATAGCCATGCGGCCAGCGATTGACGGTGATTGCCTCGATGTCGCGCGCGGGGTCGAACCCCCCTGCCCCCAGGGTGCGCAACAGCTGCTCGCGGATGTTGCGCTCGAAGGTCGCAAAAGGGGTCAGCAGCAGCTCTGCCCGCCCCGCCTTGTTCTGCTCATGTTCGGGCAGCCCGGGCTTGCAGGGGGTGCGTGTCAGGTGCAGCAGAATCGGCTCCGAGGGCACGCGCGAGCTGCGATAGGCACCGATGTCCACTTTCTGGTTCAGCCACATGTCCGAATGGTAGCCGGCCGGCGCATGCACGCGGCTGATCCCGAGCCTCTGCAAGGATTGCCAGTTGCGCAGCGCCACACTTGTGTAGACGAGCGGCGTCTTCACCAGGCTGTGCAACGCGGCCCGCTGCTGGGCGGGCAGCTCCGGGCACAGGTAGGGGATCATCATGTTCCAACAGGCGAGCACGCAGTTGCGCGCGCGTACCGTGAAGGGCGTGCCGGCGCGAATATAGGTGACTTCCACTTCGCGGGCATTGCGCGGGTCGCCCAGGTTGCGCGCGCGGACCACGGTGCTGCCGAGCCGCACGCGAACCGGCGAGGTGCTGCGATCGAGGCGGCTGTAGTCCGCCCGCGCGGTGATGACATCCTCGACCGTGTTGCCGGGAATCGCGGCGGGGATCAGCTTGCGTATCAGCAGACGCGCGATCGTCGCGTTGCCGTCCGGAAAGTGCAGCGTGGGCGAGCCGCCGGTGTCGCAATAGCCCGCCGGCGTGTAGCCCATCTGCGCAATCGACCCCGGCGCGAGCTGCATGCCCTTAAACCCCGGCATGCCAAAGCCCCAGCAGTCGAGCGCCGAGACGGCATCGATCCCCACGCCCCATTCGCCGTGCGTGCGACTCTGGTAGTAAGCCACGGTCGCTGCGTCCGCCTTGACGAGCTGGCGCAGAAAATCCCTGTAGCTGATGCGGCACAGGCGGCGCTTTTTCTCCTGCGAGGCGAGCCCGGGGAGAAAGTCGACGCTACCTTCCTCGATGCGCTCGATGTCCTGCTTCGCACGCGCCGACAACGGCGCATCCGCCAACAGCTGCCTGACCGGTACCACGCCCATGCCGACGCACAGCTTGTCGGCGCCGAAGGTCTCGCGATCGAAGAACACGCCCCGGCGCAGTCCCATCGAGTCATAGAACTTCGGGTGCTCGACATGCCGGCTCAGTGCTTCGACGTCGATCCCCAGCTCGCGCAGCAACGCTGCGGGCACCGGCGCGTATGGCCGTGGGCTGTCGATCTCGAGCGTGCCCCCGTTCATGAGCTGCATGCGGCCACCGAGTTGGAATTCGTTGCGCTTCGCATGACCGCCGAAATCGTCGTGATTCTCCAGGATCAGGATGCGCGCGGCGCTCGAGGTGCGCGCGCGGAAGAAATGCGCTGCAGACAGACCGCTGATGCCGCCACCGACGACGATGAGATCGTACTGCTCACCGGTATCGGAGCTGGCGCCGATGGGCCGACCGTCGCGCAAGGCATGCGCGTCCTCGAACGAGCCGGGATGGCTGCCGCGCATGCCGGTCAGCGCCGGGGGATAGTAGCCGGGCAGATCCTGTGCCGCCGAGCCCGCCGCGCCTGCTTCCGCCGCATACGCCTTGAGCAAGGGACCGCTCAGCGTCGTTGCTGCCGCGACCAGCGCACCCTGCAGGAAATCACGCCGGGGAATGCACCGATCTTCCCCGAGCCGGTGATCGGCCGCGGGGTGCTTGCGCTCATCGTTCATCATTCCCCCAGCAGTGCGCGCCGGCAATCGGTGTACGATCGGCAGTTAAGATACGAGATCGCAGCGCACCCGAGCAAGAGCGACTTTGAGCGGAAAACCGCCGCCTCTGCACCACCGCCGCCTCATCATTGCGAGCATCGTGCTCGCGGCGCTGTTGCTGCTGCCTCTTCCGGTCTCGGGCGGCCCGGCATGGGATCTCGGCGCCGCCCTCGGTTATCTGTCCGTCGTGTTTGCGGTGCTGTTATACCTGTATCCGCTGCGCGGTCACAGTGTCTCGGGCGAGCCGCTTGCGCATCGTCGCCGGCTGCCGCTGTCGCAGCATCGGCGATTTGGCTGGATCGCACTGGCACTGGCGCTCTTGCATACACTTTGCGTGCTCGCGGTGCAGCCCTTGACCGCGAATTATCTGCGCCCCTCCGCGCCGCTTTACATGTCGTGCGGCATCGGCGCACTGGCGCTGCTTGCAATTCTGGTACCGACCGGAATCGCCACCCGCAAATCCATGCGTCGCAGGAGCGGCGGGGGAGCCCTCGGGGTCGTGCATGCAATCCTTGCGGCTGCATTGCTCGGACTGCTCGGGGCGCATCTGCTTGGCAGTGGCCAGTTTCTCGACACCCCGCCCAAGGCGATCACCGCCTGCTTGCTGCTCGCATTGCCGCTGTTGTGGTCGGCGCTGCGCGCGTATGCGCAGCGCAGCCGCACTCAGCAGCGCCCCATCATGGTGGTGAGCCTGCTCGTCGCCGGGACGCTGTTGCTGATGCCGGCGAGCATGGCGCGATTGTTGGAGCCAGTCGTGGCGCGCACCGAGCCCCTGCCCGTGCGATTTCCGCACGAGCTGCATACCGGGGTCGGCTGCATCGCCTGCCACCATAACTTTCGCGATACGACGGGCAGCGCCAACTGCATCGATTGCCACCGTTCCGCGCGCCAGGATCTGCCACACTCGAGCGAAGCCACTTTTCATGTCTTCTGTCGCACATGTCATCGCGAACTTGCCCTCGAGGGCAAACGTCATGGCCCGACCCGCGCCTGCCAGCCCTGTCATCAGCGCTGAAAGCCGCTACTTTCGACTCGCTGTGCGATATGCGAGACTCGAGCGCGGCCGGCACTGCGGGAGGGTCTCGATGCACGGATTCCAATTCAGGGCGATGCTCCTGGGGGTGCTCGCCAGTGCGCTGAGCCTTGCCGGCATGTCGCGTGCGGCTGCCGCCGTGTCGTCCGCTGCTCCCGCCCCTCTGCCGGTGGAGCACGTGAGTGTCGCCAAGCTGCCGCCGAAAACGCCCCATTGGGTGTACGTGCTCGATGAAGCGCAATTGAATGAAATCGATGCGCGCGTCTATCTTTTCGATGGCGACTCCTATCGCCGCCTCGGGCAACTCGGCGCCGGCTTCATGCCAGGCATCGCTCTTTCCCCGGATGGACGCACGACGGTCGTGGCGACGACGTACTTCGCGCGCGGGGGCCATGGCAGGCGCTCCGATGTGGTCGAATTCAATGACAATGCGACACTTGCCACGAGCGGCGAGATCGTCATTCCGCCCAAGCATGCCCAGACGCTGGCGATGATGTTCGACGTGGCCTACAGCGCCGATGGCCGCTTCGTCTACGTACCTTATCTGACGCCCGCCGCATCCTTCGGCGTGCTGGATCCGATCAAAAAGCGCGTCCTCAGTGAGATCGACACCGCCGGCTGCGTACTCGTCTTCCCCTCCGGCCCCAACCGCGTCTCCTCCCTCTGCGAAAGCGGGCGCCTGCTGACGGTCAGCCTGAATCCGCAAGGCCACGAGGCTTCCCGGGCAAGCTCCGAGCCATTCTTCGATCCCGACCGCGATCCGCTCTTCGCACAGGCAATTCCGAGCGCCGACGGCTTTACATTCCTCAGCTTCCTGGGCGAGGTGCACGAGGTGAGCTTCACCGCAGCCCGGCCGCAGTTTCGCCCGCCCTGGTCGCTCGTGAGTAACGCCGAAAAAGGTACCTGGCGTCCGGGGGGCATCCAGATCGGCGCGATCCATCGGACACTCGGCAGGTTGTTCGTGCCCATGCACCAGGGCGATGAATCCGCGCACAAGCAAGGTGGCAGCGAGATCTGGGTATTCGATCTGAATACGCATCGGCGCATCGCGCGCTGGCCCTGCGATGTGCCGGGCTCGGGGCCGGTGGTGGCGGTGCAGGTCTCCCAGGATCCGGCGCCGCTGCTGTTTGCCGCCACGGATCACGATCTGGAGATCTACGACGCCCGCACGGGACAGCTGAAGCATGTCGAGAAGCAGCTCGGGCAGACCCCGTCGCTCATTTTGAATCCGTGAGGAGTGGCGATGCACCCGCTTGACCGCATCTTCGAGAATTCCGCACGCTCACTTGCGCGGCGCACCTCCCGGCGCAGCATGCTGGCCTCGATCGGTCGGATACTGACGGGCGCTGCCCTGATGCCGCTGCTACCCGTGGATCGCTCGGCCCGGGCGCAGAATGCCCCGGCGCCCTCCACGGCTACGGGAGCTGCCGGGGCCACGCGAGCCACGGCGGCGACCAGCAACGATCCCAAAAACTGCGAGTACTGGAAGTACTGCGCCATCGATGGTTTCCTGTGCGCCTGCTGCGGCGGCAGCTCGAATTCCTGCCCGCCTGGCACCCAGCCATCCCCGATCACCTGGATCGGCACATGCCACAACCCGGCCGATCGGCGTGATTACATCGTCTCCTATAACGACTGCTGCGGCAAAGTCAGTTGCGGCGATTGCTTCTGCAATCGCAACGAGGCGGAGAAGCCCATGTACCGCCTGTCGCGCAACAACGATGTCAACTGGTGCATGGCCAACACGGAATCGGATTATCACTGTTCGATCTCCGTGATTCTCGGCGTCGCGGCACAATGACCGCGCCGCAGCTGCGTGCGGCGCGCACGGCGTGCGCGATCGCCCTGCGCGGCGCGCTCTTCGGTCTGCTCGGCAGCGCCGCGAGCGCAAGTCCCGCCCAGGACTACATGCTCTACTGCATGGGCTGCCACGGCACCCAGGCGCAGGGCGTCCCCGGCAAGGTCCCGCCGCTGGCCCACGCGCTGGGCCGCTTCATGCGCAGCGCCGCAGGACGCGACTATGTATTGCGTGTGCCGGGAGCGGCGAATTCGGCGCTGTCCGACGCACGCCTGGCGGGCGTGCTCAACTGGCTCGCCCAAACCTATAACGCACAGGAGATCTCAGCGGATATGCCGCGCTTCACTACGGCTGAGGTCGCCCGCGTGCGCCGCACCCCACTGCCCTCGGTGCTCGCGGCCCGCAGTGCCGTCGTGCGTGCGCTCGCGGCGAGCGGTCCGGCACCGTCCGCGCAGTACTAAAGATGCGCGTACTTCACACGAGGCCGTCTGGCGGGCTCGTCGAGGGCTTTCGCACCACCACCACCGCCCGAGCCCGCGAAGAAGCGCTCCCAGACAGGGCTCGGGCAGGCCGCTATCGCGGATCTTTATGTTTGCGAGCCGTCGCACCTCAGCCGCCCCGCTTCCGCCATTCAACGATGCAGCGTGACGGTGATGCCGAACGTGCGCGGGCGGTAGGTGATATAGCGAAACGCCGGACTTGCCAGCAGCGCCCCCGTATTGACGTCGTAATCGTTGGTCTGATGGTTGTAGTTCGTGATCGTGTGCGAATCGAATAGATTATCCACGAAGAACGATACCGCCCACTGGCCGATGTCGGTGCCGGTGCGCAGCGAGGCGAACGCCTGCCGCTCCGTTGGCAGCCCGGTCGGGTCATACTGTGACGTACGCGGATCCAGTGCTGCGTGAATCCACTTGTCGCCCGCCTCGTACTCGTAGTCCATGCGAATGAACGACTCGTGGGAGAACGCCCCGAACTTGTACTGCACGCCGAGCGTTGCCGAGTAGGGCGGAATCGCGTAGCCAGTGCCGATGCCGTTGGGGCCCGCGATCGCATCGCCACTGACGACCAGCGGCGCTGGCGCGTTCGGTCCGCTGGTGATGGCGCCGGTCGGAAAGCCATCCTTCGTGTAACGCGCATCGGTATAGCCAAAGGTGGCATCGACCGCGACTGCGGAGGTCGCCTGGATGTTGGCTTGCACGTCGAAGCCCTTGGAGACCGCATTTCCCAGGTTGTCGGTCCACTGGATCTGGCAGATCGGCGGCACGACGTTGCCCTGGATGTTGTTCCATTTGACGTAATAGACGCTGCTCGCGAGCTGCACGACCTGGTTGATATTGTCCTTGGCGCCGACCTCGAAGCTCTGCACGGTATCGGACTTGTAGGTGGCTGGCGCGTGCGGGATCCCGAAATTGATGAAGTCCTGCGTACAGCCGATAGCCGGATTCTGGTAGGTGGGGTCGTAGGGGATCGAGGGATTGCCACCGCCGCTGCGAAATCCCTTGGCGTAGGTGAAATACAGCATGTTGTTCGGATCGATCTGCCATTGCACGCCCGCCTTCGGTGTGACCGGCGTCTCCGTGTTCTGTGCCGCACCTGGCCGGGGCCCGCTATTCTGCGGTCCATCCGACAGACTTTCGATGGAGAAGGTGGTCCTCGAGACGCGCACGCCGCCGATCAGCTTCAGCGAGTCGGTCAGATTGAAATTCAGCTCACCGAAGCCGGCGAGCTGCCGGTCATGGCTCGTCACGCGGTTGAAATAGGAATCGCCCATGGGCAGATACGAGCTGCCGTCCGGATTCAGAGCCGAGCCGAAGTAGTCCGCGACCGGTTCACCGAACAGTTGATTGAAGAAGACGTCCGCCATCGGATCGTGGATCTCCTCCAGGCTGAACTGACGATCGAGAGAATAAAACGCCCCCACCGTCCACGCGAGACGCGCGTTCGGATCGGTGGACTGCAAGCGCAATTCCTGGGAGAAATTGCGCTGCTGATTGGTGACCGTGGCGGGTGCGCGGTAATTGGTCAGTCCCGGTGGCAGGTGCACACCCGATCCATCGAGCAGCGGGAACGGAGCTGCGCAGGGTGCAGCGCTGCACAGCAGCGTCTGATAGTAGCCCAGGTTGTACAGCGTACCATCGTAGCCGCTGATCTCGTCGCGATGGAAATATGCCGTCGTCGAAATCAGCCGCGCCGGCCCGAGGTTCACCTCCACGTTCAATGCCGGCAGATAGAAATTATCGGGCTCTTCGCGCGGAGTGGGATTGGCGCTGACGAACTGGTCCTGGTTCGGATTGGAGTACTCCGGCCAGTAGATGGTCACGTCGTTGCGCGCGCGATGCTGGTAGAAGATGCTCGGTTTGACCTGGATCGCATCGTTTGCCTGCCAGAGGCCCGCCAGACGCAGCACCATCGTGTCGTCGCGGTTCGCATTCGGATCGACGATGGCGAGCGAGGTGGGATCGATACGATCGATCCAGCCACCGTCACGCCGGTACCAGGCGCTGGCGCGTACGCCAAACGTACCGTCGACGATCGGGCCACCGGCGGCAACTCCCGCCTCATAGCTCATCGCGCCGCCCTGGGTGTAGGAGGTTTCGGCTTTCGCGTACATGCTGGATTTCGTGAGACTGGGCTGCGTCGTGATGTAGCGGACCGTACCGCCTTCCGAGCCCGCGCCGAACAGTGTTCCCTGCGGGCCGCGCAGCACCTCGATGCGATCGAGATCGAAGATCTTCACGAGCGCATCGTCCGGGTTGAATCCCAGATCGCGCACCTGGATCGGTACGTCATCGATGTAGATGCCCGTGGTTCCCGAGCCGCCAGTGGCCTCGATGCCACGAATCGATATCTGGTTCGTCTGGCTGGCATCGGTCTTGATGCCCGGTGTGTAGCGCGCGATATCGTCGATGTCCTTGATGCCCTTGACGTCCATCGTGTCCTGCGTGTACGCGCTGATGCTGATCGGCACCTTGCTGAGGGACTCCTCGCGGCGGCTGGCCGTGACGACGATCTCGGCAAGCCCCTCCGGGCCTGCGGCCATCTCCTTTGCCGCGGGCGCATCCGCATCCGCATCTGCAGCCGCATGCGCCATCGTTGCGCCCAACATACACCCGGCAAGTGCCGCCGCAATCCGAACCCCGGCATGCGCCCGGCCGGAAACCCCTCGTGCTTCGTCGTTAGACCGCATGTTCCACCCCGTTTATCTGGCGTTGCCGCAGCGCCGCGCCGTTTATTCACTGCACAATACAGTCGCCATTACGACAGAGCAATGCCGCCGGTGACAGGCCGCGGCGCCGCGTGCCATCTGCACAACAGCGATCTGGGAGCCTTCACACCAGTGCGCGACTCACGGGCAGGGTGCGCACCCGCTTGCCGCTCGCAGCGTAGATGGCGTTGCACAGCGCAGCCGCAGCGATCGCGGTGCCCGTCTCCCCCACGCCCCCGGGCTTTTCCTCGTTCTGGATCAGATGCACATCGACCCGCGGTGCCTCGTTCAGACGCATCGCCCGGTAATCGTGAAAGTTGCTCTGCCGCACGCTGCCGTTCTCGATGGTCACCTCGGACCAAAGCGCAGCCCCCAGACCGAACATCACCCCACCTTCGAGCTGCGCCCGCACGGTGTCCGGGTTGACCATCTGCCCGCAATCCATCGCGCAGATCACTCTGTGCAGCTGCACGGGTCCGGCACCGGCGTAACTCACCTCGACGATGACGGCGAGATAACTGCCAAACGCATACTGCACCGCGATCCCGCGCCCGTGATGCGCCGGCAGGCGCGTACCCCAACCGGCCTGAGCGGCCGCGAGGTCGAGCGCGGCGCGCATCCGCGGCGAGCTGATCAGCGCACGCCGGTACCGCACCGGATCCTGACTGGCGGCGGCTGCAAGCTCGTCGATGAAACTTTCGACGACGAACACACTGCGGGTCGGCCCGACGCCTCGCCACCAGGAGGTGGGCACACCCTGCGGCTCCTGCCGCACGAATCGGACCTCGAGATTTTTGAGCGTATAGACCGGATCCGCCGCCACTTCCACGGCGTCCTCGTCCACGCCGTTCTTGTTTGGCTCACCCGACCAGGCAATCGAAACGGACGAGCCGGCAATCGTATGCCGCCATGCAACCGGTACGCCGTGCGCATCCAGACCGGCAACGATCTTGTCGACGTAGTACGGGCGGTACATGTCGTGCCGGACATCCTCCTCGCGCGTCCACAGGACCTTGACCGGCCCCTGCACGTGACGGGCGATGCGTGCAGCCAGCACGATGCCATCCACTTCCAGACGCCGGCCGAAGCCGCCGCCGATGAGGTGATTGTTGATCCGGATCTGCTGCGGTGCGAGGCCAAGCGCGGCAAGTTTCGCTACCGCCCGATCGGGAGCCTGCGTGCCCACCCAGATCTCGCACACATCCTTGCGCCAATCCACCGTGCAATTCATTGGCTCCATCGTCGCGTGCGCGAGGAATGGCTGGTGATAAATGGCTTCGAGCCGCGAGCTCGCACGCTGCATGGCCGCTGCGGGATCGCCGGCGAGTCTGGCAATTGCGCCCGGCCGATCGACCGCAGCTTCCAGCTCGCGCACGATCTGCGCCTGTTGGACCGCGCCGTTGGCACCCGCGTGCCAACGCGGATCCAGCGCCTTCAGACCCTTGAGCGCAGCCCACGCGTCATCGGCCACCACCGCAACCACATCGCGCTCGTTCACGACCTGGCGAACCCCGCGCACGCCCAGCGCCGCGGCCACCGGCAATGGCTCGGCCACCGTTCCACCCTGTACGGGTGACACCGCGATCATGGCGATCTGCATCGCCGGCAACTGCACATCGATTCCGAACAGTGCGCTGCCATCGCTCTTGGCGGGCGAATCGCGCCGCGGCGTGGACCGTCCGATCAGCTTGAAATCACGCGCCGCCTTCAGCGGCGGATCGACCGGAACGGCCATGCCGGCGGCCGCACGGGCGAGTGCTGCGTAAGCTGCGCGGCGGCCGGAAGCGGCGTGGATGACTTGCGCACGCTCGGCACGGCAGGACTGGGGGGAAACGTTCCAAGATCTTGCGGCAGCGGCAATCAACATGATGCGGGCGGTAGCCCCGGCTTTGCGCAGCGGCACCCAGCAATCGCGGATCGAGGTCGAGCCGCCGGTCTCCTGATCGCCATCGACGCCATAGACCGCCGGATCAGGGGGCGCCGCTTCCACCGTGATGGCCTCGAGGCCGACTTCGAGTTCCTCGGCGATCAGCATGGGGAGCGCGGTGTAGGTGCCCTGCCCCATCTCCACCTTGGGCATGATGCACACGATGCGGCCATCGGGATCGATGCGCACGTAGGCATTCAAGCTGACGGGGGCGGCAGCCGACCCCGAGACCGAAGGTGCGGCAGCGCGGTGCATGCGCTGGGCGAGTGCGATCTGGATGAGCAGCCCGCCGCTGGCGGCCGCCGAAACCTGCAGGAAGCGCCGCCGGTTCAGTGATCCGTCGTGTTGCACGATCGCGCCCACCCCCTTCATCCCGATGGCGGCGCAAGCTGCGCCCCGCGTGCGGACTCGCGCCGCACGCGCACCAGCAGGTAGGCGACGACGGCGAGCAACAGCGTCACGAGGCTGACGTACAGATCCTTCGCCTGTGCAGGGGTAAGGGCCATCGCAACCAGGATTGCCACCATGCCACCGATCGCCGCATAGCTCGCCCAGGGGAACCACCACATGCGCAGCGCGGGCTGCGCCTCCCCTGCCCGCTCGCGTTCCCGGCGCAAGCGGATCTGTGCGACTGCGACGATGATGTAGATGAACACCATCAGCGCACCGGACGCATCGACGAGAAAAGCGAAGACGGTCTGCGGTGCAAGGGTTGCGGACAGCACGCCAACCACACCGGCGATGGAGCCCATCCACACCGAGCGGGTTGGCACCTTGCGGGCATTGAGCTGCACCAGCACCTGGGGCGCATCGCCGTGTTCGGCGAGCAGGAACAGCACCCGCGAGCACACGTAGAATGCGGAGTTGAGGCACGACAGCACCGCGGTCAGGATGATGATGCTCATCGCCCCGCTCGCCCACGAGAAGTTCATCGTCGTCAGTGCCAGCGTGAACGGCGAATCGCCGACGCGCACGGCATTCCATGGCACGACGCTCACGATGAGCGCGATCGAGAAGACATAGAAAGCGAGGATCCGCACGATCACCGAAGTCGTCATCTTGGCGATCGCGCGCGAGGGCTCCTGCGATTCCGCAGCGGCAATCGTGGTGATCTCCGCGCCGGTGAGCGCGAAGAACACGGTCACGGCCCCGGCCAGCACCGTCAGCACGCCCTTGGGCATGAAACCGCCGTGCGCCGTCAGATTGGCAAAGGTATTGCCCGCGTGCCCCGTCCAGCCGAACGCGTAAGCGGCCGACACCGCGATGAAGGCGATGATGGCCGACACCTTGATCGAGGAGAACCAGAATTCGAATTCCCCGTAGGAACGCGCCGACATCAGGTTCACTCCGGTCATCACGGCCATGAGCGCAAGTCCCAGCTCCCAGGCCGGCAACGGGATCCAGGAGTGCAGGATGTTCGCCCCGGCAATCGCCTCCACCGCCACCGTGATGATCCAGAAATACCAGTACAGCCAGCCGGCCACGAAGCCCGCCCAAGGACCTAGCCCGACGCGCGCGAACTCGGTGAATGCGCGCACGTTGGGCAGAGCGACGGCCATTTCCCCCAGCATGCGCATCACCAGCAGGATCAGGATGCCGGTCAGCAGATAACTGAGCACGATGGCCGGACCGGCCGCGGCGATGGCCGCACTGCTGCCCACGAACAAACCCGCACCGATGATGCCCCCGATGGAGATCATCGTCAGATGGCGCGGGCGCAGCGAGCGGCTCAGCTCATGGGGCATGCAGGACCTCGTCGGCGAATGGCCATGCGGCAGCGCCCATCATGCGCGCCATCTGCACGTGATCGAGAATCCGCGCCGGTTCCGTGAGTGTCTTCGGCGTGAACTGACGCAGCGTCGAGCGGCAGCACGATGCGCTGCGCCTCGGCCGGTGGTAGCGCCGACAGGTACGCCAATGCCGGATCCGCGGCCTCGTCCGTTGCGATACTTGAAAGTCGCGATGCAGTATACGAGCATTGATAATCGATCACCAAGGCCGCCTGCGAGCGCGGTACGGAAGTTGCGAGAGCCCACGGTTTCCGCTGCTCTTCTCAGGAGTTCGCATCCATGTCATCCGAAAAATCATCCGAAAAAAACTCACGACGTGAGGTTCTGACACTGTTCGCAGCCGCGGGAGCCGCGCTGGCGGTCGGCTTGCGTCCCGGGCGCTCGCTCGCCCAGGCTGCCGGGAAAGGCGGCGAGCTCCCGCACCTTTCGCCGGCGGATCCCACGGCCAAAGCACTCGGCTATGTGGAGGATGCGAGCAAGGTGGACAAGAGCAAATTCCCCACCTACAAGCCCGGCGCAAAGTGCGCCAACTGCAACTTCTACAAAGGCGTGGCGGGACAGCAGTATGGTCCCTGTCAGATCTTCGTCGGCAAATCGGTGAACTCGTCCGGCTGGTGCGCCTCCCACGCTCCGAAAGCGACCTGAGCGAAGGTGGGGCCGCGCGCTTGCGCCCGGCCTTAGCGCTGCCCGCCCTTGCCGAAGAAGCTGCGCGCGGCGCTCTGGAATTCCGCTGAGCTCAGGCGCTCCTGAAACGCCTGCAGCTCCTCCTCGATGCGTGCCGCGGGCGTATCGGTTTCGCTGCGCAATAAGCGCTTCGTGGCGCGCAGCGCCGCGGTGGGCAGTGCTGCAACCCGCCGGGCCAGCGCCCTCGCCTCATCGAGCAACCGCTCCTCGTCGGTCACACGGTTGACCAGACCCAAAGTGCAGGCACTTGCCGCATCGAGCGGATCACCGAGCAGCAGCAACTCGGCCGCGCGCTGGTGCCCCACGAGGCGTGGCAACAGCAGCGAGCTGGCCGCCTCCGGCACCAGTCCCAGCCGCACGAATGGCATCGACAGCCGCGCGCTGCGCGCGGCAATGACGAGATCGCAGTGCAGCAGCATGGTCACACCGATGCCAACCGTGGGACCCTGCACGGCAGCGATCAACACCGGGCCGACCGTCGGAAGATGCCTGAGAAAACGCACGGCGCTGTGCTCGTCATCGAGCGCCGGGCCGCTCTGGAAGTCCTGCAGATCGTTGCCCGCGGTGAAACTGACACCCTCGCCACTGAGCAGAATGACGCGTATGCCCTCGTCCTGTTCGGCCCTCAGCAGCGCATCGGTGAGGTCCGCATACATCGCAAGCGTGATGGCATTGCGTTTCTCTGGCCTGTTGAGGCGAATCTCGCAGATGCCATTTGCGCTCGAAACCAGCACCGGGACGCTCATGAGCGGCCGCCTGCGGCAGGCTGATCGCCCAGTCCGCCCGCCTCGCCCGAGTCGCTCGCCTCGCCCAGTCCGCTCGCCGTCTCGCGCACGAGGAAATCCACCACCGCCACCAGCGCCTCGCGCTCGCTCGCGCCGTGGGCACGTGCCTCCTTGTATGTGCGGATCTGCCGGTGGGCGCTCGTGCCGCGCTCGAGTATGGTGCGCACATACTCGAGCTCGCGCAGGCAACCCAGTGCCAGCGCATCCTCGCGCACGAGCGCAATCAGCTCCTCCGTCAGCTGCGCAAAGGGCACGAGCTCCCCGCGCGCAAGATCGAGCAGCTGCTCATCGAAGCTGTAGCGCATCGCCCGCCAGCGGTTCTCCGCGATCAGCACGTTCTTGTAGCACCGCCAGCTCTGGTTACAGCGGCGCAGCCGGTACAACATGCGCGCCAGGCACACCACGAGCGCCGCAAGACACATCGAATCATCGATGCTCGTACAGCAATCCATCACCCGCATCTCGAGGGTCGGATAGCGCGGGTTGGGGCGCACGTCCCACCACATCTTGGTGGTGTTCTCGATCATGCCGTTACGGATCAGCGTATCCAGATGCCGCCGCAGCTCGTTGTAGCTGGCGAAGCGCTCCGGCAGTCCCGTGCGCGGCAGGGAGCTGAAGATATTGAGCCGGAAGGACATCAACCCGGTGAGCTCGCCCTCCCAGAACGGCGAGGAGCACGACAGGGCAAGCAGATGCGGCACGAAGTACGACAGCTGGTTCATCAGATCGACCCGCAGATCGTCATCGTCGATCCCGACATGCACGTGCATGCCGCACACCATCAAGCGGCGTGCGGCGCCCTGCATCTCGCGGGCCATGGCGAAGAACTGCTCGTTCTGCGTCGGCATCTGTTGCTTCGCCCGCGCGAACGGGTGGGTCGAGGCGGCGATCGGCGCCAAGCCGGATTCACCGGCAACATCGACGATGATCGCGCGCAGCCGCGCCAGGTCGGCGCGTGCTTCCGCGATCGAATGACATACACGCGTGTTGACCTCGAGCTGCGACCGCAGAAACTCGGGGTTGATGTCGCCGCCGCTGCGCTGCGTGCAGGCCTGCAGCACCTCTGCGGGCGGATCCTCGTTCACATCGCGCGTCTGCAGATCGACGAGCAGATATTCCTCTTCGATGCCGACCGTGAAGGGGGGCTCTGCACTGCTCACGGCACGACTCCATGCAGCCAGTTAGCGTTGCATCATTGTAACCGCAATGTCTGTCAGGAACTCAGTTGCGCGATCGGCAGGGGCGCTGCGACGTAGTAGCCCTGCGCGAAGTCCACCTCGATGCGTTGCAGCTCGGCGAGCACCCGGGCCGATTCCACGCATTCGGCGACCGTTGCGATCCCGAGCGCCCGCCCGACCTTGCTGATTGCCTCGACCATGCTGCGATCGACCGGGTCATCGGCCACGTGGCTGATGAACTGCCCGTCGATCTTGAGAAAATCCACCGGCAGGGTCTTGAGGTACATGAAGGAGGACAGACCCGTGCCGAAATCGTCCAGCGAGAATTTGCAGCCGCGGCCCTTGAGCTCGCGCATGAAATAGATGACGTTCGAGAGGTTCGTCACGGCCGCGGTCTCCGTGATCTCGAAGCACAGCGCCG
The DNA here is from genome assembly GCA_963716335.1 of uncultured Pseudomonadota bacterium. GTDB lineage: Bacteria > Pseudomonadota > Gammaproteobacteria > Steroidobacterales > Steroidobacteraceae > 13-2-20CM-66-19. Next base: position 3,067,051 of record OY970302.1, on the reverse strand, counting down.
CGGCAATGCCCGGCTGGCCGACGCTCTGCAGGACGAATTCGGCGAACGACTGCTCGTTGAGAGAGGTACCCGAGAGATTCACCGCCAGCAGCGGCAGCGCGGCCCCATTGTGCTGGCGCTCTTTCAGCAAGGTGACGGCCCGCCGCACGACCCAGCGGTCGATGATCGACATGACGTTATAGCGCTCGGCGGCCGGAATGAATTCGCTGGGCGGCACGAGCTGCCCATCGTCATCCCGCAGCCGCACGGTGAGCTCGTGGAACGCTGCGGCGGCGCCCCCGGTGGAGGCGATCGGCACGATGGGCTGAAAATACAGCTCCAGGCGGTTCTCCTCCACGGCGCGGGTCACGCGGGCGACCCAGTGCATCTCGCGATGCCGGTGCGAGACCCCGTCCTGCTCGTAGACGTGCACGCGATTGCGTCCCTCGTCCTTCGCTGCATAGCAGGCGATGTCGGCCGCACTCATGACACTGGCCACATTCGCCGTTTCGGCAGTGATCTGCACGACACCGACGCTTGCGCCGACCGACAGGGTGCTGGCACCCCACATGAAGCGATAGTCGCGGATCGCCTGCCGCACGCCATCGGCGATGCGGGAGGCCTGCTCGATGGTGCAGCTCTCCAGCAGCACCCCGAACTCATCGCCGCCCAGTCGGGCGATCGTATCCGATGCCCGCACGCGCGTTTGCAGCAGCCCGGTCACATCGCGCAGCAGGCGGTCTCCGGCCTGGTGACCGCAGGTATCGTTGACGACCTTGAACTGATCGAGATCGATGTACAGCAGCGCGAATGAACCCTCGCCGCGCTGCGCGCTGAGCACGGCCGCATGCAGCCGGTTGTCGAATTCGCGCCGGTTGATGAGCCCGGTGAGGGCATCGTGGCTCGCCTGGTAGGACAGCGCGCGCTTGAGACGGCGCTCCTTGGTGACGTCGTGGAACACGATCACCGCGCCGATCACCCGGCCCTGGCGATCGCAGATGGGAGCTGCGGACTCCTGGATGGCCACTTCCTGACCGGCGCGCGTGATCAGCACGGAATGATCCGCCCCGGTGGCGCCCTCACCGCGGCCGAGCGCGCACATCAACGGGTTCTCGATCGGCTCGCGCGTGAGCTCGTTGACGAGATTGAGCACGTCGGCGATCGGGCGCCCGCGCGCCTCGTTGAGCCCCCACGCCGTGAGCGTCTCGGCAACCGGATTGATGTATTCGATCCGGCCATCGGCATCCGTGCTGATGACCGCATCGCCGATCGATTGCAGCGTCACTTGCGCCCGCTCCTTTTCGGCAAACACGGCCTGCTCTGCGCGCTTGCGTTGGGTGATGTCCGCAATCGTACCCTCGTAGCCCACGATCCGGCTGTCGCTGTCGCGCACGGCACGCGCATTCTCGAGGATCACCACCTGCTGTCCGTCGCGGGTACGCATACGAAACTCGGCGTTGCGGATCTCGCCTTCGGATTCGACGCCGCGCATGAACTCCGCGCGATCGCCTGGATTCCAGTAAAGCATCGCAACGCTTGGCAACGCGTAGAGTTCCTCCGCGCTCGAGTAGCCGAGAATGGACACGAAAGCGGGATTCACCGAGAGCAGCCGCCCATCGCGCCCGCTCTGGTACACCCCTTCGGCAATGCTCTCGAACAGGCCACGGAATTTCGCCTCGCTGTTGCGCAGTGCCTCCTCCGCGAGCCGGCGTTGCACGGCGATCCCCGCAAGCTGCGCGGCGTGCGCCATGATTTCCGTCTCCTGCGCGCTCGGCGCTCCCGGTTCGGCGCGATACACGCCCAGGGAACCGAGCAGCTTGCCGTTCGCACCTTTCAAGGGCGTGGACCATGCGGCGCGCAATCCGGCATCGAGCGCCGCCTCACGACGCTGCTGCCAGAACGGATCGGTGCTCACGTCCTCCACGATCACCCGACGACCGAGGTAGACCGCCGCCGCACAGGAGCCATTGCGGATGTCGATGGCGGAGCGCTCGAGGATGGCGCGCAACTTGTCCGGCAAGCGCGGCGCAACCATGTAGGCGAACGAGAGCCCATCCTCGGCGAGCATGCTGACGGTGCACACGGTGCCGATGCCGACGGTCTCGATGAGCCGCGTGATGGACACCAGCACTTCCTGCAAAGGGGCATTGCCCGTGAGCTGACGAAGCACCTCCCGCTCCGCCGCCGCGACGCGCTCGGCGCGCTTGCGCTCGGAGATGTCCGCGATGCTTCCACGCACGAGTCGTCGCTCACCACTGGGCAGACGCACGAGGCGCACTTCGCAGATGATTTCCTTGCCGCTGGCGTCGCGGCACAGCCACTCATGCGTGTGCTGCTCGCCATCGAGCGCGCGCTGCACGTTTTCCCGGGCCCGCACGGCCGAAGGGGTGCCATCGAGCTGCAGAGCCGGACTCACATCGAGCGGGCCGACCTGCAGCAGTCGGCTGCGCTCGAGCCCGAAAAAACGCTCCGCATTCTCGTTCGCGTCGACGAACCGGTCCGCGTCGACATCGAAGACGACGATCGCCTCCGGCGCATGATTGACGAGCAGACGGTAGCGGGCCTCGCTCTCGCGCATTGCCTGTTCGGACTCGCGCCGCTCGGTGACATCGCGCAGACACAGGACGAAGACTTCGGCTGGGCCGAGGCGCGCCTTGCTCACGGCGATCTCGGCCGGAAAGCACTCGCCATCCTTGCGCTGACCCAGGGACTCCCGGGCCGCAAGATCGAGGTGCGTATCGCCCGAACTCGCGGCGAGGCGCTGCAGTGCCTGTCCGACGCTCTCCTCGGCCGCGATCCGCGGGATCAGCCGGTCCACGCATTGGCCGACGACCTCGCTCTCGAGATAGCCAAACACCCGTTCGCCGGTCGGGTTGAAGGTCTCGATGATCCCGTCCGCATCGATCGTCAGGACCACATCCTTGATGTGGTCGAGGATGACCTGCAGGTGCTCGGAGCTTTGCTCGCGGGCCTCATGCGCAAGCGCACGCGCTTCATCCGCCATGAGGCGCATCGATTCGGCCGCACCGCGGCGCTCGGCATCGAGCTGCTCATAATGTGCGCTGATCGCGTGCAGCAGGGCGGTGAGCTCGGGCGTCTCGCTCTTCGAGCGCAGTTGCGCGTTCTGTAGTTGTGCCGTGAGCTGCGGATGCAGCACGGGATCTTGCGGGCGCGCGTCCGAGGCCGCCGCCGCGCCCGCCTTGCCCGGTTCAGGGCCCGGGACGACCCGGGTCTTGGAAGTTGACATAAGGAGGGAAAACGACTGGGACGCCCATCAGCGTTTTGCGATCGGAGGTTTGGCGGCCGGGGGCTTGGCGGCCGGAGGCGTCGCCTGTGCCTCGGAGAGCCCCGCACCGGCTATTACCGGGATGGAGAACGTACGGGTCGCAGTCTCGCTGGCGGAGACGACCGATACCACGGCTGTTACCGCAAAGATGCCATCACGTTTGGCGAGGATCTTCACCATATGCCGCAAGGGCGCGCCTTCCGGGGGTTTATCGACCTGCTGCAGCTGCGCCCCACCCATCAGCTCCAGCCCATCCGTGACCTGGAACTGGGCCGAGACGCTGTCGGGTGCGGGCGTCCCCGGGACGAGGGCGATGGCGAGATCCACGGGCTGGCCCACTTCGGGGCGCTGTAAAAGGTTGAACTTCAGCTGTACGGGCGGACCGACGTTGCTGGCACTCACGGCGGAGACCATTTCCGTCAGCGGCTCCTGGCCGGGAACAATCGGGGCCGGTGCGTGCACCTTCGGCCGGCCAGTGTGGTGGAACGGTCCCGTCGTGGAAGGTCCGCTGCCGGAATTGCAGGCCGCCAACCCCAACAGCAGGATGCTTTCGAGTACCGCCAAAGGGCGGCAAAATGTCTCAGCGATTCGCATGGCTCCGTGCGCCGACGGCTGGGGGAATCCGGCCGCCCGAAATGTACCGCGTCCACCGGTCCGAAGGCACGCAGGACTTGCCGATTTCGTGAAGACAGCGTCTTGCCAACGGCTCTGGCTGCGCTCAACCCCGCTGCAGTGGCGGCTCGTCGATCGCCTCCAGCTGCTCGCGCAGATCCCCAAGGTAGCCCTCCCAGTAACGGTGTTCGCCGAACCAGGGGAACGCCCGCGGAAAGGCCGGGTCGAGCCACCGATGCGACACCCAGGCTGCGTGGTGCAGCATGCGCAGTGCCCGCAGCGCTTCGATCAGCCCCACCTCGCGGTAGTCGAGATCGGCGAACTGCGCATACCCCTCCTGCAGCTCGCCCCATTGCCGGCGCTGATCGGCGGGTGATCCGGCCAGTAGCATCCACAGGTCCTGGATCCTCGGGCCCATCGCGCAATCGTCCAGGTCGACGAACGCCGGGCCCTGCTCGTTCCACAGCAGGTTGCCGAGATGGCAATCGCCGTGGATGCGGATGGTGCGCACCGGCATGGCCGCCTCGAAGCTGTGCTCGATCCGTCCCAGCAGCAGCTCGCTCGTCTCGACATAGCGATCGCGCAGCACCTGCGGCAGCAGATCGCTCGCCAGCACCTGGTGGCACGCCTCGATTCCGAGGCGCTCGAGCGTGATCGCCGGACGCGTACTGAAGGGCCGCAGGGCACCGATCTGATGCACGCGCGCGAGGCTCCTGCCGAGAATCTGTCGCGCCTCCGTGGCATCGAGCTCGGGTGCCCTGCCGCGCATCCAGGGGAAGGCGGCGAAGCGGAACTCGCGATAGCGGAACAGGGTGCGGCCGTCGACGGCCACCGGGGCCGCCACCGGCAGATCCGCCGCGGCAAGCTCTGCCGTGAACCCGTGCTCCTCGCCGATCTGCTCGTCCGTCCAGCGGTGCGGCCGATAAAACTTCAACACCAGCGGGCCGGTCGGGCTGCCCAGTTGGTACACGCGGTTCTCGTAGCTGTTCAGGGCAAACAGCCTGCCGTCCACGTCCAGGCCCACGGAGCCAGCCGCCTCCAGCACCACCTCCGGTGACAGCCCGGTGAACGGCTTCACATCGGACTGCGCCGATTTGATTATCATCGCGTCACTTTTTTCACGTCGCGGATCAAACCATGCGCGGACCTTCGATCCTGGTCACCGGCGGAGCGGGCTACATCGGCAGTCATGTCGTGCTGCAGCTTCGCACCCGCGGGGAACGCGTGGTCGTGCTCGATGACCTGTCCACGGGCTTTCGCCAGGCCGTGCTCGATACGCCTCTGGTCCTCGGCAAGGTGGGCGATCGGGACCAGGTGCTCGAGGTCATCCGCACCTACGAAGTGGACACGGTGCTGCATTTCGCGGCCCATACTATCGTGCCCGAGTCGGTCAGCGAGCCGCTCAGATACTACGGCAACAACACCTGCTCGACGCGCAATCTGCTGCAATGCTGCCTCGAGAGCGGCGTGCGCCATTTCGTCTTTTCCTCCACTGCCGCCGTATACGGTATCCCGGCCGACAGCTTTGCGGCCGAGACTACCCCGACCAGTCCCATCAACCCCTACGGCACCTCCAAGCTCATGTCCGAGTGGATGCTGCGCGATGTGGCAGCGGCCAGTGCGTTGCGCTACGTGGCGCTGCGCTATTTCAACGTCGCCGGCTCCGATTGCAGCGGCCGCATCGGGCAGGCGACCCGCAAGGCCACGTTGCTGGTGAAAGTGGCCTGCGAGGCGATCGTCGGCAAACGTCCGCACGTCTCGATATTCGGTACGGATTATCCGACCACCGACGGCACGGGTATCCGCGACTACATCCATGTCGAGGATCTCGCCACCGCGCACCTGGATGCCCTCGACTATCTGCGCCAGGGCGGCGCTCCCCTCGTGCTGAATGTCGGCTACGGACACGGTTACAGCGTGCGCGAGGTACTTGCCAGCGTCGAACGCGTGGCGGGCATGAAGCTGAACATCCGCGAGGAGCCCCGCCGCCCCGGCGATCCACCGACACTGGTCGCGCGCGCCGACCGCGTTCGCACAGAACTGGGCTGGCGGCCGCGCCTGGACGATCTCGATACGATCGTGCGCACCTCGCTCCAGTGGGAACAGCGCCTGCAGCGAGAGCCGTGGTAGGCCGCCGGCAAGCGTCTGCTCCGCCCGCCGGCGCAGCCGGCTAGAATATCGCTCATGCAATGGGCACGACCCAGGTCTTTGAGCGGACTGATGCTGCTGGGGCTGGCGCTCATCGCCCTGCCCCTGCTTGCGGCGCTGCTCACCGCGGCACTGCAGATCCGCTCGCTGGCGGATACCGGCCAGAAGCTCGTCCTCGAAAGCGTGACGGCGGCGCGCGCCAGTCAGGAGCTCTTCAGCCAGATCGCCTCGCTCGAGCGCACCGCTCGTCTGTACGATGTACTCGCGGACGCCAATCTACTGGAGCTGTACCGTCGCCAGGACGCGCTGCTCTCCAAGACGCGGGCACAACTGGAGGGGCATCAGCAGTCTTCCGCGGCACGCAAGACACTCAGCGAGCTCGGTGACCTGCAACACCGCATCAGTGCCAGCGTGCTCGCCCTGCAAGCCGGCAAGAGCACGGACAACACGGCAAGTCTATCGCGGCGCTTCACGGAACTTGCGGCGCTCGCGGACCGGGTCGCCGCGCAGAGCAACTCCCAGATCGATGCCGACGTGGCGGCCCTCGAAAAGCAGACCCAGCAGGCGCGCGGACGACTGCTGTGGCAGGCCGCCCTGCTCATTCCGCTCACCATCATCGCGATCTTCGCATTGACGGTGGCGGTCGGCCGGCCGTTGCGCAAGATCGACCGCGCCATCAGCGAGCTGGGCCAGGGCACCTTCTCCAATCCGATCTCGGTCTCGGGGCCGATCGATCTGTCGCGTCTCGCCGGGCAGCTCGAGTGGCTGCGGCAGCGGCTGGTGGAACTGGCGTACGAGCGCAACCGCTTCCTGCGACACATGTCGCACGAGCTCAAGACCCCGCTCGCCAACATCCGCGAAGGCACGGAGCTGCTGATGGACGGGGCGGTGGGCGAGCTCGATCCGAATCAGCGGGAAGTGACGGCCATCCTGCGCGAGAACGGAATCAAACTGCAGCGCATGATCGAGAATCTGCTCTCCTTCAGCGCCTGGCAAACCTCGAGCGTCGGGCTGGAAACCAGTGAATTTCGGCTGCGCCCGGTGGTGAAGCAGGTGCTCGAGAACCAGCAGCTGACCCTGCTGTCACAGCGGGTGCGTCTGGATGTGCGCGTCGAAGATGTGACGCTGATCGCGGACCGCAGCAAGATTCGGTTGATACTCGAGAATCTGGTGTCGAACGCGGTGAAGTACTCACCCAAGGGAGGTACTATCTACCTTCGCGCGCAGACCGATGGCGCGTTGCTCACGCTCGACGTGGCGGACAGTGGCCCGGGCATTGCGCTCGAGGACCGCGCGCACGTCTTCGACGCATTTTATACGGGACGGGCGGCAAGGAGCTCGGCGGTCAAAGGTACCGGAATCGGGCTGTCCGTCGTGCTGGAGTTCGTCTCCGCGCACGGCGGTACCGTGCAGATCGTGGATGGCGAATTCCCAGGTGCCCACTTCCGGATCAGCATGCCGATCCAATCCTCCGATGGCGACCGGCCGGTGCGGAGCGAGCCGCGAGCGCAAGCCCATGCCGCTTGAGGCGGCGCCCCGCGCGGCACATCCATGGATCATCGCCAGTCTGCTTATTACTCTCGCCGGGACGGCCTGCACGACCGACTCGGCGCCGCACCAGGGCACCCCGGCGGCTGCGCCCGTCGTGGATCGCACCGCCGCCTCCGCGGCGGCGGTGAACGATGATGTGCAACTGTTGCAGAAGCTCGTGCAGAGCGCACCCGCGGACCAGGCCGAAATCGCCACCGCCGCGCAGCGCGATTACGACAACGCTGCCACGCCCAGCCGCAAGCTGCGGCTCGCGCTCGTACTTGCCACGGGTGGCCATCCGGGAACCGATCGCACACGCGCGCAGCGGCTGCTGCAGGAGCTGTCGGCCAATCCGGAGATGTTGCTTCCGGGCGAGCGTGCGCTCGCGTTCGTCGAGCTGCGCCAGACCGAGGATCATTTGACGCTGGAAGCAGAAAATCGCAGGTTGCAGGGCGAGGTCGCCCGAGCCGACCGGGAACGGACGACCACCGTGAACCGCCGTCTGCAATTGGAGACGGATGAGAACGCACGGTTGCGCAGGGAGCTCGAGGAGGCACGAGCCAAGCTCGATGCCATCGCCAACATCGAGCGCTCGCTGAACGAGCGCAAACCGAGCAACGAAGGAACACAACCGTGACGATTTCAGCGACGCTGTTGCAGCCCGAGCTGTTGAGGACGAGGCACGTGAATCAAACCGGAAAACGTAAGGGGCGCATCCTGGTGGTCGACGATGACCCGGGACTGCTGCGCCTGCTCACGATCCGCCTGCGGGCGGAGAGTTATGACGTTGAGGCCGTGGAGAGCGGCATGCAGGCACTGGCTGCCGCGAGCCGCTTCCGGCCGGATCTCGTGATCACCGATCTGCGCATGGATCAGATGGATGGCATCGGGCTGCTCAAAGAGCTGCAGACTCGCTGGCCCGGTCTCAAGGTGATCATCCTCACCGCCCACGGTACGATTCCCGATGCCGTGCAGGCCACGCAGATGGGCGCGTTCGGCTTTCTCACCAAGCCGGTGGACAAGCAGGAACTGCTCGACCAGGTGCAGAAGGCGCTGCGTATCTCCGGATTCGGCGCCTCCGATGAGGACTGGCGCGCGGAGATCGTCACACGCAGCTCCCTCATGGAGGAGAAGCTGGCGCAGGCCCACATGGTCGCCGGCACCGATGCCCGTGTGCTCATCACCGGTGAGAGCGGCACCGGCAAGGAGCTGCTGGCGCGCGCGATCCACCATGCGAGCCCGCGCAAGAACAAACCCTTCGTCGCCATCAACTGCAGCGCCATGGCCGAGGATCTGCTCGAGTCCGAGCTCTTCGGCCACGAGAAAGGCTCGTTCACCGGCGCCACGCGCGCGCATCGCGGCCTGTTCATGGCGGCCGACGGCGGCACACTCATGCTCGATGAGATCGGCGACATGCCCATGCGGCTGCAGGTGAAGCTGCTGCGGGTGTTGCAGGAAAATGTCATCCGCCCTGTGGGCAGCACGGATGCGATTGCCGTCAACGTGCGCGTCGTCTCGGCGACCCACCGGGATCTGCAGAGCCTGATGGCCGCCGGACAGTTTCGCGAGGATCTGTACTATCGGCTCAACGTCGTGCACATCGAGATGCCGCCGTTGAATCGCCGCCGCGAGGACATCCCGCTGCTGGTGGCGCACTTCCTCGCGCAGATCGCCAAGGAAAGCGGGGTGCGCAAGATCTACGCGCCGGAGGCCGTGGAGCTGCTCGCAACCGCGGACTGGCCAGGCAATATCCGCCAGCTGCAGAACGTGGTCCGCCAGAACGTCGCCCTCTCGCAGACTCCGATCATCCCGGTCGAGCTGGTGCAACAGTCCCTCGGCGGAGGCCCGGGGCGGCTGCCCTCCTTCGACGAGGCGCGCGATGAGTTCACCCGCAGCTACCTGTCACAGATCCTGCAGATCACCGGCGGCAACGTAAGTCAGGCGGCACGCCTTGCGAAGCGCAACCGCACCGACTTCTACAAGCTGCTGGCGCGACACCAGCTCACGCCGGAGGAATTCAAGCAGCGCTGAAAGCGCGGCAGCGAGCGGCACCACCGCGGCAGTGCGATGCCGCCGCGGCAGTGCGGCGATGCCCGCCGCGGCGCCCTTGGCGCGCGGACGGCGAAATTGACTATCATGCTGCGATGGAACCCTCAGTGAGCATCCATCGCGATCTGCGCATGCTTGGTGGCGAGCCGTTCGATGTGCTCGTAATCGGCGGCGGTGCCTCCGGCGCGGCGACGGCGCGCGAAGCGGCCCTGCGCGGTTTTCGCACGGCGCTGATCGAACGCGAGGATTTCTCCGCGGGCGCCTCGGCGCATTGCTTCAAGGTCGTGCACGGCGGCATTCGCTACATCCAACATGGCGATGTGCGCAGATTGCGGGCGTCCTGTCTCGAGCGCACGATCCTGCTGCGGATTGCGCCACACCTGGTGGCTCCGCTGCCGTTCGTGATCCCGACCTACGGCCATGGCAAGAGCAGCCGCTGGCTGCTCGGCACGGGGATGCTGCTGTACGATGCGCTCACTGCCGATTTGAGCCGTCACGTGGCCGATCCCGAGCGCCGCATCGGCCGCACCCGCTTTCTGAGCCGCACGCAGACGCTGCAGCTTTTTCCGGACATCGAGCCGGCGAGCCTCACCGGCGCGGCCGTCTTCGAGGATGGGCAGATGTACAACCCGCCGCGGCTGGTGCTGGCATTTGCCGCCGCCGCCGCGGAGTTGGGCGCAAGCGTTGCCAACTATGTCGAGGCCGAGCGCCTGCTGATGGAAGGCATGCGGGTGGTCGGCGTCGAAGCGATCGACCGGCTTGCAGGCACCCGCTTCCCGATCCGGGCACGCCTCGTCATCAATGCCGCAGGCCCCTGGTCCGAAGGCATTCTGCAGGCCTGCGGGACGCGCTACGGGCAGTCGGGCACGTATTCCCGCGATGCCTGTTTCATCATCGACCGCAAATCCACGACCCCGATGGCGCTGGCAGTTCAGGGTCGTTCGCGCGATTCCGACGCACTGCTCGCGCGCAATCACCGCCACCTGTTCATGGTGCCATGGCGGGATTGCACGCTGGTGGGGGTCTGGCATGCAGTCGTGCCCCGCGATCCGGATGCGGTCGCCCTCCCGAGTGCGGAGCTGCGCCAGTTCATCGATGAATTCAACGCCGCCTATCCGGCCGTCAAACTGCGCGAGCAGGAAGTGCGTCGCGTGGATTTCGGACTCGTGCCCTTCGGCGAGGCCTCGCGGCAGCAGCAAGGGTTGAGCTTCGGCAAGCAGTCACGGCTGATCGATCATCGCGCCTTCGGCATGCAGGGGCTGATCTCCGCCATCAGCGTGCGCTACACGGTAGCCCGCCGCGATGCCGCGGAGGTGCTGGATCTGGCGGCGGGGCAGCTCGGCACCCGCGCCTCGGGCGCCGATTCCACTACCCGCCCGTTGCCAGGGGGCGCCATCCCGAGCTTCTCGGCGGCGGCGCGCGCGCTGGCCGCGCGTCGGCCCGATTGGCTCGCTGTGGCGGCGCTCGATGGGCTGTTACGCAATTATGGCACCGCCGCGGCAGCGGTGCTCGAGCTCGCCGCGCGCGAGCCGGCATTGGGGCGTTGCTTTGCGGGGACCCACATTACCCATGCGGAGGCTGTGCATGGGGTGCGCGCCGAAATGGCCCAGCGCATGACCGATGTTGTTTTCCGGCGCACCGAGCTCGGCACGGATGGGCATCCCGGTGCGGGGGCGCTCGATGAGCTGCAGGGCGTCCTCGCCCGCGAGCTCGGCTGGCCCGAGCGACGCATCGCGCAGGAACGAGCGGCGGTCGAGGACGAATTCGCCCGATTTCACGCCCTGCCGCCGCCGCAGGCTGCGCGCGCACGCAGCGCCTGAGCATGTCAGCGCAGATGTCACTGCCGCGTCTGGTCATCACCGGCGGCTCCGGATTCATCGGCAGCCGACTGGCCCAACTGGCCACGCAACTCGGCTATGGCGTGACGGTCACAACGGCGATCAACAACGCGGCGGAGCGCGCCCGGTGCGAGCAACTCGCCCGCGCCGGCATCGGCGTTGCCGAGGCAACCCTCGAGGACAGCGCGGCGTTGATGCGCGCTCTGGGGGGCCAGGACGTCGTGATCCATCTCGCGGCGGCCCAACATGAGGCGCAGCAGCCGGAAAGCCACTTTCAACGGGTGAACGTCGATGGGACGCGGCGGCTGCTGGAGCTGGCCTCCCAGGCCGGCATCCGGCGCTTCGTGCACGGCAGCACGATCGGTGTATATGGAAGCGCCGCCAACGGCACGCTCGACGAATCGAGTCCGCTGGCACCGGATAACCCCTATGGGCGCACCAAGGCGGCCGCTGAACCGCTGGTGCGCAACTTCGCCGGCAGCATGGAGGTGTGCATCATCCGCATCTCCGAGACGTATGGCCCCGGCGACATGCGGCTGTTGAAGTTGTTTCGCGGCATCAAGACGGGCCGTTATCTCACCGTGGGGAACGGTCGCAATCTGCATCAGCTGATCTACGTCGATGATCTGTCGCGCGGGTTGCTCGCCGCCTGCACGGCGAGCGCAGCCAATCGCGAAACGATCGTGCTGGCGGGCGCGCACCCGATTACCACCAACGACATGGTCGCGGCCATCCGCGCAGCCGTGGGCAGCAAGCGCCGCGTGCCACACGCGCCCCTGTGGCCGTTCGTCTTGGCTGCGCACAGCTTCGAGGCCACCTTCAGTCCGCTGGGGCTGAAGCCGCCGCTGCATCGGCGGCGGTTGGATTTCTTCCGCAAGTCGTTCCGCTTTTCCACCGCAAAAGCCGCGCGGCTGTTGCAATTTCATCCGCAGGTCGATTTTGCCGAGGGCGCGCGCCGCACGGCCCAGTGGTACGCGGCCAACGGCTACCTGTGACCGGCCGCCCGCGCCCGCCTAGGGGCACGGGTTGCATAACGCAACTTGGCTGATGTTGTCTTCTGTAAAGTGCCCCAGGCAGGCTGCCATGGACAAGTCTGCGTTCACGCCGGGGCTGCGCCGATCCTTGCTATACTTGCCGGCAATTCGAAGCAGCCGGCGTGAGCGCCGGGAACTGCCATCCAGCGAGCCCGCTTGAGCCTTCCGAGGTGATCTGCACGTGATTCAGTCGACCGTCGCGGTTCTCATCCCCTGCTACAACGAGGCGGCGGCGATCGGCAAGGTCGTGCGCGACTTCCGGGATGCGCTGCCGGAGGCGCTCATCTTCGTCTACGACAACAACTCCACCGACGCGACGGTGAGCGAAGCGGAGGCTGCCGGCGCGATCGTCCGGGTCGAGCCACTGCAGGGCAAGGGAAATGTCGTACGCCGGATGTTCGCCGACGTGGAAGCGGATGTTTTCGTGCTCGTCGACGGCGACGGGACCTATGATGCCGCGAGCGCTCCCCGCCTCATCCAACTGCTGCTGACGCAAATGCTGGACATGGTGAACGGTGCGCGCACGGCGGCCTCGCAGAACGCTTACCGCCGGGGACATCAGTTCGGCAATGTCATGCTGACCGGCATCGTGGCGCGCATCTTCGGCAATCGCCTGACCGACATGCTGTCGGGGTACCGCGTCTTCAGCCGTCGTTTCGTGAAGTCCTTCCCCGCACTCGCCGGCGGTTTCGAGATCGAGACCGAGCTGACGATCCACGCCCTCGAGCTGCGTCTGCCGATCGCGGAAATTGCCACGCCCTACGGACAGCGTCCGAGCGGTTCGAGCAGCAAACTGCGCACCTACAGCGACGGCATTCGCATCCTGCGCACCATCGTTGCGCTGATCAAGCAGGAGAAGCCGCTGCAATTCTTCACGAGCATCGCGCTCGTGCTGGCGCTGATTGCCACCGGACTGGCCGTTCCGGTCATCCGGACATACTGGCAGACCGGGCTCGTGCCGCGGCTGCCGACCGCGGTGCTCAGCACCGGCATCATGCTGCTCGGTTTCCTGAGCCTCGTCTGCGGACTCATTCTCGAGACGGTGACCCGCGGACGGGTCGAGTCGAAGCGGCTGCACTATCTGAGCATCCCGATCCGCTTCAGCCTCGCGCCACACAGGGAGGTCCGGCCATCGTGCCGAATCGTCTCCGACCGCTCGTAAGGCAATTTCTGGCATTCGGGATCGTCGGGGTCGCAGGCTTCCTCGTCGACGCCGGCGTGCTGCTGCTGATGCTGCGCTTCACGCAGTCGGGCCCGTACTTCGGCCGCGTCGTCTCCTTTCTTTGCGCCGCCAGCTTCACCTGGATCCTGAACAAGACATTCACGTTTCGGGGTCGGGGCGGGCGGCACCGGCCGCTTGCCGAATGGTTGCGCTTTCTCGGCGCCAATGCGATCGGCGGCGCGGTGAACTTCTCGGTGTATTCGGCACTCATCGCGCAGGTCGCCCTGTTCGCCTCCGCCCCGGTCGCGGCCGTCGCCGCGGGCTCACTTTCCGGGCTGACGGTCAACTTTGCCTTGTCGCGTACCTTGGTATTTGCTAAGCATCCATCCGGAAGAACCACAGGCTAGCTGGGCGATGCGCACCGCAGAGATCTCATCCGGGCTTCCCGAGGATTCGCCTCCCCTGCTCCCCCGGCCCAGGTTGTCGGTCGTCGTGCCTTGCTACAACGAGCAGGAATCCATCGCGCAACTGCTGAGCCGGCTGCGTCCGGTCTGCGGCGCATGCGTGGGCGGCTCCTACGAGATCGTGCTGGTCGATGATGGCTCGAGCGATGCGACGTGGGCGGCGATCCTCAGTTTTTCCCTCCAGAGCCCGAACGTAGTCGGCGTGAAGCTTTCCCGTAACCACGGCCACCAGCTTGCCTTGTCGGCGGGGCTGACGATTGCGCGGGGCGCGCGCATCCTCATCATCGATGCCGATCTGCAGGACCCGCCCGAGCTGTTACCGCAGATGTTGCATCTGATGGATGAAGGGGCCGATGTCGTGTTCGGGCAGAGAACCGCACGACGCGGCGAATCGGCCCTGAAGCGCGGCACGGCGGCCGCCTTCTACCGCTTTCTCAACCGGCTGACCGACGTCAAGATCCCGGTGGATACCGGTGATTTCCGCCTGATGAGCCGGCGGGCGCTGGATGTGCTCAATGCCATGCCCGAGCAGCATCGATTCATCCGCGGCATGGTCAGCTGGATCGGCTTTCGCCAGGTGGCGCTGCCTTACGAGCGTCACGAGCGTTTTGCGGGAGAAACGAAATATCCATTCTCCAAGATGCTGCGCCTGGCGATCGATGCGGTCACCAGCTTCTCGACCCGGCCGCTGCGCGTCGCCTCCTTTTTCGGCTTCGGCTTCGGCTTTCTCGGTCTTGCCGGTCTGATCTACACCCTGGGCAGCTGGATGCGCGGTCACGTCGTGACGGGCTGGACGAGCGCGACGTCCATCTTCCTCCTCATGGGCAGCGCCCAGATGTTCGTGCTCGGCATCATCGGCGAATATCTCGGCCGGCTGTATATGGAGGCCAAGCGGCGCCCGATGTTCGTCATCGAGTCGGTCGCGAGACGCACGGAGACGGAGGCTTCCGCCACCGAACGCCCCGATACCCTATGCGTGCCTTGAGATTCGGCGTCGTCGGTGTAGTCAACACGGCAGTCGATTTTTCGATCTACAGCGCGCTGACGCTCGCCGCCGGCGTGCTCCCCGCGATTGCCAACATCCTGTCGTATTCCTGCGGTATCGGCGTCAGCTTCTGGCTCAATCGCGCCTGGACGTTCCGCGACCGCAATACCGGCCACCTCTCGACGCAGCTGCTGCTGTTTCTCGGTGGCAACCTCGTCGGGCTGGCGCTCTCGACACTGGTGGTCGCGTGGCTGGCGCGCGATTGGGGTCCGCTGCCTGCGAAAGTGGCCTCGATTGGCGCATCATTCGCCTGGAACTTCGCGTTCTCGAACCTGGTGGTATTCGGCAAACGCGCGGCGCGCTACGGCTGATTGGCGCGCTCCCGCATACCACCATCGCCAGAGCGCCTGGAGCAGGACGATCGTGGCGACCGCGGCCGAGGAGTGGGCCACCAGCGAGGGACGCGGTTCGAAATGCGTCGCCAGCGCGTAGAAAACCAGTGTCGCGAACGCTGGCAGGACGAACAACGCGAGGGCGTAGCGCTTCGCACGCAGCGCGTACACCAGTGCGATCAACAGTGCCGGGAAAATGACCGGCGCGCCGCGCCACATCAGCGGCATGGCCAGTGCGAGATTCGCGCCGAAATGGCTCTTGACGAGCTGCATGCCGTCCTTCTGCATGGACTCGTCCGCATCCACCTCCGGGTGCGCCCGGCCCTCGTGATCGTAGCTGGTCTCGAGTCGAACGCGTTCCGCGCGCGCCTGGCGATGAAAGCTGATGGCATCCTGCGGCCGCCCGGCCGCCTCCGCGACCACGTCATGCTTGTAGACCGAGGTGCGGGCATCTTCGCTCAGGCGCTGCAGCCTTCCGCCCTGCTCCAGGTCGCGCTGGGAGAATCCCAGCAGTGCACCGAGGTAGCGCTGTATCGAGGGCCGCGCCCAGACATAGAACGTGCCGCGGTACTCCAGCGGCGTCACCTGATCCATCAAGCCGCGCGTGTAGAGCACGAGACCGCCGCGGCTGGAGATACGGGCGTGCCCGAAAAGCTGCAGGTTGCGCAGCATCCAGGGGGTCACGACGATGCCGAACGATACGATCAGCAGCGCAAGATGCGCGAGGCGTCTGCGGCCGTCCGCCCAGAGCCAGCCGACGGCCGATGCCACCGCCAGCACCAGCACGAGGAACGCGAACACATACAGGGTCGCAGCTTTCGTCAGCGTCAGCAGGCCGAAGCCCAACCCCGTCGCCACCGCCCAGCCCGCCGCGCGGCGCGTCTCGGTGGCCAGCAGAAAATTGAGGCTGAGTGTCATGAGAGCGACCGCGGGCAGCTCGGTGTACAGGCCATCGACACCGTCCTCACCGGAGAGAAACGGCTTGACGGCGAGCAGTCCGGCGATCACAGCGAGAAGGTACGAGCCCGTGAAGCAGCGGGCGGCGCTGAATACCGCGAGCCACAGCAACAGCACCCACAGCACGTTCGGCAATTTCACCAGGCGGGCGCGCGGTCCGGAGAAATACGCATTCGAGGCGCTGCGCCCGCCCAGATGATCGACGAGGGCGACTGCCGCCGCATCGACCACGACGGGCAGCGGCTCGCGGTACATCGAGGGTTTGAAGGGCGCAACCTCCTCGAGCGACATCGTGCCGTCACGGGCGACATCGATGCCCATCTGCAGATTCTGCGCCGCATCCTTGATCACCGGGCGCATGGTGATCGAGTGCAGGCTCACGAGCGCGAGAGCGGCGCAGATGGCGAGCACCAACAGCAGTTGGCGCGGAGTGAGACGCGTCATCGGCAAGCCGGTGCGCTGACTTTACGGGGCGCTCGCCACGGCAGCCACTTTCTTGCTCAGCACGCGCACCTTCTTGCCGTACAGCATGAAGATCCCACGCATCACGAGCTCGAGGGTTGCAGTGACTGCAAGCCCGACGTAGTTCAGCGGGTTCTTCCAGAAGACATACAGTTTCAAAGCGAACACGCGGATCGACTGGAAGCCGGCGAGCTTGAGGATCTGCTCCAGGCTGTACTCGGTGACGTTGTAGAAGTGATCGATGTTGTGGGAGAGATTCTCCGAGCCCACGAGCGGATTGGCGCCGTTCATCGCATACACCACCACCGTTCCGCCGGGCCGCAGTGCCTGACGGCACAGGCGCAGGAAGTCGATCGTCTCATCGAGTGTCAGATGGTTGAGCTCCTGCTCGGGAATGATCACATCAAACTGGGCCGTCTTGCCCTGCAGGAAGGCAAAGGCGCGCGCCGTCTCGCACGGCAGCTGTTTGCCACGCGCGACCTCCACCTTCGCGGGATCCGAGTCGATCCCCAGGACCGAGCGGTAGCCGCAATCGTGCAGCATCTTCACCAGATAGCCCGGACCACAGCTTATGACAAGTATGCGGGCGTCGCGGTCCGCGGGCATATGCGACAGATAGTTGGCCCGGTAGTAGGCGGTGAAGGAGCTGAAGCCCTTCTCAACATCCTTGGGCGCCTGCCAGTACGAGTCGAAGGGCTCCAGCCGCGCGGCCAGCTCGTGCGGTTGCGTTGCCGTGACGATCGATTTCAGTGGCTCGGCCCGATAATTCGCATTCATCCTCATCCCCAAATTGTGCTTATAAAGCACCACGCTACCGTGCAGAATACACGGACTGGAACGACCACGGGACGTACATTACAAATTGCGGATTCTCTTCTGCAACTACGAATACCCCCCGCTCGGCGGCGGCGGCGGGGTCGTCATGGCCGCGATGGCGCGCGCGCTGGCGCGCCGTCACGAGGTGACGGTTCTGACCTCGAAAGCCGCAGGCTTGGCAGCGGAGCAATCGGACGAAGGCGTGCGCGTCGTGCGCGTTCCGGTGTTGTTCCGTCGCCAGCTCGCGGTCGCCAATTTTCCCTCCATGGCTGCATATCTGCCGAGTGCGTTCTGGCGGGGAATGCAGCTTGGCCGTGAGCGGCGCTTTGATATCATCAATACGCATTTCGTCGTGCCGACCGGACCGCTGGGTGACTGGCTGTCCGCACGACTGCGCATTCCCAACATCCTGTCCGTGCACGGCGGCGATCTTTACGATCCCTCGAAGGCGAGCTCGCCACACCGTCACGCATGGCTTCGCCGGCCGATCGCCCGTCTGTTGCGCAAGGCCGATGTCGTCGTCGCACAGTCACGCGACACGGCGCGCAA
Organism: uncultured Pseudomonadota bacterium; assembly: GCA_963716335.1. GTDB lineage: Bacteria > Pseudomonadota > Gammaproteobacteria > Steroidobacterales > Steroidobacteraceae > 13-2-20CM-66-19. Next base: position 3,048,788 of record OY970302.1, on the reverse strand, counting down.
TGTCGCGCAGATCTATCACGTCGGGCGCGAGGTCGAGCTCATTCCACTCGGCATCGACCGGCCACCGCGCGCTGTGCTTGCCGACCGCGGTGAGTTCGCACTGCCCGCCGATGCCTTCGTGCTGGTCACCGCCGGACGGATCGTGGCGAGAAAGGCGAGCACGCAGCTCATCGACACACTCCTCGCGGTGCCGGATGCCTTTCTCCTGGTGATCGGTGATGGACCGGAGGCGGCCGCGCTGCGGCAGCGAGCGACACAAATGAATGTTGCCCACCGTCTGCGCATGCTCGGTTACGTGAGCGAAGCGGTAAAATATCGCGCGTTCAAGGTATCCGATCTATTCGTCTCGACGAGTCAGCATGAGGGGTTCGGACTGGTGTTCCTCGAGGCGATGGCTTTCGGTCTGCCGATCGTCTGCTACAACCGTGGCGGCCAGACGGATTTTCTCGAGACACCGCGCACTGGCGCGGTCATTGCATTGAACGATCTCGGTGCGTTCAACGACGCCGTGCGCGAGCTGCGCAGCTCCCCGCAGCGCCGGCAGACGACCGGGAAGGAGAATCTTGCGGCCGTGGAGAGTTTTTTCATTGATCGCTGCGCGCAAGCGTACGAGCAGCTTTTCGAGCGCACGCTGCACGAACCGATCGGCGCGGCGGCGCGACTGGAGCAGGACTGATGTGCGGGATCGCCGGAATCATCGGCCACACGTGGAACCTGTCCGAAGCCATGCAGCGCATGCTGCATGCCCTGCGCCATCGCGGCCCCGATGGCGAGGGCGTCGAGCAGGACGGCCACGCTATTTTCGGCCATCGGCGCCTTTCCATCATCGACCTCGAAGGCGGCCGTCAACCCCTCACCAACGCCGACCGCAGCATCTGGGTCGTCTGTAACGGCGAGATCTACAACTATCGGGCGCTGCGCGCCGAACTCGAAGCGCGCGGCCAGCGCTTTCTGACCAACAGCGACTGCGAGGTCCTCATTGGCCTCTACGAGCTGTATGGGGATGCCTTGTTGGAGCACGTCCGCGGCATGTTCGCCTTCGCGCTGTGGGATGCGCGCAAGCGGCGCCTGTTTGCCGCCCGGGATCACCTCGGGCAGAAGCCGTTCTACTACGCGCAGACGAACCGTGGCTTTGCGTTTGCCTCCGAGATCAAGGCCCTGCTCGCCTTCGATCCCGCGTTGCGCAACCTCGAGCTCGCAGCACTCGATCAGTACCTGGCATTGCGGCTCATCGCCCCGCCGCTGTCGATGTTCAGCGGGGTGCACAAGCTGCCGCCTGCCCATTGCCTGATTCTCGAGCCGGATCGCGCACCCGTGATCCGCCGCTACTGGCATCTCGAGTACCAGCCCAAGCTGCGCGGCTCGGAGGACGAGCTGCTCGATGAGCTCGAATCGCGCATCGAGGAATCATTGCGGCTGCATCTCGTGAGTGACGTGCCGGTCGGCGCCTTTCTCAGCGGCGGCCTGGATTCGAGCCTGCTCGTGGCGATGCTGGCCAAGCGTGTTGGCGTGCGCAATCTGCCGACGTTCACGGTCGGTCTGCCCCACCAGCGCTTCGATGAAGCGCCCTACGCGCGAATCGTTGCGCAGACCTTCGGCACCGAGCATCACGAGCGCACGCTCTCGCCCTCCCTCATCGCTCTGTTGCCCGATCTCATCTATCACCTCGATGAGCCGTCCGATCCCCTGTCGCTGTGCACCTACCACGTGGCCGAGCTCGCACATCGCTACGTGAAGGTCGTGATCGGCGGAGATGGCGGGGATGAGCTGTTCGCAGGCTACGACCGCTACTATGGCAACCTGTACGCGAGCCACTACGCGCGCGTGCCGGCGCCGCTGCGCCGCCATGTGCTGGGACCGGCTCTTTCCCTGATCCCGGAAGCCGGCTGGTACAAGAGCGTGGGACATCAGCTGCGCTGGCTGCAGCGGCTCTCGTTCCTCTCCGGGGGCGAGCGCTATGCGGCGAGCCTGAGTTACTTCTATTTCGAACCCGCCATGCGCGCTGCGTTGTTCACTCCCGAGGCAGCCGAGAGCCTGCGCAACGCCGATGCCGAAGCGGCCATCCGCCAGCCGTACGATGCCGCACGGGGCGATGAGCTCGATCACATGCTCGCGGCCGACAGCCAGGTGCGGCTGCCGGATCACCCCGTGATGATCAGCGATCGCATGTCAATGGCCCATGGCCTCGAGACGCGCAGCCCGTTCATGGACCATCGCCTGGCGGAATTCGCCGCGCACCTGCCCACCAGCATGAAGATGCGCGGGCGCTCGCTGCGCTGGGCGCAGCGCAAGCTCGCCGCGCGCTACCTGCCCCGCGAGGTGCTCGAGCGCCCCAAGCAAGGCTTCTCCTCCGCCCTGCCCTACCTGCTGCGTCCCGAGTACCGGCTGCTGTACGAGCGATTCCTTCCCGATTCGCACCTGGTCGCGGCGGGCATTCTGCGCCGCGAGCCGATCGATGCGCTGTTACAGGCGCATCTGTCCGGCCGCGCCGACCACGGCAACCGCCTGTGGCTGCTCATCAACGCGGAGCTGTGGTATCGGATGATGATCCAGAACGGCAGCCGCGAGTCGCTGCGCGAGGAGCTGACCGCGGCCGGGTTTTCTGCAGCAGCCGCCTGAGCCGTTGAGCGGCTCGGCCACTGGCAGCTCGCCCACTCGCGGCTCGACATAACACGCCGGCCGCCGCGCCCATTGCATCCGCGCGGTGCTTCGAGCCGCCGCTACCGAAATCCGCTGCGGGATAAAACTCAAAACAGTTAAGATAGTTTCCAGGGGTGGCTCGGGCCGAAGCGCGTCGCAGCTTTGGCAATTGGAACGGGCCATGGGGATGCGCAGCGACGGCGCCCTACAACACGAACGATTATCGGCACATAATCCATGCAAAAACCTTGCAGTTACGGCCGCAGCTGGCGTGCGGCGCTCGCCAGCGTGTTGCTCGCGATGTTGATTCCTACCGCGATGGCAAGCTCACTGCCGAGCGGATTTAGCGAGCAGCCCGTGAACCGTCCCGACGGGCTTGCCTGGGACGGGGCCGGTGGCGTCGTCGCAAGCGACGGTCGGCTGTTCGTGTGGGAGCGATCGGGACGTGTCTGGGTCGTGGGCGCGGGCACTGCGCAGACTCCCTTGATCGATCTATCGGATGAGGTGAGCACGATCGGCTCCTTGGGCATGACGGGCTTCGCGCTCGATCCACAGTTCGAGCAGAATGGCTACGTCTACGCTTTCTTCACGGTGGAACCGCAACACCTGACCAATTGCGAGGCCCCCCCGCAGGGGGCGCCTGCGTGCCGCGGCAGCTACCGGCCTGGCCAACACGCCACCGCCGGCGCGAGCATTGCGCGGCTGGTCCGCTATCAGCTGAGCGCAGCGGCGGGAGCGAAGGATTTCGGCAGCGCCACGCACGTCAACTACGCGCGCCGGCGTGTGTTGATCGGCGAGAATCCGACGCACGGCGGCGCGCCTTCGGGCTGTATCGTCACGGGCACCGCGCAGGGCTCAGGAGCGATTGCTTTCGCGAACGATGGCACGCTGTTGGCGTCGTGCGGAGATGGGGCCAGCAGCACCGGCGAGGACGCCGGCAGCGATGCCGAGACCCAGTTTGCGCAAGCGCTCGCATTGGGGCTGATGACCCCTGCCGAGAACGTCGGTGCCTTTCGGGCGCAGCTCGTGGATTCGCTCTCCGGCAAGATCCTGCGGATCGATCCTGCGACCGGCAACGGCGTGCAGAGCAATCCCTTCTACGACAGCTCGGCACCCCGCGCGGCGCGTTCGCGCGTATGGATCCTCGGATTGCACGACCCGGAGCACTTCGCGGTACGCCCCGGATCCGGCAGCAGCACCGCGGCGCAGGGCCGCCCGGGCACGTTATACATCGGTGATGTCGGACTCTTCAGTTGGGAATCGCTGGCCGTTGCGCGTACCGGGCGCATGAACTTCGGCTGGCCACTGTACGAGGGAATCGGGGACGAGCCCACTGGCTTCGCGGGGCTGTCGGCATCGAATCTCGAGGCTCGCAATCCCCTGTCCCGCAGCGGTTGTGCGCAGCCGTATTTCCAGTTTCGCGACCTGATCACGGCCGAGTCCGCGAAGGGACCCTCGTGGCCGAATCCCTGTCAGCCTGCGAGCGAGATTCCACCCGGCGATGATGTGTTCGTTCGCGACCGACCCATGATCGACTGGCTGCACGGCGGGACCGATGCGCGCTGGGCGGCCTTCGATCTGTCCGGAGAGCCGTTGGCACTGCTGCTGGGAACCCGGGCGCCAACCGGCGCATACGTATCGGGCCCGCTATTTGGCGGGTCCCGCTCCGTCGGCGGTGCCTGGTACGAAGGACTCGAGTTTCCCGCCGCGCTGCGTGACACCTACTTTCACGCGGATTCCGGTGGTGAATGGATCAAGGCCTTCACATTCGATGGCAACGATAATCCGCTCGCCGTGCGCGACTTCCTCGCGAGCGGCGGGCCGATCAGTGCGCTGGCCACCGACCCCAAGGGTGGCGCCCTGTATTACGTGACGGGCATGGCCGGGTCGCAAGTGCGCAAACTGAGCTATGTGGGCTCGAGTGCCGCCACGACGCCTGCCGTCACGACACCTGCCGCCGCCGCGCCGGCCCCAACAACGCCGGCCGCCACACCGACTGCCCCGGCGCCGATGCACGCGCCTCAGCCGGCGCCTGCGGTGGGTGCTGCGTCCCTATCGCGCACCGCTGCAACTTCCGCACCGTCCCACAAGGCGGCCATCGCCGTCACCGCCCCCTCCCCGCAAGGCGCCTCGCCATCGCCGAGCTGGACTGGCGCGGATGTCGGGGCCGTAACAGCCGTCGGCTCTTACACACTCAACAATGGCACCTTCACGGTGCAGGGCTCGGGAGCGGATATCTGGGCCAAAGCGGATGCGTTCCAGTTCGTCTCGGAAGCGCTCACTGGTGACGGATCGATCACGGCGCACGTCGCGAGTCAGACCAACACCAACGCCTGGGCCAAGGCGGGCGTGATGATTCGCGAAAGCGAGGCGGCCGGGTCGACCTACGCTGCGGTGGAGGTGACCCCGGCCGAGGGCATCGCATTGCAGGCCAGAACCGTCACGGGCATCAATGCAGTGACCACCCAGGGCCCCTTCTTGAAGGCGCCTTACTGGGTTCGCGTCGTGCGTGCGGGCAACACATTCACCGGCTATCGCTCGCCCGATGGCATCACCTGGAGCACGATCGGGCAGTACTCGATCAACATGGCCGCCGAGGTCTATGTCGGCCTGGCGGTCAGCAGTCATGCGAACGGCGTCCTCAGCACCGCGGTGTTCGACAACGTCACGGTCAGCTCCGCGGGCACCACCGATACGCAGGCTCCCACGGTACCGAGCGGCCTCGCCACCAGCGCCGTCACGGCGAGCAGCGTCACACTCAGCTGGAATGCCTCGACCGATCTGCCCAATCCCGGCGGCACCGGCGTGGGTGGCTATTACGTCTACCGCAACGGCAATACGACGCCGCTCGCCACGGTCACCAGTGGCACCACTTACATCGATGCCGGGCTGACGCCCGCCACGGCGTATGCCTACCGGGTCGCCGCCTTCGATCGGGCGGCGCCGCCAAACGTGTCCGCGCCATCGGCTGCCATCAACGTCACGACGCAGAACGGTCAACCGAACAGCTGGAGCAGCACGGACATCGGCGCCGTCGCGGCCGCCGGGTCCTACACCCTCAACGGCAGCACCTTTACGGTGCAGGGTTCGGGGGCGGATATCTGGGGCACGGCCGATGCATTCCAGTTCGTCTCGCAAGCACTGGTTGGCGACGGCTCCATCACCGCGCACGTGGTGAGTCAGACCAACACCAATGGCTGGGCCAAGACCGGCGTCATGATCCGGGAGACGCTGGCTGCGGGCTCGGCGTACGCGGCCGCAGAGGTCACGCCGGCCGATGGCATCGCATTGCAGGCCCGAACCGCCACGGGCCTCAATGCAGTGAGCACCCAGGGCCCCTTCTTGAAAGCGCCGTACTGGCTGCGCGTCGTGCGTAGCGGCAACACATTCACCGGCTATCGCTCGCCTGATGGGGCGAGCTGGAGCGCCATCGGGCAGTACTCGATCCCCATGGCTGCCCAGGTCTATGTCGGGCTGGCCGTCAGCAGTCATGCGAACGGTGTGCTCAGCACCGCGGTGTTCGACAACGTCACGGTCAGCTCCGCAGGCTCGGTCACCGATACCCAAGCGCCGACTGTCCCGACGGGTCTCGCCGCCAGCGCCGTCACATCGAGCAGCGTCACACTCAACTGGAATGCCTCGACCGATCTGCCCAATCCCGGCGGCACGGGTGTCGGTGGCTACTTCGTTTACCGCGGTGGCAACACCACGACGCCGCTCGCCTCAGTCACCAGTGGCACCTCGTATACCGATTCCGGCTTGGCAGCCGCGACGGCGTATTCCTATCAGGTTGCCGCCTTCGATCGGGCGGCACCGCCGAATGTGTCCGCGCCATCGGCTGCCATCAACGCCACCACGCAGAGTGTGCAGACTGGCAACTGGAGTAGTGGCGACATCGGCGCAGTGGGCATAGCGGGGTCCTACACGCTCAGCGGGGGCACGTTCACCGTCGAGGGATCCGGCGCAGACATCTGGGGTACGGCGGATGAGTTCCAGTTCGTCTCCGAAGCGCTCATTGGCGACGGCTCGATCACAGCTCACGTGACCAGTCAGACCGACACCAACGCGTGGGCCAAGGCCGGAGTGATGATCCGCCAGAGTCTGGCCGCCGGCTCGGCATACGCGGCCGTAGAGCTGACCCCGGCCAACGGTGCAGTGTTCCAGGCCCGCACCGCGACCGGTATCAGCGCCGTCACCACGCAGGGTCCTTTCGATAAAGCCCCCTACTGGGTGCGCGTCACTCGCTCCGGCACGAAATTCACCGGCTACGTCTCCAGCGACGGGATGACGTGGAGCGCCATCGGCCAGTATTCCATCACGATGGGCACCCAGGTCTATGTCGGCCTGGCGGTCGACAGCCATTCCAACGGGGCACTCAGCACGGTGGTGTTCGACAACGTCCAGGTTCCGTCCTCGAGCTCGACTGCCGTGGCCCTGACCCCGCGAAATGCCTCGCTCACCCTGTCCCAGTCGCAGCAGTTCACGGCATCGACCCTCGCGGGCAGTACGATCAACTGGAGCGTCGATAGCATCGCAGGCGGCAATGCCAGCGTCGGCAGCATTTCGAGCACCGGCGTGTATGTGCCTCCGTCGAGTCCGGGCACGCATTCGATCACCGCGACGAACGCCTCAGACCCGACAAGTTTTGCCACCGCCACCGTCGCCGTCACGGATCTGCAGAACGTCAGCACGTATCACATGGACCTCGCCCGTACGGGGCAGAATCTGCACGAATATGCGCTGACGCCCGGCAGCGTCAGCAGCGGGGATTTCGCCAAGCTGTGGTCCTGCCCGCTCGATGGCGCCGCCTATGCCCAACCGCTGTACGTGGCGAATCTTCCCATTGGCGGTGGCGTACACAACGTGCTGTTCGTCGCCACACAGCATGATTCGGTATACGCGTTCGATGCCGACAGTCCCGACTGCGTGACGTACTGGCGTGTCAGCTTCCTCGGCACAGGCGTCACGACCATCCCGGCCTCCGACAATGGCTGCAGCGACATCCTGCTCGAGTATGGCATCACCGGCACGCCCGTCATCGATCCGCTGAGCAGGACCTTGTACGTCGTCGCCGCCACCAAAGAAAGCGGCACGTATTTCCAGCGCTTGCATGCACTCAACATCTTGACCGGCGGCGAGCGCGCCGCCTCGCCCGTGGTGATCCAGGGCAGCGTGACCAACGCGAGTGGTGCGAAGATCACCTATTCGGCCCTGCAGCAGAACCAACGCCCGGGACTGGTGCTGAGCGGTGGCGGCGTGTATATCGGCTGGTCCTCCCACTGCGATAACACGCCGTGGTGGGGCTGGCTCATGCGCTACGATGCGTCGTCGCTTGCGCAGACCGCCATATTCAACACGACGCCGGACGGAAATGCGGGCGGCATCTGGATGTCCGGCGGCGCTCCGGCTGTGGATGCAACCGGCAGCATTTTCTTTGCCACCGGCAACGGCACATTCGACGATACCGGCGATGTGATTCCGCCCGTCGCGCCGAAGAACGATTTCGGTGAGAGTTTCGTCAAGCTCGATCCGCTGACGCTGTCGGTTGTGGACTTCTATACCCCGTCACAGGAGGCACTCTGGTCGAACGAGGATCTCGATATCGCCTCTTCCGGCGTCACGGTGCTACCCGACGGCGCAGGCCCCGCCACGCATCCGAACGTCCTCATCGGATCGGACAAGCAGGGACATCTGTGGATGATCGACCGCATGCAGATGCAGCGCTTCAGCAGCAGCAGCGACAACGTCGTGCAGCATCTGACGTCGGCTGCCAATTGCGCCCAGGAATGCGTGTTTGCCACGCCCGGTTACTGGAACGGCACGCTCTATCTCGGCTCCAGCTGGGGGCGGCTCATGGCCTTCCCCCTCGCGGGCGGACTCATCGCCCAGACCGCCAAGGGCGTCGCTGCCCCCGCCTCGCAAAGTCAGGAGAGCTATCAGTTCCCCGGCCCCACCCCGACGATCTCCGCATCGCCAGCCGGTGCTGCCATCGTCTGGACGCTCGATAATCGCAGCAATCTCACGGGCCCGGCCATACTGCGCGCCTATGACGCCACGAATCTCGGAACCACGCTCTACAGCAGCGCATCGTTCGCCACGGATGCCGCGGGCACTGCACTCAAATTCACCGTTCCGGTCGTTGCCAATGGACACGTGTACGTCGGCGGCGCGGTCCAGTTGACCGTCTATGGGCTGGTGCCGTAGCGCGCGGGGCGGGACATCACTGATCCTTTGCTATAGTGATCCAGACGAGCCACGGGTGCGAAGCGGGAGATCGAGATCGTGCGGATCGCGGTGATGCTGCGTCATTACGACCAGCACGGGGGCGGCGTCAGGGTCTACACCCGCTCGCTGCTGCGCGAGCTCATCGAGCACCATCCCGAGCACGAATACATTCTGCTTTTCAAGAGTCCCGCGGCGCTGGGGCAGTTTCCGCACCGGGCGCACGTACGCGAGCTATGCATCCCGGACAGCTCCGTGTTGCTATGGGACCAGCTCGGCGTGCCCAAAGCATTGCGAAACGAAGGGTTCGACGTGCTCTTCAATCCCAAATACTCGGTGCCGCTGTCAGGGCGCTACCCGGTAGCCTGGGTGTGTCACGGCCTGGACTGGTACGTGATGCCGTGGGCCTCCAGATGGATCGACCGGCTCAGCCACCGCTACCTCGTGCCGCGCTACGCGCGCCGTGCCGCTGCAATCGTGGCGGTATCGCAGATCACGCGCGAGCACGTGATCGAGTACCTGCGCGTGCCGGCCGAGCAAGTGCATACGGTGTATACGGGTATCAACGATGATTACTGGACCATCGTGCCTGGGGAGGCACGGCGCGCCGTGCGTGAGAAGTTCAAGCTTCCCCAGCGCTATGTGCTCTATTCGGGCGCGGTGTATCCGCCGAAGAACTTCACTCGCCTGATTCAGGCGTACGCCCGAGTCGGACCGGCACTCGGTGTCTCACTGGTGATCGCTGGAGGGGAAAATCGCTTCCTCTCGGGTGACGAGCTCAACGAGCCCGCGCGCCAGAATCTCGGCAGCTGGGTGCATTGGGCCGGTTGGGTGGACCCGGCAACACTGCCCGCGTTCTATCAAATGGCCGAAGCCCTGCTGCTCCCCTCGCTGTTCGAGTCCTTCGGATTACCGATCCTCGAGGCCATGGCTTCGGACTGTCCCGTCGTCACGTCGGACTGTTACGGCACGAAGGAGATTGCAGCTGATGCGGCGGTGCTGGTCGATCCACTCTCGGTCGAAGCGATCGCGGAAGGTATCCATCGCGTCCTGACGGACACCGCACTGCGCGAGCGTCTCATTCGCCGAGGCCGTGAGCATGCACGACCCTTCACGTGGAAACGCTGCGCCGCAGAAACGCTTGCCGTGCTCGAGCGCATTGCCACGCATCGGCAACCCGGCATGTGATCGCATGAGTATTCGGTTCGCGATCCTGACCGTCGCCGACGGGCTGGCGCCATGGCAGCTGCGCTGCCTGGAGCAACTGCTGGGAGTGCCCGGTGTTGAAGCAAAGCTGCTTCTGCGCGGAGATGCCGGGGGAACCGGGCTTACGGATCTGCCCCGTAAGGATCTGCTGCGCAACCGCGCGCCGGAGCCGCAACGCGAGTGCCTGCCGCTGCCCGCCTACATTGCCGCACTGCCTGCGATCCGTCTCGAACCGGAGGGTGGACCCGCCGAGGAGCTGATCGCACGGGTGCGCAGCTACGAGCTTGACTTCATTCTGAGCTTTGTCGACGGCTCCGCCGACGGCAAAGAGGCGCAACAATGGCCGCAGCTGCTGGAGGCTGCACGCTGGGGCGTGTGGCGCTATCAATTCGGCGATTGGCTGCACTTTCGCGATGGACCGGTAGGATTCTGGGAAGTGTACGCAGGCCAGCCCGAATCGGCCGCGCTGTTGGTGCGGGAGACGAGTGACGTCAACGCGGTCATCGTGCTACGGGAAGCCTATCTGCGCACCTGCGTGCTCTCCCCGGCTGAGAACCGCGCGCAATTGCTCGGGAGCATTGCGCATTGGCCCGCTCAGCTGTGCATCGCCCTCCTGAACGGCACGGCCGACCGGCTGACCGGACCACCCCTGAGCAGCACCGCCCCGCGCCGGCGCGAGCCCACACGGGTGCAACGCCTCGTGTGTGGTTTGCGAATCCTCGCCCGGATGATGAGCGCAGGCTACTGCGCACTTTTCCGCCACACGCAGTGGAACGTCGGCATCGTGGAACAGCCGATCGCATCGTTCCTCACCCCCGGTCCGCGCCCTGCGGTGCACTGGCTGAGATCGGCCAAACGCAGCGAATTTCGCGCCGACCCGTTCGGAATCGTTCGCGACGGCCGGTTGACCATTCTGTACGAGGTTTTCAGTTACGTGACCAATCGCGGCACCATCGCCGCGGAGTCCGCATTCACCGTCGCGTCCAGAAGCCTCGCGCCGCTCCCGGGTGCGACTCCCCTGCCGGTGCACATCGGTCCGCAGCCGGCAGTGCACCTTTCGTATCCATACCTTTTCGAGGTGGACGGCCGCCTGCTTTGCATGCCGGAGGCGCATGAAGCCGGCGAGGTCGCGCTCTATGAAGCGATCCGCTATCCGGATCAGTGGCGGCGGGTGGCGAGGCTGCCCATCGACAAAGTCATCGTCGACGCGACTGCATTCCGTCATGAAGGGAATTGGTGGATTGCCGGCTCCGAACCGGGCAGGAAGGGTGCGAGCAGCGAGTTGCATCTGTGGTATGCGCCGGCGATTGCCGGACCCTGGCTGGCCCACCCCGCCAATCCGGTCAAGATCGACATCCGCTCCGCGCGCCCTGCGGGAACGCCGTTTTATCACGGCGGCGCTCTGTACAGACCCGCGCAGGATTGCTCGAGAAGCTATGGCGGGCGGGTCACCCTCAACCGCGTGGTAGAGCTCAACCCGACCGCCTTTCACGAAGTGGCGATTGTCACGGTCGAAGCAGATCGGTCCGAACCGTATCCGGAGGGTATCCACACTCTCTGTCAGGTTGGCGAGTTCACGCTGATCGACGGCAAACGCACGGTATTCGTCGCCCAGGAGTTTCGCCGCAACGTGCGTCACTTTCTGCTGAAAGCGTTGGCACCCCTGCGCCGCAAGGCAAGCTGACTTAGTTCAGCCGCGGAACCGGCTCAAGGTTGGCAGCACGGTTGTGCACTGGCGCGCCAATCGGCGCCACTGCCTTAACAACCGGCACCGGCCCCGGTCGCGACCCTTGACGATACGCCGCGTACAGCTCTTTGTAGTCTGGCAGTGCCAGGGACAGAAAGGCTTCGGCAAAGTGGCAGCTTTTCCCGAAGAGCGCCGATGAGCGGTAGGCGTTCAAGCCCATGGTCGAATGCAGATAATCGGCATCCAGGAGTTGGCTTGCGTATTGCGCTATCGCGCGACGCTTGATATCGACATAGGCGTCGATGTTCACGAAGCAGTTGGGGAACAGCGGGGTCCACACTTCAAAGGCCATGCACTGTGTCTGCGGCGGCAGATCCTCGCTGGCAGCGGCCAGAAGCTCACTGACCACGCGGTGATCCGGATGCTCTTCGAGAAAGCTCGGCAGGTAAATGAGGGAAGGCCGAGTCTGCAGCAGCGCTGCCCGCAACTCATTCACGAGCGCCGGAGACGCTGCCAGAGAACCGTCGGCACCGCCCAAAAACATCACGTCGCTGATCCCCAGGATGCCCAAGGCGCGACGTGCCTCCTCCTTACGCACCGTCGTCAGCGCGCTCGTGGAAAATGACGCAGTTGTCTCCGGGACCGCCGTGCGTCCGCCTTTGCAGCAATCGGTGAGATAAATGACGGTGATGCGACTACCCCGCGCCGCGTGCGCGGCAAGCGCGCCGCCGCAGCCGATCGTCTCATCGTCCATATGCGGGGAGAGCACCACGACCGACTCGTTGCCGGGCTCCCAGACGACTGCCGACTGGTTGAAGATCTTCGCCGTCTGCAGCAGGCCCAGCGCACGCAGATAGGGCCGCGCCTTGCGACTCATCCATCTCAACAGCATTCGACGGGCGCCGTTCATGCCAACTCAACCTTGAGAATTCGGCTCGTCCTGCCCAAAGTAACAATTCGTGTCGGAAATGCAGGTTCCGCTGTGCGCGGAAATTATAATGTTCTTGCTCCCGCTCGATCGCCAAATCGCTCGATCACGCGCGGATTATTGTGACGCTACTGCAGCGGAAAGCGAGGAATTCTTAACAATAGTCGTGGACCTGCATCACTGCCTCGGACGAAAATCGCAGCAGTGCTGATGTTTGAAAGCTTTGTGAAAGCTAACTGCGCGCGAGTCGCTGGCAAAGGTTGGTATAGCGCTCGACAACGCGTGCGAGATCGTACGGTGCCATCGCTGCGCGCGCGCGCGCACCGATCACCGGCCAGCGGTCACGCTGGGCGAGACAGGATTCAAATGCCTCCTCCATCGCCAGCTTGTCCTTCGGCGGAAATAAGAAACCGTTGCTACCATGTTGAATTAGTTCAGGAGCCGCCCCGACGCTGCTCAGCACAGACGGCAAAGCACAGGCCAAAGCCTCGCCCACTGACAAGCCAAATCCCTCGTACTCGCTGGGAAAGATGAACATGTCGGCCGCCTGCATGTACTCCTGAGCCCGTTCGCTACGGCCGGCAAAGATGACTTGGTTGTGCAGACCCGCCGCCCGGACGTATTCGGTGACGTATGCCTCGCAATCGTCCCAGGAGCCCTCGCCACTACCGACCATCAGCAGGCACAGCTGCGGGTGCCGGGCAGCGATTGCCGGCCAAGCCTCGATGAGCATGATGACGCCCTTGGCGCGCGAGAGCCTGCCGACGAACAGTACGATGGTCTGCTCTGCCGGGATCCGCAGCCGGCTGCGCAACGCGGCGCGTTCCGCAGCCGTCACAGGCCGATACTTGCTCAGATCGATCGCATTCGGGATGCGCTCCATGCGTACCGGCGAAACCCCAAAAGCCAGCAACCTGTTCGCGATTTCCTGCGAGATGGCGACGACGCAGTGCGCGCGTTGCAGTGCCGCTTTTTGCAGTGGTTGCAGAATGCGCGGCAGCAGCTGTCCTGCCCTGCCTGCCATGGCGTCGAGCGCCTCCGCGGAAATCGGTTGCACCAGCTCGAATGGCGATTCGAGCCGCACGATGCATTTTTTCCCGAGCAACCGGCAAACCGGCGCGGCGATGAGCGGAATGATCTTCATCCCGGAGGCCACCACGATGTCGTAGCGCCGTGCTTCTGCGACGAGCAGCACGAGCAACCGGGCAAGATAGAGCAGCATCAGCGGCAAAGCTCGCCAGCCCGCGCCCTTGAGACGCCCCGCGGGTGCGATGCGCCGCACCCGGACGTCGCCGATTCGTTCCTCTCGTGGGCTCGGCGGCTGCGTCTGTCGCGTGATGACCTCCATGGGAACGCCACGCGCGGCAATCCCTTGCGAGAGCTGCGCGGCCACCACGCCGGTCCCCCCCATCTCCGGTGGAAAGTACTCCTCGGTCAGCCAGTACACTCTCGGTTTGCGCAGCTGCTGAGGTGCCATCAGAACACCGCCAGATCGGTTGGCCGGAACAAATGACTGCGTCGCGGATCCGGCACCAGGCCGAACACGACTCCAACAATCGGAAAGCCCACGCAGCCAACCACGGCCGTCAGCCATGGCCCAAGTCCTGCGTGAGCCACCGCTGCAATGAGCAAGGCGGTCGTCGCGATCGCCAGGACGAGGCGACACAGCATCGCGGGCAGAAAAGCCGGCGCAAGCGGGCGCGCAAGACCCGCCACGCAGAACACATCGACACTGGCGGTGCTCAGGACAGCTGCGAGCACCGCACCCTTGAGACCGAAGGAGGGAATGAGCAACGTGTTGAGAGCCACGATGAGCGCCGTGCCGGTGCTCAATCCGATCAGATAGATCAGCTGCCGGCGCGCCGCGTACAACACGCGGTACAGTGCGGTCTCGATCCCCTTGACCAGCGCCAGCAGCGCGATACCGGGCACGAGGACGGCGGCCGCAATAAATTTCTCGCCGAACAGGGGCACGAGCAGCAGCGGCACGAGGCAATAGATCCCGACGACCAACCAGCCGGTGCAGAAAAACACGAACCGTACGAAATCCCGGCCGCAGCTCTCGAAGGCCTTCGTGTCATGCGCGGCGTGACGACTGAGCAGCGGGTAGGCGGCGGACCCAAGCATGAACAGCGGCAACAGCCCGACTTCGATGAACTTGATGTCAGTGGCGTACAGTCCCACCTGGGCGTTGCCGAGGAAATACGCGATCAGCAGCAGATCGGTGCGTGCGTAGAATTGCCCCAGCAGATCGACGCCGGCAAAGGGCGCGACCTGGCGGGCGGTCGCCGCCATGCGCGTCGAACTCGAGCTCAGCCGCAATGCGGCGCCATGGCGGCGCGCATTGCGCGCCGCCAGGCAGACGAGCGCGATTCCCCCGACGGGAAATCCGGCGAGCATCCACGGTAGCGGAGCCTTGCCGAATACTGCGAGTGCAATGGCAGACACGATGGCCAGCAGCCGACAGCCGAGGTCGGTCAGCGCCGGCGTCATCATCGATTGGCAGGCCATGGCAGGCACGAACAACGTGCGCGCGATCATCCAGCCGGCGAGATAGACTGAGATCTCGAGCGCGACCACCCAGCGGACCGGGTGGAAAATCCCAACCACGGCGAGCAAGCCGAAGACGACGGCGCCGACGCCGACCTGGACACACTGCATGGACAGCAGATCGGCCCACAGGCGCGGTCGGTCCCCGGCCGTGGCGCGCGCGTATTGGCGAATCCCGAATTCCTCGAGTCCGCTGCTCGCAAACAGTGCCAACAGCATGCCGATGGCGAAGGCATACGAATATTCGCCGGTGCCCGCCGGGCCGAACGTGCGCGCGATGACGGTAAACAGTACGAAGCTCAACACATCCGTCGATGAGCGCGAGACGGAGAGCCACGCCGCGTTGGTAAAGACCTTCATGGCTCAGCATGCCCCGGCGAAACGCCCTGGTTGCGCATTATGTGAGCCAGTACCTTGTCGACGGTCCGGATTGGAGGTAGGGGCTTTCGCGGCTGTGCATGCCGTCATCGAGGGCTCCGATTTGTCAGAATCTTGCGTGCCGGGCAGCGGGTCGACCCTGTCAGCGCGCGCCGGCATAACGCGCCTCGCGGCAGGCCCGATCCTTGCTAAAATCGCGCCCGAAGCAATGGCGCTGCCGGGCAAAAACAGCCTGAGACAAGGCACCCGGCACCGGCCCCATCTCATACGAAAGAGCATTTATACCAAATGAAGATCGGTATCGTCGGCAGTGGCCTGATCTCCAGCCATCATTTGACTGCGGCCAGAAGCTATCCCGGCGGCGAGATCGTGGGTATTGCCGACCGCGATGTGACGCGCGCGCAGGCACAGGCGTCCCGCTTCGGGGTGCCGCACGTCTTCGACAACCTCGCGGATCTGCTCGCCCTGCGCCCGGACGTCATCCATGTCCTGACTCCGCCCGGCTCGCACGCCGCCCTCACCATCCAGGCACTGCAGGGCGGTGCACACGTCCACGTCGAAAAGCCGATGGCGCTCACAGTGGAGGAATGCGACACCATGACGCGGGCGGCGCAAGCTGCCGGTCGGCAGATCTGCGTCGGGCATTGCTGGTTATATTCGCCGGCGATGTTGCGGGCGATCGAGCTGATCCGCTCCGGCTCGATCGGGCCGGTGCTGCAGGCCGCATCCTCATTCAACTTCGACATCCGGCGAAACGCAAGCTACGGACTGGGTCACTGGGCCGCGGAGCTGCCCGGCGGACTGGCCGAGGATCTGGCCATTCACCCCGCCTCCGTCCTCATCCGTCTGTTGGGGGCGCCCGTCAGAACGACGGCGGCCACGCGCGCCGCCGCAGTCATTCCCGATGGGGGAACCGCCGATGCGCGCGCCCTGATCGATGCGGAGGGCGGCTTGGGAACTCTGTCGGTGTCGCTGCGCGCGCGCCCCGACATGGGCCTCGTCGACATCTGGTGCGAGCGGGCGCTGCTGCGCATTAACATCTCGAGCATGACGCTGACCGTGCAGCGCGAGCTGCCCGTGCCGCAGAAAGTGGGCCGCGCGCTCGGTAATCTCGTGGTCGCCAGGCAGCTGTTCACCGAGACCAGCGGCGCCGTCTGGAAGCTCGTACGCAAGAAGGTGGATGGCTCCTACGGGATCGTGCCACTCATCCACGCGTTCTACCGCTCGGTGGAGTCCGGCCAGCCCCCGCCGGTAAGTGCGCTCGAGGGCACGCAGGCGGTCGCCATGATGCGCGCCATGTGGCCCGAACCGGTGAAACCGGTGAAGCGGGTGGACACGGTCAACGGCCGGGAGCTGCTGGCCCGGACGACGGTTGCCGCGCCTGCCGCGGGCAAGCTGCGGGCATTGGTGACCGGCGCCACCGGTTTCGTGGGCTCGCATCTGGTGCGGGAATTGCTCCGTCGCGGCCATAGCGTGCGCGCGCTGGCCCGCAATCCGGCACGGGCGGCAAGCCTGGCCGATGCCGGCGCGGAGATCTGCACCGGCAACCTCGGCGATGCGCCAGCCATTCACGGCATCGCGCAGGACGTGGATGTGGTATTCCACCTTGGATCGGCCATGTCGGGGGATTTCGCCACGTTCGAGCGAATCGACCTGCGGGGCACGGAGCTGTTGGTTCAGGAGGCCGAGCGCGCCGGTGTGCGTCGCATCGTGTACGCAGGAACCCTGTCCTGTTATCCGCTCGCGCGACAACGCAAGGGCGCCCTGATCGACGAGCAATGTCCATTCGATGACACGGGACTGCTCGGCAATTACGCGCGCGCGAAAGGCCAGGCGGAGTCGACCATCCTGGCAGCCGCCGCCCGCGGCAAGCTCGAGGGCGTGATCGTGCGCCTCGGCCTGGTGTGCGGCGAAGGCGCCAGTGTGTTCCCCGCACACGTGTGTCAGAAAATCAGTTCCGACCTCGTCGTCATGTATGGCAACGGCAAAGTGCCGCTGCCGCTGACCTTCATCGACAACGCGGTGGAGGCACTCATCCTGGGCGGCGAAGTGCCGGGCATCAGCGGCGAGTCCTTCAACATCGTCGACGACGATGTGCTGACGCAGCAGGAGTATCTCGATCTGTTGCGCCAGGCGATGGGCGGCAGCCCCAAGGTGCTGCACATGCCGCTGAGCGCGTATTACGCGCTGGGGCTGGTCACGGAGCTCACGGCGAAGGCGAAGCAGCAGGAGCCGGCGACGAGTCGCTACCGGATCCGCAACCGGCTCGCGCCGGTGCGCTGGGATTGCTCCAAGGCACGGCGCATGCTGAATTGGCGCCCGCGGGTGCCTCTGCGCGATGGTCTGCAGCGCACCTTCGCAGCGTTTGCCGCGCGCATGAGCTGAGCGGCCGGATCAGCTGTGGTTACCACTCCCTTCAAAGCCATGCCCAAGGTCTCGGTCATCGTTCCGTTCTACAATGAGCAGGAGAGCATTGGCCCCCTGCATCGTGCGGTGGTGGCGGGCCTGGATCCGCTCGGAATTTCCTACGAGATGGTGTTTGTGGACGATGGCAGCTGCGACGACACCCTGGCGCGGGCGCGCCTAATCGCGCAGGCCGATCCGCGCGTGCGGATCGTGAAATTTCGCCGCAACTACGGCCAGACCGCGGCCATGGCCGCCGGGATCGAGTATGCGACGGGGGAGGTCCTGGTCACCATGGACGGGGACTTGCAGAATGATCCGGCCGATATCGCCGAATTTCTCCTCAAGATCGAAGCCGGATACGACATCGTGGTCGGCTGGCGGCACCAGCGCCAGGACAAGCTGCTCTCGCGCAAGATCCCCTCGAAGATCGCCAACTGGCTGATCGGCAAGGTGACGGGCATTCCCATCAAAGACAACGGCTGCTCGCTGAAGGCGTACCGGGCAAGTCTCATCAAGCGCATTCCGCTGTACTCGGACATGCACCGCTTCATTCCCGCCATGGCGTCCATCGCCGCCCCGCGCATTGCAGAGGTCAAGGTCAGGCACCATGCCCGCCGCTTCGGCAGCTCCAAGTACGGACTGTCGCGGATCTACAAGGTGCTGCTGGATCTGCTGGTCATCAAGACCCTCGCCTCATTCGCCGCACGGCCGCTGCTGTGGTTCGGCCTGCTGTCGATTCCGCTGCTGCTCGTCGGTACGGCCGTGCTCGGTTATGCGCTCATTGCGGCGCTGCTCGCCCACACGACGATTGCTTTGCCGCTGGCCGGCTCCGGGCTCATTTTCCTCGCCTCGGCCTTCATCATGCTGTGCAGCGGCGCACTCGGCGAGTTGATCTACAATCTCGGTGACATTCGCGACCACGACTACGCGTCCCTGACGCAACAGCTGCGCTCGCGCGCGGCCAACATTGAGGCACAAGCGCGATGATTGAACGCAATCGTAAGGTGCAGCTGTCGGTGATCATCCCGGTCGGGAGCCGGCATGCGGCCATCGGTGAGCTGTTCGCCGAATACCGTGCCGGCGTCGACTCCTTGCGGATGACGCATGAATTCATCTTCGTTTTGGACGGACCGTGCCCGGAAGTCCTGAGCGAGCTGGGCGCTCTCATCGACAACGAAGGGCAGAACCTCACTCTGGTTTGCCTGAACCGGCGCTTCGGCGAGGCAACGGCGCTGATGGCGGGCTTCGAGCGCGCCTCGGGCGATCTCATCCTGACCCTGCCGGCCTATCACCAGGTAGATGGCAGCGAGATCGGCAAGCTGGTGGCAAAACTCGATTCGGCCGATGTCGTACAGGGATGGCGCTGGCCACGCGCGGGGGGGACGCTGGAGAAGCTGCGCCGCGCCACCTTCCATCGCATCGTCTCGCTGATCACCGGCATGCGGCTGCACGATCTGGGCTGCGGCGCGCGCGCCATGAAGCGCGCGGTGCTCGAGGAGCTCAGTCTGTACGGCGAGCGTCATCGGCTGCTGCCGATCCTGGCAGACCGCCAGGGTTTTCGTGTTCTCGAGATCGAGCTGACCCAATCCAAGCGCGACCGCTTCGAGGGTGTCTATCGGCCGAGCGAGTACGCCCACCTGCTGCTGGATGTGTTCACCGTCTTCTTCCTCGTGCGCTTCACGAAGAAGCCGCTGCGCTTCTTCGGTGGCCTCGGCGCCGGCATGTTCGGCATCGGCGCGTTGCTCGTGGCGTATCTCGTGGTCGAGCGGCTGCTGTTCGGGGAAAGCCTGGCCGATCGCCCGGCGCTGTTGCTCTCGGCGCTCGTCGTCGTGCTCGGGCTGCAACTGTTCGCGCTGGGGCTGCTCGCCGAGCTCATCATCTTCACGCACGCGCAACACATGAAGGATTATCGGACCGCGGAAATCATTCAATATCCGCAGAGCGCCGCGCCGCGCGCACCGCGGGAAACCCCCGTGGAAAAGGTAGTGCTGCGCTGACTGTCGCGCGTGAAACCCGCGCCGCCTAGCACTCGCGACTGGAGTTTCCGGGTACTCGCTGCGCTGACGTTCCTGTGCCTCGCGCTCGGCATCCTGGCCCGTTTTCGGGGGCTGGGAACCTGGCCCCTGTCGGTGGATGAGTACTACCTGGCGCAATCGGTGCAGAACATCCTGCGCAGCGGCCTGCCGCACTATGCCTGCGGCGGGCTGTACGTGCGCGGACTCGCTCTGCAATACGGCGCCGCTCTGCTGCAGGTCACGGGGCTGACGCCGGAGCTTGCCCCGCGACTGATCGCTGCCCTCGCAAGCCTCATCGAGCTGCCCGGCGTGTATCTGCTCGCACGCCGCCTGGGGGGGCGCAACATCGGCCTCATCGCAGTGGCGCTGCTCGCCGTATCCGTGTGGGAGGTGGAGGTTGCGCGCTTCGGCCGCATGTATGCGCCATTCCAGGCGATCTTCGTCTGGTACCTGGTGTACTTTCTCGCCTATACGCTCGATCGCAAACGCAGCGCGCTCTGGGGCATGCTCGGGCTGTCGCTGCTGAGCGTGCTCGTCTGGGAAGGCGGTTTCTTTCTCACCCTGGCCAACCTGCTGCCACCGTTCATTCGCGCCCCGAGTGGCCGTCTGAGTCGAACCGACTGGAAATATCTGGCGCTGGCGGCACTGCTGTGCGTGCCGGGTTATCTGCTCGCCACGGTGGATCTGCGCGCCGGCGGAGCCGTGCCCACCCTGCCGCCGCATTATCAGGAACCCGTCGCCGTCCATCTGAGCCGGCTCGACCTGGCCACGATGCCCTGGACGACGTTGCACATGCATCCGCTGTGGATGTGGCTTGCGCTGCTGCCCGCCGGCGCCATCGCCTACGCTGTGCTGACGGTGCTGCGCGCAAGGCTCGCCCCGCTGGCGCTGCTCGGTCTGGTGTTGGCATCGCTGTGCGCGCTGCTGCAGCAATTCGGGCTGGCGGTTGCGATTGCCGTGGTGTTGGGACTGCTGTCGATGCTCGACTGGCGGGTGTTGTTTTCATCGCCGCTGCGGGCGGTGCCTGCTGCAATTGGCGTGTGCGCCGCGTTCTGGATCGCATTCGGTCTTGCCACGCAGGACTGGCACGTCGCGGGCCTGTCGCCGGCGGCCACCGGGCTGCTGCTCGGCTACGAATTCGCCCGCTTTCCGGACTTCGTCCGCGAGGTGCTCGCTCCGTGGGCCCACACGGTTCCGCATCTCGGCCTGGCCCTTGCGCTGCTGCTCGCGGCAGCCTGCGTCCGGGCACTGCGCCAGCCGGCGAGCTCCAACACCGAACGGGTGCTGCTGGCGTTGCTGGTCATTTTGCTACTCGCAGCCAGTGCGAGCCATCCGCCCCGCCACGAAACACGCTACGTGTTTTTTCTATACCCGTTGGCCGTGGTGCTCGCGCTCGTGACGATTCAGCGCGGGATGGCCGTGCTGCTCGGGGCAACCCCGGCAGCGGCCGTGGCGACCGTGTTGGTCGCGGGCGGCGGCTTCGCCTTGAGCGAGGATTTTCGCCCCTGGCATCTGCTGCACATCGACAGCACGGTCGTGAGCTTTCGTTTAGGGATGCCCCCTGCCATTGTCGAGCATTATCAATCCCGCAGTGACATGCGCGGGGCGGCGCGCTGGCTCGAGGAACATGTGGACCGCGCTCACGACACCGTCATCAACAGCTTTCCGGGCGTGGATTTCTATTACCCGTACAGCAATTTCTATTACATGAACGGCGCCGATCCCCGCTTCGAGAGTTGGTCCTGCCAGCGCGGCGCGCGCGAGCGCTGGAGCAATCTGCCCCTGCTGTACTCCGATGCCGCGCTCCTCGCCCAGGTCCGCAGCGGCCATCGCATCTGGATTGTCGCCGAATCCAGTCACCTGCCGGAATGGCGCGCGCTGCTGCCGCGCGGGGACTGGAAGATCCTCTGGAGATCCATCTCCGGCGACATCACCATCCTGTGTGTCAACGCGGCCGCCGTGAACGTAGCCGGTGGAATCTGATGCGCCCGCGCATGCTTCGCATGCCTGCGCTCGAGCCGCGAAGCGCACCGCCGATTTGTCTTATTTTTCGAAATCCCGCGCGCAGTCAAGCTGTTGGAATGTCGCGGACGAACTGTATTCGCTCAGGTGTATTCGCTCAGGTGTTTTCACCTGTATACTCATTGCGCGCACCGAACCGAAGCACAATACCTGCCACCCCGGAGCGATCCGGTGAAGCCCGGAGCGATCCGGTGATATGTAAGAGGCGGGAACCGCGGTGCGCCTTGGGAGATCGCCCGCGAGGGACGGGACTCGGGAGCGCGTTGATACCACAACGACTGGGGATAACGTCGATGCCAATCGGTTCCAAGCGGGTCGCACCCGCCCAGGCGCTCGCGCGCGGCAGCCGCCGTACCTTTCATCTGCCTTTAATGTCTGCCTTTTCAGCCATGCCGCACCGGCATGGCACTTGCTGAGGACAAGCTCATGCATCATCACGCCGTTGCGCGACTGCCACTGCTGGCCGGCATCATCCTGGGACTCTGGAGCGTGGCTGCTCTCGCCGCCGATCTGCCCGATTACAAGATTCACCCGGGGGACAAGGTGCTGCTCGGGCTGTACGACGATCCGAAAATGCAGCCCGTGGAAATCACCGTGGCGCCCGATGGCAAGCTCGCGTTTCCTCTGATCGGCACACTGGTCGCCGCCGGCAAGAGCGTCGAGCAGCTGCGTCAGGAGATGGAAACCAAGCTGAAGAAGTTTGTCGCGGAGCCGGCGGTCACGGTCGCCGTGACGCAGACCACCGGAAACATCATCTATGTCATCGGCCAGGTGACCAAGCCCGGCGCCTTCGTCATGAATCCAACCATCAACGTGCTGCAGGCGCTCGCGCTTGCCGGTGGCGGCAACCCCTACGCCAAGCTCGATGGCATCATCGTCATCCGCAGCACACCTGGCGGCCAGCGCGTGATGAATTTCCGCTACGGACAGGTCGCCGCGGGTCGGGATCTGCAGCAGAACGTCCAACTGGAGGCCGGCGATGTCGTCGTCGTTCCCTGACGGGGGGCGCCCGTCTCGAGCCGCGATCGTTCTGGGCTCCGCGTGTCTGCTCGTGGTGGGGAGCGCGCGTGCAGCGGAGGTCTATTACCAGCCGATGTTCAGTCTGACCGGAGGCTGGGACAACAACATCGAACTCGCGCCGGTTGCAAGTCAGCGGATCAGCACCTCCAGCGGCATCGCCGATGTCGGCACCGTGATCGGGATTGCTACACCGACTTCGCTGACGACGATCAAGCCGGATGTCCGCTACGAATACTACGCATCCGCTACGGATCTGGATCGCCTCGAAGCCTCGCTGGACCTCAACTCGAAGGTGCGCTATGAGCGCGACCAGTTGACCGTCTGGGGACGCTTCGACCGCCGTGACGATCTGGACGCGGAAGCGCCCGGTGCCGCCTACAACAGCGTGACCCCGGGGCTGCCGATCTCCCAGGGCAGCGGCCAGATCAACACCAGCCTCGTGCGCGACGACACCCTGCTGCTGCCGACCTACAGCCACGACCTGACGCCACGCTCGGAACTGGGGATCTCCGGCCACTTCGAGAATGCAAGCTTCAGTCCCGAAGACCTCTACCATGAGAACTTCACGTACCTGCAGGCGCGTCCCTTCTACGGCTATAACTATGACCCGCGCACGGTCATCACCTTCGGTGTGCTGGGCTCCACGTTCGAGGCCCGTGGCACGGATTCCCATTCGAACGCAGCGGGCGCCGATGCGGAGCTGAGCCACTTCTGGTCGCCGATCTTCCAGAGCTCACTCTCGATCGAATACCAGAAATCGCGGATCGACGCGGGCGTGCCGACCTTCGTGAATCAGACCGCCAATGACTGGGGCGCGACGCTCACCACCGGCTACAAGGGCCTCACGAACCAGGTGCAGCTGAATGTCGGCCGCCAGATCCTGCCCAGCAGCGCCGGTGCGCTCTACAACACCGACCAGCTGCACGCGCAGTGGGACCATGAATTCACCCAGCGATTGAAATTCACCGGCGCGGTGCTGTACATGCGCACGCTAAATCTGCTCGCCGCGAGCGCCAACAGCAGCACGAGCACCAACGGCATCACGATCAACACCAACGACACGCGCACGTATGCCACCGGGCTTGCCGCGCTGCAATGGATGATGTCGCCCGTGTGGTACGTCGCCGGCCGTTACAGCATCGGCTATCAGCGCTACCAGCTCTCCGGCGGTGGGCTCGACAACGGCGTCTCGATTCAGATCGGCTATCGCGGCCTGGGCCGACAGACGGAATGAGCGCTCGGCTTTAGGTAAGGAAACTGTTCGATGGACACGCAAGAAGCTCCGACCAAGGGCATCAATACCTACTTTGGAATCGTGCGCCGGCGCATGGCGTATGTGGCCGTGATCGCCCCGCTGTGCATTTTCGCGGCGACCTACCTGGCGTTCTGGCTGCCCACGCAATACGAATCGACCGCAACGATTCTCATCGAGCCCTCCACCGTCAACAAGGAGCTCGTGGCGACCACCGTCCCGAGCTATTCGAATCAGCAGATCGAGATCGTCGAAGGGCGCGTGATGAAGTCGGACACGCTCGAGGGTCTGGTGAAGCAGTATGACCCGTATCCACAGGAGCGCGGGCTGTCGGCGGCGGACAAGGCGCAGCAGATTGCGCAGAGCACGAAGCTCGAGCGCGTGGATCCGGTCACGATGAAGCCCGACCAGGAAGCCAATGCCTTCTCACTGCATTACCGCAATCCGGACGCCAACCGGGCGGCCGAGGTGGCGAGCCGGCTGGCGCAACTGTTTCTGAGCTACAACCAGCGCACGCGGGCCCAGGCAGCGCGCGAGGCGGCGACCTTCCTTGCAAGCCAGGCCCAGGGCGTGAGCCAGCAGCTGCGCGAGCTCGACGAGGAGATCAACAAATTCAAGAGTCTGCACGGCGATGCATTGCCGGAGTACACCCAGCGTAACGAGAGTGAAATCGATCGCAATCAACATGACCTCGATACGGTGCAGCAGGAAATCATGCAGGCGGAGGAGAAGGAAAGCCTGATGAGCGTCGAGCTCAGCCATACCAGCCCGAACCTCATTTCGGACGCTGGCGACATGACGGACGTTGCGACGGTACGCGCCAAGCTTGCGGAGGCGGAGCAGCGCTACACGCCCGAGCACCCGGAAGTGATACGACTGAAGCGCGCGCTGGCGACGCTGATGCACCAGAGCAACTGGGCCCACAACGGCATCGTTCCGGGGGCCACCAACCCGCAGTACCTCTCCACTGCGAGCCAGCTCGAATCCACCCGCAGCCAGCTGAAGTCGCTGCACGCGGCGGCGGATCGGCTCCGTGGCCAGATCAACAATTACGAGCAGTTCCTGCGCAAGACACCGGATGTCGAACGCGAGTACTCGGAAATCACGCGGCGCCGCGAATCGCTGCAGGGCGAGTATGCCCAGCTACAGGACAAGCTGCAGAAGGCGCAAGTGGCGCAGCGCTTCGAGAGCGGTGACCAGGGCGAGAAGTTCACGCTGCTGGCGGCCCCCTTCCCCGCCAAGCTCCCGGCATATCCCAATCGGATCGGCCTCATTCTGCTCGGGCTCGTGCTCGGCGGAGCCCTGTCGGCGATCGCGGTGGCGATCGCCGAAGCGGCCGATTCGAGTGTCCGCAGCGTGCGCGATTTCCCCCAGGGCGAGGAGATGCCCCTGCTGGCCAGCATTCCGTTGATCCCCAACTCCAACGACCGGCGCCGTCGTCGCTTCCGATTCGTGTCGTGGGCTACCGCGTACGCTATTGCGACGCTTGCGGTGGGCGCCGTGATACTTTCTTCGCTGCACCTGCGCACGTGATCCGCAACAGCTCCGTTTTTCCACGGTTGTACATATGACGATCATTGAATCCGCGCTGCAACGGGCAAAACTGCTCAATCCAAGTGGGCCGGCCGATGCCGCGCAACCGGCAGCGACGCACAAGAGCATGCGGCGGGCGCCCCCTGTCCCCGCCAACCCGCCGAGCATCAATTTCTCACCGCCGCGCGTGAGCATCGATGCAAAGCTGGCCCGTGAGAACCGTGTGTTGCTCAGCAGCTCCGTGCCGGAGGACCGAAGTGCCGTCGCCGCCTACGGAATGTTGCGCACCCGTCTGTTGCACCGCATGCGCTCCAAGGGGTGGACCACCGTTGGGGTAACCAGCGCTTCGCCGCAGGATGGAAAGTCGCTGACGGCCTTGAACCTGAGCTTGAGCCTGGCACGGGAGCAGAACAGCTCCGTGGCGCTGCTCGACCTCGACATGCGCAATCCAAGCGTCTGCCGTGCACTCGGGATCGAGCCGCCGGCGCAGATGAAGGACTTCTTCGAGGAGCGAGTGCGCGCAGCGCAGGACTTGTTCATGTCGATCGGCGTGGACAACCTCATTCTCGCGGGCAGCACATCCGCCACCGCCGGCGCTTCGGAGCTGCTCGCCAGTACCCGCCTGGAGGAACTGCTCGAATTCCTCAGGAGGTCGATCACGAACCCGCTGATCCTGATCGACCTGCCGCCCCTTTTGAGCCCCGACGATGCACTCGTCGTGGCGCCGAGGATCGATGCACTCATTCTGGTGGCCTCCGAAGGCGTCACGCCGCTCGCGGAGTTGAACAAGGCCATGGCACTCGCAGCCGAATTTCCGGTGGCAGGCCTCGTGCTCAACCGCTCCTCGGAGATCGGCTCGAAGTACGATTACGGCTACGGCTACGGCTCGAGGTAGAGCGGTACCTTCGAGCCGGCACTACCCGGAGTGCTGATACCGCCGTCCCCCAGCCACGCATCCGCGCATGGTGTCGATCTACAACCAAAGCCGAGCACGCCGTTCGTTGATCGACACGGTGCTGCTGCGCGCCGTCTCGCAGGCCGCGACGATCATCAGTTACGTGGTGCTCGTCCGGGCGATGCACAAGGAAGACTTCGGCGTCTACAGCCTGCTGTACTCCTTCATCCCGGTAGTGAGCACGGTCGCCTCGCTCGGACTCGAGCAGACCCTGCGGCGCTATCAGCCGGAATATCTGCGCACCGGGCAGCTGCGCGCGGCGAGCTGGCTCGTGCGCTTCGTGTCTTCGGCGCGCTTCGGTGCCAACGTGGTCATTCTCGCGGTACTGCTGCTCGCCTGGAATCACATCGCGCCGCTGTTTCAGCTGACGCCCTATCGCGGGGCCTTCCTGATTTTCAGTCTGCTCATCCTGGTGCATTTCCAGGTGCAGATCCTGCAGATGACGCTGGCCTCGCACATGCTGCACCGCTTCAGCGTCGGGGCAATCGTGGTGCTTTCGGTCAGCAAGCTGATCGCCTACGGCTCGCTCGTCCTGTTCAGCTCCCTGAGCCTGCAACGGGCAATCTTCGCCGATATCACCGCCTACGCCCTCGCCTTCGTGTTCCTGCGCACCATCTATCAGCTACGCTGTCAGCCTGCCGAGGCGGCCGGGGCATATCGTCCATCGGGCGATGAGCGCAAGCGTTTGTTCACCTATGGCTTCTACAACAATTTCAACGAAGCCGGCACGCTGCTGCTCGATACGAAGCTGGATAACTTCTTCATCGCAGCGTTCATCGACCCCATATCGGTGGGTATCTATTCGTTCTATACGCGCCTGGCCGAGATGGTCACCAATGCGACGCCGCTCAGCCTCTTCGACAATGTCATCCAGCCGATGTTCTTCGCGACCGACAAGGATGATGCGGACCGGCGCATTCCCCAGTTCTTCACGCTGCTGCTGAATCTCAATTTCGTGCCGTACTGGCCGGTGCTCGCTTTCTCCCTCGTGTATCACGCGGAACTGGTGGGCTTCGTGTTCGGCGGCAAGTACCTCGAGCAGTCCTGGCTCCTGCCGCTGATGATCGGCTTCACCATGATCAACTCGGTCGCCACGCCCGTGACGCTGGTGGCGCAGTACGAGGAGCGTGCCGGTCTGATCCTGCTCAGCAAGACGACGGCGATCTTCAACATCCTCGCGCTGCTGGTGCTCGTGCCGGCTGCCGGCCTGTACGGCGCGGTGCTCGCACGCGGGTCGGCCACGCTGCTCAAGAATGGCTTCATCTGGTGGAACGTGCGCAATCGGGCCATCTGGGTCAACGCATTGCCCTTCTTCGTCACCGGCATCCTGCTGTGGGGTGGCGTCGCGCTCGTGTGTTTCACGCTGAAGACACTCCTCAGCGCACCGCGCATCGTGCAGCTGCTGCTCGGCGCTCTCGTGTGCGCGGTCGCCGTCCCCCTCTATGCCCGCAGTCCTGCGATCGCGCGTTCGGATCGGGAGATTCTCGGCTCGCTGTTCAAAGGTCGCGAATCGCGTCCGTTGCAGTGGCTCGGTCTGCTGCGGCCGCTCGGTCCTTCGGGAGTTGCCTCGTGATGCCAGCCGCTCATGCCGGTGGCACGTCCGCAAGCACCCGCGGTGCTGATTTGCGTGCGCCGACCGCGTGCCCGGGGAAGCCCTTGCGGCTGCTGGTGCTGGCCTCCGATACCTTTCCGCCACAACGGGTGGATGTGTCGGTGCTGTTCGGCGAGGAGTTGGCCGCCCGGGGACATCGGATCGATTGGATCCTGCAAAGCGAAGCCCCGTGTGCGCAGGGCTACATTGCCTCCTGGGGCGGTGGCCAGGTCTGGGTCGCCCCGACCGACCAGGGCACCTCACTCCTGCGGCGCATCCGCAAGCACATCGCCGGCATCGCGCACGATGCCAAGCTCTTCGGGCTGATGCGCGGCGACCGCTACGATGCCGTCGAAGTCAAGGACAAGTTCATCTCGGCGCTGTTCGCAGCCGTCGCCGCCCGACTCTATCGCAAACGATTCATCTACTGGCTCTCGTATCCGTTTCCCGAGTTCTATCTGTTGATGGCGCGGGAAGCGCGCGGGCTGTATCGACTGCTCTATCGCATCCGCGGCGCGAGCTTCAGCTTGCTTCTGTACCGGGTGATACTACCCGCGGCCGATCACGTGTTCGTGCAGAGTGAGCAGATGCGGCGCGATGTGGCGGCACGCGGCATCCCGCTGGACAAACTCACTGCCATTCCCATGGGCTTTCGCTCGCGCAATCTGCCGCCACCGCCGCCTGCGACCCGCAGTCTGCTGCCGGCAGCCGCCCGCTGCGTGCTGTACCTGGGCTCGCTCTCCAAAGAGCGCCACATCGACTTTCTCGTGCGCGTGTTCGTACAGGTGCGCGAGCGCATCGCGGATGCGAAGCTGTACCTCGTCGGCAGTGCCGTGGACCCGCAGGATCAGCAAGCACTCGTGCGGGAAGCGGCGCGATTGGGTGTCGCCGACTCGGTAGTGTTCGTCGGCCAGCTGCCGCAGGAGCAAGCACTGCGCTACGTGCAGGAAGCGGACGTATGCGTCTCGCCGTTGTTTCCCACGCCCATCTTCGAGTGCGCCTCGCCCACCAAGCTCATCGAGTACATGGCTCTCGGTAAGGCGGTAGTGGCCAACATCCAGCCCGAGCAGCGTTTGCTGATCGAGGCCAGCGGCTGTGGTTACTGCGTGGCATACGAGGAACCCGCCTTTGCGGAGGCGATTATCAAGCTGCTCGCCGATCCGCACATGGCGCGGGAGATGGGCGAGCGCGGACGGCGCTATGCCATCGAGAACCGCGGTTACGGCGCGCTGGCCGATCTCGTCGAGCGGGAGATGTTGCGCATCGTGGCAGGAGGAGCTGCGTGAGGCGTTCCGCAGTGGAGCCCGCCCGGCGCTCCGCCGGGGAGCCCGCCCGGCTGTGCATTCTGACCCCCTATCACTCGTCCACGATTACCGGGGGCGCGGAGTACCAGATCGATTGCCTGCTCGATGTGCTGATCCCGCTCGAGCGCTACGAGATCACTTATGTGGCGGGCACCGCCCCGGATGCCGCCGGATCGCATTCCTACCGCGTCGTGCAGATCGGCAGGACGCAGCATGCCCCGCGCTTCGGCTACCTTACGCAAGCGGTTCCGCTGTACCGGATGCTGCGCAAGCTCCTCCCCGATGTGATCTACCAGCGCGTGGCCTGCGGGTACACCGGAATCGCCGCCTACTACGCCCGCCGCCATGGAGCGAGGCTCGTCTGGCACGTCGCACACGATACGGATGTGACGCCGCAAGGCTCACTGGACGGCCGTAATCCCGTGCGCCGCTTTCTGGAGAAGCGCAGCGTCGAGTACGCCATCGCACGAGCGGACTGCATCGTGGCCCAAACCGAGCACCAGGCGCGGCTGCTGGAGCGGCATTACCGCCGCGCCGCCGATGCCATCATTCCCAACTTCCATCCGCAGCCGCAGGAGCCGATCGACAAATCCGGGCCGCTGCGCGTGGTGTGGGTGGCGAGCCTGAAGCCCTTCAAGCACCCCGAGATCTTCGTGCGGTTGGCGGCGGCCCTGCAGGATCGCGCCGACACGCGCTTCGTGATGATCGGTCCGCAAGCGCGCGGCTCGGGCGTTCAGGCCTGGAGCGAAGCACTGCTGCAAAGCATCCGCGCCACGCCGAACCTCGATTACCTCGGCCCGCAAAGCCAGGCCGAAGTGAACCGCGTGCTGGGCCGCGCGCACGTGTTCGTCAACACGAGCCGCTACGAGGGCTTTCCCAACACGTTCATCCAGGCATGGATGCGCGATGCGGTGGTCGTGAGCCTGAGCGTCGACCCGGATGAGCTGCTCAGTCGCAGATCCCTCGGCATTTATTGTGACGGCTCCGAGCAGCGCCTGCAGGAGCAGGTGCGCGCGCTGCTCGCGAACCCGGCGTTGCGCACGCAGCTCGCGCAGCGCGCCCGCAGCTATGCGAATGCCAGCCATTCGCTCGCAAACGCGCAAGCTCTGGTGCAGCTGCTGGACCTCAAGGACGTGCCCTAGAACATGAGTACGCTGATCGCCATCAACAATTACTACTATCCGCGCGGTGGTTCCGAAGCCATCTTCTTCGGGCACAACCGCATGCTCGAGCAACTGGGCTGGACGGTGGTGCCCTTTGCCATGAAGCATCCGAGCAACCTCCCCACGCCCTGGTCGGAATACTTCGTCGATGAGCTCGAGATGAGTGGCAGCTACTCCCTCGGCCAGAAGCTTGCGCGTCTGCCGAAAGTCATCTACTCCTTCGAGGCCCGCAAGCGTCTCGGGCAACTCATCGATCGCGTGCATCCGGATGTCGCGCATGCCCACAACATCTATCATCACATCTCACCTTCGATCCTGGGACTACTCAAACGCCGCGGGATTCCGACGCTCATCACCTTGCATGACCTGAAGATTGCCTGCCCCGCCTACAGCATGCTCACGCACGACGGCGTCTGCGAACGCTGCCGCGGGGGGCGGCTGTACAACGTGGTCAGGCATCGTTGCATCGGCAACTCGGCGGCCATGAGCGTCGTGGTCATGCTCGAGGCGATGTTGCACGGCATGCTCGGCTCCTATCGCGACTGCGTCAGCAGCTTCATCGTCCCGAGCCGCTTCTACATCGACAAATTCTGCGAATGGGGCATGCCGCGGGAACACTTCCGTCACGTGCCCAATTTCCTCGATGTGGGGGCTTACACGCCCGGCTACCGCCCCGGCAGCGCCTTCCTGTATTTCGGCAGGCTCACGCGGCAGAAAGGCGTGGCCACGCTAATTCGCGCCGCGGCGCAGGCGCGCGTCGAGCTACGCGTTGCCGGGACCGGCCCCGAGCTCGAGAGCCTGCGGGCCCTGGCGCAGCAGCTGAAGGCCCAGGTGAGCTTTCTGGGGCACCTGAGCGGGGAGGCCCTGCACGAGAGCATCCGCGCCGCCCGGGCCGTCGTGCTGCCCTCTGAATGGTATGAAAATGCCCCGGTCAGCGTCCTGGAGGCCTATGCCCTGGGCAAGGTCGTCATCGGCGCCCGCATCGGGGGGATCCCCGAACTCGTCCGCGAGGGGGAGACTGGGGTATGCTTCGACAGTGGCAATACCGCGTCACTGGCCGAAGCACTCGTCGGCATGACGCAGCGGCCGGACGGGGAAATAGAAGAAATGGGTCGCCGCGGACGGCGGTGGGTCGAGCAGGACTTCACTGTCGGGATGTACCGGCAGCGGATGTTAGGCATTTACGGTGAGCTCGGCGTGCGGCTGTCCGCTGCCGAAAGGGTGCCGGTGCAGTCATCCGCATGAGCGATCTTAGGGGAAGCCATTGAGGATCATGGTACTGGGTGTCCGGGGCATACCCGGCGTGCAGGGCGGGGTCGAGACCCACGCCGAGCAGCTGTATTCGCGCCTGGCGCGCCTGGGGTGTTCCGTCGAGGTGCTGGTGCGCACGCCCTTCGCACCGAAACAGCGCCGCTTCGGCGAGATTCGCCTGCGCCGCATCTGGTCGCCCCGCACCTCCGGCTTCGAGGCTTTCGTGCATTCGATCCTGGGCGTGCTCTATGCCGGCGTGACCCGGCCGGACGTGTTGCACATCCATGCCGTCGGGCCCGCCATCGTCACCCCCGTTGCCCGCCTGTTGGGGCTGCGGGTCGTGGTCACCCACCACGGGCCGGACTACGAACGGGACAAGTGGGGGGCATTCGCCCGCTGGGTGTTGCGCACCGGCGAACGCCTCGGAATGCGCTATGCCAATGCGCGGATCGCCATCTCGAAGGTCATCGTCGACCACATCCGCCTGCAGTACGGGTGCGATTCGGACCTGATTCCGAACGGGGCGGTGTCCGTCGCAGAGCTGCCGTCCGAGACGGCGGAGATCGAGCGCCACGGGCTTAAGCGGGGCCGTTACTTCCTGCAGGTGAGCCGCCTCGTGCCCGAGAAGCGCCAGCTCGATCTGATCGAGGCGTATGCGCTGGCACGCCCGCCGGGCTGGAAGCTCGCCCTGGTGGGCACCGGCGCCAACGAGTACTCCGCGAAAGTGGAAGCAGCCGCGCACGCTGCCGGTGTGGTGCTGACCGGATTTCAGAAAGGTGCCGCGCTCGAGCAGCTCTACTCCCACGCCGGCGCCTTCATCCTGCCCTCCTCCCACGAGGGCCTGCCGATCGCGATCCTCGAGGCGCTCAGTCACGGACTGCCGGTCATCGCCAGCAACATTCCGGCGAACCTCGAGATCGGCATGGATGCCTCCAACTATTTCCCGGTGGGCGACATCCGCGCACTCGCCGACCGGCTGGCGGCGGTCGCACAGGTGCCGCCGGATGCGGCCGCTCGCGATGCGCGCCGGCAGTGGGTCGCCCAGACCTACGATTGGGAGCGCATTTCGCTGCAGACCTACGCGGTGTACCGCCGGCTCCTCGGGCCACCCTCACCGATGAGCGAGCAGCGCGCCTGAGGGCGCGCGACCGCTGCCGCGCGCAGGGTCGCGCGGCGCGCCATCACTCAGGGCCGTCACTTCGGGTAGTTGGCCGGATAATCCGTATGCAGCAGCGGATTGGCGTTGATCACCGGGCCCAGGTTGCTCCATTTGGCGCCCGGCGCTTGCGAATTCACCGTGCCACCGCCGCGCGCCGGCTCGGTACCGACCAGGCGCGTCCAGAAGGCGTGTGAGGCCTGATACGTCTGATTCAGCGCGTTGATGATGTCCAAGGCGGAGAAGGGGCCGCCCCAGCGGCTGTAGTAATCGCCAGAGATGTCGAACGCCTCCACATCCATCATGGCGTGCGCCTGTGGCCGCAAATCGCCGCCCGTATAATTGGACCCGGCGACACCTGCACCGATATATGCGGCAATTCCAAAATTCAGGAAGTCGCTCTTGTAGCCATACTTGTCGAAGACGCTCTGGCCGAGCGTATCGGCCGAGCCCGGCGCGATGCGGTTCTTGACCATCCAGACCTCGAGGTTCTCCGTGTCCGGCACATTGTTGGTGCCCCAGGTGTTTTCCATGACGAAGCTGGTGTTGGGAAATGCGGCCGTCGCCGCCGACATCATCGCCTCGTATTGCGCCACCATGGCCGAAGAAGAATAGTCCGGGGCCTTCGGCGAGGCGACCGCCGCTCCGGGCGGACCGGAGTCCTCCTGCAGCATCACCGCCTCGAAGTTCGGATCGCTGTTGTAATGCGCACCCATCGCCTGCAGCAGCGCGATGAAGCGATTCATTACCGCAGGGCGCCACAGCGCGGCGCTGTACGCGCTCGAGGAGACTCCGTTGCTGCTGCCGCCCCACCAGCCGTACATTCCCGGCGAGGGACTTGGCCCGTAGGCGCTATCCTGCTGGATGTACAGCGGCACGACACGGCCGTCATTGTTGCCGAGCTGCCCGGCGAAACTTGCCGGCAGGATTGCGACGACGAGCTGTTTCGGCTTGTTGAAGCGGGTCTTCAGCACCGCCAGCATCGCATCCAGAACCGAAAAATTGTACTGACCCTTTGCCGGCTCGAGTGCTCCCCAGGTAATGAACGCACGATAGCCGACCACGTTGTTGTAGGTGCCGACATCCTGCAGCTCGGACTCGAAGTTGACGATGGTCTTGCCCGGATAGATCACGCCGTTGGATGCCATGTAGTGGCCGGGATTCCACTTGACGGGTCCGTGTGCGGCCGGGCCGCCGGAGCAATGGTTGTTGACACAGAGTTTCGGCGGAGCCCCCGGCTGGGGAGTTGCCTGCGCCTGAATTCCGACCAGACCACTCAGCAGTCCGCCCAGGACCGCTGCCATCAATCTGCTTCGCATCTTGAACCCCCGCCGAGAA
Organism: uncultured Pseudomonadota bacterium; assembly: GCA_963716335.1. Taxonomy (GTDB): domain Bacteria; phylum Pseudomonadota; class Gammaproteobacteria; order Steroidobacterales; family Steroidobacteraceae; genus 13-2-20CM-66-19. Next base: position 3,014,171 of record OY970302.1, on the reverse strand, counting down.
TGACAATGTCAAATGAGATCCGCGTCAGAGCCGAGCGACTTCTGCCATAACGTGGCCGGGGCGACGGTATCGCTCGTGAATAAGCCAGTCAACTGTCGAAAGTCAGCGACACCTGCACGCTGACAAGAGTTTGAATGTACGCGCTGTTGGATATGTTATTGCGGGAAATTACGCTGCGCCGGCGCGGTGCAACTCACGCAGGAAACGCATGATCGGCCCGCTGCCGCGCACCATCCTCGCCGCCGCGCGCCGCGCGCGCCGCCAACGATGCGGCAAATCTGAGAACTGCAGCACGCTTTGCGCGGCCGGTGCGCAATGGTATCGTTGCCGCTGCTGCGACATCGACGAACGAACATGAATTGCGACTCCCTGTGGCAACGAGCGGATCGCTTTGCCACGCGGCCCTGGCTCGCTCCCGCCTCGATCTTCCTGCTGGCACTGGCACCACGCTTGGGTTTGGCCCTGCACCTGCCTGCGGCCATCCTCTGGCCGGACGGGACGCGCTACATGCGCATCGCCGACAGCCTGCTCGCCGGGCACGGCTTCGGCTCGCTGTTGATCAATCAATACTCCGTCCCCACCCAGCCATTGCTGCTCGCCGCGGTGCGTGCGCTCTTTGGCGACAGCTTCCTCGCGCTGCGGGTGGTGTTCGCGCTCATGGGCGCGCTCACCTGCGCCGTCGGTTTCGCACTGACCCGGCGCCTGTTCGGTGCCATCGCGGCGCTGATCGCCGGACTCGGACTTGCGCTGTATCCGCATTTCATCTATCTGGCCCCGCTGTTCGAATATCCGCAGACGTTCTTCATGCTGGCCATGGCAGTGGCATTCCTCGCGTACTACAGCTTCCGCGACGGCAGGCGTATCTGGGTGCTCATGGCATGCGGGCTCGCTCTGGGGTTGAGCATTCTTTCGGTGCCGACCGTACTGTTGTTCGCACCGCTGCTCGTGGCATGGCTGATCTTCGAGCAGCGCGGCAGAGCGATCCTGTATGCGCCGCTGCTGATTCTGGCAATCAGCATGCCGGTGGCCGCCTGGGCGGTGCGCAATTACGTCGCCTACGGGGCCGTCATTCTGGTGAACAAGGGAGCCGGGTTCAATTTCTGGATCGCCAACAGCGATACGTATTACCGACTCGGCAAGGTGGGGGTGACGCCCCCTTGCGCGCCGGGCTACACCGATACCAGTTTTTGCCTGGCGTACCGCACCCTGCACCGGGAGCTGAAGAGCCTGCATCTGCCGCAAGTACAGTTTCTCGTGCTCGAGGACGATGTCAGTTTCGACAACGGCGTGCGCTACTTACGCGCGTCGCTGCCGCGGGCGGCCAGCCTGACATTGCGCAAATTCGCGGATTTCTGGAGCCCGATTCCCGATGCCGTGCACAGCGGTGGGTCCTTCGGCGGCTCGTGGACCAGATGGGTTGCGGCGGTCACCTACCTGCCGGTGCTCATGCTCGGATTGCTGGGTGTGATCCTTTCCGCCAGCGCGTGGCGTGCGTTGCTGCCCGTGTACGCCTATTTCGCCGTGTTCGTCGGCACGTATTCGTTTTTCCTGCCGACGATGCGCTATCGGTTGCCCCTGGATTTCTTTCTGATCATCTTTTCGGCCCAGGCACTGCACACCCTGTCGCGCCGGTTCCAGGGCGTGCTGCACCCGGCGCAGCTGACGGCGGAGCACCCCTCGTAAGCCTTCCGGGTGATCAAGCTGGGCCGCTACCCGTACGCTTATGTCAAGCTGCGCATGGCATGCGCATTGCATCGTCCACAGAATCGACATTTGAGTCCCTGCAGACCATAATTCGTCCGAAGCCTTGTGCGCTGGCATGCACAGAGAATTCCGAAAAAAATCAGACCCGCCGGCGGTCAAGGTTGAGCTCGGTGACGGCAGCTGCCGCCCAGCGTCGCGACACGCGCGCACGAGGTTTGTAGATCGCGCCTGTTGCCCCTAGGAGTTTTCGAATGGATCTGACGGTCATCTCCACGTATCGCTGCAACTCACGCTGCCAGATGTGCTACATCTGGAAGAACCCCACGGACCCGCGCGAGGAAGTCACGCTTGCGACTCTGGCGAAGCTGCCGGGCGGTTTCGACAATCTGAATGTCTCCGGGGGCGAGCCCACCCTGCGGCGCGATCTGCACGAGGTGGTGGACCTGCTGTATCCGAAAGCGCGGGTGCTCGAGATCAGCTCCAACGGGCTGCATCCCGAGAAGCTCGTGCCGATCATCCGCAAATATCCCAACATCAAGGTGCGCTTCAGCCTCGAGGGCGATGCGCACACGAGCAACACCATCCGCGGCGAGAAGGATGGCGCGGCGACGAAGATGGCCGGGTTGCGGGCGCTGCAGGAAGCCGGCGGCACCGATCTGGGATTCGCTTTCGTGATCCAGGACGAGAACGTGGACCAGCTCGTGACGACCTACGAGCTGGCGCGCTCACTCGGGGTGGAGCTGTCCACGTCCACTTTGCACAACGCGTGGCAGTTCTACAAAAATGATAATTATTTCTACGACCGCGTGTCCGTGGCGCGCAAGGTGGAGGGGCTGATCACCGCCATGCTGCGCAGCTCGACGCCGAAGAACTGGTTCCGTGCCTACCTCAACCTGGGCCTCATCGAGAAGATCCTCGGTCATCCGCGCTTGATCCGCTGCACCGCCGGAACGGATTTCGCCTTCATCGATCCGTGGTCCGATGTATGGACCTGCAACGTGCGCTCGGACCTGCTCATGGGCAACCTGGCCCGGCAGTCGTGGGCGGAAATCCTCGCCAGCGATCAGGCGAGGAAGGCGATCAGCAAGGTCCATGGCTGCGAGCAGAACTGCTGGATGGTCACCACCGCGCGCACGGCCATGCGCTCGCCGCTCGTTCCGCAGCTGCCGAAAGCGGGCCCCATGATGTGGGTCCTGAAGAACAAGCTGAAAGTCTCCCTGGGGCTGCCGATCGATTTCGACCGGTACATCGACTACCAGCGCGTGGAGGCCTCACCGCTGAAGCCGCGCACGTCCTACCTCAACGTGAAGCACAAAGCGATGCTGGTCCGCAACCGCAACACCCCGGATGCGCGCTATCCGCTGCGGGACTTTCAGAACAACTGAGGGCCTCATGAGCAATGTGGGGTCGCCTGCCGTCGCGACTCGCGGGCCGCATTGATGCATGCCGTCGTCCTGCTGACGATCCTGTGTGCCAGCTTCGCGGACTACGCGGTGTCACTGGGCGCGCCGGGAGCGGTGAAATTCATCCCCGAGGTTTTTTCGGGCGTCGTTGCCATCTTCGTGCTCCTCGAGGGCATGCGCAAAGGCTTCGCAAGCGTCGCGCCGAAGTATTGGGTGGTCTTCGGCAGCGTCTCTTTCCTGATCGTCTGCGGGGTGCTCACCAACGGCGTGGGCTCCGGACCCATTCTCTCGGGCGCGCGCTTCTATACCCGGGCGATGCCGCTGTTCCTGCTGCCGGCGATCGCGCAATTCTCGGACAAGCAGCTCACGCAACAGTTGAAGCTGATGCTGGGCGTGGCGCTGCTGCAGGTGCCGCTTGCCAGCTATCAGCGCTGGGTCATCTGGAGTGCCGGCCGGTTTTCCGGGGACGACGTGCGTGGCACGCTCACGGACTCCGGGGTGCTGTCCATTGTCCTGATCTGCTGCGTGCTGGTGCTGACGGGCATGTTCATGAGGAAGCAGATCGGCCGGACCAAATTCCTGGTGCTGTTTTTCGTACTGCTGTTCCCCACGACGATCAACGAGACGAAGGCGACCGTCATCCTGCTGCCATTCGGGCTGTTCACCGCGATCCTGGCGGCGGCGCCGAAGGGCAAGCGCCTGCGGATCGCCGGCTGGACGGCGACGCTGCTCGTCGTCTTCGGCAGCATTCTCGTACCGATCTACGATCTGATGAATGCCAACAGCCCGTACAAAAAGGATCGCAATATCGAGGATTTCTTCACCAACCAGAAGGAGATGCAGCACTACATGGAGGCGAAGAAAGGCACGGCGCAGATCGGCACGCTGAAGCCAGTGCGACGCGGGGATGCCATCTCGATTCCATTCCAGTATCTGGCCCAGGACCCCTTGCGGCTGGCTTTCGGGCTGGGGCTGGGGAATGCCTCCTCATCCTCGCTGGGGCAGAACTTCGTGGGCGACTATTACGGGCTGTTCCGCAGCTTCGTGATCATGTCCTTTTCGGTGTTCCTGCTGGAGATCGGCATCCCCGGCACCGCGCTCGTCTTCGTGTTGTATTGGCTGGTCGGCAAGGATTGCCTCACGGCTGCCCGCAAGGACGGCGGACTCATGGGTGGGGTCGCCTCGGGCTGGATCGGCGTGGTCGCGGTAATGGCCATTGCCACGTTCTATACGACGACGCACATGTACGCCTCGCTTTCCTACCTCTACTGGTACTTCTCCGGGGTGGTCGTCGCGCGAGCGACGCAACTGGCTTGGGTGCGCGAGGCGAACGTGGCACCCGCGAAAGCGTTGGCACAGTCCACGCCCTCCCGGATCGCCGGCCGAGCCGGTGCCCGAGTCAACCGCGGAGCGCGCTCCCGCGGAAGCTAGTACGCCTTGTCGCCGCGCGCGACGATCACCAGCGTCTTGGCGAGGATCTTCAGATCGAGCAGCGGGGTCCAGTTGCGCAGGTAATCGAGGTCGTATTTGAGCCGGGCTTCCATCTCTTCGAGCGTCTGGGTTTCACCGCGCATGCCGTGCACCTGGGCCCAGCCGGTGATGCCGGGGGCCACCTTGTGGCGCACCATGTAGCCTTTGATCAGCTTGCGATAGAGCTCGTTGTGGGCCACCGCATGCGGGCGCGGACCGACGAGACTCATGCGCCCCTGCAACACGTTGAACAGCTGCGGCAACTCATCGAGGGAGGTGCGGCGCAGCACCCGTCCGATCGGTGTGATGCGGGAATCCTCGCGCGTCGCCTGCGCGATCGCATCCCCGTCCTCCGTCACGGTCATCGTGCGGAATTTGTAGACGACGATCTCCTGGCCGTCGAGGCCATAGCGGCGTTGCCGGAAGATCACCGGTCCCGGCGATGACTGGCGCACGAGCCAGGCGATGAGCAGCATCAGGGGTGCTGCGGGAAGCAGAATGGCCGTCGCCAGAATCAGATCCGTCAGCCGCTTGCGCACGCCGCGGTAGCCGTGAAAGGGCGTCTCGCACAAAGCAATCAGCGGCACGCCGAGGAACTCACTGGTGCCGCCCTGGATGGTGTCGAACGGAAACACCATGGGCACGTAGTAGGTGGAGACCGTCGTGTCGCGCAGGTCATCCAGCAGCGCCTGCACCCGGCTCAGGTGACTGACGGGCAGGGCGACGAAGATGACATCGATGGCGTTGCGCTTGACGTAGCCGACGATGTCCTTGAGGCCGCCCTTCAACAGCGCGTGCCGACTCGTCCCCAGCCGCTCCGGCGCCCGATCGTCGAAGAAGCCCGCGATGCGCAGGGCCGCCGAGGAGTTGACCTCCACGCGTTGGGCGAGCGATACGCTGATGTCGTTGTAGCCGACGAAGATGGCACGCCGGGCGCTGGCCGGATCCGAGAGCATCTGATTGAGCGCCTCGCGCATCAGCAGCGCCGCCCCGATGAGCAAGCCGGGCGTCGTGACCGCCCAGGTCAGCACCATCCGGCGGGAAAAATAACCTGAGCTCTTGGTGGCGTAACCCACCGCAAGGAGGGAGAACAGCAGAATGAGCCAGCGCAGGGTGATGCGCATGATGAGTTGCCGGCGGCCGCCGATGAGCTGGGGCATGAGGCCGGCGGGGGGTTGCAGGAGCGCCGCGCCGAGTATCAGCACGAGCAGCAGCATGATGGTGAACTGGGAATCGAAGCCGAGATGGAAGCACCAGCGCTCGAACACCAACAGGGCCGCCGCGAGCACCGGCAGCACGAACGTCTGCGCCACCGAGAGCAGACCGATGGGCAGCGTGTGCTTGAACACCACGGGATTGGTCATCTTATCGTCCGATTCGCGCTGAATCGTTCAGGCGTCAACCCCAACGATGCAAATTCTACGCCACCGGCCGAAGTCCAACGTTGCAAGCTCATCACCTGCGTTCGGGCTACTGCCAGCATTTTACCGACCCACCCTGTCGTGGAGCTTTCCACAGACCGCGGGTCACCCATGCGCCGTCGGCGACGACCGCCACGCCAGCGCCACTGTCTGAGATCCGCGACCGCGGCTTTCTTCTTCGCGATCAAGGCTTTAACTCAATCCACAGCGTTGGCGCTTACCGCCCATGTCTGCCGCGGGCAACACTTCCGGCAGCGCAAGCCCGTCTCACAGCGACCCGATGCGAAAATAGCCGATAAGAATCAATCGGTTAATTTCTTGGCATAACCGTTGCACTACTTCCCCCGCACCCGGTTGGGTGCTGAATCCGGTGGCGCTTCCGACGGGAAGGTCCACCGGGCTCAAAAGGTAAACCCATCGAAAGGTGGGGGCGCAAAGCTTCCGGTCTAACGGCTCACGAGGCCTACGACAGCGGAGTTGCCGGGATCGCAGCAGCGGTCTCGTGAGCGGGTGATCTGCACGATCACCGTGAGCAACCCCGTTTTGCCGCGTGAATCCCTGGCCGCGCTGCGCGCTACAGGGATTTCTTTTCACGGGGCATTGGCGGGGGTCGCATGATGGATCGAGGATCGCGCGCGCGTGCGCTTTGGCTGGGTAGTGTGGTGGTGGCCGGTGCGGTACTGGCCGGTTGCGGTGGCAGTGACAGCAGCTCCGCGAGCCAGACCAACAGCATCACGCAGATCGACAGGGTGCCGTCCTCGCCCGGCGCCAAACCAACCATACAGGGCACTGCCGCCACGACCGCGGTCGCCGGCCAGCCGTACACCTTCCAGCCGGTGGTGAGTACCAGCGGCAGCACCAATCTGAGCTTCACCATCGCGAACCTGCCCGCCTGGGCGCAGTTCAACGCCACGACCGGCGTGCTTTCCGGCACACCCACTGCCCAGCAGATCGGCCAATATCCGGGAGTGGCCATCACGCTGAATGACAACGGACAAACGGTGAGCCTGCCGCCGTTCACCATCGTGGTCGCGAATGCAACGAGTTCCGCCGACAATGTCACCCTCTCGTGGCAGCCCCCGACGGAGAACGCCGATGGCTCGGCACTCGTGAACCTGCAGGGTTACGAGATCCACTACGGCCCGCAGCCCAACACGTACAACGAGACCATCAAGGTGGCCAATCCGGGGCTCACCACCTACGTCGTACAGAATCTCGCAGCCGGCACGTATTACTTCGCCATCACCGCCTATAACTCCGTCGGCAGCGAGAGCTCGCTGTCGCCGGAAGTCTCGGCGATGGTGGATTGACGCGCGGCGGGGTGCCCTGGCGGGCCGCGCCGGCGCAACCGCTCAACCGGAGTTGGTTTCAGCCGGCACGACCGGTCCGGCCGGCACGGCTGCGGCGGGTCGGCCAAACTGCGCCGCCTCGATCTTGTGTTTGGCCAGCAGGTCGTACAGGGTCGGCCGGGTCACACCCAGAAGCTCCGCGGCCCGCGAGAGATTGCCGCGGGACACCGCGAGCGCCTGGCGGACCGCCTGGGATTCTGCCCGCTGCCGTGCCACCCGCAGATTGAGGTACTCGGGATCATCGCCCGGGTCGCGCAGGCCCAGATCGTTCGCCGTGACCACGGCACCCTCGGCCATGATCACCGCGCCCTTGATGCGATTCTCCAGCTCCCGCACGTTCCCCGGCCAGCGGTGCGCCTGGATCGCCCGGATCGCATCGGGTGCGAGTCCACGCGTGGGACGCCCGAAGCGCTCGGCCATCTCCTGCAGCAGAAACTGCGCAAGCAGCAGACTGTCGCCCTGGCGCTCGCGCAGCGGCGGCACCCGGATGGTGACTTCGCTGATGCGATAGAAGAGATCGTCACGGAAGGCTCCGGTGCCGATCAGCGCATCGAGGTTGCGGTTGGTGGCGCAGATGATGCGCAGGTCGAGCGGAATCGGCGTGCGGCCGCCGATGCGCTCCACCGTGCGCTCCTGTAACACCCGCAGGATCTTGGCCTGCAGTGACGGGGGCATCTCCCCGATCTCATCCAGAAATACGGTACCGCCATCGGCGGCCTCGAGCTTGCCGGGGGTGCGCTTGGCGGCGCCCGTGAAGGCGCCCTTCTCATAGCCAAACAGCTCGCTCTCCAGCAGCGTGTCGGGTATCGCCGCGCAGTTGATGGCGACGAACGGCAGATGGGATCGGCCGGAGAGCCGGTGCACGGCGCGGGCGAGCAGCTCCTTGCCGGTGCCACTGTCGCCAAGCAGCAGCACCGTGGCCGTCGTCGGGGCCACCTTCTCGATCGCCCGACTGAGGGAGCGCATCGTATCGCTCACCCCGATGATGCCATCGAGTGCCATCGAGCCGGTGCGCTCGCGCAGCCGCCAGTTCTCCTCCTCCAGCTCGCGGATGCGAAACGCGCGACGCACGACGATCGAGAGCACGCCGGCATCGAGGGGCTTGTGATAGAAATCGGCCGCGCCCAGGCCCACCGCGGCGACCGCGAGCTCGCGCGCATCGTGCTCGGTCATGGCGATGATCTTCGTATCCGGTGCAAGCGTGAGGATCTGGCGCAGCACGGCGAGGCTTTGCGCCGCCACGGCCGGCTCGCGGGCCGTGCCCAGATCGAAAAGCACGACATCGGGCTCGACGCGGCGCACCAGCACGAGCGCCTGATCGGAGGTTTCGGCGGAAGTCACCTCGAGGTCGTGGAAGATCGCCTCGAGCTCGCGACGCAAGCCGCTGTCGTTCTCGAGGATCAGGAGCTTGCGGCGGTGATCTTGTGCGACCGGCAACGCCGGCACGGCCTCATCGGCCATTCCTGTGCTCCTGCCCTGGGCGGCTGGCTCGTGTGGAACTTTACACTCGAAGTGTAAAGATCAGACCTGCCGGTTCCAGGCACCGCGTCACAGTCGCCATCACGGGACAGGCGCAGCGAGCGCCATGCCAGCCTCGATGCGGACTACGTTGCACCGGCTGCAGTGGCGTCCGCAGGCTTGCGGGCAACGAACTTGAACGCGCCTGCATTGGCGACTAAGCGGGTCTCTTCACTGGAGTTCGAGCGGGGGCTGAGTCGACGTCCCACCTTCCACCACAGACGGTGCAGTACCTCCAGGGGCCAAATCAATGCCCGGCCCATCAGCGGCGGCATCTTGGGGAAAAGGCCCCCCATGCTCACCTGCGCTCTCAGTCCGGACCAATGCGGATTAGGTCCCACGCGCTCCACAGTAAAGCCAGCCGATCGGAGCGTGTTGTACGTTCCGAGGTGCGTGTGATGGTAGAAACTGTTGCCATGGAACGGTTCCAGGAAAGCGACCGTGCCGATGTACGCGCCACCGGGCTTGAGCACACGGAATACCTCGCGAGCGACCACGAACGGATATTGGATGTGCTCGAGTACCGCGATCGAAAATACGAGCTCGATCGAATTGCTCGTGAACGGCAGCGCATGACCGTCGCCAAGGATGGGGGCATCGGCTGCCGTGTAATCGAGTCCGATCCAACGGAAGCCGGCCGCCTCGCAGACACTGCGATGAATGCCATCGCCACACCCGAGATCAAGCGCTACGCTGTTTGCCGCACGGGCTGCGGGGAGGTAGGAAAGCAGCTCGGGCGTGAGATGCCAGGGTACATCGCCGGAAGGGAATGCCACTTCAGGTCTGGGATTCATCGGTAGCGGCAGGAACTTGAAGTCAGGCGGCACCCGCAGTCCCCCGAGCTCAAACTGCAGCGGGTATTTCTTGGGCGACTGCAGTCTCAGGTCGAGCCCACCCGTCGCCGTGAGCGGAAAATGAGCTGCGCAGCCCCCGCACTGTACCCCGCCTGCTTCTGGTGACAGGGTGCCGCCGCACTGACTGCAGGCCAGAACATCCGCAAACGGCTCCCATACGTTCATCTGTATCATGCTCACATCAGCGAGGAAGCGGAGCCGCCGCACCGGCCCGATGCGCGTGGCACGCAAAGCAGGGGCCCGGGCTGGGGCACCCCGGTCCAGCACCGTCCGGCGTGCGGCGCACCCGGCACGGATGGAGGCGAACTTTACACTCGAAGTGTAAAGACCACCCCTGCCGGTTCCAGGCAGCGCATCCCTGCCGCCATCACGGGACAGGCGCTAGCGCCATCCCGGTCATCACCCACTGATCGCGAAAGCAAAAGCGGCCGCCGAAGGCCGCCGAGCCCGCGTGGACCTGCAGACGCAGCCGACGGCGCGGGACGACGCGAAACTCACCGCTGCGGGAGCGCCAATCGGCCGATTCGATCACGACGTCCGCAAAACCGACCCATTCCCCCGTAAGCGGAAACTGGCACTTATAGAAGGTTTCCTTCGCGGCAAACAGCAGCGCGCCTGCCGCACGGGCCTGCTCCAGCGGCATCCGGGTGATGCGCTCGAGCTCCTCTGGCGCACAGATCCCGCGCCAGGTGCCCTCCTTGACGGCGTCCACGACCTCACAGTCCACACCGAGGGCACCCAGGACTTCCTTGCGGGCAATGACGGCCGCCGAATAGCCGTCCGTATGGGTGATGCTGCCGAGGACACCTGCGGGCCACAGCGGCTGCCGATAGACCCCCGGCAGCAGCGAGAAGTCGCCGATACCGAGCTCCGCCAGCGCCCGCCGGGCACAGGCCCGGCCGGCGGCAAAATCGGCGATGCGCTTGCCGGCACTGTGGCCGATGCACTCCCGCTCGGTGGCGGTCAGGAGCTCCACCGGGGCGGCCCCAAGCAGCTCCGCCGCCACCACCCCGGGCGGAAACAACGCGGCAAGCGCAGGCGCAAGGTCAGCAGGATTCGCTGTCATGGCGCCGCTGCCCATGCTGTCGATTCCATCAAACGGAATGCGCCACGCAAGCGGCGCTGCGCTATAATCGCGCCATCGAGAGGGAGCGAAGAATGTCGAAGAAAGCTCTTGGTCTGATCCTCCTGGCCGGGATGTTCTGCGCAAGCGCGCAGGCCCATCACGATGAGGGCCCGCCCTCGTACAACGATCATCCAGGCTGGACCAGCGGTCCCGATCACAACCGCAAGAACCTGACGATCGTCGCACCGGAAATCGATCCGGCCACGGCAATCAGCGGCCTCACGTTGCTGGCAGGCGGCCTGGCCGTCATTCGCGGCCGACGGAAAAAGAAATAACCGACTTCCGCGCCGAGCGCATCACGACGTCGCCAGATCCGAAGTGGCGCCCCGCGGCCGCGTGCCTTCACGCGCGGCAAACAACTCGCTGCTGAGAATATCCTCGAGCGTCGTGCGCGGTCCGCGCTGACTGAAGATATGGTCTGCCCCGTCGATGATGCGGATGCGGCAGGCCTCGCCCAGGCGCTGCACCGTGGGACCTGCGAGCATCTCGAGCAGGTCGAGCCCGGCATCCCCGCGGGCAAACACGAACACCATGCGCACACCGCGCGCGGCCACTCGTTCGAGCTCGCGTCCGAGGTCGAACGCCTCGATCCGCTGCGCCAGCGAGCGCGTGTCGGCGGCGTCGCGCTTCACGGCACGCTGCTCGGTACGCGGCGATCGCAGATAGCCGAACGCCTCACGCCACACCGTCCCCAGTCCCATCCAGCCGCGCTGCGTCACGATGCGGGCGATTCGCGGGAAATTGGCGCGCCCGCTGAGCAGGCGCCGGAAAGTATTGGCGGAGAGCGCGTGCCGGCGGTAACGCCGGGCGTTCTGGATCACCTCGGCCATTTCCAGCTCGCTGGTGCGGATGTCCTCCTCCCAGTAGAAATTCAACAGATTCACCGTCAGGATGCGCGTGATCGGCAGCCCGGCCACCGCTGCGCGCAAGCAGTGGTACGCACCCGCGCACAGCCCGGTGAGCGTGATGTCGGTAATGTCGTACTGGTCGTGCACGTACTCGACGGCGGCACGGATGTTGGACACGGCTTGCTGCGGGAAGACATCGTTGGCAACACAACCGGCGCGCGTGGCGCTGTCGCCGAGTCCTTCGAGATCCATGCGCAACACGAGGTAGCCGCGCCGCGCCCAGCGCCGCGCGAGCTCCACGCCCATGCGGTTCGAGCCCACATGGTGCGTGGCGCCATCGTTGAGCAGGATGACGGCGCGGCGGCGAGTCTCCTCCCCGCGCGGCTCGGTGACGATCCCGAACAACTGCGGCTCCTCTGCAAGATAGATCGGACGCTCGATGAGCGGGCCGTCGGGCGATTGCACCGCGAGCGCTGCGGTCGTGGGATCCACCGCATCTGCGGTGGGGAGCGCGACAGAAGAGCTCCGCGACCCAGCCGGTGCCGGCGGCAGCAGACCCTGGAGCCAACCGCACACGCTCGCAATCATCTGCTCGGGCACGACCGCCAGCTGCGGCTCGGTCAACATCATCTGCACGAAGCCGGGCACCGTCTCGTAATGCAGCCGCACCTGTTGCGCGCTCAGCGCATCGGCCCAGGCCCGTGCCGAGGGCAAATCGGTGCGGTCGAGGATCAGCACATCGGCTGCGGGCCGCGCCGGCAAGCCGCTCAGTTCGGTCGCAGCCAAGCTCGCCACCGAATCGGCCTCGAGTGAGAAGCCCCCTGCCTCCACCGCGTGGGCGCTGCGCACGGCCTCCTCCACCTTCTCGGGACCGGACGCTGCGCCGATGCGCTGCGAAGCGGCCAGGCGCATCGTGCGCAGCTCGCGCAGATAGCGCCGTCCGCTCACCACCGGCGCAAGAGCGACCAACGCGCTCACCTGGGCGGATTGCGTGGCGGCAAGCGTCGCCAGCAACGCCCCGAGCCGCAATCCCACCAGACACACCCGCCGCACCCCGGTGCGGCGCTGCAGCTCGCCGGCGGCCGCCAGGATATCTTCGACCCAGGCGGTGATCTGGTTGGTGCCGGCAGGCATATCCTCCGAGTCGCCGGTGCCGAGGTAATCGAAGCGCAGTGCCGGCACGCCCATGGCGGCGCTCGCCTTCGCCAGCGCACGCACGCTGCGGTGCGAGCACAGCGCCTCGTAGCCAAAGGGCTTGCACAGCACGATGCCGAGATCGGCCGCAACGGCGGGCTGGTGCAGCCAGCCGAACAGCTGGCGCTCACCCGACGGGAAATACAGCGCACGCGCCTCCGGCACCGGCCTCACATCGTGCTGTGCGTCGCGACTCAACACGGTACGAAGAACTCCACGTACGAGAGGATCTGCGCGTCACGCAACTCGATGAGATCGACGAACTCGGTCGGCACCACCACCCCGGTGATGCGCGAATAGATCCTGGCGCGCCAATGCACCGCGGCCCGCTCACCCTCGATCACCATGGACAGGACCGCCTGGTCCGAGAGTCGGAAGGTCTTGACGAGCGTGGCGAGCCAGGTGCGGATCTCGCTGTGACCTTGCGCGGCAATCGCGATGGGTTTGCCCTCCGTGGCACCGCAGATCCGGAAGTGGGCGTCGCTGGAAAACAGCCGGCACAGTGGCTCGAGCTGACCGGCTACCCGGGCCGCATATAACTCGCGAAGCACCCGCTCGCTCGCCACGCGATCCGTCATGCGCGCTCCCCGCTTGCCAACCCCACTGCGCCGAGCGCGGCGCGCACATCGGCGCCGATCAGCTCGAGCCCGCTTGCCGCGTAGGGAATCATCGGCTCCATGCCGTAGAACAGATGAATCATACCCAAGTGGCAGCGATACGTCGTTGGCACGCCCGCCTGCTGTAAACGCTGCGCATAGTCGGCCGCCTCATCGCGCAGCGGATCGTATTCGGCCGTGTGGATGCAGCTCGGCGGCAGCCCGGCGAGCGCGGTCGCGCGCAACGGCGAGATGCGCGGGTCGCTGAGGTCATCGTCGGCCCCGAGGTAGTGCTCGAGGTCATGGCGCAGGGTCGCCTCATCGAGAAAATAACCCCGGCCGAAGCGGCGGCGCGATTCGGTCTGCGCACCGTAATCCATGATCGGGCAGATCAGCACTTGCAGAGCAAGCGGCGGCCCGCCGGCGGCGGCCGCCTGGCAGATGACCGCAGCCAGGGTGGCCCCGGCACTGTCCCCGCAGACCCCGAGCCGGCGGGGATCGATTCCCAGCTCGCCCGCATGCGCAGCCACCCAGCGCGTGGCCATCAGAGCATCCTCGAGCGCCGCCGGGAAACGATGCTCCGGCGCCAGCCGGTAGTCCACCGCAACGAGGCGACAACCGCTTGCGTGGCTCAAGCGGCGGCAAATCGGATCGTGCGAATCCAGAGTGCCGGCGACGAACCCGCCGCCGTGGAAGTAGACGAGCCCGGGAAGGAGGGCCGGCGAGTTGGCAGTTGCCGCGGGCGCATAGGTCCGCAATCGCAGTGCACCGCCGGGGCCCGGGATCTCGCGCTCCTGCACCTCACAGGCGAGCGCGCGTGCCGCACCCAGTGCCAGCAGCTGCGCGAGGGCGCTGCGGCGCGCCGCGACGGAAAGCGCAGGCGGCGGGCTGGCGGCCGCAGGGCTCACGGCCTGCAGGCGGTCCAGGAACCTTCGGGCATGCGGATCCAAGGGCACGGGAAACGGCAAACGACTCAAAATCGCAAGGTGCTGCGCAGCGCGGCGGGCCAGCGCAAGACATCGAGTCCGTGGATGCAGAACAGCGCCACGGCGAGCCGGTCCATGCCGAAGGCCACACAGCCGGTGTGCGCCACCGCGCCATCGGCCTGCTTCAGCCCCCAGACGAGCCCGAAATGATCGCGGTGCGAGTTGAAACTCATGCACGCCGTCGGCGCCGCGCTCGCATGAAACGGCACCAGCAGCTCGAACTTCAACGCCTCCTGGCGCTGGCTCATGGCCATCAACTGACCCGTGCGCCCGAAAAAGGGGTCACTGGCCACATCGAGGCGGCACGGCAATCCGAGCGCGCCGGCCAGTTGCTCGGCGCGCATCATCCAGCGTTCCCGAAAGGCGGCGATCTCCTGCGGCGAGCCGATGCACACGAACTCGCGCATGCGAAAGGATTGCAGCCGATCGAGCGCCCGCGAGGGCTCGCGCCGGAAACAGTCCGCGGCCACATCGAACAGCAGGCCGCCCCTGGGCAACGCACCGCGCGCAGCCGCGAGCGGATAGATCGGATAGCACGCCGCCGGGGAGAGCACCAGATCGATCGCTGCGAGCGACTTCGTCCAGTCGGCATGCGGACCGGTCGCATCCACCGCGGCGCGGATGTCCGCTTCGCTGCCGTGCAGCGCGCACACACACCCCAACAGGTTGGGAAAGCTCTTCAGATAACCGGAGCGCTCGAGCTGACTGCGGCTCATGACCGGCGGAAACCGCAACACCTCCGCGCGCGGATCGCGCTCACGCGTGATGCACGCGGTGAGCCGCTCCACGACATCCTCATACAAAGCGGTGCGGGCATAGACGCCATCGGCACCGAGATTGCGGAACAATGCAGCACCGATGTGCGCGAGCGGATCCGTCCCCGAGGACGTCTCAGCGGATGCGACCGGCGCGTTGGCGGGATTCACAGTCGGCTCTCCATCGATTGCGTCTGCCGGGGCACCGGTCGGCGCAAGCTCCCCGGCGCGCAGGCGACTGGCTCAGTCCTGGATGGACGCCGGAACGGGCGCCAGCAACACGGAATTGGCGAGATTCGCAAGGATCCGCTCGTTGTTGATCATGATCGGTGCGGACAGCACATCGCGCAGGTGCCGATCGATGCTGAAGTCCCCGTCACAGCGATAACCCGACAGTCCGCAGGCGCGCAGCGCCATCATGACGATCGACACCGCGAGCTCCGAAGCCTCGACCTTGGTGAGTGTGATCATCGTCTGAAATTCGAGCGAGGCGAGCGCCTGCGGATCATCCATCACCTGCTGATAGGTGCGCAGTGCCGTACTCAACATCCCGCGCAACGTGCGCAGCGAGGCCAGGGCTTTGGTCAACTGCGGGGCACCCGGAGGGGACTGACCGCCGCTCTGGCGTACCGCCTGGCGGATGAAACCCTGCGCGCGGGCCGTCGCATTCGCGGCAATGCCCGCCCACACCGAGCCCCACAGCAGATGCGCCGAGGGCACCATCGTGCGCGGATGAATGTTCTCGTAGGGATCGGGCAGCACCTGGCTCGCCGGGGCGGAAGCTTTGAGCGTGTAGCCCTCGCTGCACGTTCCGCGCATCCCCATGGTGTTCCAGCCCTGCAGTCGCGTGAGGGTGTAGTCGGACTTGAAGAAGGCGACGAGCACCTGGTCGGAGGCGGCCGCATCGGCGGCACGCCGCGCCGTCGTCACGATCGCATCCGCATAGGCGCCGTAGGAGATGACGCTCGCACGGCGTTCCAGGCTGATCCGGTCCTCGTGGTATTCCAGTGCCGCCTCACTCGCGCGCACGTTCCCGCCGGCCTGCCCTTCGGTGGTCGAGGAGGCGAGCAGCAACTGCTCGGCGCACAGCCGGCGCAGCAGGGACTCCAGCGCTGCGCTGCTTCCCTTGTGCCGCATGATGCACGCGGTCTTGATCTGATGCATCGCATAGATCATGGCGGTGGAGGCGCACGACTGGCCGAGCCGATAACAGACATCCGCCACTTCGCTCAGCGTGGCGCCTTCGCCGCCGCAGGCTTCGGGCACCATGATGCCGAGCAGTCGCTGTTCCTTGATGGCCGCGATGGCCTCGGCGGGAAACAGCGCGCCGCGATCCACCGTGCCGGCATGTTGGGCGGCAACCAAAGCTGCCGCATGCGCCCGCGCGCCGAACCCGTGCGCAGCCGGTTCGTCCATAACGGTCTCTGCCTCGAGCATTGAAAGCGCTTTCACGAAAGTGACCCCGTTCCACGCTCTGTTGTCATTTGAGCGGTATCTTACAAGAACCTTTATCCAGCCTAATTAATGCATAACCAGCACGCAGGCCGAAGGACCGGCATCACACTAGGGGGCGAGGGCTGATGGCCTTGTTTCTCGATCCGCCAAGCCGCACTGCAGCGGCGCGTGGGGCAGCGGAGCGGGATTGCCGTGACCGTGGGCGCAGCATCGTCGTCGCCCTCGTTAACAATATGCCCGACCCGGCGCTGGAGGCGACGGAAGCGCAATTCAGTGCCCTGCTGCGCGCGGCGGCCGATGCGGTGAGCGTGCGACTGCGGTTCACATTTCTGCCCGATGTCCGCCGCTCGCCCGCAAGCCTTGCGCATTTGCAGCAGCGCTACTGGAGCCTGGATGCGCTCAGGAACGACCCCCCGGATGCGCTCATCGTCACCGGCGCCGAGCCCATCGCCGCCACCCTGGCGCAGGAACCCTACTGGAACAATTTCTTACAACTGCTGGAGTGGGGCCGGCACAACACCCGCTCGAGCATCTGGTCGTGTCTGGCCGCGCACGCAGCCGTGCAGGCACTGGATGGCATTGCGCGTCAACGACTTGCCGAGAAGCGCTTCGGCGTCTTCGAGCACGGGCTGATGGGCGAGCACCCGCTCGTGCACGGTTTGCAGGCGCCGGTGCTGCATCCGCACTCGCGTTGGAACGATCTCCCGCTGGCCGGGCTGCGGGCCTCCGGCTACACCATCCTCAGCGGTGGCCGCGAGACCGGCGCGGACGTCTTCGTGAAGGAGGACGCCAGTCTCCTGGTGTTTTTCCAGGGTCATCCTGAGTACGACGCGACCACCCTCTACCGGGAGTTCCGGCGCGACGTCGGCCGCTATCTGCGCGGCGAGCAGGCCAGCTACCCCACCCTCCCCGTGGGGTATTTTCCGACCCCCGCCATCGAACTGCTCAACGGTTTCCAGAAGCGCGCCGTGCGCGAGCGCACCCCGGCCCTGCTGGCCGATTTTCCCGCCCGCGCCGCAGAGCAGGTACCGCATGGCTGGAGGGACAGCGCCGTGGCCCTCTACCGCAATTGGTTGTCGTACGTCTCAGCTGCGAACGATGGGTCACTGCGTACGGCAGGCGCGCACGTATGATGGCGTACCTATGAACGAGACGTGCTCCGAACCCACCGCTGCCGGTTCGCGCGAACGGCTGATCCGCCTCGTCCGCCAGATCCTCGGCCAGCCGATGGCATCCCGGCCGCTGCCGATCGATGCGCGCCTCAGTGAGCTCGGCATCAGCTCCATCAATCTCGTCAATCTGATGTTGAGCCTCGAGGCGGAGTTCGACCTCACCATTCCGCAGAGCGACATCACGCCCGAGAATTTTCGCTCCATCGGCTCGATCGAAGCGATGATCGTGCGCCTACAGGGCTCGGGCAGCCTCTAAAGTCTCGATCAGCACCTCGACATCCGCAGCGCACACCTCCCCGTGCGTGACACAGATGCGGATGACCTCGCGCCCCTCGAACCGCGAGGCCGCCACCCACGCGCGACCCGAGGCCAGCACCCGCGCTGCGATCTCCCGAATCGCCCGCGAGCCGGAAGGCGGCACCGCGCACACGAGCGCGAGCTGCGAGTCGTTCACGATGGACCAGCCGCATTCCTGCAGTCGTTGCGCGATCTGCGCCGCGACCGCCACCGCCCGCTCTACATGCGCGGCATAGCCGCTCCAGCCCGCCGCGGCCAGCGACAGGAACAGCCGCAGGCCCATGAAGCGTCGCGACCACTGCACGCTCGTGAGATAGGGATCGAGGCTCGAGACGTTCGAGGGCATGAAGTCCGCATCCACGCGGAACGCCTCGCTCAGCACACCCGGGAAACGGGTGAGGAACATGCCGCAACCCATGGTCGTCGCGAACCATTTGTGTGCATCGATGGTGATGGAATCCGCCGTCTCGATCCCCGCCAGCACGCCCCGCAACTTCGCGGAGCACAGCGCCCCGCCGCCCCACGCGGCATCGATGTGGTACCACACACCGTGCGCCCGCGCGATTTCCGCGCAGCGCGCGAGTGGATCCACCATCCCCCCGCCGGTGGTCCCGGCGGTGGCGGAGAGCATCACCGGAATGATCCCCGCCGCCCGATCGCGTTCGAGCGCCTCGCCCAGCGCGACGCAGTCCATGCGCCCCCTCCCATCCGAGGCAATCAGCCGCAACCCCGCACGCCCGACGCCGGCCTGGTGCACGATCTTGAACCAGGCGGGCTGACATTCCCGCGAGGTGTACATCGCCACCGGACCGGCGAAGGCGCGCACACCGTCGGTTGCGAACTGCGGGTTCGCACGGGTAAGCGCGCACACGAGCGCGGTGTAGTTCGCCTCGGAGCCGCTGGTGGTGAAGTGGCCGCCCGATTCCGGCGGAAGACCGGCGCGCAGTGCCAGGGCGCGGATCACGTGCGCCTCGATCGCGACGGGAACCGGTGAGGACCCCGAGCTCGCCAGCTGCGGATTGAATGTCCCGGCGATCCGATCGGCACACTGCGCCGGAAAGCTCGGTGCCGGATTGAAGAGCCCGAAGTAGCGCGGGTGATTCAGGTGCACCACGCCCTCTTCCAGGTGCGCCATCGTCCACTTCAGCAGCGGCTCGATCGGCCGCTGCGATTCGAAATCGAATGCGGCGAGCTCTTCGCGGAACCGATCGCGATCGAAAGTGGGGACGACGGAGCCCTGCGGAATGCGTTCGCCCGCATCAGCCAGCGCGCGGGTGAGCAAATCATCCAGCCGCTCCCGCATCTGCCGGCTCGGAAAGAGCTCGGGCACCGGGGGATCGAATTCCTCTGGCGTGGCCAAAGCTAGCGGCCGTCAGCGCGTGGCGGCGTGCAACGCCTGATCGAGATCGGCGAGGATGTCATCGATGTGCTCGATGCCGACGCTCAAACGAATGGTCTCGGGCCCGATGCCCGCCAGCCGCTGCTCCGTCGGGGACATCTGGCGGTGCGTGGTCGAGGCCGGGTGACAGGCGAGCGACTTGGCATCCCCGAGGTTCACGAGGCGCTTGAAGAGGCGCAGGGCGTCGTAGAAGCGCGTACCGGCATCGTAGCCGCCGCGGATGGCGAAGGTCAGGAGCGAGCAGGCGTGGCCGCCGAGATATTTCTGCACCAGGCCGTAGTAGGGACTTTCCGGAAAACCCGCGTAACTCACCGAGGCGACGCGTTTATCGTCGCGGAGGAATTCTGCGACACGCTTCGCATTTTCCACGTGGCGCTGCACGCGCAGCGCCACCGTCTCGATACCTTGCAGCAGCAGAAACGCACTCAACGGCGACAGCACCGCCCCCATGGTGCGCTGGAAGACGCTGCGGCAGCGACCGATGTAGGCGGTGGCGCCGTAGTGATCGGTGTAGACAAGACCGTGGTAGGACTCGTCCGGTTGCGTCAACATGGGAAAGCGCGCCGCATGTTGGGTCCAGGGAAAGCGGCCGCTGTCCACGATGAGGCCGCCGAGAGTCGTCCCATGACCGCCGAGAAACTTCGTCAGCGAATGCAGCACGATGTCCGCGCCGTAGTCGATGGGCCGGACGAGGATGGGCGTCGGCACCGTATTGTCCACGATGAGGGGCACGCCGGCGCGATGCGCCACCTCGGCGATTCCCTCCAGGTCGCACACGTTGCCGGCGGGATTGCCCACCGTTTCGCAAAAGACCGCAGAGGTGTGCTCATCGATGAGCGCAGCCAGCGCCCCCGGTTGGTCCGATGCGGCAAAATGCGTGCGGATGCCGAACTTGGGGAAGATGTGCGCCAGCAACGTATGCGTCGTGCCATAAAGCTGCGGCACCGAGACGATGTTGCGGCCGGATTCCGCCACCGTCAGCAGCGCGAAGTGCAGCGCCGCCTGCCCGGTGCTCACGCTCAAGGCGGCCATGCCGCCCTCGAGCTCAGCCACCCGCTTCTCCAGCACATCGTTGGTAGGATTGGCGATGCGCGAGTAGCGGTAACCCGGCACTTCCAGGTTGAAGAGCGCCTCCCCATGGGCGGCACTGTCGAATGAATACGCCACCGTCTGATAGATCGGCACCGCGACCGCCTTGGTCGTCGGATCGGCGTCATAGCCGCCATGCAGGGCAATCGTCTCTTTCTGCATCGAAGTCCTGTCCCCGTGCCGTGCCGGTCATTATCGCGAACCGGTGGCCAAAAACGTGAATTCACCGCTCAAAGCGTGGGTGCGTGCCCTGGAATCGGGGGCGCCGGTGGAACGCGGACAGGTGCCGATCCTGCCCGTCCTCATCAATGACCTGGCCGAGCGCTTCGGTCCCTCGCCTGCGCTGGTGTCCCGGGAGCGGCAACTCAATTACGCAGAGCTTGCGGCCGCGGTGAACCGCTACGCCCGCTGGGCCCTCTCGCAGCAGCTAACTCGCGGCGATGTCGTGTGTCTGCTGATGGGCAACTGCCCCGAGTACATGGCGATCTGGATGGGGCTGTCCCGAATCGGGGTCACGGTCTCGCTGCTCAATACCAACCTGCGCGGTGAGCTCCTCGCGCATGCCATTCGGGTCGTCATGCCGCGGGTCCTCATCACCGATGGCACGTGCTGCAATGCGGTGCAGGCGGCCCGAGCGCTCCTCGATTCGGCGATCATCTGCCGGGTGCATGGGGCGGCAGATGCCGAGCTCTCACGCCTGGAGCCGGAGGTCGAGAGACTTCCCACAGAGCCGGTGACGGAAGCCGAGTGCCCGCGACCTGCGCTCGATGAGCGGGCGCTGTACATCTACACCTCAGGCACGACCGGACTGCCCAAGGCGGCCAATGTCAGCCATCTGCGCATCCTGCAATGGATGTACTGGTTCGCCGGGATGCTGGACACGCAGCCCCAAGATCGGATGTACAACTGCCTGCCGATGTATCACAGCATCGGCGGGGTGGTGGCCACGGGTGCCCTGCTCGTTCATGGTGGCGCAGTCATCGTCCGGGAGCGGTTCTCGGCGAGTGAGTTCTGGACAGACGTGCGCGATGCGCGCTGCACGCTCTTCCAGTACATCGGGGAGCTCTGCCGCTACCTGCTCGCCACCCCTTCTCAGCCGGAAGAGACCCAGCACGCGCTGCGATTGTGCTGCGGCAATGGCCTGCGCGCCGAAGTCTGGAACCCCTTCCAGGAGCGCTTTCGCATCCCGCAGATCCTCGAGTACTACGCCGCCACCGAGGCGAGCTTCTCGCTCTACAACTGCGAAGGTCGGCCCGGGGCAATTGGCCGCATCCCACCCTTCCTCGCCCATCGCCTCCCCGTTGCCCTGGTGAAATTCGACCGGGAAGCGCAGGAGCCCGTACGGGATGCGACCGGGCGCTGTGAGCGCTGCGCACCGAATGAGGTCGGCGAGGCAATCGGCCAGCTCAGTCATGGCAAGCAAGGCGGTCGCTTCGAAGGCTACGCAGATGCCGAGGCATCCAAGAAGAAGATCCTGAGGGATGTCTTCGAGCCGGGCGATGCCTGGTATCGCACGGGCGATCTCATGCGCCGCGACGAGCAGGGCTTCTTCTATTTCGTTGATCGAGTGGGCGATACGTTCCGCTGGAAGGGAGAGAACGTCGCCACGACCGAAGTCGCTTCCGTGCTCACCTCCTGCCCGGGCGTACTGGATGCGGTGGTGTACGGAGTGGCGGTACCGGGAACCGAAGGCCGTGCCGGCATGGCGGCGCTCGTGATCGATTCTCAGTTCGATCTGGCCACATTCAAAAGCCATGTAGACGAGCGCCTGCCGGAGTACGCGCGACCCATGTTTCTGCGTATCGTTTCGGGAATCGAGCTCACCGGCACTTTCAGGCTACGGAAGAGCGAGCTGGCCGCGCAGGGATTCGATCCGGAGCCAAGTGAGGATCACTTGTATTTCGTGGACCGAACGCACGGCACGTACGTGCCTCTCGATGGTTCGCGCCACGCGGATATTCGGAGCGGAAACCTGCGCGTCTAGGCCTAAAAAATCAGGCGGTACTGCCTGCATCGACGGTAAGCGTCGTGCCGGTAATATTTTTGGCCTTCTCGCTCAGCAGGAACTCTACTGCGCCCGCCACATCTTGTGGCTCCGCCATGCGCCGCAAGGCGCTGCGATGCGCGATCTTCGCGCGTTGACCTTCATCGAGCTCGCGGGTCATCTCGGTGCCGATAAATCCGGGCGCGATCGCATTGACCGTAATGCCGAGCGGTCCGACTTCGCGCGCCAGCGAGCGTGTGAATCCCACGAGAGAAGCCTTGGTCGCAGCATAGACCGACAGCCCAGTGTACCCGGTGGTGGCAATGATGGAGGACATGTTGATAATGCGTCCGCTGCGCTCAACCATCATCGAGCGCACGACGTACTTGGTGAGGATCATCGGTGAGAGAGTATTCAATCGCGTGAGCGCTTCGATCTGTTCGTTGCGCATCATCGTGAGTACGCCAGGGGTGCCCATGCCCGCGTTGTTCACAAGACCATAAATCGGACCGAATTCCTGGCGCAAAGAGGCGACGAGCGGTCCGATTGCCGGAATCTCGGTGAGATCGAAAGCCCGGAAGTGCAACGTAGCCTCGCCAGCTTGCCCAGCGGCAGTCATTGCCGCGGTCAGCTCCTTGCTCTGCGATCGGGCAATGGCAATCACTCGGTACCCACTTCGCGCAAGCGTCGAGCTAATCGATAGTCCCAATCCGCGGCTGCCGCCCGTAACGATGACATTACGCATTGGGCCGCACCAGTTTGCCGGAAGCAGACATGGCGAGAGCAGGGACGATCCGAATCGCAGCCGGGACCTTGTACGCAGCCAGCGCGCCTCGGCAGACTTCCAGGATCTCCCGCTTCACCGCCTCCTCAGGGATTTCCGCAGGAGCGTCCTTCAGAACCACATCTGCCGTTACGACTGCACCGGTGATCGGATTTTTACGTGCCTTGACAAGAGACATGTGCACTCGCGGGTGCAGGTTGATCACGGCCTCCACCTCTTCCGGATAGACCTTCGAGCCCCCGACGTTGATGACGCCACCAGTGCGGCCCGCGAAATAGTAGCGCCCCTCGCGCAACTCCAGATGGTCGCCCGTGTCGACAAAGCCTTCGGCATCTTTCAAAGGGGGCATGCCCTCCCCTAAATAGCGCGCTGCCGTTCCCTGGGAACGCAGTCGCAGCGTACCTTGAGAGAGATCCATTTCGACGTCCGAGCCGGGATTGCTGAGGAGACTCGCCGGGAAGCCTGCTAATCCATCGCGGACCTCAAACCCCACCCCCGCCTCCGTTGAGGCGAAGGCGTGCGCGACGATGGCGCCGGGAAAGGTATCCTTGAGGCTGTCGAGAATCGCCTGATCCGCGATCTCTCCGGAGGACCGGAGATATCGGGGATTGATTCGGGTCGCCGCGCCGCTCATGAGCGCCTTGCGCCAGTGCGAGGGCGTACCGGAAATGTGCGTGACGCCAGCCTCCCTCGCTCGCTCCAGGAAATCGGCCGTCGATTCGTCCGGGTCCGACAGTACCAGTGAGCCGCCATGTAGGCCACGCAGGAAAATCTGCACCCCGCCATAGCGGCGGATGTCGTAAAACGTACTCCAAACCACCGGCTCAGGCGGCGGCGTTTCTCCGGCAAACGCGCTGATCAGGCTGTCCAGGGTGTGCTGCACCAATTTTGGCGCGCCCGTCGTTCCAGAGGTCAGTAACACCCACTCGGTGGTTCGCGCGGAAGCTAATGCATGATTGCGATGTTCCGGCTGCGCTCTTATTCGGATCTTAAGTCCCGGGGCGCCCACCAGGTCGTCGTCATCCGATACCAGCGCATCGGCGGCGGAAGCTCGCCAGACAAAGTTTAGGTGTTCCGCGGACAGTCCGGGGGGACAGAGCGTCATGCGGGCGGCAACCCCATCTAGCTCGATCAATGCCAGCGCGGTGCTGAGCTGATCCCTCGTGTGGAGGATAATGGATCGGCCGTCAATCGAATCAGCATCTTCCGAGAGCCAGCTGGCGGACCGCAGCTCCGCCAAGTCGAGGCTCGTGGTACGCGAGTGCAGAAAGCGCGAAAACAGTCCGGTCTGCGCCGGTATAGTCCGGCCCCACGTTGGACTACTTCGGAGAATTTTCGTACAGCCTGATGAAATCGCCGAAGGTCACCGGAAATGTCTCCACGGCATCGAAGAAGTCACACCCTAAAGCATCTTCGAGCCGCGCAACGATGAGCGCAAAGCTGAGAGAATCCAAGCCCGACTCTAGAAGATTTAGATCGTCGGCAAGTGGTGCCAGCTTTCTTTGCTGCTCGCGCGCCACTTGCTCGAACGTCGAGGCTATCGTAGCTCTGACTGACATTCCCGACCTCGTGAGCACCTGAGCCTGGAGTATATCCACGTTTTCGCAAACAGCACGACGCGATGCGGAAAGGTGTGAAATCAGGTGCGGCTCCCGGCTTGCAAATGGGCATTCACGTCGACAGGCCCCCGGACCGGGCCGGTCGGACCGCTCCCCCCGCCTAAATGGAATCCGTGATTTGCGTCACATCTGGTGCCGTTCTCGATGGGACAATACAAATCTTCGAGTGCTGACCTGCTGCAACAATCTCCCATGAAAGAGCTGGATATCGCCGTGGTGATCGTCACCTATAAGTGCGCCCAATTGACGATCAACAGCATCTCATCCATTGAACCTGAGCGGGCAACCGCCGGAATACAAGTTCGCGTCTACGTAGTAGACAATGCCTCAGGAGACCTCGATGCGATCTCCCAAGCGGCTAACGACCATCATTGGTCTTCTTGGGTCACCCTTATATCCGCACCCAAGAATGGCGGCTTCGCGTATGGAAACAACCTCGCCATCGAACGAGCTTACGAATCGCACATCCCAGATTACTTCTATTTTCTGAATCCAGACACTGAAGTTCGTGCGGGCGCCATTGGCGCTTTGGTGCAATTTCTCCAAACGTACACTGACGTGGGTATCGCTGGTAGCGGAATCGACAATTCAGACGGAAGTGAATGGCCGATCGCATTCCGATTCCCCACGCTATTAAGCGAGTTAATCAGCGGACTCGAAACCGGCATCGTCACTCGCGCCCTCCACCGATGGGCGGTCCCGCAGCGCATGTCCGGCATATCCCAGCCAGTAGACTGGGTAAGCGGGGCGTCCATGATGATCCGGGCTGCCGTGTTTTCTGCGATTGGCGGCCTAGATGAAAATTACTTCCTCTATTTCGAAGAGACAGATTTCTGCTTTCGCGCAAGAGCGGCGGGATTCCAGACTTGGTACGTCCCGGAGAGCCGCGTTATGCATTTAGGAGGACAAAGCACACAATGCAACGCTCCGAATCTTCCTCGGCGACCTCTTCCGGCATACTGGTTCGAGTCGCGTCGACGGTATTTTGTTTCCAGGTTCGGCTTAAACTACGCGATAGCCGTAGATATTGTTGCTATCGTCGCGTACTCGCTTGGCTCAATAAAGCGCATCGCAGCGCGCAGAGCGCGCGTGCCCAATTTCGTCCACGATCTTATTCGGCATAGCGTGCTCTGGCGAATGAATCGAGTCGTCCCGCCAGTGCGCACCTTCCGTTCGAGATTAGCATCAACGTGCCCCGTACATCTTGGCAAAAGCACGAGAGATTCGGAACAAGCCACCCACAACAGCGCAAAATAATAACCTACAACCTACCTAATGCCGCGCACATGCCAGCGTTAAGCGCCTAGGGACGCGAGAAATTCATGAGCTACAGTTCACCCGTTCAGGAGAGTACGTGCATCGTCAGCGCAACTGTCCCAGATTGGTCGCGCGAAGCGCGACCCCCTTTGGTATGGGCGCCCTCACGATCCTTGCTCAAATGTATTCGTCAATACCAAAACCTGAACCCTTCCAATCGGCGCAGAGACTTTCCACGTCGTGCGCTCATTGTTCTACGTCATCGCTTCTGGTCTGCGATTACCGGCGCAGATATTCCGCTAAATTCCCGACATGTCGGCGGAGGGCTTCTGCTCCCTCACCCAAATGGCGTGGTAATCCATCCAGACTCAATTATCGGTCCAAACTGCCTAATCTTTCAACAAGTGACACTTGGCACCGCTACTACCGACCGAGGAACTCCGCGGTTAGGAGGTAACGTGCAAGTGGGCGCCGGTGCAAAATTACTCGGCGCAATTCGAATAGGGGATAACGCGAGCATAGGTGCCAATGCAGTTGTCCTCATGGATGTCCCGCCGAGGGCAACAGCTGTCGGTGTGCCCGCTCGCATCATTGTTCCAGGGAACCCATCTCAAGGTACATCGTCCGGGGAATGCGCATAGATCAGCCAGCCGAACAACCGCAACCCGCTACTTCATTAAGAGCTAAGCGTGACGCCAATCTGCAAGTGGTGCATTCAAAATTTCGGCTAGGAGCGCACGCTTTTCGAGGAGTCCGTAGCTTAGGTGACAGGTGCTGATGTGAAAGAATTGATCGTCGTTATCGTCCTTGCCATCACGGTATTTTGGCTAGCGAAGCCGATCGCACTGCACTTTACCAACGAGCAGGATTTTAACAGGAGACGCACGACATGGTTGGTTCTAACAGTCGCGGCGTTCGTAAGTCCGAACTTCTGGGTCTTCGTGCTCGTCGCAGCGCCGGTCGTTATTTGGAGTGCCCGTAGAGACCAATATCCATTAAGTCTTTATCTACTACTTTTCCAGGTCATTCCAGAGATTCCCGTCGAGATCCCTGCACCGGCGATAAATGAATTGTTTCCCCTAACTATGTACCGGCTGCTCTCATTATTTCTGTTAATTCCTGCCGCTCTTCACCTACGCCGTTCCCGCGCATCATATTCTGACCGTACGCTACGGAGCATCGACATTATGCTCCTTATATATGGCGCCCTTCAGATCGTGTTGTTCATCCACCCCGGTCCAGATCCTAACAGTCTGAAAGATTCCTTCACGAGCGAATTACGACGCGCATTTCTGTTTTTTATTGACACATACGTTGTGTACTTCGTTGCTAGCCGCTCCTGCAAAAATCCAACGGCGATACGTGACGCTCTTGCATCATTCTGTCTTGCCTGCTCCATCATGGCGCTCATTGCAATCTTTGAGAGCACTCGCGGATGGCTACTTTACACAGGCATCGCAGTCCGATGGAGCGGCAACGAAGGCGCGGGCTTCTATCTTATGCGAGGGAACCTACTACGCGCCCAAGCTTCCGCAGGGCATGCGTTGGCATTGGGATACCTTCTTGCAATCGCTCTCGGTTTTTGGATCCATCTACAACGATTCATTCCATCGCTTAGGGCCAAACTGGGCGTTCCCCTGCTCCTGTGGCTCGGTCTTTTAGCGGCCTACTCACGGGGCCCCTGGATTGGAGCCTTCGTTATCTACATCACATACATTCTTCTGAGTCCGCGTGCGACCACGCGAATGTTAAAGGCAACGTTCGCCACACTTTTCGTCGGCGCCCTTGTTATTGCGTCGCCAATCGGCGAACGCATCGTCACAGTGATTCCGTTTCTGGGAGGATCCGTCGATAGCGGCTCCATTGCTTACCGCAAGCAAATTGCGGAACGATCGTTGGAACTGATCGAAGGGCATCCTTTTTTCGGAGACCAGTACGCCATATCAAAAATGGAGGACCTTCGTCAAGGGCAAGGAATTATTGACCTTCTTAATACTTATGCAGACGTCGCGGTCTTCTATGGCCTAGTGGGGCTGTTTGCGTTCACGGCTGTCGCACTGCTTAGTTTCCTTTATGCATACTCCTGCGTAAGACGTGTCAGCAGCCTCGATCCAACGCTGGCGTCCCTAGGTGTTTCAATCATCTCATGCATTGTCGGCACACTCGTAATGATTGCAAGCTGCAGCTTCATTCTTGGCTATCAAAAAATGTACTTTGTGCTTGCAGGGATTGCTCTCGCTTACACGCGCGTTTGCAAGACGGCCGAAATTGGTGATTCCGGTGAAGCCGAACCTCCTGTTGTCCCGTAGATTGATTGCCGCACTCGCCTGACATGCAATCTCTAAAGACCTGGGTCTGAATGGTGCCCATCAAGCTAATAAATACCCGTGGAGATCTCTTCGCAACCACAGTCAGCTTTGCGTTGCAGATGGTCATTAGGTTATGTAGCAGTCTCGTCTTAACGCGGATTCTACGCCCGGAAGCCTACGGCCTAATAACGATCTTGATGTCGATTGTGTTTATCGTGGGGATGCTGTCCGACATCGGCATCGCCGTCTCCATAGTACGAGACAAACGAGGAGACGATCAGGAGTTTCTCAATACAGCCTGGACCCTCCGGCTTGCCCGTGCCGTCGTAAACTCAATCGTTGTCTTTACCACCGCGCCACTTATTTCGGCGCTTTACAATACGCCTGAGCTGACGGATCCATTACGTGTATTCGCAGCATGGTTTCTAATTGACGGCGCCGAGTCTACGTCCTTTGCGACCGCCATTCGTCGCAAGAATTCCAAAATTATAATGTACTCCGAGCTAGGAGCTGCATTCCTATCGTCTGCGTTCACTCTGATCTATTGCTATCTCTCCCAAAGCTACTGGGGGGTCGTCTACGGCGCCTTGTTGAACAGGTTGATTTTAGTTGGTGCTAGTCACTGTTTTTATCGTGAAAAGCGTCCAAAGTTACAATTGGATTGGACGGCCGCCCGTGAACTATCCCGATACACGAAATTTGTAATGCCCTCCAGCATTCTTACCCTTGTGTTGAGTCAGTTCGACCGTCTCGTGTTTCTTCGGCTATTCGACCTGTCCATGCTGGGAGTTTACGGGCTCGCAAGCAACATCAGCGGCCCCATCGAGTCACTAATATCCAAAGTGACGCAAATGGTTCTCTACCCCAGATGTGCTCATGATTTTCGAACGGACCCACGCACGTTTACATCTAAGTATTACACGGACAACATTAAACTTTTCACGAGTATAATCGCTATCCCTGCAGCTGTAGGTGGAGCGGCATATCTGGTGGTGGACGTCCTATATGATCCTCGCTATCTTGCGGCGGCAGCAATCGTCCAGGCATTCATGTTACGCGCCACGTTGCTATCCTTCTCCTCATCAGCGGAGGACATGCTAATCGCGGCCGGCGAGTCGCATCACGTCCTCGTCGGAAACATCTTTCGGGCCATTTGGCTCGTGGGTGGCAGCCTATTTGGGTATCGTTTTTCAGGGATTATCGGCTTTACCTACGGGATCGCTAGCAGCGGTGTTCCACCCCTGCTTTACTACTTCGCTCTTCAAAGGCGAAAGAACATGTTGATATTGAAGTACGAACTCTGCAAGTTAGCGCTTGCATGTGTGGTTGCCGCCTCAGCATATTTTGTTAGCACCGAGCTACTTCACAGATGGCCGCAGCTACACCGCAAGGCTCTCTCCCACACCACAGCACTCTCGCCCGATATTCAGACCACTCAATAGTTGAGAAGCCAACCCGATCAAAAGCAGAACAACTATCCATAATCAAGGCATGTTTGCCAGTGATTCTTCGCAATGACGAGTGCATCCCGTCTTCGTTTCCCTACAAGCGCCCAGCTGAATTGCGATGCACGCACCTTCGCTCGGCGCTTTAACTCCACTAATCTGCTTCTATCATTTGCCAAGGCGCGAAGCGCCGCCACTATGGCGTCGACATCGCCCGATGAGACAACAATGCCGACACCGTCCGTCGCGGAGAATGCCCCCGCTGTCCCCATAGGGGTTACGACGGGCACTACTCCCATTGCCATGGCTTCAAGAGTCACGAGCGGACCCCCTTCTTCCCAAGTGGGAAAGCAAAACACGTCCGTGGCTCTATAGACAGACCCAACGTCTCGGATATGCCCGAGGCGGACGACATCAGATCTGCTAAGAATCGCGGCAAATCGGCGCTCGACCTCTGCGCTGATAGCACCGGCGAGCAACAATGTTCCCTTGATCTCAGCCCTTGCCCATGCTTCTAAAAGTAACGGCGCACCTTTGCGAACGTCAACTGTTCCTACAAAAGCAACCGTAAACGAAGAATGGTTGGCGATTGACGCGCCTGCATCTAACCTGCTCGCGCTCCAACCGTAGCTCGCATCGATACATCGGCTTTTTGGGACGCCGTACTCAATCACCGAAGCTTTAACGAATGGATTGGGGCAAAACACGGCATCGACAGCAAGCAAATCGCTCCGCTCTCGGGCAATCATCTCGTCCGTTATTCCGGACCGATCAGGTTCCCGAAGAGATGCATACGCCTTTTTCAATTCCTGGCGCCTAAGCTGTAGCGTGCAATTTATCATTTCTCGCACTACCATGATTCTGCGTGCTCTAAAGTACTCGCACATTTTTGCCGGCGAGCCTAACCAGAAATATGCCACGTCTCCAGTCCGCACCCTCCGGCGCGCCGATCTAAAAATCCAGTTCATTGGGTCATTTAGACATGGAACGACGAATTGGCAGAGCTGCCTGGGCATTAAGGAATGGACGTATGGCTTTGATACTTCCGCGCCTTTTCCAAAAACAGTCGCCCCTACGGTTACACCCTCACCGCTAATTCCTTCTAATACTGACTTCAGGGTATAGGAGACACCAAATACCTCATCGTGAAAATTCGGAAATAACGCCTCAATATTCATCTGCATTGCAGTTGCCGTCCGTCACTTACCTGCTTCCGATAATGCCCCGAGTGGGGTCTTGATCCACGTCCAATTCGCTATTACTTCCTCGACCATACGTTGCGTGATCGTGACCCACGTTCCCCCCAACTGTGCTCTCCTATCATTAACGCTGTTCATCTAACTGGAAGTCCGGTTTACTCGCTCGTCCTCGTACCCAGTCATAAACACGCATGATCTGACGTGCCTTCGCCTTCCATGTGAATGACTGTCGCACTTTCGCTTGACCCGCTACACTCTTGGCTCGTAACTGCTGTCGGTCGTTGCAAATGCTCTCGACAGTCAGACGAAGCCGCTGCACGATCGCGGCGCGCGAACCTAATGGAAGTTTAAAACCCACGTCGTCACTAACCAGTTCGCCCGGTCCCGCGTAGTTCACAACCACAGGTACTAACCCTAGCGCCATTGCCTCTAAAATGACGCCGCCCCCGAATTCTCTGACACTGGGAAATAGCAACAATTGTGACTTACTCATGATGACATGCAGGTCCGCATGCAGGATCCATCCGTATACAGTTACATACGTTTCCAACTCGTTGCGAACGATGTAGTCACGAAGGTGGCTCATCATGGGCCCATCTCCAATCATATCTAGATGCAACCTGCCCTGCCGTAGCAACGGCGCCATGGCTTCGAGCACCATATCCGGACCTTTGTATGGGACCAATCGGCCCACGAAACACGCACGAAGCACGTTGCCTTCGACGACCTGCTCAATCGGGGGAAATTTGTCGGCGTCAATTGCATTTTCCGGAAGATAGATACACTTGTGCTGCGATGACTTTTTTATCTGACTCAGTGTACTTTTGGATCCCACTAAGATGGCCGCCGATGAGTCGAGAGTGCTTTTATGAGAGGGTAAAAGCTTGTACGCGGAGCGCACGTAGGAAAGCCACTCACGTTCCTCATGCCTCGCGGTCTTGAATTCCTTCGGCCATGCCACGCCACCGTTCAACGGGCCGAGAACGAACGGAACTCCTGCGCGAGCGCATCGCGCCGCCAGAGTACTTGGAGTAGTTGGGCTTAGGGGTGTAATCCTGTGCACCAAATCAAATTCACGACTTTCTATACTCGGTCCGAACTGTCTCCATAGGAGATGCTCGAAGAAGTAGTAACTCAGCGATTGAAAGGCAGCTACGGTTGTCCAGCCAACGCCGCGGCCGCCCCTTAAGCGCTCGCCAAGTCGCCACAGGGGAGCCGCCACTCGTTCGGAATCAATTGCCGTAAAATCGCGGTGTTCAATCAGCCCTGCACTAACAATGGCATCTCGATTCCTGATTTGAGTTACCAAATGAGCCGAAGTTAGCTCCGCGATGGCACGAGACAGACACCAACCGATCAGTGGAACGCTTACCCATTCTGGGTTCGCTGCTTCGGCTATCAACAGTACGCGCAAGTCGAGTGCCTTTGACTAACCCGTTGCAGATACGTAGCTATACTTATTCGCGTGAAGTTAATTGAATCCTGAATCCCGGCAGCGTGAAAGTCGTCCTAATGCGCGTGAAAATTCGCGGGCGGCATGGGAATCGCTTCTGCTTGCACGGATTCGGATCCGCAGCCCGACCACCAACACGCGTTGGCAGCAACAAAGTTTTGAACTGCCTGCCATTTGGGCGGTGCGGCGCTCAAGGGGGAGGTGGCCTGCATCAGAGATTCAAGAAGGCCCCATTCTCCATACTGAGTGTAGGCGCCCATGTCCGCAAAAAGCACAAAAAGTTCACCGCCGTTCGCTTTCCAACTTTGCAGGTAACTCGTATACGCCGATCCCATTCGCGCATCCCGGTTTGCAGCAATATATAGGTTCGTGAGCGAATTATTTGAGCCATCGGGATTCACGCCGTTGGGAAAACTTCGAAACGTCTGCCCCCCCTCGTACGCAATCATGGGAAGCTTGTACGACGTCAGCGCCGCCTTATATGCGGACTCCCACGAAGAGGCTTGGTTTAGCCACCCGCCGCTAGGGATGCTCGGATCGTTTTGAGCTCTTAACGAGGCAAACAAATTGCTGAGGCCGCCATCTGACTGCGAAGTCCAGTTTCGTGGAACAGGGCCACCAAAATACGGCGCTACTGCGACGGCCCCGATCCCGTGGTTCACGCAGGGAGCGCCGCCCGTCCACAGAGGACAATTCAATGCATCGGTTGCCGTAAACGTGTTAGCGGCCTGGGACCCGAGCACGCAGATGACCCGATTAGCATCTGTCCCCCATACTGACTTCCAGATATCGCACATCTGTGCGACACGTTGGCCGAACCAGTTACGGTTTAACTCGAAGGAAGTCACCGTGGCTCCAGGCCATTCAGTCTGGCCTTGCTCTTGAATCCACGAGGCTTGGCCGAAACCGTAATTCCACGTTTCGTTGCTATACTCGATGTATACCTTTTGACCGTTACCCAACTGTTTATGGACCAAAGTTGCCATTTGAGTGATGTAATTGTTGTCTGCCATATGCGGAACATTTAGCCATGCGTCGGCTGCGACCGCATTTGCAAGCTGAATGGCGGTTTCAATGGGAACACCACTTGCTGAACCCCAAAATGCGTTGGATGGGACAGGCCGTGCGGTCCAACTAGTCAGCGTACTATTGTTCGTCTCGAGCCAATCCATAAATCGCAGTGTTCGGAAACTCTGGAGTCGATTAAGAAGATTCGGATTAAATACTTGCCCTGCGCTAACCGCCGCCTCGCCGCTCGCCTGGACAACCCTGATGTTGCGAATGTAATTTCCTGTGTGATTTGGGTCAGTACTCGTGATGGTCAGATTTATTCCCCCTCCGTAGCTCGGTGTGACGTCGAGTATGTCCCTGCCTGGTTTCGACAAGGCGACGTTCTTTGTGGCATCGAATGCGTATATAATGGTGCCTTCACCATCATATAACACCACGTATTGACCGGCCGGATAGTTGCCGCTTGGCGTACTCGGGAGACCCCTGAACAACAAAGTTCCAACGGAGGTAAATTGTTGTGATTTGGGGTTGTTTAACGCGGAGAGGGTCTTTGGCCAACCATCGGCATCTAAATTTAGGTAACTTTCCTCACCAGTGTCCCATACTGAGCTCGAGTGTGTGATCCAGCCTCCCGCAGACTTAAATATATTCAAGAACGGAATCTCCGAAGTCCCGCCATTTACGCTCGTCAGATTGATTCCTAGCGGAGACTGAGCATTAGCGCTCGATGCTGCTGTTGCGTGAGCACTCCAGCCGCTTCCAAAAGCGACCGTCGCAAGCGCAATGGTTCTGAGCAGTCGTGGTAACTGTGACCGCGCGGTGGCTGGGTTAGTGCTAAGAGACGGAAAGCGTCTGTTTTGATTGTTCATTAGAGAAAATCTCGGAATTCGCGGCATTCATACGGGATTGTAGACTTCAATTGAACGGCAGCCAGATTCTGCGCACAATATGTCTCCGTAAGCCGACCGGCGGGCTGCGCACACTGCGTCACAAGTGCTCAATTAATGTGACTCTGCTCGCTAAAGTGTGCGCGAGGTCGCATGTTAGTTAATGCGCTTTATGCTTGCGCCTCTACGCGCATCGTGCTCACCGAGGATCGTCACTGTCCCTATTGGAGCGCACCCAGTCAAATCGTCGCTGAACCATAAACTTTACGTAGAGTGGAAGCTTCCACAAGGCGTAAGCGGCGGCAACAGACAGGTTGCGTAGAGACATCACTTGGCGAGCGTACTCGTGCCAGGATAAAAGCACTGAGCCGGCCAGCAGACTGGCGGCCACCGTACTGAGGGCAAAAGGAGTCCCTACGCCGGCAACAAAGTAGAACACTAGGCTGCTTGTCCAAACGACCGCCACCACAATCGCCAGCAATGCGAGCGGCGGTACACATAAGTCAAGTGCGAGAGCCATTGAATCGACGTCCCAGCGCATCAGAGATCCCCAGAGTAGTCGCGGTGCATCACTAAGTATGACGCTCAGATGACCGTGCTCCCATCGCTCGCGCTGACTCTGGATTCCGGCTTCCGACACTGGAAAGTAGCTGGTAACAACCGCTTCTGGGCAGAAAAGCGGCGGCGTGCCCGCCAAGGCCAGTTCGATTCCCAGCTTGAGGTCCTCCGCAATATGACCACTCGCGAGGCTCGCAGAGCGAATGCATGCCCAAGGAAGTGCCATACCGGTGCCCATCAGATGGCACGGTAGACCCAAACGCTGCAGTCCCCTCGGGCGAACGTAGTTTTTTACGATCCACGCAAACTCCGCGATGCGTGTCTTCAACGGCGCGCCTGCCGTCGCACGCATCAGGTCCAAGGCCTGCACCGGTCTTCCCGTACGAGCACACGCCCGCGCCAATCGATCGATGGCGCCAACGCTCAATTCGCAATCCGCGTCTACTATGATGACGACATCCGGAGCACGCGCTGCGAGATGCCGCACCCCGAAGTCCAATGCATAACCCTTGCCGCGACGAATCGCGTCCGAGCGCGTGATAACCTCCGCCCCTTCCCGCTCGGCAATGATCGCGGTTCTGTCCGTGCAGTTATCTGCGACAACGATCAGTCGATCCGTGATTTCGATCTGCAGCGTGAGCAATCGAACCGTGGCGCCAATCAGCGTCTCTTCATTGTGGGCCGGAATCAAGACTGCAACGGCAGGGCGCCGGATTGCCTGCGCGGACTCGCTTGTACCGCGTGTCATAGCTAAGACGATTTCCGCAAAGAGTACCGTCACCGGTAACAGTAAGAAAACCCCAGCCGCCCCCAGGACGATTCCGAAAAAGAGCGTCAATCGCCGAATTCCGTCGTTACCCGCTCGGCAGGTGCTCCGATCTGCGTCGTATATGCGGTTGCGTCGGCAGGAATCACTGACTGCTCAAAGAGTTCCACCAGCTTATCGGCTTCCCTCTCGATAGAATGGCGCGCGATGACTCGATGGTGCCCAGCATCACCCAATCGTTGGAGCTCCTCGATGGGAGTTCGTAGACACTCTTCCATTGCTCGTTGGAGTTCGTCCACGGAGCCGGCGGGAAAGAGCCACCCATTCTCCCCCGCTACAACGAGCTCAGGGATTCCCGCTATATACGTAGTCAGCACAGGTCTCCTAAGCGCCATCGCTTCCATGATCACGACCGGCAGCCCTTCGGCGAAACTCGGTAGAACCAAGGCTCGTGCTGCGAGAATCTCCTTGCGTACTTCGCTACTGCTAATCCAGCCGGTAATTCGTACATGTTTGGATAGCCCATGTCTCTCGATCAGCTTCTCTAGTTCGGGTCGCATTTCCCCATCCCCGGCAAGGACTAACTCGAATGCAACCTGCTTTGATGCGAGTCGAGACGCAGCCTCGATCAGTAGCAATTGTCCCTTGGCTTCGAACAGGCGTCCTACGCAGACGAGTCGTCCGGTGTTTGGAATGGGCGTCGCGGGTATATCGTAAAACGCGCGCTCTAATCCGCAGTGAACAACTCTTATTTTCGGCCAATCCTGGTAGCGACAGCGAAAATAAAGCTGGCTCCGCCCGAAAGAACTGATTGCGACGACAAACGAAGCTCGATGAATCTTCTCCTCCAAGCCCATTGGCATCTCGAATTCGTGCGGTCCGTGGATGGTAAAGCTGTACGGGGGGCCGCCTAGCGCGTTAACGAGCATCGCCACTTCGGTTGAATTGCTGCCGAAGTGTGCATGGAGATGCTCCGCACCGAAACTGTTGAGCCAAGGCAACATTAGGCACGCTTCAGCAAGGTAGGCAAGATGGTAGGGTAATGGCCTGTCTGTTTCGCGGGCCATCCTGAGTGCGAGCCTTGTTGCGGCAAGGAAACGTATTGGCGAAGAAAGCAAGACCCGAAGCGTCGGCAGCAAAAGCGCCCACGCGCCGTGCCGTAATACATAACGAGTGCGCTCGCGCTCCTGGCGGTCTTCTGCGTCCGGCAGGTCATCGCCCCATCCATGCAGCGCAATCCGCTGGATTGTACATCCCCGGCGCTCCAAGGCGAGAAGTTCGCGCCGGATGAAGCTATGACTAACCATCGGATATTGATTAATGAAGTAAGCGATTTTCAAGCAATCCTCCGCGGAGCGCGCCCGGACTGCCATGCTTGGGCGAGAAAAGGCCTCACCAACCCGCCGCGATGAGGCAACAAGCGCAGTAGGCGAAGATTGGCAATCAGTAGCGGTAGGGGATCGCTTCGATGTCCAAGCATCGAAATCCACGGCGCGTCCGCGATTCCCTCCTGAGTTTCCGAACTGGCGTGGCGTGGGCCAAATACGCGACGGATTCCGCGAGCGAAGTAATAGGGGATGATGAAGCGTGATTCGAGTTTTGGCACATGTCGCGGCTTTGGCTCCGGTGTGACGGCCCCAAGAGTCGTCCGCCACCATAACCACGGTAGATCATTTCCAGCAGCAATGTCTAGCATCAAGAATCCGAACGCACGCGGATTAAGATCGATAGCCAACAGCTTCTCACCATCGGTCAGAAGCTCAAGTTCAAAAATACCAGTCGACACCAGCCGGTCGACTGTCTTTAAGCCGGCACGTTGTATGTTCTCATCGTCACATACAACTTGAACCGTGCTCACACCCACATCCGGAGGCCACTGTTCATTTTTACTGGTGAGTATTGAGGTAAGGATGCCCCGATCCGCATCCTTAATTCCGCTTATGCTGTACACACAGCCTTGCGCGGATGGTAAGTAACTCTGCATCAACGGCCAACGTAATTCTGGATAATTTGCTGCGATCTCCGCTTGCCCAGGCGCTACATCGTACCGTCGATACGCTCGAAGCAGCTCCGTCTCGCTGCGAACCAATCGCCCCCGATTTGCAGCACCGACTACGAGATGTGATTTGGGCTTTACGATTAACGGATATCCCAAATTTCGCGCTGCAATTACCGCACCCTCAAGGTTGTCGGGAGCGGCAGCAGCCGGTACGTTCTGCCCTATGGCGCCACATGCATCTGCGAATCGAGTCTTGATTAGGGACCGTTCGATTTCCACGAGTGTTGCAATCGAGCGACGCACGTCCGTTGAAAACTCATCCCGGAGGACCGCAAGGTAATAGACGATCAAATCGGTGGTCGGGGCTAATCGCGTGATCTCGCCTGACCTTATGCGCGCCCTAAGCCATGGCAGGAACTGGTCCGACTCTTCAACTGGCGGACACACGCCACGGCGGCGACAATATCGAGACCAGCGGCCAGCACCAGCACCATAAAAATGCAATGGCACCTGTCGCCGGCCGAGCGACACCGCGAAGGCTAGGGTCGGCGCCCAATCGTTATTAATGATCGCGACCGGATGGGCAGATCTCTGGGCGGGATCAGGGTCGTACTGCGGCCCATCCGGTCCAGATGCGCCTGGATTTGGAGGAAGGCGCTTGAGCTGCGCCTGCACGATTAAGAACTCGCCGCGTTGGCATGACTCTCAAGAGAATGCTGGCTGTAAAGTCCCGCGAGATGCGCCCCGAGACGCTTCGCGGTGTATTCAGCGCCGCGCGCGAATCGCATTACTGGTCCGAAGCTGTTGGCCGAAGTCACGCCGATGAAATATAGGCCTGGCACTGAAGACTCGAAGGTACGCGAAAGGATGGGAGACTGGGCTTCTAGCTTGATTTCCGAGCGCAGATGCTGATCTAAAATTCTCAGGCGAGCGGTCGACACATGATAACCAGTAGCACAAATGATGTGATCGGCTTCGACGTCCAGCGTATGGTTTTCCCGATTCACTAGTCGCAAAATGACGACACTCTGTCGTGCTTGAGCGCGTGATATTTCGTATCCCTCATGCACGGGCAATTTGTCGATGATCTCATTCTTCATAAACCAGCCGCCCGACGGACCTAGGTGACGGCGCACGATGCGTAGACGCAACCGCCGAGGAAGGGCGTGAAATAGTCCCGGGGCTGCCGTGTATGCAGCCGATTTAAGGCCGGGTCCAAGCCCGAGGTTCGGCGCAGAGAAGCGCTGCCAAACGGATCTGGGCTTACAGTCTGGCGGCGAGTGAAATGTTAGCGGGGTACGCGTAACGATTTGAACGGAAGCCCCACCGCTGCGGAGGAGGGCAGCCAAATCCGTGGCGGAAGCACCTCCTCCGATAACGATCACCCGACGATGACGGAAACCCGAGAGATCGTGGTGCGCCGAACTGTGGGTGCACACTTCGATGGGTAGTGCGGACAACACATCGGGCATGTAATCGAAAAAGCTGACACCGGTGGCCATGACAACCGAACGCGCGGTGATGCTTTGGCCGTGTTCCAGAGCAACGTTAAAGCTTTCTCCAATCTTTCGTATCGCCGTTACAGATTCAGGCTCGAGCATGGGCACGATACGCCTCTGGAAATCCATTGCGTAGGCAACAAATGTGTCCAGGTCTACTGGTACTCCATTATCAGCATAAGGAATTCCGTGCTGACGGCAGTACCGTTGTAGCGTCGAGGTCCGATCGGGATCGTACAGATCGGAAGCAAAGCCATCGGATTTGAGCCTCATGCCCTCGGGCATTTGCTTCCGCCATACCTGCATCGGGGGACCGAAGATCCGGAAACGGACCCCGCGTCGTTCCAATTGTGTCGCCAACGAAAGCCCGTAGGGACCCGCGCCGACAATGGCTACGGAGGTGCTCGAGTCCAAAGTATCACCCGTGCGTAAGTCGATGATTGATTTTTGCCCGTGCATCATACGGCGAAGACCGCGTGTTGCGATGGCGGAGTGCGGCGGGACCATAGCGCTCGCCTTCTCGCCCCCTTGTTTACAAAGGTTTATCTATGAGATCAAGCGCCTGGGTCGATACATGTGACGTGATCCATATTCCTTACGACGGCGCCAACGCTCGAAATACGAGCGCTAATCGCTAAAGCGCATTTGCAACCGAGGCATTGCTCACAAAAGGTACGCCAATCGATCTTGGGCGATACATTCGGTCGCACGAAATCGTCATCCGGATCCAAAATAACCAAGCTATCCCGCTCAGTCAAAAATAGCGCTAGGCGCTTCAGAAGACTCATCACGTCGCCTTCGTAATTTCGGGTCATAACTTGCGAAAGTACTGCTGAGTGCTTTGTAGCGCACGCATTCAAATGGACCCACTTTATTTCAGCTTTCGTCACTTGCACGAAATCGCAGGTTACATTGCGATGTAGGTTTAGAAATTGTCTTGAGGCCAGCGCGCGTTGAAAAGCACCCTATGCAACCAATGCGCTCATTGAATTGAGCAAGATCCACTATCGCAACCCTCCCCATTATTCTCATCGTACGAGGGAATCAATCTGTTTGCATTTACCGGAGGGATCCATCAGCGCTTAACAGGTCTTGAGGATCAGCTCCGTTCGCCGCGTGGGCATACGCACACATACACGTTGATCCGAAGACCGCCATCGGAAAATCTAGCGCACCCGCGACTTGTCACTTCGGAACTTCGTTTTTGTGACGGAGCCAACGCACCCCGTTGAGTGCATGCGGTGGTTGGACCGAGGTCCCCATCCCAAACGGTGGCGAAAAACGGCAAGTTAAGGTTCCGCTGAATGTGGGTGTGACCTCTTATGCTCGATAAGATGAGATGCACGGCCTGTCAAGCGGTCCCGGTAATAACCGAGCAATCCAAGAAACTGCGGTAGCTTGCCCAAGATCAGAAAGACTCCCGACGCGTAAGCGACCTCCACGCGCAATCCGCGCCGATGCTCACGCAATGAAAGCTGAAACATGCGAAGTGGCCACGTCAGAAACAGCAGAGCTGCAGCGATCCAGTACCTTACATCGACAATGAGCGCCAGTAGGACAGTAAGTGCCCATAGCAGCGGTATCGCCCCGCCCCATGCGACGATACTGCGTACGGAGCGTGCCCAATTCGGTTTGCGATTCTCGGGGTGCAGAGCGGCTATATGGCCATAACCATGTCCCGCTCGCCGAGCACGTCTCCACCATTGACGGAACTGGATTATCGCGGCGTCATGAAAGCCCATTTCCGCATCGATGCAACGCAGTCGCCAACCGCTCTTCCGAAGTCGCATCGACAATTCCGGCTCTTCACCCGCGATCATTTCCTCGTTGAAAAACCCGACCTGACGCAGCGCTGCAACCCGAATTAGTGCGACGCCACCACACTCTGCTTCTTCGCCAATCGGCTTATTCCATTCATCATCACACAAAGCGTTGTATATCGAACGCTCGGGAAAGCGTTCCCGCAGACGGCCGAATAAAACAGCCAGATGTTGGTCGGATTGCACAATTGGGAGGGCGGTTTCGAGCCATCTGGGCGCCATCTCGCAATCCCCGTCCACCATTTGAACAAACTCTAGCTCTGGCTCTCGCGAAAGCAGTACAGCAAGTCCCGAATTGCGAGCGCGCGCGGCAGTAAAGTTTGGCGGAACCGGAAGCTCCACCACTTGTACGCCCATTTCGCGCGCGTTTGCAACGCTACGGTCGGTGGACCCGGAATCGACATAGACACGGTTCGGAATGTTTTGTACGGATGCCAGGCACCGCGTCAGCCTTTCGCCTTCATTGCGGCCAATCACTACCAATCCGACTTTATCCAAGGTTGGCGAAATCATCGACTCGTCTACTATCGGCAAATACAGATTGAAGAGTGTCGTCGAGTATGTTCCTCGAACAACGAATACATTTAATTTGTTCGAGCAATGTCGGGATAATTAGCGCGGCAGCATATCAGAGTGATTCTGTTGCGACGCATCAGCAAATGCAGCGAGGACCGGCGTCCCTCGAAGTTGCGAATTGCGTCGCATGTAAAAGAACCGCTCTCAAGGCCGAGCTGATGTATGCGGGAGTACCGCGTAGCACGACGCGCTTAACACAATGCGCGCCTACAGTCAACATCAGTTGGCTTCATGGGGTTGCCGGGTCGCATTCGAGGGAGCACATAGTCGAAGAGGTCAATGCAGACAGATCAGTTCCGTGTGTAACCGGATTCGAACCGTTAAGGTCGAGGGAGGCGGTTCGTGTTGCGCGTCAGCTCACAGACCCGCCTATGAAAGATTGAGTATGTTTATCTGCGAATGGACCGGAAGGCTCGGGAGCCTCGGCTTCCGGGCAAAAACGTAAATGACGAATCGGCCGCCAATCCATTTGAGGTAACCTGACGTGGGACATTTGGTTCAAAACGCGGCCGTTGCTCCGCAGATCAGTCAATCTGGAAATGCCCCCTCAGAGTTGCAGATTTTGGAACCCGGGAAAGCAAGTCTCGACCCCTGTGCGCGCATGTCCAATCAGCACAATCTGGATGCCGCGCCGATTTCCAGCACTTGGATCCTAGAGGGAACGCCCGTCGCGCGCGTCAAGCTTCTTTCCGGCAGCACCGATGATAGGGCATTCACTTTCATGTGGGACTGCACGGCCGGACGTTTCAATTGGTTCTACGGTATCGACGAGACGATTTGCTTATTGGAAGGTTCGGTTGTTATCAAGGATCACAACGGCGCCACACATTGCCTCAGCGCTGGTGACACCTTTTACTTTCCAAAGGGCACGTGCGCTGAGTGGACTGTGAACGCCTACGTGCGCAAGATCGCCTTCATTCACGTCCCGCTACCCGGAAAGCTCCTGCAAGTCAGGCGAATTCTCAAGGCAATTAAACGGTTCGTGAAACCGGCAGCGGGCGGCAAACCATCCAACACGTTACCCACGGCTTGACGCAATTCTTAATCAGTTCCCTCACGACTAAATGAAATCGACCCCGGTTACGCATCGGGTCTGAGGCTGCGTCCGGAAACTTCGGATGCACGACCCATGCTGAGATTCCTCTCGCTGCCGCTGCCAATTCCGACAAAGATATGAGCCTCGGAAGCCGCGCAGTCTGTTTGGCAGCACTGTTGTGCCTTGAGAAGATATTCCTCAATGACTTCGTAAACTTCGAAACCGCCCAATCCGCTCCTGGAGCTGCTGCGATTGCTCGCGACGTTCAGCATTTTGGATTGCGATTTGTTGTTACGCTCACGCTAGCGCTAGGCCTCCTAAGTTACGTGCGCCCGAATGCGAGGCTGATCGAGGTGAACTCGGCCGCCTGCAGAATTCCGGTGCGTTTTGGCTGGCTCGCAATCCATTTTGTTCTCCTCGCACCCCAGGCGCTCCTTCTTTCTTCCCTCTACACCGGTAGAACAGCGGTTCCAGATTTCCCGGTGCTGGCGACCCTATGTCTGTTACTCGCAATCGTTGGGACATTTGCGCTTTTGACGGCCGCTGCCCCGCTGGGAGTGTGGTTCCGAGCTGCGCGGGCACTCGGCGTCATCTGGCTGTATGCCCTCTCGGCTGCCTTGGTGGCGACGCTGGCTATCGTCTGGATCCAGTTGCTGTGGGGACCGACGGCCTTTCTCACCTTCGAGCTCGTGCACTGGCTGCTGACACCGCTCATCCCGAGCCTGCAGGCAAACCCCCAGGAGCTGATCCTTGCTACGGATCGCTTCGCCGTGCAGGTATCCGACATCTGCTCGGGCCTTGAGGGCCTAGGGCTGATGCTCGCCTTCTGCTGCGCATGGCTGCTGTTTTTCCGCAAGGAGTACCGCTTTCCGCGTGCCTTCGTTCTCATTCCAGCGGGACTTGCGCTGATCTTTGCGCTCAATGTCGTGCGCATTGCCGCCCTCGTCCTCATTGGCTACATGGGGTACCCCGGGATAGCGGAGATCGGCTTCCACTCTCAAGCGGGCTGGATCGCATTCAACGTTGCCGCTTGCTCGATCGCCTTCGCTTCCCGGCGTAACGCTTGGTTCTCACGTGCTGGCGAGACTGCCACCGATACGCATCAGGACAATCCAACCGCCGCCTATCTCGTGCCGTTTCTGGCGATCCTCGCCGCTGGTATGGTGGCACGCGCCGCCTCGGAAGGTTTCGAGACTTTGGATTCTCTGCGCCTGGTGGCCGGAATCGCCGCGCTCGCCGCGTACCGGCACCGGCTGGCGGCATTGGATTGGCACTGGAGCTGGCGGGGTCCGATTGCGGGCCTGCTGGTGTTTGGATTGTGGATGCTCGTCGCGCAATTTCTCATCGCACCGGCGGGCATGCCGGATTCACTCGCCGCAGACTCCGCCAGTATGCGCACCCTTTGGATCGCCGGTCGCTTTGTCACCGGTGTTCTGATCGTCCCGGTGGCAGAGGAGCTTGCCTATCGTGGTTTCCTGCTGCGGCGCCTGGTCTCGCGCGACTTCGAGACCGTCTCCTTCAAAGCGGTCGGATGGTTGCCACTGCTGCTGAGCTCCGTGGTTTTCGGCCTGGGACATGGCCCGATGTCGCTGCCCGCGATCGCTGCCGGATTCGTCTATGGCGGCATTCTGATGCGCACCGGCCGCATGGGTGAGGCCGTGAGCGCACACGCCGCAACCAATCTGCTCATCGCGCTCACCGTGTTGGTTTACGGGCAATGGCAGCTTTGGTGAGTGACATTGTCAGCATTATGTCGTGCGCGGCACTGTAGGGCATTTCGGCACTTCTTCTCGCGTGACATAACTGACGCAATGCTGCGACAGCTGTGATGGTGCTCACACGACGCGGGCATCCCGGCTGCTACCCTGCTCCCGTGATGCCTCGGATCTAATCCACTTCCGGATCGGACTTCGCGGCGCCACGAGTTACTA
Organism: uncultured Pseudomonadota bacterium; assembly: GCA_963716335.1. GTDB lineage: Bacteria > Pseudomonadota > Gammaproteobacteria > Steroidobacterales > Steroidobacteraceae > 13-2-20CM-66-19. The sequence goes on along the minus strand of OY970302.1, from coordinate 2,969,402 downwards.
CAAGACAGGGGACGTAACGTGTTCAAACGCAATCTCATCGGGACAGCTGTCCTTTCGCTCGCGGCCGTCACGGCGGCGCACGCGAATGTAAGCTCGACCGGCGTGATGTACCACCCGAGTTCAGCCATTTTCAATGTGCTGAACACCCAGCCCCCGACCACCAATGTGGTGGCGGCGCCGGAGATCGATCCGGCGACGGCCTTCAGCGGTTTCACGCTGCTGGCGGGTGCTCTGGCGGTGGTCCGAGGGCGGCGCGCGAAGAAGTAATCGCGCGCGAGTGACCAGGCGGCGGAGGGGCATCTGCGCTTCCGCCTTCTTCCGTTCAGCCCGATCCCGCGGCGGCGGGCGGTTGCTCGGCGGCCTGATAGTGGGTGTGAATCCACTGCTGATAACTCCCGTCCATCACGCTGCGCCACCAGGGCTCGTTCTGCAGGTACCAGGCGAAAGTCTCGCGCAGCCCTTCCTCGAGCGACACGCAGGCCTTGTAACCGAGCTCGCGCTCGATCTTCGTGCAATCGATGGCATAGCGGCGATCATGGCCCGGGCGGTCTTGCACGAAGCGGACGAGCCCGGCTGCGCGCGCGCCGTTGGCTGAAGGGCATTGGGCGAAAGCCGCCGCCAATGCGGTGCTCTCCTTGAAGGCCTCATCGGCCACCGCACATAGCATGCGCACGAGCTCGATGTTTTCGCGCTCCCGCCCTCCGCCGATGTTGTAGACCTCGCCGGGCGTGCCGTTCTGAAGGATCAGATCGATCCCGCGGCAGTGGTCGCTGACGTGCAGCCAGTCGCGCACATTGCGCCCGTCGCCGTAGATCGGTAAGGGACGGCCGTGGAGGATGTTGACGATCAGGAGCGGAATGAGCTTTTCCGGGAAATGATAGGGACCGTAGTTGTTGGAGCAGTTGCTGGTCGTGACCTTGAGTCCGTAGGTGTGGTGATAGGCGCGCACCAGATGATCGGATGCCGCCTTGCTCGCCGAATACGGTGAGTTGGGCGCATAGGGAGTCGTCTCGCTGAACGCGGGATCGGTTGGCCCGAGCGAGCCGTACACTTCGTCGGTCGAGATGTGATGAAACCGGTGCCGCAAGAGCTTTTTCTCCTCGAGCCACACCTTGCGCGCCGCTTTCAGCATCGAGTGCGTCCCCAGCACATTCGTCTGCACGAAGGCATCGGGGCTAAGGATGGAGCGATCCACGTGGGATTCGGCGGCAAAGTGCACGATGGTATCCAGGCTCTCCTCGCGCAGTAGCGTCTCCACGAGGCCGGTGTCGCTGATATCGCCATGCACGAAGCGCAGCTCGGGCCGTTTCAGCACGGCCTGGAGACTGGCAAGATTGCCCGCGTAGGTAAGCGCATCGAGCACCACGAGCCGATCGCCGGGATGCTCCTTCAACCAGTAATGCACGAAGTTCGCGCCGATGAAGCCCGCGCCACCGGTGACCAGCAGCCTAGCCATCCTTCATCTCTCCCAACACCCCGCGCAGGCGTCTGCGCCAATGCACCTTCGGCAAGAACAGCTCGGCGAGTGAGGAGCTGTTCAGAACACTGTAGCGGGGCCGGCGTGCCGGGGTCGGATAATCCTGCGTGCTGATCGGGGTCACGCTCACCTGGGGTGAGACCATGCGCAGCTGCGCGGCCTCCTCCGCAATGGCCACTGCGAAGTCGTACCAGCTTGCCACGCCCGCATCCGTCCAGTGGTGGACGCCATTTAGGTTGGGCTGCTCCGCGATGCGCCAGATCGCCTCCGCCACGGATGCCGCCGAGGTCGGGGTGCCGATCTGATCGGCGACGACCCGCACGGCACTCCGTTCACGCATTAGCCGCAGCATGGTCTTCACGAAATTGCCGCCGCTGGGCGCATAGACCCAAGCCGTACGCAGAATTACGGAGCGCTCCGGGAGAATGTCCTGCACCGCCTCTTCGCCGTCGCGCTTGGTCGTACCGTAGACACTCAGGGGTCTGGTCGGTGCGCTGGGCTCGTAGGGCGTCGAGGCCTCGCCGTCGAACACGAAATCCGTCGACAGATGGATCAACCGGGAATTTGCTGCCGCAGCGGCTCTTGCGATCTGGCGAGGCCCCTCGGAATTGACCCGATGGGCCAGGGCGGCCTCCGATTCAGCTCGATCGACGGCGGTATAGGCAGCGGCGTTGATGATCAGCTCGGGTCGGATCTGCTCGACGCACGCCGCGACGGCGCTGGCATCGCTGATATCGAGGTCGTTGTGCGACCGCGGCACGACCTCATAGGAATGTGGAGCGCTGTGCAGGAGCGCACTGCCGACCTGTCCGCTGGCCCCGGTAATCAGCACCTTCATGGAAAGAGCTCGGCCGCTTTGAAGCCGGCCGCCACCGCATCCTTTGGAGACAGCAGTGGTCTGACGTCCGGCGGCAAGGGCCAGCGCACGCCGAGTTCCGGATCATCCCAGCGGATCGTCTTCTCGTGCTCGGGGGCGTAGAAGTCCGTGCAGCGATAGAGGAAGTCCGCATAGTCACTGAGCACCAGAAAACCATGCGCAAATCCCGGCGGTACCCAGAGCATCTCGTGCGTCTCGGCAGACAGCATCACGCCGATCGATTTGCTGAACGTCGGTGAGCTGCGGCGCAGATCCACCGCCACATCATAAACGCTGCCGCTCACGACTCGGACGAGCTTCCCCTGGGTGTTGGGTTTCTGATAGTGCAGGCCGCGCAACGTGTGCCGCACCGAGCGACTGTGGTTGTCCTGCACGAATTTCGCGTGGATGCCGGCAGCAACGAATTTCCGTTCTTCCCAGGATTCGAGGAAGAAGCCGCGGGCATCGCCGAACACCCGCGGGCGGATCAGCACGACGTCTGGGATGGCCGTGGGTTCGAATTGCATCGCGCTGCCCCGCTCAGCTCTGACCGCGCACGATGTCGAGCAGATAGGCGCCGTAGCCGCTCTTGGCCAAGGGGGCCGCCAGACGCTCGAGCTGCGCGCGATCGATATAGCCGCAGCGGAAGGCGATCTCTTCCGGACAGGACACTTTGAGGCCCTGCCGGCTTTCGAGCGTCTCGATGAACATCGCTGCCTGCAAGAGCGAGTTGTGCGTGCCGGTGTCGAGCCAGGCGACGCCGCGGCCGAGGACCTCTACGCGCAGCGTGCGACGCTCGAGGTACGTCCGGTTGACATCCGTGATCTCCAGCTCCCCGCGCGCCGAGGGCTTGAGAGCGGCGGCGATCTCCAGCACTTCGTTGTCATAGAAATACAGGCCCGTCACCGCATAGTGTGATTTGGGATGTGCGGGCTTTTCCTCGATGTGGAGTGCCCGGCCTTCGCTATCGAACTGCACCACGCCATAGCGCTCGGGATCGCGCACGCGGTAGGCAAAAACGGTCGCACCCGAGGGATTACGGGCTGCGGCCTGCAGCTGCTCTGGAAGCCCGTGGCCGTAGAAGATGTTGTCGCCGAGCACGAGCGCCACGCTGTCGTTGCCGACGAAGCGGCGCCCGATGTGGAACGCCTGCGCCAACCCTTCCGGTTTGGGCTGCTCGGCGAAGGACAGCGACAGGCCCCACTGGCTGCCATCGCCCAGCAGGCGTTTGAACAGAGGCAAGTCCTCTGGTGTGGAGATAAGGAGAATGTCGCGGATCCCGGCGAGCATCAACGTGGACAGCGGGTAATACACCATCGGCTTGTCGTACACCGGCAGCAGCTGCTTGCTGATGCCGAGCGTCACCGGATGCAGTCGCGTGCCCGCTCCACCGGCGAGCACGATGCCGCGCAACGTTCTGCGATTGTCGTGGGTCATATCGAAGCGACTGATAGTGAAGTAGCGAACGGTCCGATGCGGTGGCTGCGATTACTGCAAGATGCGGTATCCCACCGTGAGCATGACGCGATTGTCCGTATAACCTGTGTCATTGCCCAGCGCGATGCGCGACTCGTGATCGTAGCGCAGCCGCACATCGACCCGCTGCCCCGGCCGGTACATGAGCGCTGCGCTGCCGAGATAATCGTTATCGCTGAAGCCCTGAGCGAAATACCGCTCCCGCGCAGCCCGACCGGAGAGCTCCGCGGTGAACGTGCCGGTCAGGCGGCGGGAGACCCGCAGCTCCGCGGTCACCCGATCCACATCGAAAATCGGTTCGGTCGCATACGTATCGCGTGTCCAGCCGGCCGACACATCGAAAGCGGTGCGGGCGCGCTCGAACCGATACAAGAGCGTGCCGAAGCGGTCGAGGTAATTCGCAGTCGTACCGATCACAGGGGCGATGGCGATCCGACCGGTGGCGCCGGTCTGCAACCCCTGAAAGCTGTTGGAGGCGTCGGTATACTGCTGACCGGCGGAGAGTTGCACCATGGAGGATGCGGACAGCGTGCGCGTGAGCTGTAGCTTCAGGAACGGGATCGTCGTCCAGCTCGAGCCGTCATCCGCCTGCGAAATGCCGAGATCCGCCGTCACTTCGGTGCGCGATCCGCGCACGGCATATTGCCCATAAATATTACGACGACCGTAGTCGGTGTTGAGGACGGTATTGGTGAAGCGGATCCGCTGCATGTCCACGTTCAGCGATACGCTCGAGGCCAGCGACAGATCGTGCCCTACACTGAGATTGCCCAGCACGCGCTGATTGTCGAAGGGACTGGTCTCGTAGGAGGTGTAGGCGTACCGCGCCCCGAGCTTGAGGAACAGACCCGACAGCGGGCGCAGGACGAGATCCGGGCCGGTGGAGACGACGTTGATGTGCTCGAGATTGGTCGGCGTCACCGCCGCCAGTGGATCGAGCTGCGCCTCGCCGAAGTTGTCATCGAGTGCCCAGCGCAGGTGATCGGGAATCAACACCCAGTCGGTGGTGCCATCGAAGCGTCCGAGCAGTTGCTTGCCGAAGGCATTCTGCACGTAATCGATGTAGTTGAAGTCGCCCTTGAGATCGGCATCCAGGCGCAATCCGGCGCGCTTGAGCTCGAAATCGGTGCCGACGAGCGCCAGCGTCTGACTCTCGGGCCGGCTCGGTGTGAGCAGGACGTTGTCCGTCTCGCCGATGCCGGCGTCGATGGAAAGGCGGGTCTCATCCGCCGCCGTGCCACGCAGGGGCAGCCCGATGGGCGGCTCATCGCCCGGGATCCCCTGCGTGGGCAGCTGGACGGGCGTTTCTTCGGCCAGGGCGCTGTGCAGCGGAAATAGCAGGAAAACCGCGAGCGGCGCGCCCTTTTTAACCGCCGCGCGGAGTGCCATCTTCGGCGGTGCCATAGTAGGAGTAGTACCCGTAATAGCTGCTGCCGACGGCGGCCTTGGCGTCATTGAGCACGAGCCCTTTCACCTTCTTCTTGTCCAGATGCGCGAGCGCATCCAGCACCGCCTGGCGGGGTGTCTTGCCGGCGCGCACGACGAGCACGATCTGGCCGGGAATGCGGGCCAGGGCGCGCGCTTCCATCGAGACGAGCAGCGGCGAGGAATCCAGGAGTGCGAAGCGGCGCGGATTGAAGGTCGCGATGCGAGCGGCGAGCTGCGCCATGCGCGCGCTCGTGATCAGCTCCGTGACGCCCTCATCCCATTTGCCCGCCGGCAGAATATCGAGTCCGGCAATGTCGGTGCGCAGAATGAGCGACTCGATGTCGATCGACTCATCGAGCAACGCATCCACCAGTCCCCGCTCGGCGCGCAGCCCGAAGGCGCTGCTGATGTGCGCCTTGGGCAGGTCCGCATCGATCAGCAGCGTCGTGTAGTCGCGCTCCCGCGCCAGGCTCATGGCGAGATTAATGCTGGTGAAGGACTTGCCATCGCCGGGCAGCGCGCTCGTTACGAGCATGAGGCGCATCTCGGGCGCCTCGGGCGCCTCGAGCGCCGCTTCGATCAGCGGCCGCTTGATCTGCCGGTAGTAGTCGGCCAGACGCCGCTCGTTACCGTGCTCGGGGCGGTAGCCCTGGGTGCGCAGCGCCTCCTGGTCCACCTTGATCCGCCGGTACGGAAACCCGCCCTGCGGCTGCGCAAGCTCTGCGACGAGGTGGGCATTCGGATGCTCGGCATTGGCTTCCAGCTCCTTCGCCCGGCGCATCCGATCGAACGCATTCTGAATGAGGCTCACGCATCACTCCATTGCTTCAGAGCGCTCACCCGGACGCGATAGCCATCGTGGCTGAGCACATAGACCACGGCAAACGTCGCCATGAGACAGAGCACCGTGAGGGCGATCAATCCGCCCTGCACCCGGGCACGGTGCTTATCCTGGATGGGGAACGCCTCACCCACCGCGCCCAGCACCTCGAGCCCGGTGACTTTCGCAAGCCGCAGGGCCGAGTCGAAGACCGGGAAAAGCTGATCCAGGGCGTACGCGAGCGCACCCCCGGCACCAAGCGCTACCAGCAGCACCACCGCAAGCAGGAAGCCGCGGCGCGGCGAGACCGGCACGGCACTCACGATGGGCGCCTGCACGATCTCGAAGCGGATGGAGCCGGCATTGTCTGCCTTCTCACTCAAGCGGGCCTTCTCGAGGCTCCCCAGGAGCGCGGTGTATTGGGTCTTGTTGACGTCGTAATCGCGATTGAGCTGGGCGTATTCCGCTTCCACCTGCGGTGCGGTCGTGACGAGCTTGCGCAGTTCCTGCATCTTGGTCTGATGCTCGGCGAGCTGGGTGCGCAGATCGGACACATCGAGCTCGGCCTGGTTGAGCGCGAGCTGGATGCTCTGATAGACGGGATTGGTGCTCGCGTGGCTCGCTGCCACCGCATTGGGATCCCCGCGCCGCAGACTTTCGATCTCCTGCGCCCGGCGCTCCTTGAGTTCGGCGAGTGTCTGGCGCGCCGCAATCACATCGGGGTGCTTGTCGGTGAAATTCAGCAGCAGCTCATCCAGATGCGCCTGCGCCTGGGCAATTCGCGAGACCGTATCGGTCCCGGAGGCCATGCCCGAAACGCCCGCCACCACCGGCGTCGTGCCGATAGCGGCGACGGCGGCATCGCCCCGCAGCTGACTCTGCAGCGTATTGCGGCGACCTTCCGCGGTGCGCAGCTTGATCTGCAAGTCCGCCACCGCATCGGTCTGCTTTTGCAGTTGCGCAAAGTACCCGCCCTGCTCCGAGGGCATGAGCCCGAGATGGCGCGTCTTGAAGTCCGCGAGCCGGTCTTCGGCTGTGCGCAGCCGCTTCTCGTAATCCTTGATCTGCACCATGAGGAACTGCTGCACGCCTTCGGAGCCCTGGCGCTTGCCCCCGAGCGTCTCGTCGACGAAGCGCCGCAGCAGGATCTGGATGAGCTTCAGACTGCGCCCCTGATTGGCATCCTCGTAAATGAGGTCGTAGACGGTGCCTGCATCCTCGCGATCACTCGGACTGTGCATCGTGAGCTGGATGCGCTTGCGCATCTCATCGAGCACCTTCTCGCGTTTCACCGGATCGGTTTGGGACGCGGGTAGCACGCCGGTGACCTGCGCCAGGGTTTCGAGCTGGGCACCGGCCAACAGGGACTGGCGCACGTAGTTGAGCTCGGAATTGACGTCCTGCTGCACCGTCAGGCCCTGCAGGGCGGGGGTGAGCGGCGTACGGGTGTCGACAAAGACACTGGCAGTGGCTTCGTAGCGATCGGGCATGGCGAAAATGATGAGCCAGCCCACCCCGGCCACGACCCAGGCGGCCACGAGCGCATACCAGCGGAAGCGCCACGCGCCGCGGATGTGCTCTTCCAACTGCTGGATGACGGGACTCACGTGCGCTTTCCGCTCAGAAACGACTTTCCGGCACGACCAGCACGTCGCCCGGTTTGAGCGCGAGGTTCTGGCTCATGTCGCCGCTGTTGACCAGCCGGTCGAGCTTGATCGGCATCTCCGTCTCCTTGCCATTCACCATGCGCACCAGGCGGGCGCGGTTGCCGGCGGCGAAGTTACTGAGCCCCCCCACGGCCAGCACGGCATCGAGCACTTTCATCCCATCGCGATACGGCAGCGCGGAAGGGTGCACCACCTGCCCGATCACCTTGACCTGGCTGAAGACGCTCGCCGGGACCGACACGATGACATTGACCTTGGGCTGCTTGACGTATTCGGCGAGCACGTTCTCGATATCGCGGGCGAGTTGGGACGGGGTCTTGCCGACCGCCACCATATCCTCGACCAGCGGGGTCGAGATCTTGCCATCCGGGCGCACCGGCACCGTCGCGGTGAGCTCGGCATTACGCCATACGAACACCTCGAGCGTATCGCCCGGACCGATCAGATAGTCGGCAGAGACCGGCGGATGAGCCGCAGGCGGCGTCGAGGGACTCTGCGCGCTGGCGAAGCTGCACGCGAGGCACGCCACGAGCAGCAGCAGGCGGACGGTCAATGGACTCTTCCCGGACATTCCCCGCATCCTATTCGGCAGTCTTGGGTGCTGCCGCGATGGTAATCACGTTCGTCGGCTCAAGCAGACGCGGAGTGTCCGATACTCCGGCAGCCTGCGTCCATCGAGGCGGAGGCGCTTACGGGGAATATTTGCTTTGGGAGGGCGCGCGCGGGGTCGGCGACTGTGACTTTCATCACATCCGCACGCACGGCTTTCACTGCGATCAGGTGATGGTCGCGCTCGCGACGTCGGACATCGAGCTTTCGGTGCCGACGTTGGTGACCGCCTCGATGGCGAAATACCACACGCCGGAAGTCAGACCCTGAACCTGGTAGCTGGTGGCGGCGGCATTGTTGATGCTGGCGGACTGCGTGAGTGCGGCGGCGTTCGTCCCGTAATAGATCTTGTAGCCCGCCAGATCGGTCAGGGCCGAGCCATCGACGTTCATCGTCGGTGCCGTCCAGCCAAGGGTGATGCTTCCAGACGTACTCCCGCCCGATGAGCCGCCCGCGGGCGGGGCCCCGCCTGTCGGAACGCTCGATGGCGTCGCCGACGGCACGGCCGCGTTGTCTGACGTTTCGCCATTCCCGCAGCCCGCGAGGATGGTCGCGACCGCACTGATGAGTAACGCAGCTCTGAGCGTTTCCAAGCCGACCCCCGATGAATTTTCCACACTGCGCCGCGGCGCGAACCAAAGCGGCGCGAGAGTAGCTGAAGCAAAGCCTATGCCAGCTTAATTTCTTGTTGTGAGATCAGCCGATTAGGCAGCTTTCCTAGAATCGCACAGATGCGGTGATAACCTCAAGCGTCGTATGCGGCCGACAGCAGCTCATCCGATCGCTCAAGTCACACGCGTAAGCGGTTGAAATGAAATAAACATCTGGCGTCTCAGCCCGACGACATAGTCCAGGTCCCGCGCCTCGTTTGGGCGTCGTCGCGCCCGCGGCGCGCCTCTGATGTTTCACTTCACGGTCGCGCTCACGAGATTCGACAGGCTGCTTTGCAGCCCGGAAGCGGTGTAGGCGACGATGTTGAAGTAATACGTCTGCGGGGCGAGATTATCGATCACGTAATCCGTCAGCCCCGGATTGCTCACGGCGATCACCTGCGTGAGGGCGCCCGGATTTGCGCCATAGAGGATGCGGTAGCCCGCCAGGTCGTTCAGCGGCGTGCCGTTGGTGTTGGTCGTCGGCGCCGTCCAGGACAGTGTCACCGAGCCGTTGGCCGGTTCGCTCACGGTGATGGAGAACGGCGCCAGCGCGGCACTCGCGTGCCCGTCGCTTGCGCGGATCAGAATGTTGGATGTAGTGCCGACATTGGCCGCAGCGGGAATGCCGGACAGCCGTCCGGTGGCGCGATCGAAGCTCGCCCAGCTCGGCGCATTGGCCACGCTGAATGTCAGGGTCGCGTGGCTCGGATCCTGAGCGGCAGGCTCGAAACTATAGGCGCTGCCCACGGTTGCGGAGCTCGCCGGCGCCCCGGTGATCACGGGCACTGCACTACCTGCGGGCGGCACGCTCGCGGCGGCCGCCGGCTTCACGGTGATCGAGAACGGCGGCACGTGCGCAGCTTTGCCGTCCGAGATGGCGGCGATGACGATGTCGGGGTACGTACCGACCTGGCTTGCGCCGACGCGCCCGTAGAGCTCACCGGTGCTCGTATTGAAGATCGACCAACCGGGCTGGTTGTAGATGATGAATTTGACGGCGGATTTTGCCGGGGCGACGGACAGCCAGGGCCGGAAGGCGTACGTATTGCCCACCGCCACAGTGGTCGCCGGCGTGCCGCCTATATAGAGGCTATTGGCGGCGGCGGTGCTTAAGGACGCCTGCGCAAAAAGACAAATCAACGAGATGCATCCGACATACGGAATACGCTTCATGAAATCCCCGTGGCTTTTTTGGTGATCGGCGCGTGCTTGCACCGACGCTCGGGGAGTTAACCGCACACCGGCGGCGCCGCCAAAATGTCGGTACTCGCCGACGTGCGCCCCTGGCGACAGCCCTCGACGATTTAACAATATGCGCTCCCACAGCCTGCCGCGAGGTCGTGCGACAGGGTGAAACCCCGCACCCGCAAGTGGGAATTGGGTGTACGCTTGGGCATCATTGGGGCGCGGATAGAACAAGACGCCCGATGCCGAAGCAGGTATGCACATCGAGCAGGGAAGGAGCGCAGCGCCGCTGCGCAAGCCAAATAATTCGGTGATTGATCGGCTTAGCGAGCCCTTCCCGCTCGCAGGCGCCTGCCGGGCAACGGCGGCATATGAATTGCAGTGTCTACCAGGAAGTCAGCGCCTGCGATTCATCTGCGTTTCGTGATCCCGAGCAAGGAGTTTTTTGTCGCGCAGTCGTAATGTGCAGCGCCGAAAATTAATTTCGAATAAGCGGTTTCAAGCAGAAGGGGAACTAGCACTGTGGCAGCCGTCGTTGGATCGGTCAGTGGCTCGGTAAGCGGCGCCGATTCGCACAAGCGCATTCGCTTCGGCAGCGTCGAGCCGGCGATCCTGGTCATTCTCAAGCAGCTCGATCCGCTGTTCACGCTCTTGACGCTCGGGGTGTGCGCGCTCATCTATCGCGTGCCCTTCACCTCCGGGCTGGGCGCAGTGGCGGTGCTGGCGTTCGTGATGTCGAACCGCGTCTTCACGCGCCCGAATCGACAGAGCGAGCTCACGGGCAAGCCGCTGAGCGTGGCCTTCTCGCGGATCCTCCTCGAATGGTCGTTCGTTGTTTGTGCGCTGCTGTTCGCAGGCTTTGCGTTCAAGGTGACGGCACAGTTCTCGCGGCTGATGATGTTCACCTGGTTTGCGGCCACACCGGTGTCGCTCTACGCCGCGCATGCGTTGCGGGTCCGGGCGCAATGGCTCATCTCCAACAGCGCCTATGCTCCGAGCTACATCATCGTCGGGGCGAATGCGCTCGGGTTCGAGCTCTTTCGCCGGCTGCCGCGGCGCGGCTTCCTCGGCTTCTTCGATTTCAGAAGTCCGGACCGCGTGGCGCAGATCATCGATCCGGCCCAGCTCGTGGGTCACTGCAAGGACGTGGCGGAGTTCGCCCGCTCGCGCGGGGTCACCTCCGTGTACATCGCGCTGCCGCTGAGCAACGTGCCGCGCATCGGGGAGATGATTCGCGAGTTGCGCGACACCACCGCCTCGATCTATTTCGTGCCCGATGTCTTCGCGTTCGATCTGATCCAGGGGCGCCTGGTCGAGATCAACGGCATGCCCGCCTTCTCGGTGTGCGATACGCCCTTTTATGGCATGGATGCGCTGTTGAAGCGCGTGACGGATGTGGCCTTTGCCTGCCTGGCGCTGCTGCTGCTCTCGCCGCTCATGATCCTGATCGCCCTCGGGGTCAAGCTGAGCTCCGCCGGTCCCATCCTCTTTCGCCAGCGCCGCTACGGGCTCAATGGCGAGGAGATCATCGTCTACAAGTACCGCACCATGAGCGTCTGCGAGGACGGCCCGATCGTCAATCAGGCGACCAAGGACGATCAGCGGGTGACGGCGCTCGGTCGGCTCCTGCGCCGCAGCTCACTCGATGAGCTGCCGCAGCTGCTGAACGTGGTGGAAGGCAAGATGAGCGTCGTGGGCCCGCGTCCGCATGCGGTCGCGCACAACGAGCTCTATAGAAAGCTCATCAGCGGCTACATGATCCGCCACAAAGTGCGCCCGGGCATCACCGGACTCGCCCAGGTGCATGGCCTGCGCGGGGAAACCGAGACGATCGAGAAGATGCGCGAGCGAGTGCGCTTCGATCTCGAGTACTTGAGTCACTGGTCACCGTGGCTCGATCTGAAAATCATTCTGAAGACGGTGTGGATTCTGCTGCGCGACAAGAACGCCTATTGAGGCAATAAGAGCCCTTACGGGGTGATAAGAAAGCCTATTGAACAGTTCACGCTCGCGTTATGTATTTCTGCCCTTTTTGTCGACTGCAAATGCTGACGCTCATCACAGCTACGCGATTCTGTTGTAGGATCCGCGCTTCAGGGAAGAGATAATAACTTCAGACCAACATTATCTCGTTCGCGTAGCTCGATAAGTCTCCATTGCAGTGCCCCGATCGGACTGGGGAAACCATCAGGGCGAGGTTCCGTTCGATGTCAGAGAACGCAGGCAGCGGGCGCAGGGTGAGTCACTCACTCATGGGGCTCGAAGCCGTGGCCAAGTCCGTCACGGTGCCGCAGACCGCCTTCCCCGGTAGCGCCCGCGCTCCCGACTCCGCTCGTGAAGTCGGCCATGTCATCGATGATCTGGATCTCGCGGAGTTCACCTCCGTCGCTGCCGCCTACGGCCACGCGCGCTACGGCTACGTCGTCACCCCGAACGTCGATCACATCATCCGCTGCCATGAAGATGCGGGATTTCGCGCGCTCTACCGCAGCGCGGAATTCGTCCTCATGGACAGCCGTTTCTTCGCCCGCATCCTGCGCATGCTGACGGGCGTGAGGCTGCGCGTGTGCACCGGTGCGGATCTGAGCGAGGCACTGCTGTCGAAGGTCGCCGCGGCGGACGATCCGATCGTCATTGTTGGCGGCGAGGATGGGGACATTGCCAAGCTGGCGCTGCGCTACCGGCTCACGCACGTGCATCACTACAATCCGCCCATGGGCTTCATCGACGACCCGCTCGCCGTGGAGCAGTGCCTGCAGTTCATCGAGTCCGAAAGTCCCTTCCGCTTCTGCTTCCTCGCCATCGGCTCCCCGCAGCAGGAAGTGCTCGCGCATCATCTTAAATCCCGCGGCGTGGCGCGCGGCCTGGCGCTGTGCGTGGGCGCCTCGTTGAATTTTCTCACCGGCGTCGAGCGACGCGCGCCGCGGTGGATGCAACAGCTCTCCCTCGAATGGCTGCATCGGCTGCTCGAGAATCCGCAGCGCATGGCCGGTCGGTATCTCATCCGCGGACCGCGCATCTTTCGCTACCTGCGGCGCGCCCGCTTCACGCAACGCAAGGCGACCCTCACCCGCGCCTGATCCCCAGGGCGCACGAGGTCCGGCGCCCGCCCGCCTTTCGCGAAGCTTTCCAGAACCTTACGAGAGCGAATATGCTTGCGGCACACCGGCCGCAGTCCCCGATCGCATGGGCATCGCATCCCTGCGCCGCCGCCGGAGGGCGGAGTCTCCATGCCAGAGCTGTCGATCGTCGTGCCCACCTTTTGCGAGGTGGAGAACATCGGGGAGCTGCACGCCCGCCTGAATGCCCTGCTGGATGGGCTCAGCTGGGAGCTGATCTTCGTCGACGACGATTCACCGGATGGCACGGCGGATGTCGCGCGTGAGCTGGCGCGGCGCGATCCGCGCGTGCGCTGTATCCAGCGCATCCGCCGGCGCGGGCTGTCGACGGCCGTGGTCGAGGGCGCATTGAGCACCGCCGCCCCGATCGTGGTGGTCATGGATGGGGACCTGCAACACGATGAGACCATCGTGCCGCAGATGCTCGCCGAGCTGCGTCAGCGCGATCTGGATGTGGTGGTCGGCAGCCGCTACGCCTCCGGCGGGGGAACCGGCACCCTGGACCGGCGCCGCAAGGACATCAGCCGCGTGGCCGGGCGGCTGGCCCGCGGCATGGTCCCGGGCGAGCTGCGCGATCCGATGAGCGGCTTTTTCATGGTGAAGACGAGCGTGGTGCGCGAGGCCGCCCGCCACCTCTCCGGTTACGGCTACAAGATCCTGCTGGATCTGTTCCTGTCGGCCGGCCGGCCGCTGCGCTTTGCGGAAGTCCCCTATACGTTTCGTCCGCGCATCCACGGACAGAGCAAGCTCGATTCCCTCGTCATGTGGGAGTACCTGATGCTCCTCATGGACAAGCGCATCGGTCACATCCTGCCGCCGCGCCTGCTGTTCTTCGCGCTGGTCGGCGGCTCGGGTGTCGCCATGCACTATCTCGTGCTGAGCGTGCTGTATCTGGGGGTGGGCACCGCCTTCACCATCGCCCAGGTGAGCGCCACCGTTTGCGCGATGACGTCCAACTTCTTCTTCAACAATCTGCTCACCTACCGCGACCGGCGGCTGCACGGGGGACGCCTGCTGCGGGGGCTGCTGAGTTTCTATGCGATCTGCGGCCTGGGGGCGCTGGCGAACATCGGCATGGCCGCCTACGCCTTCTCGCGCAACGTGCAATGGGCCTTGTCGGCCCTTGCCGGCATCATCGTGGGGACGTTGTGGAATTACCTCGCCACCGCGCGCTTCACGTGGGGTTCGCGACGGTGGTGACGCGGGCGGCGCGGCTGTGGAGCGTCTTGCTCATCGGCTTGCTGCTGTGCCTCACCGCGATGGCGCTGCCCCAGAGCCGCGATGCGCTCTTGCGCTCGGCCGGACGGGCGTTGGTGGCCGGCGATGCCATCGGGCATGCGGATGCGATCGTGATCTCGAGCGATTCCGGTGCCGCCGGCGTGCTCGAGGCCGCCGATCTGTTTCATGCCGGCGCGGCACCGCGCATCGCCGTGTTCAGCACCCCCAGCGATCCGGCGCAGCGTGAGTTGCGCCACCGCGGCATCCCTTTCGACAGCCCCGCCGCGCTTTCCATCCAACTGCTGCACGCTCTGGGTGTCACCGCCATCGAACAGCTGCCCGATGCCGTGGAGGGCACCGCCGATGAGGGCGCCGCGCTGCACCGCTGGTGCACTGCACACAGCTTTCACACCATCATTTTCGTGAGCACCACCGATCACTCCCGGCGGACCCGTCGCGTGTTGCACCGCGCGCTCGCCGCCAGCGGGACACACGTGGAAGTGCGCTACGCGCGCTATTCGGCGTTCGATCCGGATGGCTGGTGGCACTCGCGGGATGGCCAGCGCACCCAGATCACCGAATCCGAGAAGCTGCTGTTGGATTTCCTCGCGCACCCGCTGTCCTGGTAGCCCAGGACGGCGCGCGCGGCGCAGCGGCAGCATTGCCGTGGGCGCAAGCCTGACGAGCTTCGACGGCGCCGTCGCAGGCAGCGACTGTTACACATTGCAAAATTCATAAGAAGTTTGAACTTAAACAACTTTTAAGACGCCGCCGCCTCCAACCGACGTAAGCTCCTCACAGCTTCACCTGGTTGTGATTTTTGTCGTGATGATTTTGTCCCGGTGTGGTGGTGTCGGCGCCCGAGTTTTTCACCCTCCCTGAGGCTCGCGCGCGACCCCCTTTCTCGCTTCGAGCACCGTTGGAAGCCGCCCGCAAGGGCGGCTTTTTCTTTGGGTCCCCCCCTGTATCTTGGTCCCCTCGCGCCGGCGCGAGGACTCAGCTCGGATCGTGTCCGGGCTTGTCTGGCGGACGCCGTCGCTTGCGCGGCTGTTTGGCCGTTTGCACCTGCTGCACGAGCCAGGCTCGAGTGTCTGCCGCCTGATCCACCAGCCATTCGCGAAAGCGCTTCACCTGCGGTCGCAGCAGCGCATCGGGACCGAAACGCGCTTGAAAGGCGTGCTGCGTCCATTGTCCGCTGGAAACCGGGAACGGCAGGCTGAGTGTGCCGTCATCGATGTAGGGGCCAAGTAGCGCCAACCCGCAGATGGTCAGCCCCGCATGCGCACGCACCGCCTCGAGGGCAGGCTTGATGCGCTGGAACCGCATGCCACGGTTGGGTTCCGTGCGTTTCAGCCGCTGGGTCTTGATCCAGGTGCCCCAGTTGGGCGCATCCGGATCTTCCTTGTAGAAATCCAGATGCAATAACGGGAACCCTTCAAGGCAGTCCCGCAGTGCAACGTTAGCGATGCGGCGCGTGTTTTCCGGGGAGCTGATGGGCAGCACAAAATCGCGAAACAGCAGCTCATCGCGCGCATTGGGGCGTTGCGGGCCGAAGCTGATCTCGCAATCGACCTGGCCGATGCGTAACGGCGCATCGCCTTCACCGTTGATACAGAACAGCACGTGCGGATGCTCGGTGCGGAAGCTTGCGATGCGCGGCTTGAGCCAGAAATCGGCGAAGTCGGAAGTGGCCGCGACATGGATCTCATCGCCGCGCTGCAGGTTCAACATGCTGGCCACGGTATCCAACTCCTGGAATGCCGCGCGCAGGTGCGCAAGTGCTCCCGAAAGTTCCGGCGTGGGCCGCAGGCCCGATCGCCCGCGTACCACCAGATCCAGGCCCAGATAGTCCTCGAGAGCCTTGATCCGCTGGCCGATCGCTGCGGGCGTGATCCACAGCGCGCGGCCGGCGGCCTGGAACGAGCCCACCCGCAGGGCCAGCTCGAGCGCCTGCAGGGATTTCAGGTGCGACAGAGCCATGGCCATACGCTAAAGATTATCTTTAGTTCTGGCAAGAACTCTTAACTTTGAGATCACATTGGCGCAGCGGAGAATCGCGCCCTGGTGGGAGGCACGTCATGGCGCAGCTGCGCAGATACCTGATCGAGCGGGATATCCCCGGAGTGGGCGGGATGTCGATCGTGGAGTTGTGCGGCGCGGCGCGCGCCTCGAATCGGGCCCTCGAGCAGCTCGGCGACGGCATTCAGTGGCAGCACAGCTATGTCGCGGGCGACAAAACCTTCTGCATCTATCTCGCCGCGAGCGAGGAGCTGATCCGCAAGCATGCAGAGCTCAGCGGCATTCCCATCACGCGCATCGTCGAGGTTCCGCAGATCATCGATCCGCTCACCGCCAACAACTGACCGGCGCGCACAAGGGAGACCGCAATGAGAACACTACTGGCCGCGCTCTACAGCATTGTGGTTTACGTGCTGTTTCTGGCCGTTTTCCTCTACGCCATCGGCTTCGTCGAGAATGTCCTGGTGCCCAAGTCGATCGACTCGGGTGCAAGCGGTGCGATCGCCAGCGCATTGCTGATCGATGCTGCCCTGCTGGTGGTGTTTGCGCTTCAGCACAGCATCATGGCGCGCCCGGGGTTCAAGCGAGTCTGGACGCGCATCGTGCCCGAGCAGATCGAGCGCAGCACCTTCGTGCTGTTTGCAAGCGTAGCACTCGCTTTGCTCTGCTGGCAGTGGCGTCCACTGCCGCAGATGGTCTGGTCCGTCGAGGATCCGGTCGGCGCCAGGGAGCTGCTCGTCGTATCGTGGAGCGGATGGCTCATGCTGCTCCTGAGCACGTTCCTCATCAGCCACTTCCAGCTGTTCGGGTTGAGTCAGGGACTCGCCCGGCTGCTTGGGTCGGCGCCTCCGGAGCCGGCATTTGTCACGCCCTTCCTGTATCGGTGGCTGCGCCATCCCATCTATGCCGGCTTCATTCTCGCCTTCTGGGCGGCCCCGCACATGACACTGGGGCATCTGTTTTTTGCCATCGCCACCACCGGCTACATCTTTGTCGGCATCTGGTTCGAGGAGCGCGACCTCATCGCGCACTTCGGCGAGCGCTATCGGCAATACCGCGGCAGCGTCGGCATGCTGTTTCCGAAGATCCGTATGGCCGCGCCACGCAAGGGTGTTTCGCATTGATCACGAGGAGACGCCACCATGCCTGCGCTGGCAACGTATCAGCACCTGCTCAAAACCTCGCGGCGCGTCAACTGGCGCCTGGAGGACCTCCTTGGCGAGGGAAGGCGACTGGATTTCACGCGGCCGTTTCTGCCCGAGACGTTTGCGCAAACCGCGCCGCTCGGGTTCCTGAGCGCGGCCGACAGACTCAAGTTGAACCAGATCCGGGCGCGCGGCTACCTCGCGCTCTTCGAGCTGGTCGAAGCCTTCGTCGTGCCGTTCATTTCCGCTCAGGCCAATGACAGCGAGCAGGCCGAGCCGTTTCGCGCACCGGCGCTGCGGCACTTCGTCGACGAAGAACGCAAGCACCGCGAGCTGTTTGGCGCCGTGCTGCGCGAGTTTGACGGCGCGTTCGCTACGCCATGCGCGCTCATCGGTCCGGCCGAGGAGATCTGTCGGGCGATCCTGAGCCACGCTCCGCTTGCGGTCACCATCGCCATCCTCGGCCTCGAGTGGATGTCGCAGGGGCACTACCTGGGGAGCATCAAGGACAACCAGGATCTCGATCCGCAGTTCAGGAGTCTGCTCAAGCACCATTGGATCGAGGAGGCGCAGCACGCCAAGCTCGATAGCCTGGTGCTCCAGTCGCTCGCCGAGCGCAGCTCGCCGCAACAGCTCGCGGCGGCGATCGACGAGTATTTCGAGATTGGCGCATTCCTCGATGCCGGGTTTTCCCAACAGGCCGGCTTGGACCTCGAATCGCTCGAGCGGGCCAGCGGCCGCCGGCTGTCACACGCTGAGCGGCAGCAGTTTCTCGACGTACAGCACGGGGCGCTACGCTGGACCTTCCTGGGTTCAGCCATGGGGAACCGGAACTTTCTCGCCGTGCTCGGCAGCGTCAGTGATGAGGGGGCCGCGCGCGTGGAGCAGGCGGCGAAGTCGTTTTCCCCGCACTGAGCCAGCACCCGGCTTTTCACGCGCCGGGTGATGCGGAGCCGCTACGCACCCAGAATATCGTTTAGACCCTCGATGATCCGCGTCAGCTCACCCGGCGCCACGCGCGCCATGCATTTCCCGATCCGTTCCACCGAGAGGGTGCGGATCTGACTGATCTTGACCCACGTCGGCTTGCGCAGCTGCGCCAATTTCACTTCCAGCGTCAGCGGAAATCCCGCCTGCTGGGGCTGACTGGTCAGCGCCACCGCGATCACCGTGCCTGAACGAGCGTTGAAGATGTCATGGCTCAAAATCAGCACGGGGCGGTGACCCGACCGCTCATGGCCGCGAACTGGATTGAGGTCTGCCCAGCGAACCTCGCCCCTCAGAATTCGGGCCATGCCGCCCCGTCCACGCCCAGGCCTTCTTCGGCAAGCGCCTGCTCGTACTGCTTGTCGAGCTTCGCGCACTCCGCCGCAAGCTGCTTGCCTTCCAGCCGCTCGATCTTTTCTCGTAACGCAGTCTGAATCGCACGGCTGCGATTTTGGAAGACGCGCCGTGCTACCAGGCTATCCACCTGGCGCAAGGTCTCTTGCTCGAGGGTTATCGCGACCTTGACGCGAGGCATGCTCGATCTCCATGGTATGATGAATCATCATACCATGGAGAAGCTCGAGTAGCTTCACCGCCGTTGCGCGCCCTGAGAACTGGCGGCGACACAAGGCCCAACCTGCCGCCCCTCACGCCACTGCACCACCCGAGCTCGGCGCTGCACGCGGCGGCGAGGCGATGAGCTCTTCCGGGTCCCCGACCGCGGTGTGCGCCGGCTCGTCATGCGCTGCCGGCTCCATGGCCGGCAGGCTCAGGTGCACCGCCAGTCCACCGGTGCTGCGGTTGCGGGCCACGATCGTCCCGCCGTGCAGCGCCACCGCCCGGGCGGCGATGGCAAGTCCCAGACCGTCCCCGCCGACAGCGCGGTTGCGGGCGGCATCCACCCGGTAGAACGGCTCGAAAATCAGCGCCAGATCCTTCTCGGGAACCCCATCCCCGCCATCGCGCACCACGACCTCGATCGACTGCAGCAATCGATTGGCCGTGATCTGCACACGCGCCCCGGCGGGGCTGTAGCGCACGGCATTGCGGATCACGTTCTCGAGGGCACTGCGCAGCAGCTCCGGATCGCCCCGGACGGTCAACGCCGCTTCGCATTCGAACCCGACGCTGCAGCCCTGTGCGTCGGCCTCGATATCGACATCGGTCTTGATGATGCGCAGCAGCTCGCCCAGATCGAGCGGCACTTTCTCGAGTCCGCGCAGCGAGCTCTCGAGACTTGCCAGCCGCAGCGTACGGGCGATGAGCTGCTCCAGGCGATCGGCCTCGCAGCCAATGCGAGCGAGATGGCGCGCCACGCCGTCGCTGTCGGGGCGTTGCGCCAGGGACAGTGCCAGTTGCAGCCGGGCGAGCGGCGAGCGCAGCTCGTGCGACACGTCGCGCAGCAGCTGCTGCTTGGATTCCAGCAGATTGCGTACGCGCTCGGCCATCGTGTCGAGATCGGATGCGAGCAGGCCGAGATCATCGTTGCGGCGGCCGCGCAGCATCGGGGATACCCGCACGTTGAGATCACCCGCCGCGATCTGGCGTGTCGCGAGCCGCAGCTGATCGATCGGGGCGACGAGATAGCGCGCAAGGAAGAAACACACGCCGCCACTGACGATCAGGGCGATGAGCAGCGTCGCGGTGGACACCACGGGCATCTCGAGCGCGCCGAACAGGTGCGGACCGGCCCGCAGGGGGCCCACGATGACATGGAAAGCCTCGCCGCCAGCTCCCACGAGCACCAGCGGCCCGGTCGCGGCGCGCACGGTGGGGGGAGGAGCGTGGTGCTGCTGGCGATGGCGAACTGGCCCGGGGGATCCCGCAGGTAATCCGGAACGCTGCGCCCCAGCAGCTCCAGGCCGTCACCGCCGACGACGAACGTGTTGGCCAACAGCTCCTTGGGCCGCAGCGCTGTGAGCCACTTGCGCAGGCCCACCGGGCCGCCTGCCTCGAAGGCCTGAGTGGCCTGCGCATACAACTCGGCGCGCTTCACCCACGGCTGGGAGAAGCGCCGCTGCAGCTCCCCATTCACCGCCACCGTCACGGTGCCGATGAGAATCAGCGCGAGCGCCACCCAGAAGGCGAGAAAGATGCGCCAGTAGAGTGAGTTCATGGCGGATCAGGCCTCATGCGTCTCCGCACGTGCGGTGAGCGCCAGTGCATACCCGGTACCCCGGACACTCTGCACACTCACCCGCGAGGTCGCCTTCGAGAGCTTGCGGCGCAGATTGCTCACGTGCGTATCGAGGCTGCGATCGGTGGGCAGCAGCCGCCGCCCGAGTGCCTGGGTCATCAGATCGTCCCGGGTCACCGTCTTCGTATCCGCCCGCACGAGCAACTCCAGGATTCGCAACTCCGCGGCCGTCAGCTCCAGATCCTGCTCCCCGACCTCCGCGCGTCGCGCCCGCAGATCGATGCGTACCGGGCCCCATTGAATGGCGCCGTTCGCCGCATGTCCCTCGCCCGACAGACGCCGCAGCACCGCCCGCACGCGCGCCACGAGCTCGCGCGGACTGAACGGTTTGGCCAGGTAGTCGTCCGCGCCCATCTCGAGCCCGACGACGCGGTCCACCTCCTCGCCGCGCGCGGTGAGCATGATCACCGGCACCCAGTTCATGGCACGCACGCGCCGCAGCACCTCGAACCCCGACAGCTCCGGCAGCATCACATCGAGCACCACCAGATCGATCGAGCCGCGCGCGAGCCGATCGAGCGCGGCCGGTCCGCTCCCGACCGCTTCCGTGACGAAGCCCTCCGGGCCCAGGTACTCGGCGAGCATCGAGCACAACTCCGCATCGTCGTCCACGATGAGTAACCGGGGCCGCGGTCCGTTAGGGGGTTCCGCCATCGTCGCACTCCTCGAAGCTCAAGGTGAGGGTTACGGTAATCCAAACGCCACGCGCCAAGGATAACTCCGGGGCGCGTGCGCGGCGAACCAACACGCTCAGGCGGGATTCTCCAGGCTGAACGCCTGCTGGTTGTCATCGTAGGCGAGGGCCTCGGCATAGCGGCCCCAGCTGATCACGGTGCGCAAGGTGCGCTCCGCAGCCTCGGCGGGCATGTAGTCCTCGAGCTCATCGAGGAAGCGGCTCTTGGGGGCCGAGCGGCCCTTGCGCTCATCGAGCACCCGGCGGATGTGCGCTGCCAGCGGCACGTAGGTGAGGAGATGGCGCGAGAAGAGCCGCTTGCGCTCATCCGTATCCTCCTTCGCGAACTGGGTCCCCGCCTCGGTGAGGCGGATGTCCCCGCGCTCGATCTCGGCAAAGCGCAGCATCTGCAGCGCCTCGGCGACCGGCAGCAGGTCGCCCGCCTCCATGTGCAGCGCCTGGGCGATCTCGGGCAGGTCCGCTTTGCCGCGGAAAGGCTCATCGCTCAGCGCCTCCATGAGACCGGACAGCAGGTTCGAGGACACGTGCGTCAGGATCGTCCCCAGCCCGGTGCCCGGAAATCGCTCCACCCGCGTACCGTGCCGCACCTCCCCGCTCGGGCGGGTGGTCATCTCCGCGTACACGCGATCCACCAGGGCGATGTAGCGCGGATCGAGCGCATGGCGGGGCTTGGGCAGATCGATCGGGATCTCGCTCACCACCCGGCCCGGATGCGTCGAGAAGATCAGTAGCCGATCGCACATCTGCACCGCCTCATCGATGTTGTGCGTGACCAGCAGCACCGCCTTGATCGGCAGCTGACCTTCGCACCACAGGTCCAGAAAGTCATTGCGCAGCGTCTCGGCCGTCAGCACATCGAGCGCGGAAAAGGGCTCGTCCATGAGCAGAATGTTCGGATGCACGACCAGGGCTCGCGCAAAGCCGACCCGCTGACGCATGCCGCCCGAGAGCTCGCGCGGATAGGCCGACTCGAAGCCATCCAGCCCGATGAGATCGATGGCCGCCAGCGCACGGCGCCGGATCTCTGCCGGCGGCACGTGCAGGGCCTCGAGTCCGAGCTGCACGTTCTCGAGCACCGTCAGCCATGGAAACAGCGCGAAACTCTGGAACACCATCGCGATGCCGGCGGCCGGACCGCCCACGCTTTCACCCAGGTACCGCACCTCCCCGGCCGTCGGCGGGTTCAGTCCGGCGATCACCCGCAGCAGGGTCGATTTCCCCGATCCGGAGCGGCCGAGCAGCCCGACGATCTCCCCCTCGCGCAGTGTGAGGTTCACGCCTTCGAGCACGACGAGCTGGTCGCCGTCGGGCATGCGAAAGGCCTGGCAGACACTGTGCACATCGAGCAGCGGTTGGGCGTTCACACGACTCTCCCGTTTCAGCTCATCCGGTACTTGCGCTCGGCGAGCGTGTAGAGCGGGCGCCAGAAAAAGCGATTGATGAGCACCACGAACGCACTCATGACCACGATCCCTAATGCCGTGCGCGGATAATCCCCGGCGCCCGTCGCGCGCGCGATATAGGACCCTAGTCCGGCCGCCGTGAGCTTCTCATGTCCCCACGTGGCCACCTCCGCCACGATGCTCGCGTTCCAGGAGCCGCCCGAGGCGGTGATCGCGCCGGTCACGTAGAACGGGAACACCGCCGGCAGCGCGACCCGCCGCCACCACAGCCAGCCCGCCACCCTGAGATTCTCACCCACGTGGCGCAGCTCGGCCGGCAAGGCCGAGGCGCCGACGATGACGTTGAAGAGAATGTACCACTGCGTGCCGAGGATCATGAGCGGACTCAACCAGATGTTGGGATTGAGCCGCAGCACGACGATTGCGGAGACCACCACGGGGAAGAACAGATTGGCCGGAAAGGCCGCCAGGAACTGCGCGATCGGCTGCACCCAGCTCGCCACTCGCGGCCGCAGTCCGATGAAGATGCCGATCGGCACCCACAGCAGGCTCGCCGCCGCAATCAACACCACCACCCGCAGCAGCGTGATGCAGCCGAGCAGCACGACGTGGCCGATCTCCGGCGCGTTGAGGCTGTGCAGGACGAAGCGGCCGATCTGCCACAACGCGAGCGCGCCGAGCAGCGTCAGCGTCGCATACCACAGCAGGTCCAGCCGCCGCGGGTGGCTCGCACCGCCCGGCACACGCCGGCGCAGCGGCCGCGCCACGCTCTTCAGCGCATGCTCGGCGCCAAGGATGCCCGCGAACAGGCGTGCCACCCGGGACAGGATGCGCGAGCGGCGCATCATCGTCAGTGCCCAGCTGCGGGTCGGCGTGAACCCGACCTCCTGCTCCAGGCGAAACCAGTCGGCACTCGCAATCAGCGGCCGGAACAGCAGCTGATCGTAGATGAGGATCACGACGAACATCGCCCCGATCGCATAGCCGATGGCGCCGAGGTTGCGCTGCTCGATGGCGAGTGCGATGTAGGAGCCCACACCGGGAAGCGTGACTGTCGTGTCGCCAACACTGATCGCCTCCGCGGCCACCACGAAGAACCAGCCGCCGGACATCGACATCATCATGTTCCAGATGAGCGGCGGCATGGCGAACGGCACTTCCAGACGCCAGAAGCGCATCCACGCACTCAAGTGGAAGTTGCTGGCGACCTCGTGCAGCTCGTAGGGCACGCTGCGCAGGGAGTGGTAGAAGCTGAAGGCCATGTTCCAGGCTTGACTCGTGAAGATGAGGAAGATCGCCGCCATCTCGGCGCCGGCCACCCGCCCGGGCGTGAGCGACAGGAAGAACACGATCAGGATGGAGAAGCCCAGGATCGGCACCGATTGCAGGATGTCCAGCAGCGGCACCAGCACCATCTCCGCCCGCCGGCTCTTCGCCGCCAGCGTCGCGTAGCTGAACGTGAAGATCAGCGAGGCCACCATCGCAATCAGCATCCGCAAGGCGGTGCGCGCCGAGTAGCCCACGAGGCTGCGCGGATCGAGCGAGATCGGCGTTGCCGTCAGGCGCGCCAGCGGTTGGGTCAGGCCGTGCGCCGCTTCCGCCAGATAGAGGAAGAAGGCGACGACCAGCAGGAATGCGAGCACGTCCCAATGCCCGCGCACCAGGCGGGTTCGCAGAACGGAAATGGGAGCGCGGTCAAACAGGTGCATAACCGGGGGAGTGTGCCCGATCCGGTAAGGTATTGGCACCGACCTGCCCCGCTTGCGCCGTTAACCTTTCGTGAAAGCGACCGGTACAATAGAGCCCCGACATCCCTCCCATCGCATCCCATGCGTCTGCTGATCGTCGAGGATGACAATGAGCTGCGCGAGGCGCTCACGGCCCTGCTGGAGCAGTCCGGCTACGAGGTCGATGCCTATGCCGACGGTCGGCTCGCCGCCAACACCCTCATGAGCCGCGAATACGATCTGGCCATCGTCGATCTCATGGTGCCCGGGGTAAGCGGACTGGCGCTGGTGCGCAGCCTGCGCCGGCAGCTGTCGAATCTGCCCATCCTGATCGTGACCGCGCGCGATGCGGTGGAGGATCGGGTCTCGGGGCTCGATGCAGGCGCGGACGACTACCTCGTCAAGCCCTTCGAGATGCCCGAGCTCGAAGCGCGCGTGCGGGCGCTGCTGCGCCGACATCGGCCCGACCGGGAGACCGAGATCCGCGTCGGGCCGCTGATCCTGACACCGGGGGAGCCGCGAGTATCCCTCGGCGGCACGAGCGTCGATCTACCGGCGAGCGAGATGGCGCTGCTGGAGACGTTGGCGGCACGCTTGGGGCGCGTCGTCAGCAAGGATGCGATTGCCGATCGGCTCAGCCGCGGCGGCAACCCGCCTTCGGACACCGCGATCGAGATCTGCGTGCATCGCCTGCGGCGGCGGCTCAGCCCCCACGGGCTGAAGATCCGCACGTTGCGCGGCTTCGGCTACCTGCTGGAGACGACTGTCGGTGAGTGATCGCAGCCTGCGCGTCGGGCTGCTCGCGCGACTGGGCATCGTGTTGGTCATTCTGCTCGCGCTCGATGCCGTGGCCTGCTACGTCACCGCGCTGCATTTCGCCAGCCTCGTCTATGATCGCTGGCTGATCGATTCCACGCGCTCGCTTGCGCAGGTCGTGCGCTCCGAGCACGGCCGCATCGCCTTCGATGTGCCGAGCGTGGCGCTGCAGATCTTCCAGTTCGACGAGGTGGACCAGACCTTCTTCAAGGTGGCCTCCGCCGAGCGCGGCTACATCGCCGGCGAGCGCCGCCTGCCCGATGCCGGCCAACCGGAGATCAACGGCATCAGGCTGGCCGATGGGCAGATGAACGGCCGGCGCGTCCGTGTCGTCTCCACGCGCATCGCCCCACCCGCCACCCATGATGTCGTGACCGTCACGGTGGCCGAGACGCTGATCAAACGCGTCACCCTGGCACGCGATATCCTGCTGGCGATGGTGGCCCCGCAGGTGGCGCTGCTGGCAAGTGCGCTGCTGCTGGCCTGGATCGGGGTCTCGCGCGGACTGAAACCCCTCACCGATCTCGCCGCGCACATCGAATCGCGCGACCAGAACAATCTCACCCCGGTGCCCCTCGACGGGCTACCGCGGGAAGCCAACGTGCTGGCGGCGCGCATCAACGAGCTGCTGGCGCGACTCGAGCAGGCCATGCGCGCGCAGAATCGTTTCGTCGCCGATGCCGCCCATCAGCTGCGCACGCCGCTGGCGGCGGTGATGCTGCACGCCGAGCGTGCCGAGCGCGCCTCTGAGGGACAGATCGATCGCGAGGCGCTGCGGGCACTGCGGCGCTCGGTCGAGCGCGCCGGACGCATGAGCCAACAACTCCTGGCGCTCGCCCGTACCGAACCGGAGGCCCTCGCGGCGATGGAGCTCAAACCGCTCGATCTCGTCGCTCTGGCGCGCCGGATCGGCGAGGAGTGGATCCCGCGGGCACTCGAGCGGGACATCGATTTCGGGCTCATCGCCCCCGATATCCCGGTCCCGGTGCAGGGCGATGAGCGCATGCTGGGCGAGCTGCTTTCCAACCTCATCGACAACGCGTTCCGCCACGGTAATGTCACCGGACGCATCTCGGTGATCGTCGAGAATGGCGCCACGGCGCGCCTCTCGGTGGTCGATGACGGTCCGGGCATTCCCGTCGCAGAGCGCGGTCACATCTTCGAGCGTTTCTACCGCGTAGCAGGCTCCCGCGGCGAGGGCTGCGGCCTCGGGCTCGCGATCGTCGATGAGATCGCGCGCAAGCACAACGCGACCGTGGAAGTCACCACTGGCGCCCATGAACGGGGCAGTCGCTTCACGGTGATTTTCGCGAACGCCTGACGCGGCGCGCGCGATCGCCGCGCGCGGTGCGCATTCGGATGCGGCGTGCGCAGCTTCGCCGCTGACTGATGCATAGCTTCGCCGCTGACTTCACAGCCGGTGCGCAGACCCGATTGTCATCGCAAAGAGATGGATCTGTCACCGCCTCCCCCGTACAGTCGCTCTCCGGCTCGCACACCCGAGGCTTTCTTGCTGCGATCCATCATTCTGCGCTTCGTCATGCCGCTTGCGCTTGCCTCGGCGGTGGTCGCGTACTTTGCGATGCCGCACGTCGATCGCATGCTGGCGGAGTGGTCCCGGGGGGATATCGAGCTGCGCGCGAGTCTGATCGAGGGCTCGATGGAGGAGCGGCTCGTCGATCTCGTCAGCCGCCACGACAAGGCCGGGCTGCGCAAATACCTCTCGCGGGCTGCCATCGACAAATGGATCTCCGCTATTCTCGTGTGCGATGCCGACGGCACGCTGTTCTATCGCACCGCCCCGGTCCCGCCTGAAATCTCCTGCGGCCTGAGCGCTGCGCCCAATCCCGGATCGAGCGAAATCATTCTGCTGCCTGGCGGACCGGCGCATGTCGCGGGCTTTCGGATCGCGCGGCCCGAGAAGCCCGCCCTGGATGTCTTCATCGTGCACGATCTGGGCTTTGCGGTCAGCCGCCAGACGCGCGCCCGGCGCTACCTGATCGCCTTCACGGCCGTCGCGGTGGTGGTGATCGGGCTGCTCGTGGTGCTCATCGCCTGGTTCATGCTCAAACGCTGGGCCGCGGTACTGATCGGCGATATCCGCAGCCGCCGCTTTCTCGATGATGCGCACTCCACCTCGGTCTCGATGCCCGTGCTCTCGCAGGTGCGCCAGGTGCTGCGCGAGATGGAGGAGAGCCAGCGCCTGGAGATCGACTACCGCGAGAACTGGACCGCGCAGGCGCTGCACCAGGTCGTACGCGATCAGCTGCGCTCGCCGCAGATGATCGTGATCTCCAATCGCGAGCCCTACATCCACAACCAGGGCGAGAACGGGCGGCCGTTCCTGCAGCTGCCCGCCAGCGGCATGGTAACGGCGCTCGAGCCCATCGTGCGCGCCTGCGCCGGCACCTGGATCGCTCACGGCAGCGGCACGGCCGACCGGCAGGTCGTGGACATCCACGATCGCATTCGGGTGCCGCCGGCCGATCCCGCCTACGTGCTGCGCCGGGTCTGGCTCACGCAGGAGGAGGAAGAAGGCTACTACTACGGCTTCTCCAACGAAGGTCTGTGGCCGCTGTGTCACCAGGTGTACGTGCGACCGGCCTTCCGCGAGAGCGACTGGAAGACCTACTGCGCCGTGAACCGGAAGTTTGCCGCGGTGCTGGCGCGCGAGGCCCGCGCGGACGATCCGGTGGTGCTCATCCAGGACTATCATTTTGCGCTGCTGCCGCAGCTCATCCGCGAGCGCCGGCCCCGGGCGACCATCGTGATGTTCTGGCACATCCCCTGGCCCAACCACGAGACCTTCGGCGTGTGCCCCTGGAAGCACGAGATGCTGCTGCATCTGCTGGCGGCCGACATTCTCGGCTTCCACACCCGCCAGCACTGTCAGAACTTCCTCGACACGGTGGATCGGTTCGTCGAGTGTCAGATCGACCACGAGCACATGAGCGTCACGCTGCAGGGCCACGTGTGCCAGGTCGTGCCCTATCCGATCTCCATCGAATGGCCGCCGCCGCAACTTGCGCACCTGCCGCCGGTGACGCTGTGCCGCGATGCGGTGCGCCGGCGCTATCGCATCGGCAACGAGGTGGCGCTCGGACTCGGAGTCGAGCGCTGGGATTTCACCAAGGGCATCATCGAGCGCTTCCACGCGGTCGAGATCCTGCTGCAGCGCCGCCCGGATCTGCGCGGCCGGCTGACGTTGCTGCAGATCGCTGCGCCCTCGCGCAGCCGTCTGCCGGCCTACCGGGCCCTGCAGGACCAAACGATGGCGGAGCAGGAGCGGATCAACACGCAATTTCGCACGGCCGACTGGCAGCCGATCGTGCTGGTGGACAGCCAGCAGACCCCGGAGGCGGTGTGGGAGCTGTATCGCGCCGCCGATTTCTGCATCGTCAACAGCCTGCACGATGGCATGAACCTCGTGGCGAAGGAGTTTGCGGCCGCCCGCGACGATGAGGACGGCGTGCTCATCCTGAGCACCTTCGCCGGAGCTTCGCGGGAGTTGCTCGAGGCGCTGCTCGTCAATCCGTTCGATGTGTCGGAGACCGCTGCGGCGATCGAGACGGCGCTGCAGATGCCGCGCGATCAGCGGCGCGAGCGCATGCAGCTCATGCGCCGGACCGTGAAGGAGAACAACGTCTACCGCTGGGCGGGACGCATGTTGATGGACGCCGCGCGCATGCGTCAGCGTCAGGCGCTTGCCCGGCGCGAGCCAGCCGCGCGCGCCCGCAACGCCGGAGC
The DNA here is from genome assembly GCA_963716335.1 of uncultured Pseudomonadota bacterium. GTDB lineage: Bacteria > Pseudomonadota > Gammaproteobacteria > Steroidobacterales > Steroidobacteraceae > 13-2-20CM-66-19. Next base: position 2,940,159 of record OY970302.1, on the reverse strand, counting down.
GAGCTGACAGCTTTCCGTCCCCCGCAGCATTTAGAGGCGCCAATTATAGGCGCCATGCCGCCCATGCTAGAGTCCGCGGCCATGAGCTCCGAGCCGACACCGACACCGATCCCGCCGCTGACGCCGACGCTGACCCCGCCGCTGACCGCGACGCTGGCTCCGCCGTCAGCCCCGCCCGCTGAAACCGATGTGCTCGTCATCGGCGGGGGTCCCGCCGGGAGCTCCACCGCGAATGTGCTGGCCGAGCGCGGCCATCGGGTCGTGGTACTGGAGAAGGCCCGGCACCCGCGATTTCATATCGGCGAGTCGCTGCTGCCGGCGAACCTGCCGCTGTTCGAGCGCTTGGGCGTGGCCGAGGCGGTCAGGGCCATCGGCATGCAGAAATGGGGTGCCGAATTCATCTCCCCGTGGCATGACGGGCGCTCCGAGACCTTCGATTTTGCCGAGGGCTGGAACAAGGCGCTGCCTTTTGCCTACCAGGTGCGCCGCTCCGAGTTCGATCAGATCCTGATCCGTCGCGCCGCGGAACTCGGCGCGCGCATCGAGGAAGGCTGTCGCGTGCGCGAGGTGGAGTTCCTTCCCGCGGGGCGGCCGGATGGCATGCAGGCGCGCGTGACCGCCGAGCACGAGGACGGGCGTACCGCGCACTGGCTCGCCCGCTACGTCGTCGATGCCTCCGGCCGCGACAGCTTTCTGGGCAGCCGGCTCGCGGCCAAGCACCGCAACCCGAAACACAACAGCGCCGCCCTCTACGCGCACTTCAAGGGTGCCCAGCGCCACCCGGAGGCAAAACGCGCCGGCAACATCTCCATCTACTGGTTCGAGCATGGCTGGGTGTGGTTCATTCCGCTCGCCGATGGGGCGACCAGCATCGGCGCGGTGGTCTGGCCCAGCTACCTGAAGAGCCGCAGCGTGCCGGTGCGCGAGTTCTTTCTCGCCACGATTGCCTTATGCCCGCAGCTCGCCGCGCGCCTCGAGGGAGCCGAGCTGATCTCGGAGGTCGAGGCGACGGGAAATTATTCCTACTCCTGTGAACGCACCCACGGACCCGGGTTCCTGCTCGTCGGGGATGCCTACACGTTCATCGATCCGATGTTCTCCTCGGGCGTGCTGATGGCAATGGTCAACGGGGTGGCCGCCGCCGAGGCACTCGATACGTGCCTGCGGCTGCCGCGGCGCAGCGCGGCGGCGTTGCGGCGTTTCGATCGCGTGCTGCGCCACGCCCCGAAAGAGTATTCGTGGTTCATCTATCGCATCACCAATCCAACCATGCGCGACATGTTCATGGCCCCGCGCAACCTGCTGCGCATGAAGGAGGCCATGATCGGGCTGCTGGCGGGCGATCTGTACTCGGACACGCCGATCTGGCAGTCGCTGCGGGCATTCAAGGCCACGTACTACCTCTTGTCGCTGCTCAACCTGAGGCGCTCCCTGAGCGCCGCGCGGCGCCGTGCCGCCAACATCCGGCCCGACGAATCCGGGCGGATGACCGCGGCTTGATGCGCCCCGGGTCCGATCTTCAGTTCGATTACGTTCCGCTCACCGAACGCCCCCTGCCTCGGTGGGAGGCGGTACTGGGTGCGGCTGTCTTCGATGGCGAGGCGGGCGGTGCGGCACTGGCCGAGGCGGCGGACATTCCGCTGGCGCAGGTCAGGATGCCGGTGCTCGATTCGCGCAGCGGCGTGTGTGAGATCTGGCGCACCAACGCGGCTGCTCGCTCGGGCCGCCACGGTGTGGTGCATTACCGGCACGACGAGCAGTACCTGTTTGGTTGCCTGTCCTTGTTGGAATCGGACCTGCAGCCGACCGCGAGTGCCTCCCCGCTGCAGCAGGTCACCCACCAGGCTTACCGCGAGCTCTACTCGACGGTGCACGCACTGGAGTATCCGCACCTGGTGCGGATCTGGAATTACCTCCCCCGGATCAACTTCGAGACGCACGGCATCGAGCGCTACCGCCAATTCAACGCGGCGCGGCGCGAGGCGCTGCTCGCGAGCGGCCGTGAAATCGTCGGCAACGTTCCGGCGGCGTGTGCCCTGGGCTCGGCGACCGGCAGCGCCCTGGCCGTGTATTTTCTGGCCAGCCGCCGCGCACCTCACGTCATCGAAAATCCGCGCCAGGTCAGTGCCTACGAATATCCGCCGCAATACGGCACCAGCCCGGCCTTCTCCCGCGCCTGCATTCTGCCGCAACTCTCGGGCGGCATTCTCTTCATCTCTGGTACCGCGAGCATCATCGGGCACGAGTCGCGTCATCCGGGTGATGTCGGCGCCCAAACAGCCGAGACGCTGAGGAATATCCAGGCGCTGCTCGGGGAGGCCAATCGCACCGGCGTCGCCCGCTTCGATCTGGCAAGTCTCGCCTGCAAGGTGTATGTGCGCGATGCCGCCGACCTGCCAGCAATCCGCGCCCACCTGGCGCGTGCGCTCGGGGAGCGGGCGCGCCTGCTCTATCTGCAAGCCGATGTGTGCCGCGAGGACCTGCTCGTCGAGATCGAAGCCGTCGGAACCGGTCGCCAGTGAGGCTGCGGCGCCGCACAGTCAGGCTGCCCGGTGGCACAGGGAGGCTGCGGCGCGGCGTCCTCCTGGTGATGTTGGGGGCAGCTTCGACATGGCAGCCCGGATGGGCCGATCAGAAGCCGCTCTGGGAGTTGGGTGCAGGCGTCGGGGCGGTCTCCTTCATGGATTATCGCGGCGCCGATACCTCGCACGTCTACGTCCTGCCGCTGCCCTACTTCGTGTACCGCGGCACCTTCCTGCAGGCCGATCGCAACGGCGTGCGCGGCCGGCTCTTCGGCCCGGACTGGATCGAGCTCAACATCAGCGTCAATGCCACGACGCCCGTGCGGGCGAACGCTGCGCGGGCCGGCATGCCGGATCTGCGCTCCACGATCGAGATCGGCCCGGCGCTCGATCTGCACCTGTGGCATTCGGCCGATCAGAAGGTGAAATTCGAGGCCCGCATACCGGTGCGCCAGGCGTTCACGGTGCAAGCGGTGCCGCGTCCCATCGGCTGGATCGTGGCGCCGACCGTGAGCGTCGATGTGGGCGATGTGCTCGGACGCAGCGGCTGGAATTTCGGCATGCTCACCGGTCCGCTGTTCGAGAACCGTCATTACAACGACTACTTCTACACGGTCGCACCGCAGTACGTGACGCCCGACCGGCCGGCCTACTCGGCAACCGGGGGCTACGCCGGCATGCAGATTCTCGCCTCGCTCTCGAAACGCTATCCTGCGTACTGGGTGGGCGCCTTCGTGCGCCACGACTCACTCGCGGGGGCTGCGTTCGACTTAAGCCCGCTGGTGAAGCGCAACGACTATTGGTCAGCCGGCCTCGGCATTGCATGGATGATCACCCGATCCTCGCAATGGGTCGAAGCCGAGGACTGATCCAGGGACGTCCGACATGCCGCGGCAGCTGAAGATCCTGCAGGACAGCCTCATCGCGTACGGCCTGCTTGCCGCGCTGGGGATCATCTGCCTGGTATTTTCGTTCTGGGCGTTGCTGGCGTACTGGCTGCTGCCGCGCCGCTGGGGCACGAAGGCCGGCCGGTTCGGCATCATGGCCGGCTTTCGGCTGTTCTCCTGGATGCTCACCCTGTCGGGGGCCTACAAGCTCGATCTGGCCGCGCTCGACACGCTGCGCGACGGGCCGCCGGTGGTGCTGGCGCCCAATCATCCCTGCCTCATCGATGCGCTGCTCATTCTGACTCGCCATCCGAATCTGGCGTGCGTCCTGAAGGCGCAGCTCATGGACAATCTGTTCCTGGGGGCGGGCTCACGCCTGGCCCGCTACATTCCGAGCGATCAGCCGCGGCAGATGATCCGCGAGGCGATCGCCGATCTGCATCGCGGGGGCGTACTGCTGCTGTTTCCCGAAGGCACGCGCACCACGCGCGACCCGGTCAATCCGCTGAAAGCCAGCATCGGGGTGATTTCCCGCCATGCCGGGGTACCGGTCCAGGTCGCCATCATCGAGACCGACTCCCCGTATCTGGGGAAGGGCTGGCCGCTATGGCGACCCCCCACATTGCCCATCACCTTTCGCGTGCGCCTGGGCCGCCGGTTTGATCCGCCTGCGGATATCGGCGCATTCATGTTGGCGCTCGAGCGCGAATACGCGCAGCAGCTCAAAGGCTCGTTGCAGGCACAGGGGCGCCCCGTGCTGGGCGCATCGCAGCTCGACAGCTACAGCCGATGACTGGTGCGTCGGCGACGCACCTGGTGCTGATCCCGAGCTACAACCCGGGGCCCAAGGTCTTCGAGACCGTCGAGGCCGCCCGGAACCAGTGGTCCCCGGTGTGGGTCGTCGTCGATGGCAGTACCGATGGCACGGGCGAACGCTTGCAGGCTCTAGCCGCCGCCGACCCCGGCCTGCGCGTGCTACGGCGTGACCGTAACGGGGGCAAAGGCGCCGCGGTCCTGGACGGGTTGCTGCAAGCTTTGCAGCAGGGTTTCACGCACGTCCTCACCATGGATTCGGACGGGCAGCATCCGGCGGAGCGGATCGGCGCTTTCATGGCGATCTCGGCGGCCCATCCGGCGGCCATGGTGCTCGGCGAGCCGCTCTTCGATGCCAGCGCACCAAGCATTCGCGTGAAGGGACGGCGGATCTCGAACAACGTCACGCAGCTCGAGACGCTGTGGGCAGGCATCGGTGATTCGCTGTTCGGTTTTCGGGTGTACCCGGCGGCGCCCCTCGCGCAGATCATGCGCCGGCACCGCTGGATGCGGCGCTTCGATTTCGACGTCGAGGCGGTGGTACGGCTGAGCTGGAGCGGCATCGAGGTGATCAACGAACCCGCCCCGGTGCGCTACTTCCGTCCCGAGGAAGGCGGCGTGTCGCATTTCAACTATTGGCGGGACAATCTCTTGCTGACGTCCATGCACTTTCGGTTGTTTGCGGGCTTTCTGCTACGCTTGCCGCAGCTTTTGGGGCGCCGGATGCGGGGCGCCGGAATGTGAGGGGGTGTGTGGTTGCGCTGCAGCTAACCCCATGTATCATGACACATCTGCAGTCGACCATTGAATTTCAGGGTATGTCCGACAAAGCGACGCCTCTGCGACAACCGGCGCCGCCGGCCGATAACAGTGCGCTGCAAGCCGAACTGGCGGCTCTCATCATCGCAGCGCTGAACCTCGATGTGGGCGCGGGCGAGATCGAGCCCGATGCGCCGCTCTACGGGGACGGTCTGGGGCTGGATTCCATCGATATTCTCGAGATTGCGCTGGTGGTCTCCAAGCAATACGGGATCCAGCTGCGCGCCGACAGCGAGCAGAACGAGCAGATCTTCCGCTCGTTACGCCAGCTCGCCGACTACATCACCGTCCACAGGACGAAGTAACCGTCCTGGCCACCATCCCGCTGTTTGCGCACCCTTCCCCGGACGCGGTGTTCGCGTACCGCGCGGGGGAACCGATCACCGCTCGGGACTTTCTCCAGGACGTCGCGCAACTGGCGGCGGCATTGCCCCGCGCCCGGCACGTGTTGAACGTATGCACGGACGCCTATCATTTCGCGGTGGGCTTCGCGGCCAGCCTGCTGGCACAGAAAGTCAGCTTGTTGCCCTCAGCGCATACGCCGGAGGTCATTCGCCAGCTGCTGCAGTTTGCGCCCGATGCGTTCTGCCTGACGGATGATGCGCGCTGCCCGATCCAGCTGCCGCGCCTGCAGTACCCGGCCCGTCGTGCGGGAGCGGCAGGGGACCTCGCGCAAGGCTCCTGGCGCGTCCCGGAGATTCCCGCCGATCAGCTGGCCGCGCACGTCTTCACTTCCGGTTCGAGCGGCACGCCGCTCGCCCACCGCAAAAGCTGGGGACACCTGGTCAGCTGTGTGCGCTGTGAGGCGCAGCGGCTTGACTTGAGCGCGGGCGCCTGCGCCATCGTCGGCACCGTTCCGCCGCAGCACATGTACGGTTTCGAATCGACGGTGCTGCTGACGCTGCACAGCGGCAACGCCTTGAGCGCACGGCGCCCGTTCTATCCGGCCGACATCTGCAGCACGCTGGAATCCCTGCCGCGGCCGCGGGTGCTGGTCTCGACGCCGGTGCACTTGCGGGCGCTGCTCGCATCGGATGTGACCTTGCCGGCGGCGGATCTCGTGCTCTCGGCGACCGCCCCCCTCTCCCAGAGCCTGGCGCAGCAGGTGGAGAGGCGGTTCGGGACGCGCCTGATGGAAATCTACGGCTCCACGGAGACCGGTCAGATCGCCAGCCGCCGCACCACGCAGACGGCCGAATGGCGCTTGTTCGACGGCGTGCGCTTGCGCGAGGAGTCCGGCCGCATCTGGGCCGAAGGCGGACACGTCGAGGAGCCCACCGCCCTGTGCGATGTGCTGGAAATGCGCGGGCCGGAGCACTTTCTGTTGCACGGCCGGCTGTCGGATCTGGTCAACATTGCCGGCAAGCGCAGCTCGCTCGCCTACCTCAATCACCAGTTGAATGCCATCGCCGGCGTGCTCGATGGCACGTTCTTCCTGCGCGATGCGGCGGATGGCACTGAGCAGGTCAGCGGAGGCGTCACCCGTGTAGCGGCGCTCGTGGTGGCGCCCACGCTGGATGCCGCTGCCGTGATCGAACAGTTGCGCGAGCGGATCGATCCGGTCTTCCTGCCCCGACCACTATTGTTCGTGGATCGGCTGCCACGCAATGAGACCGGCAAGCTGCCGTATGATGCGCTGTACTCCCTTGCGGCTGCGGCCATGAAGCACGCGACATCGCGTTAGAAGGCGCGTTGGTCAAGGCGCTGACGATTCCATCCGAGCATCCGGCTTACCAGGGGCACTTCCCGGGCACCCCGGTGCTACCGGGCGTGGTGCTGCTCGATGCCGTGCTGCAGACGCTCGATGCACCGATGCGGCACCATTGGCGCATCGCATCGGCCAAATTCCACCGTGCCGTGCGTCCCGGTGAGGCCCTTCTTCTGGACTACGAAACCCTCGCCAACGAATCCATCCGCTTCGCCGTCCGCACGGCCGGCCGCCTCGTGGCGAGCGGTCTGCTCGTGCCCGCATCCGCCCCGGAGGATTCTCCCCATGGCGAGCAAGGCTGACGAGATTGCCGCACGGCCGCAGCCGTCCGGGACGCGCGGTGCGGCAGCCGAATGGGTGACACGCCGGGAGCGCGGCAACGTGACGCTGCTGCGCTTCATGGCGTTCGTCTCCCTCCGCCTGGGTCGCCCGGTCGGGCGCTTCCTGCTGTTCTTCATCGCCGCGTACTTCTTCGCCTTCGCACCGGTTGCCCGCCGGCATGCGATTGCCTATCTGCGCCGGGCGCTCGGGCGCAAGCCCTCCCCGCTCGATCGGTTCCGGCAGATCTGGACGTTCGCCGCGACGATCCACGATCGCATCTATCTTGTGAATCAACGCTTCGATCTGTTCGAGATCACGATCGAAGGTGAGGAATGGGTGGCCGATGCGCTCCAGGCCGGCCAGGGGGCGTTCCTGATGGGCTCGCACGTGGGCAGTTTCGAGGTCATCCGCTCGGTTGGGCAGCGCCAGGGCACGTTGCGCGTGGCCATGGCCATGTACGATGAGAATGCGCGCAAGGTGAACGACATTCTCGCCGCCATCGCGCCCGCAACCAAGCCCGACGTGATCCGCCTCGGGCGCATGGATGCAATGCTGAAAATCCGCGAGTACCTGGACCAGGGCATCTTCGTGGGCGTGCTCGGCGATCGCACCCTCGGCGCCGAGGCATCGCAACCGGTCGAGTTCTTGGGCAGCACGGCGTGTTTCCCGCTCGGTGCGATGCGCGCCGCGGCGATCCTGCGTCGGCCGGTGATCTTCATGGTCGGCCTGTATCGCGGCGGCAACCGCTACCATGTGCGCTTCGAGCGGCTTGCCGATTTTTCCGCCATCGGACCTGCGCAGCGCGATGCGACGATGAGCGCGGCGGTCGTCCGCTATGCGGCCCTGTTGGAACAATACTGCCGCAGCGACCCCTACAACTGGTTCAACTTCTACGACTTCTGGCGGGGCGGCGATGTCGGCCACTGAGCATCCCGAGCGCGCGCGCGCCGATCCTGCACACCCGGGCGCCCATCCTGCACACGGCGCCCATCCTGCACGCGCCGGCGCCGCGCTCGGCGCTACCTGCGCGCTGCTTTGGGCGCTGGTCATGCCGGCTACCTGCGCGCTGGCCGCAGCCAACGACCTCGATCGGGTGATGAGCGCGCTCGCCGGCCACCAACACGGCCGCGCGACATTCGTCGAGCACAAATATCTCGCGGTGCTCGATGGGCCGCTCGAGTCCTCCGGCGAACTGCTGTTCGATGCACCGGATCACCTGGAAAAGCGCACGCTCAAGCCGAAGCCGGAGACGCTCGTGCTGGATGGCAGTACGGTGCAGGTGCAGCGCGGTCGTCATCGCTATGAGCTCGACCTGCAGCAGTATCCGCAGGTCGTGCCGTTCATCGAAAGCATTCGCGCCACCCTCGCCGGTGACCGCGGCGCGCTCGAGCGCGTGTTTCGGCTCGAGTTCCAGGGCAGCTTCGAGCACTGGACGCTGCGGCTCACACCGCGGGATGCGACGCTCGCCCGCACCGTGCGCCAGATCCAGATCGACGGGCGCGCCGACCTGATCCACACGGTGACGATCACGGAGACGGATGGCGACCACTCGGTGCTGAGCATCGCCCCTGAAGCGGCCCCATGAGGTGGCCGGGAAGCGCGCCGACGCAGGTGTGGGCACTCCTGCTGATCGCGGGCGGCTGCATCGTCGCCCGGGCGCACTACACCACCGATCTGTCGGTGTTTCTGCCTCGCACCCCGACCGCCATGCAGCGGCTGCTGGTCGATCAGCTGCGCCAGGGAATCGGCTCGCGCCTGATTCTGATCGGCGTCGAGGGGGCCGATGCACCGGCGCGGGCCCGCATCTCGCTGCAGATGGCCACCCGGCTGCGCGCGAGCGGGCTGTTCGTCTCGGTCGATAACGGCGTCAAGGTCGGCTCCGAAGCACAGCAGGCGCTGCTGTTCGAGCATCGCTATCTGCTGAGCGATGCAGTCAACCCGCAGCACTTCACGGCCGCCGGTCTGCGCCATGCCATCGAGGATACCCTCGACCTGCTCGCCTCCCCCGCGGGTCTACTGGCCAAGACACTCCTGCCGCGCGATCCGACCGGGGAGATGCTGCACATCATCGATCGGCTCGGCAGCGAGAGGCAGCCGCGGATGATCGATGGCGCGTGGGCCTCGCGCGATGGCGAGCGCGCCTTACTCGTGGCGCAGACGCGCGCCGCGGGCTCGGATACCGACGGCCAGGAACGGGCGCTGCAGCGCATTCGCGCAGACTTCACGGCCGCGACGCAGGACGCCGGCCCGCTGCCGCAGCACCCGACGCAAACTGTCGCCGAGGCCGACCGGCTCGAGATGAGCGGACCGGGAGTGTTCTCGGTCGCCGCGCGTGCGACGATCAAACACGAGGTGATGCGGCTTTCGCTGCTGAGCACCGCCCTGATCATGATCCTGTTGCTGAGTGTGTACCGCTCCTTGCCGGCGCTGGGGCTGGGCTTGGTTCCGGTCGCTTCCGGTGCCGTGGCGGGCGTGGCGGCGGTGGCACTCGGCTTTGGCGCCGTGCATGGCATCACGCTCGGTTTCGGCGTCACACTCATCGGCGAGTCCGTCGACTATTCGATCTATTTGTTCATCCAGTCCCATCGCGCACACACCCACCCCGCACACCCCGACCGCGCCGCCGCGTGGCAAGGCTCGAATGCGCTCTGGTCCACGATCCGCCTCGGCGTGTTGACTTCGATCTGCGGCTTCGCCTCGCTCCTGCCCTCGGCCTTCCCGGGACTTGCGCAGCTCGGGTTGTATTCCATCAGCGGCCTGATCGCCGCTGCGCTCGTCACCCGCTTCGTGTTGCCGAACCTGCTGCCCGCCAACTTCACCATTCGCGATGTCAGTCCGCTGGGCAGGGCCTTTGCTCGCAGCATTCGGCGTCTGCGCCCGGCGCGCGCGCTGTTGATCCTGGTGCCGGTGCTCGCCGCCATCGTGTTGTGGATGCATCGCGGTCCCGTCTGGAACCGCGAGTTGTCCGCCCTGAGCCCCATTTCGGCCCAGCAGGAAGCCCTCGATGCGCTGCTGCGCGGCGACCTGGGCGCTCCGGATGCGCGCTACCTCGTGGTCGTCTCCGCAGGCGATCGCCAGTCGGTGCTGCGTGCCGCGGAACAGGTGGGAAACCGGCTCGAGCAGTTGCTGGATGCCGGGGTGATCGGCGGCTTCGAGAGCCCCACGCGCTATCTGCCAAGCGAGGCGACGCAGCGCGCCCGGCAGGCAAGTCTTCCTGGCCCCGCGCAGCTGCGCGAGCGGCTGCAAGCTGCGCTCGTGGGGCTGCCGATCCGCATCGAGCGGCTCGAGCCCTTTCTGCACGATGTAGCGGTCGCGCGCACCCAGCGGCCGCTCACGCGGGCAGATCTCGAGGGCACTTCCCTTGCCGCCGGCGTGGATGCGCTGCTGCTGACCGACGGGCAGACCTGGAGCGCGCTGCTGCCGCTGCGCGCAGCGGGCACATTTGCCATCGATCTGGCGCGTGTGCATTCTGCAGTTGTAGCAGCCGCTCCCGGCAAGGCCAGCGTCCTGGACGTCAAGGCCGAGGTCGACCGGCTTTACTCCAGTTATCTGTCCGAGGTCGTGCGGCTGTCGCTGTTCGGGTTCGCGGGAATCGTCGTGTTGCTGTTGCTGGCTTTGCACTCTCCGCTGCGGGTCGTGCGCGTGGTCACACCACTGGCGCTCGCCGTGCTGGCCGTCGCCGCCGGGCTGCTTGCCGCGGGGCAGGAACTGACTCTCCTGCATGTGATCGGCATGCTGCTGATCGTCGCCGTCGGCTCGAACTACGCCCTGTTCTTCGATCGCAGTGCCCACAGCAACGCGGAACGGAGCGCGGCGCAGGAGCGGACCGTGGCGCTCACGCTTGCCTCGTTGCTGATCGCCAATGCGGCCACCGTGGTGGGGTTCGGGGTCCTCGGTTCCTCATCCGTACCGGTTCTGAAGGCATTGGGTCAGACCGTGGCACCGGGCGCGTTTCTCGCACTGCTGTTCTCCGCCGTACTCGCGCCGGAGATGGCGGCTGCGAACCTCAACCGGGCGAGCGGACCATGCGCACGCTGACCGACCCGGCTCGCGCTGGAGAGGTGGCCGAGGTGCGCATGTTGATGCTGCCGGCCGCCTACACGGGACCGGAAGACTTCGTGCGCGCTGGCTTCGTCTCGGCGGTGCGGGAACGCGAGCTGGGGCTGGATCTGGTGTTTGCCGACTTGAATCTCCAACATCTCAGCGACCGTACCCTGTTGCGCCGGATCCGCCACGAGCTCGTGCTGCCGGCGCGTGCGCTTGGCTGCCGTTCGATCTGGATCTGCGGGATCTCGTTCGGCGGCTTCATCGCCATTGCCTATGCAGAGCGCTATCCGGCGGAAATCGACGGCTTGTGTCTGCTCGCCCCGTACCTCGGTAATCACATGGTGACGGGGGAAATCGAACGCGCGCACGGGGTCGCAGCCTGGCAACCCGGCAAGCTTTCGCAGGATGATGATGAGCGGCGCGTGTGGCAGTTCATCAAGATGCATCGCAGCCATGGCGTGCAGATTCACCTGGGCTATGGTCGCGAGGACCGCTTTGTCGCCAGCCATCGCATGATGGGCGAGGCGCTCGGTGCCCAGGCCGTTCACATCGTCGCCGGCGGTCACGACTGGCCGGTGTGGCGCGAGCTGTGGGAGCGGTTTCTCGACCGGTACTTTGCCTTTCAGGAAGCACGCGGGAAACGTGCGGACGCCGGTCCGCGCGGCTGCGCCTGACATGCGCACGGCCCATTCATCACTCGCCGCGCGGCGCGGGAGGACGCCCTTGGCGATCCAGGCATCGTGGGCGTTGCACGCCGGTGCGGTGGCAGCCGTGTTGTTCCGGCCACACTGGTGGCCGGGCGCCCTCGGCGCCATCGTCGCCGATCACCTGTTTCTCACGGCGGCGGGGCTATGGCCCAGGAGCCGCCTGCTCGGGCCGAACTGGACGCGGCTGCCGAGTGCCGCGGCCGAGCGCGGCGAGATCGCCATCACGATCGACGACGGGCCCGATCCGCTCGTGACGCCCCAGGTGCTGCAACTGCTCGAGCAGCATTCGGCCAGGGCGACCTTTTTTTGTGTCGGCGCGCTCGTCGCGCGCCATCGGCAGCTTGCGCGTGAGATCGTGCAGCGCGGCCACACGATCGAGAATCACAGTCAGCATCACCTCCACCACTTCTCGGTCCTGGGGCCGCGTGCCATGGGCGCCGAGGTCGAGCGGGCGCAGCAGACGATCGCGGAGGTCAGCGGAACGCTGCCGCGATTCTTCCGCGCACCTGCGGGCCTGCGCAGCCCCTTCCTCGATCCGATCCTCACCCGCTTGGACCTGCAGCTCGCCAGCTGGACCCGAAGAGGATTCGACACCGTCAACGGTAACCCGCAGTCGGTCTACGGCCGGCTGGTACGCGGGCTCAAATCCGGGGACATTCTGCTGCTGCACGACGGCCATCCCGCGCACACATCTGGCGGGGCCCCGGTGATCCTCGAGGTCCTGCCGAGATTGCTCGCGGCCATCGGCGGCGCAGGCCTCACTCCCGTGACGCTGCGGTCCGCTCTGCCATGACACCGTTGCACCTGTCCCACTTCACGGCCACGAGCTGCCTCGGCCGCGGCTGGCCCGCGATGTTGGAATCCCTGCGTGCGCAGCGCGGCGGGCTGGCACCGTGTCAGTTCGAGACGGTACAGCTCGATACCTGGATCGGCGAGGCGCCCTGTGTCGATGCCGAGCGCTTGCCGGCCGCCCTGCAGCAGTTCGATTGTCGCAACAATCGCCTGGCGCAGATCGGGCTGGAAGCGGATGGATTCAGCGAAGCCGTCGCCGCGAGCGCCAGCCGCTGGGGGCGACGGCGCATCGGGGTGTTCCTCGGGACCAGCACCGCCGGGATCCTGCAGACCGAGCTGGCCTATCGGCGACGCGATCCGGCCACGGGCGCGCTGCCGCCGGACTTTCATTATGCGGGCACGCACAATTCGTTCTCGGTGGCCGACTTCGTACGCCGCAAGCTGCAGATCGAGGGCCCCGCGGTCGTGGTGTGCTCGGCCTGCTCTTCCAGCGCGAAGGTGTTTGGCAGCGCCTCGCGCATGATCGAAGCGGGCCTCATCGATGCAGCGGTCGTCGGCGGCGTCGACTCGTTGTGTCTGACCACGCTGTATGGATTTCATTCCCTGCAGCTGACCTCCTCGGGCCCCTGCCGGCCATTCGACATCGCTCGCGATGGCATCTCGATCAGTGAGGCGGCGGCCTTCGCACTGCTGGAGCGCATGCCCGACTCGACCGATGCGGATGCGGTCGTGCTGCTGGGCACCGGAGAATCGAGCGATGCCTACCATATGTCCTCACCGCAGCCGCAGGGGCTCGGCGCGCGGGCGGCGATGCTCGCCGCGCTGCAGGCAGCCGCACTTCAGCCGCAGCAGATCGACTACATCAACCTGCACGGCACCGGCACGCAGAGCAACGACAGCGCGGAAAGCCAGGCCGTGTGCGGCATCTTCGGCGCCGATACGCCCTGCAGCTCCACCAAAGGCGCCACGGGCCATGCGCTGGGTGCAGCCGGCGCGCTGGAGGCCGTCATCTGTGCATTGGCGCTGCAGGATGCGCTGCTGCCGGCGGGTGTGAATACGCAACGGATCGATCCGGCACTTACGGTGCGGTACCTGCTGCACAATGCCAGCGCACCACTGCGCTACGTCCTCAGCAACTCCTTCGGCTTCGGCGGCACAAACTGCGCTCTCGTGCTGGGTCGCCCCGGGTGAGACGGTACGCCACATGACCCTCGTCGCCTATGTCCAGGGGATCGGACTGTCAGGTCCTGCGCTCAATGGCTGGGAGGAGTCGCGCGATATCCTTGCCGGCAAAGTGAGCTTCGTGCCGCAACCTACGGTGGTGCCGATCCCGGCGGGGCTGCCGCCTGCGGAGCGCCGCAGGATGGGCGCCGTCGTGAAGCTTGCGCTCAGCGTCGGACTGCAGGCATGCGCCCAGGCACGGGTGGAACCTGCGAATCTGCCCGCCGTGTTCACCTCCTCGGGTGGCGATGGCCCCAACTGTCACGAGATCTGCCAGGCTCTGGCCACATCCGATCGACAACTCTCACCGACTCGCTTTCACAACTCGGTGCACAATGCCGCAGCGGGCTACTGGAGTATCGCCACGGGCGCCAAGACCCCTTCCAACGCGCTGTGCGCCCACGACGCCAGTTTCACAGCCGGGCTGCTCGAGGCCATGACGCAGGTCGTGATCGAACACACGACGGTGCTGCTCGTCGCCTACGATGCGCAATATCCTCAGCCGCTGTTCGACAAGCGGCCCATCCCCGATGCCTTCGGGGCAGCCTTCGTGTTATCCCCACACGCCACCTCAGGGGCAATCGCCCGCCTCCACCTCACCATCCGCACCGCCCCGTCGGACCAGGTCGCGGATGCCGGGCTCGAGCGGCTGCGCCGCACGATTCCGGCAGCTCGCAGCCTGCCGCTGTTGTGTCAGCTTGCGCGGCGCGCCTCCGCCTTGGTGCGGCTGGACTATCTGGATGATCAGACGCTGGCCGTGGACGTGCAGCCGTGCGTCTAGATCGCAGCTGGATCGAGAGTCACATTCCGCACAAGGGTGGCATGTGCCTGCTCGATGAAGTGGTGAGCTGGAACGAGAACGAGGTGCGCTGCCGCAGCGCCAGCCATCGCTCCGCGGACAATCCACTGCGCGCCGACGGCCGCCTGGGCAGCGCTTGCGCGATCGAGTACGCCGCACAGGCCATGGCGGTCCACGGGGCGCTCATGGCCTCCCTCACCGGCAATCTGGCCCCGGCCGGGTTGCTGGCAAGCGTCCGCGGCGTCGAGTTGCTGGTGAAGCGGCTCGATGACATCGGCAGCGATCTCATTGCCCGCGTGCAACGCCTATCAGGCGATCCCAGGGTTGCGCTCTATGAGTTCGCCGTGTCGGCGGATGAGGCGATGTTGTCGCGGGGACGCGCTGTGATCGCCTTCGATAATTATGATGCGGTGGGCAACTGAATGATCGAATTCGCGTGACGACGTTGATACCGAGACGCGCGCTGGTGACCGGTGGCAGCGGTGGCATCGGCCGCGCGATCTGTCAGCAACTCGCACGTGCGGGTCACTACGTCTACGTGCACGCCTTCCGGCAGCTCGATGTCGCCAATCAGCTGGTGGAAGAGATCCGCGACGGCGGTGGCCGTGCCCAGGTGATCGCATTCGACATCCTGGATGCGGACGCCGTGAGCTGTGCCATCGAGTCGGTTCTGGGCGAGGGTACGATCCAGATCCTGATCAACAATGCCGGTGTGCACGATGATGCCGTGTTTCCCGGGATGCGTCCGGAGCAGTGGCACCGGGTGATCGATACCTCCCTCGATGGCTTCTTCCACGTCACGCAGCCGCTCATGCTGCCGATGATCCGCGAGCGCTGGGGCCGCATCGTCAACCTGACATCGGTCGCAGCGCTCAGTGGCAATCGCGGCCAGGTCAACTATGCCGCCGCCAAGGGTGCGCTGAATGGCGCGACCCGCGCGCTCGCCCTCGAGGTCGCAACCCGCGGCATCACGGTCAACTCGGTTGCCCCGGGAATCATTTCAACCCCCATGAGCGATGCGCTCTTCGACGAGGAGACGATTGCCCGGCTCGTGCCGATGAGGCGCGCCGGACTGCCGACGGAAGTGGCCAGTCTCGTGTGCTACCTGGTGTCGGAGGAAGCGGCCTTCATCACCGGCCAGGTCATCTCGATCAACGGCGGCATGATCTGAGGGGGTGGCCCCCGGAGCCGGCGGCGCCACCGTTGCTTGCCAACCCTGTGGTGCAACCGCCTGCCAGCGGGTTCGCCGCAGGCTAGCTATGCAGCGCCGCCGTGTCGCCTGCGACGCTGACCCGGTTTCGGCCACTGCGCTTGGCGTTGTACATCGCGGCATCCGCCCGTTCGAGCAGGCCTTCCAGTGTCTCACCGGTGTTCGCCACCGCCACGCCAACCGAGAGCGTCACTTGGCCGATGGACGCGTTGCCATCGGGGCGGCAGATGCGTCCCTGAGCCACCGTGCCGCGGATCTGCTCGGCGACTGCCGTCGCTCCGGTGATCGAGGTATGCGGCAGCAGAACGGCAAACTCCTCGCCACCGAGCCGGGCCGCCACGTCGCGCCCCTTGATCGTCGAGCGCAACACGTGCGCGACGGCGCGAATGACCTTGTCGCCCAGGAGATGACCGTAGGTGTCGTTCACGACCTTGAAGTGATCGATGTCCGCCACGAGCAGCGCCGAGCCGGCCAATCCGGGGGGCTCGCGCTGCAGATCCTCCACCGCGCGCTCGAATCCGCGCCGGTTCTTCAGTCCGGTGAGGGAGTCGAGCAGCGCTTCCGTTTGCGCACGACGCAGACTCTCGGTGAGGGCATTGACCTCGCTCGTGCTCGCCTGCAGCTTCACCGACAGATCGGTGGTGACCGACTGCAGCTTGTGGGTGTCGACGAGCATCTCGGCGATGACGTTGCGGACGGCAGCCGGGTCCGCATCGGCTGCGAGTGCCTTCGCGTGTCCATCGAGTGACTGGCTGAACTGCGCGGCGTGGGCGCCGGCGCTCGCGGCGCTCTGTGCGGTGTCCTCCAGCAGGTTACGCAACTGCAGCTGCAGACGCTCGAATGCTTCCATGTCGCGGGCGGCGATATGCTGCGCATACAGACGCAGCACATCGGCCTCGGTGAGTGCCGAGTTCGCCGTGAGTCGGTTATCGAGCACGCGACTCAGATCCGGATTCATGCCGGCGCAATGCTCATACCACAGCGCGTAACTGAGGGGATGGAACGCGGCTAACTGCCGTGCCATCAGCGGCAGCGCGAGACGCAGGATCTCCGTGCTACGTTCTTTGTTTTCGGGATAACGCATTTCCACCACTTGGCGAGCCGGGTGAGGCGGCGCGGCCGCGCCCGCGCTGCGGAGGTCGACAAGCTGCCCGGCCGACGGCGGCTGCAAGGCGCGCGCGATAGGCGGCAAACCCCCGTTTGGCGCACGCTCCACCGCGGCGGCTACTTTGCCACACTCCTCGAACCGGAGGCCACCGTTCCCGGCATTACCGGCGGCAAACGCTTGTGCAAAGTACGACGCGAGACACACTTTCGCCGCTGCCGGACTGTATTTTGAAGCGCCCGGGTCGCGCCGCTTTCGATGCGGCGACCTGCCAGATGAAGACGGAGAGCGCTATCCGATGAACGAGCTGCCGCGACTGTTGCCCACCCGTGCCGAGTCCGAAACCTTCGGCGGAGTCACCTATCACATCGATGGGGAGCTGGTGCCGGCCCTCACGATCGATGTATCGCGGATGCCGGTGTACTTCGAGCACCACATCCTGCTGTGGAAGAACCCGTCCGTGCGGATTGCCCTGAAACCCATGCAGGGAGCGCTGAAGCGCATGATCGCCGGTTTGCAGGTCTTCGTGACGCAAGCCAGCGGACACGGCCTCATCTCCTTCAGTCGCGATGGCGCAGGCCACATCGTGCCGATCCATCTCGCCCAGGGCGCCGAGCTGCACGTGCGCGAGCATCAGTTCCTGGCGGCCACCGAAAGCGTGGATTACACGTTCGAGCGCATCCGCGGGATCTCCAACATGCTGTTCGGAGGCACCGGCTTCTTCATCGACAGGTTTCACAGCCATCGCGCCGACGGCATTCTGTGGCTGCACGGTTACGGCAACGTATTCGAGAAGGTGCTCGCCGCCGGTGAATCGATCGACATCGAGCCGGGCGGCTGGCTGTACAAGGACCCGGCCGTACACATGCAGACGATTGTGGATCGGCTCACGAGTGGCCTGTTCGGCGGTGTGAACTTCATCGTCAATCGCTTCACCGGTCCGGGCCGAGTCGGCCTCCAATCGATGTACGTGCACATGGCGAGCGATACCTAGCTGGCGAGCCCTTTGGACCCCCCCGAGTGCGCCGATTCCCGCCGAGTCCGTCGATTCCCACCGAAGTCGAGCCCGAATCCGTCCCGAACCGCCCCGTCCGCCCTGTCATCCCGGGCCCTCCCCGCGCGTTTTATCCTGCAGGACAACGCGGAGTACTCGTTCATGCGAACCCTGGTTAAGCTTTTGATTCTGGCCGGCTTCGGCGCTGCACTGACAGGGTGCGTCGTGGCACCGTACGGGCCACGGCCGCGTGCCTACCTCGCCGTCCCCGCCCCGGTCGTGGTCGTCCACCCCGGCTTCTACGGACCCTACTACGGCCCAGGCTATTACCGGCGTTGGTGAATCCGGAGGACTGCCGCACAGCCAGTCAAGGCACGCGTGACGAAAAGGTGCGCGTGCCGTTCCCTCTCCGCTCTCAGTTTTCTTCGCAGCGCGCACACCCTCCATATCCGCCTGCCTCCTCCGCCACCACGTAGCGCGCTGCCTGCAGTTTCGGGATCAGCACGCTGATGGTGAGGAGGATCTCCTTGCACGCGCGCGCCTCCGGCGTCGCTTTGGGTGCGGCTGCCGCATAGGGGGTGTACTGGCACTGCGCTCCCATCTCTTCCGCGAGAAAGGCGGCAAGGGTCTGAAGCTGTGCAATCGAGGTGTCGAGCAGCACGCGAGGCGGGGTCATCATGGGAAGCTCCCGGATTGAGCTGGCTGTATAAATATACAGCTCCGGTGAGTTTTGGCAAGCTGGCGAGGCGGGCCCACGGGCCGGCGACCTGGCCAAAGCGATCGCCCGGGCTCCGCCTCAAGCTCCTGGGGTGCCGGCCGCGCGCTAGGTCGTGCGCAGAATGGCCACGTTGGCAGTGGCTGCCGGCGCAGGCTCAGGCGCGGCGATCTCGATGTCTGCCGTCCGCGGATCACCTTTGCGCCGCCGCCCCTGGGGGTGTCGCTCGAACACCTCGCGGCGATGGAAATCCAGATACCGGCACTGATCCGCGTTGAACGTCCCGGCGCAAAAAGGCACCGGCAGCGCCCAACTCGCCAGCACCGCCGGGTTGAGTTCGCGCGAAATCAACATCTCGCCGTGATCGGCGAAGGACAGATACCCGCGTACGAACAGATCGCCCACATGCGGGGACATCAGCAGTCCGTTGTTGCCATCGAGCATCTCCCGATCGGCACAACGATGCCACGGTTTGATGTGCACGGCCTTCAGGTGGCGCCGATCGAGCAGGCGGGTGATCCGACAGGCTTGCTCGAGCGACTCGAGCTGATCCCGGAATGGGCCCTTGCCATGGCGGGCTTTCAGAAGATCGGACCGCTGCAGCGGGCTCAAGTCGCTGCGCCGCTGCAGCAACTCCTCCGCTGCATCATCGGCCAGGCGTTGCCCCACCGCTTCCACGATCGTCTCGACGATGCGCTCGATCTCCCCGCTGAGCAGCTCTCGCAGCGTATCGACGATGCGCTGCGGTACGGCTGACAACTGCACGCGTGGGTTTCGCTCGGCTCCGAAGGGACCGTTCCCACTCTGGCGGGGGAGATTCGCCGTCATCTCGGCGCAATGCGCTTCCGGACGGAACGGTCGCTCGAGCGCCATGAAGCGCACCGGCAGCAGCCAGCCGGAACCGGCACTGTCGTGCGGCGTGTCCGCATGCAATTCCGCCGGTCGTGCCGCATCGCGCGCCGTTCCCAGCACCACACCGATCGCATCGATCACATCACCGGTAAAGGAAAAGAAGACATCTCCGGGCAGCACGCGCAGCACGTTCTTCGCGGACTCATGCCGGACCGAGCCGTGCGAATGCTTCGCGAACCACAGATACTCACCCGTGCGCTCCCATCGACAGGCATCGGAATGATTGACCCACCAGAACCGCTCGTTCATATGCTGGCCACCCCAAAGCGATCACCCCGCGCCCATGCACAGCCCCGATCGCGCTGCAGTGGAAATTAGCATCCGCTGCCAGCATCGCCGGCCGCGGGGCGCTGCATTCGTGTGGTCGATCACATTCCGCCTGACCGAGCCGCTTGCCCGGGTTTCGCGGCACTTATTCGCGATGTGCGCTTTGCGCCAGCGGCCGATCAGCGCGGCGACACACGAGCAATACTTCGTCGACATCGTCCGTCGGGATCATCCCCTCGCCGAGCCGCAGCGCCCTCTGGAAGCGCAATCCAAAAGGAAACACACGGTTGTACCACCACAGCGCCCGCTCGCGCTGGTGCGTCAGCCACCACATCCCCATGTCCAACAGGAAGGAGGATCGTGGCTGCATGCCAAAGGGCGCGCTGCGCTCGACGCGCAGGTGATGCTCCGACAGCTTGCGCAGCAGACGTTGCGGCTCATAGCGGCGCTTGTGACCGACGAAATCATCGAAAGGTGTCCAGCGCGAGGGATGCAATGGCGTGGAAATCAGCAGAACCGCTCCTGCGCTCGCCACACGGGAAAGCTCCGCAAGCGCGTTATCCTCATCGTCCACGTGCTCGATGATGTCCAGCGCACAGACGAGATCGAACGTCGCATCAGCAAACGGTAGCGCGGTGACCTGCCCCAGTGCGGCGCGACCGCCTCGTTCGCGCAGTGCCGCCAACGCAGGCGAGCTGATATCGACGAACTGCGTATCGGCAATGGGCAGCCGCGGCCGCAGTCCCGGAGCCACCTCGAGCCGTCGCTCGGAGGCAGGTAGCAACGACTGCACCAGCGGCCACGTGTTGAAGCGCGTAGGTTCCACCAGACGGCAACCCGACCAGAGCGAATCGTAGAAGCGGCGGTTCTCCTCGACGAGAGCTCGCGCTTCGGCAGATGGCTGCGCGTTGGCTGTGCTTGGATTGTTGTGGGAAGAAAGATCGGTTTGCATCGCGCGTCACTGTATCACCGGCATGCGCCTCCGCCGCCACCGCACCTCCTCCGCCACCGGCATGCGCCTCCGCCGCCGCCGGCAACGCTCGGTGCTGCATTGTCGGCGCACGGGAAGGCGTGTAATCTTGCGCGCCCTGCCGATGGCCGCCGGCGGGGGAAAATACCGCGTCCCCATCGTCTAGAGGCCCAGGACATCGCCCTTTCACGGCGGTAACACGAGTTCGAATCTCGTTGGGGACGCCACACAATCAATCACTTACGGGAGCATTGCGCCGCACGAATCGGTCTCGTCTAAGTTCGTCCAGGTCTTATTTCTGGCTCGCGGTTCGATAGTCGTGGAGCGTCGCCACCTCCTCCAGCACCGCATCGATTCCGGTATAGAGAATGTTCATGACTTCATGAGCCTGGAAGGCTCGGTGGCGGCGCTGCTGTCCCTGAGGCCTGAGGATGTCCATGTCCACGAGTACTGCGACGGCTGCATTCGCGGACGGGAATGTGACTTGCAAGCGCTCGACCAACGCATTCACCGTCACTACAGGCTGGCCGAGCAAGAGATCGGCGAGGCGCCACACCACTGCATGCTTGCGAGTTCGGCGCGCCTTGAGACGCTCTCGCCATCGGTCCGCGATCGTTCCCAGCTCGCGCAGCAGGTGCACTGTATGGCGACACGAGGCGACCATGCATTCGAGAAACAGCTCGACCCATGATGACCACCGAAGTCTCATCTGCACTTCGAGGAGAGCATCGTAATACTCTCGCTGACGGCACTTTAGGAATGTTGCGACGTGAATCGGAAGGGATCCATCGCCGAGGAACATCAAAGGAAATAGCAATCGTCCGATGCGCCCGTTGCCGTCGACGAAAGGGTGAATCGCTTCAAATTGTGCGTGAACGATCGGCGCGCGCAATAGGACACCGATGTGGTAATGACTCGCCGGGTCAGGTTCATGGCGAATGAGCCGATCGAGGTCGGCCATGAGTCGCGGCACCTCCAATGGCGGGGGAGGGATGAATCGGGCCTGCTCCATCTTAAGTCCGCCGATGAAATTCTGGACAGCGCGAAACTCTCCGGGCACGGCACGGGGATTTCCGTTCATGAGTTGCCTGTGCATCGTGCAGATCAGACGGGTGTCGAGCCCGAGGCGTCCTTGGTTTCCCACCTGTGTGGCACCTAACGTGTACGCGCGTAGATAGTTCAGCGTCTGGTCGGCATCTGCATCGGTAGCCGCATCGGGTGTTCCGACCTCGAGCTCGTGCAGGAGAAGCTCATCGAATTGAGTATGGGTCCCTTCGATTTGGCTGCTATCCACGGCCTCCCGCCGATTGAGCATATGGATGAGCAATTCCGCATGGCCTGGGGCGGCATCGACGGCATCGGCGAGCACCTGCATTTCACGGCGAGCGAGCGGCAGGAGCGGTGAATGGATAGGCAAGAAAGTTGGGGCCACTGGTGGCACTACCGCATAGCATCCGGAGTGTCCTGGAACGGGTACCGCGGTGGGCCGCAAAGTTGGGTGCAGTGCAGACTTGCGCATCGACGAAAGTCTAAATAGGGAGGGTGGTATTAATAGTTTCTGCTAAAAACCCTTAACAAGAAAGTGTCTATTAAAGGTTTTGCCGCGGCGAAACAAGGACCACATATCGCCGCCTTCACGGCGGTAATAGGGTCGAATCTTCTTTTTGATGCCATAAAATCAAAGACTTAAGGTTACTCCGTAAACACGCCGCCACCCATGCGCGCAACGAATCTCCCGCGACACGAGTGGATGACCGCCATCGGTGTGCAGCGGCCGAGGATTTTCGTCATCAGGATCAGGTTGTCGGGCGGCAAATCCTGAATGACTACGAACGTCCGCCGTTCGAGAGGCAGTGCGAGCCTCGCGGCCCGGTCAGCCAGGGGAAGCCATCAGGATCTCATTCAATTTACCCAGATCGATGGGTTTCAAAAGATGCCGATCAAATCCTGCCATCCGCGTGCGCTGCTGGTCCTGTTCCTGTCCCCATCCGGTCAGTGCGATCAACATCATCCGCTCCCCGCCGGGCAGTGATCGCAACTGCTGGGCCGCCTCGATCCCGTCCATTCGCGGCATTCCCAGGTCCAGAAACACGAGATGAGGTCGCAGGGTGCGCGCGCATTTCAACCCTTCCTCGCCATTGTAAGCCGTCACGACCTCGTGCCCTTGGTACTGGAGGAGCACCGTCAAAGAGTCGGCCGCATCCTGATTGTCATCGACGATCAGGATGCGCCGAGGCGCCACTCGAGGGTTGGATTGCAGTAGACGTGGGCTCTGCGGATCTGGCGCCGGCCGACACGAGCGGCAACCGTACAATGAACGTGCTGCCCTTTCCGCTGCCTTCACTTTGCGCCGATACCGTGCCGTCATGCATTTCTACGAGCCTTCGAACCAATGACAGGCCGATGCCAAGCCCTCCCTCAGCACGTCCCTGGTGCACGCGGACTTGAGAGAACATCTCGACACGTGCGGCAGGTCCGCCAACGGGACGCCGATGCCGTTGTCCGTCACGCTGACGGCGACCGAACCTCCTTCACGCCTCACCCGTAACTCAATCCGCCCGCCTCCGTTGGTGTACTTGGCGGCATTCGTGAGCAGATTCGTGAAGACCTGGGTGAGCCGATCGAAGTCCCCTTCGACCCACAGTTCCTCGGGGCTGCCTGCGATGATGAGTTCATGTCCGTGCGTATCGATGGCTGCACGCGCGGCCTCGGCGCTCCTCGCCAACAGATCAGGCAAGGCGATCTTTTGGCGGCGCAATGCGATCTTGCCAGAGCTAATGCGAGCTACATCCAGGAGATCATCCACAAGATGGACGAGGTGCGTCAGCTGCCGGTCCATCATCTCGATCGTACGTTGGAAGGTGAGTCGGCCTTGGTCGTGAGCCGCGCGATCTGCAGTCCGTTACGCAGCGGAGCGAGCGGATTTCTCAGCTCATGCGCCAGGGTAGCCAGGAATTCATCCTTCTTGCGGTCACCCTGTTGAAGCGCGGATTCCAGCAGATTGCGTTCCGTAACGTCCCAAACGAGGGCGGCCACCGACACTTGGCCGCTCTTGAGGTCCCGAGTCACATGAGCGCGTTCCTCCAGCCAGATCACCTTCCGGTCGCAGGGACGGACAACACGGAACTGAGCATGCCAGGTACCGCCTTCCTCGACGGCTGCGCCAACTCTTTTCCGGTGCTCGGGTAAATCCTCCGGGTGCAGGAGTTCAAAGCCCTGCGCGCTGGTTCGGAACTTCTGCCCGGGCAGCAGCCCGAGCACCTCATCCATCGTGTCTGAGACGTTCACCGTGTCGGTCGCAGGATCCCACTCCCAATAGGCCATGCGCACCGCGCGCAGCACCACCGTGAGCCGCTCCTCGGTGATGCGCAAAGCTTCTTCGGCCCTGGCTCGGTCCCCTTGCGTCGCCCGCAATTCTGCGAGCGTTCGCCGCAGCGCCTCTCCCGCCTTGACGTGTTGAGCCGCCGTCACATCGAGCAACAGTCGCGCGAGCTCAGCCTCCCTGCTCATCACCGCGAGCATGTCGGGCTCGATGGCCAGCGTGGGCTGGGTCTCTGTCCAGAAGTGCGCAGTACGCACAAAGGCCAGAAACGCGGTGAGAATCTCGAACCGGATCTCTCCCACCGCGCAAGCGACCGCTCGCCGCGCACGCTCCGCCTGGCGCGGATCGACAAAGATCACGGTGAGAGCATCGAACAGGTCGCCCTCGACCTGTGTCTCAGGGCCAGGCATCTCAACGAGGGGTTGCTCTGTCTCCAGGCGGCCCAAGCACTGCGCAAGTCGCTTCCCGTCGGGCAGGGGTCTCTGCAGTAGCCTGCGCACTTCCGCGATGGTCTGCGGCAATACCGAGGCATCCCCGGCCGCGTGACCATGCCCGATTAGGAAGCCCACGTGTCGTACGATGCAGTAGCGCACCTCGCAGAACCGCGACAGGTGAACGAAAAGCCGTTCCTTGAACAGAGACGGAAGCGGGGAGTCCAGATAGGCCGCCTTCGCGAACTTCCACAGTTCTTGCACGAGTCCGTCCATGGCCGGCGCTGAGCAAAAGAAGTTCGGTAGAACACCGAAGCGGGAGGCCACTTCGTCGGTAAATGAAGCCTTCCCATCGGCACGTTCGCCTTTCCGCATGGCTCCCCCGTCTTCTCAGATTGTCCCGTCAACCAGCACGACCCTGCGGGCACGACCGTTGGGGAATCGCAAGCGCGCCAATAGTCTACTTGGTGCTTAGGTCATTGCAACGGTGCTGGAACGGTCCCTATGAGAATAGCCGGCGAGACCGTCAACATCGGGAGCGACGGCGAGCGACAGCACGGTTACCATCCTCGGCGTGAACGCCACCATCACGCGATGCGCGCAACTGAACTTATCAGTGGCCCCTGACAGTCGAGCTCGTTAATCATTTGCTAATGTCTACCGGCCGGTGAGACCACCGCTATCGTCGCTGATCTTGTCGGCCTCAGCCGCGGCGATCAAGGCAACATCTTCCGACTCCACCGTTTGATCGGCGGGTTCAGCCAACGGCGTCTGTGAGCGAGACTGTCCAGTCAGGTACGGCAGCCCGCAGCTTAGCGTCTTCCGTGACGAGCTTGAGTCGCACTTGCCTCGCTAGTGTGATGAAGCACGCGTCGTATGCAGAGATCTTAAATTGCATGGCAGTTTCTAGCACCTGTGCATGCAACACGTTCGTCAGACCCGGAACGAGTGTCGGCGCTTGCGCGAGCAGCCGGGTTCCAACCTCAGGCGCCATGGCCTTCATGCGCACATAGGTCGCGAGAATGTTCGAGAACTCCACCAGGACGAATCCTTCGCTGTGCCAGTCAGAATCCCGCGCATGTAATTCCTGCGCCGCGGACGTGCGATCACCCTCTATCATCAGGTAGGCAAGAATGTTGGTGTCGATGACGACCACTAGTCGCGGCCCGCGTCGATTGCCGCTTCGATGTCGTGGACAGTAAGGACGGCGCCGCCTTTCAACCTCACAGGCTTCGGTGCGCGGGGCGGTGGGTCAACCTGCGGCGCTGCCGCCAACCCAAGCTCGAGCAGCTGCGCAATTGCGTCCTTGAGCTTCTGGCTGCGCTGCACGGCGCGCAGCCTTACGCGGCGCATCAGGGCGTCGGGCAATTCGAGGGTGGTCTTCATGGCCCATATTCCCATAACACCATAATTCTGTCGAAGGTACAGCGATAGCATTACTCGCCCGTGCACGACGGTAACAAGGGGGTCAAATCCCCTCTGAATTCCATACAGTCAAAGACTTAGGATTACTTCGTAAACCCGTATCCACTTTCTGTCCACTATTCTCCTCACTGGATGCCGACGGTTAGATCGCTCATCCTCGAGGCCGCGCTGATTCACGTGAGCGACCCAGCCGGCTGGGTCGCAGGCGCCTGCAGCGTTCCGCGGCGAAATGCGCGCTGCTTCAGCATTACGAACAGAATCGGCACGAGAATCATCACGGCGATTGTCGAGCTCACCATGCCGCCGACGATAGGTGCGGCAATTGGCTTCATGACGTCCGAGCTGATGCCCGTCTCCCACAGCAGAGGTCCAAGGCTGCCGATGACGGCGCAAACGGTCATCAGGACGGGCCGCAAGCGCAGCACCGCGCCATCGATCGCAGCGGCCTCGATGTCCTCGTACTTCAGCGGGCGTTCGTGCGCAAGGCGAGCGTCAAAAGCCGCATGTAGATAGACCACCATCACGATCGCGGTTTCGACAGCGATGCCGAATAGCGCGATATAGCCCACGGCGACCGCGACACTGAAGTTGTATCCGAGCAGGAGCTGCAGGATCAGCCCGCCAATCAGCGCGAAGAACGCGGGAAAGAACAGCATCGCCGCCTCAGCCACGGAGTGAAAAACCATGTAGAGCAGCAGCAAGATCGCGAAGAGGACCGCGGGCAGGATGAGCTCGAGACGCTGCTTCGCGTGCATCTCGAACTCGTACTCACCGGACCACGTGTAGCTGTAGGCCGGAGGCAGTTGGAGCCTGGCGCGCAGCAGTTGCTCAGTCCGCCTGACGAAACCGCCATAATCGGCGGTGTTCAGATTGAAATACACATACCCCGTCAGCTGCGCATCCTCGTCCCGGATCATCGATGGCCCGCGGGAAAAGGAAATTGCCGCGACTTCCCCGATGGGAATTTGCGCACCGGACGGCGTTGCGATGACGACCCGATTGAGCTCCGCGATATCACCGCGGAAATCGCGGTTGTAGCGCACGTTGACGGCATAGCGCTCGCGTCCTTCGATGGTCTCTACGATGTTCTGCCCACCGATGCCCGATTCGATGGCGCGCTGTACATCGCCCACGTCCAGGCCGTACCGCGCGGCAACCGATCGATTCACGGCGATATTCACGTAGAAGCCTTCCGCCACGCGTTCGGCGAATACGGATTGCACGCCTTCCTGCCCGGATAGCAGCGTACTGATGCGGGCTCCGAGCTGCTGGATACCACTGAGGCTCGGCCCCTGGATCTTCATGCCCACGGGGGTCTTGATGCCGGTCAATTCCATATCCAGGCGATTCTCCACCGGCATGGTCCAGGTATTGGTGAGGCCCGGGAACTGCAGTTTCGCATCCATCTCCTGGATCAGCCGCTCGTAGGTCATCCCGGCGCGCCACTCGTTGCGCGGTTTCAGCATGATCGTCGTGTCGTACATGTCGAGCGGCGCGTTGTCGGTTGCGCTGTCCGAGCGACCCACGGTGCCGAAGACCGTCGCGACTTCCGGAAACGTGCGGATGATGCGGTCCTGCTCCTGGAGCAACTGCGAGGCCTGGGAGATGGAGATGCCCGGCAACGCGGTCGGCATGTAAAGCGCGGACCCTTCGAAGAGTGGCGGCATGAACTGGCTGCCGATCCCCGAGGCGAGCGGCACAATTAACGCAAGACAGAGCGCCGCAACGAAGAGAGTCGCCTTGCGAAACCGCAGGCAACACTGCAAGACAGGCAGATAGATCCCCTGGGTGAAACGAGAGACCGGGTTCTTCGATTCCGGAAGCAGTCGCCCCCGGATGAAGAAAGGCATAAGCACTGGGACGAGCGTAATAGCGAGGATAGACGAGCAGGCAATGGCGAGGGTCTTCGTCCACGCGAGCGGGCTGAACAACCGACCTTCTTGCGCCCGCAGAAGGAAGACCGGCAGGAACGATACAACGATGATCAGCAAGGAGAAGAACAGTGCGGGCGCGACTTGTTGGGCCGCCAGGAGCAGGACCCGGCGGCGCTCGCCATTCGAAACGCGCAGCGCGGGATCTGCAGCCTCCTCCGAACCCGTAGGCTCTCGGCCGACCGCCGGTGTCTTCTCATCGAGTGAGCGCGTTTGCCGTTCGGCAAGCAGCCGGTAGCCGTTCTCCACCATGACGATGCCCGCATCCACCAGCACACCAATGGCAAGTGCCAAACCTCCGAGAGACATGATGTTGCTGGACACGTGCAGGTAGTACATCGGTAGGAACGAGGCGATCACCGCGATGGGGATCGTCAGAATCGGGATCAGCGCCGAGCGCAAGTGCCAGAGAAAGACGATGATCACCAAGCTGACCACCGCGGCCTCCTCGAGCAGGTCACGCTGCAGCGTATGAATGGACGCGTCAATCAAGCCGGAGCGGTCATAGCCTGCGCGCACTTCGATGCCGGCAGGCAGTGAGGGGGCGATCGCGGCAATCTTCGCCTTCACATCCCGGATCACTTGCAGCGCATTCATGCCATAGCGCATGACGACGATGCCGCCGACGGCCTCACCCTCGCCCTGCCAGTCGGCGACGCCGCGGCGGATGTCCGGACCGAATGCGACAGTGCCCAGATTGCCCACGAGCACGGATGTGCCGTCCTTGGTCGCGACCGGCACATTGGCGAGGTCATCGAGCGAGTGGAAGTACCCCAGGCCGCGGATCATGTACTCCGCACCGCCGAATTCGAGCAGGCGTCCACCGACTTCATTGGTGCTCGCGCGGATCCGATCGATCACAGTAGATAGTGGGATGTTGTAAGCCCGGAGTTTGACCGGATCGAGCTGCACCTGATACTGCCGCACGAACCCGCCGATGGAGGCGATTTCGGCCACGCCCGCAACGGTTTCCAGCTGATAGCGCAGATACCAGTCCTGCAGACTGCGCAGATCGGCGAGGCTGTGCCGGTACGTATGATCGACCAGGACATACTCGTACACCCAACCCGCCCCGGTGGCGTCCGGGCCGATGGCCGGATGCACGCCAGCTGGCAAGCGCCCTGCGATCTGCTGCAGGTACTCCAGAACCCGCGATCGAGCCCAGTACAGGTCCGTCCCGTCCTCGAACACTACGAAGACGTAGGAATCGCCGAACATGGTCTGCGCCCGGACGGCCTTCACGTGCGGGGCGGCCAGGAGCGCGGTGACGATCGGATAGGTGACCTGATCTTCGATGACGTTGGGCGGCTCCCCCTCCCAGGGCGTGTGAATGATGACTTCCACGTCGGAGATGTCGGGGAGCGCATCGAGCGGGATGCGCGTCATGGTCCAAATTCCCCCGGCGACGACCAGGGCGATGGCGGTGAACACGAGGAAGAGATTTCGGGTGCACCACTCGATTATTCGCGCAATCACCTACCTGCCCCCCGTTGCATTCACCGAGAGCTGCTTGCTGGCGAGCAGCTGCTGGTTCTTCTCGGCGACTACTGCCACCTGCCAGGTTCCCCCGCTTCGAAGTTGCCCCTTGCCCTCGTAAAGGCCGCTACCCCTATCAGTGAGAAAGAGCCGGCACCCGCATCGCCGCCATGCCCATCGCCGGCATGGCTGCCATGTTGAACGTCACAGTCACTTGTGCGCCCGCCAGCGGCGCACCACGCCGATCGCGGAGCCTCACGCGGATGAGGTTGCCCCCCTTGCGCGGCGGATTCGGGTCCGTGGCCAGCTCGATATCCGCCTGCGAAGCGTCCGTCGCGCCCGCGACTGTCGCGCCGGGCGGCGGTGGGACGAACGTCCCGAGAGCTGCCTGAATCTGACTTTCGGAATCGATTAGGAAATTCGCCGACGTGACAATGGTCTCGCCGGCGTGGAGCCCCTTCAGAACGATGTACCTATCGCCAACGCGCTCGCCGAGTTCGACGTCGCGCGGCTCCAAGCTCCCGCCGCCGCGGTCTACGAACGCGATCGCTCGTGCACCGGTTTGGAGCACCCCGCCTGCGGGAATCACCTCGTGCTCTCCCATCGGGACGGCGAGCGAGACATTGACGAACATGCCTGGCATCAGCGCGAGGGCGGGATTTGGGAACGCGAGACGCACACGCGCCGTGCGGGTGGCCATGTCGATCTCGGGGTAGATGAAATCCACATGCCCCGGGAACGTGCGGCCCGGGTACGTATCGACAGTGATCGTCGCCGCATCCCCCACCCGGAGCCGCCCCAGGTCGTTCTGAAAGACCTGAGCGAATACCCAGATGCTCGAGAGATCCGCCACGGTGTAGAGGCGGGTGTCGGGCTGCGCGTATTTGTTTGGCAGCGCTTGACGATCGATCACGTACCCCGAAACGGGGGAGTCGATCTCCAGATCCTGCCTCACCTGTCCGGTTGACTTGATGCGGGCTATCTCCCTCGCTGGTACGTCCCACTGCTCGAGGCGCTTGGCTGCCGCATCCACGAGGGAAGCCGCATCCGCTGCCACCGTGGGATCGGAGCTGTGGGAAAGTTGCCGCTGATTCGCTACGGCGAGCAGGAACTCACGTTCGGTCGAGACCAGTTCCGGACTGTATATGCTGAAGAGAGGCTGGCCCCTATGGATACTCTGGTACGTGGCATCCACGAACACTCTCTGCACGAAGCCCGAGAAGCGCACCTGGACGTAGGCGACTCTCGTCTCGTCCACAGCAACGTTTCCGTTCGTGAGAATCTGATCGGCTACTTGTGTGCGCTCGACCTTGCCCAGCTTCACGCCAATGCTCTGCAGGCGCTGCGTGGAGATCTGTAGCGGTGCCAGGGCTGGCTCGATCTGTTCGGGTGCTGCCGGCGAAGCAACCGGGCCGGCTGACTCGATTGTGTCGGTCCGTCGTTGTGTAATGCGCGTTGCCGGCATTGCCGTTCGGGTGCTCCACCACCAGCCGGCCAGGATCGCGAGAAGGACGAAGTTCGCCGCGAGAGTTGCGAGAAACGCGATCCGATAGCTCTTCATCGATCTGCTCCAGGTTCCGGCGGGCGAGCGGCGAGGACACCCCCGCCGCTCGCCTGCTCGAGCTCCGCCAGCCGGTGGTAGTACTCGGACTGGCTGCGGACGAGACCCATCTCGGTATCGAGACGGTGCTGCTCGGCGGTCAGTACGTTCAGGAAATCACCCCGACCGCTGCCGTACTCGGTGCGAGCGACATCGAGGGTGTCGCGGGCGAGCGGCAGGAGCTCGTCTCGATACAGTGCGAGCGAATGCCCCGCCTGTTGCACCGAGGCGTAATCCGCCGCCAGGTCTGCAAGCATGCTCGCGCGCTGATCCTCGAGAGTCGCTGCGCTGCGTCGCGCCTGCGCGCGTGCTGCGTCGATGCTTGCGCGGTACTTGCCTTGATCGAGCGGTACCGTGATGGATACACCCACCATGGGGCGCAGGGTCGGATCCGACCACATGTTGTTATAGCCTGCACTCAGCCCAAATTTTGGGTAGCGCTCCTTCTCGGCGAGCCGCTCCTCGGCCTGGGCAGCATCCCTTTGCGCCTCGAGCTGCCCGAGCCGCGGGTGGCCGAGCGCTCGCTGCGCCAGGAGCTCCTCCGCTGGAAGCTCAACGATCATTGGAAGTTCGGCGGGCGCGGGAAGCGCGGCTTGCGGTGGTTTGTCGAGCAGCGCGTTCATGCGCGCCTGGATGACCGTACGTTCACGTTCCCACTCGAGCCGCTGCTGTTTGAGTAGCGCACGCTGCACATCCGCTTGGAGAACATCTTCCTGCGGGGCCTGCCCGGTCGAGTAGCGGACCTGGGCGATGCTGCGCAACTCGCTCAGCACGGCCCGATTGGCCGCGTTGATTTCGAGTGCATGGTGAACGAAAACCCAATCCGAGAACGCTCCGCGCGCGAGCGATCCCAGCCGCAATCGCAGCGCGTCCAGATCGTGACCGGCTACTTCCGCGTTCGCCCGAGCCACTTGCTGGCGCGCATCGAGTGTTCCCCACCACGGGAGTCTCTGACTGACCTCTACGTCACCGTTCGCCCCCACTGCGCTGCCGAACGTGCGTGGCGCAGCCGAGACGCTCAACATTGGATCCTCGAGTGCGCCGGCGGGCTTCACCTGCGCAACGGCCGCCAAAACCGCCTGGCGCATAGCCTCCAGGCCCGCATTCTCGGCAAGGACAGCCTCAGCAAAGGCGTTCGCGCTCAAAGGGGCGGTTAACGACGGCGGGTCGGCGGGGGCAGGCGGCCGTTCTGCGGCCTGCGCTGTGAGCACGACCAGCAGCGCGAGGCCGGGGCCGCTCGCGAGACTTTTCAAAATAGGAAACACTGAAGGCTCCTTCTGTCGATCGCGATCGCACAGGATCGAGCGCGCCCGCGCGCCAGGGGCGAGCGTGCATACGCGAAGGAGTCGTTTAGATTCTCAGGCGGCGAGTGGCGAGATAGGTGGAGCGACCAGTCAGTGCGACCAGCAGCGTGGACGGCGGTCCCTGTGGCGGTGGTTTGTGATGGGCGGCAACAGGAGGCTCAGGCCAGGTAAGCACCAGCAAGTGAAGGCCTTGACCGCCGTTGTCCCCGGCTACGAAAGCGGTGGCGGCCTTCCTCGGCTGGTCACACACGAGATGGATCGTGACCGCGCAATTGGACATGCAAACGGCGGCAGCCGCGCAGGTGCCGGAACTCGGGCAGCAGGGCATGCGCTGCGAGCCAGTTGATCGCTGGGAACACGCCAGCGTGAACTGCGCATGGCCCAAGACCATCGCGACCAGAAGGACAATCGCAACCCGACGCATCTGACGCCAAAGGGGTTTCATTGCGATTCGATACTAGCCGAGGGTATGCCGGAACGCCATCGACCGCGTTTGAGCGCCACTTCGGCCTGGCCCGGTATGGTCGGCGGGTAGATAACGTCCGTGGCTCAGCCCTCAAAGCCGTATACGGTGGTCCGTTGCAGTCCTTCCGTGGTTTCCATATAATTGGAACTATGAAACCCTATGACGCTATTACCGTACTGAGCGCCCTGGCCTCGGAAGCTCGCCTTGCGGTGTACCGGTTGCTGGTGAAGCGGGGCCCCGAGGGGTACACCCCCTCCGAACTTGCTGGTCGACTGGATTTGCCCGCCCCGACCCTGTCCTTTCATTTGAAGGGGCTGGCGCAGGCCGGCTTGATCGTCAGTCGGCGCGAAAGCCGCAATCTTTACTACAGTCCGAACTTCGAGCGCATGAACTCCCTCGTGGGGTTCCTGACTGAGAACTGCTGCAGTCTCGCCGGCGAGGGCTGCGACGCAGAGTGTCGGCCGCAATCCACTCCTGTTCAAGCGAGGAAACGAGCATGAAGCGTCTCCACGTCCACGTCTCGGTCAAGGACCTCGAGGCATCGGTTCGCTTCTACTCGCAGCTCTTTGCGTCAGAGCCTTCCGTGCGCAAACCCGATTATGCGAAATGGATGCTGGAGGACCCGCGGGTCAACTTCGCGATCAGTCAACGCGACGGCAAGCCCGGAGTTCAGCACTTAGGGATTCAGGTCGAGGATCGCGCGGAACTGGCGGAGGTTTACGAACGACTACAACGGGCCGAGCGCCCGGTGGTCGAGGAAGGCGAAACGACCTGCTGCTACGCCCACAGTGAGAAAAGCTGGATCAACGACCCGCAGGGCGTTCAATGGGAGACGTTTCTTACGACGGGCCCGAGCACGGTATACGGTACCGACGAGATCCGGCCGAAAACGATGAAGCCCGCCGCGGCGCCGGGTTGTGCCCCGAGCTGCTGTGCTTCGCAGAACGCCTGAGCGTCCAGGTCGCCCTCATGGCAGGTCGGCCCTACAACGTTCTGTTCCTGTGCACAGGTAACTCCGCGCGCAGCATCCTGGCGGAGGCCTTGATCAATCAGTCGGGTCGGGATCGCTTTCGTGGGTTCAGCGCCGGCAGCCACCCCAGAGGCGCGGTGCACCCGATCGCGCTAGAGCTACTGAAAACGATGAATCTCTCCACAGAAGGCCTGCGTAGCAAGAGCTGGGATGAGTTTGCTATCCCCGGGGCGCCGCACTTGGATTTCGTATTCACGGTGTGCGACAACGCAGCTGGAGAGGTGTGTCCGTACTGGCCCGGACAGCCGATCACTGCGCATTGGGGCGTGCCGGATCCTGCGGCGGTGCAGGGATCGGACACCGAGAAGTGGCTGGCTTTCCGCGATGCGTTCAGGGTGTTGGACACCCGGATCAAAACCTTCACGAGCCTCCCGCTCGCCTCATACGACCGGATGAAGCTGCCGGAACGCTTGGACGCGATTGGTAAAGCGCGGCCCCCGGAGGGCGTGAAGTGAGCCTCTCGCAGCGTCTTGCTGCGGAGGGACTCGGCTCTCTGTTGCTCGCGGCAGCGGTGGTCGGTTCCGGGGTCATGGCTGAGCGCCTCGCGGGCGGCAACGCCGCCATCGCACTGCTTGCCAATACTGGCGCCACTGTCGCGGCGCTCGCGACTCTGATCGCCCTCTTGGGTCCGGTGAGCGGCGCGCATTTCAACCCGGCGGTGTCGCTCATTCAGGCCTTGCGCAGTGCCCTACCGTGGGGGCAAGCGGGTGGCTACGCTGTAATTCAAGTGCTGGGGTGCTGCCTGGGTGTCGTGCTCGCTCACGCCATGTTTGGGTTACCGCTGCTCCAGACCTCGGCCCGCGTGCGCACCGGTGCCGGGCAACTCCTCGCCGAAGTAGTCGCAACCTTCGGTCTCGTACTCGTCGTCGTTGGACACCGGCGTGCTCAGGACGCGCCATGGATGGTCGCAGCCTGGATTGGGGCCGCATACTGGTTCACCGCCTCCACGTCGTTTGCCAATCCGGCAATCACAATTGCGCGTTCGCTGTCGGATACTTTCCCCGGCATACGTCCTGCCGACGTTGCAGCATTCATCGCTGCGCAGCTCGTCGGAGCGTTGTTGGCGCTCTGGGTTGCCCGCTCGCTATTTGGGACCGCGACGGCCCGCAGGGACGCATCGGAGGAAGTCGTCTCGACTCCTCTGCGCACCACTTGAGGCGATCAGCTCGGACCAGCGCCGATAGGGGTTGGCCGCGCCGCGGCTCGATGACGGGCCGGTCCGTCCATTGGAGCGCCTTGTTAGTTCACTGTCGCCGCCGCTGCTTGGGTACGCTGGTAGCGGTGCACGTCCGCAGCAGCACGCCGCATCAGATCGTACATCACCTCGTGAGCAAGCTTGTTCGTTCGCTCGACTAACTTCCCGCTGACCACATGGCGGCTGCCTGAAACGACACCGGAATCGTAGTCCTTCTCGAGCATGACCCTTCCATCGGCATCCAGCAGTGTGATTCGCAGGGTCATGCGTACTTCAGGGGTTATCTCGATTCCGAGCTTCGGGTGCGGAAAGCCGTATTCGAAATTCTCAATCTGGGGACGAAGCACGATCGTGTACCGACTAGCGTTCGCGAAGTCATCAGTTTCCTCGGCGCCATCCGATGCGACCTTGGAGAAGACTTTCAGCGCAATCTCCCGGACCATGATGCCGACCGGGGCTGTCAGCTTGAGCCCCGCGCCCGTAAAGCTCGTCGCCCCGGCGGTTATCAGACGATCATCATCGGTCCGAGTCGTGTAAATCAGTACCCGTCCCATGACGCGATCGCTATCCGCGATGGGCTTGTCAGGTACGTCGTCCGCACGATAGGCCATCGACGCGGCGCAGCCGCACAGGAACAGCGCGGCGACCATAGCAGCGACCCGAAAAAAGCTCATGATGTCCTCTCCCCTACTGCCGGGAGCAAGCCTCGGTCCTGATTTATTCGGCCCGAGCCCCCAAAGGCACGGGGATCTCGGCCGGGGGGCTGGTGCCTCACAAGCATCGCCAACGGGGTTCCACCGTCGCGGCAGAACCATCTCTCACCGAAGTCCGATGACCGTCGGCGCGCGGGCGACCCGATCGACGCATCTTCCGCTCCACCGACCGAACCCTGCGCCGGGAGGGTCTGGCGCGCCTGTCGGAAGAGAGCGTCTCTTGGCGTAGGAGTTGGCCGGCAAGGCGAGCTCGACGACAATGAGTCAGCCGGCCCAGGGCCGCATTCGGCGCTCTAATTCTCCGCGCGATCGAGAAGTCGCAGCCTGCTGTCGATGTCTTCCTGGTTGAGGTAGCAACCCTGCAGGTGTCGTTCGCCCGAGGTTCCGTCAAAGGAAGCACGTCCGTGTAGTACCCGATTGTTGTCGTAGGCGATGAGATGCCCCGATTCAAGTCGGAGGCAGAGGCGGTATTGGGGATCGCGCAGCATGCGCCAGAAGGTCCCGAGAGCCTTGTACATCGGATCGATCAGCTCATCCGGTGCAACCAGGGCTGCGCGCAACCAGTTGTTGAACCGGATCCGTTTCAGCCGACCTGCGCGGTCCAGCTCGATGACCGGTGCCATCGTGCGGATATCACAGCTATGATCGTGGAAGCGATATTCGATCTGATGCGTGCTGAGCAGGCCAAAGGCCTCGGCGTGCGCGATACGGAACTCTTCGGCAACCCTGAATCCGTCTGCGAAAACGGACTCGCCGCCGATCACACTGTTCTTGAGGCAGCAGAGCAGCTGAACATCGGGCGGCTCGCGCCAGTTGGCAAGATCGGTATGCAGCTCCAGTCCAATCTGAGTGTACGCCGAGGCATTCGGATTGGGCATCGAGATCACATCATAGTATTGCCCAAAGTTACTGGTCCGTACCGGTCCGATACGGTGGGCGACCTCCAGCAGCTTCCCCGAGGCCTGCGGCACACCGCGAAGCAACGCGATGCCCGTGGTTTTCATCGTCTCAATCCACGCTCGCAGCGCCGAATTGCTGCGCATGTAGTCTTCGTATCCGAACTCGGGAAGCGTCGAAGCGATATTGGCATCCCAAGTCCGGGACATATCCCTGTGCGTACGGGCGAGGTCCTGCGAGTCGTGGGCACGCAGCCAGCCTGTCGTGTACTTGGACACGTGAGTTTCATCGCCGGCCCGGAACTCGACCTCGAGAACTTCACCGCCCAAGGCGGCGGAAAAAATCGCGGGGGGAGCGTGATCGACGAACATGAAGGTGCGCTCGAGGGCTTGGGGATGACGACAGCGGGAGCATGCGCAGTTGTCCCTCAACCACAAGGCATGCAAGTGGCTACGGCACCCATCGTCCCAATGTAGCGTCAAGTTCCGCTCGTCGTATTCCAACGCGACGATTTCGTGCAGCTGTCCGGTACGGCGCAAGGTCCGCCATGAAGGGCCCATCAGACACTGGTCGCCGACCGTCGCTCGAAAGCATATTGACCTGTTGCAACCCCTCTGTGCGGGGCGTCTAAAGAATAGCAGTGAGGGGTCGCTCGCAAGAACCAATCTACGGAAACTTCAATTCCCGCTCGATCGCCTTGAAGCGCGGCTCTTGGCGCAACGGGTCCAGGAGCGGGTCGGTCTTCAGAGCTTCCAGCCCCGGATCCCGCAAGCGCAGCGCCGTCTCGAGCCATTCGAGCGCCTTCGCCCGATTGCCCCACTGCGCATAGATCGTGGCGTACTGGTAGGCCGCGCCATCGCCTAGTAGCACCTTCAGTTTCGCCAGCTCGGCTTGCGCATCGGCGTGGCGGCCGAGCTTGTCATAGACCACCGCGAGGCACTGTTGGCTTGCCCAGTAGTCTGGCTTGGTCGCGCATGAGTCGCGTGCGCTCTGCAGATCCCCGAGCCCGTAATAGGCGAGCCCGCGCTGCGCGTCGGTCACCTTGAAGTCGGGCTCCAGGCTGATGACTTCCGCAAAGGCGGCCACCGCCTCCGCATAGCGGCGGGCTGTGTACAGCGCCAGGCCGAGCGCACCATGGCTTTGGCGAGCGAGCGGGTCGAGCACGACCGCGCGGCGGGTGGCGGTAATGCCTGCATCGAAGTGCCCCATGCGGGCTGCAAATACGCCGCTTTGTCGCAAAATCTCGGCACTGCCCGGTGCAAGCGCGCGGGCGCGCTCGTAGGCTTCACCCGCCTGCGTGAAGTCGAGTGTTCCTAATTCCGAAACATACGCACTTGCGAGGTGGGCCTGAGCCAGATCCGGTGCAAGTGCGAGCGACTGGCGTGCATCGGCCTGCGCCTTGTCAAAGCCGGCACGCATCGCCGCCGCGGTCGCGGCCTCCCCGGCGACGTTAGTCAGGGCCATCGATCGGCCTGCGAAGGCGAGCGCATAGTGTGGGTCCAGGCGAATCGCCTGCGTGTACGCGGCAATTGCGGCGGAGAGATCTTTGGCCTCGCGTCTCGAGCTCGCCGCTTTGGCCCCGCGCAGATACGCATCGAAGGCCGCCGGATTGTGCGTCCCGCCGAGCTCGACTTTGGCTGCGACATCCCCGAGCAGCGTGACTTTCAAAGCACTCGCCACCGCGGTGGCAATCTCGGTCTGCAGTTTCAGCACATCCCCCAGGTCCCGGTCATAGGTCTTCGACCACAGGTGAAAACCCGTGACGGCATTGATCAGCTGTGCGGTGATGCGGATGGTGTGCGCGGAGCGCCGCACGCTGCCTTCGAGCACCGCGCCCACGTTCAGCTTGCGCGCGATCGTGCGGATGTCAGTGTCTTGACCCTTGAACGAGAACGCCGAGGTGCGCGCTGCGACCTGCAGCCCGTTGATCTCGGCGAGTGAGTTGAGCAGCTCCTCCGTGAGCCCGTCGGAGAAGTACTCCTGCTCCTTGTCGCTACTCAGATTCACGAATGGCAGCACCGCAATCGAGTGCGCAGGAGGATTGAAGGTGGCGGGAGCACTCTGAGCCGTCGGCGCCGGTACCGCGCCCACTTGCGCGCCCCGCTCCGATAGTACGAGTCGGTTTGCCAGGAGGTAACCGAGTGCGACGACGAGCACGGCAATCGTCGCGAGCAGCGCCGGCTTTGACCGCCAGGTGGCGCGGACCGGCTCCCGGAGTCCCGGTGCGGCACCGGACACCGCGCTCATCGATGGCAGCTCCGGGGATAGCAGCCGCTTGATCCGTTCAACGAAGGCAGGAGCTGTCTCGCCGCCGGGTAGGCGCGTCCACTGCACCCGCTGAAACGACTCCGGAACGTCCGCCGCGACCTGCGTAGTCGAGTCCAAGCACACCGGCACAACGAACACACGGCTGCGAGCGATCATGTGGGTGCGTTGATCCGCAAGGTCCCACTCCAGGCGGAAGTAGCCTTCAGGCCGCGAGGCGGTGTTGGCCGAAATGACGGGAATGAACAGGGCGCAGTCATGGATCTCGCGCCGGATCTTCTGATCCCACGCATCCCCGCCCCGCAGCTCGCTTTGATCGAGAAAGACCTCGATCCCAGCCGCACGCAGTGCCGCGCAGATCTTCTGCGCAGGCTCCGCATCTTGTGAGGCGTAGCTCAGAAATACCGCATGCGAGAGCGCAGTCACCGGCGGGATCACCCCGTAAGAGGCCGTCGGAGGTCTCCGCCTCCGGGGGCCGCAGCTTAGCCCAATATATGGACGCGGTGCGATTCGCCACGAAATCATGGCGGACGGCCCGAAATCGACGAGATCCGCCTACCCATCGGCGCCTCGGACATTAGCGACGGCGCCCTTATCGAGGGCGCGCTTGGGAGGGTTGGTCGGTCATTGCGTCTGATTCACGGCAGGTGCGAGCACAATCGCACGACCCGGCGCGAAAGGTTGCTGAAGAGCTTCGGCTTGTAGAACTCGCCGGCAGCCGCTTTGTTCGCCTCGCCCAGAGTTGGGTATGGCGCGATCATCTGCGCGATCGCCTTCAGTGTCATGCCCGACTGAATCGCCAGCACCCAAACGTGCGCCAGCTCGCCGGCGTGCGTGTCGAGAATCGAGACGCCGAGCACCTTGCCGTTCTTGCGCGCGACGACCTTGACGACGCCGCCGGTCGCAAGCTCGGTCTGCGCGCGATCGTTGCTCTTCATCTCGGCACGAACGACCTGGATGTCGTCGCCGTGCGCCTGGCGGGCGTCGTGCTCGCTCGCGCCGACGTGGGCAAGCTCCGGGTCGGTGTAGGTGACCCACGGCAGCGACTTGTAGTCGGTCTTCGCGAACGGAACCAGGAGCGCGTTCTGCACCGCAATGCCGGCGTGGTAGCCGGCGATGTGTGTGAAGCGCGGTGCCTGGGCGACGACATCGCCGATGGCGAAGACGCCGCGCGCGCTGGTGCGCATCTTGCGGTCGACGATGATGCCTTCCTTCGTGTGGGCAACGCCGGCGTGCTCAAGGTCGAGCGATGCGACCCGCGCGCTTCGCCCCACGGCCACCAGGAGATGCGAGCCCTCGAGCTGCGACTTCTGTCCGTCCTCATCGAGCGAAAGCACGATGTTCGAGCCGTTGCGCCGCACCTTCTCGACCTTGGCCTGCTCGCGAATGGCGACGCCTTCGCCGGCCAGCCCCTTGAGCAGCCGCTCGACCAGCTCGCGATCGTCGTGCGCCATCGCCTTGGCGGCCTCGACGACGGTGACTTTCGCCCCTAGTCGCCGGTGTGCCTGCGCAAGCTCCAGGCCGATCGGGCCGCCACCCAGAATCAACAGATGCTCGGGCAAGGTCTGGTTGGCGAAGATCGATTCGTTGGTGAAATATTGGACGCCTTCCAGGCCCTCGATCGGCGGCACCGAGGCCGACGACCCCGTGGCAATAATGACGCGGCGCGCCCGCACCTGGGTGTCACCTGCGGTCAACACGCGCGGCTTGACGAAGTGCGCCTCGGCCCGGATGACCCGCGCCCCAAGCCCTTCGAAGCGCTCGACCGAATCGTGCGGGGCGATCGTGGCGATGACCTCGTGCACGTGCCGGTGCACCGCCGCGAAATCGACACGCGGCTCGGCCGCCTCGATTCCAAATGGCGCGCTGCTGCGCATCGCGTGTGCCGCCTTGGCCGCGGCGAGCATTGCCTTGGACGGGATGCAGCCGGTATTCAGGCATTCACCGCCCATCTGGCCGCGTTCGATCAGTACGACGCGCGCACCGAGCTGCGCGGCGATTGAGGCGGCGCTCAGACCGGCGGACCCCGCGCCAATGACGCACAGGTCGACCTCAAGATTCTGCATCTTTCACTTTTTCCTGCCGCCGTCACTGACGCCGTGTTTCTTCAGTTTCTCCTGAGCCTTCCTGGTGACGAAAACGGCGACCACCACCGTTGCGATCAACCCGAGGGCGAAGAAAGTCCACTGCAACGGGCCACCGGCGCCTTTCCCTGACGCTGCCTTGCCAGCCGCGCCAAGATAGACGTAGAGCAGCGTGCCGGGCATGATGCCGACGAAAGTGGCCGCAACATATTCAGGCAGCTTTACATCGGTGACACCGTAGAAGTAGTTCTGCAGGTTGAACGGCACCAACGGGCTGAGCCGCAGCAAGCCGACGATCTTCCAGCCCCCTTCGCTCAGTGCGGCCTTCACCGCCTTGAACTTCGGCCGCATGGCGACCAGCGCTTCGACCCGCTTATGCAGCAGATAGCGCGCAACGAGAAACGCAAGCGTCGCGCCGATGGTCGCGGCAACGATCACCAGAGGAAAGCCGATCGCAAGACCGAAGGCCAGCCCTGCGACGACCGTCAGGACGGACACCGGTACAAGGAACACCGTCGCCACGATGTAGACGACGCCGAAGATGAGGATTCCCCTTGTGCCCAGCTCCTTGATCCAGCTCTGGAACGAGTTGCTCCATTCCTTCACCGGCAGCAAGAACCATCCAACGATCAACGCGATCAACACCACCGCGCCGACGACCCATTTCCAGGTCGAAGGAACTGACTTCGCTGTACCCGCGCGGCTCATGCATTGCCCACCTGGATGCTGCCGATAGCTTACTTGGCCGCCAGTTCACGCAGCTTTGCCAAATAGGCGCGGACACGTCTTGCATTGGTGCCAGCATCGCCAAGGCCTACGCGGGACTCCGATCGCACATCGACACGGCTGCCGCTCGACCCCGGCCTGACGCGAATCACGACATCGTCCTTGAAACCGAAATACCATGTCGTGTCGGTCGCCTCGATTCGCCCTTCCGACGGCACAACCGCCACGATATCCCAACCCATGTCGCGTGCAACTTGCCGCGCCATTTGCAAGGCTTGCGCCGCAGGTTGCGCTAAGGCGAGCGGTTGGATGTCAGGGTAAGCACTCCGTTGCGCATCGGACACGTTGAATAGTTTACCGTGAATGGATTGGCTGCGTGCGTACTCTACCGGATTGACAGCGCCTGCAGCCGCCCGCAACGGCACGATGTCCTTGAACGCGGGCGGATCTTTCAGATCCGTCGTCACGTCGTGTATGGGCGGGGAGCCGCGCCCTCGAGAGATCCACAATCCCGCAACGATGGTGAGCACCAGGGAAAGCGCAATGACAGGGATCGCAGCACGCGACCGATCGAATGCTCGCCGACCCCCTGCAAGAAGCCCAATGGCTCCAACAATGAACGTGACGACGAACAACAGAAAACCGCTGGCGGCTCCGAGCAATGCGGCCCGGAGCGGGAGCACGCCCAACCTGTAGGCGGGCCCGACGATCACCAGCAGAATAATGGCCAAGATGCCGGCAAAGAATGCCAACCGCGTCATTTTTTCCGGGAAACGCGAGCCCAGTTTCGCGGTGGTGTTCATCGGAACCTCTCGTGCATGCGAGCAAGAGATTACTCTGGCGCAGTATGCTGCACAGACAGCACTTCGAATAGCAACGTCGACGGCACGGTTCTCACCAGATAGCGACAGATATGGCCGATAGCCCGATCGTTTCCGACGCGGCGTCCACTCGCCTGATTGTCTTCGCCACCCTCCTGGCGTTACTCGTTCTCTGGGAGCGCTGGGCTGCAACTCGCGCGGCGCGAATCTCTCGCACACGTCGCTGGTCGACGAATTTCGGAATGGGAATCTTCGATACGTTGATCCTCAGGGTCATTTTCCCGGCCGGCGCCGTGAGCGCAGCACTGTTCGCAGCGAAGCACCACATGGGTCTTTTCAACCATGTACCGCTGACAGGATACCAAGCAATCGTGGCAAGTTGCGTGCTACTGGATCTGACGATTTACCTGCAGCATCGGTTGCTGCATGCGGTTTCCTGGCTGTGGCGCATCCATCGTGTGCATCATGCGGATCCGGAAGTGGATGTGAGCACCGCGCTGCGGTTTCATCCGCTTGAAAGCGTGCTCTCGATGTTCCTCAAGGCGGGCGTGGTGATCTGCTTTGGGATGCCTGCAATCGGCGTGCTCATGTTCGAGATGATTCTAAATGGCGCGGCGATGTTCAATCATACGAACGCATCGCTGCCGCGTCGCGTGGAATCCTGGATTCGCCTCATTCTGGTGACTCCCGACATGCATCGCATCCACCACTCGACCAATGGGGCCGAAGCGAACCGCAATTTTGGATTCAGCGTTTCCTGGTGGGACCGGCTGTTTGGCAGTTACCGTGCGCCGCTCGGAACGTCCCAGCCAAAATCAATCGGCCTTCCCGATGGGAAGGCCACCCCCGAGCACACACGGCTGCTCTGGGCTTTATTGATGCCATTCAGGGGATGAGCGGCAGACGCAGCGGATGGGCAACTGGATTTCGTATTGCGCATTCGTGCGTCTCATACGCCGTCGTGATTTAAGCTGTACGCATGCTGATGAGAGCGTGCAGACGAACACGCGTCTCAGCGTCCATTTGGTCCGGTCGCGTCACCAGCGCCGTCGCTAGCGCAGTGTGCGCCGCGGAGTGCGGCGGTGACCGATGTAACCGCGGCGCAAGCAGCCGGATGACCTTTTGTGCATTGGCCGCATTCTTCTGCAAGTTTGCGAGCGCCAGCTGAGCGCTGACGTGTGCCTCGTGAGGATGCCAACAATCGTAGTCGGTAACCAGCGCCAGCGTTGCATAGGCGATTTCGGCCTCCCGGGCAAGCTTAGCTTCCGGCATGCCCGTCATGCCGATCACCGCAGCCCCCATCGATCGATACCAGTTGGATTCTGCCTGGCTGGAGAATGCCGGGCCCTCGATACAGACGTAAGTACCACCTCGATGCGACCGAACCCCGAGGTCGCACTCGGCAATTGCTTGCGCGAGCACAGCACTCAATGCCGCGCAGACGGGTTCTGCCATCGAGACATGCGCCACCGCGCCCTGCCCGAAGAACGTGCTCTCGCGATGTTTCGTCAGATCGATGAATTGATCCGGCAACACCAGATCGAGTGGCTCGATCGCCTCACGCAAGGAACCGACTGCAGACACCGAGATGAGATAACGAACGCCAAGAGTCTTGAGCGCGTACACATTGGCACGGTAGGGGACTTCGCCTGGAGTCAAACGGTGACCCTTGCCATGCCGAGCTAAAAAGGCGACGGGTACACCGTCAAGAAGACCGGTAACCACGGGATCGGACGTAGCGCCGAAAGGCGTCTCGATAAGCTGCTCGCGTGTTTCAGTCAGTCCCTCCATCGCATAGAGCCCACTGCCGCCAATGACACCGATCGCCGTGTTCGTCATGATGGGTTCCATGGCCAAATATCCGAAAGCAAGTAGCTAGCAGGACTGTCTCACTGCCAAGTCCTCGATGCAACGGTCCCGCGGGCATCCAGGCTGGATGCGATGCTGACTCCCCGCACGCTGCAGTGACATGGTCATCATCACCGTGAAGGAATAGAATCACTGCATTCTCGTGTACCGTTGAGAATCGATCATTTCTTCGCACGCTCATGTACGCGACCTTACCACTACTCAAAAGCACGGATTTTCCCCCTCTCACAGCGCCGCGCGCTGCAGACGCTGCAGGTCAATCTGGGCTATCGCTGCAACCAGACCTGTGTGCACTGTCACGTCAACGCCGGCCCCACGCGTCGCGAGATGATGGATGACGCGACCGTCGAACTCGTCATTCAAGTTCTGCGCGAATGTACAATCGGCGTGCTCGATATCACCG
This sequence comes from uncultured Pseudomonadota bacterium, assembly GCA_963716335.1. GTDB lineage: Bacteria > Pseudomonadota > Gammaproteobacteria > Steroidobacterales > Steroidobacteraceae > 13-2-20CM-66-19. Next base: position 2,895,392 of record OY970302.1, on the reverse strand, counting down.
GCGGCGCACCCGAACTGCATCCAGCATTTCTCATGCTGGTCGACGCGGCGACCCGGCTTGGCGTGAAGGTGATTGACCGCTGCAATCTCACCATTCTCTTCGAGCCCGGTCAGGACGATTTGGCGGAATTTCTTGCCACGCGACGCGTGGAAGTGATTGCTTCGCTGCCGTGCTATTCCTCCAAGAACGTCGATCAGCAACGCGGTGAAGGCGTATTCGCGAAAAGCATCGCGGCGCTGCGGCGGCTGAACGCCCTGGGCTATGGACAGCCGGGAAGTCACTTGACGCTCGATCTCGTTTATAACCCGCTCGGACCGACGTTGCCGCCGCCGCAGGCCGCCCTTGAATCGGACTATAGGTGCGAGTTACTCATGCATTTCGGCGTGAGATTCAACCGCCTCTATACCCTTGCCAACATGCCAATCCAACGCTTCGGCAGTACCCTCATTTCAAAGGGGCAGTTCGACGCCTATGTGCGCCTGCTGAAAGAGAACTTCGCGGCGGCCAATCTCGAGCAGGTAATGTGTCGAGACCTGATCAGCGTCGATTGGCGCGGCGCTTTGTACGATTGCGACTTCAACCAGCAGCTCGGCCTGCGACGCGCCCAGCAGCACGGTGCACATCTGCGAGATTTATTGAATCGAAATATCGAAGGCGATCCCATCATCGTTGCAAATCATTGCTACGGCTGCACCGCCGGTCAGGGCAGCAGCTGCGGCGGCGCGCTCACGAGCTGAGCGCACTGGGTAGTCCGCACGTGCATACCTCGTCGGTGGGCTGTCGTGGCATTTGCTGTCGCGCCTCGCATTCTGAGCGGTAGCTACCACGCCTGGATGCGGAAATGAGTCGATGACACTATCGATCATCGTTCCAGTATTCAATGAAGCACGGCAACTGCTGCCTGCCTTGGAGTGTCTTGCGTCGGTGCGAGCGCGTGGCGTGGAAGTGGTCATCGTGGATGGCGGCAGTCAGGATGAAACACTCGCGACCGCCGCGCGTATTGGTGCTCGCCTCGTAAGCAGCTCGAAGGGTCGGGCCCGACAAATGAATGCGGGCGCGCGGATTGCAAGCGGCGCAATACTGCTTTTTCTGCACGTGGATACCGCTTTACCCGCGAATGCCGCTCGGCTGATCGAAATGGCGATGAGCGACGGCCGACGCATCTGGGGCCGCTTCGATGTGGATATTCAAGGGCGTCCAAGGATGTTGAGGGTGATCGCAGCGCTCATGAATTGGCGTTCACGCATAAGCGGAATCGCAACGGGAGATCAAGCGATATTCGTTGCCCGACAGGCATTCGAATCGGTAGGCGGATTTCCGGATCAGCCGTTGATGGAAGATATCGAGCTTTGCAAGCGGCTGCGGGCTCTTTCGCCTCCGGTGTGTCTGCGCGCCCGCGCAGTGACTTCTGGTCGTCGGTGGGAAACCCGCGGTGTCTGGCGCACGATTATTTTGATGTGGCGCTTGCGCTGGGCGTACTGGCGCGGTGTGCCAGCCAGCGTGCTTGCAAACAGGTACGAATGAACGCGACCACGATCATCATTTTCGCCAAGGCGCCGCAAGCTGGGTTCGCCAAAACGCGGCTCATTCCGACTCTGGGAGCTGAGCGTGCCGCAGCGCTTGCCAGACGCATGCTCGAGATGACGCTGGTCCATGCACTGGATGCGCAAGCGGGCCCCGTGGAATTGTGGGTGACACCTGCGATTAGCGATTCCGCTTGGCGCGGCATGCCGATTCCGGACAGCGTTGAGATCAAAGACCAGGGGGAAGGCGATCTCGGCGCGCGACTCGCGTATGCAGCACGATGCGGGCTTGAGCGCAATGCAGCGGTGATGCTCATCGGTGCCGACTGCCCCGAGCTCGATTCCGCTGCTCTGCGCGAAGCGGCGCAGGCACTGCGACACGTCGATGCCGTCCTGCATCCCACCGTCGATGGCGGCTATGCCTTACTGGGCCTGCGCCGATTTCACTCGCGCTTGTTCAGCGATATCACCTGGAGCACACCCACTGTCGCGCAGCAGACCATACAGCGCATCGATGCTTTACAATGGTCGCTGCATGTAGCCGCCACGTTCAACGACATCGATGAGCCTGCAGACCTGCAGCGCTTGCCCGTCGAATGGCGGTCGCTGATCGCACCTTGAGAATATCGAATGCAGGCGACTTCGTTGGACGGGTTCCGGCCACTTCTTGCAACGTGAACGAAGCAAATCCCAGCATGCCGAACCAAGTCCTGGCCCTGGGCGATCGCGCGATCGAGTATCAGTTGGTCACGCCAACGGCTGCTCGGGCGATGGATCTGGTGATGCTGCACGAGGGCCTCGGCTCCGTATCGATGTGGGGGGACTTCCCGGAGCGCCTCGCGCGATCAACCCGCTGCCGCACATGGGTATTCTCGCGACACGGGCATGGACAATCGTCCCCTTTGCGGCAACCCAGGCGGGTCGACTACCTGCACGAGGAAGCCCGGGTCTGGCTGCCCGCGATCCTCGCGGGTCTCGGGATCGAGCGCCCGGTACTGTTCGGCCACAGCGATGGAGCGTCCATCGCACTCATACATGCCGCCGCGCCCGAACACAATGTCGCCGCCGTCATCGCGCTCGCACCGCACGTCAAGATCGAAGAGGTCACCCTCCAGAGCATCGAGCAGATCAGGCACGCGTACCAGACGACGGACCTGCGGGCGCGCCTGGCGCGCTACCATGCAAATGTGGACTCTATATTCTGGGGCTGGAACCAAATCTGGCTCGATCCTGCTTTTCGAGACTGGAATATCGAAGCCCTCCTGCCGCTGATATCCTGCCCGGTGCTGGCGATCCAGGGGCACCAGGACGAGTACGGGACGATGGAACAGATCGAGAGTCTTCGTCGCGCACTTCCTGCCATCGAAGTGCTCGCGCTGGACCGCTGTGGGCATTCTCCACACCGTGACGAAGCGGCGGCCGTCATTGAGGCAACGCGGAGATTTGTCGAGCGGATCAGCTTGGATCCACGTCGCACTTAAAATTGATACTGGAAGTGAGCGCGCAAGGTTCGCGGGACGCCCGGGTGAATCACGTAGTCCGCCTGCGGTGAGGCTGCGTTGCGCAACCGGGCAACGTAGTAGTACTCGATGTCGTTCCATTTGACGTCGGCGATGTTGAAGACATCGAGCGCCACGAGCCAATTTTCGGGACTGCGGAACCCGATCTCGCCGTCCACCGTCGTATAGGCCGGGGAACTCGCGCTGTTGTCCTCGACGAGCGGGGATTGACCAAAATGGCGCGCCCGCAGCGCACCGAACCAGCCGGAAGCCCTACGTGCCGAGAGGGCGGCATCGATGACGTTCGTCGGGCTATTGGGGATGTAGCGGCCGACGATTCCCACCGGCTGTGTACAGGGGTGACCCGGTGCCGCCTCGCCACAGCCCAGATTGTCCGGCGCCGCATTGCCGTCAAATCGGGCCCTGGTGAAGGCAGCGTCGAAGTCAGCCGATAGCCACGAGTTGAGGTGATAGGTGTTGCCCCATTCGACGCCGCTGCGAGTCGTTGACCCACTCGGCACCGTCGCGCCTGCATCGCCGTCGAAAACCAATTCGGACTTTAGCTTCAGCCTGAAGATGTCCAACGTGGTGTCCAGATTCTCGATGACGTGGCTCGCCACACCGACCTCGGCACTGGTCGCACGCGTCAGGGGTGTGACCCCGGCGGCGTCGGGATTCTCACCATTACGGGTGATGCCTCGGGCATCGTTGCTGTGGTAGCCGTCGCCGAAATTGACGAAGTAAGTCGTCTTCGCCCATGGGCCGAACATCAACCCCACTTTAGGACTGAATATCGATGCACGCCGGGTTGCCGTGTCACAGCCCAGTGGATCGCTATTGATGTCGCAGCTCCCATTGGGGTTGCGCATCTTGTCCTTGACGTCGAAGTCGAACTGATCCTGCCGAAGCCCGAGGATCGAGCGGAACCACTCGCGCCACTGCACGGTGTTTTCGCCATAGACCGCAGCGCTCGATTCCATCACGCCGGCATTCTGCGTCGTGCCGATTATCTGACGTTGAAACGTCGGAAAGATGCCCACATCCCGGATGTCGTCGAATCGCGCCTGCACGCCGATCACATTGGTCATGGGTGATGCGCCAAGGCTCGTGAACCAGCTCTTCGAGCCTTTCGCGCCATAGACCACTCGATCATCGTGCTGGAGCATCTGATCCCCGTACACCGGGTCCTTGAGGTAATAGGTGAACGTTGACCACAGATCGAGCTGGTAGCGGATGACGTATGCGGAGATCTGCTCCAGTCCGTCATCGGTCCGCTTGGCGCGGCTGAAGGACAGGCTCGAGCGGCTCGATTCACCGCCATCGGTGGGATTGAGGCTGCCGAAACGACCAATCAATCCCTCTTCTATCGCATGTTCGGGCACCTGGTCCGTCGAATTCCAGCGGCCTGAATATGCCATGGCCGTGAGGGTGTAGTAGTCCAGATCATCCCCGCGCCGGTAGCGGATCACACCGTTCAGGCGGTTGTAGTCATCCGGCACGTCGAACGGCCCATCATTGTGATAGAGCTCACCCGCTGCGAGCAGCGATCCGCCGGCCACCGCGCTCGACCCCATCAGCAGCGCGCGACGGTAGCCATCCTCCCCGTAACCGAGCGTGATGCTCGCGGGAGCCTCGCTGATCAACCCGACGCGCACCGTCCCTGCGGTGGCAAAATCGCCTTCGTCCGCATAGTACGGCCCTTTTTTGTAGTGCAGGTCGGCGGTCAATTCCGGAATCAGGAAGTTCAGATCCGAATATCCTTGACCGTGCGCGTGGCTCGGCATGTTCACCGGCATGTCATCGACCTGCAGCGCAAGGTCCGTCCCATGGTCCAGATTGAAGGCACGCAGGAAATATTGGTTCGCCTTGCCCTCGCCCGAATGCTGGGTCACGATCAACCCGGGGACGTTTTCCAGCACGGCGGCCGGGCGCAGCAAGGGTTGGCTCGCGATCTGCTCCTGACTCACATCGCCCGCAGAGGCGGCGTCCATGTTGCTGACGCCGGTGGCTACCACCGTGACAGTGTCCAGGTGATTCGCATCATCATTCTCGGCGTGTCCGGTGATTGGGCCGACCGCCGCCATGACGCATAACAACGCAATGAAATAGGCGCTGACTCCGCCGTCGCGCACAAGGTTCCTGAGGTGGACTGCCGAGCTGCGGCTTTCTCGGCACCGTGTCCCTCTCATAGCGCCGATCTCAGTTGCGAATTTCCTCCGTTTTGGTCGTACGAACGATACGGCGACTTGGATGCAGTCCCGGCCTCGCGCCAAATAGCGCCGTGGGTGGTTAGTGACGCGGCTTCAACTGCCGCGGGATCCCGCTTCCATGGTTCCATGGCGGTGCGACTTGCCGGACTCGACGCAGTTGAGATTGAGGCTCCCATGTCGCACGCCTCGCTCGGCGATCAGCTTCTTGCAAATTCGCGCACGCGCTCAATCGGCCCCTGGCGTATGCTGCCAACTGCGCAACGAGCGATATCGTGAAGCGTTCCACTCAATCTCCGAATACGTGCCAAGTGTGGTGGATATTGCGCGACGTCGCGCATCGCGCTCGGCCATTTCACAGGGGTTATCGAGCGAGACCTGGAGAGCGGCGTGGGCTCCGAAACGGTTGAGCGCGACAGATTCGATCAGCTCGATTGCTTCAACGAGGACCTGGTCTGGATCGTCGATCGCCTTGTTACGCGGTCCGGCGGCCGCTTCGGACTGATCACGCGGCATGTCCAGGGCGAAGGCCCCATGGTCCTTGCCCAGACGACCGAAATGCCCGCCGCGGCACATTCATTGGTTGCGAGACTCACGACCGAGGCCAGCGCCGCAATCAGCGCCGCAATCAGCGCCGAGCGGCGCCGCCACGATGATTGCGTCGATCTGCGGGAAAGTCACTGGACTCCAGATCATCAGGAGAGCTCCCCTGGAAGCTTTCGACTGCTACAGCTCACCTTCAGTCCCACACAAAACGTGAGCATCGTCGCAAGCATCTGCAGGCCGGATGGCACAATCCCTTACGATCAGTTGGAACGAGCTACGGCGTCGCGGTTGCATCCCGTCCTTTCCAGATACGTGCGGCTGTGGTGGCTGCATCGCCTCGAGCGCCGGCGGGCCAACTCGTTAGGCGCTGCATTGGATTTGTCCGACGTGGGAGTCATGCTGTTGGATCGGCGATCGCACCTCCTATTCGCTAATACGCACGCCATGGCGATCCTGGAGCAGCGCGACGGTCTTCGGCGGTCCGGAGATTCGATCACGGCAACTGAAGCGTCGGTGGCGGTGCGATTCCAGGCGGCCATTCAACAGGCATTGCATTGGAACCAAGACTTCACAGCAACGAGCCAGGTGGCCCATGCTGCCCCAATTTTGCTGCTACACAGAGCCACCGAGCGACGGGCGCTGGTCGCGACTGTGATGAGCGTTCGACACGCGGCGATCGATCTGCGGGACGCTGCCGTGATCATCTACGTCTTCGACCCGGAGCGGGATTTCGCGCGCGTGCTGGCACCTATATGCAGAATATACAAGCTCACGGGCGCCGAGGCGCACTTGGTACATCATCTCATGAGCGGCCTGCGGATCACCGAGGCGGCTAAGCGAATGCAGGTACAACCCGATACCGCGCGCGCATATCTCAAGCAGGTGTTCCTGAAAACGGCCACCAATCGGCAGGTCGATCTCATGCGCTTGATGTTCACGAGCATGCTGCGAACGAACGCAACCATCGATCTCGCGTTGCTTTCTGCCTTCTGACGAGCGGCCACTTCACGTCATACTCCCCATTTGGGGGGTCGCCCCATACTCGATCGAGTATTTTGCGAAAGCACAGTCCGTTAGATTGCAACTGAGGGCTGTGAGTGTGCGCGCCGGGTAGTAGCACTCGCACCACAACCAGTGGTCACCCGCGCGTTGGGGGTCGACGGCATTTGAGCAATCCGGCAACTTCGTCCTGCACATACAAAGTTGTACGGCACACTCTTGCTCACTCGAACGGCCCCGAAGGGAGGGAAGCTCCCACTTCCGCGTCTGCATCCAATATTTCCACTCGTTCGTAGAGCGCATTGGACCGGTCCGTTTCCGCTCCCTTTAACCACAAATCAAGTGCTCGAGCTTCGACGAATCCATCAGTGAGGAGATCTCCATGAAGTGTTCCATTCTGCTCGCGGCCACAGTCGCCGCGAGCCTGCCCATGCTCAGCTTCGGCTCCAGCCATCGAGAGGCACCTAACATTGCCGGCTCACCGCGCGTGGATGGCACGGACCTGTATCTGTTCCGCAGCTACGAAGCCGGGCGCGAGAACTACGTGACGGTGCTCGCGAACTACATTCCGTTCCAGGAGCCAGGTGGCGGACCCAATTTCTATCAGCTCGATCCCAATGCGGTCTACGCAATCAACATCGACAACAATGGCGATGGGAAAGCGGCGATCTCCTTCCAGTTCCGGTTCAGAAACGTGTTGAAGGCCCTGGCCGTTCCGGCGAATGGCCCATCGGTGGCCGTACCGCTGCTCAATATCGGGCCTGTAACCAAGGCCGGTACGAACCTGAACGTCGAGGAGAGCTACACCATCACCGTGGTGCGCAACGGCCAGGAGAGCTCCGGACAGCTTGCTGGCAATGGCACCTCGGCCGATACGCAGTTCTACAAGCCGACCGACAATATCGGTGAGAAATCCATTACCGACTATGCCATGTACGCCAGTGACTTCATGTTCGATCTCATCATTCCGGGCTGTTCGGGCCGTGGACGGGTGTTCGTCGGCCAGCGCAAGGAAGGCTTCGTGGTGAATGTGGGTGAGATCTTCGACCTGGTGAACACCAATCCGGTCGGCCCTGCGCGATGGCGAACCCAATTCGCTCTCCAACAAGAACGTGACCTCGATCGCGATGGAGTTGCCGATCGCGTGCGTCACCCATGGGAAAGACCCGGTCATCGGAGCCTGGACGACTGCCAGTGTCCCGAAATCCACGCCCACTACGGACAGCACGGACATGGCGGCAGTCGCCACCACCTCCGGCGCCAGCATGGACAACGAGGGCGACTGGCAGATGGCGAACGGCCAATGGATGAAGCAGGTCTCGCGTCTCGGCAATCCATTGGTGAATGAGGTCATCATTGGGCTACCGGACAAGGACCGCTTCAATGGCAGCATTCCGACGAATGATGCCCAGTTCCTGCGGTACGTCACCAATCCGACCTTGCCGGTGCTGCTGCATGCGCTCTTTGGGAACGCAGCGCTCGTTCCGCAATCGCCCGCGCAACGACCTCGTTGCGGCGTTCCTGACGGGCGTGAAGGGAGTCAATCAGCCCCTCAGCGTGACTCCCGCAGAACTGATGAGGCTCAACACCTCCATCGCGCCGACCCCGGCGGCCTCGCAGAACGACCTCGGTGTTCTGGGCGGAGACAATGCAGGATTTCCCAATGGCCGCCGGCCCTATGACGATGTGACGGATATCGAGCTTCGGGTGGCGATGGGTGCCCTGTGCGGCAAGATCGGCAGCTGCGGGTCAGAAACCACCGACCCCAATCACGGTGCCCCCTATACCGATGGAGCGCGAGCAGCTGGAGCGGACGCCTCTTCGGTGAAAGTCTCGGGTCAGATCAATCCCGCGGACACGTACCTGGACGCTTTCCCGTACCTCAATACGCCCCTCCCGGGTTCGCCGAATGGCAAGAATGGCATCGTCAAGCACTAGCTGGGCAATGGACACCCGCCACGTCTGGTGAACGATGTGATCGGGATCTTGCGGTGGTCGGGTCCGCGCCTGTCGAGGCGCGGACCCGTTCGTGTCGGTATCAACTTTCTGCTGGGGCTCGGTTGCTGCGCGGTTGCGCTCGCCGCTCCACGCATCCCACCCACCGATTCCACCGTCCTGGAACATGTTCCTGCGGCTGCCGCGACGCAGAAACTCGAGCCATTGCGAGCACGAGTTGCCGCACACCCGCAAGATCTGCGCAGCGCACTGGCCCTCGCGCAGGGTTATCTGGACATCGGGCGCGAGAATGCGGATCCGCGCTTCGTCTCGTACGCCGAAGCTACTTTGTCTCCATGGCTGGCGCAGCCCAATCCGGATCCCGCAGTTCTGACACTTGCGGCGACCTGTTGCAATATCTGCATCGCTTCGATGAGGCGCTGAAGCTGTTGGATCGCGCACTGGCCGCACAGCGTTTCGACGGGCAAGCGTGGCTCACCAAGGCCACCATTCTGCAGCTTCAGGGTCACTTCGAGGCAGCGCGCCAGGCTTGCCGGCCGCTGATCCAGATCAGTGGACATCTGATCGCGCTCACCTGTCTCACCGCCGTGAGCAGCCTGACGGGCAATCTAACGGGAAGCTACGCAGCACTGCGCAGCGTGTTCACGGACGATCCGCGCCTGGCGCCCTCGGTCCGCGTTTGGATTCTCGATCAACTGGCCGATATGGCTCAACGCATGGGCGATGATGCTTCCGCTGAGCAGTACTTGCGGGCAGCCCTGCGGGTCACCCCGCACGATGGCTTCACGAAAGCCGATTACGCGGACTTGTTGCTGCGGCAGCATCGCCAATGCCGAGGTCATCCAACTGCTGCGCGGGGACGAGCAGCAGGACAATCTGCTGCTGCGGCTGGCAATCGCGGCGACGCAGCTCAGAAGCGCGCAAGCCACGCCGTGGAGCGAGTCTGTACCAGGCACGCTACGAGGCAGCCCGTCGCGATGGGGACTTCACACATCTTCGCGAGCAAGCGCGCTTTCTGTTGGAAGTGCGCGGCAACGCGAGCGCTGCCTTGCAGCTCGCACAGCGCGACTGGACGATACAGCGGGAGCCGGCAGACGTGCAGATTTTCGTGGCTGCAGCCAGGGCGGCGCGAAGCCAGCAGGCAGTGCAGGTGGTACATGAGTGGATCCGGCAGACCCACTACGAAGACCGCACGATCGCCGATTTCTCCATTCAGACCGCGCAGAACGTCGGGCGATGAGAAATCTGGCACTCATAGCTGCAATTCTGCTATGTGCGTGGACCACGGTCGCTCAGGCACACAAGCCGAGCGACAGCTACCTGACGCTGCGCCAGCCGGCCCAGGGTACCTCTCTCGAGGGGCAGTGGGACATTGCCCTGCGGGATCTGCAGCACGCCGTCGGGCTCGATGGCAACGGCGATGGCGCCATCACCTGGGGGGAGCTCAAGGCGCGCCAATCCGTGGTCAGCCAGTACGCCCTGTCGCATCTGTCGATCGAGGGCGTGGCGCGCGGCGACCGTGAGGCTTGCCGGTTACAGCCGCACGGTTTGCTGTTCGATGAGCATGTCGACGGCGGCTACGCGGTCCTGCCGTTCAGCATTCAGTGCACAAACCGACCGGCCCAGCTCGTCGTGCACTATTCGTTGTTATTCGATCTCGACCCGAATCATCGCGGGTTGCTCGATATCCGCGCCGACGGCAGCGCGCAGGCGCTGGTCCTGGCGGACGCGAACCGAACCGGCACGTTCAATCTCGGCACACCCGATCGTCTCGCCCAGTTCCGGGCATTCCTGGATGAGGGCATCTGGCACATCTGGAAGGGATATGATCACATCCTGTTTCTTCTGACGTTGCTGCTGCCGGCCGTGGTGCTGTTCCGTCACGGCAACTGGCAACCGCGTGAATCGCTGCGCGATGCACTGTTCGATGTGTTGAAAGTCGTGACCGCGTTTACCGCGGCACACTCTCTCACGCTCAGCCTCGCGGTCAACGGCATCGTCAATCTGCCCAGTCGCGTCGTCGAATCCGGCATTGCGCTCACGGTTCTGCTGGGCGCGCTGAACAATCTGTTTCCGCTCATACGCGAGCGTCGCTGGGTCGTCGCGTTTCTGTTCGGGCTGATTCACGGACTGGGCTTCGCGTCCGTGCTCCGGGACCTCGGACTTCAGGGGTGGAATCTTGCACTGGCGCTCGTTGGCTTCAACCTCGGTGTGGAAGTGGGACAACTGGCGATCGTGCTCGTATTCATACCCGTGGCGTACGGGTTGCGCGAGACCCGGTTCTATCGCCGCGCTTTCATGCCAGGGGGAGCAGTTGCGATCAGCCTGATCGCTGTTTACTGGCTGGCGCTCAGGTCAACGGGTCTCGGATTTCAGTGACCGGCCTGAACGCCGATACGGCGGACTCGGCGCGGCGAAAAGCGGTTCGCTGTTCTCAACGGCCGCTTGCCATAGATCATTTAGCCGCTCGCGGGATGACATTCCACGTCGGTTCTCAGAAAGTCTTTTCCTTTGAACAGAAGCAAGTCGTCCCGAGATCGCGCGAGTGCGTAGGAAAAGCAGTCTCCATAGTTGAGCCCTGCGGGATGGCGCCCCTTGCCGTATTTCCGAAACCCGTCGCGGGCCAGGTAGGCTTGATCTTCATCGACAGAAACGAGGCAGATCCGCGCCTTGGCGATGAACAGATCGAGATCGCGTACTCCGTCCGCTCCCACGCGCGACTCGAGGATGATGGAGCTTTCGAGGAAGGCGGCTGCCGACATTGAGCGGGTCTCTGCAGCTTCGATGGCCTCGTTGAACCGACGTCGTTCCGGCTCATTCTGCAAAATCGCAACGAGCGCCGAGGTGTCGACTACCATCAGCGGGGCAATCCGTTCTCGTCATATCCGAGAATCTCCTCGGCACTGCGGCGATCACGCACGGGACGCCTGGAGCAGTGCAATGCGATCTCATCGAGTTCGTCGGCCAGTCGTCTTTTTGCGCGCGCACGCCGCACCCGTTCCAACCGCTCGCGCAACGCCTGTGTGACCGCTTCGGTCTTGGTTTCGCCAGTCAGTTTGGCGAGTGCACTGGCCAGCTGCTCGGCCTGCTCGTTTCGGATGTTCAGCGGCATGGCTTCACCACGTGTAGATAAGTTGCTACACGATAGCATACTCGCGAGCAGACGATTGCGTGCCGCCCAAGCCGCACCCATGTAGTTCATTTTAATCAATCACTTAGGCCGCCTCCGGCAACGCGTGTCCGCCCGCTGTGCCGGAAGCAAGTCACTTGGCCAGACGGAAATCCAACCCACCCGCGGGCTGGACTAAATGACGAAAGCGCGCGCCGGTTGTGCGCGCTAAATCTGATCGTCGGGACCTGGAGCGGTGCGCAACGCGAGATCCGTCAACTCCGCGTCGGATACGTTCGAATGGCTCAAGAACTGGCGTGCCTGCACCTGCAGCTTGCGCGGCACGAGCACCTCGTACGGGCCGCTGAAGCGCCCGAGAAATCCGAGATCGTCCAGCGCACCCCTTCCGGCAAGTTGGCATGGGATGCCTTCATTCACCAACCGGCCCGCGACCACTTCGGCAGAAGTCGGCCCGTCATATTGCGCGACGCTGACGAGGTCCAGCAGGCGGTTCACGTCCGCGACGCGTTCGGTCGGAACGAGCACCCGGAAGCGCGCGATCCCGGAGGAGGCGGCCTCCACGATCTGGCAAGGAATGGCGCCGCCGGCAATGTACCGTTCGAGCAACTCGCTGGCCTGGCGGTTGGAATACGAGGCGATGATCGTTGTATCGTTGCTCATCGTTGCTGCGAGACGTGCGCCATCACCATCGCAAGCGCAGCCGCGCCGAGCCCCCGAACGAGCTGCGGATGCTGCGCATAGAATTGCCCGGCGCGGTCCACGATCGAGGGGTCATTGCGCTGCGCCGTATCTGCGAGTTGCCGGACCGTCTCGGGTTGCACCTGCTGGGCCTGTTGCGCAGTCACCGCACCGGAACCGGCAGGCGCTCCGGCCAGATTCCCGAGTAATCCGCCCGACAGCGCCGGCCCGGCAGCCGCGACCAGATGATTCAGGATGCCGGCACGCTGCTCCCCATTCGAGTTGCCGAATAATTGCGCCACCATCTGGGCGAAGGGTGGCGTATCCGGTGAGCGAAATGCCTCGGCGAGCCCACCCGAGAGCGCAGCAGGTGGCGCGTGCTCGGCTACCTTCGCGAAGTCCGTCGACACATTCGACGGAGCCTGGCTCGCCGAGGCATTCTGGTATTGCTGCAGGATGTTGCCGACTTCATTCATCCACGTCATGGCATCTCTCCGGCGGTTAGTGACGCAGATTGTCCGGAACTCTGCCGCCGGATGCTGCCAGCTTCTGCATCACTTGGCGGTGCAGCCACACGTTCATGCCGGCCGAGTCGTGCGTATCGCCAGTGTAGCCAAGCTCGCTCGCCAGTGTCTTGCGGTTCTCGAGACTCGGATCGAGGTCGACGACCTTCATGAGATCGACGATCGAGCTCTGCCAGTTGAGGGGTTCGTGCTTGTTCGCTGCCATCTGCTTCAGGACCGCTTCCACGTCGACCGCCTGCAAGGGGGTCCCGGACGCGACTGTCGGATTTGTCCGTGCGGAGGCCGGTGGCGTCGATGCCGATTGACCGGCGCTCGATTGCACCGATGCACCAGCTCGCGCGCTGTTCGGTGCGGGATTGGCAGCGCCCACCGCGCCCGGCTGAAGGCCCTGCGAATGCGACTGCGTGCCGAGAATTGCATTCTTCAAACGATCGAAAATTCCCATGACGGTCTCCGTAATTGTGGCAGCCGGAGCTGCAGCAAGGCACAGGCCCGGGAAGGGGATGCGGTGCAGTGCCCGCTGCAAGACTCTCTTGCGGAAATTCTGAACTGCCTCGAACCGAAGCCTGAGCATTAGCTGCTAAGATTCTCCGCGAGCGCTAGTGGCGCAGCGGGAACTTCGGGTAGGAAGCGATGAATAAGTCGTTTTATGCAGCAATGATGTGTGTCCTGGGCGCGATCAACTGTGCCCGGGCTACCGTTTATGAGCTCCCCGCCGATGGATCGGCCGTCGTCGGAACGGACGAGCACATCCAGGCGACCTACGCGGACACGCTGCTCGCCATCGCACATCGGTACAGCCTTGGTTATGAGGAAATCCTGCGCGCAAATCCCGGCGTGGATATGTGGTTGCCGGGGGCCGGGACCGCGGTCCTGCTGCCCGGGCGGCGCATTTTGCCCCCGGCACCCCGCGAGGGCATCGTCGTGAATCTTCCTGAACACCGTCTTTATTACTATCCGCCGGCGAGGCCCCATCAAAAGCACCTCGTCATCAGCTTTCCGGTCAGCATCGGCCGCATGGACTGGCGCTCACCTCTCGGCGAGACCCGGATCGTCTCCAAGCAGAAACATCCAGACTGGTATCCGCCGGCGTCCATCCGCAAAGAGCACGCTGCAAATGGTGATCCGCTGCCGAAGGTCGTGCACTGGGGTCCGGACAATCCGCTCGGTGATTACAAAATGCGCTTGGCTGTCGGTGACGGCACCTACGAGATCCATGGGACGAATAATCCAATGGCGGTAGGCATGGCAATCACCCACGGCTGCATTCGCATGTATCCGGAAGATGTGGCAGCGCTCTTTCGCATGGTACCGGTGGGTACCAAGGTCTGGCTGATCAACGATCCGGTAAAAGTTGCGTATGCGGATGGCGATTTGCTCGTGGAGGCGCATCCGCCAGTGGATGCCCAGGGACAGTCGATGGAGCCTGATCTGCAGCTGCTGTCGAAACAACTCGATCATGCCCTCGGGGCGAACACGGCGGCGATTCGCTGGGACTACGCGCGCGAAGCGTTGCAGGCCGCGACCGGCATGCCCACCCTCGTTGGTCTCGAGGCCGAATTCGATCCTACGCACGCGCCGGCGTCCGCGGCGAATGTCTCCGCGGGCGGCGGCCGACCGGTAGCCGCATCGGCCGCGCGCGGCACTCCGAGCGCGCCAGCCGCGCGCGATGCCAACTGAATCTGCGGTGAAAGCGGGTCCGGGGGCTGCGCACCTCGCGATCAGTTGGCTGGATCGACCTGCGCGGCACAGCCTATCTGGCCACTTTGCGGCGCCGTGGCGGCAATGGCGGGAGTGGATCCCGAGGTGCTGACCGATACGTTTTCCTGTACCACGAACGGCGCCCCGTGTGCGGGTGTGCTGGTCACGTCGCTAAAGACTCCGGTCACATGTTGCAGCTCCATCCCCTTGCTGCTTGTCTGAATACGCACGTGGCGCAGCGTCACGTGACGAATGCAGGATTCGGGCAGCCCCTCGATGCTGCTTTGGGAGTCCGCGCCGGTCGCCGCGAAGTTCTGGATCCGAACGTCGTGAACGTGCGGGGTAGTTGCGGCGATCGGCTGTGCCGCCTGAAACGGCGGTTCCACCGGTGCGCCCGCCGGGTAATAGGTGTTGATGCTCAGCGGCAGACCGACTCCCCGCATCACCACGTCCTGCAGTGAGATATTGTAGATCTGGCTGCCGCGGTCGCGCGCCGTCTTGATCCGAAAGCCGATGGCGGTGTGATCGTACTGCACGTTCTGGATCGAGACATCGTGCACACCGTTTGCGGTCTCACTGCCGATCGAGATGCCGTGACCGCCGCCGGCAATGATGTTGCTCACGCGCACGTTCGCGCTGGCCATGCGCGGCAGGCCGCGCTGTCTCGGGTCTGCCGGATCGATGGGCAGCCCGGATTTGATCGCGATGGCATCATCGCCCACGCTGATGTTGAGATTCGAGAGATTGACATTCGTCGATCCGACGATATCGACTCCGTCGGTATTCGGCGAGCCGGCCGGTGCACTGATCGTCACGGCACTCTCGCTCACATCGCGGCTGAAGCGGATCGCCTGGTGCCACATCGGCGAATTGCGCAGCGTCACGCCGCGGATCGTGACGTGGTCGCACCGATAGAATTCGATCAGCCACGGCCGGATGGAGCTGGGCTTGCCGGCACCCAGCGCCCACCAGCTCGGTCCTCCAGCGGGTTGCGGTTGGTTACCGGCACCGTCGATGGTCCCGGTGCCGAGGATCCCCACATCCGAGGCACCTTCGGCCGAGATGAGCGCCTCATTCGGCCGATACACCCAGTTGATATAGGCTCCCACGTAACGGCTGTGGTCATTGGTACCCTGCAGCACGACGGTGTCGTCGATCTGTAACCGCACGTCGCTCTTGAGCGAGATCGGTCCGGTGAGATAGACGGCGCGAGCGCCCACCCGAGCAAGCTCAACGATGCCCCCGCCCTGACCTGCACAGGCATTGACGGCCTGCTGAATCGCCCGCGTATTGTCCGTCGTCCCATCGCCGACGGCGCCATAGGTCAGCGGATTGCAGGTGGCCGGGTGCTGGGCAAGCGGCGAGCTGGCCAGAGCGGCCTGGATGAGCAGAGCCAGCGCGACACCGCGCAAAGCGCGCCTGCCGTGCCGGAGGGCGCTACGGGAAGTGATCGGGTTCATGCGGGACCATCTTCACAGAAAGTCCCCGCACGGTCGCCCCGCGCGGTCGCGATCGACCGCTCGACGGGAGTTGGCTCGGTGCGCTCGTTAGCGGTCGTGGCAACCGCGGGTGCGCCAGAACTGGAACCCAAGCACCCCGGCGGTCACCGCGGCGAGGATGGTGTATCCCCACGGGTGGCGCGTGAGCCGACCGGCATGCTCGAGCCATTCGTGGATGGCGATCACCCCGCAGGCGCTGGCGACCCACAGCACCGGCAACAACCGGTCGCAGACCAGATTCAGGCGGGAGTTCGGAGCGCGGCGGTCACGGCCCGTCCACGTCCGCAACGACGGCATCGTCGGAGCGGCGCCCGCTTGGCCCATCAGCACATCGGCTCTGTCCATCGATCGCATCCTGCCGGGCGCGCAGGGCCCGGAGAGCTTGAACTTGCCCCTCTTGTCGCAAGTAAGATGCCTGAACGGGGGAGAGGACTCTGCCTCCTTCGGCTATGGAAGAACCCCTCCTTTTGGGCACGACCACGCCTTTCGCCATCGCCTCATTACGACTCGCCGCAACGGCACTCAGCGTCGTGCTCTTCTGCGTGGCGCTCAGTCAGCCGGCGTTCGCGCTGTTCGGCAAATCCGGCACAACTGCGGACGTTCGCGCCTGGCGCCTGCTCTTCGCGGGCTGGCAGGCAGTGCAGCTCGGTTATGTTGAATGGCTGGCCAATCCGCTGCTGTGGCTCAGCTGGCTCCTGAGCGTGGCGTCTCGCCGCTCGACACGACCGTGGGCGCTGGCCACGGCGATAGCGTCATTTGCCCTGATGTTGGGCTTTCTTGGGCGTGCGGAACTGACCGTCGCGGCACACTCGCTGCCCATCCTGCGGCACGAGGCGGGCTATTGGCTATGGCTGGGGAGTGCCGCGCTCATGATGGGCAGCCAACTGATCGGCAGCCACCGACTTTGGCGCACACCGCAGCCCGAACCGCCGCAATCCTAGGCGGCCGAGGAGTCCGCTTTGCAGGATGCCGCGTCCGTGCCAGCGGCGGGCAATCGGTTCAGCAGCTCGGTCAGCTTGTCCAGATCGAGCGGCTTCACGAGGTGCGAATCGAATCCGGCTTCTCCGGAACGGCGTCGATCGGAGTCCTGCCCCCACCCCGTCAAGGCCACCAGCGTGATGCGATGCCCCCAAGGCTGGGCCCGGATGCGCCGCGCCACCTCATAACCGTCCAGCTTCGGCATTCCGATGTCGAGCAGGGCAACTTCCGGCAGATGTCGCTCGGCGGACTCGAGCGCGAGTGCGCCATTCGCCGCACTGAACACCTCGTGCCCCCCGAGTTGCAGCAGCATCGACAGGCTCTCCAGGGCATCGGAGTTGTCATCGGCTACCAGGATGCGCCGGCGGACACCCGCCGGGCTCTTCGTCTCTCCTGGATCCGTCTCGTGCATCGCGCTCCTCTCGATCCGTTGCGGAACGGCCCCGGTTGGCGTGCCGCCCTCAAACTTTTCGGGGATGATCGGCAATGTCAGGATGAATTCGCTTCCGCAGCCTTCGCCCTCACTGTACGCCGTGATCGTACCACCGTGCATGGCGAGCAGCTTCCGTACCAGTGCGAGCCCGATGCCGAGCCCGGTCTGGGGGCGCCCGGGGAGGTGATTGAGCTGCGTGAACATGTCGAAGATCTTCGGCAGCAATGTCGGCGGAATGCCGATCCCGGAATCGCGCACGCGGACCTCCACCGATCCGCCTTCCCGGCGCGCCGCCAGCTCGATGCGGCCGCCCTTCTCCGTGTATTTGGCGGCATTACTGAGCACATTGCCCAACACCTGCGTGAGCCGCAGCGGATCCCCGTTCACCGGGGCCGGCCCGTCGGGTAACTCCACCAGCAGCTGATGGCTGCGCTCCTGGATCAACGGACCGACGGTTTCGATGGCGCGGGTGATCAGCTCAGCCACATCGATCGACTGGCGCGACAGGTTGATCTTCCCACGCGTAATGCGCGAGACATCGAGCAGGTCATCCACCAGGCGCGTGAGACAGGCAAGCTGGCGGTCGATGATGTCCCGGGCCCAGGTCAACTTCGGGTCGGGAAGCTCCCGGGTGCGCATTAGGTGCACGGCATTGAGAATGGGTGCGAGCGGATTGCGCAGCTCGTGCGCCAACATGGCAAGAAATTCATCCTTCTGCCGATCCGCCTCCTTGAGTGCGCACTCGACCTTGGTGCGCTCGGTGATCTCGTTCTGCAATGTCCGGTTCGCCTGTTCGAGCTCCGCATTCGCGCGTTGCAGGACACAGTTGAGCGTCTCGAGCTCGCGCGCCTTCTCCGCCTGCAGCGTCGTATTGGCGGCAGCGAGTTGCTCGTTGGCGAGCGCCAGCGTGCGGTTCAGTTCCCGCAGCTCGCGGCGCTTCAAGTACAGCTCGATGAGGACGGCCACCTTGCTGCGCAGGATCTCGGGTACCACCGGGATCGACACGTAGTCCACCGCGCCGACCTTGTAGCCCTTGAGGTGGTCGAGCTCGCTGACGTGCACGCCGGTCACGAAGATGATCGGCGTCTTCTCAAAGCGCGGATGCTGGTGGATCAGCCGGGCTGCCTCGAACCCGTCCATGTCGGGCATGCTCACATCGAGCAGCACGACGGCGAACTCCTGCCGCATCAGCTTGTCGAGCGCCTCGAGTCCCGAGCGGGCGCTTACCAGGTTTTGCCCGAGCTCGGCCAGGATCGATTCGTAGGTCAGCAGCCGTGCGGGCTGGTCGTCGACCAGCAGGATGCTGACTTTCTCATCGCCCATCACACCCCCTGGGGTAGCGGTCCGTCGCGCGACACTCTACCGATGCAGCCACATTCTCACCAGCGACAGAAGCTGGTCCGTGTTGACCGGCTTAGCGACATAATCGGACGCGCCCGCCTCCAGGCATTTCTCCCGATCGCCCTTCATGGCCTTGGCGGTCAACGCGATGATCGGCAGCATCCGGAACTGATGGTTACTGCGGATCCGGCGCATGGTCTCATAGCCGTCCATCTCCGGCATCATGATGTCCATCAGAACGAGCGAGAGATCTTCGGTGCTCTCCACCAGATCGATCGCCTCCTGGCCGTTCGTGGCGGTGATTACCTGCATGTTGTGGCGTTCGAGCAGACTGTTGAGCGCAAAGATGTTGCGGATATCGTCATCCACCACGAGCACCTTGCGGCCGTTTAGCGGCTCGTCACTCTCGTGCAGCGTCTCGATCATGTGCTGCTTGGCGGCCGGCAGATCGCTGATCACACGGTGCAGGAACAGCGCGGTCTCATCGAGCAGCCGTTCCGGCGAGCGCACTCCCTTGAGTACGATACTCTTGGCTTGCTGGCGCAATTCGATCTCTTCCTTGTCCGATAGCTCCCGTCCGGTGAATACGATGATCGGCGTCTCGCGCAGCTTGGGGTCCTGCTGGACCTGCGCGAGCAGCTCGAATCCCGACATGTCCGGCAGACGCAGATCGAGCACCACGCAATCGAAGCTGCCCGCGCGCATCGCCTGGAGCGCCTCGGCCCCCGTGGCCGCGCTGGCGATCTCCACATCGTCATGGGCCAACAGCTCCTGCACGCTCATCTGCTCTGCCGGATCATCCTCCACCACGAGCAGCCGCCGTCGCCGCGAGCTGGTGAAACTCTTCAGTCGGTCGAACGCCTCCTCCAGGCGATCGCTCGTTACGGTCTTGGTGACGAATGAGAAGGCTCCGCGTTCGAGCCCGTACTGGCGCTCATCCTCCACCGTCAGGATCTGCACCGGAATATGGCGCGTTTCGGGGTTTCTCTTCAGCTGGTTCAGCACTGTCCAGCCCAGCATGTCGGGCAGGAAGACATCGAGCGAGACGGCGGTCGGATGGTACTTGGCCGCCAGCTGCAGCGCATCAGCCCCCGTCTTCGTCAGCAACACCTTGAAGCCGCGATCGCGCGCCAGACTGATCAGTATCCGCGCATAGTGCGGGTCGTCCTCGACGACCAGCAGAAGCGAATCCCCGGGCTGCAGGCTCTCGCGATCGTCGGCGATCTCCTCCTGGCGCACCACCGGCAATACGATTGGCTGGAATCCGGCGGGGGGCGCAGTACCCGCGGCCGACAGGGGGCGAGCATCGCCCAGCGCCCGACTGTAGGCCGGCCCCATATAGGTGACCGGCAGGTACAACGTGAAGGTGCTGCCGGTGCCCGAGACGCTGCTCAAGCGAATTTCACCCCCGAGCAGATGCGCCAGCTCGCGGCTGATCGCAAGACCAAGTCCCGTGCCGCCGTACTTGCGGGCCGTGCCCGCGTCGGCCTGCTGGAAGGCTTCGAAAATGATGCGTTGCTTTTCCTGCGGGATGCCGATGCCGGTATCGCTTACGGAGAACTCGACGACCGACGGTGCCTGGCGCAGAAGCGGGTGCTCCGTGGTCCAGCCGCCGGTCGCCACGCCCACGTGCAGCCGCACCCCACCGCGATCGGTGAATTTGAACGCGTTCGACAGCAGGTTCTTCAACACCTGCAGCAGCCGCTTCGAGTCGGTCGTGATCGCCCGGCCCAGCCGTGCATCGAAATCCGCCGTGAACGACAGCTTGCGAGCCTCCGCCTCGTGGCGGAAATTGCGCTCCACGGTCTCGCGCAGGTGCGTGAACAGCAGATCCTCGCATTCCACCGTGACCGTGCCCGATTCGATCTTGGAAAGATCGAGAATGTCGCTGATGAGATTGAGCAGGTCGGTGCCGGCGCCATGGATCGTCTTGGCGAACTCCACCTGGCGGCCGGAGAGATTGCCATCGGCATTTTCGGAGAGCTGCTGTCCCAGGATCAGAATGCTGTTGAGTGGCGTGCGCAGCTCGTGGCTCATGTTGGCCAGGAACTCGGACTTGTAGCGTGAGGTGAGTGCCAGCTCCGCAGCTTTTTCCTCGAGCGCGCGCCGGGCCAGCTCGATCTCCTGGTTCTTGCGCTCCACCTCGGCATTCTGCTCGGCGAGCAGCTTCGCCTTGTTGGCCAGCTCCTCGTTCGTCTGCTGCAGCTCGGTCTGCTGTGCCTGCAACTCGCCGGCGAGCTGCTGGGACTGCGTGAGCAGCCCCTCGGTACGCATCGTCGCCTCAATGGTGTTCAGCACCACGCCGATGATGCTGCCCGTGAGCTGCTCGAGGAATGCCAGGTGGGAAAGGGTGAACTCGCCGAGCGAGGCGAGCTCCACGACCGCCTTCACGTGTCCTTCATACAGCACCGGCAGCACGATGACGTTCTTCGGCCGGGCCACGATGAGGCCGCCGCGGATCTGGATGGCACCGGCGGGGATGTCCGTCACCAGTAGTCGTTGCCGATCGGCGGCCGACTGTCCAACGAGGCCTTCGCCGATCACGTATCGGCGCGGCTCGCGGTTCTCGTAGGAATCGTCGGCATAACTTGCGAGCTCCTTGAGCCCGGCGGTGCCAGCGGTTTCGTCCATGACGTACACGACGCCCTGTTGGGCATTGACCAGCGGGGCTAGCTCCGACAGCAGCAGCTTACCGACGGTCACCAGATCGCGCTGTCCCTGCATCATGCGGCTGAACTTCGCCAGGTTGGTCTTGAGCCAGTCCTGCTCGGTGTTGCGATCGGTGGTCGCCCGCAGGTTGCCGATCATGGCGTTGATATTGTCCTTGAGCTCGGAGACCTCGCCGCGCGCCTCGACCTGGATCGCGCGGGTGAGGTCGCCCTTCGTCACCGCGGTGGCCACCTCGGCGATGGCGCGCACCTGGTTCGTCAAGTTGGCCGCCAGCAGGTTCACGTTCGCGGTGAGATCCTTCCACGTGCCGGCTGCGCCCGGCACGTGGGCCTGTCCGCCCAGTCGGCCTTCCACGCCGACCTCGCGCGCCACGCTCGTCACCTGATCGGCGAAGATCGCCAACGTATCCGTCATGCTGTTGATGGTGTCGGCGAGTGCGTTCACTTCGCCCTTGGATTCCACTGTCAACCGCTGTCGCAGGTCGCCGTTGGCCACTGCAGTGACGACCTTCACGATGCCGCGTACCTGGTTCGTGAGGTTGTTGGCCATCACGTTGACGTTATCGGTCAGATCCTTCCAGGTGCCCGCCACGCCGGGCACGACCGCCTGGCCACCCAACTTACCTTCGGTGCCCACCTCACGGGCGAGCCGGGTCACTTCAGCTGCGAATCCATTGAGCTGGTCGACCATCGTGTTGATGGTCTCCTTGAGCTGCAGGATCTCGCCTTTCACGTCCACGGTGATCTTACGCGACAGATCGCCGCGGGCGATGGCGGTGGAGACCTCCGCGATGTTGCGCACCTGGCCGGTGAGATTGCGGGCCATGGAATTGACATTGTCCGTCAGATCCTTCCAGGTGCCGCCGACACCCGGCACGATGGCCTGGCCCCCGAGCTTGCCCTCGGTGCCGACTTCGCGGGCCACGCGCGTGACCTCCGCCGCGAAGCTGTTGAGCTGGTCGACCATCGTGTTGATGGTCTCCTTGAGCTGCAGGATCTCCCCGCGTACGTCCACCGTGATCTTGCGCGACAGATCGCCGCGAGCAATGGCGGTGGCGACTTCCGCGATGTTGCGCACCTGGCCGGTGAGATTGCTCGCCATGGAGTTGACGTTGTCGGTCAGATCCTTCCACACACCGCTGACGTCCTTCACATCGGCCTGGCCGCCGAGCTTGCCCTCGGAGCCGACTTCGCGGGCCACGCGGGTCACCTCCGCGGCGAAGGCGTTCAACTGGTCGACCATCGTGTTGATGGTCTCCTTGAGCTGCAGGATCTCCCCGCGTACGTCCACCGTGATCTTGCGCGACAGATCGCCGCGGGCAATGGAGGTGGCGACTTCGGCGATGTTGCGCACCTGGCCGGTGAGGTTGCTCGCCATGGAATTGACGTTCTCGGTGAGGTCCTTCCAGACTCCGCTGACGCCCTTCACCTCGGCCTGGCCACCGAGCTTGCCCTCGGTGCCCACCTCGCGCGCCACGCGCGTCACCTCGGCGGCGAAGGCGTTCAGCTGGTCGACCATCGTATTGATGGATTCCTTCAGCTGCAGAATCTCGCCCTTCACGTCCGCGGTGATCTTGCGCGACAGATCGCCGTTGGCGATGGCAGTGGCGACTTCGGCGATGTTACGCACCTGGCCGGTGAGATTGCCGGCCATCGAGTTGACGCTGTCGGTCAGATCCTTCCACGTGCCGGCGACTCCGGGCACGACCGCCTGACCACCCAGGCGGCCTTCCGTACCGACCTCGCGTGCCACGCGCGTCACTTCCGAAGCGAACGAGCGCAACTGGTCCACCATCGTGTTGATGGTTTCCTTGAGCTGCAGGATCTCCCCGCGCACGTCCACCGTGATCTTGCGCGACAGATCGCCGCTGGCGATGGCGGTGGAAACCTCGGCGATGTTGCGCACCTGGCCGGTGAGATTGCCGGCCATCGAGTTGACGTTGTCGGTCAGATCCTTCCAGGTGCCGGCAACACCGGGCACCACCGCCTGGCCACCGAGCTTGCCCTCGGTGCCCACCTCGCGCGCCACGCGCGTCACTTCGGCAGCGAAGCTGTTGAGCTGGTCGACCATCGTATTGATGGTGTTCTTCAGCTCGAGAATCTCGCCCTTGACGTCGACCGTGATCTTGCGCGACAGATCGCCGCGTGCCACGGCGGTGGTCACTTCGGCGATGTTGCGCACCTGACCGGTGAGGTTGGTGGCCATGGCGTTGACGGAGTCGGTGAGATCCTTCCAGGTACCGGCGACGCCGGGCACGATCGCCTGACCGCCGAGTTTGCCTTCCGTGCCGACTTCGCGTGCGACGCGCGTGACTTCCGAGGCGAACGAGCGCAATTGATCCACCATCGTGTTGATGGCTTCTTTCAGCTGCAGAATTTCCCCGCGCACGTCCACTGTGATCTTGCGCGAAAGATCGCCATTTGCGACTGCGATCGTCACTTCCGAGATGTTGCGCACCTGACCGGTGAGATTGCTGGCCATCGAGTTCACGCTGTCGGTGAGATCCTTCCAGGTGCCTGCGACCCCGGGCACCGCGGCCTGGCCGCCGAGTTTGCCCTCGGTGCCCACCTCGCGCGCGACGCGCGTCACCTCGGAGGTGAACGCGCTCATCTGCTCGATCATGGTGTTCACGATCGTGGCCGAGCGCAGGAACTCGCCCTTGAGCGGCCGCCCGTCGACCTCGAGGCTCATGGTCTGTTGCAGATCGCCCTTGGCGACCGCCGAGATCGTGCGCGTGACCTCGGTTGTCGGCCACAGCAGGTCATCGATCAAGGTATTGACCGAGCTTTCCATGGCCCCCCAGGCGCCCGAGCGGCTCTCGCTGGAGACCCGGTGCTTGGTCTTGCCGTCCTTGCCGACGATCTGGCCGGCACGCTCGAGCTCACGCGCCAGACGTTGATTGGAGCTGACGATATCGTTGAAGGTGTCCGCGACCTTGCCGGCCAGTCCGGTCTGGTCGCTCGCCAGCCTGACGGAGAAATCCCCGTCGCGAACCGCCTGCAGGGCGCGCAGCAACTTGCGCAGATCCAGCCCGGAGATTTCCGGCGAATCCTTGCCATTGGAAGCAGGGCTGCGACGCGCACGTTCTTGAACTTGCATCAGCGGACTCCAGAAAAAAGTAAGGCGCATCGCAAGGATGCGCCGTAAGTGCCACGGTGACGTGGAAGGCAGAGTGTAATGCGCGGGTGCCGGTGCGGCGATCCGCCAGCTCGCGTGCGCACGCGGCCGCGGCCAGGTCCTGGCGGACGGCCAGCCAACGGCATGCGCCGGTGGCACGATCGTGTGCACCGGCGCGCTCCAGATCGGCGCCCGCGGGCGCCACCGGACTCAGCAAATACCACGGAGGATCTCCAGCTCCGCCCCGATCCAGGCGGTCTCCGTGCGACGCTTAAACCCCGAGAATGTAATGTGTTCGTATCGTTCAGCTCAAGAAGCGAACATAGCTACAAGGCACCGGCGGCGCAAGCGAATTTCCTTGGGCCAAACCGTTGCGGTACTTGCTCGCAAGCCATGTCCGGAGCATAGTTTGAAAACGTGACGGTAAGCCTTGCACTCGGCGGATCTTGAGGCGAACGGCAATGACGGAATCGGCTCCTGCGGATGAGATCCTCCCGGCACCCGAGCCACGTTCAGGCCGGCTAAACGTCGCCGCGCTGCGTCGGGCAGTCACGGTCCGCATGTGGGGCGGCAAGGGCTGCGGCGCACCCTGTGACTTCTGCCGGGTCGTGCTCTCATCGAGCGACGTCGAATACGAGATCGATGCGCGCCTCGACGGGCAACTCATCATGCTGCATTTCCATCGCCGCTGTCACGAGGCCTGGAAGGCGGGACAGGAACCCACCGAGCCCGCCGCGGTCGACGACGGCAACGCCGGGGCCCCGCCGCCCACTGCCGCCTGAGCGGTTGAGGCCGTTTCGCCGCGCCGCGCGGCGCGTTAAATTGCCGCCCCTTTCCCAAGACGAATCGCATCTATTGCGAGCAATGATGATCTGGGCAGGATTACTTGCGCGGGCACGGGCGCTGAGGCGACGGCGCATTGCTCTGGCGTCGCTCGCCTGCGCGACACTGGCGATTGCCAGCACGGTGCTGGGCGCTACGGCTCCGGCTCCTGCGGCTCCAGCTCCTACGGCACCCGCATCCGGGCTTTTGCCGGACATCCGTATCGCCCGTTCCGCGCTGCTCACCCTCGATGCGATCCCCACCGACGACACCGTTGCCTTTCGGGTCCGCCGGCTGAGCGATCACAGTATCGTCAGCAGCGACGACGTCACGCTTTCCCTGGACGGCAAGAACGAATCCTTCAGCCGCGATACTGCGGGAGATTATGTCCTGCCGCGCAGCGACCTCGGCAGTGCCCCGCGCACGGTGCAGATGGTCATCGGTCACAATGGCATCCGGGAAGTGCTCGCAGGTCCCGTCGCCCTGCCGCAAGCCTCTGCCGGCGGGGCCAGCCTGCTGAGCCGCCACAAGCAGATGGCCTGGTGGATTCTCAACATCGCCATCGTGTTGATCGCCGCCTTGGCGCTGTCACGCCGCAAGAGCTGACCGGATCACAGCAACCTTGCGATCGTTCTGTTAATCTTTTGGTAACTGTGTCGCCGCCTGACGCAGAAATCGCATGCGCAAGCTCCCAATCAGTCTCGTCATCTCGTTCCTGCTGCTGTTCGCGCAGCACGGGGCGCTCATCCACGAGCTGGGCCACATTGTTCAGGCGGGCAAGGTGGACGTCCGCGTCCAGGCGGACAGTCAGCTCGACAAGACTTGCGAGCTGTGTCTGGCGTTCTCGCAGGTCACCAGTCCCGCGAGCCATTCGATTGATCTTCCTTCGTTCGCGCCAGGCGGATGTGCGGCCACCCCCGCCGAAGCCTGCGCGGCCACTCCCGCCGACGTTCCCACTCCGCGCAGCCGCGGACCGCCTGCCCTCGAGCTGAACATCTGAAGTCAGCTTCGCGCCGCCGTGCCCCTATGGGCCGCTGGCGCTGTCGAGTCATGGCGGAGTTCCTACATGTCCACAATGATCCTCCTGCGGTCGGCGGCCGTGCTGCCGCCGTCCGCATTGCTGTCCCCTGCCCGGTGCTGGCGCATCGGCCCAGTCATCGGCCCAGTCATCGGCATGTTCATCGGCATGCTCATCAGTCCGCTGGTATCGGCAGCTGCGGACCCCTCCCCCGAGATGGCCGCAACGGCGGCCGGTCAGCCCGACGATTCCGTCGATCTGTCCAGTGCGGCCATCGCCACCGTCGTGGTGAACGCCAGGCGGCTGGATGAGGCCCGCTCGGCGATCCAGACACAAACAGGCGCCTCCACCTACACCATCAACTCCGCCGCGATTGCCGCCACCCCGGGTGGGGACAACACGCTGCTGAATCAGGTCATCATGCAGGCGCCCGAGGTAGCGCAGGATTCATTTGGGCAATTTCACGTGCGCGGCGAGCACAACGGCCTGCAGTACCGCCTCAACGGCATCATCCTGCCGGAAGGCATCAGCGTATTCGGGCAATCGCTCGACCCGCGGCTCATCGCCTCGATGAGCCTGATCACCGGCGCGCTGCCGGCGGAATACGGGCTACGCACGGCCGGAATCATCGACATCACGACCAGGAGCGGGCTTGAGGCTCCCGGCGGCAGCATCTCGCTGTACGGCGGCAGCCACGAAACGCTCGAGCCGAGTGTGACCTACGGCGGCGGCGCCGGTTCGTTCAGTTACTTCGTCTCGGGCGACTTTCTGCGCAACGATCTGGGCATCGAATCCCCGGACGGCCGTTCTGACCCGATCCACGATCACACGCAGCAGTATCACGGCTTTGGCTACTTCGAGGATCTCCTGGATGAGAACGATCGCATTGCCCTGACCCTGGGCAGCTCGGTGGGGCAGTTCCAGATCCCCAACCTATACGGCGAGCAGCCCTTGCTCGGACTGGATGTGCTCGGTCAAACGGCCTTCGCCAGCCAGGATCTGAACGAGAACCAGCGCGAGGTGACGCAATTCGGCGCGGTCAGCTGGCAACATTCGACGGACAAGCTGAACGTGCAGACCTCGTGGATTGCCCGTTACTCTTCCCTCACGTTCCGGCCCGATCCGCTCGGGGATCTGCTGTTCACCGGCATCGCCCAGGCTGCCTTCAAGGAGAACGTGGCCTACGCGCTGCAGAGCGATGGGTCCTACGAGCTCAATGACACCCATACGCTGCGCGCCGGCGTCTTCGCTCAGTCCGACCATTCGATCAGCCAGACGAGCTCACAGATCCTGCTGACCGATCCGACCGGTACACCGCTCAGCGATGTGCCAACGACGATCATCGACCGTGGCGCCAAGACCGAGTGGATCGAGAGCATCTACCTGCAGGACGAGTGGAAGATACTGCCGGCCCTCACCGTCAACTACGGCCTGCGCGGGGACAAATTCACAGCGTATACGAGCGCCAGCCAGCTCAGCCCGCGTGTGAATGTGGTGTGGAAGGCTCTCACCGACACAACGGTGCACGCCGGCTACTCCAGATACCTTTCGCCGCCGCCATTCGAGCTCGTCGGCGGTGAGACCATCTCCAAGTTCGTGAATACCACCTCTCCGCCGGCCTCGCCGCTGGCCACCTCGCCGCTGCCGGAACGCGCCAATTACTACGACCTGGGCGTTCAGCAGAAATTCACGCCGGACCTGACGCTCGGCCTGGATACCTATTACAAACAGTCGGTCAATCTCATCGATGAGGGCCAGTTCGGCGCTCCCATCATCCTGACGCCCTTCAATTATCGGTACGGCAAGCAGTACGGGATGGAGTTCACTGCAAACTACGCGACGCGCGCGTTCAACGCCTACTTCAACCTGGCTGGGCAGAGCGCCAGGGGCAAGCTGATCGATTCGGCCCAATTCAACTTCGCACCGGCGGATCTGATCTGGATCGCAAACCACGCCATCCATCTCGACCATGAACAGCAGTTGACCGCCTCTGGAGGGGTCTGCTACCTGTGGCACAACACCCGTTTCAGCACGGACTTTCTGCTCGGATCAGGACTGCGGGCAGACCTCGAGCTACCCCCCGGTGAAATCACACCCTATGGCGGCACGGGCATTCCCAACGGCGCACACCTGCCCTACTACACTCAGGTGAACGTCGGGATGACCCACGTGTTTGCTATTCCCGGAGCGGGCAGCCTCACCGGCCGGTTTGATTTCATCAATGTGTTCGACCGGGAATACGAGATCCGCAACGGCACCGGCGTCGGAGTGGGCGCGCCGCAATTCGGCCCGCGGCGCGGGCTGTTCCTGGGCGTTTCGAAATCCTTGTAAAGGGCAGCACGTGCTCAAAAAATAGCCCTGCAGCAGTACTATACCTTTCGTCTCCATTTCCTTACAATTCCCTATCCAGTAAGGAAGAAGGAATTAACCGATGGCATCGGCAACCGTCACCAGCAAGGGCCAAACGACCATTCCCAAGGACATCCGCACAGCGGCGAACTTGCGCGCCGGGGACCGCATCCATTTCACGGCGTTGGCCGACGGCACGATTCTCGTGCGCGTCAAGAATCGCAGCGTCCGCGAGATTGCCATGAAGGCGCCGCGGGGCAAGCGCGTATCAATCGAGCAGATGAACCGCTAAGCGATGCTGGGCATCGACACCAATGTGCTTGTGCGCCTGCTGGTCGCGGATGATCCGGACCAGACCCGGCGCGCGCGCAAACTGATTGATAGGGCCATGGCGGAAGACGAGCCCGTGCTCGTCTCGCTACTGGTGATTATCGAGACCGAATGGGTGCTGCGCAGCCGCTATACGTTGAATAAGGCGCAGGTTCACGCCGTATTCCGGCGCCTGCTGCAGACACGGGAGCTCACATTCGAAGATGAGCCTGCCCTGGAGGAGGCTTTGTTCCACTGGGAGGACAGCATCTGCGGCTTCGCGGACTGCCTGATTGCCGCGCACCAGCGGCGCCTTGGGTGTCACGCAACCGCCACCTTTGACAGCAAAGCCGCCCGGCTTCCGGCGATGTATCGGCTGTAAAGGATCCCCAAGGAGTGCTCGATAACTTTGACGAAGCACCGGACAGGCGAGCGAAATACTAGGATGCGCGCACACGGCCACGCTGTGGACACAGTGAACACGTCAGCCGCGTACAACCTCCGCGTGAGTCGCGGTTCGAGCTAGCGCCTTAGGTTTGGTGGAGCCAGGCGGGATCGAACCGCCGACCTCTTGCATGCCATGCAAGCGCTCTCCCAGCTGAGCTATGGCCCCGTGCACGTAAACGTCTGAATTGAATGGCGAACCTTACGCCCCGATCCGTCACATTCCCGCGCGGCGGCGCGCACGCCCCACGTCGGGGCGCGAGAATATCACGTTGTCCCGGGGCGGTAATCCTCGGGAGCGCTCGCCCTGCTCGACCGCTCGGCCCGCGCGGGCGAACTCACCGCCGCGTCATGGGCGCCCTGTGCGTCCCATGCGCCCTGCGCGCGCTGCGCGTCGGCCGGATCCCCGCCCCGGCTTAGAGTCTGCTCCCCGGGGTGCCCAGGGCTGCCCGGTGCGCTCCTCGATGTAACGGCGTATGAGCCGCCGCACGACCTGCGAGGGCGTCGCATCCTCCTCTGCGCACAGCCGCTCGAAAAAGGCCTTCTTGCGCGGATCGATGAGGATCGTCAGTCGGGCGGTGCGGTCTTCGAGAGCCACGGCGGCCTTGAGGATGCGACAGGTTCTGTCGCATCCCATTATAATCGAACGCGCATACGAGTAGCAGCCACTGATGTTCCACACCGACTCACCCCTGAGTGCCTGCGAGGCGTTGATTGCTTTGTGGGCGCTCATCGGGTTCGCGGGACTGTTGCGGCCCGGAAGCCTCGGCTTCGTGGCGCGGGGACTGTTCCCGCTCGGGGCGCTGTGCGGGCTTGCGCTTGCGCTCGTGGCGGCGGCCAGCCTTGCCGCGCCTGCGGAGCACACGGTGCTGGCAATCGGTCTGCCCGATCTGCCGGTGCACCTGCGGCGCGATGCCCTCGCGAGCCTGTTCCTCTTTCTGCTGGGATCGACCGCGGTCGGCATCTCCATCTTCGCGGCGGGCTATCTTCGTCGCGGCGCGGGGACCTCTCCCGGGCTGCTGTGTCTGCAGTACCACCTGTTCCTGGCCAGCATGGGTTGCGTGCTGCTCGCGGACGATGCGTATGCGTTCATGGTGGCGTGGGAGAGCATGGCGCTGTCGTCCTATTTCCTCGTCACGACTCAACATGGCCTGCCGGAGATCCGGCGGGCGGGATTTCTCTACCTGCTCATCGCACACGTTGGGGCGCTCGCCATTCTGCTGAGTTTCGGGGTGCTCCAGGGAGGCAGCTGGCGATTCACCTTCGATGCCATGCGCAGCGCGCATCTCGCCCCGCAATGGGCGGCCGTCGCTTTCCTGCTGGCGCTGTTTGGTTTTGGGGCGAAGGCGGGACTTGTGCCGCTGCATGTGTGGTTGCCGGAGGCGCACCCGGCAGCTCCCTCGCCCGTCTCGGCACTCATGAGCGCCGTCATGCTGAAAACAGCAGTTTATGGCCTGCTGCGTGTCAGCTTCGATCTGCTCGGACCTCCCGCTTGGTGGTGGGGCATCGTGCTGCTGGTCATCGGCCTGTTCAGCGCCATCTACGGGGTGGTGTTTGCCGCGGTCCAGACGGACATGAAGCGCCTGCTGGCGTGGTCCTCGATCGAGAACCTCGGGATCATCTTCACCGGTATCGGACTTGCGATCGTGTTCTACGGCGTCGGGATGCCGGCATTCGGAGCGCTGGCGCTGATCGCTGCGCTCTATCACAGCCTCAACCACGCGTTCATCAAAAGCCTGCTGTTCCTGGGCACGGGCGCTGTGTTGCATTCGACCGGACAGCGCAATCTCGGGCGCCTGGGCGGCCTGATCCACCGCATGCCCTGGGTCGCTTGGCTGACGCTCGTCGGCGCACTCGCGATGGCCGGCCTGCCACCGCTGAATGGTTTCGTCTCCGAGTGGCTGC
Source organism: uncultured Pseudomonadota bacterium (assembly GCA_963716335.1). Taxonomy (GTDB): domain Bacteria; phylum Pseudomonadota; class Gammaproteobacteria; order Steroidobacterales; family Steroidobacteraceae; genus 13-2-20CM-66-19. The sequence goes on along the minus strand of OY970302.1, from coordinate 2,863,744 downwards.
TGCTGCAGGCCTTCCTCTTCGCGCATGAGGTGCCCAGGACCTTCATCAACATGATGCTGCCGGCGGGAGCGGCGCTCGTGGCCCTCGCGGCGGCACTTGCTGCCTATGTCATGGTGAAGTTCTTCGGCGTGATCTTTCTCGGCCAGCCGCGCGAGCCGGCACTCGCGCAGGCGCGGGATGCGGGGTTCCTCGAGCGCCTCGGCCTTCTCTGGCTGGCGCTCGGCTGCTTCATGCTGGGTATGCTACCCACATTCGTCATCCGTGCTCTGCGGCTCGTCACGCAGCGTCTGAGTGGCATACCGGTTGCAGAAACGGGGGCGTCCTGGTGGCTGCTCGTGCCACTTCCGGGGCGGCAGGCTTCCTATTCCGCACCGATCTTCCTCATGGCACTCGTCAGCGTCGTCGTGCTAACGGCGCTCACCGTACGCCACTTTTATCATCACCGCGTGCGGCATGCTCCCGCGTGGGCTTGCGGCTTCGGGCCCGTGACGGCACGCATGCAGGACACCGCGGAAGGCTTCGGCCAGCCGATCCGCAACATCTTCGGCTCATTCTTCGTCATGCAGCGTGAGTTGCCGTCCGCGTTCGACCTCGCCCCTCGCTATCGGGTCAGCGTCGGTGACCGCTTCTGGCGGTATCTTTACGTTCCGCTGGGTACGCTCGTACAGCGCATTGCGGAGCTCGTCGCGTGGCTACAGCGAGGACGCATCGCAACGTATCTTTTGTACAGCTTCATCACGCTCGTCGTGCTGCTGGCGCTCATGCTATGAGCGCGCTTGGAATCCTGACGCAGCTGCTGGAGTTGATTGCAGCGCTAGCGGCGGCTCCCCTGTTTCTCGGGTGGGTGAATCAGTGTCGGGCGTGGCTGCAGAACCGGCGCGCACCGAGCATCTGGCTTCCGTACCGCGGCATTCGCAAGCTGTTCCACAAGGATGCGGTGATTGCCGAAAATGCCTCGGCTCTGTTTCGTCTCGCCCCCTACGTCGTGTTCGGGGCCATGGTGCTCGCAGCGGGCATCATTCCCTCCATGGGCACCCGATTGCCGTTCACGATCGCGGCCGATGCGATCGCGCTCGTGGGTCTTCTCGCCACGGCGCGCGTGTTTCTCGCGCTGGCCGCGATGGACATCGGCACGGCCTTCGGCACACTTGGCGCGCGCCGCGAGATGATGCTGGGCTTTCTGGCGGAGCCTGCCCTGCTGATGATCATCTTCGTGGCCTCGATGATTTCCGCCACCACGGCCCTGCCGGCGATCGCGGAAAATCTCGCCACCCAGACGCTTGGCCTGTACCCGAGCCTGGCATTCACGGCCATCGCGTTCACCCTGGTGCTGCTGGCCGAAAACGCCCGCATTCCGATCGATAACCCCGCGACTCACCTCGAGCTCACGATGATTCATGAGGCGATGGTGCTCGAGTATTCGGCGCGGCACCTCGCACTGATCGAGTGGGCGTCGGCACTCAAGCTCTTCAACTACGCTTGCATCGGCTTTGCGCTTTTCGTGCCCTGGGGTCTGACGACGGGTGCGGATGGCCCGGCCTCCTTGTTGGCATCGATTCCGCTGCTTGCCGCGAAGCTCATGGTGACGGGAGCGGCCCTGGCCTGCATCGAGACGGTTTCGGCGAAGCTGCGGGTATTTCGCGCGCCCGAGTTTCTCACCGCGGCATTTCTGTTCGCCGTGCTCGGGCTGCTCGTGCACCTGTTGCTCGGAGCCTGACTCGTGAGCCACACGCCCTTCGACCTGCAATTGCTGAACCTCTGTGCGGCGCTGCTGCTGCTGCTGTCGTTTGCGATGTTGGCCCAGCGGCGCACCGTCACGCTGGTGAACCTGCTCGCCGTACAAGGGGCATTGCTGTTTGCCGCCACGCTACTGCTGGCACGGCGCACCGGTGAGGTGCATCTGTACCTGTCGGCCGCCCTGACACTTGCGCTCAAGGTGATCGGGCTGCCCTGGCTGCTGCACCGGCTTATACGGCGCCTGCAGGTGTACTGGGATACCGAGCCGCTGCTCAACATCTCCGGCACGATGCTGATCGGGCTGCTCGTCGTGATCTTTTCCTTTGGGCTTGCGCAGCCGATCTCGGCTCTGGCCAGTACGGCCACGCGCAACGCCATCGGCATCGCCGTCGCTGTGATCCTGCTTTCCTTCCTCACGATGATCACCCGGCGCAAGGCAATGTCGCAGGTGGTGGGCTTTCTGTCGATGGAAAATGGACTGTTCTTCGGTGCGATCAGCGCCACCTATGGGATGCCGATGATCGTCGAGTTCGGGGTCGCCCTGGATGTGCTCGTGGCGGTCCTCGTGCTGGGCGTGTTCTTTTTCCAGATCCGCGAGCAGTTCGACAGCCTCGACCTGCACCACCTCGAGGCCCTCAAGGAGAAGGATTGATGGAGTTCGTCCTGCTTTTAGGCATGCCGCTGTGTGGCGCGCTACTGCTGGGAATTCTCGGGGCGCGTCGCTGGGCAGCGGAGCTGAATGCGGCAGTGAGCGCAATCACCTTGCTGGCCGCCTGTGCGCTCGCGATACGCGTCGTACGCGAAGGTCCGCTTCTCGTCGGCCACGAGGAGTTCTTTCTCGATCCCTTCAATACCTTCCTCGTTGCGCTCACCGCGCTGATTGGACTGACGACCGCCCTTTTCTCGCGTCCCTACATGCGCGTGGAAATGGTCCACGGCCGCATCAATGCCGGCCGCTTGCGTCTGTATCACAGCATGTACCAGCTCTTCATGGCGACGATGCTGGTGGCGCTCACCACCAACAACATGGGCCTGTTATGGGTCGCCATGGAGGCGGCCACCCTGTCCACGGTGCTGCTGGTCACGCTGTATCGCACTCCGGCGAGCCTCGAGGCGGGCTGGAAATACTTCATCCTCTGCGGGGTGGGGATCGCGCAGGCACTGTTCGGCACTATCCTGCTGTATTTCGCCGCCGAGAAAGTGCTGGGTGCCGCCGGGGCAGACGCGCTGCTGTGGACGCACCTGAATGCGGTGAAGGGACAGCTCGAGCCTACCGTGCTCGGTCTGGCATTCGTGTTTCTCTTCGTCGGCTATGGCACGAAGGTTGGCATTGCACCGCTGCACAACTGGCTTCCGGACGCTCACGCCGAAGGCCCCACACCGATCTCCGCCGTGCTCTCCGGACTGTTGCTCAACGTTGCGCTCTACGCGGTCGTGCGCTGCAAGGTGCTGGTCGAGGGCTCCCTGCACTCCCAGCTTCCCTCGCGGATGCTCATGGGATTCGGGCTGCTCTCGGTGGTGCTGGCGGTGTTCTTCCTGTGGCGCCAGCGTGATATCAAGCGACTCTTCGCCTATTCCTCGATCGAGCACATGGGGATCATCACGTTCGCCTTCGGAATGGGTGGCCCCGTGGCGAACTTCGCCGCCTTGCTGCACATGACGGTGCATTCGCTGACCAAGTCGGCCATCTTCTTCGCCGTCGGGCATGCGGCGCAGAAAGCCGGCTCACAACTCATGGAGAACATCCGTGGCCTCATCACGCTCAGTCCGACGGTCGGCTGGGGGCTGATGATGGGATCGCTCGCGATCCTGGGCATGCCCCCATTCGGGGTGTTTGCGAGCGAGTTCCTCATCCTCACCACCGCGATGCGCGAGCAACCCTGGGCCACGCCCATCCTGATCGCGGCGCTGGGGGTGGCGTTCGCGGCGATTTTCGGTTCGGTGCAGCCGATGGTCTTCGGCGCGACGACGGCGAAGCGGCTGCCCCATCCACCTGCACTCTTGCCGGTCTTCACCCACCTGGGTCTCGTGCTCATCCTGGGTCTGTACGTGCCTTCCTATCTTGCCGAGTGGTATCGCGCAGCGGCGCGGCTGATCGGAGGCCAGTGAGATGGCATTCCAGAGCTGGTTTGCGCGCGCGCAACTGCAACCCGGAGCTCCCGGCCTGCGGTGCCTCAGCGTGCCACAGGATCGATGGTGGGAGACTGCACAGCAGCTTGCTGCCGGCGGCGCAAGGCTTGCCGCCCTCTGGGCGAGCGGCAACACGTCCGCCCCACGAAAGGTGCACGCGGTCTTCCTCGCCAATCCCGGCGGCCTCGTTCTGAATGTCCCGATCACCGATCCCGAGGGCTGCTACCAGGGCATCGAGGCCTTGTTTCCAGCGGCGGCGCGCATGCAGCGTGCCATGTGGGATCTGTCGGGCGTGCGCTCCACTGACCCGGATAGCCGCCCGTGGTTGCGCCATGCGGCATGGCTGCAGAGCGAGCATCCGCTGAGCGATCCGCTCGCCGCAGCGGTCCGCGCCACCTCCGCCGGATGCCCCGCCACCGCTGCCTACGACTTCGTGCGGGTCGAAGGCGACGGGGTCCATGAAATCGCGGTCGGTCCAGTACACGCCGGCACGATCGAGCCCGGTCATTTTCGCTTCTCGGTCGTCGGGGAGAAAGTCTTGCGGCTCGAGGAGCGCCTGGGTTACGCGCACAAGGGCATCGAGCTGCGCTTCACGCAGCTGCCGATTCTCGAGGGTCAGCGGCTGGCCGCACGAGTCTCGGGAGATTCCGCCGTAGCGTTTTCCTGGGCGTATTGTCAGGCGCTCGAAGGGATGGTCGGACAGGACCTTCCGCCACGTGCGCTGTGGTTGCGCGCCCTGTACCTCGAGCTCGAACGCGCGGCCAATCACCTCGGGGACCTGGGCGCGCTCGGCAACGATGCCGGCTTCGCATTCGGCATCTCGCAGTTCTCCCGTCTGAAGGAGTATCTGCTGCGCGCCATGCACGAAGCGCTCGGGGAACGTTACCTGATGGGGGCCGTCGTCCCAGGTGGCACGCGGGCGGATCTCGACGCCGGTGGAGCAATGCGGATCGCCGAATGCGTGCATGCGATCGCAAGTGAGACTGTGACCCTGCGCACGATCTATGAAGAGCACGAGGGCGTGCGCGACCGGTTCAACGGTGCCGGTACCGTGAGTGCGGAACTGGCGCAGCGCCTCGGTCTCATCGGGCTTGCGGGCCGCGCGAGCGGCCAGGGATTCGATCTGCGCAGGGACCTGCCGTGTGCCCCCTATGATGCGTTGCAGCCGCTCAAGGCCGGCCGCAGCGCAGGCGATGTGGCAGCGCGTGTCGCCGTGCGCTTCGATGAACTGAAAGAATCGTGTCGGCTCATCGGGCGCATCCTCGCCGAGATGCCCGAGGGATTGCACCTGCAGCCCGTGTCGCTACCGCCCGAGGGTGCAGTCGCGGTGGGGCTGATCGAGGGTTGGCGGGGGCCGGTGTTGGTCGCGCTCGAGGCCGGAGCCTCCGGCACAATCCGCCGCTGTCACCCACACGACCCCTCGTGGCAGAACTGGCCGGTGCTCGAGCACGCGATCATCGGCAACATCGTTGCGGATTTCCCGCTCATCAACAAGTCCTTCAACCTCTCCTACAGCGGTCACGATCTCTAGCAGGCCACCATGCTGAAAACACTCCGGCAGATCGCCTCGGTCGGCATCATCTGCGAATCTGCCCCGCAGGCGGACGACAGCCTGCGGGTGCGTGAGGGATTGCAGGATCAGATCCGCGCCGTGCTCGGTCGCGCTTTGTGCATCCGGCATATCGATGCGGGCTCCTGCAATGCCTGCGAGCTCGAGATCCAGGCCCTCAACAACCCGCTGTACAATCTCGAGGGCCTCGGGATCCGCTTCGTCGCAAGCCCGCGCCACGCCGACCTGCTGTTGGTCACCGGGCCGGTCTCCAGACACATGGAAGCTGCCGTGCTGCGCACGTACGCAGCCACTCCCGACCCCAAACTCGTCGTCGCCCTGGGGGACTGTGGCTGCACTGGCGGAATCTTCGGCGAAAGTTACGCCAGCAGCGGTCGCGTTTCGAACCTCATCCCCGTCGATGTCGCGATTCCGGGGTGTCCGCCGAGTCCGGCGCGGATTCTCGCAGGGATTCTCGCGGCGGTTGCGCGCTCGTCAGCGACCCCAAGCGCAGCGCGCCCTTAGTTCTGAGCTTCCAGGTAGGCGGCGACTGACTGCATTTCCGCAATCCGCAGATGCTGCGCCACCCCGTGCATGACGGCGATGTTGCGCATGTTGCTCTGGAAGGAAGCGAGCTGCTTCAGCACGTACTGCGCATGCTGACCTGCGAGCCTGGGGAAATCCCCGAGCCCGTGCGCGTCCGGGCCGTGACAGCTTGCACAGGCCGGCACGCCCTCGGCGGCGATGCCGTGCTCAAAGATCTCGCGTCCCCGCTCGATCTGCGCGGAGTGATCGGAGCGGATCGCCGCGGGCTTCTGCTGCGCATAGTAATCCGCGAGAGCTTCGATGGTAGCGTCATCGAGCTGGCTGGCCATGCCCCACATGTAGCCGAGCGCATCCGGGTCCCCGCGCGTCTGTGCCCGGAATGCCTGCAGCTGCGCCGCCAGGTAGTGGGCGTTCTGGCCGGCCAGGCGTGGAAACTTCGGTTGCTGGCTGTTGCCGGTCGGACCGTGGCAGGTGCCGCATACCCCGACCGCCAACCGGTGCGCATAGGCGCTCGATGCGGCATCGGGCGCATCCGCCATCGTCCTCGTCGTGGTAAGGAAGAGCGCACCGAGGGCCGCCAGGCAGATGAGCACTCGCTCCATGAAGCGCATGATCACACCCTCAGTAGGAGAACCACAGGAGCAGGTAGAGCGTGTCGTTATCACTGGCATTGCGCCCGACTCCGTCATAGTTGGTGCCGTCGCCATTGAACTTCGTGTACTTGGTGTATTGCAGCGACAGCTTCGTGTTGAGCCAGGGCAGGTAGTTGAGCTCCGTGATCCAACCCCGCGTATCCGGTGATCCGTTCGCGCTCGTGATGGTGCCGGCACTGCCCGGGGCGGCCGCCGGGTACAGTCCCGGATCCACACTGCCGGTGGTTGCAAAGTAGCCGACCGTGCCGCCGAGTTTGCGCCGCAGGTAGTAAGTGCCCCACAGACGGCTGGTGGTCAGATCGTTGCTGCGGTTCGCGACGGCACTCGCGGCGAAACTGGCATCCAGGCCCATCGACTCATGGATGCGCGTCGCCTCCAGCGTGAACAGCTGCTCCTCGCCGAGGAACTGGTACTGCAGATCCTCCGCGACATCCCGGAAGCGGTTGTAAGGGCCCTGCAAGGGCATGGGTGCATCGGGACTGCCGCCTGGCAGCAGCTTGAAGTCCGCACCATACATGCCCACTTCCAGCGAATGCCGGCCCCAGTTGCGCTCGTACGCCACCCGCCAATAGGGGGAGATTCCCTCGATCACGTTCGATGAGGTGCCATCGAGCGGTCCGGCTGCGCCGGTGACCTGGTTCGTCGCCCCCTGCTTCGCGGAACGATAGCCCCCAACTTCCGCGTATAGCGACTCATTCCAGAAGGCATACGCGCTCAATCCCGCCACCTGCTGCGCCAGGGCGCCATCAATGGCGGTCCCGGCCAGCGGCGATACCGTGGCGTTGCTCGAGGCGTACGGAAATCCGAATGCCGGAGTGCTGTTCCACAGGTCCTGCACGGTGGGGTTGTTGTTCACCGACACCCCGTAGATCAGGCTTTGATCATTCGCCAGGATCTTCGTATCCGCGAAGCGCAGGTCCGTATTGTCCATACCGATCGTGCCACTGTCGTTCGCGTAGGTGATCTGCACGAACGCGCCGAAGTGCGGGGCGATCTTGCCGGCGTAAAACAGGCTCAGCTGCTGTGGAAATCCCGCCGTTCCGTTCTGTGCTTCCCCGGGAATGGTCGTATTCGCAAGATCCGGCACCGCCTTGTTGAGCTGCGTGTAGGAGATCTGCAGCATGATGGACAATGGCGGTGTCTGCGCAAGCTCAAGCAGCTGCTCCTTCTTCGAATTGACGTCGCGCACCTGCTTGAGATTATCCAGCACATAGCCGCTGGCCTTGAACACCCGACCGAAGTGGGTGAGCTCGGGATATACGGTGTGGCAGGCCTCGCAGGCCATGCCGGTCTGGCGCGCGAAGCTGGGGACGGCTATGGCGCCCGGCGGATGGACCAACGCTACGGCGAGCACACTCGCACGCACCAGATAGAACCTTACCGATCCTCGCATCGAGCTCTCCCCGGCTGATCGGTGGACTGAAACGGCTGAACTGGGGGTTATGCGGCGTGCGCAGTCGACGTAATACCAATTCACGGTGTTTCGGCCCCTTATTGATTATTGTAGTGACGGCAGACGACTCTCGCCGCATCGGCCCCATGCAATGAGTGGGCATCCGGTGTGCCCGGGCTCTCAGGCTGCGAGCGGCTGCCGCGGAAGACTTGGCTCGAGCACGCCCTTACTCGTCGGTGTGTCCTTAGGTTCGAGCGCACCGTTACCTGCAAGTGCAAACGCCAAGGTCGCCGCAGAGGGATTCAGGCTATCGACCATGGAGGTCGGCATGAGGATGGTCGCCCCGCGCTCCTTCGTGGTCTCATAGATGATGTTCATTGCCCGAAGCTGCAGCGCCCAAGGGTGTCCGGCATAAACGGCCGCGGCCTCGACGAACTTCCCGGCGATCGCCGCTTCGGCGGAGCCGAGAATCACGCGCGCCTGCTTTTCGCGCTCGGCCTGGGCCTGACGGGACATGGCATCCTGCAGCGCCACTGGAATGGCCACGTCGCGGATTTCCACCGAAGTGACCGATATTCCCCAAGGAGCGGTCTTGCGGCCGATCTCAACCTTCAACTGCTCGTCCGCTTCCCTGCGGTCGGATAACAGCGATGCCAACATTGACGAGCCGATCATCTCGCGCAGCGAAGTCTGCGCCACCCGCCCAATCGCCTCGCGGTAATTGGTGATGGCCAAAGCGGCCCTTTCGGCGTCCTGCACCTGCCAGAAAATGATCGCATCGACGTTGACAGGGACCGTATCCCGGGTGAGGGCCTGCTCGGCGTTGAATGCGGTGGTCTGGATGCGCCCGTCGATGACCGCGACCACGCTGTCGAGCACCGGAATAATGGCGAACAGCCCCGCCCCCTTCACGCTCTGAAGCTTTCCCATCCTCAGGATCACGAACTTCTGCCAGACGTTGGCCATCTTCAGCGACATGGCGACGATGAGTGCCACCGCGATCAACGCGATTCCGATATAGAGATGCTCGCGATAACCGGCAGCGAGTCCGCCGACAATCAGGGCACATACCAGGAATGCTGTAATGGGATTCATTCGCGATGCCCCGTGCGCTAAAATTCCAGGGGCCGAGGTTGGGCGCGGTTTACTCCGCTGTCCGTACGCCACCGCACAAACCAATTGCAGGCGGCGGTCCGCGCCGGGGAAGATTCACCGGGAGGAGTACGAAGGCGGATGAATCAGATGAGTTGACGCCTCAATGGACGAGCGTCCCGGACGCGATTTTCGCCAGTCATTGTTTACCCCTTTTCGGCGCAATGGGTCATTATGCACCCAGCTTGCTCGCCGCGGCCGAGAAGACGAACCGGTCCCCTTCTAGCGTAGGAAGTCTGCATATGCCTGATAAAACACCAGACTTGATGAGTCGTTCGGACCTGCGCCAAACGGCGCTTTCGAGGTGGGATAATGAAGGCGGGTCGGGACCCGATGGCGCCCAGGAAAGTACACACCCTGAAGCGACGTCCGCAGTTCCTGAACTCACGAATACCGAGCTGATTCAGCTTCGCGTTCGAGTCATTACGTTGGAGAACGTGGTCATTGCGTTGCTGGCGGGAGCATCCGACCGGCAGCTGGAGAATATTCGCGAGAGGGCGGCCTATATCGCGCCAAGGCCGGGCTTCACGCAGCATCCTCTGACGACCAAGGCTGCGGGACATATGATTGATCTCGTCCATCGAGCCCGATCGTTTCCGGTCATGATGCGGCCGTAGAGCTGCGCCGCGTCACGCATCGTCGGCCCGAATACTGTCGATCAAGAAAACGGGAGGGGACGGTGCGCTCGGGAATCAAGGAACGACATCGGATCGGGCGGTGGGGATGGCTGCGTGCCGCGGTTCTCGGCGCGAACGACGGCATCCTTTCCACATCCAGCCTGTTGATCGGGGTGGCCGCCGCGCACGCGAACCACAGCAACGTGATGGTCGCCGGGGCCGCAGGACTCGTCGCTGGCGCCATGTCGATGGCCGCCGGTGAATACGTCTCGGTGCATTCGCAGGCGGACAGCGAGCAGGCCGAGCTGGCGCGTGAGCGCAAGGAGCTCCACACCGATAGTGCCGGGGAACATCGGGAACTGGCCGCCATCTATGTTGGGCGTGGGCTCGATCCGGCGCTGGCAAAACGGGTTGCCGAGCAGCTGATGGCACACGATGCCCTGGGCGCTCATGCCCGTGACGAGCTCGGCTTGTCCGATACCAATCGTGCGCGCCCACTTCAGGCAGCGTCGGCGTCGGCGGCGAGCTTCGCCGTGGGAGCCGCCCTGCCGCTGCTCGTCACCGCGCTGAGTCCGGTTGCGGCGGTGATACCGTCGGTAGCGGCCACTTCGTTGGTGTTTCTCGCACTGTTGGGTAGCGTGTCCGCCCGAGCCGGTGGTGCAGCTTTGCTGCCCGCTGCCGGACGCGTCACGTTTTGGGGCGCGCTCGCAATGGCCGTGACTGCGGGCGTAGGAACATTGATCGGACGATGACGCGAGCGGATTACTTCAGCTCACGCAGGATTCGCTGGTGCCAGCTGCGATCTCCATGAAGGCGATGCGACTGCACGCCGTGCATGACGGGCGCTGCCGTCCTGAGAATCGCGCTCGCCTGAGCGCAGATGGTCAAATCCCGGATCGCGGCGCAAACTGGACGTCGCCTTTTCACCGGTGAATGCACAACATGAGTAAGCACTATCATCTGCTCGTCTGGCTCGACCACCATGAGGCACGAATTTTCGATTTCAACGCAACCGAGGCCGAGCGTACGACGATCCACAGCAGCCATCCGCATGATCACCTGCACCACAAGGCCAATGCGGGCGATAGCGGCCATGTTGCGGTGGACAAGGCGTTCCTCGAGCGCATCACACACGCGCTTGCACAAGCGGGCGCAATTCTCATCGTGGGGCCTGGCATGGCGAAGAAGGAGCTGGTCGCGCACATCACGCGTGCCCACCCGGATCTTGCCAGCCGCATCTCGGGGGTCGAAACGATCGATCATCCGACCGATGGGGCGTTGATCGCATTCGGGCGGTCCTTCTTCAAGACTGACGATCGCATGCATGCACAATTGCCTCGGTAGGCGCCTCATCACGCTCTGCCCAACATCTGGGAAGCCTTGGCCGCAGACACCGAGGGACGCGAAGAGGCAGAGGCGCTGATTTTCCGCACCGCGGCACACCGACACTCGAGCGTGGCATGGGGGAAGCTCGCGAAACGACTGACGAGACCGGACCCGCAACGGGCTCGGCCGCAGAGGTATTCGTAGCGGCGCTGCGGCTCGGACTGAGCTCCTTCGGCGGTCCGATCGCCCATCTCGGCTACTTCGAGCGAACCTATGTGCGCCAGCGTCGCTGGCTCAGTCCCGGTGAATTCGCCGGCTTCGTCGCCGTGTGTCAGCTTCTTCCCGGCCCGACGAGCAGCCAGGTCGGCTTTCTGATTGGAAGGCGAAGAGCGGGCTGGCTCGGGGCCGCTGCCGCGTGGGTCGGCTTCACCCTCCCCTCTGCGGTACTCATGTATGCCTTTGCCGTACTTGCACCACGTGCCGCCGGTCCGTGGATGCAGGCCGCATTGCACGGGCTGTTGCTCACGGCCGTGGCCGTCGTCGCCCAAGCGGTCTGGAGCATGGCTCGCACGTTATGCCCCGATCGGAGCGCATTGGACTTGCGCTGCTGGCCGGCGCATTGCTGCTGTGGCATGGCAGCGGCTGGATGCAGGTAACCGCAATGCTGGTTGGAGCAGCCGGAGGGTGGCTGCTGTGCACGCAAGTGGAGACGGCACCTGTGCATTTATCGCTCAGCGTCCCTCCGGCAGTTGCCTGGAGCGCATTCGCGCTTTTCTGCTTGCTGCTGCTGTTGGCCTCCTCGCTGACCGCCCTGTCTGCTCACAACTCGCTTGCGCTCGCCGGCATCTTCTACCGTGCCGGCGCGCTCGTGTTCGGGGGTGGCCATGTCGTGCTGCCGCTGTTGCGCGAGGCCTTGGTGTCGAACGGATGGATCTCGGATCATGCCTTTCTGGCCGGATACGGCTTCGCGCAGGGCATGCCCGGGCCGCTTTTACGATCGCGGCGTATCTGGGCGCAGTCAGTGCCCCCGCGCATAGCTCTGCAGGTTGGGCCACGATGGCGCTCCTGGCGATCTTTCTTCCGGGTCTGCTGCTGGCGAGTGCAAGTCAAGCCCTGTGGAACCGGCTCGCGCACACGAGTGCGGCTCGGCGGATTCTCGCCGGCGTCAACGCCGCGGTCGTCGGTATCCTAGGCGCCGCGCTCTATAACCCCGTACTGATCAGTGCGATTCACAGCGGTTGGGATGCCGTCATTGCCGCGATCAGCTTTGTCCTGCTGGTGCGCTGGCGCTTGCCACCCATCGCGATCGTGGCACTGTGCGTACTGCTCAGTGAGCTGATCGCGCTGACGTGACGAGAGGGTGGTTGGCGCGATCACCGGCTGCGTGTTCGGCAGGTGCAGCGGCACAATGGACTGTTGCGGTCCGATGTAGCCGTGCTCAGGTCCGCCTGTTGCCCTCGCCCTCGTCACTGGCGATTACCCGCAGCACATAGCCCACAACGCGTCGGATGAGGCTGTGCGTGAGAGGCGCGTGGCCAAACAGGGTTCGGTAATAGAACGGCGCGGTAAGCATGTCGAGCACGAGCTCGACATCGAGGCCACTGCGCACCTCGCCGCGACGCCGCGCACGCTTGAGTGCCTCCCGCATGGAACGGCGACGGGCCGACAAGACCTCGCGTCGGATCGTTTCCGCCAGAACAGCATCCTGCGCCATGTCGCCAAGGAGCCCAGGCAACGCCCGGCCCAATGGTCCGGCGAATGCGTGCAGAAGCGTTGCGACCGCGGCCTCGAGATCGCCGCGGATGCTGCCGGAGTCGGGCGCCGGATTGCCACCCATCTCGCCAAGCACCGCGTAGGCCACGAGATTGCGCTTGCTCGGCCAGCGCCGATAGAGGCTGGTGCGCGCGCGGCCGATAGTACGTGCGATCCCATCGATCGTGACCGCTCCATAACCATCGGCTTTCAACACATCCAGCACCGCGGAGACCACTTCCGTGTCGATGCGCTCATCGCGCGGGCGGCCGATCGCTTGCACCCGCAGGTCCGGCGCTGTTGACACCGGCATGGCGGGCTGAACCTCGCGCAGACGCTTTTTCAGCCTTGCGCTCGTGCGGTTTGGGCGCGCGCGCGAGCCGTGGCTCTGAGCTTGCTTGGCACGCGGCCGGCGCTTCGAGCCCAAGACAATCAGCTCGTGAGGAAGCGCAGATCCTGTGCGAGCTGCTCGCTCGTTTCCGAGTCGCTCATCAAGAGCCGCACGCGACCGGTGCGATCGAAGGCGAACACCGCACTACTGTGGTAAACGGCGTAGTTGCCCTCGGCATCCGGGGCATCGCGCCGGTACGCGACCCGGAATCGCTTGGTCACATCGGTCAGCTGCGCATCCGTTCCGGTCAGCCCGATGACTTCCGGACCAAACGCGGCCGCATAGTGTTGCAGCACCTGCGGGGAGTCGCGCTGCGGATCGACGGAAACGAACAGCACGCGCACCGAGTCTGCCTCGGGACCGAGCAGTCGCAGCGCCTGGGAAAGTCTGCTCAGCGTCGTGGGACAGACATCCGGACAGCCCGTATAGCCAAAATACAGCAGCGTCGTCTTGCCGCGGAAGCTGTCGGCGGTCACCTTACCGTCCGCATCCACGAGAGTGAACTTGAGCGGCGGCAGAATCCCGCTCACATCCTTCGCATGCAGTCCGCGCGGATCGTGGCTGCAGGCAGTGCACGCCGCGGCGCAAACCAACAGCCAGAGCATACGGGCCGCGAAATTGCGCGCTGCGCGTGGCGGCGATGCGCTCGATCCGCTCACGATGCGCCCTCCGCCACCGCGGGCGCACGCGGGGGGGTCGTGGCCGATGCCGCAGCCCTGCTTCTGCGAACGCGATCGTCGTTCGCCATCCATCGATGCCACATGACGAGCGCTACGAGCACGCTCATCATGCTGGCGGGAATCCAGGTGATCAGCCCACCGATCTGCTGATCGGTGGTGGGATCGATGGGCCAGAGGCGACCGCAGACCGCATACACGTCATACAGGACCCCGTTGTGCAGTGACAGGTATGCGCCCAACATCATCTGCGGCAACATGGCCAGGAGCACGATCGGAATGCGCGCCCCGAAGCCCATCCGTGCACCCTCCTGTCGGGAGCGGGGATCGAGCATCAGCCACCAGAAGAGAATGCCGTCGACCACCATGCTGGCATTCATCCATTCGTATTCGGTTGCGCCGAGCATTGCGCGAAAGTGAATCGCCGGTGTGAGCCAGAAGTAAATGAGGCCGGTAAACAGCACGAGTGCGATCAGTGGCTGCTGCACCACGGCGTACAGTGCCTTCGCGATCCGCACAAGCGGCGCACCGGGTCGCGCGCTCCAGCTCGCCGGCAGTGCGCGCGCGATCGCGGACCAGGGAGCCGCAAGGGCGATAAGCACGGGTGCGATGTGATGCAGGATGAGGTGCTGCAGGCGGTGGATCCAGAACATATGCTGTGCCAGGTAATCCAGGTGCGTCTGCATGACGGCATACACGAGTGCGATGCCGAGATAGAAGGCGAACGGACGCCACGCCGAGATGCAGCTGCCGGAGGCACGTTCGCCGCGCCTGCCACGCGCATACAACACGACCGCCAGCCAGCAGCACACACTGATGGTCGGCGAGAATTCCCACGGCAGCAGCCACTCGATCACTTCGCGCACCTGAGGGGTTGGTAAGGTCTATGCAAGCCGAACTGCGGATACGGGCTCAGCGCCGCAACCAAAGGGGCGTCCCCGCGAAGCCGACCGGTTCGGCAGCCCGAAGTTCCCTCCAAGGTTGCACCGTTTCGGCGCATCAGCTCATCCCTTGCTTGTCTTTCGCTACGTCCTGTAGCGTATGCGCCCGATCTGCGCGGTGGGCCAGACCTCGAGCGCTCTGCCACCTCAATGCCGCGGCGTTCCGCAACCCGCCGCCAGCGCGCACACCGTCGTACCGACCGAGGAGAAGCCGTGAAGACTAGCCGAATTGCGTGTTTGCTGCTCGCCGGCTTGCTCCTTGCCTGCGGCTCCTCCGAAGCCGACTGGCGCAAGGCGGATGCGCAGGGCACGGTGGCCGCGTTCCAGAAATTCCTCGCCGATCACCCGCGCGATGCCCATGCGCCGCAAGCACGTGCCCGCATCGAGGCGCTGCAGGACCAGCAGGCATGGGCGCAAGCTCAGCAGGGCGGAACGGTGGAAAGCTTCCAGCAATACGAGACCGGGCAGAAGGAAGGGCTGCACCTGGCGGAAGCGCGCGATCGCATCGCCGACCTCCAGCGGGCGGCCGCCTTCAAGGTCGCCGAAAGCGAAGCGACGCCGACGGCCTACCAGGATTTTCTGCAGAAATACCCGCAAGGCCCGGAGGCGGACCAAGCGCGTGCGCAGCTGCAGAAACTCACCGCCCCGCCGCCGATGTCGACCTTTCGGGTGCAGCTGGGGGAGTTTCACAGCCGCAAGGAGGCGCAACGCGCGCGTGCGAGGCTCGAGAAGCGATTTGCCAAGGTCCTGCATCAGGTTGTCGTCATACCGGCAAGTGCAAAAAGCCGGCTCGAGCGCGTGAGTTCGGTGCCGATGAGCCGCGAGGCGGCGCAAATGGCCTGCGCCAGACTGAAGAAATCCCATCAGCACTGCAAAGTTGTGAAGAGCTGAACGGCGCTCATCGGCTGACGGTGGCACGCTGCGCCGCTGATCAATCACTGTAGAGCTCCAGGAACCACGATGCTTGTGCGAATCGCTCCGCTGCTCGTTCTGCTTGCCCTGATTACCACGGCGCGCGCCGATCCGGCCCCCTTCGATCTTGCGGGGCCGACGCTCGAGGTCACCGTCACGCGCGGGGATAAAACGTTACCCATCGCGGCGGTGCCCGAGCTCGCCGTTGGTGATCGCCTCTGGATGAAGGCCGACCTGCCAACGAGCCAGTCGGCGCGCTATTTGCTCGTGGCGATGTTTCTGCGCGGCTCGACGAACCCCCCGCCCGCCAGCTGGTTTTACCGCTGCGAGACCTGGACGCACGGCTGCGCTCAGAACGGTCTGACCCTCACAGTCCCGCAGGATGCGCAACAGGTGCTGGTGTTTTTCGCCCCCGCGACGTCTGGGGACTTCAAGACGCTCGTGAGCGCCGCCCGCGGCCGACCCGGCGCCTTCGTGCGCGCCTCTCAGGACCTCAACCAGGCGGCGCTGGATCGCGCGCGTCTGGAGAGCTATCTGGCCGCCGTGCGCAAGCTCAACGAGGTCGACGCCGCGCGACTGCAGCAAGCCATCCCCCTGCTGGCGCGCAGTCTGGCGATCAAGGTGGACGCCAAGTGCCTCGACCGGATTCCCGAGCTGCAGGCTTCCTGTCTGACACAGAAGCAGTCCTCGGTCATCCTCGACGACGGCCACAGCACCTCGATCGTCGAGGCGCTGACCTCAGGTCCTGCCAGCGACCTGGCGATGGAAGCCAGCTATTCGCCGCAGTTGAGCTATGGCTACTACAGTCCGTACATCGCCTCCGTGTTGGATATCGCGCGGATCATGGGCTCCTTCACCACGGCCCAGTACCAGTACATCCCCGCGCTGGCCACGCAAAACGGCGATCGGCTCGAGCTGACGTTGAATACACCGCCCTCGTTCCACAACCCCAAATCGGTGCTGGTCGCATCCCTGCCTGCCGTGGAGCCGCCGCAACTACCGCCGCTGCATGCCGTGAGCCCGAAGGACACCTACTGTGCGCACAAGGATTCGCTCGTGCTGCCGGTGGAAGGCGCGCCACTGGTGTTCGCGACCGGTTACGCCCATGACGTGACGCTCAATCTCTCCGGTAAGGCAGGCAAGTCCATCCAGCTGCCGGCTCATGCGGATGCGGAGCAGGGGGGGTTCGTGATCGATACCGCGGGATTGCGCGGGGCAAATCTCGGCGACACCGTCCATGGAGCTCTGCAAGGCTACTGGGGGTTCGCGACGTTCTCCGGGCCCGGCTTCGAGCTGGAGAACGCACATGCGCAATCCTGGTCCGTAGCTGCCGGCGATGATGCGTTGATCGTCGGTCGGGAAGGAACCATTCACCTCGAAGCCGCGAGCGTCAGCTGCATCGATGGCATCATGCTCAAAGATCCCGATGGCAAGGAACTGCGCGCCGAATGGAAAACCGTGAAGCCCAACGAAGTGGAAGTCCGGGTGCCACTGCAGCAGGCCTCACCCGGTACGCTGACGCTGCTCGTCGGGCAATACGGCGCACACGAACCCCAACCGGTTGCGCTCCACGCTTTTGCGGAGGTCGGGCATCTGGATGGATTCTCCATCCACGCAGGCGATCCCAGCGGCATCCTCAAAGGCAGTCGTCTCGATGAAGTCGCAGAGCTTTCCGTGGACGGCGCGCAGTTCAAGCCCGCCGACCTCGCAACGAACAGCGCCGGAGATGCGCTCACGATGGTGGCGCAGGACACGACCACCCTGAAAGCCGGAGCAAACGCGAAAGCCCGGGTGACCCTGAAGGATGGCCGGATCGTGCCGGTCAAGGTGTCGGTCGATCCGGCCCGCCCACGTGTGGCCCTCATCGGCAAGGACATGGAAACGGCCCCGGCGAGCGCTGCGAGCAACATTCACCTGACGGGCCAGAACGAGCTGCCACAAGGCGCGCGACTCACCTTCTCCTTGCACGCGCAGATTCCGGCCACATTCGCTCGCGACGAGCAGATCGAAGTCGCCACGGCCGACCAGACGTTCTCGACGACGCTGAGTGTGCACAACGGCGGCCTGACACTCGAGAATTCGCGCGTCGCCATTGCCACACTGGATCCATCCGCGGCCTTTGGCTCCTCGGCATTCGGGCCGCTTCAGTTTCGCGTCATGGCAAATGGCGTGGCTGGTGACTGGGTATCGCTTGCGACCCTGGTGCGCCTGCCGGTGTTGAAGGAGCTCAAGTGCCCCGCGACACCGGAGCTTGCCTGCAAGCTCTCCGGGGCCAATCTCTTCCTCGTCGACTCGGTCTCGAATGAGCCGCAGTTCGAGCATGCGGTCCAAGTCCCCGATGGCTTTCCGGGGGAGGCACTGCCCGTGCCGCATCCCAAGGACGGACGGCTCTATGTGAAGCTGCGCGATGACCCGTCCGTCGTGAGCGAAGCCCGGCTGGGAGCACAGCCGATCGCGCCGACGCCCGATCAGGTGGCCCGCACCGAATCCCGTCAGGCTGCGGTGTCGCCGCCCACATCGGCCGGCACACCGGCGGGGGCATCGAATGCCGCATCGGCGGCGGCGGCGACAGCGGTGACGGCGGCTGGCGCACCGACGGCTGCCGGTAGCTCGTCGGGTACGGCGGCGACTCCGGCTGCCGCGCCCGCGGCTGCTCCCCCATCAGCTCCTGTGACTAGCCCTGCGGTTGCGCCTGAGCATCCTGCGAGTGCGTCCGGCACGGCGCCCCCATCCTCGGACGGCGCGGCAGCCGCCGCACGCAGCGCCGACTCCAGCAGCTTGCCCAACACGTTCTAGCGAGCCAGGACGGTATCGATCCGTGCGAGCGTCCTGTCACGGCCCAGGAGAGCGAGTGTCGCATCGATAGGGGGCGAAACTGCCGTTCCGGCCACCGCAACACGCACGGGCTGAGCAATCTTGCCGAGGCCGCTCTGCAAAGTGCTGGCCAGCTCGCTCAATGCGGCATGGATCGCCGGCGCGGTCCATTCCGGAAGTGCCGTCAAGCGGGCGCGGACCTGCGCCAGTACCGGCATCGCCTCCGGCGTCAGGTGCTTGGCGGCGGCTTTCGGATCCAACTCGGGTGTTTCCACGAAAAAGAAGCGGCTGTTCTCGGCCATCTCCTTCATCGTCCGGGCGCGCTCGCGCTGCGCGGTGATGACCCCTTGAAGCAGCTGCTGATCATCGCTGTCGAGCCCCAACCGCTGCAGCTGACTGCGCAGATGCGGCACGAGCGCTTCCGGGTCCGAGCGCATCATGTGTTGCTGGTTCAGCCACAACAGCTTCTCGGGATTGAACGCGGAGGCGGCCTTGTTAACGTCGTGGATGTCGAACGAGCTGATCATCTGCTCGCGGGTGAAGATCTCCTGGTCGCCGTGCGACCAGCCGAGGCGCACGAGATAGTTCAGAAGCGCATCCGGCAGATAGCCCTCCTCCTGGTACTGCAGCACGCTCACGGCGCCGTGGCGCTTCGAGAGCTTGGCTCCGTCTGGCCCGAGGATCATCGGGACATGCGCGTAGACGGGAAGCGTCGCGCCGAGGGCGCGCAGCATGTTCATCTGCCGCGGCGTGTTGTTGAGATGATCGTCGCCGCGAATCACGTGGGTCACACCCATGTCCATATCGTCCACGACGACGCAGAAGTTATAGGTCGGTGTGCCATCCGAACGCGCGATGATGAGGTCATCGAGCTCGATGTTCTGGAACGTCACCGGGCCGTGGATCACATCCTCCACGACGACCGCCCCATCGAGTGGGTTGCGGAAGCGGACGACCGGCTCGACGCCTTCGCGGGGAACGGTGCGATCGCGGCAGATGCCGGTGTAGCGTGGCTTTTCCTTGCGCGCGAGCTGCGCCGTGCGCATCTCGTCGAGCTCCTGTTTCGTACAGTAGCAGTGATATGCCGTGCCCTCCGCGAGCATCTGGCGAAGTACCTCGCGATAACGCTCGAAGCGTCGCGTCTGATAGTACGGACCCTCGTCAGGGTCCAGGGCAAGCCACTGCATGCCCTCGAGAATTACGCGCACGGCCTCATCGGTCGAGCGCTCCCGATCGGTGTCCTCGACTCGGAGGATGAAGCGCCCATTCAGATGCCGCGCATGCAGCCAGCTGAACAGCGCCGTGCGCACGCCCCCGAGGTGCAGCATTCCCGTGGGGCTGGGAGCGAATCGGGTGACTACCGTCATGGAGCGAAGCACCGTGCTCACAAAGGGGGCCGAATGGTACCAAGCGCGGAACGCTCCCGCCTGCCCGCGCCCCTGCCCGCTCCCGCCTGCTTTCGCGACCGGAGTCATTTGCCTCCCCGGGGGCCCGGCCTATAAACTCGCCTGCCTCGCAGATGAAGGTGGCGACGACGGAAGGCCTCGGGTTTGCGGCGGAAAGCACCAGCGTTTTTCTGCATCGAAAAAATGGGCGGTTAGCTCAGCGGTAGAGCACTGCTTTCACACGGCAGGGGCCACTGGTTCGATCCCAGTACCGCCCACCATTTTAGAACAAGAGCTGCGGATAATTTCCTAAACTGGCCGTCCCGGATTTGGGACCCTTTCCGCACAAGCATTCTCATTGGGGGTTCTGGGGGAGGTTGACTCATATGCATTGGTAAGCCATATGTGATGCACGTGAGGACAACGCTAATCATCGACGACGAGCTCCTGGCCAAGGCGCAAGAGTTAAGCGGTCTGCGGGAAAACACCGCCTTGCTGCACGCCGGGCTGCAAGCGCTGATCTCGCGCGAGAATGCGCGCAGATTGGCGGCGCTCGGCGGCGCCGAACGGGGTCTCAAGCGGATTGCTCGGCGGCGTGCGCGCATTTCCCGCTAGCCAGATGTTGGTCGACACATCGGTTTGGGTCGATCATCTGCGCCGATGCAACGCGACGTTTGTGGGGCTGCTGGAACAAGCGCAGGTCCACCGCCACGCCCCGCCGCCCCTCGTTCATCTCCTCGCTCGCCTACATAGACAATCGTGCCGCGCTCACGTGGTTGCAGAGCGCTTTCGGCTTCGCGCCGAGCGAGGTCCTCACCGACGCCCAGGGCAACATCGTCCATGCCGAAATGACGCATGGCGATGGCGTCGTCATGATCGGGACTGAGTGGGCGGACTGGACTCGCAGTCCCGCTTCGCTGGGCGGAAAGAACACGCAGCGCGTCCACGTGCGCATCGAGCGCGGTATCGATGAGCATTGCGCCCGCGCTCGACGGGCCGGGGCGAAAATCGTGAAGGAGCCCGAGGACCAGTTCTACGGCGACCGCACCTACATCGCGGCCGATCTCGAAGGCCACCACTGGACCTTCTCGCAGCCGCTCCGGGCCGTCTCTAACGAAGAGATGGAGCAAGCGAGCGGCTTCAAGTTCGAGCCGCTGCGGTGAGTGCGCAGGGCCTCGACTGCACTCTCGCGGCGCTCGCCGACCCGCACCGCAGGCGCGTTGTCGAGCTGCTTCGCGAGCGGCCCTATCGTGCTGGAGATCTCGCGCAGGCGGCGCGCATTTCCTTTCCGGCCATGAGTCGCCATCTGAAGACGCTGCGCCGGAGCGGCCTCGTCGACGAGGACCGTGACGAGTTCGACTCCCGGGTCCGCATCTATCGCCTGAAGGCGGAAGCGATGGACGAGCTCAAGACGTGGCTGGCGGAGACTGATGCGCTGTGGGCCCCCGGCAGCTTGCATCGTTCAGGGCGCATCTGCAGAAGACCAGGAAATGACATCGAAGGCCTTTCTCGCTGTGCGCGTGCCCGCCGATCCGGCGCGGGCTTTCGAAGCATTCACACAGGAAATCGCGTCCTGGTGGCTTCCCCGAGCACGTCACACTGCAGCGGGTCGCCGACTGGTGGCGCGCCTCCCTCTCGGCTCTCAGAGACCAGCTGGCGGCGTGATTAGTCGAATGAATCCGGCCAGCCGAATTCGACGTGTGCGATATCCGTTCCCACGATCCGCTTGCCCTCGCCCGAGAGCAGGTGGTTCTTCGTGTTTGCACGTGTTTCCGCTCGGAGATATACCACGCTTATCGGTACGCACCCGTACCGACGCGGGCCAGGAAGCGTGGCAGCGTCCAAAGTCAAATGGATCGCGGCCGTAATGATCAGGACGGGTCCCCGATGACACAAATGCACCTACTAAGCACGTCGGAATTTTCCCTGCCTACGAATCATCGGCCTACTCAAAGCGCGCGCGAGATTCTCGGCCGTCGAGGATTGCCCGAAGGCCGGTTCGTACGCTTATGGGGCGGCTTCGGCACGCTGCGTGCCTGCGAGGGGTGCGGCCACAGCATCGAAACAGACGAAGTGGAGTACGAACTCGAGTTCTGCCACGCCGGCCTATCGGTCCTGATCCGCTTACATCGGGATTGCTGGGAGAGTTGGAGCGAAGAGGATTCGCCGTAACACTGCAGTGAATGGTCTTGAGCGGCAGGCGCTCCGAGAACCCCGTCGCCAGAAACACGCTCGGTGCATTGGCGAGCACGGATCATATAGCAAGCCAAAGTGTGATCCCGGTCACCTTCCTGCGCCCTTCGCGCTACAAAGATTAACCTTCCTGGGGGTATGACGTTGTAAGTCCCAGCAGCCGGTAATTCCGGCTGCCATAAGGCCCATACGACGCAACCCGGAGGAAAGCTCACATGTTGAAACCCATCCGCAATGCTCTGACCGTCGCAGTCGTCACGGTAGCGATGACGGCGTTGAGCAGCGTGGCCCTTGCCGACACGCAATGGCAGAAGGATCACCCGCGCCGCGAGGAGGTGAACAACCGGCTCGCCAATCAGAACGCGCGGATTCATCAGGAAGTGAAAGAAGGCGAGCTGAACAAGGCCCAGGCTGCGACGTTGCACAAGAACGACCGCCAGATCCGCCAGGAAGAGCGCCTGATGGCTAAGCAGAATGGCGGCCATATCTCCAAGCCCGAGCAGAAGGTTTTGAATCAGCAGGAGAACGGCGTCAGCAAGAAGATTGGCAAGTAGGCGCACGGATGGCGCTTGCACTCGCGTGCGTCGCTCCTGCGCGACAACGGTGCTCGTGCGGGACATTTATCGGGAAAATGTGACAGCCGGCGCGACTGCACAGAATCGGGATATTTACGCTGCGGCAACACCTCGGCACAGGATCTTCACGACATGCCTCAACCGGCGCAGAAGTTTTCAAACATTGTGAGCTGGCGCAGAAGCACGCTTCTGGCGCTGTCCCTGACGGGCTTGCTCGTCGGCTGCGTTGTGCGGGTTGCGGGTCCGCCGCCGCCACCCCCACCGCCTGCTTACGTGCCGGCTGCTTATTCCCCGCCGGCTTACGTCCCGCCGGCCGCGGATCCGACAGTCGCGGACGACGCGCAGGCCGCGGAGGCCCCGCCGCCGTTACCGGAGTATGAGCAACCGATTTGTCCGGGCGACGGTTATCTATGGACACCCGGCTACTGGCGCTGGTATGCGGGTGGCTATTACTGGGTGCCAGGAACGTGGGTCGAGCCCCCGCGCGTGGGCGTGCTCTGGACCCCACCCTATTGGGGTTTCGCCGGCGGACTGTACGTGTTTCACGCCGGCTATTGGGGTCCGCATGTGGGCTTCTACGGCGGTGTGCACTACGGTTTTGGATATGGCGGAGTCGGCTTCGTCGGCGGACATTGGGCCGGCGGCTCGTTCGCCTACAACACCGCCGTGATGCATGTGAACACCACGGTGATTCACAATACCTATAACACCACTGTGGTCAACAACGTCGTCGTCAACCGAGTCAGTTACAACGGCGGAGCAGGTGGTATCGCTGCGAAACCAACTGCCCAGGAACGCATCGCCGCACACGAGCAACACGTGCAGGAAACCCCGATGCAGCGGCAACACCTGCAGGCGGCGGTGAGAAATCCCGGGCTTGCCGCCAGGGCCAACGGCGGCCATCCGGCGATCGCCGCCACGGCGCGACCGGCGGCATTTCATGGCCCCGGAGTGGTGGGGGCGCACGGCGCGGTGGCTGCCCCCCAGCGACCCTTCGCAGCCGGCGCTCAGGCGCATGCGGGGCACATGCCGTCGAACGGCGCTGCGCTGAATGCGCGTAACGCCGGTTCGAATCCCCGCGCAATGCGCGGACCGAATGGAAACCGGCCTGCCGGTGCGAAGGCCCAACCAGCCAAGCTTTCACAGCCGAAGGGGCCGCCCAGAAAGCCGGAACGGGACGTAGAGAAATAGCCCACGCACTTTGGCGCGTCCCCGGCTACCTTATCGAGGACCCCCGGGGACGCGCTGCAGTTTCTTCCTCTCCACGGACGGGAAGGTAGGCGGCGCAGATCAAGGCAGTGGGCGTAGCGGCCGACGCTCGCTGGGCGCCAGCGTCAGGGGCACCGTCTGGAAAAGCGGGTCGGTGGTGCTGCGCCTAATGCGCCCAATCTTCCTCTTTCCACTGGCCGGTCTCCTCGTCGGCGGCCCCTTCCGGATCGTCCTGGTATTTGGTGCACAGATCGTCGTAGGTCTCGATGTTCGCCACATCGTACAGATCTCGTTCCGTCAACCCAGGTCGCCGCTGCCGCAGACGCCGCCGAAAACGGTGAAGCCAGTCAGCCCGCTCCATCGCTCGTTCGTTGCCTTCGTCCGCGCCCGAGATGTCGCGCGCGTTGTGCATATCAATATAACAGCGTGGGCTTGCCGAAGTTCCCCGCGGCCGGCGGCGAGGGAGGCCGAGGCGGCCTCCCTCGCGGGATCTATTTGACGCTAATGCGCCGCGGTTGCGCCTTGGGGTGCTTGGCGATCGTGATCTCCAGCACGCCGTTACGGCCGGCGGCATTCACGTTTTCAGCATCGACCGTATCGGGCAGGATGAAGCGGCGATGGAAACGGCCCAACTGGCGTTCCGTCCGCTGCTGCTGGGGCTCCTCCTGCCCTTTTGCCTGCACGTTCATTTCCTCGCGCCGATCGCCGGCGACGGTGAGCACGCCATTGTCGAGAGTGATCTCGACGTCCTTGGGCTCGATGCCGGGCAGGTCGATGAGCAGCTGAAAGTGATCGGCATATTCGCGGATGTCGACGGCCGGCATCCACGCCGCCGTCGCGCTGCTGCTCTCGCCGTCGTTCCAGTTGCCAAACACCCGGTTGATCTCATTCTGGAGCTGGGAAACGACTCCCCAGGGCTCGTAACGAACGGTTGCCATTGCAATGTCCTCCATGGGTCAGATGTTTGCGTTGCAGGGGCGGCAGATCACGCAAGCGGCGCGTGACGCCCACACCCTTTGCGCAAAATAGGGTGGGACATTCGCTCTTCAAGGGCGGCAACGGAAAAGCCGGCGGTGGGGACGGGGGGTGGGGGTGCAGGTGCGAACTGGCGGGCGCGGATGGGCCGGTGCGGGCGGACTGGCCGGTGCGGGCGGGCGGGCGCGGATGGGCGGTGCGGGCGGGCGGGCGCCGAGCGCCTACCTGCACCGTGGACTTGACTTATTCTGGGGCCGATCAGACCCGACAAAGACTCAAAAGGCTCGCGATGCCGGCGATCAATTCGCGCGGGTCAACGGGCTTGCCCAGGTGCATCTGATAGCCAGCCAAAAGAGCGCGTTGGCGATCCTCCGCGCGCGCATACGCTGTGAGCGCGATGGCCATCACGTTACGGGCCGAGGCGGCCTCGTGTGCCCGGACCGACTGAATCAGCTGATAGCCATCGACTTCCGGCATGCCAATGTCGCTGATCAGGATGTCGACCGGCTCCCGGCTCAGCACTTTCATGGCCTCATCCGCGCTGCTCGCCATGAGAGTACGACCGCCGCGCTCCTGTACCAGCCGGTCGATCAGAATGCGGGCGTCCAGCTCATCGTCGACAACGAGTGCCGTAACGCCCGACAGGCTCGGCAGCTCGACTGAGGCCAGGTCCACATCGGCAAATGTCGAGCGGCCTTGGGGGGCCGATTCCTCCGTGCGGATCACCGAAATCGGCAGTGCGACGGTGAAGCTGGACCCCTGTCCCTCGCCGGGACTTTTCACACGCACCGATCCGCCATGCAGCTCCACAAGGTGCTTGACGATCGACAGGCCAAGCCCCAGGCCGCCATGGCGGCGCGTGGTCGAGGAATCCGCCTGTCGGAAACGATCGAACACGAAGGCGAGAAACTCCGGTTTGATGCCGACTCCCGAGTCTTCCACGCAGATCTCGACATGCGAGTTCACGCGCTCGAGCACGACGTCGATGCGACCGTGGGCGGGTGTGAACCGCACGGCATTGGTCAGCAGATTCCACAAGACCTGCTGCAGCCTGGCCGGGTCGCCTTTGATGCGGCCGCCCTTCGCATCGAGCGTCGTGCGCAGGCGCAGATGCTTCGCTTCGATCGAAGGACGTATGGCATCGATCGCCGCCGAGATGACCTCATGCAGATCCACCGCCTGGACATCGAGTTGTACTTTCCCCGAGATGATGCGACTCATGTCCAGCAGATCACCGATGATCTGCGACTGCACGCGCGCATTGCGCTCGATGGTTTCAAGTCCGCGCAAGTGATCGGGGCTGCCGATCTCCAGTCGCCGCAACAGGGTCGCCCAGCCGAGAATTGCATTCAGCGGCGTGCGCAGCTCGTGCGACAACGTGGCGAGGAATTCATCTTTCATCCGGCTGAGGCGCTCCGCTTGCGAACGCGCGGTACGTTCCGCTCGCAGCAGGTCCTCGCGATTCTCCTGCGCCTGACGGATTTCGCTGATATCGACACACGAGCCCACATAGCCGGAGAACGTGGCGCTCGGCCCCTCATACAGAGGCGCCCCATTGTTGATGATAAAGCGCCAGCTGCCATCATGGCGGGCGAGCCGAAACTCGACGCGAAAGGGTGAGCGCGCATCGAAATTCTGGGAGTAGGTTTGCAGGCACGACTCGAGATCCTCCGGATGAACGCTCTTGGTCCAGCCAAACCCCAACTCCTCCTCGGGAGCACGCCCGGTGAACTCCCGCCACGTCTTGTTGAACCAGGTAAACGCGCGCGTGGTATCCGCCATCCAGATCAGGACGGGGGCGGAATCGGCCATGATCCGAAACCGCGCGTCGCTCATTCTGAGCGCCTCTGCGGCGCGCTTCTGGAACGTGATGTCACGCGCGATCTTGGAGGCACCGACGATCTCACCCTTCGCGTTGCGGATCGGCGAGACGGTCAGCGAGATGTTGAGCAGCACGCCGTCCTTTCGCATCCGCACGGTTTCGTAGTGATCGATTCGCTCACCACGTGCCAGGCGCGCGAGAATGTCCGGTTCCTCATTCAGATGCTCGGGTGGAATCAGGATGGTGACGGACTTACCGATGGCCTCCTCGGCGGTGTAGCCGAACATGCGCGTGGCGCCCTCGTTCCAGGACACGATGATCCCGCCGAGCGTCTTGCTCAGGATCGCATCGTCCGAGGAGGCGACGATCGCCGCGAGATGGTTGCGGACCACCTCCTCGTCGTGGGCCGGGGCGATGTTTTTCATGCGATCAGCTCCCATGCTGGCAGCGGGCGGGCAGGTCTGCATGTTTTTCTCGCTCCCGTCCTGCAGTACCAGCTGAACGCAGTAGCAATCGAGCGGCCCGCAGCATTGCGGGTAGGCTCTCCGGTCGAACGCCCCTATGATCGCTTATCGGCCACAGCTCTGGCGTGACCCATGCAGAATGAAACACCAGCTGATCCTGCACTTTACCGCGGCTGCAGCCGACGCGCCGTTGAGCTGTGGGCGGCGGCATTGCTGGGACTCGTTTGCGCGGTGACCGTGGGCCGAGCCGAATCGCCGGCGTCGGCCGCCGCCGATCACTGGCGCCAGCAGCACGAAGGGCAGATTTTGCAGGAGTTTCTGGGCTTCGTGGCAATCCCGAATGAATCGCATGATCGGTTGGGGATCGAGAAGAACGCGCAACAGTTGCTGCAGATGATGGGCAAGCGGCACCTGGCGCCGCGCCTGCTGCGCCTCGCCACCGGTTCACCCGTCGTCTATGGTGAGCGCCTCGTGCCAGGCGCGCGGCACACCTACGTCTTCTACGCCCACTACGATGGCCAGCCCGTCGACCCGGCTGAATGGACTACACCGCCGTTTCGGCCCGTGCTGCGCACCGGCCGGCTCGATTCGGGTGCCCAGGCGGTCGGCTTCTCGGCCGCAGGGCATTTCGCTCCGGATTGGCGCATCTATGCGCGCAGTGCGGCGGATGACAAAGCACAGGTGTACGCGTTGCTCGCCGCGCTTGATGCCCTCGATGCAGCCGGACTGCAGCCTGTCGCCAACCTCAAATTCGTCTTCGATGGCGAAGAGGAAATAAATTCCCCGAGTCTCGACCCCATCCTGAGCGCTCACCGGGAGCTGTTGCGCGGGGATCTGTGGATCATCTGCGATGGTCCGGAGCATTCCAGTGGCCGCCAGACGGTCATCTTCGGGGCACGCGGCGTGCAGTCGCTGGAGATCACGGTGTACGGTGCGGTGCGCGCGTTGCACAGCGGTCATTACGGCAACTGGGCGCCCAATCCTGCGATGATGCTGGCTCATCTGCTGAGCAGCATGCGCGATGCGGACGGGACGGTGCGCATCGCACATTTCTATGATGACGTGAGCCCATTGGGAGCTGCCGAGAAGCAGGCGCTCGCTGCCGTCCCGGACACCGATGCGCAGCAGATGCACGACCTGCAGATCGCACGCACCGAAGGCGGCGGCCGCAAACTTGCCGAGCTCATTACGCTGCCTGCCTTCAATGTCCGGGGACTTACCAGTGGCCGGGTGGGAGCGGATGCCAACAATGCGATTCCCATCTCCGCCACCGCATCGCTCGATGTGCGCCTCGTGAAGAGCATGCCGCACGAGAAGATTGCCGCGCTGATCGTCGAGCACATCCACCAGCAGGGTTATCTCATCACCGACCATCCGCCGACGGCGGCGATGCGCCGGCGATATCCGCGGATTGCCCTGGTCAGCATCGATCCGAATGGTTATGACGCGGTCCGCATGCCGATGGATCAGCCCCTGGCGCAGCAGCTCCTGAGCACCCTTGCCAGCGTTCGGCAGCCGCTCGTCGCGCTGCCGACGATGGGTGGCAGCGTGCCCCTCGATGGCATCGAGCGGATTCTCGGTGCACCGGTCATTCTCGTGCCGATCGTCAACTTCGACGACAACCAACATGCCAGGGATGAGAATCTGCGCCTGGGAAACCTCTGGCAGGGCATCGCCACCCATGCCGCTCTTTTCATGATGAACTGAGCGTCTCGCGCAGGGCGGCAACGATCTCGAAGCAGCGCAGCCGCGCGGCGTGCTCGAAGATCTGCGAGGTCAGCATCAGCTCCTGCGGGTGCGTGCGGGCGATGAAGCCGCGAAGCCCCTGGCGCACCGTTTCTGCAGAGCCGATCGCCGAGCAGGACAGGCTGTCGTTGAGCAGATCCCGCGCGGCAGGCGCAAGCGTCGCCGGAAAATCCTCGATGGGCGGCGGCAGCTGCGTGGGCCGCCCGCTGCGCAGATTCACGAACGCCTGCTGCATCGAGCTCGCAAGGTAGCGGCCTTCGGCATCGGAGTCGGCAGCGAAGATGTTGAATCCCAACATCACGTACGGCCGGTCCTGCTGGGCGGAGGGGCGGAATCGCGCCCGGTAGATCTCGATAGCCTGCAGCATCATCGCCGGGGCGAAGTGCGAGGCGAATGCGAAAGGCAGTCCGAGCGCGGCAGCCACCTGTGCACCGAACAGGCTCGAGCCGAGGATCCAGATCGGGACGTTCGAGCCCGTTCCCGGGACGGCCAGAATCCCTCGATCCGGCCGCACGGGCCCCAGATAGTCCATCAATTCGAGGACGTCGCGCGGAAAGTCATCCGGATTGGATTGCAGCGTGCGCCGCAGCGCACGTGCGGTGAGTTGATCGGATCCGGGCGCGCGGCCCAGACCGAGATCGATGCGCCCGGGAAACAGCGCCGCCAGCGTGCCGAACTGCTCGGCGATGACCAGCGGTGCGTGATTGGGCAACATGATGCCTCCGGCGCCGACCCGTATGCGGGAGGTGCCGGCGGCCACCTGGCCGATCACGACCGAGGTCGCAGCGCTGGCAATGCCGGGCATGCCGTGATGCTCGGCCAGCCAGTAGCGCCGATAGCCCCACTTTTCCGCGTGCCGCGCCAGATCGAGCGTGTTGTGCAGCGCCCGGGCCGCATCGCTGCCGGCGGTGATGGGACACAGGTCCAGGACGGAAAATGCAATCCCCTGCTCAACCCGATCCCCGGTCACAGCGCGCTCGATGAGCACAAAGTACGCACCAACAGACGTTTGGCCTTGATCGCCTCGGGAATGAAGGCCCCGAGAGTCAGTCCGATGCCGAACACGAACATGGCGGCGGTAACGGCTACGCCCATGCCGCGCGAGCTGGAGGCGCTGTACAGCATCCGCGCCCCGCAGACCAACGCCATTGACAGCCAGAATATCGTGAAGAGAGCGACGAGAGGATGCAGCGACATCCGCACATGCACCAGCGAGCCGAGCGGATCCGGCTCGATGCGCCCGCGAATCACGGGCAGAAAAGAATTGCGATAATGGATGTCACGACGGATGCGGAAGGAATTCTCCATCACGTCCCCGATAAAGGCAGGTTGATCCGCAGCAGCGCGCTGGAATGATTCGCGCAGCGCTTGTCGGAAGCCCGGGGCAGGACGTGTGAGGCAGCGCATCTGCTGCAGGACTTCGGCTGGGGACAGCGGCACCAGCAGGTCAAATCGATACCAGGGCATGGTACCTCCCGTACAAGTACAGCAAAGAACCTCTCCTAAGATATTGAATCTGCGAGATCAACTTCTGATTCCTGGTCGGACGCGGTAACTGTAGCCGCAGAGCGGTAGCTGTATATCTGTACAGCTCGCAGGGATTCGCCTAGGCTTATTCCATGCCCCCCACCCTCTGCGCCATCGACGAGCTGCTGCGCGACTCGCCCCAATTGTGGCGAGGGCGGCAGCTTGCTGCGTTGCCCGCCCGGGCGACGGGCTTTGCCGCGCTCGATGCGCAATTACCCGGTGCAGGCTGGCCGATCGGCGCCCTCATCGAAATCGCCCCCGCCTGCGCTGGCCTGGGGGAGCTGAGTCTGCTGCTGCCAGCGTTGCAGCGCTGCTGTGAGGAAGGCCGCAGCATAGCCTTCGTTCGTCCTCCCTACACGCCCTATGCCCCCGCTCTGGCACGCTGCGGTTTGCCGCTGCCGCGCCTGTTATGGATAGCGGCGGCACGGGACGAGGATGCGCACTGGGCGGCGGAACAACTGCTGCGCGAAGGCGCCGCCGCAGTCCTGCTGTGGAGCCCGATCATGGCAGACCGGGCCTTGCGGCGGCTACAGCTGGCCGCCGAGGCGGGCCAGGCCTGCGCCTTTCTCTATCGCACCCCTGCGCAGTTGCGCAGCAGCTCGCCTGCGGCGCTGCGATTGGCGCTCTCTCCTGCCGAAGACGGCGTGCAGGTCCGGATAGTCAAGGCCCGGGGCGGCCATGCAAGCGGGCCTGTCACGCTGTCTTTGCACACGCCGTTCACGTGAGACGCAGCCAACATGTTGTGGATCAGCGTGCTACTGCCGCATCTGCCGGTCGACTTACGGGAGCCGGCGCCATCCCGGGCGCTCGCCGTGACGGCAGGCATCGGTCCGCATCGTTGCCTGCTGGCCTGCAATGCAGCCGCGCGCAGTGCGGGAATGACTGCGGGTATGGACGTTCCCGCAGCCCTGATGCGCGAGCCCGCTCTCGAGCTCATTCAGCGCTCGAAAGCCGACGAGCGACGTGCTCTGCATGGGCTCGCCTGCTGGGCGCACCAGTTCACGAGCGATGTCTGCTTGGACCTGGCACGCTGGACCTTATGGCTCGAGGCCGGCGCGAGCCTGCGATACTTCAACGGGCTGCATACGCTGCATGCGCAGCTCAAGGAAGGCCTCACCCGCCTGGGGTATACCGCCTCGATCGGTGTTGGTCCGACGCTTGAGGCAGCGGCGGTCCTGTCCCGCCACCGGGATGTGCTGCCCGCACTGAATTTCAGGGAATTGCGCCGCGTCCTCGCCCCTTTGCCCTTATCGAGCCTGCTGCTGCAGCGCGCGGTGCTCGAACAGTTGCAGACCAGCGGACTGCGCACCATCGGGGATCTCCTCGGGGTTGCGCAGGCATCCATTGGCCGCCGCTTCGGTGTGGAGCTGACGCACTACCTGCAGCGGCTGCTGGGAGAGCGGCCGGATCCCAGGCGACGTCACCGCATGCCACCGCTGTACCGGCGGCGGCTCGATTTTGCGCAGCCGCTGGAAGTGCTCGAAGGGCTGTTGTTTCCGCTGCGCCGTCTGCTGCAGGAATTTCAAGGCTATCTGCGCGGCCGCGATGTCGCCGTCCAGCGCCTTACCGTGACGCTGCAGCATCGCAACTCGCCCGACACCACGCTGCAGCTACTCACGAGCGCCCCGCAGCGGGATGCGCAGCGTTTGTTTGCCTTGTTGCGCGAGAAGCTCGAGCGCACTGCCCTGCCGCAGGCCATTACCCGCATCATCCTGACAGCGCAGGATTTCGTCGCCCCCCAGATCATCCAGGGCGACTTCTTCGATGACCATGCGCGCCGCGATGACAGCTGGACCGCGCTGCTCGACAAGCTGCGGGCACGCCTGGGCCCCGATGCGGTACGCCGCCTGGGACTTCGCGATGACCACCGTCCCGAGAATGCCTGGTGCATTGCTGCAGAAGACCAGGCTGATCTGACCGCTGCCTGCAATCACCCCGCGGACGGGCCGTCGGCGGCCTGCCTGCCGGACCGGCCCCTGTGGCTGCTGCAGCCCACACCGCTCGCGAGTCTGCCCCTGCTGCTCGGGACGCCGGAGCGCATCGAAGCAGGCTGGTGGGAGGGGGAGGATGCGAGCCGCGACTACTACCTGGCCCGCACCGCCGAGGGGGCCCGCTGGTGGCTGTATCGGGAAGTCGGCACGAAGCGTTGGTTTCTGCAGGGCTTGTGGGCATGAGATGGCGATGGATTACGCCGAGCTGCTGTGCCTGACCAACTTCAGCTTTCAGCGCGGTGCCTCGCATCCGCGCGAGCTGGTGCAGCGTGCCAGCAGCCTCGGCTATCGGGCGCTGGCGATTACCGATGAGTGCTCGCTGGCCGGCATCGTCCGGGCGCACGAGGCGGCGGTGGCTGTCGGACTGCCCCTGCTGATCGGCAGCCAGTTCCGCTTCCCGCAGGGGGACCGGATCGCCCTGCTGGCCCCCACCCAGGCGGCCTACACCCAACTCTGCGAGCTCATCACGCGCGCCCGGCGCCAGGCTCCCAAAGGAACGTACGCGCTGCGCCGCGAGGACTTCGCTGCAGCAATCGATCAGACGCTTGCCATCTGGATTCCCGCTGCGCACAACGAAGCTGCGCACAATGAAGCTCCGGCAAGCTGGTTTGCCGGCCTGCCCGCTGCCGCGCGCTACCTCGGCTTCTCACACCATCTTGCCCAGGACAGTGCACGCCGTTTGCAAGCAATGCGCGCCCTCGGCCGACGGCTCGGACTGCCCCTGGTAGCCGTCGGTGACGTTCATTATCACGTGCGCGAGCGCCGCCCGCTGCATGACGTCATGACGGCGATCCGCCTGAAGACGACCGTCGCTCAGATCGGCAGCCGCGGATTTGCCAACGGCGAAAGGCACCTGCGTCCCCTGGCGAGCCTGCGCAGGCTATACCCAGCGGAGCTGCTGGCAACGACACTGGAGATAGCGCAACGCTGTGAGTTCTCACTCACAGCGCTGTACTACGAATATCCCGAAGAGCTGGTGCCCCGCGGCCTGACGGCCAGCGAGCATCTGCGTGCACTCACCGAGCGGGGAATGCGCACACGCTGGCCGCAAGGCATTCCGCAGGCGATGCGCTCCCAGATCGATAAGGAGCTCGCGCTGATCCGCGAGTTGCGTTTCGAGCATTACTTCCTGACCGTCGCCGACATCGTAGCCTACGCCCGCTCCAGGGGAATTCTCTGCCAGGGACGCGGCAGCGCGGCGAATTCGGCGATGTGTTACGTGCTCGGGGTCACCGAGGTGGATCCCGCCCGCATGGATCTGCTGCTCGAGCGCTTCATCTCGAAGGAGCGCCACGAGCCTCCCGACATCGATATCGACTTCGAGCACCAGCGGCGCGAAGAAGTCATGCAGTACATCTACAACAAGTATGGCCGGCATCGTGCCGCGCTGTCGGCCACGGTCATCACGTATCGACGCCGCATGGCGATCCGGGATGTAGCCCGCGCGCTGGGCCTGCCGCTCGATCTGGTCGATGCGCTGGCCAAAT
Organism: uncultured Pseudomonadota bacterium; assembly: GCA_963716335.1. Taxonomy (GTDB): domain Bacteria; phylum Pseudomonadota; class Gammaproteobacteria; order Steroidobacterales; family Steroidobacteraceae; genus 13-2-20CM-66-19. The sequence continues at coordinate 2,829,780 of OY970302.1, read as the reverse complement.
CGCTGCAATGGTTCGATGGCGCAGCGCAGCTGCCCGAGCAGCTGTTGCAACTGGGATTCGATCCCCGCTCGCGCACGGCAGCGCTGCTGCTGCGCCTCGTCGCGCAGATCATCGGCTTTCCCCGTCATCTGTCGCAGCACGTGGGTGGCTTCGTCATCTCCCAACACCCCTTGTCCACTCTCGTGCCGGTCGAGAACGCGGCCATGCCGGATCGCACCATCATCCAGTGGGACAAGGACGACCTGGATGCACTGGGGCTGCTCAAAGTGGACTGCCTGGCGCTCGGCATGCTCTCGGCCATCCGCCGTGCGCTGCAGCTCAAAAGCGCCTTCGACGGCCGCTCCTTCACGCTGGCCGATATTCCGGCAGAGGACCCTGCGACCTACGACATGTTGTGCCGGGGCGAATCCACAGGAGTATTCCAGGTGGAATCGCGAGCGCAGATGACGATGCTCCCGCGCCTCAAGCCGCGTTCGTATTTCGATCTCGTGATCGAGGTGGCGATCATCCGCCCCGGGCCCATCCAGGGCGGCATGGTGCATCCGTACCTGCGGCGGCGGCAGGGGCTGGAAGCCGTCAGCTATCCGAGCAGGGAGCTGGAAAAGATCCTGCACCGCACCTGCGGCGTACCGTTGTTCCAGGAACAGGTCATGGAGATCGCCATGGTGGCGGCGGGGTTTTCCGCAGGTGAGGCGGACAAGGTGCGCCGCTCGATGGCCGCCTGGCAAAGGCGCGGCGGTCTGGGGGAATACCGCGAAAAGCTGCTGGCCGGCATGATCGAGCGGGGCTATCCGGCAGCCTTCGCCGAGCAGATCTATCAGCAGATTCTGGGATTCGGCTCGTATGGCTTTCCGCAAAGCCACAGCGCCTCCTTTGCCCTGCTCGTCTATTCTTCCGCCTGGTTGCGTTGCCATGCGCCTGCCGCCTTCGTGGCGGGCCTGCTGAACAGCTGGCCGATGGGCTTTTACGCTCCCGCGCAGCTCGTGAACGATGCGCGGCGCAACGGCGTCGTGTTCCATCCGGTGGATGTGCAAAGTAGCGAATGGGATTGCACTTTGCAGGCCGGATCGCAGGGAACGGCGCAAGTGCGACTGGGATTACGCATGGTCGCGGGGCTTGCCGAGGCCGCCGGGGAGGCTATCGTGAAGCAACGCGAGAGCGCCGGCGCCTACGCGGATGTCGATGCGCTCGCCCATCGTGCGGGCGTGCCCAAACGCGTGTTGGAGCTGTTGGCACGTGCCGGGGCGCTGGCATCGCTCGCCGGACATCGGCGGCTCGCCCACTGGAGCGCTTTGGGTGTCGAGCGGCTGCCGGGCATGCTGGCGGGGACCTCGGCGCAGGAGTCCCCCCTGGCTCTACCAGCGCCCACCGAAGGACAATCCCTGCTGGCGGATTACCGGGGTCTGGGGTTGACGTTGGGCAGGCATCCGCTGGCGCTGTTGCGCGGCAGGCTCGATCGGCTGCGTACCTGCCGTGCAGCGGATCTGAGCCGGCTCACGAGCGGTCGCACGGTCCGGGTGGCCGGCATCGTGACCCACCGCCAGCGTCCCGAAACGGCCTCCGGTGTCGTTTTCATGTCGCTGGAGGATGAAACCGGCATCAGCAATCTGATCGTCTGGCCGCGGGTGCAGCAGTTACAACGGCAGGCCGTTTTCGGCGCCCGCATGCTGGTGGTGCAGGGCGAACTGCAGAACGAGATGGGCGTGACGCATGTCATCGCCAGTCAGGTCCGCGACTATTCGCATTGGCTCGGCCGGTTACGCACACCCGCGCGGGACTTTCGCTGAACGGTCCCTTTGCGCCCTGATCCGGCGCCTTGGCGTTGCAGTGCGATCGCGGGGCGGCAGGAGCGTTCCTTGCTAAGATCCAGCCTCCCAGCCTCATTCCTCACCAACGGGAGACTGTCATGTCAATCATTGCGTGGATCATTCTGGGCCTCATCGCGGGGTTCATTGCCAGCAAAATCGTCAATAAGAGAGGCGATGGAGTCATCGTTGATATCATTCTCGGGATCATCGGCGCGGTGGTGGGTGGCTGGCTGTTCCGGACCTTCGGTATGGCCGGAGTCAGCGGCCTCAACATCTATAGCTTCCTGGTTGCGATCGTCGGCGCAGTGGTCGTGCTCGTCGTGTATCACATGATCACCGGCCGAACCGCAAGACTGTAGGACGCGCCCTTGCAGGAAAAGGCGGCGGCCCGCAGGCCGCCGCTTGCGTGTGGGCACGGCGCTCGCGCCGGTGCCGTCTGCCGCCACCCCGCCGTGGCCTCCCCGGAACGCATTCGCATTGGCTACCCCTCATGTCTAGAAGAAAGTTTCTGCGCACCTCCGTGGCGGCCATGTCACTGGCGCTGCCGGGCTTGCGGGCCCTGCGCAGCGTGGCGGCGACTCCACACCACCCCAAACAGCGGGGAGCCCCGGAACCATTCGACTATGCCCGCCTGAAGGGCATGGCGCGCACGCTGGCGGATGCCGCCTACCGGCCATCTGCGAGCCAACTTCCGCGGGCCGTGGCCGCGCTCGATTGGGATCACTGGCAATCGATCCGCTTCCACGACGACCGCGCGCTCTGGGCAGCGGACGGGTTGCGCTTCCGTGTCGAGTTCGCGCACCTCGGCTTTCGGATCAACAAGCCGGTGCGCATGTATTTCGTGGAGGATGGCACGGCGCACGAGATCGCCTTCGATCCCTCCATGTACGACTACAGCCGCGCAGGCATTTCCGCCAGCCAGCTGCCGGCGAGCATGGGTTTCGCCGGTTTCCGCATCTATTTCCATACGGACTGGACGCGCGATGTCGCCGCCTTCCAGGGTGCCTCGTATTTCCGTGCCGTCGACGGACAGCTGCAGTATGGAATGTCCCAGCGCGGGCTGGCGCTTGATACCGGCATGCCCTCGCCGGAGGAGTTTCCGGACTTCGTCGCCTACTACCTCGAGCGCCCGCAGAAGGAGTCCAGCCAGCTCACAGTCTACGGGCTGCTGGACTCGCCCAGTGTGGCGGGCGCGTATCGATTCATCATCGACGTCGCCGATACCCTCGTCATGGACGTCGACTCCGCGTTGTATCCGCGAAAGCAGCTCGAGCGGTTAGGCATCGCCCCCGGCACGAGCATGTTCCTCTGCGGCAAGAACGACCGCAGCTCCTCGCAGGACTGGCGCCCCGAGATTCATGACTCGGACGGCTTGCAGATCTTGAACGGTGCCGGCGAATGGCTCTGGCGTCCACTGACCGACCCCAGAGTCGTGCGTGTCAACAGCTTTTCCGACACCGGACCCAAGGGATTCGGCCTGATGCAGCGGGAGCGGCGCTTCGAGCAATACCAGGACGATGGGGTGTTCTACGAGAAGCGCCCCAGCGTCTGGGTCGAGCCCAAGAGTAACTGGGGCAAGGGCGCCGTCATGCTGGTGGAGATCCCCACCCGCGATGAAGTCATGGACAACATTGTGGCGTTCTGGACCCCAGCCGAGAAGCCGCAGAAATCCCAGGAATACCTGTATGGCTACCGGCTGTACTGGTGCCGGGAAAACCCACTCGGTGCCGCACTTGCGACCGTGCGCGCCACGTGGGCGGGAATCGGTGGCATCGTTGGTCAGAAGCGCAGCCACTTCTCCTGGCGCTTCGTCGTCGACTTCGGGGGCGGGGACCTACCCCTTTTGGGAGAGACCGCCAAGGTCGTGCCGATGATCTCCGCGTCCCGGGGGAAAGTGGAAATCACCTCGGCGCGCCCGCTGTTGCCGATGCACGAGTGGCGGGCCATGTTCGATCTGGCGCTGACGGATGAAAGCCTCGAGCCGATCAATCTGCGCCTGTTCCTGACTACCGATGGCCAGCCGCTGACCGAGACCTGGCTCTATCAGTACGTTCCGCCACCACCGGATCAGCGGGTGCTCTGACCGATGACCGCGTGGCCGCCGACGCGAGACTCATCTGTGGCGCGGCCGCATCGGCTGCCACGTCCATCGCGGCTGGGCTGCCCGCGCGGCGTGTGTGTTATTTCCAACAAGTTGACTGGGCAAGCCGCAGGGCGTTTCGGCGGAAAACCCGGGCGCGGTGCATGCCCAGCGCCGCCCGCCCACCCGGGCTTTACCTTGCCTTGCGGCGCCTTGCGGCGAGTTACTTCCGCTTCGCGCGCCCGCGTCCACGCGGTGCTGCGCGGAACGAAATACCGGTACGCATCGCCTTTTGCTGAACCGCGGCCGGAGTGCGACCCAGGTGCTTGGCGGCCGCCTGGGCCGTTCCCGAGCGGGCAAGCTGCTTCAGCGTGCGCAGTTCGCTCGCGCTCCACGATGCTCCATTGTTGGCTGGACGTTTGGCCATTACTCTCTCCTCGACCGTACGGTTGAACGAACCGCAATCATACACAAGCCACGGCCCCGACTGACAGATGTTTGACGAAACTTCACCCCGCGGGGCCAACTTTGTCTCCCGCACAAGCCAACTTTGCCCAAACTCACGCAGGTCGCCGGGCCGTGCGCGGGTTTTTCGCGCCCGGCGCGGCGCGATTGCGCGCCCCGCCATGCCAACCCTGACTTCTGCCGCAAAGTCAAGGCGGCATCTGTTGAGTTGGGCCATGCGGGTGAATTAACGGCAGCGCAGCGCTTATGATGGCGATAACCGCTTATTGGAAGTAAACAAATGATTTCAGCGCAAGCAGCTCTGCAACGTCTGCGGGAAGGCAACCGCCGCTTCGTCGAGGATCAGCGCAGCACGCACGCGGCCGCCGGCCCCCGGCGCCGCGCCGAGCTCACCTACGGCCAGGAACCCTTCGCCGCCATCCTCGGCTGCTCGGATTCGCGCGTGCCGGTGGAAATCGTCTTCGATCAGGGACTGGGCGATCTGTTCGTCATCCGTGTCGCGGGCAACATCGTCGCCCCCTCGCAGATCGGCAGCGTCGAATTCGTCGCCGAGCACTACGACACGCGGCTCGTCGTCGTCATGGGCCATTCGAACTGCGGGGTGGTACTGGCAACGATCGAACAGCTGGAGCGGCCGCTCGAGAAGCAGTCGCGCAACGTGCATTCGATCGTCAGCCGGGTGCGGCCCTCGGTGGAGGGACTGTTGGAGACGAGTCTGCGACATGACCACGATGCCCTGGTCCGGCATGCGGTGCGGGCAAATGTGCGCGCGTCGACGGATCATCTGCGGCATGGCTCGCAGGTGATCGAGCAGCTCATCGAGACCAACGGACTGCTGGTCGTGGGCGCGGAATATTCACTCGAGACCGGCATTGTCGATTTCTTCGACGGAGTGCCGGAGGGGCTGTCGCTCGCGCCCTGATTACGGCGTCCGATACGCGTCCAGACCGTTCCAACAGATCGCACCGCGGCACGGATCGATCACACTGGGCACATCCGCGATCAGCCCCATGGTACGAACCAGAGCGAATCCCCTGATCCGCGCCCGCGGGCAGGCCTGTTGCATGCGCATGGCCGCCGCCACCAGTGTGCGCCCCTTGGTGATCACATCATCGATGAGCACGATCTCCGCGGGAAGCACGCCCAAGCTATCGACCGCAAAGGATCTGAAGTGCTCGGACACGGTCGTACGCGCACACATCCATGCCGTGGCCGATTTCCCGACCGCCGTGGCTCTGCGTAGCCCGCTCCAAACGCCGCTGCCGAGGCCGGCGGCGTTCATGGCATCGGCCAGATATCGCGCGGTCCAGCGGCCAGCGTTGCCCGATATGCCGCTCGTCGGCACGGGGATCAACAGCGCCTCGCCGGGGAAAAAACCCTGCAGGCACGGCACCGCCGAGGTCTGTTCGAGCACGCGGGCCACGTAGCTGTGCAGCCAGCGGGTGCGGCCCGATTTGAGCCTGACGCACAACGTCCGTGAGCGCTCCGAGGCTGCAGTGCGGCCACGCGGCGAATAGACGTAAGTGGCCGCAAAGATCAGCCGATAGTGCGCGGGCAGAAGCGCGCGGCCCAACCTCTGAGGCCCCTCCCCGCCGTCAGATCGAATAGTCATCTTCGGGGGCGGCTTCCCGCGCCTCCTGCACATCGCGTGGCGCCGCGGCCGTTACATTGCCGGCCGACCCGCGGGATGCCAGCCACGCCTCGCGCGCCTGCCTGCGCACGTCCTCCAGGCTGGGCGCTTTGGCGGGCGACTGAGTGCGTGACTGCACCCGGGCGGCGTATTGCGCCCGGAGCCGCTCGGCGACTTCACTCCGCTGACCACTGCGCTCGATCCGCAACGCCATGAGCGGAATGCTCGGTCGCGGCTCGCGCTCGATGCCTTGTGCCCGCAGCGAGCGGTGATCGACGCGTGCATCGATCTGTGCCGCTTGCAACGCCTCGTTCGTCAAGGCAGCCCAGCGCGCCCGGATCGCCGTGAACTCCTGTGAGTCATTCGGCAAGCCGAGACGCTCGCGCTCCTGCGAGGCCATGTCCAGTCCGGCCTTGGCGCCGAATCCGCCGGGCGTCAGCTCGCGGGTGCTGGCGAGCAGATGCGCATGAAAGTTACGGGAATCGCCATCGGCCCGCGGGGCATGCACCGCCAGATCGACGGCGACGCGGTATCGATCTGCAACCTCCTGCGAGAAGGCGCGCGCGAGCTTCACGCGCTGCTCGTTGGACAACTCCGCGGGCAGCGTGACCTGAAATTCGCGCGCCACCCGCGCGATGCGCCGCGTCTCGGCGTGCTCGGCGGCATTCCACAACTTCGAACGGTCGCGGGCCCAATCGACGTTCTGTGCGGCGAGGTGCGCGGGCACGAAAATCTCGGTATGCAGCACATCCTTGCGCTGCGAGAAGTTGTGCAGCGCGCCGCTGCGCTCGTCGCGAATGCGCTCCCCGGCGCGGTACGCGGCAGCCGCGGTGGCCCGGCGCCCGGCGTGGCGCGCGATGGAGGTAATTTGCAGGCGGAAGATCGCCACGACATCCCTTTCGGCCGGTAGCGGTCCGGCGCAATCCGCAGCCCGCGGCCTTAGCGGGCGATGCGCACCTGGACCCAGCTGCGCGAAGAAGCCAACTTCAGGTAGCCGCACAGATCGGGCAACTGCTCGAGCTCGGAGGCCATGACGGCAACCTCCGTCACCCGCTGCTCGCTGACACTGCTCGAGCGGCGAAGCCCGCGCCCGGCGAACATGCCTTCCCGATCTCTACCCCGCGATCTTTGCCGGCGCACGATCTCGCGCTCACCGATCAGGCGCGATGCAAAATGCGACGTGCCGCCCTGCTCGCTGCCGGAGCAGCGCAGGATGAGCGTGTTGCTGCAGTTCTCCACGATTGTCTGGGCATCGGCGCTGCCGTAGGTGCCCGACACCTGCGCAACAGATTGCAAGCCGAGGACGCAGCGCCCGCCGAACTTGCGCAGCCGGGCGAGCGCATCCTTCAACCCATCGATGGCCCCCAGCGCATCGAGCTCATCCACGACGAACCATAGGTGCTGATCCGCATCCGCAGCACCCATGGCCTCGAAAATCGCGAGCCGCAGCCACGTCGCGATGATCGAGCGGAGCGCTGCGATCTGGTTCGCCCGATACGGAATGAAGAGCGCGCCGCGCCCGTTGCGCACCCAGTCGCGCACCGAAAAGGATGGTGCGCGCTGAGCCTGCACGTACGCCAGCGCCGCGGCGGCCGAGCCCGTAATCGAGCGGATTGACCCGAACATGCGCGCGTTGGCGGGATCCAGAAACGGCTGCGCCGCGGTACCTGCGACGAGAGAACGCAGTTCCCGCGGAGGGGCAACGGCGAGCAGTCGCCACAGCTGTGCCACATCGCGCCGTCCCGTGCTGTGACAGCGACGGGCAACGGCCGCAAGGAACGTGCGCGCATAGCCCCGCCACTCGCGCCCGGAAGCATCCTCGCTGGAGGGAATGAGGCCGGTGGCGAGCTGATCGGCATCATAGGGGCCCTGGATCTCGGCAAACGGGTCCCAGCGTACCGAGCGCGGCTCGAAGGGATTGAGCACGACATCGCCCCGGCGGTGCTCGTAAAAACGCGCCAGATACGCGCCGTCCGGATCGGCGAAGACGGCCCGGTCACCGCGCGCCAGCGCACCGGCGAGCAGATTTGCAATGGCCGTGGACTTGCCTGTCCCGGTGGTCCCGATGAGCTTGAAGTGCTTGGTCTCATCACCGGCCGGTATGCAGATGCCCGCCAGTTGCAGGCGCGCGCCGGCCCGTGGCCCCTGCCACGGCGCAAGACGGCACCACCATGGAATGCGCCCGATGCGCGCGCCGCGTTTATAACCTTCCATGTCAGTATCCCCGCACGATCAGGTAATCCGCCTGCTCGCCATAAGCCGGCGCCGTGCGGTCCACCCGCACGCAAAGCCGCGCCCCCGCCCCACAGCGCCGCAACTCCGCCCGTCCACCGCGCTCCTGCAACAGCGCAATGCGGGCCGTCAGCTCATCGTGCTGCGCACGCAGCGCGTGGATCTCGGCCTGGGTGGGGACGAGCCAGTACGCAAGTCCCAGCGGCACGAGCGAGCAGCCGGTGGTGATTCCCAAGCTCCACAGCACTACCCGGGTACTCGCCGCCCCGCGCACGGCGTGCAGCGCATCCGCCGCGCGTCGGCTCTCCTCGGCCAGCGAATGCAGCTCCTGCACGAGAACGGCGCGAACCTCGTCCCGCACGAGCTGGGCAAGGTCCTGAGCCTGGACCTTCAGCTTCCGCAGGCTCCCCTCCGCCAGCTTCTGATTCGCGTGCGCCGCTTCCATCAGCAATCCAACTCGCACGGTGGTTTCGTCCAATTGGCTTCACTCGCACTCGGCGTCGTGGATCGCATGGTGATCGGTGCGGTGCTCTCGCTGTCGCGCGCGCGGCGTCGCGGCAGCATTGACCGATGTCGTGCCGCGCACTGCGCGCCAGTGATCCCACGCACGTCGCGCCTCAGCACCGGCACCGGCCGCGGCGCCCGCCCCGGCCTCCACACTGGCCTCCGCGGCGGCCTCCGCCCCGGGCTGCGCCATACCGGCGTGCGCCGCGAAACCGAGCTGAACCCGCCGCCAGCTCGGTTCGGACGCGAACCGCAGGTACCCACGCAGGTCTGCAAGCTGTTCGATCTGGGAATCCATCACTGCCGGCTCGATGCTCACGTGCTCGGAATGCGTGGTGGAGGACAGCAGATCCGCCGGCCGGCGGCTTCTGGATGTCGTCGTGCGCATCACCTCGCGCTGCCCGATCAGACGCGAGGCAAAAGCGGCCGTGCCGCCGTGCTCGCTGCCAGAGCAGCGCAGAATGAGCGTGTTGCCACAATTCTCCACAATTGTCTGCGCCTCACCGCTGCCGTAGGTGCCAGAGACCTGCGCAATCGACTGAAATCCCAACACGCAGCGGCCGCCAAATTTCCGCAGCCGGGCGAGCGCATCCTTGAGGCCATCGATCGGCCCCAGGGCATCCAGCTCATCGATGACGAACCACAATCGCTGATCGGCCTCCGCTTGGCTCATGGCCTCGAAGATGGCGAGCCGCATCCAGGCGCAGACGAGCGAGCGCATCGCGGCGATCTGCCCGGCGCGATACGGGATAAACAGCACCCCGGAGTTTTTCGCATCCGTTCCGGCCGTCCGCGCGGCAGCGCCTTTCCGGACCCACTCGCGAACGGACAGCGGCGGGGTGTCCTGCTGCGCCACATATTCGAGCGCTCCGACGGCGGAGCTGGTCACCGACCGGATGGAATCGAACATCCGGCCGTTCTGCTCTTCCAGGAAGGGTTGCGCTGCGGTTCCGGCCACCAGCTGGCGCAGCTCGCGTGTGTCGGCCGCGACCAGCAGCCGATACAACTCAGCACAGTCCGTGATCCCGACCTCCCGCGCCTGTCGGGTCACGGCGGTGAAGAAGGTCCGGGCATAGCCGATCCAGCTGCGGTCCGAGCTCCCCTGGTCCGGCAACAGCGCGCGGGCGAGCTGATCGACGTCATAGGCGTTGTGGATCTCGCCGAACAGATCCCACTTTGCGGAAGTCGGCTCGAATGGATTGAGGATCCGATCACCGCGTGCGGCATTGCCAAAGCGCGCGAGGTAGCTGCCATCGGGATCGGCGATCACGGCGCGATCGCCTCGCGCCAGTGCCCCACCGAGCAACTCGCGGATGGCCGTACTCTTTCCGGTGCCGGTCGTGCCCATGATCTTGAAGTGCTTGGTCTCATCGTGTGCGGCAACAGGCAAACCAGCCAGCGTGACCGCTCGTTGCCTTGCGAGCTGCGGCCGCGAAGGGATGGAAGCATGCTCGATGACGAGGGTGCCGCGTCGATGCCGCGTATCCGCCACCGCACCGCGGGCCGCGCGGCGCCCGGCCGCATAACCGAACGCGGCACACACGCCTGTGCCGAAAATGCTCTGCAATACGCTGCCGCTGCCTGCTCCCATTGCCTGCCACAGCGGTCCAACCGTAGCCACGGCGACGGCAGCAAAACCGGTGAGCGGCAGCCCGAGGGCCGGCGCTGTCAGAAGCCTGCGCAGCGGTGCGCCCCGGCGAAGCATCGTCAGCAGCATCGGTCCCTGCACTGCGGCGTACGCGAGCAACAGCCCGGACCAACCCTGACCCCATCCCGCGCTCGAGGGTGGCATCGTCATCTGGCGCATCCGCCGCGGTGGGCCGCGAAAGCGCTGCAGCGACGCGCGGGGTCATACCAGATCTCTCGCAGGAAGCGCTCGTGATGCTCGACGCCGCACTGGATGACGACATCGATGAGCAGATAGAGCAGTTGCTTGATGTCGCCGCGGGCGAGGTCGCGCCCGCCGGCACTCTGCTTGACCAGCAGCACCAGCTGCTCGAAGGCGAGCTCGGCACTGGCGGCGTGCACGCTCGTGATCGAACCCGGATGGCCGGAGTTCACATTGCGCAGATAGTCGAAAGCCTCCTCCGCCCGCAACTCGGCGAGCAGGATCCGGTCCGGCTTCATCCGCAGACAGGACTCGAGCAGCTGTTTGGGAGTCACGCGGGCGAGCCCCTGTCCATCCTTGCTGTAGAACAGGCGCACATGATTGGCGTGCCGGTCGAGCACGAGTTCCTGCGCATCCTCGATCGTGACCAGGCGCTCCTCGCAGGGTATTTCGCGAATCAGCGCCTTGGTCCAGGTGGTCTTGCCCGACCCGGTTGGCCCCGAGACGAGCACGTTCTTGCGACGCACGACCGCCAGGCGCAGAAATGCCTCGTACTCCCGGGCCGCAAGCAGCGTCAGCAGGTGCTTCTCGGTCTCATCAAGCGCCTCGGCCGCGCGGTGCGTGAGCCGGAGCGTTCCGCGACGCGCCAGCTCTGCGATTGACCAGACCTCCTGCGACGGCCGACGGATGGTGATCGCGACACAGCCCTGGGTCGTGGCCGGCGGCAGCACGATCTGGATGCGTTCACCTCCGGGCAACGACCCGGACAGGAGCGGTGAGGCCTCGTCGATGCGCTGGCGGGTCCAGTTGGCGACGAGCTTCGCCAGTCGGCGGCACCAGTCGAAATCGGCAAACGGCAAGCGCTCCCGGCGCCAGCCGGCATGCGTTTCGACGAACGCTTCGAGCGGCCGGTTGATGCACACCTCGGTTACGCTGACATCCGACAACAGGGGATCGAGCGCACGCAACGTCAGACGCAGCGCCGATACGTCCTCTGCGGGGGATGCGGCAGGGCCGCCGGCTTCAGCGCGCGCCGTTTGCTCTGCGTAGCTCATAGACCGGCCGGAAATCCAGATCGCGCGCGACGAACACCTGGATCCGATCGCCGTTGCGCTTGGTAACCGTCGGGGCGATGTTGACGGTGCTCTTGAGCACGTCGGTCATCACGCCGGCGGATGTGGAGGGGTCATAGATCACAGCACCGCTGCCGTGGCTCGTGGACTGCACCGCCGCCTGAACCGCGCCATCGAGCGTGGAAATCAGGATTGCGGCGCCGAACCGATCCCAGAAGTGCCGGTCCACTTCGCCTGCAAGTCCTGAGCGCCCCAGCTCATCGGTCCCCGGCGAATCCAGCGGTACGACTACGCCGGTGGGCGTGCGAGCCTGGGTCCACAGCACGAACACTCGCGCGGTACCCTGCTGGACCTGGCCGCGCGTCTCCCCGATCAGCTTCGTGCCGCGCTCGAGAAGAATGACATCACCATCGACACCGAATGTGTCCGTGGCGGTGATGCAGGTGGTCATGCCCGGCAACGTTGAATCGATCGCCGTTTCCAACGTGCAATCGATGAACGTCCCTTTGGCGAGCAGCAGCCGTTGGGTCGGCAGTATCTGGGCAGTCGCCGAACCCATGACAGAGGGTTGCAGCCAGGTTGTCAGATCGGATGCGCGCGGCGCCGCGGCAGCGCTCCCGGGAGGCACGGTGGGCCCGGCGACGCCGTTCGCGCCGGCAAGGCCGATGCCCCCCGCTGCATCGCTCTCGGGGCTACCGGCACTCGCCACGTGCGCGGCTGCCTCGTGTGCGAATGCAACCCCGGAGAGCTTGCGCTCCAGAGCGAGTTGCGCAGGACTCTTCACTGGCGGCACGCTGTATTGCATGCCCGCCGCGTATGCCGGTGGCGCGGCCAGTGGCAGCACCGGCGGCGGTGGCGGCGGCGGCTGCGTGGGCGCAAGCGCTTGCGCGGAGTGCGCGGAAGGGTCGGAAACGGCGCGCGGCTCTGCGGCAATGACCGTCGCGATGGGCTCGATCCGCCCGATTGCCGGTAACGGCGCGTCTGCCTCTGCCCGGGTCGCCGCGGAGGCCTGCGCATTACGCCGGGGCCGCCCTTGCCGCGACAGCGCATTCGAGTAGTACCAGGTGAGCATTCCGAGGCCCAGCAGGATCATCAGCCCACAGGCCATGACACTGCTGACCCGCGACTGCAGGGAACGGATCCGGTTGACCGAGGTCGCACCGCGCTCCCCGCGTACGCCGGGCGTGATCTGCGGAGAATCATCCGTCGCGCGCTCCTTCATGGTTGCGCTCCGTCCGTGGTCCGCTGCACATCGGGCGAGACAGTGCCCGACTGCAGCCGCTCTCCGCTGCCCGAGTAGTCCTTGTTCACGATGCGACCGGTCAGCCGGCCCCGGCGCACCACGAGCTCGTGCACGACCCGATGAACGATGACATCGCCTGCGTCCATGCTGAAGTTCAGAAGCGACTCGGTGCCATCGTCGTTGCGAACGAAGATCGCCGGCTGCTCCGCCCGGGCGCCAAAGCGCAGGCGGGTATGGACACCGTCGTCGGAGGCGGCAATCGGCTTGATCGTGGGGCTGCCGCAATACCAGTAATCGATGTTGCGGACGGGGTTGGCGCTACGCAGTAGTCCCGTCAGCTCGTCGGGGCTCGCCCCGGCGGTTGGTTTTTCCGGATAGCTGAAGCGCAGCGCATAGATGACGTCGGCCTGATCCGTCTGCGGTCCACGCATCGATGCGCTGTAATCGAACTGATACGCTCGCCGGGAAGTCAGGACCGTGAGGTTGGTGTCGATCTTCACCGCCCGCGGCTTGATGAACAGATGATTATCCTGGGCGACGAAGGAGATGCCATCCAGATCCCCCGATCCGAGGCCGATGAATATCTCGCCAGGTTCGAACTGAAGATCGATCTGATAGCCGGCGTAGCCGTGCAACCGATATACCTGATCGACGCTGTAGCCGACGACCCGCACGCGCGCATCGATCGAGCCCTGCGCCGGTATCGTTTCCGACCACGAATATCCCGGCAGCCAGAGCACCGCCACGACGGCTGCGCCGAGGCAGCGGCGGACTCCGCCACAGCTCGCTACGGATTTCATCGTCCCGCACCTGCCAGCGTGGCTTCGGCCGGATTCGCAGGGGTCACGACTTCCGGCTCGGCGCCGAGCTCCACGACCTTGAAGCCGAGGGGATTCCAGCGACGGATGCGCGGATCCTGCGCAGGCGCCGAGTAGGCATACTGCACGGTGGCGATCCAGTGCATCACACGCTCCGCAGCTCCATTGCTCTGTCGCTCGGCTGTCAGATAGCGCACCTGCGCCAGATCGGCAACGCCGTTCGCCCGTTTGAAAAAGCTGACGGACTCCACCTGCGCGCGAACGCTGCTGCCGTCCTTGTGCAGATTCAGCGGCGACCCGGGATTGCTGCGATTCCAGTGCGCATACCAGATCTGGTTGCGCCGTGCCGTATGAAAGGCACCGCATTCCTCATAATCGCTTTCGGCCGTCATCAGGTTGAATCGCTCGCAGGTCGTGATGTAGTGCGTCAGGAAATAGCGCGTCACCGACTCGTTCAGCGGCGCCCCGCCTGTGTACGCGGGAACCACATCCACCACCCCCGTGGTGTTATCGACCCGGATGACAAATGCCTCCACGCTCTTCAGCGGCATCAGCGCAAGGAGCGCGGCAGCAGTTGCGACCGCGCAGATCCACCCCGCTGCGGCGACGCGCCAGGCGGTACGGGCGGTGCGTTTCCATTGGGCGATCCGGTCGGTGTCCCAGGAGATGGCTTCCTGCAGGTACACCTCGAGGGCTTGATCGGCACTCATCAAGGCACATCCGCCGCAGGGGCGGCATCGTGCGCTGCGGTGGTGGGTGCCGCTGCATTGATCGGCTGCAACTCCCCGTCACATTGCACGGCACGGCCGGCGCAGGCGCAAAGGCAGGCTGCCAGAACGAGGAGCGAAAGGCTGCGCAGTAGGTACTTCATGGCCATCCTTGGCTGCAAGCTGGGTTGGAAACAAGCGCTGGGACTTCAATCCTCGGCGCCCGCGAGCAGTGCCAGTCCGGTTCTCGCTCCGGATCGCATCGCGGATGTGCCGTGTCGGATACCCCAGCCGACGGCTCGACTGACGCTCCCGAAGGTGCTGAGTGCGGCGCCACTGGACAAACTCGCTGCGATGGGCATCACCTGCCGCATGAACAGGAACACCAGCACGCATACGAGAACCATGTTCAGCGCATCCACTGTGAGGATCGCGCTGCCGCGCGCGGCAGTCTGGGTGGCATAGGACTGTACGATCTGCAGCAAGAGTGCCCCTGCCATGACGGTGAGAATCGTCACGAGCGCGTAGTTCGCAAGCTGGCCCAGCCACGCATCGAACAGCCGCCGGCTGCTCTCGAACAGCAGCATGGCGATGAACAGCGGTCCGAGCGCCAGCAGTATCGCCAGCGCCAGATGCGACAGCGCGATCAGAAACATCGTATACACGCACAGCAGACCGACCAGACCCCAGACCACGGCGCCGGCGATGTAGTAGCCGATGTCGCCGTTGAACACGCCGCCGTTGTTCCAGAGAAATCCGGCGACCGCCCCGCCGCGCTCCCAGATCGTGTCGATGGTCTGGATGGGATCGGGCGCGCCGACGATTGCGGCCGCAAGCTGCGCGGGCGCGCTATAGAACGTATCCACGAGCACGGTGTTATATAGCCAAAGGCGCAACGACACACCCAGAACCACGGCAAGCGTCACGATCCGCTTCAGTCCCTGCCCGAATGGCTCATCGAGGCGTCCGGTGAGCTGCAGATAGCCCCAGATCATGACGTAGAGGGTCGCAAGCGTCACGATGGCCGGCTCCAGCGCACCGGAGACGCGTGCGGTGTTGTCACCGATGTAGGTTGTGAGCTGGGCATCGAGCCAGGACCAGAAGCTTGCAAAGAATCCCATCGGCGCTTGCTCCCGCGGCCGTTGCCTTCAGGGACTCGGCTGGAACCGGCTGGCGAAGGCTCCGTGCCCTGCCAGCGCCTGCTCGCGGAACTGCTGCTGTGTGGCGCGCTCCTCGGCCACGATCACCCCGGCGAGGCTCTGCAGTTTGGTCTGCTCGTTCTGCAACATAACGTTCTCCGCTGCGACCCGAGCCTGCAGATCGAGCACGCCCTTCTGATCCGCGGCGCTCGGAATCGCATCGATCAGCTGCTGCAGGGAGGCGAAGCGGCGGCTCGTCATGGACAGCGCCTGGCGGGAGACATTCTGCGACAGCGCCGTCAACTCGCGCGCGGCCTGGATCTGCTGCTGTACGGCAGTCGGCAATCCGGCGAGTTGCTGGGCGCTGAGCACGGCATTGCTCTGTGTGCTCACGAGGATCCCGCTGGAAAGCGCTCCGAAGCCGCCCGCGCCCCCCTGCATCGCGCTTTGCAGGGTCGGCCAGTCGGAAGGCAGATAGTTTCGGGTCGTTCCGCCGAGCAGGCGCTCCATTCCGCGCCCGCCGCTCATGGAGGCCAGCTCGCTCTGCGCGAGGGTCAGTTGATTACCGGTCGTCGTGAGCTGCTGACCGAGCGTCTGTGCCTGCTGCACGAGCTGCGCGATGGCGCCAACATCGATCACGGCGAACTGCGCATGCGCCACCGGCGCGGCGCACAGGCACACGAGTAGCAACCGCTGTAAGCGCATCATCCTCAGGGACATGACGGTCTCCTTTGCATTCAATCCTGACCCGACGAAGCCATGAAGTGCTTCAGCCAGCGTTCCGGATCGGGCCCGTGTTCGCTCACGAGCTGCTGCATGCGGCGGATGCCGCTGGCGCGCCCCGAAATCACGGCGAGCTCCGCCTCGAAGCCCTTCAGATCGAGCTGACACACCACGCTCTGGGAACCCTGCTTGACGAGAAAACTGCGGCAGCCGGGCTCGAGCCCCTCCTTGAGAAGGCGGAACTCCCGCTGCGTGAGCCCGAAGCTGGCGTATTCGGCCTCATCGGCGTTGGCGTTGGGAAAAAACACCTTGGTTGGCGTCTGTTCGATGATCGTGCGACTGATGGGGCTGTCGAGAACGTCGCTCGCACTCTGTGTCGCGAGACACATCACACCATTGAGCTTGCGCCAGGTCTTGGGCGCATCCTTGGCGAATCCTTCGAACGCGCAGTCCGCCAGCAGCCGCCAGAATTCGTCCATCCAGCACACCAGACGCCGTCCATCGAGCAGCTGGCGGACGAGATGAAACAGGTAGAGTGTGACCGGTGTGCGCGCGATCTCGTGATCGAGGAAATCCGTGACGTCGAAGCCGAGCACCGCGCGGGCGCCCAGGCGCGGCAGGACCGAATCCGCATCGTTGTCGAACACCCAGGCGTAATCGCCGCCGCACACTTCGCACCAGCGCGCGAGGCGGGCATGAATGCCCTCCGGGTCCGTCGGGTCCAGGAACTCGATGAGCCGCGACAGACGCCGCGCCGGCGGTTCCAGCGCCAACGTGCCGCGCAGCGCCTGGTCGAGGTCCGATTGCTCGCGCACGTTCGGCGTTCGTGAGTTGGCGGGCGTGATGAGTGCCCGTAGCCAGCTTTTCAGGAACTCCAGGTGAGCGGCCGTCGCAGGCAGCTGCAAGGGGTTGAACCCGGTGGGTGTCCCGTTCGCCAGCGGCAGATACTCGCCGCCGAGTGCGCGCACGAGGATCTCTAGCCCCCGATCCTTGTCGAAGATCACCTGCGTCACCCGTTTGCGATCCAGCATCGCGAGCAGAAAGCCGACGAACACCGTTTTGCCAGAGCCCGTCGGCCCGCAGATGAAGGTGTGCCCGGTATCGCGCGGGCCACTGCCGTCGCGGTCGGTCTGATCGCTGGCGTGCAGCGAGAAATAATACGGGGAGCGTGCGCTGCTCATGAGCACCGTGAGCGCCTCACCCCAGTGGTTGCCGTGCGCGCGCCCCGCAGGAAAGTTATGGAACGCCGCCATGGCGGCGAAGTTGCGCGAGCTGATCGGTGCCTTGCGCGGGCGCATGGGAAAGTTACCGGGGAGCTGCGCCCAGAATGCCGCCTCGAGCGCCAGGTCTTCACGGGCGACCGTCATGCCGGTGTCGGCGAGCAGACTGCGCGCATGCGCCACATGATCGTTGAGCGCTCTGAGCCGGCGCGCATCCGGGGAATCTGCGTCTTCCTCCTGCAGGTCACACAACACCTGCAGCGAGAAATGATGATCGCCGATGACGAACTCGTTGCTCGTGAGGGCATCGAGCGCATCCCTGAGCTCCCTCGCCTGCGAGAGTGCGAAGTCGCCAGCATTCAGCATGCGATGGAACTGCCGTTGCAGCAGGCCCTGGCTCGTCTGTTTGCTGAGGAAGGCAAACGACTGGGTGAGCACCAGCGGATAAGGTGCGGCAAGCAGCCGATCGAACATGCCGACGAGCGTCGGGGTCGGGTACTCCTTGATCCCGAGCATCGCCCCGACCCGCGTTTGCGTGGGGGTGCGGTATTCGATGGCCTCCGCCCCGAAGAAAAGGCGCGAGGTGGCCAGAACGTCGCCGGCGCCGTGGCGCGGCAAAGGTACGCGCCGCCACTCCCCGTTGACGAGCAGAGCAAGGAACTCGAGCAGAGAGGAGAACCAGACATCCTCGATGCGGTAGCTGCCCAGAAGCTCCGGCTCATAGCGCAGCAAGGATGCGCGCAGGGTCTGAATGAGTTTCTCGCAGGCTTCGAGCGCGTCGGTGAGCTCTGCAGAGGCGCTGTCAGTCTGGGCACGCGCCAGAATTTTAGAGAGCGCCCCGGTTGCGATGCCAGCCGCGGGCCGGTACACGATCGTGAGAAACAGCTCGTTGATCATGAGCGTCTCGCGCGCGAGTCGCGCAGAGTATTTCCCCTCGAGGCACGCGGCGAATCCTGCGGATCGGTCAGCGGCCAGGGGCGTCCGCTCGCGGCGCCGAATCAAATGGCTCCATAGGGCGACGTTCGGGCTTGCCAAATTGCGCCACAGGACATTGAGCCGCTCGTGCCAGGCGTTCAGCTGCGCATCGTCGGCGCTCTCGAAACTCGCCCCGCCGAGACGCAGCACCTGCACATAGTCTCCGAAGGTCGTCTTGAGTACGTTGGGTGCGACGTGCGCGCTGCACGGAATGCGCTGCGCGGCGGTGGGTTCCTTGCGCAACGCCGCGCTTCGGGATCGGCTCAGCATGACGACCCCATCGGGAGCTTTGCAGTGACCCACAGTTGTGGATCGCGGCACGCACGACGGCCGGTGCCGCCTGGCAGATCGAGCGTCAGCGGACTGTAGCTGCTCGCCTTCCAGAAGCGCAGGTTGCCCAGGGCCGCGGGCAGGCGGGTTCTGCCCCACAGCAGCACCAGGTCGAAAAAGCGGGCATCGCGCGCGCAAAGCAGCGCACAGACCCCATGAATCGGCAGGCTGACGAGCAGTGCCATGAGGTTGCCCGTCAACAGAAACAACTCCATCGTGAAGACGAGATTGAACAGCAATGCCGAATAGGTGACGCCCCACCGCATTGGCGGACGTGTCGCCCCGACAAACAGCACATCAGCGGTCAAACCCTTGTTACGCTCGCGCACGGAATGCACCTCAGACACCGAACATGCCGCGGATCCAGGTCACGATCTGCGGTGCGCCAAAGGCGATCGCGATCCCAAAAATGGCACCAATGCACCACCCCCAGGACATCCGGTTCGCCATTGCCATGGCCCCCAGCACCATCACGAGAATGACGGCAATGGGGGTCAGCCAGGCCAGTATGTTGCTCTGCAGCGCCGTCACGCCGGTCATGAAAGGGGAAGCCTGCGCGCTCGCGAGCACCGGCACGGCCGAGCCGGCGAGGCACTTCGCAAAAAAACCAGCTCGGCTCATCATGTGAGATTCCTGTTTTACTGCCGGTTGACGCAGACGCAGACGCAGACGCAGCCCGCAGGCCTCAGGCGTCCGTCTCGAGAATGGTCCTGCCCGATTGTTCCTCCCGGACGGCCTCGAACTCCTCGCGCTTGGCTTTTCCCGGGGCGCCGAAGCGGAAGCCCTGCACGACGAAGGAATGGTCGTACTGCTTTTCGCCCTGCTTGTCGGTCCAGTTATTGGCGCGGATGCGCGCATCGACGATCAGCTGATCGCCTTTGCGGGCGTTGCGGGCGATCGCCTCCCCGAGTGCGCCGAATGCAACGAACCACAGGCTGGTGATCACTTCGCGAGTCGCGCCCTCCTCATCCTTGCCGGCATAGTCGTTGCCGACGAGGCAGAAGCGCGTGTAGAGCGTGTCGCTCTTGGCAACGAGCTCCGGATTGCGTGCGAGATTGCCCACGGCGGTCAGGTTGAAACTGTTCATGGTCGATCCTCCTTGATCGGTCGGGTAGGTGTGCTCCCGAGGGCGACAGTCTAGCGGCGCGCGGTGGGATGGCGAGCGGCCCTTACGCGCCTCTTTGTGCAGATACTCGCGCGGTCAGCAGCGTATCGTGCGTTTTATCGTGCCGCGCCAAACAGCCCCATGAGCAGTGTCGTCCCGCAAGCCCGCGAGGGCACTCTCGAGGAATGTGTCGACGAGCTGAACGACTTCGTCGCAACGCTCGATGTCTATTCGCACACGGTGTTGGCGATGGCTTTGAGTATCCATTTGACGGCATTGCTGCAGACCTTGCTGCGGCAGGGCGAATGCACGGCTGCGGAGCTCCGGCGCCACCTGCGGGAGCTGGCACAGGAGGTCCGGTAGGAACGAAAGCTGCGGCGTGGCGCTCCATATCCTGGCCGGGTGCAGGCATAATGGACTGCTCATGCTCACAGTGAGAAACGCGGATTCGAGGCCGCTGGCACGTCGCGGTCCTGCGATATGGCGCTTCGGCGGCCGAGGTTGCATCGGCCTGCTGCTCACTGCCGTGCTTCTGGCAGGATGCGCATCTGTTCCGGTCGTCGAGGATGAGGCCTCGGGCCCAGCCTCCTCGGAACAGATCCGGATCGTCGGTGCACGCGGTCCGCTGTCGAAACGTCAGTCGGCGGCCATTCTCAAGCGGCTGGCAGCACAGGCTCCGAATGCCGGTGCCCTCGAGCGCCACCTCGCCGTGGAGCAGGCCGTCGCCGACACTCCGCTGGTCGCCGGCAATCGGGTGTCGATCCTGCGCGATGGCGACCAGACCTTTCCGGCGATGTTTGCCGCGATTCGCAGCGCGCAGCACTTCCTGTACCTCGAATATTACATTTTCGAGGATGTGAGCTGCGATGGGCAGCAGCTCGGAGACCTGTTGGAATCCAAGGCGCGTGCGGGCGTGCAGATCTATGTGATCTACGACGGCATCGGATCGATCGGCACGCCGTCGAGCTTCTTCGACCGACTCAAGGCCGCCGGCGTTCACATCATCCAGTTCAACTCGCCCAATCCGCTACGGGCCGGCTGGCATCTGACATTGAACAAGCGCGACCATCGGAAAATGCTGGTCGCCGATGGCAAGGTGGTGATCCTCGGCGGAGTCAACCTGAGCTCGACCTACGAAAGCGCTCCGGGCTCCTCAGGCGACAAAGCCAACCCTGGCGCCGACGGCGGGCGTTCCGCGCCCACATCCAGCTCGGGCGATAAATCCAGCTCGGGCGAGGCCAGCCGTTCTCCGCCTGCTGCCCCGCCCGCCGGCCGGCCGGCGCTCCCGCAGACGCCTGCACCGGCTGCAAACGATCACGAGGTCTGGCACGACACGGACCTGCAGATCGCAGGTCCGGTCGTCGTTCAGCTGGAGAAGTTGTTTGAAGAGCACTGGCAGGAACAAGATGGTCCGCCGATGCACGATGAGAGCGACGCTGGACCGGCGCCTCCCGAGGGTAACGAGGTGGTGCGCATCATCGGCAGTACGCCGAAGGACCTGAAATCGCGCTTCTACGTGACCGTGCTATCAGCCATTCGCAATGCGGAGCAGAGTGTGTGGATCACGGCCGCATACTTCGTTCCGACCCATCAGGAAATGGAGGATCTGCTGCATGCAGCCCGCAGAAAGGTGGATGTACGACTGCTGCTGCCATCGCAAAGCGACTCCCATGCGGCGCTGGAAGTCCAGCATTCTCATTATGGCAAGCTGTTACGGGCCGGCGTGAAGATCTATGAGCGCGACGACGGCATCCTGCACTCGAAGACCATCGTGGTTGATGGTGTCTGGTCCATCGTGGGCTCGTCCAATTTCGATCAGCGCAGCGTCCTCTTCAACGACGAAGTCGATGCCGTGGTTCTCGGCAAGGAGACGGGCACACAGTTGACGGACGGATTTCGCCAGGACCTGCAACACGCGCAGCCAGTCGAGCTGAACACCTGGAATCGACGCTCGACGCTCACCAAGCTGCGCGAGCAATTCTGGCGACTCTGGCAGAAACTGCTGTAGAGCGCTGCAGCTTCATCCGCCGACAGGGCGGCAGCGCCTATTGCGGTGGCTTGCGATCAGTGCCGGGACGCTCCGGCGCCGGACGGGGATGCGACCCTTCCGGATGAAGTGCCGGTGAGGGTCTTGGCGCCGCACTCGGCCGTAGCGGCGGGGTCGTATGAAACTCGGCAGCCGCACGCGGCGTCTCGACGGGCTCCCGCGGCACGGGGCGCGCCTCGGGAATCGGATGTGCCTCGGGAATCGGATGTGCCTCGGGAATCGGATGCGCCTGCGGCATGACACGCGATGCGCCATTGCCAGGCGCGCGATACAGATCATTCTGACGCAGCTGATTCTGTTGCGCCGACGCAGGGCGATCGGTCCGCAGACGAGTCTGCGGCACAGGGGGAATCGGCGTCGCATGCAGCACTTGCTCCCGACCCTGCAGTGTTCCTGCCGGTCGTCCCTGAGCGGGCAAGGAGCGGACGTCGCGGACTGGCGCCTCGGGCATCACGCGCACCCGCGGATTAGCCGCTCGTGGCTCCAAAGTTGCCATCTGAGCGCGCGGCAGTGGCCGGCCGCCATTGGCGCGAATAGCCTGCTCCTGCCGCTCGAATGCGACCGGCGCCGGCGGTGGTGCCACCCGGGCGACGACGGTGCGATTGGCGATGGGCGCCGGAGGACGGCGCACGCTGGTGCCAGCGCCTGCACCGAGCACACTTTGGCGCACCGGTACGATCGATGGTGCGCTTGCCTGGAAGCGGGCATGCGCCAGCTCGTTCTGCGGCACGTGGATCTGATGTGCGGCTACCGGTTGCGCGGAGGTGAACACGTTGCGCGGCACGGTCGTCACGGCCCCGGGCGCGCGGCTGTTCACGTAAGTGATGTTATTCACCCTGTTGTGATAGACATTGGTGATGTAAGTGTTGTTGACGATCGTCGTGTTGGAAATGTTGACGTTGCGGACGTAGTTGTCGCTGACGCGGTAGGCCGGAACGTAGACCTCCCGCGGGCCGAGGGCGAACCAACCTACCGCCGCGCCGGCGGCGACCACGCCCACGCCGATGCCAACTCCTCGCCAACCGACGAGCGCAGGTGCGTAGACCGGATGCATCCGCCGCGGACCGGGTACCCAGCACCAGGAGTTCTGCCGATATGCCCAGCGCCCGTAATGAAACGGCGTGAATCCCCACGGCGCATCATCCACCCAGGTCCATCCCCAGGGGGCGATCCACAGCCAGTGGCCGAAGCGATACGGCGCCCATCCTGCGACCACGGTCGTCGGCTGCCAGACGGCGCCGTAGTCGGGGTCATCGCTCCAGCGGCCGTACTGGTCCAGATCCTGGGCTCCGGCAACATCCGGAGCGACGTATGCGCTGGATTGTGACTGCGCGAACCGACGATCGCGATTGGCAGACCACTCATCCAGTGCATCCGGTGCACCCATGGACTGCGAATAGGCACTGACTTCACCGGTGCCCGTGAACACGACTGCCTGTTGCGTCTGGATCGGGACGGTTTGCCCGGTGGCATTGACCACCGCGCTGCCATCGCTGACCTTGACGAGCGTTCGATCCCCCGCATCGTTCACCTCGATGCGATAGTCACCGGGAGCCTGCAGCGTGACGGCGACATTGGGGGTATCGACCTCGAGGCCCTGATTGGGGCCCGCATCGCGAACATGCACGATGGCCTCGCCGGCCGTGACGTTCATCTGCATCATCTGGTCGTCGAGATTCAGGATCGAGAACCCCGTGCTGCTGCCGAGGCGGATGACGACCGAGCCCACATCGAGCTCGGCCTTGGAATCCTGATCCGTCCAGAGCTTGTCACCGCTCGTCAGCGGCCGATTCACGATCGTCGGCGCCCAGTCCTGCATGCCGGCTGGCTGCACTGATACCGAGCCGTTCGCAAAACTCACTCGGGCAACACGCCCCGGCGGATCCGACTCATCCGCCAGCGCAATCGATGTCGCGCCCGCGAGCAGCAACAGCATCACCATGCAGATGCGAACCGGTCCGCGCATTGAAAGACTACCCATGCGTCGCTGCCCTCAGCCGATGTATTCGCTATCGTACGTGACCGTCTGCCCGCGGCGAAGCGCGCGCCCTCACGTTTTGCAGCTTCCATACAACGCCTGCAGCGATGAATGGGGCATGAACGCCACCGCAGTCAATCCATGGCGTTGCGTTGCGGGTCCGAGGCGGCGCCACGTGCACCGTTGATGCCGCCCCAGCGGCGGCCCCGGTAACGTCTCCAGTGAAAGAGCGCCACGATCACCGCGGCCGCCCCGACGATCTCGTGGATGACGGCGGCGCGGTCATGCACGCGATCGGTCGTGTAGTAAAGCGCGTAGCCGCTCAGAGCGAGAAGCGCGGCCACGGCCGCCATCAGCACTCCGGAGAGCCGCTTCACCATCAGTGGCCAGCGCTCGAGCACATGCTGCGCACTGATCCAGCCGAGCAGGAAGATCGAACCGACCGCCATCCACCCGTGAATGCGCAGCACGACCGGTTCCCAGGGGTGCGGAATCGAGCCGAACGCACCGGGCTGCGCGAAGAACCAATGCAACACGAGCCAGTAACAGCCGCTCGCCCACAGCAACCCGAACATGAGCAGGGTGGCCCGGCGCAGCGGCGCCGACATCCGCACTGAATACACGACGCTCATGACTCAAGCAGCCGGCGGGGCACCGGCACTCAGGGCCACCTGCCACAACGCATCGAGCCAGCGTACGCCCTGGGTCACGTGCTCGCAGGAGAGTGTTGCACCGGCGATGTTCTTGATGTCCACGCCGAAACGCAGCTGGGCAACGCCTGTGCGCCCGGCGAACTGACGTCGCCAACCCGTGCCACGGATCTCGCCTCCGTGACTTTCCCGATAGGACAACACCTCCAATGGCCCCAGCTTTCCCAAGCGATCGATGCCGAGTGCGTAGGTGATCATGTCCTGGCGGCCCAACACCTCGTCGACGAACACATATCCCTGCAGCTGCCCGTTCTGCACTGCTTCCCAGGCGCGCAGGGAGCGATGCGGTGGCTGGGGGCCTGCGAGCGCGGCCACTTGCCGCTTCTGTGCCGGACCCAGGGCGAGAACGATCTCATCGAAGCGCTGCGCCTGCGGAAACAGGGCCCGCTGTGCCTCCTCGATCGACAGGTAGTCGGCGGCGATGACCACCTGGACCGGCGCCGCGAGGCCGGCGAGCGCCGAGAGCGCCAGGAGACTTGCGCGGCTCTCAGCCATGGGCCCCGCGCCGCTGGACGTTTGCCTTGACAATGATGCAAATGCGAATCATTCTTAACTAGGATAGCACAGCCAGCGTGGAGCCGGCAGCCAGTGGATCCCAGAGGCGACTCTTCTGCGCGAGCGGTGACCGCGCAGCGCGCGCGTCCCTCGATGGGCACCCTGGTTGCGATCGAAGCTACGAGCGATTCCCTTCGGGCGGTTGCGAGCGCGATCGACTGCGCCTTCGCCGCTATTGAGGAAGTGGTCGACCGCCTGCACCCTCGCGGTGCGCATAGCGATCTGTGCAGGATCCACCGCGCTGCGCTGCACACTCGGGTCGAGGTGCACGCGAGCACTGCAGAGCTGCTGCTTTTCGCGCAACGCCTGCATTCGCTGACCGGTGGGCGCTTCGATCCCTGCCTGCCAACGCGCCCCGGGCGGCTCGGCGATCTCGTCATTGAGCACGCGGACCGAAGCGGCGAGGTGGCGCACTTCGTGACCTGTCGCAGTCCCCTCGCGCTCGATCTGGGCGGCTTTGCAAAAGGCTACGCAGTGGATCGGGCGATCGATGTGCTGCGCGAGAACGGCTGCAGCGCAGGGCTCGTCAATGCCGGCGGGGATCTCAGGGTCTTCGGTGCACGCAAGGAACCGCTGCTGCTGCGGCGGGCCAATGGCCACTTCCACAACCTCGAGCTCGTGGATCAGGCCATCGCCGTCAGCGATGCCGACCACCGGGGCCGTCCCAGTCAGCACCAGGGCTACTACGACCCACTGCGCTCGCGAGGAGCGATGCGCTCCCCGGTGCGCTCCCCGTTGGTCAAACGGTACGCGGCGATCGTAGCTGAACAAGCGGTCGTCGCGGATGCGTTGGCCAAATGCGTGTTGTTGTGTCCGCAGGCAACGGCTTGGCGCGCATTGCAGGAATTCGGCGCAGCGCAGATTGGGGAGGGATAGGCTGCCCGTAGCCCCTTGCGCTACTCAGGCCTTTTGCCGGTTCGGGGCGCGATCGTGGCCGATGAGCTCTTCCGGCGACTCCATGGCCTCGAGCGATTGCTCCTCATCGAGGTTGCCGCTCGCGAGTCGCTGCGCAGCCAGCTGGGTGTCGACAGCGCCATCATCGAGAACGAACCCGCCAGCCTGCCGGCTCCAGAGCTTCTGATACGCACCGCCGCGTGTCAGTAGCTGCGAGTGCGTGCCATCTTCGATGATGTGACCCTGATCGAACACGAGTATCCGATCCAGATGCGCGATCGTGGACAGGCGGTGCGCGACGACGATGACGGTCTTGCCGCGCATTGCATCATCCAGCGTCTCCTGGATCGCCTGCTCCGTGATCGAGTCGAGGCTCGACGTCGCCTCATCGAGGATCAGGATCGGGGCGTTCTTCACCACCACTCGTGCAATGGCAATACGCTGGCGCTGACCGCCGGAAAGCTTCACCCCGCGCTCGCCGACCAGTGAGCCGTACTGTTCCTTGATGCGCGTGATGAAATCGTGCGCATGCGCCTTGCGGGCCGCATCGATGACTTCCTCATCGCTCGCATCGAGGCGCCCGTAACGGATGTTCTCGAGCAGGCTGCGATGAAACAGGTTGGGATCCTGTGGAATGAGGCTGAGCTGCGAATGCAGCGACTCCTGCGTCATCGCGCGGATATCCTGGCCGTCGATGAGGATCTGGCCACCCTGCGGATCGTACAGGCGCAGCATCAGGCTCACGAACGTCGACTTTCCAGACCCGGAATAGCCCACCAGTCCCACGCGCTGACCCGCCTCGATCGTGACGCCGAGGTGGCTGAAAATCGGCTGCTCCGGCGCGTAGGCGAACGAGACGTCGCGGAACTCGATGCGGCCGCGCACGATCGGGCGCGCCACCGCGCCCGGCTGATCGACGATCTCATGGGCGCGCACGATCGTATGGACACCGTTGGTGACGTTGCCTACGTACTCGAAGAACTCCAGGAAGCGTCTGCTCAGATTGCGCGCCTCATTGATGACCAGCAGCGTCGTGGTAGTGGCCACCACGAACTCCGCAACGGAAATCTCGCCGCGCCCCCAGAGCTGCAACGCGTAATAGACCACACCGATCTTGAGGACCGCCGCGGCCGAGTACTGAAACCACCGCACCCGCTCCGAATAGCCGTTGGACCTGCGCACCGCCCGCAGCTCCTTGCGCAGCTGGCCATCGAGGTATTCACGCTCGAAGCGCAGGCGCGCAAACAGGCGCGTGCTGGTGAGGTTCGTGACCGCATCGACGACCTTACCCGTAGTCTCGCTGCGCGCGGCCGCGGCGGCCACTGCAAAGGGGCGCGCACGAGTCGCCAGCCAGAAGGAGGCGCCGACGAAGCACACTGACCAGATGCCGACGAACTCGGCCAAGCCTGCATGCCCGCGGGCGAGCATGCCGATCGCCACACCGAAAACGATCACCATGGGCCAGAAATCAAAAATGACCGTCCAGAGCGTCTGCGACACCCCCATCGAGGTCTCGCTGATCCGGTGGGCCAGGGAGCCGGCAAAGTCGTTGCTCAGGTAGCGATGGGAATGGTGCTGAAGATACGCGTACATGGCTCGCGTCACCGTCTGCCGCTGACGCGGCCCGATGATCACCTGGCAGGTACCGCCGGCCCGGCTGAAGATGACCTCGCCCACGGCGAGCACCACAAACAGCCACAGGGGTGCCTGCAGCTGCGAGACGAGCGAGAGTGACTGCTCATGCGCTCGGGTGACGGCCTTGATGATCTGACCCGTCGCGTATGGAATCAGGATGGTGCACGTCGAATTGACCGTCTCGAGCAGCACCATCGTCAGGTACCACCAGCGAAATTTGCCGATGAAATAGCAGACGAAGCGAAACGGCGTGGCGGGCAGCGCCGGCGCATCCGGCGCGCGTTGCAGGAAATCTTCCATGGGGGATGCCGCCAGCTCGGCGGTATGGGGCTATCGATGGACGCTATAGGCTACACAGCGCCCGCCCTGAATCTAGTCCCCTGATGCCCCGGGTGCCTTGATCGACGAAAACCCATAGCGGCGGAAAATGGCGGCGGCGAGCGGGCCTGCCACGAACTGCTCGAATTGCGCCGCCCGCGGCCCCGCTCGCGTGGTCAAGGCAACCGGATAGCGGATCGGGGGGTGACTATCCGCAGGAAATTCGCCCACGATGCGCACCCTCCGCTCTGCGAGGGCATCCGTCCGATAGACGATTCCGAGGGGGGCCTCGGCGCGCGCGACGTAGGCAAGCGCCGCCCGCACGTTCTCCGCCCGCACCAGTCGCATCTTTACCCCATCCCATACCCCGAGCGTCTCGAGGGCTGCCTTGGCGTATCGGCCCGCTGGCACCGCATCCGGATCGCCGACGGAGAGCCTCCCGTCCACTCCGAGTGCGGTTGCCAGGGCGAATCCCGGCGCGATCGACAGCCTCAGCGAGCTGTCCGCAGGAGCAATCAGCACCAGCCGATTGCTCACGATGTCCCGGCGCGAGCCAGGGCGCAGCAGATGACGTTGCGCAAGATAGTCCATCCAATCGGTGTCGGCGGACACGAAAACCTCGGCGGGCGCCCCTGCGGCAATCTGCCTGGCGAGGATGGAGCTGCTGTCATAGGAGGAATCGATCCGCACGTGCGTGCGGCTCGTAAAAGTCGCGGCAATCTCGTCCAGCACGTCCGTCAAAGAGGCGGCGGCAAACACCAGCACCGGGTGCGCCGGCGCAGGCTCCGCGGCCTGAACGGGTTCCCCGGAGGCAACCTGCAGAAGCAGCCCGAGCAGAGCAAACAGTGCGGTTTTCACGCGGTACTCCGTCGTATCCGTTCGGATATCCCGATGCTAACAACGGCTCTCCGCCCGCGCAGGCGTGCCGAACCCCCCTATTTAGTAGCAGCCCCTAAATGAGGTAAGCTTTCACAAATCTTTCACGAACGTAATGGATTGACCATCCTCGTCCGCGGGGGATTACACGCCCTTACAATCCGGCCAGATGCGCGCCGGTATAGTCGCAAGTTATTGGTTGCCGACCGCGCCGAGAGCCGCTGGCGACGGAGAAAGTCTGTGATGAGAAAGCTGATCCTCCTGAGCGTGGTCTTCGTCTGCCTTCCCCGGACTTCACTTGCGTACGTCGATCCTGGTACGGGCGCCTACATGGTGCAGGCGCTGGTAGCCTTGGTGGGCGCCACCATTTTCTACGTGCGCAATCCCATGGAGCTCGTCAGGCGGATCAAGGCGAAGCTCTTCAAGCGCGAGGATGAGTCGTAATCTGCCGGTCAGCCCGGCGACTGCGACAATGGGCGGTTGGTTGGTTGCCTTGGGGCTGGCACTCCTGTATGCATCTGCGTACTTTTTGCCCCTGCTAAGACCACTGCAGACCTACTTCGTGCCTTCCGTGTGGCGGGATGTTGTATTCCCGTCAATAGTTGCCGGCGCGATCCTAACGCCGGCGATTTTCCTCATTGGGCGACATCTGTTCGCCCGACGAGATACACGAGCTGGCAGCTTCTTGCTGTGGATTGTCATCAGCGGTTTGGCGCTCATCGGACTCATCGGTGCGCTTCAGGCTGCGGACTACTCCCTGGCAAACAGAGTCGCACTGCAGATCAGCCGCGCCACCTCCCTGCAACTCTCCCGGTGGCTGAAAGTCATTCTGACCTGCGGCGCAGCCGCGCTCATCGGCTCAGTCCTGTGGAGGCAGCGGCAGCATTGGCGTGGCGTAACGCGATTTCTGGCGATGCTGGGCTTCGCCTATACGTTGCTCGGCGCCGCCAGAATCGGCATCTTCCTGTTGCGCGATCCCCAGACCACGCCGCAAAGCGCACCTGACGCTGCGGTGCATCGCGAATCTGTCCCGCGCCGCGTCATATGGATCATTTTCGACGAATTGGATTATGGGGAGAGCTTAGGGGCCGCCGCGCCGTGGGTGATGCGAACGCTGCCCAATCTGCTGAAGATGCAGGATAGAGGAGCTTCCGCAACGCGCGCATTCCCACCTGCCAGGGATACGCAGGAGTCGGTGTCTGCCTTGCTGATGGGCACACCGCCCGATGGATCGGTCATTGACGCCGTAGGGGGATTGCACCTGAACGTGAAGAATGCGCGGACCCGCAGCTTCACGCAGGCAAACACCGTGTTCGCGCAGATTCCCGGGGGCCCTGCCGCGGGTGCCATTCTGGGTTATTACCACCCGTACTGCCGGATCTTGCCGAGCGTTGGTCTGTGCAAGTCCTATTATTTCGGCGATGCCGGGCGCTGGTTCGACGGCCTGCTGTTTTTCGGGGAATCCCTCGATGCACTGCTGCGCTGGTTGCCGGGTGTCACCGCCGCGATCCCTGCCTTCCTGTTGGATCTGTTTGACCCGATGTACCGGATCAGCGATGGCGAGATTCGGCGATTACCCGAGTTTCTCTCGCAGACAGACAAATCACTGGTCTTCATCCATCTGAATGTGCCGCACTATCCGGCGACCTATACGCAAAGGGTGCTTGCGCTGCCCCCTACGGCTCACGACCGGGAAGCCTATGAGCAGAATCTGCTGCTTACCGACCGCATCGTTGGTGAGATCGCCAGTCTCCTGCGGCCGAACCCCGACCAGGAGACGCTACTGATCCTCAGCTCGGACCACTGGCATCGAATCAACTCCCTGAACAAGACCAGGCCCATTCCATTCATCGCCTGGCACGTCGGGGAAACCCGCGGTGAACGGATCACGCAACCGATCAGTACGGTGAATACCTCCAAGCTCATCCTGGATTTCCTCGGTGGAACCGTGACTACGCAGGCCGACATCGTACAGTGGTGGCAGACCCAGCCTTTCTATCCCACGTGGATACCGCACGATTACAAGTACTGAACCATCGACCGAACGGCTCTCCTGGAGGGACCCCAGTGGCTTCGTGATCCGCCAGGGGGAGCGCATTCTGCGCGCGGTTGCCATCGGCGCCGTCCCCCAGACCGAGCGGCTCCTCAACGCCCGCTGGGTCCAGGATCGGATCGCATCCGGATCCCTGCCTGCTACACGCTGGGTCGCCGAGAATCCCGCCGTCGGCTTCGACAGCTCGCAGTTTCGCTGGCTGGAGCATGCGCGCCTGAGTTTTCCCTGCTATCCCCACGAGATCACCGCCTCGCAGCTGCATGAAGCCGCGCGGCTCACCCTGACACTTGCGCAGGAAGCGCTCGAGGACGGTTGGGTTCTCAAGGATGCTTCGGCGTGGAACGTGTTGTTTGATCGCGGCCGCCCCGTATTCTGCGACGTGCTCTCCTTCGATCCGCTGGGCGACTCGGGACTTTGGCCCGCCTATGCGCAGTTTCAGCGTCACTTCGTCATTCCTCTGCTGCTGCACAGGCAGCTCGGCATTCGCCCGAGCAGTGTCTTCCTGTCCCGCCGGGAAGGCATCGATCCCGAGGATGCTCGGCCCATGCTCAAGGGATGGATCGCGTGGCGGCAACCTGCTCTGGAGGCCGTCACGCTGCCGGCGCTTATGCGCCGTCGCGCTCGCACACTGCCGGCGCCAGCGATGAAGCCAGCTGCCGGTGCCGCGCTGAGCCGTTTCCTGCTCGCGCGAACCTTCCGGCGCCTGCACAATCATCTCGCCCGTCTCACACCGCACGGCTCGGCGGCAGCATCGAAGTGGGCCGATTACGCATCGCAGCGCGACCATTATTCGCCCGCGGATCTCGATGCCAAGCGAGAGTTCGTGCGTGCATGTCTTGCGGTTGCGCAGCACAAGACGGTCCTCGACCTGGGATGCAACACCGGTGAATTCAGTCTTCTCGCTGCATCGCTCGGCAAGCAGGTCGTCGCGGCGGATTTCGACGAGCCCTCGCTCGAGAAGCTGTACGCCGTGTTGCTACGCGAGCGCGCGGATATCCAGCCCCTGATACTCGACATCGGGCGTCCCACTCCGGCTGTTGGTTGGATGAACAGTGAGGTACCCGCCGTCCTCGCTCGCATTACCGGGCGTTTCGATTGCGTGCTGATGCTCGGGCTCATTCATCATCTGCTGGTGAGTGAGCGTGCGACGCTGGCGCAGATCGCCGAACTCCTGCATAGCCTCCAGGCCCCTACCGTCATCGTCGAGTGGATCGAGCGCGAGGATCGCCGCTTTCGCGAGATCGCCGGAATCAACGCGCACCTGTATGAAGGTCTGGACCGCGAGCGGTTCGAGGAGGCGATCACCGCGCACTTCGCGATAGAGCGCAGCGTGCAGTTGCCGGGAGGGACGCGGACACTCTACGAGTGCCGGCGGCGATAATCAGTGGCGCTTGCCACCACCGGGAACAGGCGGCTTGAGGCCGCCCGGATAGCCTGCTTGCCCTGACTGGCCCGGATCCGCTGTGGGACGCACCGTCGGCGTAGCACCTGCAGTCGCCGAGGGACCCGCCTGAGCGGGCGCAGCCGGGCGCGGCGTGGCGGAGGATTTGTCGCTGCCGGCTGGCGGGAGCGGCGGCGCCTGGGACTTTCCCTCGGACGCCGGCGTGGGGGTCTGCGGTCTGACCGTAACGGCCGACTGTGCCGGCACCTTGAAGGAGCCGGTGGTGGAGGTCGATTTGGCGTTCGCAGGAGGCGAAGGCGGCAGAACCTCGACGGACAGGGTAAACGTGCGCTTCTCTGCCGCCTGCAGAGCACCCACATTTACCACCTGGCGCGTGACCTCCCCCCTTTCGCCCCGGTCGTTGCGGATGGCGATGATCACGAAATATTCCAGAGGCGCCTCGAGGGGGGGATGACGGATCATTCCCTCCACGCGCAGTGCCGGTGCGGCAGCCACCTGGCGCTTCGCCGCTTCGGAGTCGAAGCGCAGGTGGTGCAGACAGCCCGGACAGATACTGAGGCTTTCGAGAATCGTCGCCTTGCAGTGCGGACAGATGCGCGTCTTGCCCGTGGATACCGGGCGAGAGGCGGCATTCATGTGCCGGTGCCGTATCCCTTGGTTTCGGATGCGGACTTACTGCGGGTGTCGTCCCATCCGAATTCGACCTGTCCGCGCATGCGCGAGCCGGCCGCGACCGTCAGCGAACCGGCTTTCACATCGCCGCTGATCACGCCGCCTTCGAGCAGTTCGACCCGCTTGGCATTCTCGATATTGCCCAGGAGCTCACCGCCCACCACGACGACGCTGGCCTTCACCAGCCCTTCCAGGTGCGCGCCCGTATCGAGCGTGACATTGCCGTCCACCAGCACATCGCCCTTGAATCGGCCGGCAATGCGGACGTGTCCGCTGCCGATGATCTTGCCCTCGATGGTCAGATCCGAGGCGATCACCGACTCCTTCATATCGAGTCGCTGTACTTCCTTGACCGGCCGTCGGACCGGCTCGGGGCTCAGCGCAGCAACGTTCGTCTTCTCCGGCTCACGGGGGTGCGGAATGCCCGTGGGGGGAAGAGGTTGCGCCGGCATCGAGCCGGGTTGTGGGTTCGTGTCTTTCCAGAGCGCCATGAGTAGCCCCCGTTCGAGGTGAGATCGTGAAAATTACCTGCCGGACCGGTCCGCTGCCACTGTGTCCGGGCGCAGACAAGTCCGGGTCAAAGCTCGAGCCCGCCATGCGGCTCGCCGGCTTTGTACCACGCACCCGGAATGAAAAACTGATGCATACCGCACATCATGGCGAGCACGCATTCGCGATTCCGCCCTTCAGTTCGACGGTTTCCGGCTCCGCCGGCTCGGCAGGGCACCGAAGGCGACCAACCCCGGTGCCCGCTGCGGCAGACAGGCGCACCATGAGCGCCTCCGCACCGTTCTGTCAACTGTGCAGTCTACGCGGCCCGGACGGCTCTAATTGGCGGTTGCCGGGGTGCGCAAGGCGTCGAATAGCACCTGCAGGTCACAGCCCTTCGTGACGTAGGCTGCCGCCCCTCGGCGCTTGGCTTCGCGGGAAATCTCATCGCTATTGGCCAGTCCGCTGAACACGATCACCCGCAGTCCGGGCATCGCGTGCGTCAGTTCCTCGATGAGCGGCAGTCCGCTACCGCCCTGCAGGGTGAGATCGAGGATCAGGACGTCCGCGGCCAGATCCCGGGCGGTGGGCAGCACCGCAGCGGCATCCGATACCTGTCCTATGCAGCGCATGTCGGGCTCGGTATCGATGAGCTGACTCATGACCTCGCTCAGATCGCGGTGGTTTTCCGCAATCAGAACGCGCAGCGACTTTGGTGCTTCCAAAGCTTCTCCTGCTGTAGGACGAACGGCAGCCATGCGTCGGAATCGCAATTACCGTTCCCGCGCGAAAGGCCTATTCATCCAGCAGGCGCAGGATTTCCGCGGTCTTGTCCCGCATCAGCGCCTCGCTGCCCCGGGACTCGACGTTCAGGCGCACGAGTGGCTCGGTGTTCGAGCTGCGCAGGTTGAAGCGCCAGTCGGCGAACTCGACCGACAGGCCATCCGTGAAGTCGATGCTGCAGGCGCCCTGCCGGTAGCGCCCCTCGATGCGCGCCAGGATCGCCCGCGGATCGCCCGAGAGCCGGCGGTTGATTTCCCCGCTGGCGGGGAACAGGCGCATGCGCTGCCCGACGAGCTCCGCGAGACTCTTGCCCCGCTCACTGATCACCTGCAGCACGAGCAGCCATGGGATCATTCCGCTGTCGCAATAGGAAAAACGTCGGAAATAGTGGTGCGCGCTCATCTCGCCCCCGTAGGCCGCATCGACCTCGCGCATCTTCTGCTTGATGAACGCATGGCCCGACTTGCACAGTACGGGCACCCCCCCGCGGCTGCGCACGATATCGAGGGTGTTCCAGGTCAATCGCGGATCGTGCACGATGCGCGCACCGGGCTCATTCGCAAGGAACACTTCCGCCAGCAGCCCGACGAGATAGTAGCCTTCGATGAACTGGCCCTGCTCGTCGAAAAAGAAGCAGCGGTCGTAATCGCCGTCCCAGGCGAGCCCGATGTCGGCACCGCTGCGGCGCACCGCCTCCGCAGTCGCCGTCCGATTCTCCTCGAGCATGGGATTGGGAACGCCGTGCGGAAAGGTCCCGTCGGGCGCGTGGTGCAACTTGACAAACTCGAACGGCAGATGCGGCTCGATCTGGTCGATGATCAGCCCCGCACCGCCATTGCCCGCATTCACCACGACCTTCAAGCGGCGCAACCGCGCGCGATCAACATAACTCAACAGATGCTCGAGATATCGCGCTCGTAGATCGAGCCGGCGCAGCGTCCCGGGCGTGCCCGCCGGTGCGCTGAATCGGCCTGCCTCGATGGTGGCGCGCATCTGCAGCAGCCCGGTGTCCGCGCTGATCGGGCGCGCCTGCTCCCGCACGAACTTCATGCCGTTGTAGTCCGGCGGGTTGTGGCTCGCCGTGACCATGATGCCGCCGTCGAGATTGTCGGCGAAAGTGGCGAAATAGGTGCCTTCCGTGCCCCACAGGCCGATGTCGCAGACGTTGCAGCCACTCTCGAGCAGCCCCCGCGTCAGCGCTGCGGCCAGTGGCGGGCTGGACAGGCGAATGTCGTATCCGACAGCGACGGTCCGGGGCCTCACGAACTCGCAGTAGGCACGCCCGATGTCATAGGCAAGGGACTCGTTGATTTCCTCGGGAATGCGGCCGCGGACGTCGTAAGCCTTGAAGGCGTTCAGGTTCGGCATGATCAGTTGGTGGTGCCCTTGCGCCCGTAACGATCGTCGAATCGCACGATGTCGTCCTCCCCCAGGTAGGACCCGGATTGCACCTCGATGATGTGCAGCGGGATCATGCCGGGATTCTCGATGCGATGTTTGACCCCGATCGGAATGTAGGTGGATTGATTCTCCTCGAGCAGAAACACCTCCTCCCCGCGCGTGATGCGGGCCGTTCCCGACACCACGATCCAATGCTCCGCCCGGTGATGATGCATCTGCAGAGACAGAGTAGCTCCCGGCTTTACCTTCAGCCGCTTCACCTGAAAGCGCTCGCCGTTTTCGATGCTGTCATAGCTGCCCCACGGGCGAAACACTTCACGGTGCAGCGAGTGCTCATAGCGCCCGGCTTCCTTGAGCCGCGCGACGAGCTTCTTCACGTCCTGCACGCGATTCCTCGGCGCAACCAGTACGGCATCCTTGGTTTCGACCACGACGTGGTCGCAAAGACCGACGGCGGCCACTAACCGGCTTTCTGCGTACAGGTAACACCCCTCGGTATCTTCCGAGATCACATCCCCGCGCGTCACGTTGCGATGCCCATCCGCTTCGCTTGCCTCGTGCAGCGCCGACCAGGACCCTACATCGCTCCAGCCCGCATCGAGCGGCACCACGAGGGCGTCGGAGGTTTTCTCCATGACCGCGTAATCGATCGAGTCGCCGGGACAAAGCTCGAAGGCTTTGGGATCGATGCGGATGAAATCCAGATCGGCCTTCGCGTTGTCGAATGCGGCCCGGCAGGCGCGGGCGATCGGGGCCGCCAGCCGCTCGAGCTGCTGCAGATAATGGCTTGCGCGAAACAGGAACATGCCGCTGTTCCAGAAATATTCGCCGCTCTTCACAAACCCCTGGGCGCGCTGCAGATCAGGCTTCTCGACGAAGCGGGCGATGCGGTGAGCGCCTGCGGTGTCCCCCGGGGCGCCGCGCTGGATGTATCCATATCCGGTCTCGGGCGCGGTGGGCACGATGCCGAACGTCACCAACTTGCCGTTTTCCATCGCGGCCAGAGCGACCCGCACGGCTTTCTGGAAAGCGGGCACGTCCCGGATCACATGGTCTGCCGGAAGGACCAGCAGCGCAGGATCCAGCGCGGCGGCATCCCCTTCGGATGCCTTCAGCGCGGCGAGCGCTGCGAGTGCGATCGCAGGTGCCGTATTGCGACCGAAGGGCTCGAGCACCATGGCGCGCGGCTCGATACGCAACTGTCGCAGCTGCTCGGCGACGAGAAAGCGATGTGCTTCATTGCACACCACGATCGGTCCCGTCGCCGCCAGTCCGGACAGCCGCAGCGCCGTCTGCTGCAACATCGTCCGCTCGCCGGTCAGCGCCAGCAGCTGCTTCGGGTACAGCTCGCGCGAAAGGGGCCATAGCCTTGTGCCGGCCCCTCCCGAAAGGATGACTGGAGTGAGCATCAGACAACCTGAATGAACGTTGAGTGTCAGATCGATATGGCGCTTCTGCCGCGACCGATGGCGTAGTACGTGAAGCCGAACCGGGCCAGCATCGCCGGATCATAGAGGTTGCGCCCATCGAAAATCAGTGGCGCCTTCAGGATCTGCTTGAGCCGCTCGAAATCCGGGCTGCGAAATTCCTGCCATTCGGTTGCAATGCACAACGCATCGGCGCCTTCGGCGGCCTCGTATGCATTCTTCCCAAGCATGAACCCTGCACGTTCACCATAGATGCGCCGTGCCTCCGCGCCGGCCACCGGATCGTAAGCGCGCACCTGGGCGCCGCCCTCCAGCAGCAGTTCGATGATCGCGCGCGATGGTGCCTCGCGCATGTCATCGGTATTGGGTTTGAAGGCAAGCCCCCACAGGGCGATGGTCCGCCCGGCGAGCTGGTCGGCAAAATGGCTTCTCATCTTGCCGACCAGCACCTGCTTTTGCCGGCGATTGACCGATTCCACGGCATCGAGGATGCCGGGCTGATGGCCGACCTCGTGGGCGGAGCGGATCAGTGCCTGCACGTCCTTGGGGAAACACGATCCCCCATAGCCGGTGCCCGGATAGATGAAACTGTAGCCGATGCGGGGATCCGAGCCGATACCGACGCGCACCTTTTCGATGTCGGCGCCCAGACGCTCGGCGATGTTGGCCAGCTCGTTCATGAAGCTGATCTTGGTCGCGAGCATGGCGTTCGCGGCGTATTTGGTCAGCTCCGCGGAGCGGATGTCCATGACGATGAGCCGATCGTGGTTGCGCGTGAACGGCTCGTATAGGGCGCGCATCAGCTCGGTCGTGCGTGGATTGTCGGTTCCGATCACGACGCGATCGGGCTTCATGAAATCCTGGATCGCCGCGCCCTCCTTCAGAAATTCCGGATTGGACACCACGTCGAACTCGACGGCAGCGCCGCGGCCCTCCAGCGTGCTCTGGATCTCCTGGCGCACCTTGTCGGCCGTTCCCACGGGAACCGTCGACTTGGTCACCACGATGCAGTAGCGATTCAGGTGCGAGCCGATTGTCCGGGCAGCGCCCAGTACGTAGCGCAGGTCCGCCGAGCCATCCTCATCCGGGGGCGTCCCCACCGCGATGAGCTGAAACAGCCCATGTTCGACGCCCTGCACCGCATCCGTCGTGAACTCGATGCGACCCGCTTCCGCATTGTGCTTGATGAGCAGGTCCAGCCCGGGCTCGTGGATCGGCACGTCGCCGTTCTTGAGCCGTTCGATCTTGCGGCCGTCCACGTCCACGCACACGACATGATTGCCCGCATCCGCCAGGCACGCACCCGTCACGAGGCCGACGTACCCGGAACCGAAGATAGTGACACGCATCAGGTAAGTTCTTGAGTGAAAAGGAGAATAACAGCCTAAAGCAAGCCCGCAGCGCCCTCAAGCTCTGCCGGCTGCGATTGTGAGACAGTCGATTCTGCGCGGCGCAGCCGCCGCGCCCGCTCTTACAGCGGCGGCGGGCTGTGGGCCGGCTTGCTGGCGGCGGCCTCGGAGCTGCGCCGCTTGGCCGCGAAGTCCGCGATTTTGACATCGGCAGAGTGGACCGGCACGGCCTTGCGCGCCCACACGTAATCACGGATTTCCATTCCCTGGTTGTACTCGGCGACCGATTCGGCCAGCAACCCGACCGCGCGCTGGCAATCGAAGCTTGCGAGCGCCACGAGGAGCTCGCTCAGAAGCTGCTGCATGCGCTGCCAGGGCAACCGATGCTCGATCGCCCGCATGATCATCGGATGATCCGTGCCGGTGACGTTCGTGCCGATCAACAGTTCCTCGAAGAGCTTTTCCGCCGTGCGCAATCCGGTATATTCGATCTCGATATCGCCATCGGCATTATCCGCATCCCGCACCGTCAGGCCCGGTGAGATTCACCATGCGGCGGGCGAGATCGTCGATCCGCACGGGACTGCCCCATGTCCAGCACGAACACATCGCCGCCCTTTGGCGATGGAACCCGCCTGGATGACCAGCTGCGCAGCCTCGGGAATGGTCATGAAGTAGCGGATCACCTCCGGATGCGTCACGGTCACCGGGCCGCCCCGGCGGATCTGTTCGTGGAAGAGCGGCACGACCGACCCTGAAGAGGCCAGTACATTCCCGAAACGGACCATACAGAACCGCGTGCTGCTCGAGCGTTCCTGCAGTGCCTGCAACACCAACTCCGCGAGACGTTTCGTGGCGCCCATCACGTTGGCGGGATTCACCGCCTTGTCGGTAGAGATCAGCACGAAGGTCTCCACACCTGACTCGACTGCCGCCTCGGCCGTATACCAGGTGCTGATGACGTTGTTATGTATTCCCTCGATGACGTTGTGCTCGACGATGGGAACGTGTTTGTAGGCGGCGGCGTGATAGATGTTTGCACGCTGAAGGCAGCCAGTACTTCGCGAACGCGATGGCGATGATGTGCGTTGCCGAGCAACGGTACGATTTCCACGCTCAGGCAGTCACGAACGGAGATTTCGGCGAGCTCGCGCTCGATGGTGTACAGCGCAATCTCGGACATTTCGAACAGCACCAGACGGCTGGGAGCCAGGCGTAAGATCTGGCGGCACAGCTCCGAGCCGATCGAGCCGCCGGCGCCGGTCACCAGCACGCACTTGCCGCGCGCACTCGAGCCGAACAGGCGTGGATTGGGGGGCACGGATCACGGCCGAGCAGATCGCCCACGTCCACTTCACTGCAGCTCATCGATGCGCGCCTTTCCTGCGATCAAATCGGACAAATGCGGCAGCGACTGTACGTGCAGATCCGAGGGGCTCGAGCGCCCTAAGAATCTCGCGCCGTCGGCGCCTCGAGGCGGAAGGCATTGCGAGCAGGATCCGATCGATGCGGCGTTCCCGAACGAGCTGCGGCAGCACGTCCAGTCCGAAGACGGTCACTCCATTGATGCTGCTGCCCTGCAGCGATTGCTTGTCGTCGATGAAAGCCACGGGCTCGAAGTCCGGCCCTCCGAGCAGGACCGAGGAAAGTCGCGCGCCGGCATCTCCAGCCCCGTAGATCGCCACCCGCGTCGCCGATTTCCCATGTGGAGTGCCCGAAAAAACAGGTAACGGACCAGAAAAGCGGCTGCCG
Source organism: uncultured Pseudomonadota bacterium (assembly GCA_963716335.1). Lineage (GTDB taxonomy): Bacteria > Pseudomonadota > Gammaproteobacteria > Steroidobacterales > Steroidobacteraceae > 13-2-20CM-66-19. Next base: position 2,789,559 of record OY970302.1, on the reverse strand, counting down.
AGCGCGTAGAGGAGCGCCAGCGCCCAGATAAATCATGAATGACGATAAGGGGATCTGGGCGTCGGAAATAACCGGTCAAAGACGATGAGTATCGCCACTGAGGAAGTCACGCCGCGTGATGACCGTCAACATGGCACGCGGACCCATGAAGCGGATCACGGCACGATACAGCCCGAGCATGGAGAAGATCACCAGGTCGCGCAACCGACAACGACGAAATATACGCCGGGGCGCTGATGACTGGATCGAAGCGATCGAATTTGAGGACGAGGGCCACCAGAAGGCGAGAGGAATCGCAACCGCATCCGCGCCAGCATGATGAGGCGCTTCGTTGCCGGGGAAGCGCGAGTAGCGCTGCGGCCGCTGAGGCACCATCGAGGCATTCCTTCCGGCAAATTGCTTGTCCTTCATGCAATCTCCCACCGTTCTTGAGACAGCCCGATCGCATGACCAAACGTCGGCTTGTTCTCGAGCGTATCGACGTCGCGCGATTGTAGAGTAAAGGCATGCCCCAAACCATTGGGGATCTGGACTCATCGCGTCCGTGTCAACGCCCGAAACGCGTGTGCGTTGACCGCCGCAGTCGCAGCAAGTCACGGACCCGATCGCAGATCGGGATCGGGTCTGCTTGGTTTAATCTTCTGATAGAATGTTGTCAGCTTGCGGGCTTGTGCTGACCAGTTGAACTGCGCCTCCACCGCTTCCGCCCCATTGCGGCCGCAGCGCTCCGCGAGCTCTGGATCATTGATAAAGTGGTCTATCGCCGCGGCGATCGCGGCGGGGTCGCACGGATCGACACAGAGGCCGCATTGCGTGTCCAGAACGATTTCCCGCCATTGCCGGAAGTGGGAGGCGACGACCGGGATGCCCGCGGACATATATTCGAACAACTTGTTCGGCAGTGCGTTTATGTTACCCGGCGTCGGCAGGAACGTCACGATTCCGATGCGTGAGCTTCCCATGAGATCGGCAACCGCACCACGCGAAATCGAACCGCGATAGTCGATGCACGTCCAGCCCGAGAGCTGCTCCGCCTGCTCGAGTGTCAGTCCGTCCCAAAGCGGGCCGGCCATGACAACCCGGGACCGGCACAGTTGCGCCGCCCGCGCAATTTCGCGGATTCCGCGATCGATGCTGATTCCACCGACGTAGCAGGCCTGATTTGCGCGCCACTCCCAGTTCGAGGACGGTTGCGACAGCTCTCCCGACAATGGAAAATTGTAGACACCCTCCCGCAGGTGCACGCTGTGAAACCGGTCCAGTATGTCCGGAGTAGCCGCAACAACCGCCCCCAACAATCGTGCGGCTATCAGTTCGCATGGATCGATCGCGGCGGAGAGCACTCGCGTCGCGTAGCGCGGAAGATATCGCTTGGCAAGGATGTCATGCGGCAGATTTTCGTGAGCGTCATAGATGACCTTGGCTCCACTCAACCTCAACAACAGCCCCCATGGTATGAGCTCTGGGTCGTGCAAATGATAGATCGACGCTCGCTCACGGCGCGCGGCGGCAAACACCCTTGAAGCCGTGACCAATGCGCGCCCGACACGTCTGCCGGAACGCGGCCCGGCATCGACGATTCGTACGCCTTCCTGGGTGCTATCCCCTCTCCCGTCAGCAACGACCAGCGAAACCTGGTATCCATATTCGGCCAGGCTTCGACATTCCTTCAGATAAATTCGTACATCGTCACGCCTATGCGCGGACGTCATGTGCACCACCTGCGCACCCAACGCCGACTCTTCGACCCGAGCTTTAGTCACTCAAGTTGCTCGCGTAGGCCCGCAGCCAGCATTCAAGTGAAATCAATTGGAAGATATCTCTACTGCCGGCAGCCCTCGAGCCCTGGGGCGCATGCAGAAACGACTCGAATCGCGAGCGTGCGGCTCGCAGATCGACTAGCCCCCCTTGGAACATGTGCGACGCCGGTGACAGCAGATCCATCACCTGCGCGCGCATTTCGCCACGGAGCATGCGCGACTCCGGTGTGCTGAATCCTCGTTTGTCCCTCCGCCAGGCGATACCGGCGGGCAGCTTGTCCTCGATAGCCCGCCGTAGCACGAATTTGCTCCAGCCGGCCGCCACCTTGAGATGCATCGGCAGGCTGACTCCAAAGCTCACGATGCGGTAATCGAGAAATGGATTACGCACCTCTCTGGACCACGCCATGGAATTGCGATCCTCCCAATGCGTGAGCGCCGGTACCGACAAGCTCTCAATGTCAACACGCTGGCGTTCGCGCACGTCGGCGCGATTGCCCAGTGAAGGCCAAAAGCCTGGAACGCCTCCCAGCGCCGGCCCGCTCACATCCGCAACCGGGGGGATCAGCCAGCCCGGCATGTAACGCCGTGCGTCGGCCAAGTTGAACTGATTAAGCAGCGTTCGCCTGCACAAGAAACCGCCGAGCAGTGCGAGCGCAGCGCCCCACCTGCCGGTTCGGGCAAGCGCTTGAAGCTGGAACATTGCGTACTTCCTGTAACCGCAAAACGCCTCATCCGCGCCCTGCCCACTCATCAGGACGGTTACCCCCACCTCCTGCGCCCTTTGCATCAGTAGATTCTGTGCAACGCACGAGAATCCACCCAGCGGCTCATCGCACTGCTCCGTCACCCTCGCAATGAGAGGCATGACATCGTGCTGCGGAATTTCGAGCCGCACCTCCCGCACCGTTCTGCCGAGGTGAGCGGCGACTGCATGGATGAATGCCGATTCGTCACTGTGTGGATCATCCGACACCGCGGAGATGAATGTGAAATCACTATCCTGGGCGAGTCGCGCGCTGGCGATAGCCGCGATGGCCGATGAGTCCAGACCACCCGAGAGTAGCAAGCCCACGGGTACGTCACTCCGCAGTCGCAGACGCACCGCATCATCGAGCAATTCACGGACGTGGGCAATGGCATCGGCCGCCGTCGGTTCGCGCACAGACTGGTACTGCAGATCCCAGTATCGAGTGATCTGCAGCTCGGGACGCGATCGGACCATGTCGAATCGAGCAAAATGGCCGGGCGGCAGCTTCACGATGCCATCGAAGAACGTATGTTCATCGGTATCGAGCTGCAGCGCTCGAAGAAAGGTCGCCACCACCGGAAGATTCACCTTGCAGCGCAGACCCAGTGCCCGAACCAGGGTCTTGATCTCGGAAGCAAACGCCAGCGTCCCATCCCTCTCATACAAATACAGCGGCTTGACACCGAAGCGGTCCCTGGCGATCACTAGCGCTGAATTCTGCAGATCCACCCAGGCAAAGGCCCACATGCCGTTCATGCGCGACAGCGCGGCAGCAACCCCGAATTCCTCGCATGCGGCGGCGATGACCTCGGTATCGGTCCGGGTGCGGAATACCGTGCCACGCGCTTCGAGTTCAGCTCGCAATTCGAGATAGTTATAGACTTCGCCGTTGTACGCGATCAACGAGCGTCCGGATGGCGACAGCATCGGCTGCGTTCCGGCCGCGGAGAGATCGATGATCGCCAGTCGTTGATGGGCGAGGCCGATGTGCCAGGAACCGAGGATGAGGATTTTAGTACCCTGAGCGTCGGGTCCGCGATGGCGCTGAATTCGCGCGGCCTTATCGAGCATTTCCCGAGAAACCGGTGAGGTGGAGACAACCCCGAACACCCCGCACATCTAACGAGCGCTCCCGTCGGCGATTCGATTGTGATTGGGCACGTCCGAGGCCACCCACAGCGTGACGATGGTCAACGCGAGACCGTGGGTCAGCAGGGTAGTCAGCAGACCGGTGTTCACGAGCTGAAATGCCGGTATGCCGACGAGAGCCGCGGCCAGACGCGAATTCGCGTGCCGCGCGGCCGCATCGAGCACTTTCAGCACCATTGCCAGCATGACTGCAAACGCGGCGCATCCCGCGAAACCGAAGTTGGCGAACGCGTCTCCGAACAGACCGACATTCGCGTAGGCCGCGCTCCCCATGTATTTCCATCCGATAACCTCCGCAATGGGCACCGCATAGTGATCGAAGGCCACCCACGAGAAGATCGACTGCGAGAGTTGCAGAGCGGGCTGCCCGTGCACGCCGAAGAAATCGTAGTACCAGTAATGAATCTCCGCGGGCACAATCAACAGGCGGTAGATGAGCAGAGAGGGGATCAGCGGCTCTTCGAACAGCGCATATACGCTTCCCGCCACGGCGATGATGGCCATTGCACCCAGCAAAGCGAGCGTCGTGAGCTGCCGCCGCGTTCCCAGCCAATACAAGGCGAGCATCATCAAAGGACTCAGCCGAGAAGCACGGAAGCCGGTCATCGCAAACAGCAGCCCCTGCAGCCCGAGGCCCACGGCGATCAGGAGCATCGAACGGCGACGCAAGCCAACCAGCATCATGATCGGATTAAGCACATAGCCCTGCCAGGGAATGAGATAGCCAGCAAATGGCGCAGCATCTTCCAGAAACTCCTCCCGCACCTCGTATACGAGCGTCAGATCGAAACTTATACGGCCGAGCCACCATGGGTTACCAGTGCACCGAATACGTACAGCGTCGATGGCACGAGGACGAGGATCGCGATGATGCGGACGCGACGGCTCACGATGGGGAATTCGATGTCGGCGGCGGCCGCGCACCGGACATGGTCAGCAGAAAAGCGCCACCCACTGCAGTGGCGAACTCTGGCTGCGCAAGCTCGAAACCGGCGGCCACCAGCGCCTGCAGTGGAATCACCGCGGCAACGAGGTGGATCACGAGGATGATGCGACTCGGCCCCGTTCGACGTGCGCAGTACATGCCGCACGCAGCGGCCGTGATCGCCGTGACGAAGTACGAGATACCGACCGCCAGCGCGTCCGCAATGTGCGCATCACGCGCCCCGCCGAAGGCTTCCACAATTAGACCGGCGTAGACCCGGGCAATGACGAACTGCAGCGCGACTCCGAGCAGGGTTGCATTTCAGCTCGCCGACCATGGCAACGGCGCGCTTTGCACCGGCATGCCGTGCGTTTCGCAACCCGTTCTGACGTACGCTTGCATCAGTTCAGTCCGCGTCAACGTCGAAAATCTGTTGCCATCTCGAAAGATTGTACAGGCGCCACTGCAGCCCGATGGGTGTCGCATCCAGGCGTGGGACCTTGCGGCAGATTCGCCTCAGCAGCGTACTGGACTCGACACTCGCGCGAATTCGGACCTCGAGACCTGCAAGCCATTGCCGCATCGGCGCCTCAAACCCGATCTTTGCACGCCGCCAGGCTATCGCTGCAGGCAGCCTGCGCGCCGCGATGATGCGAAGAGGGTACTCTGGAGAAAGCCCTTCTTCAGCAGCGAGCGCTCCGGGAGACGTAGAGCGCAGCAAACCACATCACCGTCGACATACGGCACCCTCGCCTCCACTGAATGCGCCATCGAGTTGCGGTCTTCGTAGCGCAGCAGGGCTGGCAGCGAGAAGCGCGTGATATCAGCAATTCTGGCCGCACGCAGGTGCCAGCTCGCCGGCCGCAGCTGCTCCACCAGATCGCGCACATTCGTGCGCAGATCGTCGCGCATGAATCTGACGCGCGCGCCGACGATTCCGGTTCTGAGTCCCGGCAGCAACAAATACCCCGCGAGCACACTCATCCCGTACAGTCCAGGGCGGGATTTGCGCCGCCAACTGCCGAAACTCGCGAATTGCTGCGACCGTACCCCGATCCCGCGCGACTTCCAAAGCGAACGTGGGCACGTAGCGCTCATAGCCGCCGAGCAACTCGTCTCCACCCTTCCCCGTCCAGCATTACCTTGATTCCGGCGTCGCGGGCCGCCCTACGTAGACGCAATACTGGAGGTAAATAGATGGACTCAAAGCCGGTTCACCCTGAGCGGTGATACAGGCGTCGATCTCGTGCACGAATTGAGCAGCGCCGGGCTGCACGACGTGCCACGTGAGATTGCAATGCTCGACCACCGCCTGTGCGTAGCGGCGCTCATCGGTTCGCGCATCTTCCGACGCCGCGGTTACAGCGGAAAACTGCATATTCCCCAGCAGCCGCATCTGCGCCGACGCCAGCGCCGCCACCGTGGACGAATCCAGGCCGCCAGACAGGCATGTTCCGACCGGAACGTCACTACGCAGATGCAGGCGGATGGATTCATCGAGAGCGCTTTCGAACTCCTCAGGCGAAGACGCGCCCGCGCGGCAGCATCTGGAAACGGCTCGAGGGACGTAGCCTTGCCGACTCGCGTCCATTTGTCGACCCAAACACTATGCCCAGCGGCCAACTGTTGGATTCCCGAAAAAAAACATTCATGTGAATGATCGCAGACACCCAGTGCCAAATATTGGGCGGCAATGGGCAGATTTGCGCGCGCGCGTACGCCCGCGGCAAGCAGAGCCCGCGGCTCGGATGCGAAGATGAACGCACCGCGATGGCTGGCGAAATAGATGGCTTGATTCCAAATGGATCGCGCGAGCACAACAGCTTCGACGAGCGCCTGTCGTACAGCGCAAATGCCCACATGCCACGCAACCGCGTGACGCATTGCGAACCCCACTGCAGGTACGCGCGTGCCAAAACCTCGGTATCCGACGTGCCTGCGAAGGGGTGCCCCGCACGACGAAGCTCCTCGAGCGGCTCCAGATTGGGACATGCTTCGTGGTTGAACACGAGAACGATTTCATCCAGGAGGAGCGGCTGCTCACCAGTCTCGGTCAGATCGATGACTGCAAGACGCCGGTGCGCGAGTCCAATGGGGCCTTCGGCGTAGAATCCCTCGCCGTCTGGTCCCCTGTGCGCCCAGAGCGGCCGCCATGCGCGCCAGGGTGCCCCTGCTTTCCAGAGTGCCGTCCGGGTCCACATAGCCCGCTATACCACACATGGTGTGTCGCCCTTATTGGTCGAGAAGCTCATTCATTGCGCCATGGTTGCCTCAGCCCTGCTTGTCCTTCTCGAGCGACGTCAGAATCACGGTGAAGTAGAAGACGAATGCGACGACGGAGGCAATCGAAAAGCACGCAACGGCGCTGGTGATCGAAAATGCACTGGCAAGGTAGAGCGTGGATGTAGGCAAGATCAGACAAATGACGTCCGCAATGAGCTTGCGCTCCTCCCTGTTGTTCAATAGTAGGCTGCGGCTTAGCGGGCTGACGACGGTTTGCGCAATGCAGCTTGGCACGAGCGCCGCGATGAGCGCGCCGACCGCGCTCCAGCTCTGCCCGAACAACCACGCGGCCGCGAACGGGGCCACGGCAGCCACCGGCAGATATGCACAGAGTGCGACGAGCAACAGACGTCGAGCGGTGCTGAGCGCGAGACGACGCGTGGCGCCGGATGAGGACTGCGTGGAAGCGGCGGCATGAGCATGGAAGACGTCGCCCACGCTGCTGGCGATCAGCGATGCCGGCAGCATGACCAACCGTTGCGCGAGCGCAAATTTGCCTGCCGCGGCGATATCGTAACAGCTGGCGATGATCGGCAGAGGCAAGGCGATCGCCGTGGCGTCCATCAGCGCGGATGGCGCCAGCAACAACGGATACTTCCACAACTTCGCCGCGGTCGCCATCAGCGACGGAGAAATCCGCAGCGAGGCGAAACGAGCAGCCGCGGTCATCCCTGACGTGAGCATCCACACGGATGCGATTCGCGCCAGCAGTTCCGCCCCTACCAGGGCCGGCGCCCCCGCCCCCAAGGGAGCGAGCGCAAGCGGCACGGCTGCGCGAATCGAACCCTGGAGCGCGATAGAATTTGCCAGAATTTTGAATTGGTAATGCCTCACGGAACGACTGCGCAAGGTTGAATATACGCCCGCGGCGCCGATGAGCGCGGCCGCTGCGCCCACTAGTGTCCACGACAGCAGGTTGTAGGATCCGATTCCGGCCAGCTTAAGCAGTCCCAGAGCTGCCGTGCTGAGCATGGTGACCGGAATGATCGCCAGTGCTGACAACAGCAGCAGGCTGCGCGACTCCTGCGGATCCCGCGCCGATATGGCGGCGAGCTCATATCGTAGTCCGGCCATCGGTGAAACAATGCCAACGAACGCCAGCGTCAGGCCATAGATGCCGAGCTCGCCAGGTGCGTACAAGCGGGTGATGAGCGGCGAGGCAATGACAAACGGCGCCTGTCCCAACACCGTGCCTCTCGCGATGAGCAGTACGTCATGAAACATCCGAGCCGGTGGTCGACGTCTCGGAGGGTCAGTGCTCACGCCGCTGCTCGACCTCAGTAATGCAATGGCAGCGCCACGCGTCGTCCATCACGAGCGGACAAATAGCTGGCAATGAGCACCTCGAGGGACCTGAGTCCTTCGCGTCCATCGGTTTCCGCCTCGACTTCACCGCGTAGCGCCTTGATCACGTTTTCGTAGTAAAGAGGATGACCAAAGCCGTAGACCGACGTCGTGGAATAGCTCGCGGCATGAATGTCCGCGTCCTCTGGGCGGCTGTCCGCGAATTGCCAGTGTTGAATCTCGTTGACGGCGACACCCCCGACACGCACGGTTCCATGCTCACCCAGGATAGTGAGCGAACCCTCATAATTCTTTGGATAGGCGAGCATCGTGACGTTGACGGAGCCAAGTGCCCCAGAGCGCCACCGGATGCCCACCGTCGCGGTGTCCTCGACCTGGATATTTCGCGCCAGTGTGGCGGTATAGGCTTGTACGCTCTCCACGGGTCCGATCAGCCAGTCCACCAGGTCCACATAATGACTCGCCTGATTCATCAGCGCCCCGCCGTCGAATTCCCACGTGCCGCGCCAACGGGCGGTGTTGTAGTATTCCTGCGGCCTGCTCCAGAAAACATTGATCGTGACCATGAAGATACGACCGAACCGACCCTGTTCCATGGCGCGTTTGACCAGTTGAAGCGTGGCGTTGCGGCGGTTCTGCTTGACGACAAACAGGCGCACGTCGGCCTCATCGCAAGCCCGCACCATTTCGAGTCCATCGGTCCAACGGGTCGCCATGGGCTTTTCGGTCACGACGTGCAACCCGCGCTGCGCGATCTTGATCGCCTGCGGCGAGTGCAGGCCGCTCGGCGTACACAGCACTACGACGTCGATGCCGTCGAATCGCAGCAGCTCCTCGAGAGTGGCGACGCCCCTAGCGCCGGTCGCGGTCACGGCCCTACCTAACGCTTGCTCGTCGGTATCACAAACCGCCACGATTGCCGCGGCCGCTGCGTGTTTACGCAACGCTTCGAAATGATTGCGAGCAATGCGTCCGCAGCCGACGACCGCAAATCGGATAGGTTTGTCAGGGGAAATGACCGGATGGGTCATGCGCATTCTCTCCATTGATCCAGGGGTCGCCGCGGACGGCGTGCAATCACGTCGAACGTCGATTCGCTTCGATGAACACCATAATCATGCTGAAGAGTCCTCCGAAGAACAGCCCCGCAAGCCCGAAGAGGGTGCGATTCGGGAACTTGAACTGTCCCCGGTCCGGGGGTACCGCCGGATCGATTAGCGAAAACGCGTATTCCTCGCTGACATTGGCCAGCAACATATTTTTGTACTGCTCTGCCATGAGCCGGTAAAGCGCCTGACGAATGTCCACCGTGTCCGTCTTCGCGGCTTCCTGCTTCAGATAAGCGAGCGATTTCTCCGCACGTGTCACCGCCCGTTGGCGTAAGCGCTCATTGCCGCGTCGCACGAGCTCGTTGGCCCACGCTGCGGCCTGAACTGGGTCGCGCCAAACGATGCGCAGCGTGATCAAACCGGTGCGGCGGTCCTCGACCACTCCGCGGATGCTGCCATCGAACACGCGCACCCCTTGATTCAAGGTTCGCTCCTTACCCCGCCAGCGGTGCCGCAGGGGATCCCAATCCTTGGCAAAAATCAGCGGCAGAAGATTGTTCTGCTCGATGAATTCCCGGGCGAGGATCTGCGACTGCAGCATCTGGACTGCCTCGGCTCGCTCGCTGTTCTCAGCGGCGCCAAGCCCGGCCAGGGCGGCAATCCCGCCAAATTGTCCGGCGAGCGAGCTGAGCAGGCTGTTACGGTCCTGCCCCCTTGGCATCGCGATAACCTTGACCTCGTATTTCGGCGAAATCGCGAAACTCGACACGAAACCCAAGGCGCCAGCCAGCATGATTATGGTCAATATGCGCAACCAGCGACGGCCGGCAATGCGCAGCAGCTCGCCCGATGGAATGGGATCCCCCGCTGCACGGGTAGGTGGAGAATTAACCGATGTTGCAGACATCAATGAGCCTTGAGCCGATAAACGGCGCGGGAGCCCGCCGATGCGCCACATCCGGAATGGGTATGTTCCTGGATTCGCACGCGGCCCTTGCGGTCCGTTATTATGGCGGTTCCGATATGGTAAATTTCAGAATTCTAGCGGTCTTCTCGGGCGACTTGCACGCGGTGAGGGCCCAACCGCGGGCCATGCGCGCACAAACGGGGCGTGGGCATCCGCCGAGACAGCCTGCCAGCCCGTCAACAATAGCCAGCGCCGGGGCCGATTTTGGCCTCACAACCGCGATCTCGTTGTGCGACGCAGATTGCCGTAATATCCTTACCGGCGACGGCAGGGGCCACGAGTGCCTAGTTCGCCCCATACGCACTCATCTGCTTAGTTGGTATCGATATTGAGAAAGACTAACGAAGTTACAGTTCGTAGCAAGGGCACAACGAACCTCTGTCATCCGATCCGCGTCGAACTTATCGTATAACACTTGGGGAAGCCCTGCGCGTCTACGGCTCGGTCTGAATTCCGACGTGCGCTGCAGTGGGCCTGGTTGAAGAAACAGAACGATTGCGGGATAACGAAAACAATGCCAATTCTGATCAATCGGCGTCGATTCTTACAAGCCTCGTTGGGCCCAGTAGGTTGCCTCGTGGGCGCCGTGGGCTGTGGTGGCGACGCAGCGAACATGTCCGAGCAGGCGAACTTGACGGACGGAAGTTCCCCGTCCACTCGCACCATTCCGGATGCCGGCGCACTTTTTTCGCTGACTGCGGCGGATCTGGTCGGCATCACGACACGCCCGGAAACATTTGTCGACGTCTTTCAGTCTCAGGGAACGACTGCCACCAACGCTTCGGCCGTCGTACGTCAAAAACTCGGCGCACAATTCACGACCCTGGAGAACGCCGGTTGTCTTGCGACGTTCGCCACGTTCGTAGCCTTCAATGTCGCACCGACCGGAGATAACGGCATCCCCCCGCTGGATGCTACTCTGCAGCAGCTCATGTCCTCCAGTGCTCTCACTTGTGGGCACTTTTGCAAGCTGGCCACGCTCTTGTCCTTGATTCGATACCCGCATCTGATACCACCCGACTCTCCCGCAGGAGCCCCTGCGAAACCCACCATTCACTTCCTCGTCTGGCTGGAAAACGCACCGCTGGATATAGGTCTGCACTCGCAGCTCATCATCACCAACGTGCTGGAGTCGGCTTACCTTCTTTTGGATCCTTTATACGGGTTGGTCCTGCGGATCCCATACTCGGGCAATTACCCGCAATCCGGAGCGACCGCCATTGAGAATGCCGCGGCGCTGCTTCAGGTGCCGATCGATCCAAGCAACCTGGTCCTGCTGGACCCATCGGGGACAATGTCCGATCCCCGCATCACCGCAACGATGCTGAGCGGGCAGCTCAGTCCCACCTACATCTATCATGATGCGTTGTTCGGCTCAGAGGGTTGGGATCTGCACATTGCGCGCACATTTCTCACTATGACCTGAATCGCCGAAGCCTGCCTGGATCGCTGACAAGCACATTGCGTCGCCTAGAGCCTTGCCGCAAGCGACTCGCACGTTGGGACGGAACAGCGTTTTCTGGCTCATTCGGCATTGCGGTATCGGCTATGGATGGCCGCCGATGATCTGTATCGCTGACAGCTGCGAGCCGGCACGTCCGGCGTACGGTCTGATGGCTGCCGATCGGAAATCGTTGTGCTCGATCAGATATGGCGGGTCCGTTGGGGAATTGATCACCAGCCCGTAGCCAGCCCTGGCGCGCGAATCACTGATGTATCGGTTACCGCTGATCCGCAGATCACCGCCGATTGCCACGAAGATGCAGGCAGTGTTGACGGGATCGGCCACCGCGCCGAATTCGTTGTCGCTAATCTGCCCCTGCGAGTAAGCGCTATAGCAGCCGTCGCCGCTCCAGTTCAGGATTCGATTGTTGCTGATGTCGACGTCGGACGTGAAGGTATGCTGAATCGATGAGGATTTGTTGCGTTCATCTCCGAACCCATCGATCGTGTTGTTGCGGACGGAGACATGCCGGTGGCGAACCCGCCGCCCCCCGTTTACGCTGATTCCCAGCCGGGGAACCGCAACGACCGTGGTCGGACTGCCGTCTTTGCGGCGTGTCGTGACCGTATTGTTCGTCACCGAGTTTTGTTCACCCGCGAAATCCACCGCCGTGCCCGAACTTCCCTGGAGGAGCAGGCCGTGGCGACAGTTATAGACGAAGTTATCGTGAGCTCGGCAATCGTACGCTCCGTGGAAATCGATTCCGACCCACAGCGGAATGTCCTGGACGGTGTTGAGACCGACGTCGAAGTCGATGCAGAAATGATGGGTCGCAAGCCGGCCATTTTCCAGTGCGTTCGGATCCTCACCATAGTCGCGGGAATCGTGGCTGCAGGAGATTCCATAGGCATTGCCCGAACTTCCCGGAGCGATTTCCGCGACGTCATTGCCGCGGATCCGTCCGGAACGGCATGACAGGAACTGCATGCCGGCGTAGCCACAATTTCTTATCCTGATCCCGCTCACGACAATGCCGCGCGTAAACTGAGCGGCGATGGCCCGGGATCCCCAGCCTGCAAGTCTGATTCCGTCCGAGATGGTCAGGCCCGTGCGCGGTGAACTGGAACTCTCGCCAATACACAGGACACCGATCTCGTTTGCAACGTACACGCCGCCGGAAGGTCCGATAAGACTTCCCTTGCCGGTCAATCGGAAGCCATCACCAGCTACCTCGATTCCCGGCCGACAGGGGGTGCCGAGCAGCGCAGTGCCAGTGGGCTCGGTCGCTACCCAGTGCAAGCTTGCGCCTTCTTCGAGCACGATCGCGGTGCCCGCAGGCGCCCTGATCGTTCCGATGACCTCATACGGGCGCTCGGCCCGAGGAATCGTCACTGGATTATCACCGCCCGCGTTTGCGTTCAAGCACCGCTGCAGTGCCGCCGAATTCACCTCGGCAGGGGCTGCGGGTTTCATCCCGTAGCGCCGCACATCGCCGTAAGCGAAGGAATCATCTACGGCAATCACACCGGCGCGGATTTCACCCGCCGAGCGCGGACGTGCCGCCTCGGCGCTCGTCAATCGCCTGCCGGCGAGCAACGGCAGACCCGCGCCCGCAAGAACGACAACGACATTTCGGCGGTTCATAATCCGGCCTTCGGGTCATCCGGTCGGCCACGGCCTTGCCCGGCAATTACGCATCCCCGTTTCCACCGCGGAGTATTGTAGATGAAGCTCTGTTTGGTCGCCTCACTGCGTTGTCCTGCATGCCAGGGCGAACTGGATCTGCACGCCTATAAGGCGGTCGGTGAAGAGGTCATCGACGGACTGCTGAGTTGCAGATGCGGCGCAGTTTATATCGTCCGTGAGGGGGTGCCCTGCATGACCCCGACGACGCGGCTGCAGCCCGGTTACGCCCGTGCGTATCACAAGCGGTTGCAGGCGGATGCCCCCGCACTGCTGAATCTGGATTCGAGCAGTGGCGTACCGGATTTCTCGTTCTCGTGGCAATGGAACGCGCACGCGTATGACGACCTGACCTGGGAGTTACGACTCGAGCAACGCGTGGAACTGTTCTACCGATACACCGACCTGTCGCCACAGCTCGCTCGTGGACTTCGGGTTCTCGACGCGGGATGCGGGAACGGGACCTTGAGTGCCGAGCTTGCCGCCCAGGGAATGGATGTCGTAGCAGTGGATTTCAGCGATGGCGCCATGCGCGCCTATCAATATCAGCTGTTTCAAAGCCGCGTGCCGCAGGAAGCGTGCGCGCGCCTGAACTATGTGCAGGCCGATCTCCAGCGGCCGCCGTTTCCAGACGACCTGTTCGACCTTATCTATTCCGATGGCGTGCTACACCACACGCCAGACACCAAGCGAACCTTCATGGCAATCTCAACCAAGGTCAGACCCGGAGGGCGACTGTTCGTGTGGTTGTATCGCCGTGACTCGCGGCCGCTGCGCGCCGCGAAGATGTGGCTGGTAAAGGCAGTGCGAATCGCGACCGGCAAGATGTCGTATTCCAGCAGGCTCTCCTTGTGTTACGGCAGCGCTTTCGTCCTCTTGACGGTATTACGATTGCTGCATCTATGCGGATATCGCGTTCGTCCGCTGATTCCGATCCGGCAAAAAGCGATCAACCTGTTCGATACGATCGCGCCGACGTACAACCACGAACATGTGCCAGCGGAGACGCGCGAATGGTTCATCGAGGCCGGTTACACGGATGTCCGGGAGGTCACAATTGCCGATTTTCGTCTGGGAGAGGGAGGGTTCGCGATGATCGGAACCCGTTGCGATCCTGACGGGCTTCGCGGGTCGGCGGCGGGGTGATGGCAGTCATTGGCCCAGCGCCATTGCGCCGCGCACGGCGTTCAACGTCGCTGGGCGCACCGGTCGCAGCAAGACCGTCGGATGCGCAGTTGTTCTTCGCACCTGTGCCCGTTGGCCAATCGCGTTGGTCGATTTTGGAATGCGCGCCCCTGCCGTGGGCTGCATGAGGATTTGAGCGCTCAAAACGCTGCGTTCGGCCACATAGGAGAGCTTTTCACGCAGCGATTGCGCCCAGTGGAATCCGGGAAACGCGCTGCGCTGTAGATCCGAGAAAGAAACATCCGACAGATTCTTGCGCAACGAAGAGCATCTCAGCGGCCGTCCACAAGCTGTGCTCGCTGCGGTAAGCACTTCGTGAGGGACGCAGCTGTAATACCGCGCGAGCAGCTCGAGCGGAGGAAAGGCCCACCATGGTCCGCGCTTCTGCGCGCAGTGCATGAGCACCGCCTCCCAGTCGGATTCGGCCATACTGCTCGCCAACAGCGCCATATCGTGCAGTTGCACGCCGCGCAAGGTACGAAAGAGAATCGCACCCGAAGCATGCAACAATAGGTGCGTCATGAATGATCCCTGCGATGGATAGGCATTCAAGCCGGGCACAGGTCTGCGCGGCCACACGATGTCGGTCACGTCCACCGGTTGCAGGGGTAGGAGCTCTCTGATGCGGCTGTGCAGGTCGATCTTGATTCCGTTACCGGCGTGTTCTCCGAACAATGCCGGCGCCGGTGCATCGACGGATTCGAATACCCGGTGCTTCCAGGTGATCGCCGTTTGATGGAATCCCATCCCCTCGAGGATGGCGGCCAGACGGGGCACGTCCTGTGGCGCGGTGAGCAGGTCCAGATCTGCCATTGGACGTTCTCCGGCGCGATATAGACCGATCTCATGCAGCGCCGCTCCCTTCAATGTGGTGAAGGGCAGACGCGCTTGTAGTGCTTGAGCGTCGATTTCCTTGAGCAGAGCGCGAATGCGCCCGTAGCGACCCTCGGTCTGCAGTCGCTGTTCTCGAAGAAATGCAATCCAGCCGGGAGGGGCGCGCCAGTGCAGCGAACTCGCCAGAAGCGGCCCGATGCCATGCAGGGATGCAGAAGCCCTGGCAATGACCCATTCGGTCTGCGACCAGGCAGGCGCTGGCTCGCTCGTCGGGTGCACCAGCGCTCTTGCAAGTGCTTCTGTCGTTTTGCGTAAGGCGGCCTGGATGACGCCAAGCTGCGGCAGGGCAATCGCCGAGGCTTCCATGCGTGCTCCATCGAAGACGCATACGCGTCCGAAACGTTAGTAGCCTACTTTGCTGCGCAGGTTCAAATGCGCCGACACCTCCGTTGCCCGGCTTCCGGCCACCGGCATTCCCTCTGCGCACCTATGCGGGACGCGCCGCGTCCGGGCTGCTAGTGCGACGAGCGTGACGTCACCACTGAGTCGGATCCTGGTGGCGGCTGAGGTCGCAGGGGAGTGTCACGCAGCACGAAGCGCCACAGGTCCTCCGGCGCGCCGGTTTTGCGCAACTCGCGCGACAGCTTGCGCAATGTCCACTGCCGCAACATGAGTGCGGTCATGGTGTAGAGCACGAGCTTCGCATCGAGCGCGACGGAACGACATTTCACATAATGCAGGCCGAGTCGGCTCTTCCAGGGCCGCACGAGCTGGTTGTATGCGATGTTCGGATCGGGCGCGTCGGCGAGTGCCGATCCGAGATCGGCGAAGACGATCGAGGCGAAATCGGTTATCCCCGGCTCGATCTCGAGCAGGCCCCGTTCTTCGGGCGTGTACAGCACGACTTCCCGGAATACATTGGGACGCGGTCCCACCAAACTCATCTCACCCTTGATGACGTGCACGAATTGTGGGAGCTCGTCGAGTTTCCAGGAGCGGATCCAAGTACCGACCGCGGTGACCCGGCAGTCTCCTGCGATCGTCGTATCCACCTCGTTCGCGTGCGCCCCCGGAACCATGGTTCGGATCTTGTAGAACCGGAACGTGCGCCCGTGGAGCCCTACGCGGTTCGACACGAAAATCGGATTGCGCCGGTCGTGGATCCACACGGCGATGAGAGCGCTGATACAGAGCGGCGACGTCAACAGCAGCGCGAGCAGGGCGCCTGCGAGATCGAAGAGTCGTTTGCAGTACCGTCTCCGGATCGCGCGTTGGCGATCGCATTCAGGAGATGGCGTCACGCTTCGCTTCCGTCATGGATCCGACAGAAATGCTGTCGAGCGCTGCAATATTCTCGCGGCCGAGTACCAGGGACAACGCTCCCACGGCCTCTTCGAGCTGCGCAGGTCGCTTGATGCCGACCAGCGCCACGCCTCGCGGAATAGCGTTCAGGATCCATGCGAGCGCAACTTGACTTGGGGAGGCTCCCAGCGCATCCGCTTGAGCTCTGACAACCTCGACGATACTCGCATTACGAACGAACTGGTCTCCGTGAAAATTACGATAGGCGGGACGCGAGCGGCGATCGTCGCTGCCAAAACGATCCCCGGGGCGGTACTTGCCCGTCAGCATTCCCTGTCCCAGACTGCCATAGGCGAGGAATGTCAGGCCGGCGGCGACCAATTGCAGGGCGCTACGCTCGTGTAGCCGATGAATTAGACTGTATTCGAGAGAAACACTGGCGAGTCCGGGACGATCGACAATTTCGCGCGCGTCGGGGACATAATTGGTGACACCGTAACATCGGATCTTGCCGCTTTCCCGAAGAGCTTCCAGTCGATCGAACAACGCATCGAGAGAAGACCGGCCGTCCCAATAGTGCAGTTGCAGTACGTCCACGCGATCCGTCTCGAGTCGCGTAAGGGATGACTCAAGCGCGCGTTGCGCCCATTCCGGGCTTGCATCGTAATAGACCGTACCAGAGTCGGAGAAGCGGACGCCGAATTTGGTGGCGATCAATGCGCGATCCCTGCGCCCGGCGAGGATCTTCCCTAATCGTCGCTCCGAAAGTCCTCGGCCATAACAGTCTGCCGTATCGAAAAGGGTGACCCCGCGATCCAGTGCGAGCTCGATCGCGGATTGCACCTCGGCCACATCGACATCTCCCCATTCGTAGCCGCCGAGTTGCTCACAACCAAACGCCACTCGCCCGACCTCGATCGAAGTGCTTCCGAGCCATGTAGTAGCGCGGCAGGTGGTGCGCATCTCACTCTTTGGTCTTTTTCGAGAAAAGCTCGAACGTGAACATCCAAGCCATCAGCTGCACTGCGGGAATTCGGGTAAGCACCGCGTCAATTCCGTTCAGCATCGGTAGCAATCCGGGGATCCACACTCCGAGGATGCTCGTCATGTGAAAGAAGCGGATCTCGCCTAGCGTGAAGTAGCGCTTTGCGAATCGCACTTCCTTCAAGCTCAGGATGTGCGCCTTTTCCCACTCGGTGCGCTGATGCGGATTGCGATTCCGGTACAATTTGATCATCGGGTTGTAATCGAGGGCCTCGAACGCGAGCACCCGGCCGCCCGGGGCAAGAATCCTGCTGATTTCGGGAAAAGCGCGTGTGACATCGAGATGGTGCAAGACACCGGCGCAAACGACGACGTCGATGCAATTCGACGGCAAACCGGTGCGCTCGCAATCGGCGCGCATGAAAAATGTGTTGTTATCCATTCCCCGTTCCATCGCCGCATGCCGCGCGTTGCGAACGGAAACGCCGCTGATGTCGATTCCGATCGAAAGTCGCGCCCCTGCCTCGGCTGCGCGCAGTGCTACATCGCCGTCTCCGCAGGCGAAATCCAGTACTACCTTGTCCTTGGCATGGCGACGGATCCAATCGAAGAAATACTGGCGCGATTTAGTCGCAGTTCGGTAGAAGCGATGGTTGGAGAAGAATTCCTCGTACTGATCCTTGCCGATCGTGGCAATCTCAGCGGCATCACGCATCTTGTCATGGAACTGTCCTTCTGCGAGCTTGCGTTTCTCGAGCTTCCCATACCATTCCGCGTCGTTGGAGCGATCGATGCGCTCGAGTTCACCGCGCAAGGAGTCAATGGAAATCATGCAGTCAGTTCCTGAAAGACTGATGGATGATGGTCACGATCGATTCCACGCTAGGATAATAAGCCTTTTCCAGCACTGCGGACGTCGGAGCTGGCGCATCCGGCAATGTGATCCGCAGGGGTCGTTCCCGCCACATCGAGGGACTGATCGACTGGGCGACCCGGGCGATCACCTCACCGGCCAGCCCGCAGGTTGCCCAGCCACCATCTACTACGCACAATCGGCCCGTCCGGCCCACTGACTCGGCAAGCTCGCCAGTGTCCAACGGATTCAATACCCGCAAATCCCAGACATCGCACGAGATCCCTTCCGCCTCGAGTCGATCGGCCGTGCGCAGAGCGAGCAAGGTCGAGTAGCTCGATCCCACGAGAGTTAGATCCGACCCAACCCGACGGCGCGCGGGCTTCACACCCCTGAGATCAGCGGCGGTTGCCGGCGCGAGCGTTCCGCGTTCCTCGTATAACCAGCGATCGTCGATGTACAGCACCGGGTCATCAGACAGCACACTGGCGATCAACAGATCGCGCGCGTCCGCCGCGGTTGCGGGCATCACCACTCGCAGTCCGGGAATGTGGGCAAACCAGGAGTGCAGCGCTTGAGAATGCTGCGCACCCTGCTCACCGCCGCGATTGACAATGCCACGAAAAGTAACGTGAGGGGAAACCCGTCCTCCGAGCATGTGACGCCATTTGGCTGCCTGATTCACGATCTGGTCGACCGCGAGCAGCAGGAAGTCGATCCGCGGATGAATGACAATCGGCCGGAAGCCACAGAGGGAGGCGCCGATTGCAACACCGCTGCAGGCGGCCTCGGAGACAGGAGTATCGAGAACGCGGTCGCGGCCGAATTCCTTATCGAGGTCCGTCATTGAATTGCCGACGTACCACGGACTCCATAACCCCTGACCGATCGCGAAGACCTCGGGGTACTGACGCATCAGCCAGGAGAATCCGGCGCGAATCGCCTGTCCGTAACTGAGTTCCTGCACCGAGGCTACGCTTGCGCTACGGTGCATAGACGAAGTCCAGGAGATTTCGCTCGGCCGGTAACGGCGCGTTGAGTGCACGATCGGCGGCATCCGCGACCGTTTCGCGAACCTCTCGCCTTAGTACGTCGAGTTGGCTCGGGGTGGCAATGCGGCTCTCGAGCAGCGCATCGAGCAGGCGCCTCACGGGATCCCGGCCCTTCCAGGCAGCCAGATCGCTCATGCTCCGTCGGACCCCGACGTCGAGGTCCTCCTTCGGGCCGACGTGTCCGCGCCATCGATACGTGACGGCCTCGAGGAACTGCGGCTCAGATATCTTGCGGGCGCGTCCAATGAGCGTGCACGCAGCCCGTGCAACGCAAGCGACGTCATTACCGTCAACGAGGACCGAAGGCACCCGATGTGCGTTGGCGAAGCGACCCATTAGGTCACTCGGCTGCCGCAGCGTCACATCGAGGTGACTCGCGTACTGATTGTTCTCACATACGAATACCACGGGCAACGCATAAGACGCGGCAAAATTTAGTGATTCGTGCAAAATTCCCTCTTCGCAAGCGCCATCGCCAAAGAACGCTACTGCGATATCGTCGCTACCGGACATTTTGGCCGCCAGAGCGGCACCCACGGCAATGGGAATCGTCCCGGCGACGATGGGAACCGATCCCTGGAACCCGCATTCAGCGCCGTACAGATGCATGGAGCCGCCCATTCCTCGGGCGCATCCGTCCGAGCGTCCCAGTACCTCGGCGAGCAGCGGGTAAACGCCGCCACCTGCCGCCAGGTAGTGTCCATGCGAACGATGATTTCCGAACAGACGATCGGTCGGGCGCAGTCCCGCCGCGACGCCCGCAGCGATACCTTCCTGGCCAATGCCGAGATGGCAGGGACAGCGGGCGCGACCCTGCTCCACCCACAGCGCGATCTGCTCCTCCGCATATCTGATCAGCAGCATCTTGCGCAGAAACTCCAACAGCTGCTCGCTCGTGAATCCCTCAAGATCGCACCGACCCACAAACTGGGGTGCATCGGGGACGGCGAGGTCCCCTAATTCAGAGTTATGTAGTCTTTTCATAGGCTCGGGTTGGTCTGCAGCGCATTTCACCGGCGAATACTACCCTCGGTTACTCCGTCGCGCCTGTGAGTGCACAATGGCGCGAACCGAGGAAGTATCGGCGCGGGCCCGGGCGATCGCCTCCAGCCGCTCGATCAGCCGCCCGTATACAGCCTCGGCGACAAACTCTTTGTAGAAGGTTGTGCGGGCATTTTCCGCGAGCCGTACGCGTAGAGCCTCGTCATCACGCAAGCGACGCACCAAGTTCACCAGGGTTTCGGGCCGGGAGGGCAGAAACGTAAGCCCGCAGCCGCGTTCGCGCAACAACCCAGCCAGCGTCCCGGATAGGCAGGTGGCGATTGGCACCCCTGAGGAGAAGTACTCGGCGACCTTGTTCGGTATCGAAATCACGAGGTCGGCCGTATTGCGATAGGGGACCAACCCCAAATGTGCGCGTGATAGCAGCTCCCCAATCTGGGGTTTGCGTAGCCATCCGGGGAACAGCACGTTGGCGCAATCGCGGCCCGCGTCGCGGTATTTCGGCAAATCATCGCCATCCCCTGCAATGATGAAGCGCACGGGGCGCGGATCATGCTGCAGCTCGCGTGCGGCGGACAACACCGTATCCAATTCGAATCGGCGGCTCGTGATGGTGCCTACCAGGACGACATTGAAGGCATCGTCGCGTCTCACGTTCAGTCGATCCCAGAAGTCCTCTGGTGAAGCCGCATCCTCCTGTGGCACGGTGACGAAGTCCGATGTCGGGTAGCTGAGCAGGAACGAGTCATCCCATTCACGCCGCGCCCGGCGCGCCAGAGCTAGTCCCCATTGGAGAAATTCATCGGTGATGGCGAACAGAGCTGTCGCGCCGCGTAGGGCGGATCGCGCCCTCGCCCTAATGGGCAGCAGCGCCAGGCGAGCGAGTGGCTTCAGGAAACGGGGGACCCGCTCGACAAAAATATCTGGCCACATGTCCCGCAGGTCAATCACGACCGGTACGCTGCGCCGCCGTCCGAATCGCGCGCAGATTGCCGCTGCCTCTATTGTCGGGTATGCGCAGAAAATAATATCGGGCGACGGTTCCGACGCGATCGCCGCGGCGAAATGCCGTCCCCAGATGGAATGATCGCGCACTCGTGCTAGCGAGATCGATGCTTCATAACCCGGGCTGTGAATCATGCGGATCGAACCACATCCACCAAAGCGCGCGCGCGTATCGACGTTGAATCGGTTGCGGCGACCCGCATGATCGAACGTCGACATCCACCACGTCACGTCGTGTCCGCGTGCATCGAGCATATGCGCGATGAGACCGGAGCGCAGGAGCCGTCCGTTTCCATTGTCGCCAGCTAGCATCTCGCTCGTCTTGACCACCCAGACGTTCATCGTTGGAAGGAGCCGTGGCGAGCCGAACCCGGCCCCGCCCTCACAGACATCCACCTGCAAGTTGACGAATAGCCGCGACACACGCTCTTGCAGCGTTGCCCTGACCGTACAGCATGGCGGCGGTTCGGGAATTTGCCGCGCGCGCGTCCGCATCCATCGCGAGCGCCCGCTGCACCGCCAACAGCGTCTTATCGACGTCCCGGCCGACCAGCGTGTTTGCGTTGGAGTCGAGCGTCTCGGCCCATTCGGTCTCCGAACGCAAGGTGATACAAGGACATCCAAGCATGAAAGCTTCCTTCTGTAACCCCCCGGAATCAGTCAGCACGAGGGCGGCCGCTTCCGTCATGCGCAGCATGTCCAGTGAGCCCAACGGCTCGATGATCATGAGCTCTGCAGGGGGCCGCCAGTCCCCACAGGCGGTACGGATTGAATCCCGGGTGCGTGGGTGCACGGGAAACACCAACGGAATCGCATCCAAGGCGACGCGGGTCAGCAACTCGAGAATCTGCTTGAGCGCCGCCTCTTGCGTGCTCTCGGCTCTATGAACCGTAACCAACCCATATTGACCAGCTTGTACATTGAGCGTCTTAAGGATTCGAGATTGTCGGCGAGCCTGACCAGAATTTTCTAGCACCGCATCGTACATCACGTCACCGACGAGCCGGGCCCTGTCCGCTAAACCTTCCGACTCGAGATTGCGTAAGGCCATCGCAGTGGGGGCCAACAGCAGATCGCTGAGATGATCGGTAACTACACGATTGAGCTCTTCGGGCATGGCGCGATTGTGACTGCGCAGTCCTGCTTCGATGTGAGCCAGAGGAATGCGCAACTTTGCCGCGGATAAGGCACCGGCGAGCGTGGAGTTGGTATCGCCGTACACAACCACGACATTTGGGCGTGTTTTTTCCAAGAACTCTTCGAGTCGCTCGAGCATTCGCCCAGTCTGGCGACCGTGAGACCCAGACCCGACATTCAGGTTGATGGTGGGCGTCGGAATCCCCAACTCCTCGAAAAATACATGAGACATTTGCAGATCGTAATGCTGACCAGTGTGAACGATCACCTCCTCCACTCGTTCGCGCCCGAGTTCCGCTATGGACCGCGATATGGGTGCCAGCTTGATGAACTGTGGTCGCGCTCCGACGATTTGTACAAGCCGAATGGATTCCATGAGTCTGTAGCGACCGGTGGTCTGCAGAGCTTTATCGGTCGCGCCCGAACGTACTCGCCACGCTGGAGCCTCAGTCTGAAACCGGCGCGAGGTGCGAACGGTTCAACCGATAACGCCGTCCACATTCGTTGCATTCGATCTCGCAGTCATCAGAACGTTCATGGGATCCCGCCTGCAGCCGAACGCCGCACCAGCACGTCCAGCCTCTGTGTCGAGCGGGGCTACCATAAACGATCGAGTAGGCAGCGACGTCGCGAGTCACGACGGCGCCCGCTCCCACGAGACAGTACTCGCCAAGAGTCACGCCGCAGACGATGGTCGCGTTCGCGCCAACGCTGGCTCCGCGTCTCACTAATGTCGGCTTGTATTCCGATTTCCGCTCGATGAAGGCCCGCGGATTGATGACGTTAGTAAACACCATCGAAGGCCCGAGAAACACATCGTCTTCCAGCATGACGCCCGTGTACACCGACACGTTATTCTGAATCTTGACGTTATCGCCAACCACGCAATGGGGCGAGATCACCACATTCTGTTCCAATATTACAACGTTCGCCGATGCGGCATCCTTGCATAATGTGTGAGAAATGCCAGATCCTGGTCGCTGCTCCTATCTGACACGGCGTATCGATCACGGCAGTCGGGTGAGCGAAATACAAGTACTGGTGGCCCCATATCCAACTCCGGTGGACCGAAAGCTGCGGTCGACCTCAATTTCCCGAGAACGCTCTCAGGTTTGGGCTGACTGAACTTTGCTGCGGACACATCACGATAGCGCATTTTTCGCCAAAATAGCGGGACAACGCGAGCGCCGGTCTGTGCGCGCGAAACTTCGGGTGTGGCAGTCGCAGCCCGGCGTTGACCAGTCTCGCATCAGAACGACCGGACTGCGGCCACTGAAATAGCCACGTTGTAGAGAATGGTCGTTACCGCCTGCCAGAACGGCAGCGCCGGAATGCGCTCAGTATTGAGCGGCACGACAATCGTGTCGCCAGGCTTGATCGGCGTCCGGGAACCATCCTGGAACCAACGGCTGCCGTTTGCTATTACGCTGCCATTGGCACGCACCACGTAGATCTTTCCGCGATCGGCGATCTTGGTCGTGCCACCACTGAGGGTTATGTAGTCATCGCGCGAAAGCTCAGGGCTATAAAGGTGCGATGTGGAGGTCTGGACTTCACCGATGACCGTGACCTGCTGCTGGTATCTCGGCACGATCAGCGCGTCGCCGTTACGCAGAATAACGTCCGTAATTGAACCGGCAGGCGACTTCAATGTCCGCGGCAGGTTGATTACCGATCGGCCAACGGCCTTCGCCGCCCGTAGCTGACCAAGCAGCGACTGTCCGACAGAGAGGGCGGATGCGGCGCCAGCCTGGTTCGCCGCGGCGCTCTGCAGCGCCAGTACCGCCAGATCCCGTTGCATCCGCTCAGCGAGTAAATCCATCTGCTGTTGTTCGAGCTTCCTCAATTCTTCGCGTGTAAATACGGCGCCCTCGGGGAATGCATACTGTGTCAGTCCCCCGGCACGCGCGACGACTGAGCGAAGCGTTTCGCCGCGCTTTATGGCGTAGGTTCCCGGGAAGCGAACTTCTCCGACCAGTGTGACGATTTCCTGTGACATCCACTCCGGGATCTCGCGGATGCTCAGATTGTCAAACGGCTCCAGTGGGACATTGGCCTTGGGATCCCCGCGCATGGCGACGTCGAGGTCGATACCAATCAATTCAGTCTGTCGCACGTCTCCGTCTACGACGCGGTAGCGCGTGAGGTCTGCCCGTCCGCCGTAAGCCGAATCAGCAAGTCCTCCGCCCGCCCGTTGCGAGGCCGCTGATCGTCATGCCTTTTTCAAGCGGGTAGTGGCCCGGAATTTTCACACGGCCGTCGACCTGAACTACCGGCGTTGGTTGATTAAGAGCTTGTTGCTGACGCAGCTCGTCGAGCACGGGATGAATGATGCGATCCCGGCCGGACGTCAGATCGAACACGATGATCCGATCACGAGGCATGAGCTCGGTGTCGGCCTTCGAGCCGGGCGAGCGCAAGGCGGCAGCCAGATCCGCCGACAATACTGTGATGCGCCGGTCGGGAGGCAGCTCTCGACGGATCATCAAATAATGGATGTCCGCGTCGGGCTTCAGATCGTCGACGGAGTGAATAATATCCGTCAGACGCAGTCCGGGATGATAGGCAAATGCCCCTGAACTGAAGACATGCCCCTGAACGGGGACGCACCAGAATCCAGAGTAGGCCGCAGACGCGCTATATGCAGCAGATCTCCGTTGCGCACGCCCGGCGAAGTTGCAGCCTCGTTCAACAAGTCGACCGACATGACGATTCGATGCTCATTCGCATCGATCCGGGTCAACATCACCTTGGTCCGGTCGGCCTGGGACGTAAGGCCGCCGGCGAGTTGTACCAGATCGGCGATACTCGGACTCGTTCTTGATCTCATAGATTGCGGGCCGCTTCACTTCACCGTCGATGCTGGCGGTCGCTCCCACCGGCGGGACGAATATCACGTCCCCTTGCAACAGCTTGGCGTCGTCCGTCGTGTCACCGCGAATGAGGAGGTCGTACAGATCGAGCTGCCGTACGACTGCCCCTTGGCGCTTCAACGCGACCCTACGCAGCGAGCCGATCGTCTTGACGCCACCCGCCGCATAGAGCGCGGACGTCATCGTGCCGAGACCACTGATCACATAGGATCCAGGCCGCCGTGCCTCGCCGAGAACGAACACGCGAATTGACCGGGTTTCGCCCATCGAGACACTGGCCCGTACCCCAATCAGCTGGCGTTCGACTCGTGACTCGATGCTGGCCCTCACGCTGCTGAAGAGCTGGCCACCCACATTGATGGGTCCGATTTCGGGGAAGCTGACACGGCCGTCCCTACCGACAAACAGCCTGAGCGAGCGGTTTTGCGACCCGTACAGCTGCACGTCCAACTCATCTCCCGAACCCACTATGTAGTCGGACGGCACGGGAACGTTAGTGGCGGGAGCGAATGTGGATGGCGCTCTGTTGAACAGGTCGTAACCAAACAGCTTCAGCCCTTCAGGGCCGGTTTTTTTGAGCGGCAAACGCGTAATCCTGATGTCGACGTCACGAAACGCCGGCTCAATGCGCAGCCGCAGGGTTGCCTGCTCCTCGGTCAGGCCCAAAAGCGGGATGGGAGCAAAGCCCGGCAGCAGCAAAGCCCCGTCACGCGTGAGCTGATATGGGTTTCGCGAACGGATTAACTCCATCAGCGCCTGCAACCGCTTCCGCTCCTCGTCGGTCAGCCGGGATGCGCCGTTCGCACTGGATGGGTGCGCCGCATCCGAAGGAGTACTGCCCGGAAGTCCCGTTCTGAGAAGATGTCGTCTGAGCGGACGTCGCTTGCATCGCTTGCACGGCCTGAATGGCCTGAGGCGATGGGGGTTGCTGTGCGCCGCTGAGGGCTTGCATCTGCAGCGAAACCGGTCGAGGCGGCAGGGTAAAGTCTATCTCGACGATCGCCCAATCTTCAGCTTTGAATACCGGGATTCGAGGTTCGACTTCCTCACCCTCTGCGGGCATTCTCTGATTGCGCTCCTGATCCGATTCCTGTCCCTGTCGTTGGCGATCCGTTTGTGACTGCCGGTCCCCAAATACGCTCTGGCCGATCCCGATGCCGCCACCCGAGCCCGAGCTTCCGAGCTGGCGTAGAATCGTGTCCTGCTGGTCTTGGGAAAGATTGCGGAAAGCATCGATCTGCTCCGCCGACGGCGTGGCCATTTGTGCCTGCACCGGCCGCTCTAATCCGAAAGTCATGGCGCACGACCAGAGAGTCAACAGAGCCAATAGGCCGAACCAGCTTCGCATAGAGCGCATTACCTTTCTTCTCGCTTGCATGAGGCAGCCATCCGACCCCGTCTTTGGTAGCGTGTGAAACCCGGAGGAGGCATCATCGCGCCTTCTCCCGTAAGGACAGAATCCGATTGTACTGAAGCTTGCGGTGTCTGAGAGATTGAAATGCCGGCGGGAGGGCAAACCGGCGAGGGCCGGAGGCATCCCATGTGCTTCCGGATGCCGGACCCGCGACATCGATGGTGCAGCCAGATGGCGTCAGGCGACACGCCGTACTTTGTGCTCGGCGGAGCGGCGCAATTGCCGACACTCGTCGATTGACTCGGGAAATTGCGCGGCACGGTAACTTATTGCCAGGAGAATCATGAGAAAAATCGGACTCGCCGCGCCGGCATTACTGCTTTTGATGCAATGTCCGGCCTTTGGCCGCGGGGTCTCCCCTTATCTGCCGCTGGATCTTGACCCAGAAATCGAGGCGCAGATTGAGCGGGTTCTGATTCTGGGAAACAAGCCGGTCATGACTCGGCCGATTCCCGCTGCAACTGTGCTGGAAGCGCTGCCGAAGGCGTGCAAGGTCGATCAGGGGCTTTGCCGACGCGTCCAGCGGTATCTGTCACGATATATGCATAATCGGGGGGTCAGCTATGCCACCCTCGAGGGTGCCGCAAGCAGCGGTAAAGGCGCTGCCAGTGTCGCGCCCAACCGGTACGGAATGGAAGAAAACAGTCATTGGGATGCATCGGCCCAAGTTTACCTGCAGCCGAACGACTACGTATTGATCGATCTTGGTGCCGTAGCCTACGAGGGAAGGACGACGTTTTCAGGCTCGATGATCAGCCTCGGTTTTAGCGGCGCGCAGCTGGATTTGGGTTTTCGCCCACATTGGGGCTCGCCGTTCTCAGACAGCAGCATGCTCATGAGCACGGAGGCTCCAACGATGCCGTCGGTGACACTTTCCAACTATGAGCCTTTGACGCGATTGGGTCTACGCTACGAATTGTTCGGAGCCATAATGTCTAATTCCAACCGGATAGTCTTCGATGGTGGATACACGAGCGGCAAGCCCCGACTGGCAGGCGTCCACGTGGATGCCGAACCGGTCAGCGGATGGTCCATTGGCGTAAGCCGACTGCTGCAATATGGCGGCGGTGCGCTCGGCGGAAGCTCGGTCCGAGACCTTTTGGATGCATTTTTTAGCCCGTCCGCAACCCAGAAGACGAGCGTCGCGAATCCGCGCCCTTCGGAAATCAGGAAGCCTCGGTCACCAGTAGTTTGCTCTTCCCGGGGAAAGTCCCGTTTTCAGTGTATTTCGAATATGCGGGCGAGGACACGTCTCGCGGCAAGGACTACCTGCTCGGAAACTCATCGCTGTCCGCGGGCATCCACTTCCCGCGAGTGTGGGGACGGTTGGACCTTACGCTCGAGACCTCCGAATGGAAACGCCTGTACGTTCACGACGTCTACCTCGATGGACTGACCAACTACGGACGCGTCATCGGCAACTGGTTTGGGGACCAGCGGGTGTTCGGCGACGGTGTCGGTGGCCAGAGTCAAATGGCGAGCCTCGGCTGGGACTCGTTCGGCGGCCACGTGCAGCTACGTTACCGGACGTTGCAGAATCAGCAATACGGTGCATACGGGTATCACCGCTTTCAGGATGCGGAGCTGGCTATCCCGCCCATGGAAGGGTGTCCTCGCCGGCGCACAACTCGATGCCGGCCGCGACGTCTTCGGCGGAAACTTCGCCCGCCTCGCGGCATTCGTGCGCTACGACGAAAACCGCGGACTCGGGCCAGACGTGGGCGACAGCTTCGATGGTAGCGGGGAGAGCCGCGAGAAAGCCGGCGAGATCTTCATTGATGCCGGGGTGAATTACAACCAGATGAGCACCGATCTGACGAGCCCGTCGACGCGAACCAAAGGCGCCCGCGAGCTGGACGACCATTTCGCAGTCGGCGCCCGTCGCTTCGTCTCGCAGCATAGCGATCTTGGAACTCGCATCGAGACGGACGGCATTCAAGGCCACAACCTGGTAGGTGTGCGCTTGTTGGACTACCGTTACCGCTTCGAAGGGCCGATGGCAGCAAGCGTTTTTCTTGGCGCGGCACGCTATAATTTGGCAACTCCGGCATACGGCTTCTACTACGGGGCCGGCGTGCAGTGGCGCAATCTGTTTCCCGGGTGGGACCTCGGGGCCGACATCCGCTATGCAGACAGTGTAGCGCGAGATCATCTGCTGCCGAGCGATCCGCACAGTACGCGTCCGGACAGCTTCTATAACATTACGAGTCTGACCCTATCGATAAGCCGCCATTTTTGACGCCGATTCGGAGGCACCTTCAGGCTTCTCGAAGCGCCGCGATGCTTTTGATTAGCTTCGCAAGGGATGGCGGATATGCGTGGCCACCATGTGGATCCGCGACGGCGGGCACCAGCTGCTCGGCCAGCTTCTTGCCAAGCTCCACTCCCCATTGATCGAAGGAGTTGATTCCCCAAATGACGCCCTGGGTCAACACCGCATGCTCATAGAGCGCGATCAATTTACCGAGAGTTGCAGGATCAAGCTCTGTAAACACCAGGATCGTGCTGGGCCGGTTACCTGGATGAACTTTATGCGCAACCAGCATCTCGATGCGTGCTGGCGGTAGTCCCTGTCCCTCGAGATCCGACCGCACTTGCTGCTCCGACTGGCCGCTCATGAACGCCTCTGCCTGCGCAAGGCAGTTGGCGACTAGATCCTGGTGATGCTGGTGCGCGCACGAAGACTTGGCCGGTAACAGGAAATCCAGCGCGGCACGCGGCTACCCTGATGCAGAAGCTGGAAGAAGGAATGCTGGGCATTGTCGCCCGGCTCTCCCCAGACAATCGGTGCCGTCGGCCAGTCAACCTGCAAGCCGTTCAGCGTGACCCCCTTTCCATTGCTCTCCATTTCCAATTGTTGCAGGTACGCGGGAAAGCGCTTCAGCCGATCATCATAGGGGAGGATGGCAAGAGTGGGGAGTCCCAGGAATTGACGTTCCACACCCCGAGCAGTCCTGCCAGGACGGGCAGATTCTGTTGCCAAGGTGCAATGCGGAAATGCTCATCCAGCTCGTGGCCGCCTTGCAGGAACTGCAGATACTGCCCCGACCGATGGCGATGGCGACTGTCACTCCAATGGAAGACCAAATTGAGTAGCGGCCACCCACCCAGTCCCACATCTGAAATCGGTACTCGGGATGAACTTTGAATTCGTCCATCGCGCGATGATTTACGGACACGGCAGCAAAATGCGCAGGCACAGCCTCTTCGCCCAACTTCGCCTTCAGCCAGGCACGCGCCGTTCGCGCGTTGGTGAGTGTTTCCAGGGTGACGAAGGTCTTGGAAGCGACGATGAAGAGAGTGGTCGCAGGGTCGGCACTCTCCAGAATATCGTACAGATGGTTGCCGTCGACGTTGGACACGAACTCGCAGGCGGGGGGCGCCGGACGTGTAGCACTTCAGCGCCTGAACAGCCATGGCCGGCCCCAGGTCGGAGCCCCCGATTCCGATGTTGACGACGAGATTGAATGGCTTGTTCGTACTGCCCGCAATACGCCCGGAACGCACCGATTCGGCGAATGACAGCATACGTTCGCGTTCCGCCATGATTTCACGCTCCTTGTCGGCACCACCGATCGCAGCGCCCGGCGGCTGACGAAGCGCGACGTGCAGTACGGCGCGATCCTCGGTCACATTGATCTTATCGCCGCGCCACATCGCATCAATGCGTTGCCGAAGGCCTACCGCATCAGCCAGTTGGGCGAGCTTCGCCAGCACGATCTCATCGATGCGTTGCCGGGAAAAATCCATCTGTAGACCCACGGAGCGGCGCGAGAATCGTTCAAATCGAGCAGGATCGCGGCTAAACAGCTCCGCAGTCGGAACATCTCTCATGCGCGCCGCCACGCCAGCAGCTCGGCCCATGCGGCGGTGCGCGGACCGTATGTGGTTTGCATTGTGGAGCTCCAGTGTGGATCGAACTCCGGACGCCGTGGTACGGATTCAGCCGCGACGGTAGAACGCGGCGATCGTATCGACGACATCATTAATTGAGTTTCCTTGAGCTCCGGGTAAATCGGTAGCGCGAGCGTTTCCTCGGCTGCACGCTCGGCATGGGGAAACTCGCCGATCCGGTGCCCCAGATAGGCGAAGCACTTCTGCAGGTGCAAGGGCAGGGGATAATAAATCTCGGAGCCCACGCCGTTGGCGGTTAGATGCTGACGAAGCAGATCGCGGTCGCGGGCGCGGATGATATATTGGTTGTAAATATGTCGCCCGCGCTCAACGGGCCGCGGAGCTTGCACTGCGCGTCCCAGATCCGCCCGGGTGATCGCTTCGTCATAAAAGGCCGCATTGTGCTGGCGATCGGCGCTCCATCGATCCAGATGCTTCATCTTGACGTTGAGTACTGCGGCCTGAATTTCGTCAAGGCGGAAGTTCCCCCCGATCAGAGCATGAAAATATTTGGGTTTGCCGCCGTGCACGCGTAGAACCTCCATGCGCTCGGCCAGTGCGGGATCAGTGGTCACACACATCCCGGCATCGCCGAATGCGCCGAGATTCTTCGTCGGGAAGAAGGACAGACAGCCGATGTCACCGTAGCTGCATGCCCGGCGACCGTTGGGATCCTCAGCCCCGATCGCCTGAGCCGCATCCTCAATTACGCGCAAGCCGTTCGCGTGCGCGATCTCCATCAGCCCGGACATGTCTGCCATCTGGCCATACAGATGAACCGGCATGATCGCCTTGACCTGGCTGCCCTCGCGGGTCATCAGTCTACCCTCGCGCCGCTCGCACTTGCGCTGGATGAGTTCCTGCAGCGCCGTCGATGAAACATTGAACGAAGCCGGATCAATATCGCAGAACAGCGGAACGGCTCCGGTCCGGGCGATCGTCCCCGCGGTTGCGAAAAACGTGAACGGGCTGGTGATAACGGCATCTCCGGGACCGATTTCGAGTGCCATCAGCGCGAGCAGCAAAGCATCGGTGCCGGAGGAGACTCCGATGCCGAAACGGCATTGGCTATAGCTCGCCACACTCGCCTCGAGCCTTTTCACCGCCGGCCCCAGAATGAATGCTTGGCTGGCGCACACCTCATGGATTGCCGCCTCGATTTCCGCCGCCAGCGGCTTGTACTGAGATTTCAGATCGAGCAACGGGACCTGCATGGGGCGTGGGGGAGGTGAATTCATGGCTCGAAATTCCAATTGGGGAGACAAAGCGTTGCGCATTTTATCAGCCTGGGCCGCCTATACGGAGGTCATGGCGTCGCCGCGGCCCGTGCAGTCAAGGATCTCTGAATATAGCGGCCAGTCGGCTGCGCTTCGGCACAAGTATCTGGATCAGCGTGCGTATCCGTAATAGTCGCAGAACCACTCCACGAAACGACGCACTCCCGTCTCGATGGGTGTCGCCGGCCGATAGCCGGCATCCCTCACCAGATCGCCGATATCGGCGTAAGTCTCCGGCACGTCCCCGAGCTGCATTGGAAGGAAGTTCTTTTCGGCCTTGCGCCCGAGGCATTCTTCGATGACCTCGATGTAGCGCATGAGCTGGACGGGCTGATTGTTGCCTATGTTGTACAGTCGGAACGGCGCACTGCTCGTCGCCGGATCGGGCGCATTGCCGCTCCACGACGGATCGGGCTGAGCGACGCGCTCGCAGACGCGGACGACGCCCTCGGCGATATCCTCGACGAAAGTGAAGTCCCGCCTGTGGTGGCCGTGATTGAACACGTCGATCGGCTTTCCTTCGAGGATGTTTCGCGTGAACAGGAACAGCGCCATATCGGGGCGGCCCCATGGGCCGTAGACGGTGAAGAAGCGCAGTCCCGTGGTCGGCAGCCTGAAGAGCGAGGAGTAGGTGTGCGCCATCAACTCGTTGGCCCGCTTGGTCGCGGCGTACAGAGACAGGGGATGGTCGGCGATCCGGTGTACGCTAAAGGGCATCTCCGTGTTAGCCCCGTATACCGAACTGGTCGAGGCATAAACGAGATGCCCGACGGCATTGTGTCGGCACCCCTCCAGAACATTCAGCGTGCCGGTGACGTTGCTGTCGACATAGGTATGCGGCGCCTCCAGCGAGTGGCGTACGCCCGCCTGAGCGGCAAGATGGATGACACGCGGGAACATCTCGCGCGCAAACAGGGTCGCCATCCCTTCCCGGTCCGTGAGATCCAGCTTCTCGAAGCGGAACGAGGACTGCCGCCGCAGCCGCTCGAGCCGCGCCTTCTTCAGGCTGACGTCGTAGTACTCGTTGAGGTTGTCAATTCCGACGACCTCATGGCCTTGTGCGAGCAGCCGCGCGGTCGTGTGATAGCCGATGAATCCGGCAGCGCCGGTCAGGAGGATCTTCATAGTCTTCCATCCGCCCCGGCAGCCGGGAACACGTGTTTGATGTCATACACGACGTGGTTCTTCCTGCATAGCCGGCGCACTCCCCGCGCCCCCAGTTCGCGAAATTGCCGGTGCGCGACGGCGATCACGGCGACATCGTATCTGTTCGGGACGAGTTTGCGCACAGGTCGCAGGCCGTATTCGTGCTGGCATTCCGCCGCATCCGCCCAGGGATCGTAGACATCCACCCGAGCGCCGAATTTCTGCAGCTCGCGCACCACATCCACGACCTTCGAATTGCGGATGTCCGGGCAATTCTCCTTGAACGTCAGGCCCAGAACCAGAGCACGGCAGCCGTTCACGTGTATGCGCTTTTGCGCCATCAACTTCGTGATCTCGCCCGCGACGTACAGAGCCATGTTGTCGTTCAGGCGCCGCCCCGCGAGGATCATCTCAGGGTTGTAGCCGATCTCCTGTGCCTTGTGGGTGAGGTAATATGGATCGACGCCGATGCAGTGGCCGCCGACGAGACCTGGCCGGAACGGCAGGAAGTTCCACTTGCTTCCGGCGGCGTTCAACACTTCTTCGGTGTCGATGCCGAGCCGGTTGAAGATGAGGGCCAGCTCGTTGATCAGCGCGATGTTTACATCTCGCTGCGTGTTTTCGATCACCTTGGCCGCTTCCGCGACCCGAATGCTCGAGGTCTTGTGGGTTCCCACGGTGACAATGCGACCATAGAGTTGGTCGATGAACTCCGCGGCCGCCACGGTAGAGCCCGACGTGATCTTGCGGATCGTCGTGAGCCGGTGCTCCCGATCGCCCGGATTGATTCGTTCCGGACTGTAGCCCACGAAGAATGTCCGGTTGACGCGTAGCCCCGATCGCCTTTCCAGGATCGGCACACAGACCTCTTGCGTGCAGCCGGGATAAACGGTCGACTCATAGATGACCACGTCGCCAGTTTTCAGAACCGTACCGACGCTTTCGGTGGCTCGCATCAGCGGCGCGAGATCCGGGCGCTTGTACACATCGATCGGTGTAGGCACGGTCACGATGAACACACGGCAGCGCTTGAGCGCCGCAAGGTCGGTGGTGAAACTGAGGCGTCTTGCCTCGTTCAATTCCCCGCGAGTGATTTCCAATGTTCGGTCGTGGCCCGCGGCGAGTTCCCGGATGCGCACCGGTCTGATGTCGAAGCCGAGCGTCTCGAATTGCTTCCCGAATTCCACGGCGAGCGGCAGCCCGACGTACCCAAGCCCAAGCACGCCGATGCGGCAATTGCGCAGTTGGGGCAGGGGTACTTTCGAATGGGAATTTTGGACCTTCTTTGTTTTCGAATCAGGCACTTGAATGACTCTTCTCCGTTGGCACTTCATGCTCCGTTACTTGCCACAGGCAGCAATTGCCGCTCGCCTGGGTGATGAGGCGCAGCATCTCCTCGTGGGCCTGGAGCTCGGCGAGGGTGGCGTGGACGATCTTCAGTGGCACCGCGGAGCGCACGAGTGCGCGGACGGTGCGGGCGGCTTGCGCGGCGGCACCCGGCTCCGCGTTGTCATGCAGGGCGAGCGCGCCCTGGCCGCCCGTCATCGCGAGATAGACATCCGCGAGGATCCGCGCATCGAGCAACGCTCCGTGCAGTTCCCGGCGCGAGTTATCGATGCTGTAGCGCTTGCACAGCGCATCAAGGTTGTTGCGTTGACCGGGGTGCATGGAGCGGGCGAGCGCCAGTGTGTCGAGCACGCGGCACAGCGTGGTCACCGCACGTGTCTCGCCCGCGATCCGCGCCAGCTCCGCATCGATGAAGGCGACATCGAAGGCTGCGTTGTGGATCACGAGCTCGGCATCGGCGATGAATGCAATCAGCTCCTCGACGATCTCCGCGAAGCGTGGCTTGCCTTCGAGCTCCGCCCGGGAGATTCCGTGGACGGCGAGTGCGCCATCCTCGATCTCGCGCTCCGGATTGAGATAGCGGTGGAAGGTGCGGCCGCTCGTGCGGCGATTCACGAGCTCGACGCAACCGATCTCGATGATGCGATGCCCCAGATCCGGCTCCAGTCCGGTGGTCTCCGTGTCGAGAACGATCTGCCGCATGGGCGCGCAGTCTACCGGAGCATCGCATCGATCGCTTGGTTTGCAAGCAGATCGACGCGCTCATTTCCCGGCACGCCGGAATGCCCCTTCACCCAGTGCCATTCGATGCTGTGCAGGGCGGCAAGCTCGTCCAGTCGCTGCCACAGATCCTGATTCTTCACCGCCTTGCGCCCTGCGGTGCGCCAGCCTTTCGCCTTCCAGGTGAGAATCCATTCTTTGATTCCGCGCCGCACGTACTCCGAGTCCGTATAGACGTTGGCCCGCACGGGTCGCTTCAATGCCTCCAGCGCACGGATCACCGCCGTGAGCTCCATGCGGTTGTTGGTGGTCAGCGCTTCCGCGCCCGCCAATTCCTTCTCCGTCTCGCCCCGACGCAGCGTTGCGGCCCATCCGCCCGGTCCCGGATTGCCGCGGCAGGCGCCATCGGTGTAGATCTCGACGATTTGCTGGTCCGCAGTGGTGGCGGATGAGAGCTTGCCCGTGCTCACGATTGGGAGCGGGTCGTCGGTTTGACCAGCCCGCCGAGCACGGCCGGCTTCTCGCGGAAACGCGGCCGCACCGGCGTCAGCGTGTAAACACGCTTGCGCGCTTTCAGTAGATAGGCGCTGCCCGGCAACGGATAGGTGATCCCGCGCCGCAGGATGCGCCCGGTGCTCTCGCCGGCGGAGAGTCCGGAGCTCCACGGGCTGCAGTACAGGTAGGCTCGCTCGCTCACCACCTCGTAACCCAGCAGCACCAGCCAATCGCGCAGCCGCCGTTCGGGTAGCACCCGACGCATCCCGGGGGGAAAGCCCGCGCGGCTGGCGCGGGCCCGCAGTCCCCACAGGCTCCAGGGGCGAAAGCCCAGTACGATCAACTGGCCTTCGCCGACGAGCACGCGATCCACTTCACGCACGATCGCATACGGATCGGCCGCAAACTCCAGTGTGTGCGGCAACAGCACCGCATCCACGCAGTCGCTGCTGATGGGCAGCACAGAGGGCCGGCCGATTATGTCTGCCCCGCCGGGAAAACCCGGCGCCGCCAGGATCGTCTGGCGCCGCGTGCGGCTGCCTGCCAGCAGATCGCGAGCGCCGCCCCATGCGCCGATCTGCAGCAGCTCCCAGCCGAATACATCTTCGAGCGCCTCGGATAACAGCTCGGACTCTGCGGCGAGCAGCGCCCGGGCGAGCGGCACCGTCCACCAGGATGTCAGGGCGGCGTCGCGGTTTGGAAT
This sequence comes from uncultured Pseudomonadota bacterium, assembly GCA_963716335.1. Lineage (GTDB taxonomy): Bacteria > Pseudomonadota > Gammaproteobacteria > Steroidobacterales > Steroidobacteraceae > 13-2-20CM-66-19. Next base: position 2,753,020 of record OY970302.1, on the reverse strand, counting down.
TCGGGAAGTGCGAACTGGCACGGTTTGGGGACTGGCAATAATGAGAAGTTACCGGTTAAAGTCCCAGCCGTTAAGCCGCTAGCGTCTCACTGGCTTAGGCTCGCGTCCAGCGCCGGGCAACTTAGCACGCCGCGAGAGGGTAAGAAACTTGGCGACGGAAGCAATACACAGGTCGCGATGCTTATGGCTGGCGTTGAGCCTGCTTGGCATTTCGGCCTGCGCTCATTCCCCTGCCCAGCATCCCACGCAACAGGCCGCGAGCGCCCCCGCCGATGTGGTCCCGCCGGCAGAGCCGAGCAGTACGTACCCCCGGGCCCCCACCCCTCCCTCGGCACAGGCGCAGCCGTCGGCCGAGTCCGCTCTGACGGGGGATTCCGTCCGGGCCGAGGAGCCCACGCAGGTCGCAGGGCTCACGCCTGAGCAGTATTCGGATCTCTTCGATCGCATGCGCGCGGGCTTCCGGCTGGATGATGCCGACCGGCACGCCATCGATCAGCAGCTGAGCTGGTTTGCCGCGCATCCTGACTATCTCGAACGCGCCTTCGGGCGTGCCGAGCTGTATCTCTATCACATCGTCACCGAGCTCGAGGCACGCGGCATGCCGCTCGAGATCGCGCTGCTGCCGGTGGTGGAAAGTGCCTTCGAGCCGTACGCCTACTCACGGGCACGCGCCTCGGGACTGTGGCAATTCATTCCCGATACCGGCTCGCGATATGGACTGAAGCAGGACTGGTGGTACGACGGTCGCCGCGATGTCGTCGAGTCCACGCGCGCAGCGCTCGATTACCTGCAGTCCCTGCACGATGAATTCAACGGAGACTGGCTGCTGGCCATCGCTGCCTACAACTGTGGCGAGCTCGCCGTGGAGCGCGCTGTCGAGATGAACCGCTCGAAAGGCCTGCCGGTGGATTTCTGGAGCCTGCGGCTGCCGAGGGAAACGCAGGCCTATGTGCCGAAGCTGCTGGCCATGCGGCGCCTGGTGGCCAATCCCGAGCGGTACGGCATCTCCATCAGTCCGATCCCCAATCAACCGTATTTCGCGCGCGTCAACACCGGTGGCCAGATCGATTTGAAGCTCGCAGCCGAGATTGCCGGCGTCACCGACGAGGAGCTCTACGAGCTCAATCCGGCCTACCATCGCTGGGCGACCGATCCCACAGGTCCCAATTATCTGCTGCTGCCCGTCGATGGCGCGCAGGTGTTCACGCAGAACATCTCGCAGCTCAGTGACGATCAGCGGATGCGTTCCCTGACCTACACCGTCGTGCACGGCGACTCGGTTGCCTCCGTCGCCAAGCGCTTCAAGACCACACCGATGGTCATCCGTGAGATGAACGATCTGCCCAAGGGCACCCTCACGGTCGGGACGGATCTTCGCGTCCCCGCGGCCTCGATCACCCTGCCGGCCAAAGTGTTGCTTGCGGCCGCGCGCGTCGATGGTCATGACCGCTCGGCGCGGCGTCCGCACGTACGCATCGTGCATCGGGGCGAGTCGCTCTGGAGCATCGCGCGACGCACCGGGATGGACGTGCATAAGCTTGCGGTCATCAATGGGATGCAGCCCGGCGACCCGTTGCGGGCCGGCCAGCGCATCCGGCTCTCGAGCGGCGGCCAAGCCCATTCCGTGAGCGCTGCGCGCCGGGTGACGTACACGGTCCGCCACGGGGATACCCTGGCGCAGATCGCGAGGCTCTTCCAGGTATCGGTCAATCAGATCATGGCCTGGAACGGCATCCTCTCGCGCGAGTCTATTCTGCCCGGCCAGAAGCTCACCATCCGCGTCAGCCGCCGCAGCTGAGCCCCGCCTCCTTCATTCGTTGCTAGACTGCGCAGCGATGCACCCACATCGGGTGCGAGGAGGCGCATTGATGGGATTTCTCGCGGGCAAACGTGCCTTCATCGTAGGCGTCGCCACGGACCGCTCGATCGCCTGGGGCATCGCTCAAGCCCTGCATCGGGAGGGCGCCGAGCTCGCGTTCTCCTACGTCAACGACAAGATGAAGGAGCGCGTGGTGCCGCTGGCGCAGAGCATCGGCTCGAGCCTCGTCATGGCGCTCGATGTCATGTCCGATGAGCAGCTCGATTCCGCCTTTGGGCTGCTGCGGCGCGAGTGGGGCCAGCTCGATATCCTCATCCACGCCGTGGCCTATGCACCGCGCGAGGCGATCGCCGGCAGTTTCGTGGACAATACCAGCCGCGAGGCGTTCCGGATCGCCCATGATGTCTCGAGTTACAGTTTCACCGCGCTCGCGCGCGGGGCGAAGCCGCTCATGGCACAGCGCAATGGCGCACTGTTGACGCTGTCGTACCTTGGGGCCGTGCGCTCCATCCCCAGCTACAACGTCATGGGACTTGCCAAGGCAAGTCTCGAGGCGAATGTGCGCTTCCTGGCTGCCGACCTGGGCCCGCTGGGCATCCGGGTGAACGGGATTTCCGCAGGCCCCATCAAGACGCTCGCCGCCGCAGGCATTGCCGGCTTTCGCAAGATGCTCAACCGGGTCGCCGAAGTCTCCCCCTTGCGGCGCAACGTGACAGCGGAGGACGTCGGCAATGCCGCGGCATTTCTGTGCTCGGACCTGGCTGCGGCAATCACCGGCGAGATCCTTTACGTGGACAATGGATTCAGCACCGTTGGCATGAGCTTTCCGGCGGAAGCGGAGGGCTGAGCAGCCCGGTGCGTCGTGCTAGGTTGGTACGGCGGGGGCTGTGACGCTGACGAGAACGTTCCGCTCCCCTTCCAGCCGCGCCACGATCACCGTACACGCGGAGTCGGCAAACACGTTGACGGCCGTCCGCGCCATGTCGAGCAGCCGGTCGAGCACGAGCAGCGCACCGATGCCCTCGGGCGGCAATCCCACCGCGGAGAGGATGACCGCGATCGCGACCAGCGAGGCCGCAGGGATTCCGGCGATGCCCATCGAAGTCAGCAGCGCCAGCGTCACCACCGTGAATTGCTGCCCGAAGGTCAGCGTAAGTCCATATGCCTGAGCGATGAACATCGCGCCCGCGCATTCGTACAGGGCGCTGCCGGCATGATTGATCGACGTACCGAGCGGCATGACGAATCCGGCGATGCGCTCCGAAACGCCCGCGCGCGCTTCCAGGCACTCGAGGCTCAGCGGCAGTGCCGCAGCGGACGAGGCCGTCGAGAAGGCGGTGAGCAGCGCGGGACTCATTGCGGAGAACAGCCGCAGCGGATTGCGCACCCCGGCGAGGCTGAGCAGAATGGGCAGGGCAACGGCGGCGTAGACCACGAGTCCCGCGACGACGCAGATCCCGAACAACAGGATGGGGCCCGCTGCGTGCACGCCTGACTTCGCGACCACGCGGGCCGTGAGCCCGAAGATGCCAAACGGGGCGAGGCTCATGACGAAGATCGTCATGCGCATCATGACGCGGAAGACTCCCTGCCACAGCTCGAGCACCGTCTGGCGAAAGGGCAGCTCGATCCTGGCGAGAAAAAAGCCGAACAACACGCTGAAGAACATCACCCCGAGGAGCTTGTTGCCGCTGGCAGCCTCCAGGATGTTGGTCGGAACGATGCTCAGAAAGGTATCGTACACGCTGGCCGCCGCTCGCTGCTGGACGCTTGCCGAGACGATATCGGCCGATGTCTGCAGCGCCAGCAGGGTCCGCGCCGGCACGCCATTCGCAATGCCTGGCCGCACCAGCTGCACGATGGACAGTGCGATCAGGACCGAAAGCAGCGTCGTGAAGATATAGAATGCCAGCGTTTTCGCGCCGAGCCGGCCGAGATTGCGGCCGGAACCGACGCTGGCCACGCCGGTGATGATCGATGCCATGATCAGCGGCACCACGACCATCTTCAGCAGATCGATGAACAGCGTGCCGAGAAACTCGAAGAAACCCAGTACCGGAATACCCGCGACGCGGCCCGCAGGTCCGATCAGCCAGCCGACGAGCGCTCCCGCAAGCATCGATACGAGTATCGGTGTAGCGGCGATCGGGCGGGGCGGGCTGGCAGCCATCGGCACGTGGCCCCGAAGCTATTCGAACGCCTTCGGGTTCTTCTGCACGTCGGCCGTCCGGCGCACCTCGGCAAGGTAGGCTTCCACGTCCGAGCGACCGGCCCGCGCGGCATCCTGCTTGGCCTGTTGCGCCTGTTGTTTGATCTGCGCCTCCTGCTGCTCCTTGGCCACCGGCGCCCCTTCGGTTCGCACCATGAGGATCGCCACGAGCGCAGCGCTGCCGCTCTGCAGTGGCACGGCCTGATAGACCGGTTGGTCGGTCGGCTTGGGCGAGTCGAATACGGCCGCGCGCAGCTGAGCGGGCACCGAAGGGTCACTGCGCCCCACGAAGCGCGGCGGATCGGCCGTCACGCCCAGGGACTTTGCGACCTCATCGAACGGCGTACCTGACGCGAGCTGCTTTTGCCCGCCCTGTGCGGCCTGCAATGCCGCCTCGGAGCCGCGCTGCTTGCGGATGGCGGCGACGATCGCATCATGCACAGCCGTCAGCGGCTTCGGCTCCGGCTTGTGACGCTCCAGCACCTTCACGAGCACGAGGCGATCTTCGCCGACCGTCACCGGCCCGCCGATCTTTCCGGCAGGCAGCGCCGTATCGCCGAACACCAACTCCTGAATCGCAGGCGCGGCCCCGAGCGGTGCTGCACCCGCGCCGCGCACGAATTGCGGGATGTCGCCGCTCTGCAGTTTGAATTCGCGTGCGAGCGTGTCGAGGTCGCTGCCGCTTTGATCGATCTTCGATTGCAACTGCTCCTGGATCTCGCCGAAGCGGTCGGCGGCCTGATTGCGCCTGACTTCCGCTTCCAGCTCCGGCCGCGCCTCCTCGAACGACTTCACTTTCCCCGGCTGGATCTCATCGAGCTTGATGATGTGATAGCCGAACTGCGACTTCACGGGACCGCGGATCTCGCCCACCGACATGCTGAACAGCGCATCCGCGAACGGTCCGACGAACTGGTTGCGATCCGCCCAGCCAAGATCGCCGCCCTTGTCCGCCGAACCCGGGTCCTGTGAGTACTTCTTGGCGAGTGCCGCAAAATCCTTGCCGGCCTTCGCCTGTGCGAGGACGTCCTCGGCCAGCTTCTTCGCCGCGGCCTCATCCTTGCCGATGGGAATCAGAATGTGCTGCGCGTGGCGTTTTTCGGCCACCACGTAGCGCTCCTTGTTTTTCTCGTACGCCGTCCGCAGGTCGGCATCCGTCGGTGTCATCTGCGCTTCGAGCTGATCCAGGCGCAACTCCGCATACTGCAACTTCGCAAACTCCGGCGTCATGTACTGCGCCTGGTGCGCCTTGTAATAGGCCTGCACCCCCGCGTCATCCACGTGCACTTCGGCGGCGTATTTTTCCGGAGAGATCACCACGTAGCGCACCTGGCGCTCCTCATTGCGCAGCGCCCGTGCACGCTGTACCTCGGTCGGGGTCTGGAAATCCGAGATCGCAATGCCGTTCTCGATCTGCGCACGCTGCAGCGCGCCGCGCAGCTCGTCCTGGAAGGCATCGAGCGAGATGCCCGCCTGCGCGAGCCGCTCCTTCGCAACTTCGGCGGAATAAACCCCCTCGATCTGAAAGGCCGGCTCATTGCGGACCGCCTCGCGCAGCTCCGCTTCGGTTACCCGGTAGCCGAGGTGATGCGCGCGCTCGGTCAGGAGGGCATCCCGGATCAGCGACTCGAGCAATTGGTCCTGCAGGAGCGCCTTCTGTGGCGCGGGAATCTCGCCGCCTAACTGTTGCTGGTATTGCGCCTGCTCGCGCACCCAGGCATTGCGGGCCGCCTCGAGGGGAATCTTCTGACCGTCCGCGTCGGCGGCGTAATTGGTGCCACCGAAATTGACGTTCACGATGCCATAGGCGCCCCACGCGGCGAAAACCAGCGCCAGCGCCCCCAACACAACGTAGCCGAGCCACTTGTGCTTGTGCAGACCGTCGCGAATGCTTTGAAGCATCTTCCAGACTCGATAAATGGGAACAAGACGTCGTGCCGGGCCTGAGCTCGCGGCAGGACAGCCGCGAATCATAGCAAAGCGCATGCGCCCCGTGCGGGAAGCGAAGCTCCGGCTCTGGCACCGGAACCGCCATTGCTCGCTCAGACCATCCACGAACGCTCAGCGCTTGCGGCGCCGGAGCAGCAGGTCCCGGAGCACGATGGCATGATTGATCCGCGGGTCGCGAGCCCCGTACAGCAGCGTGACGGGACCGGCGCGGCTCTTCGTCCGGATCGCCTCGAGCTGCGCCGGATGCTCCCGAAGCTCCGTGGCATATTTGCGGCGAAACACGGCCCAGCGCTTCGGGTCATGCCCGAACCATTTGCGCAGCGCCGGACTTGGCGCTGCATCGCGGCACCAGTCATCCAGCCCGGCCCGCTGCTTGGTCATGCCGCGGGGCCAGAGTCGATCTACGAGCACACGCTCGCCCTCGCCCGGCTGCGCCGGCTCGTACACGCGTCTGATGCGGATCGGGTACGCCGAGCCGGATCGGACTTTCCGCTTCGATGCTTGCTTCGATGCTTGCTTCGGTGCTTTGTTCGACGCTTGCGTTTGCTTCGAGGCCTTCTTCAAGGCCTTCAACGCGGTTTTCGCCTGCGCGGCGGCCTCGATCTCGTGCAGGAAGCACGCCGGCGAGCTGAACTGCGCGGGCTCGGCTTGGCCTTTCGCGCGGCGGGGGCTCATGTTGCGGCTACAGCCATCCGCTTCGAGCCAGTTTCCCGCCGCATCAGGCGCAGGTCCGTCACGATCACGTCCATCGGAATGTCATGCTGCTGCGGATAGATGCTGGGCAGGTACGCGCTGTCATAGCCGAGGCCCACACAGAACGGATGCGCCGCCGCGGCCGCGAGCGTGCGATCGTAGTAGCCGCTGCCATAACCCAAACGGTAACCCTCGGCATCGAATCCCAGCAGCGGAATAATGAACGCCTGCGGCACGACGGGGTTGCGCTCGCGCGGGATCGGGATATCCCACAGTCCCCGACCGAGGGACATGCCGGGGAGCCATCTCCAGAATTCCAGTGGCTGCGAGCGCGTGACGACTACGGGCAGCGCCAGTTCGCCGCCGCCGGCGACATGCTGCAGCGCCAGCTCCCGGATATCGATTTCCCGCTTGATGGGCCAGTAGATCCCCAGCATGTGATACGGGCTGAGATCCACATTCGTCTGCAGGCGCTTTCTGGCGAGCTCGCCGCGGTCGTGGCGCGCGGGGGAGTTCAGTTGCATTCGATTGGCAAGCAGCCCCTGGCGTGCGCGCTTGCGCCATTCCCGCACACTCTCCCACTGATCCGGCGCCGCCGGCTCGCCAAGCTCGACCATCTGCACAGTCCTGCACCTCTTGAGTCTGCAATAGCGGTGAACAGATCCGCCGGTGTCCATGCTAACACCTCATATTGTGATATAAATACCCTGCCGCGCTCCCAGCGCAGCTGCCTGCAGATTCCGAGGCCCCGCTTGACCAGAAACCAATACGAAGCGCTCGCCGAGTTCCGTTATCGCCTGCGGCGTTTCCTGCGCTATAGCGAGTCGGTCACCCGGCAGCAGGGGCTGACGCCGTTGCAGTACCAGCTGCTGTTGCAGATCAAGGGTTACCCCGGGCGCCAGTGGGCCTCGATAGGGGAGCTGGCCGAGCGTCTGCAGGCGCAGCATCATGGGGTGGTCGCGCTTGCGACCCGGTGCCAGCGGCTCGGTCTGATCTCGCGGCGGATCCATGTGCCCGATCGGCGCCGCGTGCGCATCAGTCTTACCCCCAAGGGCGAAAGGGCGCTGCATCAACTGGCGCAGTTGCACCGCGATGAGTTGCGGCTATTGCGCATCCCTCGCCGTCTCTAGTGCCGGTCGACGAGCGTGCCTGGGTCCCGCTGCGCTCCGCGCATTTGAGCGCGGCGGTTAACCCGCTGGGCGCGGAGCTGTCGCTCCTGCGTGATCGCGCGGGCCGCGACCTGCTGTGGAACGGCGATCCCGCCGTCTGGACCGGTCGCGCGCCGGTGTTATTCCCGATCGTCGGAGAACTCGCAGGTGGCATCTACCGGCTGGGCGCGCAGACTTATCGACTTTCGCGCCATGGATTTGCCCGCAGGAAGCCCTTCGAGCTGCTTGCCGCGAGCGCCACCGCGGCGGCCTTCAGGCTGAAGGCCGATGCGTCCACGCTGCAGGTCTATCCCTTTCATTTTCAGCTGGACGTTGGCTTCGTGTTGGAGGGCCCTGCCCTCTCGGTGACCCTGACGGTACGCAACGAGGGGCAGCAGGACATGCCGGCAAGCTTTGGGTATCACCCGGCATTTCGCTGGCCCCTGCCATTCGGACAACCCCGCTCGGCGCATTACCTCGAGTTCGCACTCGATGAGTCGGAAGGCATTCGTCGTCTGGATGCGCACGGGCTGATGACACCTGAACGCCATCCAACACCGGTCCGGCATCGGCGGCTGGCGCTTGCAGATTCCCTGTTCACACTCGACGCCGTCATTTTCGATGAGCTTCGTAGCCGCTGCGCTCAATACGGTGCGCAGGCGGGTCCGCGGATCCGCGTGACGTATGCCGATGCTGCCTATCTCGGGGTCTGGACGAAGCCTGGCGCGCAATTCATCTGCATCGAGCCCTGGCATGGCCTCGCCGACCCCACTGGATTTGCCGGGGACTTCAGAGCGAAGCCCGGCATTCTCAACCTCGCCCCCAAGGGCGCACGTTCGCTGACCGTGACCATCGCCCTGCTGGAGGAATGAGTCTGCGCGTCAGAATCGCAACCCGAGCCGAATGGGAACGAATTGCGTGTTACTTCCACGGGTGAAGATGCGTTGGAAGCGCGCCTCGACGAACAATGAAGTGTGGGCATTCAGCGCCATGGCCCAGCCAACCCCCGCGTTCCAGGACTTGTCCCACGGGCTCGTATCGTTCTCCATCGCAAGCACGGTCGGGTACGTGCCGCAGAAATGCCGACCGCATACCCGTGGCGCTGCCGAGAGCTTTTCCAGGCTGGTGGCCACCCGATACCAGCCGAAACCACCCAGAAGATAAACCTTCTGCCTTGACGGCAGATGAGCGAAGTCCAGCTGCAGATCGAGATCGCCGCCGTACACGTTGCGTTCTCCGCCGGTGTAATCCACTCCTCCGGACCCGAGGAGTCGTTTCCCGGGCGTGAACCAGCCGTAACTGCCATCCAAACGCAACGCCAGCGGCAGCGCGGAGCTGGGAAACCAGCTAACCCCCACGGCGGCGTTTGCGCCCCCGTGGATGTCATCAGCGGCCGGTCCGGTCACGATGCCGTAGCCGCCACCTGCCTGGACCGAGAGTGGCTGATAGGTAAGCCTACGGGATGCCCACGCAGCACGCGCGAAATCGTAGCTCGACGGGACGGCAGGAGGCGACGTTTGATCCGGTGAGGGCTCAGTTGGCATCCCGCTATCGGTCGTTTCGGTCAGGCCCGTGTCGGTGTCTTGCTGGGAGCGGCCGAAGACGAGTGGGGACGCCGTGAGCAGTGCAAAGAGCAGCGCCGCCCGCAGAAATTCTGCTCCCACATTGTGCATACCCACCTCCTGCTCCGCCGGATGCGGCCAACCGCATGACAATGACCATGACAGTTAGCAAAGAGCAGACCGCTTCATCGCGGGACGGTGGGGTAGTACGGGCAAGCGATTTCGCGCGCTTTGCCAGCGGCGACACGTCCCGAGGAATTCAGTGATAGACGAAAACTGGCGGAGCGGACGGGACTCGAACCCGCGACCCCCGGCGTGACAGGCCGGTATTCTAACCAGCTGAACTACCGCTCCGAATTTGCAGGAAATGCCGACGAAGTGCCGACGACGGACCCCTGTTCGCGAAGCGTCACCGAAGCGGCAAGGAAGGGCAGGTTCGCAGGCGAGATCCCCAGCAGGCGGCGAATCCTAGCTGATTGCGGAATGCAGCTTCAAGCTCTTTCCGCCACCTCATCCACCGCGCCTCATCCAGACATACCCACCTCTGCTGCGCCTTCCTGGCCGCCGGCTTTTCAATCACTTGGCGCCCGCCCGGAGGGTGTGCCGACGCTCTTGACTGGCTCGCCGCGCGCTGCAGACTGCGCGGGTGCCCCGACGAACCGGAATCGCCGACCTGCCGCTGCACGGCGGCCAGGTACCCCCGTGGCTCGCCGCCCGGATGGCCTGCCTTGGACGGGTGATCGTCGAGGCGATCGTGCTGCATTATGGTCGCGACGAATTGCTTCGCCGGCTTTCCCATCCTTTCTGGTTCCAGTCCTTCGGCGCGGTGATGGGGATGGATTGGCATTCTTCGGGAATCACGACGAGCGTCATCGGCGCCCTCAAGCGCGGGCTCGCCCCGCTGCAGAGGGAGCTCGGGTTGTACATCTGCGGCGGCCGCGGTCGTCATTCGCGCCGGACTCCCGATGAACTCGTAAGCGTCGGGGAACGGACCGGGCTCGATGCCGCGCCACTCGTGCGGACCAGTCGCCTCGTCGCCAAGATCGACAATGCCGCCATTCAGGATGGGTTCGACCTTTACCTGCATGCCTTCATTCTCACCAGCGACGGGCGCTGGTGCGTCGTGCAACAGGGCATGAACGGCGCCCGGCGCGAAGCGCGCCGCTACCACTGGCTCTCCGAGAAATTGCAGAGCTTTCTGGACTCCCCGCACGCGGCCATCGAGGGGCGCAGCCAGGGAACGATCGTGAATCTGGCGGATGAGCGCGCCGCTCGCGCCCGATGCGCCGCTCTGGAGCTGGTGCGCCGCGGCCCCGATCACGCGATCGGGGTTCTGCGCAAACTGCGCGCCAACACCGCCTTGAGCCTGTTTCCGGAGCTCGACCTCGAGCCCCGCCTCGCACCGAATCTGCCCTACCTGCAGATGCCGGCACACCACGATGTGCGCTCCTCGGATGTCGTGCTGCGCAGGTTGCGCGGGGTGCTCGCCGCGGCGGCCGATCGGGGGCCGCAGGACTTTACGCAGTTGCTGCTGAGCCCCGGCGTCGGGGCACGGACGGTTGCCTCCCTCGCGCTCGTTGCGGAAGTCGTCCACGGTGCCCCATCGCGCTTTTCCGACCCCGCGCGATTCTCCCTGGCACACGGCGGCAAGGATGGCCATCCCTTTCCGGTGCCCCTTCGCGTGTATGACGAGACGATCCGCGTGCTCCGCAGCGCAATCGCTCATGCGAAGCTGGGTCACGCGGACCGCCTCCACGCGATCCAGCGCCTGGATAGCGAATCGCGACGCCTGGAGCGAGCCGCCGCCGCACCCAGCTTCGAGGAATTCATTCGCCAGCAATGGAGCGCCTCGCCCGGCTTCGACGGGCGCACCGTCACAAGCGACCGGCTCCCCGATCCGCAAGGCGCGGACTACGGCGTCTGCGCCGGCGCGAGCGATCCGGCCGCCGGGGCGGCCTCACCTTCACCTGAAACTCGGTAGTTCAATCTGTTCAGTGGTGAGCGGCAGATTCCCAGGTGGGCGGACCCCGTTGAGCATGACTTGCCGCCGCCGCGCGCATGGCACGTACGGGCGCGATAGTTGCGGGCGTCCGCGCGGCGAGCGCTCTGATGTCATTACCTCGAAGACTCCGTCTCCAATACTTCCGCAGGAGAAGGAACATGCTGCGAAGCATCAAGGATATGCAGGACTACGCCATTCGCGCCACCGATGGCACCATGGGTCGATAGGCAACCGCCGATGGGCTTGAGCGGCTGTGACGGCGATGAGTCGCACGACGCGCGCGACGGCGCCGATGAGCCCGCGTGACGCAGCTCTTTCCTAAAAGCTTCGGGTTCCTGTTTCGCCTCGCCCTGATCGCAGCCCTGGTGATCGGGATAGCCGCCGCGCTGCTGTGGCGCGCCGTAATGGCGTATCCGGCCGGGGTGAACGATGCGCTCGAACAGCCGGTTCCCTTCAGTCACAAGCATCACGTCGGCGACGACGGCATGGATTGCCGCTACTGCCACACCTCGGTGGAAAAATCAGCATTCGCGGGCATCCCACCGCTCTCGACCTGCATGACCTGCCACTCCCAGCTGTACACCGATCAACCGGCACTGGCGCCGCTCATCGAGGCCTTCAGTCGCGATGTCCCCCTGCATTGGCAACGACTGAACAAGCTGCCGGATTTCGTCTACTTCAACCATAGCATCCACATCGCCAAAGGCGTGGGTTGCGAGAGCTGCCACGGCCAGATCGACCAGATGCCGCTGACCGCGCGCGTGGCACCGCTGACGATGCAGTGGTGTCTGGATTGCCATCGAACCCCCGCGCAGCATCTGCGCCCGCGGGATCAGGTGTTCAACCTGCACTGGAAGGCGAAGAACCAGCCAGCCCTCGGGGCGCGCCTCATGCGCGACTACCACATCGACGCGCATCGCTTGACGGAGTGTTCGGTATGTCATCGTTGAACCACGCTTCAGGGTTCGATCTGGGAGTGGCACGCGCGGGGCTTGCCGGTGCACGCGGTCCGGCATTCTGGCGCAGTCTGGAGGAGCTCACGGATTCCGCGGGCTTCCGCCAGTGGTTGCGCGAACAGCACCCGCAACTGGCCGACACACTCACGCTGGACCGACGCGACTTTCTGAAAACCCTCGGCGCCTCGCTGGCGCTGGCTGGCGTGACCGCGTGCAGCCATCCGCCGCAGGACGAGATCGTGCCCTATGTACACGCGCCCATCGGTCAGGTCGACGGTCTGCCGCGCTTTTTTGCCACAGTGCTGACCCGCGATGGCTACGCGCACGGCGTCCTGGTCGAAAATCACATGGGCCGGCCGACCAAGGTCGAGGGCAACCCGCAGCATCCGGCCAGCCTCGGCAGCACGGACATTTTTGCGCAGGCCGCGGTGCTGCAACTGTGGGACCCGGACCGTTCGCAAACGGTGCTGCATCGGGGGGACGCGGCAAGCTGGGACGAGTTCGCGAACGCACTGCTGGCATTGGCCGCGCACTGGGATGGAAACGGCGGTGCCGGACTGCACGTGCTGACCAGCACGATCACCTCGCCGACCCTCGCCGCGCAACTGGACGCAATGCGAGGCAAATACCCGCAAGCACGCTGGCACGTCCATCAACCGGCGGGCAACGACAACGCGATCGAGGGCGCCAGGCTCGCGTTCGGCACGCCGCCGTCCTCCCGGCTGCATCTTGATCGCGCCAGGGTCATTCTGGCGCTGGGCGCGGATTTTCTGTCGGATCCGGCCGCGGGCGTGCGCCACGCGCGCGAATTCACCGCCGCACGCTCGCCGGAAAGCGGGCACGCCCTGATGAGTCGTTTGTATGTCGTGGAATCCACGCCGTCGCTGACCGGCAGCATGGCCGATCATCGGCTGCCGCTGGAATCCGTTCGCATCGAGGGCTTCGCGCGAGCGCTGGCAAAGCGCCTGGGGCTTGCCATTGCTGCCGAGGATGAGGCGGACGCGCAGCAGGCGCATTGGCTGGATACGCTGGCCGCGGATCTGCAGGCCAACCGGGGGGCGAGCCTCGTCACGGTCGGTGCCGCGCAAGCGCCCTGGATGCACGCACTTGGTCATGCGCTCAATGCCGCACTGGGTAATGTCGGCGCAACGATCGATTACAGCGAACCGGTGGAACAACTCCCCGGCGATGGCGGGACGCTCGCCGAGCTCGCAGCGGCCATGCATGCCGGAGCGGTCGATACGCTTCTCGTGCTCGACGCCAACCCGGTCTACGACGCGCCGGCCAACCTGCAATTTACCGCGGCGCTGCAACGGGTGCGCCACCTGCTGCATCTGGGGTTGTACCAGGACGAGACCGGCGTGCTCGCCGAATGGCATTTGCCGCAGGCGCATCAACTGGAAGCATGGTCCGATGCGCGCGCGTTCGATGGTACGGCAAGCATCGCGCAGCCTTTGATCGCGCCGCTGTACGGAGGTCGTTCCGCGCACGAGCTACTGGCTGCACTGATCGGCGACACGGTGTCCGACGGCCGCGCGCTGCTGCGCAGGCAGTGGCAGCAGCAATTACCGGACGATGCGGCCTGGAATGCGGCGCTGCAGGCCGGGGTGATTGGCAATACCGCACTGCCGGCGCGCGCGTTCTCGCTGCGCAACGATTTCCTGGGGCGGCCAGCTGCGCCAGGCCGGCAGGACGATACGCAGCTCGAACTGCTGTTCCGTCCCGATCCGACCATCGGCGACGGTCGCTGGGCCAACAACGGCTGGTTGCAGGAGCTGCCGAAACCGCTGACCCAGTTGACCTGGGATAACGCCGCCTTGATCAGCCCGGCGTTGGCCGCACGGCACAGACTCGCAAGCGGTGATGTCGTTGAATTGCATCTGAGCGGCCGTACCTCACGCGTGCCAGTGTGGATCATGCCGGGGCAGGCGGCGCGCAGCGTCACACTCCATCTGGGTTACGGGCGCCACCGCGCTGGCCATGTGGGCGACGGCCAGGGATTCAATGCATATGCCCTGCGGACTTCAACCACACCCTGGAACGCGCCCGGCCTGCAGATCGAAAGGACTACCGATCGGCATGAGCTCGCCAGCACGCAACATCATTTCAATATGGAAGGTCGCGATCTGGTGCGCGTCGGCACGCTCGAGGATTATGCGCGTGACCCGCACTTCGCCACCGCGCACGATGGCTATCCATCCCGACCTCCAAGTCTTTATGCGGACTACCCACCGGGCGAATACGCCTGGGGTATGAGCATCGATCTCAACGCATGCATCGGCTGCAAGGCGTGCACGGTTGCCTGCCAGGCCGAGAACAACATCCCGGTGGTCGGCAAGGATCAGGTGCAGCGCGGCCGCGAGATGCACTGGATCCGTGTCGATCGCTATTACGAGGGCCGCGCAGACAACCCGCGCACGTACTCGCAGCCCGTGCCCTGCATGATGTGCGAGCACGCACCCTGCGAGCTGGTGTGCCCGGTGGACGCCACGGTGCACGACTCGGAAGGCTTGAACGTGCAGGTCTACAATCGTTGCGTCGGCACACGCTTCTGCTCCAATAACTGCCCGTACAAGGTGCGTCGCTTCAACTTCCTGCAGTATGTCGACAAGACCGCCGAGACGTTGCAGGCACAGCGCAACCCCGAGGTGACCGTGCGGCGGCGCGGAGTGATGGAGAAATGCACCTACTGCATTCAACGCATCGAGACCGCGCACATCGAGGCGGACAAGGACGGCCGCCGCATCCGTGACGGGGAGGTCCTGACGGCGTGTCAGGCCGTCTGTCCGACACAGGCAATCCGCTTCGGCGATATCGCGGATGCGCAATCGCAGGTGGCGAACGCGAAGCAATCCCCCCGTAACTACGTGATGCTCGGGGAGCTCAATACGCGGCCGCGGACCAGCTACCTGGCGCGCCTGCGCAACCCCAACCCCGCGCTGGAGGACCCTGAGTGAGCGCGGTACCGCGCAGCGACGGTGCGTTGCCGCCGCTACTCGCGCCGGGGCAAACCTTTGCGTCGGTGACCGAGGCGATCAGCGCGATTACGCTGCAGCGGCGCTTCGGGCGGTCGTGGCTCGCAGGATTCTCGGTCGCTTTGCTCCTGGCACTGCTGCTGACCTTCGGCATCGGCTGGTTGCTCGCTTTCGGGGTCGGAATCTGGGGATTGAACATTCCCGTCGCGTGGAGTTTCGCGATCGCCGACTACGTATGGTGGATCGCGATCGGCATGGGCGGCACCTTCATCTCCGCCGCGCTCTACCTAGTACGCAAGGACTGGCGCACCTCGCTCAACCGCTATGCCGAGGGCATGACGGTCTTTGCCGTGTCGGTATCGGGCATTTTCCCGATCCTGCATCTGGGGCGCCCATGGTTTTTCTACTGGCTGTTTCCATATCCGGACGTCATGAACGTATGGCCGCAATGGCGCAGCTCGCTGGAGTGGGATTTCTTCGCAATCCTGGCCTACCTGCTGGTGTCGATCCTGTATTGGTACGTCGGCATGCTGCCGGATCTCGCAACGCTTCGCGATCGTGCGCGGACGATCGGCCGGGCGCGCTTCTACGGATTTCTGGCACTGGGCTGGCGCGGGGAGGCTCGGCACTGGCGTCGCTTCGAGACCCTCAGTCTGTTGCTGGCCGGACTCGCCGTGCCGCTGGTGTTTTCGGTGCACAGCATGGTCGCACTGGACTTCTCCGAAGGCCTCGTGCCGGGCTGGCACTCGACGATCTTTCCGCCGTTCTTCGTCGCCGGCGCGCTGTTCTCGGGCTTCGCCATGGTTCTGGCGCTGGGCATCCCGATGCGGCGCTGGTTCCATCTGCACGCCTACATCACCGAGCGGCATCTGGTGAACATGGCGAAGATGATGCTGGCGGTGGGACTCGTGGTCGACTACAGCTATTTCTCGGAAATCTTCACCGCCTTCTACAGCATGGACCGCTACGAGGTGGCGATGACGATGAACCGCATCTTCGGCGCCTACGCCTGGGTCTTCTGGGGCACGATCGTGTTCAACGTCCTGCAGATCCAACTGCTGTGGTTCCCGCGGGTGCGCGCCAACACGAGCGCCCTCTTCCTGATCAGTCTCGGGGTGCTGGTCGGAATGTGGCTGGAGCGCTTCATGCTGATCGTCACGAGTCTCTATCAGGACTTCATGCCCTCGAGCTGGGGCATGTACTACCCGACCTTCTGGGATATCGCGTTTCTGGCCGGCTCGGTGGGACTGTTCTTCGTGCTGTACCTGCTGTTCGTGCGCCTGGCGCCCGTGGTCTCGATGTTCGAACTGCGCAAACTGCTGCACAAGCGCACGGCGGATTGCGCCGATACCCCGGGGAAGCCCGCGTGAGCGATTCGCATCTCCACGGTCTGCTTGCCGAGTTTGCCAGCGTCGAACAATTGATCACCGCCGTATCGCGCGCACGCACACAGGGACATTACGCCGCGATGGAGGCGTATTCCCCGTTTCCGATCGAAGGGTTGGACGAGGCGCTCGGGCCGCGCCGCGATCGTATTCCCCTTTTCATGCTCCTGGGCGCGATCGTCGGTGGCGTGGGCACGTTCGCGCTGGAGTGGTATTCGGCCGTATTCAACTATCCAATCAACGTCGGCGGGCGGCCGACCGGCAGCTGGGTGGCGTTCCTGCCGCCGGCGATCGAGATGACGGTGCTCGGGGCGGCGCTGTTTGGTGTGATCGCGATGCTGATCCATAACGGTTTGCCTCGACTGCACCATCCGCTGTTCGGCGTGGCAGCGTTCGAGCGCGCGAGCAACGACCGTTTCTTCCTGCTGATTCGCGCGGATGACCCGAACTTCGACGAGCGGACCGCCCGCGACTTTCTCAGCACCCTGGGTTCGCTGACGATCAGCGAGGTCCCGGCATGAAGCCATCCGTCGTGCTGATCGTGTGCAGCGCATTCACGCTCTGCGGCTGCGAGCGCGGCCTACACGAGATGTATGATCAGCCGAAATACAAGCCGCTGACGCCGACCCCGCTGTTTCCCGACGGAAACTCCTCACGGCCGCAAGTCCCGGGCACGGTGCCGCGCTCCGCCGGCGCCCTCGCCGGCACGAGCAGCGGCCGCAACGGCATGGTCAGCCTGGTGCCACCGCCCGGGCCGGCAGTCGGCGTCGATGCTCAGGGCCACAGTCTGGCGCAAAGCGCCACCCCGATGGTACCGGTATATGCCAATCCCGAGCCGATCACGCCTGCGCTGCTGGCGCGGGGTCGCGAGCGCTTCAACATCTATTGCGCGCCCTGCCACAGCGAAGCCGGCGACGGCGACGGCATGATCGTGCGCCGCGGATTTCCCGCGCCTCCGAGCTATCACACGGATCGCCTGCGCAACGCGCCCGACAGCCATTTCTACCAGGTGATCAGCAACGGCTACGGCGTCATGTATCCCTACGCCGATCGGATCACACCGGCTGACCGCTGGGCGATCGTCGCCTACATCCGCGCGCTGCAGTTGAGCCAGCATGCGCCGGCTTCGATGTTGAGCGAAGACGACGAAGCCAAGCTGCGAGGGCCCCGGTAATGAGCGCATGGCTGCCGCGAAGTCGCATGCAATGGCTCGGACTGTCGATCGGCGTTTTTTCTTTGCTCATTTGCTTGGCTTTGGGTCGCGCTTCACCGCAGCAGGCCCTGCTGTCGTATCTGTTCGCCTTCCTGTTCTTCACCGGTCTGTCAGTTGGGAGTCTTGCGGTGGTGATGGTGCATCTGTTGACCGGTGGGGCCTGGGGAGACAGCCTTCGCGTGCCGCTGCTCGCCGCGGCACGCGTACTGCCCCTGCAGGCGCTGCTGGTGCTGCCGATTCTGTTCGGGCTGCATGAGCTGTATCCGTGGGCGCGTGCCGATGCGCTCGCGCACGATTCGCTGCTGCGCGCGCAGAGCTGGTATCTCGATCCGACGTTCTTCGTGATCCGCTCGGTCGTGTACTTCGCCCTGTGGCTGTCTTTGCTCGTCATTCTCGGACGCGCGTTGGCCAATCCCGCCCGCATCCAGGCACTGCCGCGCATCGCCGCAGGCGGCCTGATCCTGTACGCGCTCTCGAGCTTGCTGGCGGCGACGGACTGGGCCATGTCGCTGCTGCCGCATTGGCACTCATCCACGTTCGGCATGATGGTCGCGACGGGGTGGATGCTGGCGGCGGCTGCCCTCGCCGTACTGCGCACCGTGAGCACCGCGGATCCATCCGAACCCCATTCAGCACGCCTGCTGCCCGATCTGGGAAACCTGCTGCTGATGTTCGTGCTGGCGTGGTCATACCTTGCGTTCATGCAGTATCTGACCATCTGGATCGCCGATCTGCCGGCGGAAACCGCCTGGTACATCCCCCGCACTCTGACCAGCTGGCGGTGGCTCGCGTGGTTTCTGATCGTATTCCATTTCGCGGTGCCCTTCGCGGTGCTGCTGTCGCGGCGCGCCAAGCAGCGCGGTATGTGGCTGGCCTGCATCGCGGCATCGCTGTTGCTGGCCAATCTTGCCGATGCACTGTGGCTCGTCGTACCCAACTTCCGTGCATCGGGATTCGCCTTGCGCTGGACCGATCTGTTCGCAGCGCTGGGCATCGGTGCATTGTGGTGGAGCTGTTATCTCGGGCGATGGCGTCCGGCGCGCAAGCCGGCAGCGCCACAGCGCGTCACGGCCGAGCGCTTCGAGGGTGCGCATGGCTGATCGTCTTGTCGGACACGAGTCTTCCGCGGTCGCCGTACCGCGCATTCTTGGCGTGGGCGCCGTCCTCGCGGTCACCGTCATCGTCGTGGTGGTCGTGATCCACGGCGTGTTGAGACACTGGGTCACACCGGAGCACTCCCTGGTTGTCGCTCGAACCGCGGCCATTCCGCCGCCGCCACGCCTCCAACCACATCCCGATGAGGAACTGGCTGGGTTGCGCGCGCAAAAACGCGCGAAGTTGTCGAGCTGGGCGTGGATGGACGAGTCCCATGGCTTCGCACGCATCCCGATCGACCGCGCCATGGCGCTCTATGTTCGACAGCACGCAGCGGCGACGAGACCGGCAGTGGCCGCACCGCGGCCGCAGAGTGCCACGCCATGAATCTCCTGCGGCCAATCTGCTGTGCCCTCACGCTGCTCCTGGGCGGCAACGCGCTCGCGATGGCGCATACGACGCTGCGCGCGCCCGCCGACCTGCTGCAACGGGTTGGCTTCGACCAGAATCTGGGCGCGCAGGTGCCCCTGGATCTGGCCTTTCGCGATGCGCACGGGACAACGCTGCGCCTGCGCGCCTGGCTGGAGGGGCGGCCGACCGTGCTCGTGCCGGGCTATTACGGCTGCGCCAATCTGTGCGACGCGGTGCGCGCCGGCGTCGCGCACGCGGTGGAGCACAGTGGATTGGTGGTGGGCACGCAGTTCAATGTGGTGCTGGTCAGCATCGATCAGCACGAGGCAACAGCGCAGGCGCTGCTTGCCCAAGCCAATGATGGCCGGGCCCACCCGCACGCGCACGTGCCCCTCTGGCATTATCTGACCGGCACGCCCGCGGCGAGCGCAGCGCTGACCCATGCCATCGGCTTTCGCTACTTCTTCGATCAGCGTGACGGGCAGTACGATCACGCCGCGGGGATCGTGCTGCTGAGCCCGCAGGGTCGCATCACGCAGTATCTTTTTGGCGTGCAGTTCGCACCGCAAGCGTTGCGTCTGGCCCTGGTCAATGCCTCGGAAGGGCACATCGGCAATCTCGTCGACCGCCTGCTGCTGCTGTGCTGTGACTATGATCCTTCCACCGGACGCTACAGCCTGCTGATCAGTCGGGTGATGCAGGGGCTGGGGCTCCTTACCGCACTCACCCTGCTGACACTGATCCTGATACTGCGACGCGACGAATGGCGTCGAAGCGCTGACAGGAAGCCGTCATGAACGGCCTGCACCTGTTCATTCCGGAAGCCTCCAGCACCGCACCCAAAATCGATGCGTTGTTCTGGTCCATGATTGCATTGTGCGGCCTGGTCGCGCTCGGCGTGTTCATCGCAATGATCTTTTACTGCATCCGCTACCGCCGCGGCAGTAGCGCGGACCGCACCGGCCGGCACAACCAAAGCCTGGGCGTCGAGCTCACGTGGACGCTGGTGCCCTTCGCGCTGTTCGTCGGGGTATTCGTCTGGAGCTTGTTCCTGTTTGCACAAGCGCGCACCCCGCCACGGAACGCGCAGACCCTTTACGTCGTGGCCAAGCAATGGATGTGGAAGGTGCAACATCCCGGCGGCCAGCGCGAGATCAACACCTTGCACGTGCCACTGGGCGAGCCGGTGCGGCTGACCATGACCTCGCAAGACGTGATTCACAGCTTTTACGTACCGGCGTTCCGAGTGAAGCAAGACGTGCTGCCCGGACGCTATACCCAACTGTGGTTCACCGCCACGAGTCTCGGTGCCTTTCCGCTTTTCTGCGCCGAATACTGTGGCCTGGACCATTCGAAGATGGGGGGCGCGGTCGTGGTCATGAGCCCTGCCGAGTATGCCCTGTGGCTGACCGGCCATGACACGGGCGAGAGTCTCGCGACGCGCGGTGCAGCGCTGTTCCGCAGCCGTGGTTGCAGCGGTTGTCACGGCACGAATGCCTCGGTGCACGCGCCCGACCTTGCGGGTCTGTATGGGCGCCCGGTGCATCTTTCCGATGGCACCACGGTGCTGGCGGACGAGCGCTACCTTCACGATTCGATCCTGCTTCCGGACCTGCAGGTAGTTGCCGGCTACGCGCCGCTCATGCCGTCGTTTTCCGGGCAATTGACGGAAGAGGATCTGCTCGCGCTGATTGCGTACATCAAATCAATTTCGCCTGTGGCGAACACGGAAGCAACCCATGAACGCCGTTGACGCCGCGAGCGCACCGCCTAACTTTCTCCAGCGCGACTACGGTCTGCGCGCCTGGCTCACCACGCACGACCACAAGCGCATCGCGATCCTCTACGCGTTGGGGATCACATTTTTCTTCTTTCTCGGGGGGGTCGCTGCGACCCTGATCCGGCTCAATCTGGCCACGCCGGACGGCGCGCTGCTGGGCGCGGAGGCCTACAACAAGACGTTCACTTTCCACGGGGTGGTGATGGTCTGGTTCTTCCTGATTCCATCGATCCCGGCCACGCTCGGTAATTTCCTGCTGCCCCTGATGATTGGCGCGCGCGATGTGGCATTTCCGCGGCTCAATCTCGCCAGCTGGTATCTGTACATGCTGGGCGGCCTGTTCACCATCGCAGCCCTTCTGGCGGGAGGTGTCGATACCGGCTGGACCTTCTATACGCCTTTCTCCACGATGTTCTCCAACAGCAATGTGTTCCTGGTGGTCATCGGGGTCTTCATCACCGGATTCTCCTCGATCTTCACGGGCCTGAACTTCATCGTCACGGTGCACAGCCTGCGCACGTCCGGCATGACGTGGTTCCGGCTGCCGCTGTTCGTCTGGGGAATCTACGCGACCTCGCTGGTGCTCGTGCTGGCGACGCCGGTACTGGCGATGACCCTCGCGCTGATCGGCCTCGAGCGCGGTCTCGGAGTCGGTGTGTTCGACCCGGCTCTGGGGGGTGACCCGCTGCTGTTCCAGCATCTGTTCTGGTTCTACTCGCACCCGGCGGTCTACATCATGATCCTCCCGGCGATGGGGCTCATCAGCGAGATCGTCAGCTGCTTCACGCGGCGTCGCGTCTTCGGCTACAAGTTCATGACGTATTCGATGCTGGCCATTGCGGTCATCGGCTTTCTGGTCTGGGGCCATCACATGTTCGTGTCGGGCATGTCCATGTACGCGGGCATGGTGTTTTCGATGCTGAGCTTCATCGTCGCGGTGCCCTCGGCGATCAAGGTGTTCAACTGGACGGCGACCTTGCGCAAGGGAGACATCAGCTTCGAGGCGCCGATGCTCTATGCGCTGGGCTTCGTCGGTCTGTTCATGCTCGGTGGTTTGACCGGATTGATTCTCGCCGCCCCCGCCCTGGATGTGCCGCTGACCGACACGTACTTCGTCGTCGCGCACTTCCACTACGTGATGGTCGGTGGCTCGGTCATGGCGTACCTCGGCGGCATCCATTACTGGTGGCCGAAGATTACCGGCAAGCTCTATCCGGAAGGCTGGGCGCGCTTCGCCGCGATCCTGATGTTCTGCGGCTTCAATCTGACCTTCTTTCCGCAATACATCCTCGGCTACGAGGGCATGCCGCGGCGCTACTACTCCTACCTGCCGCAATTCCAGGTCCTCAATGTCCTGTCCTCGGCGGGAGCCTCGATACTGGCGATCGGCTATGTGCTGCCGGCGCTCTACCTGTTGTGGTCGCTGCGCTACGGAGCGGCGGCCGGAAATAACCCGTGGAATGCGCGGGGATTGGAGTGGCAGACGACATCGCCGCCGCCGAAGGAGAATTTTTTGCACCGGCCGGTGGTGCGTGAGGCTTACTCCTATGACCAGCCCCTCGCAGGTGAGCGCGCCTCATGAGTGCGGCCGCCAGCGAAATCGCTCGCGACGAGCGGACCGCACCGGTCGAAGAACAGTACGACGACGCCGTACAGCAGCGTGAGGCGGCGACCCATGGCATGTGGGTGTTCCTCTCCACCGAGATCCTGTTCTTTGGAGTCCTGTTCGCGAGCTACACGGTCTGCCGCGTGCTGTATTCACGAGGCTTCGCCGAAGCCAGCCGCCACACCGACATGCTGCTAGGCACGATCGAGACGGCGGTGCTCCTGACGAGCAGCAGTCTGATCGCCCTCGGCGTGCGCGCGCTCAAGCTCGATCAGCGCCGGTCCGCGACCTGGCTGCTGGTCGGCACCGGCTTGCTCGGCGTCAGCTTCCTCGTGATGCACGGCTTCGAGTATTACAAGGAATACACCGAGCACCTGGTTCCGGGGATCGATTTTGCGCAGCCGGGGCCGCACGCACAGGCGATCGAGCTTTTCTTCTGCCTGTACTACTTCATCACCGGCTTCCACTCCCTGCACGTCCTGGTCGGCGTGACATTGATCCTGGTACTGGCCGCGCGCATCCACGGCGGCGCGTTCGGGCCACGACGCTACACGACGCTGGAACTGACCGCACTTTACTGGCACCTGGTCGATATCGTCTGGATCTTCGTCTATCCGTTGATCTATCTGGTGGGACGTTCGGGATGAGCCCCCCTCGCGCGGCCACGCACATCACGCCGGTCAGCCACTATCTGTGGATACTGGCGGCGCTTCTGAGCCTGCTGGCGCTCAGCGCCGGCAGTGCGTTGATCAAGCTCGGATCCTTCAACACGGTCATCAATCTCGCCATCTCGGTGCTGAAGACCTTGCTGGTGATGGCGGTGTTCATGCATGAGACCGAGGCGCGCAATCTGACCCGGCTGACCTCGTTGCTGGGCTTCGTGTGGCTTGCGATGCTGATCGGGCTCGCGCTGTTTGATTTCATTACGCGTACGGCCGTACCGGCGCCCTGGCAATGAACTCACGTTGCTGCAGTGCTCACCTGGCGTTGAAGTCGAATCGACGCGACTTCCACTCACCCCGGCGGATCGCGACGACGCCGAGCACGGTGGCAGCGGCCATGCACACCACTATGGCGACGACGGATGCTTCGGGCCCGAACGCACCTCCTGTCAGCAGCTCGGGTCCGGCGGTGCTGGTACGGAACACCCCCGCGAAGCGATAGCCCGAGTCGGGATTGCCGAACAAGGCGCTCTGCGCGACATTCCAGCCGAAATGCACGCCAATGGGCAGCCAGAGCGAGCGACTGGCGACCAATGCCAGGGCGAGCAGCAATCCGGCTTCCAACGCCACGGCGATCGAGCTGAATACCGAGGCGCCCGGGTTGGCCGCATGCAATCCGCCAAAAAAGCCGGCCGAGAGTACGAGCGCGCAGGCGGTGCCGAGGCTCTCTTCGAGGATGCGAAACACCACGCCGCGCACGATCAGCTCTTCGGCGAAGGCGGCCAGTGCCCCCGCAATGAGGGCAAACACCGGCAATCTGACCGGGGTGGCCAGTGAAACTCGCGCAACACCCATCGCCCACAGCAGCAGCATGACGAGCGCGAACAGCCCCGCGCCGAGGCCGATGCCGCCGGCAAGCGCGCGGGGCATCGCCGCCACGCCGAGCTCGGTTGGCGGGCGCCGTTCCAGCAGGTGCACGAGCCCGCGATACGTGAACAGCAGCGTAAGAATGACGATGGCGGTGCCGGCGCCGAGAATGGCGCTGCGCGCAGCCGGTGCTGCGCGAATGGCCAGCTGCGCGCACAGCTGCGCTCCGATGAAGCCGAGGAACGACAGCGCGATCGAAAAGATCAGCAGACGCACGATGCGATTTCCGGCGAATCCGCCCGGCGCACGCCTATCGGGCAACGCGTGCCTCAAATCCAACTCGCTGCAGCACGCGACGCGGTCCCGGTATTTGCGTCAAGGAATCTCAAGAAGCTTGTGCGTCTGCAGACTCAACCGCCACTGCGGGTGGGCCAGGCAGTATTGCAATGCCTCGCGGGTGTTGTCCGCGGTGTGTGCGTCATCCAGCGGTTGCAGAAAAAAATGCTCGAATGGCAGATTCGCGAAGCGCTCCGGCTCGGCACCGGACTGCGGAAAGATCAGCTTGAGCTCGCTGCCGCGTGTCACGCGCAGAGTCGCCTTCGCCTTGGGACTCACCGTGAGCCATAATCGGCCCGGCGGCGGCGCAAGGGTGCCGTTCGTCTCCGCGGCCACGAACCAACCTGCGCCGTTGAAAGCGCTCAGCAGCGGCTCGTCCAGTTGCAGCAGCGGCTCACCCCCGGTGCAGACGACGAATGGTGCAACGCGGCCGCCGGTCGCACTCTGCGGCCAGTGGCTCTGGACGGCGCGCAGCAGCGCGTCCGCCGCATGGAAGCGCCCTCCCCCGGGCCCAGCCGTGCCGACGAAATCGGTGTCGCACCACCTCGAGCAGCCCCCCGGACCCTTGGCACGGTCCCGTTCGCGACCACTCCATAGGTTGCAGCCGGCGAAGCGCAGAAAGACCGCCGGCTTGCCGGTATTCGCCCCCTCCCCCTGCAGCGTGTAAAAGATCGACTTGACGGTGTAGGCCATACTGTTGCGCGGGCCCCGCATCAGCGCTGAGCGCGCCCCAGCAGTGGATCGTCGATGCCGAGTTCATCGAATCCTTTCGCCCGCAGCACACACGCATCGCATGCGCCACAGGGGCCGCCGTCCGCCGCCGGATCGTAACAGCTGCTGGTGCGACCGTAATCGACTCCCAGGGCAAGTCCGCGGGCGATGATCCCGGCCTTGGTGAGTTGAATCAGCGGCGCGTGGATCGTCAGTCGCTGACCCCCCTCGACGCCGGCGCGCGTCGCCAGATTCGCCATTCGCTCATACGCCTCGATGTACTGCGGACGGCAATCGGGATAGCCGCTGTAATCCAGCGCATTCACCCCGATGAAGATGTCCTGGGAACCGAGCGTCTCGGCCCATGCCAGCGCAAACGATAGAAACACGGTATTGCGTGCCGGCACATAGGTCACCGGAATGGCGCGCGGTAGTGAAGCCCCGGCGCGCGCTTTGGGCACGGGGATATCGGCCGTGAGGGCCGAGCCGCCGAACTGACGCAGATCGATGTCGATGACCACGTGCTCGTGCACTCCCATCGCGGCGGCGATCGCCCGTGCGGCGCTGAGCTCGATGACATGCCGCTGTCCATACCGGAACGACATCGCGTAGAGCGCGTAGCCCTCCTCCCGGGCAATGGCAAGGGCCGTGGCCGAGTCGAGACCACCGCTCAGCAACACCACTGCTTTGCGAGGGAGCGTCGCGGAGCTCTCTGGCGACACGCTACTTGAACGTGAGGCGCACGCCCCCCAATACGCTGAATCCCGGAGCGGTCTCGAAATAGCGGCCATTCCCGTCGTCGACGATCACGGAGCCAACGTAAACGCGGTTGAGCAGATTATTGACGCGCAAAAAGGCGTTCAGCTGCATCGAGCCCAGATCGATGCCATAGCCGGCGTCCGCGCCGAACACCGCATACGAGGGAGCGAAGACACTGTTGACGTCGTTCACGGCCACATCCGTCACGTACTGAGCGGTGGCACTGGCGTGCCAGCCAAGATCCTCGCCCCAGCGCACCGCCAGATACGCATCGTCCTTCGGTACCCCCGGCAGCCGACTTCCCGCAGCCACCCGCACACGCGGCAGCGCGCAAGGCGCGGCCACACAAGTCAAGTATCCATCACTGTACACCGCGCTGATATACGTGTACGCAAACTGCAGCCGCCATCGCGGAGCGAGCCGATAGTCGAAGGACGCCTCCACACCCTGCCGCCGGGTACGGCTCGCATTCTGATACGTCGATCGGCCGCCCAGGTTGGTATCAACGACGATCTCATCCTGAGTGAGGGTCTGGAACACCGCCGCCTCGGCATTGAAATCCGCGCCGAGCTGCAGCTTTGCCCCTGCCTCGCTGTTGTCGCTGCGCGCAGGCTGCAGGGCGAAATTCAGCCCCGGGCTGCCATCGGCGCGATACGCCAGCTCCGAGCCCAAGGGCGTCTGGAAGCCCTGTCCGTAGGAGCCATACAGATGCAGCCAGTTGCGCGCCTTGAACACGACGCCGGCTACGGGGGATGTCGCGCCGTAACTCACCCCCCCACTGTCGTTTCCATTGGTGGGCGTGATGAAGTGGTCCGCGGAATCGAAATGCACATCGCTGCGCCGCACGCCCGCCATGAGCGACCACCGGGGCGCGAAGTCCCAGGTGCCTTGCGCATATTCATCGAGATTGCGCGCAATATCGTTCTCGTCGCGGCGCAACTTCCCCTGTATACCCAGAATCGAGCCGACGAAGTTGTTGTAGCCGCGACGCAACTCGTTCTGCCGGTCATAGCTCACGCCCGCGACCCAGCTCATCGGCCGCCCGGCCAGCTCGCCCTTCCAGGTCCAGCGGGCATCGGCACCGCCGAACTCACGATTCAGATCCACCACCGCTCCCGAGCTCGTGGCGGGCGCTTCGACGCTGACCGGAATCGCCAGGAACTGCTGCGCGATGCGGTGGCCGTAGTAACCCATCACGCGCACCGATTGCGCATCGCTCACGTCGAGATCGTAGATGAGTCCGGCCATCTGCTGCTGCAGACTCTTGCGGGTATCGAATTTCGCCGCCGCCGGATCGGTCTGGTTGGGATTGGCGGCGAATTCGCTCTGTGTCAGGCCGAGCGGGTCGAGCGAATCGGGCCTTGCCAGCACGTTGCCGATCAGCGTCAACCGGCTGGCGTCGTTGAGCGTGTAGCGCAGCTTGGTGTTGAACGAGTCGTTCTTGGCACTGCTGTGCAGACGAAATCCTTCGATCGAAAAATGGCTGATGTCGAGGTTATAACTGAGGCCGCCGCTCGAGCCGCTGGCATTCGCATCCGCACGCAAGGTCTCGAAGCTGCCGTACGCGAGCGACGTGCGTAACTTGAGGGGCCCTTCCCCATCGGCAGTGAAGATCTGGATGACCCCACCCGCGGAGTTGCCGTAGAGCGCCGAAAACGGACCGCGCAGGATCTCCACACGTTCGGCCGAATCCAGGTTGAACTGCGATACCTGTCCCTGTCCATCGGGGCCGCTCGCCGGGATCCCGTCCTGATACACGCGCACGCCGCGGATACCAAATGTCGAGTTGGCGCCGATACCCCGGATGGAGATCTGCTGATCCTGGGCGTAGTTGTTACGGTTGCGGGCGAGCAGCCCGGGAACGGAGCCGATGTCATCGGCAAGGTTCAACCCCAGAGCATCATCACGCAGCTGGCCGCCGGAGACGGTGCTGATGGCGGCTGCCACGTCGAAGGGATTTGCAGCTACGCGCGTGGCGGTGACCACCACCTCCTGCAAGGTCGAGCGATCCGCGTCGGCCCGTGCGATCGGGAGGCCACTGACGCTTGCCGCGAGCACCAGAGAGCAGAATGCGCGGATGTCCATCGTATATCGTACGTATCGGTCCGCTGGATCGCGGTCGCGGATGCTAGCACGGAGAAACCAACGTCCCGGTCAAGATTTTCATGAATCTCTATCATGGCATGCGCTGCAATGTGCGCCTGCTGCCTTGCCAGGCCATTTATAATGACGCCGATGCAAGCAATCCGCTTCCGCCCGCTCGCGCTCGCCGTGCTGCTCGCATTCGGCGCGTGCGGCGCTGCTGCCCAGCCCGGCACGCAGCAGCAGATCCTGTTGCAGGGACAGATCGCCGGCTCGCAGCAGCTGACCGGGCAGGCTGACGGGTCGCTGCACGCGGAGTTCTCCTTCAACGATCGGGGCCGGGGCGATCACATCATCGCCAGCTGGAAACTGGACCGCGCCGGCGTCCCCACCGACTACGCAGGACACGGCAACGACTACATGAAAGCCCCCATTGCCGAGTCGTTCCAGGTGGCCGACGGCAAAGCATCCTGGCGCAGCGGCGCAGAGCGGGGCGAGCAGCGCGTCACGGGCGAGAAGTTTTACGTCCCGCACGACGCGCCGCCCGAATTCACCGGCGTCCTGGCGCGCGCGCTGCTGAAAGCGCCCCACCATACGCTCGCACTGCTGCCAGCCGGGGAAGCGCACCTCGATGCGCTTGGATCCGTCTCGCTGTCGCTTGCGAACGGACACACGGTGGCGCTCGGGCAGTATGCCATCAGCGGGCTCGATTTCTCTCCGACACCGATCTGGCTCGACCCGCAGACCAACACGGCAGCGCTGCTTGCAGGGGGCTTTGCCGTGCTAGCGGAACGCTACCGCCCCTACCTCCCAGAGTTGCTTGCGGCGCAGGCGCGCGCCACCAACACGCGCTCGAGCGCAATCGCGCATCAGCTGACGCACGTTCCTGCCGGGGACCTGTTGATTCGCCACGCGCGCCTGTTCGATCCGCGTGATCTGAGCACCACCGCCGGCATGAGCGTTCTGATCAGAACCGGCCATATCGTGCGGGTCGGCACGGACGCTGAGATCGCGGCGCCCGCCGACGCAGAAGTGATCGACGCGTCCGGGCAATTCCTCATGCCGGGCCTGTGGGATAACCATCAGCACTTCTCCGCCAACGACGGCGCGCTGGACCTGGCCAACGGCGTGACGAGCGCCCGCGACATGGCCAACGACACGGACGAGTTCCTGGAGCGCGTGGCACGCTTCGATGCGGGGACGGAGCTCGGACCGCGGGTCTTCAAGGCCGGCGTCATCGATGGCAAGGGGCCGCTGGCAGGCCCCACGCGGATGCTGGTCGAGAACGCGGCCGAGGCCATCCAGGATGTCACCTGGTATGCGGACCAAGGTTATGGGCAGATCAAGATCTACTCATCCGTTGCACCGGCACTCGTTCCCGTTATCGCGAACGCAGCGCATGCACGCGGCCTGCGTGTCAGCGGACATGTGCCGGCCTTCATGTCCGCACGGCAATTCGTCGAGGCGGGCGCCGATGAGATCCAGCACCTGAACTTCATCGTGCTGAATTTTCTGTTCGACTCGGTCAAGGACACGCGCGGCATGGCGCGTTTCACCGCGGTCGCCGAGCACGTTCGCGAGCTCGGGCCCGAATCTCCGCGCGTGCACGAGTTCATCGGTTTCCTGAGGTTCCACCATACCGTGCTCGATCCGACGATGAGCGTGTTCGAGGCGATTTTCTCGGGGGATCCGACGGCGCCCCCGCCAGCGCTCGTTGCGATCAGCAAGCGTTTTCCGCCGCAGATGCGCCGTGCCACCTTGTCAGGAGCGCTCGCGGTCCCACCGGGAAAGGAGGCTGCTTACCGCGCGGCCTTTCCCGCCATGCTGCATCTGTTGAAGGCGCTGTACGATGGGGGCATTCCGATCATTCCGGGCACCGATGCGCTTGCGGGCTACACGCTGCACCATGAGCTGCAGCTGTATGCGCGGGCCGGCATTCCGGCGCCGCAGGTGCTGCGCATGGCGACCCTCGATTCAGCTCATGTGAGTGGGGCGGAAGCCGACCGCGGCGTCATTGCCCAGGGCAAGCTCGCCGATATGATCCTCATCGACGGCGATCCCGCGGTGCGAATGAGCGATCTCGATCGCATCCGGCTCGTACTCAAAGGCGGACGTGTCTACGATCCGGCGCGGATCGAGCGCTCGCTTGGCATCGCGCCGCGGCCGTAGCGTTGGCTGCGCGCGGGGAATCGCAGCAATTCACTTCGCGTAATCCGGCTCGGTCCGATCGAGCAGCCGCATGAGAGCTGCGAAATGCAGCTCGATGCGATTCGCTCCCCCCAGCTCTCCCCCCGATCGAAACTGCTCGATGGTTGCGCGCACGACCTCATCCGGAATCACCCGCAGAGACCGTCCCGTCGATAGCGCGAGCACCTGGGCACGGCAGGCCCGCTCGAGAAAATACAGTCGCTCAAATGCCTCGGGCACCGAGCGACCGACGACCAGTACCCCGTGGTTGGCCATCATGAGCACGGACTTGTCGCCGAGCGCACGTGCCAGGCGCTCGCCTTCGGACGCATCGAAGGCGAGTCCCTTGTATTCGGCGCCATAGGCAATCGAGTCGTAGAACGCCAACGCGCTTTGGCCAGCCATTTCCAGCCGCGGATTTTCCAGCATGCACAGCGCCGTCGCATACGGCATATGCGTATGCAACACGCAGCGCGCGTGGCTGGCGAGCCGGTGCACCGGCGTGTGGATGAAGCGTGCCGTATCCTCCACCGGTCCCTCACCGCTGACGCGCTTTCCGGCAAAATCCAGCACCATAAAGTCGCGCGCCCGCACTTCCGACCAGTGCAGCCCAAAGGGCGCCAGGTAAAAGCGGTCACCGTAGCCCGGGACGAGCAGGGTCAGATGGTTGTCGATGCCTTCGTTGAACTCGAAGCGGGCGGCCAGCCGGTGGCATGCGGCCAGATGGATGCGTGCCTGGCGCTCGGCATCCGCCTGAGTCGCGGCGGTATTGGGGGAGGCGTTCATGAGAGGATAGTCTATGCCAAGCGCGTCTGAAATCGCAGCTGCGGTACCGCAACACTCCGTGCGATCCCTGCGAATGCGCCAGGCTGGCACGATCGTGCTGCTGTTCGGCGGTTACGCGGCGTGCTACTTCTGCCGCGCGGATCTATCCGTCTCCACGCCGCTGCTGATCGATGAGCTCGGACGTCACGGCATGAGCCAGGACGCAGCGCTCGTGCACATCGGGACGATCACATCGCTTGGCGTGCTGGCCTATGCGCTCGGCAAGCTGTTCCTGGGCGGGCTCGGGGACTTCTGGGGAGGCCGCGCCAATTTCCTCATCGGGCTCGCCGGGGCGAGTGTCTTTACGCTGCTGTTTACCATCGGCGGGGGCATTCCCATCTTTACGCTGGCCTGGGTGGGCAACCGGTTGACGCAGTCCGTCGCCTGGGCGGGCCTCATCAAAGTGTCCTCGAAATGGTTCGACTTTGCCTCTTATGGAACGATCATCGGGATCCTGAGCATCAGCTACCTGGTCGGTGATGCGGTGGCTCGCCAGACGATGGGGGCGCTGCTGCAGCACGGGTTCGGGTGGCGTGCGCTTTTTTGGTATGGAGCGGCGGTGGCCGCCACCCTGCTGCTCGCAAATTTCCTGTTCCTGCGCGAGTCCCGCGCCGGGGCGGGTTACCCGGAAGCGGCCACCAATCCGCTGAATCTGTTCTCGCAATCGGAATCGCGCCCGTCGAGCCTCAAGGCTCTGTTGGGGCCGCTGTTCTCGAGCCGCGCCTTTCAGCTGGTGTGTTTCCTGTCCCTGGGATGCACCATCATCCGGGAGACCTTCAACACCTGGACGCCGGTGTACCTGCGCGACCAACTCGGCTACGCCACGAGTCACGCTGCCAGCATGAGTGCGATCTTTCCGGGGGTCGGCGCAATCTCGGTCCTGCTCACCGGTTGGCTCAGCGATCGGCTGGGAATCTATGGGCGCTCGCTGCTGCTTTTCCTGGGGCTCGCAGCGACCGCCGCGGCGCTGCTGGTGCTCATGAGCCTGCGGCCCTCCTCCGTCGGCTCGCCCTACCCGCTGATCGCCATCGGCGCGGTGGCGTTCTGTCTGCTTGGTCCCTATTCGTATCTCGGGGGCGCCTTCGCGCTCGATTTCGGCGGCAAGCAGGCGAGTGCCGTCTCATCCGGGATCATCGATGGTATCGGCTACCTGGGGGCAGTGCTTGCCGGTGACAGCGTCGCGCGCCTGTCGGTGCTCTTCGGCTGGAAGGGTGTATTCATCGGCCTTGCGGCGGTCAGCGCACTGGCCTGCCTCGGGGCGGGCTATCTGTATTTTCTCAGCCGCACGGCCGCCGCTACTGGCCGCCACATCGCCTGAGTGGCCGCCACATCGCCTGAGAGTGGCAGCGATATCGCCTCAGTGGCAACATGGCGCCATGAGCCTGCCAAATCCGATTCAGCGCCTGTCCTCGGCGCCGGACGTCCTGTCGATCGAATGGGCGGACGGCCAGGTGAGTGAATATGCCAGTCTGTGGCTGCGGGATAATCTGCCGGAGGACCGCGATCCGCACAGCGGTCAGCGCCTGGTGGACATCGCCGACCTGCCGCTGCGCCCGAAGATCCGGCGCGCGTCGAGCAAGCACGACACCCTGCAGGTGGAATGGGAAAACGAAGCTCGCGTGGGCACCTTCAGGCTCGATTGGCTCGCCGCGCAAGCAACTCGCCGGCAGCCGACGCGGCCGGAGCGGATTCGCAGAAGATGGCTCGAAGGTGCCTGCCTGGATCCGCACCATGACTTCGCCTGGGCCGCACTGTCGGAAATCAGAACGGCTGCCTGGGTGCGCGCAGCGTGGCTGACCCGCCTGCTGCAGGATGGCATTGCCTTTCTCAGTGACGTCCCCTGCGAGGAGGACGCGCTTCTCGAGGCCATGACGATGGTGGGGCGTGTCGCGGAAACCAACTATGGTGAGGTCTTCGATGTGCGCTCGGTGCCACGGCCGGAGAATCTCGCTTATTCGGATCTCGGGCTCGGATTGCATACCGACAATCCCTATCGCGAGCCGGTGCCGGGCTTTCAGGCCCTGCACGCGCTGGTGACCTCGGACGAGGGCGGTGAAAGTCTGTTCGCCGATGGCTTTGCGATTGCCGAGCATCTGCGCCGGAGCGATCCTGAAGGCTTCGCGCAGCTGACCGCGACGGCAGTGCCGTTTCATTACCGGTCCGCCGGCGCCGACCTGTATGCCGAGCGGCCGTTGATCCAGCTTGCATGTGACGGGGAGATCAGCGCGGTACATTACAATAGCCGCTCGATTGCGCCGCTGAAATTGGCTGTGCGCGATGCGGAGCGCTTTTATGCGGCATACCGGGGGCTCGCCGCGCTTTTGCGCCTGCCTCGGTTTCAGTTGCAGTACCGGTTGCATGACGGGGATCTCGTCGTGTTCGACAATCAGCGAACGCTTCATGGGCGCACGGGCTTCTCCTCTGCCCGCTACCCACGTCATCTGCGCGGCTGCTATCTCACGCGCGACAGTGTGTACTGCATGACGGCCCTCCTGCGGCGCGAGAGCGATCAAAGCTCGGGGGCGTGCGGGGTCGGTGCAGACCGGACGGCGGCGCCATGCAGATGAGCATGGCGGACGAGGTGTTCGCGATCTTTGCGCGCCGCGGCGCTGGGGCCTACTTTGGCGAGCGCGTCTCGATGACCGAGCACGCGCTGCAGGCGGCGCACTTCGCGCAGCTGCAATCCGCTCCGGCCTGGCTCGTCCTCGCCGCGCTGCTGCACGACATCGGCCACCTCGTGGTGGAGGTCCCGGCTGACATCGGCGACTGGAAAACCGATGGCCACCACGAAGAGATCGGCAGTCGCTGGCTCGAACGACGTTTCAGCCCGGAAATCGCCCGGACCGTGCGCCTGCACGTGCCGGCCAAACGATATCTATGCGCGACGGACCCCGACTACTCCGCCCGCCTGAGCCCGGCTTCGGTAATCACCCTGAAACTGCAGGGCGGCCCCATGTCCGCAGCTGGGGTCACACAATTCGAAACAGAGCCCTTCTACCGCGAAGCCGTGCGGCTGCGCCACTGGGATGACCAGGGAAAAGTGGCCGGATTACGCACTCCGTCATTGCAGCAACACCGCGACCTCATCGAAGCTCTCGCGTCGGCGGCCTGATCGCCACAGGCGACGCCCCCACCTGCCGGCGTCATCGTGCTGCCCATTCCGGGCGTCGCGGGACCCATACGGCCGGCAACGGCTCTCGGACCGCAACTCCATCACACTTACAGCTGAATTCCGTACCCGCCCGGTCAAATGCCATGGTCGGCGACTTTGCGGCATGACAATCTAGCCTCCGGGCAACCGGCGGGTTTACGGAAGGCCACGGATGACACTACAGCACACTGCGATCGCGTTATTGGCGTGCACCACTGCCATTGCGGCCGCATCGGCGTCCCCCACCCTGCGAACGACTCACCCGGCGCAGAGCCCGGGCCGAGCGCCATTGCTGATATCCGGTACGCGCAGCGCACAGCAGCAGCAAAGCGCTACCGCGACCAAGCTGGATAGCGCATTGGCCGACCTCACCCGCCACGTCGGGCAGGCGCGTCCCGGGCACTTCGTCGCGGATCTGCATGCGATGAATCCGGCCGCCCGCTTCCTGCAGCGGCCCACCGATGCGCAACCGCTGGTGTTGATCGATGCCGTCACCCGCGGCGATCCTGCGCTTCTGGAAGCCGCCCTCGTGCGACTCGGCCTGCAGCACCCGGCCAGGTTCGCCAACGACATCAGCGGTTGGCTTCCCGTGAACCAGATTCAGGCAGCGGCAGCCCGCACCGAGTTGCACTCCATGCGAGCGTCCATGTCCCGCACCCGCACCGGTGCCGTCACTACGCAGGGAGATTTCGCGCAACGCAGCGACGTGCTGCGCACGACCTACTCGACCCTCACCGGCGCGGGCGTCACGGTCGGCGTACTCTCCGACAGCTTCGACTGCTATGCCGTGTACGCCCAGAGCGGTATGCCGGCTTCCGGTGCGAACGGCTATGCATCCAACGGGTTCCTGGCAACCGCTGCGACCGATATGTCGACCGGCGATCTGCCTGCGAGCGTCAACCTCGTCCAGGAAGCCTCCTGCATGAACTACGGGGGCCCGACCCAGCTGCCGTTCGGCGATGAAGGCCGCGCGATGATGCAGGTCGTGCACGATATCGCCCCCGGGGCGAGTCTGGCGTTCTACACCGCCGAGAACGGCGAGGCGGGCTTTGCGAGCGGCATCACGCAGCTCGTTCGGGCCGGCGCGAAAGTCATCGCCGACGATGTCGGCTACTTCGATGAGCCCTTCTACCAGGATGGACTGATCGCGCAGGCCGTCGATGCGGCCGCAGCCCAGGGCGTGGCGTACTTCTCGGCTGCCGGAAACAACGGAACCAACTCCTTCGAAACGACCACGCCGAGCTTCAGCGTCATGTCCTCCGGGGCGCCGGACCCGAATGAATTCCTGCTCAATTTCGCCGCCCCGGGTTCCACGAGCACGACCTTGCCGGTGACCATCCCCGCGCTTTCGCCGGGAGAATTCATCGCGGTGGTGCTCGAGTGGGACCAACCCTATGTCACGGGCGCTCCGAACAGCCCCGGTGCAAGCAGCCAGCTGGATCTGTGTCTCACGAGCTCGGGTGGCACCGATACGATTACCAATCTGGATGGCACATCGGAGTCCTGCACGGGAGCGAATGCGATCGGCGCCGATCCGGTACAGATCCTCGTCATCAGCAACCCCGGCACTGCCACGAGCAGCACGGCACAGCAGACTGTGAACGTCGTCGTGGGACTTGCCAACAGCACGGTGGCTCCCGGCCGCGCGAAGGTGGTGATCGAGGATGGAGGCGCCGGAGCGACGATCAATCAATTCTCGACCAACAGCGCCACTTTGCAGGGGCATTCGGGCGCTGCGGGCGCTGCGGCAGTCGGGGCCGCTTTCTACTTCGACACCCCGCTGTGTGGCACGGACCCGGCGGTTCCGGAAACCTACTCCGCGCAGGGCGGCACTCCGATTTTGTTCGACGCTGCTGGTAATCGGCTGTCGACAGCGGTGGTGCGCGTCAAGCCGGATTTCGTCGGACCCGATGGCGTCAATGACACCTTTCTCGGATTCACACTGGCCAGCGCCGGCCTCACGGGCGGCAAACTTCCCACGTCGATCTCCCAGTGCCAGAACGACCCCAGCTATCCCAACTTCTTCGGGACCTCCGCGGCGACGCCGCATGCGGCCGGCATCGCAGCCCTGATGCTGCAGGCGAATCCTGCCGTGACCCCGGCGCAGATCTATCACGCGCTGCAGTCGAGTGCATCGACGATGGGCTCGCCCACGCCCAACACAGCTTCCGGCTATGGATTCATCCAGGCCGATTCGGCACTGGCCCTGCTGCCACCGGGCAATCCGACGTTGTCGCTCAGCGCCGCGTCGGTGACGGTCGGCGGCGCCGCCACCCTCACCTGGTCCTCGATCAACACCAGCAGCTGCACGGCCTCGGGAAACTGGGGCGGGACACTCAAGACGAGCGGCAGTCAGGCCATCACGGCGCCCACGTCCGCGGGAACGGCAACGTATACGTTGGTTTGCGCAAACGCGGTGGGCTCGGGAACGAGCAGCGCGAAGCTGACCGTGATGGCCAGCAGTTCTGGCGGTTCCACGGGTGGCTCAACGGGTGGCTCAACGGGCGGGACGGCCTCGGGCGGTGGCGGCGGGGGCGGCGGGGGCGCATTGGATGGCCTCACGCTGTTGATCCTCGCCTCGATCGGCCTGGCCAGCGCCACCGCGCGTCTCAGAGCGAAACGGATTTAACCGAGCCCGAGGCATCCAGCGCGCTCGGCGGCGCGAGCGCGACCGGCCGGATGCCCGGCTCGGCATCCAGATCGGCGCAACCGACGATCTGTGCCTCCATCCCCTGCGGATGTGTCGTGATGAAGGGTCCCTTGCGCGCTCCGGGAACCGTGCGGCGGCGCGTCTTGCGCCATAGGTCATACACCGTCAGGGTGCCAGTGAGGCCTCCGAGAGCTGCAAAGTAAGCATGCGGCCCGAATCCGGCGATCAGGCTGCCAGCCAGCACCGGCCCGATGGCGGCCGAGGTGCCATTGAGGCGGATCAGCGCACCGCTCGCCGCGACCATTTCCGCCGCCTCCAGCTGGTCATTCACGTGCGAGACGGAGAGAGAGTACAGCGTCAGCGCAAAGCCACTGAAGCAGGCCGCCAGGACCAGGAACAGGGCATGCGGCATCTCGTTGAACACGACGATCGCAGCCGCAACCGCGGTGGCAATCGTGCAGACGATGGCAATCACGGTGCGGCGATCGATCCGGTCCGACAGTCGTCCGACGGGATACTGCGTCAACACGGCGGCCAGGATGCTGACGGCCATGAAGGTCGCAACGCCGGCATTGTCGAGGCCACTCAGACGCGCATACACCGGACCCATCGAGAAGAGAATCGAGGAGATCATCCCCGAGAAGGCCACCGCCACCACCCCGAGCGGCGAATTCCGATACAGGTCCCGGTATCTCACCTTGCGCGGCAGCGCGCGCCCCGGTGTCTGCCGGGCCGACACGACGATGGGAACCATCGCCAGCGAGATCAACACGGAGACGAGCATGAACGGTGCAAGGTGGCGCGGATTGGACAACACCAGCAGGAATTGCGCCGAGCCGAGTCCCACGTACAGCACCAGCATGTAGATGGCGAGCAGGCTGCCGCGGTTATCGCGGCTCGCCCGCGCATTGAGCCAGCTCTCGGCGACGACATAGATGCCCGCGAAACACACGCCCGTGAGCAGGCGCATCAGGGCCCAGGGCAGCGGATGAACGAAAGCGCCTTGTACGAGGATGGCCGCAGAGGCCACGGCTGCGAAAACGGCGAAGACCCGGATGTGGCCGATCCGTCGCACGAGGCGCGGGGCGGCGACCGTACCTGCGAGATACCCCACGTAGTAGCAGGACATGATCACGCCGATGACGGGCGTGGGGAATCCCTCGAGGGTGGCCCGCACCCCCAGCAGCGTCCCCTGCAGCCCGGCGCCCAGCATGAGGACACCCATACCAAGAAGGAGCGGCCACGTTGTGGCGATCAGGCTGAAGGGCACGGCAGGCAGGAATGAGGTCAGCAGGGCGTGACGGGCCGGCATGATACCGGAAGCCGTGCGTCGGCCCCAACGCGGTTACGACCTGTCATTGACGATTTCCACCATCCTGCGACGCACTCCACGCTTGCGGGGCGCCGCAGCGGTGCGTCAACGTCAGCGGTGTCGTCCTACCTGCAGCGGCGGGATCCGGTCCGCGTCGAAGGCGAGCCGGCTGCGCAGCGCAACGTGCTCGTCGTAGGGGCTCTCGTATGACCACACCGCATTCTCGAACAGCTGGTCGCCCTGCTCGAGGTGGAAATAATGCGCGATGCCCTTGAAGGGGCATTCGGTGGTGTGCGCGGAGCGCCGCAGCTTCTCGAAACGCACGCTGTCGCGCGGAAAATAAAAGCGCGGTGGCGATCCGTCCTCATCGACCCGAATGACCTCGTTCGAGTCGGCAAGCTGCTCTCCATGGACCTCGACGGTCATTCGCTCCGCCACCAGTTGCTCGCGAATCCGGTGTCCGGGCGACCTTTGATGTCCAGGCGATTGCACCATCACATTCTCCTGTATGCTTGCGGTCCGCCTCAACAGTTGCGTCCACGCCACAGCTGCGGGTAACCGCCACGCCCGACGCTCGCGGTCTGGATTTTGCTCCCGAGATCGCGGCAGACTGTTAGGCTCCTTCACCGCAACTGATGGGGAGAACGATATTGTCACACGTATTCAAGCTCGGTTCATGCATGGCGTTGGCATTTGCTCTGGCAACAGCCGCTGCCATCGCACAACAGGAGCACGAGAACGAGCATGCGGGTGAGCACGCGCAGCAACATGGGAACACGCACGCAGCAACGCATGTCCAATCA
The DNA here is from genome assembly GCA_963716335.1 of uncultured Pseudomonadota bacterium. GTDB lineage: Bacteria > Pseudomonadota > Gammaproteobacteria > Steroidobacterales > Steroidobacteraceae > 13-2-20CM-66-19. The sequence goes on along the minus strand of OY970302.1, from coordinate 2,713,871 downwards.
CGCCCCGCGCCCCGTGCGGCCGAGCCACATCCGGGCCCACATGGCTATCAGCGGGCACCGGAGCCGAAGGGTTGGAACTCGAGGCCGGCCAAAGTGGATCGGGCCACTTACCAGCACAACTATAGAGCTGCGCGCAGCTACAGGATTGGACCGTACCATCGCCCGTCCGGCTGGGAAGCGCATCGCTGGGCGTATGGTCAGATGTTGCCGCGGGCCTATTGGGCTCCGGAGTATCGGATCGGCGACTACTGGCTGTTTTCGCTCGATGTACCGCCACCGGGCTACGAGTGGGTCCGCGACGATGACGATGCGCTGCTCGTAGACACCTCCTCAGGCGAGATTCTTCAGGTCGAGTACGGCGTATTTTCCTGACGTGACGCAACGTGGGAAGGCTGGCATCCGCCAGCCTTCCCGATTGACCATCACCCGGGCAGGTTCATCGGGCCGCCGAGCGTAGCTTGTGAAGAAGCTCAAACACGAAGCGGAGCTGTTCAAGGCGGCGTTGCTCGCCGGCGTCGAATATGCGGAAGGCCGCAAGGCTGCCGAGTTCGAGTCGACAGACTCGGCAAGCGACAAGGCGTTATACGTTTATCGTTTGCTCGTGCACGACAAGATTATCTCCCCCATGCCGGAACATCTGGTCAGCGAGAAGACTATTCGACATCGGCTCGCGGTCTGGTATGCGCACCAATTGCCTGACGGGCATCCGCTGTTGTCATAGACATCGAGCGCGCCGCGCGCCCCGTCACTTCTGTTCGAGGAAGCCCCGGATCTGCTTCACCGCGTAATCGACCTTCATGTCGAATATTTTCTTGCCCAGCTTCGGGGTCGATCGCCGCGCATCCCCCGTGATTCCATTGCGCGGACTGTCCGCGCGCACTTCCGGCTTGCCGTTGACCACGGGGTCGCCGATTGCGCTCGAGAGTAGCTTGCGGCGGACCCAGGTATGGTCCTGATCCAGGTACATCATCTCCGCCGTGTCGGAAATTCCGCCGTGTAGATCCGGCGGGTAGCCAAGATCTGCAAGGTACTTCTCGGCCGCGTCATTGGCGGCCTTGTAGACCTGGTCGCAGTAATAGACGTGAATGCCCCGCCCTGCGTACTTATCATTCAGCTTCCGCGTCGCTTCTTCGTAAACCGTCGGCTGCCCCCCGCCGTGATCACCCATCAGAATCACGTTCCTGAAGCCGTTGATGACCGACTGTTCGGCGATGCGCTCGAGGAGCGCCTCCAGCAGCTCGTTGGTGATGCCGATGGTACCGGGGAGTTGCGGGTCGGCATTGTTCGGGGTGAACGGCAGCACCGGCATGAAGATGGCATTCCCCAGCTTCTGTGCGATGGCCTGCACGGTTGCATGCGCCATCAAATTGTGCCCACCGTTCGCGTTCTGTGGACCGCGCTGCTCGACGCCGCCGGTGTAGATGAGTGCGGTGGTCTTGCCCGCGGCAAGGGCAGATCTGACTTCCACCCACGTCATCTTCTCGAATTCGATCAGCTGCTCGGCATTGACATCTGCGGCAAGCAGCGGCGCGGGTGCCAGCACGATGATGGCCGTCATGAGCATCGCAACGGTCGAGATCACCATACGAGGACTGCGCATCTCTTGCCTCCCGAAATCTTGAGGTGCAGCGAGTGCACAATCTACACTACTTGGTCGCAACGAACGGCCACGCCAGCTAACGGGCCAGGATCCGCCGGTTGAGGCGACGTGCTACGGTAAAGGCCGCCCACCTTCAGGAGACGTCAATGAACGAAGAAACATTTAACCTCAGCATACGCAAGTTCCTCAAGAAGGTCGGCATCGAGTCGCAACGGGAAATTGAGCATGCGGTAACCAGGGGGATCGAGGCGGGCACCATCAAGGGCACAGAGACGTTCCCCGCAAGGATGACACTCGAAGTTCTTGGACTGAAGGTCAACATCGAGTTCAAAGGGGACATCGCGCTTCAATAGGCTGAGCGCATCATCGAAGTCAGGACCCCCGAGCCAGATCGAGTACAGCGGTAGGTCTGGCTACCGAACGACCTGCGGAACGACATGCCTGAGGCGTTGTATTGGGGCGCTCAGCGCCGTCGCGATGATTTTCGCTTCGACTTGGCCATTTTTGCGCCCTGCTTGCCGAGCGCTGTGCGCGTCTGCCGGGAAAGATGCGCAATGGACCTCTTTGCCTTGGCTGACCGGGCGGCCTTTTTCACATTGCGGCGCGCCGCGTTGCGCTGCTTCTGAGTTGCCACGTTCCTTACCTCCGCCTTGCTGCGAGACCACCGGTGTAACGTGCCGAAGCCATTCCGGATCCCTAAGGTGCCCGAGGCGTCGACCAAGGAGGTGGCTGAGCAGTACGGCGTCCACCAGAACCCGCTGATTCCATGACGCTGGCGGTGCACGGCACGGAGGCGGTCTCGAAGGCAAGAAGTCAATCGCAGCTGGGGATTGCAACGTAGCCCGGAGCCGCAGACTGAGGCAGCGGGGATTAGCTATTGGCGGGCACGGCGGCCGCTGACAAATGGCTCGGTGGGGTGGCCCAGTGCGCCATCGTTGCTGCGGCCCGATACGCTCGCTGCCGTTGTTTCGGAGCGACGGTACTGGGCGATCAGCTTGGTCAGGCCCGTAGCTTGTGCGCTCAGCGCCTGCGCTGCAGCGGAAGCCTCTTCGACGAGCGCTGCGTTCTGCTGCGTCATCGTGTCCATCGAGGTGACGGCTTTGTTTACCTGATCGATGCCCGAGGCCTGCTCCCGGCTCGAATTGGCAATCTCGGCCATGACCACTGTCACCTTCTCCACGCGAGTCACGATCTCAGCGAGCGTCTTGCCCGATTCATCCACTAGTTTCGTGCCTTCTTTTACCTTGTCGACCGAGTCCTGAATCAGCTCCTTGATCTCCTTGGCCGCTCCCGCGCTCCTGGAGGCGAGGTTGCGCACTTCGGCGGCCACCACGGCAAAGCCGCGCCCCTGCTCGCCCGCCCGGGCGGCTTCCACCGCCGCATTCAGGGCCAGGAGATTGGTCTGGAACGCGATCTCATCGATCACTCCGATGATATCGGCGATCCTGTTGCTCGCAGCGTCGATCTCGCTCATTGCGGCCACGGCCGAGCCGACCACGCGGCCGCCGCGCTCGGCATGCTCGCGCGCAGCCTCCGCGAGTTGGTTCGCCTGCGCGGCGTTATCCGCGTTGTTCTTCACGGTCGAGGTCATCTGCTCCATCGAGGATGCCGTCTCCTCGAGGCTGGAGGCTTGCTCCTCGGTACGTCTGCTCAACTCGAGATTGCCGCGGGAGATCTCCTCGGCACCTTGCTGCACCTCGTGCGAGGTTTCGCTCAAGCGGGTGATGACTTCCATCATGGACTGAATCATCGAATTGACCGACAGGGCGAGTGCTTTGAAGTGCCCCGACTTGTCCTCGACTTTCACTCGCGCCGTGAGATCGCCGGCGACGGCCCGCTGCACGATCTGCATCGTTTCCGCCACCGTCGTCGCGACACCGGCAATGAGCTGATTGATGCTGCGCGCCATCAACTCGTGGTTGCCGGTCTTGCCCTGCATACTGATGCGCCGTTCGCCATCACCGTTGAGTGCTGCCTGGATCACATCCTGGGACTCGTGCACCGCACTATCCAAAGCCCGCGCCTCGAGGATGATTGGCGTGATTTCGCTGGCGAACTTCACAACCTTCCAGGCTCTGCCATCCTGACCGATCAGCGGATTGAAGCTGGCACGAACCCAGACTTCGCGGCCGTTCTTGCCCATGCGCCGGAAACGTCCCTGCTCGTGCTGACCGGCTCGCATGTGCTCCCACAGGGACCGATATTCGGGCCCCTCGCGATCGGTCGGGTTGACGAACAGCGAGTAAGGCTGTCCGAGCACCTCCGGCTGGGTGTAACCGAAGATTCTCAAATAGTTATCGTTCGCCGCGAGCACCGTGCCATCCATATCGAGCTCGATCACGGCCTGCGACTTATTGACCGCCGCGTAGAGAGACTGCAGCTCACGCAGGCGCTGCCAGTTCGTTAGCCAAGCCAAGCCACTGCGTCCTGTTTGCTGACCGCCATGAGAGACCCCAAAGACTTTGTCTATAGCACCGGATTATCGGCCCGATGGTCTGGAATCTTGAGCGAAACACGCCGATAAAGCTGAGACAGCGTCCACGCAAGCTGCATGTGGATTGGCCAGGGGCCACACCCAGCCACTCAATCGGGATCCGAGAGATTCGCGGGATACGCGCCGGCTGGCCCGCTCGGAACGTTCGGCTTTGAACGGCGGCAAGGGGCAACCGTCTTGCGGCCGCGTTGCCCGCCATCACATATCCGAGCACTAGCGGCCGCCGCTCGCGGATGCCCCGCGGCGTTCATTCCTGATACAGGGACGTCAAGTCCAGCTTGCGTCTGTCCTTGAACCCACCACAAACCTGCTTGCTTTGGTGTATGTGACCTCCTCACCAGAGATTCAACAGAAGAGGAGTGATGTCTTCAACGAGAAGCTCAAGGCAGCGTCTCTCGCACGGTGCCGTCGCCGAGCAGTGCCTCGATGCTGTTGTCGTCGTACCCTAGCTCGCGCAGCAATTCGCGAGTGTGCTGTCCGGTGAGCGGCGCACCACGAGTGATCCGCGAGGGGGTCTTCGAGAACTTAATGGGGAAGCCGGGCGTCTTCACCCATCCCTCTGTCTCGTGCTGATACTCGACGAATGTTCCGTTGTGCTGGATCTGTGGATCGGCGACGAGATCGGCGTATCCGTATATCGGACCGGCCCAGACGTCGTGCGCAGTGAACAGCTCGAGCCACGCGGCGCTAGTTCTGCACCTCAGGCGTTCCCGCGTCTTGGCGAAGATCTCGTCCCGCCGCGTCCACCCGTCGACTTCGTCCGTCATCTCAAGGAATGAGGCCTCGCCGATCAACGCACCGAGCTGACGCAAGGACGGAAAGGCGAGAATGATGTGTCCGTCGAGAGTCGCGAACGCGCCGTAGGGTGCCCGTATGTAGACGTGCCCGTGCGGCTCCGCCGAGCGTTGCTGGGGTTTGCCGCCGGTCGCGAACACTGAGAGTTCCTGCATTTGCAGTGACGTAATGGCGTCCAACATGTTGATCTGTACGAGCTGACCCTCGCCCGTACGTTCACGATGATACAAGGCCGCCAGCGCGCCCTCGAACGCCGTGTATGCTGTGATCGCGTCAACCAGATACTGTCCCGCGGGTACCGGAGTGTCGCCGACCTTGCCCGCGGACAGCATGGCGCCGCTCATACCCTGGAGAATCAGGTCCTGACCCGGTCGGTCACGGTAAGGGCCACTATCGCCGAATCCAGAAATCGAAACGTAGACTAAGCGCGAATTCACCTGCGCCAGGCTCTCGTAGTCAACGCCGAGCCGAGATGCGACGCCCGGCCGGTAGTTTTGCAGGAACACGTCTGCCGCGCGCACGAGGTCGAGCAACACTGCGCGGCCAGTGGATGACTTGAGGTCGACGGCAAGACTGCGCTTGTTGCGGTTGAGAGAAAGGAATGACACGTTGACTCTTTCTCCCATCGCGCCGCCAGCGGAAGCGTGGCGTTGCCACTCGCCCGTCACTGGTTCGACCTTTATGACATCGGCGCCAAGGTCCCCAAGCCGTTGAGCGGCAAATGGCCCCGCCATGGCGATCGAACAGTCGATAACACGGATGCCTTCCAGGACGGTCACAGGCATACCTCAGTGCCGGATCCAATCACCGTCGGCATTGAGAGTCTGCCCGATGTGGTGAAGGCCGGTTGCTTGGAGCGCCCGCTCGAGGCGTGTGGTGGAATTTTTCTAGCACACTGCAGATGAATCTATTTCGCCGCGCTTCCTCACGGTATTTCTGTGTATGCGATGCGGTCGCCAAGGTACGTACCGAACCAAAATGTCCTGCCCACTTGGATCGCGCTGGTTCCGTTGCCGAAGGCCGCGGTGCCCTTCACCCTCAAGACGAGTGAGGAGGCCAGGGATTGAGGATCGAGCCGGGCGAACACCCAATCTTCAGGGACGGGAGCGGATGTGGCCGGCGGCGGCGCTGCAGTCGAGCCAGAGGGATCTCGCGGCGAGTCGGACTGGCCAACAACCAAGATTGATCCGTCCGGTGCCCATCGAAGATTGTCGGGCCTGAAGTCGAGCTTGGTGCTGCTTCGAGGCCCCCTCCCGTTGAGCGGAATCCTCCAAACCTCATTCGCCGCCCAGGCTGCGACGAAAACGGACTGACCGTCCGGAGAGCCAAGTACTCCATTGTCCCCGGAAAACTCGGATCCCGGCACCTTTGCCAGTCCCTTCTCCGGCGTCCAATGAAAGACCAGTCCACTCACCGAGGGGTTCTGGTTGCTGGGCAGCCCTACCCGCTTGTTGAAGAATTGCGTGATGAGAAGTGAACCGTCGCGCATCCGGCAGACCGCATTGCCGAAGCATTCCTCCGGTAAGAGCACGCACCCTACCCACGCAGCGGTATTGTCCCGCGAGTTAACCCTGAACACTTCGATGGACTCTCGTCCGCCGTGGTTAACCGCGTACACGAGGTTCGTGCCTGCATCCTTCGGCCCGATTTCGATGCCGTGAGTGTAGATCTTGTCGAAGTCCGGCGGCCCAGGAGAAGGCCCAAATTGGGCGTCCAATTTGGCGGCCACCGAGAGGCGCATCGGACGCGCGGTCTTCTCAGCCGTGTCCACCAGGTACAGCCCCACCGCCCTGTTTGCGTCAAAGGAACTCCCGATGAGGTATTTGCCCCCTTCAATGGGAAGCAAATCCTCAACACTGGCAACCCCGCAAACGAACTTCAGGTTAGCTTCCGCGGCAGCCGATTCAGACGGACTCGGGGCTTTTAAGCCCATGCGCGCGCGCTCCCCGTGATGATAGATAGTGTTGCGGCGGCTGGCAGATTTGCTGCGATAAGGGCGGGCCTGATCATTTTCACACCCTCAGCTAACCGCAGCTCGATATGTCGAGCGGGTGGTTGTGACCGCGGATGTCCTCGATCTTCATCTGGTTAACCAGATCGATGAACTTGGCATGTGCCCTGGTCACATTCGCCAGCGCGGGCCAATGGATGTTCTCGGGATTCTCCAAAGTCGAGTGGTAGGGGTAATCCGCGCCAATCAGCTGGAAGAACGGCGCAAGATGCCCGATGTCGTACCCCTCACCCGGAGGCGCGCCGTAGCCGTCGGTTGCTCTCTGGCCCTTTCTGCCGCCGTCGGTTAGACCAGGCGCTGCGTGCTCGACGATCGAGACGCCGAACTCTCTGAGCGTCCTGAGACCAAGCTCCTTAAGTTTGTCGCTACCTCCGATATACCAGCTCAGCGGAGTGCCCTGGCCATTGAAGTGCTCCAGGATGCCGCCAATATCAACGGCGGGGATAGCGGTTGGATGCTCGATATTGATGAGCAGAGCCGTCTTGGCAAAGATCGCCTGCCAATTCTTGATCATCCATTGGGTGCCAACGCGATGAGGATCATGGTGACCGGGCGTGGCCACAAAATAGAGGTTTCGCTGCCGCTGAGATTTCGGAACCTGCGCGTAGAAACGCGCCAACGCCAGCAACGAGGCGACGGCCTGACCGTTGTCGTACGCACCGTCGTAGTACCCGTCCATATGGGCGATGATTATGGTGTTCTCATCCGTAGTCCCCGACAGCATACCGATCACCTGGGTCGTCTGCGGATGGGGGATCGTCTGCGTCGTCATATCGATGCTCAACCTCGGGTTGGCATCGTTTTCGATCAGGCCGCGAAGGGACTCGAACTCATTCAGACCTACTGAAAAGAGGGGTGGTGGCTCCGCGCCGCTAGCGACAACCTGACCCCATAGCGCCAACCCCGTCACGTCGCCCGGCAGCGCTACACTCACCAGGATGGCCGCGGCACCGGCGCTGGCAGCGCGGATAACTGCTGAGTAGCGATCTGCCGAGCTTATGTACAGACTTGGCATCGGATGCGAATAGATCATGACGGCCTTGCCGCGCACGTCTCGGCCGCGGAAATCAGCGGCCGTGCCCAAGCCGACGTACTCGACCGGCAGCTGCCGGACCTTCATATCGTGTGTGCACGCAGACGGAAAGGTCGTACTTTGAAACGGCGGCGTGGCGCTGGTCAGCGTCAGGGTTCCTTGACTGCTGGCAACGGCAACTGTCCAGTGTTCCTGAAAGACCTGCGGTGGCACGTCGAGCCGGACGGAGGACATCTGCAGACCCAGCTTGCGGAACTCACCATCGAGCCAACTGCTCGCGGCGTCGTGACCGGCGGTACCCACGATCCGACCCCAGAATTGCGGGTGCCCACTGTCGCGATAGGCTCGTGAAAAACCGCTGATGGTATAGGTGTCCTGCTTGAGAGCCGCCTCACTGATCGCTGCGTATTTGGTGTTCTCGGCAGCCAGAGGCCAATCAAGCAGGTACTTTTGCAGATCGTACTTCTCCTTCGTGCCCCAAATTTGATAGGGCATGAAGGTGAGTTCGGGGCGCTGACCCGATGTCTCGATGCTCGCTGCAGCGCCCGGAGGTATACACATGGAATTGCCTCCCTCAGATCGGACGGCTAGATCGTGCGCCCACCATCGACCTCCAAAACCACTCCGGTTACGAAGCATGCCTCATCAGATGCGAGGTAGAGGCATGCTCCGGCGACATCGGCGGGCTGCGTGAGGCGGCCCAACGGTATCGTCGCGATGAACTTGGCACGATTCTCCGCGGTGTCCGGCATGCCCATGAAGTTCTCAAGCAGTGCGGTCACCCCCATCACGGGAGCAACGCAGTTCACGCGAATCTGGTCAGGCGCCAGTTCGATGGCCATCGACCGCGACAGCATGTTCACCGCCGCCTTCGACCCGTTATACCAGGTGAGGCCTGGCCGAGGCCGGATACCGCCAGTCGATCCAATGTTGACGATCACACCGCTCTTACGCGCGCGCATGTGCGGAATAACGGCGTTCGCGACGTGAAATATCGATTTGACGTTCACATTGTAAACGCGATCGAATTCTTCCTCGGACGCATCCAGAAGAGGTTTGTTGGGGTAGCACCAGCCCGCATTGTTGATCACCAAATCAATGTGGTCGAATTTCTCGATCGCGAAGCCGACGGCAGCGACAACGTCACTGCGGCTGGTGACGTCACAATACAAAGCCAGTCCGCCAACCTCCGCCGCGATCGCCTCGGCACCGGCCGTGTTGCGGTCCACGATCAGTACCGATGCGCCTTCCCGAGCGAACACCCGGGCGATCTCTGCACCAAACCCGCTCGCACCGCCGGTAACAATTGCCTTTTTGCCCTTAAGTCGCATTGGTCACTTCCAGGAATTCAAGCAGGCCCGTCAGCCATGGCGAATAATCAGCGTCTGTGAAGTTGAGAATTCGTACAGCGCCTCAAAACCTTTCTCCCGCCCATGACCGGATTTCTTCATGCCTCCGAAAGGCAGCTCGATGCCGCCTCCCGCTCCAAATCCGTTCACATAGACTTGGCCGGCCCGGATGCCGCGCGCGATCCGCAGCGCGCGTGAGCCGTCGGCTGTCCACACCGCCGCCATCAGCCCGTACTCTGTGCCGTTGGCCAAACGCACTGCGTCGTGCTCATCGTCAAATGGCAGAACCGATAGCACCGGGCCGAAGACCTCCTCATGCGCAAGTTCGTTGCTTCGAGGCACGGGCCCGTAGATTCTGGGCTGGACGAAGAAACCGCCTGCTGGTACGCCGTCGGCAATCCTTCCGCTCGCAAGAATCGGCACGCCGGCGAGGCGCGCTCGCTCTTCGAATCCCTCAACCCGGGCTTTCTGCCTGGCGTTGATCAACGGGCCGAGATCAAGGTTCATCTCCGGCGTGCCGGCGACAACAGTGGAAAAACGCTGGGCGAGCCGCTCAGCAACCCCTCGTACGCGCTGCGCTCGACGAGGACTCGAGATCCGGCAGAGCAGGTCTGGCCCGCGTTCGTGACGATGCCTGAAACGATGGCCGGTATGGCGATCTCCAGCTCAGCATCGCCGAAGACGACGTGCGGCGATTTCCCACCGAGTTCGAGCGTGACTCCAACGTGGTTCTTTGCCGCGGCAATCTGCACGAGCGATCCGACTTCAGGGCTACCGGTGAATGAGATGAAGTCGATTCCGGGGTGACTGGCGAGAGCTGCCCCAGCGACAGGTCCGGTACCTGTGACAAGATTGAGGGCCCCGGGCGGCAGACCGGCCTGTTCCATCAGTTCGACGAGCCGCACGATGCCCAGACAGGCATCCTCTGCCGGTTTCACTACCGTCGCATTGCCGACCGCCAGCGCAGGGGCAACCGATCGCGAAAAGATCTGAATCGGCAAGTTCCAAGGAACGATATGGGCCGTGACACCCAGTGGAACCCGCAGCGTCGAGGCCATAAACCCATCCAGGTATGGGATGGTCTCGCCGTGAAGCTTGTCGGCTGCGCCGCCGTAATACTCGAAATAGCGTGCCGCTGCGATGGTATCGCCGGTCGCTGTCCTGAGTGGCTTACCTGTGTCACGAGCTTCGATGGCCGCAATTTCCGCAGTGCGCTCCAGGATCAAGCTCGACACTCTAGACAAAATTCGGCCCCGTTCTGTCGCGGTGAACTTGCTCCAGGCGCCCCCTGCAACAGCACGGCGGGCGCTCGAAACCGCGGCATCAATGTCTTCGCTACCTGCCAGCGCTATCGACGAGTAGGCCCCACCGTCGGCCGGCGCCACCACCTCGAGCGTCTTACCGGAAAATGCGGGCTGCCAACGGCCCTCAATGAACAGGTCCTTCCCCGGCACAGATGAGCCCGCCCTCAAGACAGCCGACATCTGCACTTCCTAACCAACCGACTCTTTGCCTGACAGACGCATGAGCCACGGGCTGCTGCCGATAGCCCGGCCGCTGACTTCATTTGTAGACCTCCGAGTGAATGCCCCCATCGATCAGGAGGTCGGTTCCAGTAATGAAGGCCGCGCCCTCCGATGCAAGGAAGAACACTGTCTCGGCCACCTCTTCCGGCCGACCCAGCCTGTTTAGTGGGTGGTGCGCAGCCCACTCCAAGACCAACTCCTCCGGGCTGCGATCGGCGAAGGACTTCGCGACGATGCGGATGAGTGGCGTGTCGATGGTTCCAGGCGAGATCGAGACGCAGCGAATATTGTCCCTGGCATGGTCGATGGCGACCGTTCGCGTAAGGCCCATGACCGCAGCCTTTGAAGCGGCGTAAGCGGCGGTGGTCTTCTGACTGGCATGCCCCAGGATCGACGCCGTGTTGATGATCACGCCGCCGCCGGTCTTGCGCATCTCGATGACCGCGCGTTTGCAGGAGAGAAACTGAGCGGTGAGATTGACGCGCAGGGTTGTGTCCCAGTCCTCCAGCGAAAGCACGTCGACAGTACCGTAACGAGCGATGCCGACGTTGTTAAATACCACGTCGATGCGCCCTGCCTCGCGCAGCGCTCGGTTAAAGACGGCGTCGATATCCGCCGGCGCGCCGACGTCACAGGGTTGGAATGTGATCGCTTTGTCAGAGCAAGCCGCTAACGCCCGCCCCTCTTCGGACAGGATGTCGCCCACTACGATCCGATCATTGGCGCGGGCGAATCGGCGCGCAACCGCCGCGCCGATTCCTCGAGCTCCCCCGAATATTACGATGCTCCTCATCCCTAACGTCCGCATGTGTCGAAAATATCGGAGCCGAACTCTTTAACCCTCTGACGACCCGGCACCGCCCTCATTGGCGGCCCTGTCGCGGCCGCACGACAGCGTCTCGATCGGGCGCGCCCAGGCGAGGCAAGACTTATACGTCCTGGGGGTTCAAGCTAGAATCTCAGGCGAACGCCGGCAGTCACATATCGCCCGACCACATCATAGCCGTTCGGAACGGGATAGAAGAGACCGGGGACGCTCGGATTATTGCCGATATTTGGCGGCTGTTTGTCGAAGACGTTCTGAATCGAGATGAACGGCTGCACGTCCCCTCTTCCGGCGCTTGCTCTGTACCTGAGCGTCAAATCCGTATAGGCATACGCCGGTACGTCGGGGATTGTGCTCACGACCCCCGGCGGATAAACGGCTACACCCGACATCCAGCGCTCGGAGACAATCGCATCGAAGCCACCAACGGAATAGTCCACTTCGCCATTCACTCGAAACTTTGACACACCTATGTTGTAGTCGTTGAACGAGGCTAATCCAGCGGCCTCCACGTACGGTGTTCCCGGGACTGTCTGTGTAGCGAGTACTGGCTGCCATGTCCCCAGAATCCTCAGACCGACATTGCCGGGAGCGCGCGAGAACAAGCTTGCGAGGTCGAAATTATAGTTGGCTTCGAGGTCCACTCCATGCGTGATCGTGTTCGCGACGTTCAACGACTCCTAAGAATCGCGGTCGGGAAGTTGGCCGGCGTGCGATTGCTGAAGGGGAAGGGACGAGCATAGAGGCTACAATAGGGCGAGGTGCCAGCGGATGACTCGCACAACGTCTGGATTATCGTGCTGTTTGGATCTACCGCCGTGATCACATTCGATATTTTTATGTCGTAGTAGTCCACGACAGATTGAAGCGCGGCAGCCAACTCGGGCGATAAATGAATCCGCCGTGGTTGTCTTCGCTACTTCTGGAGTCAGTTCAGGGTTCCCTTTCAATCATTGTAAGTGTCGCCGGCGACACCGGTGTGAATGTCGTTAAAACCCGTGAAGAACGACTGCACCGGCGAAAACAGATCGACGAGCGTGGGCGCTCGGATATCCTTCGATCGCGCTGCTCTAATCTCGAATTGATCGCTCATATTCCACGTGAGCCCGAGTTTCCAGGTGTTCGCGTTGCCACTCGTGCTGTAGTGCGTCTCTCGTACTGCGCCATTGAGGTTGAGCGCCTGGACGAGCGGCAAATTCGCCAGAAGCGGGACCTCCGCCTCCAGCGCTCCTTCGCTGATGGTTTCAGAGGCGTACATGTTTGCAACGACGTTGCTCACGAACTGCGGTGTAGAAGTAGGGTCGCAATTGACGCGAAGGCCGGTACAGTTCGCTAATGCGCCCGGTTGGGCGTCGCTGTCGTTCGCCAGAGTGAGCTTCCTAAACTCGCCGCTCACATTGAACGTGACTGGTCCAGCCCAGTCCGACAAAGGTGTGCCGCCAACATTGGCACTAATATCGTCCATGTCATTGACCAAAGTGAACTCTGTGGCCTGGCGCGCGTAGGCCGCGGCTACCGGGTTGGTTTGTCCAAAGAAGCTCAGTGGCTGACAGCCAGGATACAGATTGGCGTACTGGGTCAGGGAAACATGACAAACGACGCCGCCGGTCGCCGGATCGACGACGGCGTCGGTCGCTGCGGCAAACTCGGCGGAATTTACGTTATTGTCATTCGTTACAACTTGCTCGCTGCGACTGTGAGCGTAGTTAAATGCCAGAGTAGTTATCGGCGAACTTGCCATCCAGGCCGCCGGATACATACCAGTTGGTGGTGTCGGTTGCAATTTCGAGCCCCGGGACCTGGTTAAAAAAGCGCGCCACGGTAAACGAGGACGCGCCGGCAGCGGTAAGGGCGGTTTGCGCGGCCGACGGCAGATACGCGTTGCCGCTCAGAACCGTCGATCCGAACGTGAAGAAATCATAGAAGGGCATGTAAGTGGTTGCGTCGGCAACGCTCGCCTGCACGTGAGCCTTGAGGTTGTCGGAAAAGTCATAGTCAAAGCGAGCGAACGCTTGACGAGTCTTCAACGACGAGAGAAGGCCGCTCTGGTCCGAATATCCCCCGTCGCCGCCACTTTCTATTCCCCCGCTTCCGGTCGCGGTCCCATGCGTGAATGGCTGCAATGCCCCGGTGATCGGGTTAAAGCTCTGTCCGAGAAGTGAGGGCGGCCCACCGATTATCACCCCGCCGAAACTGATGTAGTTCTGGCGGCCGTTCTGCGTTAACGCATAGGGAGTGGCCGCCGTGCCCGTGCCGGTCGCCAGCCACATTCCAGGGCCGAGGTCCCTGGAGAGGTTGCTCGGTATTCCGTGAGAGTCGTACTGCTCAAAACTAACCTCAATGTGGCCCTTCTTATCCATTAGGTCCGTGCCCGCGGCCAACGCCACTCGGTACGATTCGTCATCGCCGAGTGAGGAAATGCCGCCTTGCGCGATGGCGTCCAGACCATTGAAGTGCTTGTCGAGGATGAAATTAACCACTCCCGCGACAGCGTCGACCCGTAGACCGCCGAGGCGCCACCCGTGACGACATCTACCCTCTGCACCAACATTTGTGGAAGCGTATTGACGTCTACCGTACCGTTCGCCGCCGTTGGCGGCATTCGGTCGCCGTCAAACAGCACCAACGTACGCTGCACGCCCAGAGAGCGAAGATTCAGGAAATTACCAGTGGAGTTAGATGATGCATTCTGGATAAACGCTTGCCCTTGACTCCCGGAAAACTGCGGCAACTTGTTCAGCCCGTCGGCCAGATTGGACGGCGTGACGGCGAGTAGCTGATCAGAGGCTACAACCGTCAGCGGCGTCGGGGATTGGGTGCCGTCGGTAATGACCCTCGAGCCCGTCACCCGAACTTCTTCGAGGGGCGCAGACGTGTCCGTCGTTTTGGCAGACGTGTCCGTCGTTTGAGCAATGGCCGGATGTTGCCAGATCGTCATACCCAAAACCAGGCAAAGTGCCGGCACAGCCGCGCGGCCCGAAACTAGCCGCTTGCTAAATGAATTTAGCATTCCCCCTCCCCTTTAACTGATTAGCTCAGCACTGTTCAACGAACCTCTGGCGAGCCTAGCCTCGACGCTCGAGTGCTTTCGCGGGCGTCGAGCAAATTTGCCTAGCGCTATCAGTTACATCATATATGATCGATCATCGCAAATCGCTATTTCGGGCTGTTGCGCAAATGACTCACGACTTCGGCACAAAGCTAAAAAGCGGGCCCCTACCGGGTGTAAAGTCCGGACCGTCGAATCAGCGCGGCGTAGTTGGGTTGGCGCTCCGCACACAGCGGCACGAGGAGCAGGTCTAGCGTGAGATTTCGTCGTAACGTTTGGTGCGGATGCCGCCGCTTGCATTGGGCAGTGCCGCGAACAGCGTGATCCTGCCAGGGCGAATGTAATCGCAGGTGATGACCATACCCAAGTCCCTCGGCAGGACCGGTTTGGCAATTTCCGGCGGGTTGAGATATATCGCGCGCGTTCTCAAGCCACAGTGTCTGGTGCGTCGACGGTACACCTTGGACGGAGAAGTATGGCTTTAACCGCGGCAGTGAAATACGAAGTGAGGATGGTCACGATCCTCTGCCTGGTAGCGGGGCTCATGGTCTTCGAGCAAGCTTCCGTCTTCTACCTGATGCCTTTCATTCGGCCGGCGCTAAAGCTCACCAACGGCCAGGTGGGAGCCTTGGCATCGGCGTACTGGGTGACGTTCGCGATATCGAGCTATGCAACGAGTCAGCTAGCGGACCGAGTTGGGAAGCGTAAGCGGTTCCTGCTCGTAACGGTGATCTTGATATCGATCTTTTCAGTCAGCTCGGCTTTCGCGAGCTCCTTTAGTTTCCTTCTGGCTGCTCGTGCGGTCATGGGATTGCTTGAAGGACCCCTCTTCCCAATTGCGCAATCCATTGTCGCACTGGAGTCACCCGAGAAGCGGCGGGGCACGAACATGGGCCTGGTCGGCAATTTTGGCCCAGGAATACTCCAGGGTGTCGTCGCCCCCATTGTGCTGGTCAGGGTCGCGGCAGCGTTCGGGTGGCACGCAGGTTGTCTGCTGCTTAGTGCCGGGGATAATTTGCGCAGGGTTCGCGGCGGCCTTTATCTGGGATCCGCGGATGCCGGAACATTCGGCAATCGCAGTGGGCGCCAGGGAGTGCCCGCCGAGGAGCAATCTGCTTGAGGTGCTCGGCTTCCGCAATGTCTGGCTCTGCGCAATTGCGTGCTGTCTTTACATCGCCTATACGAGCTTAAGCGTTACCTTCTTGCCAATTTTCTATGTGGAAGTTCGTCATTTCACGTCTCAGCAAATGAGTTTTGTGATGGGTCTCGTGGGCATCGCAACAGTCGTCTTTGCCATTGTGGTTCCGATGGCGTCGGATCGCATTGGGCGGAAGCCGACCATGGTGATTGCGAGCTTACTCGGTGTCCTCGCGCCCCTGGCATCCGTCTACTATCAAGGACCGCTTGCTGTGCTTTTGAGTGCGATTTTTGCGGGATGTGCGCTGTGGGGTACTGGGAGCGTACTGATGCAACCATCCCATCTGAGACTGTGCCGCCACAACTCTATCTTCGACGATCCGTCTCATTATCTCTCTGGGGTCCTGGTCGGAGGTCTCGCCGGCCCCGCATTGGCTGGCTGGTGTGCGGATCATTGGAGCTTGAAAGCGCCGCTTCTTCTGCAAGCCTGCTGTGCCCTTGCTGCAGCGGTAATTTCAGTTGCGCTTCGAGAAACTCTTTCCCGAAAAGCCAACGCCCCTACCGCGCAAGGCCTGGCAGTCTCGAGCTAGAGAGATGTCACGGCACAGGTCTTCGAAGGAAAGAACTTGCAGATCGCCTCCATTGATTGCCCGGGCTAGTCCTTCACTCCAGGGGAGATGCGCCATGATGATTATCGATCTGCCATCCTTGAAACCAGCGGGCTGCTGATGGCGTCGTTATCCACATCGGCGGTGCTGCCACTCGATCGCGCTCGGGTGTTCATCGATGGACGTTCGCCGAGCCGGTGCGACTGGCGCATCCCGAGGGTATCGTGGTGGCTGCCGATGGGGCCATCTGGTGCGGTACCGAAACAGGACACTTGCTGCGGATTGAACCGGACGGGAGCGCGATGGCCTCCTATGGCTGTACAAATGGATGGATCGCGGGCGTGGCCTTGGATGGCGACAGTCTGTACGCCTGCGACATTCGTTATCAGGCGGTCTTTCGGCTGGCGATAGCGCAGCGGCGCCTGCAGCGCTTTTCGCCTGCGCAGCTTGCAATTCCGAACTATCCCGTAGTGGATCGCCGCTTTTATCGCCTGCTCGTATCGGACAGCGTGAGTTTTGAGTCTCCGGGCGCCGGAATCTGGGAGATGGATCTCGCGACCGGGAGTGGTCGCATCTGGTGCGAGCGCCCGCTGCACTTTGCGAACGGAATGGCACTCGCGCCCAATGGTCGCGCTCTGTACGTGGTCGAATCGACCCAGCAACGCGTGGCGCGAATTCTCATCGACGAGCAGGGCCGTGCGGGACACTACGAAATCGTGGTGGAGGGCGTGGGGGAGTTCCCTGACGGACTGGCCTTCGATGATAGCGGGAGGCTCTACATCAGTTGCTACGAGCCTTCGCAGATCTATCGATTTAGCGAGGCTGCCGGTCTTGAACTGTTGGTTCGCGACCCGAAAGCGACTTTGATCGCACACCCGACAAACATCGCCTTCCGTGGCACAACGCTGTTCGCCACAAACTTGGGGCGTTGGCATATCACGGCGATCGAAGCAGACGCCTGCGGAACTCCTGTGTGCATGCGATGAGTCAGTAGCCGATGTAGGCGGTCTTTACGCTCGTGTAGAACTCCCGGGCATAGGGGCCCTGTTCGCGCGGCCCAAAGCTGCTGGCCTTCGTACCTCCAAACGGCACGTGGTGATCGACCCCCGCCGTTGGCAGGTTAACCATCACCATGCCCGCTCTCATCCGGCGCCGAAACTCCCCCGCCAGTGCAAGCGAATTTGTGCACACGCCAGCACTTAAGCCAAATTCGCTGTCATTAGCTGTGTGCAAGGCTTCCTCAAAGTCTCTCACGCGTATGATGGCGGCGATCGGTCCAAAGATCTCCTCCCGGTTGATCCGCATTGCGTTGTGTGTGCCGAGCAGCAATGCCGGCCGCAGGTACAGCCCGCGGGGCGTACCGTCCAATCGTTCGCCGCCAATCACCTCGGCGCCCTCCTCTCGGGCGAGCCCCAAGTAGGTCTCGTTGGTGGCGAACTGCTCCTCGGTTGCAACGGGTCCGATCTCGGTCTCAGGTGCCAACGCATGTCCGATCCTCAACGCCCGCATACGCGCGGTCAACGCCTCGACGAAGGCATCATGAATATTCTCGACCACAACGAGCCGCGAGGCCGCTGTGCAGCGCTGACCGGTCTGGAAGAAGGCGCTCTGCACCGTTACCTCCACGGCACGTTGCAGCGAGGCATCTTCCAGGATCACTAGCGGGTTCTTGCCACCCATCTCAAGTTGCAGCCGCCGACGGCTTCTCGCCGCCAGCACGGCGAGTTCCTGACCCACCGCGACCGATCCGGTGAACGAAATCGCATCGCAGCCCTCGGCACCCGTGAACGTTGCACCCACGTCGCGGCCCTTGCCCAGGATGAGGTTAAACACTCCCGGAGGAATGCCGGCCTGTTCGATAACCTGGGCGAGCAACCAGGCACAGCCGGGTGCCGCGTCGGCGGGTTTCAATACGACGCTATTCCCGTAAGCCAGGGCGGGCGCCGTTTTCCAGGCCGGGATGGCGATGGGGAAATTCCACGGTGTGATAAGGCCGACGACGCCGACCGGCTCGCGGCGAATCTCGACGTCGACCCCCGCGCGCGTCGAGGGTCCGAACTCCCCCCAATTGCGCAGCGCTTCGCCACTGAAATAACGGAAGATGGCCACGGCGCGCTCGACTTCGGCCCGCGCTTCAACGAGACGCTTGCCTTCCTCGAGCGCCAGGGTTTGCGCGAACTCCTCGGTCGCGTTCGCGATTCCGTTTGCGATTCGCTCCAGTGCCGCAACCCGCTCCTGCGGCGAGGTCGCAGCCCATCCGCTGCTGGCTTCCCGTGCGGCGCGCACGGCTTCCTGAATGATCGGCGGCTCTGCCCGACTATAGCGCCCGACACATCGGTCGAGATCGGAGGGGCTATAACGCTCTAAAATCGAAGCACCCGCGATCCAGCGTCCAGCGACGTAGGAACTTCGCAGTGAGTTCACGGCGAGCCCCTACCGCGCGCACCTGCGTACCCTGCACGCAACCACTCGATAGTCGTCTCCAGGCTGGTGTCTCCGGCCAAATAACTGTGGATGCGCTCCCCGGCGGCCTTGAAGTAGGGAATGAAGCCGTCGAAAGTTGGCCGCAGGTATGCCTGCTCCAGGGTCGCCCGAGTCGATGAGAAGAAACCGTTCGTGAGCGCATCACAGTGCGCGTCGCGCCATGCCGCGACGCTCGCCGGCTGGCCTCCGCTCGAAGTATATTCGCCGCGTTGATACTCAGGACTTGCAAGCGCCCGCGCGTATTTGACGCCCAGTGCAATATTGGGCCGCAAGCGGCTAACGCCAATACCGGCACCGCCGAGGATTGCGCCCGCACATCCGCGCGAGCCGAATGCCGGAATATCGGTAAAGCTGATCCGGCGCCCAACGGTCGGGCGCGAGTAGTTGGTGTAACCAAATGCCAGCGGGACGTACACGAGATCGTCGTTTGTGACCATGTAATCGTAGGTCATGATGGGGTTCCAATCTAAGGACCCCGGATGCGCCAGTGAAACGAGTTCACGCATCTGATCCAACACGAGCCGGATGCTGCGCGCAGTGAGAAACTCCGTTGCCTCAGGTTCCAAGGGCGATTCGAAAGCGGCCGCGAGCGTCAGGAAGGTGCAGATTGCATCGATGGGTACGAGCGGAATGCCGATCCAAAGTCCCGCTCGCCGTCCGCGCGCGGCGAACTCGAGCAATCCGCCTCGATCTTGAGGACACCGGGAATCCACACGCACCAGCAAGTCGCCACGATAGCTGGCGACCTGAGCGGCTGCATCGATCGGAAGCCCGAACAGTTGTTCGCCGACCCGATAAGAACGCAAACAGGGACCCAGTGCGTCGGTTTCAAGGCTCGCGAGCGCCGTCGGCGGGAGCCACGCACCAAAATCGACCAACCAGTCGCCGGCGGCGGCCGCGCCGACGTATGGATGATCGAACACGAGCAGATCGAAGTGCCGGGCGGCCCCCGCGAGATCCCCGTCGCCGAAGTCCTTGAGGCTCCTGCTGGTCCACTCAATGCGCACATCGGCCTGATCTGCGATGCTGGCCGCACTCGCGCGAAGTGGGGCCATGCACCGCGGATGCTCCCACCCGAGACCCTTCAGCAGCGTATTCATCTTTCGTTCAACCTCCTGGGAGTTCGAGCAGGCGGGCGATTCGCCCTTGCAACGCCAAGCCGTCCTTGCCGTCATAAATCATATATGATCTACTATTCGCATGACTACCGCATCTCAAGCGCAAGTCTGGATCGAGCAACTCTCAGGTGCTTATGTCGGAGCGGTTTACGATGTGCTGCGAGAGCTGGAGATCGACCGCTGCACGCTTCCCAAGGAAATTCGCGCACTTCTGCCTGAGGCCACGCTTATCGGGCCCGCCTTCACCGTCAGCGGGCGGCGCGTCACGCTCAGCGCCCACGAAACGCTGCTGCACTGGACCGGTTTTCTGTCCAAAGCGCCCGCGGGCACGGTGGTAGTCTGTCAACCGAACGATCACGAGCTCGCGCATATGGGTGAGCTCTCCGCAGAGACCCTGTTGAAACGCGGCGTGAGGGGCTACCTTGTCGATGGGGGCTCGCGCGACACGACGTACGTCCGTCGCATCGGATTTCCCGTTTTTTGTCGGTATCAAACGCCCGCAGACATCGTCGGTCGCTGGATGCCAACGGTTTTCGGAGAGCCCGTGCAAATTGGTGAAGTCACGATCCACGAAGGTGACTTTGTGTTTGCTGACCTCGACGGTGCGCTGGTCATCCCGCGCGAGCGCATAGCGGAGGTCGCGCGGCGGGTCTGCGAGGTTGTGAATACTGAAAATAAAGTTCGCAAAGCGATCTTGGCCGGGGTCGATCCGCAGCAGGCCTATCTGGCGCACGGATTATTCTAAAGCATACCACTCAGACACTGAACGCTTTGCCGGTAAGCGATGGCCGAGTCCGTCGACAATCGAAGGGGGAATTGGGACATGCGACTCATCGTGCGATTGACCGGACTTGGCAGGTGCCTGGCAAGCACGTTGACGGAAGGGGATGTGCAAGCTGCAGCAATCCTGCGCGTGCCACCGATGCCGCCTTAATCTCACCGGCACTCATTCGTCGTTAACTGGTTCAACCACCAGACCAGCGCGTCCGATATCGTCTACCCGCCGCAGCTCCGCCGGTACGGCCTTCACCTAAGCTACAAACACCAGGTCCTCTGATCGTGCGAAAACCTCAGAAACACACAGGTCCGACGAGCAATTCAAGCGCGGGGCGGCGATCGCCCGACAATGAGGCTGCCGCCCGGGGAAAAGCCGAATCCAATTCTGACACAGAGGCGTGCGAACAGCTGCCACTCGAAGGCATCCGCGTGCTGGATTTCACCATTGCAATGGCGGGACCCTTGGCCACGCAGCGTTTGGGCGATCTGGGCGCAGATGTGATCAAAGTGGAGTCCTTCGGCGGCGATCTGACGCGGGTGTTTCGACTCTGCGGTGTGGATGTTAAAGGTGAGACGACGAGCTACCTCGCTTTGAATCGCAACAAGCGTGCGATCGCACTGAATTTGAAGTGCCAGGATGGGCAGGAGGTCATCCGCCGACTCGTCCGCGGTGCGGATGTGGTGTTGCAGAATTTCCGGCCTGGCGTCGCTGATCGTTTGGGAATCGGCTACGAGCAACTGAGTGGGGTCAATCGGCGTGTCGTCTATGTTTCGATCAGTGGCTACGGAGAAGCCGGTCCGCTCAGAACCTCACCCGGCCAGGATCTGCTGGTGCAATCCTTCAGCGGGATGCTGTACAGCGCCGGCGCTGTGGATTCGCACCCACACCCCGCGCCGAGCTACGTCGTGGATACCTGCGCGTCGCACCTGGCAACCGAGGCGGTGTTGGCTGGACTTGTACAGCGCAATCGGACGGGGCGAGGACGGCACGCGCGCGTCTCGCTGCTGGGCGCAGCGCTGGAGATCCAGTGCCAGGAAGTCATGACATATCTCCGCACGGGTGAACTGGCGCCGCGCGGGCGCGCACCCTACGCCAGCGTATGGCTCGACCCGCCTTACGGCGTGTACGGTACCGCGGACTCCTGGATCGCGTTGAGTCAGAACGACAATCGAGTCATTGCCGACACCGTCAACTCTCCGCGGATGCTCGAGCTCGCGGCTGCGCAGCCTGATCGAGAGCGGGCCTCTCGGGCTGAAGTGCTGGAATGGCGGGATGAGATGCACGCGGCCCTGCAGGAAGCGCTGCGCGCCCGTCCGACGGCCGAGTGGGTTGAAAGACTCTCGGGCCGCGGCGTGTGGTGCGGCGCGGTCCTCAGTTATCAGGAGACACTGCAGCACGCGCAGACCCTGCCGTTGTTGGGTCAGCTCGACTATGAGGGGGAAACTCTACGGTGCGTGGGACCCACCATCGACTGGGGCAGCCGCGAACGGCCGATGCGCTCACCACCGCGCTTGGGACAGCATACCGATGCGATACTGCAGGAGGCGGGGTGGACAGAAGCGGAGATAGCGCGGCTGCGTCAAATGGGAGTGGTGCAATGAGTGGTCGTGTACATTGGGAGCGTCGCGATGCGGTGGCGTCGCTGCGTCTCGACCGTCCGGAGAAGCACAACGCCATGACGCCGGCCATGGCCGGTCAGCTGGCGGCCGCCTGCCGCGCGATCAATGAGGACGACTCCGTGCGGTGTGTCGTCTTGCACGGGGCCGGCTCTCGAGCCTTTTGCGCAGGCAGCGACATCAAGGCCCTTGAGGCATATGCAGGTGCGTTCGACTTCCGCAATCGGCTGGAATACGCGACGGAGCTGCGCACAATTCGCAAACCCGTCATCGCCGCGTTGAAGGGTTGGACGCTCGGTGGCGGCCTTGAACTGGCACTCAGCGCGGATGTGCGTGTCGCAGCGCCCTCCACGCGCATCGGTGCGCCAGAAGTGGGACTCGGCTGGGTCGGTGCTGGCGGGGCTTCACAACTGTTGCCGCGGTTGATCGGATATGGCCGTGCGCTGCAACTGCTGCTCGGCGGTGAACCCATCGACGCGGTCCGCGCGGCGGAATGGGGCATCGTGGAGATCATGACCGAGGAGCACCAAGAGGAGTCGGTCGCATTTGATCTGGCGCACCGCTGGGCGCGCCACACGACTGTGGCACTCCAGACCGTTAAAGCCGCCGTGCGCCAGTCCATGTCCACGTCACTTGAAGCGGGGCTTCGGTATGAGAACGAGCTGATGACCGTGGCATTCGCGCTGGGCAACGATGCGGCGGGTCGAGAGCGGTTTATCGGACGTGGCGCAAAGCCTCCCGACGAGACCAAGCCGTGATCGACGGGAGCGATTTACTGTCACCTCTCCTGCCCGGCGACGGCGGTACGTTGGTCGGACGCCTGCGACTTCCGGGGTCGGATCTGCCCCGCGTCGTGGTTGTAAGCCAGGGCTCCGCGTACGATATCTCCGGGCGATACCTGACGGTCGCACAGCTTCTTAACGAAAAGGATGCCTTGGCCGCCGCGAAGCCCATCACTGGCGTCGACCCACTCCTGGGGCCGGCCGAAGCGCTCATGCACGACTCGTTACGTCCGCAAGCCGAACGTACCGCCCCCAGTTTGCTTGCCCCCTGTGATCTGCAAGCGGTCAAGGCGAGCGGCGTGACTTTCCTGATCAGTCTGCAAGAACGGGTGATCGAGGAAGCCGCGCGTGGCGAGGCGGTACGCGCGCAGGAGATTCGAGCGCGTCTGAAGCCCGAAATCGACGCCGCTCTGCGCGGAGTGCGGCCCGGCACCCCGGCTGCCGAGCGTGCAAAGGCTTGGCTCATCGAGCGGGGCTTGTGGTCGCAGTACCTCGAAGTGGCTATCGGACCTGATGCTGAGATCTTCACCAAAGCTCAACCGATGAGCTCGGTGGGCTTCGGCAGCGATATAGGGATTTTGCGGTCATCGGCTTGGAATAACCCGGAGCCGGAGATCGTGCTCGCAATCAATGCCCGAGGCGAAGTTATCGGCGCAACACTGGGCAACGACGTCAACTTGCGCGACATCGAGGGTAGAAGCGGGCTGCTGCTGGGAAAAGCGAAAGACAACAACGGCTCCTGTGCAATAGGGCCGTTCATCCGACTGTTTGATGAAACCTTTGGCATCGAAGAGGTACGGTCGGCGGACGTTGAGCTTGGGATTCGAGGGACGGATGGCTTCGAATTGCGTAACACGAGTCAGATGAGCTTGATCAGCCGCGATCCGCTTGATCTGGTACGCCAGGCCATGGGTCCACATCATCAGTACCCCGATGGCCTCATGCTGTTCCTGGGCTCCATGTTCGCGCCAACTCAGGACCGGGACGAGGTTGGGAAGGGTTTTACTCATCATCCGGGCGATGTCGTGGTGATCCGGACGCCGCGACTCGGGACGCTTGTCAACCGTGTGTCCTACTGCGATGCGATTGCCCCGTGGATTTACGGCTTTTCGGCGCTTCTCAAATCAGCACGGGCAATGTATCCCTAGCCGCGCACCCGTTTCGGTGTGGACTGGGCCGGGTCCAAGTCCCGTAGAAACCGATGCATGCCGGCCAATATGTGTAGCTCGGCGGCCTCCCCGGCCGCGCGAAGATCGCCATGTTGCAATGCACCAATGATCTTGTTGTGCTCGCGAACATTCTGCGCCAGATCCGGTACGCCGCGGCCCTGGAGTCGGCGGATAGTTCTTGAGCCGTACGCTAATTTCGAGTACAGATCCAGGAGAGTCCTGTTACGCGACAGCTTCACGAGCGCCAAGTGAAAAGCGTCGTTGAGCTCGACGAATTGGTGGAAGCCGCGGTAGGTCAGGCTCGGTCGCAATCGTCCGATTTGCTCATTGATCTCGCGCAAGTGCTGTACTTGCTCCGCATCGACGGGCGTCGGTGCGTGACGGATAGCTGCCGTTTCCAATGCCAGACGAGCGATAAAGATTTCGCGGTACGATTCAACAGTCGGCGACGGGGTTACCCGATACCCGTGGTTCAAGCGGTACTCAACTAGACCCTCTGCGCCGAGTCTGGCCAGTGCCTCCCGCACAGGAATCAAGCTAACTTCCAATTCCTTTGCGATCTGATCGATGACGAGCCGCGATCCCGGCTTGGCCAATCCGGTGACGATGCGCTCGAGCAACGTGTGGTACACAAATGCTGCGAGACTTGTCGGGCGTGGGTGAGGCCCGTTAGTAGTCAACACCTAACTTATACCGACTAGCATTTGACCGTTACAGCTCATCGAATGTGGTCACCAGGAAGGGTACGCATTGCCCACAATTGCCGTAACGGCCCTAAAAAGACCGGCCGCTGAGTGCACACGCCCTTTGCACAAGCCTCTACGGCCTTCAAGTACGCCGCTCGTGTGGATCATATATGAAAATTGGTCGTTCCGCGCTCGCGCTGAATGGATCCGTTTATTGGCGACAAATGCTCGACAGCGTCCACGGGGAAACCTTCAAGCCTTACATCGAGGCTCGAAGGACCACGGGTACGTCAAAGCGCGGAAGGAGAAAGTGCAAACCTCTCTCGGTGAGCACTCTGAACCGCAACATCGGCGTAGCAAGACGGGTTTTGCGCCTTGCCGCGACGGTGTGGCGCGAAGCGGACTCGAATCTGACGTGGCTTGCGGCAGCTCCGTTGATCCAACTCGAGTCGGCCCGACAGCTCGCAAGGCGTATCCGCTTGACTGGGAAGAGCAGCAACTGCTCCTTTCCGAGCTGGCTCCGCATTTGCAACGGATGGCGCTGTTTGACGTGAATACGGGGTTGCGGGATCAAGAGCAGTGCAACCTGCAATGGAGCCGGGAGCAACGGGTCATCTGGGAGGACCGCAAGGGGCGGCGGTATCGGGTAGGACATTTCCGCAATTCGGCGGGATCCAGGCCCGCGACTGGCGGCCGCTCGATACGCCGCAGAGCTCGGCAAGGAGGCTCCGGCGGGCTTCAAAAATGTGCAGGTGCATGACCTGCGGCACACGTTCGGGTTGGCGCCCGCGGTCCGCTGGCGTGTGACAGCGCGGCGGAGCTGAACAACTACTCAACGCGGCAACCGCGTGACAAAGTCCCGCAAGACGCCCGCGCTGACGGTCCGGCGGCTCACGGGATGAGCGAGAGCGTGTGCAAGTTGTTGATTGGATTGGTGGGTGCTGACGGGATCGAACCGCCGACATTCGCCTTGTAAGGGCGACGCTCTACCAGCTGAGCTAAGCACCCACTGTCGCAGGAGGGGGCGGTAAAGGACAAAACACCCCGACGGCCGCGGATGCTACGGAGGGATCAATTCCGGAGCAAGCGGCATCTGGGGGCGGCTCGCAGCGGCGTCTATTTGCGGAAAAACGAGTACGTGTGCCGGTACAGGGTATCCGTCCGATACGTCGAAGCCCCGAATGCCGGAAAGTCGTACTTGCGAAACTGCTTCAGGCTCGGAATGCACTCCAACGGCACGGGCACATGCCGCGGCACATCGTCCCAGCCCAGAAGCAGATGACCGCCCTCATCCAGGCAACGATGGCACTGTGCGAAGGCCGCCTCGCATTGCTCGAGGGAATCGAGACCCCACCCGTAAACCCCATTGCAGATGACGAGGTCGAAGAAGTCGGGCCCGAAATAGGTTCCGAGGTTCTCGAGGCGCGCCACGACGTGATGGTCGGAGCCGAAGTGGCGCATCCGCGGATCGGGTTCGATTGTGACGAAATGGGCATCGGGAAAGAAATCCCGCTGATAGTGCGCGGTGCACCCATCGCAACCCACGAACAGGACGCTGTGGATGGCTGGATCGCCCCTGTAGAGCGGGAAAATCTGCTGCTCCAGGATGATACGGTCCAGCGTGTCCAGCGGCGTCGGCAGCCTCAAAGCCCGCCGGATCGTCCACTGGGCGAAGTCACGGTCCGTCACCAGGGCTGCCAGCGAGCGCCAGCGTCGGTAAGGGCGCTCCGCATTGATCTTTCGGGCGATGTGCGATTCGAGGCGGCGATTGGGCCGCAGAGAACATTGATCCATCCTCACCTCCAGGCAGTGCCATCATATAGAAAGGTTTATGAAAGAAAAACGAAAGGTTATTGAAAGCAATGGACGTGCCCGAGGGTCCCGTAGTAGCGGCCCTACTTGGTCGGTGTCAGGGAAACGCCTATGGGACGCACCGCACGAGCGCCACAGCGGCGATGACGGCAGAGCCCGCGTCAAGGCCTCGCGCGCCTGTAGATCGACTCCTCGCGATGCTTAGCGGACGGCGATGAGGGCGACCACGGGCCGCTGACCGGAGCAGATGCCAGACCGCTGCAGAACCGGCCCCGCGAGGCGCGCGGGGTCCGGTCAGACCGAAGCGGTGCTAGTGCGCAGGCACCGGCTGCTTGATGGAGCGCCGGCCGTTACGGCGCGGGCGCTTGTCGTCTTCCGTGGCGGCGGCAACCGGGGTGATCGGCTCGACGCGGGGGTGTCCCGGCTGCTGCGTGAGCGCAAGCGTCAGCACCTCATCGATCCACTTCACCGCCTTGATCTCGAGATTGCCCTTGATGTTATCGGGAATCTCGACCAGGTCCTTCTGATTCTCATCCGGGATGAGCACCGTCTTGATGCCACCGCGGTGCGCTGCCAGCAGTTTTTCCTTCAGCCCGCCGATGGGCAGCACCTCTCCGCGCAGTGTGATCTCGCCGGTCATTGCGACATCGGAGCGCACGGGGATCTTGGTCAGCGCCGAGACCAGCGCCGTGCACATGCCGATACCGGCGCTCGGGCCGTCCTTGGGAGTCGCGCCCTCGGGAATGTGCAGATGCACGTCGAGCTTCTGATAGAACTCGGATTCGAGGCCCAGTATCTGGGCGCGGCTGCGAACGACCGTCATCGCCGCCTGAATCGATTCCTGCATTACCTCGCCGAGCTGGCCGGTGTGCTGCAGCTTGCCCTTGCCCGGAACCACGGCGGCCTCGATCGTCAACAGTTCCCCGCCGACCTCCGTCCAGGCTAGTCCGGTGACCTGGCCCACACGGTTCTGATCCTCCGCCTTGCCGTAGCGGAAACGGCGCACGCCGAGGAACTTGTCCAGGTTGCGCGGCGCCACCGCGACGGATTTCTGCTCCTTCTTGTTGAGCAGCATCTGCTTCACGGCCTTGCGGCAGATCTTGGCGATTTCGCGCTCGAGATTGCGCACCCCCGCCTCGCGCGTGTAGTAGCGCACGATGTCGAGCAGCGAGGCGTCCGAAACCTTCAGCTCCTCGGGCTTCAGTCCGTTGTTCTTCATCTGCTTCGGCACAAGGTAGCGCCGCCCGATGTTCATCTTCTCGTCTTCCGTGTAGCCAGGCAGACGGATGACCTCCATGCGATCGAGCAGCGGGGCGGGAATATTCAGGCTGTTGGCCGTGCATACGAACATCACTTCCGAGAGATCGAGATCGACCTCGAGATAGTGATCGTTGAACGTCGCGTTCTGTTCCGGATCGAGCACCTCCAGCAGCGCCGAGGACGGATCGCCGCGGAAATCCATCGACATCTTGTCGACCTCGTCGAGCAGGAACAGCGGATTGTGCACGCCGGCCTTCGACATGTTCTGCACGATCTTGCCCGGCATCGAGCCGATGTAGGTACGGCGGTGGCCGCGGATCTCGGCCTCATCGCGCACGCCCCCGAGTGACATGCGCACGAACTTGCGATTCGTCGAGCGCGCGATGCTCTGACCGAGGGAGGTCTTGCCCACCCCGGGAGGTCCCACGAGGCACAGAATCGGGCCGCGCAGCTTGTCGACGCGCTGTTGTACCGCGAGGTACTCGACGATGCGCTCCTTGACCTTGTCGAGCCCGTAGTGATCCTCGTCCAGGACCTTCTCCGCCCGGGCGATGTCCTTGATGATCTTGGTCCGCTTCTTCCACGGCACCTTGACGAGCCAGTCGATGTAATTGCGCACCACCGTCGCTTCGGCGGACATCGGCGACATCATTTTCAGCTTGTTCAGCTCACCCGTCGCCTTCTCGCGCGCCTCCTTGGGCATCCCGGCTTTCGCGATCTTCTGCTCGAGCTCGGTGATCTCGTTACCGCCCTCGTCCATTTCGCCGAGTTCCTTCTGAATGGCCTTCATCTGCTCATTCAGGTAGTACTCGCGCTGACTCTTCTCCATCTGCGCCTTGACGCGGCCACGGATGCGCTTCTCGATCTGCAGCACGTCCATCTCGCCCTCGATGGCGACGAGGATGTGCTCCAGACGCTTGCGCACGTCCAGGATCTCGAGGACCTTCTGCTTCTCGGCAAGTTTCAGCGACATGTGCGCGGCGACCGTATCGGCCAACCGGCCCGCGTGCTCGATACCCGCCAGTGCCGTCAGCACCTCCGGCGGTACTTTCTTGTTGAGCTTCACGTACTGCTCGAACTGGGAGATCACCGAGCGCGCCAGCACATCCATCTCGCGCTCGTCGTACGCCTCCTGGTCGGGCAGCAGCGTCAGGTCCGAGGAGTAGTACTCCCCGGCATGCAGTTTCTCGATGCGTGCTCGATCCACTCCTTCGACCAGCACCTTCACGGTGCCGTCCGGGAGTTTCAGCAGCTGCAGGATCGTGGCGACGGTGCCGATGCGGTACAGATCGTCGGCCTTGGGATCATCGACGTCGGCCTGTTTCTGGGCAACCAGCATGATGCGCTTGTCGGTGCGCATCGCCACATCGAGCGCCTGAATGGACTTCTCGCGACCGACGAACAGCGGAATGACCATGTGCGGATAGACGACGACGTCGCGTAGTGGCAGCACCGGAATGCTGTGCAGGCCAGTCGAAGCGGATGGAGTCGGAGTAGCTGGATCGGACACGCTCAGGCCCTCGATAGCGGATAGGACACGGCCCCGCTGCAGGCGGGGAGCGACGATATATTTAGTTTAGGAGGAAATGCGGCTGTGCAGCCGTGTTTCAACGGGCACGTCACGGCCAGGAGGGAGCGGCGTTCAGTGATGGTTCGATCCGGATGCCCGGCGCGGCTCATCGACGCTGGCCAGCCGCCCCTCGTCCGTGCCGTAAACCACATAGGGTTTCGTCTGCCCCTCGATGACTGTCTCGTCGATGACGACTTTAGCGACATTACGCATCGATGGCAGCTCGTACATTGTGTCCAACAGCACGGTTTCGAGAATCGTCCGCAGACCGCGCGCGCCCGTCTTGCGCTGCATGGCGCGATGGGCGACCGCCTTCAATGCCTCGTCCCTGAACTCGAGCTCCGCACCTTCCATCTCGAAGAGCCGGCGGTACTGCTTGGTCAGAGCATTCTTCGGCTCGGTAAGGATGGAGACGAGCGCAACCTCATCGAGCTCGTCCAGCGTCGCCACCACCGGCAAGCGACCGACGAACTCCGGAATGAGGCCGTACTTGATAAGATCCTCGGGCTCGACGTCGTGGAACAGATCGCTGCCGTGGGGACGCGTATTGACGTCGCGCACCTCCGAGGTGAAGCCGATTCCGCCCTTCTGGGTGCGATTGAGGATGATCTTCTCGAGTCCCGCAAAGGCACCGCCACAGATGAACAGGATGTTCGAGGTGTCCACCTGCAGGAACTCCTGCTGCGGATGCTTGCGACCGCCCTGTGGTGGCACCGAGGCGATCGTGCCTTCGATCAGCTTGAGCAGCGCCTGCTGCACACCCTCGCCCGACACGTCGCGGGTGATCGAGGGATTGTCGGACTTGCGTGAGATCTTGTCGATCTCATCGATATAGACGATGCCGGTCTGTGCCTTCTCGACGTCGTAGTCGCACTTCTGCAGCAGCTTCTGGATGATGTTCTCAACATCCTCGCCCACGTAGCCCGCCTCGGTCAGCGTCGTCGCATCGGCGATCGTGAACGGGACGTTGAGCAGACGCGCGAGGGTCTCGGCCAGCAGCGTCTTACCGCAGCCGGTCGGACCGATCAACAGGATGTTGCTCTTGGCGATCTCGACATCGTCCTTGGACCGCGTGCTGGAGGTACGGGTCTGCAGACGCTTGTAATGGTTGTAGACGGCGACGGAGAGGACCTTCTTGGCGCGCTCCTGCCCGATCACATACTCGTCGAGAACCTTCTTGATCTCGTGCGGCTTGGGAAGTTTGTCACGCGCACGCTCGGCACGATCCTCGAGTTCCTCGCGAATGATGTCGTTGCACAGCTCGACACACTCATCGCAGACGAACACGGACGGACCTGCGATCAGCTTGCGAACTTCGTGCTGACTTTTCCCGCAGAAGGAACAGTAAAGAAGCTTTCCGTCGTCGTGACGACCGCGGGAATCTTCACTCATCGAACGCCCTCATGAACGCCGCGCGCGCAACTTCTTATAGCATGGTGCCACGCCGCTAAGCAAAGCGCCGGCGCACAGCTAACCCTTTGTGTGGACGGCAATTGTATGACCGGGTTCACCGTCTTGCCGTTTCGCAGCCGGTGCTGGCGGCCAGGAGCTGGCCGCCTCCGAGCGAGCCCCTGAAGCTCGCCACTTCGGGCAGCTGCCACGCCATGGCGGCAGCTCACTTCGCCGGCACCGTCGCGATGACCTCCCCGCGCTTGTCGAGGACTTTATCGATCAGGCCGTACCGTACGGCCTCGTTCCAGTCCATGAAACGGTCGCGGTCGGTGTCCTGCTTGATGCGCTCCACGCTCTGTCCGGTGTGCCGGGCCAGTATTTTGTTCAGTCGGTCGCGCGTCTCCAGCATCTCCTTCGCGTGGATCTCCATATCCGCCGCCTGGCCCTGAAAGCCACCGAGGGGCTGATGGATCATCACGCGGGCATGCGGCAGACAGAAGCGCTTACCGGCAGCCCCGGCGGCGAGCAGGACGGCACCCATGCTGGCCGCCTGACCGATGCAGATCGTGCTGACGTCGGGCTTGATGAACTGCATCGTGTCATAAACCGCCAAGCCAGCGGTGACGACGCCGCCGGGCGAATTGATATACAAGGCGATATCCTTATCCGGGTTTTCCGACTCCAGAAAGAGCATCTGGGCGACGACGATATTCGCCATGTAGTCGTCCACGGGGCCGACCACGAAAACGACGCGCTCCTTGAGCAGGCGCGAATAGATGTCATAAGCACGTTCCCCGCGGGCCGTCTGCTCGACGACCATGGGAACCAGATTCAAGCCACGTTCATTCATGAGTGCCACCTTATCATGTGCTGCGCGCGCGACCCATCCGGCTCGCGCCCGGATGACATCCCCCGGTATTTGACGTTCGGAACACTCGTTACGTTCAATGCACCGGGCGCCGTTCTGTCATGCCCGCGGCGCAAATGCCGTGCTGTTGCGCTCATTCCGTGGCATTGGTGCGGTCCTGCCCGAATCCCGTCAGCTCCTTGAAACTGGACGGCCGCTCGGTCACATGGGCCTGCCCGAGCACCCAGTCCACCACCTGCTCCTCGAGAACCGCCGACTCGATCTGGCGCATGGCCTCTGCGTTCTGCAGATAGGCCTTGCGCGCCTCTTCCGGGTTCGGATAGGTCCCGATTACATCGTTCAGCCGGCCCAACACCTGCTCCCGGTCCACTTTCAGTCCGTTCGACTGCACGATCTGACCCATGATCAGTCCGAGCGCCGCCCGTCGCCTGCCGGGCTCCTCGAAGGGCTCGCGAGCCGGCACCTGACTGACATCCTTCACGCCCATGCGCCGCGCGGCTTCCAGCTGCAAACGCTGCACCTGTTCCTCGCTGAGCGCACGCGGGACCTCGATCGCATTCTCGCGATACAGCGCATCCATGACCTGGACACGGATGCGGTTGCGGATCACCTCGGCGAGCTCGCGTTCCATGCTCTTGCGCACCTCGGCCCGCAATGCCTCAACGCCGCCCTCCTCGACACCGTACGCGCGGCAGAATTCGTCGTCCACTGGCGGCAGAGTCTGCTCCTCGACCCGCTTTATGGTGACTTGCAGCTCGGCGCTGCGCCCTGCAATGCTCTTGTTGGGGTGCTCCGCCGGGAAAGAAAGGCGCACGGTGCGCTTTTCGCCAGCGACTGCGCCGATCGCACCGTTTTCCAACTCCGGCACCGACTGCCGCGACCCGATGATCACCGCCACATCGCGGCCCTCGCCACCCTCGAAAGGCGCTCCGTCGATACAGCCATCGAAATCCACCGTGACACGGTCGCCCGGTTGCGCTGCCCGCTCGATGGCAGTGAAGAGCGGGCGTTGACGGCGCATGCTCTCGAGCATCGCGTCCACGTCGGCATCGGTGACCTCGGCACTCGGGCGCTCGATTGCCATCGAAGCCGGTGACTTGACCTCGATCTCGGGCAGGACTTCGAAAACGGCGGCGTACCGAAGGTCCGTTCCCGGCGCCATCGCGATGGGCTCGATCCGGGGACCGCCGGCGGGAGTGAGCTTCTCCTGGCTCAGTGCCTGGGCAAAGGAGCTGCGCATCAGGTCAGTCACCACCTCCTGGTGCACCTGCTCCCCGAACTGCTTGCGCACGACGGTGATCGGTGCCTTGCCGGGACGGAAGCCCTTCAGCCGCGCGGTCCGGCAGATCGTCTTGAGGCGTTGCTCGACGGCGGTGCTGACCTCGGCGGCCGGCACGGCCACCTCCAGACGCCGCTCGAGAGAGCCGGTGGCGGTCAATGATACTTGCATGCACGGTCCTCAATCTTCCGTAAACGGAGCGCTCGGGTACGACCGATGTGCCGACTCGGCATCCCCGCATCAATCCGCTGCGCGCGAATGCGAAAGGAGAGACTCGAACTCTCACGGGTTTCCCCACTGGAACCTAAATCCAGCGCGTCTACCAGTTCCGCCACTTTCGCCCATGCAGCGCACAGCGCCGGACCTGCCGAAAGCGACTGCGCTGTTCAATCGATGCTGGCCGCCCGTCGGGGACCGCTCATTATAGCCGATGGGGGTCGCAGCCGGCGGCGCGCGATGGTGGGCACGCCAGGGAGCGTTTGGGTATGCTGCGGCGAGCCGAGCATGAAGCTTATCCTCAGCTCAATCCTGGTGTTGATTCTGACAGTGCTGTCCGGGCTCATGGACGCGCGTGGCTTCGTTTACGCCGGACGGGCGTGGCCGGGAGGCCATCTGAGCTGGCCCGCCGTTGGCCTGTCCATGCTGGCGTTCTTTGCAGGCATCGCGCTGTACATCGGCTCGGTGCGCTTCATGCAATCCGTCGGAGTGAACGCGGTCGCCCTCCAAAGTGGCATCTGGTTCGTCGCCACCGCCATCGGGATTGCGGCCATGGACGGCACCGTGTTGCAATGGAGCCGCCCCCAGCAGCTCATCGCGCTCGCTGTCATGGCCGGCCTGGCCTGGCTCATCGCCTCCGCGCAAAGCGGGCTTCGCTAAGGATCGCTGCGGTGGCCTAGCCGCCGGTAAGTGCTCTCTCGCTTCTTTTTTGTTATAATTCAGTCACTTAACACGCTGATGACGCAGCTTGGCCGCCGTCGCGGGCGGCGATCAGCGGGGCATACAATCCCCGCGCGCGCGCGCGCTCCTGGATGAGCGCCAGGACCGTATCCACGGTCGGTGTGGGTACCGAGGTCAGGCGGCCCAGCTCCTGCACGACCGTGACCAGGGCATCGATTTCCAGTGAGCGCCCGCGCTCCAGATCCTGCAGCATCGACATTTTGTGGCCGGCCGCCGTGCCCGCCACGCTGAGGCGCCGTTCCATCATCTGCAGCGGGATGTGTACGCCCAGTGCTTCGTTGACGGCGCGGGTTTCCATCATCATGGACTTGCACAGCCTGCGCAGCGTTGGCTCGCCGGTGAGGCGATCCAGCGTAGCCCCGGTCAACGCACTCACCGGATTGAAGCAGACATTGCCCCAGAGTTTGAGCCAGACGTTCCAGCGGATGGCATCGCGCACGGGGGCCTCGAAACCGGCGTCCGCCATCAGCTGAGCAAGCGCCGTGATGCGCTCGGACCGGCGTCCATCCGGCTCACCGAGTGTGAATCGGTTGAATTGCCGATGCACGATGACACCGGGCGCAACGACCTCACACGCAGGATCCACCACACAACCCACCGCCCGCTGCGGCCCCAAAAGTGTCCACTGCCGACCATCCGGGTCCACCGAAGCCAGATGGTGGCCCTCGAGCTTGCCGCCGTCCTTATAGAAGTACCACCAGGGAATCCCGTTCATTGCGGTGACCACCGCCGTGTGTGGCCCGAGCAGCGGGGTGAACGCAGCGGCCGATTCGTAGGCCTGATGCGCCTTCAACGTGCAGAAGATGAAGTCCTGCGGACCGAAGTCGGCCGCCGCGTCGCTTGCGGGCAGGCGGACCACCTTTTCGTCCCCGGCCTTGAGCAGTTTCAGACCGTTCGTCCGAATCGCCTGCAGATGCGCGCCGCGCGCCACGATGCACACATCATGGCCCGCGGACGCGAGCTCGACCGCGAGATAGCCGCCGATCGCACCGGCTCCAAACACACACAGTTTCACGATTTGCTGCCGATCACGTGGTGACGATTCGCGCCGCAGGTTCCGCAAAATGTCGATGCACAGCAAATTGCGGGCCGCGCTGCCGGGCGCAGCCGATATTCATCTCGCGCGGTGAACCTGTTAGATTGACACTCGCGCACATGCGGTGCTGCCCCGTCAACGGTCAGTGCCCGCCGACCGTCCGCTGGCCCATCACCGCCATTCGAGGAGAGAATCATTCCAGCCCTGCCATCCGAGATGAAAGTGGTGGAGATCGCAGCGCCCGGCGGTCCTGAACAGCTGCGCAGCGGCGTCCGGCCCGTGCCCACACCTGGCGAGGCGGAGGTGCTCGTACGGGTAGCGGCAGCGGGCGTCAACCGTCCGGATGTGATGCAGCGGCAGGGTCGCTATCCGCCCCCGCCCGGTGCATCGGATCTGCTCGGACTCGAAGTCGCCGGTGAAGTCGTCGCCCTGGGTCCGAATGTCACGGGTGTTGCCGTCGGTGATCGGATCACGACACTGCTGGCCGGCGGTGGCTACGCTGAATACGCAGTTGCGGCGGCGCCGCTGTGCCTGCCGGTGCCGCAGGGAATGAATTGGGTCGAGGCGGCCGCCATCCCGGAAACCTATTTCACGGTATGGACCAACCTGTTTGAGCGTGGCGGCTGCAAGGCCGGGGATACCGTTCTCATCCACGGCGGCACCAGCGGGATCGGCACCACGGCCATTCAGCTCGCGACGGCCAAGCATGCGCGCGTGTTCGCAACGGCGGGTTCCCCCGAGAAAGTGCGGGCCTGCGAGCGCCTGGGTGCCGTGCGTGGCATCGATTACCGGACGGAAGACTTCGTCGAGGTCATCCGCAAGGAGACCAACGGTAAGGGCGTTGATGTCATCCTCGACATGGTCGCCGGCAGCTATGTGGAGCGTAATCTCGAGATCGCCGCCGTCGAAGGCCGCATCGTCGTCATTGCGATGCTGGGCGGACCGCGGACCGAGTTCAAGATGACGCCGATCCTCACCAAGCGGCTGACTCTGACGGGCTCGACGCTGCGCTCGAGATCGATTGCGCAGAAGGCGGCCGTGGCCGCCGCGGTGCGGGAGAACGTCTGGCCCTTGCTGATTGCGGGCAAGGCGCAGCCGGTGATTCACGCTACCTTCCCGCTGGCGCAGGCGAGCGAAGCCCACCGGCTCATGGAGAGCTCGAGCCACATCGGCAAGATCGTACTCACGGTCTGAACCGATCCGCCGGGGCCGGGGCTTCTGCCCGGCTCCGCTCGGGTCTGCGTGCTTCAGTGCACGGCGCCGGCGAGCGTCTCGACGTGGGCGACCGCGCTCGTGCCGAGCGCCTCCAGGTTGTATCCCCCCTCCAACATCGAGACGATTCGGCCCTGCGCGTGTCGTTCGGCCACGGCCATCAGCTCGCGCGTCATCCACACGTAATCGGACTCGACCAGTGCCAGTCCGCCCAGCAGATCGTCGCGATGCGCATCGAAGCCAGCAGAAACCAACAGCATCTGCGGCTCGAAATCCTCGAGTGCCGGCAACCACCTGCCGTCCACCGCCCGGCGTGCGGCAGCGCCGCCGCTGCCGGCAGCCAGCGGCACATTGACCATATTGGGTGCGGGATTATCCGTGCCGCTGTAGGGGTAGAACGGATGCTGAAAGAAGCTCACCATCAGCACCCGCTCCTGCCAATCAGCCTGGCTGAACACATCTTCCGTGCCATTGCCGTGGTGCACATCGAAGTCGACGATCGCCACCCGCTGCAGACCCTTCTTCTCGAGGGCATACGCAGCCGCGACGGCTACATTGTTGAAGACGCAAAATCCCATCGAGCGGCTCGATGTGGCGTGATGGCCGCACGGGCGCACCGCGCAGAATGCATTCGTCGCGCGTCCCGCCGTGATCTCGTCCACGGCGGCGATTCCAGCGCCCGCGGCCCGCCGCGCTGCCGCCAGCGTGTACGGGTTCATCGCGGTGTCGGGATCGAGTTGCACGTAGCCCTCGGTGGGCGCGTGTTGGAAGATCAGATCGACGTACGACGAATGGTGCACGCGCTTGAGGTCCTGAGGATCCGCGAGCGGCGCCTCGACGGATCGCAACCGATCCAACAGCCCCGAGGAGCGCATGTGGTCATTGACCGAACCTAAGCGCTCGGGACATTCGGGGTGACCGGCGCCCATCTCGTGACGCAGGCAATCCGGGTGAGTGATGTAGACCGTGGTCATGGGATCTCCTGCCGGTGCGGCCGTAGTGGCTCAGTCGCCAAGCTGTGCGCCACGCCCCAGCCCGACCTGCGCGCACAGCTCTGGCGCCGATAGTTTCTTGCCGCCCTCGACGCGCAGCTTGAATGCTTCGATGTGACCGCCTTGAGCTGCGATCCACACGCTCTGCTCGGTCACGAGCGATATCGATCCGATCGGCCCCCGGGCTTGTTGCAGCGTGCGCGCGATGTGCTTGCGCGCATCGAATACCTGCAGCTTTTTCCCCTCGAAGACGGTCCACGCGCCCGGCACGGGGTTGCAGCCGCGAATCAGGTTGTAGATCAGATCCACGTGGTTGTGCCAGTGGATGCGGGCCTCCGCGCCCCGGCACCAGCCCTCGTAGCTGGCGCGCGACTCATCCTGCACGAGTGGTGCGGCGCGCCCGCTCATGACGAGGTCGGCCGCCTCCTGCAGCGCACTGACACCCAGGGGAAACAGGCGCTCGAAATACACGCTCCCGAGCGTGTCGTGCTCACCGATGTGGGTCTGCTTCTGCAACAGGATCGGACCTTCATCGAGTCCGTCCGTCGGACGGAAGATCGTCAGTCCCGTGCTGGTGTCGCCCCGGATGATGGGCCAGTTGATCGAGCTCGGCCCCCGATAGCGGGGCAGCAGCGACGGATGGTACTGAATCATGCCGTAGCGTGGGATGTTGACGAACTCCTGGGGGGCAAACTGCAGCACGTACGCCATGATGCCAAGGTCGACATCCAGCGCCCGCAAAGCCTGCCGGGCTTCCTCGGTCTTGAGCGATGCCAGCTGGTAAACGGCGATGCCAATCTCCTGCGCGGCGAGGCGCAGCGGGTCCGGTCGCCCGTTGGGCTTTTCTGGCGCACAAAACACGCCCGCAACGGTATCCGAGCGCCGCAGGAAGCCCTCCAGCACCGCCTTGCCGAAATCCTGCTGCCCAAAGATCGCGATGCGCATTTGTCATCCTCCCGGCACCTTGACCCAGGCCGTACCGTGGGACGGCCGAGTGCAGGATCGATGCAGCCGATTATATGTACTCCAACTCATATCTCATATATGTTGTGCAAATAAGCACATCCCCAGAAAGGAGCTTCCATGGCCGGCCGCAATTTCCTCTTCGTCCCCGGGCCCACCAACGTTCCCGATCGCGTTCTGCGCGCCATGACGGTATCGATGGAGGATCACCGCTCGCCCATCTTTCCGCAGCTGACCCGCGCCTGCCTGGAAGGGCTGAAGCCGGTGTTCAAAACCAAGACGGGAGCGCCCATCCTGTTCCCCTCTTCGGGCACCGGCTGCTGGGAGGCCGCCCTGACGAACTGCCTGAATCCCGGCGACAAGGTGTTGGCCTCGCGATTCGGTCAGTTCAGCCATCTGTGGGTGGACATGTGCCAGCGGCTTGGTTACGAGGTCGAGGTGCTCGAGACGCCCTGGGGTGAGGGCGCGCCGATCGAGCGCTATCTCGCCTCGCTGAGTGCCGACAAGCAGCATCGCATCAAGGCGGTGCTCGTATGTCAGAACGAGACTGCGACCGGCGTGACGAGTGACGTCGCGGCTCTGCGTCAGGCAATCGACAGTGCCAGACATCCGGCCCTGCTGTTCGTGGACTCGGTGAGCGCGCTGGCCAGTATCGACTTTCGCATGGACGAATGGGGGGTGGATGTCTGCGTCAGCGGCTCGCAGAAAGGCCTGATGCTGCCGGCTGGATTGGGCGTCACGTGCGTGAGTCAGAAGGCACTCGCGGCCGCGAAGAGCGCGAAGTCGCCGCGCTGTTACTTCGATTACAACGACATGGTCGTGAACAACGCATCGGGTTATTTTCCGTACACGCCCTCGGTGCCGATGATGTACGGCTTGCGCGAGTCGCTGGCGATGATTGCCGAAGAGGGCCTCGAGAATATTTTCCAGCGGCACAGCTATCTCGCCAAGGGCGTGCGCGCCGCCGTCCTGGACGGCTGGAAGCTGAAACTATGCGCCGTCGCACCGAAGTGGTACTCCGATACCGTCTCCGCGATCATGGTGCCCGAGGGCATCAACGGGGCGGATGTCATCGCGCGCGCATTCAACCGCTATGACCTGGCGTTGGGGGCGGGACTGTCGAAAGTCGCCGGCAAACTGTTCCGCATCGGTCATCTGGGCGATCTCAACGAGCTCATGTTGCTCGGCGCCCTTGCCGGAGCCGAAATGGC
Organism: uncultured Pseudomonadota bacterium; assembly: GCA_963716335.1. Lineage (GTDB taxonomy): Bacteria > Pseudomonadota > Gammaproteobacteria > Steroidobacterales > Steroidobacteraceae > 13-2-20CM-66-19. The sequence continues at coordinate 2,674,258 of OY970302.1, read as the reverse complement.
CATGCTCGATGTGGGCGCGAAGATCGAGCCCGGCAGTGGGGTTGCGGCCGCCCAGAGCTACTGGCGCAGCAACGCGCCCGCCGCCATCAACGCGAGGAACGCCGCGGCGGAGAAGAAGAGCATCGCTGCGTGATGCATCGCGTCGTGTTCCTCGATCGCGCCTCGCTCAAGGCGAACGTGCGCAAGCCGTCCTGCGCCCGCGAATACATCGAACACGAAAAGACGCTCATCGAGGAGATCGTTCCGCGGCTCAAAGGCGCGACGGTCGCCATCGTCAACAAGGTTCCCATGGGTGCCGCGACTCTGCAGCAGCTGCCCGAGCTGAAGATGATCGCCGTGGCAGCGACCGGCTACGATGTCGTCGATCTGGCCTACTGCAGAGAGCACGGCATCGCCGTGGCGAATATCCGCAACTACGCCGTGCATACCGTACCTGAGCACGCCTTTGCACTCATCCTCGCATTGCGCCGCAACATCCTCGCCTACCGTGAGGATGTGGAAAACGGCGTGTGGAATCGCGCGGACCAGTTCTGTTTCTTCACGCATCCGATCGGCGACCTGCACGGGTCCACTCTCGGCATCATCGGCGAGGGGGCGATCGGCCAGGCAACCGCGGCAATCGGCCGTGCCTTCGGCATGCGCGTGCTGTTCGCCGATCATCCGCCACCGAAGATGGCGGGCGTGACCTTCACGCCGCACGAAGAGGTGCTCGCGCAATCCGACGTGCTCTCGCTGCACTGCCCGCTCATGCCCGCGACGCGCAACCTGATCGACCGGAACGCGCTGCGCAGGATGAAGCGCAATGCATTACTGATCAACACCGCCCGCGGCGGCCTGGTGGATGAGGCAGCGCTGATCGAGGCACTGGATGCGGGTCTGATCGCCGGCGCCGGCTTCGATGTGCTCACCGTCGAGCCGCCGAGAAACGGCCATCCGCTGCTCGATGTGCGGCGGCCGAACTTCATTCTCACACCGCACGTCGCGTGGGCAAGCGACGGCGCCATGCAGTTTCTCGCCGATCAGCTGATCGACAACATCGAGCTGTGGTGCGCCGGCACGCCACAGCACCTCGTGAGCTGAGGCGGCCTACTCGAGCCGATTGGCAAGCGTGCCGATCCCCTCGATGGCTACCTCGACCGTGCTGCCATCCTTGATGGAACCGACACCGATCGACGTGCCGCACGCGATCACATCGCCTGCCAGCAGCGTCATGTCGAAGGAGATCTGGCTCACGAGCTCGTGCGGCCCGAGGATCATGTCCGCAAGCGGATAATTCTGCCGCTCGACGCCGTCGACCCGGGTGATGACATGTGCGCTGCGCCAAGCGAGGTCCGAGGAGATGACCGGACCCAGACAGCCGAAGGTGTCGAAGCCTTTGGAGCGACACCATTGAACGAAATCGGCGCTCTCACCGAGCACTTCCGCTGCCGTGACATCGTTGACGCAGGTGTAGCCCAATATGTAACCGGCCGCCTCCGCCACCGGCACATCCTTGCAGGTCCGTCCGATGACGATCCCCAGCTCACCCTCGTAGGCGATTTTGCCGCGGTACGCGCTCGGCCTGCGGATCGGTGCGTCCGGTCCGATGACCGAGCTGCCGGGCTTGATGAGGTACATCGCGTGCGCCGGGGCGGCCTTGTGCAGTTTCGCGGCGAGCGCGTGAAAATTGTTCCACAGGGCAATGATCTTCGTAGGTACACAGGGGCTAAGTAGCGTGAAGGTGCCAGGCGCCCGTACCGTGTGGGTGGCGCGGCTCGCGCCGGGATCGCCTGCGTGTTCGGTCAGCGCGCCGTCGCGCAGCTCCCCGAAGCCGATGTTGCCATCCTGATGCCGAAACCGCGCCCACGTCGTCACAGAATTCACCTCGGGTGGCATCAGTGCGTGCGGCGCGAACGCGCTACAGCACCGACTTCAGCAGCTTGCCCATCTCTGCCGGGTTACGCGTGACCTTGATGCCGCATTCCTCCATGACGGCGAGCTTTTCCTGGGCCGTGCCCTTGCCGCCGGAGATGATGGCGCCCGCATGGCCCATCCGCTTTCCCGGGGGCGCGGTCACGCCTGCGATGAAACCCACCACCGGCTTTTTCATGTGGCCCTTGATCCAGCGGGCACACGTTTCCTCGTCGTCGCCACCGATCTCACCCACCATGATGACCGCATCGGTCTCCCTATCGTCATTGAACAGCTTCATGATATCGATGTGCTTCAGACCGTTGACCGGATCACCGCCGATGCCGACGCAGGTCGACTGGCCGAGGTTGAGATCCGCCAGCTGGCCGACCGCCTCGTACGTGAGCGTGCCCGAACGGGAAACGACCCCGACGCGACCCTTCTTGTGGATGTGCCCGGGCATGATGCCGATCTTGATCTCGTCGGGCGTGATGACGCCGGGGCAGTTGGGGCCGACCAACAGGGTGTTCTTGCCGCGCATGCGCTCGCGGGTGTTGATCATGTCGCGCACCGGCACCCCTTCGGTGATGCAGATGACCAGCTCGAGCCCGGCGTCCACCGCCTCGTCGATCGCCGCTGCCGCAAACGGCGGGGGCACGTAGATGACCGATACGGTGGCGCCGGTGCGCTCCTTGGCCTCGCGCACCGTACCGAAGATCGGAATCTCCTCGAAATGCTCCCCGGCTTTCTTCGGGTTCACACCGGCCACGAAGCAGTTGCGGCCGTTGGCATATTCGCGGCACAGCCGTGTGTGGAAGGCGCCGGTCTTGCCGGTGATGCCCTGGGTCATCACGCGCGTGTCGCGATTGATCAGGATACTCATGCTGACTCCTACTTTCCGCCCACGGCCGCGACGATTTTCTTCGCCGCATCGGCCATGTCGTCGGCCGAGATGATCCGCAGTCCGGAAGTTTGCAGCATCTTCCTGCCGGCTTCCTCGTTGGTGCCCTTCATCCGCACGACCAGCGGCACGTTCAGCTTCACCTCTTTGGCCGCCGCGATCACCCCTTCGGCGATGGTGTCGCAGCGCATGATGCCGCCGAAAATGTTCACCAGGATGCCCTTCACGGCCGGATTCTTCAGCATCAGCTTGAATGCCTCGGTCACCTTCTGCGGTGTAGCCCCACCGCCGACGTCGAGAAAGTTGGCCGGCTCGCCACCGTAGAGCTTGATGGTGTCCATCGTTGCCATCGCAAGCCCTGCGCCATTGACCAGGCAGCCGATGTTGCCGTTCAGGGAGATGTAGGACAGGTCGGACTTCGATGCCTCGACCTCGGCCGGGTCCTCCTCGTCCAGATCGCGCATCTCCACGATGTCAGCATGGCGGAACAGTGCGTTGGAATCGAAGTTGAGCTTGGCATCCAGTGCCAGGATCCTGCCATCGCCTGTCAGGATCAACGGATTGATCTCGGCGAGCGATGCATCGCATTCCACGAATGCGCGATACAGTCCCTGCATGAAGCCGCGTGCGTCCGGCACCGCGCCATCCGGTACGCCGATCTGCCGTGCCACCGCATCCGCCTGCGCATCCTGCAGGCCGGTGCGTGGGTCGATCGCGACCTTGTGAATCTTTTCGGGCGTATGGGCGGCGACTTCCTCGATCTCCATCCCGCCTTCCGAGCTTGCGATGAGCGTGACGCGCTGGCTGACGCGATCCACGACCATGCCGACATACAGCTCCTTGCGGATGTCGGCCCCTTCTTCGACCAGCAGGCGGCGCACGACTCGGCCCGCAGGTCCGGTCTGATGCGTCACGAGGGTCATGCCGAGAATGCTGTTGGCGTACTCGTGCACCTGCTCGAGCGATTTTGCGACCTTGACGCCGCCGCCCTTGCCCCGGCCGCCGGCGTGAATCTGCGCCTTCACCACCCAGACCTTGCCGCCGAGCTTGCGTGCGGCCGCATCGGCCTCGGCAACCGAGAAGCAGGCAATGCCGCGCGGCGTGGCTACGCCATAACGGCGCAGAATCTCCTTGCCCTGATATTCATGGACATTCATCTGAGGTAATACTCCGTTGCAACCGGGTACTCCATTGCAGGGGCATGCGCCTTAGGTCATGCCCTTCAGTGAGCGGTGCCTTCGAGCTGCATCTTCGCGAGCAGCTTGGTCAACGAATACACCGTATCCAGATGCGGGGTCGGTGTATCGGTCAGGCGAGCCAGCTCGATCACCGCCCCCAGTAGCGCGTCGATCTCCAGCGGCCTGCCGGCCTCGATATCCTGCAGCATCGAGGTCTTGTGGTGACCCACCTTCTCGGCACCGGCGATGCGCTTCTCGAGCGGCACGCGGAAGGTGATGCCGAGCTTGTGGGCGACCGTCTGGGCTTCCACCATCATGGCGGCTGCCAGGGCGCGCGTTCGTGGGTACTGGCAGATCCCGGCCAGCGTCGCCCGGGTCAGCGCGCTCATGGGGTTGAAGGTCATGTTTCCCCAGAGCTTCAACCAGATTTCCGAGCGGATGTCGGCGAGCACGGGGGACTTCAGTTCCGCTCGCGTCAGACATTCGGACAGCCGGCTTACCCGCTCGGTTGTCGTGCCGTCCGGCTCGCCCACCGGAAAGCGGTTTCCCTCGACGTGCTTGATGACCCCTGGGGCCAGCAGCTCCGTGGCCGGGTACACCACGCAGCCGATCACCCGCTCAGGCGGGATGTGCGCGCCGATCGTTCCGTCCGGATCCACGCTCTCGATCCGGGTTCCCGCCAGTTTCCCCAGATGTCCGTGAAAGTACCAATAAGGAATGCCGTTCTGCATCGGCACGACCATGGTGTCCGGGCCGAAGAGTTTGGGCACGTCGGTGGCCACTGAGGCCACCTGGTGGGCCTTCATCGCGAGAATAACGACGTCCTGCGGTCCTACCTCGGCATAGTTCGATGTCGCCCGCACCTCCCGAACGACTTCTTCGCTACCGTCGGCCAGCTTCAAACAGATACCGCGGCTCTGCAGCGCCTCGAGTTTCTCACCCCGGGCGATGAACGTGACATCCTCTCCCGCAAGTGCGAGTCGGGTGCCGACGTAGCCACCGATTGCGCCCACTCCAACAATCGCTACCTTCATCCGCGTGAGTCCTCACCGCGTCCGGCTCGCTCAACAACACTATCCCGGCCTACCGGCCGACGTTCGAGTTGTCGATGCCATTGAGCTCGAGCTCCAGGTCATCGACGACCCGATGTACGCCATCGACGAGCTCGGCAATGCGCACGGCCTCCTGCATGTCCGGTTCCGTCCAGACATAACCGCCCAGATGCGCCACGCCATTATTCACCTGGACATGAATGTGACGGGCGTACAACTCCCGGTCCGCGCTCAGCGCAGTCTCGACGCGATCCGCGATTTCCCGGTCCTCTTGGCGCTGCGCGTCCGTTTTGCCCGTCGCACATGCGGCGACGCCGCACACCATCGTCGCGACGACCGTCATATGCGCAAGTTTTCTGATACTTGGAGACAAGTGACTCACCTCCGAATTATTTCGTCCCTGAACGTATATCACAGCTAATCGGCTTCATCACCCTCCGCAATGTAATCAATTTGGTCGACGATCCGCGCACCGCGTGCGCTTCGACGTACCACGCGCAGGATAGCCTGCAGTTCAGCCACGTCGGTGACCACGCCCTCGAGCCGTACAACGCCATTCTCGGTCACTACGCTGACATGATCGCTGAATAGAAAGGGATCGCCCCGAATCGCCGCCAACACCTTCGCGGTCATCTCGGTATCCGACTGCGTGGCTGCAGAGATCACCACCTCCGAGAGTGGACCGTCATTCGAATCCCCCTTTGCCGCTGCCGCAACCATTGCCGCGGATACGCTTCCGAAAAGGGCCACTCCCAAGGCTGTCAGGAGCGGCCCCATCGGACTCCTGCGCATGTGCGCTGACGCTTACACGCTACAGGACAGACGATGGCTAGAACTTGTAGTTCATACCCGTCGAGATACCCAGCTCATGACAGCCGCCCCAGGTGGTCGGACCTGCGCTGCTGTAGTCGACGAACGTGAAGTGCGTGGCATCGTGGCAATCGGTCTTGATGCCATGGCCGCCGGCACCGATGTCGAAGTGCGCGTTGCCGTCATTTGCGGTATCCGCGACGTCGACGTACCAGGTGGTCTGCTTGTCGAACTTGTGGCGCCACATCGCCGTGTACATGTTGGCCTCGTTGTTGCCGATGCCGTTCGGGTTGAAGTTGTGCTGTCCACCCGGATCGCCCTCGGTGGCTCCAGCATGTCCCCAACCGACCGCGATCGTGTCGCGGCCGCCGTTGAGGGCCTGCTGGATGGCGACCCAGTCAGTGTTGCGCGTGCGCTCGTTCTGGAACTCGAACACCTGCGGAAGATTGCGATGCATCGCCTCCCACAGATAGGAGATCGTGAGCCCGAAGTCGAAGCTGTATTGACCACCGAACTTCATGGCCCATTCGTCCGCGACGTCGAAGGCGGTGGAGTATTCCGGCGTTCCGGCAGGCGCTGCATTCGGGTACTCGGCCGCAAACGTCTCGTAGTCCGCCCAGTTGAGATACTGCGCATTCGGGCCAGTGGGACCTTGACTGTCCCAGTACTCGACCAGCGGAATATTCGCCCCGACGCCGTCGCTGCTGCGGTTGACCCGCTTGTGCATCTCGTAGGCGGCGACCAGGTACAGCCCATGGGTCTCGAACTTGATGTCGGCGCTGTAAGCATCGTCGAAGCCGCCGTCATCGCAGTTCAGCGGCAGGTTGCCGCTGCCCGGATTATTGCTTCCAGTGCAGTCCGGTGAGCCGTCCGCCGCGATATTGTTGTTGGGATCGGCATTCTGTCCGAACGAGTAGGCCGCATCGAAGCTCAGTCCACTGAAGTTGGGCGAGCTGTAAGCTACGACGTGGTCCATGCGGGTGCCGAACTCGACGCGGTTGTCACCGCCGGTATTGCTGATCATCACGTTGTAGCCGCCCAGGCCGCCGGAAAATGGATTCAGGCGATCCGTCGAGGTCTTGTACGGCATGTACATCTCGCCGAACCTCACCTTGCCCCAGCCGTGCTCCTGCAGACCGATGAAGGTGTCGCCGAGGCCGATCGCGCCCTGCACCGTGTTGGAGGACTTCGTCCAGCTGTTGCGCAGCCCGGGCGCCGCCACCATGTCGAGCGCGGTGGACACCTGATAGATCAAATCCACATCCGAGGTGCCGATCCGATGCGAGCTACGATAGCCGAAGTTCGAGCCGTTGCTCGACATCGCTCCGAGCCAGCCCACCTTGCCGAAGGGGCCCGCCTTCATCGGACCGGTGATGACGATGGGACTGCCGGGGGCGCCGGAGGCGTACCCGTAGGGGAAGGCCTCCATTCCGTTCATGCCCTTCGTCGTGTAATCGACCGACACATCCAGCGTGCCGTAGAAGCCCTTGATGAACTTGTCGAACTTCGTCTCTGCCGCAGCTTCCTTGCCGGCCTTTGGCGCTTTCGGTGTTCCTGCGACGGACTGCGCCTGGCGCTGCGCTTCCTGCGCCTTCGCCTCGGTCTGGGCTTGCTGGTCGCGAAGCGCGTCGACCTGCCTGGATAGATCCTGGATCTGCTGCTGCAGAGCGCGAAGCTTCGCGTCATCATCCGCAGCGGCTCGGCTGTTGGCGGGAACAATGGCGAGCGTCGCCATTGCCGCTAACGCTGCCGAAAGCGCTCTGGTGCCAATCATCATGAGACTTCCCCCTTAGAAGGTTAGGTTCCGAACGTCTACCGACTGCAAAATCCTCAAACCATTCCGATCGGCAGCGGCTCCTGCTGCTGCGTTCGCGCCTGCAGGCGCCCCGGACCGGGCCCCTGCCGTTGCAATGTTGTGCCCGGCGCTCATTGCGCCGGGATGAGCCCGGCGCCGCGCGCCCAGCGAAATTTGGCCCCGAGCACCGCCACCGGGATCTCCGTCGAGTACGCGTACGCGGGGATCCCATGCTGATACAGATACTCCGCGGCCTCTTCCACCTCGACGTCGCCCGCGAGCGAGGCGACCACGGGCTTCTCGATGCCCTTGCGGCGCATCTCATCCACTACCTCGACCATCAAGCGTGCGAACACCATCGGTGGAGTGATGATCGTGTGCCAGTAGCCGAGAATCAGCGCGTGAATCCGCGAATCCTCGAGCCCCAGCCGCACGGTATTCTGATATGTCTTGGGTGGCTCGCCGCCGGTGATGTCGATCGGGTTGCCGGAGGCGCCAAAGGGCGGAATGAACTTGCGGAAGGCGGCATCCAGATCCGGCGGCATCGCCATGAGCGACAGCCCATTGTCCACGCAGGCATCCGACAGCAGCACGCCGGAGCCGCCGGCGCCCGTGATGATCACCACATTGTTGCCTTTCGGGGTCGGCATGACCGGTATGCCGCGGGCGAAATCCAGCATCTCGCGCAGCGAGCTCGCCCGGATGACACCGGACTGCTTGAACACGTCGTCATAGATCTTGTCGTTGCCGGCAAGTGCGCCGGTGTGCGAGCTGGCCGCGCGCGCACCCATGCTCGTGCGTCCCGCCTTCAACACCACCACCGGTTTCTTTTTCGAGACCCGCTTGGCGACCTGCGCAAAAGAGCGGCCATCCTTCAGGTCCTCGCAGTGCTGGGCGATGATCTGGGTGTTGTCGTCCTGCTCGAAGAAGATCAGCAGGTCATCCTCGTCGATATCGCACTTGTTGCCAACGCCCACGATCGCGGAGACGCCCATTTTCGCCGAGCGCGAGAAGCCGATGATCGCCATGCCGATACCGCCGGACTGCGAGGACAGGGCCGCCTTGCCCTTGACGTCGAAAGCCGTGCAGAAGGTGGCGCAGAGATTCTTCGGTGTGTAGTAGAAACCGTAGATGTTCGGCCCCATGAGGCGCACGCCGTACTTGCGCCCGATGCGCACCAGCTCCTCCTGACCGGCCGTATTGCCGGTCTCGGCGAACCCGGAAGGGATCAGCACGGCGCCCGGAATCTTCTTCTCACCCACCTCGGTGAGCGCCTGCGCCACGAACTTCGCGGGAATCGCGAACACCGCGACGTCGATCTCACCGGGGACGTCCTTGACGCTCTTGTAGGCCTTCTTGCCGAGGATCTCGGTGGCACTCGGATGAATGGGATAGATCTTGCCCTGGTAGCCCCCGTTGATGAGATTCTTCATCACGGAATTGCCGATCTTGCCGTTCTCGGCGGAGGCGCCGATCACCGCCACCGCATCCGGCTTCATGATGCGGTTCATCTTCTCGACGACCTGCTGCTCGTCCGGCCGGTCGCGCACGACGGCGGGCTTGAAATCCAGGACGATGCGCACGTCGGCCGCCGTTGCGCCCTCGGGCGTGGCGAACACCGGGTTCAGATCCATCTCCGAGATCTCGGGGAAATCCGCCACCAGCGCCGACACGCGCTCGATCATTCCCGCCAGCGCCGCACGATCGACCGGCTTCGCGCCGCGTACCCCGCGCAGGATCTCCGCCGCAGCGATGCTGTCGAGCATTGACTGCGCATCCTGCGAACTCGCCGGGGCGAGCCGGAAAGTGATGTCCTTGAGCACCTCCACGAGGACGCCGCCCATGCCGAAGGCGACCAGCTTGCCGAAGGCCGGATCCGTCACGGCTCCGATGATCACTTCCTGGCCGCCGGCGAGCATCTGCTGCACCTGCACGCCGAGAATCTCAGCCTTGGCGTCGTACTTGCGCGCGTTGCCGACGATCGTCTCGTAGCCCTGCGCTGCAGCTTCCGCGGACTTCACGCCGACGAGTACGCCGCCGGCCTCGGTCTTGTGCAGGATCTGCGGCGAGACGATCTTCATGACGACCGGAAAGCCAATCTCCTTCGCCAGTCTGACCGCCTCGTCGGCGCTGCGCGCCACGCCTTCCTTCGGAATGTTGATCCCATAGGCCTCACAGACACCGCGGGCTTCGGGGGCGGTCAGCGCCTCGCGTCCGGCGCTCTTCGCCTGATCGAGAATCTTGCGTACGGCGGTCTTGTCGTATGTCATCAGTTGCCTCGAACTGCAGCGGCCCGTGCCGCTGCGATAAGTTTGAATCCTGGCCGGCGCTCAGATCACTTTCTTCGCCCGCAAGCCTGCGATGTCCTGCGTCCCATAACCCAGCTCCGCAAGCACCTGGTCGGTGTGCTCACCGAGCAGCGGCGAGCGCCGCACCTCAGTCGGACTGTCGCTCAGCTTGATGGGATTGCCGACGCTGAGATATTTGCCGCGCTTGGGATGGTCGACTTCGACGATCGTGCCGGTTTCGCGCAGCGAGGGCTCCGCCGCGAGCTCCTTCATGGAAAGGATCGGGCCGCACGGAATATCGTGCTCATTGAGGATCGCCATCGCCTCGAACTTCGTCTTCGTGACAGTCCACCGCTCGATCGTCTCCCAGACTTCCTTGAGCCGCGGCAGCCGGGCATTCGGCGTCGCGAAGTTCGGGTCCGTGATCCAATCCTCCTTGCCGATCACATGGCAGATCTCCTTCCAGACCGGTGCCTGCGTGATGAAGTACAGGTAGGCATTGGGATCGTTCTCCCAGCCCTTGCACTTCACGATCCACCCAGGCTGGCCGCCGCCGGACGCATTGCCCGCGCGCGGCACCGCGTCGCCGAATTTCGTGTCCGGATACTGTGGGTATTCCTTCATGACGCCGGTGCGTGCCAGCCGCTGCTGGTCGCGCAGCTTCACCCGGCACAGATTCAACACGCCATCCTGCATCGCCGCCAGCACCCGCTGGCCGCGGCCGCTGCTCTTGCGCTGATACAAGGCGGTAACGATGCCGAGCGCCAGGTGCAAGCCGGTACCGCTGTCACCGATCTGGGCGCCGGTCACGAGCGGCGGTCCGTCGTCAAAACCCGTTGTGGACGCGGATCCACCAGCGCACTGAGCCACGTTCTCGTACACCTTGCATTCGGCATACGGCCCCGGCCCAAAGCCCTTGATCGATGCCACGATCATCTTCGGGTTGAGCTGTTGAATGCGCTCCCAGGTGAAGCCCATGCGATCGAGTGCGCCGGGTGCGAAGTTCTCCACCAGCACGTCACAGTGCTTGACGAGCTTCTCCAGCACCTGCTTGCCCTGCTCACTCTTCGTGTCGAGTGTGATCGAGCGCTTGTTGTGATTCAACATCGTGAAGTACAGGCTGTCCACGTCGGGGATGTCGCGCAATTGCTCGCGCGTCACGTCCCCCGAACCGGCCCGCTCGACCTTGATGACGTCGGCGCCGAACCAGGCCAGCAGCTGAGTGCATGTGGGGCCCGACTGCACGTGCGTGAAGTCGAGAATGCGGACTCCCTCTAACGCCTTACCCATGGGACGCTCCCCGCTGTATTACTTGTACATCGTCTGGTTCTTGGTGCCCGGCGCGTACTCGCGCGGATCCACCCAGATGTTGATGACGGCCGACTTGCGGAGCCGCTGCACCGACTCACGCGCCCGCTTCAGTGCGGGGGCGATCTGCGCCGGATCGCGCACCTCCTCGCCATATCCACCGAGCATTTCGGCGAACTTGCCGAACGGCACATCGCCGAGGAGATTACCGACGTTACCGCGCTGCTCGCCGTACTTGGCCAGCTGGCCGTAGCGGATCTGGTTCATGGCCGAGTTGTTGCCGATCACGGCGATGTAGGGCACGCCGAAGCGGTTGGCCGTCTCCATGTCGAAGCCGGTCATGCCGAAGGAGCCATCCCCGTAGTAGCACAGCACTTCCTTCTTGGGGTTGGCCAGGCCGGCCGCGATGGCGAATCCGGTACCGACACCGAGAGATCCGAGCGCGCCCGGATCCATCCACTGGCCCGGCCGGCGCGGCCGCACCGCCTGCCCCGAGATCGTCACGACATCCCCGCCGTCACCGATGTAGATGGTGTTGTCGGCGAGGAACTCGTTGAGCTCGTACGCGACCCGGTAGGGATGAATCGGCGTGTTGTTGGATTTGAACAGCGGCATGAGCTTTTCGGTGGCCGCCGCCTCGGCGTCCTGCAGCTTCTTCATCCACTGCTGACGTGCCTGACGCCTATCCTGCTTGATGCGCCCCGAGGCCGCCTGCAGGACCGCGCCGAGGATGGCACCCGGATCGCCGACGAGGCCCAGGTCGATGTCACGGTTCTTGCCCACCGTGCGGTAGTCCATGTCGATCTGCACCAGCTTGAGTTTGTTGCTGATGCGGCGGCCATAACCCATGCGGAAATCGAATGGCGTACCGACGATGACCACGACGTCGGCCTCGGCAAAGGCGTTGCCGCGGGTCCGATCGAAGTGATGCGGATCCCCCGGCGGCAGCAGCCCACGGCTGGCACCATTGAAGTAGCCGGGAATGTCCAGCCCGCGCAGCAGCGCGATCGCCTGCTCGTGGCCGCGTGCGGTCCAGACCTGCTGCCCGAACAGAATCGCCGGCCGCTCGGAATCGACGAGGAGGTCGGCGAGTTTTTCGATGTCGCGCGGATCGCCGATCGATTTCGTCGATGCGCGGTAATGGCCCGGTTTGGGAATGATGGCCTTCGAGACATCCACCTCGCGGTCGAGCACGTCGCGTGGAATCTCCAGGTAAACGGGTCCGGGGGCGCCGTTGTAGGCCTCGCGCGCCGCCATGGCGATCATGTCAGCCACGCGTTCGGTGCTCGGGACCGTCGCGGCAAACTTCGTGATTGGGGACATCATGTCTACATGCGGTAGATCCTGCAGCGAACCCATCTTGTGCTGGGTGAGTGCGCCCTGGCCGCCGATGTGGATGATCGGACTCTCGGAGCGGAAAGCCGTCGCAACACCCGTCACCGCGTTCGTGCAGCCCGGACCGGCGGTGGTTACCACGCAGCCGAGTTTGCCTGTCTGGCGCGCATAGCCATCGGCCGCATGCGCCGCCACCTGCTCGTGACGCACGTCGATGATGCGAATGCCCTCATCCACGCAGCCGTCATAGATGTCGATGATGTGGCCGCCGCACAGGGTGAAGATAGTGTCGACGCCCTCGTTCTTCAGCGCCTTCGCCACCAGATGGCCGCCGGAGACGACGCCGGCATCGCGGCTCTTCCTCTGCAGGGTATCCTCCGCCGTCGTCGACTTCGTCTGTGGCGGAACGGGATTAACGGTTGCCATATCGCCTCCGATTCAATGAATAGAATCGCGGCGCGTCGCTGCATCCAGCAACGACGTGCCGCGATGTCAGCTAAGTTCCTGCCAGCCTCATCACGGTGTCCTGGTGCACGCCTGCACGGCGCAGTCGCGGCGAAAGTGGTGGGTGAGGAGCACAGACACGCTGCGACTCGGAAGCAGACGGTGCCGAGGCGCGCAGACTTCTCACGTGAATCCCCCTCAACTTCACAAGTTCATCCGAGCAAATCCGGACTCGTAGCAGCCATCTGTTTCTTCGACGCGACTGGTATATCATATACTTTCAAACTGTCGCAAGTCGAGCACAGGTGCGCCACATCGAGCACAGCAACGTGCGGGCTGAAGGCTGCGCATCAGGGAAAATAGGGCCGCGTGCATGCAGCTGGGCGGTGAGCTGGGCGGTTAGCTGGGCTGTGGTCTGCAAACAACGAAGATTTATGACAAACAGGAGGCTGCTGCCAAAGCGGATGCTCGGTCAGTCCCTACGGCTGGGGGATTTGAGGACCCGAGCAGAGCTTTCGTCCCGGCTACGCTCAAAGTGTCGTAAAATCTCATATATCATGTGCGAAGGCGTCCCGGATCGGGTTCTACCCAGGCAGGCGGTCTGAGCGTGGCTTCGCATCCCAAGAACCGACCAGCGGGGTCGCTGATGAACAGTACTGCGAACATGATCGAGCGCGCCGCCAGCACGGCTCCGCTTGCCCTGGCGCCCCTCAATGCGAAGAGCCTGCGTCATCAGGCGTACGTCCTGCTGAAATCGGCGATCGCCGGAACGGACATCTACAATCCCCAGCAGGAACTGCGCCTGGATGAGCGGCAGCTGAAGATGGCACTCGGCGTCAGTCGCACGCCGATCCGCGAAGCACTCTCCCTGCTCGAGCAGGAAGGATTCATCCGGACGATTCCGCGTCGCGGCATCTATATCATCCGCAAGTCCAAGCGCGAGATCATCGAGATGGTGCAGATGTGGGCTGCGTTGGAGTCGATGGCAGCGCGGCTCGCCACGCTGCATGCGGAGGATGCGGAGATCGCGGGGCTGCGCAGCCTGTTCGATGAGTTTCAATCCTCGCCGCCGTCGGAGCACCTGTGCGAGTACTCCGACGCCAACATCGCCTTCCACACGGAGGTCATCCGCCTGGGAGGCTCGCAGATGCTCGTCGATGCGACGCGCAATCTGCTGCTGCACGTTCGTGCCATTCGCCGCGCGACCATCACGCAGAGCGATCGCGCCGCGCGCTCGATCGTCGATCACCTGAAGATCATCGAGGCCCTCGAGCGTCGCGATACCGAGCTGGCCGAGCGGCTGACGCGGCAGCACACCCTGGATCTGGCGGCGCACGTCGACCGTTATTGTGACTTTCTCGGCTGATTCGGCGCGCGCGCGCTCCCCCATTCGCCGAGCGTAGCTCCGGGCCCCTCACCGTCACGCTCGTCGAGATACTGCGGATCCTCGCCGCTCTTCGCAGCGTCAAGCGTCGCAAGCCCGGTCAACACGTCGGGCGTGACCGACGCAATGCCCGCCAGGGTGCTCGGATCCTCGATTGCCCGGCGCAGGCCGATGAGATCCACGAAGACGGCCCTGCCGCCCTGCAGGCGCAGGTAGATCCGCCCCGTCGCGCGATCGGCAAAGTGGACTTTCCGGAACCCCTCGACACAGCGCCGCAGAAAACTCAGGTTGTGCACGGGGGCGAGCTGTCCGGGGTCCGGATACAGCCCCTCGGGAGCCAGCGCATCGACGTTGACCCGGGCGTAACGCACGATATCCAGCAGACCCTTGACGTCCAGTACGTTCATGGTGTGATTCGTACCGAAGGCGACGGTGCGCGGCCGATCCCCGAGCCGGACGGAGTTGTCGAGGAATTCGAACCGGATGTCCTTGTCGCTGCGTCGCACCCAGGTGAAGAACACGTCCGGCATGCCCGAATAGGCCTCCACGCTGTGCGCAAGTGTGTCATCCACCGCCTTGTAGCGACCGACCTCCAGTCCGCGCGTCCAAGCCCGCTCGACCAGCAGTTCGGGCGCCGTGATCATGAAGAACAGGTAGACCGAGTGGCCGAAGCGGGTGAGCAGATTGCTGCCCGCCTCTTCGGAGTCGGGAGCGAAGCTGTCGAAACGGAAGCGATCGATCAGCAGATGCGGCATGTCGCCGCGTTCGTGCTTGAGCACCATGTAGCGATCGAGCTTCTGATCGATGAGCTGCAACTCATCCGAGGTGAAGGCACCGGCATAGCGAAAGGCGCTTCCCAGCGTGGCGTAGTCGAGCAACTGCTTGCGCCAGATGTCCGGACTGATCAGCGCGAAATCGCTCCAGCGAATTCCGATGTTGCCCGCGAGCTTCTTCTGCAGCGGACGCAGCGTGCTCTTTCCGGAAGCCGACGGACCCTTGGTGTTGATGACGACCGGATCCTGCTGCCCGGGCAGGATGATGTAGCCCTCCGCTTCGGCGGCGCGCCGCAGCACGGGCTCGATCAGCAACCCGATGACATCGCTCGCATGAACGTTGCACGCCATATCGGTCGAGAGCGAAACGATCAGCTCGGCGGTGCCCCAGGCTCGCCCATTGGTGGTGAACAGCGCCGACAGCACGCGCGCCAGTGAGCGATAACCGATGCGTTCCACAGCATCCTGCGAGTTCAGGGCCCGGCGCTCACACTCGGCAATCTGGCGCGGTCCCCAGCTTACCCGCGCAGGCCGAACCGAGGGATCCCGGCGCCGGCGGCCCGCGCGCCCAAACAGCCGCGCAATCGATGAGCGCGTCGGCACCTCGGCCGGCCTCGATTCGCACAGTTGCGCGAACGCCGTCCCGATGATGCTCAGCAGCTGCTGCCGCGCCTGCGCGTAGGCGCTCGTGATCGAGGGCATCTGCGGCTGTATATGCCGCTCCAGCACGCGACGGATGATCTCCCGGAAATTGATGCCCAGGTCCTCGATACGCGAGCCGTCGGGCACCGAGAAATCCGCCGTGACCCGGATCAACAACTCATGCAGCAGCAGTCGCTCCGGGCGGAAAGCCACCAGCTCGCCGAATGTCAGCCCGGTGAGCTGCTGCAGCTCTACGGCGCTCCTGATGTCGGTCGAGACGTTTTCGCGACGCAGGATCGTGGACAGATGCCGCAGCTCGACCGGCAGCTGCGAAACGATGCCCGGGTTCCAGGGCCCGAGCTCGCCGGAGTGCGCATCAGCCGCCACGTTCATGGCGCGACCTCGTCGGCGTCGACGGCAAGCCTCGTCGCGCCCGGATACATCCGCAGCCCCGGCACCTCGCCTCGCAGCAGCTTGCGTTGCACCTCCTCCCAGTATTCGACGCTGAGCAGATCGGCATTCAACCGCCGGAACGCGCGGCGTGCGCAATCGTTCTTCAGCTGCATGCCGTACTCGAGCTCCTCGGGCAGGAAAATCACTCCCTCCTCGAAGAACCATCCTGGCAGGATTTCCTCGCCGGGCTCGCGGTCGGAATTGGTGCGGATCTTCACCTCGGTCAGTCTCTCGACGGCATCGTAATCGAAGAGGAACACCCGGCCATAACGGCCCACACCATAATTCCTCGAATCCAGATCCTTGTTGAAGATGTTGGTCGCTGCATTGTTGCGGATGCAATGACCCAGGCTGCGGATCACCGCCTCCGCCTGCCCGTCGGTGGCGCTTTGCAGATACGCCGGCAGCGGCACGATCTTCATCTGTGCGATCAGCGAGCGCATGAACACGCTGCTGGAATCGACGTAGACGCTGCCGGCAGCCTGTTCGCAGATCTCCTCGAGCAGCGCGGGCTCGAACAGGTCCCGATCCAGTCGCAGATTGAAGTACATGACGTTGTCGAGCATGCTGCCCGCGCGGTTGATCTCGTGCACCGCCCGATATTTATCGAGTACGCGCACCACCCCGGGAAATTCGCCCCACTTGTAGGCGGCCGTGGGCTGATCGCGAATGACCTTCAGATGATAGGAGCATGCATCGAAGGTAAACCCGAGTGCGACCGTGCCGGGCACACCGGGGGAGCGCTGCAAGCGCTGCCCGGTGCGGCGGATCTGCTCGATGATCTCGTTCAGGATGACGATCTTGCCGATGTGATTGAAGCCGATGGTGGAGTAGTGATGACCCAACGGCCGGCGCGGCATCAGGCTGAAGAGGAACACGCACGTCTGGTAATACAATCGCGTGGTCACGTGGAAATTCGCCAGCGCCGAGCTGAACAGGTCGTGGATGTCGGAAACGCGGTGCAGCACCGCATCTGCATAGATCCCTTGCAGGCTGTTGAGCAGTGCCACGACGAAGGGCACGATGCTGCCGTCCCGCATCACCCAGCGGCCGACGACGAAGGCGCTGCGATCGCGGAAGAAGCCGGCCTCCACGACGTCCAGGGCGACCGGCACCCCGGCATCGGGCAGATCCGCCGCGAGCAGCTGCTCGACGCGCTCCAGCACCCTGCGCGCATCGCCCTCGAGATCGCGGAATGGAATCGAGAAGCGCGGAATCTGCAAGGCCGCCGCGATCAGCTCGACACCGATGCGGGCGCCTACCGGCATCCGCCGATGCACCGCCGCCATCGAGTCGACCCGGCGCTTGCTGGGGGGCGGAAACGAATAGGCCACCGGGCGCCAGATTCCATGGTCGATGTTACGGCGGATCGAGTGGGCGAAGATGAACGCGATGTCCGCCTCGTAGCGATCGAAGATCATCGACATGAAGAGCCGATCGAGCGCCTCCCAGTAGCGCACATTGTTGGACAGCTCGGGGAAGGCCTCGAGGATCCGCGGCCCGTGATCGGAAATGTATTGACTGTACAGCCCGAGCCGCTCGCGGCTGATCCGGATCGAGGCATGCGGATCCTGTGACTCGAAAGCCAGCTGGGCGCGATACGGGTACTCGCACAGCTGGGCGTAGAAATCATCGAACACGGCGAGTATCAGCTCCGCAGCCGCGCTGATGCGTTGCTGCTCCCCGGTCGCAGCGCGCAGGCTCGCATACGCTTCCTCGGCGCGCAGCGCAGTGGGTGTGACCGCACTATCCACTGTTGCGCAGAGCCGTTGCGATCGCATTGATCGACAGCTGGATGCCTTCCCTGACGCGCGGATCGTCCTCGCCGGCACGGTGGCGCTTCAGCAGCTCGACCTGCAGCAGGTTCAGCGGTTCGATGTAGGGCAGGCGCAGCCGGATCGAGGCATCCAGCGCCGGATGCTTCTCCAGCAGCCGCGATTGACCCGTCACCTGCAGCAGGCACTCGAGCGTGACCTGCCACGACTGGCGGATGCGGCCGAAGACCGCCTCGGCCAGTTCCTGATCCTGGACCAAGGTTGCATAGCGTGCCGCGATCGCCATGTCGGATTTGGACAGCACCATCTCGAGATTCTCGAGCGTCGCGCGGAAGAATGGCCACCCCTCGTGCATCTCGCGCAGCAACCCGGTATCGGCGAACGAGCGCATGGCCTGCCCGACACCATACCAGCCGGGAAGCATGACGCGCGCCTGAGCCCAGCTGAATACCCAGGGGATGGCCCGCAGATCCTCGATGCGCTCCGAGCTGGTTCGCGAGGCGGGGCGCGAGCCGATCTTGAGGTCCGAGATCTCCGACACCGGCGTCATTTGCCGGAAAAAAGCCGCGAACCCGTCCGTCTCGTACACGAGACTGCGATACGCGTGGAAAGCCTCGCGGGACAGCGATTGCATGGCGAGGGCGAAGCGCTGCCGATCGCCCTCCGAGAGCGAGTCCTCCTCGAGGGAGGCAAGCAGGGTTGCCGCGGTAATCGATTCGAGGTTGGCGGCCGCGCTCTCCCGCGTACCGTATTTGGCGGCGATGATCTCGCCCTGCTCCGTGATGCGGATGCGCCCGCTCACCGTGCCATGCGGCTGGGCACGGATGGCCTCGAACGAGGAGCCGCCGCCGCGGCCGACGGCCCCGCCACGGCCGTGGAAGATTTGCATCGGTGTGGCTGCCTTGCCGAATACGCGTGCCAATGCGCGGATCGCCTGTTGCAGGCTCCATACGGAGGTGAGGTAGCCCCCGTCCTTGTTCGAATCCGAATAGCCGACCATCACTTCCTGGAAGCCAAACGTGGCGCGAATGGCGGCCATCTCGGGCAATTGCAGCCAGGTGCGCATGATCTCAGGCGCGCTGCCGAGATCGCCGATCGTCTCGAACAAAGGCACGGCCATGATGGCGGCGTGCGGGCTGCCGACGACCCGGTACAGCCCGGCTTCCTTGAGCAGCACGTTCACCTCGAGCAGATCCGAGACGCTCTGGCACTTGGAGATGATGTAGGCGGAGATGCATTCCCGACCATAGCGACGATGCGCCTGTGCGGCGGCCCGCACGATGGCCAGCTCCGCGAGGGTCTCCTCGCTATAGCTGGCGAAGGGACTGGCCAGGAGCCGCTCGCACGAGAGCTCCGCGCGCAGCAGCGACACCCGTTGCGATTCTTCCAGCGTCTCGTACCCGGCATGCACCCCCGCCACCCTCAGCAGCTCGCCGATGACGCGGGCATGGATATCCGAGTTCTGCCGCAGATCGAGCGTCGCCAGGTGGAAGCCGAAGGTTTCCACCGCGCGAATCAACCGGGTCAGGCTGTTCGTCCGGTTGGCGCCGAAGCCGGCTTCGCCCCGCAACGAGTGCTCCAGGATGGTCAGATCCGCGAGCAGCGCGCGGGCATCCGGATAGGCAAGCGCGCTCACCGCGGCGGGCCGCGGCGGCGGGTGACTGGTGAGTTGCTGATACGTGCCGGCCAGCCGCGCATAGATACCGGTGATAGCACGCCGATAAGGCTCATCCGCGCGAGCGGGATGCACGTCCCCGCTGTTGTCCGCCAGAACGGCCAGCTCCGCGGACACGTGCACCAGTTCGCTGGAGACGGACAGCTCGGCGCCGAGAGCATGCAATTGGGCGAGATAGTCCGCCAGCAGTGCCTGCGCCGCGCGGCCCAGGGCGAGCTCGAGCGAATCGGCGGTGACATGCGGGTTGCCATCCCGATCACCGCCGATCCAGCTGCCCAGGCGCAGAAAACTCGCTGGCCGGCGCCCCAACAGCCGCTCCCAGCGCGCATACAGTCTGGGCACGACCGGTAGGAAGATCTCCCGTAGATAGGCGAGTGCCGTATCGACCTCATCCGCGACGTACAGCCGCTCCCGGCGCAGCGCCCGCGTTTGCCACAGCAGGGCGATCTGCCGGCCGATTTCGGCTTCGACCTCCTCTCCCTCGGGAGTCTCCTGACGACCCAGATCGCGCAGGTGCATCAGAGCGGAAATGCGATTGCGGTGATCGAGCATGCTTTTGCGCATCACCTCGGTGGGATGCGCGGTCAACACTGGCGCGATGAACGCGCGATCCAACAGGGAAACGGCTGCCTCGCGCGCCAGCCCCTGTTGCTGCAGGTGCTCGAGCGCCGAGGCCAGCGTGCCCTGCTTCTCGGCCGTGACGCCCTGACGGTCCTCCGCAAGGTTCGCCAGCATGGAAAAAAGCATGAAGCTGCGGACGAAGGCGACCGTCTCATCGAGCGTCAGACTGTCCAGTCCGACCGTCATCACCCGCGGATTGGTGATGCCGCGATGGCGGTCGACGGAGGCTGCGCGGATGGCCTCGATGCGCTGGAACAATGCCTCCCCGCCATGCGTGCGGATGACATCGCCGAGCAGCCGGCCGAGAAATCGGACATCGGTATTCTGTGGAATGCGCGCGGGAGTCGGCTTCATCGCATGATCGGCGCTGCTCGCGCCGGGCTTCTGTGCTGACAGCCGGGCTGGCTGCATGACAAAGGTAGTGGAAGCAGCGCGCCGAGGCGAGCGGATCATCGAGTCGCTATGGCCCCAGGCGCATCCGGATGAGATCCTGGTAGCCCCCGCACCGGGCGCCACTTGCGCCGACGGCGTCCCGCACCCGTGGACTCAAAAGCGCGGCGAGCTCATCGGCATGGCGGTATTGCGTCATGGCAGCCGTGATCGGGCCGGCGCAGGGCGCCGCCGGGTGCATGTGGATCTCGCTGACTCCCGCCGGCAGGCGGGCGAGGATAGCAAGCAGCGTGCGTTCATCGAGTGCGCCGCTGGCCGCGATCCCGAACAACCGGTCGTTGCAGGTGATGCGATTCGCGCTCAACCGGGCTCGCATCAGCTGCGCCCACGGCGCAAGCAGCAGGCTGCTGCCGGCTGCGGGCCAGCCGCCGATGTGCGCAGCAAGCCACGCGGGCTCATGCGGCACCCGCACGGCGTGCATGCCAAACTCGCGGCCGATCCGCAGGATCAAGCTCAGGATCGTCGGATGCAGGTGGAAATGCTTGTGTGTATTGACGTGATCCAGGGCAAGACCGCTGCGGGCGAAGGCCTCGAACTGGGCGCGGATTTCCGCTTCGAGCTGGCTGCGCAGCGTCGGCCGTGCGACATACCGCACCGCATCGACGAACATGCGATTGCGGAAACGACCATCCTCTCCGACGAGGCCCGGGATGACCCGCCGCGGCAGGACGGCCCGGCCATCGGCCAGGACCAAATGCAGCCCGATGCGCAGCCCGGGCAGCTGTCGTGCACGGCGCACAGCGTCGGCAGCTTCGGGCGCCCCCACCATGAGGCTCGCCGCCGTCAGCACCCCGGCCGCGCTGGCGGCCTCGACCGCTGCGTTGATGGCAGAGTGCAGACCGAAATCATCGGCAGTCACGATCAGGAACTTGTCCATCAGCCTTTGCGGATCCGCTGCCCTTCCAGCGCCTGCCACGAGGCAAGCGTTGGCAGGCCGATCAGTACCTCGCGCAATCGCTTGGTCATCGATACGGCGAGCGCCAGCTGACTGTCGATACCCAAGGCATGCCCGAACAGTACGAACCCTGCCTCCTGCACCCCGAGACCTCCTGGAATCACGAACGCAAAGTGGCGCATCGACTGTGTCAGCGCCTCGAGCATCACCGCCGCCTCGACTCCGATCGGATGGCCGAAGAGCCGCAACGCAAACCAGACCTCGAAGGCGCCGCAGATCAGCGCCGCGAACTGCAGCGCACCCACCACAGCCAGCGGACCGATACGTCGCAGGCAGGCGCGAATCTCATGGTCGAGCTTCTGCGCCGTCGCGCTGCTTGCGCTGGCGCCGACGAGCGGGCGCAGCAAGGCGGACAGCCGTGCGAAGACCGCGCCGTAGCGCAACAACAGGGCAGTCAGCACCGGCACGGGCAGACTGCACAGCAGCACGAGCACCAGCCGCTTCTGGCTTGCCGCCCCGCCGGTGAGCGAAACCAACAGCAGTACGCCCAGCACCGCAAGCAGGTAGGTGACGATGAGCGTGAGCAGGATTTCGACGATCACCGTCGCACTGACGGGCGCGATCGCGAGCTTGCGCCAGTGCAGCAGCCGCACGGCTGCGACCCCACCCCCGACGCTGGCGACGGGCAGCAGACGGTCGATCGCATCGCGCACATTGGTGACCCAGAATACGTAGGCAAGACCGGCGTGCCGCCTCGGATCGTATGGCTTGAGCAGAATGAACCAGCCGAGCGCGAACAGCAGGAAATACAGCATGCGGTACGGCAACAGCCACAGCAAAGACCAGCCCGCCCAGGCCAGGGCGTGCAGCATCGCCGGCAGATCCGAGCGAACGAACAAGGTCAGCAGCAGAGCGAGCCCAACCAGGCCGCCGACGTATGCCGCGATTTTCAGAACGATGCTCTTTCTTGGGCCAGGAAAGCTTCTTGGGCTAGGAAAGCTTGCGCAGGATGCCATCCGGCCCGACCGCGAACTCGTTCCCGCGCCACAGCACCGTGGAAGTGGAGAAGCTGCGCACCCAGACCCAACACAGCAACAGGTCACGAAGCGGCAGCAGCCACAGATCCGCGAGCAGCAGCCCTCCGTCGCGCAACCGGTAGACGAGATGCAACAGGATGCGGACCACCAGCGTCACCTCGAGCAGGCTCCAGGCGGCTGCCGGTTGGAAGCCTGCTGCGATGGCGCATGCCGCCCCGAGAATCGCCATAGGCAGACTGAAGGTGAAGAAAAGGAAGCGGAAGCTGCGTGGCCGCAGCACGGCGATGGTGCGCATCCAGCGCAGCTCGTGTTGCGCGAGCAGCTCGAAGCGCGCTTCATCATGCTCCGCCTGCAACAGGTACGGTGACAGCACGATCCGCTGGCCGGCCGCCCGCACGAGCTCACCCAGCTGATAGTCGTCGGCGAGATAATCGGCAATGGCCTGGAGACCGCCGATTGCCTTAAGCGTATCGCGTCGCATGCACAACGTCTGGCCGGAGACGTAACTTCGGTGCCCGAAAAGCCACGCCACCAGCACCGACGGGATGTACCACTCGTTGATGTACATGGCACCCAGTCGCGACCAGATGCTCCGGGTCGGTACGCCCCGATACAGGCAGGTGACGAGACCGACCTTTGGATCGGCCAATGGGGCGATCACCGAGCCGAGATAGTCGCGCGCCACGCATGCATCACTGTCGGCGATCACGAGCAGATCGTGCCGTGCCCGCTGCAGCATGTTGATGAGGGTGCTGACCTTGCGGTTCGTGCCGTGCTGACGCGAATCGATCACCACCTCGATCGGCAGGTTTGGGAACTCCTGTTGCAGCTGCTGCACGACCGCCAATGCGGGATCGGTCGGATCACGCACGCCGAACACGACTTGAAACAGCGCGTAGTCCTGCGCGCAGAACGAGCGCAGGTTGCGGTACAGCCCCGGTTCGGCGCCACACAGCGGCTTGAGAATCGTCACCGGCGCGGCAACGGCGGCCTGGGCAGGCCTGCGGCGCAGGCGCCAGATGACCATGGCGAGCAGTGCCAGGACGGCGTAGACGGCGGCGCACGTAAGGGCGGCGAACCCGAGGAGCGCGGACAGTCGATGCAGGGAAGACATGCCGGCCCTCCCATCAGGCGATCAGGCGCGATGTGCGCGCAGAAAGCGGAAGAACTCGACCCCCTCGCGCAGGCGACGCTTCATCATCTGCCAGCTCGTGAGCATCTCGCGCACGATCTCCCAGATCTTTCCGGGCCGGAAGTAGAAGCGCCGATAGAACACTTCCATGCTGTGAAAGATCTGCTCCTTCGATAGGTGAGGATAGCTGATCGCGGCGAGCTGCACGCCCTTCTCGTCGACCAGGTTGAGGGCGCTTTCCTGCATCCAGCCGTTTTCCAGTGCCTGTTTGTACAACGCCGTGCCCGGATACGGCGCTGCGAGAGACACCTGGATCGTGTGCGGATTGATCTCCTTGGCGAACTCGATCGTCTTTTCGATCGTCTCCGCGGTCTCACCGGGCAGTCCGAGAATGAAGGTCCCGTGGATGAGAATGCCCAGGCGCCGGCAGTCTTCGGAGAAGCGCCGGGCGATGTCCGTGCGCAGCCCTTTGCGGATGTTGTGCAGGATCTGGTCGTCGCCCGATTCGTAGCCGACCAGCAGCAGCCGCAACCCGTTTTCCTTCATCAGCTTCAACGTCTTGTACGGAACGTTGGCTTTCGCATTGCAGCTCCAGGTCATCCCGAGGGCGCCCATGCCGCGAGCGATCGCCTCCACGCGCGGCAGATCGAAGGTATCGGTGAACGTATCGTCGTCGAACATGATCTCGCGGACCTGCGGCATGTTCTGCCTGATCCATTGCACCTCCGTAAGCACGTTTTGCGCCGATCTTACCCGATAGCGATGGCCCCCGACCGTCTGTGGCCAAAGGCAGAACGTGCATTTGGAGCGGCAGCCGCGACCGGTATAGAAACTGACGTAGGGATGCAGCAGATAGCCGATGAAGTAGTTCTCGATCGTGAGATCACGCTGGTAGATCGGAGCGACGAAGGGCAGTTCGTCCATCTTCTCGATCATTGCACGTCGTGCGGTGTGCACGACACGGCCGTCCGGCCCGCGGAATGACAACCCCGCGACCTGCGCCAGGGGGCGCCCCTCGGCCACTTCCCTGCAGGTGTGATCGAACTCCTCGCCGCACACGAAATCAACCGCCGCAGTCGCACCCAGGGAGCCCTCCGGATCGATCATCGTCTTGGCGCCCACGAGACCGATCAGCTGCTGCGGATTGTCCTCTTTGAGCAGCTCGGCGAAACGCGCATCGGTTGGGAAGGACGGGGTGCTGGTGTGCATGATCACCAGCTCGTAGTCGCGGGCGATCCTGCGGGTCTGCTCCACGGAAAGGCCGTCCGCGGGGGCATCCAGCAGACGCGAACCCGGCACCAGGGCGGCCGGTTGGGCCAGCCAGGTTGGATACCAGAACGACTTGACTTCCCGCTTGGCCTGATAGCGCGAGCCTGCGCCACCATCGAAACCGTCGAATGACGGGGCCTGCAGAAACAGCGTCTTGAGCCCCCTTGGCGGGGACGATGCATCGATCATGTGTCAATCCTGTGTATGGTCGCCCTGAGCGCCGCCTGCACGGTGAGCCGGTCGCACCGACCCCCTGGCACATCTCACAGGCCCGACGGGTCGCATAGGCCTGGCGGCCGAGTGCCCATTGTACCGGATGGCGCTGATGCCCGGGCGGTGGAACCAAGTCATACGCCGGTAGTTGACCTGCTGACCCGATTAATCAAAGGAGGGGCTTTCACATGAGCAAGCTGAGCGCTTTCGTACGTAGCCAGAGCAGGACGTTGCCGCTGTTGCTGGCGGCCACGCTGGCCTGCGGCAGTATCGCCTTCGCCGATACCGATGGCATGGGCAAGTCATCCAGCGACGCAGCGATCAAGTCACAGGTCGAAGCTGCCCTGCATGGGGACAAGGCGTTGCTGGCGAGGCACATCAACGTGTCGGTCAAAGAGGGTGTCGTGCGCCTCGGCGGCTTCGTCGGGCGGGAGGAGGACATCAAGCTGGCGAAGAACGACGCCAGCGGGGTTGCCGGCGTTAAGAACGTGAAGAATGAAATGACGCTCAAGCGGGGCTCGTCAGACTCCAGCACTTCGGAATAGTTGCCCCCGTCACGTGAGCAGCAGGCGCGCCTGTTTGGGCGCATCCGGGCGCACCAAAAAAATGGGGCGGTAGATACCGCCCCATTTAGCGCCGCCCCATTTATCGAGGGCCGAATCCTCGCGCTAGGTCGTCTGCACTCTAGGTCGTCTGCACCTGTACGTCCTTTTCCACCGGCTCGGCCACCACTCGATCAAGCATCCGCCGGCGCATTGGGTAGAGCACGAATTTCGTCAGTATCGAAGCGACGATGGGCAACGCGCCCGCGATCCACAGGACGGGCACCCAACTGCCAGCGGACGCCTTCAACACGTTGGCCAGCGGAATGAGCAGCGATGACGTCCCTTTGGCGGTGTAAAGCAGGCCATTGTTGGTCGCAGCGTATTTCGGGCCGAAGGTGTCGCCGCTCACCGCAGGGAAGAGCGAGAAGATTTCCCCGTAGCCGAGGAAAATCAGCGGTGCGAACACCAGGAAGCCTACCGTGCTATGACCGAATTTCATCAGGCCCCAGATGGCCAGCCCTTCGACGATAAACACCAGCACCATCGTGTTCTCGCGGCCGAGATGGTCCGAAATCCAGCCGGTGAGGGGTCGAGTCAGCCCATTGACGAGCGAATCGATCGACAGTGCCAACGTGAGCAGCGGCAGCGTGGCCCAGAGAAACGTGACCTGGGTCGTCGCGACACCATAATCCTTGGCAATCGGAGCAATCTCAGCAGCCGCCATCAACCCGCCGCACGCAACCAGAATCATGCACACGTACAGCATCCAGAACACCGGCGTCCTGAGCATCTCGGCAGGACCGATGTTGCGCCGGGTCATCGGATTCACCGCGCCCTTGACCGCAGCGACAATGGCGGTAATGGGCGGTCGAATCAAGAACAACGACACCACAAAGACCACGATGCCCTGGATCAGTCCGAAGGTGAAGAATGCGTGCTCGTAGCTGCCCGACTTCACCATGTTCGCGATGGGAATCACCGTCAGCGCAGCACCGGCGCCAAACCCCGCCGCGGTCAGTCCGGCAGCAAGACCACGCTTGTCAGGGAACCACTTGAGTGCATTGCCCACGCAGGTTCCGTATACGCTGCCGGCGCCAATGCCGCCGATGATCGCGGAAAAATACAGCACCCCCAGCGAGGTTGCATAAGAGTTCAGAATCCAGGAAATCCCCGCCAGAATGCCACCCACCAACACCACCGGGCGCGGACCGAACTTGTCCATCAGCCAGCCTTCGACGGGAACCAGCCACGTTTCGCAGAGCACGAAGATGGAGAACGCGACCTGAATGGCTGCCTTGGTCCATCCGAACCTCTCGTGCATCGGATTCACGAACAGGGTCCAGCCATATTGCAGATTGGCCACCATCGCCATGCAGATGATTCCCATCACCAACTGCGCCCAACGGTTTTTCAATCCAGGCTGCTGGATTGGTGTGCTTATCTGAGCCGCGTTCATATTGCTATTCTCCCCTGACGCCATGATGCGTACGCTGCGTCGTGAATTTTGAATTTTTCATCCGATCGGCGCTCGCCGACCTTTGTGTAACACTCGCACCGCCTTCGATCCAGCGGCCGCTTCGATGCCATCTCCACTGACGGGTGTGGATGAACCCTGGTCGAATTGGCAAGCAGTTGCTCGTGCAGGCAAGTCCGGTTGGTGTGCCATCCGGCTTCACAGTCTGCGTTTGCCCCAGTTCCCCATTTCGTTGCATGCCCGGCCACCGCATACCACCCCTCGACATTGACATTACTGGCGCGGTATGAAGTATATCTGCGAAAAGTCCCGTGGCAACTGCATTGTATTGTGGGGGACGAAATCTCCGGTCTCGACAGGGGCGCGGGTTGCACCGGCACCGGCAACGCTACGGCAACCGCCGAGATGCACGAGGGGTGTATTTAACGAAGCAGTCGGACCTGGAGGGCACCCAGGGAATGCTTGCTCGCGGGCTTCACAGCACGAATTCGCGCGCGTTTCGAACGGCGCGCTCGCTTCCGCGAACGAACTTTGCCATGTAAATCAAGCCAGCTGGGTTGGCATCCTTGCGGCGCAAACAGGCGCGAAATCCGTGCTCGCGCGTCAACGGCTGATTCATTCTAAGTAATTGTTTTTATGAAAATTAAGGTGCCCGCGGCCGTAATGCTGGGAGACTGGCGCGAGCTGCGCAATTCCACAGCGTGCTGACTTCAGGAAGCGGATCTGGAGAAATCTCAAGCGATATTAGTTTGCCCGCCAACGGCCCGAGAGCGACGTAATTGACCTGCGACGACGAAGTAATGATCCCCGATCTTTTACTGTGTTGGAGGGATCCGGCGCTCCGCGATCTTGTGGCCTTGTTGAGTTGCTTGTTGAGCGCTACGGGATGGTGGGCCGTGTAGGACTCGAACCTACGACCAAGAGATTAAGAGTCTCCTGCTCTACCAACTGAGCTAACGGCCCCCGGATTGCTGGGCAGCCAAGGTGGGGTGGACGATGGGACTCGAACCCACGACGGCCGGGATCACAACCCGGGGCTCTACCAACTGAGCTACGTCCACCATCGTCTGACGAGCCCTGCCGATTCAGCGGCTTGCTCTCCCGAAGACCCATCGGCTGGCCGTCAATCATACCCAAGGGCAAGCGCCGACGCCAAGCTTCCCGAGCGGAATGCGCGCCCGGAGGGACTCGAACCCCCGACCGACGGATTAGAAATCCGTTGCTCTATCCAGCTGAGCTACGGGCGCACTGGCGAGCCATGGGGGCCGCGGTGGCATTATACCGCCCAAAGCGGCGGCCCCGAATGCCAGACGCCGCCAACCATGAGCCACATCAGCTGCTGACGCTGCGCCGCATCTACTTTACACTGCAAAGTGAAAGCATCCGTGACGCGAAGTCTGCCTGCCCGCTCGCATGTATCGGTGCCGGGACAGGCGGGTAGGAATGGCCCTTGATGGAGGTCGAGCATGCATCGCTATGCGCTGGGGGTGCTCTGCTGCTTTGTGTTGGCAAGCCCTGCCTTTGCCGGAGGCGGACCTTTGGGGATCGACCACGAGTGGTCGCTCGATGAGTCCGGCATCTGGGCTCGCGGTAACCAGACGGGCCTTCAGTATGGCGTGGTCGCGACGGAGCTCGCCGGCGCGCTCTGGTTCGGCAACGATTCCGAGATCGGTCATACCTTCTGGCAGACCATCGATGCCTCCGTGATTTCCGGCGCGGCGGCGACGGTGTTGAAGCGCACGATCGGTCGCGCCCGCCCCGATCAGGGCAACGATCCGAACGCCTGGTTCAAGGGCAGCTGCTGCGAGAGCTTCCCGAGCGGGGAAGTCACGCTGCAAGCGAGCTTCGTGACGCCCTTCATCGTGGACTATGCGCGAGCGCATCCCTGGATCTGGGCGCTGGAGGTCCTGCCGCTCTACGATTCCATCGCCCGGCTCAAGAGCCGGGCGCATTGGCAAACCGACGTCATCGCGGGCTGGGCGCTCGGTAGCGGCGTGGGCTACTGGAGCGCGCGGCGTGAGATCCCGCTGTCTGTCGAGATTCTGCCCCGGGGCATCTCCGTCGGGCTGTCGAAGCGATTCTGACGTCGTCCGGTTTGGCTGCGACTTCAGTACCCGCGCCGCGGCTTCAGTACCCGCGCCGCGACTTCAGTACCCGCCCCTGGCGGTCACTCTTTCGGTCCGTATACGAGTACTTTGAAGCTGCCTGGCACCGTCGCTCGCCGGTGATGCCCACCAGTCGGCGCACCCGCAGGCTCGGGCTGGTAAGTGGCTGCGGCCAGATAGATCCGGTGGGTTCGAGGATCAAGCGCCATCGTCCTCGCACTGGGTTGTGTCCGCAGCGTTTGCACGACGGTCAGCTTGGAGGGGGACTCTTCCTTCGCAATGGTGACGGTGCCTTCGCCATTGGAGCTGAACGCCAGCTGCAGCTCGTGATCGAAGGCGTTCGCATCCACCCCGCCATCGATCGGAACCGAGCCCACCACCTTGCCGGATTCGCTATCCATCATGATCATCAGGTGATTCTCACAGCCCAGGAACAACCGGTGATGTCGGGCATCGTAAGCCATGCCTGATGCACTCTCCCCGGGGGCAATCGGCCAGGTACTGACGATCTGGTGGGTGGTCGTGTCGATCGCGACCACCTCACTCTTATCTTCGATGTTGTCGAAGACACGGCCTGCCTGGGAATCGGCGGCGGGGAATTCAGGTTTGCCCGGCAGCTTGACCGAGGTAATGACCGTGCCGCTGCGAGCACCGATGACCGTCATGGAGCGCCCACGTCCATTGAACGTGTACACCTCATCCCTCTTGGGCTCGTAAAGGATGGCGTCGGGCCCGTCCTCCGTAGGTACCTTGGCGATCGTCGCCAGCGTGCTCAGCTCGACGATGCTGACCTTCGATTCGGCGCCGTTACTGCTGAAACCTCGGCCGTCCCGGTGCGCGATAGCGAAACCGTGTACGCCTGGCGTGTCGGGGATGTCCCCTGCCACGGTGTCGGAGTCGAGATTCACGACCACCACGTGCGAGCCGTGTGTGACGTACAGGCGATGCGCCTGTGAATCGACCGAGAGGTAGTCCCAGCCGGTGTCACCCGAAATCGGGATCTCCTTCAGGAAGTGATACCCCGGATGCCGACTGTCCGGTGCGGCCTGGGCCAACCCCACGGCAGCGCAGGCAAGAACCGATCCGATCCACAGGCAGCGCTGCGTGCGAGCATTGATTCTGTGCATACCTCGTCTCCATCCGGTCCGCTCAGCGGCGGTGTGTCTCAAGCCACGGCGGCACTGACCTTTCGCCTCGGTCCGCCGTAGCGGAAAGTCAGTGCCGGCAATACGATCAGATTCAGCAATGTGGAGGACAGCAACCCACCCAACACGGTGATCGCCATGGGGGCCTCGATCTCCTGTCCGGGGCTGTGCAACCCCACGGCGAGCGGCGCAAGGCCCAGGGCGGTTGCGGTCGCCGTCATGAGAATCGGGATCAGCCGCTCGTTCGCGCCACGCAGGGCAACGCCGAGGTCCCAGGACTGTCCTTCCCTCTCCACCATGTGCTCGTAATGGGCGAGCTGCAGGATGGCATTGCGGGCACTGATGCCAAAGACGGTCACCAGCCCGACCAGCGATCCGAGCGACAGTCCAATGCCACTCGCCGCGATGACGAAGATGCTTCCCAGCAGGCTGAACGGCAGATTCGCCAGCACGAGCCAGCCATTCGCCGGCCAATGCAGGGCGACCAGCAGCATCATGATGATGAGGGCCAGCGCAATTCCCGAATAGACCAGCAGCTCGAGTCGAGTCTGCTGCTCGGCTTCGGCGGCCCCGGTGAATTCGATGACCGTGCCGGCGGGCAGGTGCACCGATTGCGAGATACGTTGCTGCGCTTGCCTCACGGCGGCGCTCAGCGTGCGCCCTTGTACGTTGAACGTGACGGCTATGCGGCGCTGACCACCATCATGCTCGATGCTGTAGCGATCTTCCGTCAGCTGCAGCCGTGCGACCTGCGACAGAGGCACCGGTCCGTACGGGGTGTTGATCATCAGTTTACCGAGCTGCTCGGGCCGGTTACGCAACGCCTGCGACAGCAGCAGGAGGACGGGTACCGTGCGCACCCCACCGAAGGTCTGGCCCACCTCCGCGCCGGAATAAGCGGACTGCACGGCATCGAGGACCTCCTGGGTGTTGATGCCCCACGCGGCCAACTTCCCCGCCTCGGGCTCGATGCTCAGCGCCGGCGTACCATTCTGGCGTCGGAACTGCAGATCCGTCACGCCTGTTTCGTCCTTGAGCGCCGCAACGACGGCATTGCCGACGTTATCGAGTGCCTGCAGGTCATTGCCGAAAACCTTGATCGCCACTTGCGCGGTTTCTCCACTGAGGCTCTCGCTGATGCGGTCACCGAGGAAGGTCACCACTTCGCCCTGTATGCCCGGGTAGCCGGCCAGCAGCTTACGCAGGGCTTGCTGCGCCACCGCCTGATCCACTTTCGCATCGGCACGCAACTCCACGTGCAGCTCACTTCGATGTGTCCCCCAGGTGTCTTCGCCGGCTTCGGCGCGCCCGACCTGCTGCTCGACGCTCTCGACGTACGGCAGTGCGAGGATCTGCGCGCTGATGCGTCTGCCGAACCGCAGCATCTCATCGAGCGACGTACCGGGCAGGGAGCTCGAAGCCTGCATCACGAAGTGACCTTCGCGAAAATCCGGCATGAACGTCCCGCCGAGAAAGGGCACGCAGGCGCCTGCGATGACCACCAGGACGGCGATGACACCCAGGACGAGTCCCATTCGCTGTTCGATCCGCGCGATCGCATCGCGTTGCCAGCGCTTCAGGCGTGTCAGCCAGCCTGCTTCCTCTTTCAGATCCGTCGTCCGCAGCAGCAATGCGCACAGGGCAGGTGTGGCTGTCATCGCCACCAACAGTGAGGCGGAGACGGCCAGGATGAAGGACAGCGCCAGGGGGCCGACGAAATGTCCCTGCACGCTCGATGTCAACAGAGCCGGCAGGAACACGGCGATCACGACCGCGGTGGCGTAGATGACCGGACCGCGCACTTCCAGAATCGAATCCAAAATCACCGTCAGTCGCGGCAGGGGCTGGGGCGCGCAGCGATTGGCTTTCAACCTGCGCAGCACGTTCTCGATTCCAATGATCGCATCGTCCACGAGCACGCCCAGCGCCACGGCAAAGCCCCCCAGCGTCATCGTATTCAACGTCTGACCCATGTGCGCCAGCACGAGGATCGCCGCCAGCAGGGACAATGGAATGGCGGCAAATGCGATCAAGGCCGCGCGCCAGTCACGCAGAAACAGGTAGAGCACCACCACGATGAGCGCCACGGCGATGAGCAGCGACTGTTCGAGATCCCCCAGCGCGCGCTCGATGAAATTCGCGGGCCGATGCAACCGACCGTACAGCGTGATGCCCTGCGCTTGCAGGGCGGGGCGCAGATCCGCCAGAACCTTCTCGACCGCCCGGGTCGTCGACAGCGTGTTCGCGCCGTACTGGCTGGCAAGAGAGATCAGAACGCCCGGCCGGCCCATGATCAGCGCATCCCCGGAACGCAGGGCTGGCTGCTGGGCGACTACCGCCACATCGCTCAGCCGAATGGGCGTGCCCTGACGCGTCGCGATCACCGTGCTCTTCAGCCGCTCGATGCTCGGTTGCGGAATGGGAGCCTTGAGCAGTACGCGCTGCGCCTCCAGATCGATGAAGCCAGCGCCCCGCAATGCGAGCGCGGAGCGCAGACCCGAGGCAAGGTCTGACAGTGTCAGATTGAAGCTGGCGAGCTTGCGCAGATCGGGCGCGACCTGCAGCTCGCGCACCTTGCCGCCGAAAACGATCGCATGGGCGACACCGGGAACGGCGAGCAGCCGCGGCTTCACAAGCCAATCCGCAGCATCGCGCAATGCGTAGGCATCCACGGTGTCCGAGACCAGCCCGATCTTCAGCAGATCCATGGTGCTGGATACGAGTGGCGAAAGCTTTGGCGTGCCGACTCCTGCCGGCAACGAGCTCCCCAGCTCGGACAGTCGCTCCGAAATGCCCTGCCGGGCGACATGCACGTCGATCTTGTCATCGAACGTCACGGTGACGACGGACAATCCCGGAATGGACTCGGAGCGCATGGTGGCGAGCCCGGCCGCGCCGCTCACGGCATTCTCGACGGGCCGCGTGACGAGCTCCTCCACCTGTTCCGGCGCGAAGCCCGGCGATTCCGTCTGAATGTCGAGCTGCGTGGGCACGAAATCGGGAAAGACATCCAGCTCGGAGCGCAGCGCTCCCAGCACGCCGAGTACGATCGCCAGCAGGCTCAGCATGGAGACGGCAGCGAAGTGCTGTGTGCACAGCTGTACGAGCCAGCGCATCGTCAATCTTCTTCGGCGCCGCTGCCCAGCTGACGCGCAAGCAGCAGCCCCGCCGCCGCAGTCACCACCTGCACACCGCTTGCGATGTTGGTCACGAAATAGCCGTCACCAAGCGGACGGTTGGTATCGATTGCGGTCCGGAGGTAGGTTCCTGGCTTGGTCACCACATAGCACCAGGTCAAACCGTTGCTGATGACGACGGCCGACGCCGGGATCCAGGTGCCCGCCGTGCTCGAGGCGCTAACGGCCTGCACTCCCATGCGCGCGCCTTCCTCGAGGTTGGTGCCGCGCACGAGAGCGAACACACTGCGGCCGGGAATGCTCGAATCCTGCGGTGCCGGCCAGACCTCGCTCGTCAGAACGCCGGGCGAGGTGGTGCCCGAGCCGTCAAGCGGCAAGAGCCGCAGCTGGCCCGGCACGGCGCCGGCGAGCTCGCCGGGCGGGAAACTGACCCGGACCAACTTGACACGACCCTCCGCAAGCTCGCTGAGCGTGCTGCTCGGTATCGCGCCGTCCGCGGATGGAAAATGCAACCCCAGCGTAGCGGTCAGCTTGCTGGCGGCCAGTGACTGCGCGGCGCGATCTGCGGCAACCTGCCGCGTCGTCGTCTCGACGACTTCCGCACCCAGCGCACCGGGCGTTCCCGCAAGGCGCTGCGCTCTGGCAAGCGCCGCCTGGCTCTGGCGCGTTGCCGCCTGGGCCGTCTGCACATCGGCAGCGACTTGCGCAATCAGCTCGTGACTGAGCACGATGCCAAAGCCTTCCGGGGCCGGGGAGTAATTGGCGCTGCGCGCCGGCGCCGTCGTGATTCCCAACGTGCGAACATCGTCGGCGTCAAGGACGAGTGCATTCGTCTTTGCATCGGGCGCGGAATCCTCTTTGGCCGGGCGAGCCTCGGGCTTCGCCACACCAGACGGGGCTGCCGCATTCGCGCCATCCGCGGATCCGCCCTTGGAAGCCGACCCGCCGCATGCTGCGAGTACAGCGAACACCGCGATCGTGAGGACCATCAGCCATTTCATTGTGCCCACCCGCCTCCCAACGCTTTGCACAGTCCGACCTCGGCCTGCAATCGACCGAGGCGGTACTGGATCATCTGATCGCGGGCGATGAAGAGCGCACGCTGCGCCTCCAGCACCGTCAGGAAATCGCCCGACCCCTGGCGGTAGCGGACCATCGCACCCTGCACCGCGAGATCGCTTTGCGAGAGGCTTTCGCGCTGCGCATCGCTTTGCACATCCAGGTGATGAATCGCGGTGAGCGCAAGCTCGACGTCCCAGAGCGCCGACAAAGCGGAGGCACGGTATTTGGCGATCATCTCCAGCTGCTTTGCGTCCGCTTCGCGGCGCGCCGCACGCAGCCGCCCGCCGTCAAAGATGGATTGCGCTAGAGCTGCGCCCACCACGACCGTAGGGCCCGCGCCCGCCAGTGTGATGAGTGCCGCCTGCACCGCCGGATTCTGCACGCCCCCGCTTGCCGTCAGCGTGATGGACGGGAAGAAAGCTGCGCGCGCGCGAACGAGGTCGGCGTGCGCCGACTGCAGATTCTCTTCGGCGGAGCGGACGTCCGGGCGCCTCGCCAACAGCTCCGAGGGCAGCCCAGGCGTTATCTGCGGCTCGGAAAACTCGCTGAGTGCCTGCGCCTTGATCTGCAGGGTGCCGGGCATGCTTCCCACGAGCAATGCGAGCGCGGCTTGGCTCGCCGCTTCCTGCTGCTCGAGCTCTCTGACGCGAATCTGCGCCCCGGCGAGGGTAGCGCGTTGCAATGCCACTTCGGTCGGATTTGCCAGTCCCACCGAGCGGCGGGATTGGACGACATCCAGCAACTGGCGCTCGTTGCCGAGAGTCGCTGCGGCCAGGGCGACTCGCTGCCGCAACGCGACCAGCTGAAAATAGGTATCGGCAATTCCGGTCACCGTGCTCAATGCCACCGTATCGCGGTCGGCGCGGCTGGCCCGCCGCAATGCCTCCGCGGAATTGCGTTCGGCGCGATTCTTTCCCCAGAAGTCGATCTCGTAGCTGGCCGACAGCAGCGCACCGGAGTCAGTCTCGTGGGCCGAGCCGTACGCCGAGTGGCCGGCGTAGTAGTTGGAATCCGCCCCGAGATCCACCTGCGGCAAGAGCGGGGCGCCCGCCGCGCGCGCGCGGGCATCGGCCTGCCGAATGCGGGCATCGGCCTGCTGTAGGTCGAGGCTGCCTGCATCCGCTTGGGCGATGAGCGAATCGAGCTCGCTGCTGTGGAAACCGCGAAACCACTCCTGCGCCGAAACACCCGCCGCGGCGGGCGCAGCGCCGGCGTTGCCTGCAGTCACGGGCCCGGATGACGGCGATGTTGACGCGACGATCGGTGTGGGCGCCACCCACGCGTCAGGTACGGCGATGTGCGGCACAGGATCGGTATGCGTTGCACAGCCGCACGAGATCAGCACGACGGCCAAGCGGCAACCACGCAGCAAAACGTACGGCCATGCCATGGAACGCAAGCTCTTCACCAAGAAACACATTCAGGCGTGCGTCGCCGCGGGCGTGCCGGCGGCGACGCTGGCTTTGGCCTCGGGAACTGACGTGGAATCGAGTTGGATCCGAAACGTCGTGCCACCGCCCTCAGCACTCTCCGCCTGGATCGTCCAGTCGAGTCGCTCGCAGATGCGGCTCACCAGGTACAGCCCCAGTCCCAGGCCGCGACTATGAGGACCCCGGAAACGCCGTTCGAAGACCCGCGACAGGTCCTCGGGCGGAATCCCGATGCCGGTATCGCGAACGATGAGCTCCGCAGGGGTGAGGTGGATGTCGATCCGGCCGTTTTGCGTGAAATTCACGGCATTCAGCAGCAGGTTGTTGACGACGCACGCGACCATCACCGGGGATGCGCAGACCATGACCGGCTCGGCCGCGACGTTCACCTGCAGCGACTTGACCAGCGCGCTGCCGGCGATCAGCTCGACGGCTTCGCGCACGATCTGATCCAGCGCACAGTTCTGTGCGCGTCCTGCCTCGTCGCCTCTCGCGAGAAACAACAGCGCTTCGATCAGCGACTGCATCTGTCCGCTCGCCCGCCGGATGCGCAGCACCCGCTCATGTCCCGCTGCCGACAACCCTGCTTCCTCCGCGAGCAACTCCGCTGCGCTCGCAACGATCGCCAGCGGTGTGCGCAGCTCGTGACTGGCATCTTCCGTGAACGATTGCTCGCGCTCGAGAACGCGTTCCAGGCGGTCCATGTAGTCATCGAAAGCGGCCGCAATCACGCCCACCTCGCGGTTTGCAAAGCGGTTCTCGAGCCGCTCATTGCGCCGCGCAGGATCCAGATTCGCAACATCACTGGCCAGATCCGTGACCGGGCGCATGACGGCTCGCGCCAGCAGCCAGCCGACGATACCTGCAAGCCCGATCGCGACGACGCCCAACAGAAGCGCCGCCCCCACGACGTTATCCTCGAGTCGCTCGACGCGTTCCGTGTCGAGCAGCAAGTACAGGTGCGCCGGTCCGACATCGTCGACGGCGACGAAATAAAGCTTGCCCCCGAGCGAGATGTCTTCGTGGATGCCACGCGGTAAGGTGGCCAGGACGGTGGGTATGTTGGCGCGATCCCTCGCCGTGCGGGTGACGATGGGCCGCAACCCGCCACCGGATGGCAGCACGGTCGAGCCCTCAGCGATATCACGCTTGAATTGCGCCATCTCGCGCACCAGGGTGTTATTGAGCATCTCGTCCTCGAGCAGCTCGATGAAATGGTGGACTGCGACGGCAAATACTCCGCAGAGCACCAGGACGAGCACCGAGGTCGCCAGCAAGAAACGGGTATGCAGGCTCCAGCTGAATTTCATGCGCTTCAGGCCAGCCGGTAGCCAATGCCATGGACGGTGTGCAGGAGCTTGCGCTCCTCCTCCATCTCGACGGCGTTGCGGATCGCGAGAATGTGACCGCGCAGCGCCGCATCGCTTTCCGGCGGGTCATCGCCCCAGATGGTGCGCTCGAGATGCTCCCGGGTAACCAGCCCGGGCGAGGAGCGCATCAGCTGCTCCAGAATCCGCATGGCGGTGGGCGCGAGGTGGATGGGGCGGTCTCCCCTGCGCACGACCAGGGTGCGGATGTCGAATGACAGATCGGCCACCTGCAGGACGCCCCGGTCCGGTGAGGTGCGCCGGATCAGCGCTTTCAGCCGGGCCATCAGCTCCAGAAGTGAAAACGGCTTGGTCACGTAATCATCGGCCCCGGAATCGAAGCCACTGAGCTTGTCCGCTTCCGTATCGCGCGCGGTGAGCATGAGCACCGGCACATCCCTCCGGGCATGCTGCCGCAGCTTGCGGCACAGGCTCAGGCCATCCAGCCCAGGAAGGCCCAGATCGAGGATGATCGCATCGTGGCCCTCGCTTTTCGCCAGCTGCAGGCCGTTGGTCCCGTCGCGCGCATAATCCACGACATAGCCGCGCGACTCGAGGAACTCGCCGATGTTCGCCGACAGATCGAGGTTGTCTTCGATCAGCAGGATGTGCATGGCGAGAAATTACCATGGCATTCGTAAGGAAAGCGTAAGCGTAGGGAGTAGACGTCGCGCCGCCCCGCGGAGCTGCCTCGAACCGCTGTCGGGCGTGCCTCACCGGGGCAATGACTCTACGATGCAAAGCGGGCGATCGGTATGCTGCCGGCGGCGCAGCGCAAGCCGGCCGGCAACTGTGACGTTCAGGTGCGATGCAGCAGGTGAATCGCGAGTGCCACCGCGACCGCCAGGGCCCCGCACGCCGCAACCAGCACGGCCGCGGCGGCGCAGTCCTTGACGAGGCGGATTTGTGGATGGATCTGCGGGTGCAGATGATCGGCGAGGAACTCCAGCGCCGTATTGAACAGCTCCGCGGAGATGACCGCCGCACTGCTCAGCGCGACGATCGCCCACCACAGCGGCTCCAGGCGGAAGCGGATCAACGCTACGACGACGCACGCCAGTGCGACCATTTGATATCGTAGGCTGTGCTCAGATCGCAGCCCCGCGGCCAGTCCCTGGATCGCAAACCGACAGCGCATCGCGAACGGCTGATTCTTGTACGAGTGCATCGTGGTGACCCGCGGTCGATCCGCCGTTGTGTCATACGTGCGGAGTCTAATTGACGTGAGATGGATGCAAAAGGCCGTCGTGCTGGCCTGCGTATGCGGCCCTTTCACCCTCGCGCCGGCAGTGCCGTGCCACGCCGAGAGCATCACTCTTGGTGATGTGGCGACGGACGCGAAGTTGTACTTCACAGCCCCCCTGCGCTGGGACGCCGCCGACTGGATGTATTTTGGCGGCACGATCGCAGTCGTCGCCGCATCGCATGCGTTCGATACCGACGTGCGCCGCCACTTTGCCGCGCGCGGCAGCGCCGCACTCAACGGCGCCGATCCCAATAGCATCCGTGATGCCATCCCGGCGGCGGCGACATTCGCCGCGACCTGGCTGTACGCCAATCTGAGCGACGATTCCGCAGGACGAGTGGAGGCCTACACGATGCTCGAGGCCGCAGGCTTCAGCACGATCACCGCGGAGGCTTTGAAGTACGCGGCAGGTCGCGAAAGACCCGATCAGACGACCGATGAGAATGCCTGGCGCAGCGGCGGCAGCTCCTTTCCGTCACTGCATTCGACCGCCGCATTTGCCATCGGTACGGTGCTCGCCGAATCCGGAGGCGATGACTTCCGCTGGGTGCGGCGCTTTCTCGGCTACGGCATGGCCGGTGCGACCACGTACCTGCGATTGCATGGCAACCAGCACTGGTTATCCGATACGGTCGCCGGCGCGGCGGTCGGTGTGGCCACTGCGCGCTTCACGATGAACCGCCGCGAGGTGCGTGCACATGCCTGGCAGGTATCCGTGCAGCCGGCCCAAGGAGGCGGCGTGGCGCTGCTGGTGCACCGCGACCTGCCGTGACGGACTGGGAAGTTTGGCCGCGGTCGCGGACGTTGGCGCGATCCGCGCAACGGACATCGGGGCGACAGGATTTGAACCTGCGACCCTCTGCTCCCAAAGCAGATGCTCTACCAGGCTGAGCTACGCCCCGATCGGTCGCGCATGGTAGCAGGTTCGCAACGTGCTGCGATTGCATGCCTGCAAGTGCGGCGATTTCACCTGTGAAATTAGGGGGTTGAGCACTTCAGTGCGCATCGATTTCTGCATCGTAGGCGGCGGTATCATCGGACTGGCGACGGCACTGGCGCTGCTCACCCGCAAGCCCCACGCAAGCCTGCTCCTGTTGGAGAAGGAGCAGGAGCTGGCAACGCACCAGACAGGTCACAACAGCGGCGTGATCCATGCGGGAGTGTATTACGCGCCCGGGTCATGGAAAGCGCGGCTGTGCCGTGAGGGCAACGAGCTGATCCGGCAATTCTGCCTCGAGCAGGACGTCCGATTCGAGGTGTGCGGCAAACTGATCGTCGCGACCAGCGCGCTGGAGGTTACGCGGCTCGAAGCGTTGCGCGAGCGGTGTGTTCTCAACCACATCGAGACTGTAGCGGTGAGCGCGGATGATCTGGGTGCACTGGAGCCGCGCATCGCCGGGCGGGCGGCCCTCCTGGTACCCGGCTCCGGCATCGTCAGCTACCGGCAGGTCTCTCTCGCCCTGGCACGTCGGATTCGGATGCTGGGCGGAACGATAGCCCTCGGGTCGCAGGTGGAGGCAATCGCTGAAACGCCCGGGGAAGTGCAGATTTCAACAATGCAAGGCCACACCTTCAGCGCACGGCATCTGATCGTCTGCGCCGGACTACAGTCCGATCGTATCGCCAGACTCGCCGGCCTGCGGCCCGGCGTGCGGATCGTGCCTTTTCGTGGCCAGTATTTCCGGCTTCCCGGCTCCAAGAACGACATCGTGCGCCACCTGATCTACCCGGTTCCGGATCCGGCGCTGCCGTTTCTGGGGATCCATCTGACGCGCACGATCGACGGTGGTGTCACGGTAGGACCGAACGCCTTGGTTGGATTTGCGCGAGAGGGCTATGGTCCGGCTGCCTTCAACCTACGCGATACGTCCGAGATGCTTTTCTATCGCGGCTTCTGGAGGCTTCTGCGAATGCGGTGGCGATCTGCCGTGACCGAACTGCGCACCGCGCTCAATCCCAGCCTTTATCTCGCGGAATGCCGCAAATATTGTCCGGAGCTGTCCCTGGATGATCTTGAGCCCCATCCGACCGGCATCCGTGCCCAGGCCGTCGGCAGCGACGGGACACTCGTGCATGACTTTCTGTTCGCCGAGACGGCTCGCATGCTTCACGTACTCAACGCGCCCTCTCCCGCCGCGACTGCCGCCCTGCCGATCGGCCGGATGATTGCGCAGCGCGCGCTGCACGAGGCGGACGGAACGTCATAGCATCACGTCCGCAGCGGCGCATGCGCGCCCAAGCTGCCCCTCAGGCCGGCCGCGTGAGGATCCCATGCTTCTCCATGTAGGACGACAGGGCAACACCGCCGCGCGAATCAACGAGCGCCACATAGCCATCGGGACGCACGAGGTAGCCGACATCGCGGCACAATCCGGCACGCCTGAGTTGTGGCCGCCAGCTGAACACATGCAATGGCAGCTGTCTGGCAGCACAGACGGAGCGAAGCGCAGAGCTCGCCGCCCCGTACACATGCACCTGCCAGTCAAGCGATGCCAGGGCAGAGAAGTTGCCGGCAGCGGAATCTGACTCATCCGCCATCGCCCATGGCAGCCGATCACCGCCATGGACCGCTCCGCAGCGTCCTTCGCTGAGCGCGCTGCCGCGATAATTCACGCTGGTCTGCGACACGGTGCGAAAGAGGAATCGCCGTACGCCGCGGAAGGCGAACAGCAGCGGCATCAGCACGGGCACCACGCGCAGGCGCAACCAGCGCGCCCCCACCCCCCGGTTCGTCACCCCCGAAAAAGCGCGATCCGTCGTGGCGACGAGTCGACGCGCAAAGCCGATCCGCTCGGCCTCATACGTGTCGAGAATGGCCGCCGCGGCGCGCCCCCCAAGCACTGCAGCCAGCTTCCAGGCAAGATTCACCGCATCGCCGATCCCGGTGTTCATTCCCTGGCCACCCACGGGGCTGTGGATGTGCGCGGCATCACCGAGCAAGAATGCGCGACCGGCGTGAAACTGGCTCGCTACGCGATGATGTACGCGATAGGTCGAAAACCAGTTCACCTGGCGAACATCGAGGTGCATCCACTGGATCACGCGCTGGCCCACGTCCGCCCATGCCAACTGGTCGTGCTGTTGGTGCGGTGCATCGCGCATCGCTCCCACCAGTCGCACGCCCCCGGGACTGCGCAGGGGAAAGACGGCAACGAAATCCGCCGCATCCAGGCCGACGTGCAACTCACCATTCGCCGCCGTCCCTGCCGCTTGAACGTCCGCCACATAAAAAAGGTGGTCGTAGGTTCCGCCCGGAAATCCGATCCCGAGCTGCTCACGCACCGTCGAATGCGCGCCGTCACAACCAGCCATGTACGCCGCTGCGCAGCTTTCCATGACCCCGTCCGATCGCCTGAGACGTGCGCGGATGCGCTCGTCCGACTCGACGAAATCCACAAGCTCGGTGCCCCGCTCGACCGTCACACCGCGCGCGCCGAGCCGTTCGATCAGCAGCCGCTCGTGCTCGTCCTGCGGGAAGATCAGCGGATTGGGAAACGCACTGAGCGTCGCGCCCAGGTCCCCGAAGCAGACGTGCGCTACCTGTCTGCCGGCGACCCACAGGTTGACGGCTACCGCGGCGCGCGCGCGGCGCACCACGGCATCGGCCAAGCCAAGCTGTTGGTAGAACTCCAGCGTGCGCGCCTGCACCGCGAGCGCGCGGGAGGTCGTACCGGGCTCGAGCGTCTTGTCTACGATCCTGACGCGCACCTGCAGCCTGCTCAGCCACAATGCAAGCACGAGGCCCGTCGGGCCGGCCCCGACGATCAGCACATCGAGTGACCCATCCGGCTCTGCACCCGCTTTTTTCAGGCTCTGCGCCAGCTGGTGATCCCCCCGGGTTGATCTTCCAGGACGACTCCAGCCTGCGCGAGCTCTGCGCGGATGCGGTCCGACTCCGGCCAGTTCCTGGCCTTGCGGGCGGCATTGCGGGCCGCGATCTGCAGCTCCACGTCCGCATCGCTGAGCTGCGCCGGCGCGCGAGCCGCTGGCTTGGGGCGTCGCAGCCACTCGAGGGGATCCGCCTGTGCGATCCCCAGCACCGCGCCCAGGCAGCGCAGCTCGGCTGCCAGGGCTGTCGCCTGCGCCATCCGGCCGGCCGCCTTCGCCGAGTTGATCTCGCGCGTCATATTCTGCAACACCGCGAAGCCTTCCGGTGTGTTGAAATCGTCGTCCATCACCGCATGAAAGCTGGCCGTATGAGCACTCGCCGCG
Source organism: uncultured Pseudomonadota bacterium (assembly GCA_963716335.1). Taxonomy (GTDB): domain Bacteria; phylum Pseudomonadota; class Gammaproteobacteria; order Steroidobacterales; family Steroidobacteraceae; genus 13-2-20CM-66-19. The sequence continues at coordinate 2,631,215 of OY970302.1, read as the reverse complement.
GCGGCCGCCGGCGGCACGTCCCGCAAGGCGGTGTAGATGCGACCGAGGGCCGCATCCGCCTGCTCGAGCTGTTCGACGCAATAGTTGATCGGGCCGCGATAGTGACTGGCCAGAACGAAATAGCGCAGCACTTCAGCATGACGCAGCGTCGGCAGCACATCGCGCACCGTGAAGAAGTTACCCAGCGACTTCGACATCTTCTCGCTGTCGATGTTGACGAAGCCGTTGTGCATCCACAGATTCGCAAACCGCTCGCCGGTGGCGCCGCAGGACTGCGCGATCTCGTTCTCGTGGTGCGGGAACTTAAGGTCCATCCCGCCGCCGTGGATGTCGAAGTGCGCACCGAGGAGCGCGGTGGACATGGCGGAGCATTCGATGTGCCAACCGGGGCGCCCGGCTCCCCAGGGCGAATCCCAGCACGGCTCCCCTGGCTTCGCCCGCTTCCACAGCACGAAATCCAGCGGATCGCGCTTGCCCTCGTCCACTGCCACGCGGGCGCCGGCGCGCAGGTCCGCCAGGCGCTTGCCGGACAGACATCCGTACGGTGCGAACTTCGCGACCGCGAACAACACATCCCCGTCGGGGGATACGTAGCCATAGCCGCGCTCGATCAACTGGCCGATCATGCCGATGATGCTCGGCAGATACTGCGTGGCGCGCGGCTCGAAGTCCGGGCGCGCGATCGCAAGCCGCGCACAATCCTCATTCATCGCACCGATGAAGCGCTGCGTCAGCGCACCTATCGACTCGTGATTCTGCGCAGCGCGGTGGATGATCTTGTCATCGATGTCCGTGATGTTGCGGACGTACGTCACCTCGTAACCGCGGTGACGCAAATAGCGGGTCACCATGTCGAACACGATCAGCATGCGGGCGTGCCCCACATGCACGAAGTCATAAACGGTGATGCCACAGACATACATCCGCAGCCGCCCCGGCGTGATCGGCTGCAGAAGCTGTTTCTCGCCGCTCATCGAGTTGTGGATGCGAATCATTCGGTCCGCCGTGGGAGGATTGACCATCGGGCGCTCAGGCGAAGCGGGCGAGCCGTGCGCGCGCCTTGCCGAGCGGCATCGCGTGCAGCAGCGGCGCCAGCTCCGGACCATGGGCGCGGCCCGTCAGCGCCAGACGCAGCGGCAGATACAAGGCGGCCCCCTTGCGGCCGGTTGCCGCCCGCACGGCAGCCGCGATGGCCTTCAGATCATTGCCGCTGGCAGCGGCCGCAGCCGCGGCGGCGGCAAAATAGCCGGTTCCGGCCTCCCGTACCACATCCGCCTGGGATACATCGAGGGGCGGTATCTCGCCGAACACGATTTCGAACCATGCGCGCGCGTCCTGCGGAAACACGATGTTGGGCAGCACGGCCGCAATGAAGTGGGTGAAGGCGGAAGGCTCGAGGCCCGGCGGGACGACATCGCCCAGCCAGTCACGGGCCTGTGCGGGGGTCAGCCGATGCACCGCTTCCTTCTGCCACACGAGCAGCTGCTGTTCGTCGAAGTGCGCCGGGGCTCGTCCCAGGTGCCCCACAGCGAATGCCGCAGCCATTTCCGTCAGCGACACGAACCGGTGCTCGGCCGAGGAATGCCCGAGCCGAAAGAGGTGATTCGTCAGCGCACCCGGCAGATATCCCCGCTCGCGATACTCGCGGACGCTCGTTGCGGCATGCCGTTTCGACAGCGGCGCGCCATCGGCCCCGACGATCAGCGAGACGTGTCCATATCGCGGCGCAGACAGTCCCAGGGCATCGAGAATGATCAGCTGCCGGGGGGTATTGGACAGATGGTCCTCCCCCCGTAGCACGTGAGTGATGCCCATGTGCGCATCGTCCACGGCATTGCTGAAGAAAAACGCCGCCGTGCCATCGGCGCGGCGCACGACGAAGTCCCCGATATCGTCGGACAGGAACGACTGGGGACCGTGGACGAAATCATCGAACTCGACCCTGCGCCCTCCTGGGACCCGAAAGCGGATGCTGGGCGCCGGGCTGTGCCGGCTTTTTGCCTCGCGCTGCGGCCCCGAGAGCTCGCGACAGGTGCCGGGGTAGCGCGGCGGCCTGCCGGCGGCCAGTTGAGCGCGGCGCTGGGCCGCGAGCTCCAGTGGCGAGCAGAAGCATGGATACACGACATCGCGGGCCTGCAGCTCGAGCAGATAGCGCTCATAGAGCGGACCGCGCTGGGACTGCCGGTATGGACCGCGCTCGTCCTCTCGGTCAGGACCTGCATCCCAATCGATTCCGAGCCAGCGCAGATCCTCTATCAGGGCCTGCGTGTGTGCCTCGCTGCTGCGCCCGCTATCGGTATCTTCGATGCGCAGCAGAAACCGTCCGCCGCGCCGGTGAGCAAGCAGCGAGTTGAACAGTGCCGTGCGGGCATTTCCCAGATGCAGCTCGCCGGTCGGACTGGGCGCAAACCGGGTCTGCGCCGAATCGAACGTTCCTGCCGCTGCAGTGTCCATTGCACCCATGCCGGCATGTTACGGGACAGCGTGGGGGCGACAAAGCGCCCCGCGCGCCGGCCCCGCTGCTTGCTAGAATCGCGCGGCCCCAGCCTTGAGTCCTTACCGGCCGGGTCGCCCACGATGGAGGCTCGATGCACGATATGCACTGGAACTGCCGCAAGCCGCTTGCAACCGCGATGCTGTTGCTGGCGGCTCTATTGGCCCACCCGGCCGCACCGGCGGCGGATCAGCCCACACAGGTGCGGGTGACGACGAACCTGGGAGATTTCGTCATCGAGCTGCTCCCCGATCGCGCCCCGCTCACCGTGGCGAACTTCCTGCGCTACGTGCGCGAGGGGTTTTACTCGGGCACGCTGTTCCACCGGGTGGTTGCCAATTTCGTCATCCAGGGTGGCGGCCACTCTGCGAGCGACTACAAGCTCAAGCCCGTGCACGATCCGGTCGTCAACGAGTCGGGCAACGGCCTGCAGAACAAGCGCGGCATGGTCGGGCTGGCGCGCGGGGAAAGCCCGCATTCGGGCAACGCCCAGATCTATGTCAATCTCGTGGACAATCCCGATCTGGATCCGCTGCCCACCCGCTGGGGATACGCCGTATTCGGCAAGGTCGTACAGGGTATGGATGTCGTCGACCGCATCGGCGTCACGCCCACCGGCGCGATGGGCCCGTTCAAGTCCGATGCGCCCCTGAAACCTGTGATCATCGAAAAGATGGAGATCATCGATGCGACGGCGACCCAGGGGGGCACGGTCAAAGCACCGGAGCCCACGGCCGTGCCTCCGGCCTCGCCGGATAACATCCAGTCGCCGAAATAAGCGTTGCAGGGAAGCGGCTGATGCTGCGGCTGTTCGTCTCCGATGTGCATCTGGATGCAGGCGAACCGGCAGCCGTGGAGCAGTTTCTGGCGTTCCTCCGCACGCATGCGGCCGCCTCCCAGGCGCTGTACATCATGGGGGATCTGTTCGAGGTGTGGGTGGGGGACGATGACCGCGATCCGGTCAAGGCGCAGGTCCGCGACGGATTGGGCGCACTGACCGCCGCCGGGGTTGCCTGCTTCCTGCTGCACGGCAATCGCGATTTCCTGCTGGGCCGGGATTTCTGCCGCCGCACCGGCAGCCGTTTACTTGACGACCCGATCGTTGCCGAGTTCGATGGCGAAAGAGTGCTGCTGACGCATGGCGATGCGTTCTGCACGGACGATCTGCCGTATCAGGAGCTGCGCAGCATCGTGCGCATGCCGCAGTGGCAGCATCGCTACCTGAGTCTTCCGCTTGCCGATCGCGAATGGCTCGCGAATGCCGTGCGCGCCGGAAGCCGCGAGCACACCGCACGGACCATTCCGTACATCATGGATGTGAATACGGCTGCGGTCGGCGCGGCCTGTCGGGCGACGGGGGTGCGCCGGATCATTCACGGCCATACGCACCGTCCCGGCGTCCATGACCTCACCGTCGAGGGCGAGCCGGCACAGCGGATCGTCCTGGGTGCCTGGTACGAGCAGGGAAGTTTTCTGGCCTGTGAGAACGGTCGTTACGAATTGCGTGAATTGCCCAGATGAGACAGTCCCTGGCACTAACGCTCCCGGGGCAGCGTGAGCAGTGCTTCGAGTCCGCGACCGGGCAGATTGCGCAACACGAGCGATCCGCCATGCGCCTGCACGACGTCCCGGGCGATGCTGAGGCCGAGGCCAGTACCGCCGGTGTCGCGGTTACGGGAGGACTCGAGCCGATAGAACGGCTCGAACACTTTCTCCAGTTCCTCGGCCGGGATCCCGGGTCCCTCGTCCCGTATCCGGATCACCACCGACTCGCCATCCTCGACGAGCAGCGCTGCCCGCGAGCCGAACTTGATCGCGTTGTCGATGAGATTGGTCAGGCAACGCCGCAACGCTTGTGGCTTGCCGCTGACCGGCCGCAACACGCGACCCTCAACGGTGAGCGGCGTGCCCATCTCCGCGTAGGCCGACTGTAACGTCGCGAGCAGCTCGTTCAGCTCGATGGGGCCAATCGCCTCGTCGTCATCCAGTCCGCGGAACAATGCGAGCGATCCGTGCACCATGCTTTCCATCTCATCGAGCTGCTTGCCCAGACGCATCTGCAGCGAGGGGTCCTCGACCAACTCCACCTGAAGGCGCAGCCGCGTGAGTGGCGTCTTCAGGTCGTGTGACATCGCGGCGAGCACCCGGCTGCGGCTGTCCAGGTAGCGCTGCAACCGATCCTGCATGGTGTTGAAGGCGTGTGCCGCATCGCGCAGCTCGCGCGCACCTTTTTCCTCGAGCCGCGGCTGACGCAGGTCCCGACCCACGCGGTCCGCCGCCCGGGCCAGATTCGACAGCGGGCGGGTGATGCTGCGCGCCGTCACGAACAGTGCGATCACCATGACGATGAGCAGCAGCGACAGGTTCAGGAACAGCCCGCGGGGGAGCGGTGCGTTGCGCACGACCCGCGTCACCCGAAACAACACCTGATAACCGTCCGGAAGCGTGACGGTCGCGTCGTAGGGTTGGGCCATGCCGTCCCGATTCTCGGAGAACACGGGCCCGGTGATGGAAATCGCGTGCCGCGCAGGATCGCTGGCCGGTTGCACGGCGACCTGAAACGCAGGTCCGAGCGCCTCCTTGAGCTGCTGCTCGAACGTGCGATCGAATTCCCCGCCAAGTGGAAAGGGGAAAGCGGTCACGTTGCCGATTCCGCGAGCGAACAAGAAGGGCGGCGCGCTTGGCGGCGGCGCCGCATACGCCCCATTAGGAGCACCTCGCCGATCCGGCAGCGCGCTCGCAGGCGAGGGATCGCCAGATGGGTGCCTGCCGACGCGCAGCGAGGTTTGCTCCAGCCGCGACACGACCGTCGCGCGCTCCGCTGCGCTCAGGGCCTCGAGCATCGTGGTCACTTCCACGATCCGGCGCGACCACTCCCGGACACTTCCCTGCAGGATGAAGCGTTCGCGCTCGCGCGCAACCAGTGTAAGGCTGGCCGCCTGAGCCAGCAGCAGGGCGAGTATGGACGCGGCGATGAGCCGCCCGAACAGCGAGCGCGGCCAGGGAATCAGTCGCATCGGCAGCGCCCGCCAAAGCAGCGCCCGCGGCGGCGCGGCTCAATTGGTCTGCACGGGCACCCCAACGACATACCCCTCGCCATAAACGGTTTTGATGATCTGGGGTGCACGCGCGTCATCGCCCAGGATCTGGCGCAGCCGCGAGACGCGCACGTCGATGCTGCGATCGAACGGGTCCGCTTCTCGGCCGCGCAGCAACTCGGTCAGCTGCGCCCGGCTGAGCACGCGATTGGCGGAGGACAGCAGAACAGCCAGCAGCCGGTACTCCGCGCCGCTGAGTGCGACTTCCTTTCCCTGCGCATCGGTCAGCATGCGGGTCGTCGTGTCGAGCTTCCAGCCGCTGAAGGAGAAGGAGCGTACCGTTTCCGGACTGGGATCACGCGGTGCGTGCGCGGCACGGCGCAACACCGCGCGAATGCGACCGAGAAGCTCGCGTGGGTTGAAAGGCTTCGGCACATAGTCGTCTGCGCCAAGCTCCAGACCGACGATGCGATCTACGTCCTCGGTACGGGCGGTCAGCATGATGATTGGGACCTGCGAACGGGTGCGCAGCTCCCGGCAGATCGCCAGGCCATCCTCGCCGGGGAGCATGAGATCGAGCACGACCAGATCGACGCGCGAGCGCTCCATCACCCGCCGCATTTCCTTGCCATCGGCCACCGCGGTCGTGCGGAAATCGTGCTTCTCGAGGTACTGACTCAGCAGCGTGCGGATTTCGCGATCGTCATCGACAATCACCAGATGCGGACGATCGCTCATCGAGCCTCGGCTTGTAACGAACTGTTATCACAGGCGGGCCGTCGTGGGGCCGCCTGCATTCTACATCAGGCGATCGCGCTCAACGCGGAGCCGGCATTGACACCCGGGCTTGCACCGGTCTGCTGGTACTGCTGCACCAACTGGGAAGCGATCGGGTTCTCCGCGCTGCCCGCGCGCGTGGCACCATGACTTCCGGCACCGTGATGATGGTGGTGATGCGTCGCAGAGGTTGCACCTTGATTGGTGGCAGCGCTCGCGGTGCTCTTCGCGGCGGGGGAACTGCTCACGGCCGCGGACGCTGCGGCTCCCGTGGTGCTGGCGCTCATCGCGGCGCTCGTGGCGAGCTGCGTGCGCAGCTGATCGATGAGTGCGTTGGCGCTGCTGGTCGATGCCGCGCCGCTGGGCCCAGCGGCGCCCGGCTGCGTGCTGCCGCTCGCCGTCATTTTGTTGAGAAAGCTCGCAAGCTCCGCGGGACTGATCTTGCCATCGCCGTTGCTGTCGATGGTGGCAAACAGATTTCCCGGATTCTGCGTCGCGCCCGATGCCGCGCCCGATGCCGCGCCCGTGCCGGCGGAAGTCCCGCTGCCGGCGAGATTGGTGCTGGCAATTTGCGGCGCGAAGGGATAGATCGCGTTGCCGCCGATTCCACTGAGCATGATGGGTTCACTCCTCGTAGCGGTCGATGATCGATATCGAACGGTCAGGTTTGATTGCAGCCGTAGTGTCGCCGATGTAAACGACGCATGCGGCGCAAAAGTGCGATGTTGTGACAACCCGCGGGGCAGCGGCACAAGCTTGCCGGCGGCCGAGACGGGCGCGGCAAATGGCTGCCGCCTGCGAACTGAAGGTGCAACCCACTGTCGAAGCCGTCACACTTGCGCGTTGTCCGACGGAGAGCCGACGCATGCCGATCCGATTGCTTGAGAGCCGAAACCTCGCGCCTCTGCTGGCGGCCATGGCCGCCATCTGGCTGGCTGGTTGTGCCAGCGAGCCCACACAGAGCGCAGCTCCTGCCGGGGTAAATCTCAGTGGCGAGTGGGCGCTGAATGTGAACCTGAGTGATGACCCGGACCGCCCGGCGGATACGGATAAGGGGCCGGCCCTGAGTCCGGGCGGCGGCCGCCACCGCAGCAGCCGCCCCGGTGCCGGTGGCGTCGGCATGCCTCCGATGGGGGGGCCGGATGAGGGACCGAATTTCACCGGGACCTCGGGCGCGGGCATCGCAGAGCACCTGGTGCAGGACGCCGAGCGCGGCGGGGATATGCAAAGCGCCGGAGCGCGCGAGGACGCGCTCAGCAGCGCATGGGCAGGCACGCCTCCCTCAGGCGTGCTGGCCTCCGGGTTCGAGCCGGCAACCGCGCTCGCACAGACTTCCGCGGGCAATACCGGCTCCGGCCCTGCTGCCGCGACGAACCCTTCCGTAACAAACCAACCGATGACACGCAAGGCCGCCGTCAGCCGGTTGTTGGATGCGCCGACGCATCTGTCGATCGTACAGAACGGTTCGAGCATCGTCGTCAGAAGCATGCGGTCCGATGGGACGACGACGTCCGAGGAATTCACCACGGGAGCGACGAAGGCCCTCCAGCTGGGCCCCGAGGACTCCGCCGAGCGTCAGGCGCTGTGGCGTGGACCTGTGCTCGTCGTGACGACGAAGGCCAGGAAATCAGGGTTTCGGGAGGAGGATTACGCGCTCGATGATGAAGGGCACCTGATCATTTCGATTCAGACCCACGGCGGACGCGTGGGCAAGTTCGATTTCAAGCGCGTTTACGACCGCGCGAAGAGCTGATCGGGCAGAAGAGCCGATCGGGCAATGGTGGCGAAAAGCCCGCACGCCGATTGTCAGGGAACGGGCCCGGAGTGAAAACGAAACAGCGTGTCAGGCTGCGTGGCCAGCTGCGCTTCGCCTGCGGCGAGCTCGTGCAAGCGCTCTCGCCAGCCCGCCGGGGACACACGGCACGCAAAATTGACATACAACTCGAAATGGCGTCCCTCCGCGGCCTCGAGCTGGGAATATAGGCGTGCAAGGGGTGGCGGCAGCCGCTCGCTCAGCAACCGGAAGCGCTCGGCGGAGCGCGCCTCGATCAGCGCACCGGTCAGCAGCAGGTCGAGCTTTCGCTGCGGCTCGGACCTGTGCAGCAACGCGCGTAGGCCGGCGGCATAGCGCCCGGGTGCCTGGCGCTCGAAAGCCACCGCCAGGTCGATCATCACCTCGCGCACCTGCTCGAAATGGCGCAGCTCCTCGCGCGCCAGCCGCGACAGGGCCAGCGACAGCTCGCGATCTTCCGGATAGGCGAACATCAGCGCGATCGCCGTCGAGGCGGCCTTCTTCTCGCAGTTGGCATGGTCGATGAGCAATTCGCGCCATCGTCCGACGGCGCTCTCGACCCAGCTCTGCGGTGTCGGGCAGGCGAGAATCCCGCGCGTGCCGCTGACTGCGTTTTCGCTCACGATCGCACCCGCGCCGCAGGTTTGAGCATGCGATAGGCCTCCTCCAGGGCAGCCGCCGCCTGCGCCGCATCGGCGAACCGGTCAGCCGGCTGCTTGGCGAGAAATCGCTCGATCAGCGGCTGCAACATCCGGTAGCGCGCCGGCAGCTGCGGTACCGGTTCCTTGCGGTGCTTGTAGATGATGGCCATCGGATTTTCCGCCGCGTAGGGCTTTTCGCGCGCGAGCATCTCGAAGACGATCACGCCAAGACTGTACAGATCGCTGCGTGCGTCGATCGGCTCGCCATGGCCCTGCTCCGGGCTCATGTAGTGCGGTGTACCGAAAATCAGCCCCGTATCGGTCACGTCCGCATTCAACGCCAGATCCTTGGAGAAGCCGAAGTCGATCAGCGCCAGGGAGCCGTCCTCACGCAACATGACGTTGCCTGGTTTCAGATCCCGATGCAGTACGCCGCATGCGTGCGTGGCTTCCAGAGCCCGCGCGATGGCGATTGCGGCCCGCAAGGCGGGCCGCGCGCGCATCCCTGTCCGCATGCGCTTACGCAGGTCCCCCGCGCGGAAGTATTCCATCACCACCCAGGCGTGCTCGTCGCTGATTCCCAGGTCGTAGAGCCGGACGATGCTCGGATGGCGGATCCGCTGCACGATCTCGTATTCCTGCAGGAAGCGGCGAAAGGTGTGGTCCAGATCGCTCTGCTGCTGGTGCTGGTCGCGCGCCACCTTGAGAACCACCAGCGTATCGGTCGCTTCGCTCTCGGCGAGGTACAGGTCCGAGACGGGGCCCGCGGCGAGTTGGCGGATGCGGTGATAGCCGCGGATGAAAGCTGCGCCGAAACGCTGCGAGCGCTCGCCGGCCTCGCTCGAGCGCCTGGCGGCGCGCGCGCGTGATTGCTTCTGCTCGGCGCCGTCGAGGATTTGCGCGAACTGCTCGCCTGCGAGCTCTTCCCGGCCGATGCTGGCATGCGCCCCGAGCTCCACGGCCGCGCGACCTTCAGGATCGTCGGCGCGCTCCGCCAGGAATACGACGGGCGCGAATCCCGGCCGCGCGTGCAGCTCGCGCAGCCAGTCAAGGCCCCTGCCACCCGTCCAGCGCTGCGTCAGCAGCACCGCGTCGAATCCGAATGCCAGGAACTCGGGGGGCAGCTGGCCCTGCGATTTCGGGCTGCGGATGACGAGCTGCGCGTCCGCGCGGTGCGCGCACAAACGCTGTTGAATTTCCGCGCAGCGACGCGAATCCTCTTCGATCAACAACACGCGCATGTTCGTTATGGCTGGCGAACGCCCGCATCATCCCGATCGCTGCGCGGCGCTGCATACAGCGCAGCGGCCGTCTCGGCCGGGAGTTTCAACCCGATGACGAGGTCACCGACGTTCGTACCGGTGGGGCCCGTATGAATCAGATCGCCGCTTGCGGCGAGCGCCGTGCCCGCATCAGCGCGGCGGATGCAATCATCGATATCCAGGCCCGCCACGGCAATCCGTGCGCAACTCTCGCCATCGACGAGTGCGCCGGCGTCTTCGGTCGGTCCGTCGGTGCCGTCGGTACCCGCAGCGAGCAGCATCATGTGCGGCTGCCCGGTGATCGATCTGGCGGCACCGAGCGCGAGGTGTTGATTGCGACCACCGCGGCCGGGATGCTCCGGTAGCTGGACCGTCGACTCACCACCCCACACGCACACCTGCGCAGCATTCAGGTGCAGCTCATGCGTGAAACGCACCGACAGCCGCATGGCATCGTCGTCGAATCGCGTAGCTGCGCGCTGCACGTGCAGATGCAAGTTGCGCGCCGCCGCGCACGCTGCATCCATCGCGTGGTCCAGGGAGCCGATGATGGTGCGCTGGATGCGGTCGGGCGCGCCGCTGGCCGGTCCGAGCAATCCGGAACCGATCACCGCAGGATCATCGCCAGGCACGTCCGAAATGAACAACGCGCGCGCCGCTCGCCCGCCGAGCATCGCCGTAAGCCGGCCGCCTTTGATGCGCGACAGCCGGCCGCGGCGCGCATTCATCTCGGCAATGGCAATTCCGGCGGCAAGCCCGGCGGCGTTGAGTCGTGCGAGCTCGGCAAGGCAGACACCCTCCTCCAGCACTTCCACCAGGCTCGAGGCTCCGCCGGAGATGAGGAACAGCGGCTGCGCCGCCGCCGGCAGCTCGCGCATCCAGCGCAGCAAACCCGCGCCCGCATCCAGCGAGCGTTGATCGGGCACCGGGTGAGCGCTCTCGTAAATCTCGACGCGCGGCAGTCGCAGCGCCTGCGGCTCGACGTGCCCGTGCTTGGTGATCAATAGCACCCGCTCGATGGATGAACCCAGTACGTCGTGGGCGCCAAGTGCCATCGCGGCGGCCGCCTTGCCGATTGCGGCGACCCAGACCGGCCGCGGGGGCGACGCCCCAGCTCCCGGGGCCGCGTCGGTGCGCAAGGCGCCGGCCACGCACGGCCGGCCGGCAACGCGCAGCAGACCCGACTGGAACAATTCGAGCAGCAGTTGGCGGCGGGGATCGCTTGGATTCATGGAAGGCATGGAAGGCGTGCCTGCTCGCTCGGCACGCAGGCCTAATGACCGCGGATGACCTTGAGCTTGCCGCGGCGCTCGCGCTGCAGGGAGCGGACGGCATCGGAGCGCTCGATCTGCAGGCGCTCGAGGTATTCCGGCGTCACATCACCAGTGACGTACTCCCCGGAGAAGCACGAGGTGTCGAATTCCACGATGCGGGCATCATCGTGCTGGCATGCGGCGACGAGGTCCGCCAGTTCCTGATACACCAACCAGTCCGCACCGATGAGCCGGGCCACTTCCTCGACGCTGCGATGCGCGGCGACCAGCTCGCTCGTGGCCGGCATGTCGATCCCATAGACGTTGGGGAAGCGCACCGGGGGCGCGGCCGATGCGAAATAGACCTTTTTGGCCCCGGCCTCACGCGCCAGATCAATGATCTGCGCGGAGGTGGTGCCACGAACGATCGAGTCATCGACGAGCAGCACGTTCTTGCCGCGAAATTCGAGGTCGATGGCGTTGAGCTTGCCGCGCACGGATTTCTCACGCTGCTGCTGGCCAGGCATGATGAACGTGCGCCCGATGTAGCGGTTCTTGATGAAGCCTTCGCGGTACTTCAGTCCGAGGCGTTGCGCCACCTGCAGCGCACTCGTGCGGCTGGTGTCCGGAATCGGGATCACGACATCGATGTCATGCTGCGGCCGCTCGCGCAGGATTTTCTCGGCGAGCCGGTCGCCCATGCGCATGCGGGCGCGGTACACCGAGATATTGTCGATCTTCGAGTCCGGGCGCGCGAAATATACGTACTCGAAAATACAGGGCGTGTGCCGGGCAGTTGCGACCAACTGCTGCGAATGCAAGCGCCCCTGCTCGTCGATGAAGACCGCTTCGCCCGGGCCGATGTCGCGCACGAACCTAAAGGACAACATGTCCAGTGCCACACTTTCGGATGCGAGCATCCACTCCGGACCGCGTCCCGTCTCACGTTGCCCCAGCACCAGCGGACGGATACCGTGCGGATCACGGAATCCGAGCACGCCGTGGCCGATTACCATGGCGACGACGGCATACCCGCCGCGGCAACGTCGGTATACGGCAGTCAACGCCGCAAACACGTCGGCGGGCGTCACACGCGGCGTGCCGATCCGCTGCAGCTCCGAGGCAAACACGTTCAGCAGCACTTCCGAGTCCGACGTCGTGTTGAGATGGCGGCGGTCTTCGCGGATGATGACTTCCGCGAGCTCCGCCGCGTTCGTCAGATTGCCGTTGTGCGCCAGGCAGATGCCATACGGAGCATTGACATAGAAGGGTTGCGCTTCCGAGGCACTGTCGCAACCGGCGGTCGGATAGCGCACATGTCCGACACCAGAGTTACCTTTGAGCTCCAGCATGTGCTGCTGCTGGAACACGTCGCGGACGAGGCCGCTGCCCTTGCGCGTGTACAGCTCACCGTCGATGGAGGTCGCGATTCCCGCCGCATCCTGGCCGCGGTGCTGCAGGACAGTCAGCGCGTCATAGATGCGTTGGTTGACGGCGCTGGTTCCGACAATGCCTACGATTCCACACATGCTTTGCCGCCTTCGCTGCGCTGTGTCAGGTTTTCAGAAGTCTCGGCCGGCGTGCCCGGACGCACCATCAGGGCATTGATCCCGCGCCGATGCGGCACCGAGGGCTCCCCCACCAGCGCGCGTATTCCGTTCGCGACCGACTCGCCATAGGGCATCAGCAGGGAATGGCGCCACCAGCGCTCGCCGTCGAGCTGCAACAGCTGCGCCAGGATCACGAACACTCCGAACAACACCGCTGCGCGCAGCACCCCGAAGACGAAACCCAGCAGCCGGTCCAGCCCGCTGAAGATCGACAGCCGTACGAAATGCGACAGCGTCGAGCCGACCGCGGCGCCGAGCAGCAGGATCAGCAGCACGATGATGGCGCGGGCGGCCCAGGGCTTCACGTAGGAGCCTGCCAGCAGGCCCCCGAGGTGCGGCTCGATCAGATCGGCAAAGTGCCAGGCAACGAACAGGGCGATGACCCAGGTGATGAGCGCCACCGCCTCGCGCAACAGGCCGCGCATCGCGCCAACCAGCGCCGAAATGACGAAGGTCGCGATCACCAGATAATCGGTTATGTTCATCGCGGCGCGGATTGTACAAGAGCCCCGGGGGGCCGGGGGCAACGACACGCGCCGCCGAGCGGCAAACTGTGGGGTCCGTCAAGAATACGGCACGATCGTGCCGCCATGACCGCTGGCCCGCAGCCGCTCCTGCAGCTGCTGCGCTGCGGCCCGATCGGCGGCCGGTCCAACTCTCACGCGAAAGAGCTTGCGGCTTGCGGCAACGTGCTCCGAGACGAGCGTCTTGAAGCCTTTGCTGCGCATCTGTTGCGCAAGGTGTTCTGCGTTCTGACGACTGGCGAAGACCCCGAGCTGAACCGCGAAGGCGCTGCCCGGGGACATGCCACGTGCCGCGGCTGGGCTCGAGGAATGCGCGCTCGCCGTGGCGTTGGCCTGGTGTGCCCGGGTCTGCTGCGCGGAGCCCGTAATCGCTGCGGGTTTCGGCGCAACCGGCCGGGTGTTGGGAGCCGGTGCCGAGGCGTCGTTTGCTTGCGATACGTCGGGAGTGGGCGCGCTGCGGACGGGTGCGGAGCCGGGCGCTGGCATCGGAGCTTCGGTCGAGGTGCTGGACTGGCCAGAGGACTCCGTGCCGCTGACCTGCGGCATGGACGGTCCGCTGGATTGGGGCATCAGTGGTCCGCTGCCGTTTGCCGCTTTCGGCCGCGCATCCTCCGCCAGGTTGATCGTGTACGACTTTAATGGTGGTTCCTCGGAAGAACCCAGTCCGGTCGTGGGCAACGAGGCCGCCCGTGGCGGTCCCGTGAGCAGCTCAGGCACCAACAGCACGATCAAGGCAACGAGAATGATCGCGCCGGTCAGTCGCTCTTTCACCAGATGATCCACTGTGGGGACGTTGCCGCATTAATCAAGCGGTCGGCGTCGTTAGTATATCCGAAGCCATTGCAGGGCCGGGCCAACGGTGTAAACGGAACCGAATATCAGCACGCGGTCTGCGGGTGCTGCGGCCGCCGCAGCGATCGCGCACCCCTCCGCGACCGAATTTGCCAGCCGCACCCGGGCCGGCGGAAGCTGGGCGCGATGCGCCAGATCAGCTGCCGAGCCACCGCGGGAACCCGGCAGTGCACAGGCGATCCACTCATCGACGCAGGGCTCGAGCGCAGCGGTAATCGCCGCGGCATCCTTGTCCCGCAGGATGCCGACGATGGCAAAGGTGCGGCCGCCAGGCGTGGCCGCCGGCCGCGGCCGCTCCCGCACATGCCGCGCAAAGGTCTGCGCCGCCGGCTCGTTGTGCGCGATGTCCAGTATCCATTCGACCCCGGACACGACCGCCACCTGGAATCGCCCAGCCAATCGCACGTTGCGCAATGCTTCGGCGACGCGCCGCTCGTTCAACTCGAACCCGGATGCGAGCGACTCGAACGCCGCGAGCGCAGCGGCGGCGTTGCGATACTGGATCGAGCCGCCCAGCGCCGACGGCGGCAGATCGGCGAAACTCAGGCGCAAGCCGCGATATCCCCAGCGGCTGTCCGGCGCCGCAGCGGCGAGCTCCCAGCTGAAATCCCGCTCTGCGATGATCGCCCGCGCACCGAGCCGCTCGATCATCGCGTAGAGGCTCGACGGCATCTGCGGCGTACTCAACACCGCTGGCCGTCCCCTGCGCATGATCCCGGCCTTCTCCGCACCGATCTGCTCGAGCGTATCGCCGAGCCAGTCGCGATGATCCAGGCCGACGGAGCACACGACCGACACGTCGGCATCGATGATATTGGTCGCATCGAGGCGGCCACCGAGTCCCACCTCGAGCAGGGCTACGTTCACACCTCGCTCCGCGAAAATCAGTAATGCAGCCAAGGTGTTGTATTCGAAGAAGGTGAGCGTGATGGCGCCGCGGGCAGGCTCGATGCGCTCGAACGCTGCGATGAGCGTGCGGTCGTCGACCTCCACACCATCGACCCGTATGCGCTCGTTGTAACGGACGAAGTGCGGCGAGGTGAACAGACCGGTGGAGGCGCCGGCCGCGCGGAACAGCGCCTCCAGATGCGCCACGGTCGAACCCTTGCCGTTGGTGCCGCCGACCGTGATGACCGGACAACGCGCTGCATCGAGGCCGAGCACCCGCGCCACGGCCATCACCCGCGCAAGTCCCATGTCGATGCTCTGAGGATGCACCGACTCCTGCAGGGCCAGCCATTGCGCGAGCGAGCGCAACGTCAGGCAGCTGCGGCGGGCGGCAACTTCAGCAGCAGGCGCAGCAGCATGGCAATGCGATCGCGCATATCGCGTCGGTCCACGATCATATCCAGAGCGCCATGTTCGAGCAGAAACTCGCTGCGCTGGAAGCCCTCCGGCAGCGTCTCGCGCACGGTCTGCTGGATCACCCGCGGGCCGGCGAATCCGATCAGCGCGCGCGGCTCAGCGAGGTTCAGGTCCCCGAGCATGGCAAGACTCGCCGATACACCCCCGGTGGTGGGGTCGGTCATGACGGAAATGAAGGGCAGATGCGCCTGCGCCAGGCGCGACAGCGCCGCCGCGGTCTTCGCCATCTGTAGAAGGGAATACAACGCCTCCTGCATACGCGCCCCGCCGCTGGAGCAGAAACACACCAGCGGCTCGCCGTTTTGCGTGCAGTGCTCGACCGCTCTCTTGAAGCGCTCGCCCACGACCGAGCCCATGGAGCCGCCCAGGAACTGGAACTCGAACCCGCAGGCGACGATTGGCTGGCCATGCAGATGTCCGGCAAGTGCGACCAGTGCGTCGCGCTCGCCAGTGGTCTTTTGCGCCTGGGTCAGCCGGTCCTTGTAGCGCTTGCTGTCACGGAACTTGAGCGGATCTTCCGGCGAGATGTTGGCGCCGATCTCCACGGTCGGTCCGGGATCGAGGAAGCTTTCCAGCCGCTCACGAGCGCCGATGCGCATGTGGTGGCTGCATTTCGGGCAGACATACAAATTGCGCTCGAGCTCTGCCCGATACAGGACTGCATCGCACGCCGGACACTTGATCCAGAGTCCCTCGGGCACCGAGCGCGTGCGCCGCTCCGTCTTGATGCGCGACGGCATGATCTTTTCGAACCAGGACATGAACGGATCGCCTTTCGCGGACGGATCAGCTGATCATAACGGATCGGCTCGTCGATCGACTCCCTGGCAATGGATCGGGCAAAGCGAACGCGGCCGGGTAGCGCACGGCCCACAGATACAGCCCAGTGGCCGGCGCAGTCGCCGGGGCCCGGCTGCGATCACGGCTCGCGAGGATCTCCCCGGCCCACGATTCGGAGCCTTCCCCGCGGCCGACTGCAATCAACAGTCCGACCAGATTGCGCATCATGTGGTGCAGAAAAGCATTCGCGGTGGCCTCGATCACCACCCAGTCATCCTGGCGCTGCACGCTGAGCTGTTCGAGGTGGCGGATGGGGGAGCGCGACTGGCATTCGGCTGAGCGGAAGGCGCTGAAATCCTGGCGGCCGCACAGTTGCGCAGCGGCTTGCGCCATGCGCTGCTGATCGAGCGGCCGGTAGATCCAGCTCACGCGCCGCGCGGCCAGTGCAGAGCGCGTGGCCCGGTTGAGAATGACGTACCGATAGGTGCGTGCCTCGGCCGAGTAGCGCGCATGAAAATGCGCCGGCACGGGCCGCGCCCAGGTGAGCGCGATATCGGATGGCAGCGCCGAATTGGCGCCAAGCACCCAGCCGCGCAGCGGTCGGTGAGCGGAGGTCTCGAAATGCGCGACCTGCCAGCGGGCATGGACGCCTGCATCCGTGCGCCCTGCGCACACGAGATGCAGTGGCTGAGTCGCCACCGCTGTGAGTGCGCGCTCGAGAACGCTTTGAACGGACCGGCTCGTCGCCTGCGATTGCCAGCCCGAGTAGGCCGAGCCGTCGTACTCGATCCCGACCGCCAGTCTCAACCCGGCAGCGACTCCATCAAGCGCTGCGCCTCCTGCTTCTGCGCCACGGAGCCCTCGTGGAGCACTTCCTCCAGGATGTTGCGCGCCCCTTCCGGGTCGCCCATATCCATGTACGCCCGGGCGAGGTCGAGCTTCGTGCCGACCTCGCTCATCGTGACCGGCTCGAGGTCCGGCAGCGCGAGATCATCGGCGGGAAGCTTTTGCGTTGAGGCAAAGGCCGTATCCGGCACGGTCGCCGTGCCGACATCCAGATCGAGTCCGGAGCCGTTCGTGGAACGCGGGGTGGTATGGCTGCCATCCGCATCGACGTCACCCAGATCGAAATCGACGTCCCGGCTCGAAAGCGCCGCGAGCCGCGCCGTGGCCGAGGAATCGAACGCCGGGCCGGCGTGACCGTTGCTGACCTTCTTGCCGAGCGTGGCCTCGAGCTCGTTCGCATCCATTCGCCAGGCACCCGTGGCGGAGATCTGGTGCTCCACGGTCTGGGTACCATCCACCGTGGCGCGGTGCTCGGCGTCTGCCATCACCTTGCGCGAATGCTCATCGAGCCCAGCCACCAGCGTCGGGGCTTCGGAGGAGCTCAGGCCTGGTTGATCGAGCGTATCGAGGGTCCCAAGATCCAGTCCGAGATCGTCGATCGCCACTTCAGCGGTTTGCTCCCCGCTGTGACTCTTGCGCATGGCCATGGCGACCTTCTGGCGCATCGTGGGATGCTCGGAAGGGCTGAACCCAGGCTGCTCGATGGTCGGAGCCTCTGCATCAGCGCCGAACTCCGCGATCATCGGCTCGTGATCCGGGGACATCTTCTGCGTCATCTGCCGAGTCGTGGTGGCACCGGGGCTGCCGCCGAGCGCAAAGCTGCGATCGGTGGAACCCGTCGCGGCCTCCGCCGAGGCATCGGCGTGGCCAAGGGCCGAGCCGATGTCGAGGTCGACGCCGGCCGCCTGTCCCGCCACCGGATCACCGAGCAGATCGAAATCGACGCGGCTCTCGCCGCCCTCGAGATCCAGATCCACTCCGCCGGCCGTGGCGCCACTGACCGCGCCCTCGCCTGCAAACAAAGGATCCTCGGGCGCGAGCTGCTTGCCCATGATGAGGATCTTTTCCCACTCCCCGGGCGCGGCTTGGTCGCGTGTCGCGGCCAGCTCGCGAGCGCTCTGCAGGAACTGCTCCTTGTTGCCCCAAACGAAGAAGACTTCGAGGAGTTTGAGCTTCAGATCGCGACGCGCCGGCTCACGGCTGATCGCAATCTTGATCAGATCGGCAGCCTGATCGTACAGCCCATAGGCCATGTGGAAATCGGCTTCGGCCAGCGGATCGCCCTGATCGAGATTGATGGCCGTTTCGCTGCTGACCGTTTCGTCACTGGCGACCTGCTTGGCCGCAGCCGCAGCGCCCGCGGCCGCCGTACGCGGCCGCTGCTGCACACCGGACTCTTCCACGAGGAACGCATCATCGCCACGTGCGCCCAGCCGGCCGGAGCCGGCTTCGTTCGGGGCAAATCCGCGATCCATCGAGTTCGCGCCGGCGACTGCCAGCCGACCGAGCGAATCGTCGAACGCGGATTGACGCCGTGCGCGCCAGCTCCGCAGCCCGAGCAGGGCCAGCAGAGCGAGCACGACCAGGGCAATCGCCCACCACAGACCTTTCAAGGTATCCAGAATCGAGCCCCGGGGCTCGGCGGCAGCCGTCACGGGCGGCCGATGCGCCCGCGCGGCGCTCGCGCCAGCGGCGGCGGCCGGAGTCACGGCCGGAGTCACGGCCGGCGCAGGGGGCGCGGCATTGGTCGCGGTGGCCGGCGGGGGGGCCGCGGATTGCACAGGTGGCACCGTCTCGACGGGTTTCGTCGCCGCTGCGCTGGCAGGCGTGCTCGGCGCAGTCGCCGGCGGTGCGGCAGTGGGGGGGGTATGGGCAGCCGGCGCATTCGGACCGGATTGCAAACGCGATTGCAGCTGGGCGAGCTCGGCATTGCGCATCTCGAGCAGGCGCTTCGACTCGCTCAGCTCTCCCTCCAGCTCCTTGACGCGGCTTTCGAGCGCGCGGGCGTTGCCCGTGGCTCCGGCGGCGCCGCTCGAGGCCGTCTCCGAAGGCGTCACGAGACGCAAATGCCCTGGCGCGCCGGCGGCTGCGTCGGATGAGGATCCCGGGGAAGCACTGGAGCGCCACGCGGCGTACTGTCGCCTGATCTCGCCGTTGGCTTCCGACGGGGAGATGGCTGCTGCCGCGGCGCTGTCCGGAATGCGCAAAACTGCGCCGGAACGCAGCACATTCATGTTCTTGTCGAACGCGCCAGGGTTGGCCTGGTAGATGGCCAGCATCCAGCTTCGGGCCTGAGCCGAATTGAGCGCGCTGCCCGAAGTGCCCGCCGCGATTCCCGAAAGCGTCTCTCCTGCCCGCACCACATGCGTACCGCCCGGATCATGCGACGACACGACCGGCTGCGAGCCGGACGCGACCGGCTGCGAGCCGGTGGCTGTCCCGGCACTCGCACTCGAATCCGCCGCCGGCGCTGCGCTTGCCGAGTCGGCCGAACCGGTTTCGGCATCATCCTTACGGGCGATGGCACCTTCGCGGACCGCCGCGCCAGTCGTTGGGGCCGCGACGGGTGCATTGGATGCGGGGGTCTGAGCCGGCGTGTACACCGGCGGATCCATCAGCATCGTGTACTCGCGGACGAGACGACCGCGGGCCCAGTTCACCTCGACCAGGAGCGTGATGAACGGCTCCGTGATGCTGTCGGTGGATCTGAGCGTGATGAGCTGTTTGCCGTCCGGACCACGAGTGGTGCGTACCTGGATGTTGCTCAGGTAAACCGGATAATCGAGGCCATAGCGGGTGAACGTATCGCGCGAGGCGATCTGCGCCTTGAGGCTTTGCAGCTCCTCGGGCGTAGCGTCCACGAGCTCGATTTCCGCATCCAGCGGAGCATTCAGGGGCGATCGGAGATGAATGTCTCCGAGACCGAGCGCGAACGCTGCCGATGGCAGAGCCATCAGTAGTGCCAGCGAGCGGCCGAGCGATTTGACGACCATTACGACACCCTAAGGAGGCATCAGTGGAATAAATAGTGTTTAAAAACAAACGAGTGGACTGCATTTCGCGAGTCCACCCAACGGGCGGCAATATACATTACATATGCTGCCGGACCAAAATCTCTGCGATCTGTACGCTGTTCGTTGCAGCGCCCTTGCGCACATTGTCGGCCACGACCCATAAGTTAAGTCCGCTTCCCGAGGCCAGATCTTCACGTATTCTGCCGACATAAACTGTGTCGCGGTTCGCTGCCTCGGTAGCAGCCGTGGGGTACCCCCCTGGGCGGCGCTCGTCCAGTACCTGCACTCCCGGAGCCTTGGAAAGCAGCTCCCGGGCCTGCAGCGCGCTCATCTTCCGCCTGGTTTCCAGGTGGATGACTTCCGAATGGCCGTAGAAGACGGGCACCCTCACGGCCGTTGCGCTGATGCGGATCGCCGGATCCTGCAGGATCTTGTGAGTTTCCCATACGAGCTTCATCTCTTCGCGCGTGTAGCCGTTTTCCTGGAACTCATCGATCTGCGGTACACAATTGAAGGCGATCTGCCGGGGGATGACCCCCGGGCTCACCGGACCCTTGCCGCTCAAGAGCTGAAT
Source organism: uncultured Pseudomonadota bacterium (assembly GCA_963716335.1). Lineage (GTDB taxonomy): Bacteria > Pseudomonadota > Gammaproteobacteria > Steroidobacterales > Steroidobacteraceae > 13-2-20CM-66-19. Next base: position 2,610,393 of record OY970302.1, on the reverse strand, counting down.
CGATTGCTCCGCCAGCTCCTCGAGCGCCGCCCGGCCGGCCCCCGAAACCGACTGATAGGTCGCGACATGAATGCGCTCGATACCGGCGACATCGTGCAGGGGTTTGAGCGCCACGACCAGCTGGATCGTGGCGCAGTTGGGATTGGCGATGATGCCGCGCTGCGCGAATTGCGCGATGGCCTGCGGATTGACCTCCGGCACGACAAGCGGAATGTCCTCCTCGTAACGAAACGCCGAGCTGTTGTCAATCACCACGCAACCGGCCGCCACCGCCTTCGGGACGTACTGCCGTGAGATGTCCGCGCCGGCGGAGAACAGGGCGATGTCGCTCGTGCTGAAGTCGAAATCCGCAAGCTGCCCCACCGGCTGGCTGCGGCCGCGAAACGTCACCGATTTCCCCAGTGAGCGCTCACTCGCCAGGGCATACAGCGTCGTCAGCGAAAAATCGCGCTCCTGCAGGACCTGGATCATCATCTCCCCGACCAGCCCCGTGGCACCGACCACCGCCACCGTGGTCATGGGCGGCGCCCTGCGATGTCGGGTGTCGCCACCTGCACGTCGGCGTTCTGCGCCCGATGCCTGAGGTAATGGTCCATCAGGACGATGGCCAGCATGGCCTCGGCGATCGGTGTCGCCCGCAGACCGACGCATGGATCGTGGCGTCCCGTGGTGATGATCTCCACCGCGTTTCCCGCGACATCGATCGTGTTGCCCGGCACCTGGATGCTCGAGGTCGGTTTCAACGTCATGTGCGCGATGACATCCTGACCGGAGGAGATTCCACCGAGAATGCCGCCCGCGTGGTTGCTTCTGAACCCAACCGGAGTGAGTTCATCGCGATGCTCACTGCCTCGTTGCACCGCCGAGGCCGTGCCGGCACCGATTTCGACTGCCTTGACCGCGTTGATGCTCATGAGCGCGTGAGCGATGTCCGCATCCAGCCGATCAAACACCGGCTCGCCCAATCCGGGCGGCACGCCGCTCGCAATTACCGTGACGCGCGCGCCGATGGAGTCTCCGTCGGTCCGCAGCTTCCAGATCAGCTCCTCGAGCTGTGCCAGGCGCGACGGGTCGGGGCAGAAGAACGGATTTTGCTCGGCAAACCCCAGATCCACCGGCTCGATCGCAAGGCTGCCGAGCTGACTCAGATAGCCCTGAATGCGCATCCCGAGCCGCTCGGCGAGGTACTTGCGCGCGATGCCTCCCGCCGCGACGCGCATGACCGTCTCACGCGCGGAGGAGCGGCCGCCGCCGCGGTGATCGCGCAGTCCGTATTTGTGATGGTACGTGTAATCGGCATGGCCGGGCCGGAAGCGATCCTTGATGCGTGCGTAATCGCGCGAGCGGGCATCGGTGTTCTCGATCAGGATGCCGATAGGGGTGCCAGTCGTGCGGCCTTCGAACACACCCGAGACGATCCGCACCTGATCGCCCTCGCGGCGCTGGCTCACGAACTGGGAAGTGCCGGTGCGGCGCCGGTCGACGTCGTGCTGCAGATCGGCCTCGGTCAGTTCGAGCCCCGGCGGGCAACCATCGACGATGCAGCCCATGACCGGGCCGTGGCTTTCGCCGAATGTCGTCACCGTGAACAGTCTGCCTAGCGTGTTACCTGACATTACTGCGACCTGCGGACTCCAGTTGCATCACGCGTTCAGCTGCTCGGCCGTGAGCACGAACACGCCACCGCCGCCACGCTCGAATTCGAGCCAGATGAAGGGCACGCAGCGAAAAGCCCGTCGGACCGCCGCCTGCGTATCACCCACCTCCACGACGAGAATGCCGCGGGGCCGCAGGTGCCGCCCCGCTTCCCGCAGGATCACCCGCACGCAGTCGAGTCCAGCATCTCCTGCAGCCAAAGCAATGCGCGGCTCGTGCCGGTACTCGGGGGGCAAGGTCCGCATCTCGCGGACACCGACGTAGGGCGGGTTGGCGACGATGATATCGTAGGTCGCGCGACCGAGCCTGCTGAAGTGATCGGACTGCAGGAGGCGCACGCGCCGCCCCAGACGATGGCGGCGCACGTTGCGGCCAGCCACCGCCAACGCATCGGTCGAGATGTCGGTTGCATCCACGCGGCAGCGTGGGAAAGCCTTCGCGCATGCGATCGCGATACAACCCGAGCCGGTGCCGATATCCAGAATGCGGCGCACGCGCTTCGCGGCGATCCACGGAGCAAAGTGCCGCTCGATCAACTCCGCAATCGGCGAGCGCGGAATCAGCACGCGGGGGTCCACATGCAGCGGCACTCCCGCAAACCAGCTTTGCCCGGTGAGATACACGGCCGGAATACGCTCCCGGATGCGACGCTCGAGCAGCGCCTCGGCGCGTCGCTCCGCTTCGCCACTGACGCGCTTGCCCTGGACGCTGGCGGCCTTCCGCTGCGCTGGATCGAGCGCATGCAGCACGAGCGCGGCGGCTTCGTCCCAGGCGTTGTCGGTTCCGTGCCCGAAGAAAACGCGCGCGCGCAGCAGCCGCCGCTGCACTTTCTGTATGAGCTCGTGCACCGACGGTCGGCGCTGACCGGCAGAGGAGCGCCGTCGCGGTCGAGCTCTATGGGATAATTCACGCATGACGCAACGCGATTCCTGGATTCTCGTGTTCGTGGCCGCCATTCTCGCGGTGTGTGGCGGCTACTGGCTCGCCCGCGAACTTGACAGCTCCGGCCCACAGCTGGCAACCGGAACCTGGCTGCCCCGACCCCGTGAGATCGGCGACTTCCGACTGATCGACGGGCACGAGCAGCCATTCACGCTGCAGCAGCTCGAAGGCCATCCCACGCTCGTCTTCTTCGGCTTCACGCACTGTCCGGATGTCTGCCCGACGACGCTGGCCGCGCTTGCGCAGCTGAAGAAACGTGCCAGCGTGGCCGCTCTGCAGGTCGTCGTGGTGAGTGTCGACCCCGCGCGCGACACTGCGCCGGTGCTCGCCCGCTATGTGCACGCCTTCGATCCCACTTTCATCGGCCTCACCGGCGATCCGGGGAGCATCCAGGCGCTGACACGCCGCTTCGGTATCGCCGTGTCACGCGTGGACCTGCCCGGGGGCGACTACACGATGGACCACTCGGCGGCGGTGTTTCTGCTGGACACCCATGCGCGGATCGTCGCAGTGTTCACCCCGCCGTTCGATGTCCCGCGCTTCGCGCAGGATCTGCGCGCTGCCGCGCCGCATCTGGCTGCCAGCTCGTGATGCTGCCCGTGGAGCCGCGATCAGCGCCACTCACCGCGCGGCTGTTCGTGGCCCTGCAGCACCTGCTTCCCCAACATCTACTCTCCCGGCTCGCCTACCGGATCACGCGCAGTCGCGCTCCGTTAGTCAAGGATGCGCTGATCAGCCGTTTCGTCCGACACTTCCAGCCTGCCATGCACGAGGCGGTGCAGACGAACGCGCTGAGTTACGGGTCATTCAACGAATTCTTCACGCGCGCGCTGCGGCCACAATTACGGCCCATCGACCCAGATCCCAACACTGTGGTCTCGCCGGTCGACGGCAGCATCAGCCAGATCGGAAGCCTCGATGGAGCGAACATCCTGCAGGCGAAGGGCCATGCCTACTCGTTGCAGGCGCTGCTGAGTCCGCCTGCCGGTGAGGCCGATCCGTGCGACTGGGCAAGCCGCTTTGTGGGCGGCGCATTCACGACCTTGTATCTGGCGCCCTTCAATTATCATCGCATCCACATGCCCTTGTCCGGAACGCTGCGGGCCGCGTGGTACGTTCCCGGGTCCCTTTTCAGTGTGAATGCCGTGACCGCGGCGGCGGTGGCCGGACTCTTCGCACGCAACGAACGCGTCATCTGCGTCTTCGAGGATGGCCCCCGCGTATTCGCGATCGTGCTCGTCGGTGCGCTGTTCGTGGGCAGCATGGCGACGGTCTGGCATGGCGAGATCACCCCGCGCCGCCCGCGCCGCCCGCTCGCATTGCATCCGGGGCCCGGTGCCGCCCCGCTGCGGCTCGAGAAAGGCGCGGAAATGGGGCGCTTCAATATGGGCTCGACGGTGATCGTGCTGCTGCAGCCGGGCATGGCGCAGTGGAGCGAGGACTGGCGGCCGCAGGATCGCGTCGTGGTCGGTCAGGGGCTGGCTCGGCTCATCGCATGAGCGCGCCATCCGCCACCGACTGGCGCCCAACTGCCACGCGCCCCGTGCTCGCGCAGCGCGCGCAACTGCTCGCCCGCACGCGGCATTTCTTTGCGCGGCGCGCAGTGCTCGAGGTGGACACGCCCGTCGTCGTGAACTGCGCCGTGACGGATGTGCACCTCCACTGCGCTCAGGTCCGGTTTGCCGAGCGTCCCGAGCGTGCCTATTTCCTGCATACCTCGCCCGAATATGCGATGAAGCGGCTGCTCGCCGCCGGGTCGGGCGATATCTACCAGATCTGTCATGTGATCCGCGGATTCGAGCGGGGCCCCCATCACAATGCCGAGTTCACCCTCATCGAGTGGTACCGGCTGGGATTTTCCCTCGACGCCCTGATGGATGAAGTCGAGGCCCTCGTGCGCGATCTGCTCGGGAAAGCGGCCGCCTCACTAGCCGGTGAGCGGATCAGTTACCGCGAGCTGTTTATGCGTGAGTTGCACTTCGATCCGCTCACCGCACAATTCCCGACGCTTGCCGAGGCGGCGCGCGGCATCGGCTTCGATGTCGGCGCGCAGGATGGTGCTGGGCAGGATGCGGAGCAGCGCGACGAGCTGCTCGAGCTGCTGATGGGGGCGCGGATCGGGCCGAAACTGGGGCGCGATGCGCTCACGTTCGTGTACGGTTATCCGGCAAGTCAGGCGGCACTCGCCTGCCTCGACCCGGACGATCCACGCATCGCGCGGCGCTTCGAGCTCTATTGCCGCGGGATCGAGCTCGCCAACGGTTTCCAGGAGCTGTGCTGCGCCGCGCAGCAGCGCGCCCGCTTCCAGCGCGACAACGCGGAGCGTCGGCGCCGCGCCCTGCCGGATTTCGCTCCCGACGAACGCTTGCTGGCCGCGCTCGAGAGTGGTCTGCCGGAATGTTCCGGCGTCGCGCTGGGATTCGACCGGCTACTGATGCTCGCAAGCGCGGCCGCACACATCGGTGACGTGCTGCCATTTTCCACGGAGCAGGCCTGATGGCCTCCGGGTGGAGCAACGATGGAGAACGCGATGAGCCACTTAGTCAGTCGATATGATTTTCTCGACAAGGATGCCGACTATGCCGCGCTCGCTTCCGAGCTGACCGGCTTGCTCGCCGGTGAGCGGGACCTGATCGCCAACGCGGCGAACACGAGCGCGCTGCTGTTCGGCGCGTTGCCCGATGTGAACTGGGTCGGCTTCTATTTTCTGCGCGGCGGCCAGCGCGACGGCGAGTTGGTGGTCGGACCGTTTCAGGGCAGCCCGGCCTGCGTGCGCATTGCCCTCGGCAAGGGCGTGTGCGGCACGGCGGCACTGAAGCGCACGACACTAGTGGTAGCGGACGTGCAGAGCTTTCCCGGACACATTGCCTGCGATGCCGTCTCGCGCTCCGAGATCGTCGTGCCGCTCATCGCGCAGGACACGCTGCTCGGCGTGCTCGATCTGGATAGTCCCTCGGTGCAGCGCTTCGACGAGGCGGACCGTCGTGGTGTGCAGCGGCTGGCGACGATCTTCGTCGCCGGGAGTGATGTGGGGGGGCTCGCCGCGCGCACCGCCAGTGGCGAGCTCGCGTCGTTCCCGGGATGAGCAAGACGAGCCAGGGATTTGCCGCAGCCGGCGGCGCCTTCGCCTTGTGGGGTGTGTTTCCGCTCTACTTTCATTTGCTCCAGCACGTTTCGGCATTGCAGGTCATCGCACACCGCGTGCTCTGGTCATGCCTGTTCGTGCTCGGCTGGATCAGCCTGCGGGGGGAGCTGCGCCCGTTACGCGCAAGCCTTGCCACACTGAGCGTGGTCTGGCGACTGGGCATATCCGCAGTGTTGATCACCGTCAATTGGACGGTGTACGTGTGGGCGGTCATGAATGGACATGTCGTGGAGGCAAGCCTCGGATACTTCATCGGGCCGCTCGTCAACGTCCTGCTCGGTATCCTGGTGCTGTCCGAGAAGCTCTCCCGCGCGCAGTGGACAGCGGTGGCACTTGCAAGCGTCGGCGTCGCCTATCTGACGGTCGTCGCTGGCCGGTTACCCTGGATTGCCCTGAGCCTGGCCTTTTCATTTGCCACCTATGGGCTCGTGCGCAAGCTCGTCACAGTGGAATCGCTGCCCGGGCTTGCCACGGAGACGTTGCTGCTGCTGCCGCTGGCGGTGGGCTATCTGCTGTGGTGCGAGTCCGCAGGTACGGGCGCCCTCGGGCATGCCGGTCCGAGCATCGATGCGTTGCTCGTCGGCAGTGGCCCGCTGACGGCGATCGGTCTGTTTCTCTACGCGTTTGGCACGCGGCGGCTACCCTACGCCACGATCGGCTTGCTGCAGTACATCGCACCGACGCTGCAGTTCCTGTGCGGGGTGTGGTTGCTGCACGAGCCGTTCGACCGCGCGCGCACGGTCGGCTTCACGATCATCTGGGCGGCGCTGCTGATCTATGCGAGCGAAGGGGTGTTGCGCTCGCGCAGGAAGCCGGGCGTGTTCGCCTGAGCGGTGCTATTGCTTGGCGCGCGAGACATACTGGCCGGTGCGTGTGTCGATGCGCAGCACATCGCCCTCATTGATGAACAGCGGCACCCGCACCACTGCCCCGGTTTCCAGCTTCGCCGGCTTCTGACCGCCGGTGGCCGTGTCCCCGCGCAAGCCCGGGTCCGTCTCCGTCACCTTCAGATCGATATGCGGCGGCGGCGTCACCACCAGCGGAACGTTGTTCCACAAGGTGATGATGCAGACGACCCCGTCCTTGAGCCACTGCGCAGCCTCTCCCACCGCTGCCTTCTCGGCGGTGTACTGCTCGAAGTTTTCCGGCACCATGAAATGCCAGAAGTCCCCATCCTGATACAGATACTGCATCTCGGTGTCCTGGACGTCGGCGGCCTCGAGCGACTCACCCGAACGGAACGTGCGCTCGATCGTGCGGCCGGTCCGCAGGTTGCGTACCTTGATGCGGTTGAACGCCTGCCCCTTGCCCGGCTTGACGAACTCGTTCTCGACCACGGCAAAGGGATCACCGTCCAGCAGGACTTTCATGCCGCCGCGGATTTCGCTCGTCGTGAAGCTTGCCATTTCATTCTCACTGCTGGTGCGGGCACGTTCGGTCGCAACGGCCGCTCGGAGGGCCGCGTATGATAACGGGCATCCGACCACCCTGCCACCGCGATGCCATCGCCCGTGCTCGGACACATCGATCGCGCATGCGCACAGGCCGAGAACTGGCGCACGCGGACCGACCAGGGGTCCGATGCTAGAATCGCGGACGTTTTTTTCCCACGCCGGCACCCACTGCTGGAGGCACGTTGACAGAGCAGACCGCGATACCGCTGATCGTGCTCAGTTCCACCCGCGACTCGGTCGAGGCCATCAACAGCACGTTGCGACGCGCCGGCCATCCGGTGCATTGCACGTGGATCCCCGCGTTGCGCGATCTGGCAGATGCGCTAACGCAACTCAATCCCGAGCTACTGATCCATGTCGCCCCCGGCACCGAGGAGCTGCGTGCGGTCACTGCCGTACGCGATCAGGTCTCCCCCGCACTTCCCGTGGTCGGAGTCACCGATACCGTGGACGAGGCGCGCATTGCACAGGGAATGCAATCGGGCGCCCGCGACATCGTGACGCTCGCCAATACGCCCCGTCTGCAGGCGGTGTTGCTGCGCGAGTTGCGTGCATATCGTCTGGAGCGTGCCTTTCACACCGCCTTGAAGTCGGCGCACGATGCACGGCGACAGCTCGAGACGGTGCTCGAGCGCTCGAACGACGCCATCGTGCAGGTGAAGGAGGGCATCGTCGTCGATGCGAATCCGTCCTGGCTCGAGCTGTTTGGCGCCGTGGAGAGCCTGATCGGCCAGCCGATCATGGATCTGTTCGATGAGGCGAGCCACTCCGCCCTGAAAGGCGCGCTGGCGGCTTGCCTGCAGGGGCGTTGGAACGATCACACCCTCACGCTGCAGGCGCTTCTTACCGATGGCTCCTCTTTGCCCGTCGAGGTCGTGCTCACGTTGGGCGAGCATGAGGGCGAGCCCTGCGTGCGACTCGTCGTGCCCTCGGGCCGCCGCGACGAGGACAAGCTGGCTGAGCAGCTCACCGAGATGGTGCGTTCGGATTCGGCGACGGGCTTCCTGCGCCGCCGCGAGCTCCTCGAGGCGTTGCGCCAGCGGCTGGCGACCCCGGCGGCCGGCGGCAAACGCTGCATGGCCATCATCAAGCTCGACAAGTTCGGCACGATCGAGCGCGACGTGGGGGCGGTCGCGAGCGAACAGGTCCTGATCGAATTCGCCACCCTGCTGAAAGCGGCCCTGCACCCGAAAGAGATCGTCGGGCGCTTTGGCGGAGTGAAATTCCTCATCCTGCTGGAGCGCGGCAACGAGCAGGACGTGGAAGCCTGGGGCCAGCAGCTGCTTGCGCGGGTGCAGAAGCACGTCTTCCGCGTCAAGGACAAGACGGTGGCCGTGACGTGCACCGTGGGCTTCTCCATCGTGCCGCCGGGCGAGGTGGCGCTGGATGCCCCCATCGGCGATGCGCTGGAGGCGTGTCTGCGCGGCCGGCATCGCGGCGGCAACCAGTCGGTTACCTCCGACAAGGCCGACGCCGATACCCGGGTGCAGTCATACGACCGAGTCTGGGTGAAGCACATCAAGGCGGCACTCATGGAGAATCGCTTTCGCCTCGTGCAACAACCGGTGGCGAGCTTGCAGGGCGAGGACCCGCGGATGTTCGACGTGCTCGTGCGCATGATCGATCAGCAGGGCAAGGAGGTCCTGCCTTCCGAATTCATGGCGGCCGCTGAGCGCAATGATCTGTTGAAGAACATCGACCGCTGGGTGGTGGGTGCCTCGCTGTCGTTCGCGGCTCAGCGCAAACCGGGCTGCCTGTTCGTACGACTGTCGCGCGATACTGCAAATGACCCCACGTTCGTCGACTGGCTCGACAATCACGTGCGCACCAGCCGGGTCGAGCCTCAGCGTCTGTGCTTCCAGGTTCCGGAGGGGGTCGCCGCCAGTTACATCTCACAGGTCACGATGCTCTCCACCGCGTTGCGCCAGCGCGGATTTCGTTTCGCCCTGGACAGCTTTGGCGCAGGCCGTGATCCGGGCCGCCTGCTCGCGAGCCTGCCACTGGATTTCGTGAAGATCGACGGGGCACTCGTACAGGGGCTCACCGGGGATGCGCAACTTCAGCAGCGTGTGCGCGTGCTCGTCGATGCCGCGAAGCACCGCGAGATCCAGACGATCGCGGAGCGGGTCGAAGATGCCAACACGATGGCCGTGCTATGGCAGATCGGTGTCGCCTACATCCAGGGCTATTTCGTCAACGAGCCCGAGCAGGTCGTGTTGCGCACGGAGCGCTGAGTGCGAGCCCTAGCGACGTTACGCTGCTGATAAAGCTGGGCCGGGCAGGCATTGCTCGCCCCCGGCACTCCTTCAGAAATTCAGCCCCAGCCCGAGATCGACGCGGCTGAAGTCGCTGTTCAGCTCGTACCATTGATAGTCGGCTTTGAAGACCACGTGCGGCGTGACGTAGAAGTTGGCACCGACAGTAACGACCCGGTCATGGTTTTGCGGCCAGGTGCCGAAATCCCCGGGTGCAGCGCTCAGTGGCAAAAGCCCGGTCGGGATCACCGGCACGGTCCCGGAAAAGGCCGCTCCGAGATTGTAATATTCCCAGCGCGCGAAGGGATTCAGGCGGTATTCGCCATGCTGCCACAATGAATAGGCCACCTGGGCGAAGTAGCCATAGAACAGCGCCGGAATCGGATTGGGGGAACCCGGGTTGGCAAGGTTGTCCCGCGCGACATCGCTGATCGTTCCGCGCGCGTACAGGGCCGACAGATCCCATTTTCCCGGCGTCCAGCGCACGTGGCCTTCCCATAACGTCACGCGCGGATCGTTAGGCGCTCCGGCTACCGGCACCGCTTTGCCGCTGCTGATTGCGCCACCGACATCCAGCCCCGGCACGCCGAAGTAGTTGAGTGAAGCGTATTCGGACAGGTGTCGCGCATTGGCCAGTGCCAGCTCCTGGTGCGTGGCCTGCAGCGGTGCGACATCGTTGTCCTCCAGATCGAGAGGCGTAGTGTAAGGGGGGAACTGCGGAGCAAAATTCCATTTCGACAGATCGATGCCCGTGGTCACCCCGCCGCTCCAGGCGAGACCGCTGGCCGTGTCGCCATGCAAGCTGAGGCCGCCCTCGCGCCAGGTGCTGGGAATGATCAGCGTCTCGACGAAATTACGCTGCACGCCGTAGAAGTTGGTCGGTTCGTGGTGCTCGTTGAGGAAAACGAACGGCATGAGGAACAGCCCGGCCCGCAGCCCGGCAAACTCGCCGAGCTCGCGATCCACGTAGAATTGTTCGATCTCGAACTCCCCGACATCGGTGGCGGAAGCCACGGCGTGCTCCACCTCATACTCGGAGTTGAATTCCGTGCGGTCATCGAACCGATAACCGATACCGAATACGCCGCGCGCGAGGTCCGCCTGGGTGCGCTGCGGATCCTGCGTGGGACGGCTGTAATAGATCTCGCCATAGCCCCAGAGCCGCACGTTGTCCCAGGCGCCCGCACCGAAGCGACCGGGGCGCGCGCCGGGAAGTTGCTTCGTGACGGCAGAGCTGACCGCAGCGGCGGGGGGCGCCCAAGGTGGCGCGCCCGCTTGCTCGGCGCCGGCCGCCGATGGGGTCGGAAGTGCTGAATTCACCTCGGGAAGTGCCGAGGCGTTGGCTGCCGCCCCACTCGCAGCGGCATTGCCAGCGGGCGCAGCGGGCAGCCGGCTCTGCTGCGCCAACTGCTGCAACTGCTGCATGAGCTGCTGTTGGGCGAGCTGCTGCTGCGCCAGCTGCTTCTGCAGCTGCTGCTGTTGCTGCAGCAGCGCGGAATTCAATTCGGTAAGCTGCCTGAGCTGCGCCTGCACGACCTGCAGTCGCTGCTGCAGGAGCGCGATCTGACGGGCCTGCGCCTGCGGGGACTCGGCGGGTGCGGCGCTCGCCGCAGCGAACGTGCAGAGCGAACCGAGCAGGACCACGAGCTGCCGCCAGCGGCGCGGAGGAAGTGCAGGACCCGCCTGCCGGCCGGCGGTGCAGCCATCGCCGTTCCCATAATGGTCGCCGAGCACGCCGACCTCCGTCGAAACGAGTCGGAATGATAACGAGAATCATTCTCATTAGCAATGTGAACGTGACCATTGATGCGGCCCTGCGCGGCGCATCGTTTGGGCGGCAGTGAGCTACGTTTCGCCTGCGGCTTTGGCGGCAATCTGCACTTCGAGCCGGTCGATCTCGCGCCAGCCGCGCGGCAGTACGGCGCCACGCTGCGCGCGCTGACCGCGGAAGCCCTTGAGCTCCGACCAGCCGAGCAGCTTCTGTTTCTCGCCCGACCACAGTACGAGCTTGCCTGCGGGCGGCACCACCGCCACTGCCGTCAGGTATTCCTCGCGCGCGAGCGCCTTCTTCGCCGGAATGTCGAACAGCTTGTTGCCTTTGCCGCGCGGCATCTGTGGCACGTCGCGCACGTTGAAAGCGAGCATTTTGCCCTCGCTGCTCACCGCGATCACCAGTGAATCGTCCGCCGGCACGAACACCGGCACGAGAACATGCGCATTCTCCGGCACGATCAACACGGTCTTGCCGGCGCGGCGGTCCGTGATCAACTCCTGCAGGCGCACCGTGAACCCGTAGCCGGCATCGCTCGCCAGCAGCCACAGGTCCTGCGGCTCGCCCAGCATGACACCGGCGAATTTGGCGCCATCGGGTGGATTGAGTCGTCCCGAGAGTGGCTCGCCTTGGCCGCGCGCCGAAGCCAGCGAGTGCGCCGGCAACGTGTAGGTGCGTCCGGTACTGTCCAGAAACACCGCGGGCTGCAGGCTGCGACCCCGAGCGGCAGCCTGAAACGCATCGCCTCCTTTGTAAGAGAGTACGCGCGGATCGATTTCGTGGCCCTTAGCCGAGCGCACCCATCCGCCGGTGGACAACACGACCGTGACGGGCTCGTTGGGGATCAGGGTGGTCGCATCGATCGCCTGGGCCGCCTCGCGTTCGACGATCTTCGTGCGGCGCGCATCGCCGTGCTGGTCCGCATCCACCTGGATCTCCCGGGCGACCAGCTTGGAGAGCTTCACCTTGCTCTTGAGCAGAGTGTGCAGATCCTGCTGCTCCGACTTGAGTGCGCGCTGCTCCTCGCGGATCTTCATCTCCTCGAGCTTTGCCAGGTGGCGCAGCCGGGTGTTGAGAATCTCCTCGGCCTGCTCGTCGGCGAGCCGGAAGCGCTGCATCAGCACCGGCTTGGGCTCCTCCTCCCGGCGGATGATGCGGATCACCTCGTCGAGATTGAGGAAGGCGATCAGCAATCCCTCGAGGATGTGCAGGCGCCTGGAAACCTTGTCGAGCCGATGCTGCAGTCGACGCGTGACGGTCGCAATGCGGAACTCCAGCCAATCCGTCAGCAGCGACTTCAGGCCCATCACGCGCGGGCGGCCGTCGAGTCCGATGATGTTGAGATTGACGCGGTAGTTGCGCTCCAGGTCGGTGGTGGCGAACAGGTGATGCATCACCTCCACCAGGTCGATCCTGTTGGAGCGGGGCACGATCACCAGCCGTGTGGGATTCTCGTGGTCGGATTCGTCACGCAGATCGTCGATCATCGGCAGCTTCTTCGCGCGCAGCTGTTCGGCGATCTGCTCCTGCACCTTGGTGCCGGAGACCTGGTAGGGAAAGGCGGTGACGACGATGTTGCCGTCTTCGATCTCGTAGGTGGCGCGCGCCCTGAACGTACCGACGCCCTTGTCGTAGAATTCGCGCAGATCCGCCCGGGCCGAGATGATCTCCGCCCCCGTGGGCAGGTCCGGTCCCTTGATGTGCTTCATCAGCGCAGCGGTGGTGGCCTGCGGATCCTCGAGCAGCTGGATGCAGGCGGCAGCGACCTCGCGCAGATTGTGCGGCGGGATGTCGGTAGCCATGCCGACCGCGATGCCCTGCGTGCCGTTCAGCAGAAGATTGGGCAGCCGCGCCGGCAGGATGATCGGCTCCTCCAGCGTGCCATCGAAGTTGGGCTGCCAGTCGACGGTGCCATGGGCGAGCTCGCCGAGCAGCACGTCGGCGTACTTCGTCAGCTTCGCTTCGGTGTAGCGCATCGCGGCGAACGACTTCGGATCATCCTGCGATCCCCAGTTGCCCTGCCCGTCCACGATCGGATAGCGGTAGGCGAAGGGCTGCGCCATCAGCACCATGGCCTCATAGCAGGCCGAATCACCGTGCGGATGAAACTTACCGATGACATCGCCCACCGTGCGGGCGGACTTCTTGTGCTTGTTGCCGGCCGACAGGCCGAGCTCGCTCATCGAGTAGATGATGCGGCGCTGCACGGGCTTGAGCCCATCGCCGAGTGCCGGCAGCGCCCGATCGAGGATGACGTACATCGAGTAGTCGAGGTAGGCCTTCTCCGTGAAGGCCCGCAGCGGGGTGCGCTCCACGCCTTCGAAATTCAGTTCCTGGTTCTCCATCGTGCCTCGCGCTGCGCGCTCCTGTCAGACCGGCCGCTCAGACCGGCGTGGCGAGATTGCCCTTCTGCTCGAGCCAGTCGCGCCGGTCGCCCGCACGCTTTTTGGCCAGCAGCATGTCCATCAGCTGATCCGTATCGTCCGCGGCGTCGATCGTGAGCTGCACGAGCCGCCGCGTTCGCGGATCGATCGTCGTCTCGCGCAGCTGGATCGGATTCATCTCCCCGAGTCCCTTGAAGCGGGTCACGGCAGGGCGGGTGCGCGGACTTTCCTTCTCGATCCGTTTCAGAAGCTGGTCGCGTTCCACCTCATCGAGTGCGTAATGCACCTGCTTGCCCGCATCGATCCGGTACAGCGGGGGCATCGCCACATACACGTGCCCATGGGTCACGAGCGGACGGAAGTGCCGCAGAAACAGTGCGCACAACAAGGTCGCGATGTGCTGGCCGTCGGAATCGGCGTCCGCGAGGATGCAGATCTTGTGATAGCGCAGCTGGCTGAGATCGGCGGAGCCCGGCTCGACGCCGAGGGCGATGGAGATGTTGTGCACTTCCTCGGATGCGGCGATCGCACCGGAGTCGAGCTCCCAGGTGTTGAGGATCTTGCCGCGCAGCGGCATGATGGCCTGGAAGTCCTTCTCGCGCGCCTGTTTCGCCGAGCCCCCGGCCGAATCGCCCTCCACCAGGAACAGCTCGGATCGTTTGGGCTCCTGGCTGGCACAATCGGCGAGCTTCCCCGGCAACGCCGGTCCGCCCGAGATGCGCTTGCGCACGATGCGCTGCGCGGCCTTGAGGCGCTCCTGGGCATTGCTGATGGCGAACTGTGCGATGCGCTCGCCCGCATCCGGATGACGGTTGAGCCACAGGCCCAGCGAGTCGCGCACCGACCCTTCCACCAGTGCCGCCGCATCGCGCGAGCCAAGCCGCTCCTTCATCTGCCCGGCGAACTGCGGTTCGTGCATCTTCACCGACAGCACGTAGCAGGCCTTCTCCCAGACATCCTCCGGTGTCAGCTTGATCCCGCGCGGCAGCAGATTGCGGAACTCGCAGAACTCGCGCAGCGCCTGCGCGACGCCCGCGCGCAGACCGTTCACGTGCGTACCGCCCTCGATCGTCGGAATCAGGTTGACGTAACTTTCGCTGATGACCGTTGCCGCAGCGGGCGCCCAGAGCAGCGCATAGCTGACCGGATCGTTGTCGCTCTCACGGGCGCTGCTGATCGGCTCCGGCGGCAGCTTTTCCTGGCTGCCCAGCTCCTCGCTGAGATAGGCGCCCAGATCTCCGGTGAAGAACCATTCGTCGTGCTCGCCGCTCGCCTCGTTGTTGAACGTGATGCGCAGACCCGGCGACAGGACTGCCTTGGCCTTCAGAGTGTGCTTCAACGGCGGCACCGAGAAGCGCTCGCTGTCGAAGAATTGCGGATCGGGCCAGAACCGCAGTGTGGTGCCGGTGTTACGTTGCCCCACCGTACCGATGACCTCGAGCTTCGAGCTGACCTTGCCGTCCTTGAAGCTGATGTTGTATTGCTTGCCCTCCCGGCGGATCCAGCACTCGAGGTGCTTCGACAGGGCGTTCACCACCGACACGCCGACCCCATGCAGACCACCGGAAAACTTGTACATCGTTTCCGAGAATTTTCCCCCTGCATGCAGGCGCGTGAGGATCAGCTCCACGCCGCTGACCTTCTCCTTGGGATGAATGTCCACGGGCATCCCGCGCCCGTCATCGGCCACCTGCAGCGAGCCGTCCTTGAACAGCGTCACGTCGATCTGTTTGCAATGGCCGGCGATCGCCTCATCGACGCTGTTGTCGATGACCTCGTGCGCGAGGTGATTCGGCCGGGAAGTGTGCGTGTACATGCCCGGGCGACGGCGCACGGGCTCCAGTCCGCTCAGGACTTCGATATCGGAAGCAGTGTAGGTCTGGCTCATCCGTACTCGAGTGCAGGCGACAATGAAGAAGACAAGCCGCGGCGGCTCCCGCAGCCGGCGGCGGCGGCGAATCTTACAAAATGTGGGGCACGCGTACGCGTCCCGCTGACCGAACAGCCGCGCTCAACCGACAAGGGGCTGAAATCTAAGCGAAATCGGCCAGAAGAGAAAGCCGCGTGGCCTCCGCTATAGCGCCGACGACGTGCCGATAGTGTTCGTGATCGATCCCGGCGCTGAAGCTCGCGCCGCCGCGCAGACGCGCGATCATCGCCGGCGGCAGCTCGAAGCGCAGGAAGTGCACCGCCGAGGTCTTCTCCTCGTTCTCGCGCTCGAGGTCCTCATCGGCAATCGCAAATACGCGCTCGCCACCAGCGACCTGCACCCAACAGCGCGCCTCGATGCCCTTCAGCTGCGACAGCTCCCGACGACGCTGCTGCTCATCCGGGAACTCGATCAGCAGTGTGACCTTCCAGTTGGTGCCATCGGGGATCAGCGGATTGTAGGATTGGAGCTCCGCCTCGACTCCCTCCGCTTCGAAGATTCGCTCCGTGCGCAGCATCTCCTGGACCTGGTACTGAATGGTCAGCCGGTCCTCGAACAGCCACGTGACGTGCGGCCCGATCGGCAGTTGGCGATCGCGTTTGTGCTGCAGGACCTTCGCGCGGAATGCGGGCCTTTCCCGCGCGTAACTCTCCAATGAGAACAGATCGGCGGGCGTGAGCTTATTCACAGGCCATACGCACTGCGCAGCAGCTTCAGCGGATGCTCGGGCCCAGCAAGTGCCTCGAGCCCGCTTTCGAGCTGACGACCGGCCATCGGACAGTCGCTCGTGTAGTGATCAGGATGTGCTGTCTCGATGCGCTGCATGACGGGTCGGCCAATTTTCATGGATGCCTCCCTGAACTCTTGCTTCACGGCGTAGGTTCCATCATGTCCCGAACAGCGCTCGATGACGTCCACGCTCGTGTCGGGCACGAGCTTGAGCACGTCCCGCGTCTTGAGGCCGATGTTCTGCACCCGCAGATGGCAGGCCACGTGATAGCTGATCCTGCCCAGGGGGTTCCTGAAGTCGGTGCGCAGCAGCCCCGCGCGGTGCCGCAGCATGAGGTACTCGAAGGGATCGAAAATGCGCGCGCGCACCGCCTGCACATCGGGGTCCTGCGGGAACATCAGCGGCAGCTCCTGCTTGAACATCAGAACACAGGAGGGTATGGGCGCGACGATGTCGTAGCCGGCGTCGATGGCCTGCCTGAGCTGCGGGATATTGAATTCCTTCAGGCGCGCCACGGCCTCGAGATCACCGATCTCCAGGCGCGGCATGCCACAGCAGCGTTCCCGGGTGATGAGCGTGACGAGAATGCCGTTGTGCTGCAGCACCGCTGCAAGGTCCTCATCGAGCTCCGGCTCGTTGCGGTTGCCGTAGCAGGTCGTGAAGATTGCGACCTTGCCGGTAGTGCGGTCGCTCGGGCGCGCGCCATCGCTCGGGTGAACGCCATCGTTCGGGCGCGCGCCATCGTTCGGATGTACGCCGCCGGGTACGACTTGCACCACGGGGCGCTCTACCGTACCGAGGCGTTTTCCGAGCCGCCGGCGCGCCGTGTTTGAATGATAGATGGGCACCGGGGCGTCCTGGTGGACACCGAGGGTCTTTTCCAGGAGCTTGCGCGCCGCTGCGTTGCGATTGGCGGCATTCACCACCTCGGCGATCACGGGAATGCCGGCGATCTTTCCGACCGTGTCGGTTGCGGCGAGCACCCGGTCGCGCAAACCGAGTCCCGCGTGCCGCGCCCGTGTGGCCTTCGCTCTGAGCATCAGGTGCGGAAAATCGACGTTCCAGGGATGCGGCGGCACGTACGGACACTTCGTCATGAAGCACATGTCGCACAGGTAGCAGTTGTCGACAACCTGCCAGTACACCTTGCGATCCACCCCCTCGAGCTCGCCACTCGCGGATGCGTCGATGGCATCGAACAGCGTGGGAAAGGAGTTGCACAGACTGAAGCAGCGGCGACAGCCGTGACAGATCTCGAAAATGCGCTCGAGCTCCTTGTTGAGCGCGGTTGCATCGTAGAAGGCTGGATTACGCCAGTCGAGTGCGTGCCGTGACGGCGCCTCGAGGCTTCCCTCGCGTCCGCTGCCGCCGGGCGGTGGCGTGGTGGCTGATGGGCTCATCGTATCCAGACCTCAGTCTTGCAGCCGATCCGGGCAGCTGTGCGGACCGGTCATCCAGCGCGCGCAGCCAGAGCCCGGCCCCCGCGCGATGCACGGGAGACCGGGCGAATTCGTCGGCTTAGGATGACGTCAGCTCAGATCGTATCCAGAGCCTTCTGGAAGCGGTTGGCGTGCGAGCGCTCGGCCTTGGCCAACGTCTCGAACCAGTCGGCGATCTCGCCGAAGCCTTCTTCGCGCGCCGCTTTCGCCATTCCCGGGTACATGTCGGTGTACTCATGCGTCTCACCGGCGATGGCGGCCTTGAGATTGAGCTTCGTCTCGCCGATGGGCAGTCCCGTGGCGGGGTCGCCGACGGCTTCCAGGTACTCCAGATGGCCATGCGCATGACCCGTTTCGCCTTCCGCGGTGGAGCGGAACACGGCGGACACGTCGTTGAAGCCCTCGACGTCCGCCTTAGCTGCGAAATACAGGTAGCGGCGATTCGCCTGCGACTCGCCTGCGAATGCATCCTTCAGATTCTTTTCCGTCTTGCTGCCTTTTAGACTCACGGCGCGTTCTCCTCGATTAGACTCGGTCTAACACAGGCGAAGGACTGTATTCTCAAGGCGAAAGGGCGTCAACTTGCGTTGACCCTGCGGCGCTGCGCTGTGTAACGTGGCGCCCCGCCGCAGTCTCCGTCGCATCGCTTTTTTTCAGGAGCCGCGTTGCCGAGCGATCCGAAAGCACCCGATTCCGCTGCCGCCGACTCGGATACGCCGGACTTCGAGCACGCCCTGAGCGAGCTCGAAGGCCTGGTCGAGCGTCTGGAGCGCGGCGACCTGCCGCTCGAGGAAGCGCTGCGCACGTTCGAGCGGGGCGTGGAATTGACGCGCCATTGCCAGAGCTCGCTCAACGCTGCGCAGCAGAAAGTCGAGATCCTGCTCAAGCGCGGCGGCCAGAGCTCGGCCGAGGCCTTTGTTCGAACGGACGAGGACAGCCCGGCCGCGCCCGGCCCCGAATGAAGGCTGGCACGGCGCGCAGATGAGCAACCTGCCCGCCCGCCTCGCGGCACATCGAGCTCGGATCGAGCGGCTGCTCGAGCGATGTCTGGCGTTGCCCGACCCCGGCACGCCGCGATTGCGCGAGGCGATGCGATACAGCGTACTGGGCGGGGGCAAGCGCCTCCGGCCATTGCTCGTCTATCTGACCGGCGAATCCTTCGGCGCAGCGCCCGAGAACCTGGATGGCGGGGCTGCCGCAGTCGAGCTGGTCCATGTCTACAGCCTCGTCCATGACGATCTGCCGGCGATGGATGACGACGCTATGCGACGCGGACGCCCGACCTGCCATCGAGCCTTCGATGAGGCGACGGCCATCCTCGTGGGCGATGCGCTGCAGGCACTCGCCTTTGCCGTACTCTCCGATGAGTCGATCGGCAACATCGCCCCACGGTTGCGGCTGGCCATGATCCGCACACTGGCGCGTGCGACGGGCACCGATGGCATGGCGGGTGGCCAGGCGGCCGATCTTGCGGCGGTCGGACGGAACCTGTCGATCGCAGCGATCGAGACGATGCATCGGCAGAAGACCGGCGCACTCATCGAAGGAAGCGTGCTGCTCGGGGCGCTTGGCGCCGGCATCAGCGAGGGCCCGCAGCTTCGCGCACTGGGCCAATTTGGCGCCGAGATCGGCCTCGCCTTCCAGATTCAAGATGACATCCTGGATGTGGAGGGCGACCCGGCACTGCTGGGCAAGACCACGGGCGCCGATGCGGCCCTCAGCAAGCCAACCTACGCTAGCGTTGCGGGTGTTGCGGCGGCGCGCCAGCGCGCCGACGAGCTGCGGGATGATGCGATTGCAGCGCTGCGCCCTCTCGGACCGCAAACTCAGCCGCTCGAAGAGCTTGCGAACTTCGTCGTCAACCGCCTCGCTTGAGCCTCCGAGAGTGCGGAAGCGGACGAAGGCGTGCCCCGGTGTACACTGCGCGAAATGACCGGCACACCCGACACTTACCCACTGCTCGCCTCCATCGAGAGCCCCGCGGATTTGCGCCGGCTTGCACCTGCCGCGCTACCGGCGCTGGCCGATGAGCTGCGTCGCTTTCTCATTCAGAGCGTCAGCACCCGGGGCGGCCATTTTGCGGCCGGCCTGGGCACCGTCGAACTCACGATTGCCCTGCATTATGTGTACAACACTCCGAATGATCGGCTGGTGTGGGACGTCGGGCATCAGGCCTATCCGCACAAGGTCCTCACGGGCCGGCGCGACCGGCTGCACACCATCAAGCAGGAAGGAGGGCTTGCTCCGTTTCCGACGCGTGCCGAAAGCGTGTTCGACACCTTCGGTGTGGGCCATTCGAGCACCTCGATCAGTGCGGCGCTCGGAATGGCCGTAGCCGCCGCCAGACGGGGCGAGGAGCGCAGTGTCGTGGCGGTCATCGGCGATGGGGCGCTCACTGCCGGCATGGCCTTCGAGGCGCTCAACCACGCAGGGGCACTGCCGGCGAATCTGCTGGTCATCCTCAACGACAACGACATGTCGATCTCGGAGAACGTCGGCGCGCTCTCGAACCACTTCGCACGCGCACTGTCGGGGCGCGTTTACGCGCATCTGCGCGAAGGCGGCAAGAAGGTCCTGCGTCAGATGCCCACGGTCTGGGAGCTCGCGCGCCGCTCGGAAGAGCATCTCAAGGGCATGGTATTGCCAGGCACGCTGTTCGAGGAGCTGGGCTTCAATTACATCGGTCCGATGGACGGACACGATGTGCGGGCGCTGGTGTCGACGCTGGGGAACCTGAAGAAGCTGCGTGGCCCGCAGTTCCTGCACGTCGTGACGCGCAAGGGCAAGGGCTACGCACCCGCGGAAGCCGATCCGATCAAATGGCACGGTCCGGGCCCCTTCGACCCGGTCAGCGGCACGATTTTCAAGGAAAAGAGCACCGGACCGACCTACTCGCAGATCTTCGGTCAATGGTTGTGCGACATGGCGGCGCGCGACCCGCTGATCATCGGGGTGACGCCCGCCATGCGCGAGGGCTCCGGCCTCGTGGAGTTCTCCAAGCGCTTTCCCGACCGCTACTTCGACGTCGCGATCGCCGAACAGCATGCCGTGACGTTCGCAGCCGGACTGGCCGTTGAAGGCCTCAAGCCCGTCGTGGCGATCTACTCGACTTTCCTGCAGCGCGCCTATGATCAGCTGATTCACGATGTCGCCTTGCAGAATCTTCCCGTCGTCTTCGCGCTCGACCGGGCCGGCCTGGTCGGCAGCGACGGCGCCACCCACCAGGGTAGTTACGACCTGACGTTCCTGCGCTGCATTCCCAACATGGTGATCATGGCGCCCGCCGATGAGAACGAATGCCGCCAGATGTTGTACACGGCCAGCACGCTCAAGGGCCCGGCAGTGGTCCGCTACCCGCGCGGATCCGGCCCCGGAGTACCCATCGCTCAAGAGATGAGCGCGCTGCCGGTGGGACGCGCCCAGCTGCGGCGCGAGGGCCGCTGCGGACTGGCCTTGTTCGCCTTCGGTGCTCTGGTGGATTCGGCGCACAAGATTGCGGATCGGCTGGATGCGACGCTCGTCAACATGCGCTTCGTCAAGCCGCTCGATGAGGATCTGGTGGTCGCGGTTGCCGGCCGGCATCACGCCATCGTGACAATCGAGGAGAACGCGACGCTCGGTGGCGCCGGGTCCGCTGTCGCGGAACTGCTGGCGTCCGATGGCCTGCAGGTGCCGTTGCTGCAGATCGGCATCCCGGATCGCTTCATCGAGCACGGCTCACGCGATAGCTGCCTGGCCGCCGCCGGGCTCGATCTGGCCGGTCTCAGCGCCAGCGTCGAGCGATGGTGGGCGCTGCAGCCCGAGTCGCGGCTGCGTTCGGCCGGCGGCAGCTAAGCATCGCGCCGGCGGTTCGCTGCTGCTGAAAACCTGAATGGCCATTGGGGGCACTCACCGGCAAGCCCGCGAGTGTCCCCCGATGGCGTCCACGGGGGTCTCCCGGCGGGCAGATATTGACTGACCGAACAATCCTGTACGCTTGTCACGCATGACCGCTCCTCTGACCGCCAAGATCGCCAACTCTGTCGTCGCCGACGTCGAGGACGTGCAGCGCCATGCGGACGATCGCCGCCTGCCGATCAATCGTGTCGGCATCAAGGACATCAGTCATCCCGTGCGGGTTCGGGACCGCTCGGCGGGCGAGCAGCACACGATCGCCAGCTTCAACATGTTCGTGCGTCTGCCGCATGACTTTAAAGGCACGCACATGTCGAGGTTCGTGGAGATCCTGCATGCCGAGCGGGAGATCTCCGTGGAGTCGTTTCGCGTCATGCTGACGACGATGACGGAGCGCCTGGAGGCCGATGCCGGCCATATCGAGATGACGTTTCCCTTCTTCATCATGAAGCGAGCGCCCGTCTCGGGCGTGGAGAGCCTGATGAATTATCAGGCGAGCCTCATCGGCGAGCGGCGCAGTGGCCGTACCGAAATGTGGGTGCGCGTGATCGTTCCGGTCACGAGCCTGTGCCCGTGCTCGAAGACAATCGCCGACTATGGCGCGCACAACCAGCGCTCGCACGTCACCATCAAGGCACGCCTGCGCACCCACATGTGGATAGAGGAACTGATCGAGATCGCCGAGAGCGAAGCCTCATGCGAGCTGTACGGCATTCTCAAGCGCCCGGATGAGAAGCACGTGACCGAGCGCGCCTACGACAATCCGAAGTTCGTCGAGGACATGGTGCGCGATATCGCCGTGCGACTCAACACGGAGGAACGCATCGATGCGTATGTGGTCGAGGCCGAAAATTTCGAATCCATCCACAATCACTCCGCATATGCACTGATCGAGCATGACAAGGAGGTATGACGGTTGACGATGATTACCCGCAGCCTCGTCGTGTGCGCGCTGTTGTGCAGTGCCCCCGCGTTTGCCACCGATTCGCCCACGGCGCCGCCCGCGACCCCGACGACCGCCCCCATGGTGAACGGCAACCCGCAGTACTCGCTCAAGGCCTGCAATCACAAGGCAGATGCACGCAACCTCACGGGCAAGGCGCGCTCGCTCTACGTGCGCGCTTGTCGGGCCGGAAAATCCACCGACTGAGGGTTACCGCGGAAGGCAGCCACGACCGGTCTGGCGAGGCCGCAGCTCGAGGGCCGCGTTTCAGCTGCGCGCTTTGGCGGGCCCCGGGCCGCTGTAGGTATTCTCAGCGCTCTGCAGACGGCTGATCAGCGAGCGCAGGAAGACCCGGTTGAAGCGTAGCTGACAAGAGGCCGATACCTGCTCGAGCAGCGTCGAGCTGACGCGCAGCACGGTAACTTCATTGGCGGCGCGGATGGTCGCAGTCCGCTTGGCGCCCGGAACGTAGCTCGCTTCACCGAAGCAATCGCCCGTCTCCAGTGCCCCGAGCCGCTCGCCGTGCCGCTCGACCGCGCAGCCGCCGGATACGATGATGTAGAACCGATCATCCATCTCGCCTTCCTTGACGATCTCCTCGCCGAGGGCGTAATCCTCCCAGCTGCTGGCCCGCAGCACTTCCCAGATCTCGGCATGCGAGAATTCATGGAAGAATTTCAGGCGTCGCAGCACGCCGAACTGCTCGTGCCGATCGATGCGGGCGTTGGCTTCGCGCAAACGCTGATGCACCCTGGTCAGGTCGGCGGCGAAATCCAGCCCGCTCTTGCAGCGTTTTGCGGGATCCTTCTGCAGCGCCAGCGCGACGACGGTCTCGAGCTCCTCCGGTATGTCCTTGCGCAGGGTGTGGATCGGCGGCGGCGTGGCATACACGATCTGATGCAGCAGCTTCTGCAGATTGCCGGCGCGAAAGGGCCGCGAGCCGGTGAGCAGCTCGTACATCACGGCACCAAGGGAGTACAGGTCCGAGCGGTTCGTGAGCTCGAGGCTCTGCACCTGCTCCGGCGACATGTAGGAGGGACTGCCGGCGATCCCCTCGATGCGCGAGATGTCCGAATCCGACACCAGAGCGATGCCGAAGTCGATGATGCGCACGTCGCTGTCCTGCGTCAGCATGATGTTGGACGGCTTGATGTCGCGATGGATGACGCCGCGCGAGTGAGCGTAGTGCAGCGCCTTGGCGCACTTGAAGATGATTTCGACGGTGTCGTCGATGCGCAGCAGATTGTCCGGGCGGCAATAGGCGGCCAGCGTGCGTGCGCCGTGCACGTGCTCCGTGACGATGTAACAGTGGCCGTTTTCCTCACCCGCATCGTAGATCGGCAGAATGTGCGGATGCTGCAGCATCCCGACCAGGTGTGCCTCTGAGAGGAACATCTTGCGCGAGATTCGCGCACGCTCCTCGTCACCGCCGCTGTCGTTGTTGTAGACCTTGATCGCCACGTCGCGCCCGTAATACGCATCGTGCGATAGATAGACGATGCCGGTGCTGCCGCGACCGACCTCCTTGATGACCACGTACTTGCCGATCTTCTCGGGAATCCGGCGCGGCGGGTTCGTCTTGGCAGACGCTGTTTTGAGAGCCGGTGCTGACATGGGGCGCGCTGATGCAAAAACCAGCGACAGGATACGGTGTGCGGCTGCGCCTCACTGTGATGCACACCACAGCGTCCCGGCCGGCCCCGCGCGCTCAGGATGCGAAGTGATCGTAACCTGAATGCGCGAACTCAATCACGCGCCCGCCCCGCGTCACCACCGTACCGGGCGCCTGCGTCAATCTGCCGATGCAGGTGTAGCCCCATTCAGACGCAGGCAGATTATGTTGAAGACGCACCAGCTGTGCTGCCGGCACGCTGAAACATAACTCGTAGTCATCGCCCCCGCACAGGGCCAGCTCGCGCGCGCGCTGCAGCCCGAGCGCACTGACCAGAGCTGCGGAGACCGGCACCTCGTCGATGGCGATCGCCACTCCACAGCCGCTCGCCTGCGCAAGCTTGCCGGCGTCACCGAGCAAGCCGTCCGACACATCGATGCACGCGCTCGCGCAGCCGCGCAGACCATCCCCGAGTGCCACCCTTGGCGAGGGATACAAGAAGCGCTGGCGCAGATACAACGCCGCATCGCCGGCCGCCTCGAGACGCGATTGCTCCAGCGCCAGGCCCGCCGCCGCATCACCTGGCGTGCCTGAAACAAACAGCAGGTCCCCGGGATGGCCCCCGGAGCGCAACAAGCCGGTCGTTACCGGAACGTGACCCAGAATACTCACCGTGACGGTGAGCGGTCCTGCGGTCGTATCGCCGCCCACGAGGGCGACTTCGTGCGCCTGGGCGAGCGCGCAGAACCCGGCGCTGAAGCCCTCGAGCCATCGTTCATCCACCGAGGGCAAACTCACGGCGAGGAGCGCCCAGGCCGGGCGGGCACCCATTGCCGCAAGATCGCTGAGATTCACCGCGAGCACGCGATGGCCGATCGATTCGGGAGGCGAATCGTGCGGGAAGTGCACGCCGGCCACCAGCGTGTCGATCGCCACGGCGAGCCCGGCACCCGACGAACATGTGACCAAAGCCGCGTCATCCCCAACACCGACCCGCACATCCTGGCGCGCGAAGCCGCAATTGCGAAAGTATCGTTCGATCAGCGCGAACTCCGAAAGCGGCATCGGACGCTCAGTGCTCGTGCGGGCGCAACGTCCGCGCGGCGCGGTCCAACACGGCATTGACGAACTTGTATCCATCGGTAGCGCCGAAGCGCCTCGTCAGGCCCACCGCCTCGTTGATGCAGACGCGATACGGCACGTCCGGCCGCGATGTCAGCTCGAACAATCCGATGAGCAGGGCAGCGTGCTCCACGGGGTCGAGCAGCTCGGGTCGGCGGTCCATCATGCCCGCGAGTTGCGCATCGAGTGCTTCGCGGGCCGCAGCCACACCCTCGACGAGCTCGCGGAAATAGTCGCGGTCGGCTCGAGGCATATCCTCGGCCTCACCGAACTCATTGACGAGGTCCTGCCAGGGACAGTCGTTCAACTGCCAGCGGTACAGCGCCTGCAGCGCAAGTTTGCGCGCCACCGAACGCATCGCCGCAAACTGCTGGGTACCAGGGCGCTCCGCTATGGCGCGCTGTTTGCCGTTGTGCCTACTCATCGGCGTCGCTCGTGGGTGGACTCACAACGCGGCCATCAAGGCGGCCATCGCCAGCGCGGTGTCCATGGACTCGCCCCCTTTGTTGCCAGCCGTGGTCCCCGCGCGCTCGAGTGCCTGCTCCACGGTCTCGACAGTGAGCACGCCGAACACGATGGGCAGCCCGGTTTCCAGGCTGGCAAGCTGCAGGCCTCGGGCGCACTCCCCCGCGACGTAATCGAAATGTGGTGTATCCCCGCGTATCACGCACCCCAGGGCGATCACGGCATCGAACCGACCGCTCAAGGCCAGCTTGCGGCATACGACCGGAAGCTCGAATGCCCCCGGCACTCTCACCACCAGCAGATCCTGCGGTGCGCCGCCGCGCTCGACCCAGCAGACGCTCGCGCCCTTGAGCAGGCTCGCGACGATGAAGTCGTTGAAGCGCGCAGCGGCGATCGCCACCTTGCGACCGCGCGCGGTGAGTTCGCCTTCGATGATGCGCGGAGCGTCCATCGCGAGCACGCTAGGCGTCTTCGCCGACGTAACTCTCGATCTGCAGATCGAAGGCGGAAAGCCCCTGGAGCTGTTTCGGCGCGGATAACACCCGCATGCGTGTGACGCCCAGATCCTTGAGGATCTGCGCACCGACGCCGTAGGTTCTCAACACACCCCCACCCTGCCTTGGCCCATCCGAATGGGCAGCCGCGGGGGTCGTCGTTACATCGGGTGGTGCAACGCCCGGGGCCTGGCTCGTCCCGGAGCTCATCGCCGCAGCCAGTGCCTGGGCGGCCTCGACCAGATCGCGCGGAGACTCGTGATCACGCAGGACCACGATCACCCCGCTGCCCGACTGCGCGATCCGCTGCATCGCCGCCCGCAAAGTCCAGGCGCGCGATGCGCCGCGGACACCGAGCAGATCCCGAAGCGTATCGGCAATGTGCACGCGCACGAGCGGCACGCTGGGCTCGTTCATCGGCCCATGCGCCAGGGCGAGATGCACATCGCGGTGCACGTGGTCCTCGTACAGGTACAGCCGAAACGCTCCAAATTCGGTCTGCACCTGCTGCTCGAAAATGCGCTCGACCGAGCGCTCGTTGCCCAGCCGATAGCGGATCAGCTCGGCGATCGAGCCGATCTTCAGTCCGTGGGTGCGCGCGAACGCTTCGAGCTCGGGGCGGCGCGCCATCGTGCCATCGTCGTTCATGATCTCGACGATGACGGCTGCGGGCTCGAAGCCGGCGAGTCGCGCCAGATCGCACCCCGCCTCGGTGTGCCCGGCACGAGTCAGCACCCCACCCGGCTGTGCCATGATGGGGAAGACATGTCCGGGCTGACGCAGGTCCTCGGGTCGGGCGTTGGCTTGCACCGCGGTGCGTACGGTGTGGGCACGATCGTATGCGGAGATTCCCGTCGTCACACCCTGAGCCGCCTCGATCGACAGTGTGAAGTTCGTACGGCGATCGCGATCGGTTTCACTGACCATCAGCGGCAGGCGCAGCTGGCGGCACCGTTCGCGTGTGAGCGTGAGGCAGATCAGACCGCGCCCGTAACGCGCCATGAAGTTGATGTCCTCGGGGCGCACGAGGCTCGCCGGCAGCAGCAGATCGCCCTCGTTCTCGCGATCCTCGTCGTCCATGACAACCACCATGCGCCCGGCGCGCAACTCCTCGAGCAGCTCCTCGATGGAGTTCAGGCCGGTCGTTCCGGGACTCTTGCCGGGAAGGCTGAACACGTTGGACATGGCTGGGGGAGTCCGCATCACTCGTGAGGGGTTTGCGCAGTATACCCGCGTCAATCCCTACAGCTCAGGCGAGCAGGGGCGTGACCACGCGTTCCAGGCGTTCCGCCGTCCAGGCGGGGGGTTTGTCCCGCCAGCCATTGTCGACGAGGCGGCCGGCGCGATCGAGCGTGAAGCTCACGGGAATGCGCCAGATGCGTCCGTATCCGGGTGCGCTGGAAGCCGCAAGCAAGCCAACCGGAAAGCGCAGCGGCGCCGCCAGCTGGCGCAGCTGTGGCAGTCGATCGGGCGTATCGAGACTGAAGCCCAGTACCATAAGTCCCCGCGATGCATGCCGGGCCAGGTAATCGGAAAGCAATGGCAGCTCCGTGCGACACGGCGCGCACCAGGTGGCGAGGAACGTCAGGATCACCACCTGGCCGCGCAGCTCGCTCGTCGACAGACGCCGTCCGTCCAAAGTCACCAGCGTGGCAGGCGGCGCCGTCTGCCCGAGTCGCAACGAGTTGGCTTCGGCGATCGGCGCCCGCACGCCGACCGCACCGATGAGACCTGCGGCGGCCGCTCGCTGCAGCAGCTGCCTGCGGTTGATTTGCACATTCATCTGCATCATCCACTCAAAACGAATAGCTCCCCCCGACGGTTGCCGTCCAGCGCGGCGCGATCTGATAACCGTCGAGGTTCCGATACACGGGTACCTGGACGAAGCCATACAGGTGAAGCTTGTCGGACACGCGCACCGTCGCGCCAGGGCTGAGGTAGGCAACGGTACCCGCCGTGTCCGGTCGATCGGCCAACGCACCCTCATCCGCGTCCCGGTGCGACAGATTCAGCTGCACCTCGAGGATCCTGTTCGGGTCGTCGACGTACCGCAGCCCGATACTTACCGTCGCCTGGTTGCCCGGTTTGTAGTCGTTGCCCGGCGCATCCTCTGCGTGCATCACGGCGAACTGAAACTGCCCGTTGACGAACGCATCGAAGCTCTGGCTCACCGCTCGAAAGTAATACCCGCCCACGATCAAATCGGTGCTGCCCGTGCCGGCCTGCAGACTGGCATCCAGCGGCGTGCCGGCTCCCGGACCACTGGCGAAATCCACCGACGTACCGTAATGACCGGTAGGAAGTTTCACGCCGAGCTGCACACCGAGGTTGCGGGTCGGCAACAGGCCCTGGAAGCTCGTGATGAGCTTGAGGTCGCCCAGCTCCGAAAAGCGTGCGCCACTCACCCGGTCCGTCGCGGTCTCCTCAGGCGCATAGGGCATCAGCTGCGTGCCATAGGTCGTGTGCGTCCGCATGACATAAGGAAGGAGCAGATTGAAGTTCCAGTCGGCGCTCGGGCTGTAATTCATGCCAACCGTCAAGTAGCGATTGATGGTTTGTTTCTCGATTTCTCCCCCACCCAGCGCCGGATTGGAGGGGCTGTCGACCACCTGCCGCGCGGTGGCGGCGTGGGTTGCGCTGCGCAGCTGATCCTGGTCGACGTAGTCGTACTCCAGGCTTGCGCGCAGCCCTGGCGAAACCGAGTAGCCCGTCGCGGCATCGGCACTCAGCGTGCAGCCGCAGGTTGCGCAGGCCCGGCTTGCTGCGGGAGCTGCGCCCAGCACGGCAAGGCACGCTGCCGCCGCGACCCGACTATCTTGCCGCACGGCGAGCAGCGGGCTGTGCGAACGGGCGCCGCGTGAAGCGGTCAGCCCGGAAAAGCTCATGCACGGTCATCTCCAACACGCTGCACGCCAGTCAACGCGTGACGAGCGCAGCCGCCGCGATGGCACATATGCCTGCCGGATTGGCAGGCGCGGCGATTCAGAGCAACGGAGGGATTTCAGCCCGAGGCGGGTGGCCCGCGCGGGCTTTGCACACGCACGATGGCAGGCAGGAACAGCCGATCGAAGTCGGCTGCGACGGCGGCCACGGCGCTTGGCCGAACGGCAAGCATACCTGCATCCGAAGGTGCAGGCGCTCCACCGGCACTGGCCGCGAAGAGACAGGGCACGTGATGCTGAACGGAAGGATCAGGCTGCCCGCCGCTTCCGGAATGATGATGGTGATGGAGGTATGCGCCCGGCAAGATTCCCGGCCCGGCCGTCTGCCCCGGACAGAAGCCGATCGACAGGCCTCCGTGTGCGTCGAGCACCGGCATGAACCCTGCGGGGATGGCCGCCCGCAATAACAGGGCCGGCAGAACCAGCAGCGCCAGCCACCGGCGGCGTTTTCGCAGCCTCGGGAGATCCCATAGCACGTTCAGCAGTGTACGGACGATTCAGGCGGTGGGAAAGGGCAACGGACCTGGGCGTTGACTCACACTTCCCGCCTCGGTCGCTCGCCCTGCGCACCTGGTGCAGTGCAAGCTCGGCGCGCCATGCAGAACGAGAACGCCAACGGCAGCCGGCTCAACCCTCTGATAAGCCGCCTTGGCTCAAGCTTTAACTTGGCAATTAGGCAGTTGCGCTCGTTGCTGCAGCTGAGCATCGCGGCGCGCCTCGCCATCTCCTTCATTGCCGTCGTCGTGCTCGTCGTGGTCGCCAATCTGATCGTGGACAGCACGGTCGCGGTCGTGCACACGACCGAGATACGCCGGGTTGCGAACGCCACGATTGCGGCACCCCTTCCCGCCCGGGTGAGCGTGCCTGTGACTGTGGCGCCGCCGCCGGCAGCAGAGCCTCCCTTGCCGAGCTCAGAGCTCGTCCGGCACTCCTTGGAGCAGCTGGACCAGGCGCTGCAGAAGCGGCTGGAGGCCAACACCGACGAAACGCGAGCGCGCCTCGATCTGCAGTCCGGGGAGTTCACGCATGCGGTGGCCGATTATGCAGCGGCGGCCAAACTGACGGGGACGATACCTGCCCGGCTGCACGCAGCGTCTGTCTCCCACGAACAGCTTGGTGCCGAGCTCATCGGATTCGCCGACGCGCGGCGTAATCTCGTCGGCGAGTACGCCGCGCGTTTCGAGCAACTCAACACCAGGTCGGAGCAGTCCCTGGACCATGCGTGGAAGATCTTCGGCCGGGTCGTCGCGCGCCAGTCGCTGATGCAACTCGCCGAGCAGCTCGATAAGCTGCGCCGCCGCTACACCGAATACATCTCGGCTCCTGTGGATCCGGGCGCTTACGACAGACTCTCGGCCAGTGAGGCGGTGGTCCGCACGGTACTCGAGCAGGATCGGCAGGGCTTCATACGATCCGAAGGCGAAGCATGGTATCAGCATTCCCACGAGGATCTCGATGCGCTCGCGGTGACACGCAGCAAGCTGCAGGAGCTGGACAAGCGCCGCGCTAACGCCGCGAGCAACCTCGTGGCGGACACGAATGCACTGGCGGAGCTGCTTGCTCGAGCACAAGCTGCGGCGCTACGCATACACACATCGCGGCAGGCGTCAGCGCATAAAAATGCGAAGGCGCAAGCGGAGCTGGTTGCCGCTGCTGTAAACGTCGCGCCCGCGACACCGGCAGTGGCCGCGACACCGGCAGTGGCCGCGACACCGATAGTGGCCGGGAGACCGGCAGTGGCCGCGACAGCGTCGGTGCGCGCGCCTGCCGCGGCGGCAAATGTTGCCACATCGATGTTGCCGAGGACGACCGCGGCCGGCGCCCCGCGTGAGCCGGATGTCAGTGCTGGAATCGAGCCGCAGAAGTCCGCGCAGCGCACCTTCGTGGCGTGGATCAGCGCAGTTGTACTGTTGCTCGTCATCGTCATTTCGACGAGCACGGCACTCAGCATCGTGCGACCGGTGCGCCGCCTCTTGCAAGCCACCGCGGGCATTGCAGCCGGCGATACCGCGGTGCGCGTTCCGCGCGGTGGCATCCGCGAGCTCGACACGCTTGCGCTGGCATTCAACGAGATGGCCGGCCAGCTGGCGAACGCTCAGGAAGCGGCCCACGACCATCAGCAACTTCTCGAAGCAAAAGTGGTCGAGCGCACCAGGCAGTTGCAGGAGCTCGCCGAGCTCGATCCACTGACCGGCCTCGCCAATCGACGCCAGCTGTTCGTGCTTCTGGACACGGCACTGCAGGCCGCGACGGCGCAGCATCGATACGTCGGCATCTATTTTCTCGACATCGACAACTTCAAGAACCTGAACGACAGTCTGGGGCACGCCTTCGGGGACCAGGTCCTGCAGGCGATCGCTCGACGCCTCGGCAATGCGGCCAGCCGCTTCGGCTTCGCCGCGCGACTCGGCGGTGATGAGTTCACGGTGGTCTATCAAAGCGCCGGCAGCATCGAGGAGATCCGGGCGGCCGGGCTACAACTCGTGCAGTCGTTCCAACAGCCGCTGCAGCTCGGGGGACGGGAAGTCATTGCCAGCATCAGCATCGGCGCAAGCGTTTTCCCGGATCACGAGCAAAGCTCCGAGGCATTGCTGCGGGCGGCCGATGCTGCCCTGTTTCGCGCCAAGGCGCTCGGACGCAGCCAGCTTGCTCTGTTCACACCGGAGCTGCTCGAGGCCGCCGCCGTCAAGTTCAGCACCGAGCAGGGGCTGCGTCACGCGCTCGAGCGCGGCGAGTTCGAGCTCGCCTTCCAGCCGGAGGTCAATCTGCATACCGGCGAGACCGAGCTCGTCGAAGCCCTGCTGCGCTGGCGCATGCCCGATGGCCGCCTCGCGCTGCCGGGGGAGTTCCTCGCGGTGGCCGAGGAATCCGGCCTCATCATGCAGATCAGCGATTGGGTGCTGCGCACGGCGATCGAGACGACGGCGCGCTGGCACCATGGCCCCTGGCCCAACGCGCGTACCGCAATCAATGTCTCCTCGCGCCAACTGTTCGATGCCGATTTCGTCGAACGCGTGAAGTCGCTGCTGCAGCAATTCAGGCTGCCGCCGCGGTGCATCGAGATCGAGCTCACCGAGACCGTCCTGCAGACCGGCTTCGTCACGATCGAGGCGCTGCGTCAGCTCAAAGCCCACGGGATCGCCATCGCTCTCGATGATTTTGGCACGGGTTTTTCTTCGCTGGCATCGCTCGAACATCTGCCGCTCACCCGCATCAAGCTCGATCGCAGCCTCGTGGCGAGCATCGACACGAGCCCACGCTCGGCCGCCATCGCGCGCGCCATCATCGGCCTGTGCCAGAGTCTGCGGTTGCTCATCACCGCCGAAGGCATCGAGCGGCCCGCGCAGCTCGCCTGCTTTTCGGCGCGGCCCGATGTGTATGCACAGGGCTATCTGTTGTGCTATCCGCTGGCGGCGGAGGAGCTTCTGCCGGCTCTCGAGAACCTGCCGACGCATACGCGCGCCCTGCTGCACGCAGCTCTGGCGCGCCTTCCCGAGGCGCAACTCGCACAGGAGCTCCCGTTCATCGAGACGGTGTGAGCGGGCGCCGGCGTGCACAAAGGATCTGCCAGGCAGACCTGATTGCTCCGCCAATGGGCGCAGCTTATGCTACGCGGCTCAAGTCAGAACAAGATCAAGCGTGCCTGACCGCAGCGCCCGGGAGACTGACCATGGCCGCCGTTGCCCCCCTCGTTGTCCGCGGACCCCCGCGCCTGCTGATCGCCACCGTGCTGGGCGCGCTTGCGCTCGGCGCGCTCTGGTTCATCGTGCACAACGCCTGGCAGTACACGCATTACAACCTGCAGTCGTATACGGACTATTACTGGCCACGGCGCGGTGCGCTGATCCCGCACATCACCGGCGGTGTCATCGCAATTTCGGCCGGCCTGATACAGCTTTGGCTCGGGCTGACGAACCGGGTCGGCGTCCTGCATCGCACGCTCGGCAAGGTGTATGTGCTGGGGGCACTGCTCGGCTGCGTGGGGGGTTACTACATGGTGCTGACGATTCCAGCGAAATATCCCGTCTACGCGGCGGGATTGTTCATGTTATCCACGGCGTGGCTGATCACGACCTCGATGGCGATCGTTGCCATCCGCTATCGCAATGTCGCTCAACACCGCGACTGGATGGTACGCAGCTACACGGTCACCTTTGCGTTCGTGACCTTTCGGCTGATCGATCAGTGGCTCACGAGATCACACATCGCGGCCGGTGACGACGTCGATGCCATCATGGCCTGGGCCTGCTGGTCCGTGCCGTTGCTGTTGGCGGAACCTCTGATCCAACTGCGCAAGTTGCGCCCGGGGCGGGCACCGATCAGGCAGCGGACGCTGACGACGTGATCTGACTCCTGGCATCGGCAGGTGGCTGGCTTCGTCTGTGACGGCCTGATGCGGCGCCCGGCAGACGCCATCATTTCGTAACACATGACGATTCGAGAACGGTTGCGACGGCACATGGTGCAGGCAAACAGTGTCGCCCTCGCCATCGTTTTCTTCGGTTTCGCGCTGCCGCCATTGCTGCCCGTCAATCAGCAGGTGTCGACTTTCGCCATGGCGATCGGGGCGCCGACATTTGCGATTTGGTGGATCTTCGGCAGTCGCTTCCCTTGCCCGCGATGTACGAAGAACATCGGTGGAATGTTCGGCAATCGTGCGAGTGGTCTTGCGCCCGGTAGCCGCAAGGAAAAGCCCGCGAATCACTGTCCCCATTGCGGCGTGTCCCTGGATAGATCCTGGTCTTAGCGCAACAAGCCTCGCCCCGGGGGCCTCGGCCGCGCCAGCGAGTCCGCCACGACCCAGGCGACGCCGACCAGGGCGAGATTCAAGGCGTTCTCGCTCCAGATCCACCGACTGGCGGGATCGGCCAGGAGCAGCGGCACGTGCACCAGCGGGGTGAAGGAGGCGTACATGGCGGTCAGCAGGATCGCCGCGAGGCGCGCCTGCACGCCAGTCAGGATTGCAATGCCCGCCGCGATGTGGCCGACTCCCGTCGCATAAGCCCAGAACTGCGGTGTTGGCGGCAGCCATTTGGGGACCAACGGAACGGTCAAGTTCAGATAGAAGAAATGGGCTCCGCCGAACAACAGCGCACAAAACCCGAACGCCAGTCGGCCCAGGCGCGTGAGACGTGCGGCCAGGGCCGCATCGAGCTGGGCGCTGGCGGCGTAGACGATCAGCCCGGCTGCCGCGATCGCGAGCTGCTCGGCGATGCCGCTGTAGGTGCCGAATTCGGCGTAATGGGTGAGCAACAGGCGGCCGTTCAGCAGGATGACGACAACCAGCGCGTAGTAGGCCGTGAGCGCCGCGGCGCCCCAGACCGCGGTCCGACGCCACTCGACTGCAGCGCCCGCGAGCAGCATGAACGCCGCGACGGCATAGGCCAGGGCGGTGCGCTCGGGAAAGTCCTGGGGCACCGGCTGCCCCGGGTCGAAGTTGCCCCACGCGAGACAGACCATCCCTAACGCGATTACGCCTGCGCCGTAGATGCGCCAGCCGAAGACCATGCTGGTTTTTTCCGGGATCATGGCTTGCTGCGCGTCAGATTGAAGGCTGGGAGTTAACCGCAAGGCTGCAATTTACCCGGAAGGCTGCATTACCCGGAAGGCAGCAGAAGTCTTTCGATGTATCGCGCTACCTGGTCGATCTCGAGATTCACGCGCGTGCCGCGCGCAAGGCGCCCCAACGTCGTCACCGCACGGGTGTGAGGAATGATGTTGACGCCGAAGACGGCGCCTTCCACTTCGTTCACCGTGAGACTCACGCCATCGAGCGCGACCGATCCCTTGCGCGCGATATAGCGGGCGAGCTCCTCGGGGACGGCGAACTTCAGCCGTTGCGAACGACCCTCGTCGCTGATGTTGGCCACGGTGGCCACCGCATCCACATGTCCGGACACGAGATGGCCGCCCAGCGGATCGCCTGCCCGCAGCGACGGCTCGAGATTCACCCTCATCGAGGGTTGCAGCTCGCCAAGGGTGGTCAGCCGGAGCGTCTCGCGCGAGACATCCGCTGCAAAGGCA
Organism: uncultured Pseudomonadota bacterium; assembly: GCA_963716335.1. Lineage (GTDB taxonomy): Bacteria > Pseudomonadota > Gammaproteobacteria > Steroidobacterales > Steroidobacteraceae > 13-2-20CM-66-19. Next base: position 2,575,191 of record OY970302.1, on the reverse strand, counting down.
TGTCCCGGCAGCTCGACGACGGTCAGACAGCACCCCTGCACGCAGATGCTGTCTCCCACGTTCAGGCGGGCGGGATCCAGCTGCTCGAGCCCGATGCGAATGCGGCAATCTCCGCCCCGCGGCTCGATCAGCTGCACGCATCCGATGTCCTGTACGATTCCGGTAAACACGCTTTTTTCCTGATCAGCCCTCAAGCTGCGTTGCGTAGCGCAGCGGCTCAGTGCGGGCGCAGGCGCAGGCGCAGATCCGTGCCCAGCTGTCGCGTTTCGAGCAGCGCAAAGCCCCACGCCTGTTCCAGGTGCTGCAGTTGCGGCAGATCGATGAGCTCGCGGCCCTGAGGCCCGAGCAGCTTGGGGGCGACATACAACAGCAGCTCATCGACGAGCGACATCACGAGCAGTTTTCCGGCAAGCGTGGGACCCGCTTCGACCAGCAGCTCGTTGACTTCGAGTTCCCCAAGGCGACTCAACACCGCCGCGAGATCGAGCCAGCCCGCATCACCCGGAACGATCTCCACGCTCGCGCCCCGGGCCATGAGTGGCTCGGCCGACTCGGCAAGCGTCGTCGCCGTCAGAATCAACACCTCGCCTTCGCCTTCGAGCACTCGCGCCTGCGGGGGAGTGCGCAAGCGGCTGTCGAGGACGACACGCAGCGGCTGCCGCCCCGTGCCTCCGGGCCGGCGGACGTTCAGCTGCGGATCATCGGCGAGCACGGTCCCCACACCGGTCATGACCGCCGAGCTGCGCGCTCGCCATCGATGCACATCTTCGCGGGATGCATCGGAAGTGATCCAGCGGCTCGCACCGTTGGCCAGCGCCGTGCGCCCATCGAGACTCATGGCCAGTTTCAGCCTGACCCAGGGCCGACCCAGCCGCATGCGTTGCAGGTAGCCGGCATTGAGCGCGGTGGCTTCCGCTTCCAGTAGACCGCTGTCCACCGCAATTCCGGCTTGGCGCAGCGCTGCAGCCCCTTCACCGCTCACGCGCGGGTCCGGATCCTGGACGGCGAAGACGACGCGGGCAACCCGCGCCTGGATCAGGGAATCGACGCACGGCGGCGTGCGCCCATGATGACTGCACGGCTCGAGTGTGACGTAGGCCGTGGAGCCTGCGACGGATTCCCCTGCCGAGCGCAAAGCGGCCACTTCCGCGTGCGCCTCGCCGGCGCGCTCGTGCCAGCCTTCGGCGACGATTCTGCCAATCTGGGCGATGACGCAGCCCACACGCGGATTGGGATGGGCGCTCTCCAGGCCTCGCTCGGCGAGCGCCAGCGCCCGTTTCATCGCATAACGATCGAAATCGGTAAACATCGCGCAGCTCTACTCGTCGCCCAACTCCGGCGTGTCTGCCGGCAGCAGCGGCAGTTGATCCCGATTGCCCGTCCCGGCCGGCTCGCGCTTGGGATGGCGCCGCAGATCGCGGCTGCCCGCCGCCGGGGAGCGCTGGCTGCGCAGGCGCTGAATCTCCTCGTGAAAAGCCTCGACGTCCTGAAAGTGCCGGTAGACCGAGGCGAAGCGCACGTAGGCCACCTCGTCGATCTGGCGCAGCTCGTCCATCACGAATTCGCCAATGATCCGGGAGGGTACTTCACGATCGCCCTGGAGCCGCACCCGATGCGTGATGCGACTGAGCGCCTCATCGATGGCCTCGCGTGCGACGGGCCGTTTCTCCAGTGCCTTTTCCATCCCGCTGCGCAGCTTCGCCTCATCGTACGCCTCGCGGACGTCGTCGGACTTGACCACGACGGGCATGAGCAGTTCGGCAGTCTCGAACGTCGTGAACCGCTCACCGCAGGACAGACATTCGCGGCGGCGACGGATCTGGCGGCCCTCGCCCGCGAGGCGCGAATCGTTCACTTTGGTCTCGACGTGGCCGCAGAACGGGCAATACACGGACCGCGCCCCGGCGGTCCGCTACGGACCGTACACCGGAAAGCGCCGGCACAGATCCACCACCTGCGGCCGCACCCGCTCGATCGCCGCCTGCGCTCCCTCTGCCTCGAGGATCTCCACGATGAGATCGGCCACCTGCTCGATCTCGCGCTCCTTGAAGCCGCGGGTGGTCGAAGCCGGCGTGCCGATGCGCAATCCGCTCGTCACCATCGGCGGCCGGGGATCATTCGGGACCGCGTTCTTGTTCACGGTGATGTTGGCACGGCCAAGCGCCGCATCCGCATCCTTTCCGGTGATGTTGCGATCGGCGAGGCTCATGAGGAAAAGATGATTGTCCGTGCCGCCGGACACGATCTGAAAACCCTTCTTCGCCAGTCGCGCGGCCATCGCCCGCGAATTCGCCAGCACCTGGCGCTGGTATTCCTTGAATTCGGGCTGCAGCGCTTCGAGCAGCGCCACGGCTTTTGCCGCAATGACGTGCATCAGCGGGCCACCCTGGGTTCCAGGAAACACGAGGGAGCTGAGCTTCTTGGTGATCGCATCGTTGGCCTTCGCCAGGATGAGCCCACCACGCGGACCTCGCAGTGTCTTGTGCGTCGTGGTCGTCACGACATCGGCGTGCGGCAGCGGGTTCGGATACAGACCGGCAGCAACCAGTCCGGCCACGTGTGCCATGTCCACCACGAGGTACGCGCCCACGCTCTTGGCGATCTGTGCGAATCGAGCCCAGTCGACGACGCGCGAATAGGCAGAAAAGCCCGCGATGATCAGCTTGGGCCGATGCTCCTCAGCGAGGCGTTGCACCTGCTCGTAATCGATCTCACCGGTGTCGGCGTGCAGCCCATATTGGGTGGCCTTGAAGTACTTGCCCGAGAAGTTCACCTTGGCGCCGTGGGTGAGATGCCCGCCCTGGTCGAGGCTCATCCCGAGGATGGCATCACCGGGCTGCACCAGGGCGAAGTAGGCCGCCGCGTTCGCCTGAGAGCCCGAGTGCGGCTGCACGTTGGCGTAGTCGGCCCCGAAGAGTTTGCGGGCCCGATCGATTGCCAGCTGCTCGGCAATGTCCACATACTCGCAACCCCCGTAGTAGCGCCGGCCCGGATAGCCTTCGGCATACTTGTTGGTGAGCACCGAGCCCTGCGCCTCGAGCACGCGGGGACTGGCGTAGTTCTCGGAGGCGATCAGCTCCACGTGATCCTCCTGCCGCTGCTGCTCGCCCCGGATGGCTTTCTCAAGCTCCGGATCGAAGCTGGCGATGTCCATGGACTTGCGAAACATGATGCAGCCTCTTGTCGGGGAGCTGCGATTGTACCGGAAGGCAGCTGGTGCGGTGACGGCAATGGCCGGCATCGCCAAGTGGGAACGCCTCCCCCATAATGCCCGCCCGCAACCGTCCGTTTCCGTTCAGTTATCACCCCCGGGAATCATGGCCCAATACATCTATACGATGAACCGCGTATCGAAGGTGGTCCCGCCCAAGCGGGTCATCCTGCGCGATATCAGCCTGTCGTTTTTCCCCGGGGCGAAGATCGGCGTCCTGGGTCTCAACGGTGCCGGCAAGTCCACGCTCCTGCGGATCATGGCCGGCCTGGACACGAGCATCGACGGGGAAGCGCGGCCGCAAAGCGGCATCCGCGTCGGCTTCCTGCCCCAGGAGCCGCAGCTCGATAGCGCAAAGGACGTGCGCGCCACCGTCATGGAGGGTGTTGGCGCGACGTTCCGCCACGTCGAGCGCTTCAATCAGATCAGCGAGCGGTTTGCCGAGCCCGTGTCCGATGAGGAAATGACGGCGTTGCTCGAGGAGCAGGCGAAGCTGCAGGACGCTATCGATGCCGCAGGTGGCTGGGAGCTCGAGCGCAAGCTGGAGATCGCTGCGGACGCACTGCGCCTGCCGCCGTGGAGTGCCACGATCGGCACGCTGTCGGGAGGCGAGAAACGTCGGGTGGCGCTGTGCCGGCTGCTGCTGTCGGCCCCTGACATGTTGCTTCTGGATGAGCCGACCAACCACCTCGATGCGCAGTCGATCGCCTGGTTGGAGCGCTATCTGGAGGCATATCCCAGCACGGTCATCGCGGTGACCCACGACCGCTACTTCCTCGACAACGTCGCGGAATGGATCCTGGAGCTCGATCGCGGCCACGGCATACCGTGGCATGGCAACTATTCCTCGTGGCTGCAGCAGAAGGAGCAGCGCCTGGCGCTCGAGGAGCGCGAGCGGGACACGCTGCGCAAGACGCTCGAGCGCGAGCTCGAGTGGGTGCGGCAGAACCCCAAGGCACGCCAGGCGAAGAGCAAGGCGCGACTGCAACGCTACGAGGAACTCGCTTCCCGGGAATTCCAGCAGCGCAACGAGACCAACGAGATCTACATCCCGCCCGGCGAGCGCCTCGGCGAGCTGGTGCTCGAGGCCAACGCTCTGCGCAAGGCCTACGGCGAGCGGCTGCTGTTCGATGAGCTGTCCTTCAGTCTGCCCCGCGGGGGTATCGTCGGTATCATCGGTGCCAATGGCGCCGGCAAGACGACGCTGTTCCGCATTCTTACGGGCGCGGAGCAGCCCGACGCCGGCCAGGTTCGGCTCGGGCCCGCGACGAAGCTCGCCTACGTCGATCAGTCACGCCATACGCTCGAGGACTCCCGCACCGTCTGGCAGGAGATCTCCGGCGGTCTCGATACACTCAAGATCGGTAGCTACGAGACGCCCTCGCGCGGTTACGTGGGGCGATTCAACTTCAAGGGCGCCCAGCAGCAGCAATTGATCGGCGAGCTTTCCGGCGGCGAGCGCAATCGCGTGCACCTTGCCAAGGTGCTGCGCTCCGGCGGCAACGTGCTGCTGCTGGATGAGCCCACCAACGATCTCGATGTCGAGACACTACGCGCACTGGAGGATGCACTGTTGGCCTTCCCCGGCTGCGCCGTGGTCATCTCGCACGACCGCTGGTTCCTCGATCGGATCGCGACGCATATCCTGGCCTTCGAGGGCGACTCGCAGGCGGTGTGGTTCCAGGGAAACTATCAGGAGTACACGGAGGATTACAAACGTCGCAAAGGGGATGAGGCCGCGCAGCCTCACCGCATCCGGTACAAACCTCTGACGCGTTGAAGGCGGCGCATTGGTCTTGGCTGCACCGTCGCCACCCGTGTCAACATCCGCGAGCAACGATCGCGGCGTGCTGCATTGGCTGGGTCCGCTCGCAGCGCTGCTCGTGTTCGGCGGTGTCGTGCTCGTTCTGCACCACGAGCTCAAACAGCTGCACGTGCACCGGGTGTTCGTCCATCTGCACGCGATTCCCAGCCGTGACCTGTGGGCGGCGCTTGGCTTCACGACTGCCAGTTATCTGCTGTTGAGTACGTACGATGCGCTGGCGCTGCGCTACCGGCGCCGGGTGATCCCCTACGCGCGGGTGCTGTTCACCTCGTTCATCGCCTACGCCTTCGGTCATACCCTCGGATTCGCCGCGTTCACGGGAGCGGCGATTCGCTTTCGGCTCTATTCCACCGCCGGCGTCACCGCCATCGACGTCGCCACGATCTCCGGATTCAGTAGCCTCTCGATCGGCATCGGACTTGCCACCCTCGTCGGACTTTCGCTGTTCATCTCGCCCGAGCAAGCCGCGGTGGTGCTGCATCTGAGCCGGGATTGGTCGGTTGCCGCCGGCGGCGTGCTTCTCGGCATCGTCGCAGCTTATGGGATCTGGGCCAGCATTGCCGATGGCGAGCTGGAGGTACGCGGCTGGGCGCTGCGGCCGCCGGGTGCCGCGATCGGACTCACGCAGATCGTGCTGAGCGTGATCGATCTGAGTCTCTCGAGCGCCGTGCTGTGGTGGCTGCTGCCGCCGGAGGCGAACATCGGCTTCTTCGCCTTCGTCGGCGCGTACGCAGCCGCGGTCATCGCCGGAATCATCAGCCATGTCCCCGGTGGCATCGGCGTCTTCGAAACGGTGATTCTGTACACGCTGCCAGAGGTCCCGCGCGATGCCCTGCTCGGGTCGCTGCTCGCCTATCGCGGTATCTACTACCTCATCCCACTGCTCGTGGGCACGTTGCTGTTCGGTGCGAAGGAGCTGAGCGAGCAGCGCGCGCGACTGGTACGCGCCCGGGAGCTCGCGGCGATCTACATCGCACCGGTCGTGCCGCAGATTGCGGGCGCGCTTACCTTCTTCGCCGGCGCACTGCTGCTGCTGTCGGGCTCGACACCGGCCATCAACTACCGTCTGCATACGCTTTATCACTTCCTGCCGCTGATCGTCGTCGAGGCTTCCCATCTCGCCGGCAGTGTGATCGGCCTGGGATTGCTGATCCTGGCGCGCGCGCTGTTCCGGCGAGTACAGGCGGCCTATCACATCACCGTGTGGCTGCTCGTAGCCGGCATCGCAGCCTCGCTCCTGAAGGGCATCGATTTCGAGGAGGCGATGATTCTCGCCCTCGTGCTGGGTGTACTCACGCTCGGGCGCAACGCGTTTCACCGCCCGACTGCACTGCTCTCGGAGCCGATCACGCCCGTATGGATTGCAAGCATCGTGGGGGTGATCACGATGGCGGTCTGGGTCGGATTCATCGCGTACCGGCACGTCAGTTACTCGGACGAGCTGTGGTGGACTTTCGCCCTCGATGCCAATGCGCCGCGCATGTTGCGTGCCTCGCTGCTCGTGGTGGTGCTGCTGGCCGCTTATCTTCTGAAGAATATGTTGCGACCCGCCCAGCCCGAGCCGGCAGTCGCCGGCCCGGCCGAGCTCGAGCGCGCGCGTGCCGTGATCGCCGACAGCGCGATCACCATCGCCAACGCTGCGCTTACCGGCGACAAGCGTCTGCTATTCAACGAGTCCGGCGACGCATTCGTCATGTATCAGATTGCCGGCCGCAGCTGGATAGCACTCGGCGATCCGGTGGGACCCATCGGCGGCGCCGAGGAGCTGGTATGGCGTTTTCGCGAGATGTCCGATCGACACGGAGGCGAGACGGTCTTCTACCAGGCGAGCGGCGATCGGCTGCAGCTGTATGTCGATCTGGGTCTTGCCGCGCTGAAGATCGGCGAAGAGGCGCGCGTGCCGCTTGCGAATTTCTCACTCGACGGCGCGGCCCGCGCCGATTTGCGCCAGGCCCATCGGCGTGCGGTACGCGATGGCGCGACCTTCGAGGTCATCACCCCGGAGCAGGTCGTGCAGCTGATACCCACTCTCGGGCGAATCTCGCAGGACTGGCTTGCGAGTAAATCCACCGGCGAGAAGCGCTTCTCCGTGGGTGCTTTCTCTGCGCAGTACCTGCGCAATTTTCCGATGGCACTGGTGCGCAGCGAAGGCCATCCGACCGCCTTCGCGAACCTCTGGGCCTCCGGCACGCGGGATGAGCTTTCCGTCGATCTCATGCGCTTCGGCCATGATGCCCCCCGGGCGGCGATGGATTATCTGTTCATCGAGCTCATGCAATGGGGTCGTGCGCAGGGCTACGCCTGGTTCAATCTCGGCATGGCCCCACTTGCCGGCCTCGAGCGCCATCCGCTGGCGCCTGCCTGGCACCGCGTCGGCAACTTCGTGTTCCGCTATGGGGAGCATTTCTACAACTTCGAAGGACTGCGGCGCTACAAGGCGAAATTCGAGCCGGTGTGGGAGCCGAAATATCTCGTCGCCCGCGGCGGGCTCGCGCTGCCGCGGGTGCTGGTCGACGTCTCGGTGCTTATCGCGGGGGGGATGAAGGAGTTGTTTGCGCGATGAGCGCGCCCAGGCTCGCCCGTGCCGTACCGAAGGCGATAGCGATTGTCGTCGCGTGGCTGGCGACGCTCGCCGTTGCCGGCACCCCGCAAGCCCGGACGAAGGCTGCCGTTCCCGCGGATACGGCTGGGGAGACGCATCTTCCCGCGGGCCGCTTCGGTACCGTCACGGTCTATATCCCGGATGGAATTCCCCGGAGCGTCGCCCTGTTCGTCTCGGGGGATGGCGGCTGGCATCTCGGGGTGATCAACATGGCGAAGGCGCTTGCGGCCCACGGTGCCGTCGTCGTCGGCGTGGACGTCAACCATTATCTCGCCTCACTGCGGCGCGCATCGAGCGGTGCGGCCGCACCCTGTCAATCGCTTGCCGTGGACTTCGAAAACCTGAGCCATCAGGTGCAAAAGGAGATCGGCATGTTCGAATACCACGTGCCGGTGCTGGTCGGATATTCCTCCGGCGCGACCGTCGCATACGCCACTCTTGCGCAATCACCGCCTGGAACGTTCGCAGGTGCCCTAAGCCTCGGCTTCTGTCCCGATCAGGATTTCGGCGGCGCGCAGCTGTGCACCGGTGCCGGTCTGCACTATGCGCAGGGCAAGAAACACGAGCTCATCTTCGAGCCCGTCACCAGTCTCAAGCAGCCCTGGTTCGCGCTGCAGGGCCAGCAGGACCAGGTGTGTGCACCGCGCGCCGTGGATGCCTTCGGTGCACGCACGCCGAACGGCCGCGTCATTCAGCTCCCCAGGGTCGGGCACGGATTCGGCGTCGAGCGCAACTGGCTGCCGCAGTTTCTGCAGGCGTACCAGGATGTCGTCGCTCGCTCCAACGCCCCGCGTGCCGCGCGCCCGCCGCAGATCAGCGATCTGCCCGTCAACGAGGTGCGCGCTGCGGGCAACTCCGACATGCTCGCGCTGCTCATGACGGGCGATGGCGGCTGGGCTGGGCTCGACCAGGAGCTGGCGGCGCGGCTGGCAGCGCACGGGATCGCGACCGTTGGATTCAATTCATTGAAGTATTTCTGGACGCAGCGCACGGCGCAGCAGACCGCGAAGGACGTGGCGCGGGTGATTCGCCACTATCTGGACACGTGGCACAAGCAGCGCGTACTGCTGATCGGCTATTCGTTCGGTGCCGACGTACTGCCGTTCGTGGTGAATCGCCTCCCGGCGGAGCTGAAGGCTGACGTCGCGAGCGTCAGCCTGCTCGGATTCGACGCCAACGCCTCCTTCGAGATCAGGATCGCGGACTGGGTCGGAAGCGAAGACGCCGGCCCGGCCACGCGGCCGGAAGTGGCGAAGCTCGCGGGCGTGCCTGTGCTGTGCATCTACGGGCAGGCAGAGAAGGACAGCATCTGTCCGAGCCTTGCCTCGGCAAGGGTCACCAGCGAGCAGGTGGGAACCGGGCACCACTTTGGCGGCGAGTACGATCAACTAGCCGACCGGATCCTCGCGTACGCCCGCAACCCGGATCCTGTGACATAACGTGACCGTCCTGGCAGCAACATGCGGCGCGCGCAGATTGGTCCCGACGTGCTGTCCGATGCGTTAGACTGGTCAGGCGCTGCAAAAGAACAAAGTCTCGCTGCGAGCAACACGCGATGTCGGTATACATCGATTCAGCCGGTCACCTGGTCCACGATCAGGAACAGAACCTTGCGTTGACCTGCCCGCATTGCGAGGTGCTCTCGCACATCACCCCGAGCGCGGTGCCGCGGTTCGAGGATCTGCAGGCCGAGCGGCCCAGGCAGATCGGCGTGGTGTACCGGTGCGATGCATGCGGCTCCCCGGTGTTCACCCGTTTCATCGTCCGACTGTACGGTGCGGGCCGGATCGAGCTTGCGCCGCAATTCACCGAAGTCGAGCGCGCCCGGGAGAAGTTCTCGTTCACTTACCTGCCGGCGCAGGTGGAGACGCTGTTCAAGGAAGCGCTCGCCTGTTTTTCGGTCGGTGCGTTCAATGGCTTCGCCTCCATGTGCCGTCGCTCCGCCCAGGCGGTGTTCGCCGATCTGGGCGAACCCGGCAAGCTGCGGCTCTTCGATGAACTCAACACGAGCCGCGAGCTTGCCGGACTGACCACGCAGACGTTCGGCAAACTCAAGATCATCCTGTTCGGCTCCGAGAACGATCCGCGCCCGACCCCCCCGCTGCTCGATGGTTACGAGGCCGGGATCGTGCTCGAGGTGATGAAGGACATCCTCTACGAGGCCTACGTGCGCCGCGGCAAGCTGCGACAGGCCATCCTGGTGCGGCGCTTTTTCCTGGATGAGACGGCCGCCAACCTGACGCCCGTGCCGCGCAGCTCAGCCGGCGGCTGACCCGAAACCGGCCGCCGCAGCGGCCCGGCTGCGCTCGCGGCAGGCTCAAGTTACAAACGGCAACGCCGCTAACCTGCGAGGTAGTCACTGCCTCGCGGCCCCGGAACAGCATGCCTCCAGTCGCCCAATTGCGTACGTCCGCCTACACTTCGGTTGCCGGCCCGCGTGGCGGCTGTTCCGACGGCGGTGCGCCGGCCCACATTCAGCTGCTCATGCAGCTGATGCTGGAGCGTATCGCCGCTGCGCGCGGCACAATGGCGAGCGGGGACGAGACCGAAAGCGAGCGCCTGTTGCATGCCGCGGTGCAGATCGCTGGCGAATTGCGTGCGCGGCTGGATGTCCGCGGCGGCGGGCCGTTCGTGGCACATCTCGATGACCAGTATGACTACCTGTCCCGGCGCCTGGTCGTCGCCGCAGGGGACGAGCAGGTGGCCGGACTCGATGGGGTGGCGGATCTGCTGCGGGAGATGCAATGTGCCTGGGTAGCCATGTCGCACGAAGCGGGCTTCACCTGCGTGCGTCCGGCGCTGGGGTGAGTCATCGTGCTGCACCCCCGGCCACCGATGAAGGACCCGTTTATGTATGACGGCGCCGATACGGTCGTTCTCTACGAAGAGCTGGCGTTTCAGGACGTTCTGCCCGTGCAATGGCGCCCGCTCCCCCCCGGGGCGGACCGCGAGATCGCGAGCGCCTACGATGAGCGCAACATCCGCCTGTTGCAGGCCTGGGATGCGATGGATGAGCATCCGCCGATCGAGAAGGTGGATGACCCGACACACGCAGCCGAGATTGCGCGTCTCGACCTGAAGGTCAATCTATTGCTCGATCTGGTCGGTCAGCTCGTGGCTGCCAGCCACCCGCGACCGGCGCCGACGCCGGTGCGCTTCAACGCGCTCGGTGCCGTCTGGCGTGGCGCCGGCCCCCTGCCGGATGCCGGTGCCTTAGGGATCACCGAGATCTATCTTCGCGACTGCCTGGCCGAGCCGCTGCGGCTCGGCGGCCGGATCACGAGTGTCACGCCCGATGGTCACATCAAGGTGAAATTCCTGCCCCTGACCGAAGCTGTCGCCGATCTCATCGAGAAGCTTGCTTTCCGCCGCCATCGCCGCCAGATCGCCGAAGCCCGCCAGCCCCGGCGCGGTGCCTAGCGCACGCCGGCGGCGTCCCGACGCCGACGCGACGTGACCGGGTTCACGCCGCGCACCTGACACAGGCTTCACAGCCGGAAGTGCTTCACAGCATTGCGGCTGCGCTCCGGTCAACATAAGCATCGCAGTCGAGCCGGGAGCCTGTCGCTACCTGCGGGCGGTCAGCAAGAAAAACGTGGAGTCGGAATGTCGGTAGCGGAATCAGCCCTCCTTCCCGAGTTGCTGCGCAACGAGGCAGTGGCTTGCGCAACACCACACTGCAGCGCTGTCGATGAGCGCCGGGTGCGCATACCCACCGGCAGCTCCGAGCTGATCCGCGAGGTGATCGGGCTGATCCGCCAGGTCGCCGGCCACGATTCCACCGTGCTGGTGCTCGGCGAATCCGGTACCGGCAAGGAAGTCGCCGCACGCGCCATCCACGATCTGAGTCCGCGGCGCAACCGCCCGTTCGTTGCCGTGAACTGCGGCGCCATTCCCGCCGACCTGCTCGAATCGGAACTGTTCGGCCACGAACGCGGCGCGTTCACCGGCGCCGTGGCGGCCCGCAAAGGCCGCTTCGAGATTGCGGAAGGTGGCACGCTGTTCCTCGATGAGATCGGCGACATGAGCCCCACCATGCAGGTGAAGCTGCTGCGCGTCCTGCAGGAGCGCGTTTTCGAGCGTGTCGGCAATCACGTTGCCATCCGCTGCAATGTACGCATCATCGCCGCCACGCACCGCAACCTCGAAGAATCGATCGCGCGGCAGATCTTCCGCGAGGATCTGTTTCACCGACTCAACGTATTTCCCATCGAGATGCCGGCGCTGCGCGCACGCATCGAAGATCTGCCGTTGCTCGTGCGCGATTGCATCGCCGCCAACGTCGCCGAAGGGCGCGGACGCGTGCAGCTCTCGCCCCGGGCGCTCGGGGCGCTTGCCCTGTGTCCCTGGAGCGGCAATGTCCGCGAGCTCGCCAACCTGATCGAGCGTCTGTCGATCGTCTGCGCCGGTCGCGTGGTCGACGTCCGTGATCTGCCGCCGAAATACCGGCCACCGGAGAACTGGACGCTCGAAGTTGCCGCGCTCGACAGCTCCCTGCGGATCGAGTCTCTGGATGATGCCTCCGAGGCGATCGCGGTGGAGGCGCGCACGGTACTCGATGATGAGGCGGCGCTGTCCGTGCTGGAAAACATGGAAGCCGAACCACCGCAGCCGCTTGCCTCACAATATCCTCCGGTCGCCTGTTTTTCCTTAATGCAGCTGCCGGTAGCAGGCATCGACCTGCGCGCGCATCTGCTTGCGATCGAGCGCCAGCTGATCGAGCAGGCGCTGGAGCGATCCCGGGGCACCGTGGCGCACGCCGCACGGTTGTTGAATCTGCGGCGCACGACACTCGTCGAGAAGATGCGCAAACTGGCGATGCCCACCGGCGCTGGCGAGGATTTGTCCGCCGACTGATGTGGCAGATCTGCCGCGGGCGCCCGTTCGCCAACGGCGCCGCAGCCATCTCACGAAGAGGCAATTCGGCGCCGGAAGATTGACGCTGGCACGGCACACTGCTGCCGCCTGCGTGATTCTCGTCACGCTTTGACCTGCCTGCCGACCCGGCACAGCTCTTGCAGTTGCTCACTGCCAGGCACTGATGTGCGTCGGAGGTTGAATGACCGAAGTCCAGATGGAAAAACAGACGGGCAGCGCGTGTGTGACACGCTTCGAGCCTGATCCGGTCGCCTGCGCGCCTACCTCGATGCGTTTGATCGATCTCGCGCGGCGCGTGGCCGCGAGCGACTGCACCGTGTTGATCGTGGGGGAATCGGGCACCGGCAAGGAAGTTCTGGCCCGCTACATTCACCGTCGCTCGGCGCGCAGCGCACAGCCGTTCGTTGCGGTCAACTGCGCCGCGATCCCCGAGAACATGCTGGAGGCGATGCTGTTCGGCTACGAGCGCGGCGCGTTCACCGGCGCGCACGCCGCGCATCCGGGAAAGTTCGAGCAGGCACAGACCGGCACACTGCTGCTCGATGAGGTCACGGAGATGCCCCTCGGGCTGCAGGCGAAACTGTTACGCGTGTTGCAGGAGCGCGAAGTGGAGCGACTCGGAGGCCGCACGGCCATTCCCCTCGACGTGCGCGTCCTCGCGACCACCAACCGCAGGCTGCGCGAAGACGTCGCGGCCGGTCGCTTTCGCGAGGATCTGTATTACCGGCTGAACGTGTTCCCACTGGTCATCGCACCCTTGCGGCTGCGGCGCGACGATGTGCTGCCGCTGGCGATGCAGTTGCTGAGCTCGCGATGTCGCCCCGGCGAGCGCATTCCCGCCCTCGGCGCCGAGGCGGCGCATCTGCTGCTCACGTACAGCTGGCCGGGAAACGTCCGCGAGCTCGACAACCTGCTGCAGCGCGCACTGATCCTGCTGAACGGGCCCGTGATTCATCCGGAGCACATCCAGTTCGAGCTTGCCAACGATGCCGCCGCGCCCGAGCCGCACACCACCCATGCGGCCCGTCCTGCGGACTCCCCCGCTGCCAACACGTCCTCGCCGACCTCGCTTGCCAACACGCTGGGGGAGCGCGAACGCGACCTCATTCTCGATGCTCTGCGCAGCGGCCAGGGCAACCGGCGTGAGGCCGCGCAGCGGCTGGGAATCAGTCAACGCACGTTGCGCTACAAGCTGGCGCGGCTGCGCCAGGCCGGAATCGACGTTCCGGCCGCCTGAAACCGATCGGAGAATTTTCATGAGCCAGATGCAGATCGATGCCGTGCTCGCCCAGATCCGCTCGCTGTCCGCCCAGGCGCAGGGCGGCGCGACGCAGGCAAATCCCGTCGCGCCGAGCGGACCCAGCGAATTCGCCAACATCCTGAGCAAGGGCATCGAGCAGGTGAATCAGGGCGAGCAGCGTGCCACGCAGCTGGCCGAGGCGTTCGAGCGGGGCGCGCCCGGCGTCGAGCTGCCACAGGTGATGCTCGAGATGCAAAAGGCGAGTCTGTCCTTCCACGCGTTGAACGAAGTGCGCAACCGGCTCGTCAGCGCGTATCAGGACATCATGAACATGCAGCTGTGAGGATGATGTCAACATGAGCGGCGGGCTTTGCAATGAATGCTGAGGTGGCTCAATTGCCTGCTCCTTCGGGCCTGTCGGCGAGCCTGAAACCGTTGTTGCTGCTCGTGGGCATCGCCATGGCCGTGGCCGCCGGTGTCACGGTTGTGCTGTGGTCGCGCGGGCCCACCTACAGCCTGCTGTATGCCAATCTTGCCGCGGAGGACCAGGCGCAGATCACCCAGGCGCTCGAGTCGGCGCAGATTCCCTACCGGATGGCCGCAGGCTCCAATGCGATCGAAGTGCCGTCGGACCGGCTGAGCGATGCGCGCTTGAAGCTTGCGGGGCAGGGATTGCCCGAAGCCGGCGGCGGCTTCTCGATGATGGAGAAGGATCCGGGTTTCGGGGTGAGCTCATTCATGGAAAACGCCCGCTACCAGCATGCGCTCGAAACCGAGCTCGCGCGCACGATCGCTGCCCTGCGGCCGGTCGATGCAGCACGGGTGCATTTGGCCGTCCCGCGTCAATCGGCGTTCATCCGCGATCACAAAGGCGCAAGCGCCTCGGTGTTTCTGCAGCTCAAGCAGGGACGGCGGCTCGAGCCCGAACAGGTCCAGGCGATCGTGAATCTCGTGGCCTCCAGCATCCCCGAGCTCGAACCGGGCCAGGTGACCGTGGTCGATCAGCAGGGCCGGTTGCTCTCCTCTCCGGAAGGTCACGATCAGTTCGGCGTACGAGAACAGCAGTACGACATGATCCATCGGCTGGAGGATGATTATGCGCAGCGCATCGAGGCGCTGCTCACGCCGCTGGTAGGGGCCGGCCGCGTGCGCGCGCAGGTGGTGGCGCAGATGGACATGGCGGTGACCGAAGAGGCACGCGAGCAGTACCGCCCGGAAAGTCAGGTCGTTCGTAGCGAGCAGACCTCGGAGTCGACCAGCCGCGATGCGAACGCAGGCGGGGTACCGGGTGCCTTGAGCAATCAACCTCCGGCTGCCGGCGTCGCCCAACCGCCGGCCGCCGCCGGCGCGCCCAACGGCGCGCCCAAACCCCCTGCCACGCAGGGCGCAGCGCAAAGCGGCACCGCGGCGGCGGCGGCGACGCAACCGATCGCCGGAGCCGGCGCAGGCGGTTCGGACAGCATCTCCAAGCAGTCGACCAAGAATTACGAGATCGATCGCACGCTCAACTACACGCGCCAACCCGGCGGGCGGCTGCGGCGGCTGACGGTCGCGGTGCTGATCGACAACGTGCGCAGCGTGGGCAAGGACGGCAAGGTCAAGGAAACGCCGCTGAGCAAGGAGCAGCTCGACCATGTCAACCAGCTGGTGAAGGATGCCGTCGGCTTCGACGAGTCGCGGGGCGACAATGTCAACGTCGTGAACGCCTCGTTCACCGAGGAGGCGCCGGCCGCCGAAGCCGAGGGTGCCCTGGAAACGCGCAAGTTCTGGGAGTCACCGCTCTTTCAGGACATGGCCAAGATCGTGGCCGGCGCGCTCGTGCTGCTGGTGCTGGTGCTGTCGGTTCTGCGACCGCTCGTGAAATCGCTTATCGGACCGGTGCGCGCAGCGGTCACAGTGCTGCCGCGCGCCCCCGAGCCGGCGCCGGCGGCGATCGGCACGAGCGCTGCGGCGGTCAACCATGAGCAGCAGATCGCCCAGGCCCGCACCCTCGTGAGCCAGGATCCGAAGCGCGTCGCGCAGGTGGTGCGCGGCTGGGTGGCGCAGGATGAATGACAAGCGGGAAGCGCAGCGCACCGGCACGGAGCGCGCGGCAATTCTTCTGCTCACCCTCGGCGAGCAGGAAGCAGCGCAGGTGCTCAAGCATATGGGCGCGAAGGAAGTACAACGCATCGGCGTGGCGATGGCGAGCCTGACCAATGTCTCGCGTGAAGAAGTGAGCGGTGTGATCACCCACTTTGCAACTTCCGTGGAGACGCAAACCTCCGTCGGCGTCGGCGCGGAGGATTTCCTGCGCAAGGTGCTGGTGGATGCGCTCGGCCAGGAGAAGGCCGCGAACATCATCGACCGGATCAGCATCGGTCGCTCGACCAAGGGGCTCGAGGCCCTGAAGTGGATGGACGCGCGGGCCGTCTCCGAGCTGATCCGCCAGGAGCATCCGCAGATCATTGCCATCGTGCTCGCCTATCTCGAAGCGGACCAGTCCGCGGAAGTGCTCGCCTGTCTGCCGGCGCAGATCCGCGCGGAGATCCTGGTGCGCATCGCCACTCTCGATGGCGTGCAGCCGACGGCACTCACCGAGTTGGATGACATCATGGAGAAACAGTTCGCTGGCAAGAGCACGGCACGGACCTCGTCGCTCGGCGGCGCCAAGGCCGCGGCGAACATCATCAACAACCTGGAGCCGAGCCAGGAAGGCGCCATCATGGAGGAGATCGCCAAAACTGACGAAGCCCTCAGCGCGCGCATCCAGGATCTGATCTTCGTCTTCGACAATCTGCTGGAGATCGACGATCGCAGCATGCAGGAACTGCTGCGCCAGGTGCCGAGCGACAAGCTGCTGCTGGCCATGAAGGGCTGCGATGAGGCGATGAAAGCGAAGATCTTCAAGAACATGTCGCAGCGCGCAGCCGAGATGCTCAAGGACGACCTGGAATCCAAGGGGCCGGTGCGCATCTCGGAAGTGGAAGCCGCGCAGAAGGAGATCCTGCAGACCGCCCGCAAGCTCGCGGAAGCCGGCACCATCGCGCTGGCGGGCAAGGGCGAGGAGTATGTCTGAGGCACGCGGCCCCGCGACACGGAAAGCGGCCGTCGAGCGCTGGACGTTGCCCGATGTCGATGGGCCGCGCGTAGCTCCCGCTGCCCTTCACAACAACGCGAGCAGTGCCCAGGCCGCGCGCGGCGCGCTGCAGGAAAGCGAGGCGCGCGGCTACCAGGCCGGCATCGCGCGCGCACACGCCGAGATGCAGGCGCAGAACGAAGCCCTGGATGCCCACGTGCGCCAGCTGGAGTCGGTGTGCCAGCTGCTCGCCAGTCCGCTGCGGGACCTCGATGCACACGTGGAACAGGAGCTGTTGCAGCTTGCGCTGGCTGTCGGCAAGCAGCTCGCACGCCGTGAGTTGCGCCTCGATCCTGCCCAGGTGATCGGCATCCTGCGCGAATCACTCGCGCAGCTGCCCGCCTCCGCACGGGAGGTGCGAGTTCACCTGCATCCGGAGGATGCCGCCACGGTCCGCGAACGGCTCGCCACGCCGACGAACGAGCGTGCCTGGTCGATCGTCGAGGATGCAACGCTCACCCGCGGCGGATGTATCGTCCGCACCGAATCCTCGCAGATCGACGTGCGGCTCGAGAGCCGTGTCAGTGCGGTGATCGCCAACGCCTTCGGCGAGGAACGCGCCCCGACACGCCCTTCCACTGACAGTCCCGAGAGCGCACCGTGACGGATCCTGCCCGCGCGCGCGCGCATCTGTGGAGCGAGAAGCTCGCGTTGCGTACCCGGCGGGTCCGGCAGACCCCGCCTCCTGCGATCGAAGGCTCTCTCACGCGCATGGTCGGACTGACGCTCGAAGCCGTCGGCTGTCAGGCCTCCATCGGGGATTACTGTGACGTCATTACCGGCGACGGCCACCGCGTCGAGTCGGAAGTGGTGGGTTTCGCGGGCGACCGTCTATTTCTGATGCCCACGGGAGATGCCCAGGGACTCGGGCCCGGAGCCCGGGTGATTCCCCGCCAGCGGGCCGGTACCGTCCGCGTCGGGCCGGAGCTTCTGGGCCGGATCGTCGATGGCGCCGCCCAGCCGCTCGATGCTCTCGGACCCCTCGAGTGTGAGGCGCGGGTGCGCCTGACCGGCAAGCCCATCAATCCGCTCTCGCGTCAGCCGATCACGGAGCCCCTGGACGTCGGCATTCGCGCCATCAACTCCCTGCTGACGATCGGACGCGGGCAGCGAGTCGGCCTGTTCGCCGGCAGCGGCGTCGGCAAAAGCGTTCTGCTCGGCATGATGGCGCGCTATACCAGCGCGGATGTGATCGTCGTGGGTCTGATCGGCGAGCGCGGCCGGGAGGTCAAGGAGTTCGTCGAGCGCATCCTGGGGCCGAAGCACCGCGGTCGGGCCGTCATCGTCGCCACGCCGGCCGACCACCCGCCTCTCATGCGACTGCATGGCGCGTGGCTCGCCACCGCCATCGCGGAATATTTTCGCGATCAGGGCCGCAACGTGCTGCTGTTGATGGATTCACTCACGCGTTTCGCCCAGGCGCAGCGTGAGATCGGGCTTGCCATCGGCGAGGCGCCCGCGACGAAGGGCTATCCGCCTTCGGTTTTCGCCCGGCTTCCGCAACTCGTGGAGCGCGCCGGCAACGGGCCCGAGGGCTGCGGCTCGATCACCGCCTTCTATACCGTGCTCACCGAAGGGGACGATCACAGCAACGATCCGGTTGCGGATGCCGCACGGGCCGTGCTCGATGGGCACATCGTGCTCGCGCGGCGCATCGCCGAGAGCGGCCATTTTCCGGCGATCGACGTGGAAGCATCCGTCAGCCGCGCGATGCACGAGATCGCAGTCGAAGGTCAGATTCAGCTCGCCCGCCAGTTCCGCCAAACGCTGGCGACGTATCAGCAGCACCGCGATCTCATCTCGATCGGCGCGTATCAGCGCGGCAGCGATCCGCGGGTCGATAACGCCGTCACACTCTGGCCGCGCATGCAGCGCTTTCTACAGCAGGACATGCACGAGCGTGTGGATTTCGCGGCGAGCCTCACAGCGTTACGGGCAACTCTGGCCGAGAGTGAGGCCCCAAAGCCCGAGCCGGCGAAACCTGCCTGATGGGATGACCGATGAAGCGCGCACAAAGACTGGAGATGGTGCAGCGGGTCGTGAACGATCACGAGCGCCGCCGTGCCGAGGCCCTCGCCAGCAGCGAGCACCGCCTCGTCGAGAGCGAAGCCAAGCTGCGCGAGCTCGAGCATTACCAGGCCGGCTACGCGCGCGATTTCGCGCTGCGCGCCGAGTCGGGCATGGATGGGGCGCTGGCGCGCGACTATCAGGCCTTCCTGGCGCGCCTGGAGGAGGCGCTCAGGCAGCAGACGCATGCCGTCACGCGAGCGCGTGCCCTGCGCGACGGCGAGCTGCAGAACTGGCAAAGCGCCGCACAGCGTGCCGAGGCTGTCGGCCAGATGCTCAGGCGCTTTCAGATCGAAGAAGAGCGCGCCTTCGACCGACGCGAGCAATACGAGTCGGACGAGCGCTCGCAACGCTCCTGGTGCGATGCCATGGTGCTGCGTGGCGCTTGAGCTTGCGACGATTGCACCGCCGCGTCCGGTGACGACTGCGTCGCGGATCTCGGGCGGTACGAGCGGCGCCGCTGGCACGGCTGGGGCCGATGGCGCCGCTGGGGCCGATGGCGGCACCGCCGGTGCAGCGCCCGAAAAAGGCGCCGCCACGACGGATTCCGGGTCGGGCACGACGCAGCGCCCACCCGCCCACGCGGCGACGCCGAGCCACGCAGGTTCGAGCCGGGCTCCCGGACATCGGGACCCGGCAACATCGCAACCCGCAGCTGCGTCGTCGCAGCAGGCGCCGCCGGCGACATCCGCCAACGATGCGACCGCCCCAGACGCGACCGCCGCCACGACCCCGCAGTCCCCGGCCAAAGGCGCCGCACCAGCGCGTAGCAAGGCTTTGAAGTCGGGCTCGGCCACTCAGCCTACAACGAGCTCTGCCGATGCGGACCCGGCCGCTGCCGCCGGCACCCCGGGCCTGAATTTCATGCAAACGCTGGCGAGGAGCCTCAACGCAGGTGCTACGAGCGCCACCGCCGGGGGTGGCGCCGAAGCAGCTGGAGCACCCGCAGCGACTGCCGCGCAGACCGGCGCCGCCGCAGGCGAGCCGGGAGCGAATCTCCCGGATCTTTCCCAGGCTCTGGCCTCGCAATCGCTGGTCGCCTCATTGGGACTTGCACCGGGGCTCACTCCTGTGCCCGCCGCGGGTACGCAGGCGCCGACGGCACCGCCCCCACGCGCAGACAGCAACGCGGAGGTCGCGGGCACCGATGCGGTCAGTCTGTCGAGCGCATCCACGGTTGCCGATCTCGTTCAAGCCCTGACGCAAGGCATCGCCGCCGATCTCAAGGACAAGGCGGCCGGCCCGCTCGCGGCGGCCGGCCCTCTCACCGCGGACGCCACAGAGGTCGCGAATTTGCCGCTGGCTGCCGATCCGGCAGCCCCTGCCGATCCCTCCGCCCAGATGGCGAACATGGGCATTGCGGCACATTTCTCCATTCCGCACCCACAGGCAGATTCCAACACGGTCTCTGCGGATCTGCGCGCGACGGTAGGCACCCCAGCCTGGAACGATGAGCTCGGCGGTCAGCTCACCTGGATGGCAAGCCAGGGGTTGCAATCGGCATCCCTGCACCTCTCGCCCGATCATCTCGGACCGCTCGAGGTGCACATCTCCGTGCAGAACGGCAATGCCAGTGTGTGGTTCGGTGCGACGCAGCTCGACACGCGCGCCGCACTCGAACAGGCGCTGCCACGACTGCGGCAGATGTTCGCAAGTCAAGGCCTCACGCTTGCCGACTTCGGCGTTTCGCGCGAGCCGCCGCGCAACCGCAGCCGCTCTGCCGCTGCCGATCCGCGGATCTCGGCGGTCGGTGGCACTGAGCTGCCTGCCGCCTCCGCCACGCGACTCAGCGTCGGACTTCTCGATACCTACGCCTAAGAGCGCAGCGCCAGGATTCCGTCGCCTGCGACGCGGATCACACTCTCCTCAGGCGCACAATTCCCTTTCTTTAGCGTGACTTACGCGTGCCGCCAGGCCCGTGGCATGCACGTTGCAAAAACCGGGGACGAGCAGTAGCCGCATCCACGGAGCAATCAACACGATGAGCGATGTACCCGTGCTGGCCCCCGCACAGGAGGCGCCAGCGGCTGCGGCCGGCAGGCGGAAATGGCTGATCATCGGCAGCGCTGCGTTCGTGGTACTCGCCGGTGCCGGCGTCGGCACCTGGATGCTGTGGCCGCAGCCGGCTTCCCACGCCGGCAAGGCGGAAAAACCGCAGGAGCCGCTCGCACCCCCGCTGTACGCGGCACTCGATCCGCCGTTCGTCGTCAACTTCAACGGCGAGCAATCCGCGCGCTTCCTGCAGGTCGCGGTGCAGGTCATGACCCGCGATCCGGCCACCGTCGAGCTGCTCAAGGCAAACGATCCGGTGGTGCGCAACGACCTGCTGCTGCTGTTCGGCAACCAGAAGGTGGACGTCGTCTCGACCCGTGAGGGCAAGGAGCACCTGCGGGCCGATGCGCTTGCCGCCGTGCGCAACATCGTGGCCGGCGCGGGCGGTCACAGCGACCACGTCGAAGCGGTGTACTTCACCAGCTTCGTCATGCAGTAACCGGAAAGCGCACCGTGAGCTCGGACAAGATCCTCGATCAGGCAGAGATTGACGCGCTGATTCACGGCGTGGATTCGGGCGCCGTCAGCACGGATGCCGCCCCCGCACCGGATGAAGTGCTGTCGTTCGACTTCACCAACCAGATGCGCATCGTGCGCGGGCGCATGCCCACGCTCGAAATGATCAACGATCGCTTCGCCCGACTGTTCCGGGTGAGCCTCTACAACCTGCTGAACCGCACGCCGGAGATCGCCGTCGAGCCGATCGCCGTGAAGAAATTCAGCGAGTACGTGCATTCCCTGCACGTCCCGACCAGCCTCAACATGGTGAAGATCACGCCATTTCGTGGCACGGCCCTGGTCGTCCTCGACCCGAAGCTGGTGTTCGCCATGGTCGACAACTTCTTCGGCGGCAGCGGCCGTCACGTGAAGATCGAGGGGCGCGAATTCACTGCCACCGAGCAGCGCATCATCCACATGATGCTGCGCGGGGTATTCGCCGATCTGCACGAGGCGTGGTCGCACATCGCCCCGATCGAAGTCGAGTTCCTGCAGTCCGAGATCAATCCCAACTTCGCCAACATCGTCTCGCCGTCGGAGATCGTCGTTGTGACGAGCTTTCACATCGAGCTCGAAGGCGGCGGCGGCAACCTGCACGTGACGATGCCGTACTCGATGCTCGAGCCGATGCGCGAGATCCTGGATGCGGGCGTCGCCAGCGATCGTGTCGAGAAGGACGAGCGCTGGCTGACCAGCATGCGCGAGGAGCTCGAGGATGCCGAAGTACAGCTCACGACGCGCCTCGGCCATACCTGCATCACGCTCGCCGCACTGTTGAATCTGAAAGCCGGTGACATCCTGCCCTGCGATTTCGGCGGCAAGGTCACCGTCCTGGCCGAGGACGTACCCGTGTTTCGCGGCAGCTTCGGTCTGTCCCGCGGCCTGCAGGCCGTCAAGATCGAAGAGCGCATGCGCCGCAGCGCCCTGGTCGGCAACCAACTGAACCTCAAGAGGAGCTGAGCAAGCCCACATGAACGCCACCGCCGCCGAGCCTCGCGCCGCTGAATTCGACACCCTGCAGGATGAGGGCTCGCAATCCGGCCGCGACGTCAATCTGGAGGTCATCCTGGATGTACCCGTGACGCTTTCCATGGAAGTCGGGCGCACCCGGATTCCGATCCGTAACCTGCTGCAGCTGAACCAGGGCTCGGTCATCGAGCTCGATCGCGCAGCCGGCGAGCCGCTCGATGTGTTCGTGAACGGCACGCTGGTCGCACACGGCGAGGTCGTCGTGGTGAACGAGAAATTCGGTATCCGGCTGACGGACGTCATCAGCCCCGCCGAGCGCATCCGCAAGTTGAAGTGAGCGTGCGTTCGGCAGTCTGCAACTTCGCGCCGCTGATCGTGGGCGCCTGTGCGCCGTGGATCGGCGCACCTGCCTTGGCGGCTGCGGCCCCTGCCGCCGCGCGCGCGTTTGCCGCGCCCCAGGCAGCCGGGCAGATCTCCCCGGCCGCAACTGTGGGGCTGGGACAGGTCACCCTGGCGCTGCTCGCCGTGCTGGCCGCCGTGTTTGCGGTGGCGTGGCTGGTGCGGCGCGTGCGCGGTTTCGGCAATCGGGTTGGCACGGCAATCGACGTGCTCGCCGAGATCCCGCTGGGGCCAAAGGAACGGGCGGTACTGCTCAAGGTGGGACAGGCGCAGATCCTCCTCGGCGTGGCACCAGGGCGGGTGTCCACCCTGCATGTACTGGCGGAGCCTCTCGACCTGACGAGGCCCGCGGCCGCCTCGATGGACCGGCCGACATTTCGCGCACTGATGCTGCGCAGCCTGGGAAAGTGATGGGCAGGCAACGCTGCAAGTCTGCCCTGTGGAGTGTGCTGCCCGCCGTGCTGCTGTTGCCGGCGAGCGTCATGGCCGAGCCGGGAATTCCCGCGCTGTCGGTGCAGACGGCTGCAGGTGGTGGTGGTCAGACATACACGTTGACGCTGCAGGTACTGGCGCTGATGACGGCGCTGACGCTGTTGCCGGCGATCCTGTTGATGATGACCGCCTTCACCCGGATCATCATCGTACTGGGGATCCTGCGCCAGGCGCTCGGCGCAGGCCAGACCCCCCCCAACCAGGTGCTGCTGGGACTTGCCCTGTTCCTCACCTTCTTCGTCATGACACCGGTCATCAACCGCATCAACGACGATGCCTTCCGCCCCTACTCCGCCGGCACGATCGATGCCACGGCGGCTCTGGGCCGCGCCATCGTGCCACTGAAGAAGTTCATGCTCGACCAGACCCGCGAGAGTGACATCGCCACCTTCGTGCGCATCTCCGGGGGCAAGGGATTTGCGACCCCGCAGGATGTTCCGCTGACGCTGCTCGTGCCGGCCTTCGTCACCAGCGAGCTGAAGACCGCGTTCGTCATGGGCTTCCTGCTGTTCATTCCTTTCGTGATTATCGACCTGGTAGTGGCGAGCGTGCTCATGTCCATGGGCATGATGATGCTCTCGCCGGTGCTTATTTCCCTGCCTTTCAAGCTCATGCTGTTCGTGCTCGTCGACGGCTGGTCGCTCGTCATGGGCACGATCGCCGCGAGTTTCTACAACTGACGGATTGAACATGACACCCGAAACCGTAATGACCATCGGCGGCCGCGCGCTGGAGATCACGCTCATGCTCGCAGCGCCGCTGCTGATCGTGGCGCTGCTGATGGGCGTCATCGTCGGCGCCTTCCAGGCTGCGACGCAGATCAACGAGATGACGCTATCGTTCATTCCCAAGCTGCTGGCGATGTCGCTCGCGATCGTGATCGCCGGCCCGTGGATGCTCAAGACCCTGATCGGCTACACCCGCGAGCTGTTCGAGGCGATCCCCGGACTGATCAGCTAAGCAGGCGGCCGATCCTTGCAACATGATCACCCTCACCACAGGACAGCTCGATGCATGGCTCACGCAGCTGCTGTGGCCGTTCATGCGCATCGGCGCCTGCTTCATGGTCGCCCCGGCGTTCGGGGCATTGTTCGTTCCGGCGCGCATCCGCATCGTTCTGGCCGGCGGTATTGCCCTGATTGTCGCCCCGCTGATTCCCGCACCACATGCGATCACCCCGTTCTCGGCCGCCGGTCTCGTCGTCACTGCGCAGCAGCTGATCATCGGTGTCGCGCTGGGTTTCAGCCTGCAGCTGCTCTTCGACATGGTGAGCCTCGGCGGTCAGCTGCTGGCCAACAGCATGGGCCTGTCCTTCGCGTACAACATCGATCCCACTCATGGGGAGGAAGTGCCGGCGCTCGGGCAGTTGTACTCGATGCTCGTGATGCTCACGTTTCTGGCGCTCGATGGTCATCTCGCCCTCATCGAAGTGCTCGTCGACGGCTTCCGCACCCTGCCCATCGGCACGACCGGGTTGGGACAGGACGGCCTGTGGACCGTCGTCGAGTGGGGGCAGCAGCTGTTCTCCGGCGCCCTGGTCATCGCATTGCCGGGAATCACGGCGCTGCTGATCGTGAACGTCGCATTCGGCATCATCAGCCGCGCCGCACCGCAGCTGAACCTGTTCGCGGTGGGCTTTCCCATCTCGCTGATCTTCGGCCTGGTGATCGTGCTGGCCGGGCAGTCCTCGATGCAGAGCACGTTCACGCATCTGCTCGCGGATGGATTTCAGATGCTGCGCAACCTGACGGTCCCGGGAGCGTGATGCGTGGCTGAGAGCGCACAGGAACGCACCGAACAACCCACTCCGAAGCGCCTCGAAGAGGCGCGACGGCAGGGACAGGTGCCGCGCTCGACGGAGCTGACCTCCGCGGCCGTGCTGCTGGTGGCCGGCGGTGGATTGCATTTTCTCGGCAGTTACGTCGCCACCCGGCTGCACGGACTGATGGGTTCGAGCCTTGCGCTCAGTCGCGAGCAAGCGCTCGATGAGAGCTTGATGGTGCCTACTCTGGCAGCGGAGCTGGCCCGCGCGCTCCTGGCCTGCGCGCCGATCCTGGGACTGACGCTGCTCGCCGCCCTGACCGCCCCGATGTTGCTCGGCGGCTGGAATCTGAGCATCGCGGCGCTTGCTCCGGATTTCAACCGTCTCAATCCGGCGAATGGCTTCGCTCGGATGTTCTCCATGCGCGGGCTGGTCGAGCTGGCCAAGGCATTCGGCAAATTCAGCGCGCTCGCGCTCGTAGCGATCTGCGTGCTGCGGCAGAAGTCCGCCGAGCTCATGGGGCTCGGCATGGAGCCGATGGGCAGCGCCATCGCCCACGCCGCCTCACTGACCGGCTATGCGTTCCTGATGCTTGCCGGCACGCTCGGATTCATCGCCGCAGTCGATGTCCCCTGGCAGCTTTACCAGCACTCGCAGCGACTGCGCATGAGCCGGGAAGAGGTGCGCGAGGAGCTGAAGGAAAGCGAAGGCTCCCCGGAGATCAAGAACCGCATCCGCAACCTGCAGCGCGAGCGGGCCAGGCGCCGGATGATGCAGGAGGTCCCGAAAGCGGACGTCGTCATCACCAACCCGACGCATTTCGCAGTGGCCCTGCGCTATGACGAGCGGCGCATGCGTGCGCCGATCGTCCTGGCGAAGGGCGCCGACCTCATCGCCGCGCGCATTCGCGAAGTCGCCACCGAGCACCGTGTGCCGCTCTTCGAGGCGCCGCCATTGGCGCGCGCCCTGTTCCGCGGTGTGGAGATGGGCGGGGAGATTCCGGCAACGCTGTATGTCGCCGTGGCGCAGGTACTCACCTACATCTACCAACTCAAAACCGCACGCAGTCACGGCATGCAGCCTCCCGAGCCGCCGGTCATCGACCCGGTGATCGACAGCGCCATCGACCCATCCCGCCACTAGAGCACAGCACAGATCATGGCCAGCGCACCGCCCAACACCCCGACCGCCTCGACACTGCCTCCCCTGCGCGACCTCATTCGCGCCGGCGTGGGCGTGCCGGTGGGGGTACTGGCCGTGCTGGCGATGGTGGTGCTGCCGTTGCCGCCCATGGTGCTGGACGTGTTGTTCACCTTCAACATCGCCCTGTCCCTCGTGATCGTGATGGCTGTGTTTTATGTGTCGCGGCCGGTCGAGTTCGGTGTGTTCCCGACGGTCCTGCTGCTCGCGACACTGTTGCGTCTGGCGCTGAACGTCGCCTCGACGCGCGTCGTGCTGCTCAATGGGCACACCGGCCCGCAGGCTGCCGGCCACGTGATCCAGTCCTTCGGGGAGTTCGTGATCGGCGGCAATTTCGCCGTCGGTGTCGTGGTGTTCATCATCCTGACGATCATCAACTTCGTCGTGGTCACCAAGGGATCCGGACGCATTTCCGAAGTGAGTGCCCGCTTCACCCTGGATGCCATGCCGGGCAAACAGATGGCCATCGACGCCGACTTGAATGCCGGGCTCATCACCCAGGACGAAGCGCGGGCACGGCGGCTCGAAGTGCGTTCGGAAGCGGACTTCTACGGCTCCATGGATGGTGCCAGCAAGTTCGTGCGCGGCGATGCCGTCGCCGGGATCCTCATCCTGTTCGTCAACATCATCGGCGGACTGGCGATCGGCACGATTGCGCACGGGCTGCCCATCGCCGCGGCCGGGCGCACCTACACGCTACTGACGATCGGCGATGGCCTCGTCACACAGATTCCCGCGCTGCTGCTGTCCACCGCGGTGGCGTTGCTCGTGACTCGCGTCTCGCGTGCCCAGGACATGGGCGGGGAGCTCACCCGCCAGCTGTTCGGTCATCCCAAGGCCCTTGGCGTGGCCGCCGGTCTTCTGGGCATCATCGGTCTCGTGCCGGGGATGCCGAATTTCGTCTTTCTCATGATGTCAGCGCTGTGCGGTGGGGGCGCGTATCTGCTCGCGCGGCGGCGCGCCAATGCGCCTGCGGCGCACCCGGCGCCCGCATTGCCGGTGGTGGCGCCCGAATCGCGCGAGCTGAGCTGGGATGACGTGCAGACGGTCGATCTGATCGGCTTGGAGGTGGGTTACCGCCTGGTTCCGCTCGTGGACAAGAAACAGAGCGGGGATCTGCTGGCCCGCGTGCGGGGCGTGCGCCGCAAACTCTCCCAGGAACTCGGCTTCCTCATTCCGGCCGTGCACATCCGCGACAACCTCGATCTCGCACCGAACGTCTACCGCATCAACCTTGCCGGTGTGCCCGTTGGGGAAAGCATCATCTATCCCGAGCGCGAGCTCGCCATCAATCCCGGGCGGGTATTCGGGCCGATCCAGGGCATTGCCACCCGCGATCCGGCCTTCGGCATGGACGCGCTGTGGATCGAGCCTTCCGGGCGCGACCATGCGCAGACACTCGGCTACACGGTGGTGGATCCGGGCACGGTGATCGCCACCCACCTGAGCTTCATCATCCAATCGCATGCGCACGAGATCCTCGGACACGAGGAAGTGCAACATCTTCTCAACACGCTTGCGAAGACGGCACCGAAGCTCGTGGAGGACCTCGTGCCGCGGGTTCTGCCGCTGTCGATACTCGTCCGGGTGTTGCAGGGGCTGCTTGCCGAAAGAGTCCCCATCCGCAACGTCCGCACGATCATCGAGACGCTGGCCGAGCACGCACCGAAATCGCAGGATCCGGCGGTGTTGCAGGGTCATGTGCGAGTTGCCCTCGGACGGCAGATCGTGCAGGACATCGCCGGTGTCGGCGCCGAGCTACCCGTCATCACGCTCGACCCGGAGCTCGAGCGCCTGCTGCAGAACTCCCTCGCGGCCAACACGACGACCCCGGGACTCGAGCCCGGCATTGCCGAGCGGTTGCAACGCCGGGTCGCCGAGTCCGCCCGCCGCCAGGAGGGAGCCGGCGAGCCGGCCGTACTGCTCGTGCCGCCGCAGCTGCGCCAGATGCTTGCCCGATTCATGCGCTCGAGCCTGCCGAATCTGCACGTGCTGGCCTGGAACGAGATTCCCGACAACCGCAAGGTGCGGCTGGTCACGGCCGTCGGGAAATAACTGAACCGCCTGGAGTAGTCAGATGAAGATCATTCGACACACCGCTCGTGACATGCGCCAGGCCCTGCGCGCCGTGCGCGAGCAGCTGGGCGAGGATGCAGTCATCCTGTCCTCGCGCCGCACCAACGAAGGCGTCGAGGTGACCGCCGCGGTGGATTTCGATGCCGCGACACTCGAGGCCGGTGGTTTCGCGGACGTACCGGCAGCTTCCGCGCCGGTTGCGCGCGTGTCCGCCCAGCGAGCGGTGCCGGCGCGCGGCCCAGCGCGCGGCCCGACACCTGCGAGCACCTTGCCCGCAACCGAACGCGCAGCGCCTGTGGAGTCTTCCGAGTGGATCTGTCCTGCCGCCCTCGAAGCTGTCACGGAGCATGCGCAGGCGGTGGCGAGCGGGCGGCCGCAGCTGCCGTTGCCGCAGCTTTGCGCTGCGGCCGAGCCGCTCCTGTTGGACGAGGAGCCCCCGACCCTGCCCCCTGTTGCGACCCTGCCCCCTGTTGCGACCCTGCCGCCTGTTGCGGCCCCGTCAGCCGCCCCGACGCTGGCACGTACCCCGACGCTTGCCCCCGCACCGGATCTGTCGCCTGCCGCACAGTCCTACTTCCATGCCGCCGGTATCCCGCTCGTCGCGCGCACCGAGGTCCCGGTGTTTCGGGGCGATGGCATCATTCAGCAGGCCTACGTCGCTTCGCTCTCGCCGTTCGATGTCCGTCAGGACGCAGCGTCGAGTGATGACGCGGCATCGAGCGGCAACGAGGCGATGGGTCACGAGCTGAAGGCCCTGCGCCGCATGCTCGAGACGCAACTGGCGCATCTGGCGTGGAATGACCGGATGCGCCGCGCGCCCATCCACACGGAAATCCTGCGCGAGCTCACCGAGATCGGCATCGTCCCGGATCTGGCCGAGCGGCTCGTGAAACAGCTTCCCGACGATACCGATCTCACCTTCGCGCGGCGCTTCACGATTGCCGGGCTGTCCCAGTACCTGCAAGTCACCGGTGACCGGTGGCTCGATGCGGGCGGCCGAGTGGCGTTCTGCGGTGCCACAGGTGCCGGCAAAACCACCACGCTGGCCAAGCTGGCCGTGCGCTGGGTGCTGCGGCACGGACCACGCTCGATTGCATTGGTAGCCGGCGATGCGGTGCGCATCGGAGCCCAGGACCAGCTGCACTCCCTCGGGCAGTTGCTCGGCGTGCCGGTTTATACCCCGGAGAGCCTGGAGGCTCTGCCCGCGCTACTGTCACGCCTCGATGAGCGACTCGTGCTCATCGACACCCCGGGCTGCAGCGCGCGCGATGCACAGCTCACCGCACGACTCGCCGTGCTCGCCAACGCGGCACCGAAGGTGCAAACGGCGCTGGTGCTATCCGCGAGCATGCAGGCGGGCGCGTTGGCTGAAGCCGTACGGCGCTTCGCTCCGGCGAATCCCTCATGTTGCATTCTCACGAAGCTCGACGAGGCGGCCAGCCTCGGTGGGCTGCTGTCGGTCCTGATCCAGGCCAAATTGCCCGTGGCCTATGTAAGCGAAGGGCAACGCGTGCCCGAAGACCTGCGTCCGGCACGGGCGCTCGAGCTGGTGTCGGTGGCCGTGCAGCTCGCAAAGGCGAGCGGCGCTGCCGCCGATGAAGATCTATTGCGCAGACGTTTTGGAAAGAGCGCCCATGGCACCTGATCTCAACATCATTCATAACACGAAGCTCGCCGGCCTCGCTCAACCCGTGCAGGTGATCGCGGTCACCGGCGGCAAGGGTGGCGTCGGCAAAACCAGTGTCTCCGTCAATCTGTCCGCCGCGCTCGCCGCTGCCGGCAAGCGCGTCGTGCTGCTCGATGGCGATCTGGGGCTGGCGAATGCAGACGTCTTCCTGGGGCTGTCGCCGCGCTATACGCTCGCCCACGTGATCAGCGGCGAGCGCACGCTCGATGAGGTGCTCATCGCCGCACCCCAGGGATTCCATGTCGTGCCAGCCGCCTCCGGTGCAGCTGACATGGCCAACATGAGCGAGGCCGAGCATCTTGGGCTCGTGCAGGCCTTCAGCACGCTCGCCGCCCGCGTAGACGTCCTGATCGTCGATACGGCGGCGGGAATCGCCCATAGTGTGCTGCAGTTCTCACAGGCGTCCCAACAGGTGCTCGTGGTCGTCTGCGATGAGCCCGCCTCGTTAACGGATGCGTATGCGCTCGTCAAGGTCCTGAGTCGCAATCATGGCGTCAGCCGCTTTCGCGTGCTGGCCAACCAGGTGCGAGTGGCGGGCGCCGGCGCGGAGCTGTTCCGGCGGTTCGAGCTGGTTACGGCGCGTTTCCTCGAGGTAGTGCTGGAGTTCGCAGGCGAAATCCCCGAGGACGAGTACCTTCGGCGCTCGGTTCGGGAGCAACGTCCTGTTTTCGATGCGTATCCGTCATGTCCGGCCGCGCGCGCCTTCAGAAAGCTGGCTGCGCGCGCCGACAAATGGCCGGTTCCGGCGGGCCCGCGCGGCAATATCGAGTTTTTCGTCGAACGGCTGGTGCGCAAGAGCGTCGTTCGGCTGGAAGCGGTGCGATGAACGCGGCGAGCGCCTATAGCGCGAGGGGCACTTCGGATGACGCCGACCGGCTCGTGCTGCAACACGCCGAGCTCGTCAAGCGCATCGCATACCACCTCGCCGGCAGGCTTCCGCCGTCGGTCGAGGTCGATGATCTGATCCAGGCCGGCATGCTGGGTCTGCTCGAGGCGGCGGGGAATTACGCGGCAAACCGCGGCGCGAGCTTCGAGACGTATGCGGGAATCCGCATTCGCGGCGCGATGATCGATGCCCTGCGCAAGCTCGATTGGGCGCCGCGCTCGGTACATCGCAAAGCGCGCGCGGTCGCCGCGGTGGTGCAGGAGATCGAGCGGCGCACGGGACGCGAGGCGCGCGATGTGGAGATTGCCCAGGCGATGCAAGTCTCGCTCGAGGAATACCACTCGATCGTGCAGGACGCTGCGAGCTGTCGCCTCGCAAGCCTGGACGATGCGACGGCGGCGACGGCGGCAGGATCGGCGGATCCGTTCCGCGAAGCCGCGGACGAGCGATTCCGCTCGGCACTGGCCCGAGCGATTGCCGGTCTGCCGGAGCGCGAGCGGCTGGTGATGTCGCTGTATTACAGCGAAGAGCTGAATCTGAAGGAGATCGGCGCGGTGTTGAGCGTTACGGAATCGCGCGTCTGCCAGCTTCACGGGCAGGCGCTGGTGAGATTGAAGGCGCGCCTCGCGGATTGGCGCGATGCGCGCCTGGATGAACTGGCGTGAGAAGCGGGATGCCTCGGAAACGGGAGAGCGAGCAGTGAGTAAAGACCTGAGATTCCTGGTGGTCGATGATTTCTCCACCATGCGCCGGATCGTCAAGAACCTGCTGCACGATCTTGGCTATCCGAACGTTGCTGAGGCCGACGACGGGGTGACCGCGCTGCCGCTGCTGAAGCAGGGCGACGTCGATTTCCTGATCACCGACTGGAACATGCCCGGAATGGCGGGCCTGGATCTGATCAAGGCGGTGCGTGCCGATGCGAAGCTCGCGAAACTGCCGGTTCTGATGCTGACCGCGGAAGCCAAACGCGAGCAGATCATCGAAGCGGCACAGGCGGGGGTGAACGGGTACGTGATCAAACCGTTCACCGCCGAGATACTCAAGGAAAAGCTCGACAAGATCCTTGGCGCGGGCATTGGCGCGGGCAAGTGAGCGAAAGTCGCACCTTTCGCGAACGAGTCGAAAGCGCCGCAGGCGACTTTCGGCAATCGCAGCAAGTGAGCGAAAGTCGCACCTTTCGCGAACGGGTCGAAAGCGCCGTAGCGACTTTCGACAATCGATAGAAGTGAGGTCAACATGTCGAGTTTCGCCGTTCTGAAACTGGAATACAGCGCCTGCGTCGAGGCGCTCACGGAGGCGCTGCGCAGCGAGGACGAGTCGGCGTTTTTTGCCGCCGTCGATCACATCGTGCACATGCGCGAGCCCGGCATGTTCACGGAGCTGCGCAAGCTCACCGGCGATCTGCAGCAGGCGCTGGAGCGCTTCGGCGTCGAATCGCGCCTGCAGGACATCGCCGAGAACGAGATACCCGATGCACGGGCACGCCTCATCCACGTGATCGACATGACCGACGCGGCAGCGCATCGCACCATGGATCTCGTGGAACAGTCCGGCCCGCTGGCGGAACGAACCGCACGCCAGGCAATGAGCCTGATGCGCTCACTGCAGGAGCTGCAGGCCCATGCCAGCAGCGCGGATGGACTGCCGGGAATGGCGCGATCCGTCAGCGCGCTCGTGCCGCTCGTGCAGCAGATGGAGCAATTCCTGCCTGCGGCCTGTGCCGATGCGGACCTCATCCGCAAGAACCTCGCGGACGTGCTGCTCGCCCAGGGCTACCAGGATCTGACGGGACAGATCATCCGCAGTGTGATGAAACTCGTCACGGAGCTCGAGTCGGCGCTGGCGAATCTGGCCCGTCTCTCCGGCGATCTGGTCGAGCACGCCACGATGGGCGAGACACCCGACGCCGGCCAGGGTCCGGCGATCCCCGGTGTTACCAGGGGCGAGATCGCCTCCGGTCAGGGGGAAGTGGACGCCCTGTTGTCGGGGATCTTCAAGCTGAGGTGATCGGTTGGACATTCTGAGCATCATCGGCCTGGTGCTCGCCCTCAACGCCGTACTCATTGGTGCGGTGCTGAAAGGGGCGGGACTGATGGCACTCGTCTCGGCCGCCGCCTTCATGATCGTGGTGGTCGGCACCGTCGCGGCCATCTTCATCCAGACACCCCTGGCGGTGATGCGGCGCGCGCTTTTCATATTTCCATGGATCATGCGCCCCCCGGTCGGGGACGGACAGCTGCTCATTGCGAAGATCGTCGAATGGAGCAACATCGCACGCCGCCAGGGTCTGCTTGGACTCGAGTCCATGATCGAGAGCGAGCCGGATGATTTCGTGCAGAAGGCGCTGCAGCTGGTCGTGGACGGCACCGAGCCCGAGGGTATCAGCAGTGTGATGTACGTCGATCTCAACATGCGCGAGCATGCGGATACCACCGCGGCCAAGGTCTTCGAGGGCATGGGCGTGTACTCGCCGACCCTGGGCATCATTGGCGCCGTGCTCGGTCTGATGGCGGTGCTGCAGAATCTGGCCGATCCAACCAAGCTCGGACACGGTATCGCCGCGGCATTCACCGCAACCGTGTATGGCATCGGGCTGGCAAATCTGTTCTTCCTGCCCGTCGCTGCGAAACTCAAGGGCATCGTGCAGCGGCAGACACAGTTTCGAGAGATGGTGGTCGATGGGATGCTGTGCATCGCGCAGGGCGAAAATCCGCGCGCCATCGAAGCCAAGCTACAGGGGTATCTGCATTGAAACGCGTCCGGCACACGTGTGGCCGCCGGCGCAGGAAGCCCGAAGAGCATGCCAATCACGAGGCGTGGGCGATCCCGTACGCCGATCTGCTGACTTTATTGCTGGCCTTCTTCGTCGTGATGTATGCCATCTCCTCCGTCAACGCCGGTAAGTACCGCGTGCTGTCGGATTCGCTGTTCGCCGCCTTCCGGGGAGAACCGCGCGCGCCGCATCCGATCGAGGTGGGCGAAAAGCAGGTTGGCGCGGATAGCCAACCAGGCACGCCAACCGCACAGCCCTCGCAGCCGCAGAGCGATACGCAGCCGGTACCGGTTCCCGCGGCGGTGCGCACCAGCTTCGTCCCCGGCGCGGCCGACTCCCCCATCGGCGTCAAGCTGCCCTCGCAGGCCGCGGTGGCAGCCACGGCGCTCGCGCATGTCGCCGATCAAGTCGAGAAGGCAATGGACCAGCTCGTCAAGAAGGATCTCGTGACGATCCGGCGCAACGATTTCTGGATCGAGGTCGAAATGCGCACCGACATCCTCTTCCCCAGCGGCAGCGCACGCCTCGCCGGCAGCGCGATGGATGTGCTCGAGCGCCTCGGCAGCGTTCTCGCTCCGTTTCCGAACCCCATCCGTGTCGAAGGGCACACGGACAATGTTCCGATCCGCACGACCGTGTTTTCGTCGAACTGGGAGCTGTCGGCCGCCCGGGCCGCCAGCGTCGTGCGCGTGCTGGCCAACCATGGCGTGGCACCCACCCGGCTCGCCGTCGTCGGTTACGGCGAGCAGCGGCCGCTGAAGGCCAACCTCACTGCCGAGGGCCGCAATGCGAACCGTCGCGTCGTCGTCGTGATTCTTTCCACGGAGCTGATGCGACAGAGCGATCCCGCCATGCTGCCCGCCGCCGGCGGCAGCTCCGGGAACCTGGCTCCCGGGGCGGCCTCCCTCAACACACCCTCCTCCGGCGCGGCAGTCGCCTTTCCGGGCGAATCGGCGCAAGCGGTTGTCGCTCCCGAGCCGCCGGCGCGACAAGCCAACACTGGCACGGAACCTGCACCCTAGGATCTGACAGCGCATGCGGCGGCGGAAATCCGACATCTGCCGCGGCGCGCTGCGGGCGGCAAGTGTGAACTCGGTCACGGGAGATCAGCGGTGATGCCGGTGCCTTCGGTCGAAATGATGCTCATCGCCGGACGCGCGGTGTTTCTCGTTTTCTCATTCGTGGTCGCGGCGGTCACACTTGTGCGCTGGCGTAACGCGGCACGGGCGCAAACCGCAGAGATCCTTGCGCACAACGCAGTTGTCCTGCAGCGCCTGGCGGATCTCGAAGCACGGATCGATGCCACGCGGCTCGCCATTACGGAGCTTCCCGAGCGCGTCGGGCGCCAGCCGCAGGGAGCGAGTGCGCCGGGCTCTGCCGCCCCCGGCTACCAGATAGCCATCCGCCTCGCCAGGGGAGGCGCTTCGCGCGAGGAGTTGATTTCCGGCTGCGGCCTCTCGCTGCACGAAGCGGAGCTCGTCCAGCGCCTTCACGGCCCCACACCTGCCGCGCAGCGGGCCAGATCCGCATGAGGGGGGCGCGCGTAGCCGCATCGACCCGGATGGCCCAGGCGCGCGGGGCGGCGGCGGCGGTTCAAGACCCGCGCTGCGGTGCCGATAGCGCAAGAGCAGCAGGAGCCTAAAGGCCATCGGCCCCGTATTTTCATGAAAAAGCGCCGTCAAGTGACTTCCCGGCAAGTGGTGCGCGCAGCGCACGCAACGCACTCGCCCCGGACAGTCCGGCAACGCGCCGCGAAAGACGCCGAAAGGGCGCTGCTGCTGACCGAGGATTGCGTCGTGACCGGCGTCGATGCGTTGCAGGCGCAGCTCGCGAACCTCCTCGGCAGAAGGCTGGTCACGCTCGATGTCTCGCGCCTCAAGCGCATCGACACGGCGGGCATGCAGCTGCTTGCTGCGTTCGTCCGCGAGCGCGCCATGCACGATCGGTCGGTGCAGTGGCGCGGCGAATCCGCAGCCCTGTCGATGGCGGCGCAGCTGCTCGGACTGAGCGCAGTGCTCGGATCGAGCAAGCAGCCGCCGGGCGCTGCGGCGCGCGATGGACATACGCCATGACGGTGGACCTGACGCAGTTCCATGGGGCGTTCTTCGAGGAGAGCTTCGAGGCAATCGACTCCATGGAAGCCGCTCTTCTGAAACTCGACGCGGGCGCACCCGACCAGGAGCTGATCAACACGATCTTTCGCGTCGCCCATTCGATCAAGGGCGGCAGCGCAACTTTCGGATTCGGCGAGATCGCCTCGTTCACTCACAGCCTGGAGACGCTGCTGGACGAGCTGCGCAGTGGCAGCATGCAGGTCACTCTGGCCACCTCCGATCTGCTGTTGAAATCGGTCGACGTGATGCGCGCGATGCTGCGCTGCGTGCAGGCGCAACAGCCGATCGATGCCCAGCGCGTCTCCGATCTGCAGTTCGATCTCGAGCTGATGATCGCGCGCAAGACGGCAGTCGCTGCTGCGGCGTCCCCGGGGGCAGCAGCCGGCGCAAACCGTGCGCAGGCGCCGGCCACCGCCGAGCCGCGCGCATCCCGCTGGCGGATCGCTTTTCGCCCCTACCCGCAGCTGTTTGCGCGCGGCATCGATCCGCTGCGGATGCTGCGGGAGTTGTCCGCGCTCGGAGCGCTGCAGGTTCGGGCCGAACTGGCCGACGTCCCGCGCTTCGCGGATCTGGATCCGCGGTCGTGTTATCTCGCCTGGAGCCTCGAGCTCACCGGTAGCGTGACGCACGGCGCCATCGCTCAGGTGTTCGAGTGGGCCGAAGGCGACTGCGCCCTGCAGATCGAGCTCCTCGATACGCCCATGCAGGAACCACCCGTGGCCGTAGCCACCCAGCCGGTCGCATCATCGGCCGAACCCGCAGCCGCCGGCGCGAAACCCACTGCCGATGCGCCCCAGCTCGGCGCTCACGATTCGGGCTCCATCCGTGTAAACGTCGAGAAGATCGACGAGCTGATGAACACCGTCGGCGAGCTCGTCATCACCCAGTCGATGTTGAGTCAGCTCGGAGCCTCGATCGATGGTCCCGGCGCCGCCAAACTGCGGGCCGGGCTTGCGCAGCTCGAACGCAACATGCGCGAGCTGCAGGAAAGCGTCATGCGCGTGCGCATGTTGCCGATCAATGTCGTCTTCAGCCGCTTTCCGCGCATGGTGCGCGACTTGGCGCAGCGGCTCGGTAAGCAGATCGAGCTCAGGCTCACCGGCGAGCAGACCGAGCTCGACAAGACCGTGCTGGAGAAGATCGGCGATCCGCTCGTGCATCTGCTGCGCAACAGTATCGATCATGGCATCGAGCTGCCGGATGCGCGGCTGGCGGCGGGCAAGTCACCCACGGGGGTGGTGCACATGGATGCGTGTCACCGCGGGGGGAACATCGCCGTCGAAGTGCGGGATGATGGCGGCGGCCTCAACCGCGACCGCATCCTGGCGAAGGCCAGGGAACGCGGCCTCGTCGGCCCCCACGATGTGCTCACCGACGAGCAGATCTACGAGCTGGTGTTCATGCCCGGTTTCTCCACCGCCGATCAGCCGACCGATGTTTCCGGGCGCGGTGTCGGCATGGATGTCGTGCGACGCAACGTCATGGAGCTCGGTGGCCAGATCGAGCTGCGCAGTGAGCCGGGCAAAGGCTCGAAGTGCGTGATCACGCTGCCGCTGACGCTCGCCATCGTCGAGGGTCAGTCGGTCGCCGTCGGCACCGAGACCTACATCATTCCGCTCATCTCGATGGTCGAGTCCATGCAGCTGCGATCCACCAGCGTCAGCCGGGTGGCCGGCCGCGGCGAAGTATTTCTATTCCGCGGTTACTATCTGCCGATCGTGCGATTGCACGAGCTGTTCGGCGTGCAGCCGCGTACCCGGGACCTGGATGAAGGACTGGTCGTGGTGGCCGAAGGTGAGAGCCATCAGCGTATCGGCCTGTTCGTGGATGACCTGCTCGGTCAACAGCAGGTGGTCATCAAGTCGCTGGAAGCGAATTACGGCTATGTCGAGGGCGTCTCGGGCGCCACCATCCTGGGCGACGGTTCGGTGGCACTGATTCTGGACATACCGGAGATCATCCGGGCCCTGTCGGTGCGCGCTGCGGCGTGACTTTTACGGACGAGGAAACACTCTTGGCAGCCAACGCAAGCCTCGATGACAGCAAAGCGGACCGCGGATCGCGCCAGATCCTTACGTTCGTTCTTGGAGCGGAAACATACGGCCTGGACATCCTGCGGGTGCAGGAGATCCGCGGCTGGTCGACTGTCACGAAGCTTCCGTATGCGCCGGCTCACGTGCTGGGCGTGCTCAACCTGCGTGGCTCGATCGTGCCCATCGTCGATCTGCGCATGCGCTTCGGGCTCGAGCGGGCGGAATATACCGCGATCACCGTGATCATCGTCGTGTCGGTCGATTCCGCCGCCGGCCGGCGGGAATTCGGCATCGTCGTGGATGGCGTATCCGACGTGGTGGACGTGAACCCCGCAGAGGTGAAAGCAGCACCCGATTTCGGTGTCCGCGTGGCAACCGACTGCATTCGCGGACTCGTCTCGGTGGCGCAGCGCATGGTCGTGCTGCTCGATATCGACCGGCTCATCGGCATCGATGGCAGCGAGCCGCCGGCTCGATCGGCACAGGCGTCGCCCGCACCCGCGGCCGCCTGAAGGAGCTGAATGACCGTGCGTAGCGCCATCCGCTTCATCCTGGTCCTGCTCAGCCGCATGCGCCTGTGGCAGAAACTTGCGGTGTTGGCCCTGTCGATGGCCGTGCCGGTATTCTTGCTCGGCTGCTTCTATTTCTCTGAGACCACCAGCGGCCTGCGCCAGGCAAACGAGGAGCTGGCCGGCAGCCGCTATCTCAAGGCGCTCAGCGCCGTGTATGGCGAGATGCTGACGCATCGCGGCCGTGCATACGCCTATCTCAGTGGCGACAGGATGCGCCGCGCGGACGTGGTTTCCCAGGAGAGTAGCGTCGACGCCCAGATTACGGCCGTCGATGCGATCGATTCCGAGTGGGGTGAGCACTTCGGCTCGTCCGCCGAGTGGCAGTCCGTCAAGCTGGAATGGGCCGCTCTTCGGGCAAACACCCTGCAACAGGCGGCGGAGGAAAACGAAGCGGCGCATGCATTACTGACGCAGCACATCGACAAGCTGAGCCGCGACATCGGTGCGGCCTCGATGACCTCTTTCGATCCCGACCCGGCCACACACGCCCTGGCCGACATTGCCATCGGGCTCGCTCCGGCGCTTCGCCTCGCATCGGTCGAGATGCGCCGCTATGCGGTCCGGGCTGCATCCAAAGCTTACATCGGCGGCGATGACCGGACTGGGATCCGCGTTTTTCGGGAGCGGCAGCTTGCGCTGACGAAGAGCCTGGAAAGCCGCATGTTGCAGGTGCCCGCAACCGCCACGCAGACCCTGCGTTCTGCGGTCAGCTCGGCAAAGACGGTGAGTGATGCCTTCTACTCGCTGGTGCAGTCACGGATCCTCACCACGCCCACCCTGGACATCACCGGCGGCCAGGTCTATGACGCGGGCGTACCTACGAATCGGGCCTGGAAGGCGGTCGCCATCGCCAGTTACGACGACTTCACGGGCTCACTTCGCGTGCGCGCGACGCAACTGAGCCGCGCGCGCGCGCTTGCCGCGACGATCACGGCCAGCGCACTCGCATTTGCGCTGCTGCTTGCCTGGTTCATCCATCGCGCGATCTCCCGGCCGCTGACCCACGTGATGGAGGTGTTTGCCGCGATATCCGCGGGCAACTATGCGAATCCGATCGAGGCGCGCGGAGTCGATGAAGCCAACCAGGTCCTGGGCGCACTCGGGATCATGCAGAAGAAACTGCACGCCCAGATCGAGACCGAACGGGCCGTCGCCGCTGAAAGCGCCCGCATCCGGCACGCGCTCGACAAAGCCTCCAGCGGCGTCGTGCTGGCCGACGCAGAGCATCGTATCATCTACCTGAACGACACGGCTGCGGCGCTCTTCGCGCAGTCGCGCGACGAGATCCGTCGTTCGCTGCCGGGTTTCGAGATGCAGGCATTGCGCGGCTCGCCGCTCGAGGCGCTTTCCCCGGAGCCGGCCGCGGAGCGCACCGCGCTTGCCACCCTGAGCGGCTCACGCGTGCAGGAGCGGCAGCTTGGCTCACTGACGTTCCGTACCATCAGCAATCCCGTACTCGATGCTCAGGGGGCCCGCATCGGCACGGTCATGGAGTGGACGGAGCGGACCCAGGAAGTGGCGGTCGAGCGCCAGATGCAGGGCCTGCTTGCCGCCGCATTGCAGGGCGACCTGAGCAACCGGATCGAGCTGGCGGGCAAGAGCGGTTTCTTCGCGGCGGCCAGCCGCGGCATCAACCAGCTTGCCGACAACCTGGCCACGATCGTTGCGAAAGTGAAGGATGCTGCTGGCGAGATCTATCGCGGCTCCAGGGAAATCGCCGCAGGCAACCAGAACCTGCAGGCGCGCACGGAGGAGCAGGCCGGTTCACTCGAACAGACCGCGGCCTCCATGAAAGAGATGATGGGAACGGTCAAACAGAATGCCGATAACGCCGGCAGGGCCAACCAGCTTGCCATGGCGGCCCGCGAGCAGGCGGAGCGCGGCGGCAACGAGGTCGGCAAGGCGGTCGGGGCAATGTCCGGCATCAACGACTCGGCTGCACGCATCGCCGACATCATTGGCGTGATCGATGAGATCGCCTTTCAGACCAATCTGCTGGCATTGAACGCGGCGGTGGAAGCGGCGCGCGCCGGAGAGCAGGGACGGGGGTTCGCAGTGGTTGCGACGGAGGTGCGCACGCTCGCAGGCCGGTCGGCAACCGCCGCGAAGGAAATCAAGGAATTGATCCAGGACAGCGTGCGCAAGGTCTCGGATGGCTCCGTTCTCGTCACGCAGTCCGGGCGCACGCTCGAGCAGATCGTGACATCGGTGAAAAAGGTCTCGGACATCGTGGCGGAGATCGCTGCGGCATCGCGGGAGCAATCCGCGGGAATCAGCCAGGTGGACCGCGCGGTCGAGCAGATGGATGGGTTGACCCAGCAGAACTCCGCCCTGGTCGCGCAGGCCACGGTGGCCTCACTTGCGATGGCGCGGGAGGCGCAGGCGTTGCACGAGATGGTGGGAAGCTTCCGTCTCGGCAATGCGGCGCACATGGATGCCGCGTTGGCGTCGCTGCCTGCGCAGCTACCAGACAAATTGTCCGCCGCGCAGCCGCGTGCCGCGCGCCATCCGCTCGACAAACCGGAACGCGGCAACTCACCGCGGGCCGATGTCCTCGTCAGCGGCCATGCCACGGCAGCGCTGGCCGCTGGGCCCGCATTGGTCGCCGAGGATGCCGATGGCGAGTGGCAGGAATTCTGAACGGCGGTCCGATGCCAATGAGCAGGCCATGAATCTTCTCAATCGATTGACCATCTGGCAGAAACTTGCTGCGCTGGTGGTGGCAATGAGCGCCCCGAGCATCCTGCTCGGCTTCTTCTACCTGCGCGCTGCCGAGGCGCAGGTCGCTCTCGCCCAGAACGAGATCGAAGCTGCGCGCTACATCCAGGCCGTCGGCACGGTGCTGGTACAAGTCGCCGGGCACCGCGGCACGCTGTTCGCTGTGCTGACCGGGGATACCGCCGCACGCGCGGGGTTGGGAGCTGCGGAATCCGCGATCGACCGCCGCATCGATGCAGTCGATGTGCTCGATGCGGCAGTCGGCGCGCGCTTCAACGTCACCGAGAGCTGGCGCTCGATCCGCAGCGAATGGCAGCAGCTCAGGAGCGCGGAAGCGAAGCTCACTCCCGATGAGGCCATCGCGCGTCACAACGCGCTGCTTGCGCGCATTCGCAGCCTGGACGAGGCGCTCACGACCGGCTCCGGATTGAATGTCGACCCATCCGCAAACACGGCGGAGGTGATTCGCGTCGCTACGAACGATGTGCCCACCGCCCTCATCGCCTCCGGCGATGTCAGCTTCTATGCGACCCGTGCCAGCATCAAGGGCTATCTGGGCGCCGATGACCGCACGGCCATCGGACTGTCCCGCAATGCATTCCAGCAGCAGATCGAACTGGCGACGCACGACATCGAGCACGCCACCGACGGCGCCAGATTCGCCGTGCAGCCCAAGATCGAAGCTGCGCGGCAGGCATTCGCGGCGTTCTTCGCTGTGCTTCGCAGCCGGATTCTCGATGCGCAGAAAATGGACATTACGGGCGCCGAGGTATTCACCGCATCGCACGACATGAGCGCTGCGCTGCAGGATCTTGCGGATGTCAGCTGCGCGAAGATGAATGCGGCGGTTCGTCAGCGTCTGCGCCAGGTGACCACCTGGCGCAATCTGACTGCGGGCATCACCGCCGTTGCACTCGCCTGTGCGCTCGCACTCTCCTGGCTCATCACCCGCGCGCTGGCCCAGCCTCTGGCGGGCGCCATCAGCGTGTTTCGCCAGATCGAAGCGGGAAAATACGATAACGATGTCGCTTGCGCAGGCAGCGACGAGGCAGCGCAGGTACTGCAGGCACTCGAGCGCATGCAACACAAGCTGCGCACCCAGATCGAGGCCGAGCGGGCGGCTGCCGCCGAGAACATGCGCATCCGCCAGGCATTGGAGAAGGTCTCGACGAGCGTTCTCCTGGCCGATGCCCAGCATCGCATTCTCTACGTGAACGAGACGGCGCAGGCGAGCTTTGCGCGGACCCAGACCGAGATTCGCAAGACCCTGCCCGGCTTCGATGCGCAGCGCTTGCCCGGTTCGCCAGTCGAGTGCCTGTCATCGGAACCGGTACAGCAGCGGCAGGCTCTGCAGTCCCTTGCCGGACCCAGCGTGGACGAGCGACAGCTGGGGGCTTGCACGTTCCGCATCGCGACCAATCCGGTCATGGATGGCAGTGGCGAGCGCATCGGCACGGTCATGGAATGGACCGACCGGACACCGGAGATCGCGGTCGAGAAGCAGATGCAGGCGATGTTGGCGGCGGTCGTCGGCGGCGATCTCAGCAGCCGCATCGATCTGCAGGGCAAATCGGGTTTCTTCGAAGCCATGGCGCACGGATTGAACCACCTGGCGGACAACATGGCAGAGGTCATTGCGAAGGTGAAAGCGGTGGCGGCCGAAGTGCACCGCGGAGCCGAGGAGATCTCGGGCGGCAACGCCAATCTGTCGCAGCGGACCGAGGAGCAGTCCTCCTCTTTGGAGGAGACCGCCTCGTCCATGGAGGAGATGACGACGACGGTGAAGCAGAACGCCGACAACGCAGGTCAGGCGAACCAGCTGGCAATCGCGGCGCGGGAACAGGCCGAGCACGGCGGCGTTGTCGTCAATCAGGCCGTTGCGGCCATGAACGATATCAACGATGCCGCGAAGAAGATCGCCGACATCATCGGCGTGATCGACGACATCGCCTTTCAGACCAACCTGCTGGCGCTCAACGCCGCCGTGGAAGCCGCCCGCGCGGGGGAACAGGGCCGCGGCTTCGCCGTCGTGGCGAGTGAAGTCCGCAGCCTCGCCGGGCGCTCCGCGACGGCTGCGAAGGAGATCAAGGAGCTCATCCAGAATTCCGTCAGGAAGGTGCAGGATGGCGCAACGCTCGTCACCCGCTCCGGGGAAACGCTGGAGCGGATCGTCGCATCGGTCAAGAAAGTTTCCGACATCGTCGCCGAGATCGCAGCGGCCTCGAGCGAGCAGTCCGCCGGGATCGAGCAGGTGAATCGCGCCGTCATGCAGATGGATGAGCTGACGCAACAGAATGCCGCGCTCGTCGAGGAAGCAACCGCCGCCTCCCAGGCGATGGCGGAACAGGTTCGTGGGCTGAATCAGCTGCTCGAGCGCTACGGGTTGGAGGATGGACCACGTGCCCTGCCCCCGCCCGGCACGGCGCAAGCCGCACCCAACCGCCAGCCGGGTGCGCAGCCGTCACTTCCTGGGCGCGAGCGACGCGGCGCTAACCGTCCATGGCGGGAACCGGTCGCAGCCTCGCGCGCCACTCGCGGCGACGATCTGCCACACAGGCCGCGCGTCGGCACCGATCGCGCCGCCGATTCCGACTGGCGCGAATTCTGACCCCACTGGGAAACAAAGAGAGCGGCAATGGCACGGATTCTGGCGGTGGATGACTCGGCGGCGATGCGCCGCATGGTGAATATCACGCTGTCTGCGGCTGGCCACGTGGTGGAACAGGCTGCCGATGGGCGCCAGGCATTGCAGCTTGCCGCAAGGGGCGCGTTCGACCTCGTCATCACCGATATCAATATGCCGCACATGGACGGCATCACGCTGGTGCGCGAGTTGCGCGCAATGGCACCCTACAAATACATACCCATGCTCGTACTTACCACCGAGTCGGCCCCCGAACACAAGCAGCAGGGGAAAGCGGCCGGTGCAACCGGGTGGCTGGTGAAGCCATTCGACCCGGAGCGGCTGCTGAGCACCATCAGCAAAGTGCTCGGCTGA
Source organism: uncultured Pseudomonadota bacterium (assembly GCA_963716335.1). Classification (GTDB taxonomy): domain Bacteria; phylum Pseudomonadota; class Gammaproteobacteria; order Steroidobacterales; family Steroidobacteraceae; genus 13-2-20CM-66-19. Next base: position 2,531,018 of record OY970302.1, on the reverse strand, counting down.
AGAACGTGAAGCGGCCCGGTCCCGCACCCGGGCGATTCTGACAGGCACGCCATGCACAACCAATCCGCGCGCGACAGCGGAACCGCAACGATGACGCGGCTGCGCGAGTTCAGCTTCTGCGACGAGGATTTCGCGGCGCTGCGAGTCCTCGTCAAGCAGGTCACGGGCATCCATCTCTCGGATCAGAAACGGGAACTGGTGTACGGGCGATTGGCGCGGCGGCTGCGCGCGCTGAAGTTGCGCAGCTTCGCGCAATACCGCGAGCTGCTCAGCCGCGACGGCGGCCAGGAGCTGGCGCAGTTCTGCAACGCGATCACGACCAATCTCACCTCGTTTTTCCGCGAGCCTCACCACTTCGACTATCTGCGTGAGCAGCTGCTCGCGCCAATGGTGAAGGAAGTCGCAGGTCCGCGGCGCGTGCGCATCTGGTGCGCCGGATGCTCCAGTGGCGAGGAACCCTATTCCGTGGCCATGACGATCTTGGAAACACTGCCGGATGCGCGCCGCTGGGACGTACGGATACTGGCCACCGACATCGACTCGGAGGTGTTGGGGATGGGCCGGCTGGGAAGCTACGATGCCGAGCGCCTTCGGCATGTGAGCCCGCAGCGCGTGAGCCGCTTCTTCATGGAGCGGCCGCAGCGCACCGGATCGGTTTACGTGGTGCGCCCCGAGCTCAAGGCGCTGATCACCTTCAAGCAGCTCAATCTCATGGATGTGTTGCCGATGCGTGGTCCGCTGCATGCGATCTTCTGTCGCAACGTCGTGATCTATTTCGACAAGAACACGCAACGCGACCTGTTCGCCCGCATCGCACGCCTGCAGCAGCCGCAGCAGCTACTGTTTCTCGGACATTCCGAGAGCCTGTTCAAGGTGAGCGAGGCCTATACCCTGATCGGCAAGACGGTGTACCGCCGCAATTGAATGAACGCCACGATCCCCAATCCGCCGTCCGCGCCGCAGTCACCCATGCTGCCGGAATTTTCGCACATGCCCCGGTTCTGGGACCCGCAGGCCGGTTCCTGGACTGTGAAGATCCTGCCGGGCGAGTACTACGTGACGCGCGGGGACGAGGCCATCTCCACGGTGCTCGGCTCGTGCATCTCGGTTTGCATTCGCGACCGGGAATGCGCGGTGGGTGGCATGAACCATTTCATGCTGCCTGCAGATCTCGCCAGCGGCACCGACAGCTGGCTCGATCCGGATGTGGGTCTCGCCACCCGTTATGGCTCGTATGCCATGGAGAGCCTGGTCAATCTGCTGCTCAAGCACGGCGCCTGCAGGGAGCGGCTCGAGATCAAGGTATTCGGCGGTGGGCGGGTACTCAGCGGCATGACGGACGTGGGTGCGCGCAACATCGCATTCATCCGCAATTACGTCCGACTCGAGGGGCTGCGGATCGCAGCCGAAGACCTTGGCGGTACGCAGCCGCGGAAACTGCTGTACTTTCCGGCGAGCGGGCGGGCGCGCATGCGCAAGCTGCGACCGGTCGAGAACCGCAGTGTCAGTCACCACGAGCAGCTGTATCTGGCGAGCATCCGTGGTCAGATCGGTGGCGAGGTGGAGCTGTTCGGCGAGGCGCCGCTCGTGACCCGCAATGGTGGTAAGCGATGAGTCAGGCGGCACGCGGCTCGGAGCGCCCTGGCAGGCAGCGGATTCGCGTGTTGATCGTGGATGATTCTGCGCTCGTGCGCAGTCTGCTGACCGATATTCTCAGCGCCGATCCGGGGATCGAAGTCGTCGGCGTGGCGGGCGATGCGCTGATGGCGCGCGAGAAGATCAAGCTACTCGATCCCGATGTGCTGACACTCGATGTGGAGATGCCGAAGATGGACGGCATCACGTTCCTGCGCAATCTGATGCGACTGCGCCCCATGCCGGTGGTGATGGTTTCCTCGCTGACGGAGCGCGGAGCGGAAGTCACGCTCGATGCGCTTGCGCTGGGTGCCGTGGATTATCTGTCGAAGCCGCGGCTCGATGTGGCTGCAACCCTCAAGGACTACGGGGACGAGCTCATCGGGAAGATCAAGACCGCGGCGCGCGCCAGCGTGCGCGCCCTGGATCCCTATCGGGCGGCACACCTCGGCACGCGGGCGCATGCGGACGCCCTCGGTGCGGCGCGCGCCACTGCGGCACTGCCGCTTCGCACGACGGACCGGATCATCGCCATCGGCGCTTCGACGGGCGGCACCGAGGCGATCAAGGCAGTTCTGACGCAACTGCCGGCCGATTTTCCCGGCGTCGTGATTGCGCAGCACATTCCGAAGGCGTTCAGCGCTCCGTTCGCCCGACGGATGAACGATTGCTGCCAGCTGACCGTGAACGAAGCTGCGGACAATCAACAGGTGCTCGCCGGGCACGCCTACATTGCGCCCGGTGACCGGCACTTGCTGGTGGTGCGCGATGGCGCCCGTTACGTGCTGCGGCTCGATGATGGTGCGACCGTCAACCGCCACAAGCCCTCGGTCGATGTCCTGTTCCGCTCCGTGGCACACAATGCTGGACGCAACGCGATTGGCGTCCTGCTGACGGGAATGGGCAAGGATGGCGCGCGCGGGCTGAAGGACATGCTCGATGCCGGGGCACGGACCATCGTGCAGGACGAAGCGACGAGCGTCGTCTGGGGAATGCCCGGAGAGGCGGTCGCGCTGCACGCCGCCCAGCACGTTCTGCCACTCGATGCGCTGGCGGCCACGCTGCGATCGCTGGCCGATGCGATGGACATCACCCGTCAGGCGCGCGAGCCGTGATGCATTTCCTGACTTGGCTCTCAACTCACGCGAGTATGAGCCGTTACCGGATCTGAGACACGACGATGAAGACAGCCAATGCCCAGACACCGACGGGCTCGAGCGATCCGCGGGCCTTTGCCTTCGTGCAGGAGCTGGCAGCGGAGCTTTCCCGCGGCAAGGTAGAGCTGGCGAGCTTTCCGGAGATCGCCCTGCGGGTGCGCAAGGTGCTCTCCGACGAGAACGTATCCCAGGACACCGTGGTGCGCATCGTGGGGTCCGAGCCGGCACTCGCCGCCCGCCTCATGCAGATCGGCAATTCCGCGGCACTGAACGTCAGCGGCAAGCCGGTGACCGAGCTGCGCATGGCGATCGCGCGAATGGGCTTCAACATGGTGCGCAGCGCGGCGATCGCCTTTGCGATGTCGCAGCTGAAGAAGATCGATTCGCTCAAGGGCCTGGAGAAACCGCTGAACGAGCTGTGGAAGCGCAGCGCGGCCGTCGCGGCCATGTCCTTCGCGGTCGCACGTCGCTTCAGCCGTGTCAATCCCGACACCGCCCTGCTCGCGGGGCTGCTGCACGGCATCGGGCAACTTTACATTTTGACACGGTCGAGCCAACATCGCGGCTTGTTCGATAATCAGTCGGCCTACAACGCGATCGTGCGCGACTGGCATAGCGCGATCGCCAAGGCACTGCTGGAGAACTGGGAGATGACGAGCGAGATCGTCGACGCCGTCAGCAACTTCGAGGACCTGGAGCGCGTACACAACGGGCCCGTGGATCTCACCGACGTACTGACGATCGGCAACCTGCTGGCCGCTTTTCAGGACCATCCCGACACGATCGAGCTGAATCTGCACAACGTGAGCGCATTCAAACGCATGCAAATCGACCGTGCCGCCTATGATGAGCTGATCGGGGAGTCCCAATCGGCCATCAATGATCTCATGCAGGCGCTTGGCGGGTAGTGCGTGACGGCGCCAATACCATGAGCGGCTCGCCGTCCAATCCCTCGGCCGGGAACGCGGGCAGCGATGCGCCCGTGAATCTGGCGTTCACGTTCGTGCAGGCACTCGCATCCGAGCTGTCCGGCGGCAAGATCGAGCTGCCGGGATTTCCGCACATCGTGATGCGCGTGCAGAAGGTGCTGGCCGATGAAGGCGCCGATACGGAGCGCATCGTCCGCGTTTTGGGAAGCGAGCCGGTGCTCGCCTCGCAGATCGTCAGGATGGCCAACTCCGCAGCGCTCAACCCAGCCGGCGCCATCGTCACCGACCTGCGATCAGCCGTGACTCGGGTCGGACTGGACACCGTTCGCTCGGCAACCATCTCGTTTGCCGTCCGCCAACTCAGGGATGCGCCGCTGCTGAAGGGACTGGAGATCCCCCTGGGAGTGTTGTGGCGGCGCAGTGTCCTGCTGGCGAGCCTGTGCTGCGTCATCGCCCGGCGACTGACCCAGATCAATCCGGATACCGCGCTTCTGGCCGGACTGCTGCAGGGAATCGGCAGGCTGTACATCCTCACACGTGCGAGCGGTCATCGTGAGCTGTTCGCGGATCAGGAAAGCTACCAGGCGATCGAGCACGACTGGCACCTGAGCATCGCCGCCGCGCTGCTGGAGAATTGGGGCATCGCCGAGGAAGTGGTGCAGGCGGTACACGAATCGGAGAATCTCGAACGGGAGGCCCGCGGCAATCTGAGCCTGGCCGACGTGCTGGTGGTCGGAGCGATCCTCGCCGAGCACCACAACCAGCCGCAGGCACTGCACGCCCACATTCATTGCGCGAAGCCGCTGCAGCGCCTGAAGCTCGATGCGGCGGCCTGCGAGGCCTTCATTGCCGAGTCGACGCAGGACATCAACTCGCTGCGCGAGGCACTCGGCTGAAGTGTTTGCGCGAGGCGCGCGAGCTCGCCGCCGTCCGCACCATCTCCCGCGGAATCTCAGGCGGCGCCGAGGACGCGCCTGCGATGGCTCGTGGCCGGGGTTCCCTTGGGTCCGTACGTCGGCGCCCGGCTGGAGCGCCCTGCTGAGCAGGGCGAGACGTTCCTCGACCTGACGCAGACGGGCGGCTACGAGGGTGCCGTTGCGATCATTGAGATCGCGGCAGCGCACGGCCCGCTGCCCACACTCCGTCAATCGTGCTGCCAGCGAGCCGTCCGGATCGCACCAGCTCAGCAACTGATCGAGCCCGGCCCGGTCCACGCCATGGCCATGCACGGCACACAGATGGCGGCGCTGTTCCTCGATCCGGGCCAGGGCACCGATGCGGCTTTGGCGCACGCGGGCGATCTCCTCGACCGCCGCGATATCCGCTGCGGCGAGCACGGACTGCTCGCGCCCGAGCAGCTCCTCGAGCTGCGCCAGCGCGCCGCTCTCCTCGCTCAGCAACGCCGCGAGATACTCCCGGCAGATCTGCGCATCCACCGATTATTTCCGTGATTGCGGCGCGGTACCCGCGGAGTCGGTTTCCGACTCGTCGGGAAGCCGGCCCAGCGCCTGCTCCATCTGCGCGAGCTGGCCGGCGATGTGCTCGGGGCGGACGGCGTAGGTACCCTGCTCGATGGCCGTGCGCAGCTGCGTGACACGCGCCTCGTTGATGACGGGAGCCTCGCGGACGGCCTGCTCGATGTTGGCCAGCTGTCGTGCCGTACCGGTGATCTGGATGTCGCCATCCTCAGCGACTGCGCCTTGCGCTGCGTTGGCGCTGGCACCCTTCGCGCGCTGGACCGACTTGCCCGCGCCCACCGGCGCGACGGGCGTATTGTCAAATCCACTGATCTTGGTGGCCACTCCAGCTCTCCGCAGCTCCAGTGCTGATTTATCGGCCGGCCGGCGGGCAACTTTAATTGTGACCTGCGTCTGGTTTGCGGGCGCCGGGCGGGCTCGATCAGGCCTCGGTCGCCAGTACGCGTCCCGCCCCCTCGGCGCCGTACCGGCCTCTCGGGTCGTAGGTCACCGGGTCACGTCGCTGATTCAGCAGCAGGCTGAGTCTGGCCTGCACGTGCTGCAGCCGGGCGCCCACGAGTGCCCCATTCCGGTCGTTGAGCTGCCGGCATCGCGCCGCCGCCTGGGCGCGTGCGGCCGAGCTGCCCGCCAGAGTGCCTCGCGGGTCACACCAGTGCAGCAGTTCCTGCAGGCCTTGCGGGTCATTCGCCCGATCGAGGTCGAGGCACAGCGCGCGCCGCTCCTCGTCGATCGCGATGATCCGCGCCACGCGCCGTTGCCGCTCGTGGTTGGCCGCATCCAGTCCGGCGACATCGTTGGCCAGCAGATGTGTATGTTCCCGCTCCAGCAGGTCGGACAGCTCGGTAAGAGCCGTCGTTTCCTCCTGCAACAGCCGTCCCAACCGTTCCCGGCAAACTGCCGCCTCCACCTCTAGAGCTCCAGCCGCGGCAGTGGTGACAGGACCCGCTCGGCGGCCACGAAGCCATTGGCGATCTTTTGCGGATCCGTCGCATAGGTGCCGGCGGCGATCGAGCGGGCCAGCGCCTCCACGCGTTGCTGATCGATCGCGGGGCGTGCAGCGAGGGATTGCTGCAAGCTTGCAAGAAGTGTCGCGGTGCTGGTGATCTGGACCTCTTGGTCCGGCGACGCAGGATCCGTGGGATCCGTCGCCTTGGGCGTCGTGCCCGTCGGTCGGGTAGCGGCGCTGCCCATACCGCTCAGCTCGATTCCGTTTAGATTGACGGGCACTTTCGATCCTCCTGCTTGCATGAAATCCCGTAGCGGCACCGGCCGCCCGGACTTGAGACTTTTGCATCGAAACTGCGCATACCGGCGGCGCTCTCAGCGCGCGACGCGCACCAGATCGGCGCTCTCCACGATCCCTTCGACGATGCGCATCGAGCTCAGATTCTGCACCTGCACGCGTGCGCCTGCGGCTGCATCCGCCAGCACCCGGCCGCTGGCGCGCACTTCCAGTGCATTCCCCGAGGAGACCAGGGTGACTTGCTGGCCGCGGTGCACGATCAGATCAGGGGAAAACATCTCCACGCCGAGCGTGGTGCCGGCAGCGAGAGTCCTGCGAACGGTGCGCCCGTTAAGCTCCGCCGCCGATGTCAGATAGGCCGTACCGGGTCCGGCGGTCGTGCGCGTCTCGATGAGCACATCGGCGGCCGTCAGGTGTGCATCCCGTGCCGCGGCGTGTCGCAGCACGAGTACGTTCGTGCGCGTCTCGATCGTCGCCGGTATATAGACCGTCCAGTGGCTCGGACCGGCGCAGCTGACTGCGACGGTCACGCGCGCCTGCAACGCCCCTGCCGGCATCGCGGCCGAGAGCTCCGAGCCGCAATGGGCCAGCCTCAGTCGGCTATCGAGCGCGCCGACGACAATCGTGCTCTCACCCGAGCCCGAGGGGATCTGGGCCTTGATATACGACTCCACGGCCGCGCGGATCCGTGCCAGCGGCTCGGTCGCGCTGCCCGACGCACTCGCCTTTACCGCCGCGGGCACGTTTGCCGATAGCAGGCTCAGTGCGAGGGCGATGCCTGCCGTACGCGCTCGCGTGTGCGCGGCCGTGTGCGCAGCGTTACGGTGTCGGTTGTCCGTCGCTTGACTCATCATCACCGGTAACTTGCAAATGTCGCGCCAGCGCCTGCATTCCGCCGCTGCCGCTGCTCCGCATCGTTACCTAGCGGCAGTCACCGGTCAGTCGTCCCCCTTCGGCGGCAAGCAGTTGCCGCGCGCGTGATGCGCCTCACGCACTCATGCGGTGATCCCCGCCTCCAGGGGACCGGCAACGCAGTGGCATGCGTATTGCAATCGTCCGCCAGGTCATTCTTTTGACGGAGCCCACCCCACATGGCGCTCAATCTCGACACATACCTGGGCGTTCACGCGGATGCCCTGAAGTTGCAATCCAAGCGCATGGACGTGCTTGCCGACAATCTCGCTAACGTCGACACGCCCAATTACAAGGCGCGTGACCTCGATTTCCGTACCGCGCTTGCAGCGGCGGGCAGCCCCGATGCCGCCGTGCCCCTGAAGACGACCGACTCGCGCCACATCGCCCTCGATCCGACGACGGATGCGAGCGCGGCGCTGAAGTATCGGGTTCCGCTCGCCCCCGCGCTCGATGGTAATACCGTGGATGCGCAGCAGGAACAGGCCGCCTTTGCCGACAGTACGGTGCGCTACCAGGCAACGCTGACCTTTCTCACCTCGCGCATCAAGGACCTCATGACCGCCATCACCGGCTCGTAGGCCGCAGGCGCAAGGCAGCCCATATGTCCTTCAAGATTTTCGATATCGTCGGCTCGGGACTCAGTGCGCAGTCGGTGCGGCTCAACACCGTCGCCAGCAATCTCGCCAACGCGGACAGCGTGAGCGGGGATCCCAACACCGTCTACAAGGCACGCCATCCGGTCTTCCAAGCCGTGCAGGCAGCCATGAACCAGAGTGCCGGTGCACTCGATCGCGCCAGCGGCGCGACGGTTCGCGTCAGTGGCATCGTGCAAAGCACGGCACCTCCGACCGAACGCTACGATCCCGGCAATCCGCTCGCCGATGAGCACGGCAACGTCTATGCCCCGAACGTCAACGTCATCGAGGAGATGACGGACATGATTTCCGCCTCGCGCGCCTACCAGGACAACGTGGAGGTGATGAATACCTCCAAGGACCTGATGCTCGCCACCCTGAAGCTCGGCCAGTAAGCCGCAAAACGCTCAGCTCCATCATTCACGCAGGTACCGTATGTCCACGACCAACCCCATCACCGGTGTCACGACCGGCAGCGCCACGAGTGCCAACAGCATCCCTGCCAACATGCAGATCAACCAGACCGATTTTCTGCAGTTGATCACCGCTCAGCTGCAGGACCAGAATCCCTTGCAGCCCGCCGATCCGACGCAGTTCGTCTCGCAGCTCGAGGGCATGAGCGAAGTGTCGAGCATGCAGAGCATGCAATCCTCGCTGCAGGCTTCGCAGCTCCTCAGTGGCACATCGCTGCTCGGCCAGTCCATCCTCGCACCGGGTAGTACAGCGACGCTTGCGGCCGGCGGCGCGATCAGCGGTGCGGTAACGGCCCCTGCCGGGGCCTCACAGCTTAACATCGCGATCGTCAACTCGAGCGGCAGCATCGTGAGCTCGTTCGGCGTGACGCCGCAGCCTTCCGGACTGACGCCGTTCAGCTGGAACGGCACCACCAGCTCAGGCAGCGCCGCGCCCGCCGGAACTTACACCGTCCAGGTGAGCGCCACGGTCAAGGGCTCGACCCAACCCGTCAATCCGCTGGTCGTGAGCAAAGTGCAGAGCGTCATGATCGACCCGAGCAATCAGGGCGTCGATCTGACCACCGACAGCGGTACGGTCGCGCTGTCCTCCGTCGTCTCGGTCCTGTAACGACAACCGTACCCATACCCAAGGAGATCGATCCATGTCATTCAATATCGCCCTTACCGGACTCGATGCCGCGAACCAGGACCTCTCGGTCACGGCCAATAACCTGGCCAACGTCGGCACGACGGGTTTCAAGGGCTCGCGCGCCGAATTCTCGGACCTGTTCGCCTCGACCCAGCAGGGCGTGAGCGCAACCGCCGTCGGCAACGGCGTCGCGGTCTCGGAAGTCGCCCAGCAGTTCACCCAGGGCAACATCGAGACGACCGGTAACAATCTGGACCTGGCGATCAGCGGCAACGGCTTCTTCACCCTGAGCGACAACGGTGCGCTCAACTACACGCGCGACGGCGAATTCCAGCTCGACAGCAACGGCAACGTCGTCACGGCGACGGGACAGAATCTGCAGGTCTACCCGCCACTCGTTACGGGCGGCTTCAACACCGGCGGCTTGGCGAATCTTTCGCTGACCACGAACGAGAGCGCCCCGCAGGCTACGACCACCGCGCAGCTCACCGCCAATCTGCCCGCGAACGCCACGCAGCCCGCCGATGCGCTCTTCAGTCCCACCGACCCGAACAGCTACAACAATTCGACGTCGCTCACGGTGTACGACTCCCTCGGAGCGGCACACACCGCGACGCTGTATTTCATCAAGGGTGCGGCTGCCAATAGCTGGAATTCGCAGCTGTACGTGGACGGCACGGCCGTCGGAACGCCGCAGGCGCTCGATTACTCGAGCTCCGGTGCGCTTACCACGCCGGCAAATGGTCAGATCGCCTTCCCGGCCTACACCCCCGCTACGGGTGCGGCTGCCCTGAACATGACCTTCAATTTCAGTAATACGACCCAGTACGGCGACAACTTCGGCGTGACCGCCGTGCAGCAGGATGGCTTCACGACCGGCAAGCTCACCGGCATCAGCATCGATACGACCGGCGTGGTGCAGGCGCAGTTCACCAATGGCCGTTCGGTCAATCTGGGGCAGATTGCGCTCGCCAATTTCGCCAATCCGCAGGGCTTGCAGCAGCTCGGCAATTCGAGCTGGTCGGCGACCAACGCTTCAGGGGCCGCGGTGTCCGGTGTGGCCGGCAACTCCGGCTTTGGCACCGTCGACTCGGGCTCCCTGGAGGAGTCCAACGTCGACACGACCGCCGCGCTCGTCGACATGATCACCGCACAGCGCGATTTTCAGGCCAACGCGCAGATGATCCAGACGAACGACCAGATTACCCAGACGATCATCAACATCCGCCAGTAAGCTCCCCGGCCCACAAAAAGATCTGATGCATGGACAAGTTGTTGTACGTTGCCATGTCGGGTGCCAAGGAGACCCTGCGCGCCCAGGCAGCCAACTCGCACAATCTCGCCAACGCGAGCACGACCGGGTTCAAGGCGGACTTAAGCGCATTTCAGAGTCGCGCCGTGACGGGACCGGGGTTCCCCTCCCGGGTCTATGCGACGGATGCGACGGTCGGATGGGACAGCACCGTTGGGGCGCAGCAGACCACCGGCAATCCCCTGGACCTCGCCATCAACGGACCGGGATTCTTCGCCGTGCAGGATGTGAGCGGCAACGAAGCGTACACGCGGGCGGGCGATCTGCATGTGGATCCCACCGGGCAGCTGCTGACGGCAACCGGGCTGCAGGTAATGGGCGACAACGGGCCGATCAGCGTGCCGCCGTCGACCTCCGTGACGGTGGCCGCCGATGGCACGATTTCCGTCGTGGCGCTCGGCTCGCCGCCGTTGAGTACCGCCAGCGTGGGGCGGATCAAGCTGGTCAACCCGGCCGTCGATACCATCACGCGGGGCGCCGACGGGCTGTTTCGCACGAACGATGGACAACCGGCCGCCGCCGATGCCAGCACCACGATGACTTCCGGGACACTGGAATCGAGCAACGTGGATCTGGCGAGCTGCATGGTGAACATGATCGAGCTTTCGCGGAAGTTCGATCTGCAGGTCAAGGCCCTGCATGCGGCCGAGGATGACGGCACGGCCTCCGCCAAGCTGCTGCAGTCGAGCTGATCGGCGCAGCCTTTCCCTACCGAGGTAAACACAATGGAACCAGCACTCTGGGCAGCCAAGACGGGTCTCGATGCGCAGCAGACCCAGATGACGGTGACGGCGAACAATCTCGCCAATGTCGCCACGAACGGCTTCAAGAAGAGCCGCGCCGTGTTCGATGATCTGCTGTATCAGAATGTATCGCAGGTTGGTGCGCAGACCTCGCAGACGACCATGTCCCCGACGGGGCTGCAACTGGGCACCGGCGTACGCGTCGTGTCGACGGAACGCAGCTACACCCAGGGCAGTCTCGACAACACCGGCAACTCCCTCGATCTTGCCATCCAGGGGCGCGGCTTCTTCCAGGTGCTGCAGCCCGACGGCACGATCGGCTATACGCGCGATGGCAGTTTCCAGTTGAACTCCACCGGTCAGGTGGTCAACTCGAGCGGCTACGCCCTGCAGCCCGCCATCACGATCCCGACGGGCGCACAGAGCATCACCATCGGCACCGATGGAGTGGTGAGCGTGCTGGTCGCCGGACAATCGGCGCCCACCCAGGTAGGCACCATTCAGCTGGCCGATTTCATCAATCCGGCCGGGCTGCAGACCAATGGGGGCAACATCGCTGTGGAATCCGCCTCGAGCGGCGCGGCGCAGACGGGAACGCCGGGACTGACTGGACTTGGCACGCTGGTGCAGGGCTCGGTCGAGAGCTCGAACGTGGACGTCGTCGAAGAGATGGTCAATATGATCGAGACGCAGCGCGCCTACGAGATGAATTCGAAGGCGATCCAGACGACTGACCAGATGCTGCAGTACATCACCGAGAATACCTAAGCGATACCCGATGCGACCCATGCATATACTTCGACTCGCTTGCGCCACGCTGTTGCTTGCGACCGTGATCGGTTGCCAAAGCACCAAGCCGCCCAAGGACGACGACGGCCTGAGCTGGACGCAGGAGCCGCAGACGCCGCCGGCGAACGGCTCGATCTACCAGGTCGGTCGCGATGTGGCGCTGTTCGAGAATCCCATCGCGCACCACGTCGGCGACATCGTCACGATCGTGCTCAACGAGCAGACCGCGGCGCAGAAAAGCGCCACGACCACGACGGCCAAAAACACTACCGATACGCTGCCGGGCATGACCTTGCTCGGTTCCGCGGTCACGATCCATGGCACGCCGATCCTGAGCAACGGCATCAGCGATGCGACCAAGTTCGACGGCGAGGCCGGCAGCACGCAGAGCAACAGTCTCACCGGCTACCTCACGGTGACCGTGACCCGCGTGTTGCCCAATGGCAACCTGTTCGTCAAGGGCGAGAAGTGGATCGGCATCAACCAGGGGCAGGAATACGTGCGCCTCACCGGGGTGATCCGTCCGATCGATCTGGCACCCGACAACTCCATCCCATCCCTCAAGGTCGGCAGTGCCAAGATCTCCTACGGCGGCAAAGGTGCACTTGCCGATGCGAATGCCCAGGGATGGCTGTCCCGGTTCTTCAACTCACCCTGGACGCCATTCTGATGCCGATCCGTCAGCTTTTACGCACCGCCGCCATCGGCACCGCCTTGTTCTGCCTGTCGTGCGCCGTCGCGTTGCCCGTGCGCGCCGAGCGTCTCAAGGACATCGCCACGGTGTCCGGGGTTCGCGCCAACCAGCTGGTGGGTTACGGTCTCGTCGTGGGCTTGGATGGGACTGGCGATCAGACGAGCCAGGCGCCCTTCACGATCCAGAGCATCACGAACATGCTGGCGAAGTTCGGCATCACCATTCCTCCCAACACCAATCCGATGCTGAAGAACGTCGCGGCGGTCACCGTGACCGCCGATCTGCCGCCTTTCTCGAAGACGGGTCAGACGATCGATGTGACCGTCGCCTCGATCGGCAACGCTTCGAGTCTGCGCGGCGGCGACCTCCTGATGACACCGCTGCGCGGCGTGGACGGGCAGGTCTATGCCTTTGCCCAGGGCAGTGTGATCGTTAGCGGCTTCGGCATCAACGGCAAGGACGGCTCGCGGATCTCGCTGAACGTGCCGAGCAGTGGCCGTATTCCAAACGGCGCCAGCGTGGAAAAGGAAGTGCCGATGAAGTTCGCGGGCGATCCACAGCTGACGCTCAATCTGAATACGCCGGATTTTACGACCGCCGCGCGGGTCGCCGCCGGCATCAACAAGATCCTGGGCGCTGGCACGGCAGCCGCGCTCGATGCGGTATCGATCCGCGTCGCGGCACCCGCCGATCCCAACCAGCGCATTGCCTACCTCGCAACGCTCGAGGCCATCGAAATCGAGCCGGGCGAAGCGCCCGCCCGTGTGATCATCAATTCCCGTACCGGAACCGTCGTGATCAGCTCGCACGTCAAGGTGATGGCCGCCGCAGTCGCGCACGGCTCCCTCTCCGTGACGATCACGGAGCGCGCGGATGTCAGCCAGCCCAATTCCTTCACCCAGGGCACCACCGCCACGGTGACCCCGCGGAGCACGATCGAGGTCAAGCAGTCGGATGCGCGCATGTTCATGTTCCAGGCCGGCGTGAATCTCGATGAGATCGTGCGCGCCGTGAACCAGGTCGGCGCCGCACCTGGGGACCTCGTGGCGATCCTCGAGGCCCTCAAGCAGGCCGGCGCCCTGCGTGCCGAGCTGATCGTCATCTGACGGGCATGCAGCCATGACGATTTCCGCCACCGACGTTCCTGCGTATACCGACCTGAAGGGTCTGAGCGCGCTCAAGCGCGGCGTGGCAAACCAGGACCCGGCGGCCATCCGCAAGGTCGCGCAGCAATTCGAGAGTCTGTTCACGCGCATGATGCTCAAAAGCATGCGCGATGCGGTCGGCACCGACCCTATCTTCGGCAGTGACCAGGAACAGATGTATCAGAGCATGGCGGACGACCAGCTCTCCGTGCAGCTGTCCAAGGGCAAAGGCATGGGCCTTGCCGACATGCTGATCAGGCAACTGCAGAAGCTGGGAGTGCCTGGTGCGGCCGCGGCGGCACAAAAGACGGCCTCCTCGATCGGAGCGGTCGGCGCGCGAGGAGCTGCGGTGTATGCAGCGGTCCAGGGTCAGTCACCGGCGCAGAGCACGCCGGCTTCACCGGCCGTGCAGAGCCACTTCATCCAGGGCCTGTGGCCCGACGCTCAGCAGGCCGCCCAGCAGCTCGGCGTGGATCCGCGCAGCCTGCTGGCTCAGGCCGCCCTGGAAACCAACTGGGGCCGCAGTCTGCCGCAGGATGCGGCGGGCCAATCCAGCAACAATCTGTTCGGCGTGAAAGTGGGCGCGGCATGGACCGGGCCAGCTGTGAATGCCGGCACGCGGGAATACGAGGACGGGAGCGCCAGCCCAACCACCGCACGCTTTCGCTCGTACGCAAGCCCAGGCGCAAGCTTTCAGGATTATGTCGCATTGCTACGCGCAAATCCGCGCTATTCGGGGGCGCTCAACACAGGCAGCGACGTGCGGGCGTTTGCGACGGGTCTGCAGCGTGGCGGATATGCGACCGACCCGGATTATGTGCAGAAGCTGAGCGCAATGGCGCAGAACGTGGCCGGCGCAATGGCGCAGAACGTGGCCGGCGCACCGGCCGCAAACCCGGCTGTGACGGACCTCAAGTCCGCGAGCCTGATGCCGATAACCCCTGAAACGGGCGCGCTCTAAAGGGCATGACGAATGGGCGATATTCTTTCGACGAGCGTCTCGGGTCTGCTTGCCTTCCAGCGCGCACTGGACGTCACGAGCAATAACGTCGCGAACGCCGCTACGCCGGGCTATAGCGTCGAGAACGTCAACCTCCAGGAGCAGCGCGCCCAGCCGACGGCCTCCGGATACATCGGCAGCGGTGTGAATGTGCAGAGCGTCACCCGCTCCTATGACGAGCTGCTGGCGGGTCAGGTGCGCTCCTCGCAGAGCAGCTACTCGAGCTTCAACACCTTCGCCACCCAGGCGGCGCAGGTGGACAACATGCTCGGCGATGCGACGACGGGTCTCACGGCGAGCCTGCAGAGCTTCGTGAATGCCCTGCAGACGGTCGCCAACGGGCCAGCCTCGACCGCCAATCGCCAGGTGCTGCTGAGTCAGGCGCAGTCACTCGCCCAGCAGTTGGGCAATTACAACTCGCAGCTCTCGACCTATGGCGCCGACGTGGAAGCGCAGCTCTCCAACAACGTGTCGCAGATCAACACGCTCGCCAGCGGAATTGCCAGCCTGAACGGCCAGATCGCCAACGGTCTCGCCGCCACCGGCCAGACCCCGAACGACCTCATGGATCAGCGCGACGCGATGCTCGATCAGCTGAGCCAGTATGTGACGGTCAACACCGCTACGCAGAGCGATGGCTCGATGAACGTCTACATCGGCAGCGGGCAGGCGCTCGTGCTCGGCAGCACCTCGCAGCAGCTGACTGCGTTTCAGAACCCTTACGATGCCTCCCAGCACGACATCGGTCTCGTCAGCGGCGGCAATACCACGGACATCACGCCCGAGATCAGCGGCGGATCCCTCGGTGGTCTGCTTTCCGCCCGCGCTCAGGTGATCGATCCGGCGGTGAACACCCTCGGACAGTTCAGTGTGGGACTTGCGGCGATCGTCAATCAGGCACAGCAATCCGGCATGGATCTGACGGGCGCCACCGGACAGCCCATGTTCGCTGTCGGCCCAGTGCAGATTGCACCTGCAACCACGAACACCGGATCTGCTACCGTGACGGCGACACGCACCAACCTCAATGCGTTGACGGCCGATGACTACTCGCTGCGTTCGAGCGCGGGGACCTGGCAGCTCGTCGATCAAACCACCGGTCAAGCCGTTGCCATGACCGGAACCGGTGCGAGCACCGATCCCTTCCAGGCGGCGGGGATCTCGATCGTGGTGAGCGGCAGCCCGAGCAATGGCGACAGCTTCCTCATCCAGCCGACGGCGGCAGCCACAGCCGGCCTATCGGTTCTGCTGACGAACCCCGCGCAGATCGCGGCCGCCTCCTCGATCCAGACCACCGCCGGCGCCGGTAACAGCACAGGGGCCACCGTCTCCTCCAGCATCGTGACGGACCCGACGCAATGGGTGCCGGGAAGCGACACGATCGCCTTCTCGTCTGCGAGCCAGTACCAGGTCACGAACAGTGGCGGAACCGTCATCGCTTCCGGAGCCTATAGCAGCGGAACACCGATCGCGTTCGCCGGCGCGCAGGTCACCCTCAGCGGCACCCCCGCTGCGGGAGATACCTTCGTGGTGACGGCCGCGGCAGCTTCGAACTCCGGCGATAACAGCAATGCATTTGCAATGATCGACGCCCTGTCGGCATCGACGCTGAACGGCGGCACGACCTCCCTCACCGGCGTGGCGAACAACCTCGTCAGTCAGGTGGGAGTCATGACGCAGCAGTCCCAGGCCAACGCCACGGCGCAGCAGTCCGTGAATCAGTCCGCAGTGGATACCCGGAATAACCTGTCGGGCGTCAACCTCGACGAGGAAGCTGCGAAGATGGTGCAATACCAGCAGGCCTACCAGGCGTGCGCGCAGATGATTCAGACCTCGAACACCATGTTCAACTCGCTCATCACCGCCATCGCGAACGGCTGACCATGAGAATCTCCACCCTCACCTTTCAGAGTGATGCCCTCAGCCAGATGGACGCGCTGCAGTCCGAGATGGCCACGACACAGAATCAGCTGGCCACGGGCAAGAAGCTCAACAGCGCGGCCGACGATCCGGCCGGCATGGCGCAGGTGAACCTGCTCAACAACCAGCTCTCGGCGTCCACGCAGTACGTAACCAATGGCAATTACGCGAGCGCCAACCTGCAGCTGGAAGAGCAGGCGATGTCGGACGCCACCAACCTGCTGCAAAGCGCACGCGACCTGGCCGTGCAGGCGAACAACTCCGCCCTGACCGCCACGCAGCGCCAGGACATCGCCTCGCAGCTGCAGCAGCAGCTGCAGGATCTCGTGGCGATCGGCAATCGTACCGACAGCGACGGCAACTACCTGTTTGCGGGCACGAGCAACCGCACCCAGCCGTTCGCGCAACTGGGCAGCTCCGTCAGCTATTCTGGCGCGGCGAACGTGAGCCAGGTGCAGATCAGCTCCAATCAGCGCATCTCCTCGGGCGACACCGGGGCCTCGGTCTTCATGAACGTGCCGGCGGGTAATGGCACCTTCGTCACCGCGGTCGGCGCGGCCAATACCGGATCGGCTTCGATCGGCCCGGGCACGGTGACGGATGCAGGCGCGTGGGTACCGGATACGTATACCATCGCCTTCTCCAGCCCCACGCAATATCAGGTCACCAATAGCAGCGGCACGGTCATCACCTCGGGAACCTATGCGGATGGCGGCTCGATTGCCTTCAATGGCATCCAGGTCGCGATCAACGGCGCGCCCGCCAGCGCGGATCGGTTCACCGTAACGCCGGCGGGGGCGGCGAGCGCCTTCAGCACACTGTCGAGCCTCGTCACCACCCTCAGCAATCCCAATCTGAGCTCAGCGCAGCTGACGACGCAGATGGGGGGCGCGCTGCAGCAGATCGACGCAGCCATCACGAACCTCAACAACGTATCCGCCTCGGTAGGCGCGCGGCTCAATTCCATCACCAGCTCGCAATCGAGCGCGCAAAGCACTCAGACGAACTTGCAGCAATCCATCTCCCAGCTCTCGGACGTGGACTACGCCGCTGCGATCACGCAGCTCAATACGCAGGAGCTGAGCCTGCAGGCGGCGCAGGAGTCCTACGCCTCGATCGCCAAACTCTCGCTCTTCAACTACATCCAGTAGCGCGCGGGACCCGCGTGCCGTAAGCCGGGAGTGCCGACCTCGTGTCAGTTATGTCAAGTCCAGCCGATTGTGATGCACCCGCCAATTCCATCGCTCGTGACCTGCGGCGTTCAAGTTCGGACACCGCGCACCGATAACCCGTCTGAACAGACAGCGGCCAAGCGCCGCATATGGCAACGGAGCGACGGACTGGTGTCCGGCGTCTAAGTAAACCCTTCAGGAGTCATAGACAATGTCACTGGTCCTCAATACGAACCTCAGCTCGCTGGTCGCGCAGAACAGCTTGACGACGTCGGGAGCCCAGCTCTCGAGCGCCCTGCAGCAGCTGTCCTCGGGCCTGCGTATCAATACCGCCGCTGACGATGCAGCCGGTTATGCCATCACGCAGAGCATGACCTCGCAGATCAACGGCCTCAACCAGGCCTCGCAGAACGCCAACGACGGCGTGTCGCTGGCCCAGACGGCCTCGGGCGCGTTGCAGGAAGTCACGAATGACCTGCAGACGATGCGTGATCTTGCCGTTGAATCGCTCAACGCGAGCAACAGCAGCACGGATCGCGCCGACCTCGATGCGCAGTTCCAGCAGCTCAAGGCCGACATCAACAGCGTTGCCACGCAGACACAGTTCAATGGCGTGAACCTGCTCGATGGCTCCTTCCAGGGAGCCTCCTTCCAGGTCGGTGCCAACGCCGGCCAGACGATCACCGTTTCATCGATTTCCAGTGCCGCAAGCAGCAATCTGGGCTCGCTGTACACTGCAGCCGGCGCCGGCGCCTACGCTGCCGCCAATGTTACGGCGGGAGACTCGGGCACGATCGCGGTCACGGCTGCGAACGGCAAGACATACACGACCGGTACGATCAACCTCACCGGCACTGCCGCCACAGACCTGAAGACCGTCGTCGCAGCGATCAACCAGCTCTCGACCTCGGACGGTGGCCTGATTGCGACTGTGAACACCACTGGCACCGCCGTCGACATCAGCAGCTCGGCGAATCAGGCTGCGGCCGTCACGTTCGCGTACACGCCGACGGGTACCCAGACGGAAGCTCTTGCCGACCTGGGAGTTGATGCGTCGTATGATCTGACGGCTGCCACGGTGACCGCACCGACCAGCCATCTGGACACCAGCGATGTCACGACGGTCGATAATTCCAACAAGGTGTTGGTGCAGATCGATGCCGCTCTGCAGCAGCTCGCCACCTCCAGCGCGCAGCTGGGTGCGTATCAGAACCGGTTCCAGACCGCCATCACGGGCCTGACGACCGATTCGACGAACCTGACCAGCGCTCGTAGCCAGATCCAGGACACGGACTATGCGCAGGCGACTTCGCAGCTGTCCAAGGCCCAGATCCTGCAGCAGGCCAGCACGGCGATGGTGGCTCAGGCCAATACCATCCCGCAGAACATCCTGACGCTGTTGCAGAAGCTGCCGTAATAGTGATGACCTTCGGGTCAAGCAGGCCAAGTAGTGCCAAGGGGTGGTCGCCGCAAGGCGGCCACCCCGCGGCGTTGACTCGCTCATTCTGATTCTACAGAGCCGGGCAATATGACCACCGTCAACAGCACTGCGAGCTCCGCTGCGAATTCCGTCTCGCCGCCGGTCGTCTCCGTGGCGAGCAGCAGCAGTGCGGCGGGCGCTGGGGGCTCGGTCATCAATGTCAGCTCGCTGGTTTCGCAACTGGTGGCCGCCACACGTGCGCCCCAGGATTCTGTCATTGCGAGCCAGACCGAATCCGTCAGCACGCAGATTTCCGCCGTCGGCACCCTGAAAGGGGCGCTGTCCACGTTCCAGTCGGCACTGAGCTCGCTGGATACCCCTACCGCCTTCAACGCCGTGACGGCCAGTACGAGCGATCCGACCGCCTTCGCGGCAACGGCCAGCTCCGGTGCGATCGGCGGCACGTACGCCGTGAGCGTCGCGCAACTGGCACAGGCCGAGCAGCTCGTCTCCCCGGCGTTCTCGGGAAGCGGCGCGACGTCGACCGGAACGGGAACGCTGCAGGTATCCCTCGGCGGCAGTGCCTTCGACATCACGATCAACAGCACCAACAACAACATCGAAGGGATTGCGGCCGCCATCAATTCGGCCGCCGGCAACCCCGGAGTCACGGCCACGGTCATCAATGGCTCGGATGGTGCGCACCTGGTGCTGTCCTCGACGCTCACAGGCGCCGCCAATACCATCCAGGTCACCGAGACCGACAGTGGCGGCGGCCTCGCGGCTTTCACCTACGGAACGGGTAACACCGCGAACTATACGCAGGATTCAGCGGCGCAGGATGCACAGTTCAGCATCTCGGGCATTGCCCACTCGAGCGCGAGCAACACCGTCAGCGACGCTCTGAACGGGGTCGTCCTCACTTTGCTCACCCCGACGACGGCCAATGCGTCAGTGACGGTCTCTGCCGACACCTCTGCCATCGTGACGAATATCGGCGGCTTCGTGACCGCGTACAATACCCTGGTAGGGACGATGTCCCAGCTCGGCAGCTACGATTCGACCACGGGCACGGCCGGGCCGATGCTGGGCGATGCGCTGCTCTCGGGAATCCAGAATGAGATCCGCACGAGCCTGTACAGCCTGGTGAATACCGGGTCTGCAACCTACAATTCCCTCGCGAGCATCGGGATCACGACCAACAGCGACGGGACCCTCAGCCTGAACAGCGCCAGGCTGCAGGGCGCGCTCGATTCCGCCCCGACGTCCGTCAGCGCGTTGTTCGGTGGCGCGAACGGCATCGCGAGCGGTCTCAACTCGCAAATCACGGCGGATCTGGCGGCGGGCGGGACGATCGACTCCCGCAGCACTACCCTGGTGCAGCAGGAAAATGCCCTCACCGCTCAAACGAATCAGCTCAATACGCAGATGGCGTCCCTGACGGCATCTCTCACCCAGCAGTATTCGTCCCTGAATACACTGCTGTCGTCGCTGCAGACTACCTCGTCTTATCTCACACAGCAGTTTGCCTCGCTGCCGCTGGTCCAGGGAACTCCGAAAGGATAGCTCGCCGCTCAAGTTCGGTCCGCAATGGCCGTTACGATCACATCGGACAACGATGGAGCAGCACCCAGTGAGCGCCTATTCGCGCAATTCCAGGCTGGCAGCCTACCAGAGCATCGCGGTGCACGGCGGCGTGGCCAATGCGGATCCGCATGCGATGGTGCTGATGCTGATGGACGCGGCAACCCAGCGCATGGCGATGGCCCGCGGCTGCATCGAGCGTCACGAGACGGCGCGGCAAGCCAGCCTGCTGCACAGCTGCGTGACGATCATCGCCGAGCTGCGTGGCAGTTTGAACCTGGCCGCCGGAGGTCCGCTCGCGCAGAACCTGAGCGATCTGTACGAGTATATGATCCGGCGACTGCTGCTGGCGAATGCAAAGAGCGACGCCAACTGCGTGCTCGAAGTGACACGCTTGCTCGAGGAAATTCGCAACGCCTGGGTTGCTATCGGTCCCGAAGTCCGGCAGGCGATCCCCGCGGGGACCTCCGCGACGACCGGACCGGCGCAGAATGCAACATCCGCCCTGGCATCTGCGCACCAACCGCACGCGCGCATCGCGTCCGGCCACTCGGGCGGTTGAAGCCGCGCGGGCGGCTCGCTACGCAGGAGTGCCCCGTATGGTGGAAGACAGCGACTATTCGATACGCAGCGTCGAGCCGATCGGCGCCAGCGTCGGCAACCCTTCCGGCACCAACGGGCCGGCGCCGGTGGCGGCTGTCCCATCCGCACGAAACGCACCGAAGCGACCTCCGTCGGCCGTACCGCAGCCGAAGGATGTGGCTGCCGGCGTGAGCTCGCAGAGCCTGCAGTCGGCGGTGGACCAGGTGAATGCGCACCTCGCGACGGTCAATCGCGTGTTGCAGTTCCGGGTGGATGCCGAAACCGGACTCACCATCGCCACGATCAGCAATGCGCAGACCGGCGAAGTTCTGCAGCAGATCCCGGGTACGGACATCGTGCATCTGGCACAGATGCTGGCTGCCTGGTCGCCGGGCCGCAACGTGCTGGTCGACCTGATCGCATAGACAATCGTGCGTCAATTGCCGACGAAGCGACGCGCATTGCGGAACAGCCGCATCCAGCCGCTGAACTCACCGACCTCGCGCGGATGCCACGAGTTCTGCAGATAGCGGAACGAGCGCTCCGGGTGGGGCATCGTGATCAACACCCGCCCGTCCACGCTGCACAGTGCCGCCATTGCAGCCGGTGAGCCGCTCGGATTGAACGGATAGGACGTGGCGAGCCGGCCATTGGGATGAATGTAGCTGAAGGCGACGAGGCCGCTGGCCGCACACGCCGCGGCAGCTTCGGGTCCGGGGAATTCGGCATGGCCTTCCCCATGTGCCACGGCGATCGGCAGACGCGAACCGGCCATCTCCTGCAGCAGCACCGCGGGCGAGCTCAGGATCTCGACTAGCGCAAAGCGTGCTTCATACTGCTCGCTGCGGTTGCGCACGAAGCGCGGCCAGTGCGCGGTGCCCGGAATCAGGCTCTTGAGTGCCGCGAGCATCTGGCAGCCATTGCAGATGCCGAGCGTGAAGCTGTCCGGCCGGGTAAAGAAGCTGCGGAATTCCTCCCGCACACGCTCATGGAACAGGATGGATTTCGCCCAGCCTTCGCCGGCCCCCAGCACATCACCGTACGAGAACCCCCCGCAGGCAACGAGCCCCTTGAATTCACGCAGGGAGCGCTTCCCGCAAAGCAGATCCGTCATATGCACATCGTGTGCGATGAAGCCCGCGCGCTCGAATGCGGCTGCGGTCTCGACCTGGCTGTTGACGCCCTGCTCGCGCAGCACGGCGATGGCAGGCCGCGCGCCACGCGCCACGAACGGCGCGGCGATGTCGATTTCGGGGTCGAAACTCAGCGACACCGATAAACCCGGATCATCCGGCGCGCACTGCGCTGCGAATTCCTGATCCGCGCATTGCGGGTCATCACGCAGCCTGCGCATCTGCCAGGAAGTCTCCGACCATGCCCGCCGCAGATCCACCCAGGACTCATCAAGAAACTCCCTGCCGATGCGCATCGTCAGACGCAGCTCGCGAGCAGGCCTGCCGAGTCGCACGGCGCGCTCTGCAAGCTCGTGTCTTGCGAGAATCTCCTGCAGCCGTGCCTCATCGGCAGTCCTGATCTGCACCACGGCGCCCAGCTCCTCGGTGAACAGCTGGGCCAGCGCCGGGCCGCGCTGCGCGGGCAGCTCGATGTCCAGCCCGCAGTGACCTGCGAATGCCATCTCCGCCAGTGTGACGAATAGGCCGCCGTCGGATCGATCGTGGTATGCAAGCACCCACCGGCGCAACTCGGTCATCGCCGCCGCGAAATGCAGCAGATCGGCCGGACCGTTGAGATCGGCCGGCTCAGCGCCGATGGACCCATACACCTGCGCAAGGGCCGAACCCCCGAGGCGGTTGCGTCCACCTCCGAGATCGATGAGCCAGAGCGAAGTGCCGTCTGCGTCATTCACCAGAGCGGGCGTAAGCGTCCGCCGCACGTCCTTCACCGCGGCGAACGCGGATACGATCAGCGATATCGGCGCCACGACGCTGCGTTCGCGATCGATGCCAGCCGCGTCGTGATCCGCAGTGTGCAGCCCCGCGACACCTTGCTGCGCCAGCCAGGTCGTCTTCATCGACAGGGAGTCCTTGCCGACTGGAATGGCGATACCGAGTGCCGGGCAGAGCACTTTGCCGATGGCATGCACCGTCGCATACAGGGCCGCATCCTCCCCCGGTTCCCCGCAAGCCGCCATCCAGTTCGCCGACAGACGCACCTGTTGCAGCGATTCGATATCGGCGGCCAGGATGTTGGTGATGGCCTCAGCCACCGCGAGCCGGCCTGAAGCCGGCGCATCGAGGAGGGCAACCGGCGTCCGTTCGCCCATGGCCATCGCCTCGCCGGCCAGCCCGAAGTGGTCGGCGAGCGTGACCGCAACATCGCTGACGGGAACCTGCCATGGGCCCACCAGCTGATCGCGACTGATCAGACCGCCGACGGAACGGTCGCCGATCGTGATGAGAAAGGTCTTGTCCGCCACCGCGGGCAGCCGCAATACCCGGTAGGCGGCGTCCCGCAGCGGCATGGATGCGGTATCCAGGGGTTGGCGCGGCGGCGGCGTGCTGCGCACATCGCGGATGGTTCGCGGGAGCGTCCCGAACAGCACTGCGATGGGTATGTCCACGGGGTCATCGTCATACAGCGGATCGTGCACCACGAGACGGCCGCCCGCGTCGATCTCGCCGACGACCGCAAGCGGACACCGCTCGCGTGCGGCGATCTCGCCAAGCAGCGGAAGACTCGCTGCGGAGACGGCGAGGACGTAGCGTTCCTGAGCCTCGTTGCACCACAGCTCCATCGGGGACATCCCGGGCTCGGCGCTTGGAATGCGGCGCAGATCGATCCGCGCGCCGCGCTGGCTGTGCGCGACCGCTTCGGGAATCGCATTGCAAAGCCCCCCCGCACCGACGTCGTGAATGAGGATGATGGGATTTTCCTCACCGAGCGCCCAGCAGCGATCGATGACCTCCTGGGCACGCCGTTGGATTTCGGCATTGCCGCGCTGCACGGACGCAAAATCCAGCTCCGCGCTCGATGCGCCGCTGCCGCGGGACGAGGCAGCGCCACCGCCGAGGCCGATGAGCATCGCCGGTCCGCCGAGGATGACGATGCGTGCTCCAGGTGGAACCTCTGCTTTCTCGACATCCGCACGGCGGATGTTGCCGAGGCCGCCGGCGACCATGATCGGCTTGTGATAGCCGCGCACGCGGCCTGGCGGATCGCCCGGCACATGCTGCTCGAGGGTGCGGAAATAGCCGCAGATTGCCGGCCGACCGAATTCATTGTTGAAGGAGGCCGCCCCGATCGGTCCATCCACCATGATCTCGAGAGCGGACGCGATGCGCGCGGGTCGGCCGAAATCGCGCTCCCAGGGCCGCTCGAATCCGGGAATGCGCAGATTGGAGACCGAGAAGCCCGTCAGGCCGGCTTTCGGCTTCGCCCCGCGACCGGTCGCCCCTTCGTCGCGGATCTCGCCTCCCGAGCCCGTCGACGCCCCCGGATACGGCGAGATCGCCGTCGGATGATTGTGGGTCTCCACCTTCATCAGGATATCGATGGGTTCGACGACTCCCCCGTAGATTCCCGTGCGCGGATCGGCGAAATAACGCATGCCGTGCGCTCCCTGCATGACCGCGGCATTGTCCCGGTACGCGGACAGCACGCCAGCCGGACTGCGGGTGTGCGTATAGCGGATCATCGCAAACAGCGACTCCTCGCGCGGCTGGCCATCGATGATCCAGTCTGCGTTGAAGATCTTGTGCCGACAATGCTCGGAGTTGGCCTGTGCGAACATCATCAGCTCGACATCGGTTGGATCGCGGCCGAGGCGCTCGAAACTCGAATACAGATACTCGATCTCCGCCGGCGAGAGCGCGAGCCCGAGCTCGTCGTTGGCTCGCTGCAGCGCACCGCGGGCGATGCGTAGCAGCGGTCGCGGGGGTGCCTGCGTGAACAGCCGCTGCACCTGGTATGGATCGAACAGCACCATCTCGGTCATCCGATCGAACAGCACGCTGGCCATCGCCGCCAGAGTCTCGCGGCGCAGTGGCTGACGCAGTGTCAGCCGATACTCGATGCCGCGCTCGATGCGTCGTACGGCGCTGAGGCCGCAGACATGCGCAATATCCGTCGCCTTGCTCGACCAGGGGGAAATCGTGCCTGCCCGCGGCACCACCAGTAACTGCACATCGCCCTGTCCGCTGGGGTCGGCACGGTCGGAAGGTCCATACGTGAGCAGACACTGCAGGATCTCGCGCTGCGGGTCCGTCAACGCGCGCTCGCAATCCGCGAAGTGCATGAAGCGGGCCTGCACTGCCTGCACGGCAGGCTCGAGCGCGGCCAGCCGTCCGAGAAGCTTGGCGATGCGGAAGCCGGAAAGAGCGGCAGCGCCCGGAACAGACAGCATGGGAGGTTATTTCTTCTCCGGCGGCGGAGGGGAATACATCGGCATCGGAAACTGCGAGACGTTCGTTCCAGCCTCGAGGGCCGTGATCTTGCTGATTCCCTGCTTCTTCACCTCATCGATACGCAGCACCGAGTGCAGCGGCAGGTAGGTGCGTTTCACTCCATCGAATTCGCTCTTGATGCGTTCCTCGGCCGGGTCCACGACCACGGTGGATCGTTCCCCGAACACGAGCTCCTCGACCTCGATGAAGCCGAACAGCTCTCCATGTGAGACGCGGCGCGCGTAGATCTCGTAAACCTTGCCCTGATTCACGAACAGAATGCGAAAAATGTGACTGATTGCCATGGGCTCCGCGCAGGCTCGCTGCTAATTTGAAGGTGGCATTATATGTCCGCGCGCGGCGGGGAAGTCGGCGTGTGCGTGCGTATCCGTCCTACTCAAAATGACTGTGGATCCGGGCCGGAAACCATGACCCTTCGCCTGCGCATCGTGAGTGATCAGCGACGTTTGCTCGGGGACCGAGACAGCATCGTCTTCTCCGTCGACGGCGGCACTATCGGTCGCTCCGCCGACAACGATTGGGTGCTCCCGGATCCGTTGCGCTTCGTTTCCGCGCATCACGCGCGCGTGCACTTTCGCGACGGTCAGTTCGTCCTGGAGGATCTCAGCACGAACGGCGTCTTCGTCAACGATGACACGCGGCCGCTCGCGAAGAGCGCAGCACAAGGCCATCCCTTGCGCCATGGCGATGTGATCCGCATGGGCGACTATCAGATCAAGGTGGCGCTGGAGAAAACCCAGCCCCAGCCAACACAATCCGGCGCGGTCACTGATTCGAACCAGGTTCCCACGAGTATTCATGCGCTGCAGGGGCTCGGGCGCCCCACTGCCCAAACCGACATCGGGGCTCAGCTCAACCTGGATGATCTGCTCCTGCCGGACAGCTTGCTGATGGAGGGCGCTCATCCGGTCAATGCGTATGGCCAGTCCGTGGCGGCGGCCGCACCACTGCCGGCACGCGCACAGCCCCAGCTGATTGCGGCAGACGATCCACAGGAGGAGGCGGCGGTCGCGCGGCGCATGGCCCGTCTGGCACGGGCGGCGCGGCGCGATCCGAATCACGCAGGGGATGCGCCGGCGCTGTACGACGTCCACAGCGGAATGCAGGCCTTTTGCCGCGGCGCGGGGATCGATGCCGAGAAACTGCCGCCGGACGCGCAGACGCGCCTTTTGCACCTTGCGGGCCAGCTGCTGCGCGAGGCACTCGTGGGGTTCAAGGAGCTCGATCGCTCGCGCAACGACTTGCGCAACCGCTATCGCATCGAGCTGGCGATCGAGCCCGACGATCCGCGCCCATCGCTGTCGCGATCGACCGTCGAGGAGCTGCTCGTCACTCTGCTGGCGCAGCACGAGGAGCGGCGTGTCGATGCCGTCGCGTGGTTGCGCGGGGCGGTTGCCGAGGCGCGTGCTCACGAAACCGCCTCCAGCAATGCCATGCGCACAGCCTTCGTCGAGTTCCTCGACCGGCTCGATCCAGCCGAGCTCGAGGCCCGCTTCGAGCGGGCGGCTCGCCGCGGCAAGGGGCGGCCAGCGGACAAGGCGCAATACTGGGAGCTGTTCACGACGTTTTATCGCAATCTCATCGAGATGCCGACGGACCATCTGCCGCACACTTTTGTGGAAGCGTTCGCGGCTGCGTACAAGGAACACGTGAAAAAGCCTTCTTGAGCCGGTGTGCCGCGACAGCAACGGGGCACGTGGGCCTGCCAGGTGCACAACGGCGCCCCCGGATGTGCTGGTTTGCGGCGCGGAGAGGGTGGGATTCGAACCCACGTGCCGGAATTACCCGACCATCCGATTTCGAGTCGGCGCCGTTATGACCACTTCGGTACCTCTCCGGATGCGATGAGGTCGATGCGGTCGACCCCTTTCCGGGGCTGGTATTCTAGCCGAAGGTCGTCGCCTGAGGTGAGGTTCGCATTGAAGGATCGAGTGCACCTGGCGATCGGGACTGCGGCCATTCTCACGGCAGCGCTTCTTCTGGCCGGCTGCACGCCCCACTCCAGATCGCTCGATGCCATTCGGGCGCGCCACGAGCTGCGCGTCGTCACCCTCAATACACCGACCTGCTTCTACTACGGCGCTCAGGGCACCGAAGGGCTCGAATTCCGGCTTGCCGACGCCTTTGCCGCGGAGCTCGGGGTGCGGCTCGTCATGTATCCGGTGGCCAACGAGCATGCCATGCAGATGGAGCTCGAGACGGGCCGGGCGGACATCGCCGCCGCGCAACTGACCGCAACCCGCGAATGGACGCGCGTCGGCGATGCGGCGCAGCCATACGCGCGCGTGGCGCAGCTCATCGTCTATCGGCGCGATGGTCGGCGTCCGCGCAGTACATTGCAGATCGAGGCGGCCAGGCTCGCGGTGCGCGCGGGCACTCCGCAGGAGCAGACACTCGAGAACCTGAAGCACACCGTCGCACCGGATCTTCACTGGGTGAGCACCGCACCCAACAATGCCGACCCGCTGGAGGATGTGAATTCCGGCGAGGCCGCGTATGCGTTGATCGATGAGCGGGAGTTTTCATTTGCCCAGCATCTTTATCCGGACGTTCGCGAGGGATTTGCGCTGCCCGAGATGCGACCCGTGCAATGGATAGTCCGCCGGCACGCAACCGATCTCGTTCAGGCCGTGAATCGTTTCTTCCGGCAGATCCGCGAGTCCGGCCGCCTCCGCAAGGTCATGCAGCAGGAGACCGGTGACAGCCGCCCCTTCCAATACGTCGAATCGCGCGAATTCCAGACGTTGCTTGCCGAGCGGCTGCCACGCTTCCAGCCCTGGTTCGAAACGGCCGCCGCGCAGACCGGCACCGACTGGCACCTGCTGGCCGCCATCGGTTACCAGGAATCGAAATGGAATCCGCTTGCCGAGTCGGGCGACGGGGCTTTAGGGATCATGATGCTGACGGCGGACACCGCCGCAGCCATGGGCATCAAGGATCGCAGCAGCCCCGAGCAGAGCATCGCGGCGGGGGCACGCTATTTCGCCCAGGTACGCGACAAGATCCCCGCGCGCATCGCCGAGCCGGATCGCACCTGGCTCGCGCTTGCCGCCTACAACGTCGGCTTCGGACACCTGGAAGATGCGCGCATCATTGCCCAGTCCCGCGGTAAAAATCCGGATTCCTGGAGCGACGTGCGGCAGGTTCTGCCGCTTCTGGCCCAGGAGCGCTGGTATGACAAGGCCCGGCGCGGATACGCGCGCGGGTGGGAGCCCGTGCAGTTTGTGGAGCGCGTCCAGCGTTCGTTGACGCTGCTCGCCTGGCAGCCGGGTGAAGGTGTGGCGGTCGCCCCTCCGCTGCCGCCATCGCCGCCGGGGGGCTGAAGTCGCGCGCACTGCCTAACTGCGCCTGGATGTAAAGAACTGCTGCAGACGCTCGGAGCACTCGGGCGCAAGCACTCCGCCAAATACATCGACACGATGGTTCAGCCCCGGCAGACCGAACACATCGACGATGCTTCCGGCAGCTCCCGCTCGCAGGTCCCACGCGCCAAACACCAGCCGCCGCACGCGTGCGTGTACGATCGCGGATGCGCACATCGGACACGGTTCCAGAGTGACGTAGAGGGTCGTGTCCGCAAGACGATAGCTGCCGAGCGCACGGCCCCCGGCCCGCAGCGCCTCGATCTCCGCGTGAGCCGTGGGATCGCAGGAGGCAACCGGGCAGTTGGCGCCTTCGGCGATGATCACGTTTGCCGCCACGAGCACGGCTCCAACCGGGATCTCACCGCTGTCCCGCGCGGCATCGGCAAGCTGCAGCGCGCGGCGCATGAAGTCGACATCGGAACCGCCCGGTATGCCTGCGACCATACGCGAGCCGATCAGCTCGTCTCGGGCGATCTGGTCTCGATGAGGCGCTTGAGGCGTGCAAGCTGCCCATTGAGCACGCCATCCACGGCGCGGGCCCATTGCACAAAGCCCTCGCTGTTGTATCCGCCCAGCGTGTAGGTAAGCGTCACGTCGGTTCCGGCGCCGGTGGCCTTGAGTGCCCATGTCATCGCGCCATCGACGGCGCTGCCCTGGAACGGTCCGAGGGCACCGCGCAGCCGCAGCAGTTTGCCCGGCTGCGCATACACGACCATCATGTGCATTGCCGAACCGCCCCCTGGCAGCCGCTCGCACCAGCACCCGCCTGCCTTGGGCTCGAGGGACAGGTTGCCGGCGTCGCCGGAAAATGTGTGCGCGGCACTCCACCAGCTTGCCGGCTTGATCAATGTTGCATAGACGGCATCGGGTGCCGCTGCAACGTGTTCAGTGAGCCTGACCGTGAATCCGCCGCCAGCAACGGCCACCACGGCTGCGTTGGCTGCAGCATCGAGCATGGCTGCCAGCACGATGGCGAGGACCGCGGCAAGCTCCCTGGATAGCCTCATTAACTGTCTCCTGCGATGCAGCGCCGACGAGCGCGTGGCCCTGTCAACTTACAACGGCGGCGCCGGTGTTGCCACATCGGCGGGCAGCGGCATGAACTCCTCATGGTCGGCATCCGGAAGCTTCATCCGTCCGGCACGCCAATCGCTCTTGGCCTGCTCGATCCGCTCCAGCGAGGAGGCGACGAAATTCCATTCGATGTAGCGCCGACCCACCGGCTCACCGCCCAGCAACATGAGGACCGCAGGCTCTAGCGCACCGATGAGCACCGGCTTCCCGGCGGCGAACACCAGCATCTGACCCGCTGTGAATACCCGATGCGCCACCTCGATCGAACCGGACGCGACGTAGGCCGCACGCTCGGGATACTCCGCGGGCAACTGTGCCGTCGCGCCGCCGGCAAGCCGCCAGTGCGCGTAGAACATCGGCGAGAAGGTTCGGATCTTCGCCTGCGCACCGAACGCGGCGCCGGCGATGAGCCGCGCCCACAGACCCTCGCCTTCGTAGGTCGGCAGATCCGCCGCGCCGTGGTGCGCGAACGCTGGCGCGGTTTCTTCATCCGTTTCGGGCAGCGCAATCCAGGCCTGGATGCCGTGCATTCGGCCGCCCTGCGCCCGCGCCCGCTCGAATCGCTCCGAGTGCGTGATGCCGCGCCCGGCGGTCATCCAGTTGACCTCGCCGGGCCGGATCGGCTGTTCCGAGCCGACGCTGTCGCGATGCATGATTTCCCCATCAAACAGGTATGTCAGGGTGGCAAGGCCGATATGGGGATGTGGGCGCACATCTACGCTGCGGGAGATTCCCGCCGCGAACTCGACCGGTCCCATGTGATCGAAGAAGATGAATGGACCGACCATCTGGCGCGTTGCTGCCGGCAGCACACGACCCACCTCGAATCCGCCCAGATCGCGGCGCCGCTGGTCAATGACGAGATCGAGCATGGAGCCTCCTGTTACGGCGCGGGCGGTGAACGGTAAAGGACTCCGCCTTTCATCACCAGGCGGACGACGCGGATGCGATGAATGTCGCTCGTCGGGTCGCCGTCGACCGCCACGAGATCGGCGAGCCATCGGGGGTGGATACGCCCGAGCCGGTCACCAACATGGAACGTGTGCGCATTACCCGATGTCGCGGCGATCAGGACCTGGGAAGCCGGCATTCCCGCCGCGCTCATCAACTCGAGCTCGCGGGCATTTTCGCCATGGGGGAATACCCCCACATCGCCGCCGACGCAGATGGTCACTCCGGCGGCGCGAGCCGCCGCAAAAGCGGCGCGCGACTGGATGACGGTAGCCGGCGCAGGCTCGGTGCCGTCCCAGCCGGCATAGCGGGCGATTGCATCGGAGGCGGCCAGGGTCGGGCAATACGCGATCCCGCGGGTGCGCATGAGTCTGAAGATCTCGGGGGTCCCTTCCCGGCCATGTTCGATCGTATCGACGCCAGCGAGAGTCGCGCGGCGCATGCCTTCGGCGGTGTTGGCATGGGCGGCGACGATCCGACCGGCGCTGTGCGCCGCCTCGACCGCGGCGTGCATTTCTTCCTCAGTGAAGGTCGGACGGTTTGGTTCACCCGGACGCCAGTGGTAGTCGGCGTAGAGCTTGATGACATCCGCCCCGGCACCGATCTGATGACGGACCGCGCGGACCAGCGCAGGTCCGTCGGCTTCCTCGGCTCCCTGGGGAATGGCGGCCTCGGGATCGAACCCCTTGGGTCCATACGCACCCGTGGCGACGAGCGCGCGCGTGGCCACCAGCATGCGTGGGCCCGGAACGATGCCCTGCTCGATTGCCTCGCGCAACCCAACGTCGGCATAACCGGCGCCCTCGGTGCCCAGATCACGCACGAGGGTAAACCCGGCCATCAAGGTCGCATTGGCCGCCGCAACCGCACGTGCCGTACGCAGGGCGAGTGGCTCGCGCAGCACCTGATCATCCCACGATGCCTCAGCGTACGGATGCAGAAACAGATGCGAATGGCCTTCGATCAGCCCGGGCATCAAGGTAGCGCCGGTCAGGCTGATCACGGTCGCCTCCGGCGGAGCTGCGATATCCGCACCTGCTGCGGCGATCGTGTCCCCGCGCACCAACACCGTCCACCCGGTATGCGGCATGGGGTCCACACCGTCGAAGACGCGAGCGGGCTTCAATAGATAAATGGCCGCCTCAGCGCGCGCTGGCGGCGCGTGCTGCGCGAGGCAAGCAGCCCCTGCGAGGACGCCGACGAGACCCAGCACGAATGATGCGCGCATCAGAATCCTTCGCCGCAGCTCACTTGAGATCGACTTCCTGGCCCGGTCGATAGCGGCTTTCGATGTGGCCTGCGAGCTCGGCGGGATAGAAATAGACCTTGCGCAGTTTGCCGTCCGCATAGCGCTGCATTTCATCACGGAAATGCCGCGATTGCGGATGACCGCTCTCGCCCCCTGCGGTGACCGCCCACGCGCGCACCTTCGGGCCGAACTCCACCACGGCCACGAAGCTGTTGCCGCTCGTGCCGTAGTAACACTTCGTGCCCGGATAGCGGCGGGCCCCAAAAGAGGCGAGCGAGCCCCATTTGGAGGACGTGAAGGGCACAGGGATACTCGGCTGCGTGTCGCTGAAGTGCTGCACGATGGCATCATCGTTGCGTTGAAAGCGATTGATCTCACCCCACGGCACCTGCCAGGCGCCGAAATCCCGCGTCAGCCGCTGCACGGCTTGCGTCAAGGCGCCGAGTGATTGCTCATCGGTGGTTCGCTGCGCCATGTAGTCCCATACAGACAGCCCCGCAGCGCGCGCCGGCTCGGCAGTGACGTTCCACAGCGCCTCGCCCCAGAACACGGCGAGCGAGGTCGCCGCCGAGGCAAGCCCCCAGCGAAAATCCCAGCCGCGCAGCAGCTCAATCGGCCCTCCCAGAGTCGCTCTGCGCGGATCAGCTGCCGCAAGCCGGTCATAAGCGGCCACCAGGGGCGGGATCAATCGTGCGAAGGCGGTCAGGTAGGGGTCGAACGCGGCAGCGATCAGCATCTCGGGCGTGAAGTGAGTCTGCGCAGTGAGCACGCGCACCGCATGTGCACCGCGGGGATTCTCGCCCGCCTGATCCATGTAGCGCGGAAAATCGGCCGCTTTCGGGCTATCGGCTCCCGCGGCCGTCCAGGGCCAATCGTTGGTATTCATTACCCAGCCGTTGGCGGGATCCACGACATGCGGCAGACTCGCAAGCGTGTGCAGGCCTTGCCAGTCGGTCTGCGGATCACTGCCGTCCACGGGTTGTCGATAATCGAAGCGGTCGTCGCGCCGTGGGACGAACTGCGGATGCAGGTAGGCAATCTCGCCGCTGGAATCGGCGAACACGGTATTGTTGGATGAGTTGGCACGCAGCTGCGCGACGTGCAGAAAACTCCGGTAGTCGGTCGCCTTGGTGCGCAGGAACGACTGCTCGAGCGCGGCAATCGGACGGTTCATGAGCGCAAACGCGATCCACTTGCCATCGACGCTGCGCACGATCGGTCCGTGATGGGTGGCATAGGTGGTGAACGCGCGCGTGCCCATGGAGCCATCGTCGCGCCGGTAAGCCAGGACGACCTGGCCCGTTACGACCGGGCGCAGCGCATTGCCATAACGATAAGACAGCTGGGCACCCGTTCCGCGCACGATGCTCTCGGCGAACTCGTCCACGTTGTCGACCCCGCTGGAGGTATGCATCCAGCCGGCCTGGGGATTGAACCCCTGATAAATGAAGAACTGGCCCCAGGTCACAGCGCCATAGGCATCCAGGCCTGCATCGCTTGCGACCTGCAGCTCGGAGCGAAAGTAGAAGCTGGTGTGCGGGTTGATCAGCAGCAAGGCGTGCCCGGCGCGCGTGTGTGCGGGCGCGATGGCGAAGCCATTGGATCCAGCCGGCTCCCGGATCCGCAGACCCTGTTCGGCCCGGGTCAGCGGCAGAGGCGTGTGCTCATAAAAAGCCCGCAGCTGCGACAAGGGCACCCGCTCGATGTCGCCGCCAATGCTGCCTTCCGAGAAACTCAACGCCATCCAGGGCTCGAAGTGCGTGAGCACGGCCGGATGCACCTGCGGATGACTCGCCAGATAGCAATTCAGGCCGGCGGCCCAGGATTGCATGAGTTGGCGCAGCCATGCGGGGCTGGCCGCATA
Organism: uncultured Pseudomonadota bacterium; assembly: GCA_963716335.1. Classification (GTDB taxonomy): domain Bacteria; phylum Pseudomonadota; class Gammaproteobacteria; order Steroidobacterales; family Steroidobacteraceae; genus 13-2-20CM-66-19. The sequence goes on along the minus strand of OY970302.1, from coordinate 2,496,634 downwards.
GTCGGCCTGCAGTTTGCGCGGGTCGAGGAACAGCCGCTGACGCAGATCCTGCCACAGTGCGCTCTCTCCCTGCGATTCGGCCAGCCGGCCAAGACTCGTCAGGTAATTGTTCTCGATGCGGTTGAAGTCATCTTGCGCCTGCGCATAGATCATTCCGAACACGGCATCGGCGTCGCTCCTGCCCTGCACATGCGCAATTCCCCAGTCATCGCGTGTGATCACGACGCGGGCCGCTTGCGCACCGCATACCCCGTCCCGGCCGCTCGGTTGGGCCTGCGCTTCCGACCGCGCCAGCAACGCCAGCAGCAGCAAAACAGCCGGACGGATCCGCTCGGACATCGATAGGCTCCCTGGTTCGCGCAACGAGGATCTTAGCCCCCAGCGGCGGCCCGCGGAAATTGTAAAGTCACGACGCAGCTGAAATTCGCCCGCCTGCCGACTACACTACCCCCGGAATAGCTGCTTGGACGCGCATGAACGTCGCGCCGACCATCCGGCACCGGTCGCGAATCCGGGCCGGGTACGTCAAAAATAATTGCAGCGCTGGAAGGTGCTCATGTCCTTCAGATCGTTCGTCAATTTTGCCGTCGGCGCAAGCCTGGTGCTGGCCATCATGCGCACCGAAAGCAATTTCAACCCGTTTGCGGTGAGCGGTGCGCCGGCGTACGGTTTGATGCAGCTGGTGCCGACGAGCGGCGGACGCGCAGCATTGAAGCGCGCCCACGGCATCGATGCGACCCCCACGGATGCGTACCTGTTCGATCCTGACCACAGCATCGAGCTGGGCGCCGCCTATCTCAGCATTCTCACGAACGAGGAGTTTCGCCCCGTCGTCGACGCGCAAGCCCGCGACTATTGCGTCATTGCCGCCTACAACACCGGACCGCGCAATGTCACCCGAACGTTCGCGCACGACCGCAAGGCGGCCCTGAGTGAGATCAATCATCTGCAGGCGGATGCGATCTACGATCGGCTCAGGACCAATCTTCCCTATGGGGAGACCTGCGAGTATGTGGTCAAAGTCACCGGCTACCGCAGGCAATTCGTATCGCTGACTGCGCCAGTGACCGCAATGCAGTAGCCTGTCTGCCGCGCGGGCATGGATCCGATCGGCCCCGGTCCTTACGCAGGGTCGCCCGCACGAGCGTCGTGCCAGTTGCGGAGCTTCTCATGACTAGTCTTAACAGACGCGCGTTCGCAGGCCTCGCGGCAGCATGTGCCAGCTTGCGGGCCGGCGCACCCCGCGCCGCGCCGCCCGTCTCCGCGGGACACGCGCCGGCGCCGAACCGGGCGGCGGCAGCGGGCCTGACCTCGATCACGGCCGCGGCCAAGCCGATTTCGCCGCAGGAGCACCTCGCCCGCCTGGCGAAAGTGCAAGCCGCGATGCAGCAACGCAAGCTCGCCGCCTTGTTGATCGAGACCGGCTCGACGCTCGAATACTTCACCGGGATACATTGGTTCCGATCCGAGCGAACCACTGCCGCGCTGATCCCGGCTGCCGGACGGGTCGTCGTCGTGACGCCCTACTTCGAGGAGCCCTCCATCCGCGAGACGCTGCAGGTGCCGGCCGACGTGCGGCACTGGAAAGAGGATGAAAGTCCGTTCCTGCTGCTCGCAGATGCGTTGCGCGAGCTCGGGGCCGGTGCAGAGCCACTTGCCGTGGAAGCCACCACGCGCTTCTTCATCGTCGATGCCGTCTCAAAGCTTTTGGCCGGGCACCGCAGGATGGTCTCGGGCGAGGAGCTCGTGCGCATCTGCCGCATGGTGAAATCGCCGGCGGAGCTCGCCTTGATGCAGGCGGCCAATGACGTGACCATCGGCGCACTGCGCCATGTGCATGCCGGAATTGACGCAGGGATGCACGGCTCCGATATCCTCCGTCAGCTGGTGGCGGCAACTGAAGCGTTGGGAGGATCGCACGAATTCTCCCTCGTGCTGCTCAACGAGGCGAGCGCCTTCCCGCACGGCTCGATCAAACAGCAGAGCGTCCGCGACGGCTCCGTCATCCTCATCGACACGGGCTGCACCGTCCACGGCTACCAGTCCGACATTTCCCGCACCTGGGTTTTCGGTGGTCCCTCACCGCGTCAGCGGGAAGTCTGGAACACCGTCAAGCGTGGACAGGAAATTGCGCTTGAGACGGCGAAGATCGGCCAGCCAGCCGGGGCGATCGATGCTGCGGTGCGCGCGTTCTACGAGCGTGGCGGCTGGCGCAAGGACTACGCCCTGCCGGGCCTGTCGCATCGAACGGGTCACGGAATTGGTCTCGACGGCCACGAAGCGCCCTACCTCGTGCGCAACGATGCCACTCCACTCGCAGCCGGCATGTGCTTCTCCGATGAGCCGGGCATTTACATTCCCGGAGAATTCGGCGTCCGGCTCGAGGATTGCTGGCACATGACGCCACAGGGACCGAAGCTGTTCACCACGCTCGCCCGATCGCTCGAGCAGCCGATCTAAAGCGGGGAGCCAATGGACGCAAGCGCATCGGTCCAGCCCGCCGTCGCGACCCGCATGCCCGGCGGAATCCCCTTCATCGTGGTCAACGAATTCGCGGAGCGATTCTGTTTCTACGGAATCAACGCGATGCTGACTCTGTTCCTGGTGCAGTACCTCAGATTCGGCGAAGCGGAAGGCATCACGTGGGGCTCGCTCTTCAAGTCCGGTGCGTATTTCTTTCCCCTGCTGGGTGCGATCGTCTCGGATGTCTTCTGGGGCAAGTTCCGCACTGTCCTGTCATTCTCGATCGTGTACGTCATCGGCTGCGTCGTACTGGCACTGAGCAGTGGGGCCAGTGGGATCGCCGCGGGCCTGTTCCTCGTCGCCTTCGGTACGGGCGGCATCAAGCCGTGTGTGGCGACGAATCTGGGCGATCAGTTCACCAGTGCCAATCAGCATCTCATCGAGCGGGCTTTCAGCTGGTTCTATCTGGCGATCAACGCCGGCTCCACCATCTCGATCCTGCTGTGCCCCTGGCTGCTGCCCCGATACGGCCCCAAGGTGGCATTCGGTGTCCCCGCTGCAATGATGTGTCTGGCCACAATCGTGTTCTGGCTCGGGCGTCACCGCTTCGCGGTCGTGCCACCGGCCGGCAAGGCATGGATAAAGGACGTCCTGGGGCCGGTCGGCCTCAGCACCGTGGCCAATCTCGCGCTGGTTTATCTGTTCATCGCGTTTTTCTGGTCGCTCTGGGAGCAGAGTAACGGTACCAGCTGGTCCTTGCAGGCCCGCTCCTCACTGATGGACAAGGATCTCGGCTTCGGGATCACGCTGCTGCCGGCCCAGGTGCAAGCGGTCAATGCCGTCTTCATCCTGCTCCTGGCGCCGTTCTTCAGCTATTGCGTGTACCCGATGTGGTCGCGATTGTTCGCCGTCACGCCGCTGCGCAAGATCGGTGTCGGCCTGTTCGTGACCGCGAGCTCCTTTCTCGTCATTGCCTGGATCGAATCGCGGATCCAGGCCGGTCATGTGGTCAGCATCTGGTGGCAGATCCTCGCGTACGGCATTCTCACCTGTGGTGAGGTGCTCGTGTCGATCACAGGTTTGGAGTTCTCGTACAAACAGGCTCCGCTCACCATGAAGAGCTTCATCATGGCGCTGTTCTATCTGTCCATCAGCGTGGGCGATCTGTTTACGGCGGCGGTGAATCACTACATGGTGCGACCACTGAACGCCACGGCCATCGAAGTCGGTTCGCGCACATGGGTCCATCTGCGCCACGCCGATGCGATCATTGCCGGGCAGAAAATCGATTTCGGTGGCACGAGTGGCATCTACGTAGTGAGAAAACACGGCCCGAGCGAACCGCTGGCGGGAACGTTCCTCGTCGGCCGCGTCGATGTCCGGGGAGCGCGCGTGCTGTTACTCAACGCCGAGGATCGCTCCCCGGTGGCCTCCGGCGGTTCGTTCGATGCTCGCAGCGCGGTCGTATCGACATATGCGCTCGTCGGTCCGGCCTACTTCATGTTCTTCGCCAAGATCATGGCCGCGGGGGCCGTGCTATTCGTCCTGGTGTCGTATTTCTATCGCGAACGAACCTACGTGCGCACCGCGGCAGCCGATACCACCTAGAGCGTTCGCACGTTTGCCTCAGCCGTTATGGCCGCCGGCACCGCCTCGTTGTCCCTGTCGCTCGAGTTCCATCTCGTTGACCACGTTAGTGATACCAGGCACCGCGGCCGCAATCTTCTTTGCTCTGAAGAGCGCGTCCGCACTCCAGACGTAACCGCTGAGGTGGGCCACCCCGGCATCGACACGGACATCGACGTGGCGATAGTAATAAGTCGGATCCGCATTCAGGGCGGCATACACCCGATCCGCGGTGTTCTCGTCGGACCGAGCCTGCCGGGGTGAAACAGGCTGCATCGTGGAGCAGGCGGCCACGAGCGTGAGCGCTGCCAGCAGTACGGACCGTATCGCGATTGGTTTATGGACGCTCACAGTAAACTCCTCATGGATTTCCCTACGCAGCAGTAGTTCTGGGCGATCGGGCGCAAATCAAGCCTGAGCCATCGGGCCGACGCCGTCAGACCGGTCGGGCTTGCACAAGGAGATGAATGGTTCCACCATGCCAGTCGCCTCCGCGCCAAGCTTCCGCGCACGCCATAGACGACTCGCATCACCTCGCAGAAGCGGCGAAACGGGAAGGGCCGGCGCATGGCACGATGAGCACGCTCGCAGAGCCTCGATCGCGGGTCGGAAACGGCGACATCCTGGGCCATCCGCGCGGTCTGTTCTATCTCACCTTCACGGAAACCTGGGAGCGCTTTTCCTACTACGGAATGACGGCGCTGCTCACCCTTTACATGGTCGAGTGGCTGTTTTTGCCTGCGCGGCTCGTGCACATTGCCGGCTTCACCGAGTTGCGTGCCACCCTCGAATCTCTGTCCGGTCCGCTGTCCACGCAGGCGCTGGCATCGCAGATCTTCGGCCTGTACACAGGTCTCGTGTATTTCACCCCGATGCTGGGTGGGATGCTCGCGGATCGCTGGATCGGGCAACGTAATGCGGTCGTGCTCGGTGCGTTATCGATGAGCGCCGGACACATCGCCATGGCCTTCGAGCGCAGTTTCCTGCTCGCTCTGGTTCTGCTCGTCATCGGCTCGGGATTGCTCAAGGGCAACATCGCCTCCCAGGTGGGTGGCCTTTATCAGCCGGAGGATGAGACGCGCCGCACCCGCGGCTATGTCATTTTCAGCACCGGCATCAACATCGGCGCCGTAACGGGGCCGCTGCTCTGCGGCCTCCTGGCGCAACTGTATGGGTGGCGCTACGGCTTTGGCATCGCCGCCATTTTCATGCTGACCGGTCTTGCCATCTACCTTCGCGGCTATCGGTTCCTGCCTGCCCGGGTGCAGCAGTCAACGCACGCGCACGAACGTCTCAGTGCTGCCGAATGGCGCAGGGCCGGCGCCTTGCTGATCGTGATACTCATCACCGCACTACAGTCAGTGTCCTACTACCAGCTCTACAATGTCGGTCCCCTCTGGACACAGCAGCACGTTGACCTCGATCTCGGGGGCTTTGGCATTCCCAGCGCCTGGTACCTTGCCGTCAATCCGCTGACCAGTATCCTCGGCGTGCCTCTCCTGCTGCGGTTCTGGAAGCTCCAATCGCTGCGCGGCCGGGAGCCGAATGAGGTGGTGAAGATCGGAATCGGTGCCTGGCTGGCCGCGGCAAGCAATCTGTTTCTCGCGTCGACGATCCTCGCCTTCGGGAATTCTCCGCTCGGCCCGTTATGGCCTTTGCCCTATCACATCGGCCTCGGTGTGTCCTTCCTCGACTACTGGCCCACCCTGCTTGCGCTGGTCTCGCGTTGTGCACCCGGACGACTGAACGCCACGCTCATCGGAGTAGCCTATGTGAGCCTGTTCGTATCCAACACCGTGATAGGCTGGATCGGCGGCTTCTACGGATACATGACGCCAGCGGCCTTCTGGGCGATGCACGCTGCGATCGCGGCCAGCGGGGGCCTGCTGGTGGTGCTGTTCGGGCGCCGGCTTAGCCACGTTCTGTCGGACACCACCTGCGCACGAGCAGCCCACCCAGGGACCGGTCCGTAATACCAGTCACGCGCGCTTGCGCAGAAAAACGTGCGCGGCACGTTCACCGGCAACGTATTGCGCGCATTCATAACCCAGAGCGGGCAGATCGATGCCACCCAGCAGATGCTCCCCCGAGCCGAGCAGCACAGGTCGGATGACCAGATGCAGCTCATCGAGCAGGGCAGCGCGAAGATACTGCCGGATCGTCGACACGCCGCCTCCCACGCGCACTTCACGCTCGCCCGCCGCCGCAGCTGCCTGCTTCAAGGCCTCATGGATGCCGCCCGTTACGAAGCGAAACTCCGTTCCTCCCCGCATCGGAAGTGGCGCCCGCGGGTGATTTGTCAGCACGAAGACGGGCACGTGATAAGGGGGCTCCTCACCCCACCAGCCTCGCCAGCTCTCATCCGGCCACGGGCCTCGCACGGGACCGAACATGTTGCGCCCGAGAATCCAGGCGCCGATTCGGGCAAACCCCTGCTCCGCAATCGAATTGTCCACTCCGGTCTCGCCATCCTGGTTGCCGTGCATGCGGCGCCACATGCGCGTGTGGAAGAACCACTCCATCAATTCGGTGCCTCGGACGCCCAGCGGATTCTGCAGATCCTGGTTCGGTCCAGCGCCGAACCCGTCGATGGAAATGCTGAAGCTCTGAACAACGAGTTTCGACATGATACCCACCACCCCGGCGTAAACCTAAGGCGTGCCGGCTCCTGCGACCGATGCTACCATCGAGCCCATCCTTGCCGGTGGCCGGTGATCAATACCGATCACTTACGCAGGGTTTTCTCGAGTCACCCGGCTGGCTCGGAGCGGGGATGCGGCGCGCGGAAGATCAGCCGGTCCACGGCTTGCGGATATAACGGCCGCAGCCTGACGATGAAATCCCATGTCAACAGCAGCGCGCCGATCGCAAAGATCACATCACCCGGCAGACGCAGCCACTGCCACAACAGCGTCGTGTTGTAGAAGTCTCTGCTTCTGGCGTAGAGGCCCAGATCAGGTGCTCGAGCCGAACGCGGCCAGACCAGAATTGGCCGGCCGCGGTCTCATGAGAACCACGCCATCAGCGCTCAAGAAGCGGGCGGGCTGCGGTGGCGCCAGGCGGTAGGTCGCGGTCGTTGCCCACGCGAGCAGCGCAAAAGTGGCGACGGCGAGGAGCACCCATTTTAGGACGTTGCTGACGGCGTCCTCGACCGGCGACCAGTTCGTTCGACATCCAGCCCCATAGGTCAGTCCCCCTTCTTCTCATTCAGCATGATCAGTTCCGCTCCTCCGCTCTATCCGCTTTCAGGCTACGATCGTCCAGTGGCGATCATCTCGCAACGTTCTCATCACGGGCATACCATGACGGCAGCCTGCCTGCGCCCCGCGACCGAGCAATCGCCTGCACTCTGGTCGCTGGGCTTCCGTCCTTTCTTCCTGGTCGCGAGCCTGTGGGCGGCATCGGCGCTGGCGCTCTGGATCGACATGTTCATGACGGGCTGGGCGATCCCCAGCCGCTTCGATCCGCTTGCCTGGCACATCCATGCCATGCTCTTCGGCTTCGTGCCAGCCGTAATCGCCGGTTTCATGCTCACGGCGGTCGCGAATTGGACCGGGCGCCGGCCGATTCGGGGCGTTGCGCTGGCGGCACTTGTCCTGTTGTGGCTGCTCGGTCGAATCTCCTGTCTGGTCTCGGCATATTTGCCGCTGTGGTGTGCAGCCGCCACCGACCTTGCGTTCCCATTCGTGCTCTGCGCCGTTGCCGCGCGCGAGATCGTTGCTGCGCGCAACTGGCGCAATCTCATGATGCCAATCCCGATTGCCGCGCTCGGGATTGCCGATTTGCTGACGTATCTGGAACTCGCCTGGACCGGAGTGCCTGCGGGGCTCGGATGGCGGATTGCCATTGCCGCCGTCATCTCGCTGATCACCGCAGTCGGTGGGCGGATCATTCCCGCGTTCACCCGCAATTGGCTGCTGCAGCGTGGCATGCCTGCCCTTCCGGCGGACCCGGGCGTGCTCGATCAGCTCGCTCTCGCCACCTTGCATACGGGGCTTCTTGGCTGGGCGTTTCTTCCGGCATCAAAAGCGATCGGCGGCCTGTTGCTTCTAGCCGCCGGGCTCAATCTGTGGCGGTTAGCGCGCTGGCGTGGTTTTGCCACCGCTTCGCAGCCGCTGCTGGCAATCCTGCACGTGGGATATGCCTGGGTCATTTTGGGAGCGGCATCGCTCGGTGCCAGCCTACTCACGCACATCGTGCCGGAAGGGGCGGCGATTCACGCATTTACAGCCGGCGCGATCGGCACCATGGTGCTTGGCGTCATGACGCGTGTTTCGCGCGGCCATAGTGGCCGGCCGCTCAAGGCCGACCGGTTGACGACGCTGAGCTATGTGATGATCATCCTAGCGGGCGTCACCAGGGTCGCGGCCGCTTTTCCGGAAGCGTCGCCCCGCATGATTCTGCTCGATATCTCCGCCCTCCTCTGGGTGACGAGTTTCCTACTATTCGTCATCATCTACGGACCGATGTTGATTTCAACACGCAGCGACGGAGCACGTCGTTTGTAGCATGATGGTCGAGCTATCGGAACCGCGATCAGCGCCTCCCCAAGATCCGTCTCGTTGAGGTAGCGGCCAAGTATGAAGATCGATAGCACGGGCCAATCATGAGCATGCTCCGGAACGCGGGCATCGCTGCGTGGGAGATCGAACATGACGAACGTTAGGTCCGGGTCAGTCCGCTTGAACGGCGCGACTATCCTCATCACCTTGGCCGCCGCCCTGTGCATTTCCTTTGTAGCGCAAACTGCCCGTGCGTCGGAAGCAATGGACTGCCACATCGGCACATATCGGTTGTCCGATGGTGGAATTGTCGATATCGCACCATCCGACCGCAATACGCTACGGTGGCGTCGGTTTGACGGCACAACCGGCGCGTTGACTGAAAAAGGCGCCGGTCTGTGGAGCAGTTCGTATGGGTGGACAGGACGTCCCGACGGCAAGTCCATCCGCTTTTCCGCGTGTGAGGCCGGTCGTATCAATTTTGACGGGATAGAAGGGCGACGTGTCAAGTTCGACGTGCAGGACACGACATTCACGAGCCATGGTGCGAAGCTCGCCGGGCGGTTGCTTCTGCCGAAAGGTACAGCCGTCGTGCCAATCGTCATATTAGTGCACGGTGCCGAGCACGACTCGGCGCGAACGTTCAATCCGCTGCAGAGGATGCTGCCGGCCGAGGAGGTCGGCGCATTCGTGTTTGACAAGCGCGGAACGGGAGGGTCGGATGGCAGTTACAGTCAGGATTTCAACCTGCTTGCGGACGATGATGTGGCAGCGATGCGCGAAGCCAAGCGCCTTGCCGGAAAGCGTGCCGGACGGATCGGCTATCAGGCCGGAAGCCAAGGTGGCTGGGTGGCGCCGCTTGCAGCGAATCGCGCGCACGTGGACTTTGTCATCGTTTGCTTCGGCCTCGCAGTAAGCGTGATCGACGAAGACCAGCAGGAAGTCGAAATTGAGATGCGCGAGAAAGGTCACTCACCGGCGGAAATCGCGAGCGCACTGGAGGTCGCACGGGCCGCCGAGACGGTGTTTGCAAGCGGGTTTACCGCAGGATTCGCGGAATTCGATGCGGTGAGGGCGAAGTACAAGCACGCGCCGTGGTTCAAGGACCTGCATGGCAACTACACGTATTTCTTCCTGCCCTATTCGGAAGCACAGCTGCGTAAGCTGGGCGCGAAGTTCCAGTGGGGCACGCCATTCCACTACGACCCAATGCCAACCTTGCGCTCTAATACGACGCCCCAGCTGTGGATACTGGGTGGGGAGGACTACGAGGCCCCGAGCGCAGCGACGAGTCGTCGCATCAGGTCGCTGATCGCGGCGGGCCTGCCGTTCACGCTGGCGCTGTATCCGCAAGCGGAACATGGGATGACGCTGTTCGAAATCGCACCGGGCAGTGGAAAGCGGCTGTCCACCCGTTACGCGCCGGGATATTTTGCGATGATGAGGGATTTCGCTCGCGACGGAGCACTGAAAGGCGTCTACGGGGACGCCGCAATAACGCGGTCAAAGGACGACGTCCGCTAAAGTCAATGTGGACCGTTGGTCCACCGCTTGAGGCGCATGAGCGCCCTGGGTGCGAATGGCCGGGGGCGCCCGCACGTCACATTCATGCCTTGCGATCCGTCATATGGGCGATGGAGAACCCCGTATGGAATTCGTGCTATGGAGGACCAGATGAAATTCGTAATGCTGATTTATCAGGGGACCACGCCGCTGCCTGGTTCGGATTCGTGGCAAGCGCTGTCGGAAGGCGAACAGCAGGCGATCTATGCGGACTATGCGTGGATCAACAAGTCGACGGGTGTCACGCCTGGGCCTCCGCTGGGGCTGCCCGGCGCGGCGCGGACGGTGCAGGTAAGGGACGGAAAGCCCCAGGTCAAAAATGGGCCGCATCTGGCCGTGCGCGGCGCGACGGCTTCTGCAACCGATATTGCGCGGCAACGCGAGTTGGTTAGCGTTTTTGGCGGCCTCGCGCGATGGCAACTTCGAACGACTGGTCGCCGTGCTGTCCACCGATGTTGTGCTGCGCGCCGACGATCTCGCAGTGCGCACGGCCGCCGCGAACCGCGGCAAGGGAGCACCTGCCTTGGCTCATGAAATTCGCGGCGCATCGCTGGTGGCGGAGACCTTCAAGGGTCGCGCTCGCGCTGCCATGCCTGCACTCATCGACGGCGCAGCCGGCGCGGTATGGGTGACGGCCGGTCAGGTTCGGGCGGCGTTCGTGTTTACGATCGTGCGCGATGAAACCACCGCGATCGACCTCCTGATGGATTACGATCATCTCGCCGAGCTCGACGTGAAGATCGATTAGCGGAGCTGCTGATTCTACTGCGCTAGTGCCACCGTCCTAGTGCCAAGTGTTGGGTCCGCTCGCTGCAGGTCCAAAAATGGCGCGGCTCACAGGCAGTTACCCAGCGGCACGATTATTGCGGCGCATCTGGCTCCTTGGCCGCAGCCGGATACCGACATCATCCCACCAATTGCGTCCTGCCGGTCGATCCAAACCGCCGCGTCCTGCCGGTCGATCCAAACCGCCTTGCCACGTGGATCGGCCCTCAGCATCGCGGTGATCTGTGCAGCGCTGTGCGCTGTGGCAGGTTGCGTGTCCGCCAAATACAAATTCGCCGGAAAGCATACGCCCCCGGCGCGCGCGCTCAACATTCCATTCCCGCCGGCGCCGGTCGCTGCAAACCTCGCAAGCGTAATTACCGACGGGAGCCCGGGTTCCTGGAAACGCGAAGCATTCTGGGACGAGTACATCGTTACCCTCCGCAATACCGAGGATCAACCGCTGCAGGTCGTCTCCATCACGTTGGTCGACTTTGATGGAGCTTCGCTATCCCCTGGTGCTGATCCGTGGGCGCTGGAACGCCAGAGCAAGACGCTCGAGAGGAAATACCGGGATGCCGGCGTGACTTTCGCGCGAATAGCTGCACCGCGCATACTGGTCGCAAGTGCCGAACCCGCTGTGATCGCAAGCGCGGGGATCGGCGCAGCGGGTGCGGCCGCCGTAGCAACCGCAACTGCGGTCGCCCTGCCTGTGTATGGCTTGGCGACTTGGGGCAGGAACCGACACTACAAGGCGGCGATCAAGAAGGAGTTCGACCGCCGTCGACTACCACTTCCGCTACGCCTCGCCCCCGGGGAAACGCGAACCGGCAGCCTGTTTTTCCCGATGGTCCCCAATCCCCGCGCGCTCGCCTTGAATTGGGCGAGCGCGTCGGTCTCCGCTGACTCGGTGCTCGGGCTCGAGTTTCTGCGCGGTCTGCACATCAAAGCGGAATCCGCAGGTCGCGCAAACCGAACCGCCGTCCAGTAGAGCTGTTTGGCGATATCCGCGCGACCTGCCGCAACTCTCCAGAACCAATCGTCAGCGAAGCCACTTCCGGCTGAGCGGTTATGGCTGTAGATTCGTGGCTGTAACTGCCCGTGCGCCCTTAAGCTGTTCGACAGTGTGCCGGGCTGGTCGGCGTGAATGGTCGAAAGAGCCCCCGTCCGGCGGGGCGCTCGAGAGAACACATGAGCGAGCCGTATGACTACCCCCTTGGCTATTCCGTGCTGGAAGCACGACGCCTCGCGGAGCGAGGTGCGCTGCTGGAGCCGTTCACGGAGGACGTCTTCCGGCGCGCCGGCCTCCGGCCCGGCATGCAGGTGCTCGACATCGGCTGCGGTGTCGGCGACGTATCGCTCCTCGCCGCGAGAATGGTTGGCAGACACGGTGCTGTGCTCGGCATTGATCGGGCTTCATCGTCGGTGGAAACCGCAGCACGCCGCGCAGCGGCTCGCGGATTTAGCCACGCACGATTCCAGGTTGACGATATCGCGACATTCAAGACGGACGCGAAGTTCGATGCGCTCGTCGGACGCCTGGTGCTGCTGTATCTGCCGGATCCCGCCGCCGCAGTGCGGCACCTTTCCCAACATCTTCGGCCGGGCGGGATCGTGGCGTTTCAAGAATACGACAGGTCGCAGTTCTCGCAGGTGCCTGCCGGCGAGTTGTTCACGCAAATCAAGCACTGGCTGCTCGAAGCCTTCGTTGCGGCAGACACCGAGCTGGACATGGGAACGAAGCTCTACTCAACCTTGGTGCACGCGGGATTCCCGCCACCGAACATGGTCGCAGCAACACAGGTAGCGTGCGGTTCGAGCGCGCCGGAATACGACTACCCGGTGGACCTTTTGCGCAGTCTCCAGCCCTTCATAGAACGAGCCGGCATCGCGACTGCAGAAGAAATCGGCATCGACACGCTCGTTGCCCGTCTGGTCGACGACGCCGTCGCCAATGAACGTGTGATTTTTCTGCCGCGAGTGGTGGGTGCCTGGTCGAAGCTCGGAGGTGCCGCGGCACGTGAGCCCACGTGACGGCAGCCACTACAGGCTTCGCGATGCAAGAATTCCCGCAGGAATGTGCAATCGTCTGTGGTGGCCGAATGCGCTCGACCGCTGCGCAGCTAAAGCAAGTTCGACCGCAACAGAGTGCAGCGAATGGACGATAGACCGCGCTATTGGTTTGCGGCGAAGCGCTACCGTTGGGGGTGGAGGATGCCGCTGACCTGGGAAGGGTGGCTGGTAGATGCAATCTGGTTCGTCACCTTCATCGGTATAAGTCCATACGTGCAGGCGCGCCAGCACGCGTTTAAGAGCCTCGGGCTGGTTTTTGGCGCGATCGCTGTTTTTCTTGCAATCGGTCATTGGAAGGGAGAACCGCAACGTTGAGATGATTGACAGCCGTGAGCGCTCTCGACCGTAGCACGATCGTTTCCGATCCGGCCAAGTTCGCCGAAGTGATCGCATTGAGCGACAGACCCTGGATTATTCCCACTCGATCGTTGCGGGCGGCTTGCCCGAAATGTCGTAGACCACTCGCGAAATCCCCGCCACCTCATTCACGATCCGCCGCGAAACGTGCTCCAGGAACTCGTAGGGCAGGCGCGCCCAGTGTGCGGTCATGAAGTCCACCGTCTCTACCGCACGCAGTGCGATGACGTAGTCGTACCGCCTGCCGTCGCCCATGACGCCGACCGAGCGCACCGGAAGGAACACCGCGAAGGCCTGACTCGTGCGATCGTACAGATCGTGTTTGCGCAGCTCGTCGATGAAGATCGCATCGGCATGGCGCAGCAGATCCGTGAACTCCTTGCGGACCTCGCCGAGGATGCGCACGCCGAGGCCGGGGCCCGGGAAGGGATGTCGGTGCACCATTTCCTTGGGCAGTCCCAACTGCACCCCCAATCGCCGCACTTCGTCCTTGAACAGCTCGCGCAGCGGTTCGACGAGCTGTAACTTCATGTGCTCGGGCAGTCCGCCCACGTTGTGATGGGACTTGATGACGCGCGCCTTGCCCGTGCGGGCACCTGCCGATTCGATGACGTCCGGATAGATCGTACCCTGAGCAAGAAAGCGCACTCCGCTGAGCTTGTGTGCTTCCTCGTCGAAGACTTCCACGAACGTGCGGCCGATGAGTTTTCTCTTCTGCTCCGGGTCGGCTACGCCGGCGAGCCGCTGCAGAAAGCGCTGCTCGGCATTCACCCGGATCACCCGTACGCCCAGATGCTCAGCAAAGGTGCGCATCACCTGATCAGCCTCGCCCAAGCGCAGCAGGCCATGATCGACGAACACGCAGATAAGTTGATCACCAAGGGCGCGATGCAGCAGCGCCGCCACCACCGACGAGTCCACACCACCCGAGAGGCCCAACAGCACCTTGTCCTGGTTCACCCGGGTCCGGACGCGTCCGATCGCGTCCTCGATGATGTTGCCTACGCTCCACAAAGCGTCACAGGCGCAGATCTCGCGCACGAATCGCTCGAGCATACGCGCCCCCTGCCGCGTGTGCGTCACCTCGGGATGAAACTGGACACCGTAGAATCGGCGCTGCTCGTCAGCCATCGCCGCGTAGGGAATGCTCGCCGTGGCGGCGGTCGCAATGAATCCGGGGGGCAGCTCCGCGACCCGATCGCCGTGGCTCATCCAGACATCGAGCAGCGCGCCGGAGGCAGCGCGACGGTCCTCGATGTGATCCAGCAGGGCTGACGCGCCTCGAACCGTGACTTCCGCATAGCCGAATTCGCGCTCGGCAGAGGCCGCGACCCGGCCGCCGAGCTGCTGTGCCATCGTTTGCATGCCATAGCAGATCCCCAGTACCGGCACGCCCAGACTGAACACGCACGGGGGGGCTTTCGGCGCCTGTGCTTCGGTGACCGAAGCCGGACCTCCGGAAAGGATGATTCCGTGCGGATGGAAAGCCCGCACCGCCTCATCGCTGATGTCCCATGGATGGATCTCGCAGTACACACCGATCTCGCGCACCCGGCGCGCGATGAGCTGCGTATATTGCGCTCCGAAGTCGAGGATCAGGATCCGGTGGCTGTGAATGTCCGCGTGCGGAACAGGGGCGGCGGCGGGCTTAGCAACTCTGGTCATGCTCGATCATCTTCGGTCGTGCCATCATGCGCGTGATTCACGACACCCGGTAGTTGGGCGCCTCTTTCGTGATGCTGACATCATGCACGTGACTCTCCCGTACCCCGGCATTGGTGATGCGCACGAACACGGGACGGGTCCGCATCTCCTCGATATTCTTGCTCCCGGTATATCCCATGGCGGCGCGCAGGCCCCCGGAAAGCTGATGCAGGATCTGCACGACGCTACCCTTGTAGGGGACGCGTCCCTCGACGCCTTCGGGGACCAGCTTCTCGAGCTCGGTCGCTGCATCCTGGAAGTAGCGGTCGGCTGAGCCGTGCCGCTCGCCCATTGCCGCGATCGAGCCCATGCCGCGGTACGACTTGTACGATGCTCCCTGGTACAGTTCGACTTCTCCGGGTGATTCTTCCGTGCCGGCGAAGAGACTGCCGATCATGACTGCGTGGGCGCCGGCCACCAGCGCCTTGGCGACATCGCCGGAGTAACGGATACCGCCGTCAGAGATGACGGCGACGTCAGTGTCCTTGAGGGCCTCTGCGACATTGGCAACCGCCGAGATCTGCGGAACACCCACGCCCGCGACGATCCGGGTGGTGCAGATCGAGCCCGGACCGATTCCAACTTTCACCGCATCGGCCCCGGCGCCGACCAGCGCGCGGGCCGCCTCCGCGGTGGCGATGTTACCGGCGATGATCTGTTGATCGCCCCATTTGGCTTTGATCCGCTCGACGACGGCAAGGACACCGCGCGAGTGACCATGGGCGGTATCCACGACGATCAGATCGACGCCTGCTTCGCGCAAGGCAGCCACCCGGTCGAGCGTATCGGGCGTCGTGCCAACGGCAGCACCGACGCGAAGTCGCCCGCCATCGTCCTTGCATGCGCGCGGGAATTCGGTCGCCTTCTGGAAATCCTTGACCGTGATCATGCCGACCAGCTCATGGTCGGCATTGACGACCAGTACTTTTTCGATCCGGTGTTTGTGCAGCAGCGCGAGCACGTCCTCCTTCGGAGCATTCTCGCGAACGGTGATCAGCCGATCCTGGGGTGTCATCACCGAGGAGACCGGCGCATCGAGCTTCTCTTCGAAACGAAGATCCCGGTGTGTCACGATTCCGACGGCCTTCTTGCCCACCACGACCGGCACGCCGGAGATGCCGCGCGAGCGCGTCAGATCCAGCACCCCCCGGATCGACATGTGCGGCGAAACCGTAATCGGATCCTTGATGACGCCACTCTCGAACTTCTTCACGCGGCCGACCTGCTGGGCCTGCGTTTCGATCGTCATGCTCTTGTGGACGACGCCGATGCCACCTTCCTGCGCAATGGTGATCGCAAGTCTTGCATCGGTCACGGTATCCATGGCGGCGGAAAGAAGCGGCACATTGACCCGGATCCGGCGTGTCACGCGCGTGGAGAGATCGACCTCGCGCGGCAGCACATCCGAGTAAGCCGGCACCAGGAGGACATCATCGAAGGTCAGGGCTTCTTCGAGGATACGCATGGACCGCCTGAGCGATGGGTAAACCCCGCATTTTACGCCTGCTCTGCTTCCGGGTAAACCCATGATAAGTTATGGTTCAGTTCGTCCGGTCATCCGAGCGCCCGCGCGCTTCACCCGCCCCGATCACACTCAAGGTTCCGTAGACTCAAGTTCCATGTCGCCAAGCAGCCAGGCAGGGGCGCCACCCGAGCGTCAGGTCTATACCGTCTCGCGACTGAATCGGGAAGTGCGCCTGCTTCTCGAGAAGAACCTGGGCGTGCTGTGGGTCGAGGGCGAGTTGTCCAATCTCTCGACGCCCTCATCCGGTCACTGGTATTTCTCGCTGAAAGATCGCGACGCGCAGCTGCGGTGCGCGATGTTCCGCCAGCGAAACACGGGCGTGAACTTCGTGCCGAAAGCAGGCCAGCATGTGCTTGCACGGGGACGCGTCAGCGTCTATGAATCCCGCGGCGATTATCAGTTCATCGTCGAGCATCTCGAGGAAGCCGGGGTCGGTGCCCTGCGGCGCGAGTTCGAGCGGCTGAAGGCCAAACTCGCAGCCGAGGGCTGCTTCGCGCAGGAGCGCAAGCGCGCCCTGCCACGCTTTCCGCGGCGGGTCGGGGTCATTACCTCGCCGACCGGAGCAGCGATTCGCGACATTCTGCATGTTCTCGCGCGGCGCTTCCCGACTGCGGCGGTACTCATCTATCCCACTCCAGTGCAAGGAGACGCCGCGGTTTCCGCGATCGTCGCGGCCATCGAGCTTGCCTCGATGCGCAGGGAGTGCGACGTCCTGATCGTCGCCCGCGGTGGCGGCTCGCTCGAGGACCTGTGGGCTTTCAATGATGAGCGTGTAGTACGCGCCGTTTGTGCGTGCAGAATCCCGGTCGTGGCCGGCATCGGGCACGAGACTGATTTTACGATCACCGATTTTGTGGCCGACGCGCGCGCGCCGACACCGTCGGGTGCGGCAGAGCTGGTGGCACCTGATCGCACTGCCTGTCTGGAATCGCTGCACCGCACGCTCGAGCGGCTCGCTGCCTGCATGCGCCGCGAATTGCGCTCGGTGGGCTCCGGGCTCACAGCTGTGAGCCTGCGGCTGAAGCTCGCGCACCCCGGCGTTCGACTGGTACAGCAGGCGCAACGTCTGGATGATTTCGAACAGCGTCTGGCCGGCGCGCTGAGCGCCGCCCTGCACCGCGACCGAGACCGCACGAGCGAGCTCTTTACCCGCCTGGTACATGAGTCTCCCGCACACCTGGTGCGCGAATACCGGCTGCGCCACGCCTCGCTGGCCGACCGCCTCAATCACGCGCTCAAGGAAACTCTTTCGCGGGCGTTGCATCGAACGGGACTGGCGATTCGCGCATTGCACACGGTGAGTCCTTTGGCCACCCTCGCTCGGGGCTTTGCCATCGTGAAGCGCACGACGGATGGCGCGGTGCTCACCGACACCGAAGGGGTCGCGCTGAACGATGAGATCGAAGCGCAATTCGCGCGCGGGACGCTCAGAGCCCGCGTGACGGCCAAGGAGTAGGCGAACTATGCAACGGGAGTCAGCCCCCACAGCACCCGGATGCCATGCGCCGGTGTGGTGCGCCGCTCGAGCCGCATGCACTTGGCGACGGATCGTTGTCGCATTCGTGGCACTGCTGCCTGGCGTGACCGCCGTTGCCAACACAGATGCCGCCCCCGTTCGCCCCACCGCAGTACTCGAGCTGCCACAGCCGAGCCTTGTTCCTGGCGGAATTCTGGTCGCAGCCATCAATGCAGCACCCGGCAAGCCTCCGGTCGTTACCTACGAGGGAAAGCGCGGAATGGTCTTGCGCTCCAATGACGGTTGGGTGGCGATCATCGGCATCCCCCTGAGTACGCAACCGGGTCATGCGAGCATCCTCGTGCGCTCGGAGGTGGGGCCGCCGACGGTAATCGGCTTCGACGTAGTCGATAAGCACTATGCCGTGCAATCGTTGAAAGTGGCGCCTGGCAAGGTAAATCTCTCGAAGCGGGATCTCGCGCGCGTACAGAAGGAGGTGCCACGGATTCACGCCGACACGGCCACATTCTCCAACGATCCTCCGGCCACCCTGCATCTCATTCAGCCCGTGCCGGGCATCCGTTCGAGCTCATACGGGCTGCGCCGCGTGTTCAACAACGAATCCCGCAATCCGCACAGTGGGATGGATATCGCCGCCGCCACCGGCACGCCAATTCGGGCGGCCGCGCACGGGCGCGTCCTCGATACAGGCAACTTCTTCTTCAACGGTAACACCGTATTCGTCGATCACGGCGAGGGGCTGATCACCATGTACTGCCACATGAGCCGGATCGCGGTGCATCCGGGCGAACTGGTGAAGGCCGGGGATACCCTGGGAGAGGTCGGTGCGACCGGGCGTGTAACCGGTCCGCACCTGCATTTCGCGGTCGCGCTCAATGCGACTTTCGTCGATCCCGCGCTGCTGCTGCCGCCGCCGCCCACGCCCTGAAGGACCGCACGCCGTTCAGCGCGGGCGTGCGGGGTTCCTTTTCGGATTGGACAGCGTGCCGTTGCCGCGCCCACCCGTACCCCTGCGTGTCGGTTTGTCGCCGGCCCGTCCGGCGGGGCGCCGGTCGCCGCGCGTCCGCTCGTAGGGATTCGCATCGGTGCGAAACTCCACGACGACCGGGGTTGCGAACAGGTCGAACTTCTTGCGAAACACGTTCGCGAGATAACGGCTATAGGCATCTGGAACCGACGCCGTCTGGTTTCCGTGGATGATGATGCGTGGTGGATTTCTTCCGCCCTGATGCGCGTAGCGCAGCTTGATGCGCCGCCCGTGAACCAACGGAGGCTGATGCACGATGAGAGCCTTTTCCAGTGTTCGGGTGAGCTCGCGGGTAGGCATCTCGCGCATGGCCGCCGCATACGCGCGCACCGTGAGCTGAACCAACTCCCCCACCCCGGTGCCGTGGCGGGCCGAGATGATCTGTAGCGGCGCGAAGGGCACGAAATCGAGCTTGAGGGCGAGCTGTCGCTGAATCTCCTCGCGCTGCTCCGGAGCAATGCCGTCCCATTTGTTCACGGCGATGATGAGCGCCCGGCCGCGCTGCAGGGCGATGCCGAGGACGCTGGCATCCTGTTCGGCCACCGTGTCGTGCGCGTCCAGCACCAGCACCACGACATGCGCCTCATCAATGGCCTGAAGCGTTTTCGCCACGCTCGCCCGCTCCACCACATCTGCCACTCTGGAGCGCCTGCGCAACCCGGCCGTATCGATGAGCGTGAACTTCCGGCCATCGCGCTCGAAGGGAACGAGGATGCTGTCGCGGGTCGTTCCCGGTTGATCGTTGGCGACGACACGCTCCTCGCCGAGCAAGCGGTTCACGAGGGTCGATTTGCCGACATTGGGACGACCGATGATGGCGATGCGGATCGCATCCGGCCGCTCCTCCTCGCCGGGGACGGACTCGAGCCCGGCGAGCACCTGTTCCATCAGCTCCTCGCAGCCACGCCCGTGACTCGCCGAGATGGCCACGGGGCTGCCGAGTCCGAGCGCATGGAAATCGAGGCTGACGGTGTCGGTATCCAGGCTTTCGGTTTTGTTGAGCGCCAGGATCACGGGCTTGCCCGCGCGGCGCAGTTCGCGCACCACAAAGTGGTCTTCGGTGGTGAGTCCCGCGCGGGCATCGGCGAGCAAGATCAATCGATCCGCTTCCTCGACCGCGCGTTCGGTCTGCGCGCGCATCTGCGCTTCGATGCCCGTCGGCCGCTCGACCAACCCACCGGTGTCGATGACGACATAGGGAATCGGGCCCACACGCCCGTAGCCATACTGCCGATCGCGGGTGAGCCCGGGAACGTCCGCAACGATCGCATCCCGCGTGCCCGTCAGAACGTTGAACAGCGTCGACTTGCCCACGTTGGGACGGCCGACCAGCGCAATGACGGGCAGCATGGTCGACGTCCGGTCACGTCGGAGGAGGTTGAGGCTTTGTCTGCGGCATCGGCGGAGTGGGGTCCGGCGTCGGTTGAGACGGCAGTGGCGCAGGTGGCGTACCGGGAGGTAACGCGGGGGGTGGCGCGGCCTGCGGTTCGGGCGAGCCGCCCGGAGCGGGAGACTGCGGGACCGAGGCAGGTTCGCCACCCGGTTGCGCCCCAGGCGCGGGGCTGGCCGCAGGTATCGCAGGGGCGGGGGGACCCAATGTGGTCGGACCCGACGGGGTGGGACCCGCCGGGGTGGGGCCCGCCGGGGTGGGGCCCAATGGGGCGCCGAGCTCGGGAGCGGCAGCCGCCTTCGCCGGTGTCATTAGCGTGGCCCGAAACGCGCTGATGTCCCCGGCATCATTCACGACCAACACCATGTTGCCCACGGCAATGGGCGCGTTGCTGACGCGCACCTTGCCCGAGGAGGCGCGTGCGACAATGTTCCCGGTAGCTTTGTCGAGCCAGTGCACGTACCCCTGATAGTCTGCAGTGACGATTCCGGCGTCACTCTCGACTGCGGCCGACAGACGACGGTACTGCAGGGCTTTCTGGCGCCAGAGCTCGGTTCCCGTGCGCCGGCGCAGGGCCACTACTTCACCGTCGGCCATCGAGACGTACAGGGACCCCGCATCGAGACCGAGACCGCGGTAGCTCGAGGCGTCGTGCGACCACCAGATCTGACCGTTGTCGAGCGCCAGCATTGCGATGCGCCCCTGGAAACCGACGGCGTAGACATCGGAGCCGGAAACCCGCACACCCTCATCCACATCGTCGAGCCGCTCGATCTCGGTGCGGCCATGCGCAGGGGCGATCGTGGTCTCCCACTGGATCGAGCCGTCGTTCACGTTGATGGCGGCGACCTTGCCGTCGTCGAAGCCGCTCAGCACGAGGTCACCCGTCAGGACGGGCCAGGCGGTGCCGCGCAACGACAGCCGCGGAACCTGCTCCTCCTGGACCCACAGTTCGCGTCCATCCTTGGGATCAAGACCGTGCATCTTGCCATCGACGGTGCGCACGGCGACCAGGCGCTCAGAGACCGCGGGCGCCGCCAGGACCTCACCATTCACGTGGACGTGCCAGCGCACCGCGCCATCAGGCGTGCCGAGCGCGATCACATCTCCGGTACTCGAGCCGACCGTCACGAGGCCGCCCCCGACCCCGGGTCCTCCCGAAAGCGGCAGCTTGGTGCGCACATGCCATCTGGTGTGGCCGGAGACGAGATCGAATGCGGCAACCTCGCCGCTGTGGCCGGCCGCATAGACGCGCTGCTCCTCGACCGCCAGGCCCAGACCGAGGCGCAACGGCTTGCCGCCCTTGTCGGCAACGGAAGCCGACCAGAGCTTCTCGACGTGCACGTTCGCGTTGAACAACGGCAGCGGCGATGGCTTGTCGATGTCCTTGTCCTTGGAACATGCCACCAGCGCCAGCAGCGCAGCGCCGAGCCACCAACGCCTCAGCGGCCGAACCGGTGCGAACGGGGCCATCGTAATCGGCGGACGGGCCGGGAAAGAGCCTTGCATTGCCATTCAACCTCGCGATTCAGCCGTCACTCGCATGGATTACTTCGCCGGCGCGGCGGCAGGCGCCGGAGTGATCGCCTGGCGGGGTTGCTGGCTCCCGGCGGACAGTTCCGTGATTTTCAAATCGAGCGGGCCGCCGTCCGGAACACCGCCGGCACCTGCGGCCTTCGCACTGAGATATTCCTTCAGCGCATTGGCCTTGTCGCCCTTGGCATAGAACGCATCGCCGCGCACCTCGTGGAAAGCGGGTGCGAAGGCGCCGGGTTGCACGGCATCCAGCATCGCAAGAGCCGCATCCGCCTTGTGTTGGGCGATCTGCACACGCGCGAGGCGCAGCCGCGCGACCAGCGCGAGATCGGGGTCTTTCGAGTGCGCCACGACGCTCTGCAGCTCGGTGGCGGCCTTGTCCAGCTCACCCGTTTCCACATCAGCGCGCGCTGCCATGAGCCGCGCCTGGTCGACATACGCGGAAGAAGGATAATTGCGCTCGAGGTCCCCCAGCACGACGAAGGCGTTCGTATGATCACCGCGGCCGAGAGCTTCGACCATCTGGAGGTACTTCGCGCTTGCCTGCGCCCCGGCCTGGTCCACGTAGCGCTGATACCAGCGATAACCGGTCACCGCGAGGGCCGCCACCACGACGCCGGCGATGATCCAGGGGCCGTTCTCCTTTAGCCAGGCTTTCAAAGCCTCCCATTGTTCTTGTTCGGAAAGATAATCTTCCACTCACCCTCCCCTGCAGGTGTTTCCCAGGGCCGTCAGCGCGGCCTCGATCCCCGGCGCGAGCTGTGCGATCGGGCACTCGCTCTGACCCGACTCCTCGCGCAAAGGTTTCATGGCCGCCACGCCACGCGCGAGCTCGTCATCTGCCAGGATCAGGGCGAGCGACGCGGCACTGCGGTCGGCGCGGCGGAATTGGGCCTTGAAATTGCCGCCACCCAGATTGATCTCGAACCGTCGGGCCGGCAGCGCATCCCTCAGCCGCTCCACGAGTGCGGGGCCCGCAATGCTCGCGCGCTCCCCATTGAGCACCACATAGACATCGGGGTGAGGGCTCGGCGGGGTTGCATGCAACTGCTGCAGCAGCGCCACCACGCGCTCCATTCCCATCGCAAACCCGATTGCCGGGGTCGCCTCGCCGCCGAGCTGTGCGATGAGTCCGTCGTAGCGGCCGCCGGAACACACGGCATTCTGCGCACCGGCGGACTCCGTGACCCACTCGAAAACCGTGCCGCTGTAGTAATCGAGACCACGCACGAGCCTGGGATTGATCTCGTACGGCACCCCGATGTCACGCAGCATGGCGCCCAGTGCCGCAAAATGCGCCCGCGATTCGGGATCCAGATGCTCGGCCAGCGACGGCGCCGCGGCAAGGATCGGCTGCATCTGCGGACTTTTGCTGTCGAGAATGCGCAGCGGATTGCCTTCGAGCCGGCGCTGGCTGTCCGCATCCAGCTCGCGCTCGTGAGCGCGCAAGTATGCGACGAGCAGTTCCCGGTAGCCGCGACGTGACTGCGCCGTGCCCAGCGAGTTGATCTGCAGGCGCACGCGGCTGATCCCCAGTGTCCGCCACAATCGCGCCGACATGGCGATCAGCTCGGCATCGACATCCGGACCTGCGTAACCGATCGCCTCGACATCGAGCTGATGGAACTGGCGGTAGCGGCCGGCCTGCGGCGTCTCATGGCGGAACATCGGGCCGATGCACCATAGTTTGTGACGCTGTCCGCGCAGCATGCGGTTGGAGATGACCGCCCGCACCATCCCCGCCGTCGCCTCGGGCCGCAGGGTCAGGCTCTCGGCGCCCTGCGATTCGAAGCTGTACATCTCCTTGCCGACGACATCGGTGAACTCGCCGATGGCACGCTTGAAGAGCGCCGTGTGCTCGACCAGCGGCACGCGCATCTCCGCGTAGCCGTAGGCGCTCACGAGCTCGCGCACACAGCGCTCGAGATGCCGCCAGACGCCGACCTCCGCGGGCAGAATGTCATTCATGCCCCGAACGGGCTGGATCTGCTCCGCCAAACTAACCTCCGCCCGCCGCGGGGCGCGTGCGGATGGCACGTCCGGAGCGATTGACGAAGAACTGCGCGCTGCCATCGGGCCCGGCCAGCTTTGCGATGGCCGCACTGCGGCCGTTGACTTCGATTGCAACACCGGGCGCATTTCCCAATACGACGCGAAACGGCGGGGTACCTTTCAGGGTGCGGACCGAATCCGCCGCGCCGACATCAAAAAACAGCCGTTGCCCCGAGGCATCGTAGATCTCCGTCCAGCTATCCGCCGAGAATCTCAGCGTCAGCTGCTCCTCACCGCTCGGCCGGGCGTGATTCTCGGCGACCGTGCCAGGCCCCGCCGCCGGCCCGGAAGACAGTCCCGTCGTCGTGCCTGCGGATGCCAGACGCGTGCCGGCCGCCGACGTTCGTGCCTGAGCGGCGGCGGCCTCGAGAGCCGCAGTAGCGCTGGCTCCCGTGTCCGAATGCCGCGCACGGCCATCTGAGCCCTCGCTGGCGGCCGATCCGCCTCCACCAGATCCGGGCTGTTGCCGGTTGCCATCCTGCGCCGTATCCGTCAGCGGCGTGGGTGCAGCGGTGCCGATCTCGCGCGATTGCTCCGGATGTGGCTTGCGCGGGGCCATCGAGGTGATCCACCAGACAGCCCCCGCGACGCCGAATACCGCGAGCACGAACACCGCGAGCGCCACCAGACGGCCCGAATCACCGCCCGCGGGCTTCGCGATGCGCGTCAGATCGGGTTCGCGGCCGGGCATGTTTCGCGAGTACAGCTCCTCGAGATCCGGCACGGATTCGCCCACGAGACCGGCGTAGCGGCGCAGGTGCCCGCGCGCATACACCGGTGCGCCCAATGCCTCGAAGTCATCGCTCTCGAGGGATTCGAGGACTCTCGCATCCACATGCAGCCGCTCCGCGGCCTGCAGCACCGTCAGGCCGAGTCTCTCGCGTCCGGCGCGCAGACGCGCGCCGATGCCGGCAGCATCCACCGTCATGGCATCAACCTGGGTTGTGACGCAGCTCGGTCAGCGCGCGCGCCTGTGCCGAGCCTGGGAAATCGAGCCGCAGCTTGCGGGAGAAGCGCTCCTCGGCCAGCCTGTCGCCCTGTTTGCGCGCGATCCGAGCGCCGATCAGCAGCAGGTCGGGGGTGGCGTCGAAGGCACCGAGATAGCGGTCGAGCTCCGCCCGTGCCTCGGGGTACTCACCGCGCTGGAAGTCGAGCTCCACCAGCTGAAAGGCCGCCTCGGAGAAATTCGGTTTCGCCTGTAGCGCGCGCTGGAAGCTCATCGCAGCCTCGGTATCGCGCCTGGCTGCGCGCAGACACACGCCGGCATTCGTATATGCCGCTTCGGGCGTGCGGTACAGCGCATTGTGCGCAGCCTCCTCGAAGTACTTCACACCCTCATCGGTGCGCCCCGTGCGGCACAGGTAGACCGCGTAGTTGTTCAACACATCGGGCGTGCGTGGCCCGAGTCGCAGCGCCGCCTTGAATTCGGCATCGGCTTTGTCCGGATTTCCCAGACGATCCTGTAACATCGCCATTGCGCTGTGGACGCCCGGGTTCGAGGGATTCTGCTGCATGGCTCGATCGAGCTTCTCCTTGGCGAGCCCGAGGTCCCCCTGATTCATGTACGCCATGCCGAGTTGCATGTTGTAGGTGGCGGCGTCCTGCTCCTTCTGCTCCTTGCGGTGCTCGGCCGCGCAGCCGGCCACGCCGAGCATCGCTGCGAGCAGCAGCGGCACGGCTCCGAAACGCACGGCGCGGGGGTCCCTTGTTGCCATCATTGAACTGCCACGCTGAAAGTCTTGCTGCCGAGGCGCGCCGTGGTCCGGTCGATCACGCGACCGGCCAGCTGCCCGCACGCTGCGTCGATATCGTCACCGCGGGTCCGGCGAATCGTCGCCAGCACACCGCGTTGGATCAGCTCGTCGCGAAAACGCAGGATCACGGGCATTGGCGAGCGGGCATAGCCGCTGTGGGGGAAGGGATTGAACGGAATGAGGTTGACCTTCGCCGGGTGGCCCTTGAGCAGGCGCGCGAGCGCCCGCGCCTGCGCCGGGGAATCATTGATTCCATCGAGCATCACGTACTCGAACGTCACGCTGCGGCCATTCTGCTCGTCGATGTAGTGCCAGCACGCAGCGAGCAACGCGGCGATCGGGTGCTTGCGATTGATCGGCACGAGCTGACTGCGCAGCGCGTCATCCGCCGCATGCAGGGAAACGGCGAGCGCCACGTTCGTCTCCTCGGCCAGCTTGTAGATCTGCGGCACGAGACCCGAGGTCGACAGGGTCACCCTGCGCCGGGACAGGTCGAATCCGTAGTCGTCCAGCAGAATGCGTGTCGCCGCGACGACATTGCGGAAATTCGCCAGCGGCTCCCCCATGCCCATCAGCACGACGTTGGTCACTTTGCGTCGCTCGGTGGCAGCCGGCGCCGCCAGCGCGAAGTCATCCAGCTGTTGCTTGGCAAGCCACACCTGCCCGACGATCTCCGCAGTCGTCAGGTTGCGGTTGAAACCCCCGGCAGCGGTGCAGCAGAACGAGCAGTCGAGCGCACAGCCAACCTGAGAAGAGATGCAGAGCGTGCCGCGATCGGCCTCGGGAATGAACACCATCTCGAACGCCTGGGACGCATCGGCGCGCAGCAGCCATTTGCAAGTCGCGTCAGCCGCTGTGTGCGTCGAGACGATCTGCGGGGGAGACACCTGCGCTGCCACCTGCAGATGCGCGCGGAAGTCCTTCGCCAGATCGGTCATGGCATCGAAGGTGCTCTCGCCGCGCTTGTACACCCAGTGCATGAGCTGGCGCGCGCGAAACGGTTTGCTGCCCAGCTGCGCCACGAACGCCTCGAGCTCGAGGCGCGGCAGTCCCAACAGGTTGGTGCGGCCCGGGCCGGATGTTGTCATGGGTAGCAGCATCTGGTGATGCGCGCCGGCATCAGCGGCGCGGATGAAGCTCCGTCGTGCGAAAAAAGTACGCGATCTCCATGGCCGCCGTCTGCGCCGAATCCGAGCCGTGCACCACGTTCTGCTCGATGCTCAGGGCGTGATCGGCCCGGATGGTGCCGGGAGCCGCCTGCTTCGGGTCGGTGGCACCCATCAGCTCGCGGTTGCGCGCAATGGCATTCGCGCCTTCGAGCACCTGCACGAGCACCGGGCCGGAACTCATGTAGCGCACCAGGTCAGGGAAAAACTGACGCTCCCGATGCACTGCATAGAAGCCTTCGGCCTCCCGCGGCGACATGTGCAGCATGCGGGCGGCCACGATGAACAGACCCGCCTGCTCGAAACGACGATAGACCTCCCCGATGAGATTGCGACTCACGCCGTCGGGCTTGACGATGGACAGGGTGCGCTCGAGCGCCATGCGCGTTCATCCTTTGACGAGAATGCAGCAAGCGGGCGCAGCGGCTGCAGCCGCCACGGACAGCCCGGCAGTGTACCGTCAAGGCGGCGGCACGAGCAATTTGAAGCTTAGCGCGGCATCGCGGAAGTACCCGTTCCGCAAGGGAATTCGTCGAAAAGGCGCCGCAGGACTTCAGACCGAGAAGCTCTCGCCGCAGCCGCACTCACCTTTCACGTTCGGATTGCGGAAGCGAAAGGCCTCGTTCAGCCCCTGTTTTACGAAATCGATGACCGTGCCGTCGATCAGCGACAGGCTCGCCGGGTCGACGAGCACCTTGACGCCCTGATCCTCGAACACCAGGTCCTCGGGCGTCGCCGCATCGGCATAGTTGATGACGTAGGCGAAGCCGGAGCACCCGGTCTTGCGCACCCCAAGGCGCAGGCCGATGCCGTGTCCGCGGGCACTCAAAAATGTCCTGACTCGATTGGCGGCGGATTGCGTGAGAGAGATAGCCATCGCTTTACGGATCGTTGCCTATTACGGATCGTTGCCTAATGAGTTGCCATTCTACGCCTGATCGGACGCGGGCCGGGCCTGCATGGTCCAGCGACGCAGGCACTCACGCAGGGCGTCCTCCACGATCAACAGTCGGCCGAGCTTCTCCACCGGTACGGAAAGGGCGCTCGCCCACCCGGACGGCTCCCCCGGAATCAGGCTCTCGCGCTGGCGGCCGCCAAGCTGCTGAGTCAACCAGGCACCTACTGCCAGAGTATGGGGGCAACCATAGATTTCAAAACGTGCCTCCTTCACATCATCGCACTCGATGTGCAGATGGAAGCGGCACCAGGTCTCCTGGCCAGGGCCGCCCGCTTCCCCGCTGATCACGCTTGCGCGGGGAAAGTGTTCCGGGTCGAACCGTCCCGCTCCCGGCAGGGCCAGAAAGAGCCCCCGTGCGAGCGGACTCAGGGTGGGATAGTCCGACTCGGAGGCGCGCCCCTGCACCGCAGGCTCGCCAGCTTGGTTCGCCCCCGTCCAGGCGGGCGAGACGCAGCGCAGCCGCCGCAGCTCACGGCAGACCGCATCGGCGGCGTGCGCCACTTCGGCCTCGGAGGTGAAGCGCCCGAAGCTGAAGCGCAACGAGCTTTGCGCCAGCTGCGCATCCCGCCCCAGCGCGCGCAGCACATAAGAGGGCTCGGCATTGGCGGAGCTGCACGCCGAGCCGGTGGAGACGGCAAGTCCTGCTAGTGCCGTCACCAGGCTCTCCCCTTCCACCCCCTCGAACGAGACGTTGAGGATCCCCGGCAGGCGCGGCGCACCCTCGCCGTTGAGATGGACACCGCCCGCCGCGCGAATCCCCTCCCACAGCCGCTCGCGCAGAAGGGCTGACCGCAGGGCTTGCCCTGCCAATTCCCGGGCCGCGAGCTCGCACGCGGTGCCGAAACCTGCGATCTGATGCGTGGGCAGCGTGCCGGGCCGCAGGCTGCGCTCCTGGCCGCCTCCGAAGAGGATCGGCTGCAGAAGCGCGCGCGCTCCCCGGCGCACGTACAGTGCCCCCACGCCTTTCGGGCCATACAGCTTGTGCGCCGTAAACGAGAGGAAATCGACCGGCAGCTCGCGCACGTCGATCGGCAGTTTGCCCACCGTCTGTGCCGCATCGCTGTGAAATGCAATCGAGCGCTCGCGGCACCAGGCGCCGATCGCGGCGATATCCTGGATCACCCCGATCTCGTTGTTGGCATGCATGATGGAAACCAACACGGTGCCGGGCTGCACGGCTGCGAAGACGGCACGCGGTTCGATGCGGCCCGAGCGCTCCGGCGTCACATACGTGACGCTGAAGCCTTCCCGCTCCAGGTGCCTGCATGGATCGAGGACGGCCCGATGCTCGATGCGCGAGGTGATGAGGTGGCGGCCGCGGTCGGCGTTCCCGCGGGCGACCCCGAGGATGGCAAGGTTGCTCGACTCGGTCGCCCCGGAGGTAAACACGATCTCATCGCAATGCGCACCCAACAGCGTCGCCACCTGTGCGCGGGAACGTTCGATGCGCAGCGCCGCGCGCAGGCCGAACGCATGGGTGGCCGAGGAGGGATTGCCGAAATCCGCTCCGGGCGCAAGGCACACCGCCATGGTTTGCGCGACCGCCGGATCGAGCGGGGTCGTCGCGGCATGATCGAGATAGACCGGCCGCATCCCGGACGCGGGCGCTGCCTGGCCGGCATGTCGGCGCCGTCTCTGCACGGCCGTCAGGATGCCGCGCAGGATGTTGGATTCGTTCTGGTCGAGCTCGGCACGCTGCAGGAAGCGCCTGATGCGCGCCAGCAGATGTGTACCGCTTTGCGTGCGGTCGCGGAAATCGATTTCCTCGAGCACCTGCGCCAGATGGACATACAGCCGGTCCATCTCCTGCGGGGAGGCAAGCGGCACCTCGCCGGCGGGCCGCTCGAGCGGCCCGCTGCGAGCTCGAAACAGCTCGTAGGCGACGAGCTGCGCGGCCATCGCGAGATTGAGCGAGGCATATGCCGGGTTCGCCGGAATGCGGATCAGCAGATGCGCCGAGTCCAGCTCCGAGTTCCTGAGTCCGGTGCGTTCCGCGCCGAAGAGCACCGCTGCCGGCGCGCGACCCGACTCCTGCACGATGCGCTCCGCCGCCGCGCGCAGCTCCATCACCCGAAAGTTCTGGTCCCGCTCACGCGAGGTCGTCGCTGCGACGAAACCGCAGTCGGCGATTGCCTCGGCGACGCAGCCGACGACCCGGGCACGTGCAAGCACGTCATCCGCTCCGGAGGCCCGCGCTGTGGCTTCGGCGTGCGGGAACAGCTTCGGGCGCACCAGTACCAGCTCCTCGAGTGCCATATTCTTCATCGCCCGCGCCACGGCGCCGATGTTGCCCGGATGGGAGGGCTCGACGAGCACGATGCGGATGTTGGGAGGCATCAATCTGCTACGATGCGTTGATTGGCGGACGGGATAGAAGCTTATTTACTGTGCACGCGCTACTCAATATCGCCGTCCGAGCTGCCCGAGCCGCCGGCGAGATCATCATTCGCAGCCTGAACAGACTGGAATCCCTCACGGTGACCGCGAAGGGCCGCAACGATTTCGTCAGCGAGGTGGACCGGGCCGCCGAGCAGCAGATCATCAAGCTCATCCGCCGTCACTATCCGCAACACGCCATTCTCGCGGAGGAGAGCGGCGGCAGCGGCAGTGACGAGACGCTCTGGATCATCGATCCCCTCGATGGGACGACGAACTTCCTGCACGGTTTTCCCACGTTTTGCGTCTCCATCGCCTGTCAGCAGAAGGGCCGGCTCGAGCACGCCGTCATCTATGATCCCATCTCTCAGGAGCTCTTTACCGCCAGCCGCGGCGGCGGCGCGCATCTGGACAATCACCGGCTTCGCGTCAGCAAGCAACGCGGGCTCGAGGGGGCGCTCATCTCGACCGGGTTCCCGTACCGCGCCAACGCCCGTTTCATGGAGTGCTACCTGGCGATGCTGAAGGCCGTCATGGAGCACACCGCCGGTGTGCGTCGGCCCGGCTCCGCAGCGCTCGATCTGGCTTATGTTGCAGCCGGGCGCACCGATGCATTCTGGGAAATCGGTCTCAGTGCCTGGGATACGGCCGCGGGCACGCTGCTGATCCAGGAGGCGGGGGGACGCATCGGCACACTCACGGGTGGTGAATACCGCCAGAAAGGCAACATCCTCGCCGGCTCGCCGAAAGTATACAGCGCGATGCTCGAGCTGCTGGCTCCCCACGTGCCAGCCGAGCTGCGCGAGGAGTGACTCGAGTTCGCAACGGCTGGAGCTGCGGGGGGTTTCTCGCTTTCCCCAAATCGCTTGTGTACAGTCGCCGCCAAACAGGGTACGCACGCGCATGCCTCGATCGGGGGTCGCGCCCGCCGCGCATCCTCTGGCAGGACTTCGGTCGGGGGCTCAATGGGTAATCAGCTTTTCGCCACGAAATCGATTGCCGACATCCACGCCGAGGATACCTCGGGCACCCCGCTGCGACGCGCACTGTCGGCCACTGCGCTCACCGCTCTAGGAATCGGCGGCATCATCGGCACTGGCATTTTCGTCCTCACGGGCACCGCGGCGGCCAATCATGCGGGCCCGGCGCTTGCGCTGGCCTTCATCATTGCCGGAATCGGCTGCACGCTCGCGGGGCTGTGCTACGCCGAATTTGCGGCGATGATCCCCGTGTCGGGCAGCGCCTACTCGTATTCCTACGCGACCCTCGGCGAGGGCGTCGCCTGGTTCATCGGCTGGAACCTGATCCTCGAGTACCTCTTCGCTGTGGCCACCGTCTCGGTCGGCTGGTCAGGGTATGTGGTCAGTCTGCTGGACCAGCAATTCCACGTCCATCTGCCCGCCGTGATCGCCAGCGCGCCGTTTGCGAAAGGGGTCGGCGATTTCGACATCGTGCGCACGGGGGCGCTCATCAACCTTCCCGCGGTGCTCATCGTCTCGGCCATCTGCGTCATCTGCTACGTCGGCATCCGCCAATCCTCGGCCTTCAACACGGTCATCGTCGCGATCAAGGTGACGGTCGTCATCCTGTTCATCCTGTTCGGCGTCGGCCAGATCGATACCAGCAACTGGCATCCATTCATTCCGGCCAACAGCGGCACCTTTGGCCAGTTCGGCTGGAGCGGCATCATGACGGCCTCCGGTGTCATCTTCTTCGCTTACATCGGCTTCGACGCCATCTCCACCGTAGCCCAGGAAACCCGCAATCCGCAGCGTGACATGCCCATCGGCATCCTGTTGAGCCTGTGCATCTGCACCGTGCTGTACGTCGTGGTCGCGATCGTGCTGACCGGCATGGTGCATTACACGCAGCTCGATGTGCCGGCGCCGGTTGCCCTGGCACTGGACAAACACGCCGCGCTGCATTGGCTCGGCTTTCCGGTGAAGCTTGGGGCAATCGCCGGCATGACCTCGGTCATGCTCGTGATGACACTCGCGCAGGCGCGCATCTTCCTGGCGATGGCCCGCGACGGGTTGTTGTGGAAGCCGTTCGGTCGGATTCACCCACGATTCAAGACGCCAAGCTTCGGCACGGTATGCACCGGAGCCGCCGCCGCGATCGTCGGCGGGTTGCTACCCGTGGGTATCCTCGGGGAGCTGGTGTCGATCGGGACGTTGATGGCGTTCGTGACGGTGTGCATCGGCGTGCTCGTGCTGCGCCGCACGCGCCCGGAGCTGCCCCGGCCGTTTCGCACGCCGGCTCCGTGGTTTACCTGTATCTTCGGTGCGCTCGTATGCGGCGCGATGATGGCATCCTTGCCAATCGGGACGTGGTTGCGGCTTGCGGTCTGGACCTTCCTCGGCCTGCTGGTGTACGTGTTCTACGGCTATCGACACAGCCGTCTGCATGGCGTGAAACCCGCCGCGGATCCCGTGAGTGCCACGCGCTAAAGGGCGGCGCCTCAGCCGCCTTCCTCCTCATCCGGTTCCTTGCGCTGCGCCAGCAATCCTCGCAGTCGGATGTTGATCAGCTCCACGACGGCGGCGAAGCCCATGGCGAAATACAGGTACGCCTTGGGAATCTCGAAGTGCAGCGCCTGCGCGATGAGCGCCACGCCGATCAGAATGAGAAAGGACAGCGCCAGCAACTTGATCGTCGGGTGATGATCGATGAACGCGCCGATCGGGCGCGCCACCCACATCATGACGAGCAGCGCAGCCACGATGGCGGCAATCATGATCGGCACGTCCCTGGCCAGTCCGACGGCGGTGAACACGGAATCCAGCGAAAACACGATGTCGATGAGAGCGATCTGTGTCACCGTCAGTGCGAATCCGCCAGGCCCGATGCGCCGGCGCTGCGAGCGGCTGCCCGCCCCCTCCATCGTCTGATGGATCTCGAGCACACTCTTCGCCAGCAGGAACAGGCCGCCCACGAGCAGGATGAGGTCGCGTCCGGTCACCACGAGCGAGGCGATGCGGAACCAGGGGCGCACGAGCCGGGTGAGTGCGACGATGCATACCAGAAGCGCGATGCGCGTCAGCATCGCCAGTGACAACCCGGTGATGCGGGCGCTGCGACGACTCGCCTCGGGCAGCTGCCCCACCAGGATCGACAGGAAGATCAGATTATCGATGCCGAGAACGATCTCGAGCAAAGCCAGGCTCAGGAACGCCAGCCAGACCTGAGGATCGGCGAACCACTCGAGCATCCCTGCGCCAGCGCCTATGGCAGGTGATCGATGGCGGTCTTCTTCACGGTGGGAAACACGTGCTCTGCCGTCAATCCGCAATCCAGCGCGATGGAGCTCGAGATGTAGATGGAGGAGTAGGTGCCCGCCACGATGCCGATCATGAGCGCCTCCGAGAAGCCGCGCAGGACCGGGCCGCCGAGGAACAACAGCGCCACGACGACAATGGACGTCACGACCTTGGTCATGATCGTGCGCGACAGCGTCTGGTTGATCGACTGATCGAGCAAGGTGGCCGGGGCGAGCCGACGATTCGTCGCGAAGCGCTCACGGATGCGATCGAACACCACGACCGTGTCGTTCAGCGAGTAGCCGATGACGGCGAGGATTGCCGCCACGACCGCCAGATCGAACGAAGTCTGGGTCACCGAGAAGATGCCCAGCACGAGCACCGGATCGTGGATGACCGCGAGTATGGCCCCGAAGGACAGTCGCCAGGTGTGAAAGCGGAAAGCGATATAAATGAATATCAGCAGCAGCGTGAAGGTCAGTGCCCAGATGGCACTCGTCTTGAGCTCGCTGCCGACCTGGGGTCCGAGCACATCGAGCTGTTTGACCTGAGCGCTGGAATCGACCGATTTCAGTACCGTCTCGAGCTTGGTGCGCACTGCCGTGGCGTTCTGCGTGGGATCCGGCGGCAAGCGGATGGCGACATCGCGCGAGGAGCCGAAGCTCTGCACCTGCGGATCCGTGAACCCGGCCGCCGTCAGGCGGCTGCGCACGGCATCGACGTTGGCGGCCGCGGCGAAGGTGGCTTCGGCGCTCACGCCACCCGTGAAATCGATCGCGAGATTCAGGCCTCGGGTCGCAAACGACACGATGGACGCGATCATCAACACCGCAGACAGGCCGTACCACAGCCTGCGGGTAGCCATGAACGGGAAGTTGGTCTGCTTCTTGAAAAATTCCACTCGGGCATCCCTCAGATCGAAAGGCGCGTCAGCTTGCGCCGGCCGCCGTACATCAGCGTGAGCAGCGCGCGGCTGCCCATCAGCGATGTGAACAGCGAGGTGGCGATGCCGAGGGTCAGGACGATGGCGAATCCACGGATCGGGCCCGTACCGAACACCCAGAGCACCACGCCTGCGATCAACGTGGTGACGTTGGAGTCGGCAATGGCTGAGAATGCCTTCTCGAATCCCGCACGAATGGCTGCCTGGGGCGAGACGCCCTTGCGGAGCTCCTCGCGGATGCGCTCGTAGATCAGTACGTTGGCGTCCACCGCCATGCCGACCGTCAGGATGATTCCGGCGATGCCCGGCAACGATAGCGAGGCGCGCATCATCGACAGCAGCGCTGCCAGCAGCACGACGTTCGCCAGCAGCACGGCATCCGCAACCAGCCCGAAGGTGCGGTAGTAGATCACCATGAAGATGAAAACCCCTGACATGCCGATGATCAGTGCGCGAATGCCCTTATCGATGTTTTCACGGCCGACGCTCGGACCGACGGCGCGCTCCTCGATCTCGTAGATCACCGTCGCCAGCGAGCCGGATCGCAACAGCAGCGCCAGTTCCCGTGCCTCACCGGCCGCCAGTCCGGTGATCTGGAAGCTGTTGCTGAAGATGCCGCGGATCGTGGCATCGTTGATGACGTCTTCGTCGGTGATGTCGCGGGTGACCTTGTGGCCGCCGACATCGGTCGTCTCGCGTTTCTTCTCGATCAGTACCACCGCCATGCGCTTGTTCAGATTCGCACGCGTGGTCTTCAGCATCGCCTCGCCCGCGCGCGCATCGAGCTTGATCGAGACAGCCGGCCCTTCCTGGGTCTGCGTGCTCGTCGCATTCGTCAGCTGATCACCGGTGGCAATGACTTCGCGCTTGAGCAGAATCGGTCGTCCGAGGCGCGTGTGCGTATACAACTTGGAGCCGAGCGGCGCATGACCGGTCTGCTGGGCCTCGAGCGCGCTGTTCTGCATATCCTCAAGGCGAAATTCGAGCGTCGCAACCTTGCCGAGAATGTCCTTCACTTCCGCGGAGTTCTGCACTCCGGGCAGCTGCACGTTGATGCGGTCCAGACCCTGGCGTTGCACGATCGGTTCGGAAACGCCGAGCTCGTTGACACGGTTGCGCAGCGTCGTGATGTTCTGCTGGATGGCGTAGTCGTCGCGCGCTCGGATCTGTGCCGGCGTCAGTTTCGCCAGGAGCGCCGAGCCGCTCGGCAGGCTCTCGGTGCTGATCTGCACGCCCTGGAAGGTCGAGGCGAGTGCCGATCTGGCTGCGCTCACGTCCGTTTCCGCTGGCAGCACGATACGAACGGCATTGGGGTGATCGGAGCCGTCCTTGACGACGCTGATGTCCTTGTAGGCGATGTTCGCCGTGGCCAGAGCGCGCCGCGCGTCCTGTGCATAGCCATCGAGCAGCTGACTCACCGCGCCGTTGACGTCCACCTGGTACAGCAGATACAGCCCGCCGCGCAGGTCGAGCCCGAGGGGCATGGGGCGCAACCCGAGTTTGCGCAGCAGCTCGGGCGTCCGCGAGGCGAACGACAGCGCGGTGACGTAGGTGTCCTGGAAATGATCGTTGACGGCATCGCGCGCCTTCAACTGCTCCGCCACGCTGGGGAAACGCAGCATGAGGCGGCCGTCGTCGACATAGCTCCTTTCGACGCTGACGCCGTGGTCTTGCAGATATTTCTGCACCTCGGGAGCGGCATCGGCCTTGACGGGCGCGCGGTCCTTGCGCGCGACCTGCAGTGCCGGGTCTTCGCCAAACACGTTCGGCAGCGCAAACAGCAATCCGAGCAGCAGCACGACCACCACCAGGACGTATTTCCAGCGAGCGTATTCGAGCATGGGTCAGGCGCTTTTCAGGGTGCCCTTGGGCATGAGCGAGGCGACCTGGAATTTCTGCACCTTCACGCGCACGCCATCGGCGATCTCGAGCGTGATGAAGTTATCGCCAACGTCGACGACCCGGCCCAGCAGCCCACCGGTCGTCACGACCTCATCGCCGCTCGACAGCTTGGCTACCAGGGCCTGATGGTCCTTCGCCTTTTTCTGCTGCGGTCGAATGAGCAGGAAGTAGAAGATGACGATGAAGACACCCATCATCAGCAGTGGCGCGATGCCACCGGCGCCGCCGGGCGCCGTCTGCGCCCAGGCATCTGGAATCAAAGCGTTCATGCATCACCTGCGTCGGATGGGCTCCACCGGTGGGGTCCGGTAAAGCGTAAGGGGCGGCATTATGCCACAGCCTCCGCGCCAGCCTGCCGGCGGCCGAGGAACGCCTGCGCCCAGGTGTCGAGGTTGCCCGCCACGATCGCCTCCCGGATCGAGCGCATCAGCTGCAGGTAGAAGTGCAGGTTATGCAGCGTATTGAGCCGCGATCCCAGGATCTCATTGCAGCGGTCGAGATGGCGCAGGTACGAGCGGCTGTAGTGCCGGCACGTGTAGCAGCCGCAGGCCGGATCGATCGGCCCCAGGTCGGCCTGATGGGCACTGTTGCGGATGTTGATGACGCCCGCGGAGGTAAACAGGTGCCCATTGCGGGCATGGCGCGTGGGCATCACGCAATCGAACATGTCGATGCCACGCAGCACGGCGAGGACGATGTCCTGGGGCCGGCCGACCCCCATGAGATAGCGGGGACGCTCGTCGGGCATCTGCGGAACGATTGTCTCGAGGATTCGCAGCCGCTCCTCCTCGGGCTCCCCGACGGCGAGCCCCCCCAGCGCCAGTCCGGCCCAATCCAACTGCAGCAGGGCCGCAAGCGATGCCAGGCGCAGGTTGGCGTGCATGCCTCCCTGCACGATCCCGAACAGCCCGCCGGGGGGTTCCTGCCGATGGTAGTAAGCATGGCTGCGGGCAGCCCAGCGCATGGAGCGCTCCATCGACTCGCGCGCCTGCGGCTCGGTGGCCGGATAGGCCGTGCAGTCATCGAGCGCCATGGCGATGTCGGAGCGCAGCCGTAACTGCACCTCCATCGAGTCTTCCGGATCCAGGCTGACCGCGGCACCGTCGATGGGTGAGCGGAAACGAACACCCTGCTCGGTGATCGTGCGCAGGCTCTTCAGGCTGAACACCTGGAAGCCGCCCGAATCGCTGAGGATGGGGCGGTTCCAATGCATGAAGCGGTGCAGTCCGCCGTGCGCATCAATGATGTCGAGACCTGGACGCAGCATGAGATGAAATGTGTTGCCCAGCACGATCTGCGTGCCAAGATCCTCCAGCTCCTCGGGCGTCATGGCCTTCACCGTGCCATAGGTACCTACGGGCATGAACGCGGGCGTCTCGATCACCCCATGCGACAGGGTAAGACGGCCCATGCGGGCGGCACCCTGCCTCGACAACAGCTGAAATGCCGGCCTCAGGACTCTCTCCTGGCGGCGGTGACGAACATGGCATCGCCGTAGCTGAAAAAGCGATACCGCGCCGCGACGGCGTGGCGATAAGCCCCGAGTACCGCCGCTGATCCGCCGAAGGCGCAAACCAGCATCAGCAGCGTCGACTCGGGCAAATGGAAGTTCGTGAGCAGCGCATCCACGATGCGAAAGCGAAACCCCGGGCGGATGAACAGGCGCGTCTCGCCCGCCCAGCCCTGCGCCATCATCTTGCCGGCCGACTCGAGCGCCGCCGACTCGAGCGCCCGCACGACAGTCGTTCCCACCGCAACGATCCGGCCACCCGCGCGCCATGTCTGCTCGACCGCCGCGCACGTGGCGGCACTGACACTGACCCGTTCCGCATGCATCACGTGCGATTCCAAATGAGCGCTCCGAACCGGCTGAAAGGTCCCCGCACCGACATGCAAGGTCACATACGCGAGGCGGATGCCCCTGGCTTCGATCTCGGCCAGCAGCGGCGCATCGAAATGCAGGCTTGCCGTGGGTGCAGCGACGGCCCCGCGCACCCGCGCAAACACACTCTGATAGCGCTCCCGGTCGCTTTCATCCGCCACGCGATGGATGT
Source organism: uncultured Pseudomonadota bacterium (assembly GCA_963716335.1). GTDB lineage: Bacteria > Pseudomonadota > Gammaproteobacteria > Steroidobacterales > Steroidobacteraceae > 13-2-20CM-66-19. The sequence continues at coordinate 2,458,161 of OY970302.1, read as the reverse complement.
AAGGCGGTAACGGCACTTCCCCCCAGCGCTCGAAATACTCGAGCGCCGCTGCGGGTAGCTCGAGCCGCCACAGCCCCTCCTCCTGCCCGATGACCCGCACCGTACCCCCCGCGGTGGACACTGCCAGTCCCGCGCGAATCGGTTTGCTCGCCCGAAGCTGCGCCAGAACCACTTGCGGACCGATGATGCGCTCGAGCAAGATCTCCACCTGTCCACCGGAACTCTTGTGCCCCTTGAGCCGCGCGGGCACCACTTTCGTATCGTTCAACACCAGCAGATCGCCGGCTCGCAGCAGATCCGGCAACTCGCGGATCCTGCGGTCCTCGGAAGTGCCGCTCGGGCCGTCGAGCACGAGCAGCCGGGCACCCGCGCGCTCGGGCAGCGGCACCTGGGCGATGAGTTCGGCGGGCAGCTCATATGCGAAATCAGAACGTTGCACACCCGCATGGTATCAATGGCCGGCCGGCCGCTATACTGCTGCAAATGCCCGAGTGGCGGAATTGGTAGACGCAGCGGACTCAGACGAATCAACTTGAGCCCCCGGGGAGAAATTCCCGAGGTGAAGCCCGTCAAACTCGGTGAAGGCCCTGGGCAGTGATGCCCGAGCTGATGCCGAGCCAAGCCCAGGCGAATCGCGTGGGAAGGTGTAGAGAGCAGACGGCGGGCACCTAAAGCCGCGAGGCCACGGTGAAGGCGTGCTCCAGACTACGAACGCGAGCGCTGCTCGTTCGCGGCGGTGAAAGCCGAAGTAGCAGGAAAATCCGCCGCCCTTAAAAGCGTGTCGGTTCGACTCCGACCTCGGGCACCAGCCAAACTGCTTTACGCGGCTCACTCACAACAGCGGCCAGATCCAGAACACCAGTCCCACCAGCACGATGGACGCGCCGCTCAAAACCTCGCCGTAACGCTCGAATGCCCCCAGTCGGACCCGCTGCAGCCGTGCGGTCGAGTACACGCACAACACAACGTAGGTCGCAATGGTAGACATGCCGAAGACGACAGCCATCACGGCAATGAGGCCGATTCCGTACTTTCCAGCGGCGAAAAACGCGGGAATGCCCTCGACCATCGGCGAGGAGCCGAGAATCAGCAGCAGCGCGACACGCGGCGTGTCCTTCTGACGGTGCTCGTGCGCCCGGGGAGCCGTGCCGGATTCCGCGGCAATCGCGTGAGTAGCAGCCGGCGGAGGTTCATGGCCGTGAGTGTGGACCGACCCGCTCATGTGGCGATGCGGTTGGCCGTTGTGGTCCTTGCGCAGATTGCGCCACGATGAGATTGCGATCCAACCACCAAACGCGATGAGCGCGACGCTCGATGCGACATTGACGATCTGACCGAAGCGTTCCGCAACAGCGACCCCCGCAATCCAGACGACGAAGGCGATGAACAGCGTGGAGAGGACGTGTCCCGTACCCGCCTGAATCGAGGCTCGTGCCGTCGCGGACTTTGACCAGCCCCGTTGTCGTGCAAGCAGGGTGATCGGGACCCAATGATCCGGGACGATGGTGTGCAGCACCCCGACGGTCGCGACGGCGGCAACCAGCAGCAGCTGTGGTGCGTGGTTCATTCTTATGTGTCTTCTCGCCGGCGAGCCGCCATTGCGTCTCCCGCGCATCGCACGCAACTCGGGAAGCTTTCGCGCCAGCGCGGCAGCGCCGAACTATCGCTGGATGCCCGGCAACCCACTGCGTCAAACGGCAGCAAAACCATGCGCGGTACCATCGGTCTCGCGAAGCTCATGCCCGGCGCGACGCAGGAATGCCGTCAACGAGGCCTGCAGCCGCTCCGCGGCCACCGGCTTGGTGAAGTGCTCGTCGAATCCGGCGGCCCTGGCCTTTTCCTTGTCATCGCGCTGGCCCCATCCGGTGACGGCGATCAGCAGGGCGCGCCGTCCCCAGGCCTGCTGGCGGATCGTTCTGGCCGCCTCATATCCGGTCATATCGGGCATGCCCACATCGAGGATGACGACGCGTGGGTGCTCCCGGGCGCCCAGCTGCAGGGCCTCGTGGCCATTGTAGGCGACGAAAGTTTCATAGCCCTCGAGCTGCAGGAGCAGTTTGAGGCTGTCCGCGCCATCGCGATTGTCGTCCGCGACCAGCACCTTGCAGCGCGGCGCGGCGGCTGTTTCCTGCGCAGCAGGCAAGCGCGCGATTTCCTGGCGCGCCTCGGCGATCACCGAGACAGGCAGGCGGATCGTGAAGCGGCTGCCCCAGCCAAGCCCCGCGCTCTGCGCCTCGACGCTGCCACCGTGGAGGGCGACGAGACCCTTCACCAGCGCAAGACCGATACCAAGGCCACCCTCCGCGCGGTGATTCGCCGAATCGATCTGCGAGAACATCTCGAACAGCCGCGGAATCACGCCGGCTTCCAGTCCGATCCCATCGTCGGTGACCTCGATCAGCAAACCGCCGGTCTCGACGGCGACGCGCACTGCGATGTGCCCCTCCTCGTCGGTATATTTGGCGGCATTCGTCAGCAGGTTCGAGAGCGCCTGCGAGACCCGCAACGGATCCACTTCGAGCTCGACGGGCCGTGGGGGCAGCTCAATCTGCAAAGTGTGACGTTTGGCATCGATCAGCGGGCGGGCGGTCTCCACGGCGGAAACAACCAGCGAGCGCAGGTCGACATAGTCCTTTCTCAGCTCCAGTCGCCCACGCGTGATCCGCGACACATCGAGCAGGTCATCCAGCAGCAGCGCCATGCGCTGCACCTGCCGGGCAATGACTTCGCGCCCCCACTGACGTTGCGTCTCGACGGACCCGGGCGCCTCCATGAGCTTCACGGCGTGCATGATCGGGGCGAGCGGATTGCGCAGCTCGTGGGCAAGCGTCGCCAGAAACTCATCCTTGCGCCGATCGGCCTCGCGCAGGGCGGCCATGGTGTTCTCGAGTCGGGCATTGGCACTTTCCAGTGCGCTCTCGGCATCCTGCCGGGTCTGCACCTCGGCGTGCAGAGCTGTGTTCGACTGTTCGAGGGCGCGGGCTCGTACCTGGACCTCATCCAGCATGCTGTTGAAGGCGTCGACGACGACACCGATCTCGTCATTCGTCGTCTTGCGCGCCCGCAACGAGTAGTCCCGCTGGTTGACCACCTGCCGCGCCACATCGGCCATGGCATCCAGCGGCTGCGTGATGCCCTTCTGCAATGCCCGGGAAAGTGCCAGCGCAACGAGCAAACTCATCACCATGACCATCGCAAAAATGCTCAGGTAGGCCTGCACACGGGCCCAGATATCGTGATGCGATTGCAACAGGATCGTGCCGACGCGCTCGCCGTGCTCGTAAATCGGGTGCACCAGCTGCATATCCGGACCGAGAATCGGCTTGCGCGTGGCGAGCAGCTGCAAACGCTCGGGAGGTGGCTGTCGACCCGGCCTCACATAACTTGCGTAGAGGTTGCCATCTGCTCCGTACAATGCCGCGACGAGCAGCGCCGGGCGCCCCTGCAACATCGCCAGCGTTCGCTGCGCCACGCTGTGATCATCGAAGGCCAGCGCGGGCCCGGTGGAGGTTGCCAGGATGTTGGCCTGCGTTTCCAGGTCGGTCGCCCAGGACGCCCGATACGCACTCAGGTCGTGGGTGAGCATGGCGATGCCGGCTGCCAGCAGCGCAATCGCCGTGGTGAATGCGACGATGCGCATCAGTTTGCCGCGTACCGAGCGCTGCGCCTCCTGGACCGCTGCACCAGTCGGCCGTCGTTCGGCCACCGGATGCGCCGCGCGCTGCATCAACCTGCGCTCCCAGAGCGCAATCGCGGTGCCCGGCAGGCTTGCGCCACCAGCTCGGGCGCGCTCGCGGAATTGTCCGAGCGCAGCCCCCTGCCCTGCACGCGTGCCGCGACGGACAGCAGCTCCGAGCTGATCCGAAGATCGGCGCGTTCCGCAGCCGCGAGCGAAATCTCGAAGCGCACCCGCCGATCCACCAGCAGGAAGTTGACCGTGCTTCCGGCATCCAGGCCACCTTCCTCGTCGGTCACGATCAGCACAGGATGCGTCGCAATCGCCGCGATGATGGTGTGAGCCGCGGCCGCACGTGCGGTTCCCACATACAGGATCTGCGCATCCCCCAGATCCTCGATCGTCCGGATGCGCGCGACGCGCGCGGGTCGATTCTTGATACGTCGTCCCGGAAGCATTTTCTGCAGCTCGGATGCCACGCCCGCATCACCCAGCACGGCGATCGTGAACGGTGTGTCAGGGGGGGTGTGCTGTGGCCATTCGACATAGCCGGCAAACCGATACAGAAAGGCCGCTTTGACGGCATCCTGAGAGTACTGCTGTGCCCTGGCGATCCGCATCGGCAGGCACACATCCAGGCACAGAATCAGCACCGCGATCCTGCCGAACATGCCTGCCGTGGATGCGCGCTGCTGCATGTTCGTCCTAGAACATCCAGCGGGCTTGTGCAAACGCGCCTCGCAGGATCTGCTCGCCCGCCGGGGCTGGGTATTCGAACTGTCGTGCGTGCAGCAGATTCCTGCCCGCGAGCGCGAGCTCGAGGCCCTTCACTGCCTGCCAGGCGATCCGGGCATCCAACTCCACGTAGGCCGGCAAGGCCGGGTCCGGCAGTGCCCCCACGTAACGCAGCACGGTATCGAAGGCTAGTGCGCGCCCGAGATTCATCGAGGATTTGAGCGATGCCTGCACGGACGGATCATCGCCGGCCTGGGCAAGACCGAGCAACCCGCTGGCACCGGCACTGAAGCTCAGATCCTTGTGCAGAGTGCGCACGCCCGGGGAAAGGCGCCACCAGGAGGCGACCTGCACATCCGCCCAGGCCTCCACGCCGTAGGTGTGGCCCTGCATCGAGTTGCCCCAGTGCAGAGGCAGAAACGGCGGCGTCGGTCCGAACTCGACCGTGCGCAGATCATCGTAGTAGTCGTAAAAGCTGGACACCGACAGTGTGGCGATGGATGAGAGCTGCTGCCGGTAGCCGACTTCGTAGGCGGAGACTCTTTCCGGCCGGAATCCGGAATTACCCGTGAGGAACACGGTTGCACCTGCCTTCTCGACGACATCCACGTCGAATGGTGTCGGGGAGCGGATGCTTCGCGACCCGGCAGCCCACAGCATCGACTGATCGGTGACGTACCAGGAGGCACGTGCATCGGGCAACACCGCCCATCCCGAATAAGGATCATCCTCTAGTTTGACACCGAGCGTGAGCTGCAATGCTTTGCCGATCGAGGCCGTATCCTCGGCAAAGACATCTCCCAGCGTCAACGCGCGGCTGCTCGGCCGGAACAGAAGCGCCGCGGCATCGGTGATGGCATAGTTGTTTAGCCGTTCACCGGCTCCCCAGACGGCGCTTTGCGAGGAACCGAGCGCCACCCTCTGCTGAACTTCCACATCGTAGGTGTGCAGGACGAACCCGCTGCCATCGGGCGAGCGGCGCTCCGAGTCATCGATATAGGCCTGTGCCTGCAGCTCCGTCCAATCCGTGCGATGTTGCCAGCGAGACAGAAGATTGGCGCCGCTGATCGCCTGCTCCGCGGCATCGAGTTGGCCCTCCGTTGCGCGATAGGCATCCCCCTGCGTCGTGTGCGTGTCCCGCCAGGTCTTGTCCTCCGGATCGTCGTGCGCTATCAGGACCAGCCGTCGTGCGCGCTCGAGCCCTCGGCAAGCTGCATCGCATCCTGGTGGAATGACATTCCGTAGAGCCGGTACGCCATGTCCTCGCCAATCTTGCCGCCGTAGCGGGCGCTGAGGGTTTGCTCCTGGTTACCGGCGGCGGCGCTGACGAGCGTGCCGTCGGTGAGATAGGCCGCCCGCGTGATCACGTTGATGACGCCATTGACGGCGTTGGCGCCCCACTGGGTGCCGCCGGGACCGCTGATCACCTCGATGCGCTCGATATCCTCGAGCACGAGATCCAGCTGGTCGAAATAAATGCCGGAAAAAAGCGGGTTGTAGACGCTACGCCCGTCGATCAGGATCAGCAGCTTGTTCGCGAAGTTTTGATCGGCCTGGTTGCCGCCGAAACCGCGTGCCGTGGTGCTATAGCTGCTGGCGCCCAGCTGCGTGATGCGCAGATTGGGCGCGAGGCGCAGCACATCCACGAGCCGCGTTGCGCCGGAGCGCATGATCTGTTCGTGTGTGATCACATAGATCGCGGCGGGGGCCCGGCTCACCGGCTCAGGTGACTTCAACACCGATGTCACTTCGACGTTGGCGAGCTCCTCGAGCGACATGCGGCTGAGCTCGTCGATCGGCTGCGCATCGGGCGACTCGGCAGCATCGGCACGCCCACTGAGCAGCAGGGCGGTTCCCACGGAAAAAGGGAGCACCGTCGCTGCGCACGCCACGGCATTCGAAACAAGAACAATGGAGACCGAGCCAGCGCACGCCTCCGGCATTCTTTACACCATTTTTCTAAGGCGAACCGGCACAGGCGGTAGCCAGGTTCGCCTCAAGCCCAACCAAGAGCGAAGGCGAAGTGTAGGTGGCGCTTCTATAGTCGAGTGCTTGCGCCTACTGCGGCGGATATGCCGGCAATGCAGCCGGTGGAGGCGGCAGCTTGGCAGGATGTTGCTGCATCTGCCCGAGCAGATAATTCACGGCCGCCTGCAGCTGCACGTCATGCCCGTGCTCCCAGTCGGCCGGGGAATCATCGACCGCGATGTCGGGATCCACACCATGGTTCTCGATCACCCACTGCGAATCGAGTCCGTACATGGCATCTTCCGGGACCGTGATGTAGCCGCCGTCGAGCAGCGACCACTCGCCGCGGATGCCGCGGACTCCGCCCCACGTGCGTGTGCCGATGAGGGGACCCAGCCCATACTTCTTGAAGAAGTACGGAAAGATGTCCCCGTCCGAGGCCGAGTAATGATTGATGAGACAGACCTTCGGACCGATGATGAGCTGATTGGGAACCGGAATGGCGGCATTCTCCCGGTTCGTATCCATGCCCACCAGCACGCGGCGCAGACGCTCGAGTACGATCTGGTCGATGAATCCGCCACCGTTCCAGCGATCATCGAAAATCAGCCCCTGCTTGTCGAGCTGTGGGTAGAACTGACGGATGAACTGATCCATGCCGCGCGCGTTCATATCCGACAGATAGATGTAGGCGATGCGGCCCCCGGAGGCCTGGTCGACGATAGCGCGATTGTGATCGATCCAGGCCTGCTCGCGCAGGGCGACCTCATTCTTGACCGGCTGCACGATGACATCGCGACGCTTGCCCTCAGCGGAGCCGGCCACGGTCAGTCGGATCGTATCGTCCTGCTTGCCCACGAGCAGGCTGAAGGGATCGGTGGGCGCCTTCAGCTCCACGCCATCGATTGCCAGCAGGAAATCGCCTGCGCGCAGGTCGAGTCCCGGTTGCGTCAGCGGTGAGCGATAAGTATCCCGGGTATTATCGCCAGGATAGATGGTCTGCAGGCGGTAACGGCCCGAGCTTGCATCGAGCGCGAAGTCGGCGCCCAAAAATGCGGTGGGCACGCGGCGTTCTTCCGGCAGCTCATCGCCGCCGCTCACGTAGGTGTGCGAGTTGCTCAATTCACCGAGCATCTCCCCGATGAGGTAATTGACATCGCTGCGCGAGCCCGCCAGCGGCAGCAGTTTCGCGTACGCCGCATGCACGGCCGGCCAATCGACGCCGTTCATCTTCGGGCTGTAAAACAGGTCGCGCTCCAGGCGCCACGCGGAGTGGAACATCTCCGCCCATTCCTGGATCGGCTCGACACGCACCCGCATGTGCGACAGATCGAGCTTCTTTTTCGCTTCCTCGTCGGGGTTGCCGCCCTTGGCAGGTGGTGCGGCAGCCGCGATGAAATAGTCCTTGTCGAGTTTGTACAGCACCTTCTTGCCATCGGCCGAGAGTACGTACGCGCTGAGCCCGTCCACGATCGTGGCATCCTTGCGCTCCTTCAGATCATAGACGTGCAGCACCGGTTTCTCGCCCGGCAGCGGCCCGTCGATCATCTGGCTCGGACCGGTGAGATAGAACACCTTGTGGTCGCGGACGTCGAAGTAGCTGATGTCGGCCGGCGCAATCGGCAGGGGGACTGCGCGCCGCATGAGGCCATCGAGATCGATGTGAACCGGTTTCCGCGCTTTCGCAGCTTTGGCGGCTGCCCTGGCCGTGGTGTCGTCTTTCTTCTCGTCGTGATCGCCAGTGTCATGATCGCCAGTGTCGTGATCGCCAGTGTCGTGATCCCCAGTGTCGTGTTCCGCATGGTCCGTTTCGCCAACCCCTTCGTCCGACTGCGGCGCGAAGGGCGAGGGCGCATCGCGCTGCAGTGTGGCGATGTAGATGCCCGTCATTTTGAGCGTGGCGATGTTGAATTCCGTGCGGCTGAACGTGGGGTTTTCGTGGCGAGTGGAAATGAAGAATAGATTCTTGCCCGTCGGATCGAACGCGGGGGAGAAGTCGTTGTCGCGCACATCGCTGACGCGCGTGGCCTTGCGCGTGTCGAGGTTGTAGAGCCAGATGCCCGACTGCTGGTTCGGGCCGGTGAGACTGTACGCAAGCCAGCGCCCATCGGGCGACCAGCTGTAACCGTGGATCTCCTGAAAGGTGTCCCGGGCGACTTCGACCGGCTCACCGCCGGCAACGGCCGTGAACCAAAGCCGGTGCTCCTGGTCGGAGAAGGCCAGCCGCTCGCCGCCGGGAGACCAGCGCGGCCCGTAGAAGTAGCCGCTCGCGAAATGCGTCAGGATCCGCTCCGCACCGCCCACGGCGGGTCGCACGGCAAGCTGCTGCTCGCCGGAAACATCCGTCGTGTACGCGAGCGTCCGGCCGTCCGGGGACCAGCTCGGGTGATCTTCGTCGGCATTCGAGCTCTGCGTCACATCACGCGTGTTGCCATGTTCGGCCGGCAGCGTGAACAGATCGCCGCGCGCCGAGAAGACCGCGCGGCCGCCATTCGGCGCCAGGTCGAAGTCCGTATGTTGGGATGTATCCTGGTCGCGGATCGCCGTTTTGGCATCGACCCAATGCGGGCCCGTGCGTGTGCCATCATCCGGAACGGTCACCTGCAGCTCATGCAACTGCTCGGAAGGCACGTCGAGGACATACAGCCGGCCGCCCTGCTGGAAGACGACTCCCGGCTGGCTGCCGGCCCCGGCGCTCGGAAAGTCGATGTCGTAGTCGGCGAAGTGCGTGACCTGACGAAACTTGCCGCTGCCAGTGTCGTACGCCCAGATGTTTTTGCGTTCGCTCGGGCCATGGTCGCTGAGAAAGTAGATGGTACTGCCAAGCCACATCGGCGCGGTTTCGGTTCCCGGCCAGTCGGTCACGTGGCGCAGTTTCTCGGAGCGTAAATCGTAGATGTCGATGTCCTGCCCCAATCCTCCGTGGTAGCGCTTCCAGGTGCGGAAGTCTCTGAAGATCCGCACATACGCGATTTGTGAGCCATCGGGGCTGTAGCTCATGAATCCGCCGCGATCAAGCGGCAGCGGCTGCGCGAGGCCACCCTCGAGAGGCACGCTGTAAGGCTTGCCAAACCAGGTGTTCCACGACTCGCGCCGCGACAGGAACACCACGTTGCGTGAATCGGCAGTCCAGGTGAGGACCATGTTGTTGGGTCCCCAGCGCAGCGGCGCATCGGGCACCGCATCCGAGACGAACGTCAGACGCCTGGCGGTGCCACCGCCTGCCGGCATGACGTAGACATCGCGGTTGCCCTGGTATTCGCCCGTGAAGGCCAGCCAGCGCCCATCGGGGGAGAACCGGGGCATCAGGTCCTGACCCTCGTCTGCAGTCAGCCGTGATGCGACGCCGCCCCCCCGGGGCACGGACCATAGATTCTCGTGCGCGACGAACACGATGGTGTCACCGGACAAGGTCGGATAACGCATGAGGGTGTGCCCCGGGGACTGCGCCTGGGCGGCGCCAGTCATCGCCGCCAGCCCGAAAGACACAGCCAGATGCAAGCCGAGCTGCCGAAGCTGATTTCCCATGGGGATCCTCGTGAGCCGCAAAACCCGAGCAGGCGCCGTGGCCTGCCGCTGTCGCATTTTAGCAATGACGCAACATCCGCAGGCACCGTTGGCCGCGCCGGACCATCGTCTCGTCCATGATATGCTCGCACCGAAGCCATGAATTTCTGCAATCAATGCGGGGCGCGGGTCGAATTCCGGATCCCCCCCGGCGATCATCTTGCCCGCCATGTCTGCGATGCGTGCGGGACCATCCACTACCAGAATCCCCGCCTCGTCGTGGGTTGCGTTCCCGAGCACGACGGCCGCATTCTGCTGTGTCGCCGCGCCATCGAGCCGCGCCGTGGCTTTTGGACCGTACCGGCGGGCTTCATGGAGAACGGCGAGACGCTGCAACAGGCGGCGGCACGCGAATGCTACGAGGAAGCACGGGCTCGCGTCGAAATCGGCTCGCTCCTCTCCCTCGTACACGTCCTGCATGCGCAACAGGTGCACGTGTTTTTCCGTGCGCGGCTGCCCGAGCCCACGTTCGGGGCCGGCCCCGAGAGCCTCGAGGTGACGCTGGTGACACCCGAGGACATCCCCTGGGCCGACATCGCCTTTCCGAGTACCGATTACACCCTCCACCGCTATCTGGAAGACCGCACGGCGGGACGCGACGCGCACTACTTCACCGAGTTCGACCGTCGCCTGCCGCGCAGCTGATATCATCGGGGCGGTGGTGCCCAGCTGCCCCCGCCGTTTGCGCAAGATCGGCAAACCGGCGAAAATCGGCCGAAGGAACGCGCCAGGATAATGACATCGAGGTTGCTGAATGACTTTCGTCGTCACTGAAAACTGCATCAAGTGCAAATACATGGATTGTGTGGAGGTCTGCCCGGTCGATTGCTTCCACGAAGGCCCAAATTTCCTCACCATCGATCCCGATGAGTGCATCGACTGCACGCTGTGCGAGCCGGAATGTCCGATCGAGGCGATTTTCTCGGAGGAGGAGCTGCCGGCAGGTCAGGAGCACTTCAAGCAGCTCAATGCGGAGCTGGCCAAGCAGTGGCCGGTGATCACCGAGAAGAAGGAACCGCCGGCGGATGCCAAGGAATGGGAAGGCAAGGCGGATAAGCTCAAGCTGCTGACGCGCTAACGCTCAACCGCTGGATCGCTCACCAACTTGCCCACTCGGGTACTCGGCAACTCGAGCACTCAGCGGCCTTGCGCTTCCTGGAGTCGCTGTGCCAGCTGGGCCGGCGGCAGATAGCCGCCCAGCAGCTCGCCGCTGGCGAGCACGATGGCCGGCGTCCCCTGCAGATCAAAGTCCCGTCCGAGCGCATAGTCACGAGCAACCGGGTTGTTGGGACAGGGCTTTGCGCTTAGCGTGATGCCGCGCTTCGCCCGCGTGAGCGCAGCTTTCCGATCCTTCGAGCACCAGACCTCCTCGGCCTTCGTCCAGGACTCCGTGTGGGGCCCCGTGCGCGGATAGAAGAGATAGCGCACGCTGATCCCGAGGCGGTTGTACTCGGCGATCTGACTGTGCAACGCGCGGCAATATGCGCAATCGACATCCGTGAAGACCGTGACGGTGTACTTCGGATCCGGCGGACCGAACACGACCATCTCCGATTCCGGGATCGCACCGATGAGTTTCGCGCGCACCTCGCGCCGGCGCTGTTCCGTCAGATTGCTGTCGGATGTCAGATCCACCAGATCGCCGTCGATCGCATACCGGCCATCGACGGAGACGTACGCCACTTCCGCGCCACGAATCAGCTCGTACAGGCCGGGAATGGGTGAGGGGCGCAGATCCTCCGGACGCACGCCGGGGATACGCTTGGCAATCTGCGCCCGCTCATCGCCGGCTGCCGGGGCCGGCCGACGTGCCGATTGCTGAGTCACCGGTGATGGTTGCGCCTGGGTGCCCGTACAGCAGGCGCACGCTGCGAGAATGCATCCGGCAAGACGAACTGCGCCTGACATGCTGTTGAGTCTAGCAGAGCCGGCAGCGAGCCAGGGCAACCGTACCGCACATGCGGCAGCTGTCTTCAGCCGCGGGGATGATGCTGCGCGTGCATTTCTTTCAGACGCTCGCGAGCCACATGCGTGTAGATTTGCGTGGTGGACAGATCGCTGTGGCCGAGAAGCATCTGCACGACGCGCAGATCCGCACCGTGGTTGAGCAGGTGGGTCGCGAATGCGTGGCGCAGCGTGTGCGGGGACAGCTCTTTCGAGATTCCGGACTTGCGCGCGTAGCGCTTGATGATGTGCCAGAACGCCTGCCGCGTCATGCGATCGCCGCGCCGGGTCGGAAACAGATAATCCGTCTGCCGCTCGAGCAGAATCTCTCCGCGGGCGCCGCTTGCGAATTCCGTCAGCCAGCGTACCGCTTCCTCACCGAGGGGAATCAACCGTTCACGGTTGCCCTTGCCCAGAATGCGGATCACGCCCTGGTTGATGTTGACCTGCCCATGTCGCAGGTTGACGAGCTCGGATACGCGCAAGCCGGTGGCGTACAACACCTCGAGCATCGCCCGGTCGCGATTGCCGAGCGGATCGCTGATCAGCGGCGCGGAGAGCAGCGCCTCCACTTCCTCCTCGGTCAGCGACTTCGGCAGCGAGCGGCCGATCTTCGGCATCGCGATCTGACTGGTGGGATCCTCACGGATCACACCTTCGCGCACGAGGTAACGGAAGAAGCGCCGAAAACTGGAAAGCTGGCGCGCGGTCGAGCGGGGCCGGGCCCCGGCCTGCACGCGCCAGGCGATGAAATTCTGCAGGTCGGCCCGCGAGGTGCGCATCATCGGAATGTCGCGCTCGGCAAGCCAGCGCGACAGCGCCGTAAGGTCGGCGCGATAGGCCGCGAGGGTGTTGGGCGAAAGTCCCCGCTCCATCCACACGGCATCGAGGAACCGGGACACGGCGGGATCGGCCGGGTCGGCATGGGTGCTCATGGGGATTGCGGTAGCCTGCTTCGGCAAGATGGGGTCTCGCTTGAGGCCTGGGCCCGCCACCCGGCGTGCCTGGACGTCAGACCTCGAGGTAAGTGCGACATCGCAAAACGTCTGTTTGCAGTATGGTGAGGCCCCGCTTGCGCCTGCGTGATTGTCATCACATCTGCCCGGAAGCATTAACATAAAGAGAACCAGATCACATCCTGCCCCGGGCCGGGTTCGCGATACATGCAACATGGCACCTACAGCCTCTGAAGATGCAGTGAGCCGCTCGCGCAGATGCCTGTCTGCCGCATTGCGGATCGTGTACGGCCTGTACGCGACCGTGCTGTTCTGCGTGCTTGCCATGGCGGCTCTCGTGGCAACGCTGCTGCTGCCTGGAGTGCAGCGGCGACGGGCGGCCGCGCGCGCCAGTGCACGCATCTTCCTGCGACTGGCCGGCATGCCCCTCGTCGTGAGAGCGGTGCAAAACCTGCCGCCGGGTCAGTGTGTACTCGTGGCAAACCACGCAAGCTACCTCGACGGCATCGTGTTCACGGCTGCCCTGCCGCCGCGCTTCGGGTTCGTGATCAAGCGGGAAATGACACGCGTGCCGCTCGCCGGGCTGCTGTTGCGAGGGCTGGGCTCGGAGTTCGTCGAGCGCTTCAACCGAAACCGCAGCGCAGCGGATGCACGTCGCGTGCTGCGCACGGCCGTCAGCGGACGATCGCTCGTGTTCTTCCCGGAAGGCACCTTCACGCGCACGCCAGGGCTGCTGAGATTTCACTCGGGCGCGTTCCTCACCGCGGCGCGGGCCGGATGCCCGGTCGTTCCGGCAGTGGTATACGGGACGCGACTCGCGCTGCCACCCTCGGGAGGACTGCCGCGTCCCGGCCGCATCGTCGTCGAGATCCTTCCGGCGCTGACGGCGTCGGCCGTATCAACGGCTGCCGCAGCGGAGCTGCGCGATGCCGCGCGCGCGGCAATCCTGCACAGCCTCGGAGAGCCCGACCTGGCTGCCACTGCGCAGGAGGAACCTGTTACGCCTGCCTACATGTTCCGTCGGTACTGACCGCCGATCTCGTACAGCGCATGGGAAATCTGCCCGAGCGAGCAGCTCTTGACGGTCTCCATGAGCTCGCCGAACACGTTCCCGCCGTTTGCCGCTACCGACCGCAGCCGCTGCAGTGCCGCAGGCGCGGCCGCGGCGTTGCGCCTCTGGAAGGCGCGCACGCCGGCGACCTGATCCTGCTTTTCCGCCTCCGTCGAGCGGATCAGCTCGGCCACCGCGTGCAGCTCCTGCCGCTCGGTCTTTGCCAGATAAGAATTGACGCCGATGATGGGCAGGCTGCCGTCGTGCTTGCGTGTTTCGTAATACAGCGACTCCTCCTGGATCTTGCCGCGCTGATACATGGTCTCCATCGCACCCAGTACTCCGCCGCGCTCGGACAACGCGTCGAACTCGGCATACACCGCTTCCTCCACGAGATCCGTCAGATACTCGATCGCGAAGGAGCCCTGCCAGGGGTTCTGACATTTGTTCAAACCGAGCTCGCGGTTGATGATGAGCTGAATCGCGACTGCGCGCCGCACGCTCTCTTCCGTCGGCGTCGTGAGTGCCTCGTCGTAGGCGTTGGTATGCAGGCTGTTGCAGTTGTCGAACAGTGCATACAGCGCCTGCAGCGTCGTGCGGATGTCGTTGAAGGCGATCTCGCGCGCGTGCAGACTGCGGCCGGAGGTCTGCACGTGATATTTCAACATCTGGCTGCGCGCCCCGGCACCGTACCGGTGGCGCAGCGCCCGCGCCCAGATCCGCCGCGCCACCCGTCCGATCACTGCATACTCGGGATCCATGCCGTTGGAGAAGAAGAACGACAGATTGGGCGCGAAGTCGTCGATCCGCATCCCGCGGGCGAGGTAGTACTCGACGATGGTGAAGCCGTTGGCCAGCGTGAAGGCAAGCTGCGAGACCGGATTGGCCCCCGCTTCGGCGATGTGATAGCCGGATACGGAGACCGAGTAGAAGTTGCGCACCTGCTGCTCGATGAAGTATTGCTGCACGTCGCCCATCATCCGCAGCGCGAACTCCGTCGAGAAGATGCAGGTGTTCTGCGCCTGGTCCTCCTTGAGGATGTCCGCCTGCACGGTGCCGCGCACCGCCTGCAGCGCCTCCGCCTTGAGCCGCTCGTACAGCTCGCGTGGCACGAGCTGATCGCCCGTGACCCCGAGCAGCGCAAGCCCCGAGCCGTCATGCCCTTTGGGTAGATCACCTTTGTAGCGCGGGGCGATGCCGCGCGCGGCGTGCTCGGCGGTGAGCTGCGCAATCCTTGCCTGCGCCTCGCTCCAGCCTGCCGTGCTGCGCAGGTGCCGTTCCACACGCTGGTCGATCGCCGTGTTCATGAACATTGCCAGGATCATCGGCGCCGGCCCGTTGATCGTCATGGATACGGAGGTGGTGGGACGGCACAGATCGAAGCCCGAATACAGCTTCTTCATGTCATCGAGCGTTGCGACGGAGACGCCGGAGTTGCCCGTGCGTCCATAGATGTCCGGCCGTGTGTCCGGATCTTCGCCGTAAAGCGTCGTGGAATCGAAAGCCGTGGAAAGCCGCGCCGCCGCATGTCCCTCGGCGAGATAGTGGAAGCGGCGGTTGGTGCGCTCGGGGGGGCCCTCCCCGGCAAACATCCGGGTCGGATCCTCCTCCTCGCGCCGATAGGGGTAGACGCCGCCCGTGTAAGGGTAGGCTCCGGGCAGGTTCTCCGTGCCGAGAAAGTGCAGGATCTCGCCCCAGTCGCGGAAACCGGGCACGGCGAGCTTCGGCAGCCGCTGGCGCGCGAGGCTCTGCGTGTAGTTTTCACCGACGACGGTGCGATCGCGCACCTGGTAAGAATAAGTGGGGTCCGTGGCCGCGCGCACCCGCGCCGGCCACGCCTTGAGCTCCGCGATGCCCTCCGCACCGATCTGCCTCAGGGCTTCATTGTAGGCCCGGCGCAATGCGCTGCTCGTGGCGTCCGCGTCTGGCGCCAGTACGGTATCCGGATACGGATCCAGCGGGGCTGGCAGTTGTGCATCGCTCAGAGTGCTGAGCGATTCGTACAACGAGGCCGCGCGCCGCGCCGCCTGCGCCTGCTGTTGCACCTGCTCGCGAAGACCGCGTCCCTGTTGGGCGATCTCCGCCAGATAGCGGATGCGTGCCGCCGGAATGAGGGGCTCGTGCCGGTCGATCGTGGTGGGACCCGGATCATCGACCCGCCACATGCCGCCGCCAATGTGTTTGTCATCGAGCAGCTGGCAGAGTCTTTGGAACAGCCGGTTCACGCCCGGATCGTTGAAGCGGCTGGCGATCGTGGGGTACACCGGAATGCCTGCATCGGGCAGGCCCACCCCACCCGGATGGTTGCGGCGCCACTGCTTGCGCACGTCGCGCAGGCTGTCCTGTGCGCCACGTTTTTCGCTCTTGTTGAGGACGATGAGATCGGCGAAATCCAGCATGTCGATCTTCTCGAGCTGGCTTGCCGCTCCGTACTCGCTCGTCATGACATACAGCGACAGGTCGACGAGATCCACGATCTCGGTGTCGGACTGACCGATGCCCGCCGTCTCCACCAGCACCAGATCGAAACCTGCGGCCTTGTACAGCGCAATCACGTCCTTGAGCACCGCGGCGGTCGCCAGATGCTGCCGTCGCGTGGCGAGCGAGCGCATGAAGATCGAATCACACGCCAGGCTGTTCATACGGATTCGATCGCCCAACAGCGCGCCGCCGCTGCGCCGCCGCGTCGGGTCGATGGCCACCATCGCGATCTGCCGATCCGGGAACTGGTGCGTGAAGCGGGCGAGCAGCTCGTCGATGAGGCTCGACTTGCCGGCGCCGCCGGTCCCGGTGATGCCGAGCACCGGCGCCTCGTGGCGCGAACGCGCCAGCGCCCGACGAACCTGCTCGGCCTGGGCCTGCGACTGCTCCCCTTCCAGCACGGAAATGGTGCGCGCGATGTGTCGGTGGTCGCGCGCGTTCAGCGGGCCGAATTCGTACGCGGGCTTTGCCGCTGCGGCGACCCTTGCGTACACGTCATCGATCATGCCTGTAAGGCCGAGACGACGGCCGTCTTCGGGCGTGTAGATCTTCTCGATCCCATGCCGCTCGAGCGCCTCGATCTCCTGTGGTGCGATCGTGCCGCCACCGCCCACCACGACGCGGATGTGCTCACTGCCCTGCTCGCGCAGCATGTCCACCATGTACGCGAAATACTCGTTGTGACCTCCCTGATAGGAGCTCACCGCGATCGCATCCGCATCCTCCTGGACCGCAGCGCGCACGATATCTGCGACGCTGCGGTTGTGTCCCAGGTGTACCACCTCGGCACCGTGGGCCTGCAGCAGGCGCCGTATCATGTTGATCGCGGCATCGTGGCCATCGAAGAGTGAGGCCGCGGAGACGAATCGCAGGGGCGCTCGGGCCGGGGCGCGCACGCTTTGCTCGAGTGCCGCGCCGCCTGGAGTGCTGCCGTTCATGGATGCTCGCTGGGCGTTTCCCGGCCGGGGGTTTACGCGCTGGTAGGATGACTACTGGTGAGTATGATCCTATAATAGCCTGTCCTTCAAGCACCCTCCCCACCCGCAAAGCCAATGGCCAGATCGATCAACAGCCGACGCATACGTCCTGCGGCGACCGCGCGCAGCAGCAGCAGCAAGAGCGCCGCGCGTCTTGCCGGGGTGGCCCGCGGCAAGCTCGCCGTGCGCGCCGACGCGCCGGACGGCTCGCCCTGGCGCGCCAGACGGGAGCGCCAGCGCGACCGCCAGGTCAAGCGCGAGGCGGTGATCAGGGCCGCGGCGCGCGCCTTCAACCACAAGGGCTACCACAACACCTCGCTCGATGATATCGCCGCCGCACTCGACGTGACCAAACCGACGGTCTACTACTATGTAAGCAACAAGGAGCAGCTGCTGTTCGAATGCTTCGTGGCCGGTGTGGAATTGATCCGGGCAGCCTTTCAGCAGGCGAGGAATCTCGACGTGCCGGCGCGAGAGCGGTTGAATGCCGTGCTGGGCGGCTATGCGACCGCCGTCGCCTCGGATTTCGGTTGGTGCATGGTGCGCGTGGAGGAGCAGGACCTGTCCACCGCGATGAGCAACCACATCAAGGCCATCAAGTCGGAGATCGATCAGGGGATCCGCCGTTTGATCCGCGAGGGCGTGCAGGATGGCTCGATCCAGCAATGCGATCCGAAGATGACGGCCTTCGCGCTGGCGGGCTCGCTCAACTGGATCGCGCACTGGTACCGCGAGGACCGCTCATTGAGCGCGGCGCAGATCGCCGATGCGTTCATCACCATATTCGATAACGGGTTGCGGCCGCGGGTGAGCCCGCGCCGCCCCTCCAGAGCGCGCGGCGCCCCCGCCCCGCTGGCGCGCTGAGCTCACCGTTGACGGAGTCAACATGCCAGATCACGAAGTCGTCATCGTTTCCGCCCGGCGCACCCCCATCGGGGCTTTTCAGGGCGCACTCGCGCCGGTGAGCGCCCCGCAGCTGGGCAGCGCGGCCGCGGCCGCGGCGATCGCCTCGGCGGGTATCCAGCCCGGCGATGTGCAGGAAGTGATCATGGGCTGTGTGCTGGCAGCAGGTCTTGGACAGGCGCCCGCGCGCCAGGCCGCCATGGGCGCCGGCGTGCCGGTGGGTGTGCCGGCAACCACCATCAACAAGATGTGCGGCTCGGGGCTGAAGGCTGTGATGATGGCGGCCGACCAGGTGCGCACCGGCGATGCCGCCATCGTGCTGGCGGGTGGCTTCGAATCGATGAGTAACGCACCGTATCTGCTGCTCAAGGCCCGGGGCGGCTACCGGATGGGGCACGGCGAGATCTTCGATCACATGTTCTACGATGGCCTGCAGAGCCCGTTCGATGGCAAGGCGATGGGCTGCTTCGCCGATGCGACGGCGAGCCGTTATGGCTTCACGCGAGCTGCGCAGGACGCGTTCGCTGCCGAGTCCGTGAAGCGCGCGACGCGTGCGCTCGAAGGCGGCGAATTCGCAACCGAGGTGACACCGGTGCCCGTGAAGACACGCAAGGGCGAAATCGTGGTCGCCCGCGATGAGACGCCCGGCACCTGCGACGTGAGCCGCATCGCAGCGCTCAAGCCCGCCTTCGGCAAGGACGGAACAGTGACGGCCGCCAGCTCCTCCTCGATCTCGGATGGCGCCGCGGCGTTGGTTCTCATGAGCAGCGCCACGGCCAGGGCGCGTGGCCTTGCCCCACTGGCGCGGATTCTGGCTTACTCGAGTCACGCCCATGAGCCGGAGTGGTTCACGACCGCACCGGTGGGTGCGATCCGGAAAACCCTCGAGCGACTCGGGTGGCGCCCGCATGATGCCGATCTGTACGAGATCAACGAGGCGTTCGCGGCCGTTACCATGGCAGCCATGCACGATGTGGACATCGATCACGCGCGAGTCAACGTAAACGGCGGTGCGTGTGCGCTCGGGCATCCGATCGGAGCGACGGGTGCACGCATTCTGACGACGCTGATCCATGCGCTGCGCCGCCGCGGGAGTAAGCGCGGAATCGCCGCTCTGTGCATCGGCGGTGGTGAGGCCGTCGCCATGGCAATCGAGGTCATATCTTCTTAGGCGGTAAGAGGGGGTCGCTTTCGGACGGCTCCGCAGACCTGCCCGTTCGCTACCATGCGCCCGGTATGATCTACTTGCGCACCCCTCGACCGGGCCGGTCCTGTACGGGAGCTGCATGAAAATACAAGATGCCAACGCCGTGATCACCGGTGGCGCCTCCGGCCTCGGTGCGGCGGTCGCCGGCCACCTCATCGCGCAGGGCGGTCGGGCCGTGATCCTCGATGTGCAGGAGGGCCCCGGACAGGCCACCGCCGCGCGGCTGGGCGAGCGGGCCAGCTTCCTGCGGTGCGATGTGACCTCCGAAGCGGAGGTCGATGCGACGATCGCCGAGGCGAACTCGCGCATGGGCGGACTGAATCTCCTCGTGAACTGCGCAGGCGTCGTCGGTGCCGGGCGCGTGCTCGGCAAGAATGGCCCGATGGCCGGTGATTTCTTCGCCAAGGTCGTGCACATCAACCTGATCGGCGCCTTTCTCTGTGACAAGGCCGCCGCGGCGATCATGCAGCACAACACCCCGAATGCGGACGGGGAGCGTGGTCTGTTGATCCATACGGCCTCGGTGGCCGCCTTCGAGGGCCAGATCGGGCAGGCGGCCTATTCGGCAACCAAGGCGGGGCTGACGGGGATGACGCTGCCGATCGCCCGCGAGCTCGCGCGATTCGGCATCCGCTGCGTCTCGATCGCGCCCGGCATCTTTCACACCCCCATGATCGATGCGATGTCGAAGGAAGTGCAGGATTCGCTTGCGAGCCAGATTCCGTTTCCGAGCCGCCTCGGGCGGCCCGAGGAGTTCGCCCAGCTGGTGGCCGCGATCTTCGAGATCCCCATGCTCAACGGGGAGACGATCCGCCTCGATGGCGCGATCCGCATGCAACCAAAGTGAGTCAGTGAGCGAGCACGCCGTGAATACGACCGCCGTGGAACGGGATGTCATGGAGTATGACATCGCGATCGTGGGCGCAGGGCCTGCCGGGTTGTCTTGCGCCATCCGCCTGAAGCAGCTCAAACCGCAACTCAACATCTGCCTGCTCGAGAAGGCATCCACCGTCGGAGCGCATGCGCTTTCCGGCGCGGTGATGGATCCCAGGCCACTCGATGCGCTGCTGCCACAGTGGCGACAATCGCCCCCTGGGATCTGCATTCCTGCCGGGCGGGATGAATTCCGGCTCCTGCGGCGCACGGGCAGCATTTCCCTGCCGCTGCCCCCGCAGCTGCACAACCACGGCAATTTCATCATCTCCCTTGGACTGCTCACTGCCTGGCTGGCGCAGCAGGCCGAAGCCTTGGGTGTGGATGTCTTCCCCGGTTTCGCAGGGGCCGAAGCGCTGTTCAACGAGGACCAGTCGGTGGCCGGCGTGTGCCTGGGGGACATGGGCATCGAAAAAAACGGCGAGCCCGGGCCCAATTATGCCCCGGGAGCCGAGATTCGCGCGCGCACGACCGTGATCGCCGAAGGTGCCCGCGGAAGTCTCGCCAAGGAGCTGATCAGGCGTTATGCCCTGGATGCCCGCTCCTGTCCGCAAACGTATGGACTCGGAATGAAAGAGCTCTGGCAACTGCCACCGGGGCGTATCGAGACGGGCCTCATCCAGCACACCCTTGGCTGGCCACTCGACCATCGCACCTACGGTGGAAGTTTCATCTATCACCTCGACAACGACCGGGTGTACGTCGGATTCGTCGTGGGCCTGGACTACGAGGATCCACGTCTCTCACCCTTCGAGGCCTTCCAGCAGTTCAAGCACCACCCGCATGTCCGGCCGCTGCTCGAGGGAGGGGAGATTCTCGCCTCCGGTGCGCGCACTATCGCCTCCGGAGGCTGGCAGTCGATCCCGCGCCTCGAGATGCCCGGAGCGATGCTGATTGGGGATTCCGGCAGCGGTCTCAACCTGCCCAGGATCAAGGGCATTCACCAGGCGATCCGCTCGGGCATGCTCTGTGCCGAACATCTGTTCGAGACGGGATCCCCGGAAGGCTTCGATGCGCGCTGGCGCGCCTCTGATGGCGGCCGGGAGCTCAAGGCGGTGCGCAACTTCAAGCCCGCCTTCAAGCGCGGCCTGTGGATCGGCATGGCCAACTCGGCGCTGGAGGTCGTCACTGGCGGGCGCACGCCGTGGACCCTGCGCAGTCGCACGCCGGACCACTCGCGGATGCGGCCGCTCGAGGCTTATGAGTCACCCGATCGACACTGGGTCCCCCGGACGCTGCCACCCCGCGACCGCCTCGCTTCGGTTTTCTTCGCATCGACCACGCACGATGAGAATCAGCCGGTGCACCTGAAGATCCTCGATCCGGCCATCTGCACGGACCGATGCACGAAAGAGTTCGGCAACCCCTGCGAGCGGTTCTGCCCGGCCAACGTCTATGAGATGGTGGACGATGGCAACGGCGCGAAGCGGCTGCAGATCAACGCGGCGAACTGCGTGCACTGTAAGGCGTGCGACATCAAGGATCCCTACGGCATCATCAACTGGACGACTCCGGAAGGAGGCTCGGGCCCCAACTACCAGTCCCTGTAGGGCGCGAGGTCACTTGCGCCAGGTGCGCGCATGGCGACAAGGCGGTACGAGTGAGCAAGGTCGAATCGATGTCCGAGATCTGGAAGCCGTCGGCATCCCGCATCGCCGACGCCAACCTCACGCGGTTCATGCGCTGTGTCGGCGCGCGCAAGGGCTTGAGCCTGCATTGCTACGCGGACCTGTACGCGTGGTCCGTCGCCCGGCCCGGGGAATTCTGGGAAGAGCTGGCGCGATTCACCGGCGTGCAGGCGGACTGGGGAACCGGCCCTGCGCTCGTCGATCCGCAACGGATGCCGGGAGCGCAATTCTTTCCACATGCGCGCCTGAACTTCGCCGAAAACCTGCTGCGCTTTCGTGACGATCAACCCGCGCTGGTGTTCCGCAACGAGCGCGGCGTGCGGCGCGCGCTCTCATTCCGCCAGTTGCACGAGGAAGTGGGGCGCATCGCCGACGGACTCAAAGCCGCCGGCGTCACGGCGGGGGATCGTGTGGCAGGCTTTCTGCCCAATCTGCCGGAGACCGCCATAGCGATGCTCGCTGCGGCAAGCCTCGGGGCGATCTGGTCATCGTGCTCGCCCGACTTCGGCGTTCACGGGGTGTTGGATCGCTTCGGACAGATCGCCCCGAAGGTGCTGTTCGTGGCAGACGGCTATTTCTATGCCGGCAAGAGCATCGACTGCCTCGAACCGATCGCCGCGGTGCTGGCACAGCTGCCGGGCGTTCAGCGGCTAGTCGTCGTTCCCTATGTGAGTTCCCGCCCATCGTTGCAGCGACTCGGCGCCGTCGCCGTCCACTTCGATCGTTTCGGCCGGGGCGGCGCCGCGCTGCAGTTTGCGCGCCTCGCGTTCAACCATCCGCTCTACATCCTGTATTCCTCCGGCACGACCGGCGTGCCGAAGTGCATCGTGCACGGCGCCGGCGGAACGCTCCTGCAACACCTCAAGGAGCAGGTGCTGCACACGGACCTGAAACGCGGCGACCGCCTCTTCTACTTCACCACGTGCGGCTGGATGATGTGGAACTGGCTCGTCAGCGGGCTGGCGAGCGGCGCGACATTGATCCTGTTCGACGGCAATCCGTTCCATCCGGACCCCGGCGTGCTCTGGAGAATGGCCCAGGAGGAGCGCATCACGCTCTTCGGCACGAGCGCGAAGTACCTCTCCGCCCTGCAAAAGAGCGGGTTCATTCCCGGCGCACTGCTTGATCTCACCGCGCTGCGCGCCGTGCTCTCCACCGGCTCGCCGCTGCTGCCCGATGGCTTCGATTTCGTCTATGGCGCCATCAAGGCCGATCTGCTGCTGGCATCGATCTCCGGTGGGACGGACATCGTGTCGTGTTTCGCGCTGGGCTGCCCGATCCGCCCCGTGCACCGCGGCGAGATCCAGTGTCGCGGCTTAGGGATGCGCGTGGAGATCTTCGATGATGCCGGGCGCGCCGTGCGCGAGCAGCGCGGTGAGCTCGTCTGCACGCAGCCGTTTCCTTCCATGCCGGTCGGCTTCTGGAATGATCCGGACGGCCGTCGCTATCATGCCGCCTACTTCGAGCGGTTCCCCGGAGTTTGGCATCACGGCGACTACGCGGAGCTGACCGCGCACGATGGCATCGTCATCTATGGCCGTTCCGATGCGGTCCTGAATCCGGGCGGTGTACGCATCGGCACCGCGGAGATCTACTCGGCGGTCGAGAGCCTGAGCGAAATCCTCGAATCGCTTGCGATCGGCCAGGACTGGGAGGGCGACGTGCGGGTCGTGCTGTTCGTGCGCCTGCAACCGGGTGTCGTACTCGATGAGACATTGCGGAAGCGGATCCGCGATACGATTCGCGCGCATACGACACCGCGGCACGTCCCCGCCCGCATCATCGCTGTGGTCGACATTCCACGCACCCTGTCGGGCAAGCCGACTGAGCTCGCCGTGCGTAACGTCGTGCACGGGCTGCCGGTGAAGAATACCGACGCGCTCGCCAATCCGCAGGCGCTCGAGCATTTTCGCCAGCTCCCGGAGCTGCAGAGCTGAGCCGCATGGATCTGCGCGCCCGCTACGCGCAACAGGTCGCGCAGCGCGGCTTCACGGACGACCCCGCGCAGGAGGCGGCAATCGAGGCCCTCGATGCGTTGCGCAGCCGCCTGCTCACTGCACCTCACCAACACGCATCACCCATGGCTCGCTGGTTCGGCGCAATTGGGAAGCGCAACACATCCATAGCAGTGCGCGGAGTGTACCTCTGGGGCAACGTCGGTCGCGGCAAGACCTGGCTGATGGATCTTTTCTATCAGAGTCTGTCCATTGCCCCGCGACAGCGCACCCACTTCCATCGCTTCATGCACGATGTGCACGCGCAGCTCAAGGCACTCCCCCGCCATGCGGCGCCGCTGGAGCACGTTGCCGAGCACATCGCCAACCACACGCGGGTGTTGTGTTTCGATGAGCTCTTCGTGTCCGACATCGCTGATGCCATGATCCTCGGGGGGCTGCTTGGCGGGCTTTTCCGCCGCGGCGTGACCCTCGTCGCCACATCGAACCAGGCCCCGGCCGGGCTGTATGCGGATGGCCTGCAGCGACAGCGTTTTCTGCCAGCCATTGCCTCGATCGAGCAGCACTTGGATGTCGTGGAGGTCGGGAGGGGAGTCGACTACCGGTTGCGTCGGCTGAAGCAGGCGGGTACCTATCTGCTTGCGGCGGCCCCCGACAGCCAGGCTCGCCTGGAGGCACTCTTCCGGGAGCTGGCGGACGGGGACGGGTGTGTCACGGAGGCCGGCACCATCGAAATCGAGGGACGCCCGATCCGGATCGTGCGCTCGGGCGGTGGGATCGTCTGGTTCGACTTCCTGGCGTTGTGCTCGAGTCCGCGCAGCCAGGATGACTACATCGAGATCGCTCGCGAGTTCCGCTCGGTCATCGTCGCGGACGTGCCGGTGTTGGATGCGTTCCATGACGATGAGGCGCGACGCTTCATTGCATTGGTGGACGAGCTCTACGACCGCAACGTGAGCCTGATCGTTCGTGCGTCAGCGCCTCCCGCACAGCTCTACCAGGGTGAACGCCTGGCGCTGGCGTTTCAGCGCACAGCGAGCCGTCTCATCGAGATGGGCAGCGCCGAGTATCTCTCCCGAGCGCACCGCTCCTGATCAGCGCGCCAGCGCCGCCCGCGCCACCTCGAGCTGCTCGTTCAGGCGCTGCGGCGAGACCGGCAGCGCCGTCTTCAGCTCCTGCGCGAACAGCGAGACCCGAAGCTCTTCGAGCATCCAGCGCAGCCGCGCGAGCTCGATTGCCGCAGCACTGCCGCTGGGCTGCCTGGGCACGCTCTGCAGCCAGTCCGAAAACGCCTTGGCGCGGGCGGCGAGCTGCGCATCGCGCGACTGGTTCGCGGGCAGCCGCGCCAGCCGCCGGGCAATCGCCGTCAGATAGCGCGGGATATGCTCGAGCCACGGTCGTGGCGTCGATTCGAGGAAGTCGGGCGGCAGGAGCGTGCGCAGCTGCTGCTCGATGTCCGCAAGCGCCGCTGCCACCGCCGCACCCGCAACGCCAGCGCGCAGCGCCGCAAGCGCGGCACGCACCGTGCGCCACTGCTGCAAGATAGCCGTCGCGAGTGTCGCGAGTCGATCCGCCACGGCGCCCAGCTCACCGCGCCGGCTGTCGAGCAAACTCGTGAAGCTCGGTCGATCCTGCGGCAACCCCGCGTCCGCGCCTACGAAACACTCCCGAAACGCCCTGCGCGTCAGGGCCTCCGCGACGCTGCCCTCGATGGGGAGTCCGCCGCTGAGCAGCACCAGCTGCCGATCGTCCGCGATGCGCTTGCCAACATATTTCACCTGCTGTGGCAGCTGCAGCATGGCGAGCCGCGCCACGGCTGCGCGCGAGAGCAGCTCCGCTGCGGCCGGCGTGCGTGCCTCGACCAGAGCGACGCCCGTGCCACGATCTTCGATGGCCGGATACACGACCCACTGCAGATGATTGCGCTGCACCGCACGCGATGGCGGCAGATCGCCGAAATCCCAGGCGCGATGCAACGCGGGGGTCAGCCGGGGAGCTGCGATGCCAACGAATTTGCGGCGGATGACGCTCAGATCGCGTCCCTCCGCGACGATGTGCTCCTCCTCATCCACCACGCGGATGTTCATTCGCAAGTGTTGCGGCAGGGCCAACGCGGCCAGAGCCGCTGCGCTCAGGGCAGTGTCGCAATGGCCACCGATCCATTGCGCGAGCGATGCATGAAAGCCCGGCAACGGCACTTGTCGAACCTCCTCGAGGGCGGCGCGCGCGTGCTCCGGCACCGGCACCAGCTGTTTGCGGACGGCCTTGGGCAATGCCCGCAAAACGGCAATGACCTTCTCGAGCTGCATTCCCGGCACGAGCCATGCAAGCTGATCCGCATCGAGCGTGTCCAGCAGCGGCTGGGGCACCCGCAGCGTCAGACCATCGTCGCTCGCCGCAGGGTCGAACCGATATTGCAACGGCAATCGATTGACACCGACCGCCAGCTCGTCCGGGAAACATTCCGGCCCGGCGTCGGGGGCGTCACGTCGCATCACATCCGCGGCAGCCATGTGCAGCAGATGCGGATTGGAGCGCTGCGCCCTCGCCCGCCAGTGCTCGAAGGCGGCGATGGAGCTGATACGCTCCGGGATACGGGCGGCGTAGAAGTTCACCAGCGCCTGCTCGTCGACGAGAATGTCGCGACGCCGGATCTTCGCCTCGAGCCGTTCGGCCTCGGCGCGCATGCGCCGATTTGCATCGAGGAATGCGCCCTGCACGATGCCATTGTCGGCAAGCAGAGCTTCGCGGATGAACAACTCGCGCGCCTCGAGCGGCGCGATCGAACCGTAGGCAACGCGTCGCTTCGCCACGAGAGTGAGCCCAAACAGGGAAATCGTCGCGAACGCCGCGACGAATCCGCGGGCACTCTCCCAGTGCGGCTCGCTGTAACGGTACTTGAGCAGATGCGCGCCGGCCGCTTCGATCCAGCCGGGGTCGACCGCAGCAACCATGCGGGCGTACAGGCGCGTCGTCTCCACGAGGCTCCCTGCCACGAGCCACTTCGGCGGTCTGGCTGCGAGCGGCGTGCCCGGCGCGATCATGAAACGCAGGCCACGCGGTCCTGCGTATTCGCGCTTTTCATCGAGGCGGCCGATCGAGCCGAGAAAACCCGTCAGCAACCCCTGGTGCAGCTCGGCATAGCGAGCGGCATGTTGGTTGGCTCGTACCGGCAGCTGCCGCAGCGCTCGCTCGAGCTGTGCGTGCAGCTCCTGCCATTCCCGCATGCGCAGGAACGAAAGGAAGTGTTCCCGGCACCATTTGCGCAACTGGTTGCCCGACAGCGCAGCCGACTGCTCGTGAAAGGCGCGCCACAGATTGAGCGCCGAAACGAAATCGGAGCGGGCGTCGGCGAACAGCGCATGCTTTGCGCCCGCCTGTTGTTGGGAATCGGTCGGTCGCTCGCGCGGATCCTGCGCCTCGAGAAACGAGGCGATGATCAACATTTCCGTCACGCAATGCAGGCGCGTCGCCGCGAGAAGCATGCGCCCGAGCCGCGGATCGACCGGCAGAGTGCCGATCTGCTCGCCCAGGGACGTCACCCGTCGCTGCTCATCCATCGCCTGCAGCTCCTGCAGCAGCCGCACGCCATCGTTCACCAGTCGCGTATCCGGAGGATCCAGGAATGGGAAATCCTCGGGGCTGCCCAGGCCGAGCGTCGCCATGCGCAGAATGACGCTGGCCAGGTTGGTACGCAGTACCTCGGGGGCTGTGAAGGGCTCCTGGCGCGCGAGCTCCTCTTCGGAGTACAGGCGAATGCAGATGCCCTGTGCCTCGCGCCCGCAGCGGCCCTTGCGCTGGTCGGCGCTCGCCTGAGAAATCCGCTCGATCGGCAATCGCTGTATCTTGCTGCGCGGGCTGTAACGGCTGATGCGCGCAAGCCCCGAGTCGATGACGAAGCGGATGCCGGGGACGGTGAGCGAAGTCTCCGCGACATTCGTCGCGAGCACGATCCGCCGCTGCGCGTGTGGGGCAAAGATCCGCTGCTGCTCTCGCGCGGCGAGCCGGGCGAACAGCGGAAGAATCTCGGTGTGCTGCAGCTGCGCTTTGCGCAGGACCTCGGCCACCTCGCGAATCCATTTCTCGCCGGGAAGAAAGACCAGGATGTCCCCGCGCGCCGCGGCGGTGGCATCGAGCTCGCGTACGGCGCGGAGTACCTCATCCGGCAATGACAGCTCGGTCGCAGCGTCCTGCTGCGCGTAATAGCGGATCTCGACCGGGTAGCTGCGACCTGAGACTTCGATGATCGGCGCCCCGGCGAAATAGCGGGAAAACCGCTCGGGGTCGATGGTGGCCGAGGTGACGATGATGCGCAGGTCGGGGCGCGACGGTGCAAGCCGCCGGAGCACCCCGAGCAGCAGATCGATATTGAGGCTGCGCTCGTGCGCTTCATCGATGATCAGGGTGTCGTATCGGTGCAGGTACCGGTCGGACTCGAGCTCCTGCAGCAGGATGCCATCGGTCATGAACTTCACCCGTGTCTGCGGTCCAGTGTGATCCGTAAACCGCACCTGGAAGCCGACAATCCCCTCATCCGCAGCTGGGTGGGGCCCGCTCGCTGCCAGCTCTTGGGCGAGACGGCTGGCCAGCGCGCGCGCCGCGATGCGCCGTGGCTGAGTATGGCCGATCATTCCCGCGGTACCGCGTGCCGCCTCGAGACACATTTTGGGCAACTGGGTCGACTTGCCCGATCCGGTGGCGCCGCACACGATGAGCACACGATGGCGCGCGATGGCCTCGAGAATCTCCTGCCGATGCGCCGTGATCGGCAGTGCCGGGTCGTACTCGATCCGCAAAGCTCTCTACAGCACTCCGCGGCGCATCTGATCGAGCTCGATCGATTCGAACAGAGCCCGGAAATTGCCTTCGCCGAATCCGTCGTTGCCCTTGCGCTGGATGATCTCGAAGAAAATGGGCCCGATGACATTCTGCGTGAAGATTTGCAGCAGCACGCCCTCGCCGTTGGCCGGGTTGCCGTCGATCAGGATGGCGCGTTCCTGCAGTGCCTGCAGCGACTCGCCGTGTCCGGGCACTCGCACATCCACCGCTTCGTAGTAAGTATCCGGCGCCGCCTGGAATGCGACGCCGTGGCGACGCAGCACATCCACCGTGTGACAGATGTCGGCGGTGCCGAGCGCGATGTGCTGGATGCCCTCGCCGTGATACGCGCGCAGGTATTCCTCGATCTGGCTCTTGTCGTCCTGCGACTCGTTGATCGGAATCCGGATCTTTCCGCAGGGGCTCGTCATGGCACGCGACAGCAGTCCGGTCTGGCGTCCCTCGATGTCGAAGTAGCGGATCTGGCGGAAATTGAACAGCTTCGTGTAGAAGCCGGCCCAGACATCCATCCTGCCGCGCATCACGTTGTGCGTCAGATGGTCGATCGAGACGATTGCGGCCGGCTCGGTCGGCTGCGACGGTGATTGCGGCCGGAAGTCCACATCATAGATGGTTCGTTCGCCGTACAGATCGACCAGATAGATGAGCGAGCCGCCGATCCCCTCGATGCACGGAATGTTGAGCTCCATCGGCCCGGCGCTTTGCGGTCCGGGCTTTGCCCCCAGATCGAGTGCCCGCCGGTACGCGTAGGCGGCATCCCTGACGCGAAAGGCCATCGCACAGGCAGATGGACCGTGCTCGCGCGCGAACGACTGCGCGAAGGATTCCTGCTCGGCGTTGATGATGAAGTTCACATCGCCCTGGCGATGCAGCGTCACATTCTTCGAGCGATGGCGCGCGACGACCGGGAATCCCAGCTGCTCGAACAGCGTGCGCAGCAGATGCGGGTCCGGCGCGGTGTACTCGACGAATTCGAAGCCGTCCGTGCCCATGGGATTGTCGGCATCCTGCGGCTTTGCCGAGCCCGCGCCCGGCTGGCCTTGCTGCTGGCGCGTCTCGCCCGCGCCGGGCTGGGCTTGCCTCATGACACGTCGACTCCTCTTTGCAGGCAGCGCCCGGCCGCCCGATTAGTTACAATTGTAACCATTATACGCGCGAGGCGCGCACGGGGGAAATCTCATGCCCACTTCGGTCCGGACCGCGCTGCAGCTGGAGGGCTTTCTGCCCTACCGACTGTCGGTTCTGTCAAACACGATCAGCGCCGCTATCGCCGGGGCCTACCAGCAGCGCTTCGGGCTGTCGACACCACAGTGGCGGGTGCTGTGCATCCTGGCGCTGACTCCGGAGCTTTCGGCCGCCGAGGTGGCACGCCGGACGGCGATGGACAAAGTAGCCGTGAGCCGGGCGGTCGGGGCGCTGCTGCGATCGCACCGGGTGCAGCGGCGCACCGCGAGCCACGACCGGCGCACCTCCGCTCTGCGGCTCTCGAGCGCCGGCCGGCGGCTTTATGCACAGGTTGCGCCATTCGCCCTGACCTATGAGCAGGAGCTCATCGAGCCCCTGGCTGCGCATGATCGGCTGACACTCGATCGACTGCTGCGCACGCTGCTCGGCCGCGCAATCGCGCTGGGTCCGGCGGGCCGCCCGCACCGGGCAGCCGTGGCCCCTCGTGTATAATCCGGGCCCGTTTCCCGCTGCCGGTATGATCCATCGCTTTTCGGAACTCCGATACAGGCCCTAGATTATGCACGCGCAGCTTTCTTCGGAGGACAGCCGTCTCCTACACAGCATCCCCGCCGCACGCCTCGCGCTGATCGAGCGGATCGCGCTCGCCGCGCGCAGCAATCGCGGCCGCCGGAGCAAGCCGACTCGCCCGGGGTTTGCACAGGAGGTGCAGCAGCGCTTCATCCAAGCCTATTTCCGCGGGGTCGGTGAGGAAGATCTGTCGGAACGCCCCCCGGCCGTGCTCGCGGCTGCGGCGATGGATCACCTGGAGTTTGCAACTCAGCCCCGCCGGCCCGGCCGCTCGCTGGTGCGGGTGTTCAATCCGAGTCCGCAGCGCGACGGCTTCGAATCTCCGCATACGCTCGTCATGCTGGTCACGGACGACATGCCCTTCCTGGTGGATTCCGTCGGGATCGTGTTCAGCCGCGCCGATATCGCCGTGCATCTGCTCGTGCATCCGGTACTCGAGGTCCGGCGAGACGGCCGCGGGCGGCTCGTCGATCTCGGCGGTGCCGATGGCGCCCACGCCGAATCCTGGCAGCTGTATGAGATCGACCGTCAGACCGATCCGGCCCAGCTCGAGAAGCTGCAGCACACGATCGAAGCCACGCTGGCCGACGTTCGCATCGTGGTCGATGACTGGCTGCCGATGCGCGCAAAGGTGAAAGCGCTGACGGCCTCGCTGCACAGCCTGCCGCCACCGCTTGCCGCCGCTGAGGTGAATGAGGCGCGGCTGCTGCTCGAGTGGATGGAGGCGCGGCACTTCGTGTTTCTCGGCTACCGTTACTATCGCCTGCAACGGGGCGCGAAGCAGGACCGGCTGCTGCCCGATACGCGCAGCGGACTTGGGATCTTTCACAACGGCGGCCGCCACAGCGTGCGTTCCGCGGCGATCGTGCTCAGCGGCGAGGTACGCTCGCGGGCCCGCGAGCGTGAGCTGCTGATTCTCACCAAGGCGAATGCGTCCGCGACGGTGCACCGCGGCGAATACCTCGACTATGTCGGAGTCAAGGATTTCGATGCGCGCGGCAGAGTTTGCGGCGAGCACCGTTTTCTCGGACTGTGGACCTCTACCGCCTACCATCGCAGTCCCCGCGACATTCCCGTGCTGCGCCGCAAGGTCGAGCGCGTCATCGAATATTTCGGTCTCGACCCGCAAAGTCACGATGGCAAGGCGGTGCTGAACGTCCTGGAGACCTATCCGCGCGACGAGCTGTTTCAAGCAGGCGTGGATGATCTCATCCGCATTGCCCGTGGCGTCGTCAACCTTTACGAGCGCCGCACCGTGCGACTGCTCGTGCGTCGTGATCCGTATCACCGTTTCTACTCCTGTCTGATCTACGTTCCGCGCGATCGTTACAACACCGAAGTGCGTCAACGCATCGAGCAGATCGTGCTGGAGGGCTTCGCCGGCCGCAGCGTCGAGACCCAGGTGCAGATCTCCGCTTCCAACCACGCGCGTGTGCATGTCGTCGTGCACACCGATCCGCAAAGCCGCGCTCGCGTGGATTTCGGGGCGATCGAGCAGCGCATCGCCGATGCGGCGCTGACCTGGA
Organism: uncultured Pseudomonadota bacterium; assembly: GCA_963716335.1. GTDB lineage: Bacteria > Pseudomonadota > Gammaproteobacteria > Steroidobacterales > Steroidobacteraceae > 13-2-20CM-66-19. The sequence continues at coordinate 2,426,060 of OY970302.1, read as the reverse complement.
CCGACCGGCTGCGGGAGGTACTGGTGCTCAGCCGCGGCGAGGCCGGGGCGCTCGCGCTGTTCAATCGCTACCGGCGTGCATTCCCCGTCGCCTACGAAGAAGAGGTTACCCCGGGGGATGCCCTGGAGGATCTGGTGGATCTCGAGTCGCTGCGCGAGAACGCTGCTGCGCTGCCGGACAGCGCGAAGCGCGCGGCATTGCGCCTGAGTCTGCACCGCCCGCCGCGCCAGATGACCGAACGGGTGCACCTGAAGATCGTCAAGCTCGCAGAGCCGGTGCCGATCTCCGATCTGCTGCCGATGCTGGAGAATTTCGGTCTGCGCGTCATCTCGGAACGGCCATACGAGCTTGCATGGCCGGAGGGCGGTGCCGCCTGGATCCAGGACTTCGAGCTCGAGCATCGCGACCGCGTGCCGGTCGACATCCCGAAGATCCAGTCGCCGTTCAATCAGGCGTTTCTGGCCGCCTGGCGCGGCGAGATCGAGAATGACGGTTTCAACCGCCTGCTGCTGCTGGCCGGTCTCGGTGCGCGCGAGATCGTCATCCTGCGCGCGTACTGCCGCTATCTGCTGCAGACCGGTGTGCCGTTCAGCCAGGCCTACATGGAACGAACACTGGCGGGTAATCCGGCGATCGCGCGCAACCTGGTGCGGCTGTTCGAGCGGCGTTTCGATCCGGATGCCGTGCGGTCGGCGCGCGGTGCGCAGCGCGATGCCGAGAAGCTCGTCGCCCAGCTGCGCAGCGATCTCGATGCGGTGGCGAGTCTCGATGAGGACCGCATCCTGCGCGGTTATCTGAATGTGGTGGAAGCCACGCTTCGGACCAACTTCTATCAGTTCGCCGGGGCAACGGCGAGCGAGCCCAAGCCGTACCTCGCCCTGAAGCTCGATCCGGCGAAGATTCCCGATCTGCCGCTACCGCGGCCGAAGTTCGAAGTGTTCGTATATAGCCCGCGCGTCGAGGCGGTGCACCTGCGCATGGGCTATGTGGCGCGCGGTGGCATCCGCTGGTCGGACCGTCGGGAGGATTTCCGCACCGAGATTCTCGGCCTGATGAAGGCTCAGAATGTCAAGAACACCCTGATCGTTCCGGCCGGTGCAAAGGGTGGCTTCGTCTGCAAGAAGCTTCCGACGGGACCACGCGACGAGGTGCAGGCGGAAGTCATCGCCTGTTACCAGACCCTGATTCGCGCTCTGCTGGATCTGACCGACAACATCGTTGCCGGGCGCATCGTGCCACCGCCCCGGGTCGTGCGCCGCGACCGCGACGATGCCTACCTCGTCGTCGCCGCCGACAAGGGCACGGCCAGTTTTTCCGACATCGCCAATGCGATTTCGGCCGAGTATGGCTACTGGCTCGGGGATGCCTGCGCTTCCGGCGGATCGGCGGGCTACGATCACAAGAAGATGGCGATCACCGCCCGCGGCGGCTGGGAATGCGTCAAGCGGCACTTCCGTGAGATCGGCACGGATATTCAGAAGAAGGATTTCACGGTCATCGGCATCGGCGACATGTCCGGAGATGTGTTCGGCAATGGCATGCTGCTGTCACGGCACATCCGGCTGCTGGCGGCCTTCGATCATCGGCACATCTTCCTCGATCCGGCCGCGGATGCCGCCGTCGGGTTTGCCGAGCGCGCGCGCCTGTTCGCCCTTGCCCGCTCGAGTTGGGACGACTACGACCGCAGGAAAATCTCCCGCGGCGGAGGCGTGTTCCCGCGATCCGCCAAATCGATCCCGCTGTCTGGCGAGGCGGCCGCGCTGCTCGGCCTTGCGGCAAGCGCTGCGACGCCGAACGAAATCATCCATGCCGTGCTCTCGATGCCGGCCGATCTGTTGTGGAACGGCGGCATCGGCACCTACGTGAAAGCCAGCGACGAATCGAATGCGGAGGTGGGCGATCGCGCCAATGACGGCGTTCGCGTCAACGGTGTGGACCTGCGCGTGAAGGTCATCGGCGAAGGGGGCAACCTCGGGCTCTCGCAGCGCGGCCGGATCGAATTCGCCCTCGCGGGCGGGCGCCTCAACACCGACTTCATCGACAACTCAGCCGGCGTGAACACGTCTGACGTCGAAGTCAACATCAAGATCCTGCTCAATCCGCTGGTGCTCGCGGGGCGGCTGGCGCGCAGCGAACGCAACAAGCTGCTGGCGCGCATGACCGGCGAGGTGGCGACGCTGGTGTTGCGTAACAATTATCTGCAGAGCCAGGCGATCAGCACGCTCGAGCTGCAGGCGGCCGCGCGCCTCGCCGAATATCAGCACCTGATCCGCACACTGGAGCGCTCCGGGGAGCTCAATCGGGCGCTGGAGTTTCTGCCGGGCGACGAGGAGCTCGCCGAGCGGCGCAAGCGGCAAACCGGCCTCACCCGGCCGGAACTGGCGATCCTGCTGGCCTACAGCAAGATCTGGCTGACCAACCATCTGCTCGCCTCGGATGTGCCGGAGGACTCCTACCTTGCATCGGAGCTGGTGCGCTATTTCCCACTGCCGGTACAGGAGCGCTTCGCACGCAGCATTGCGCACCACCAGCTGCGTCGCGAGATCATCACCACCGCCACGACCAACAGCCTGGTGAACCGCATGGGCCCGACATTCGTGCCGCGGGCCCAGGAGGACACCGGAGCAGAGCCCGCCCAGATCGCGCGCGCCTATACGGCCGCACGCGAAATCTTCGACATGCGCGCCACATGGGCGCAGATCGAGGCGCTGGATACCAGGGTGCCGGCGAAGCTGCAATATTCCATGGCGTTTCAGACGAGCCGGCTGATGCGCCACATCACTTACTGGCTGTTAGCGCACCGCAAGCGGCAGCTGCACGTCGATGCCGCCGTGGCGGAGTTCCGTAAGGGCGTCCGTCAGCTCGAAGCCGACATCGCGCGCGTGCTGACCGGCTCGGACGCAGAGCGCTTCGAGAAAATCCGCAGGGAGCATATTGCCGAGGGCGTGCCGCCGGAGCTTGCCGCGCGCATTGCAAGCTTGAGCGCGCACAACGCGGCCCCCGACATCGTCGAGATCGCAACGGCGCATCGCGTCGGGGTCGCCGAAGCAGCGCGCGCCTATTTCCAGGTCGGCGCCCGAGTGGGTCTGGACTGGCTGCGCGAGCAGATCGAGCAGCTCTCAGTCGAGGGAACCTGGCAGGCCATCGCGCGCACCGGCTTGCGCGATGCCGCGATGCGGATTCACCGTCGCATCGCCGAGCGGGTGCTGTCGCGCAAGGAAGGCTCCGCGGATGCCCGTGTCGCGGCGTGGGTCGCCGCAGGAGGCGAGGAGCTGACGCACTGGCAGCGCACGCTGACCGACATGCGTGCCTCCGGCGCGAGCGACTTCGCCTCGTTGTCGGTCGGGGTGGAATCGGTGCGCAAACTCGGCGACTAGCCAACCGGAGAGCCGATCATGCCCGGAAAACTCATTCTGGTACGCCACGGCCAAAGCCTGTGGAACGTCGAGAATCTATTCACGGGCTGGACCGACGTGGACCTGTCCGAGGTCGGGCGGCGCGAGGCCAGGCGGGCCGGAGCCGAACTGGTTCGGGAACAACTCAGGGTCGATGTCGCGTTCACTTCCGTTCTGAAGCGCGCCATCCGCACGCTGTGGCTCATGCTCGATGAGATGGATCGGATGTGGCTTCCCGTGGAGCGTTCATGGCGGCTGAACGAGCGGCATTACGGCGCATTGCAGGGCCTCGACAAGGCGCAGACTGTTGCCCGTCACGGTGAAGCGCAAGTGAAGGTCTGGCGACGCAGCTACGATATCCCGCCTCCGGCACTGTCAGTCGACGATCAGCGCCACCCCCGCTTTGATCCGCGCTACGCGACGGTGGACCCGGCAGAGCTTCCGGCCACCGAATCGCTCAAAGACACGCTGGAGCGGGTTCTGCCGCTGTGGAACAGTCGCATCGCGCCCGAGCTGCGCCAGGACCGCACGACGCTGGTCGTGGCACATGGGAACAGTCTGCGTGCGATGGTGAAGATGCTTGACGACAAATCCGAGAGCGAGATCGTCGAGCTCAACATTCCCACCGGCGTCCCGCTACTGTACGAGCTCGATGCGAGCCTGCGGCCCACGGCGAGCCGTTATCTGGGAGACCCCGCGGCAATCGCTGCGGCTGCAGAAGCCGTGCGCCGCCAAACCGAAAAGCGCTGAACCACCTCCGCGGACGCATGGTCCGCGGTGCGCCGCCGATGGATAACTCAGGCCGCCCAGCCGTCGTAGCGACCGTTGTACTCTTTGGCCAGGGCAGTCATCTGCCGGCTGAGAGCCTGCATGTCGGGCACGATCAGACGCATGGTCCTGGTCGCGTGCAGACTGAAGGGCAGATCGGTCTTCTCGATCATCGGCTTCGCATCCACGGTGAAACCCTGTGGCTCCAGCCGCTCGCGCACGGCCTGACAGGCCGTTTCATCCGGCAGTGCGAGGAAAAAATCCACCTTGTAATCGTTGAAGGGCGCATAGCCCTTCGTCCGCAGCTGCGCGATGATGCGCGCGTCCCAGCTTTCCATCTGCGAGCCGCGGATCTTGCGGATCCTGAAGTAGATCCGCGCGATGATGATCGACGCGGCGACCACGAAGGCGACGATGACCCAAAGCATGTCGGCCTCGTGCGGTTAGCGCGCGCTGTCGTCGCCGCCGGATTCGGCGGGTACGCGCGCTGGCGTACGGTAATCCGCAACGCGCTTGTCGAGAAAGGCGGCGATGCCTTCCGCGCCCTCGGCAGTGACCGATTGGGTACTGATCGTCTCGCTCTCGAGTACCATGTGGCTTTCGAACGCGCCCAGTGAATGGGCGAGCAGCCGCTTGGTCTTGCCGAAGGCATGGGCAGGCCCGTCGGCGAGACGCTCGGCGATTGCAATGGCCGTGTCGAGAAGCCGCGAGTCCTCCACCACCTGGTTGACGAGCCCCCAGCTCAGTGCCTCATCTGCGGACAGGGCCCGATTCAACAACAACAGCTCCATCGCACGCTTCGCGCCCACCGCGCGCGGCAGCAGAAAGGAGGTTCCCGCATCCGGGGTCAATCCGACCCCAGTGTAGGCGAGGTTGAATTTGGAGCTGCGGCCGCAGACTGCCAGGTCCGCCATCGCCACGAGTCCCACTCCCGCCCCCGCCGCCGTACCGTTCACGGCGGCGATGACCGGGGCATCCATCCGCACGAAATGCGAGATGGCAAGATGCAGGTATCCGGTGAGCTCCCGCAGGTAGGCATCCATCGCCGGCGCCTTGGCGGCGATGCTGCGCAGGTCGCCCCCGAAACAGAAATGCCGGCCGGCCCCTGTCAGTACCACCGCGCGAACCGCGGGGTTGCGCGCGCAGGTCATCGCCGCAGCCAGCAGATCCATGGCGGTCTCGAGATTCAGGGTATTGGCGCTGTCGGGCCGGTTGAGCTTGACGAGGGCCACGGCGCCGCGGGTCTCGACCTGGATGCTGGGTGTGGACATGACGGGCAGTCTACTCGTCCGGAGCGATCGTGACGCGCAGGCCAGCGAGTGCCGGGGTGAATTCGAGCTGACAGGACAGGCGCGAATTGGACTCGTGATGCGATAATTCCGTCAGCAACTCACGCTCGTCGGACATCGGTGCGGGAAGCTTGGCCACCCATGTGGGGTCGACGTACACGTGGCACGTCGCGCAGGAGCACATTCCGCCGCAAATCGCCGCCACACCGTAATCGAGCTCGCGCAGGGTCTCCATCACCTTGAGGCCCGTCTTCGCATCCACCTCGTGCTCGACTCCGTCGCGATCGACGACACGCAAAAGCGCCATGAACTTTCCTCTGAACCGAAGGGGTCGCGGCAGGAGATGCCAGCCGGTAGCTTAGTTTGCCGATTCGACGGCCGCCGCGCCAGTCAGCAGGCCCCCTCGACTGCCACGCGCACCGCCAGACGCCGCTCGGCTTCGAGCTCTGCGGCCGTGGCGGGCAGCCGCAGCCGCCTCTCGCGATACCACAACAGCGTATGCAGATCGAACAGCCAGAGCGCCGCCGCGAGCTGCGGCGGGGTGACGTCCGCAAGTCCGCTATGCTGCAGCAGCAGCCTCGAATGCGGACGCGCCGATTCGTAATAGGACAGGATACAGGCGACATCCAGCAGCGGATCGGACACCGCAGCGCATTCCCAGTCGATCAGCACAGGGGTGGCTTCGCTTTCGTCGATGATGTTCGAGGCGTGCAGATCATGATGCAGGATCGCCGGGGCGCGCCCGTTGGCTCCCGACACTTCCCACGCCCGTTGCGCCTTCCCGAGGCACAAGGTGAGATCCTCGGTTGCGACCGGCGCGATGCGCTGCACATAGCGGCGCAGCACAGCCAGCAGCTCGAACCGGCCAACCGCCGGGGCGGGCAGCCTGTGCAATTGCCGCAACGTGCTGCCGAGCCGCGCGAGCTGGCTCGCGCAGGCGAAGTCGGCTTCGTTCCACAGCCGGCCGGCTACGAACTCGGTGATCAACCATCTGTCGCGTGCATCGGCATGGAGGATCCGCGGAGCAATTCCCGCCTGCGCCGCCGTTGTCTGCAGCACGCGCTCCGCCGATCGATCCGGGGTGAGCCATGCATCGCTCTGCGCACTCAGCCGCACCACGAAACACCCGGCGCCGGTGCAAACCCGAAGGCTGCGATTCACACTGCCGCCCGCCAGTCGCTCGATGGTCACGCCGGCAGCGCCCGCTGAATAGCCGGGCACGTGCGCGAGCGCCTCCGCAAGCGTCAGCTCACGGGTATCGGGTTTCGATAGACCTTCTGCCATCTGAGGAATCCAACAGCGGAAACACCGAGGTACACCACCGACAGCAGCGCGACGAAGTACAGCCCCTGCGCCCCAAACAGAAAGACCTGCAGGGAATCGGCGGCGATCCAGTAGAGCCAGTTCTCGAGCTTTACTCGTGCCATCAGCCACGTGGCGAGCAGGCTGCCCCAGGTGGTGAGGGAATCCAGAAACGGCCACGCTTCGCGCGCATCGGTCGCAAGCCAGCGCGCCGTGACGGCGGTGATCCCCACCACCACGAGGCATGCGAGCAGGTTCGAACGCCACGATCCGGTCGTGACGATCAGCGTACCCTGCCGGGAGGCTTCCCGCGACCAGTGCCGCCATCCATAGATCGACATCACGACATAACAGGCTTGCAGTGCGCCCTGCATCGGCAGCTGGTTACGCAGGGCGAGATAAATAAGGATCGCAGAGCTCAACCCACCCGTCAGCCAGCACCAGCGGCTGCGTGCCACTTCCTGCACGGAGGAGGCGAGCGCCAGCACCACCGCGATGACTTCCACCACCGAGGTACCTTCCAGCCCCACGACGATGCCATGCCACGCATGGACGAATTCGCTCATGCAGCAGCCATCGGCCCCAGCACCTTCATCACGAGAACCGACTTGTCCTCGCGCTGGAAGGTGGTCCGCAGCTCACGCAGCAGTAGCGCGAAGACCTCGTCATATTCACCGAAGATCTGCGTGCTCAGACTGTTGGTGATGACCTTGAGGCGGCCGTCGCCGTTCAATCTCTCGATGAAGTCGCGGATCGGTGCAATGTAGTTGGCATTGAGGGGATAGAGGCTGATTTCGATGGCGATTTCCATGGGAGACTCCTGGCTGTCGTCGGTAGCTATTTGGGCTGCACATCGTAGTTGACGGTCAGACCCACCTGGCGCGGATCACCCTGCTGCAGGAAGGACTGCGGCGCAAAGTTGGGGGGGATGAGGCCGAAATAGAATCCCTGCTGCGCATAGCGATGTTCCAGGAGGTTGCGCACCCACAGACTCGCGGTCCACGCATGCCGTTGATAACCGACGCGCAGATTTTCCAGATTGTACGCGCGGGAGGTCTGCGCATCGCTCGTGTAGAAGTAGAAGCGGTCGAGCGCATGTGCATCAAGGCGCAGGAAGACACCGCTCGGGTGGTGGTATTCGAGGCTAGCGGCCACCTGGTAGCCGGGTGCAAAGGGTTGCGCGCGGCCATCGAGAGCGGGGCTGCCGTTGGCCGCGAAAAGCTGCGCGAATGTGCTGCTCACGCCCAGATAACGCGTGCGCAACGCCGCGGCGCTCCCCGAGACCTGCCAGCGCTCCCCGAGGCGGTAGCTCCCCTGGGCCTCGAGCCCATAATTTTCACCCTGGGCGGCATTCTGGCTGAAGAACACGTAGGCCAGCGGATTGCTCGGCTGCAGCTGCTCCGACAGATACACCTGCATATTCTGCCGACGCATGTAGAACACGTCCGCATCCCAGGCTGCAGGGCTGCCGCTGCGAGCGGATTTCACGCCTGACTCGATGCTCCACAACGACTCGGGGCCGAAGCTGCGCTGCTCGGACAGGATCCCGGAGCCGATGTTGAAGCCACCACCCTTGTAGCCGCGCGCCAGCGTGGTATAGAGATTTTCGCCCTCCGCGAGCTTTCGCATCCATGACAGGCTGCCGCCGATCATGTCGTTGATCTGTTGCGGAAAGGGCGTGGCCGCATCCGCGCTGTCGGCGTAGCCGGCGGAGCGCCGCTCCAGGCGCAGGCCGCCCGACACCGTGCTGTGCGTCCCGACATCGGCGTCGAGCGAGCCATACAGCGCCACGTTGGTCGCTGCGTATTCACTGTGAAGGCCGCTGCTGCCGGCCCCGGTATCATAGGCATTCCACACGAACGCCTGCTGATCGGACTCGGTCAGGCGCAACGCGTAAACACCTGCCAGCCAGCGCACTCGATCGAACAGTGCGCGCGCGGGATCGCCGAGCAGCCGCAGATCCTGCGCGAGCGTGCGGCGGCGGCGATGATCGCTCTGAAAATAATCGTACGGCACGCAAGCCGCCAGCGGCAGGCAACCCGGATCATGGGCCGTGAGGGCAGACCAGAGCGCATCGTTCCCCCAGTCGCCGTCGAACGAGTACACGATATTCGAATCGGCCGCGCTGCTCACGCTGCGCAGCTCGCCGAGCCCCTCGATATGGGCGCTCAGGCGCAGCGCAAACCCATTGGAGAGCTGCGCGTCGCGTCCCGGCTGATTCGAATACGTCGTGAACGTATTGGAAATCGACCAGGCATCGTAGCCATTGTTGATATTGACGTGCATCAATGTCAGCTGTGCATCGATCGCGTCGGAAATCCGCCAGCGCAGCTTGCCCCGCAGCGTGCTCTCATCGTAACCATTGGTCGAATTCATGTCGTAGAAGGCATCGTGGCGAAATCCATCGCTGCGATACTGCTGCGCCACCAGCCGCCAGCCCGCGTTTCCGTCCGCGAAGCCGTCGCCGACGCTCAATCCGGCGGCGCGCGTAGCGTAATCCGCACCGGTGAGCTCACCGTGCAGCTCGAAGGCGCTACCCGGGTCGGCGGTGTACACACTGATCAGCCCGGCGAGCGCATTGGCACCGTAGGTCGTGCCCTGCGGTCCGCGCAGGACCTCGATCTGCCGCGTGTCAAACAATGTGGCCGGCATGCCCACGCCGGAAAAATCGATGTCGTCGATGAGGAAACCGACGGAGGGGTTGGGCGCGCCCTGGTATTGCTCCACTTCACCGATGCCGCGCAGCTGAAAAAATCGCGGCCGCGAAGTGCCCGCCGCCCAGTTGAGGTCCGGAATCAGTCCGAGCACGTCCTCGAGATGCTGTTGGCCCGCGGCGCGCAGGGTCTGCGCATCGAGCACGGTGATGCTGGCGGGGATCTCGCTACTCGGTGCCGTTTGCAGCGTCGCGGACACGATGACTTCCTGGAGCTCTGGCTGGGACTCGGGCGATGCGAGTGCCGCCGAGCACCCGAGCACGGGAATGACGCAGAAGGTGAGCGGTGATCGCAAGAGACCTGCTCCCTACGCCGGTACTAACCGGATCAGGTTCAACGGGTTTGCCGGCGCCACCGGCATCTCAGGTCCTGACGGGGACCACCCCAAGGTTTGTTCCGCTATGTTAACACTGTTCCATGAATAAAGCGGGCGTCGGGGAGCGTTGCAGCCTCCGAGGCAATCCGGCAGCTGTGCCCGCTTGGCCACGCGCTGTGCCCGATGGGCCACATGCCGTGACCGATGGGCCGCGTGCTGCCGATAGGACTACAATCGCGCGATGACAACTCGAAAGATTCAGGTTCACCAGGTCGATGCCTTCACTCGAGAGCGCTTCACCGGGAACCCGGCCGGCGTGGTGCTCAATGCCGACGGCCTTGCAGAAGCGCACATGCTGGCGATCGCGCGCGAGCTGAATAATGCCGATACCGCCTTCATTCTCGCTGCCGAGGGCAGCGACCACAGCCTGCGAGCGCGGTTCTTCACACCGCGCACGGAAGTGGGTTTCGTAGGACACGCCACGGTCGCGGCCCACTATGTGCTGTCGCGCCGGCAGGGCGCGCCGCGCCGCTTGCGCCAGAAATCCAAGGCGGGCATCGTCGATGTGGAAATCCGCGGCACGACGGACGACCGCAGCATCGCGGTCCGTCAGGCCACGCCTCCGATCGGACGCGAGCTCAATGACCGGGAGCGGCTCGCCGTTCTCGACGCGTTGGCACTGGCGACGGACGAGCTCGATCCGCGCTGCCCCTTGCGCATCGTGGGAATGAACAGCACCCGATTGTTGATCGGCGTGCGCAGTCCGGAGGTACTCAAGCATCTCAAGCCCGACGTGGGGCGGCTAACGACGCTATCGGCCCAGGTCGGGGCTGCCGGGTACTTCGTCTTCGCGCTCGCCGCCGCGGGCGCCGACCATTTGACTGAATCGCGCATGTTCTGCCCGGCACTCGGAATTGCCGAGGACCCGGTCAGCGGCAATGCGCATGGACTGCTGGGCGTTTACCTCGCGCGGCATGGCTTCCTGTCCCGCGAGCAGGAGCGCGTGGGATTCTGCGGCGTCCAGGGACATCATCTGCATCGTCCGGGACGCGTCAATGTGGAGCTTGAAATGCGCGAAGGCGCCATCGAGGGCGTGTGGATCATCGGTCAGGCGACGTCGATTTTCGAGACGGAGATCGAGGTCTAGCCACAGGCGGCCACGCGCGCACTAAGCGGGGCAATGGCACGATCGAGTCCAGCCCCAAGGTTCCCGAACAACATCCACTGTGATCATGAGCGAACCGCGTTTCGAAGCCGTCATGCCACTGGCCGAAATCCCTCAGGGAAGCATGCGGGCCTGCATGGTGGCAGGCCGCGAGATCGTCATCTGCCACACGCGTGAGGGGATTTATGCCCTGACAAATATCTGTTCACATGCGCAGGCTCGCATGTGCGAGGGTAGATTGCGGGCAACGCGCATCGTGTGCCCGCTGCACGGGGCAGCCTTCGATCTGCGGGATGGCAGCGTTCTGGGGCCGCCGGCCACGGTGCCCCTTGCCACATATCCGCTACGGGTCAACCAGGGAACCGTCGAAGTAGCGGTGTGCTAGCGCTCGTGCTGCGCGCGCACCCGCCACACGAACAACACGGCCGGAAGCGCAATACAGGCTCCCGTCAGGAAGGGTGCGGAAGCGCCAAGCGATTCGTACAACGGGCCTGAGACGAACGGGCCGATGGCGCGGGCGAGACTGCTGCTCGCCTGATAGGTGCCCATGACGACACCGCGGTCATGCCCGGTGGACTGTTTCGAGGCCAGCGCCGATGCGCTCGGCTGGAATGCCCCCATTCCGATGCCACACAGGGCAAGCCCCAGGATGGTGAGCGGCACCGTCCCGGCGAGCGCGACGAAAAGCAGCCCGCTGACAAACGTCAGGGCTCCTGCGATGGCGAGCCTGGGTTCACCCACGCGCGGAACGAGCACGCGCACGAGCGCTCCCTGCATCAGCACGGCGAGGAACGCGATGCAGAAGATCAGCAGACCCACCGTACGCGGGCCGAATCCATATCGGTTCAACGCCCAGATGCCGAGGATCGAATCCAGCATCGATTGAGCGCAGGTCATGAGCAGCGCGGAGGCGGCGATGAAACGCAGCATCGGCCGCTGCGCGAGCAGGCGCACCGCGCCGATGCGCGGACGCTCGGGTTGTCGCGCGCGCCGCTCGGACGTGTTGCTCTCGGGAAGCATGAATGCCACCAGCAGGATTGCCAGCACGCTCAAACAGGCCGAGACACTCGCCGGCCGCAGGAAGTTTGCCGTAGTCAGATTGTCCCCGGCCAGCACGCCGCCGACGGCCGGCCCGACCGTGAAGCCGATGCCGATGGCCGCTCCGATCAGTCCGAGCGCACCCGCGCGTTTGTGTGGCTCGCTGACATCCGATGCATAGGCGAACGCTGCCGAGATATTGCCCGCCATGAAGCCGCCCAGCGCGCGCGACAGCAACAGCCACCAGATGCTGTCGGCGAATCCGAGGATCAGGTAGGAGATGCAGGCACCGGCCAGACTGCTCATGAGAATCGGACGGCGGCCGTAGCGGTCGCTGAGCCGGCCCCAGAAAGGCGCTGCGATCAGCTGACACAGGGAATACGTGCCCATGACCGGGGTAATCCACTGCGGCGGCGTATCGAACCGCACGCCCATGTAGGGCACCAGCGGTATGAGAATGCCGAAGCCGAGGATGTCGATGACGCTGACGAGGAAGAGCGATCCGAGTTGCCTGTTCAAGCTCCGCTGGGCCTTCTTTGAGGTGGGGCTTCGATCGCGCTCAATGATGCGGCACGATCGAATTCAGATCGGCACCGGGACGCGCGGCGGGCGGCAGGAAATCGCGGACGCCGCCGATGACGAGATTGGGAATCCGACCATCATCCCAGTCACCGCGCGCGCCGGACGTTCCGATCCGCAGGATCGCGATCTGCAGTGACGGGATCAGCCACAGGCGGTTGCGTTCGTCCTCGACCACGAACAGATCGGGAGCCATATAGGCGCTCATACCCGGTGTCGCATGCCTGCCGAGGCGTAGGTACGAGCCGTAGTTACCGTTGCTGCGCGCCGGCAACAGCAGCTGCGGAACCCAGCGGGGCGGCAGGATCTCGGCGCCCTGATAGCGGCCGTTCTGCAGCAGGAGCTCTGCGATGCGCATCCAGTCCCCCTGGCGTACGAAAAAGCCCCGATCCGCATGGGGGAGCCCGCCAGTACGGTCGAGCCACAGCCACGCATCGCCAGCCCCGATCGGTTGCCATATCGTGCGCGACAGGTACTGCGAATAGCGTTCCCCGGTTGCGTTTTCGATCACCGCTTCCAGCAGGTTCGGATCGGCACTCTGATCGAGCCATTTCGTGCCCGGCGCCGCGGCGAGCGGTTGCCGCAGAGATCCGCCCAACAGGTCGGTTCCGAATCGCTCGCGCATGGCAGCACTTCGCGGCCCGAAGCCGCCCGCGGCGGGTGCAAGTCCGCTCGACAGCTGCAACAAGTTGCGCACCGTGATCGCCCCGCGCGGATCGTCCCGCAACGGCGGCAGGAACCGCGCGACAGGCTCGTCCGGCCAGCCGATCTTGCGGTCGGCAATGGCGCGGCCAGCGAGCAGCGCCGCCACGATTCGCCCGAGTGCCGGCGATTCCACCGGCGAGTCGATGTTGGTTCCGTGCCAGTAACGCTCGAAGACGAGATAACCGTGGCGCGTGACGATGAATGCTTGTGAGGCATGCGTCTGCGCATAGCGCGCCGCCGCCTCGAGCGAGCCCGGATCGAGCTGCTCGGATTGCGGGGACTCGCGCGGAGCCGGGGGCTGGTTTCCGCCGGGAACGCGCTCGCGCGGGTAATACAGCGACGGCCGATGCGAGCCGTCCCAGGCCAGTGTGGCGTAACGCGTCCAGAACAACGGCGCGCGAGCCATCACCAGGACCGCAGCGACGAGCAGCGCAAGGGCCGTCCACTTAGCGAAATTCTTCAATCAGGCCCCCGCCGGAACATGGGTCAGCGTACCGGATGCGCGCATCAGACCACTATAGACCGCACGGCCACCCGCGAGCTCCAGCTCATGCGTAGCGTAGCGCGGCCACTCGGATCGATAGTGGGTCGTGAGCACGATGCCCGTGCCGCCAGCGAACATCACGCGAAGCTGTTCCATCAGGCCCGTGCGCGTCGGTGCGTCGACGCCGGAGAACGGCTCATCCAGCAGCAGCAAGCGGGGACGACATGCCCAGGCGCGAGCGAACAGTACACGCCGCAGTTGCCCGTAGGACAGCTCCCGCAGTGTGCGCGGTGCGAGCGCGGCGAGCCCGAAGAAATCCAGGGAGCGGCGGGCGGCGGCGCGATCGGCCGCCGTGGGCGCCGCATTCAGCCCGATACTCGCATGACGTGCGGACTGCACTACCTGCGCCACCGTCAGCGCCTGTGGGTGCTCCGCCTGGAGGTGGGGCGCAACCAGCCCGACGCGACGCTTGAACTGCTGCAACGGCATCCCGGGCTCGATGCCCGCCCGTTCAATGCGGCCGCCGGCAGCGATCGCGTGATCTCCGTACAGCGCGCGCAGGAGAGTGGTTTTGCCCGATCCATTGCGGCCGTGCACCACCCAGCATTCACCGGCCCGAACCTCGAACGAGAGACTCTCGAGCACGCGGTGCCCATCCAGGTATACCGATGCGCGGCTCAATCGCACCAGGAGTGCGCCCGGCGTACCCGTTCGCGCGCGGCGCCCCGATGCTGGCACGGGACAGGGCCTTGCTGACGGGGGATGGGACCGAGAGGGCCCGCGGTGATTTTTCAGCCATCGTTTCAGGGGCGCCCGGCGTAACGTACCCGAATACGCAATACGACCGTCATTCAACACCACGGCATGCGTGGCGGAATGCGGGATATCCTCCAGGCGATGGGTCGCCAGCACCCAGGGCAGGTTCGAGCGGCCGGTCCTTTCGAGCCAGTGCAGGGCGCGCGCATGATTGCGCTCATCGAGGCCGCTGAGCAGCTCATCCAGGAGCAACAACTTCGGTCGGGCAGCGAGCGTGCGCGCCAGCAGTGCCAGGCGTCGCTCGCCGTACGAAAGCGCAAGCAATCGCCGGCGGCGCAGCGGCTCGATTCCCAGCCGTGAGAGCAGCACCGCGATCTTGTTGCGGTCGGCCGCAGTGAGCGGCGCGAGAGGGATATCCGAACGTTGCAGCCCGGTGCCGACGATCTGCTCGACGGTATGATTCCAGCCGTAACGCTCGTACTTGTCCTGCCGTTCCGCACCGAGATAGCCGATTTCCTCCTGCACTTCGAACGGTGAGAGAAATACTTCGCCACGCCAGCGATACTGACGCGAAGGGATCGCGCCCGCGCCCGCCGGCGGACTTGGCCAGATCGCCCCGGAAATGAGCTTCAGCAGTTGCGTCTTGCCCGCACCGTTGCCGCCCACCAGCACCCACCGTTCGGCCGGGCGGATCCGCCAGCTGACATCGCTCAGCACCGCGCGTCCCATGCGCTGCAGATGCAGATGCCTCAGGCGCACTTCCACGTGACGCGCCTCGGAAATTCTCGATCGCCGCATTGATCACAGGCCCAACTCGTATAGGTTATTCTCGCATGCCTGGAGGGGGATCATGCCGATTCGGCTGTTCGCGCCGCGATATTGGCTCACGTGGCTGGGGCTCGCACTGCTGTGGCTGTTTGCGCTGCTGCCCTATCGATGGCTGATCCGTCTCGGGCGTCTCCTGGGCCTGCTGCTGCGGCAGCTGCCCATCGGCTTCATTCGTACCGCGCGCCGGAACATCGAGCTGTGCCTGCCCGAGCTCGATGCAGCCGAGCGCGAGGTGCTGCTCGCACACCATTTCGAGAGCTTGGGCATCGGCTTGTTCGAGATCGCCTTCACCTGGTGGAGTTCATTGTCCCGCTGGCTGCCCCTGATCCAGCTCGAGGGACGGGAGCACCTCGAGGCCGCTCTGGCACGCGGTCGGGGCGTGATTCTGCTGACCGCGCACTTCACCACGCTCGAGGTCGGCGGGCGCATTCTCCTGTCCGCCGCCCCGGTGAGCTTTCTCTACCGGCCGGCGAAGAATGAAGTGCTGGCGCATTTCCTCAAGCATCGTCGCTGCAAATATGGCGGCCAGCCCATTCCGCGAGATGACATCCGTACGCTCATCACGTCCCTGCGCAACAACGAAGTCGTCTGGTACGCGCCCGATCAGAGCTATCGCAAAAAAGGCGCGCAGATGGTCCCGCTGTTCGGGATTCCGGCCGCCACGAACACCTTCACCTCGCGCCTCGCGCGCATGACCGGTGCCGCGGTGCTGCCCTATTTCTTCGAGCGCCTGCCACAGGCGCACGGCTACCGCGCGGTCATCTACCCTCCTTTGGAGCATTTCCCGAGCGAGTGCCCCGTGGAGGATGCGCAACGTTTCAACCGCCTCATCGAAGCCCAGGTGCGCAAGGTGCCCGAGCAATACCTGTGGATCCACCGGCGCTTCAAGGGCCTGTCGAGCGATTACCCCGACTACTACAGCGCGAAGCGCCCGGCCGGCAGTGCGTGAAGTTGACATGCGTCGCTGGCCCGCCGTGCTGCGTCGCTGGCCCGCCGTCGTGTTGCTCGCGCTGGCGCCGCTCTGGCTGATCGGCACCCTCGGCCGCAATGCCTGGACGCCGGACGAGCCGCGCGAAGCAGACATCGCCTGGCGCATGAGCCAGCAAAGCGATCGCACGCTCCCACAACTTGCGGGGCAGCCGTTTCTCGAGAAGCCGCCGCTTTCCTATTGGCTATCGGCGGCTTCCCTGCACGTCTTCGGCGACTCGCCGGCCGCAGGGCGCATGCCGAACCTGCTGTATGCCGCCGTCAGCGCCCTGGCTATCGGCTCGCTTGCGTATGTCATGAGCGGTCCGCTCGCGGCGGTCGTCGCAGCGCTGGCCGCCTGCAGCGCAATCACTGCTTTCCGGGTCGCGGTCTGGCTGGCGCCGGATGCATGTCTGCTCGCCGGATGCGCGCTCGCCTTGCTGGGGGCCTACTCCGGCTTCACGGCGCCTGCCGGGCGCAGGAAGCTGTTGGGCTACGGGCTGATGCACCTTGGGGCAGCCGTCGGATTCATGGCGAAAAGCGCCCCCGGCGCTCTGGTGCCCGCGCTCGCGTTGTGCACCATCATCGTGTGGGAGCGTCGTTGGCGCGAGCTGCTACGATGGGAGCTGTACACCGGCCTTCTCATTCAGGCCGTGCTGATCGGCTCCTGGGTATACGCGGTGAGCCGCACACCGCACGGGACCGACGCCCTCGTCACGCTCTTCTGGCACAACGTCGTCGGCCGGTTCACGAGGATCGCCGGGCCGGTCTCCCTGGACTATACAACCGGTCACCACAATTTCCCGGGTAAGTACTGGATCGAGCTGCCCGTTTATCTGCTGCCCTGGACGCTATTGGCCCTGGCCGCGGGGCGCAGAGCCTGGCGTACCGTGCGGCTGCCGGGAGCGAGCGGAACGCCCTGGCGCTTCGCCATCGCGGCGAGTATTCCCTTCCTCGTCCTGCTCTCGGTGGCGGCGACGGCGCGCGACATCTACGCCGCTCCCGCTCTGATCGGGTTTGGATTGCTCATCGGTCTGTGGGCGAGTGAGCTCGCCGCCGGTCGCTGCCCGGACACAACACAGCGCTGCAACCGGCTTGCCGTGGGCGGTACCCATTTGCTCGTCGTGCTGATTGCCGTCGTGCTCGCCGGCGCAGCGATCCTCCTGGCCATCGCACCGCTGGTGGCGGGCGGCGATCCCGACCACATCGTGGCGTTGGTCGCCGCGGCCGTAACGATCATCGGATTCGCCATTTACGCATCACGCTTCCTGTATGCCCCCCCCGCTACCGGAAGCGATGCTGCCAGCGGCGCTTACATGTTGATTCGCGCGCTGGCTGCAAACTACGCGATCTACGTCGTCAGCTTCGTGCTGTTCGGCCTGGCAGCATTCCCTTCGATCGATCGCTGGCAGGATCTGCCCCGCGTGGCCCGGGAGATCGGCCGGGATGCCAGTGGTCACGCGCTGGCCGTGTGGGCGCCGGATGAGACGACGATTGCAATGCTGGACCATTCGGCGCGGATACCGTTCTCGATCCTCGCTCCGGCTGACGGGAGTGCTGAAGCTGTGATCGACGACTGGTTCCGTACGCACGGAGATGGGGCGCAGGTGCTCGTCCGGCTGCCGGGCACCGGCCGGGGGAACCTCATGCGCGTTCTCGAAGATTTGCGGGGCCGTGCGCAAGCAGGGGATGGCATCGCGGCAACCTTCGTGCATGCACACGTCGCGCGGATCACGCATTATTACGAGCTGCCGCAGGGCCGTCGCTATGCCCTGCTCGCCCGGGCGCCAGCTTGAACTGAGGCACGCGCTTCGCCGTTTGGACGCGGCGTGGCCGGGCGATGGACGCATTGGCAAACGCGGCGGATGCGCTATAACGGAACTAGCCCCTGCAGCCGATAGGGAGCATCACATGGCCAGCAGGCCCTACGGGGAATTCGCCGCCAGCCAGCGGCCCGCGCCGGGTACTTCCTATACGCTCCTCGGGGCGGTACCCGAGAGTGAGCGCATCGAGATCAGCATCTACGTGAAGTCCCGCGACACCGGCACGCGAACGCTCCTCAGCCGGTCGTCCCGCGAGGAGCTGAAGTCCCGGCGCACCGCAGAGCACGCGCGCGACTTCGAGTTGATCAGGCAATTCGCGCAGGAGAACGGCCTGACGGTCGTGGCGCAGGAGCCGGGCAGGAGACTGATCCGGCTGGCGGGCACCGCTGCGCAACTGCAAGCGGCATTTCGCACGAAGCTGGCCCACTATCGGGGCGGGCAGCACATCATCCGCGCGCGCACCGGCTCGCTCAGCCTGCCGGCGGATCTGCTACCGGTCGTGGAAGCCGTCCTCGGGCTGGATACGCGACCGGTGGCGCGCCCACGGCTGGTGTTGCGCCCGGGCGCTGCGACCGAGGCCGCTCACTGGCCGGATCAGATCGCGGCACTGTATGAGTTTCCCACCACCGTGACGGGCCAGGGCCAGTGCGTCGCGATCATCGAGCTGGGGGGCGGCTTCCGGCAGTCCGACACGGCCGCGGCATTCAAGGCGATGGGACTCCCGCCGCCGAACGTCGTCGCTGTTGCGGTGGACGGCGGCGCGAACAAACCCACTCCGGATGACGGTGCCGATGCCGAGGTAGCACTGGACATCCAGGTGGTTGGCGCAGCGGCTCCGCAGGCGAAGATCGCCGTATATTTCGCATCCAACACCGATGCAGGATTCGTCGATGCCATCACGGCGGCCATACATGACACGAGCAACGCTCCTGCGGTAATGTCGATCAGCTGGGGGAGCGCCGAATCCGAATGGACGGCACAATCGATTCAAAGCATGAATTCTGCTTTGCAGGATGCTGCAACGCTCGCAGTGAGCGTATTCGTCGCAGCGGGCGACAGTCTGGCCACGGACGGTATCGCGGACGGCAAGGCGCACGTCGATTTTCCTGCATCGAGCCCCTGGGCGGTGGGCTGTGGCGGCACGACGATCACCGTGTCCGCGAACGCCATTACGGGTGAAGTCGTCTGGAATGACGGCGATAGCGGCACGGGCGGGGGCATCAGTGATGTGTTCACCGAGCCAGTTTTTCAACAACAGGTGAAATTGCCTCCCAGCGCGAACGACGGCAAGACTGGCCGCCGCGGTGTGCCGGATGTCGCAGGCGATGCCGCCCCGGGAACCGGCTATCGGCTCATCGTGGGTGGCCAATCGGTCGTCGTTGGCGGCACCAGCGCCGTCGCGCCGCTCTGGGCCGGCCTGACGGCACTGATCAATGAAGGTGTGGGAAAGGCGGTCGGGTTCCCGTTGCCATTTCTGTATGCGAACGCATCCTTGCTCAGGCCGGTGACGCAAGGCAACAACGTTGCAGGCAACGGCAGAATCGGCTATGCGGCAGGCCCGGGATGGAATGCCTGCACGGGCCTCGGGGTGCCGCGAGGAGCGGCACTGCTGAGCGGATTGCGCGCTCTCAGGTACTGAGCACGAACAGCAGCAGCGAGCGCGCCGTCACGACATACGACTGCCCGCTCCTGAAGGTGGGCGTCTTCTCGTCGTCGGGAACGTTGGTATCGACGAGCAGCTTCCACGTTTCGCCGCCCGGACACGACGGTAACGTGAACTTGACCAGATCGTGGTGAGCGTTCAGAACCAGCAGCATCGTCGCCTCCTTGCCGCGCTGACGCACTCCCGTGGGCTGTGCTCTGCCGTCGATCAGCATCCCGAAACAGCGCATCCCTGCATCGTTCCAGTCCTCCGCCCGCATTTCGGCGCCGGACGCATTGATCCAGGTCAGGTCCTTGACGTCGAGCTCTTCGCTGTATTCGCCCGTGAGGAAGCGGCTGCGACGCAGGATGGGATACTGATGCCGTAACCAGGTCAGCTTCTGCACGAAGCGCACGAGTCCCTGGGCTTTGTCCTTCAGGCTCCAGTCGACCCAGCTGATCTCGTTGTCCTGGCAGTAAGCGTTGTTGTTGCCTTTCTGCGTGCGTCCGAACTCATCCCCAGCCAGCATCATCGGCGTCCCCTGCGCCAGCAACAGCGTCCCCAGCAGATTGCGCATCTGCCGGGCGCGCAGCGCGTTCACTTCCGAATCACCCGTGGGACCCTCGACTCCGCAGTTCCAGGAACGGTTATCGTTACTGCCGTCCTTGTTGTCCTCGCCGTTGGCCTCATTGTGTTTATCGTTGTAAGTCACGAGGTCATTGAGCGTGAACCCGTCGTGGGCGGTCACGAAGTTGACACAGGCCCACGGGCGTCGGCCCTGATGGTTGAAGACATCTCCCGAGGCGCACAGGCGCTGCGCAATGTCCTTGGCACTTGCCGCACCCTTCCAGAAGCTGCGCACGTCATCGCGGAAGCGGTCGTTCCATTCTGACCAGCCCGGAGGGAATCCGCCCACCTGATAGCCGCCCGGCCCGATATCCCACGGCTCGGCGATCAGCTTGACCGTGCTGAGCACCGGATCCTGATTCACCGCCTTGAGAAATCCGCTCTGATTGTCGAAGCCGTCGGGCTCGCGCGCCAGAATCGTCCCCAGATCGAAGCGAAATCCATCCACGTGCAGTTCGTTCACCCAGTACCGCAAGCTGTCCATCACCATCTGGATGACGCGCGGATGAGAGAGATTGAGCGTATTGCCGGTGCCGGTATCGTTCACGTAATAGCGGGGCTTGTCCGCAAGCAGCCGGTAGTAGGAGGCGTTGTCGATGCCTTTGAACGATAGCGTCGGTCCACGTTCGTTGCCTTCCGCGGTGTGGTTGTAGACCACGTCGAGGACGATCTCGAGGCCCGCATCGTGGAAGCGCGCGACCATTTCCTTGAATTCGCGCAGCGACTGCTCGGGTTCCCAGGCGTAGCGGGGGTCAGGCGCGAAGAAGCCGATACTGTTGTAACCCCAATAGTTGGTGAGCCCGCGTTCGAGCAGCTGGCTGTCGTTGATGAACGTGTGAATCGGCAGCAGCTCGACGGTCGTGACGCCCAATGACTTGATGTAGGCGATCACCTCCTTGCCCATTCCCGCGTACGTGCCGCGTTTTCGCTCGGGAATGCCCGGATGCAGGTGCGTCATCCCGCGCACGTGCGCCTCGTAGACGATCGTGCCATCCCAGGAGGTAGGACCGGATCGCGGCTGACCCTTCCAGTCGAAGTTGGGATCCACGACCACGCACTTGGGCATGTACGGCGCACTGTCGCGTTCATCGAAGCTCAGATCATCACCCTCTGCGCCGATCGTGTAGCCGAAGCAGGCCGGATTCCATCGCAGCTCCCCGATGTGCGCGCGCGCATAGGGGTCGAGGACGAGCTTGTTCGGATTGAATCGATGCCCGGCTTCCGGCTCATACGGACCATGGACCCGCATCCCGTACACGGTGCTGGGCCCCACCTCGGGGACGTAGCCGTGCCAGATCTGATCGGTGTGCTCCGGCAGCTCGAGGCGCTCGAGCTCGCGGGTTCCCTGGGAATCGAACAGGCACACTTCCACCTTGGTGGCGTTCGCCGAGAAAAGCGTGAAGTTCGTGCCTTTGCCGTCCCAGATGGCCCCATGGGCATGGTGGGTGCCCTCCCTGACGCGACTCATCCTCTGGTCCTCACGCGTGGTTCCCCCCGGCCGCCGGTCAGGTCCAGTCGTCCCCGCCGCTGACGTCGCCGCCTACGGAGCCGCCATCATCCCAGGAGCCTCCGTCGGAAACGCCGAAGTCCGCTCCACCCATATCCGGATTCTGCGAATACGGATCCGCTTCGGCGGGCGCGACGGGCGCCTGACCTCGGCCATCGAGGAAGTGATGCGCCAGCTCCTCCCCGGCCACGACGCCAGCGCCGACGGCAAGTCCGCTCGCCAGCCCGCCGGCAATGCCGGAGCCCATACCCGGAGCCCCGTAGCCCCCGTACCCAGGCGCCCCCGGGTACCCGGGACCTGCCGCAGGCGCCGCATTCGGAGCGTACACCGCCGTCGCACTGCGCCGGCGCATCAGCGCCCATAACACCGCGATTGCTGCGACCAGCACCAGCGCCCAGCCCCAGGGGAAGGCAGAATGCACCTGCGCGGAGTCTCGCGGCTGCTGCCGATAGCTCGGAAGCATCCGGGCCGTACCGCTATTCGCCAGCTCCCGCTCCAAGGATTGCACGGACTCGGGGCGGGCGAAGGCAAGGCCCGGCTCCAGGGTCTGTGCGGTGCTCAGCTCCTGACGCGCCGAGGGAAAGTTGCCTTCGCGGGCATAGAGCTCGGCGGCGACATAGTGTGCCTTGGCGCTTTGCGGGTGATCGCGCAGCACCTGATTCATCATTTGCTGCGCCTGCGCCAGGTGGCCGGTTTGCGCGGCCCCGTAGATCTGCTGCAGCGTGGGATCCGCCTGCGCGAGCGCCGGGCCGGCGCATGCCAGTGCGAGGATCAGTACCAAATGTGTCCGGAAGGTCTTGAACATGGCAGCCCCTTGGCGTGAAACGAAACCGCAAGCAGCGGATATGCGGGCAGCGCACGATACCTCAACCAGCATGAGGCAGCCCTTACGGTTCGGCAGCAAGCGGCGCGCCGGGTTCCACCTTCAGGAGCTTGACCTTTGCTGCCGCACTTGCCATCAGTACCGCCGGCTCCGGCTTGTGCGGCCATGACGTTCGTGCTGATCTTCACGGCCTTCCTGTGGGCGGGCGTGCAGAACGCACTCGCCGGCGGTGGCACATTCGTTACATTGCCTGTGCTGATCTTCACCGGGCTGGACCCCCGCTCGGCGAATATCACCTCGACGCTGGCGCTGTTCCCGGCTCAGGCGGCTGCCGCGTGGACCGGGCGTGGCCTGGTCGCGGGTGCGGCCGGAGTGTCATTCGCATGGCTCACCGGCATCAGCCTTGCCGGAGGGGCCCTCGGGGCGATGCTGCTGCTGATCACCCCGCAGTCTTTCTTCGAGCATCTCATTCCCTGGCTCGTCTTGTTTGCGACGGGAGTATTCGCCTGGGGCAGTTTCGGCCGGCCGCCGCACGCAGCGCCCAGCATTGGCAGCACAGAAACGGCGCTCATCCAATTCGGGATCTCGATCTACGGCGGCTACTTCGGCGGCGCCATCGGCTTTCTCATGTTCGCGGCACTCACGTCCGCCGGTCTCGCCCTGCGCAGCGCGGGCGCCACCAAGAACGTGCTGGCCGCTGTCATGAATGCATCCGCCGTGGCGATCTTCGTGTTTTCACCGGAGGTCAGGTGGCCGGCCGCTGCGGTTGGCTGTGGCGGCGGGCTCATCGGCGCAGTCATCGGTGGGCTCGCGTTGAGCCGAATCAGCGAGCGGGCACTGCGCCTGTTCGTCGTGCTGGTCGGCGCCGCGCTCAGCATCGGACTGTTCGTGCGCGGGTGATGTCAACGCTCACGCGTACGGGGGGTGTCACTTCCGGTCGGGGTGTCACGTCCGGTCAGATGAAGGGCACGCTCTTGGTGTTCATGGCGCTCTCGACGCCCTTCGATGCCTGCGCAATCAGCTCGATCTGCGCCTCGAGAAACTTCACATACTCTTTCTCTTCGGCCTCATTGGCCTTTTGCAGCTGCGCGACGGCGGCATGGTGCATCGTCTGCAACTTATTCATCGCATCATCGAGAGTGCGTTTCAGATCATCCGTTTCCATGTCGACTCCTGCGGTGATGGCGATCAGGTGCGAATTTTAGCAGCGTGATTCTGCGGACGCTGCGCGTTCGGTGCTGCCCGCCGCCACCATGGCAACGCTTCCTCGATGACCAGCAGCCCGCCCGGTGCGACGGCGGGGCGATAGCCGGGCAGGTTCGCCAGTATGGCCCGCCAGCGCGCACCGGCGAGAACCTCGCGCAGGCGCTCGATCGCAGGATGATGCAGATCCGGATCGAGACAGGCCAGGAAATAGCTCTCTTCCACGAGCGGAATGAAATGCAGGCCGAACTGCAACGCAGCGGCTTCGACGCCAATCCCCGCATCCGCGACACTGCTGGCGATGCATAGCGCCACGGCCACGTGAGTGTGCTCGACCTGCTCAGCCTGACTGTTGAGGTCGGAGGCCGCGAGCGAGTGCTCGTGCAGCAGATGCTCCACGAGCATCCGGGTGCCCGACCCGGGCTGGCGATTCACGAAGCGCAGGCCCAGCCGCACGACATCGGGAAACGTGCGCACGTTCGCTGCGTGCTCCTGGCGCACCATCAGCCCCTGCATCCGGCGCGAGCAGGCGATCAACCGGTGCAGGCGCGGCTTGAGCAGCGGCTTGAGCGCCCTGGCGAATATGGGCGCGGCGCCACGCAGCGCTGGCACGTGAAATCCCGCCACCAGGCACTGGCGCTCGTTCAGCGCGCGCAGCGCATCGACGCTGCCCTGGAATCCGATATCCAGATGCAGGCTGGCCACCTCTGCAAGGTGCTGTTGCAACAGCGGCAGCGCGATGTCGTGGCTCGCCCGCATGCTGAGCAACTGGTTGCGCTCATCGCGAGCATCCGCCAGAACGCGCGCGAGATCGGCGCGCAGTGCCTCGATGTGGGGCTGCATTCTCGTGCGGGCCCGGCGCTCGGCCCACACGAGCCGCTCCGCGAACTGCGTCGGACGCGCCCGCTGTCCCTGGGACCAAGTGACGAGCGGCTCACCGAGTACCGCTTCCCACTTCCTGAGCGTACCCCATACATAACGATAGGACGTCCCAAGCGCCTGCGCCGCGTGGCGGATTGAGCCCGCTTCGAGCACGGCGGCGAGTAATTCGAAAAGCGGATTATCGAGGGCGGCACCACTTTGTGCCCCCGGCTTGAACGCATAGCGCAGGTGCACCCCTGGAGTGGCTTCGGCGCCGCCGCTCGGCCCGGCGGGCAAGCCATCCCAATCCACCGGCCGTCCCGGCCTGGCTGTCTTGTCGCCCTGCATGGCCGTAATGTACCGTCTTTGCTGCAGCTGCGCACAGCGCATGATGCGCGCTACCAGGGGCTGCACAACCGCAGATCACCTTCGGCGTCGCGGCGCGGAACCGGAAAGACCCGGATATCGATGCCGTACGTCGCGGAGAGCATGGTCTGTGTAACGATGTCGGCGGCGGCCCCGACGACGATCGGCTCGTGTGGCTTCATCAGCACGACGCGACCGGCAAACACCGACGCGTGATTGGGATCGTGCGTGGTCATGATCATCGTCGCGCCTTGCGCAGCGAGCAGCCCCATCGTCTGCAGGCAGCGCACCTGGTTCCGGAAGTCCAGATGCGAGGTTGGCTCATCCAGCAGGATGACTGCTGGTTGCTGTACGAGCGTGCGCGCCAGTAACACCAACTGGCGCTCCCCACCGCTCAACTCGCTGTACGGTCGTGATTTGAGGTGCAGGATGCCGATCCTTTCGAGCGCCGCTTCGGCAAGCGCCACATCCGCAGCCGATGGCGCCCCGAAATGACCCAGATAGGGTGTGCGGCCCATCGTTGCCACATCGACAACCGTGAACGGGAAGGAAGGGGTATGGTCCTGGAACAGGAAGCCAACCTTGCGCGCGCGGGCGCGCGGGCTGAGCTGCGCCAGATCCTCACCCGCGATGCGCACCGCACCCTGATCGAGACTCAGTGCCCCGCCGATGCAGCGCAGCAGCGTGCTTTTGCCGCTGCCGTTGGTGCCGAGAATCGTCAGCACCTCGCCTGCGTATACATCCAAATCCAGGGCGTGGAATATCGGTCGCTCGGCGTAGCTGAATGCGGCGCCGCGCAGCTCGATCAGCGGCTGCGTCACTGCCACGTCCCGCGGGTCCTGCGCAGCAGGTAGGCGAAAAAGGGCGCACCGATGATCGCCGTGAGTATTCCCAGCGGGATTTCACCGGCCGTCGCAATTCTGGCAATGTCATCGATCGCCAGCAGGTACGCCGCACCCACGCTCAGCGTCAGCGGCATCAGGGCCCGATGGTCCGGGCCCACCAACATCCGGCAAACGTGCGGTATGACGAGCCCCACCCAGCCGACGAGACCGCAAACCGACACGGCTGCAGCGGTAATCAGCGTCGTACACAGGATCACTCCCAGCTTCAATCGTTCCGTGCGGATACCGAGCGAGCGGGCCTCCTCCTCGCCCATCGCCAGCACGTTGAGCTGCCACGGGACCAACAGCAGTCCCACACCACCGACGATGATCGGCGGGAGCGCCGTCGCCAGCGTGCGCATCGAGACGCCGTTGAGGCTGCCGAGCAACCAGTACGTGATGGCCGGCAGCCTCGATTCGGGATCGGCGATATATTTCACTCCGCTGAGCAGGGCGGCGAAGAATGCCGCCACGACGACTCCGGACAGCACCAGCATCAGTACCGGGGTGGCGCGGTGCACCCTGGCGAGCAGGTAGGTGAACAGCACGCCGAGGAGCCCGAACGCAAACGCGATGAGCTGCAGCTCCCATGCATTGCAAGACAGCAGCAAGGCAAGCGCTGCGCCGAACGCGGATGCCGCCGCGACCCCGAGGATGTCCGGGCTCACGAGAGGATTGCGGAAAAGCCCCTGATAGGCTGCACCGCTGAGGGACAGGCCGGCCCCGATCACCATTGCCATGACCGCTCGCGGCAAGCGGATCTGCAGCACGATGGTGGCGGCCGCATGCGAAAAATCCCGTGGCAGCGGCCAAAGCCGCGATCCGAGGATATGCGCCACATCGAGCGGCCTTATGGGAAAGCGCCCGAGCAGCAGTGAGGCGTACAGCAACGCCAGGGGCACGCCGATCATCAGCGTCCGGGACCGCGCCGCGGTCACGGAGGGTCCGCAGCGAGGATCGACTCGAATTCGGCGTCGCTCAGCATGTAATGGAAGTATCTTGCGTAAAAGGTCTTCGTCTGCGCCTTCAGATCGAGATCGGCAAAGCGCTGCGGGTGCAGTGTCTTTGCGGCCCACAGCACCTGCAGCGCCGCCTCGGCACTGTGGCGGTCCCAAAGATACGCTCCGCTTGGATTCACGAACACCTTGCCGTCCTTCACGGCCCGAATCTGACTCCAGCGTGGGTCGTCCAGGATCGCCTGCCGGTTCTTGCGATTCGGCGCCGTGCCGACGATGATCACATCCGGATTCCAGGCCGCCACCTGTTCCAGCGTGACGGGCCGCGCGTTGCCGGTGACATCCGCCACGTTCACTCCGCCTGCCACCCTGATCCAGTCGTCGATGACAGTGTGCTGACCGTCAACCGTGAGAATCCCCGCGGATGCAGTGTGCAGCACTTTCGGACGCTCCGCAGGGGTCAGTCGGCTCGTGACGGCAAGAACCCGGCGGATGTTCGCATCGAAATAGCGGACGAAGTCTGCGGCCGTCCGGGCTTCCTCTGCGCCCAGTACCTCGCCGGTCATGCGGGCGGTGCGCTTGAGATCCTCCAGCGAGCTGTTCGGCATCAGCACCACGGGTACCCGATACGCATCCACCCTGCTCACCCACTTCGGCAATACGCCACCGTACGCCATGAGCACGACGTCCGGCCTCGCGCCGATCAGCGTCTCCAGGTTGACGTTACCACTCACATCGAAGGCCGCCGGCACCTGCTCGATACGCGGATACAGTTTGCGCAACCAGGGTTGCTTCTTCGCCTGCAGCGTGGTGGCAACGAGCTTGTCCGCACCACCCAGCATCAGCACCATCGCGTTGTTCGCCGGCCACGGATCGGCGATGCGCGTGACGCGTACGGGAATGCTCACGCGGCGCCCCGCCGCATCGATGATCTGGCGGGTTTGCGCAGCCGCGGGCAGCCCCGTCGCCAGCAGCAGGCACAGGCACGCGCCATACAGGCGCAGCGCTCCCAGAGTTGATTTGCGCCGCGGCACGCGCGCTCCCGGCTCAGAGATCGACGCTGACCGAGGCAAGCACGGTGCGGGGAGCACCCAGGTGAGCCACCAGACTGCCGGTATTGGCGCCGGTGAGATTGCTCGGCGCGACGGTCGACCAGTAGTGTCTGTCGGCAAGATTATCCACGGCGAGCCGCCAGGTTACCGGCTTGCTCAGCAGGCGTGATGCGTAGCGCAGGCCGACGTCGAACAGGTTGTAGCCCGCCGCCGTGAACTGGTTGGTATCATCCACCGGCCGCGCGGCGGAGAACTGATAATCGAAGCTCGCCACCAGCCCCGCCACGGCCGGCACGCTGTATTCCAGCAACACGTTGCCTTTCACCTTGGGCGTGCCCACGTAGATCCTGTCGTTGGTGGAAGCAAGGGGCGTGTGCTCGAGGCGGGCATCCAGGAATGTGAGCCCGCCATACAGCGTCAGATCGCGGCAGATGCCACCGACCGCAGACAGCTCGAGCCCCTTGTTGACCTGCTCGCCGACAATGGCGAAGACGTTGTCGGTGGGATCGATGTTGGCGAAGGGACGCTCGATGCGGAACACTGCCGCCCGCAGATCGATGCTGGCGAGCGTCGCCTTGTATCCGAGCTCGTATTCCTTGCTGCGGTACGCTGGCAGGCTGGTGCCGGCGTTGACCGTACCCGCCGGTGCCAGATCCCCGGCCTGCAAGCTGCTGGCATAGGTGAGATAGGTCGTCATGTTGGGCGCGGGTTTGAAGACAATGCTGCCGGTCGGGCTCAGGCCGTGGTTTGCGTACTCGGGCAGCACGGCGCCCTTGGCACTGTAATTATCGAC
Source organism: uncultured Pseudomonadota bacterium (assembly GCA_963716335.1). Taxonomy (GTDB): domain Bacteria; phylum Pseudomonadota; class Gammaproteobacteria; order Steroidobacterales; family Steroidobacteraceae; genus 13-2-20CM-66-19. Next base: position 2,397,218 of record OY970302.1, on the reverse strand, counting down.
GTGAAACCAGTCCTGGCTCACACCGAAGCGAATTCCCCAGTACTCATCGAAGCGCAGCATATCGTTGAGATTCACGCCCTGCTGGTAGGTGTTCGATGAGTTGTAGTTGGCGAGCACGCTTGGCGGCCCCGCTGCGGGTTCCAAGAAGATCATGGGATCATCGATGCTGGCGCTGCCGAGGCGCACGCTCGCTGGAGTTGCGCTCTTGTCGACCGAATAGCTCTGGGATTTGTAGCCGGCGGTGCCCAGCGTGAGATCGTGCCCGATCCCCCATGTCTGGAAATTGCCATCGACATATGCCGTGTCGCTCGTCATCACGAAGCGCGGGGCGAAGCCGTTGGCGAACGAGGCGACGTATGCGCCGCTTGCCGAGCTTAGATTGTTCACCGCAGTGTTGATATCGCGCGAGGCATCCTGATTGAGGATCCCGACGAGCAGGTGCCAATCCGCACCGAGATCCTGCTTGATGCGCGCAGTCGCGATTCGCGTGCGCAGGTCTACGCCGGCGTATTCCTGCCCATAGCCGCTCCGTGTCGGGTCAGGCGCCGGCGGCAAGGGCGTCTTTTCGTTGTAGGTGAACCAGCCGGGATAGCCGGTATCCAGCAGGGAATAATCGCTGTAGTTGAGCTCCAGTACGCCGTGCTGCCAGGGGCGCACGTCGATGCCGAGATCGCCCAGGGCGCGGCGCTGATGGCTGTGATCGACGTACCCATCGCCCTCCCCGAACAGGGCGTTGAGACGATAGCTGACGATGCCGTTCGCGTCGATGGGTCCGCCCACATCCGCGTGCAGCGTGCCGATGCTGTCACTGTTGTAGGTCGCGCTGACCTCGCGCAGATCGGTCTGCGTCGGCCGCTTGGACACGAAGTTGAACATGCCGGAGGGATTGGCGGGACCATACAGCGATGCCGAGAGACCGCTGAGCACTTCGATCTGCTGGAACTGCTCCATCGCCGTCGCCACCGTGATGAACATCGTCATCCCGTCGAGCTTGGTATTCTGGAAGTTACCGCCCTGCATGCCGCGGGTCTGCGGACGCAGAATGTCCGGGCCCTGCTGCTCCTGGTATGCCACGAGCGGCAGGTATTTCGAGACGTCCTTGAAATTCACGGCCTGGGAATTCTCGATCAGGCCGAGCGGCAGGACGCTGATGGAGTACGGCGTGTCGGCGATCGGGGTCGTGCCGAGCGGGCCGACCGAGTCGAGGTTCTGCACGCGGTAGTTTTCCTCCTGCTCGCGTGCTCCGTTGATCACGACCCGCGGCAGCGTGGTCTGCGAAGGCTGCGCCGTCTGTGATGTCTGATCGGCGGCATCGTCCGCGTTCGCAAGGGGCCCGAACGCTGCGCTCAGCAACCCGAGCAGCAGCGGGTAGTTCGCTTTTTTCATTCTTCGATTCCGAGTGGGTAGCGCGAGCGAGGAATGCCGCGCGAGCAAAGCAAAGTACCATGTGTGATTGGCGCGAACGATATGAACGCCGGCGCATAAGTGGGTTAGGATGCGTGCGCCATGACGATACCGAAGACAGACATCACGGGCCTCGTGCTTGCGGGCGGTCGCGGCAGTCGCATGGGAGGCGTGGACAAGGGATTGCAGCCCTACCGTGGTAGGCCACTCGCGCAGTGGGCGCTCGACCGGCTCGCGCCGCAGGTTGGCTCACTCCTCATCAGCGCCAACCGCAACCCCGAGCGTTATCGCGCCATGGGAGCGGTGGTTTGCGCGGACGAGGTGGCGGAATACCCCGGGCCGCTGGCCGGAATGCTTGCCGGACTGACACATTGCCGCACGCCATTGCTGGCAACGGTGCCTTGCGACACACCCGATTTTCCGCCCGATCTGGTGGACAGGCTCGCGCAGGGCCTGCTGGGCATCGACGCCGAGCTTGCGATGGCGTACTCGCGCGAGGCGCAGCGGCTAGTACCTCAGCCGGTGTTCTGCCTGATGAAAACGTCGCTGCGCGAGAGTCTGCGCGAGTTCATCGCGAGCGGCGAGCGCAAGACCGGCCTGTGGGCTCGCCAACAGCGCCACGCGCAGGTCGTCTTCGAGGACGAAACCGCGTTCATCAACATCAACACGCTCGTCGAGCTCGAACGGCTGCAGCGCTGACTCGACTCGAACGTCCGCGGCGCTGACTTGCGTGCGGGCAGCGCCCGCAAGCCTCAGGTTGCGATCCGTTTCGCCGCGGGAACCGCCCCGGTGCCCAGCGCCTGCTCCACGCCCAGGATCTGACCGCCGCCGTAGGCGCCCACTACCGGCGGCTTACCACCCAGCGTGACGCGCACGGCGCAGTATTTGAACTCGGGGATCTTGGCGTACGGGTCCAGCGCCGAGTTGGTGAGCTTGTTGATGGCCGCCTCGTAAAAGCAGAAAGCCATGAATACGGCCCCCCTGGGCGAGGCCTCGTCCGCGCGCGCATACAGGCTCACCTTGCCGCGGCGCGACGCGATCGTGACGACGTCGCCCGGTTTCGCCCCAAGCGCCGCCATGTCGAGCGGATGCAGCGAAGCGACCGGATCGGGCTCGATGGCATCCAACACGCCGGAGCGACGCGTCATGCTGCCGGTATGCCAGTGCTCGAGCTGGCGCCCGGTGATCAGAACCATCGGATAGTCGGTATCGGGCCGCTCGTTGGCCGGAATGACGTCGGCAGGCACGAAGCGCGCCTTGCCCGTCGGGGTGGGAAAGGATTCGGTGAATACGACCGATTCGCCCGGATCGCCTTCCTTCTCGCACGGATACGTCACGCTGTCTTCGGCCTGCAACCGCGCCCAGGTGATGCCCCCGATGCTCGGCATGGTGTGGCGCATCTCATCGAACACGGCCGCGACCGCCGCCTCGCCCTTGCCGTACGACCAGGACAGACCGAGCTCGTTGGCCAGATCGATGATGATCTCCAGATCCTGGCGGGCCTTGCCGGGCGGATCGAGCGCCTGGCGCCCGAGCTGCACGTAGCGGTCAGTGTTGGTGAACGTGCCGGTCTTCTCGGCGAACGAGGACGCTGGCAGGATCACATCCGCCAGATACGCCGTCTCGGTGAAGAAGATGTCCTGCACGACGAGCATGTCAAGCTTCGCGAGTGCTTCGCGCGCGTGATCCGCATCGGGATCACTCATCGCGGGGTTCTCCCCCATGATGTACATCCCTTTGACCGTTCCGGCCAGGATCCCCTTGATGACTTCGACCACCGTCAGGCCCGGCTCGTCATCGAGCTGTGCCACCGGCACATCCCACAGCTTGGCAAACCGCTCGCGGGCCTGCGGGCTGTCGACCTGCTGATAATCCGGATACATCATCGGGATCAGGCCGGCATCGGAGGCGCCCTGCACGTTGTTCTGGCCCCGCAGCGGGTGCAGCCCGGAGCCGGGCTTGCCGATCTGCCCCGTTATCAGCGCGAGTGCGATCAGGCAGCGCGCATTGTCCGTCCCATGCACGTGCTGGCTGATCCCCATCCCCCAGAAAATCATCGAGGCGGGACTGGTGGCATACAATCTGGCCACCTCGCGGATCGTCTCGGCGGGAACGCCGCAGATCGGCGCCATCAGCTCGGGGCTGTAGCCGGCGACATTCTTCACGATCTCCTTGTAGCCGAGCGTGCGGTCGGCGATGAAGGCCTGGTCGACCAGATTCTCCTCGATGATCACATGCATCATCGCATTGAGCAGCGCAACGTCGGTGTCGGGCTTGAACTGCAGGTAGCGGTAGGCAGTGCGTGCCAGGTCGCTGCGCCGCGGATCCATCAGAATGAGCTTGGTGCCGTTGTGCATCGCATTCTTGAAGAAGGTTGCCGCCACCGGATGGTTGACCGTGGGGTTGGCACCAATGAGGATCACGACGGACGCCTGCATGACATCCATGACCGGATTGCTGACCGCTCCGGAGCCGATACCCTCGAGCAGTGCCGCTACACTCGAAGCGTGGCAAAGGCGCGTGCAGTGATCCACATTGTTGCTGCCGAATCCGACGCGTACCAGCTTCTGGAAGAGATAGGCTTCCTCGTTGCTGCCTTTGGCGGAGCCGAACCCCGCCAGTGATTTCTTGCCGTGCGTATCCCGCAGACGGCGCAGCGTGCCGCCGGCCAGTTTCAACGCCTCGTCCCAGCTGGCCTCACGGAATACCTGCATGACGTTGGCAGGATCCAGCACGGCATGGGGATCCTTGGGCGCATCCGCACGGCGGATCAGCGGCACGGTCAGACGCTGCGGATGTCGCGAGTAATCAAATCCATAACGACCCTTCACGCACAGGCGCGAATGATTGGCCGGACCGTCGCGACCCTCCACGTACATGATCCGGTCGTCCTTGACGTGATAGGTGAGCTGACACCCGACGCCACAGTAGGGACAAAGCGAATCGACGGACTTGTCGGGCACCGTCAGAGCTACCTCGCGCGCCGGCATCAATGCACCGGTCGGACAGGCCTGGACACATTCGCCGCAGGCCACGCAGGTAGAGGCGCCCATCGGATCGTCCATGTCGAACACGATCTTCTCGTGCTGTCCCCTGAAGGCAAGTCCGATGACGTCGTTCATCTGCTCGTCACGGCACGCGCGCACGCAGCGCGTGCATTGAATGCAGGCATCGAGATTGACGGCCATCGCGGCGTGGCTCAGGTCCGCAGCGATCGCGGGTCGCGGTGCAAAACGTGGCTTGCCCACGCCGAGCCTGTCGGCCCACTCATCCACCTCGTTGTGCCGCGTGTACTCCTTCTCGGGCATATCCGATTGCAGCAGCTCGATCACCAACTGCTGCGACTTGCGTGCGCGCTCGTTGTTGGTCGTGACCTGCATCCCTGCGACCGCAACGCGACAGCACGCGGGGGCGAGCACCCGCTCACCCTTGATCTCCACCATGCAGGAGCGGCAATTGCCGACCGCCTCCATCCCTTTCATATAGCACAGCCGGGGAATCTCGATTCCTTCCCGATCCGCGATCTCGATCAGCGTCTCGGTGCCCGAGGCCGTGATCTCGCGGCCGTCGAGCATGAATGTGACTTCCGGTTCCGCTATCGGCGCCTGCTGCGCAAGTGTGACCGCGTCCATCGTCGACCTCAGCTCAATTCGTTGGGAAAGAATTTCACGACACAGTCCACGGGATTCGGGGCGGCCTGTCCGAGCCCGCAGATGGACGAGTCGCGCATCACCTGGGACAGGTCCGCAAGCAACGTCTGATCCCACTTGTCGCCGGCGAGCAGAGCGCTCGCCTTGGCCGTCCCGACGCGACATGGCGTGCACTGGCCACACGACTCGTGTTCGAAGAACCGCATCATGTTGCGGGCGGCCGCCTTGGCCGTGTCTTGATCCGACAGCACGATGACAGCGGCGGAGCCGATGAAGCAGCCATGCGGCTGCAGCGTATCGAAATCCAGGGGGATGTCCCCCATCGATGCCGGCAGGATGCCGCCGGAGGCGCCGCCCGGGAGATAGCCGTAGAAAACATGGCCCTGCTGCATGCCGCCGCAGAATTCATCGATCAGTTGCCGCACGGTGATGCCGGCGGGCGCGAGCTTGACACCGGGCTTGCTGACGCGGCCCGAGACCGAAAAGCTGCGCAGGCCCTTGCGACCGTTGCGGCCATTCGCGGCGAACCACGCGGCGCCCTTCTCGAGCAGATCGCGCACCCAGTACAGCGTCTCGAGATTGTGCTCCAGAGTTGGGCGCCCGAAGAGGCCCACCTGCGCGACATACGGCGGACGCAGACGGGGCATGCCGCGCTTGCCTTCGATGGATTCGATCATGGCCGATTCTTCGCCGCAGATGTAAGCACCGGCGCCACGCCGCAACTCGATCCGCGGCAGCGGGGCCGGCGGGTTGGCGCGCAGCTTGGCGAGCTCGGCCTCGAGCAGCGCCCGGCAGCCATGATACTCGTCCCGCAGATAGACGTAGATGGCGGAGATGCCAACCGCCCACGCGGCGATGAGCATCCCCTCGAGGAAACGATGCGGGTCGCGCTCAAGATACACCCGGTCCTTGAACGTGCCGGGCTCGCCCTCGTCGATGTTGACCGCCATCAGGCGGGGTGCGGCCTCACCGCGCACGATGCGCCACTTGCGCCCGGCGGGAAATCCCGCTCCACCGAGTCCGCGTAGGCCGGAATCCTCCATGATCTTGATCACGCTCTCCACGTCGCGCTGATGCTCGATGCATTCGCGCAGCATCCTGTAACCGCCCTCGGCGACATAGGTGTCGAAATCGATGTATTGATCGGGCTTGTCGTGCAGCTCGTTCGCCTTCACGGCAGCCTGTACGTTCTGCGGGGTGGCATTCGGAATCGGTTTCTGGTGAACGACCGCCACGGGAGCCTGCTCGCAGCGCCCGACGCAGGGGGCAGGAATCACCCGCACGTCACGGCCCAGGATCTTCGGGAGGTTCTCGAGCAATGTGGCGGCGCCGGCCATCTCGCAGCTCAGCCCGTCGCAGACGCGCACGGTCAGCTCGGCGGGCGCGGCGATCGTGCCATCACGGCTTTCCTTCACGACATCGAAGTGGTGATAGAACGTCGCGACTTCGTACACTTCGGTCTGCGCAAGACCCATCAGTCGCGCCAGCGCCGCCAGATGCGGTGCCCCGAGCTGCTTGTAGCGGTCGTTGATCAGATGCAGATATTCGATGAGCAGGTCCCGCCGCAGGGGTCCCGGTCCGACCAGCGCCTGTACCTGGGCAACGGCTGCCTCGTCCACGATTCGGCCCCGCGGCGCCTGACGCTTGCGCTTCTTGCTTGCCCCCATCGAGGCAATCGGAATCACGGTCTCACTCACTGACTGCACTCCAAAGCCTTCACTTGCACGGTTCGTCGGGGATGGCTGATGCAGATCAGTAGGTCGCCGCAAGGAACGGTCCCTAATGGCCGTGACCCGCGCCAAGCCGCTGCATCGGATATAATATATCAGGAAAGCCCCCCTGCTTCAGGGGCCGTCGGTCTCGGCCAAAGCGAGGCGCTACGCCCATCACACCGCAAATGGCGCAAGCGGCGATCGACTCCCGCTTGGCCCCTCTGCCAGCCGAATCGCGACCTCTGGAGCAATGCATCGGCCAGACGCTGCGCGAGGACGTCTTTGCCGAGCGCGATAACCCGCCCTTCGATCGCGTTTGCATGGACGGGATCGCAATCAACAGCGACGCTCTGGCGGGTGGAGCGCGCCGCTACCGCATCCAGGCGATGCAGCCAGCCGGGTCGCCCGCCTTGGAGCTGGCCGGCGCTGAAAGTGCCATCGAGGTGATGACCGGAGCGATTCTACCGCGCGGCACCGACTGCGTGATTCCACTGGAAGAGTATGAGGAAGCAGCCGGTCTCGTTTCGCTGAAGGCGAACAGCACCGGGCGTCCCTACCGCAACGTACAGCGTCGCGGTGAGGACAGTCAGCCAGGCACTCCGATGCTCACGGCCGGCACGCGTCTGGGCGCGCCCGAAATTGCCGTCGTCGCATCCGCAGGTCGCGCCAGCGTCAATGTCAGTCGCCAGCCTCGTTTCATGGTGATCTCCACCGGAGACGAACTGGTGGAGCCCGGCGCGCCGATCGCCGAACACCAGGTGCGCCGCTCCAACGCGTACGCCCTCATCGCGGCACTGCGCGAACGTGGCTTCAGCCAGGTGGCCAACGACCATATTCTCGACAACGAGGCCATGTTGCACGAGCGCCTCGAGAGCCACCTGGCACGCCATGACGTGCTGATTCTCAGCGGCGGGATATCGAAGGGGAAGTTCGACCTGGTGCCGAAAGTGCTCAAGACCCTCGGGGTGGAGGAGGTGTTCTATCAGGTCGCACAGCGTCCTGGCATGCCCATGTGGTTCGGTGTCGGGACGCGGGGCCAGGCGGTTTTCGGTTTACCCGGCAACCCCGTCTCCACGCTCATCTGTCTGATCCGCTATGTCGTCCCGGCGATTTCGCTGGCGATGGGCGCACGGCCGCAGCTCCCCGAGCCGATCGCTTTGGCATCGCCCGTCAAATTCGCTCGCGCCGTGGCCTATTATCTACCCGTCTCGGTGCAGCACGATGCAGCCGGCCGGCGCTGCGCCATCCCGCGGCCGACGAATGGGCCCGGTGATTTCCTCGCTCTGACCGCGGCGGATGGCTTTATCGAGCTGCCGCCGAGCGCGGATCCCTATCCGCAAGGCTTCGTGGCAACCCTGTATCGTTGGTAGATGAACGGCGCACGGGTTCTGGGGATCGTCGGCTGGAGTGGATCCGGCAAGACCGTTCTCATCACGAGGCTGATTCCGCTGCTGGTGGAGCGCGGGCTGCGCGTGGCAACTCTGAAACACGCGCATCACGCCTTCGATGTGGATCAGCCCGGAAAGGACTCCTATCGACACCGCGCAGCGGGCGCGAGCGAGGTGATCGTCTCCTCCGCACGGCGGTGGGTACAGATGCACGAGGTAGGCACTGGCAGGGAAGCCACGCTTGCGGAGCTTCTGCGGCGACTGACCAGCTGTGAGCTGGTGTTGGTGGAGGGCTACAAGCGCGAGCACCACCCGAAGCTGGAGGTGTTTCGTCAGTCCGTGGGCAAGCGACCGCTGCACCCCGTCGACGACCGCATCGTGGCGATCGCAAGTGACCAGGCCTTTCCTGCAGCCCGCATCCCGGTAGTGGACCTGAACGACCTGCCGGCAATTGCGGAACTCGTCCACGCGCGCGCCGAGCCGCTGCAGGCGGTCATCGCGAGCCTCGAGGCGCCCTGCCGCTAAGCCTGTCCTTGCCTGAATTTGCGGTTTGGCGAGCCCGCTCGAGGAATTTCCCCGCTGCTTCTCGCTCCAACCAATAGGAGTTCGATGGCGCGAATGACGAATCCGGATCAATCTGTTGCGGCTGATGTCGAAGGGGCGGACCTCAGTCGCCGCAAGTTCCTTACGCTTGCAACGACTGCGTGGGGCGCCGCCGGCGTCGCACTTACCATGGTGCCCTTCATCGAGTCGTGGCTTCCCTCCGAACGCGCCCGCTCAATGGGCTCCCCAGTTGACGTCGAGATCACCAAAATCGACGCGGGGCAGATGATCATCGCGACCTGGCGACGCCAGCCGATCTTCATCCTGCATCGGACTGCGCCGCAGCTGACCGAGCTGCAACGATCCGCCGACATCGAACTGCTGCGCGACCCGGACTCGAACGTCTATCAACAACCGCATTACGCACGCAACTGGCATCGATCGATCGATCCGGAGTATCTCGTCGTGGTCGGGATCTGCACGCATCTGGGATGCATTCCGCGCCTGGTGCCCGGCCCGGATCCCGCCCTCGGCCCGAGCTGGCCCGGCGGCTACTTCTGTCCCTGTCACGGCTCGCGCTACGATCTGTCGGCACGTGTATTCAAGGGCGTACCCGCGCCGTATAACCTGCCAGTTCCCCCGCATCGCTTCTTGAGCCCTTCGCGATTGCGGATCGGTGAGAATCCGCCCGGATCGACGTTCGATTTCGGCTCCATCGTACAGGTGTAATGCGCCCGCGCAGGCGCTCGGGGGGTACCGATCAGCTTTTCTCTTTCGACAGTAGTACCTTCCCCCAACCAATGTCTCGTGTGGGCCCGCAGTAGCTGCGTCTGCTCGACCAGGAAATCCTCTGTCCTGCGCGCAACGCCGGGATCGTGCTGCGAGATCATCGCTGCGACTGCCGAAGCGAACGCTTCCGCACCCGCAAGGGCGTCCGCAGCTTCGACCTCCGGTTTCTCGTCGTCGTCAGTGAGTGCTCCGCCGAGCAAGCCTTCCGCCATCGCCGTCTCCTCTCAGCCTTGATCAGCTCTTCTGCTGCGTCACTGCTTCGCGTGCTTCCTTGAGCTGCTGCCAGTTCGGCGCGAATTTCACCGCCTCGTCGTACTTCGCGAGCGCCTCTTTTGTCTTGCCTTGCCTCACCAGCACATCGCCCCAGGCTTTCAACGGGTCTGCCCAAGCGGGTCCGCGCGCGTGCGCATCTTTGAGCTTGCCTTCGGCTGCCGCGAGATCGCCGTGTCGGGCGAGTGCGACGCCCCAGGAGTAATATGCCGCTGGCAAATCCGGCGCGAGCGCGACGGCTGCGGCGTAGGCCTTCTGGGCGGCGGCCCAATCGCCTCGGCCGTCAAGGATGTCGGCACGGAAGCGATAACAATCCACGAACGTGCCGGCGGTCTTCAGCACCGCATCGGCCTTGGTCGGATTACCGGCCGCTTCCTCAGCGGGGGCAATCCAACAGCTGTAGCCAGGATTACTGGTGGAGACTATGGGGTTGGTATCGGCCATGCCGAAGGCTTCCATTTCGGTGGCGGCGCTCGCCGTATCACCGGTCTCCGCAGCCATACGGCCGCGCACGAAATGAGCCATCGCGCCAATGCTCGGATCGTGAGGGTCCTCCTTCATTGTCTTGAGCGCCAGATCTGCGGCTTCCATGTCGTGCAACCTGGCCTGAATATCGGCAATGGAGGGCCCTGAAGTCGTGAGTCCCGTGCCCACGCCGGCGTTTTCTTCGGCGTCGGCCACGGTGGATTTAAGCCACGCCCCCAGATTCCAAGTGAGTGTGTCCAGGTTCTGAAAATAAAGCTCGGGGGCGCGACCCGGACGACCGCCGGCGACCTTGCGCATCAACTCGCCGGTTCGCCACGCGCCCTCCTCATCGCCCAGGATCCACAGCGCGTTCATCACGTTGTTGTAGGCAATCCAAAAGTCCGGCTTGAGCTTCAGGGCCGCTCGGTAGAGTCCCAGCGCCTCGCGCACCGAACCGCCGGTGTTATTGATGGCGTTGGCCCAGACACTCAACAGGCGCGCCTGATCGTCCTTGCTGGCACTGCCAACCGCGGCCCGACAAAACGCGATCGCTTCCTCGTTGCGGTCAACATCCGTGAGATACGTCGCCCAGCGAACCGGCTGGGACTTCGAGTACACGTACTCTGCCGCTTCAATCGTGAGCTTCTGCAGCTCCATCACGGACCCGCTGAAGGCTTGTGGCGGTACCCCGTTGCCACGCACTGTCAATGCCAGGCCGCCGGTTGGTGTCTCGACCAGATCCCCGTCGATGTGCACGTCATGCCCGAAACGCTCCGTGAGCAGCCGCGAGATCTCCGCGATCGAGATACCGGTCTCCGGCACGTCGAGCTTGATATTGCCCGCCCACGCGCCCGAGATGCCCCGCGCCGCCGAGCCCGAGCGGGTGGCCTCCTGCAGGCGGGTTAGTTCATCGAGCACCCCGCTCGCGACGACCTTACCCGTCAGGCCTTTCGCAGCCAGTTCGGGTGGTGCGTCAAACGGCTCGATGATGACGCGGTGCGATGTGAGGGCATCGTGAATCATCACTGCGACGGCGATTGCGATGATGGTTGCGAGGAGGACGATAAGCAGCTGAAAGCCGACTCGCAGACGTAGTCCGAACCGGCGGATGTCCACCTCACTCGCCTGGCCTTGCAAATAGTGAAGGCGTGCCGCGTGTTCTTCTTCGAGGTGCTTGGCTTGAACCTTGACCAGATGCGCTTGTTCGTCAAGGAATGTTGCAGTCTTTTTGCCGACCTCGGGGTCACTCCCAGACAATCTTGCAGCGACAGCGGCTGCGAATGCGTCGGCACCGGCCAGCGTCTCCCGCGCCTCGACATCCGGAAGCTCGTCCGGTTCACCCAGGATTCCGCCGCGTAAACCTTCTGCCATGCCGGTCTCCGTCTTCTCGGGGTGTGTTCGCGGCCGCCGGTGGTGAGCGATCCTTCACCGGCGGACTTACCAGGTCTTATGCGTCGCCAGTCCTTATGCGTTACCGGGTCTTATGCGTCGCCAGTTCTTGTGCGTCGCCACTACCTCGATCGCTGCGGTGCGCGGTTGCCGATTCTAGGAGTCGCGCGCCCGGACGGATTCGAACCGCCGACCCTCAGGTTCGAAGCCTGATGCTCTATCCAACTGAGCTACGGGCGCGTTGCGGTGATTCTACTGGCTTCGCCACACCATAGGTATCGGCAGCGCGGGCCTCATGCCGGGACCACGGCCTCATGCCGGGACCACGGTTCTCATGCCGCGCGGGCGGCGCGGCGGCCGGCGAACGCCTGCAATCCCCGCAGGAACGCATCAACCTGGGGCTCGGTGCCGATCGTGATCCGGCACCAGCTGTCGTACGGCGGAAAGTGGCGCCCCACGAGAATGTTGCGCTCTTTCATGAATGCGGTGAATCGAGCGAGCGGCGCGCCGGTGTCGAAGAAAACGAAGTTTCCTTGCGGGTGCGCATACGCAAGTCCGAGTTGCTCGAGCCCGCTCGTGATGCGCTTGCGGCTCGCAAGGATCCGGCTGCGACAGTCGGCGAGAAAGCTGTGGTCGCCCAGGCTGGCACGCGCCGCGCGCATCGCGAAGATGTTGGGAGTCGTCATGCGCGCGGCTGCGATCTCGGCGATGATCTCGGGACGGGCGATCGCATACCCGCAGCGCACGCCCGCCATGCCGTGGATCTTCGAGAAGGTGCGCAGTACGACGACGCGCTTGCCGGTGTCGATCAGTCCTGTTGCGGTCCGCACATCGGGCGCATCCGCGAAATCGAGGTATGCCTCATCGATGATCGTCGTGACGTGATCAGGCATGCCGTGCACGAAAGATTCAATCGCCTTTGCGCCGAGCGCCGTGCCGGTCGGATTGTTTGGATTGCACAGGTACACCGCGCGCGTACGGTTGCTTACCGCAGCCTGCATGGCCGGGAGATCATGCCGCAGCTGTTTATCGACGGCTACGAACTTCAGCGTCGCGCCCGTATGGTGCGCGTAGTCCGGAAGCTCGAGATACGTCGGCTCGGCGGCGATGATCTCGCCCCGGTCGCGTCCGTTCAGCCATCCGAGCGCGCGCAGCAGCTCTCCTGAGCCGGTGCCCGTGACGACCCGATCGGAGCTCACCCCCTCCTTGCGGGCAAGCATGTCCACCAGCTGTGGAACTTCATCATCCGGATAGCGGCAGGCGCCGGCAATGCTCGCGGCGATCGCCGCGCGTGCGGCCGGCGAGGGCCCATACGGGTTTTCGTTCCAGCAAAGGATCATCGGGGCGCCCGCCTGCCCGGCGGCCTCGGCCCGCGCGCCGGGATGCAGCTCGGTCGCAGCGGCGACGGATATTGCGGCGCGCGAGCCCGCCAACACCGCAGCGGAAGCACTCAATAGCTCACGTCGGCTCAGGTCCATGGATCGATACCCCCCAAGATGCCATGCGTTCGAGGCGCTCATTGTGCATCAATCAATCGCAGTATGGGGCGGATGATCTTTCGCTACAGTGCCTCCCACACGCTCGCTGCTGGCAACCGCCATGAAACACAAAAATCGATGCGCCTGGGCCACGGACTGCGATGCCGATTACACCCGCTACCATGACGAGGAGTGGGGCCGCCCGGTTCACGATGACCGCGACCTGTTCGAGATGCTCACTCTGGAGGGGGCGCAGGCGGGCCTTTCCTGGGCCACCATCCTGCGCAAGCGGGAAAGTTATCGGCGCGCCTTCGGCGGCTTCGATCCCGGCAAGGTCGCCCGCTTCGATGCGCAGCGACGCGCCCGCCTGCTGCAGGATGCGGGCATCGTGCGCAACCGCTTGAAGATCGAATCGACGATCACGAACGCCCGGGCATTTCTTGCCGTCCAGCGTGAATTCGGTTCGTTCGATCGATATCTGTGGAGTTTCGTGCAAGGTCGGCCGCAGCGTGCATTGCGCGCTCCGGGAGAGCATCCGCCGGCGAGCTCGGCACTCAGCGACCTGATTTCCAAGGATTTGAAAAGGCGCGGCTTCCGCTTCGTCGGCACCACGATCGTGTACGCTTTCCTGCAGGCCGTCGGGGTAGTCAACGATCACGCTGCGGAGTGCTTTCTCGCGCGGCGGATTCGCGTCGGCCGCAAATCGACTTCGGACCGGCGGGTGCATCGAAAGTAGCCGCGGGCGGGGCCGCGCCTCTAAGATAGCGGTCCAATCACCGTGGGGATAATCAGGCTATGAAAGCGTTCCTTGCCATCCTGCCAATCGCCGTGTTGGCAGCCGGTCCCGTTCGTGCCGACTGCAGTTACCCGCCGCCGCCCGACAAACTGCCCGACGGCAATACCGCGACCCTCCAGGAAATGGTAGCCGCACAAAAAACCGTCAAGGATTATGACAAGGCGATCAATGCCTACCTCGCCTGCATCCAGCTCGAAAAGGACGCTGCCGCCTCGAAAGCCGGCGACAAGCCGACGCCCGAGCAGAAAAAAGCCCTCGACGACATGTCGCGGGTCGAGATCCAGAAACACAATGCCGCTGTCGACCAGGACCAGAGTGTCGCGGCTCGCTTCAACGAGCAGGTGAAGGCATTCAAGGCCAAGAACGACAAATCCAAAGGCTGAAGTTGCCGGTGCTGAGTCCTGCGCAGGCCGATCAGCTCATTGGGGAGCACCTGTCGTGTCTGCCCATCGAGTCTCTGCCGCTCGCCCAATGTGCCGGAGCCGTGCTGCGCGAGAACATCTATGCGGAGCGGGACCAGCCGCCGTTCGACCGCGTGGCAATGGATGGCATCGCGCTCGACAGCCGCTCGATCCAGCAGGGCACCCGGCGCCTGCGGATCCAGGCGACGCAGGCTGCAGGAGATCCGCCGTTACAACTGGGCGCAGCCGCTTGCTGCATCGAGGTCATGACCGGTGCGGTCGTGCCCTCTGGGTGCGACAGCGTCGTACCCTTCGAGCAGATCACGGTCCGCAGCAGCGAGGCCGAACTGTCGGAGGGCGTGGGGGTCGAGCCGTGGCAGAACGTGCACCGCCGCGGCAGCGACACACGCCAGGGCGCGCTGTTGCTGTGTGCCGGCACGAAGTTGCGCTCGCCGGAGATCGCCATCGCCGCTTCCGCCGGAATGGCGCGCATTCGCGTGAGCAGCCAGCCAATGCTCGCGGTCATCTCCACGGGCAATGAACTGATCGAGCCGGGCGAGCCGATCCTCCCGCATCAGATCCGCCGGTCGAACGTGTACGGGATCGTCGCCGCACTGCGCCGGCACGGCTTCCAGCGAGTCGCCGATGATCACCTGCGTGATGATGTCGCGGAGCTCAAGCAGCGGCTGAAATTTCACCTGGAGACCCACGATGTGCTCGTCGTCACGGGTGGTGTCTCCATGGGCAAGCTCGACTTCGTGCCCCAGGTTCTGGACGAGCTCGGCGTCCGCACCGTGTTCCACAAGGTAGCGCAGCGCCCGGGCAAGCCGATGTGGTTCGGTGTCGCAGCCTCCGGCGCCACCGTATTCGCGCTCCCCGGCAACCCGGTCTCGTCCTCCGTGTGCCTGGCGCGCTACGTGTTGCCCGCGCTGTTCGCCGCGATGGGCCAGGCCAGCCTCCCTGCCGAAAGAATGGCCCTGGGAAGGGATGTGACGGTCACGGTCCCGCTGACGTTCTTCCTTCCGGTGCGGATCGAGAGCGACGATTGGGGTCGGGCCTGGGCTGTGCCTCAGCCCACCCATAATTCGGGCGATTTCACCGCGCTGGCTGGCACTGAGGGCTTCGTGGAGCTGCCACCGGGCCCCCACACCTATCCAAAGGGATTCGTGACCCGCTTGCACCGCTGGTGATCGCCCCGCGTGCCCCCATAACCGAATAACGGCATAACTGCACCGCATTGGCGCCGCCCCGGACGGGGTGGGATGATTCTTCCGCATGTCCAGACCCGAAGTCGTCGTTCCCATGAGCACGCTGTCCCAGCCGCGGGATCGGTTCGCCCGGCCGATGCGCGACCTGCGCATTTCCGTGATGGATCGGTGCAACTTCCGCTGCCCGTACTGCATGCCCCGGGAGAAGTATCACGAGCGCTACCGGTTCCTGGGCTCGCAGGAGCGGCTGTCATTCGACGAAATCGTCCGCCTGTCGCGGCTGTTCGTGAAGCTGGGGGTGCGCAAGCTGCGACTCACCGGCGGCGAGCCCCTGCTGCGTGCCAATCTCGCCGATCTCATCGGCGATCTGACCGCGATCGCAGGCGTCGAGGATGTTGCATTGACCACCAATGGGGTGCTGCTTGCCCCGCACGCCGCCGAGCTCAAGGCAGCCGGCCTCAAGCGTGTCACGGTCAGCCTGGACACCCTCGATCCCGAGGTGTTCACGCGCATGAGCGGTGGCTTCGGCGGTCTTGCGGACGTCCTCGACGGAATCGAGCATGCGCGCAGTGCCGGGCTCGAGCCGATCAAGATCAATAGCGTCATTCAGAAAGGCATCAACGAAGACAGCGTGTTCGCCCTCGTCGAGCGTTTCCGCGGAACGGGCATCGTGGTGCGCTTCATCGAGTACATGGACGTCGGCAACCGCAACGAGTGGCGCGAGGAGCTCGTGGTTCCGTCCGCGGCGCTGGCGGCACGCATCTCGGAGCGCTGGCCGCTCGTACCGCTGGCGCGTGCGTATCGCGGTGAGGTGGCCGAACGTTACAGCTTCGCTGACGGCCAGGGGGAAGTGGGCTTCATCTCATCCGTTACCCAGCCGTTTTGTGGCGATTGCTCGCGCGCCCGTCTGTCATCCGATGGCTTGATCTATACCTGCCTGTTCGCCACCCGCGGCACCAACCTACGCGATGCGCTTCGGGCAGGCGCAGCCGATGATCAATTGCTCGAGATGATCCGCAGGATCTGGCTCGGGCGCACGGACCGCTACAGCGAGCACCGCGCCGAGCGGCGCCAGGCCGGCGGAGATGAGCGCAAGGTCGAGATGTTCTATATCGGCGGTTGACGTGCGTAAAACGGGCCAATCTGCTTTGAGTCATCTGGATGAGCGTAATCGTCCGACGATGGTGGATGTCAGTGCGAAGGATGTGACGCATCGCATCGCTACCGCGGAGGCGCGCGTGCGACTTCCGGGGGACGTGGCGCGGGCGCTGCGCAAGAGCGGGCACCGCACCAAGAAAGGGCCCGTGTTCGACACGGCCATCGTATCGGGTGTGATGGCGGCAAAGCGCACGCATGAGCTCATTCCGTTCTGTCATCCGCTGGGGCTGGACAACTGCGCCATCGAGATCGAAGAGCAGCCGGGCGGTGTGATCGTGATCCGCTGCCAGGTCTCGGTGCATCATCGCACCGGCGTGGAGATGGAGGCATTGACCGGAGCTGCCGTGGCCGCACTCACGATCTACGATATGTGCAAGGCCCTTTCCCACGATATCGAGATCACGAGCGTGCGGCTGCTTGGCAAGACCGGCGGCAAACGCGATTTCAGCCGTGCGCGACGGCGCAGCCCATGAACGCAACGAGGCAGACAAGTGTTGCGCCCCTTTTCGGGCTCGTGCTGGCGGGCGGCCGCAGCTCCCGCATGCAGCGTGACAAGGCCGCGCTGGCCTATCACGGCCGAACCCAGCTGGAGTGGGTCGCCTCGCTGCTGCGGCCCCACGTGCAGCGGGTGTTTGTTTCCGTCCGGGCAGACCAGCTCGATGATCCGCTGCGCGCCGGTTTTGAGAAAATCCTCGACCAGCACGAGAATCTGGGTCCGATCGCCGGCATCCTCGCAGCACAGTCGGCACATCCCGATGCAGCGTGGCTGGTGGTCGCCTGCGACCTGCCTTTCCTCGATGAGGCGACGCTTGCGCACCTCGTGCGCGGCCGGCGGCCGCAGCGCGCCGCGACCGCTTATCGCGCCAGTGCGAACGGGCTGCCGGAGCCGCTGTGCGCCGTGTACGAACCGGCCAGCCGTGAGGCGCTCAAGGCCTACGTGGCAGGCGGAAGAGACTGCCCGCGAAAATTTCTCCTGAATGCCGATGCCGAGCTGATCCAGGAGCCGAATCCGCGTGCGCTCGACAACATCAACACGCCGGAGGAATACGGTGCGGCAGTCACGACCCTGGCTCCGGGCCGCGACCGGCGCATTCAGGTTCAGTACTACGCAATATTACGCGAGCAGGCGGGCCGCAGCGCGGAGCAGCTTGTGACGCGTGCGCAGACTCCGCGGGAGCTGTTCGAGGAGCTTCGATCGGTGCATTGCTTTTCGCTTGCTCCGGAGATGCTGCGGGTTGCGGTGAATGCGCAATTCGGCGACTGGACGCAGCCACTCGCCGACGGCGATACCGTCGTTTTCATTCCTCCGGTCGCAGGCGGCTGAGCCGGACGCTCCGATGAGTACCTTTGCCTTCAGCCGCGAGCGCATCGATGCGCAGGCACTGCGGGAACGGCTGGCCGATCCAGCCGCCGGCGGCTACGCCTCGTTCGAGGGTTGGGTGCGCGATCACAATGAAGGCCTTGCTGTTCGCCATCTCGAGTATGAAGCGTTCGAGCCGCTGGCGATCAGCGAAGGTGAGCGGATCGTGGCGCAGGCCATTTCCCGCTTCGGCGTCGAGCATGCAGCCTGCGTGCATCGGAGCGGAGCTCTCGAGATCGGCGAAATGGCGGTTTGGGTCGGCGTCAGCGCCCGTCACCGTCACGAAGCGTTTCTCGCGTGCCGCTACATCATCGATGAGATCAAGCATCGGCTGCCGATCTGGAAAAAAGAACACTACACAAACGGCGACTCCGGCTGGGTGAATTGCGAGCGATGCGCCACGGCGCCAGGCGACGTCCGCCACGTGGAGCCGCACGTGCACGCAGAGCACGCCGCGCCCGGCCCCATTCCCGATTACTCCCGCCAGATGGCCCTCAAGCAAGTCGGCCCCGCCGGACAGGCAAAATTGCGCGCGGCACGGGTGCTCGTGGTGGGATGCGGCGGGCTCGGGGTCCCGGTCATGAGCTATCTCGCCGGGGCCGGTGTCGGGCGACTTGGGCTTGTCGACAGCGATCGCCTGCAGCCTTCCAACCTGCATCGGCAGACCTGGTATGCGCTCGCGGAGTGCGGCCAGCTGAAGGCGGAACTGGCTGCCGAACGCGTGCACGCACTCAATCCGGACGTCGATGTGCGCAAGCACGTCGTGCGCCTGGATGCCGGCAATGTCGCCGAGCTGATCGGGCAGTACGATCTGGTGATCGACTGTACCGACAATTTTGCCAGCAAGTTCCTGCTGAATGACTGGTGCGTGAGGCTGGGCAAGCCGGCCATTTTCGCCAGCGTCTATCAATTCGAAGGCCAGCTGCAGGTGGTGCGTTCCGCTCAGGGGAGCGCCTGCCTGCGCTGTATCTGGCCGGAGGCGGTGCGCGACGGCATCGTTGGCAACTGCTCCGAAGCGGGCGTGCTGGGGCCCGTTCCCGGCATCTTCGGCGGCCTGCAGGCGTTCGAGGCGCTCAGGCTTCTGTTGGATCTTCCGGGGCAGCCCGCCGACGAGCTGCTCATCATCGACCTGTTGAATTATTCGATCTCGCGGCTGCGGACCGCCCGGGCGGCATCCTGTCCCGAGCATGCTCTGGAGCGAACGAAACCGGCCAGCGCCGCGGCAGCCGATCTCGAAGCCAGCTTCGCATCCCTCGAGGCAGCGGCAGGCGCCGGATTCACGGTCGTGGACATCCGCGAGCTGGATGAAACCCGCGACGCCCCGCTACCGTTCCATGACGTGCGGCACGTGCCGCTCGCGCAGTTGGTTTATGGAAAAACCGCCGCCGTCCGCGGCAAGACCCTGCTCGTGTGCGCCAGCGGTCGGCGCAGCCTCGCGGCGGCGCAGGAGCTGCGCTCCCGCGGCCTACCGGAGGTCTACTCGTTGCGCGGCGGATTGCAGGGCTTACAGAGCCGCTCCCTCAGCTGAGCACGCGGCCACCGGCCCGAGGGGCGCGCCGCTGGCATCGCGATGTCACGGGCGAACCTGGCCGGCACCGCGCACGACGTACTTGTAGGTCGTCAGTTGCTCCACTCCCACCGGGCCGCGCGCGTGCAGGCGCTCAGTTGAGATGCCGATCTCGGCGCCCATGCCGAACTCGCCTCCGTCGGCGAACTGCGTGGAGGCGTTGTGCAACACGATGGCGCTGTCCACGCGCCGCAAAAATCGTTCGGCAGCGGCCGGATCTGCGGTCACGATCGACTCCGTGTGCCCGGAGCCGAATTGCGCGATATGGGCAATCGCCGCGTCCACCCCCTCCACCACTCGCACCGCCAGAATCGCGTCCAGATACTCGGCCCGCCAGTCCGCCTCGGTGGCCACCTTCACGCGATTGTCGGCTTTCTGCACCAACGCATCCCCGCGCACCTCACAGCCGGCATCGAGCAGGTCTGCCACGATCGGGGCGAGGTGAGTGGCCACACAGCCGCGGTCGACCAACAAGGTTTCCGCCGCCCCGCACACCCCGGTGCGGCGCAATTTTGCGTTGAGTACGATCGCGCGCGCCATGGACAGCTCGGCATGCCGGTCGACGTACACGTGACAGTTGCCTTCGAGATGCCCGATTACGGGAACGCGAGCCTCCTGCTGGACTCTGGCGACGAGACTCTTGCCGCCGCGCGGCACGATGACATCCAGATACCGGGTCATGCAGGCCAGCATGTGGCCCACGGCCGCGCGATCGGTCGTGGGCACCAGCTGGATACAGTGGGGAGAGATCTCGGCCGCGCGCAATCCGTCGGTAAGGCAGGCGTGAATCGCGGCATTGGAGTGCGCACTTTCCGAGCCGCCGCGCAGAATGGCCGCATTCCCCGACTTCAGGCACAGCGCCCCCGCATCGGCGGTGACGTTGGGACGGCTCTCGTAGATGATGCCGATCACGCCAAGGGGCACGCGCACACGTTGTATCCGCAACCCATTCGGACGCTGCCACTCGGCTGCGATCGAGCCGATCGGATCGGCAAGCGATGCCACCGCCTCGATGCTGGTGGCGATGGCTGCCACGCGCTTCTCGTCCAGCCCTAACCGCTCGAGGAGCGGCGCCCCCAACTTCGCCGCACGCGCGGCTGCCAGGTCCAGCTCGTTGGCAGCCAGGATGTGCGCTTTGCGTGCGCGAACCGCGGCGGCGGCGGCCGACAGCGCCGCGTTCTTCTGCGCTGTTGGCAGGCAGGCCAGATCCGCCGCCGCTGCCAGTGCCGCCTCGCCCAGCCCATCCATCAGCGACTCGAGCGAGGCCGCCGGGGTCCGCTGCTGCTGTGGTTGCGCGGGATGTCTCACGGCCCGGTCTGTTCCGCCGGCTCCGGCGGCACTTCCTGCCCGAGGATCACGAGATCGTCGCGATGAATGATCTCGTCGCGCCCCCGAAAGCCCAGAATGCCTTCGATCTCGGAGGACCGCCGCCCCATGATCCGCGCGGCGGCGCTATCGGAATAGGCGATGATGCCGCGTGCGACCTCCACTCCCTCCAGGCTCAGCACGCTGACGGTATCGCCGCGCTCGAACCGCCCGCGGGAACGCACGACCCCCGCCGGTAACAGGCTTTTACCTTCCTGCAGCGCGAGCAGCGCGCCGGGATCGATCGTGATCGCTCCCGCCGGTTTCAACGTCCCCGCAATCCATTGTTTGCGGGCCGCAACCGGCGTTGCGTGGGGCATGAACCAGGTGCAGCGGGCGCCCTCTTCGAGTCGGCGCAGCGGATGCTTCTCGTGGCCGGAGGCGATGCACAGATGACATCCGGCCGCCACGGCGATCTTCGCAGCGACGAGCTTCGTCACCATGCCACCGGAACCCACTCCGGAGGCGGGCGTACCCGCCATGGCCTGAATCTCGGGGGTGATCTCCGCCACCTCCTGAATAAAGCGCGCGTCCGGATCCCTGTTGGGATCGGCGGTGAACAGCCCCTCCACATCCGAGAGCAACACCAGGCAATCGGCAGCGGTCATCTGCGCGACGCGCGCAGCCAACCGGTCGTTGTCGCCATAGCGGATCTCGGCGGTCGCGACCGTGTCGTTCTCATTGATCACCGGTAGCGCGCCCAGGGCGAGCAGTGCTTCGAGCGTGGCCCGTGCGTTGAGGTAGCGCCGGCGGCGCTCGCTGTCCTCCAGCGTCAACAGAATCTGCGCGACCGTGACGTCGTTTGCCTCCAGCAGCTCCTTGTAGGCGTGGGCGAGGCGGATCTGCCCCACGGCCGCCGCCGCCTGGCTCTCCTCGAGACGCAAGCTGCCTTTGGCGAGTCCAAGCTGGCGCCGCCCGAGGGCGATCGCGCCCGAAGATACGAGGATGATCTGTTGTCCGCGCCGGCGCAGGCGCAATAAGTCATCCACCAGTGTTTCCAGCCAGGTTCGATTGAGACGCCCCGTCTCCGCATCGACCAGTAGCGCCGAGCCCACCTTCACGACGATCCGGCGCGCTTGTTGCAAGGGCGAGAACGCAATGGCGGTTCGCGGTGGCATGGGAAAACTATACGCAATCGATACTTATGCTGCGACTATACGGCGGGCGGGCCGCCACGACACGTACGGCGTGCGGCAACCGCCGCCGCAGCACCGGCAACAACGCACGGAGCAAGGCAGCGACCACGGGAGTAGGGCAAACGGCGGCGCCGGCGACAGCTACCGGCGATCGCGTTGCCCGGCTCGGGCACAGCCCCTACACTTGCCGGGCCCACGTCAAGGGAACTTCGAGGAACGAGCGGTGAGCAGAGACTACGAGCCGGTACCCGGACAATGGTACGAGAACCTGGAAGAAGAAGAGTCGTTTCGCGTCCTGAAGATGGACGAGGATTCCGAGCTCATCGAGATCGAATATCTCGATGGCGACATCGAAGAGATCGATCTGGAGTCCTGGCACGAGATGGATCTCGAGTTGACTTCGGAACCGGAAGGCTGGGCCGAGTCCGAAGAGGAGGACGAGGATGAGGACTGGGACGAAGATGAGGACGAGGATGAGGACGATGAGGATCTCGATGAGGACGAGGACGACGAGTCCGAATACCGGGAGCATTGCTGAGCTGTGTGCCTGATTGGGCGCGGCCAAGCGTCAGCTTTATCGTCGGCCGGACATTGGGACCCCCTGGCACTTGAAAACCCCGTCGCGGTCCTCAAGCTAATGCGTTGAAGCGGCCGGGTCTGCAGGTCCGCAATTCCCCAGGGCGCACCGGCGCGGGATACCACATGAAACGCATCCTGTTGTTTGTCGCAACGAACCTCGCCGTCCTCGTGGTGCTTTCGGTCGTGGCACGCCTCATCGGCCTCGACCAGTATCTGGCCGTACGCGGCGGCAGTCTGAGTGGCCTGCTCGTGTTTGCGGCCTTCTTCGGTTTCGCTGGCTCACTGATTTCACTGGCGAGCGCCAAGTGGATGGCCCGCAGCGCGATGGGCGTGCAGATGATTGCCCAGCCGCGCAACGCCACCGAGAGTTGGCTGCTCAATGCAGTCGCTGCGCACGCCCGAAACGCCGGTATTGGCATGCCCGAGGTGGGTGTATTCGAATCGCCGGAGCCGAACGCGTTTGCCACCGGCGCACGCCGCGATCATGCGCTCGTCGCCGTCTCGACCGGCCTGATGCAGCGGATGAACGAGCGCGAGGTGGATGCCGTCCTCGGGCACGAGATCACGCACGTCGCCAATGGCGACATGGTGACGCTCGCGTTGATCCAGGGCGTGGTGAACACGTTCGTGATCTTTCTCTCGCGCATCATCGGCAACGTGGTCGACCGGGCGGTATTTCGCTCCCAGGACAACAATGGCCCCGCTTATTTCATCTGCGTGCTGATCACCCAGCTCATTCTCGGCGTGCTCGCGAGCCTGATCGTGCTGTGGTTCTCGCGCTGGCGCGAATTCCGTGCCGACCGCGGCGGCGCGAAGCTCGCCGGCAGAGCCAACATGATCGCGGCGCTCGAAGCGCTCAAGAGCGCGCACGAGCCCCTGCCCCAGCAATTCGCCGCATTTGGCATAGCGGACGGGTCGATCGCCGGCGGCTGGCACCGGCTTCGCATGAGCCATCCGCCGCTCGATGAGCGCATTGCCGCCCTGCGCGCGCTGCCGGCCGATATCCTCTAGCCGTGCGTGCTTGCGTGTGATTGACCTCGTCGAGATCCTCGGTGCCGAGGGCGTATTGACCGACACTGCCGCGGTCGAGCCCTATCTGCAGGACCATCGGCAGCTGTTTCGCGGGCGCGCGCTGGCCGTGGCCTTGCCCCACTCGGTGGCGCAGATCTCGCACGTGCTCGCGTACTGCAACGAGCGGCGCATCGGCGTGGTCCCCCAAGGGGGTAACACGAGTTACTGCGGGGGCGCCACGCCGGATGACTCGGGGCGCCAGCTCGTGCTGTCACTGCGACGCCTCAATGCCATCCGTCGCATCGATCCGCTCGATTTTTCGATGGTGGCGGAAGCGGGCTGCATTCTCGCCGACGTGCAATTGGCCGCCGAGCGTGCCGAGCGCTTCTTTCCGTTGACGCTCGGCTCGGAGGGCAGCTGTCAGCTCGGGGGCAACCTGTCCACGAATGCAGGCGGCACCAACGTCGTGCGGTACGGCATGATGCGCGAGCTCGTGCTCGGGCTGGAAGTCGTACTGGCCGATGGCCGCGTCCTCAGCACGCTCAGCCCGCTGCGCAAGGACAATACCGGTTATGACATCAAGTCGCTGTTCCTCGGGGCCGAGGGCACGCTCGGCATCATTACGGCGGCATCGCTGAAATTGTTTTCCCCGGTGCGCGCAAGCGCCACCGCCTTCGCGGCGGTCCCCGACATCCAGGCCGCGGTCGAGCTGCTCGCCCGGCTGCGCGATGCAAGCGGTGATCGCGTCAGCTCGTTCGAGTTGATTCCAGGCATCGGCATCGATCTCACCTGCCGGCACATTCCCGGCATCACGGCGCCCCTGGAACGCCGCTATGATTGGCACGTGTTGCTGGAGCTGGGCTCCTCGGACGCATCCGAGCCGCTGCAGGGACTGCTCGAGAAATTCCTGGCCGATGCCCTGGAGCGACAGCAGGTGCTCGATGCCGTCATCGCGCAGAGCGGACGGCAGCGCCGCGCCCTGTGGAAGCTGCGGGAGAGCATCCCCGCAGCCCAGCGCCTCGACGGCGCCAGCCTCAAGCACGACATCTCGATTCCGATTTCCTCGCTCCCGCAGTTCGTCGAGACTACCGCGCAATGGCTGGCCGTGAACGTTCCGGAAGGCCGGCTCGTCGCGTACGGGCATGTGGGCGATGGCAACCTGCACTTCAACCTCAATCAGGCGCCCGGCACCTCCGGCGAGCGCTTTTTGGCACGCGAAGCACAGATCCGCCGCGTCATACATGACAGGGTGCGCGATTACGGCGGCAGTTTCAGCGCTGAGCACGGAATCGGGCGGCTGAAAGTGGCCGAGCTCGAGCGCTATGCTTCCCCGGTCGAACTCGAATTGATGCGCGCGGTGAAACGGGCATTCGATCCCCACGGCATACTCAATCCCGGCAAGGTATTGCGCACGGAGTCCAGCGAATGATGACAGCCCGGCCGATGCCTCTCGTGCTCCTCGCCTGCCTTGCCGTGGCGGGCTGCGCTAAGGGACACTCCCCGGCCGCCTCGGGCACCGCGGCTGCGGGTACGAGCACTGCCGCCCAACCCGCGCAGCCGGCGCGGCATGTCGAAGGCGTCCCGCAGATCGCCACGGAGCGCGACGGGGTGCACATCGAATATCACACCTACGGCCACGGCGAGCCGGCCATCGTGCTGATTCACGGTTGGGCAACGGATTCCAACTACTGGAGCGCGCAGCTCGCACCCCTGAAAATCCGCTACAGCGTCGTGACCGTGGATCTGGCAGGTCACGGCGCCTCGACGCGTAACCGCAACGACTGGTCGATGGAGCGTTACGGCGAGGACGTGGCCACGGTCGTGCAGCAGATTCCCGAGCGGCAGGTGATTCTCGTCGGCCATTCGATGGGTGCCACGGTAGCTCTCGAGGCGGCGAGTCAGCTCGGCGACCGGGTGATCGGCATCATCGCCGTCGATGCATTGAAATCGATCGGCTTGCCCCCGCTTCGCCGGTCGGACATCGAACGACGCGTTGCACCGTTTCGCACGGATTTCATCGCCACCACCCGCCGGTACGTGACCGACTCCCTGTTCGAAAAGGGTGCCGATCCGCTGTTCGTGCAGAAAGTCGCGTACGACATGTCGCTCGAGCCAGCCGACGTCGCGGTCGCTTCCATGGAAGCGTTGCTCGGGATGGACTTCGCCAGCGTGCTGCCGGCGATCCACGTGCCGGTGATGGCCATCAACTCCGATCTCGCGCCGACGGACGAGCGGCGCATTCGCCGCTTCCTGCCGGATTTCAAAGCGGACGTGCTGCCCCATTCCGGCCACTTCCTCATGATGGAGGTGCCGCAGCAGTTCAATCCGCTCCTGCTGCGCGACATCGACGTCCTCACGCAGCGCGCACATCAATAACCCCAGCTACGCACCGTGCCGGCTCCGGCCCCCGCCCCCGACCATGACCAC
Organism: uncultured Pseudomonadota bacterium; assembly: GCA_963716335.1. Taxonomy (GTDB): domain Bacteria; phylum Pseudomonadota; class Gammaproteobacteria; order Steroidobacterales; family Steroidobacteraceae; genus 13-2-20CM-66-19. The sequence goes on along the minus strand of OY970302.1, from coordinate 2,371,122 downwards.
AGCTCATCGCTATCCGGATCCAGCGAGCCGCAACGTACCTGCAACCAGCCGAGGTCGATCGAGATCTGCTCGGCATCGATCTCGGCCCAGGCCGATGCGAGCACCGCGCCCTGCACCGGATCCTGCAACAGCAGGATGAGCGCATCGCGGTCACTCGTGAATGGCCAGTCCTGGCTGTGCAGGGCGAGCTCGAGCTTGCGGCCGTCGGGGGTGCTGAATCGCGCGCGCCCACCCTGATCCTGCAGCTCGAGCCGCACGAGTGGCTGCCGATCCGAGAGCTTTCCGCTCCCGGACCAGTCGATGCGGCAGGTAAACAGACGTGCCTCGTTCAGCTCGAACCAGTTGTAGCCGATCACTTCCTCGAGCAGCTCATCGCCCGCCCTGAGCAGCACCCGGCGGCGGTACCAGTACAGCTCTTCCCCGATCAGCAGCTGATACTCGACATAGCGGGTCGGACGGCTGCGCGTATCGATACAGTCGCGACCGCTCGTGCCACCGGTAAATTGCTCGGCCTCCCGCTTCAACAGCAGATCGCAGCCCTGCACAGGAGCGACATCGAGCGCCCTCAGCTGCTCGAGCTGATGCGCCCGGCGATCGAGGTGAACCCAGCGCGCCGGGTCGCGGAAGCTCCACAGATGAACCCGCACCCCCACGGCAGGTGGCGCGGCAGCCTCGAGCTGCAGCAACAGCTGCCGCCGCATGTTTTCCGGGTCATCGTGCAGGAACTCCTCGAGGTACAACACGTGGGGACCAAGCCACGGCAGACTCACTTTGCTGACCACGGTGCGAATCCGTTGTTCGGAATCGCCCCAGGCCGGCGGACTGGCGTCCGCTGCCGCGAGGACCTGCTCGGTGGAATCGCGTATGCCCGGCCAAAGGCGCTCGAGCGCCGCAAGGTCCGGCTCACCCGGGGCGGCGGCGAGCAAGGCAGCAACGCCTGCGATCAACAGCATGTGCGCTCAACCGGTGACGTTCAGGAGGGGCTCGTGCCTCGCTTCATGCGCACCAGGCCCTCCTGGGCCGTGCTCGCCACGAGTCGGCCGTCGTGCGCAAATACGCTCGCCCGGGCAAATCCGCGCGCCCCGGAGGCACTGGGGCTTTCCATGGCGTACAGCAGCCAGTGATCCACCCGCAGCGGACGGTGAAACCACATCGCATGATCGAGGCTTGCCAGCATCAGGGAGCTCGATAGAAACGAGGCGCCGTGCGGCAGCGTCGCCGTGTCGAGCAGAAAAAAATCCGATACGTATGCGAGCAGGCAGCGATGCAGCCGCTCATCATCCGGAAGCTGTCCCACTGCCCGGAACCACACCTGCCGCGCCGGGGGTGCCTTGCGCGGCCGCAGATACTCGAGCGGCTGAACGAGGCGAAATTCGAAGGGGCGGGGCTGTTCGAAGAACTTGCGCAGCCGCTCGGGCATCCGTCCGAGCAGCTCCGCAGGCGGGTTGCTCGAATCGGGCAACTGCTCGGGTGGCGGCACCGACGGCATCTCGACCTGGTGATCCAATCCCGACTCGGCCACCTGGAATGAGGCCGCCATGTTGAAGATCTGCTCACCGTGCTGGATGGCGACCACCCGGCGGTTGGAAAAGCTGTGCCCGTCGAGACTGCGGTCCACCTGGTAGACGATGGGGGCGTTGAAGTCGCCGCGACGCAGAAAGTAGGCATGCAGCGAATGCACGACGCGGCCGTCGATGGTGGCGGACGCGGCGGTGAGTGCCTGACCCAGCACCTGTCCACCGAATACCTGTGGGCTGCCGATATCACGGCTTTCGCCGCGAAACAGGTTGATCTCGAGCTGCTCGAGCTCGAGCAGGGTCAGCAGATCGGCAATGCGATGATCCATGGCCGTACGCCGCTTACCTTCAGTCCGGCACGCCCAGCCGCTGGTGCATGATCGGGCTCGTGGTGGTGTACTGCAGGAACTGCTTCTTCTGCGGATACAGATGATGCTGGATGGCGAAGGCGGCGAGTGCGGCTTCGTGGAAGCCCGACAAAATCAGCTTCTTTTTTCCCGGATAGGTGTTGATGTCGCCGACGGCGAATACGCCCGGCAGGCTCGTCTGGAACTTCTCGGTATCCACCTTGAGTGCCTTCTTCTCGAGTTCGAGGCCCCACTGCGCGATCGGACCCAACTTCGGATGCAGCCCGAAGAACACCAGCAGGTGATCGGCCTGCAGGGCGTGCGTGGTGCCGTCATGGGCCCTGATGTTGATGCCCTGCAGGGCGCCATCGGCCACGATGAGCGAGTGCGGCAGCGCCTCGAAACAGCACATGCGGCCGGCTGCAACCAGCTCGCGCATTTTCGCCACCGAAGCCGGCGCTGCGCGAAACTCCGGGCGGCGGTGCACCAAGGTGAGGTGGCCTGCGTTGGCCGCGAGTTCCAGTGTCCAGTCCAGCGCCGAATCGCCGCCGCCGAAGATGACGAGCTGCTTGCCATGCAAGCCGGCTGCATCCCGGATGCGGTAATGGATCCTCGAGCCTTCGAAGCTCTCGGCGCCCTCCACGCCGATGCGCCGGGGCTGGAAGGAGCCAACTCCCGCGGCAATCACCACCGCCCCGGCATCGAACGCGATGCCCGCGGCGGTGCGCACATCAAAGCGGCCATCCTCCCGGCGGCGGAACTCCGCCACCTCCTGACCGAGATGGAACTGCGGGTGGAACGGCTCGATCTGCTTGATCAGCCGGTCCACCAGCTCCTGCGCGCCGCAAACGGGCAGCGCCGGAATGTCGTAAATGGGTTTCTGCGGGTACAGCTCGGCGCACTGGCCGCCGGGGATCGGCAACGAGTCGACGAGGTGGGCGCCAATGCCCAGCAGGCCAAGCTCGAACACCTGGAACAGGCCGCAGGGGCCGGCACCGATGATGAGCACCTCACAGTTGATCGCGGCGGGGGATGACTGGCTCAATGACGCGCTTCCAATTGAATTGGATGGACATTGTAGAGGGTCCCGCCGCCCTTCGCATGACGCCCGGGAGGGCTGTGCGCCCGCCGAACTCGCGCAATCGGCTGCGGACGCTTTAAACTACGCTGCACTCTTGCGCAAACACTTCAAGCGTCGAAGGGGAATGGCCTTGTCGAACTCGAATACCGACCTGCAGCAACGGCGCCTGAAGGCAATTCCCCGGGGTGTCGCGAATTCGCTTGCCGTGTATGCGCAGCGCGCCGCCAATGCGGAGCTCTGGGATGTCGAGGGCAAGCGCTACATCGATTTCGCAAGTGGCATCGCGGTGGTGAACACCGGACACGTACACCCGCGCATCCGGCAGGCGATTGCCGCACAGCTCGAGCAGTTCACCCACACCTGTTTTCAGGTCACGCCCTACGAAAGTTACGTCGAGCTGGCCGAGCGGCTCAACGAGGCCGCGCCGGGACCAACTCCGAAGAAGACAATCTTCCTGACGACGGGCGCCGAGGCGATTGAGAACGCCATCAAGATCGCCCGCTTCCACACGAAGCGCTCGGGAATCATCGCCTTTGCCGGCGGCTTTCATGGCCGCACGCTGGCGTGCATCAGCCTGACCGGCAAGGTACAACCGTACAAGGCGGGATTCGGGCCGATGCTGCCCGAGATCTACCATGTACCCTTCCCCATGGCGTATCACGGCGTCAGTGTCGAGGACTCGCTCGCAGCTCTAGCGCAGCTTTTCAAGGCGGATATCGATCCGGCGCGCGTGGCGGCGATCATCATCGAGCCGGTACTCGGCGAGGGCGGATTCTACGTCGCCCCGCCCGAGCTGCTGCGCAAGTTGCGCGCGCTGTGCGATCAGTACGGGATGCTGCTCATCGTGGATGAGATTCAGACCGGCTTTGCCCGCACCGGACGTTTGTTTGCGGTGGAGCATTCGGGCGTCGAGCCGGATCTGATGACGGTCGCCAAGAGCCTCGGCGGTGGGGTGCCCATCTCGGCGGTGATCGGCAAGGCGCAGATCATGGACGCCCCTGCGCCGGGGGGCCTCGGCGGCACGTTTGCCGGCTCACCGCTCGCCTGCGCAGCGGGGCTGGCGGTGCTCGATGTGATCCGGGAGGAACAGCTTCTCAACCGGGCAGCGCACATCGGCCACTTCATGACATCGCGTCTGAAGGGCCTGCAGGTGCGCTTTCCCTGCGTCGGCGAGGTGCGCGGACTGGGCGCGATGGTGGCGATCGAGCTGGTGAAGAACTGCAAGCCGCAGTTCCCGGATGCCGATCTGACGAAGGCGCTGGTGCAGGCTGCGGGACGCCGGGGTCTGCTGCTGCTGTCGTGCGGCATTAGCGCGAACGTCATCCGCTTCCTGGCGCCCCTCACCATCACGGATGCGTTGCTGAAGGAAGGCTTCAACCTGTTCGAGCAGGCGTTGCAGGAAGTGACGGCGCCGGCGGCGGTCACTCCGGCCTGAGGCCCCGTTTCTCAGGCTCGTCCGGCGTTGGCATCCGTCGGTGTGTGAAAATACTCGCTCTCCGCAGCGAGCTGCTCCATGAGTCGTTTCAGCTCGGCCATGCGGCCTTCTGCGGTACTGATCGGCATGCAGTCCTGACAGCGGGGATCCCCGCAGGGCTGGCGGGAATACAGCCAGTACTGCAGCGCCCCGGCCAGCAGGCCGTCGGCGATGTCCCACAGGTCGGCATCCTTGTCCTTGTCCGCCAGGCGATTCCCAAGGTCGACGGCTTTCGTGAAGGCCGAGTCGAAGGTATCAGCGAGCTCGGTCATGTGACCCTCATCTCCGTCATGTTCACAGTATAGAACATACAGCAGTCGATATCGGCCAGACCCGGCCCGCCATCGGCTGCGGCCCAGGCTACTGTCACGCTTCTGCGATGCCTGCCTCGGAACTCCGCCGGCACCCCCCGCATCATGACGCATGTCGCAAGCGCATCCCCGCAGATGGGAATCCCGCGCATCGCAACTTATGTCCTATGCAAGACATTCCCACTGACACTGTCAAATCGAAAGTATCCGCGGGAGCGAGCGCGGCGTCAGCCCAACCGCTGAGCCGCTGGCTGCCATCATTCGGCATCGCCGCGCGACTTGCACTGGGACTCGCCGCACTCGCCCTGTTGATGCTCGCCGGACACATTCTCGCCACCCGCACTACACAACTGGCTGTGAGCGCGGTGCGCAGCATGCAGAGCGAATACGAGCCGCGCGCCCAGCGGGCCGCGGCGGTCGTCGCAGCCCTGATTTCCTACGATCGCGCCGTGGTGGAATACCTGCAGGCCGGCCGCAGCGCCGACCTGGACACGATGAATGCGGCGGCCGATGCGCTCGGCAGCGCCGTTCTCTCCTATTCCCAGGCACGCGCGCCGAACGACCCAGCCCGCAGCTTCCACGAGCAAGCCCCGAGCTCCTTTGCAGCCGGTAGCGGGTTGCTGCCGGCGCTCACCCGCCATGTCGAAGGCGGTCGCGATCTTGCCAGCCATGCCGCGCAACGCGGCGAATGGCTGCAGGAACGGTATGCGGCGCTCGAGCGCGTGCACAAGCGGATCCTCTCGGCCGGTGGTGCGGGCCTTGCCATCAACCCCACGCAGGTGCTGGCGACCCGCTCGCTTTCCGAGCTGGCCGCCGCGATCAACGCCGTGCGCGGCGATCCGGGCGCACGGGCGCTGCTGGCCTCGCGGGAGCGGGAATTCCAGTTGCTCCTCGATGCCAACTCGCCCGAGCTGCTGCGCTCCCCGGGCAAGGCGTGGCTCGATCTGGAGAAGGAGGACTTCGCGCGCGCGGTCAAGTTGCGCATCGCCATCGAGAAGTTCGACGCCAGCAACGATGCGGGCCGACGCGAGTTTCTCGAAGAAAGCGCCGCGCTGACCGCCGGCGTCCAGGAACAGCTGCAGGAGCCGGCACGACAGGCACTCGTGACAGCCGCTGCGCGCGCGGCGAAGTCGGCGGAAAATGTGCAAAACACGCTGACGCTGACCGGGATCGCCGTGCTCGCGATGGGACTGGTGGTCGCGGTGCTGCTGACCATGAGCATCACGGTGCCGGTGCGGCGCCTCACGGCCGTGACGCGCTTGCTCGCCACCGGCAATCGCGGCGCACGCGCACCGCGCGGTGGCCCGACGGAGCTCGACGCGCTCGCCGAATCGTTCAACATGATGGCGGATCAGATCGCCGGCGCGGAAGCGGAATTACGGGCGCATCAGGCCGAGCTCGAACGACACGTGGCGGAGCGCACCCGCCAGCTGCATCACCTCGCGCATCATGATCCGCTCACGCAGCTTCCCAACCGCCGTCAGCTCTCGGCGTGTCTCGGCGGCGCGCTGGCAAGGGCGACCGCGACGGGCCAGCGGCTCGCGCTGTTGTTCGTGGACGTGGATAACTTCAAATCCATCAACGACACGCTCGGGCACAACTTCGGCGATCGCGTCCTGCAGGGAATCGCGGAGCGCCTCGGCGCAGCCTCGCACGGCCGGTCGATGTTGGCGCGCCTCGGAGGAGACGAATTCACCCTGCTGCTGGAGGATGTCAAGAGCGTGGAGGAAGTCGAGGCCCGCGCCGCCGAGATCGTTACCACGCTGCAGCAACCCCTGACGGTGGATGGGCGATTGCTGACGACCAGTGCCAGCGTCGGTGCCAGTCTCTTCCCCGATCACGCGGAAAACTCCGAGCAGCTGCTGCGCGCTGCCGACGTCGCACTGTTTCGCGCCAAGGAGCTGGGCCGCAACCGCTTCGCGCTGTACAAGCCCGAGCTGTACGATGCGGCCGCGCAGCGCTTTCGCCTGGAACAGTCGCTGCGCCGGGCGGTCGAGGCCGGCGACCTGCTGCTGATGTTCCAGCCCGAGATTGCGCTGCATACGTTCGAGGTGACCGGGCTCGAGGCACTGCTGCGCTGGCGCAAGCCGGACGGCCGCATCGCGACCGCGACGGAGTTCATCCATATCGCGGAACAGACCGGTCTGATTCACGAGCTGACCGACTGGGTGCTGCGCTCGGCAACCTCGACGGTTGCCGCCTGGCGTGCGCAGGGCTGGCACCGTGCCTGCGTCGCGATCAACGTCTCTCCCCCCCAGTTCTTCGAGAGCGACTTCGTGGAACACGTCGCGCGGGCGCTGGAGGTCACGGGACTGCCGGCAAGCGCAATCGAGCTCGAGCTGACAGAGACGGTGCTGCAGACGGGCCCCGCAACCATCGAGTCGCTGCGACGGCTTCGTGAGCTCGGCGTCGCGATCGCACTGGATGATTTCGGGATTGGTTATTCGTCATTGACATCGCTCGAGCAGTTGCCCATCACCAGCGTGAAGCTCGATCGGATGCTCATCGAGGGTATCGACACCAACCCGCGCTCGGCGGCGATCGTGCGCTCGATCGTGGCGTTGTGCCACGGGCTTGGGCTGCAGGTCATCGCCGAAGGTGTCGAGCGGCCCACACAGCTCGAATTTCTCTCTCACTGCGGCCCGATCACCGTGCAGGGATACCTGCTTGCCTATCCGGTCGAGAGCGCCGACGCCGAGAAGGAAGCGCAGGCGGCCGTCGCGCGCGCGCGCCGCATCCTCGAAACCGCCTCCAAGGCGGCCGCCGATCCCGGCTCGCAATCGCTGGTGTTCATGGAATCGGTCGGCCGCCGGCGCGCCAACTGAAGCGCTCGTCCCCTTAGCGGCGATCGTCGAGCCGATCGCGTAGCTGCGCCAGTTCCTCCCGCAGCGTCTGCATCTCACTCTCGAGCTTCGCCAACCGCTCCTCGTTGCGCGAGGTGGGGAAGGCGACTTCCGTCGCCTGGGCGCCGGTCGGCACGGGCTGCAGGGGTTCCTCGATGCCACCCACCGGGTGCCCGCTGAACAAATGCGCGAAGCGTGATTCGCGGCGGCCCGGCTCGCGGGCGAGTCGCAGCACGAAGGGCCCATCCTCGCGCTCCATGAGCGTCCTCAGGACGATCTCGACCTGTGCAACCTCGGTAAAGGCCGCCATCCGGCTCGCGCGGCTGCGCAGCTCGCCCGGGGTCTGCGGACCACGCAGCAGCAGCTCACACATCACGGCGAGCTCCTGTGGATCGAAACGCAACGGACCGTACTCGGAATTGCAGAATCGATGCTGGTATTTCGGCACCCGGCTGCCGAATCCCGACTTTTCCAACACGAAATGCTTGCGCGCAAGCGTATCGACCGTGTGTTGCACCGTAGGCTGATCCAGCTGCATGACCGGCTCGCGATTGCTCTTTTGATTGCACGCGCTCACCAGGGCGTTGAGCGACAGCGGATACTGGTCGGGAGTGGTGATCTGCTTCTCGATGAGACAGCCGATGACACGCGCTTCCATGGGTGTGAGCTCGATGTTCATCAGCTCATCATAACGGCTGCACCGGCGTGCTTGACAGTTTCGGCAGTGGTGGGACTACGCGGCTGGGGCACGCTCAGCGGCACTGCATGAAGGCAGCGCGCGCGCTGGCGCCGTAATCGGGATGATCGGTGAAGAAGCCGTCCAGGCCGGCGCGCAGGTAAGTGAGCAGCTCGGCGCGCAGGTCGCCGAGTCCCGCCCGGGCAACCACCTCGGTGGCAGGAGCGCTGATCTGCCGCAGATTCGCCGGCAGGTAGGCATTCTCAGCCCGGAAAGTCCACGCGTGCACCTTCAAACCCGCCGCGTGCGCATCGTCGAGCAAAGCTGTCGGCGCACCAAGGGTGTCCTGGGCCGTGCGCGGTATGACCATCAGTTTGTATGGGCCGATCGCATCGGCGTAGGTGGCAATCTCGGCAAGCCCCGCGGGACGGATCAGATCCGCATACGTGCGTGGCTCTCCGGCCGCGACCAGATCGTAGGGCGCGCCTTGCGTATCGATCAGCTGCACGATCGGCAACTCCGTCATGCGCCGCATCATCTTCAGGTTCGATACTTCGAAGCACTGGATGCATGCGAGCCCGTCGCGACCGCGGTAGCCGTGCCGATGCAGCAGCTCGATGAGGGACTGCTCCATCGGCAGGCCGATGCCGGTGAAATAGCTCGGATGTTTGGTCTCGGGATAGACACCGATCCGGGCCGGAGCGGGTAGACCGAGTTGCCGGGCGGCGATCTCGCGCTGCTGCTGTACGCCATGCACCAGAGCCAGGATCTCCTCCAGCGTCGGGATTTCGAAGCGGCCGTCGAATCGGGCATTCCCCGGACGCACCTCCGGGATGCGCTCGCGCGCACGCAGCGTCTTCAGCTCGGCCAGGGTGAAATCCTCCGTGAACCAGCCGCTCACCGTGACGCCATCGATGCGCTTGCTGGCGCGCCGCACCGCATATTCGGCTCGCTGCGCGACATCCGTGGTTGCGCCGATCTCGTTCTCGTGACGCGCCACGAGCACGCCGTCCCGGGTCATGACGAGGTCGGGCTCGACATAGTCGGCGCCCTGCTGGATGGCGATGAAATACGACGTGAGGGTGTGCTCGGGCACATAGCCGCAAGCCCCCCGATGTCCGATCACGATCGGCCCGCCGTGGGGTGAATTCAGACCGTTGGATAGCACGATGCTCATGGGGGTCCTGTGCGCGGCCGATGCTGCACCCGCTGCGGAAGGTGAATCGTCGCAGCCTATTGCAGCATCGCGCGGGGATTGTCGCAACGAATGGGCATGGCGCTTGCTAGAATGGGCCCGTGCTCACGGACCAGGACATCTATCTCTTCCGCGAAGGCACGCATTTCCGCTCCTACGAGAAGCTCGGCGCGCATCCGACAGGTCCTGTGACCTCCGGAGAGCAAGGTACCGACTTCGCCGTCTGGGCCCCGAATGCGGCCTCCGTTTGCGTGGTCGGAGACTTCAACGGCTGGAATCCCCAGTCGCACCGGCTGGCGGCGCGCGGTGACTCGTCCGGCATCTGGTCCGGGTTCATTCGCGGGGTGCGTCCCGGCGCACTTTACAAGTATCACATCGTTTCGCACAACGACGGATACACGGTCAACAAGAGCGATCCGTTCGCCTTTCGCTGCGAGGTGCCCCCGCGCACCGCCTCCATCGTCTGGGACCTCTCGTACGAGTGGGGTGACGGTGAGTGGATGCAGCAGCGCGCCCACGCCAATGCGCTGGACGCACCGCAGGCCGTATACGAGCTGCACGTGGGATCCTGGCGACGGGTGCCGGAAGAGCACAACCGATCGTTGAATTTCCGCGAGCTGGCCCATGCCGTCAGCGACTACGTGGTGGAGATGGGTTTCACGCATGTGGAGCTGATGCCGATCATGGAGCATCCGTTCTACGGCTCGTGGGGTTACCAGGTCACGGGCTACTTTGCCCCCACCTCGCGCTACGGCACCCCCCAGGATTTCATGTATTTCGTCGATTACCTGCATCGGCGCGGCATCGGCGTCATCCTCGACTGGGTGCCGTCGCATTTCCCCTCCGATGAGCACGGACTAGCCTACTTCGACGGTACACACCTGTACGAGCACGCCGATCGCCGTCAGGGATTCCACCCCGAATGGAACAGCTCCATCTTCAACTACGGTCGGGCGGAAGTGCGCGACTTTCTCGGCAGCAGCGCCTTGTTCTGGCTCGAGAAATATCACATCGATGGACTGCGCGTCGATGCGGTCGCCTCGATGCTCTACCTCGACTATGGGCGGCGCGCCGGGGAATGGATCCCCAATGCCTTCGGGGGACACGAGAATCTCGATGCCGTCGAGTTCATCAGACAGCTGAACCTGGCCGTGTATCGCGATCATCCGCACACGCAGACCATCGCCGAAGAATCCACCGCCTGGCCGATGGTATCCCGCCCGACCTACCTCGGCGGACTTGGTTTCGGCCTGAAGTGGAACATGGGCTGGATGCACGACACGCTCAAGTACTTTCAGACCGACCCCATCCTGCGCAAGTATCAGCACAACGCCCTGACGTTCAGTATCTGGTATGCGTTCACCGAGAACTTCGTACTGCCGCTCTCGCACGACGAGGTGGTCCACGGCAAGGGCTCCCTCATCGGCAAGATGAGCGGCGACGAGTGGCAGCGCTTCGCAAACCTGCGGTTGTTGCTCGGTTACATGTGGATGCATCCCGGCAAGAAGCTGTTGTTCATGGGTGGGGAATTTGGCCAGGTGCGCGAATGGGCACACGACTCGAGCCTGGAATGGCACGTACTGCAGTATGCGAATCACGCCGGCGTGCAGCACTGGGTACGCGACCTCAACCGGCTGTATCGACAGACCCCTTGCCTGCACGAGCTGGATTTCTGCACCGAAGGCTTTGAGTGGATCGACTGCAATAACGCCGATGCCAGTGTGTTGGTTTTCCTGCGACGCGGCAAACGCCCGGAGGACGTCGCACTCGTGGCCTGCAATTTCACTCCCGTGCCGCGCGAAAACTACCAGGTGGGAGTGCCGCGCGCGGGACGGTGGCGCGAGCGCCTCAACAGCGATGCCACCGCGTACTGGGGCAGTGGCCTCGGCAATTTCGGCTCCATCGAGGCGGCGCCACTGCCCTCGCATGGACAGTTCCATTCGCTCAACCTGCGCCTGCCACCGCTGGCGGTGCTGGTGCTCACGCCAGAATAAGCGCGGCGAGCGCCGTGAGTCCCGTCCGCGTCGTCATCGAAAACATCACTCCTTGCGTCGATTGCGGGCGTTTTCCCATCAAGCGCACGGCCGGCGAGAGCGTGACGGTCCGGGCGGACGCCTTCACCGACGGCCACGACGCCGTGACGGTGATGTTGCTGTATCGCCATCAGACGACGCCGGACTGGCAGCGCCTGCCGATGCAGCCGCTGGGCAACGATGCCTGGGAGGCAAGCTTTGCGGTGCAGTTGCTGGGAGCGTACGAGTACGCGGTCTGCGCGTGGGTCGATCATTTCGAGTCCTGGCGATCTGACCTGCTGAAAAAACATCAGGCCGGCCAGGACATCGAGCTCGACTTCAAACAGGGCGCGGCATTGGCCGAGGAGATCGCCGCGCGTGCCTCCCCCGCCGATGCGCGCACCCTGCGCGAATGGGCGGCTTCGGTCTGCAACGGCGCCGACGCGGCGGATGCGCGCGTGGCAATCGCGCGCAGCGATCCGGTCAACCTGCTGCAGCGCCAGTATCCCGATTTACAGCGCGTGCAGCGTTCGGAGCCCTCCCTGCGCGTGGAGGTCGAGCGCGAGCGCGCACGCTATTCGACCTGGTATGAGATGTTTCCCCGCTCCGCTGCTCGGGAACCCGGCAAGCATGGCAGCTTCGCCGACGTCGAAAAGCTCCTGCCATACGTCGCCTCGATGGGTTTCGATGTGTTGTATCTGCCGCCGATTCACCCCATCGGGGTGACCGAACGCAAGGGGCCCAACAACCTGTCCGCGGCGGCTGCGGCCGACCCGGGCAGCCCCTGGGCGATCGGCGGCACAGCAGGTGGCCACAAGGCCATTCACCCGCAGCTCGGCTCTCTGGAGGATTTCCAGCATCTGCTCGCCAACGCGCGCGAGCACGGCATCGAGATCGCGCTCGATGTCGCCTTCCAGGCGACGCCCGACCACCCGTATGTGCACGAGCACCCGGAATGGTTTCTGAAGCGTGCGGATGGCTCGATCCAGTACGCCGAGAACCCGCCGAAGAAATATCAGGACATCTATCCGTTCCATTTCGAATCGCCCGCCGCTGCGGCGTTGCACAGCGAGCTGCGCAGCATCGTGGAGTACTGGATTGCACAGGGCGTGCGCATCTTCCGGGTCGACAATCCGCACACCAAGCCCTTTGCCTTCTGGGAAGTTCTGATTCGCGACATCCGTCGCACGCGGCCGGATGTGATCTTCCTGGCGGAGGCCTTCACGCGCCCGAAGGTGATGTACCGCCTGGCGAAGCTCGGCTTCACGCAGTCATACAACTATTTTCCCTGGCGCAACACCAAGCAGGAGCTGACGGCCTATTTCACGGAGCTGGGCACCCCGCCGCTGAGCGATTTCTTTCGCGCCAACCTGTGGCCGAATACCCCGGACATCCTGCCCGAATACCTCCAGTTCGGCGGCCGTGCGGCCTTCATGGTGCGCCTCGTCCTGGCCGCCACGCTCGGTGCCAGCTATGGCATCTACGGTCCGGCCTTCGAGCTGATGGATGCCCGCCCGCGGGAGGCGGGCAGTGAGGAATACCTCGATTCGGAGAAGTACCAGATCCGCCACTGGAATCGGCAGGATCCCGCCAGCCTGCGGGAATTCATCGCCCGCGTGAATCGTATCCGTCGGGAAAATACCGCCCTGCAGAGCGATCGAGGGCTGCGCTTTCACGCGGTGGACAACGATACGCTCATTGCCTACAGCAAGGCGCAGGAGGCTGGCGACTGCGTGCTCGTCGTAGCCAACGTCGATCCGCACCACGCACAATCGGGCTGGCTGCAACTGGATTTGCCGCAGCTGGGGCTGCCGCCCGCAGCGCCCTTCCAGGTGCACGACCTGCTCTCCGGCGCCCGTTTCCTGTGGCAGGGTCCGCGCAACTACATCTCGCTCGATCCGCAGCATTCCCCGGCGCACATCTTCCGGATCCGGCGCAAGGTGCGCTCCGAGAAGGACTTCGACTACTTTCTGTAGACCTGCCATGTGGGCACGGACTCGATGAACGCACAGCTCGAACCGCAACCTCCCGGCGATCGCTTCTGGTACAAGGATGCGGTCATCTACGAGGTGCACGTCCGGGCCTTCTTCGACAGCAACGACGATGGCGCGGGTGACTTCGCGGGCCTGACCCGCAAGCTCGACTACATCCAGGATCTGGGCGTCAACACGATCTGGCTGCTGCCCTTCTATCCCTCGCCGGGGAAGGACGACGGCTACGACATCGCCGATTACCACAATATTCATCCGCAATACGGCACCCGCGGAGATTTCCGGCTGTTCGTGCGCGAGGCGCACCGGCGCGGGCTGCGGGTCATCACGGAGCTGGTCATCAACCATACGTCCGACGCGCACCCGTGGTTCCAGGCTGCGCGGCAGGCACCCTTAAGCTCGAAGAAGCGTGATTACTACGTCTGGAGCGACAATCCGGATCGTTATGCCGGCACGCGCGTCATCTTCCGCGATACGGAAACCTCCAACTGGGCGCTGGATCCGCTGTCCCGGCAGTACTACTGGCATCGCTTCTTCAGCCACCAGCCGGATTTGAACTTCGACAACCCGCATGTCGTGCGGGCCGTCATTCATATCATGGAGTACTGGCTCGACCAGGGAGTCGATGGACTGCGGCTGGATGCCATTCCCTACCTGCTCGAGCGCGAGGGCACGAGTAACGAGAATCTGCGCGAGACGCACGAGGTCGTGAAGCGCTTCCGCAAGGTGATCGACGAGCACTACGCGGACCGGATGCTGCTCGCCGAGGCCAATCAGTGGCCCGAGGACGTGCGCGACTACTTCGGCGAGGGCGACGAATGTCACATGGCGTATCACTTTCCGCTGATGCCGCGCATGTACATGGCCATCGCCCAGGAGGACCGCCACCCCATCGTGGAGATCATGGAGCAGACGCCGGACATTCCTGAAAGCTGCCAATGGGCCATCTTCCTGCGCAATCACGATGAGCTGACGCTGGAGATGGTGACCAGTCGCGAACGCGATTACATGTACAAGATGTACGCTGCGGATCCGCGCGCGCGGCTCAATCTCGGCATCCGCCGCCGGCTGGCGCCGCTGATGGAGAACGATCCGGACCGCATCAAGCTGATGAACTCGCTGCTGCTGTCGATGCCGGGTGCACCCATCATCTACTACGGCGACGAGATCGGGATGGGCGACAACGTCTTTCTCGGCGATCGCAACGGGGTGCGCACACCGATGCAGTGGAGTCCCGACCGCAACGCGGGCTTTTCCCGCGCCGATCCGCAGCAGCTGTACTTCCCGCCGATCATGGACCCGATCTATGGCTACGAGGCGGTCAACGTCGAGGCGCAGACGCGCGATCGCTCATCGCTGCTCAACTGGATGAAACGCATGTTGCAGGTGCGCAAGTCATCGCAGGCGTTCGGTCGCGGTACACTGCGCTTCATCCGGCCCGGCAATCGCAAGGTGCTCGTCTATCTGCGCGAATATGCGGGGGACGTGATTCTGTGCGTCTGCAATCTCGCCCGCTCGGCGCAGCCGGTCGAGGTCGAGCTGGCCGAATTCAAGGGTGCGGTGCCCACGGAGCTGATCGGCCGCACGCCCTTCCCCCCGATCGGTGAGCTGCCCTACCTGCTGACGCTGCACGGTTACGGCTTCTACTGGTTTCAGTTGAGCCGCGAGGTCCAGCCGCCGGCCTGGCATGACGAGCGGCTGCAGCGCGAGGATTTGCCGATCCTGGTGCTGTTCGACGGCTGGACGAGCTTCTTCCCGGAGCGCGTGTCGAATTGGCGGGTGGGACTTGCGACCAAGCTGCGCCAGCAGCTGGAAACGCGTATCGCTCCGAAATACATCGCGGCGCAGCGCTGGTACGCGGGCAAGGGCACTCCCATCGTGAGCGCCCGACTCGGCGACAACGGCGAATGGGAAACCGCCCACGGACGCTGGATGGCCGGGGTGTTCGAGGTGGAGAGCGCTGCAGGCAAGGTATTGTACTTCCTGCCGTTTGCCATCGCGTACGAGGATACCGAAGAGAGCCGCTGGCAGAAACTGCAACCGGGCGCCATCGCACGCGTGCGGCGGCAAGCCACCGTGGGCGTGCTCGCCGATGCCACTTCGGATGAGAATTTCTGCCGCTCGGTCGTCGAAGGTATCGGCGCGGGCACCGAGATTCGCACCGAGCGCGGTGTCGTCCGTCTGTCTGCGACGCGCGTCTACGATGAGATCCGGGGCGATCCGGCAGCCCCGCTCAGCATCACGGCCACAGCCGGACAGAGCAGCAACACCACCGTGCGGGTGGGTGATCAGTTCTTTCTGAAGTTCTATCGCCGTCTGCAATCGGGAATCAACCCCGAGCTCGAGATCGGCCGGTATCTCACGGAGATCGTGCGTTTCCCCAACATCGTGCCCGTGGCGGGCGCGGCCGAGTACCGTAACAGCGGCGGCACACCGGTCACCCTCGCGCTGCTGCAGGCGTTCGTCACCAATCAGGGCGACGGTTGGGATTATACGGTCAACTACCTGGCGCGCTTTCTCGAGGAGCGGCGCACCGAGGTGGCGCTGCACGGCGACGTCCACGGCATTTATTTCGAGCTGATGAAGACGCTGGCGACGCGTACCGCCGAGCTGCATCGGGCCCTTGCGACACCGACGCCCGATCCGGCCTTCGCACCGGAGCCGATCGGCGAAGAAGACCTCGCCTCCTGGCGCGCGACTACGCGGGCGCAAGCGGTCAGCACACTGGATCGCCTGGCACACGATACGGCGCAACTGCCCACCGCCGTACTCCCCGACGCGCAGGCCTTGCTCGATCGGCGCGACGCCCTGCTGAAACGCATCGATGCGATGCTCGTCGGCACACCCGATGGGCTCAAGACGCGCCATCATGGCGACTATCACCTGGGGCAGGTCCTGCTGAAGCGCAACGACTTCGTGATCGTGGACTTCGAGGGCGAGCCGGGCAGGACGCTTGCGGAGCGCCGCCTGAAGAATTCACCGCTGCGCGATGTCGCCGGAATGCTGCGCTCGTTCGCTTATGCCCGGCGCACCGCCATGCAACGCTGCGCGTTGCAGACCACCGAGGATTGCAGCAAGTGGGAGCCGTTGCTCGAGCGCTGGGAAGCCGATACCCGCCAGGTGTTCATCGCGACCTACGACTCGATCGCGCGCGCCTCGGGTCTTTATCGCACCTGGGAGGCGGTGGCACCGCTGCTGCAACTGTTCGAGATCGAAAAAGCGCTCTATGAGTTGCGCTACGAGCTTGACAACCGGCCGGACTGGGTGGGGATTCCACTGCACAGCGTGTTGGAATTTCTGCGCTAGGAACCCACATGTCGCCCGAGCCGGCCAGCCCTTCCGCCAGGAGCGCCGCACAGGTGCCCGAGCGGCCGATTCGCGCCGTCTGGCCGGGACAGCCCTATCCGCGAGGCGCGACCTGGGATGGCGAGGGAGTCAACTTTTCGCTGTTCTCCGCGCATGCCGACAAGGTGGAGCTGTGCATCTTCGATGCCACCGGCCGGCATGAAGTGCAGCGGCTCACGCTGCGCGAGCGCACCGATGAGGTCTGGCACACGTACCTGCCGGAGGCCCGGCCGGGACTGCTGTACGGCTATCGTGTGTACGGTCCCTACGATCCGGCAAAAGGCCAGCGCTTCAATCCCAACAAGCTATTGATCGAGCCGTATGCCAAGACGCTGCACGGTACCCTCGCCTGGAGTGATGCGCATTTCGGCTATCGTCTCGGGCATGGCAAGGCGGACCTTTCTTTCGACAAACGCGACAGCGCCGCCGGCACACCGAAGTGCCGCGTGATCGATCCAGCCTTCACCTGGGGGGATGATCGGCCGCCCAGGATCGCCTGGCACGACACCGTGATCTACGAGGCACACGTTCGCGGCATGACGCTGCGCCACCCGGAAGTCCCGCCGCACCTGCGGGGAACCTACGCAGGGCTCGCCACTGCGCCGGTGATCGAGCACTTGCTGAGGCTCGGTATCACCACCCTCGAGCTGATGCCGGTGCATGCGTACGTCGATGACCGTCATCTGCTTGACAAGGGCCTGCGCAACTACTGGGGTTACAACACCATCGGATTCTTCGCGCCGGAGCTGCGCTTTTCCGCGATCGGCCGCGTGAGCGAGTTCAAGACGATGGTCAAGGCGCTGCACTCGGCGGGAATCGAGGTCATCCTGGATGTGGTCTACAACCATACCGCGGAAGGCAATCAGCTGGGACCGACGCTGTCGTTCCGCGGCATCGACAACGCCGCCTACTACCGGCTCGTACCGGATGACCCGCGTTACTACATGGATTTCACCGGTACCGGCAACACGCTGAATCTGCAGCACCCGCGGGTTCTGCAACTGATCATGGACAGTCTGCGCTACTGGGTTCTGGAGATGCACGTCGATGGCTTCCGCTTCGATCTGGCCTCGGCACTCGCCCGGGAACTGTTCGACGTGGACCGGCTGGGCTCGTTCTTCGATACGATCGGACAGGATCCGGTGCTGTCGCAGGTGAAACTGATCGCCGAGCCCTGGGATATCGGCAGCGGCGGCTATCAGGTCGGCAACTTCCCACCCGGTTGGAACGAATGGAACGACAAATACCGCGATACGATGCGTGCCTACTGGAAAGGTGACGGCGGCCTGATCGGCGATTTCGCCCAGCGCTTCACCGGCTCCTCGGACCTGTACGAGGCCAGTGGACGCAAGCCGCACGCCAGCATCAACTTCATCACGGCTCACGATGGATTCACGCTCGCCGATCTGGTCAGCTACGGCGAAAAGCATAACGACGCCAATGGCGAAGACGGCCGCGATGGCAGCAACGACAACCGCTCCTGGAACTGCGGGGTCGAGGGACCGACGCAGGAGCGGCCGATCCAGCAGCTGCGGCGTCGCCAGCAGCGCAATCTGCTGGCGACGCTGCTCCTTTCCCAGGGTGTGCCGATGCTGCTGGGGGGAGACGAGCTCGGCCGCACGCAAAATGGTAACAACAACGCCTATTGTCAGGACAACGCCACGTCCTGGCTCGACTGGACACTGGATGCCGAGCAGCAGGGCTGGCTCGATTTCGTCTGCCAGATGATCGACTTGCGGCGCCGCCATCCGGTGTTCAGCCGCCGCCGCTTTCTGCAGGCCGACGCGGTGAACGCGGACGGGCTCAAGGAGATCGCCTGGCTGACCCCGGAAGGCAGCGAAATGACCGAGACCCAATGGAACCAGCACTTCGCCCGCTGCCTGGGCGTCTATCTTGCTGGTGCTGCCATCGAGCGCCGCGACAAGCGCGGTCGCGCGGTCACCGACAATAACTTCATGCTCCTGTTCAACGCACACCACGAGGTCATTCCGTTCGTGCTGCCCCAGTTCATCTCGGACAAGGCCTGGTGGACGGTGCTCGACACCTCCCTCGAAGAGCACCCTTTCGAGCAGCGTCGCCACGAGGCCGGGAGCCACTATCCGTTGCAGGGCCGCTCACTGGTGCTGCTGCGGGAGACGGCATATCGATGAGCCGACGGCGTCACAACATGCCCTTCGGCGCACAGCTTACCGACGATGGCAGTGTGCGCTTTCGGCTGTGGGCTCCGGCCGCCAGGTGCGTCGATCTGCTGCTGGAGAGCAGCGATCTGCAGGGCAGCGAACCGGCCGCACAGGCTCTGGCCATGCAGCCGCTGCCGCAGGGCTGGTTCGAGCTCGTCACCTCCCGGGCACGGCACGGCACGCTCTATCGCTATCGAATCGATGACAAGTTGCAGGTGGCCGATCCGGCTTCGCGGCGCAATCCGCACGATGTGCATGGTCCGAGCGAAGTTGTCGATCCGCTTGCCTTCGAATGGCAGGATGACGGCTGGCGCAGCCCACCCTGGCACGAAGCCATCGTGTACGAGCTGCACGTCGGGACGTTCAGTCCCGAGGGGACCTTTGCCGGGGCCGCGGCTCGGCTCGGCCATCTGCAGCAGCTTGGTGTCAGCGTCATCGAATTGATGCCGATCGCCGATTTTCCCGGCAAGCGTGGCTGGGGCTACGATGGGGTGCTGGCCTACGCACCGGAAGCCAGCTACGGCACCCCGCAGGAGCTCAAGTCGCTGATCGTCGCGGCACACCGGCACGGCATCGCAGTGATGCTCGATGTGGTCTACAACCACTTCGGTCCGGAGGGCAACTTTCTGGGCGCTTATGCACCGCAGTTCTTCACCGAGCGCCACCATACTCCCTGGGGCGCGGCCATCAACTTCGATGGCCAGGACAGCCGCGCCGTGCGCGACTTCTATATCCATAACACGCTCTACTGGCTCGACGAATATCACTTCGACGGTCTGCGCTACGACGCCGTGCACGCCATCATCGATGACAGCGAGAAGCACATCCTGACGGAGCTCGCGGAAGTCGCGCGCGAGCGCGCCGGAAAGCACCGGCACATCTACCTGGTGCTGGAAAACGCCGCCAATCAGGC
The DNA here is from genome assembly GCA_963716335.1 of uncultured Pseudomonadota bacterium. Taxonomy (GTDB): domain Bacteria; phylum Pseudomonadota; class Gammaproteobacteria; order Steroidobacterales; family Steroidobacteraceae; genus 13-2-20CM-66-19. The sequence continues at coordinate 2,351,237 of OY970302.1, read as the reverse complement.
GAGGTTGCTCGGCCCCCCGGGGACGCCCAACCGCTTCGATGCGCAATGGGACGACGACGTACATCACTGCCTGCATGCGATTCTCACGGGGGAATGCGACGGTTACTACGAAGATTACGCCGCAGATCCGCATGCTGGCCTGTGTCGCAGCCTCGCGGAGGGCTTCGTCTATCAGGGCGAGGTCTCCCGGCACGAAGAGACCCCGCGCGGGGAGCCCAGTGCGCACCTGCCTCCCACGGCATTTGTGACGTTCCTGCAGAATCATGACCAGATCGGCAACCGGCTGCTGGGTGAGCGACTGGGGCAGATCGTGCGCAACGAGGGCGCGTTACGCGCCGCGACCGCCGTGTTGCTGCTCGCGCCCTCCCCGCCGCTGCTGTTCATGGGCGAGGAATGGAATGCGCCGCAGCCGTTTCCCTACTTCTGCGATTTCGAGCCGGAGCTGGCCGCCCGGGTGCGCGAGGGACGCCAAAAGGAGTTTGCGCACTTCGAGCACTTCCGCCATACGCAGGGCGAGATTCCCGACCCCACGAGCGTCAGCACGTTCGAATCCGCTCGCCTGCGCTGGGATGAGCTCGGCACCCCGGCTCGCCAGCCGTGGCTGGATCACTACCGGCGCCTGCTGGCCGTGCGGCAACGCGATATCGTGCCGCGCATTCCCGCCATCCGCTGCGGCCACTGCGTCAAGCTTGGGAAGAGCGGCGCCTTTGCCGTCGACTGGACCCTTGCCGACGGGTCGGTGCTGCACCTGCTGGCCAATCTCGCGGACCAACCCGCTCCGATGGTGGGGCGCGCGGCGGGCCGGATGATCTTCGCGACGCATCCGAACATTCGCGCCGTGTTGTCGAGTAACGAGCTCGCGCCATGGAGCGTCACCTGGCTTCTGGAGCACGGCGTTGCTGGAAGCTGAGGCCGAACCCACCGTCACGCCCGCGCTGGCGGAAGTCCCGGCCGCGGCGGCGCCAGTGGCGACGGCGGCCGCCCCCGTCGCCGTGATCCCCGATCCCCAGCCCCAGCCCCGCCCGAATGCACAGATTCCGCGGGCCACCTACCGGGTACAACTCAACAAGTCCTTCACGTTCCGCGATGCGACCGCAATCATCCCCTATCTGTCCGCACTGGGTATCAGTCACGTCTACTGTTCGCCGTATTTTCGCGCCCGCGCCGGAAGCGTTCACGGTTATGACGTGGTGGACCACAACTGCCTCAACCCGGAGATTGGTACGCGGGAGGATTTCGAGCAGTTCGTAGCGACGCTACGCCGCCACGGCATGGGGCACATCCTCGACATCGTGCCCAATCACGTGGGCATCATGGGTGCGGATAATGCCTGGTGGATGGATGTCCTGGAGAATGGCGAGGGCTCGCTCTACGCGGATTACTTCGACATCGAGTGGAATCCCCCCAATCCGGTATTGCGGGGGCGCGTGCTGGTGCCCGTATTGGGCGACATGTACGGGGACGTGCTCGAGCGGGGTGAGCTCGAGCTGCGGTTCGAGCACGAGCTGGGCTCGTTCGCCATCTTCTATCATGAGCATCGGCTGCCCATCGATCCCAAGACCTATCACCGGGTGCTCGATGGGGTGTTACATGCGCGCCCCGACGCGATATTGCTGGAGATCTGCCGCGAATTCACCGCCCTGCCCGACCGCCACGACCCGAGCGCGGAGCAGATCGCGCAGCGCCATCGTGCCAAGGAAGCACTGAAGCGCCGACTGGCGCAATGGTGTCTGAGCGCGCCGGCTGGCTGTGAAGTCCTGGAAGCGACCGTGCGCGGATTTGCCGGGCGCCCAGGCGATGCGGGCAGCTTCGATGCCCTGCATGGGCTGCTCGAGGAGCAGCCCTACCGCGTGGCCTCCTGGCGGGTCGCCTCCGACGAAATCAACTATCGGCGTTTCTTCGATGTCAACGACCTGGCCGCGCTGCGGGTCGAGAACGAAGCGGTCTTCACGGCCACCCATCGGCTCGTGCTCGAGCTGGTCGCGCAGGGCAAGATCGACGGTTTGCGTGTCGACCATCCCGATGGACTGCGCGACCCGGCGCAATACTTTCATCGCCTGCAGAGCCGCATCGCACAGATCCGCGGAACGACGGCCGGCGGCGCGGGAGCAGCTGCCGGTCAGAACCCCGATGCGGCCGCGACGGTCGATTTCGGCACGGCGGGGCAAAAGCGCGCGCTGCCGATCTATCTCGTCGCGGAGAAGATCACGGCATCCTTCGAGCACCTGCCGGGGGACTGGCCCGTGCATGGCGAGACGGGCTACCACTTCGCGAATGTCGTGAACCGGATGCTGGTGGATGCTGCGACCAAGGCGCGCATGGACCGCGTCTACCATGCCTTCATCGGCCAGTCGCTCGAGTGGCCGAACGTCGCTTATGACGCTCAGCACATGATCCTGCGACGCTCCCTGGCATCGGAGCTGACCGTCGTCGCCAACCAGCTCGCGCGCATTGCGCAGTCGGAGCGCCGGACGCGCGATTTCACACTCAACGGCATTCGCCAGGCACTCGCCGAAGTGGTGGCCTGTTTTCCGGTGTACCGCACCTACGTCGCCGCGAGCGTCTCCGAGACCGACCGGCGCTACGTCGACTGGGCGATCGGCTCCGCCAGGCGTCGACGCTCGGTGGGCGAGGCCCCACTGTTCGATTTCGTGCGCGCAGCGCTGCTCATGGAGCTGCCGGCGGCGGCGCCGGCGTGGCAGCGACGGATGCGCGATTTCGCGATGAAATTCCAGCAGCTGACGGCCCCGGTCACCGCAAAGGGCATCGAGGACACCTCGTTGTACCGCTTCAACCGGCTCACCTCGCTGAACGAGGTGGGTGGCGAACCCGACGCCTATGGCTCGACCGTGCGCGCCTACCACGGCGATTCCGAAAACCGCGCCCGCTTCTGGCCGCACGAGATGCTCGCAACCTCCACGCACGATACCAAGCGTTCGGAGGATGTACGCGCGCGCATCAACGTGCTGTCGGAAATGACTCAGGTGTGGCGCAGGACGATCGAGCGTTGGAGTCGCATCAACCGCTCGCGCAAGCGCGAAGTCGAGGGCCAGCCGGCGCCCTCACTCAACGATGAGTACCTGCTGTATCAGACCCTCATCGGCACCTGGCCGCTGCCGGATCCGGACGAGGCAGCACTTGCCGACTATCGCGAACGCATCGGGGCCTACATGGTGAAGGCGGCGCGCGAGGCCAAGGCGCGCACGAGCTGGGCGAACGTCAATCCCGAATACGAAGACGCCCTGCTGCAGTTCATTCGTTCGGCGCTCGAGCCCCGGGACGGAAATCTGTTTCTCGCCGATCTTGGCGGTTTCCTGCAGCGGATCGGCCGCTTCGGCTTGTTCAACGCACTCTCGCAAACGCTCTGCAAGCTCACCGCCCCGGGAGTGCCGGACATCTACCAGGGTAACGAGACGTGGGATTTCTCACTGGTGGATCCGGACAACCGCCGACCCGTGGACTATGCGCACAGACGGCGCCTGCTGGCCGAAATCGAGCAATCGAGCCGCACGGGCCAGTCGGCATCGTGGCTCGATACGCTCGCGCAATCGCCTCAGGATGGGCGGGCCAAGCTGTTCGTGACCTGGAAGGCGTTACAGTTCCGCCGCGAGCAGCAAGCACTCTTTCGTGACGGTGACTATGTGCGTCTGCGCGCGACGGGCCAGCAGGCCGCAAACATCTGCGCATTCGCGCGAAGGCTGGACGGGATGCTGGCCATCACGGTGGTCGGGCGTCTGTTTCTGCGCTTGCTCGGTGAAGGGCAGCGTGCGCCGGTGGGCGAGACAGTCTGGGGTGATACCGCGGTGGAATTGCCCAGGCAGATCGGCGCTCCGGCCCGCATCACCAACGTCCTCGACGGCAGCCTCGTGCCGCAGGGACTCGTCGGTAATCGGACCTCGTTGCGGGTGGCGGATGTGCTGGCGCATTTTCCGGTTGCTCTGCTGGCGAGCAGCATCAGCGGCGCCGGCTGAGGTGCAACAGGCACATACGGGGAGCGCAGCAAGCGCTGCCCCCGAACCCTAGCGGTAGCCGCGTGCCTGCAGTGTGAACAGGTGCGCGTAGCGGCCGTTGCGGGTCATGAGCTCCTCGTGGCTGCCGTATTCGACGATTCGGCCGCGATCGAGAACGGCAATCCGGTCGGCCATGCGTACCGTCGAGAAGCGGTGGGAGATGAGAATCGTCATGCGCCCTTTGGCCAGCTGACGAAAGTGCTCGAACACCTCCGCTTCGGCCTGCGCGTCCATCGCCGCGGTCGGCTCATCGAGCACCAGCACATCCGCGCGCGTGCGCATGAAAGCGCGGGACAGGGCGATCTTCTGCCATTGTCCGCCGGAAAGCTCGCGACCGTCCTTGAACCACTTGCCCAGCTGCGTGCGATAGCCAGCAGGCAAGGTAGCGATGAACTCGCTTGCCCTGCCCTTCTCGGCCGCTTCCCGCCAGCGTGCCTCATCCTCGAAGAATTCCTCATCGCCCGCGCCGACGTTCTCGCCGACCAGCATCTGGTAGCGGGCGAAGTCCTGGAAAATCACGCCGATGCGCTGACGGAGCACCTGCGGGTCCCATTCGCTGAGATCCTGACCGTCGAGCAGGATGCGGCCCGAGGTCGGCTGATACAGCCTCGTCAGCAGCTTGATCAGCGTGGTCTTGCCCGAGCCGTTCTCGCCGACGAGCGCCAGACTTTCCCCCGGCCGCAGATGCAGCTCGATATCCTGCAGCGCCGGCTCCTGCTCTCCGGGGTACGTGAAGCCCACCCCTTCGAACCTGACCCCGTCGTGCGGCTGGGGTCCGACGTTCAGCACTCCGAAGGCGCCCGTGATCGGTGTTTCGAGATATTCATACAGCGTCGAGAGGTACAGGTTGTCCTCATACATGCCGCCCACCGCCGCCAGCATCGCGGATACCGCCGACTGACCCTGGCGAAACAGCGCCAGGTACATCGTCATCTGCCCGAGGGAGATCGCCCCGCGCACCGTGCTCACCGCTATCCAGGCATAGGCGCCATACAAGGCGAGGGTCGCGATCAACCCCAGAGCGAAACCCCACACATCGCGCCGGATCGTGAGCGCGCGGTCCTCTCCGTAGAGGCGGCGGAAGATCTCGCGATAGCGCTCGAGGAGTCGCGGCCCGAGGCCGTAGAGCTTGACCTCCTTGGCGTAGTCCTCCCGACCGATGACGGTCTCGAGATAGGTCTGCATGCGCGTCTCGGGAGAGCGCCAGCGGAAGAGCCGAAACGCATCCCCCGAGAACTTCGTTTCCGCGACGAACGCCGGCAGTCCGGCGAACAGCAGTACGGCGACGGCCCACGGCGAGAAGTGCGCCAGTAGCGTTCCGTAGCTCACCAGCGAGATGGCGTTCTGCACGAGCCCAAACGTGCGCATCACGAGGCTCAGCGGCCGACTCGAGGCTTCGCGTCGTGCCCGGGTGAGCTTGTCGTAGAATTCCGAGTCCTCAAAATGCTGCAAATCCAGAGTCAACGCTTTCTCGAGGATCATCACGTTGACCCGCTGCCCGAGCTGCGCGCGCAGCAGTGACTGGCACAGCGACAAACCGCGTTGCGCGGCCGCGACGGCCGCAACCAACATACCTTCGAGTATCACCAGCTCGATGACGCGCGCGGTATTGTTGCCGCCGGCGCGCACGGCGGCCACCACCGCATCGACGATGAGCGAGCCGATGTAAGCCACCGCCGCCGGCAGAACGCCCGCCACGAGCGTCAGCAGCGCGAGAACGACGGTGAGCTGCGCGTTGGTGCTCCAGACGAGCTCGAGCGCGCGGCGACTGTAGCGAAAGACGCCGAAAAAACCCTGCAAAGTCATGCCATCGTGCGGGCCGCCCCCCATCGACCCGCCGGACGTGCCCGCAGGTGAGCTGGCTCCTGCCGGGCCGGAACGGCGCCCGTGTACCGCTGGGTCCGCGAGCGGTGTCATATCAGTCGCGCGTCGGCCCCGGCGCTGCGACTGCACTGCTCTCCCGCACCCTCAGCCCGGTGATCAGCCGTGATCCGCGCCGATAGAGCAGATAGCTGTAGATCCACGAGAGAAATACCGCGATGCGATTGCGAAAGCCGATGAGGACCGTGACATGCAGACTCAGCCACGCAAACCAGGCCAGCAGACCCCCGAAACGCAGCGGCCCGAGCTCGACAACTGCGCGCGACTTGCCAATCGTGGCCATGGAGCCGAGATCCGTGTAGTGAAAGCCACGGGCACGCGCCGCAGAACGTCCCTGTAGCGCCTCCTTGATCACGAGCGCAACGTATCGGCCCATCTGCAACGCGCCCTGCGAGACTCCCGGCACCTGCTTGTCGGTTTTCGAGTCGACGAGACAGGCGGCATCACCGATCACGAACACGTTGGGGTGCTCGGCGATGGAGCAGTCCGGAAGGACCCTTGCCCGGCCACCAGAGGCCAGCTCTGCACCGAGCGTCGCGACCACCGGAGAGGCGCGGACCCCCGCCGCCCAGATGACGTTATAGCTGTAAAGCCGCTCGCCACCGGCCTCGACACCATCGGCGAAAACCTGGGTCACGGGTTTATCGAGCCGAACCTCGACCTGCAGATCCCGCAGCTGCTTCCAGGCGCGGGCGGATGAGTCCGGATGGAATGCCGGCAGCAGCCGCGGACCGGCTTCGATGAGAATGACGCGCGCATTGCGGGTATCCGCGACGCGGAAATCGCGCGGGATGACATCGACGGCAAGCTCCTTGATCGCCCCCGCCAACTCCACACCGGTCGGGCCACCACCGATGATGATGAACGACAGATGGGTGGCCTGCGCTTGGGGATCCGTCTCGAACTCGGCGATCTCGAATGAGCGGAGCATTCTCGAGCGGATGGACGTTGCATCCTCCACCTCCTTCATGCCCGGCGCGAAGCGGTGCCAATCGGCGTGTCCGAAATAATTATCGACCGCACCGGGGGCGAGGATCAGGTAGTCGTAAGGGACGGAATGTTCCCCGGCGTAGATGCAGCCACTGCGCACATCGACTCTCGATACCTCCGCCAACATGACGAGCGCGTTGCGCTGGCGGCGCACGATGAGGCGAATCGGCTGGGCGATGTCGGCCGGTGCCAGTGCGGCGGATGCGACCTGGTAGAGCAGCGGCTGGAAGAGGTGATAATTGTTCCGGTCGATGAGCAGCACATCGACCGGCGTGTTCTTGAGGGCGCGGGCGGCGAACAGTCCGCCAAAGCCGCAGCCGACGATGACGACCCGCGGTCGCCTGGAGGTCTGCAACGGATGCCTCCCTATGCGGCCCATCGGCCGATGTGCAATCCAGCGACGAGATTAGTACGGAATGGCAGCAGCGCCAAACGCTCCAAGCGCAGCGCAAAACGCCCACCGCCAGTGGCATTGCCGATTCCTGGCCCTTGTTGTACGATCGTTCAATAGTGTTTCCGCCGACGGGACGTGCCGCTATGGATGAGGACGCCTACAGCCTTCCGGCCTGGATCTACAGCGATCCGGAATTTCACGAGCTGGAAAAACAGACCATCTTCCGCCAGGCCTGGCAGCTCGTGTGCCATCAAAGCGATGTACCCCGGCCCGGTGACTACCACTCATTCGAGTTTCTTGGTGAGTCGGTCATCGTACTGCGCGGGGAGGACGGGCAGATCCGCAGCTTCCACAATGCCTGCCGGCATCGTGCATCGAGACTGCTGGATCAGACCAAGGGCCATTGCGGACGGCGCATCACCTGTCCCTACCACGCCTGGACGTATGGACTTGATGGCCGGCTGCGGTCGATTCCGCAACGTGAGGCGTTCAAGGGACTCGACCTGAGTCGTCACGGGCTCGTGCCGCTCGAACAGGAAATTCTCCTCGGCTTCATTTTCATCCGCTTTGCGCCCGGGCTGCCGAGCGTACGCGAAATGATCGCGCCCTACACCCAGGAGCTCGCCGCGTATCGCATGGAAGAGCTGGTCCCGCAGGGACGTGTGACCTTCCGGCCGCGGAAGGTGAACTGGAAGAACGTCGCCGACAACTACTCCGACGGGTTGCACATCAACGTGGCGCATCCGGGGCTGACCCGCCTGTTCGGCAGAGGCTACGGGATCGAGGCCAAGCCCTGGATCGACAAGATGTGGGGACAGTTGCGGGATGTGTCCTCGAGCAACTGGTCCGAGCGTCTGTATCAGAACGTTTTGCCGGCGGTGCAACACTTGCCTGCCGATCGGCAGCGGCTCTGGACCTATTTCAAGCTCTGGCCCAACGTAGCTTTCGACATTTATCCCGATCAGATCGATTTCATGCAGTTCCTGCCCGTTTCCGCGACCGAGACGCTGGTGCGCGAGATCGCCTACGTGCATCCGGACAGCCGCCGCGAGATGAAGGCGGCGCGCTATCTGAACTGGCGGATCAATCGGCGGGTCAGCCTGGAAGACAAGGCGCTGATCGAGCGGGTGCAGGCTGGCATGGGGTCGAGTGGCTATTCGGTCGGCCCACTGAGTGATGGCGAGGTGTGTTTGCGCAGCTTCGGCAGACGGATGCGCACGCTCATTCCCGAAGCGCGCCTGCATCGGCCGCCGCCGCGGGGTTGGAGCGAGCGCCGTCGGCCCTCGCAGGTGCCCGTCGCGGAGCTCGAATCCCCGCAACTCGTGCCGCAGGAAGCCTGAGGACGCTCGCATGCCCGCGCTGTCCACACCATGCGATGCGCTGATCATTGGCGGCGGTCATAACGGCCTGGTTTGCGCAGCGTACCTCGCCGCCGGTGGTCTGAAGGTGACCGTGCTCGAACGGCGCGCGATCGTGGGCGGCGCGGCGGTGACCGAGGAATTCCACCCGGGCTTTCGCAACTCGGTCGCGGCCTACACGGTCTCGTTATTGAATCCGAAGGTCATCCGCGACCTGCAGCTCTCCCGGCACGGCCTGCGGGTGGTCGAGCGCCGCGTGTCCAATTTCCTGCCCACCGAGGATGGGCGCTATCTGCGCACCGGGGGCGGACTCACGCACACCGAGGTGGCGAAATTCTCGAGCAAGGATGCCGCAAGGCTCGACGCCTATGGAGAAACGCTGGAGCTGATCGCCGATGTCCTGCGTGAGGTCGTCCTGCAGACACCGCCGAACGTCGTGCAGGGGGACTGGCGCGCGGCGCTGCCCGAGCTGCTGCGTGCCAACCGCCTGGGCCGCCGGCTGCGCAAACTCGACATGGACATGCGGCGGGAGCTGCTCAGCCTGTTCGCGAACTCCGCCGGCGACTACCTGGACGGCTGGTTCGAAAGCGATCCCATCAAGGCCGTATACGGGTTCGACGGCATCGTCGGGAACTATGCCAGTCCCTACACCCCGGGCTCCGCGTATGTCTTGCTGCACCACGTCTTCGGCGAGGTCAACGGCAAGAAAGGCGTCTGGGGCCATGCGATCGGCGGCATGGGGGCGATCACGCAGGCGATGGCGAGATCGGCCGAGTCGCGCGGGGTCGTGATCCGCGTGGACAGCCCGGTCCGCGAGGTCATCGTCGAGCGCGGGCGTGCGGTCGGCGCCGTCACTGCATCCGGCGAAGCATTCCGGGCAGCGGCAGTCATTTCCAACCTCAACCCGAAGCTGCTGTACCTCGACCTGATGGATCCGGCAGTGCTGCCGCGCGAGTTCCGCGAACGCATCACGCATTGGCGTTGCGGCTCGGGCACGTTCCGCATGAACGTCGCACTGGCCGAATTGCCGGATTTCACCTGTCTTCCCGGCAAGACTGCTGCCGATCACCATACCGCCGGCATCATCCTGGCCCCGACCATGCGCTACATGGAGCAGGCCTTCTTCGATGCACGGGCGCAGGGCTGGTCGCGGAAACCGATCGTCGAGATCCTCATTCCCTCCACCGTGGATGACAGCCTTGCACCACCCGGCCGGCATGTCGCCAGCCTCTTCTGCCAGCACGTCGCACCGCAGCTGCCGAACGGCCAGTCCTGGGATGCCCATCGCGAAACGGTCGCCGATCTGATGATCGACACGGTCACCGCGTATGCACCGAACTTCAAGGCGGCCGTTCTGGGGCGGCAGATCATGAGCCCGCTCGACCTGGAGCGCACGTTCGGACTCATCGGCGGGGACATCATGCATGGGGCCCTGCAACTCGATCAGATGTTCTCGGCGCGTCCCATGCTCGGGCACGGAAACTATCGCGGGCCAGTTGCCGGGCTGTACATGTGCGGCGCCGGCACGCATCCGGGGGGCGGAGTGACCGGCGCTCCCGGCCACAACGCCGCGCGGGAGATTCTGCTCGATTTCAGGCGGGGACGGCTCAAACGGGTTGCCTGATTGAAGCGCGCCAGAAAAGCGAGGAACCCCGGCCCGCGCTTCGAACGCAAACTTGCGGATGAGCGGCGCCAGGCGCTCATCGAGGCAACCATCGAATCGTTGAAGCGCCACGGGCACGAGGGGCTGTCCATCCGGCGCATCAGCGCCGAGGCGAACGTCTCCATCGGTTTGATCAACCATCACTTTCCCACGAAGGATGCGCTCGTGGCCGAGGCCTACCGGCATTTCAACAATGAGCTGGTCGGCGGACTGAGGCACGCGCTCATCGGCGCGCTCCCGGCAGCACGGGAGCGACTGCGGGCGTTCTTCCAGGCCTCCTTCTCACCGCCAAATCTGGACGGGGATGTGCTTGCCGTGTGGGTGGTGTTTTGGGGCCTTTACCGGCACTCGCCCGACATTCAACGCGTTCAAAGCGAGACCTATCACGGCTATGTCGATCTGCTCAGGGGAATGCTTGCGGACCTGGAGCGGGAATCCGGCAAGCTCAGGTTCAATCTGCGCCTGGCTGCAATCGGCCTGACCGCCCTCATCGACGGGTTATGGCTCGAATGGTGCCTCGACCCGGACAACTTCGAGCCGAAGGAAGCGATCGCATTGTGCGAGGCGTGGGTGGATAGTCTGGAGAGCTGACGGGCAGCAGGCCTGCGACGCAGACGTGCATTCCAGCGCCGCCTGAGTCTCATTGCGTCACGCGGGCGGCCGGATCCCACCGCTCGCGGACTCCAAGCGCCGTCAGTACTCTGCGCGCCTGCTCGCCCAGCAGCTCGTACAGCGCGGCATGGGAGCGCATGAGCGCAACAGGACTCGGGAAGAAGTGAAATGATTCGCTCTCGGACCGGATCCCGACCGGAGCCGGCACAACCTGTAGCCCGACGCTTGAAAACTCATGCGTTGCCCGCCACACGTGCGTGCTGCCGCTCACGAGGATGATCGTCGTGATGCGATCCGCGCGCAGCAGATGCGCCGCATAGTGGGCATTCTCGTACGTATCGTGTGAGCGGGCGTCCACCCAGCGAGGCGTCACGCCGAAATCCCGCAACAGGCTCGCTCGCATCGCGACTGCCTCCCACGCCGTACCGCTGATGAGGACTGGCAAGGACGTGCGGCGCGCCAGAAATGCACCGTAATTCAGCCTCTCCAGCAGCGGGCCATCGACCGCGGGACCACCGAACTCGGGCGCGACCAACCGCTCCCCACCGCCGCCCAGGATGACGATGGCCTGGGCGGGCGGCAGGCGGGATGGATCCAACGCCGGATAGCGTTCGGCCACACGGGTCAGGCCATCCGCGGCCCACGGCGTTGCCAGTAACCACAGCGCCGTCAATCCCGCAATCAACAGCGCCCATCCCAGGCACCGGGCGCGACCGAGAAGCACGGCACCGAGGATCGCCAGGATCAGGGGGCCGGCAGGGGGCAGCACGAGCTCGCGTGCGATGGTTTTCACCAGGAAATACACGCGATCATCGGCTCCCGAGCGCAGCACTCTCGCCCAAACGCTTCCGCTCAGCCACGCAACCGCGCGCGCAGCCGCCTGATTGCCGTTTCGTGCAGCCCGATCGCGTGCAGGTAGGCGCGCACGCCGCCCTGCTGCTGCAGATACTGCAGCATGTTGTGCACACCGGCCTCGGGACAGCGCACGCTCTCAAGGATGTCGCCCGGATCCGCGTGCGGGTATTTGCGCAGATAGGCGTCGCTCAACATGCGAGTGCTCGCAGCGTAATCTGCGGCAATCGCATCCGCCTCCACATCGGCCAGCGCGAGCAGCAAGGCAGCGATGATGCCGGTGCGGTCCTTGCCCGCGACGCAGTGGAAGAGCAGCGGCGCGCTGTCGGCCGCGGCAATGACCTGCAGGACCTGCCGCAGCTCGTCGCGGGCCTGCTCCAGCACGAGGCATTTCCACCACTCCTTCTCGCAATCCTCGCTCACCTCGCGCCAGTATGCCGCCGTGGCGCCCAGCAGCGAGACGTGCACGTAGCGGATTCCCGCATCCCTGGCTGCAGCCGGGTTGGGACTCAGGGCAATCTCCTCCGGCCAGCGCAGATCGATGACCGTCTGCACGCCGTAGTCGTGCAACGCCCGCAGTCCGTCGCCGGTCAGTTGGGCCAGATCATCGGCTCGCAGCAGCGAGCGGTATCGCGTCCGCTCGTCATCGCGCGTCGGGTGGCCGCCCAGATCACGCACGTTCAGCAGCGCAGGAAATTGCAGGAGGCGTTCCTCAGGACCGTACATCGGGCGCAGTCTAACTATTCCAGCCGTGCGATGCAGGCGCAGCGCCTGCTCGGCGCCGATCAGGCGCCGGGGGATGCAAAAATGTTCGTTCCCGTCGCGAGGGCATGCTCGGCCAGCAGATACGCGGCGGCATTCCAGGACTGTCCCGGCATTCCCCGGGGCGCGAGCGTCTTGCCGTGCAGCCACTCGGTAAACGCCCAGTTGCGCAGCGCGCAGGCGCGCGCGAGCTTTACCAGCTCCTGCCGCGCCTGACCCTCGCGGTCGGCCGCAACGAGTGCCGCGATCCAGAATCCACCCACCATCGGCCAGATCCCGCCGTTGTGGTATTGCCAGACGAGGTTCTGGCGGTGACGGGCCATGTAGGCTCGCCACAGCGAGCTGCTTTTGCGAATCGGCCGCGTGACGGCTCGGATCGGATAGGGATCTGCAGCACCTGCCTGGGTCAGTGCATCGAGCGTTCTGCGGGTGGCGCGGCGGTCGGCAAGCCCGGCGAGAATGGCGAGCACGTTGCCGAATACATCGCCCTCCTCGCCGAAGAAGGAGAAGTTGACGAAGCTCAGGTACAGATCGCGGTCGCGGCCGCCGCGCAGGACGTAGTCATTGAGCAGCCGTGCGCGGCGATAGCGTGCGATGCCCGCCGAAAATGGATGAAACAGCCCATTGAAGTTGTCGAGCGTTTCGCGCGCATGGGCCAGAGCGTACAGACGCTTCACGAGATACCACAGCGCATTGGTGTACAGAACGAACCCCGAGCGCGGCATGATATCCGCCCAGTCACTTGCCTCGTTCTGCTGCAGCAGATGCAAGCGCTGATGCTCCTGAGCGAGCAGCCACTGAATGGCGCGTTCCTTGCGTGCGTCACCCGGCTGCGCGGCATCGGCATTCCAGCGTTGCAGAAGCGCGAGCGCGATCAGCCACCATAGTGTCGAATCGATGCAGCCGAGGTACCAGAAATCGGCTTCGCGCGCGGCGACATCCACGAACTTTGCGATCTGGCCGTTGGGGGCCTGATGCGCCGCCAGGGTATGCAGTCCCACCGCAGCCTCGTGCCGCAGCTGCGCATCGCCCGACAAGGCCATGCCGATTGCGCACACGGCGGCGTCGCGCCCGAAGATTGCCGTATAGCCGCGCTGGCGCGCCCGCGCGCCGCGGCTTGCCGCCAGGATCCCCGCCGCTGTCAGGTTCCGCTTCAACAGCTGCACGGAGTGCGCATGACACGCCTGCAGCAGCGTCGCATCATCCCCAGGCGAAGTTCTCGTAGCGATGCGCATGGGACTGGCATGATAGCGGTGTCGCCCACACAGCTGTGAAGTCATGGATATCGCTCACCTCATCCAGTCGGCGCTCGCCCCGGTCTTTCTCCTGTCCGGCGTCGGTGTGACATTGAACGTCATGACCGGGCGCCTCGCGCGGGCGGTGGACCGGGCGCGTGTACTCGAGGACCGACTCGAGAAGGACCCGGCCAACGCGCCGCAACTGCGCCGGGACCTGCGGGTGCTCGCGCGCCGCACCCGTTACATCAACTCGGCGATCACGATGTGCGGCTGCTCGGCGGTGCTGATTGCGCTCGTCGTGATCACCCTGTTTGCCAATGCATTCCTTGGCTTCGGGTTGGCCGAAACCATTGCGCTGCTGTTCATCGGATCCATGCTCTTCATTACAGGCGCGTACCTCGCCTTTCTCGTCGAGGTGCGGCTGGCGACCCGGGCGCTGCGCATCGGGCCTGAGCCTTAGCCGGCAGCCTCACCTCCAATGCATTACCGCAATGGATTGCCGTAATACCTTGAAATCAAAGGCTTGTATACGCTGAAAGTTCGGGCATCCCGACGCGGGATCTGCTACTCTGCGCGTCCTTTTTTTTGGCGTAGCCACCCCTATCGGACGCCCCCGGCGGGGCGGTCCGCGCAGCGCCGGTGATCGTCACGCACCCCACCGATGACCTCATTCCTATGAATCGTCCGATCCGCAACATCGCCATCATCGCCCACGTCGATCACGGCAAGACCACGCTGGTCGACTGCCTGCTCAAGCAGTCGGGGACCTTCGCCGCGCACGAGAAAATGGGCGAGCGCATCATGGACTCGAACGATATCGAGCGGGAACGGGGCATCACGATTCTCGCCAAGAATTGCGCGATCGAGTACGGCGGGACGCGCATCAACATCGTCGACACCCCCGGGCATGCCGACTTCGGCGGAGAGGTCGAGCGCGTGCTGTCCATGGTGGATGGTGTGCTGTTGCTGGTCGATGCGGTCGAAGGCCCGATGCCGCAGACGCGGTTCGTGACGCGCAAGGCGCTCGCCCTGGGGCTCAAGGCGATCGTGGTCGTCAACAAGATCGACCGCCCCGGCGCGCGCCCGGCGTGGGTGGTCGACCAGACGTTCGAGCTCTTCGACAAACTCGGCGCAAGCGACGAGCAACTCGACTTTCCCGTGATCTATGCCTCTGCCTTGCAGGGGTGGGCGAGTACCGACTACACCGAGCGTCGCCCCGACATGTCCGCGCTTTTCGAGGCCGTGCTGACCCACGTGCCGGCGCCGGCGGCCGAGGCCGACATGCCGCTGCAGCTGCAGATCTCGACGCTCGACTACAACTCCTATGTTGGCCGGATCGGCATCGGGCGCATCCGCCGCGGCGTGGTGCGTCCCGGGCAGACGGTCGCACTGCGGTTTGGCGCAGCGGACAGGGGAACGGCGAAAATCGCACAGGTGCTGAGTTTCCATGGCCTGCAACGCACGCCGGTGGACGCAGCCAGTGCAGGCGACATCGTTGCAATCACCGGCATCGAGACGGTCAATATCGGCTTGACGATCTGCGCGCCGGAGGCCGCCGAGGGGCTGCCGCCCATTCGGGTCGACGAGCCGACGCTGGCGATGAATTTCCAGGTGAATACCTCGCCGCTCGCCGGTCGCGAAGGCAAGTACGTTACGAGCCGGCAGATTCGCGAACGGCTCTATCGCGAGCTGCAGAGCAACGTTGCGTTGCGCGTGGAGGACACCGAGGAGCCGGACGTCATGCGGGTGTCCGGCCGCGGTGAGTTGCACCTCACGATCCTGATCGAGAACATGCGCCGCGAAGGCTACGAGCTGGCCGTCTCACGTCCGCAGGTCCTGACGAAGCTGCTCGACGGCGAGGTTCTCGAGCCGTACGAGGCGCTGACGGTCGACATCGAGGAGTCGCATCAGGGCGCCGTCATGGAGGCACTGGGAGCGAGACGCGCCGAGCTCACGGACATGGCCATCGATGGCAACAATGGTCGCGCGCGCCTCGAGTACCGGGTTCCGGCGCGCGGATTGATCGGCTTCCAGGGCGAGTTCATGACGCTCACGCGCGGTACCGGACTGATGAGTCATATCTTCGAGGGCTTCGCCGCCGTCAAGGGCGAAATTCCCGACCGCCACAATGGTGTGCTCGTCAGCAACGAGCAGGGCGAGGCCGTCGCCTATGCACTGTTCAACCTGCAAGAGCGGGGGCGAATGTTCGTCACGCCCGGCGAGAAGCTCTACGAAGGTATGGTCATCGGGATCCACAGCCGCGAGAACGACCTCGTGGTGAACCCGATCAAGACCAAGAAACTGACCAACATCCGCGCGGCGGGCAAGGACGATGCCATTCTGCTGACGCCGCCGATCCAGTTGACTCTGGAGTACGCCGTGGAGTTCATCGCCGACGACGAGCTCGTGGAGGTCACCCCCGTCTCGATCCGCATCCGCAAGCGCTTCCTCAAGGAACAGGAGCGCAAACGTGCCGCGCGCAGCGACGCGGCCCTGATGGCCTGAAGAAATGCCAAGGTGAAGCCCAAGCCAACGTCCAAGCATAGGGTGCACCCCAACGCAAGCGCCAGCGGGCGCGCCGCCTGCAACGCCTGCGAGCACGCCCGCGCTGCCGCAAGGCGCGACCCCTGTGATGACGATCACCATTGAGCTGGTATCGGTGTCGACGCAACCGATCAGTGCCGACAGCTTCGAAGTGCCGGTCGGCTTCAAGAAGCAGGAAACGATACCCCGTTGAGCGGCTGCGGTACTGGCGGCTGCTCAATACGCCTCTTTTGCACCACGGATATCCACGAACTGCAGGAATTCGATCCGGGTGCGGGCATCCTGGCGGAAGGTGCCCGTCATCCGGCTGGTCACCATCGATACGCCGCGCTTGTGGATCCCGCGCGTGGTCATGCACTCGTGGGTCGCATCGATGACCACGCCCACCCCACGTGGCTTCAGCACATCGTTGATGCAGGTGGCGATCTGCGCCGTCAGTTTCTCCTGCACCTGGAAGCGGCGCGCGTAGCCCTGCACCACCCGGGCGAGTTTGCTGATGCCGACGACCTTGTTGCTGGGCAGATAGCCGATGTGCGCGCGGCCGATGATCGGCGCCATGTGATGCTCGCAATGCGATTCGAAGGAGATATCGCGCAGCACGATCATCTCGTCGTAACCGCCGACTTCCTCGAACGTGCGCCGCAGGTACTCCGCCGGGTCCGACTGATAACCCGAGAACCAGTCGCGGTATGCATTGACGACGCGCTTGGGTGTCGCGCGCAAGCCTTCCCGCTCGGGCTCCTCGCCCGCCCAGCGCAACAGCGTGCGCACGGCGTCTTCCGCAGCTTTTCGCGAGACCTTACCTCGCTTCCGGTTCGGCATGGGATCCCCTGATGGATTCGCGACAGCCGATTCTCTCATGTCGCAGGAGCGACGGCTCTCCACTTTGGGCTCGCCAGGCGCCCCGTTCCGCGTAACTGCCACAGCATCGCGCGGCAGGCCTGCGCCGAGACCGGCGGACTGAAGTAGAACCCCTGGCCATATTCACAACCGAGCTTGCGCAGGCACTCGAGCTGTTCGGCCGATTCGATTCCCTCGGCCACGAGCTGCAGACCGAGGCTCTTCGCGACCGCCACGATCGCCCGCACGATGGCCGCATCGTTGGCATCGATGGCCATGTCGCGGACGAACGCACGGTCAATCTTCAGCGTGTCGATCGGCAGGTGCTTCAGATAACTGAGGCTCGAGTAGCCGGTGCCGAAATCATCGATGAGGATCCGCGCCCCGAGATTGCGCAGCGCCTGCAACGCGCCGAGGTAATGTTGCGAGTTCTGCATCGCGGCGCTCTCGGTGATCTCGAAATGCAGCAGGTTGGCATCGATGCCGACTTCGCTTGCCAGTGCGGCGACGCGCGTGGCGAGCGCAATGTGTTCGAACTGCTGCACCGACAGATTGACCGAGACCGGCAACAGTGGCACGTGCTGGCGCTGCCAATCGCTCAGTTGCAAACAGACTCGGCGCAATACCCAGTCGCCGATCTCGACGATCAGGCCGCTCTGTTCGGCAATCGGAATGAAGCGCGAGGGTGGAATGAAGCTGCCATCGGCTGTCTGCCAGCGGATCAGCGCCTCCAGGCTGACCGGGCGCAGTGTCTGCAGCTCGAAGCACGGTTGATAGGCAATCGAGAGCTCGTCCTGTCGCAAGGCGATGCGCAGGGACTGTTCGAGCGCCAAGCGCTCGCTCAGCTGGGCGTTCAGTTGCGGAGTGTAGAACTGATAATTGCCGCGGCCGCGCTCCTTGGCATGGTTCAGCGCGATGTCGGCATGTTTGAGCAATTGCTCGCCATCGGCGCCATCTCCCGGAAAGACACTGATGCCGATGCTGGGGGAAACGAACAGCGTCATGCCGTCGAGGTCGACGGGGACCCCGAGGGTCTGCCGCAGCACCACGGCGATCGCTTCGACCGCCTGCGCGTCGTGCAGCCTGCTTGCCACGACCAGGAATTCATCCCCGCCCATGCGCACCACAAGATCGTGTGCGGCAATCGAGCGTCGCAGGCGCTGCGCGATGGCGGCGAGCAGCCGATCGCCAGTGCCATGACCCATGGAGTCGTTGACGTTCTTGAAATGATCCAGATCGATGTACAGCAGCGCGAGCGAGCGCCCTTCGCGACAGGCCCGGTGCAGCAGCCGCGGCAGCAGCCTCTGCAGATAACTGCGATTGGGCAGACCCGTGAGGGCATCGTGGCGCGCAAGGCGTGCCATCTTGCGCTGTTGCGTGATCCATTGGTGCTGGGCGAGCTCCCGCGTACGCCAGCCGCGATTGAGCATGGTCAGCAGCAGCCCAACGAGGATCGAGAAGCCCAGCGAGAGCGTCGCTACCACCCACATGATCGTGCGCTTGCCGAGCCGCAGCGCCGCGCGCGACACGCTGTTGGAGAGCACGCCGAGTGGGCGGCCCTCGATGTCCCGCAGCAGCATATAGCTGTCGAGATTATCCCCGTCGCGAGTCTGCACGAGAGTGTCTTCGTGCGTTTCGTTGACGCCGCGCAACCAACGCGCGACCGGATCGGCCACGCTCGTCGGTGCCGCGCCGGCCGCATCGAGCAGGATGAGCCTGACGGGGGACTGACTCGTCTCGGCGAGCTGCTGGATCATGTCCGCATCGAGATAGTGTCCGAAGACCAGCACGCCCACGCCTTGGCCCGAGCGATCCGTCGGCAGTACCCGCACCGCCGAGAAAGCCAGCGGACCGTCCGGCAGATGCAACAGCCGCAGCGGTGACTGCTTGCCATCGGCGGATACGAGCAACGCGGCGTTCTTCTGGAACTGTTCGAGCAGCTGCGCCCCGAGTGGGCGCAGCTCGCCGGCTCGCGCGCCCCGGGTGCCCAGCCCAAGAACCGTCCGCCCGGCACGATCACCGATCCAGATCAGCTGGGCGTGCAGGGCGTCCAGGCCCGCGCGGGTGACATTCTCGGTGACGAAAGCGGGCCTGCGGCCCAGGACGAAATCGTAGGCCTGATCCCACTGTCCATAATCGATTGCGGCAGCCTTGAGGTGGTCGACCTCGACCCGCAGCGCCTGACTTACGCGCTCGATGCTCAGGCGGGACTCTTCGGCCTCGATGCGGGCGAAGCTGTGCACGAGCATCATCCACGTCGTCGAGAACACGGCCGTGGTCAGCGCCAGGGCACCCAGACAGGCGACGAACCATATTTTTTTGTGCAATCCGCATCCCGTTGGGCCCCGCGTGCTTGCGGGCTCTGCTGCGCCACGCCTGTGTCGGCCGCGAAGCGCCCCTCCCGCAGGTCACAGATGTGACCGGCGTCACTTTTCCTTGGAATTTCGCAGCGGCGTTGCTCGGGTCCGGTGCGGACCCCACCAGCTCCGGTTCCGTTCGCAACACCTTGCCGGAATTCACAAAGCTGCGCGGCGGCCCCGCACACCTGTCAGAATCCGCTGCATCCTTTGCGCGGAAGTCCTGCCATGTCCTCGGCGGCCGAAACGACCAATCTGGCCCTGTTCTGCGATTTCGAGAATATTGCGCTCGGTGTACGCGATGCGCGCTACGCGCAATTCGATATCACGCGGGTGCTGGAGCGGCTGCTGCTCAAAGGCTCCATCGTCGTCAAGAAGGCCTACTGCGACTGGGAGCGTTACAAGGAATTCAAAGCCGGCATGCATTACGCGGGCTTCGAGCTCATCGAGATTCCGCACGTCAGCCAATCCGGCAAGAACTCGGCCGACATCCGCATGGTCGTGGATGCGCTCGACCTGTGCTACACGAAGACTCATGTGGATACCTTCGTGGTGATCAGCGGCGACTCGGATTTCTCGCCTCTCGTGAGCAAGCTGCGGGAGAACGACAAGGACGTGATCGGCGTCGGCGTGAAGAACTCGACCTCGGATCTGCTCATTGCGAACTGCGACGAGTTCATCTACTACGACGATCTGGTGCGCGAGCAGCAGAAACCGCGCCGCGTCGCGCGCCGCAAACCCCCCGCAAGCGAGGCCACCGCGGCTAGCGACACAGCTCGCGCGCCCGAGCCCAAGGACAACGAGGATCGGGAGCAGGAGGCGTTCGATCTCGTCCTGACGACCCTCGATGCGCTGGCATCCGAGCGGGGTGCGGAGGACAAGATCTGGGGCTCGATGATCAAGCAGGCACTGAAGCGCCAGCGCCCGGGCTTCAACGAGAACTATTACGGCTTTCGCTCGTTCAACAAGCTGCTGGAGGAGGCCGCGCAGCGGCGCTTGATCACTCTCGAGCGGGACGACAAGTCAGGCGGCTACCTGGTGCACAGTACCGGCGAAGGTGCCTGAGGGGCGCCGCGCCCATCACCGTTCTTAGTGAGGCAGCTGCGGTGCCTGGATGCCGGCAGAAGGGATGCCGGCCGACGCACTCCGCCGACCCGTGAGCATGGCGAGATTCAGCTCTGCGATCGTACGGCTGGCGGTCGCGACGAACAGAAAGGGAAGTACGGCATGGATGAGGCAGGCGATCCCCGCCAGCAGCAGCCGCCCGCCAAACCAGGATGCCCGTAGCAAGTGCCCGCAGTAGCTCTCGCCAACCGAGGCCGGGTGTTCCGTGAAGAGGCGCTGCAGATCCATTGGTTGAGCTTAGCGCTATCGGGCGGCTACGCGGTTGCGAAGTTTGCCGTGGCGGCCCCGGAACGCGCTACAATGTTGCGCACCGGAGGGATATTCCGTCACGATATTTCATGGATAAGCTCGATTGCAGGATTCTGGAGCTTCTACAACACGACGGCGCGTTGACCGCCGCGGAGCTCGCCGACCGGATCGGCCTGTCCAAAGCACCCTGCTGGCGGCGCATCAAGCGCCTGGAAGCAGCCGGCATCATCAAGCGCACCGTGGCGCTACTCGATGCGCGGGCATTGAATGTGGGCACGACGGTGTTCGTGACCGTGAAAACGGCGAATCACAGCGAAGCCTGGTTTCAGAAATTCGTACGCGCCATCCGCGACATTCCCGAGGTCACCGAGATTCACCGCATGAGCGGGGATGTGGATTACCTGATGCGCATCGTGGTGCCGGACATCGATGCCTACGATGTCGTCTACAAGCGGTTGATTGCCGCCGTTGATTTCCAGGATGTCAGTGCCAGCTTTGCGCTCGAGACAATCAAGTACACCACGGCGCTGCCATTGAGCTACCTGCAACTGACCTGAGCGGCACGCCAGGCAGCCCGCGCACGCGGTATGCCGCGACGATCACGGCGTCGGCGTGGCACGACTCGCAGACGAGGTGGTCTGCGTAAACACATCGGAGCCGAACGACTGCACGCCGGCAACTCCCGCGTATCCGAGGTATCCGAGACCGAACAGATCCTCGATCGAGCGCAGCAGCGAATAATGATTGTAGGGGACCTTCGATGTCGTGCCCGGCTTGATGAAAGGCGAGAGCAGAATGGCCCCGACACGACCGCCGCCAGGACCGCTGAAGCCAGGTTCCTGAGGCGCGCCGGGCAGCGGCCGCTCGCCGCAGCAGGCGCTCGCAGCCTCCGCGCCTCGGCCGTCGGACTCATCGAAGGTGATGACCAGCAGGCCATCCTCGCGGTACGCCGGTGAATCGAGGATCAAGGGTACCCACTTGCGCAGGAATGCATCGATCGCCGCGAAGCCCCCTGGAGCATCGCCAACGCATTGCGCATCATGGCCGTCGTTGCACAGATTGGGCGTGATGAACGAGAAATTGGGCGTCCTCTGCACGCTCTTGAGATCGTTGCGCAACTTCTGGAGATTCACGACGTGCTTTTCGCAGCGATCACGATCGTCGATGATGCGGTGAAAATAGATGAACGGATCGTGTCGCGCGGCATACTTGTCATGTACGGTGGCGGCGTAGGATGCTTCGCGCTCACCGACCGGCACATGCGCGCAGGTCGCACTTTCGCGCAGCGGATCATTGCCCATGTCCTCCATGTAGCCTTTCCAGGTGAGCGTGGCCGCTTCCAGCTGGTCGGGGAGCGTCGGCACGTCCGGCGGATAAACACAGCCCTCGCCTAGCGCCTGGCCGTTGGCATCCAGCCTCGGCTGGCTCTGGCGAAACTCGCTGAAGACGGGACAATCCGCCTGCGTCTGCGGGTTCGGGGCCTGGCCACTGATCATCGCGATGTAGTTGTCCAGGCTCCAGTGCCCGATGCCGTAGTAGTCGATCAACAACGCACCCCGTGCGCGCAAGGTCGTCGCAAGATAGCCGGCCGGAGGATGCTCGCTGAAAGTGATGCCGTACGACTGGTTCTCCAGCACGATGAGAAAAACGTGCCGGACCAGCAGCGAATCGCCCTTGCCTTGCTTGGCAGGCGCCGGTGCGGCAACGCGTGCCGGCGCTTCGGCCGTCGACGTGGCAGGTTCCGTGGCGAACAGCGCAACCACGGCGCAGACCGCGGCTACTGTGCGCATGCGCTCACGCTGCGGGGGCAAGAATCGCCGCCGCCTGCTCGAGCCGCTCGCAGTAGTTGGCAAGCACGGCGGCAGTCATCCCGCTGTAGCGGTTGGCCTCCTCCCAGCGGTTTTGCTCGATGGCTTCGCGTACCCCCGGCAGCGTCTTGACGCCGTAGCCGGTGTACTGTCCGGGCGCATAGATCAGATGCCGGTACCACTCACGACCCGGCAATCCGCGCGAATCCAGCAGCGTCCCCTCCATGCCCTGCAGTAGCGCGTTGAGCTGCGAGGTTTGACTTGCGCTCAAGTGCAGGTTACCGGCCAGAAGCTTGGCATACGCCGCATCGTACCTGCCGGCAGCTTTCTTCAGCCGCACTACGATGTTGTCCAAGGGCGCAAAATCAAGGTACGGCACCACCGGCAGTGATTCCGGAGGTCCTACCGGCCGCGTCGGATCCGCGGCCAGCGTATACGCATTGCGTTCCAGGAGCGTGGCGCGATCCGCCGCGTCCTTGCGCTTTTTGTCTGCCAGGCGGTGCAGCTCGCCGACGTAATTGGCCACCGCCTCGGAGAACCCCGTGAACTGCAGCGGCAGCACCTCCGCATCGGCCATCCGCAGCACGAGATGGCCGACGGTCTGTGCTTCGGCGATTCCGTAATGGAAGCCGGGGTCGCCGAACCGAATGTAATGATCGTAGGAATCGTAGTTGGAATGATAGATACCGTCATCGTCATCCTCGCCGCCGTATTCGATGTTGAGCGTAGTGATGCCCAGATGCTGCAGGAAGGGCGAGAAGTCGGAACCCGAGCCCAGCGCCTCGATCGGCAGATCCGCATCCTTCATCGCCGCCGTGGCCTGCTGCTGGTCGGCTTCGGAGGCGTCCTTCTCGCGCCCGTCCACCATCAGTTTGGCGCGCAGGCGCGTCTCGACGTTCACACCGGTCTCCGGGTCCCTGACGCTCAGGGCAACATCATTCGCCAGATGCTGCAGTGACTGACTGCCGCCCATGGACAGGAAGCCGCGGGCGTTGGTATCGGAGTTCAGATACAGCACCGCCTTGTGCTGCAGCTCCTGGGCATGCGTCTCGGCCCATTCGGTCGAGCCGAGCAGTCCCGGTTCCTCCCCGTCCCAGCTGGCATACACCAGCGTGCGTTTCGGGCGCCAGCCATTCTTCAACAGCGCGCCGATGGCCTTCGCCTCCGCCATCATCGCGACGTGGCCGGCCAGTGGATCCCATGCACCGAACACCCAGCCGTCCCGATGATTGCCACGCACGATCCACTCGTCCGGTGATTGTGAACCGGGAATTCTGGCAATGACGTCGTAGAGTGGTTTCTGGCTCCAGTCGGAGCGGATGGCGAGGTGCACGCGCGCCGGACCCGGTCCGAGGTGATACGTGATCGGCAACGCCCCGCGCCAGTTGCCGGGAGCAACGGGACCGCTCAGAGCAGCCAGCAGCGGTTGCGCATCGGCATAGGAGATCGGCATGACCGGAATCTTCAGGATCGTTTTTGCCGCAGAGATCGGCAGGCGCTTCGCATTCTTCGTGGCGCCCACCCCGGGAGTAAGCGGATCACCCGGATATAGGGTCATGTCCGCCACGGAGCCGCGCTGCACGCCCTCGGGCGGGCGCCAGCCGCCCTTCGGATAGACATCTCCCTGCGCATAGCCATCGTCTTTGGGATCCGAATAAATGATGCAGCCGATGGCCCCATGCTCCTGGGCGAGCTTGGGCTTCAGCCCGCGCCAGCCCTCCCCATAGCGGGTGATGACGATCCTGCCCTTGACGTCGACGCCGCGTCGCTTGAGCTCCTTGTAGTCCTCGGGCATTCCGTAGTTCAGATAAACGAGCTCCCCGGTGACGTCCCCATCGGCACCATAGACGTTATAGGGTGGCAATCCGTCCGTGCGGGCCGAGGTTTCATCTCCGGGCACCGGCGGCTCGCGCAGCGACGCCACGAACTTCGTGGGGGCGACCAGTTCCAGCGTCTGCGCTCGCGGCGTCGGATAGAGGGGATAGAACATCTCGATCTGCGCCGCCCAGCCCCACTGCTGGAACTGATCCCGAACGAATTCGGCATTGCGCTTGTCGTGGGGCGAGCCGACCTGGTTCGGTTCGGCAGCGAGGTTCTTCAGCCATGCATTCAGATCCGCAGCATCCAGCCCTCCGTCAAACTGCTGCTCCAGAGTCCGCTCCCCGGAGGCTTCCCCATTCGTGAAGCCAAAGACAGCGGCCGTTGCGGACGCTGTGCCTTCGGAGGCAGCCGCGCCCGCGGCGGATGCCGCAGCCAAAGCCGTCGAGCAGCTCAGGCTCGACACAAGCAGCAGCGAAAGTCGGCGGGTGCGTTCGTGCATGGGTGAGTTCCCGATAACGGTATCGCGAGGGCAGTAATGGTAAACGAAGCGTCGGGAGGCGGCACGCTCCGCGACCCCGAACCTACGCGCGCCGATTCCACACTCGCCAGAGGTAATACACCGGCACGCCGCAGACGATGATGAGCAGCGTCACGCCCGTATTGAGCGGATCCGTCACGAGCGCATTGACGATCATGCCGAGCGAGGCCAGCAGGAACAGAGCCGGAACGAGCGGGTACCCGACCACGCGATACGGGCGCGGCAGCTCGGGACGGGAACGCCGCAGCACGAACACTCCGGCGACGGACAACGCATAAAACGGCCAGATGCCCAGGATGAACTTGTTGGCAAGCTGCGCGAAGTCATTCTGCAGAACGTAGACGACACCGAGTGCGGTGGCCAGGAAAATGGCGATACCGGGGGTCTGGAAACGCTGTGAAACGTTGGCCACGCTGCGAAAGAACAAGCCGCGATCGGCCATGGCGAAGAAAATCCGTGACCCCGTCATCATCGAGCCGTTCAGCCCGCTGAACGTGGAGACCAGCACGACCGCGGCGATAATCGCCGCGCCGGCACCGCCAAACAGCGGGATGTGTTGCGCAGCGGTCGCCGCGATCAGTTTCGACTGTGCGATCTGCGGCAGCGGCAACAGATGCATCAGACCGAGATTGACCACGAGATACACCACCATGACGCATAGCGTGCCGAGGATCAGCGCCACAGGCAGCGCGCGCTGCGGATTCCTCACCTCACCGCCCATGAACGACAGATCTGCCCAGCCATCGTAGGTCCACATCACGGGAATCAGCGCGGTCGCGAGCAGCGACAGGTGCAAATCGGCGACCCAGCTGCGCGCGAGCTGCGTGATTCCGGCAGCGTGGCCGCGGATATGGGGGCTGACTTCAGCGGCTTGCGCGGCCGCTCCGAACGGATGCTGGAAGTCCGTTCCCTGCGAGGTGGCGGTGAAAGCGAGCACACCGAGCGCCATCACCGCGACATATTTTGCCGCCGTGGCCACGGTCATCACGGCGGCGGCGCGACGCACGCCCAGATAGTTCAGTGCGCCGATCACGACGATGACGGCCGCGGCGACGGCGCGGACCTGCACCACGGTCAACGGCAGGAAATAGCCGCAGTATTCGGCGAAGATGGTGGCCGTGGCGCCCAGCGCAGATGCCCGCATGATCGCCAGCTCGCTCCAGCCGAAAAGAAAAGCCGGCAGCGGGCCGAAGCTCTCCAGCAGATACGCAAAGATGCCTCCTGAACGCGGCAACGCGCCGGCCAGCTCGGCCAGCGTCAACGCACCGCACAGCGCCACGACGCCCCCGAGGATCCAACATACGATGACAGGCCCGGGTTGCTGCAGCTGCGCGGCCACCGTCGCCGGCACCCGGAAGATGCCGCTTCCGACCGTCACCCCGACGAGCACGGCGATGGCCCCGATCAGGCTGACCTGTCGCGGCAGCCGCTCGCCCCAAGGATCAGCCGATTCGCTCACTGCGAGGGAGCGGTATGCGCATCGGTGTGCGCCTCAGTCCGCGCATCGGTCTGCGGCTCCGCAGGTTCGGACTGCACGCAATTGCGACCGCCGCGCTTGGCGGCGTACAAAGCGGCATCCGCACGTCTCAACATCGCGCTCGGAGTGTCCTTGCCGGAGGTGGACACGGCAAACCCGATGCTCGCAGTGATGCACCGCCCATCCTCGAACCACTTCGTCGTTTCGATCCGTGCGATCCGTTCGCGCAGCCTCTCGGCGGCCGCGCGCCCGCCCGCGAGGTCCGTTTCAGGCAGCACGATGAGGAATTCCTCCCCTCCCAGGCGGCCGAAGAATGCCGGCTCGGCGACCGTGGTGCGCACCGTGTCGGCAACCACTTTCAACACCTCATCACCCACGGAATGGCCGTAACGATCATTGATGCGCTTGAAGTAATCGATGTCCACGATGAGAACGGAGCACGGCAGTTCCGTCGCCTCGCGCAGCAGCGGATCCAGCCGCGAAAGGACCGAGCGCCGGTTGGGAACGCCGGTGAGCTCGTCGGTCAAGGCAAGCGTACGCATCCGTAACGTGCTGCGCCATTGGTAGGCTGCGACGAGCGCCAGCACCAGCACCAGCATTACCGACAGCACGATCACGGTCGCCTGCAGATTGCGCACGCTGCGTCCGCGTTCGAGCGCAACCTGGTTCGCCCGATTCTCGCGTTGCAACGCGGCGTTTTCCTTCTCCGTCGTCGCCGTATCGAACTCCACCTTCAGGGCCGCGAAGCGCTGGTCGAGCTGATTGTTCGAGAGCCGTTCCGAAGTATCGCGTGCCTGAGTCTGCCGTTCGTAGGCCGCGCGCCAGTTGCCCATATCGGCGTAAACCTGCGCCAGTTCCGCATAGGTGGAGCGCAACTCACCGAGCGCATCCGCCTGCAGAAACACCCGCAGCGCATCCTCGAGGCTGGCTGCGCTTTGCGGCAGCAGCCTCAGCTGGTGCAGGGCAATTCCGCGCGCCAGCCCAATCTGGGCGCGCAGGCGGGCATCGGGTGTCTTTCGTTGCAGCGCCTGTGCCTGATCGAGCGTAGTCAGTGCCGCCCGGGGATCCCCCGTCGCATTCTCGACGGCCGCGATACCGCGCAGGGCGTAAGCCTCCCCGCGCACATAGCTCAATTGACGGCTGAGCGCGAGCGATTCCGCGAACGCACGCCGGGCCGCGCTCCAGTCATGCAGGTTCTCGCAGGCACGCCCGAGGTTGTGCAACGTGACCGCCTCCTCCCGTTGCATGCCTGCGGTGTGCTGCGCCTGCAGCGCGCGAAGGTAGATCGAGCGCGCACGCTCGTAATCGCCCATGCGGTTGTAGAGAATGGCGATGCTGTTGAGCGTCGTCAGGGAATGGGTCGGCTTGTGGAGTTGGTCGAACAGCGCCTGGGCATGTTTGAGATCCGTTAGTCCTGCAACGTAGTCTCCTTGCAGGCCGCGCAGGTAACCGCGTGAGAAGAGACTTTCCGCCAGCATCTCCTCGTCATGCGTGCGTGTCGCAACCTCCACCGCCTGCTCGTATTGCGTGCGGGCCTGCGCATTCTCCCCGGCCGTCTCGAAGATCTGCCCGCGGCAGTTGAGCAAGCCGGCCCGCAGGCCGACACGCTTCGCCTGCGGCAAGAGGCCGGAGGCGATTGCGATCTGCTCTTCAGCGGCGGCGGTGTCGCGCTCCGCCTGGTAATCACACAGGATGAGCCGGGCGCGGATCTCGAGATCCGCATCGGGTCGGACCGCGAGCACCGCGAGAGCAGCCTGCGCATCGCGCCGGCTCGTCTCGGGCGCGCTGCGCATCTCGAGGATCGCCCGCTCGATGAGCGGGATCGCGGGGTGTGCCGGAGCGGACGTCGCGGCCCCCGCAGCCCCAAATAGCAGACTGACGGCGACCGCGGCGAGCGCCAGGCCGAACCCGGACCACGGCAAGATATTTTTGCGCGGCCGATCAGGTGGTCGCATTGCAAGCGGTCGCATTGCACTCACTCCGCTGATCCGCACCCGCACGTAGTGTCCTTCCGATGCCGCTGTCTTGTTCTTGACCGGCTCGGAAGTGTAAGCGCAATCCGCCATCAGGGTGTGAACAAGCCGCTTGGCGGGGGCGCGGCGATCGCCCGGCCAGCACTCGGCTACCTCGGCCCCGTAGGACGCGACCGACACCTTGCAGTGGTCTTTGCCTATGGTCCGCTGCGCACACCGGTGCCAGCCTTCGCCTCTTCACGTTCGAAAGGAGCCTTTATGAAACGCTCGGCAGTGTATCTTTCGATCCTTGCGCTCGGTTGCGGCAGCGCCCTCGCTATCGCCCAGAATGCGCAGGGCCGCGATGTGTCGCCCCCGGCGACGACTGCATCTGCGCCGGATAGCAGCAGCACGGCCGCTTCCGCGAGCGCGCCCGCGACGAGCTCCACGAAACACCAGGCGATGAAGGAGTGTATTGCGCGTGAGCGCGCCAACAACACCCAGATGTCGAAGCTGGATGCCCGCAAAGCCTGCAAGAACGAGATGATGTTGCAGAAACAGAATCAGGGTACGGTGTCGCCGCAGCAATGAGCCGCTGGCTGCCGTCGCGGCAACTTGCCAGGGCTCGCGCAGATACTTAGGAGCAGCTACTTAGGAGGAGACCGCACATGAAGATCAACAGGCGTGCATCGGCCACCTGGCGCGGGGGCCTCAAGGACGGAGTCGGCGCAATCTCCACCGAGAGCAAGGCGCTGAAGGACGCGCCGTATGGATTCGCGGCGCGTTTCGAGGGCAAGCCGGGCACCAATCCGGAGGAGTTGATTGCGGCTGCCCACGCCGGCTGCTTTACCATGGCACTGTCGCTGGTGCTGGGCGAGGCGAAGCTCAAAGCCGAGCAGATGGACACATCGGCGGAGGTCACCCTGGAGCAGAGTGAAGGCGGCTTTGCGATCACGGCAGTGCATCTGACGCTTCGGGCGAAGGTACCGGGCGCAGATCAGCAGACGTTCGCAAACCTTGCGGCGAAGGCGAAATCCAGCTGTCCGGTGTCCAAGCTGCTGAAAGCCGCTATCACGCTCGATGCGGCATTGTCGGGCTGAGGAGCGGCTCGTTGCCCTGACCCCCGCCACGAGGCGGGCAGGTACTCGGCTCGCGCCACGCGATCAACCGCGCATCCAATGCCCCGGCACGAAATGATAGTGCCCGTGGTGCTCATCCCAACGTTCGGGGATCCAGTGGAACCCGCGCCGCGCCCTGAGCCAGTGACCGTCCACCCAAACATGCTGGCGACCATCCCAGCGGTAAAACCCCGGGGCCCATACGAATCCGGGACGCGGTGGCGGGGCCTCGATCACCCGGGGTGCAGGTGGCGCGACGGTGATGTCGAGTACGGCCGAAGACGCCGGTGCTGCCAGTCCCAGCGATATCACCGCGGCCAGCGCGCAAATCCCAGCGGTACCGGCAAACTCGTGCCTGCCGCGAACGGTAACGCGATCCGGCCGATCGCTT
Organism: uncultured Pseudomonadota bacterium; assembly: GCA_963716335.1. GTDB lineage: Bacteria > Pseudomonadota > Gammaproteobacteria > Steroidobacterales > Steroidobacteraceae > 13-2-20CM-66-19. The sequence goes on along the minus strand of OY970302.1, from coordinate 2,321,257 downwards.
ATGTGAATGCGCTTGTTCAAGTCGACCTCCAGTGGCGGACAATGTTTTCGATCCGCTCCTGATCACTCAAACGAGCGCTGCCGGCAGGGGTTGACCCGTTCAGGGCTGCCGTGGAGCATGCCGCGATGGCCGAAGCGGAGCCTGCGATGGTAAGTGAGACAGCGATGCACCAGGACGCCACGGTACAGGCCTTGCAATCACCCGCAGTGCCCCGCTATGGCAGCGTCGCCATCGCATTTCACTGGCTCATGGTCGTGCTGGTCGTCGCCGTGGGTGTACTGGGCTTGCTGCATGACTCCTGGCCCAAGCGCACGCAGGCCTTCTGGATCAACGTCCATGCCCTGATCGGCCTGTGCGTGTGGGTTCTGGTCATGGCCCGCTTGTGGTGGCGCCTCGGTCACCGTCCCCCGGATCTTCCGCCGGACATCGGCGAGTTCTCGCGGCGCTCGTCCTACCCGGTGCACCTGCTGCTGTATTTGCTGATGTTCGTGATACCGGTACTGGGCATCATCACGTTCATCTGGCACGGCCGTGTTTTCGATTTCGGCTTGTTCCGGGTCAATCCGGGCGTCCGCTCGAATCGTGCGATCTTTCATCCGACCGAAGATATCCACGGCTATCTTGCCTACGCATTGTTCGCGCTCGTCGGACTGCATGTTTTGGCTGCGCTCTGGCACCACTTCGTCCGGCACGATGGCGTCATGTCGCGAATGCTGCCCATGGCGCGCCACGGTGGCGGAAATGGCTGACGGCCTGCACCACTGACCGCCTGCACCATCGCATCAGCCCGGGATCGACTCGCGTATGCTCGCGAGCGTGCGGCGCTGGCAGCCGGCCGCATCGAAGTTGCGCGGATCGAGCCAGCCCTGCAATGCAATGCGCACGCGGGGCCATTCCGTCTGCGTGATCGAGAACCATGCCGTGTCGCGGCTTCTTCCTTTGTACACGATCGCCTGGCGGAAGATGCCCTCGAAGGTGAAGCCGTAGCGTCTGGCTGCGGCGCATGAGGCGGCGTTCAGACTGTCGCATTTCCACTCGTACCGCCGGTAGTGCAACTCATCGAACACGCGGCGCATCATGAGGTACATCGCTTCCGTGCCGGCAGGGGTGCGCTTCAAGCATGGAGCGTACGTGATGCTGCCGACTTCGATCGCGCCATGTCCCGGGTCGATTCGCATGAATGCCGCGGTGCCGACTGCATTGCCGCTGTGAGCGTCGACGATCGCGTAGTGCAGCGGGTCTTCGCTGCGCGCGAGCCGGTGCAGATAGGCATCCAACAGAGCTGGGGTTTGGGGACGATCCGCAAACAGATAGGTCCAGTCCCGCTCGTCAGGTGCTTGCATGAAGGCGGCGAAAAGCTGCGCTGCATGATTGCGCGGATTGACCGGCTCCAGCCGACAGTACTGGCCCGTCATCGTGGTACGCGGCGGCCGCGACCGTTCCGACCAATTCTCCACGGCCGGCCCGATCGGCTGCCCATACTGGTTTTTGCGTGCGCTCGTCGGCACCGATCAACTCGCTCATCATGTTCCGGGCCGTCGACAGCTACGGCCACCCTCACCGCCCACGGTACAGCTGAACCACCGGAAAGGGAACCGGACTGCGGGCGATGGCTGCAGCGACAATCAACAACTGCACCCCCGCGCCCGCCACGCAGCGGACCTTCAGGCATCGCTTGAAGCACGTGCCGACTCGGTCGCCAACAGCCTGAAGTTCTTGCCGGTTGAAGCGCCATCGGATACATCCTGGAGGGCCCCGGCGGTGCGCGCGCGGGGATAATTGTCATTGGGGTCGCACAGGTTTAGCCTTGAGCGATGCAGAACCGCCGCGGCCCTGGCCGTGCCAATAAAGAGCCAGTCTGTAGCGAAACTGCCCGAGCCCGGAAGTATCACGAGGAGTTGTCCAATGAAGAGATCCAAATGGCTTGTGGCGAGCCTCGCCACAATGCTCATGTTCGCCTGCAGTAGCCAGAAAGAGCCCGCCGAGCAGGCGGTCGCGAACATCGATTCATCCCTGGCGGCGATTCACGACGGAGCGGCGAAATACGCGCCAGATACTTTGCAGTCCGTGGAGGCAAAGGTCGCCGGTCTGAAGCAGAAGCTGGCAAACGGGGACTACAAGGGCGTGCTTGCCGATGCGCCGGCAGTCAATTCGGCGGTAGATGCTCTGAAGCAGGATGAGGAATCCAAGCAGGCGGCGGCGGATGCAGCGCTTGCGCAGACGAAACAGCAGTGGCGCACGCTCAGCACGGATGTGCCCAAGATGATTGCGGATGTGCACGCGCGTATCGACACGCTCTCGAAAGAGCGCAGGCTGCCCAAGGGCGTGACGAAAGCCTCCCTGGCATCGGCAAAACAGGATGCAGGCTCACTCGATTCCATGTGGACCGATGCCACGACGGCTGTCTCGAACGAGGACTACACCGGCGGCGTGACCAAGGCTCAGGCGGTCAAGGATAAGGCCACCGAAGTGATGCATTCCCTGGGCATGAAAACGAGCTGAAGCCGCCCGCTCCTAGTGCCGGAACGCTGCACGGCTTGCCAGAGCTGCCAGCGTTTCGGTTTGCGGCTCGCAGCGGAGCGGCGCGCGGCGGTGGTGGGGCCTGACATTGCGCCGAGATACGCGTGACAGCCTTGTTACGTTAGCAACACGCGGGAAGGCGACTGCAAGATCGCACGGATATCTTTCTAAATCAAGGAGATGGCGCGCCCGGAGAGATTCGAACTCCCGACCCCTTGGTTCGTAGCCAAGTACTCTATCCAACTGAGCTACGGGCGCACGGCTTGGAATGCTGATCGACACAGCCCGCAAGGCACTGCCGACGATCGGCGCGGCGCAGGAATCCGCGCGGGCCCGCCATGATACGCAGCCGCCGCACAGCCGCCAAGCCGACCTGCGAAGAAACTCGCTACCCGGAAAGGCTTAGCGGAGGCGAATTCGGCGGACGAGTCGGTCCGGTCCGAACCTTCCGAAGGACAGAATCAGCGCGCCCAGTCCCGCGCACGCGCGGCCCCCGAGGGGCGGCGAGATCGCCGCCAGTGCCGGTACCATTTCCAGGCAATAGCCGAAGGCGACGACCGCGCCCCCAAGCAGATAGAGCAGATAACGCGAACGGCGCACCTGTCCATCCTGCGCGGCACCCGCCTCTCGCATCTCCGGGCTGGTACCTGCCTCGCGCGCCATGGCTGCAAATCGTCCAGTGACCTGATAGGGCGAGGACGATGGTACCCCTTTGCGTGCTGCAGAGGACGCCGCACCGGCGCGTGGGCGTCCCGTTGATCGCGCGAGCCCCGTTACCGGGGCTCGCGCTGCCTGCTACCAGTAGCGGGGCGCCTTGTAGTAATCATAGGTGCGGTCGCGGTATGCGACGGCGTTGCCTGCGACCAGCGCATCGATCGAATCGGCCGGAGCTGCCTTCAGCATCTCTGGCGAGAAGTTGACCACATAGCCTGCCTCTCTTCCGTCATACTTCAGCGACGACCACGGAATCGGATGGTACTTCTCCCCCATTCCAAGAAACCCACCGAACCCGACGATCGCGAACACGATGTTGTTCGACAGCTTGTCGAGAACGATATCCTCGATATGGCCGATCTTTTCCCCCGTCGTATCCTTGACACTGGTGCCGAGCACCTTCTTTGCCCGGATCGCATCTGAACTTGCAGCGCTCATTCCCATAATGAAAACCTCCACGAAATAACACATAGGTTGTGGCCATGCCGCAGGTCGTGTCGGCCAGCGGCATGACCGTACGGATACCAATGAGCGGAGTTGCGCGGAGTTCCGTGATGACAGTGACTCGGCGTCGCCCTGGCAAGCGCTGACGGATCAATGCGGCGCCACGGGCTTCACGGCGGGCGCCGTTGCCTTGCCTGCCGATGTCGCGAGCAGTGCCGCGCAATTCTGATCTTTCGCAAGCCCGGGATCGACGAACGCGAGAATCGCCGCAAATGGAGTGATCACCGTCCCCAAAGCGGCCGCGATGGCTCCCTGCTTGACCGTGTCGCCAACGTCGATACCAATCGAGGGCTTGAGCAGCTGTCCCTTGATTTCGATGGGTGAACGCAGCCGGGCCAGCCGCAGGTGCTTCGGTTGACCCTTGATGGAGAGGTTGAGCTGCTCGGGGCCGAGGCGGATATCGCCGCGACCCGTGATGAGCACGTCCTGCGTATCGAACATGATTTTGTCCGCTTTCATATCCCCGGCGGTGATGCGGAAATCCGCGACCCCGCAGCGGATTTCCGCGCGGTCGTTTGCCCCCTTCAGCAAAAGTCCAATTCCGCGGGCGACGTTGATCCCGGTCAGCTCCGCGAACGCAGCGTTTACCTGCCCATGCGGCAGGACCAGGGTGAACGTGCCATTCGCGTCCGCCATGACGCGATGCACGGAATCGCCCGTACCCTCGAGTGCGACGCGCGCCTGCATCACGCCCTCGATGGCCGGTTTCGCATTCGGCGCCTTGCCTTTGAGCTGGGCCAGCTGGATGTCCTTCATCCGGGCGTCGATGCGCACACGTGGAACGGCCTTCGTGGCATCGATGCGTACTTGTCCCGCCAACCGTCCTTGGGGCATCTCGAATGCGAACGGCGCGATCGACAGGACCCCATCGTCGATCTTTACGTGCAGGTCCACCTGCTTAAGGGGGAAGGATCCCGCCTCGATGTCTTTGGCATTGAAGCGTACGTCCGCATCCATGGCGCGCACGCGCTCGACCTGCAACCGGGCATCTGGAAAGAGGCGCCCGTTGGCAAACGATGGCTCGCTCGCTTTCTTTCCCCTTCCGCCATGCGCTGGCTGCCGGGCCTTCTTGCCGCTGTCAGCGCTCTGACTGCGCGCACCGTGATCGACACCAGTGCCCTGCTGCGGCTTCTGCAGGCTGGCGGGGCTTTGCGCCCGACCGCCCAGAGAGGCGGCCAGGTCACTCAGTGCGAGGCGGTTGGAGAGCAGCTGGCCGGTGATATCCGGCCGTTTACGCGACGCATCCACCTCTAGATTGCCGCGCAGGTCGCTACGGCCGACTGTACCTGCGATATCGCTGACGAGGACGCGCATTTCATGGCGCTGTATTCGCGCATGCAGCTTGAACGGGGGCGTGTTGGGAAGCGCGAGTTGTGTCAGGTAGTAAAGATCCGCCAGGTCCGCACCGCTGGCGTCGACCTCGAACGTCATCTCCCCCAGGTCGAAGGGTTTCTGGATGGTGCCGCTCGAGCGCGCCTCGAGGTTGCCCGCGGTGATGTGGATATCAAACGGATAGGGGTGGTGCGGATCCAGGTTGATGAGCGGGCCGCCCGCCACCTCGAGCGCGAACGGCTCCTCGTTGAGGCTGCCCTTGCCCTGGATGCGAAAAGCCTTGGGATCATCATGCGCGCCTTTCTCGTGCGCCTCGACCGTGCCGTCGACCTTCAGGTGCCGGATGTCATCGATGAGCTTCAGCGTCCCGGACTCGATGAGAAAGTCGCGCACGACGGGCAATCGCGTCGGAGGTGAAGCCTTGGCGTTGCTCGGCGCTTTGTTCTCGAATGTCCAGTTGGCTCGGCCGGATTTCTCCTGGTGCAGGTAAACGTGCGGCTCGAGCAGCGTAACTCGCGGCAGAATGATCTCTCCTTTGAGGAGCGGCAGGAGCTTCAGCCGAATTTCCAGGCGCTTCATCTGCAACAGCGGTGGCCCCGCTTCCCACGGCGGATTGCCCACCGTCAAACCATCGATATCGATCGAGGGAGTCCACGACCAGATGTGTACCTGCAACCGGCCCGCTATGGTGACCGAGCGGCCGGACTTGGCGCTGGCGATGCGCTCGATGGGATGTTTCAACAGGTTCCAATCCATGAACGTCAACGCCAGGATGACAACGACGACGATGGCGGCGATGACGATGCCGACCCGACGCCATATGACATGTCTGCCGGGTGAAGAATGCGCAGCGGAGCCGTCGGCGGGGTTGTTCATGCCTCAGGCCTCAGCAAGAATCGCGCTCAGCTCGCATGGGGCACGAACCCCACCGGACAGCGGCGGCTACAGCTTAGGCATCAATGCTCGCGCGTCGCAGCCCACGATCACCGTCACGGCCTGTGCCCGCAATAGGCCTACCGGCGTGCACGCAAAACCGGCTTCAACTACCCTGTCTCCAGACCCCGACCGGCGCGGCTGACCGAGCTGTTCGCCCTATCGCACAAGCCTGCCCGCAATCGTAGGCACGCGTGCCCGGTTGATTGGAGAGCGCGAATGGCCCTCCCGTGTGCAACTCCCGCGAGCATCACCGTCGATGACCACCACCGCGTCTCCGCGCTGATCACCTCGCCGTGCGCGCCGCGCGCCTGGTTCGTGTTTGCACACAGCGCGGGCGCCGGAATGACCCATCCGCTCATGGAGGAGATCGCCACAGGCTTGGCTGAGGCGGGCATCGCCACATTGCGCTTTCAGTTCCCGTACATGCAGGCCGGTTCCCGCCGCACCGATACACCGGGCTTGTGTCATGCCACGATTCGAGCGGCCGTCCGGGAGGCGGCGCAACGCGCCAACGGCGCGCCCCTTTTTGCCGGGGGCAGATCGTTCGGCGGTCGCATGAGCTCGCAGGCGCAATCCGTCAGCGCACTGCCTGGGGTGCTCGGGCTCGCCTTCGTGGGATTTCCGCTACATCCGGCCGCACGGCCCTCACAGGATCGCGCGCAACATCTCCTCGGGCTGACCCTTCCGCTGCTGTTCCTGCAGGGAACGCGCGACGAGCTCGCGGATCCGGGCTTGCTGCAGGACCTCATCGTACGCCTCGGCACGCTGGCCACCGTGAAGCTGATCGCGGACGCCGACCACTCCTTCCGGTTGCCAGCGCGCCTGGCCCGGGAACGCGGTCCTGTCGTCCCCCAACTCGTCCGCACGCTCGCCGACTGGATGGCATCGGTAACGACCGGCGGCCGCAGCAGCTGAATAGCCGCCCTGCGTGGAAAACACCGGGCACGGGTGGCAAGATGGGATATCGGGCAATACAGCCCTTGCCTGTCACTGCAGGTGAATCATGGCCGCGCGCTCCATCGGGTCACTGACCCTTTCTTTCGGTCTCGTCGCCATTCCGGTGAAGCTCTTCTCGGCGACGCAGACCGCGAATGTGATCTCCTTCAATCTACTGCACAAAGGCTGTGGATCGCGGCTCAAACAGCAGTATGTGTGCGCGAAGGACGGCGTACTGGTCGAGCGGGACGAGATGGTGAAGGGATACGAATTCGCCAAGGATCAATACGTCTGCTTCGAACCTGAGGAGATCAAGGCGCTCGAGGAAGCCGGCACCCACTCCATCGAGATCTCGGACTTCGTCCCGGTCCAATCGATCGACCCGGTATATTTCGACAAGACATATTATCTCGCCCCGGAACAGGGCGCAGCGCGGCCCTACGGTTTGCTCGCCGAGGCGCTGCGGCAGACGCAACGTTGCGCGATTGGTCGCTGGGCGGCGCGGGGCAAGGCTTACATCGTGCTCGTGCGCCCGGTCGGTGATGTGCTCACCATGCAGCAGTTGCACTTCGCAGGCGAAGTGCGCAGCCCGTCGGAGATCGACGTCCCCAAGCCGGATGTGAAGCCCGCGGAGCTGAAGCTCGCCCAGCAACTCATCGCGCAACAGGCATCGGAAAAGTTTGAACCGACCCTTTACGCGGACGAGCTACGTGCGCGCATCGAGGCTGCCATCCAGAAAAAGGTGGAGGGCAAGGAGATTTCCGTATCGGAGATCGCACCTCCCCCTGGCGGCAAGGTCATTGACCTCATGGAGGCGCTGCGCGCCAGCCTTGCAAAGGCTGACACTGCCCGCGCGTCCGCAATTGAGCTCGGCGCCCGCAAGGCGCCCCGGCGGGTCGAGCAGCCCGCGAGGCCTGCGCGAAAGCTCACCAGGCGCTGACAAGCCGCCGATGCCTTCCTACAGCGTGCGCGAGGTGGAGCGGGTTCTGCGCTTGTCGCGCAGCACAATCCGCGGCCTCATCGCTGCGGGATTCGTGACGCCCGAGCGCGGTGCGCGCCGCGAATACCGCTTTTCGTTCAGAGACCTCATCGTGCTGCGTACGGCCAGTGCCCTCATCGCCGCCAAAGTCCCACGCCGGCGCATCCGCCGGTCACTGGAGGATTTACGCAGGCACCTGCCCGCAGCAATGCCGCTCTCGGGGCTAAGTGTGTGTGCGGTCGGCGATCGCGTCGTCGTGCGCAATGGCCAATCGCGCTGGCAGGCTGACAACGGTCAGTATCTGCTCGGACTCGACGTGGTGCTGGAGAACGGCGTGTTGCACATGGTCGAGCGCACATCGACGATGCCCAGCACAGCGCGCCGCCGACCGCATGTTAAAACCGCCGATCAATGGTTCACGGAGGCACTGGAGATGGAAACTGCCGATTCACGCGCCGCACGTGAAGGCTATGAGTGCGCTCTGGGTATCGATCCGCAGCATGTGTCCTCCTGGATCAATCTGGGACGTCTACTGCATGAGCAAGGCGCGACGCGCGAAGCGGATGAAGTGTATCGGCGTGCGATCGAGGCGTGTGGCGAGGACTCGCTGCTGCTGTACAACCGCGGTGTCCTGCTCGAGGATCTCGGCAACGCCGCGGCGGCGCTGCGGGCGTATCAGGCTGCCATCGAGCAGGATCCGGATCTTGCCGACTGTCACTACAATCTCGCCCGCCTGTACGAGTCACTCGGCAAGCCGCAGCACGCTATCCGGCACTTCGGACAGTACCGGCGCCTGATGGGCCAGTCCGGCAACTGAGCGAGCGCTGCGCCCACATGAGCGTCTGGGTGGGCACTTCCGGCTACAATTATCCCGAATGGAAGGGCAGCTTTTATCCGCCAAAGATGCCCGCCGCAACGATGCTGCCCTACTATGCCGAGCGCTTCTGCACGGTTGAGATCAACTACACGTTCTATCGCATGCCCACGGAGGCAATCCTCGCCGGCTGGAATCGCGATACGCCGCAGCAATTCAAGCTTACCTTGAAGGCGCCCAGGCATATCACGCACGAGGCGCGGTTACGCGAATGCGCCGAACCTCTGGGCCGGTTTCTGCGGCTCGCGCATACGCTTGGTGCCAAGCTCGGCGCGCTGCTGTTCCAGCTTCCGCCGAACTTCAGAAAGGATCTGCCGGTCCTCGATGCCTTTCTCGAGAACTTGCCGCAGCCGATCCGTGCCGCATTCGAGTTCCGCCACGCCTCCTGGTTGGACGAGGAGGTGTACGCGCGCCTGCGGGCAAGGAACCTGGCACTGTGCATCGCCGACAGCGAAAAGGCCTCGACGCCGCTGATCAGGACGGCCGATTACATTTACTTTCGCCTGCGCGATGAGGGCTACCGGCCGGCAGATCTGCGCACATGGGCGCAGTGCATTCGCAAGCACGCCGCGGATTGCCGCGACAGCTACGTCTATTTCAAACACGAGGGGCAGGCCAAAGGCCCGCAATTTGCCGAGGCGCTCATGCGGGAGCTGGATGCGGGCTAGGCACGCTCCGCAAACGCTGGCGGTCGCGAGCGCTTTCGCCCACAATCTGCGCTCACAATCTTCGCTCCACCTCTGCGCGAAAGGGCCGCGAAAGCTACGGCGGGCCTGGCAGCGCCGAATTCCTGATGATTCGCATGAACCGGATCTGCAAATCGTGTCGATTCGCCGTGACGACGGCGCTGCTCTTTGGGTTGCCCGCAGGCTGTGCCGTGGGTCCGGATTTCAAGCGGCCGCCTGCCCCGCCGGTCTCCACGTACACCCCTGGCACGCTTGCCGGCGAGCTCACCGGGACGAACGTCGCCGGCGGGGCATCGCAGCACTTCGCCACTGGAAGCGAGATCCGTGCCGACTGGTGGACGCTGTTTCACTGCGCACCGCTTGACCGCCTGATCGAGGAAGCGCTGGCCAACAATCATGACCTCAAAGCCGCGCAGGCCGCCTTGCGCGTGGCCAGGGAAAACGTGCTCGCGCAACGCGGCGTCTACTATCCCAGCGCGACAGGCAGCTTTGCGGCGAGCCGCCAGCGCCAATCGGGACAGGTCGCACCCGCGCTCAACTCGAATGCCTTTCTCTATAATCTGTTCACCCCTCAGGTCAGCGTTGCGTACGTGCCGGATGTGTTCGGCCTGTACCGGCGCACCGTCGAGTCCGTAGAGGCCCAGGAGCAGGAGGTCCGCTATCAGATGCTGGCGACCTATACCACGCTCACCGCCAATATCGTGGTCGCTGCCATCCAGGAAGCCTCGTTGCAGCAGCAGATTGCCGCCACCCGCGAGCTCATCGGGCTCAATACCAACATGTTGCAGATCCTGCGCTACCAGCTCGAGAAGGGTTATGCCAGCGGGCTGGATGTGGCGGCGCAGGAGGCGCAACTCGCACAGGTCGCTGCCACGCTGCCACCGCTGCTCAAGCAGCTCGCGCAGCAGCAGGACCTGCTGGCCGTACTGGCCGGCCGCTATCCGAGCCAGGCGAGCACCGGCAAATTCGAGCTGTCGGGCTTGCAGCTGCCCCAGGAACTGCCACTGAGCCTGCCCTCGAGCCTCGTGCAGCAACGTCCGGATGTGCTGCAGGCACAGGCGAATCTTCACGATGCATCGGCGAAAATCGGCATTGCCACGGCGAACCGGCTGCCCAATATCGCGCTGACCGCCAATGCCGGGAGCACGGCGGCGGCGATCGACCAGCTGTTCACCTCGGGCACCGGATTCTGGGGATTGGGCGCCACCGTGACCGCCCCCCTGTTTCAGGGAGGCACGCTGCTGCACCAGCAACGGGCCGCGAAGGCAGCTTACGTTCAGGCCGCCGAGCAGTACCGCAGCACGGTACTGACCGCATTCCAGAACGTGGCGGACACGTTGGCAGCCCTCGAGCAGGATGCCGATGCGCTGAAGTCGGCAGCCGCCGCAGCCGACGCCGCTGGGGTCACGCTCGATCTGGCGCAGCGACAATCGCGGGCCGGTTACGCCGGCTACCTGGCGCTGCTCAGCGCCGAGCAGGCTGACCAGCAAGCGCGTATCAGTCTCGTGCAGGCACAGGCCAATCGCTATGCCGATACGGCCGCATTGTTCCAGGCGCTAGGTGGCGGCTGGTGGAGCCGGTCCGAACTGGGTGGCAAGCAGCTTGAGAAATAATTCTTGAGAAATTACTCGATCGAGACGCCAGTTGCCGCAGCGCACCCCTGGCAGCGGGTGCGTGCAATGGCTCCGACCGCAATGGCGATGGCGGCCCTCGTGACAGGTCCCGGCTGCTCGTCGAAACACGACGAGGCATCGCAGAAAAGCGCGGTTACACCTACCGAGGTCACGCTGACTGCGGAGCAACGCAGCAGCATCCACCTCTACACCGTGGAGCCGGCAAGCTTCCGCAAGTCGATCGAAACGACCGGTGCGGTCGATTTCGACGACGATCAGGCGACGAGCGTGCTGGCGCCATTTTCCGGGCCGGTGTCCCGCGTGCTCGTGTCCCTCGGTCAGCAGGTACGCAAGGCAGATCCACTGGCCGCGGTGGATTCTCCGGACTTCGCAGCGGCCGTCAGCAGTTACCGCAAGGCGCTCGCCACGGCCCGAACGTCCCGACGCCTTGCCGACCTCGACAAGGATCTCGTGCAGCATCGAGGCGTCGCGCAGCGCGAAGCCGACCAGGCACAAACCGACGCCGCGAATGCGGAGGCGGACCGAGACGCCGCCCGGCAAGCATTGCTCGCCCTGGGGGTTCCTGCGCAGTCCGTCGAGGACATTCAACAAGGGCGTCCGGTTGCACGTCCCGACGGCGTCATCCGCTCACCCATTGCCGGCACCGTCGCCGAGAGATTGATCACGCCCGGACAGCTTTTGCAGGCCGGTACCACCGCGTGCTTCACGGTTGCCGACCTGTCGCGCATGTGGGTGATGGCACAGGTTTTCGGCGCGGAGCTGACATCGGTCCATGTGGGCGATTCCGCCGAGATCATCACCGGAGTCGGCACCGAACACTTCCACGGCACGGTGGACAACATTTCGAGCCTCGTCGATCCGAACACCCGCGCGGTAGCGGTGCGTGTGGTGGTGGAGAATCCCGGAGCCTTGCTGAAAAAGCAGATGTACGTGCGCGTCCTGATCGAGGCTCAGCAGCCCAGCACCGGTCTGCTGGTCCCCGTTTCGGCAATTCTGCGCGACGACGAGAACCTGCCGTTCGTCTACCTGGCACAACCCGGCGGTGGTTTCGCACGGCAACATGTCACGCTGGGCTACCGCGCCGGGGATCGGGATGAGATCACCTCCGGGCTGCCGGCAGGCAGCCAAGTCGTCGTCGAAGGGGGCATCTTCGTTCAATTCATGCAATCGCAATGAGCGACGCTCCGCTTGCCACGGGACCGGTGTCCCGACAGCCCTCGATCATGAACCGGCTCGTTGCCGCATCGCTGCGGCAACGGTTTCTCGTCGTCCTGCTGACGGTGGTGTTGATCGGCGCCGGCTCGCACTCCCTCGATCGGCTGCCGGTGGATGCCTATCCCGATCTGTCGCCACCGATCGTGGAAATCATCACGCAGTGGCCGGGACAGGCCGCCGAGGAGGTGGAGCGACTCATCACCGTACCGGTCGAGAGGCAGATGAATGGCATTCCCCAGACGACCACCATCCGCTCGATCTCCCTGTACGGCTTGTCGGATGTCATCATCACTTTTCACAATAACACCGACAATTATTTCGACCGGCAGCAGGTCTTCAACCGCCTCACGGCGCTCAGTCTGCCCAGTGGCGTGAGCCCGCAGATATCGCCGTTGTCCGCACCCTCCGGACTCATCTACCGTTACGTCCTGCAAAGTCCCGACCGCTCGCCGATGGAGCTCAAGACCTTCGAAGATTGGACGGTCGAGCCCCAGTACCGCTCCGTACCGGGGGTTGCGGATGATTCGGGATTCGGTGGCGGGACCATGCAGTACCAGGTACTGCTCGATCCGACGCGGCTGGCGGCCGCCGGTCTGTCCGCGCCGCAGGTCGAGAGCGCGTTGGCGGCCAACAACGCCAATGCCGGGGGCGGCTTCTATTCCCAGGGCGGCCAGTTCTATTACGTCCGCGGCCTCGGCCGCCTGGTGACGCCCGCCGACATCGGCAACGTGGTGGTCGCGGTACATGATGGCACCCCGGTCCTGGTGAAGGACGTGGGCCGCGTCGTGATCGGCATCGCGCCACGGCTCGGCGAATTCGGCTACCAGCAACAGGATGACGCGGTCGAGGGTGTCATCCTGTTGCTCACGGGGGAAAAGACCCAGGATGTGCTGAAACGCGTGGAGGCCAAGACCCGGGAGCTCAACGAGCAGATCCTGCCGAAGGATGTCAAGGTTCTGCCCTTCTATGATCGCAGTGATCTGGTCACCCTGACGACCGAGGTGGTGGAGCGCAACCTGTTGCGCGGCATGTTGCTGGTCGTCGTCGTGCTCATCTTCTTTCTCTACGACATTCGCGCCGGCCTGATCGTTGCCGCGAGTATCCCCCTGGCCCTGTTGTTTGCGTTCATCTGTCTCGATCTGCAGAACGCTTCTGCGAACCTGCTCTCGATCGGCGCGGTCGATTTCGGCATTCTGGTGGATGGCGCCGTGGTGATGGTGGAGAACATCTTCCGGCAGATTGCCGCGCGGCGTGGCTCGGGCCTGCACGTCCGGCAGATCATCGAAGAAGCGGCGGCCGAGGTGGATCGGCCGCTGTTCTATGCCGTCGCCGTGATCGTGGTCAGCTTTTTGCCGATCTACGTCTTGTCCGGACCGTCCGGCAAGCTGTTCAAGCCGATGGCCGATACGATGGTCTTCGCCCTCGTCGGCTCGTTGATCGTCACGCTGACACTGCTGCCGGTACTGTGCTCATGGTTCATGCGGACGGAAACGCGCGAGCGGCGCAACGCCGCATTCGAGTCCATCCGCTCGGCGTACGTCAAAAGCCTTGATGCATGCCTGGCGCATCCGTGGCGGACGACGCTCGGCTCGGCCGTCCTGCTGGCCGCCTCGCTGCTGCTCATTCCGGACATCGGTGCCGAGTTCATGCCCAAACTCGATGAAGGCGCACTGTGGGTGCGCGCGACGATGCCATACACGATCTCGTTCGATGAGGCCGCGAAGATCGCCCCGAAAGTGCGGCAGATCCTGCACTCGTTTCCGGAAGTCACGACGGTCGCCTCCGAGCTGGGCCGCCCTGACGATGGCACCGACCCCACCGGGTTCTTCAACGTCGAGTTCTTCGTCGACCTCAAGCCCTACGCCCGCTGGACCGGCCCCTACCGCACGAAAGCCGGGCTGATCGAAGCCGTCAATCGCAAGCTTACGGCTTTTCCCGGAATCAACTTCAACTATACCCAGCCGGCCGAGGATGCGGTCGATGAGGCCGAAACGGGGCTGAAGAGTGCCCTGGCCGTGAAAGTCTTCGGCGCGAACCTGCAGCTACTGCAGCAGAAGGGCAAAGCCATCAAACAGGTCCTCGAGCACGTGCGCGGCATCCGGGAAGTCACGCTGGTGCAGGAACTCGGGCAGCCCAGTCTCATGATCCGCATCGACCGCGGCAGAATCGCCCGCTATGGCTTGAATGTCGCGGACGTCAATGCACTGATCCAGACGGCCATCGGCGGGGATGTGGCCACGCAGGTCGTGCAGCAGGAAAAGCAGTTCGACCTGCTGGTGCGCCTGGATCGGCAATATCGGGATACGCCGGAAGAAATCGGCAACATCCTGGTGGCGACGCCCGCTGGCCAGCAGATCCCGCTGCGGGAATTCGCCGACATCCGGGTGACGAACGGCGCCGCCTTCATCTACCGAGAGAACAATTCGCGCTACATCGGCGTGCAATTTTCCGTCGAGGGACGCGACCTCGCCGGCGCAGTCGGTGAGGCGATCCAACAGGTCAATCGCAAGGTGGCGCTGCCGCAGGGATACCGCCTGGACTGGGGCGGCGAATACTCCGAATACACCGCTTCGCGACAGCAACTGAGCGTCATTCTGCCGCTGACATTGTTCCTGATCTTTCTGCTGCTGTTCGCGCTCTACAGCAACTTCAAGTTTCCCTTCATCACCGTGCTCGGTGTCGTGCTGTCGGCACCGATCGGCGGCCTCGTCGCCCTGTGGCTCACCGGCACGCCATTCTCGGTTTCCTCTGGCATCGGGTTCCTGGCACTGTTCGGCGTCTCGGTGCAGACGGCAATCGTCTACATCTCGTATGTCAATGAGCTTCGCGGCAACGGAGTGGCGCTCGCCGAGGCGATCCGTGAGAGCGCAATCCTTCGCCTGCGACCCATCATGATGACCGCGCTGGTGGCGGCGTTGGGCCTGTTGCCTGTGGCGGTGGCCACCGGTGTTGGCACGGACTCGCAACGTCCTTTCGCACTGGTGATCGTCAGCGGCTTGTTCACGCGACTGCTGATCAGCGTTTTTCTCATGCCCGCGCTGTATATGCTGGTTGCCCGTCCTGGCGATCGGCTCGAGGTCTGACGGCGCGTGTCAGCGGTGGGTGAGCCCACCGCTGACAGTCCGAGCGCTCAGTGGCAGGCTTTGCCGTGATCGGGACGATTGCCCTGTGCAGTGGCGTCCGCTTCGGACATGTAGACGCCGTTCTTGGTCTTCCCATACCAGCGGTCGGACGGGCAATGGTAGACCTTGCTGTTCTTGTTGACCCAGACCATGCCCGGGCCACCCCCCGGCGCGGCGGCCGCTGCCGGCATCGAGTTGGACCTGACCGGGGCTGCGGCGGTGGTTGCCGCAGGTGTCGGCGTTGCGGCAGCAGGTGCGGGCGTGGTCGCGGCGGGTGCAGCGGCCGCGCCGCTCGCAGCAGAGCCCGTCGGCGCGGAACTTGGGGTCCCGTACCACTCCTTGACGCCTTTGTGTCCGCTGCAAGCCCCTCGCTTGCTGAGCCCGGACCAGTAGGTACCATCCTTACACAGACCCGTCGAGCCGGCAGGCGCACTGGCGGGCACCTGCGCGAAACCCACTGATGCCAGCAGCATTGCGGCCGCGAAGCTCGCGGTAATCGTTCGTAACATGAGCGTCTCCCCTTCTTGTCTCAACCTCGAAAGAGGTTACACCTTGGACCGCGTGTCATTTCGACAGATCGGTAAATAGCGATAGCAGGTATGCAATCGACGGTGGGATGTCGGCCACCGGAATGCGCTCATTCAGCCCGTGACTGAACCGATCGCTGTCCTTGATGAACAGCGGGCTGACTCCGTAGCTGGGGATGTGCTCATTGCGAAACCACATGCTGTCGCTGGCGCCGGCTGACATCGTGGGAAATACCGGCACTCCCGGATAGCCGATGTGGATGGCCCGGGTGATCGCAGCCACGAGGTCGGCACGTATCGGCGAGGCCTCAGTTGCCACACTGCCCTGGGAGACGTCCTTGAACTGGATCGCCGGATCCGCTGCCGCACGCTTTAGTTCCGCCATGATCTGTTCACGCGGGTGACCGGGAAATATTCGGCAATTGATGTTCGCGCTTACCCGCTGCGGAAGTGCATTGAGTGCATGCCCGCCCTCGATCATGGTGGCGACGCAGGTCGTACCGATTTTGCCGATGGTGGCCGGATTCGCCGTCAAGGTTGCAATGGCCCGGGCGTCGGTGGGATCGCCCGCAAATGCGCGCATTGCCACGGCGATCCTGGGCTCCTCGTATTGCGCCGCCGCCGTGAAATAAGCGCGGGTCAATTCGCTCAACTCCGGTTTGAACCTGTAGGCGCCGATCCGCACCAACGCCGCGGACATCTCAGTGATGGCATTCGGGTCGTAAGGCCGTGAGCTGTGCCCCCCGGGAGACGTCACGGTCAGCTGAAAATCGGCATAGGTCTTCTCGGCGCCCGACCACACCAAGAAGAGAGGCTTGCCTTGCGGATCGAGCTGGCCACCGGTGCCGTCGACATTCAGAACCATCGCGGCATTGGCGAGCATCCTGGCCATCATTTCGGTGGTCTTCATCGTCGTCTCTTCATCGCCCGACAAGGCCAGTACGATGTCACGCCGCGGCTTGTATCCCTGTCGCTTGAGTTCGATGAGTGAGGCTACCGCCAGCGCATCGTCCAACTTCATGTCGCTGGCTCCGCGCCCATAGAGGAGTCCATTTTCGACTACAGGCGTGAAGGGATCGCGTTTCCAGTCGGCCGGCTTGGCTTCGACCACATCCATATGTCCCGAGACGACGAGCGGCTTGAGCTTGGGATCGCTACCCTTCCAGCGGGCAACGAGAAAGGCGGTGTCATCGACCGCTGTGATCGTCACCTCGCTGTCGGCGAAGCCGCCAGCCACCAGCGCGGATTTAAATAAGGACGCGACTTGTGGGGCCTGATTACCCGCACCTCGAACTGAGCGTAGCGCTATGGCCTGTTTTGCCAGCTGCAGCGACTGGGCATCGGCTCGGCTGTGATCCGTGGCTTTTGCGTAGCTGCTCGAGCCCGCCAGCCATGCTACCAATCCCAACGTCGCTGCCATCAGTGTTCGCATGCTGCCCTTCTCCTTCAATGCCGTGAGCTCATATCGTTTCACGCGGCACGGGAATTTGCACCAAAACTGCAGAGCGCGATCTGCGCACCGCGGTATTGTCGGCATAACGGTCGGTCCCCGGAACGCAGCCGCTCGCCAGCCGGAAGAGCGGGCACTCGAATTCGGATAAGCTGCCGTTCGCGGGCGAGGTCGGCGGCACCCCTAGAAGGGCCCCGAGCCGCGGCCGGGGAGCGACGCCTTGATGACCGAGCCGGGTAGAGCCGTATTCCTGAGCTATGCCTCGCAGGATGCCGAGGCGGCACGACGTATCGCCGACACACTGCGAGCCGCCGGCATCGAAGTCTGGTTCGATCAGAGCGAACTTCGGGGCGGCGATGTTTGGGACCAAAAGATTCGCCACCAGATACGGGACTGCGCGCTCTTTATCCCGATCATCTCGTCCCATACACAGGAGCGGACAGAGGGATACTTCAGGCTTGAATGGAGGCTCGCGGATCAGCGTACGCACCTAATGGGGCGCACCCGACCGTTCATCGTGCCGGTCTGTATCGACGACACGCCCGAGACGGATGCGGATGTGCCGGATGCGTTCTCCGCCGCGCAATGGACTCGCTTGCACAACGGGGACGCACGGCCGGCCTTCGTCGAGCGCGTCTTGCGGCTGCTGTCGCCCGAAGCGGCTCTTGCCCCGGGAGAGGTCAGCAGGCCAGGCGCCCTCGCATTGCCACCCGCCGGGGCTGCGCCCCGGCCGCCTGCGCCGCGTCCTGCCGCGCCGCGGCCAACGCAGCGTGTCCTGCTGGTAATCGTGGCAGTCGCGGTCAGCGGCGTCGGCTATTTTGCGCTGGACAAGTTGTGGCTGTCGAAGCGGTCTGCAGCAGATGCGCAGACCTCGTCATTGGCTACTCTGGCCGGCACGCCCCCAAAGGGTGCGATCCCGGAGAAGTCCGTCGCGGTACTGCCGTTTGTCGACATGAGCGAGAAGCAGGACCAGGAGTACTTCTCGGACGGATTAAGCGAGGAACTCATTGACCTCCTGGCACAGGTCCAGGACCTGCGGGTCCCGGCCCGCACCTCGTCGTTCGCCTTCAAGGGCAAGACGGACGATGTCCCGAGCATTGCTCAGAAACTGCGCGTCGCCCACATCCTCGAAGGGAGCGTCCGGAAAGCTGGCAACACGCTCCGGGTGACCGTGCAGCTGATCCGCGCGGACAACGGCTATCACCTTTGGTCGCGGAGCTACGACCGGGACGTCAAGGACATCTTCAAGGTCCAGGACGAGATCGCCGCCGCCGTGGTCGAGGTGCTGAAGGCCAAGCTCGCGCCGGCGCGAGCCGTTGCCGCCTACCGCAGCTCAAACACCGAGGCCTACAACCAATATCTGCTTGGCAAACGGTTTCACAGTCGAGGCACTGTCGACGGCTGGCGGCGGGGTATCGACGCTTTCCACCACGCGATCGCACTCGATCCCGACTACGCCGCGGCCTATGCCAGTCTCGCTCTCTCGGAGTACGCCCTCGCAGATTCGACCGGCGATGCAGCAGGCCAAACGCAAGCGATGGCCGACGCCGAGAGGGCAGTTGCGCTCGCACCGCAGGAAGCGGACGGCTATGCGTCGCGCGGAGTTCTCCGGATGAACGTCAGCTGGGACTGGAACCGTGCTGAAGCGGACTTGGAGGAGGCGCTGGCGCTCGATCCCGCGTCCGACAAAGGTCAGGCAAACTACGCAACTTTGTTGGAAAGGCTGGGCCGGTTGCCAGAGGCCATTGCGGTAGGTAGAAGGGCGACCGAGATCGATCCATTGTCCGCGATCGCGTGGTCGAATCTTGGCCAATACCTGACATTCCACCGGGACTACCCCGCCGCACACGAGGCAGTGCGTCGCTGCCTCGAGATCAATCCGGAATCGAGCTTCGGCGGCCATCACGTGGCCATCCTGCGGCTGTTCGAAGGCAACGCGGCCGAGGCACTCGCGACGGCGCGCAAGATCGGCATCGAAGCTTTTAGGCTGACCGACGTCGCCATGGCTGAGCACAGCCTCGGTCACGCGAAGGAGTCCCAGGAGGCCCTCGAGGAGTTGATCGCCAAGCATGCTGCGGATGGCGCCTATCAGATCGCCGAGGCACTTGCGTGGCGCGGCGAGAAGGACCAGGCGTTCGAGTGGCTCGAGCGCGCCTACCAACAGCGCGATGGCGGCCTGTCAGAGGTCAAAGTCGACCTGCTGCTCGATCGGCTGCACGGCGATGTGCGCTTCAAGGCACTGCTCGAGAAGATGAACCTGCCGAAGTAGCGCGTTCTTCCAAACATAAAAAAGCCTCGCGCTCTGCGAGGCTCAAGTTCGGGTCACGTCTGCGTCGATCGCGGCTGGGGCGTAGCAAACACGCTTCCAGTTCGATTTCTCAGCATCAAGACGGCCCATGAGAGCCGAACGCGCTCGGGCGCGTGCGTCCCTTTTACATCTCCATCCCGCCCATTCCGCCCATTCCGCCGCCTGGCATCCCGCCATGGGCATGCTCTTCGTCCTTCGGAGCCTCGGCAACCATTACCTCGGTCGTGAGCAACAGGCCCGCGACGGATGCGGCATTTTGCAGCGCAAGCCGTGTGACCTTCGTTGGATCGAGAATGCCCTCTTCGAGCATGTCGCCGAACTCACCGGTCGCCGCGTTGTAGCCGTAGGCAGCCTTGCCGGCTCTCACCTGGTTCAGGATGACCGCGGCATCCTCGCCGGCATTCTCAACGATATTTCGCAGAGGCTCTTCGATCGAGCGGGCAAGAATACGGATGCCGGCCGTCTGATCCTCATTGCCACCCTCCAACTTGTCGAGCGCCTTGAGGGCACGGATCAGCGCAACACCGCCGCCCGGTACCACGCCTTCCTCGATGGCCGCACGGGTTGCGTGCAGGGCGTCCTCCACGCGTGCCTTTTTCTCCTTCATCTCAATTTCGGTAGCTGCACCGACCTTGATCAGCGCGACACCGCCGGAAAGCTTCGCGACCCGCTCTTGGAGCTTCTCCTTGTCGTAGTCGCTGGTCGCTTCCTCGGCCTGCTGGCGGATCGACTCGATGCGCGCCTTGATGTCCGTGACTTTCCCGGCTCCGTCGATGATGGTCGTGGCCTCCTTCTCGATCACAACCTTCTTGGCGTCGCCCAGGTCGTCCAGGGTGACCTTCTCGAGCGACAGTCCGACCTCATCGGAGATCACGGTGCCGCCGGTCAAGGTCGCGATGTCCTGCAGCATCGCCTTGCGGCGATCGCCGAAGCCCGGACTCTTCACCGCAGCAACCTTGAGGATGCCGCGAATGTTGTTGACGACCAGGGTCGCGAGCGCCTCGCCCTCGACGTCCTCAGCGACCACGATCAGCGGACGACCCGCCTTCGCGACCTTCTCCAGGAGCGGGAGCATCTCGCGGATATTCGACAGCTTCTTATCGCACAAGAGAATCAGCGGCTTTTCGAACTCGACCGTCTGACTGTGCGGCTGGTTGATGAAATAAGGGGATAGATAGCCGCGGTCGAACTGCATGCCATCGACCACCTCGAGCTCATTATCAAGTCCCTGGCCCTCTTCGACGGTGATGACCCCTTCCTTGCCCACTTTCTCCATTGCATCGGCAATGGTCTTGCCGATGGACTCATCCGAATTCGCAGAGATCGTGCCGACCTGCGCGATGGCCTTGGAGTCCTTACAGGGTTTTGAGAGGCGCTTCAACTCATCCGTCGTGACGAGCACCGCCTGGTCGATACCGCGCTTGATGTCCATGGGGTTACGACCGGAGGCGACGGCCTTCAGGCCCTCGCGGATAATCGCCTGGGCAAGCACCGTCGCCGTCGTCGTACCGTCGCCGGCTTCGTCGGAGGTGCTGGAAGCGACTTCCTTCAGCATCTGCGCGCCCATGTTCTCGAATTTGTCTTTAAGCTCGATCTCCTTCGCAACCGAGACACCGTCCTTCGTGATGGTCGGGGCGCCGTAGCTCTTCTCGAGCACCGCGTTGCGGCCCTTCGGGCCGAGTGTCGCCTTCACCGCATTCGCAAGGACGTTGACGCCCTTGAACATGCGTTGGCGCGCATCGTCGCTGAATCGTACTTGTTTCGCAGCCATTGTCCTGTCCTTCGGGTGAGTTACTTCGACTCGATGACGGCCATGAGGTCTTCTTCACGCATGACCACGAGTTCTTCGCCGTCGATCTTCACCTCGGTGCCGCTGAACTTGCCGAAGAGAATCTTGTCGCCGACCTTGACATCGCAGGGACGCACTTGTCCGTTCTCAAGGATCTTGCCCTTGCCGACCGCGACGATCTTTCCTCGAGTGGGCTTTTCGGCCGCCGTATCGGGAATCACGATGCCGCCAGGGGAGGCACGATCCTCCTCCAGGCGCTTCACGATGACGCGGTCATGAAGAGGACGAATCTTCATAATTGGACGCTCCTTTGAAGCAGTGGGTGTTCTTTAGGCATAGGTGGTGACTTAAGTTTGAATTTCAAGGTTGGATGCCAAAAACAAACACACAGGTCTGCGCGCGACGGCATGTTGTGATAGGACGGCACCACGGCATGGGGCGCGCCGGCGCACAACGCCGGTCGGACACAATCAAACACGTCGAAAGCCAGAGGACCGGGACAGAGCGTGGCACACGACGCGGACCACGACGGCGCCGATGGTCGCGACAGCCAAGCTATTGTGATTGAGTCCTGTTACGCCCGTCGCTCCGAAGCCGTGGAAGAGCCAGCCGCTCCGCCGATTCCAAGCAGAACATCTACAACGACGCCCTCTCCTCGCCGATTGATGATCTTGATGGCAATGAAGCGGGCGCAGCTGTCGCACCTTCCAGCAGAGCCTGGTCCAAGGAGTGAGGGGCGTCTGTACGCTGGCATACGTAGCACGGGGCTCTATCCGGAATCGGCCCAGCGTGGCTTCAACTCCTGCTCACGCCAGACACAAACGAGGGGCCAATGGCCGGATATCATCCCGCAAACGGTTCGCCGGTCGCACCGCGCTTGGCTACGGGCGGAATCGAACCACCGACACACGGATTTTCAGTCCGATGCCGGGAGTTCTAGGGGCTTTATAATCAACCACGTGCAGCGCTTGCCAGCCATAATCCTAAAGTCGACTCAGAGCGACTGATTTCTCGTATCGACCAATTTTGGCGGCGAGAGAGGGATTACTCGGCGCTGCGCGCCTCGCCCCTTCGGGGCCGCCCTTCGAGTGTTAGACAAACGGGCGGTTTAGATCGACCTGCCACCACCATCCAGCACATTGCTCGCACCGTCACACCGAACTCTGCGGGCGTTATCCCTCTCCGCCGTGGCTCGTGCCTAGAGCCATTTAGAAACGACGAAATCACTCGGGCCTGCTGATTATTGGCGGAGAGAGAGGGATTCGAACCCTCGAAGGGCTTTTGACCCTTACACCCTTAGCAGGGGTGCGCCTTCGACCACTCGGCCATCTCTCCGCATTGCCGTAAGGGCTGCCCCTTCAAGGACTTGAAGACGGGACGCCGCATCCTGCGCCGGGCGCGGCGGGCCATGATACTGAAGCGTCCCGGAAAAGGTAAGCGCACGTCGCGCGCGACGCTCAAGCGTTCGGGGTCCGGAAACCCAGCACCGCGCGGACGGGACCGCGCGGACCGATGAGGGAAAGACGAACTCGCTGCGCGCGGAATGTCAGATCTGAGCGTATTCGTTAGCCTGCTTGGGCTCGCCCTGTGGCTCTGCCTGCTGCTCGCGCTTGATGCGCTCGAAAATCTCTTCCCGGTGCACGGCAACGTTCTTCGGTGCATTGATGCCGATGCGCACCTGGTTACCTTTGACCCCCAGCACAGTGACGGTGACGTCGTTGCCAATCATCACCGTCTCACCCACCCGCCTCGTCAGAATCAGCATTTGTTGTCCTCCTTGATCTTGGGCGACCCGTTTGGGTGAGCCGCAAGTATCCGGGCCCGAATTTACGATTTCCCGCGCGCGAACCAAATCAGAGAAACCCTGAATCTTCGGCCAGTCCGTCCCCACAGGCAAGAGCGCCGGCGAGGTAAACGGTCGCGCGAGACGGCTGCATTCACCCAGCACGTCGTAATCCGACAACCGGCAGGGGTGACATAACACTTCGCGCGCCGCCGGCTCAGCTGGCCAGACGCGAGCGAACCCACTCGCTCACCGACGCCAGTGCCGCATCGAGCGCCGCAGGATTGGTGCCGCCGGCCTGCGCAAAGTCCGCCCGACCGCCGCCGCGGCCACCGACCTGCGAGGCAACGGTCCCGACCAGATCACCGGCTTTGATGCGCGATGTCATGTCGCTCGTGACGCCCGACACGAGCGTAATGCGAGTGGGACTCTCGATGCTCGCGAGGACGATGACAGCCGATTTCAGGCGGCCTTTGAGCTGGTCTACCGCATTGCGCAATGCGCCGGCATCGGCGCCGTCGAGCTTGGTCGCCACGACCTTGACGCCAGCGACATCCACCGCGGCCGCGGCCAGGTCGATTCCCTGACCGGAAGCAAGCCGATCCTTCAGCGAACGGACCTCCTTCTCCATCTGGCGCAGACGCTCGAGCGCATCGCGGACCTTTTCCGTCACGTCGTCGCGCGAGCCGCGCACGAGGCCGGCAAGCTCGCGCAGCAGCTGCTCGTTTTTTTCCACGTACTCGAGCGCCGCATCGGCCGTGATCGCTTCAATGCGCCGCACACCGGACGCCACGCCGCCTTCACTCACGATCTTGAAGAAGCCGATGTCGCCCGCCCGGGACACGTGCGTGCCGCCGCAGAGCTCCATCGAAAACTCCCCGATGCGCAGCACGCGGACGTCCTTTTCGTATTTTTCGCCAAACAGCGCCATGGCGCCGGCCGCGACGGCGCCTTCGTAATCCGTCAGCTCGATCTTCGCCGGGGAATTGCGCCGGATCTCGGCGTTCACCAGGTGCTCGACCGTACGTAACTCGGCCGTGGTGAGCGCTTGCAGATGCGAGAAGTCAAAGCGCAGCCGATCGGGCGCGACCAGTGAACCCTTCTGCTGTACGTGCGTGCCCAACACCTTGCGAAGCGCGGCATGCAACAAATGCGTCGCCGTATGATTGAGCGCGGTCGCGAGTCGCCGCGCGCCATTCACCTGCGCCAGCAGCGACGCGCCGATGCGGATCTCGCCTTCGCGAACGCAGCCGATGTGCGCATGGGCGGCGCTGCGTTTTTGCGTATCCTCAACTAGGAAGCGCACGCCCGGGCCAGTCAGCTCACCCGCATCACCCACCTGGCCACCGGCCTCGGCATAGAACGGAGTGCGATCGAGAATGACTTCGCCGCGCTCGCCCGTGCCCAGGCGCTCCACCGGTGCGCCCGCTTTCAACAGTGCCACGACCCGGCCGTCCGCCTGAAGAGCGTCGTAGCCTTGGAAAACCGTCCGCGAGCTGATCGCCGCGGTGCCGCTGAGATCCGCGCCGAACCTGCTCGCCTCCTGGGAGCGGCGCCGCTGCTCGTCCATCGCGGTATCGAAGCCCGCCTGATCGATGGACAGCCCGCGCTCCCTTGCGATGTCGGCGGTCAGATCCGCAGGAAATCCATAAGTGTCGTAGAGCTTGAAGACGGTTGCGCCGTCGATCCTGGCTCCGGCGCCCAGCGAGCGGATCACCCCTTCGAGCAACTGCATGCCATTCGCGAGGGTTTCTGCGAAGCGCTCTTCTTCCTGCTGCAACACGCGCTGCGCGTGTGCCCGGCCGCGCACCAGCTCGGGGTACGCCCCGCCCATCTGCCGCTCCAGTTCAGCCACCAGCTTGTAGAAGAAGGTCTGCTGGATTCCGAGCTTGTAGCCGTGGCGGATGGCGCGACGGATGATCCGCCGCAACACGTAACCGCGTCCCTCGTTGGAGGGCAACGCGCCATCCACGATGAGGAACGTGCAGGCGCGGATATGGTCGGCAATGACCCGTAGCGAGCTCGAGGTGAGATCGTCCACGCCAGCGATGGCCGCAGCGGCGCCAATGAGCCTGCGGAAGACATCGATGTCGTAGATGGAATGCGCACCCTGCAGAACGGCGGCAATGCGCTCGAGTCCCATGCCGGTATCCACCGAAGGCTTCGGCAAGGCAGTCAGCTTGCCATCCGCCGCGCGTTCGTACTGCATGAAGACGAGATTCCAGATCTCGACGTAGCGGTCGCCGTCCTCATCGGCAGAGCCCGGTGGGCCGCCGGCGAGCGCGGCGCCATGATCGTAGAAGATCTCACTGCACGGGCCGCAGGGTCCCGTATCGCCCATCGCCCAGAAGTTGGATTGCTCACCCATGCGCGAGAAGCGTCCGGGCGGCACCCCGATCTGCTTCAGCCAGATATCGGCGGCCTCGTCATCATCGCGAAAGACGGTGACCCACAGGCGCTGCGGATCGAGTCCGAGAGTCACGGTGAGGAACTCCCACGCCAGGCGGATCGCATCACGCTTGAAATAGTCCCCGAAGGAGAAGTTGCCCAGCATCTCGAAGAATGTGAGATGGCGGGCCGTATAGCCGACATTCTCCAGATCGTTGTGCTTGCCCCCCGCGCGCATGCACCGCTGACTGCTCACAGCGCGCGCGTAGTCGCGTGTCTCCCTGCCGAGGAATACATCCTTGAACTGCACCATGCCGGAATTGGTGAACAGCAGGGTCGGATCGTTGCCGGGAATGAGCGAGCTCGAGGCCACGATGGTGTGGCCTCGCTCACGGAAAAACTCCAGGAAGGCGCCGCGGACGTCCGCGGCGCTCGAGAAGACTGGTTTGCTCAAGTTGAACTGTCCGGATCGCAGTCGGCGCCAAGAGCCGCACGGATATGATCCGATGAAAAGCCCCGATACTGCAAAAAACGTGCTTGGCGCGCCTTCTGCGGCCAGTCCGTTGCCGCGGCCGGGCCGAACCGGCGGCTGCGCACCTGACGGGCCAGGTCGTGCCAGTCCGGGCCGCTGTCGAGCACCTCCCCGATCAGCTCAGCAGGGATCCCGAGTGCACGCAGATCGGCGCCGATACGCAACGGTCCATGGCCGCGCCCGGCGTGATAGCTCAGGAAGTTGCCGGCATAGCGGCGATCGTCGAGGGCCCGGGTTTTGATGAGCTCGGCAAGGGTGCTCGCGACGATCGCAGCCTCAAAGCCCTGTTGCTCGAGCTTCAGCCCCAGCGCGCGACTGGCGAAATCGCGTCGGGCCAGAAGCGCGGCGGCGGCGGCGCGCGCTGCCTGGGCGTCCCGGGCCCGCTCGGCCGTCATCGCTGTGCGCTTGCGGGGCACCTCAAACCGCCGGGTCCGTTGCGGCGGTAGGCTCGGGCTCAGGCCGAATCGGCCTGCTCGGCAGCGCCGTTGCCGTTGCGGGGCTGTTTGACAGGCAGCAGGCGCAGGCGAATCTGCTCCTCGATCTCCCGCGCGATCTCCCGGTTCTGCTGCAGGAACGAGCGGACATTGTCCTTGCCCTGGCCGATGCGGTTTCCCTTGTAGGAGTACCAGGCGCCGGACTTCTCGATGATGCCCTGCGAGCTGCCAAGATCGATGATCTCGCCCTCGCGCGAGATCCCCGCGCCGTACATGATCTCGAATTCGGCCTCCCGGAACGGTGGCGCGACCTTGTTTTTGACCACTTTTACCCGGGTCAAGTTGCCGGTGACTTCCTCGCCGGTCTTGATCGCCCCGATGCGGCGGATGTCCAGCCGGACCGATGCGTAGAACTTGAGCGCGTTGCCACCGGTGGTGGTCTCGGGATTACCGAACATCACGCCGATTTTCATCCGGATCTGGTTGATGAAGATGACCATGGTATTGGAGCGCTTGATGTTGCCGGTGAGCTTGCGCAGCGCCTGCGACATCAGCCGGGCATGCAGACCCATCTGCATCTCGCCCATCTCGCCTTCGATCTCGGCTTTTGGCGTGAGGGCCGCGACGGAGTCGATGACTACGACATCCACCGCGCTCGAGCGCACGAGCATGTCCGTGATCTCCAGCGCCTGCTCGCCGGTGTCGGGCTGGGAAACCAGCAGCTCGTTGATGTTGACACCTAGCTTTTCGGCGTAGCTGGGATCGAGCGCATGTTCCGCATCGACGAAAGCTGCCGTGCCGCCGGCCCGTTGCACCTCGGCGATGACCTGCAGGGTGAGGGTCGTCTTGCCGGAGGATTCCGGTCCGTAAACCTCGACGACGCGTCCGCGTGGCAGACCACCGATTCCGAGCGCGATATCGAGGCCGAGGGAGCCGGTGGATACCGCCTCGACGTCATAACTTGCGGCGGAGGGATCGCCCAGGCGCATCACGGAGCCTTTGCCGAACTGTTTCTCGATCTGGCCCAGCGCGGCGGCCAGCGCCTTCTTGCGGTTTTCTTCCATCACTTCATTCCCGGAAATTGTGGTTCGTTGCGAGGCGAATTCGTGCGGCGGATTATCCCACAAACGATGGCGCACCGGGTGTTTGCACAGGATGATTTTCGGCCTTTTTTCAAGGCTTTTGCACACGCTGGCCACCCAGTAGCCAGGTGCTCAGAACACTGTATAAGGACCCGCTCGCACTGGTGCGGCTCTCCACGAGTGCGAACTCGGACAGCTGCCATGCGGTCGGTGGGAAGGGACGCTCGGTGATGGGCAGGCGCACCTTGCGCGCGAGCGTGACATGCGCCCGGAAGGCTTTCAGATCCGGCGCAAATCCTGCTGCACCGAGCCGCGTCCTGAGCAGCTCGGCGAGCTGACCGGCCGCGCCGCCGCTCTGTGGTCCTGCCGCTGCACAGACGAGCTGCGCGCGCGGCCAGTACTCGATGTGATCGAACGTGATCGCCAGCGCCGATGTCCGACTTCCCATCTCGTTCGCCACGGCCGCCCCGAGGCAGAGCGCCTGCGCCAAGCGGTGTTCCGCTACCTGGCCGAGGAAGGCCAGGGTGACATGAAAATCGCCGGCAGGCACCGCACGCCCTTCGCCTGCTGCGAGCATCGGGTGCGTGCGGGCAGCGAGCGCGGCCCGCAACGCCTCGCCGGGCCAAAGCGCAAAGAAGAGCCGCCGGGCGCGCTCGCGCACGACGCGCTCGGTTTCAGGCGCGGGGAAGAATTGCGGCGTGCTCGGCATCCGTCGCTCCGACGCGAAGCAGCAGCTGCAGCGCGTAATCCACGCAGGCGCGCCGGATCGCCTCACGACTGCCTGCGAACCGCTGCTCCTCGGCGACGACGTCGATCGCGCCCGAGCCGCCGCGGCGGCCAATGCCGAACCAGACCGTCCCGACAGGCTTCTCGGGCGAGCCTCCATCGGGCCCGGCGATGCCGGTCACGGCGACTCCCAGATCCGCCCCGGTGACACGCAGCGCACCCATTGCCATCTCGCGCACGGTCGGTTCGCTGACCGCACCGTGCGCCTCGAGCGTGCGCAGCGAAACACCCAAATCGCGCACCTTGGCCGAATTGGCATACGTTACAAAGCCACTCTCGAACCAGGCCGAGCTCCCGGGCAAATCGGTGCAGGCCTTGGCGATCCAGCCGCCCGTGCAGGACTCCGCGCTCACCAAGCGCTGCCCCGAGGCGCCCAGCCATCGGGCAACCTGCCCCACGCGCTCATAGAGCTCAAGATCGCTCACCATGGCCGCAAGTGTAGCTGGCCGCGGACCTGCAGCGCACACCCGGCTTCAGGTAGCCTTCGGGCCCATGACCGATACCGCTTTCGCACAACACACGCCGATGATGCAGCAGTATTTGCGCATCAAGAGCCAGCATCCCGACACGCTGCTGTTCTATCGAATGGGGGACTTTTACGAGCTGTTCTTCGAGGACGCCCGTCGCGCCGCAGCGCTGCTCGACATCACGCTGACCGCGCGCGGCCTCTCGGCCGGACAGCCCATCCCCATGGCTGGCGTTCCCTTTCACAGCGTGGACGGGTACCTGGCCCGACTCGTGCGCAAAGGCGAGAGCGTGGCCATCTGCGAGCAACTCGGGGACCCCGGTTCGGGCAAAGGTCCGATCGAGCGTCAGGTCGTTCGGGTGCTCACCCCGGGAACCGTAACCGATGATGCGCTGCTCGATGAGCGTCAGGAGACGCTGGTTGCAGCCATCGCGGTCAGCGCAGGGGCCTTCGGGTTGGCGTGGCTCGATCTGGCAGCCGGCCGATTCACCATCCTGCAGGCCGAGAGCGAATCTTGCCTGCAGGCCGAGCTCGAGCGTCTCAGACCCGCGGAGGTGTTGATCGCAGAGGGTGTCCCGCACGCGGGACTCGCCCGACCCGGTACCAGCCTGCGGACGCGCCCGCCATGGTATTTCGAGCTGGCGAGCGCCTCGCGGCTGCTCACCGAACAGTTGGGGACGCTCGATCTGAAGGGTTTCGGCGCCGAAGAGCTGCCGCTGGCCATCTGTGCCGCCGGCGCCTTGCTGCAATATGTGCGCGATACGCAGCGCTCCGCGGTTCCACACATTCGCGGGCTGCACGTCGAGGCGCGCGCGACGGCGCTGATTCTCGATGCGGCCACCCGGCGCAATCTCGAGCTCGATGTCAGCTTGTCAGGCCATCCCGATGCGACCCTGTTCGCATTGATCGATCAGTGTGTCACCTCAATGGGCTCGCGGCAGTTGCGCCGCTGGCTCAACCGACCGCTCACCGATCAGGGCACGCTGCGCGGACGTTATCAGGCGCTGGGCGCGCTCATCGAGCGCCGCCACTTCGAGGATCTGCGCGAGCTACTGCACGGCATCGGCGATATCGAGCGCATTCTCGCGCGCATCGCGCTGCGCACGGCCCGCCCGCGCGATCTGACCCAGCTGCGCACATCGCTCGCCAGCGTGCCGCGACTGCGCGAGGCGCTGCAGCCGATCGATTCGCCGCTGCTGCAGGGCTTGCGCGCGCGCATGCACGAGCACGATGAGATCGTGCGGCTGCTGAGCGCTGCCATCGCCGCCGAGCCGGCAGCCTTCGTACGCGACGGGCAGGTGATCGCCCCCGAGTACGATGCGCCGCTGGATGAGTTGCGACAGATTGCCACCCACACGGATGAGTTCCTTCTCGAGCTCGAGCGCCGCGAGCGCGAGCGCACCGGCATTGCCGCACTCAAGCTCGGTTACAACCGGGTGCAGGGCTTCTTCATCGAGATCCTGCGCAAGGACGCCGAGCGTGTGCCGAAGGACTATGTCCGTCGTCAGACCGTCAAATCGGCCGAGCGCTTCATCACGACGGAGCTGCAGGGATTCGAGGACAAGGTTCTGGGCGCCCGGGAGCGCGCACTCGCCCGGGAGAAGGAGCTCTATGAAGCCATCCTCACGCAGCTGATCGAGCAACTCGCGCCGCTGCAAGCCACGACCGCCGCCCTGGCCGAGCTCGACGCGTTAGCCGCGCTTGCCGAGCGCGCGTGTACGCTCGAATGGTCGTGCCCCGAGCTCGTTGCCGAGCCGCACCTCAGCATCGAAGGCGGCCGTCACCCGATCGTCGAGCGGTTCTCGAGCGCGCCATTCGTGCCCAACGACCTGCGACTCGAGCCGGCACGCTGCATGCTCATCATCACCGGCCCCAACATGGGCGGAAAATCCACCTACATGCGCCAGGCCGCGCTGATCGTGCTGCTGGCGCACCTGGGCAGCTACGTGCCGGCGGACCGGGTCCGGCTCGGGCCCCTGGACCGCATCTTCACGCGCATCGGCGCCGCCGATGATCTCGCGGGCGGCCGTTCGACCTTCATGGTCGAGATGACGGAAGCCGCCAATATCTTGCACAACGCGACCGCCCGCAGTCTCATTCTCATGGACGAGATCGGCCGCGGCACGAGCACGTTCGATGGGCTTTCGCTCGCGTGGGCCATGGCGCATTACATCGCTACGCGGCTCAGGGCCTTTACCCTGTTTGCCACGCATTATTTCGAGCTCACGACGCTTGCGAGCGAAGTGGAGGGCTGTGCAAACGTGCACCTCGATGCGACCGAGCATGGGGATGAGATCGTGTTCCTGCATGCCGTGCGGGACGGTCCGGCGAATCGCAGCTTCGGGCTGCAGGTTGCGCAGCTCGCCGGTGTTCCCAGGTGCGTGATCCAGCAGGCGCAGGCCTTTCTCGAGGCCCTGGAATCCCATCGTGACGCGCAGCATGGGCCGGCCGGCACAGCGCTCACGGCGCAGCGGGAACTGCCGCTGGCTGCCGCGGATCCCTTGCGCCGTGCCGTGCGCGAGCTGAACCCCGATGAGCTGTCACCCAAAGCGGCTCTCGAGGCGTTATATCGACTACGCAAGCTGCTCGATGCCCCGAGCTAAGGGCCGCCGCAATGCTCAACCGTGCAATGCAGACACGCAGTGCGCCAGGGCCGTGCGCGGGACCACGGCATCCCGGCGCGCAGCCCTCAACGCAGCGAAAATCGCCCGTCCTGCAGGAACGCGCCTGTTTCACGCGCCACGCGCGCCGATACGAGCATGCCCAGGTGACTCACAGGCAGCGTGATGTGATCCGTGGCGCCCGGCAACTGCGTCTCGCTCACGGCGATCGTGCCGTCACAATCCTCATCGAAGTGCGCCAGGAGCTGTCCGAATCCCAACGGCTGCGTTCCGGCGATGATGCCGAGCGGGCGATCCATCACCCAGCGCCGCTCCCGTGGCCGCAGCAACTCCTCTGCGACCGAGCGTCCCATCAGGGAAGCCACCATGCGGATCTGACTCGCCTGGACGGCTGCGCGGCTGGATACCGATGGGGTGCCGAGAAACACTACCCGGCCGGGGGGCTGCCCTGGATAGCGCTCGAGGAAGCGGTAAATCACAAGGCCGCCGAGGCTGTGTCCGATGAAATGCAGTCGGGGCGCGCGCAGCTCGCGCACAAAGCGCTGCAGTCTCGAGGTGATCTCCGCCATGGTCGCGGCGGCCGCTGCATAACGGAAAGCATGCACCCGCAGTCCGAACTCGCGGGCCAACCGTCGGCGCAGCAGCAGCGACTCGCCGCCGGACATCCACAGTCCGTGAACGTAAACTACCGCTTCCCGCATACTCTTCGCTGGTCCTGGCCTGCGCGGCTCACCCACGATCGAGGCCGACATTAGCAAACAATGGCAATCCGAAGCATGGCGCCACCGCGCCACCGCGCGGTAGGTCCGCTTTGCGAAGGTGCCCGGCTGCTGCGGCAGTCCCCGCGGCGCCTCAATCGCCTCATCGCGGCGCTGCTGCTCGCCGTTGCAGCCCTCTGCGCGGGGAATCGCGGCAGTGCCGCGGAGACCCAGACCTACAAAGTCGATCTGGGCACGACCGGCGACCATGCCCTCGATGCAACGCTCAAGGCGACCTCCGAGCTGATCTCCCTGCGCACCTCGGCGCCCGTCGGTCCTTTCGGCCTGCTGGCCCGCGCACAGGGAGATATCGATCGCTTCAAGACCGTGTTGGAGAGCTTCGGTTACTATCAGGGCTCGATCGGCATCATGATCGATGGCCTGCCGATCGATGACCCCTCCATCGGGGATGAGCTGAGCGCACGAGCTGCCGGAAGCGATGCGCAGTTGCGGGTCAGCTTCCGTCTCGGACCGCTGTTTCATCTGCGCCGGATCGAGATCGAGGGAACGCTGCCGCAGGCGGCGCGCGATGCGCTCAAACTCGCACCCGGGGCGCCCGCAGTCGCGGCTGACGTGCTGGCCGCCGGCGAGCGCGTGCTCAGCGCGCTCGAGAACCAGGGATATGCTTTTGCCAAAGTGGATCCCCCCATCGCGCAGGAGGACCCGGCAGCGCACGTGCTGGATGTCAGCTTTCACGTGACGCCGGGACCGCACGTGCGTATCGGTGAGATCCGGGTGGAGGGCACGGAGCGGGTTCACGAGTCGCTCGTGCGGCGGCGCCTGCTGGTGCATCAGGGCGAGCCGTACGATGCGAGCAGGATCGAGCAGGCGCGCAAGGACCTGTTGAGCATCGGCGTATTCGCCTCGGTCTCCGTGAGGGTCGAGCGCGCCGGCGAACACGACGGGGCAGTGCCGATCGTCTTTCGGATACGGGAGCGGCCGCGAC
Organism: uncultured Pseudomonadota bacterium; assembly: GCA_963716335.1. Taxonomy (GTDB): domain Bacteria; phylum Pseudomonadota; class Gammaproteobacteria; order Steroidobacterales; family Steroidobacteraceae; genus 13-2-20CM-66-19. Next base: position 2,287,935 of record OY970302.1, on the reverse strand, counting down.
ATGCCTTCGGTGTCACTGCGGCATATTCCTCCGATCTGGGCGGCAGCACCGGAGTCACCTGGTCGAACCGCAATGTCTTCGGCAATGCCGAGCAGCTCACTCTGGCGGCATCCGCCATCAATCTCGGTGGCGGCACGGCGACGACAGGCATCGGCTACGACACGAGTGCCAAGTACGTCGTGCCGGATTTCCTGCACCGCGACCAGTCACTGCAGCTCTCGGTGGGCGCCATCAACCAGTCATTGCAGGCGTATCAGCAGGTCGCCGCGACGCTCGGTGCGACGCTGACGCGCAAGTTCTCCGAGATCTGGAGTGCGAGCTTCGGATTTACTGCCGAGCGCGAGCATATTCTGCAGGTGGGGGCACTGTGCCCGCCGCCCGGAGTTTCGGCAGCCAACAGTCCTCCGTGCCCGACCGACACGCTGTGTATCGTCAATGTCCCACACGGCGAGCAGGCTCCGGCCTGCACCGCTCTTTCACTGCATTACACGCTGTTCGCGGTGCCCCTCACGGTGCTGTTCAACACGACGAATCTGGCCTCGCCACTGGATGATCCGACGCACGGGTGGCGCGCCTCGCTGAGCCTTGCGCCCACCTTGTCGCTGGGGCCGCCGGACGCCTACTTTCTCGTCAGCCAGGGAAGCGTGGCAACCTACCTGGACCTGCAGCGCCTTGGATTCAATCAGGATCCGGGACGCAGCGTCGTAGCCCTGCGCGCCCTGGCCGGTCTCGCCACCGGCGCGAGCCAGTTCAGCCTGCCTCCCGATCAACGCTTTTACGCCGGGGGCAGCGGCACGATCCGTGGTTATCGCTACCAGGCGGTCGGACCGGAGTTCGCAGATGGCAACCCGATCGGCGGCACCGCGATGGATGCCGCCAGTGCCGAATACCGTCAGCGCATCGGCCCGAGTCTCGGTATGGCAGTATTCGTCGATGCGGGACAGGTCAGCGCCAATCTGCGCCCCCTGAGCGGGCAGGTCCGCTTCGGCACCGGCGCGGGCGTACGCTATTACACGCCAATCGGTCCGATCCGGCTCGACCTTGCCGTCCCGGTGCAGCGTCATCCGGGCGATGACGCCTTCGAGATCTATATCGGACTGGGACAGGCATTCTGATGCGACGCGCGCTTACGATCTCTGCATGGACGCTCGGTGGGCTGTTGCTGCTGCTCGCCGTGCTGCTCGTCGCGGTGCTCATGGGCGGCAACACCGACAGTGGGCGCGCGCTCATCGAGCGGCTGACGGCGGCCATCACTTCCGGCCACGTGCGCTTGTCCGGACTGTCCGGTGCCTTCCCCGCGCAGTTGCAGCTCGGCAAGCTGGAGCTGGCCGATGAACGCGGGATCTGGCTGCGGGCCGAAGGCATCTCGCTGCGTTGGCACCCCCTGGCGATGCTGGCGTATCGCGTCAATGTCGACTCGGTGCACGCCGCGCTCGTGGACATGGAGCGTTTGCCGGTTCCGAGCAAGTCGAAGTCCAGCCATGCCGTACCGAGCGTCGATGTTGCCCAGGCGGCGGTGGATCGGCTCGAGCTCGGCGCGCAGCTCGCCGGCTCGCCGGCCTCACTCAGCGTGCACGGTTCCTATCACATGCGCTCGGTGAAGGATGCGACGGTCAATGTGGTCGCGCGGCGCACCGACAAGGACGGCGACTACGAGCTGCAGCTGCAATTCACCGCAGCGCGAATGGATGCGGCGCTGCAGCTGCGCGAGCCGGCGGGGGGGCCCCTGGAGCACCTGCTGCAATTGCCAGGTCTGGGTGCCCTGTCGGCACAGTTCACACTCAACGGGCTGCGTGGGAACGAGCGCCTGGCGCTGTCGGTCGATGCCGGTGCGCTGCGGGCGCGGGCCCGGGGAAACCTCGATCTGACCCACAGCGCCGCCAACCTCGACTTCTCGCTGCAGTCCCCCGCCATGGAGCCGCATCCGGGTATCGGCTGGGAACAGCTGGATTTGCGGGGGCGCTGGCACGGTCCGCTGACCACCGCGGTCGCTGACGGCGAGCTGCGGGTGGAGCAGTTGCGGATTCCCGGGGGGCTGCAGTTCGCCTCGATCGCAGCCAGCCTGGCCGCGCGCGACGGCAAACTCTCGACGCACGCGCTCGTGGCGGGCCTGACGATTCCCGGGCCCCGCCCCAAGCTATTGCAGGCGGCGCCCTTGACGCTCGATGCATCGATGCGGCTCGATGACAAGACCTACCCACTCGATGTGGTGGCGAGCCATCCGCTCGTGGGACTGCGCGGTAGAGTCATTACGGCCGGTGAGCAGACGGCGACGCTGACCATCCAACTGCCCGATGTTGCGCCGTTTGCAAGCCTTGCCGGCCAGGATGCCGCCGGGAATGCCACCATCAAGGCGCAGATCGCACGCAAAAGCCCCGCTACCGAGCTCACTATGACGGCCAACGCCGCATTCACCGGGGGCACGGCTACGTGGGTGGGGGTCCTCGGGAATCGCACTGTGCTGCAGCTTTCGGGAACGATGACGAGCGAGGCGGTCAGTCTGCAGCGATTGTGGCTGACGGGGCGCGGCGCCTCGCTGACCGGCAGCGGCACCGCATCGCTCGCATCCGCGCACGCGCGCACGACGGCCGGTGCGTCCACGTTGCAGGATCTCGCACTGCGCTGGCAGCTCAATCTCACCGATCTTTCGATGCTCTCGGCGAACCTCGGTGGAAAGCTCGCTCTGACGGGAACCGCCAAGGGTCCCGCCAACGCGCTTGCCGTCGACGCTGCGCTGAGCTCCTCTGTCTCGGTGCGCGGCGCGCCGGCCGGCGCGGTGAGCGCATCCCTGCATGCCGACGGACTACCCGGGGCACCCCGCGGTGCGGTGCAGGCGAAAGGTGTGCTGGATGGCGCGCCTTTGCAACTGAATGCGTCGCTTACGCACGAAGCCGACGGTGACGTTCGAATCATCATCCGACAGGCCGACTGGAAAAGCGCGCATGCCGAAGGGGACCTGACCGTCGGCAAGGACATGGCGCAAGCCCGGGGCAGCCTGCGCGCGCGTATGCAACAACTGGCCGACTTGCAGCGCCTGCTCGGAACCACACTCCAAGGTCGGATTGATGCCGACGTCTCCATCGTGCCACATGACGGTCATCCCTTCGCGCAGCTGCGGCTCGATGGGGTGAATCTTGCGACCAGCGGTGTCGCCGCGAACCTGCAACTCAAGGGCTCCGGATCATTCGATGCACTGAACCTGGATCTTGCCGCGCAGGTGCCCAACTTGGGCGGCGCGCCGGCCACGCTGAGCTCTCACGGCTTGCTCAACAGCAGCACCCGCAACCTGCGTCTGACGGCCATCGATCTGACCTATCGCGGACAGACCGCATCGCTGCTGTCGCCGGCACAGCTGTCCTTTGCGGATGGCCTGCGCCTTGGCGGGTGGCGCCTCGGCGCACACCAAGCCGTGCTCGAACTGGACGGGCGCCTGTCCCCCGCCTTGGACTTGCGCACCGCGCTGCACAATGTCGGGCCCGATCTCGTCAATGCCTTCTTCCCGGGAATGCTGGCCAAAGGTAGCCTCGAGGCCAGCGCAGAAGTGCAAGGCAGCTTCGCTGCCCCGACCGGTCAGGTGCGGCTCGATGCGGTCGGCGTCCGCTCGGCAAACGATGCCGCCCGGGGCCTGCCCGCGCTCGATCTGCATGCCAACACGCAGTTGCTGGGCGAGACGGCGCTGGTGGATGCTCGCCTCTCGGCAGGTTCGGCATCGCAGCTGACGCTGGGCGGCCGCGCCCCGCTCAATGCGCATGCCGCCTATGACCTCAAACTCGCCGGCAAGCTCGACATCGGACAGCTCAATCCCATTCTCGAGGCGCACGGCCAGCGCGCCAGCGGGCAGCTCAATGTGGATACGAGCGTGACGGGCACGGCCATGGCGCCGGAAATCGGTGGCACGGTGCGGCTGGCAAAAGGCAACCTTCGCGACTACGCGCAGGGAGTCAATCTGACCGACATCAGCGCCGTGCTGGTCGGCAGCCACGGCATGTTGCGCATCGAGAGCCTGAGCGCGCATGCCGCGACCGGCAACGTATCGGTGACCGGGACGATCGGCGTGATGCAGAAGGGTGTGCCGATCGATATGCAGCTCACAGCCAAGAACGCGCGCCCGATCGCCAGCAACATCGTCACTGCTAATCTCGACGCGGATCTGCATGTGACCGGTAACGGGCGTGAGAAGCTGGAAGTCGCCGGCACCGTACATATCATTCGCGCCAACATTGAGATTCCGGGCAGTCTGCCGCCGAATGTCGCCGTGCTCGACGTGCGTCGCCCCGGTCAAGCGCCGCCGCCGCGACCGGTCAAACCGCTGGTCATCGGCCTCGATGTGACCGTGCAGGCGCCGCGGCAGATTCTCGTACAGGGACGCGGCCTCGATGCAGAGCTTGGCGGCGAGCTGCACCTGGGGGGAACCACGGCGGAGCCGCACGTCAGAGGAAGCTTCGACCTGCAGCGCGGCACCTTCTCCCTCGCCAGCAGTCAGCTCACGTTTTCCACCGGAAGCGTCGCGTTCAATGGCTCGGGCCTGAAGAACAAACTCGATCCGACACTCGACTTCACGGCACAGAGCACGGTGGGGGATGTGACCGCGACACTGAAGATCACCGGCCTTGCGGATGCTCCCAAGATCGAGCTGAGCAGCACACCGGAGATGCCGCAGGATGAGATCCTCGCGCGACTGCTGTTCGGCGAGAGCGCCTCGCAGCTCACCGCGCTACAGGTAGCGCAGATCGGCGCAGCGCTGGCGACGCTCAGCGGGGGTGGCGGCGGCTTCAACCCCCTCGCGAAGATCCAGAAGACCCTCGGACTCGACCGGCTGTCGCTCGGCGGAGGCACCAGCAGCGGCCCCACCAACACGGCCAACACGGGGGCGAGTATTCAGGCCGGTCGTTACGTCTCCAGCCGCGTCTTCGTCGCCGTCAAGCAAAGCACGACCGGCAACAGTCAGCTGGCCGTGGACGTCGATCTTTCGAAGCACCTGAAGTTGCAGACCCGGTTGGGAAACGGCACCGCGATTACGACCCAGGGCACGACGCCGGAAAACGATCCCGGCAGCAGTGTTGGACTGGCGTACCAGTTCGAGTACTGAGGCGCGGGGCGAGCGGCAGGCCCCGTCTGCTGCGCTACTGTGCAGGCGGCGGGGTGCGCACCCGGATGTGCAGCTCGCGCAATTGTGCCTCGCTGACCTCGGTTGGCGCATCCGTCATCGGATCCGCGGCCGTCTGCGTTTTCGGGAAGGCGATCACCTCGCGGATGCTGTCGGCACCGGCCATCAGCATCGCGAGCCGGTCGAGTCCGAAGGCGATGCCGCCGTGCGGCGGGGCGCCGTAGCGCAGCGCATCGAGCAGGAAGCCGAATTTCTGCTGTGCTTCCTGCGGCTCGATCCCCAGCAGATCGAACACAGTCGACTGCATCTCCTGGCGGTGAATGCGGACGGAACCACCGCCGATCTCGGAGCCGTTCAACACCATGTCGTAGGCCTTGGCGAGCGCACCCTCCGGGTTGGCGCGTAACGCACCCGCATCATCGTTCACAGGGGAGGTGAAGGGGTGATGCATCGCGACCCAGCGCCTGGCCTCGGCATCGCGCTCGAACATCGGAAAGTCGACGACCCACAGCGGCCGCCAGCCCTCGCGCACCAGTTTCAGGTCTTGTCCGACCTTCAGGCGCAGCGCGCCAAGGGAGTCATTGACGACCTTCGCGGTGTCCGCCCCGAAGAAGATCAGATCGCCGTCCTCGGCGCCAGTACGCTCGAGAATGCCGGCGATCGCAGCGTCGCTGAGGAACTTCACGATCGGGGATTGCAGCCCCTCGCGCGCCTTCGCGCGCTCGTTCACCTTGATGTACGCAAGTCCCTTCGCCCCATAACGGCCGACGAAAGCTGTGTAGGTGTCGATCTGCGAACGCGGCAGCGAGCCGCCGGCCGGCACGCGCAGTGCGGCAACGCGGCCGCGCGAATCGTTCGCGGGACTCGCGAATACCTTGAAGTCGCAGTCCTGCACCAGCTCGGCGACATCTGCGAGCTCCAGCGCAATACGCAGATCCGGCTTGTCGGAGCCGAAGCGGCGCATCGCCTCGGCGAAGCTCAGCCGCTCGAACGGATCGGGCAGTGCAACACCAAGCACCTCCTGGAAGAAGTGCCGCACCAGCCCTTCCATCAGGCGCATGATCGCATCCTGACTCAGAAACGAGGTCTCGATATCGAGCTGGGTGAATTCCGGCTGACGGTCCGCGCGCAGATCCTCGTCGCGAAAACACCGCACGATCTGGTAGTAACGGTCGAAGCCGGCGATCATCAGCAGCTGTTTGAAGATCTGCGGCGACTGGGGCAGCGCGAAGAACTTGCCGGCGTGTGTCCGGCTCGGCACGAGATAGTCGCGGGCGCCCTCCGGAGTCGCCTTCGTGAGCATCGGCGTTTCCAGATCGACGAAGCCGTTGGCATCGAGGAACCCGCGCATGGAGCGCGTGAGCCGATGGCGCAACCGCAGTCGCTGACTCATCACCTCGCGGCGCAGATCCAGATAGCGGTACTTGAGGCGCACCTCCTCACCGACGCTCTCCTCGAGCTGAAAGGGCAACGGCTCGGAGCGATTCAGCAGTTGCAGCTCCTCGGCAAGCAGCTCCACGCGGCCGGAGGCCAGGTGCACATTGATGGTGCCGGCGGGGCGCGCGCGGATGCGTCCCTTCACGCTGATGACAAACTCGTTGCGCAGCCGCTCGGCCTCGGCGAAGACCGTCGCCACATCGGGATCGAACACGATCTGCAGCAGCCCCTCGCGATCGCGCAGATCGACGAAGATGACTCCGCCGTGGTCACGGCGGCGGTGGACCCAGCCGGCGACCGTCACTTGCTGGCCGATGAGCTGGTCATCGACCTGTCCGCAGTAATGTGAGCGCATCAGGCGCGCGATACTACGGAGCGCTCGCTACCCCCGCAACCGGCCCACTCACGGCCGCGGGCGCAGGGGGTACGACGACACCGCACGTGATGATCATCTTCATCGCCGCATCGACGCTCATCTCCAGCTCCACCACCTGGCGGCGGGGCACGATCACGAGGAAGCCCGCGGTTGCGTTCAGCGCGTTGGAAATATAAACGCAGGCGTGCGGTTCACCCGTTCTGCGGCTGATCTCCGGCACGTTCTCGGCCGTCAGGAAACCCAGACTCCAGATGCCGATTCGCGGATATTCCACCATGACCACTTTGCGGAACGAGTTCGATTGCGAGAAAACGCTTTCCGTAAAGCTCTTGACGCCGCTGTACACGCTGCGCACGACGGGAATGCGGTTCAGGAGCTCTTCCCAGTACACCACCAGCTGACGCCCGATCAGGTTCGTGACCAGCAGCCCCGTCGCGAGCACGATGGCAAAGGCGAACACCGCTCCCAGGCCCGGCAACGCAAACCCCACCAGTGCCTGAGGCCGGTACGCCGACGGCAGCAGCAGCAACGTGCGGTCCATGATCCGGATGATGAACGTCACGACCCAGATCGTCGCCAGGATGGGCAGCCAGACGAGGATGCCGGCGACGAGATAGCGTCGCACTCCCCGCCTTCGGGCGCTAGGGACCGCGGGCGGCATCGGCGCTCACCGCCGGGTCTTCTTGCGGCTGGCCGCCCGAGCGCTCTTCCCGCCGGAAGTGCCCGTGCGGCTTTTCGTCGAAGAGCGGGCGGGTGCGCGCGCTGCACTGCCCCGACCCGATTTCGCCGCGGAGCTGCTGGCCGCTTTCGACTTGGTCGCTTTGGCCCCCTCCGCAGGTTTCATCGGCGGTTTGGCGGCATCTGCCTTGGCGGCATCTGCCTTGGCGGCCTCGGGCTTCGCAGCCGTGGCCCCTTCCGCTGCCGCCGCTGCAGAGGCAGGTGCAGTCGCGGGCGCCTCCTCCTTCTCACCAGCGGCCAGATTGCGCTTGTTCTCCTTCTCGGACTTGAAATCCGTCTCGTACCACCCGGCCCCCTTGAGGCGGAAAACCGGCGCGGAAACCAGCTTCTTCAGGGTCTTTTTGCCACACGACGGACACTTCGTCAGTGGCGCAGCCGAGATCTTCTGCATGACCTCCGTATAGAACTTGCAGCTCTGGCACTCGTATTCGTAGAACGGCATGGCGTGGATCGGCCTGATCTTGGGTGGGATGAACGCCGATTATAGGGGCTCAGGCCTTCTCGAACACCAACTCCTGTTTGCGCGCCGTTGCCCGGATGCGGTCGCCGGGCCCGAAGTTGCCCTGCAGGATGCGCTGCGCCAGGGGGTTTTCGATCTGCTGCTGGATCGCACGCTTGAGCGGGCGGGCGCCGTACACGGGGTCGAAACCAGCCTCCCCGAGCAGGTCCCGCGCGGAGTCATCGAGCGTGAGATCCATATTGCGCTCCTGCAGGCGCTTGCGCAGATAGCTGAGCTGGATGTCCACGATCGAGCGGATCTGCTGTGTCCCCAGCGGGTGAAACACCACGATATCGTCGATCCGGTTGATGAACTCGGGCCGGAAGCTCTGCTGCACGATCTCCATCACGGCCGACTTCATGCGGGCATAGTTTTTCTCCCCCGCATACTCCTGTATGACCTGTGAGCCGAGATTCGAGGTCATGATGATCACCGTGTTGCGGAAATCCACGGTGCGGCCCTGTCCGTCGGTGAGCCGTCCGTCATCCAACACCTGCAACAACACGTTGAAGACGTCCTGATGCGCCTTCTCGATCTCATCCAACAGGATGACGGAGTAGGGCCGCCGCCGTACCGCCTCGGTGAGATAACCGCCCTCCTCGTAACCTACGTAACCGGGTGGGGCACCGATGAGGCGCGACACCGAGTGCTTCTCCATGAACTCCGACATGTCGATGCGGATCATCGCCTCGTCGGTGTCGAAGAGAAATTCGGCCAGCGCTTTGGACAGCTCCGTCTTGCCGACGCCGGTCGGGCCAAGGAACAGGAAGGAGCCGTTGGGCCGCCTGGGGTCCGACAGACCGGCACGCGAACGGCGGATTGCGTTCGCCACGATCCGCAACGCCTCGTCCTGACCGACGACGCGTCTGGCGAGCGCTTCCTCCATGCGCAGCAGCTTGTCCTTCTCGCCCTCGAGCATCTTCGCGACCGGAATGCCGGTCCATTTGGATACGACCTCCGCGATCTCTTCCTCGGTCACTCGATTGCGCACCAGCTGCGGGGCGCGGTTCTCCGCATCAAGCGCCGCCTGCAGGCGCTTCTCGAGCTCCGGGATCTTGCCGTACTGCAGTTCCGCCATGCGCTGCAGATCCCCGGCCCGCCGTGCCGCCTCGAGCTCACTGCGCACGCGATCGAGATCGGCGCGGATCTGCGCCGCACCCTGCAGAGCGGCCTTCTCCGATTTCCAGATCTCATCGAGATCCGCGTACTCCTTCTCGAGTGTCGTGATGTTGTCCTGCAGGGTAGCGAGCCGCCGCCTGGAGGCCTCGTCCTGCTCCTTCTTGAGCGCCTCGCGCTCGATCTTCAGCTGGATCAGCCGTCGCTCGAGCCGATCGAGCGCTTCGGGCTTGGAATCGATCTCCATGCGGATGCGCGCGGCGGCCTCGTCGATCAGGTCGATGGCCTTGTCGGGAAGCTGTCGATCCGCGATGTAGCGGTGCGAGAGAGTCGCTGCCGCGACGATCGCCGGATCGGTGATGTCGACTCCGTGGTGGACCTCGTAGCGCTCCTGCAAGCCGCGCAGGATCGCGATCGTGTCCTCCACGGAGGGCTCGTCCACCAACACTTTCTGGAACCGCCGCTCGAGTGCCGCATCCTTCTCGATGTACTTGCGGTACTCATCGAGCGTCGTCGCACCGACGCAATGCAGCTCGCCGCGCGCCAGCGCCGGCTTGAGCATGTTGCCGGCGTCCATCGCCCCTTCTGCCTTCCCCGCGCCCACCATCGTGTGCAGCTCGTCGATGAACAGGATGACCTGACCGGCCTGCTTCGCCAGATCGTTCAGCACCGCTTTCAGACGCTCCTCGAACTCGCCGCGGAATTTCGCGCCCGCGATGAGCGTCCCCATGTCGAGGGCGAGAATGCGCTTGCTCTTCAGGCCCTCGGGCACCTCGCCGTTGACGATACGTTGCGCGAGCCCCTCGACGATTGCGGTCTTGCCGACACCAGGCTCGCCGATCAACACGGGGTTGTTCTTGGTGCGCCGCTGCAACACCTGGATCGTGCGCCGGATCTCGTCATCCCGGCCGATCACCGGGTCGAGCTTGCCCGCCGTGGCGCGCGCGGTCAGGTCGATCGTGTACTTCTCGAGCGCCTGGCGACTCTCCTCGGCATTCGCATCGGAAACCGTCTCGCCACCGCGTACGTCCTCGATCGCTTTCTCGATCGCCCCGCGCACGCCGCGCGCATCCTTCAGTACGCGGGTGAGCGTGCGATCCTCGAACGCGGCGAGCACGAACAGCTCGCTCGAGATGTACTGGTCGCCGCGTTGCTGCGCGAGCTTGTCCGTGACGTTCAGCAGTTTGTTGAGGTCATTCGAGATATGGATCTCGCCCGGTGTGCCCTCTACGCGCGGCAGCCTGTCGAGCACCGCCTGCAGCTCCGAGCGCAGCTTGTTGATATCGACACCCGCCTTGAGCAGCAGCGGGCGCACGCCGCCGCCCTGGCCATCGAGCAGCGCGAGCAGCACGTGCGCCGGTTCCATGAACTGGTGATCGCGCCCGAGCGCCAACGACTGCGCATCGGCCAGCGCCTGCTGGAATCTGCTGGTGAGTTTCTCGGTCCGCATGGGGATGACCCTACGATTGTTCCGGGCTGCCACCCAGATGGGGGCAAATCCCAATGGCTTCAAGGCACTACATGGTCAATGGGCCAGGGACTGCGCCCAGGCGACGAGGCCGACGCCCAGACTCATCCACAACACCTGAGCAAGGCTCGTGCGCGGGTCGGCGCGGCGGTGCAGCCCGGGAATGAGCCCCGCGACGGCAATGTACAGAAAGCCCGCCGCGGCCAGGGCCAGCGCGTAGGGCAACGCCCCCTGCGCGCGCTCGAGCCCGAAGTAGGCCAGGATGCCGCCCGCCACCGAGGTCAGCCCGGTCGCCATGTTGAGTAGCAGGGCACGGCGGCGCGACATGCCGGTGTGCAGCAGGATGGCGAAATCGCCCACGCGGTGTGGAATCTCATGGGCGGCGACCGCAAAGCTCGTGACGAGGCCGAGGGACACGTCGCTTAGAAATGCCGCCGCGATGAGAATTCCGTCGAGCGCGTTGTGGATGCTGTCCCCGATGAGCACCAGCACGCCGGCGGCGCTGCCATGCTCGCCATGCGCATCCGGCGCGGCATGTGCACCGCCCGCAACCTGCGCCCCGCGCGCAGACTGTGCCTCCTCAGGCTCGTGCGAATGCGTGTGCTTCCATAACACGAGTTTCTCCATCACGAAAAATGCCCCCAGCCCCAACACCAGCGCGACGCCGATGTGGTGCGCGCCAGCGGCCCCGACGCGCTCGAGCGCTTCCGGCAGCAGAGCAAGGAGCGCGGCGCCGAGCAGGGCGCCCGTTGCGAAGCTGACGAAATGGGGCAGCATTCGCAGCCCGAGCGGCTGCGGAATTAGCAGAAACAGCCCCGCGAACGCAGCGCTCGCAATCCCCCCGAAGGCGGTGAAGACAATGATCCAGCCCAGCAGCGGCACCTGGCTCATGGCTGCTGCCGATCGGCCCAGATAAACGCTGCCATCCGTCCACAGCGGCCGTCGCGGCGGAACGAGAAAAATCGCGCCGGGTCCGTGTACGTGCACCACCCGCCACCGTAGATGTGTTGCACCCCCAGCGCCACGAGACGCCGCCGCGCCAGAGCCAGCAGATCGCATTGCCAGCGCCCGCGCGCATTCGGTACGAATGCCGCCGCGGCCCCCACATCGTCCCGGATGAATGCCGTGCGCACTTCCGCGCCCACCTCGAAGTGATCGGCGCCAATCGCCGGGCCAAGCCACGCGAGCACCTCTGCGGGGGGGATTGCGATGCGCCGCACGGTGGATTCCAGCACCCCGGCGGCGAGGCCGCGCCAGCCGGCATGGGCTGCCGCGATGACCGAACCGTCGCCTGCAGTGAGAAGCACCGGCAGACAATCGGCCACCTGTACGGCACAGACGGCCCGGCTCAGCGCCTCGGAACCGGGCATGTGCACCCGGGCGATGGCGGCATCGGCTTCGGGCTGCCGCCCCCCGATTCCGAGGGGATGCCCCTCGGCGTGGCCGGCCGGCCCAATGTCGACCACGGCGGTCCCATGCACCTGTCGCAACCAGAGTGGTTCGGCAGGGAGCTGTAGCTTTGCCTTGACAAGCCGGCGATTTTCCATCACCGCCTCTGCGCGATCCCCGACATATTCCCCTAGGTTGAGTGAATCCAAGGGCGGAGCGCTGACCCCACCGGTCCGTAAGGTAAAGGCAGCTCGCACGTGTTGCGGCGCCGGCCAGTCCGGAACGACCAGCTCGAGCGTGTTCACGGCCGCTCGGCCCGGCTCACGGCCCTGGCGGGGCCGGGACTGTTCTGCTCACGCACCATGACCCCGATGAGGCTCTTAAGGTCTGCGGGCAGCGCCGCCTCCCATTCCATTTGCCGTCCGGTCAGGGGATGGATCAGCTTCAGCCTGGCCGCATGCAGCGCCTGCCGGTGAAATCCCGTGAGCGCCGCCGCGAGCTCATCGCTGCAGCCCGGCGGTAGCCGTCGCCGGCCCCCGTATGCAGGGTCGCCAACCAACGGATAACCGATATGCGCCAGATGCACCCGGATCTGATGCGTGCGGCCGGTCTCGAGCTCCACCTGCACGAGCGTATGGGCCCGGAAGCGGCGCAGCACCCGATAGTGAGTGATTGCCGCTCGACCATCGCTGCGGACCGCCATCCGCGTCCGTTGGCTCCGGTGCCTGCCGATGGCTTTCTCGATCGTTCCCCCGCCGGTCATCACGCCGACGCACAGCGCGCTGTACTGCCGCCCGATTGTGCGCTCAGCGAGCGCTGCGGCAAGTGCCGTATGCACCTCGGGAGTGCGCGCCACGACCAGCAGCCCACTCGTGTCCTTGTCGAGCCGATGCACGATGCCCGAGCGCGGCACTCTGGCAAGCTCAGGGTCCAGCGCGAGCAAAGCGTTCTGCAGGGTGTGTGCCGCATTGCCCGCGCCGGGATGCACGACCAGTCCGGCGGGCTTGTTGATCACGAGCAGCGCACGGTCCTTGAACACGACGTCCACCGGCATCTTTTCGGCCGTGACAGCCAAGGCCATGGGCATGCGCGCGGCGATCTCGACGTGCTCGCCGCCCAGCACCTTGTCGCGCACCCGCAGGGTGCGCCCGTCGACGTGCACCACACCCTCCTCGATCCATGCCTGCAACCGCGCACGCGAGTACTGGGGAAGCGCCCGGGCAAGTGCCTGATCGAGCCGCGTGCCGGCAAGATCGCCCGGCAAAACGAGTGAATGCGTACGGAACTCACCCTGCGCCTCACCTGTCGGAGCACGTGACTGCGGATCGGGCCGGGAGACCCGCTGAACGGTGCGCTTCGTCATCAGCGGCGGCGGCTCACTCGGCCCGGGCGTGAATCGCCGCGGTGCCCTATACTTTCACGTTTTATCTGGCGAGCAGCCACTGAAAGGCCCTCATTTGTATTCCCTTGTCCGTCAGCCGGCCCGTGCGTCGGGCCGCCATGTGACCCGTCGGTTTGCGTGCGCCGCCCTCATCGCCCTGTGCCTGATCCTGCTGACGACGGCAGGCTGCCGCACGCATCGGGATCTGACGAAATCCAGCCCCGAGCTGCTGTACAAGAAAGCGAAAAAGAGCCTCGATTCCTACGACTTTCATAGCGCCATCAAGTTGTACGAGGCGTTGAATGCGCGGTATCCGTTCACGGACCAGGCGCGCCAGGCGCGGCTGGACCTCATCTACGCATATTACCGCGCAGGTGAGGGCGAGTCGGCCACGGATGCCGCCGACACCTTCATCCGCGAGAATCCGACACACCCGCGTGTGGACTACGCCTGGTACATCAAGGGGCTGGTGGACTTCGAGAAGACTCCGAATCCCCTGGAGCGTCTGTTTCGCGTTGACCTCACCCAACGCCCGCCCAGTACGGCCCGCAAGTCCTTCAGTGCCTTCCGTACGGTCGTGGAACAGTATCCGAAAAGCGCCTACGCCCACGATGCGCTGCAGCGCATGATCTACCTGCGCGATCGGCTTGCCGATTACGAGGTGCACGTGGCGCGCTACTACTACAAGCGGGGTGCGTACGTGGCGGCCGCGCAGCGGGCGAAGGGCTGCATCGAGCAATACGATGGCGCCCCGGCGATTCGCGATGCGCTGCGCATCCTGGTCGAATCCTACGACCACCTGAATCTGCAGCCGCTCGCAGCCCAGGCGCAGAAGGTGTATGACGCCAACTTCAGCGGCCAGGTGCGGCAGGCACAGGCGGATACCAAACGCCACTGGTGGCAGTTCTGGTAGCGAGACGGGTATCGCAGAGCAGCGCCGACGCGCCCCCCGATAGGCAAGCCAAGTGCCATGAGCCCCACTCAGCGCCGATAGCCGTTCGTGATGGGATAACGCCAGTCGCGGCCGAACGCGCGCCGGCTCACGCGCACCCCGGGCGGCGCCTGCCGCCGCTTGTATTCGTTTCGCTTCACGAGGTCGAGGACGCGCGCCACGGTGGCCCGGTCGAAGCCGCGCGCCTCGATCTCATCGACGGAAAGGTCCTCCTCGATGAAGGCCTCGAGAATGGCGTCGAGCACCGCGTAGGCAGGCAAGGAATCCGAATCCTGCTGATCGGGGCGCAGTTCGGCGGATGGCGGGCGCTCGATGACCCGCTGCGGAATCACCCGTCCGAGTGAGTTGCGGTAGGCGGCAAGCCGGTACACCAGCATCTTGCTGCAGTCCTTGATCGGCGCAAACCCGCCCGCCATGTCGCCATAGAGCGTGGCGTATCCGACGGCCATCTCGCTCTTGTTGCCAGTCGTCAGCAGCATCTTGCCGGTCTTGTTCGAGATCCCCATCAGCAGCAGCATGCGACAGCGCGACTGGATGTTCTCCTCGGTGGCATCCGCGGCGCGGCCGGCGAACTCGTCTTTCAGCGCCGCAAGCGTCGCTTCGAACATTCCCTCGATGGACAGCACGCTGTACTGCACGCCCAGCAGACGCGCCTGCTCCTGCGCATCCGCCAAACTCATCCCGGAGGTGAACCGCGACGGCATCATCACCGCGTGCACGCGCTCTGCGCCGAGGGCGTCCACGGCGAGTGCCAGGGTGAGCGCCGAGTCGACGCCCCCCGACAGTCCAATGACCACGCCCGGAAAGCCGTGCTTGTTGACGTAGTCGCGTACCCCGAGGACAAGCGCACCGTACACGCTTGCCTCATCGGTGAGTTCCGGCTCGACATGCGCAGCTTGCGGCACCAGCTTCCCCGCGCCATCACGCACGAAATCCACCGCATAGGTGCCTTCGCGGAAGGCCGGTGCCCGCATCACGACCACTCCTTCCGCGCTCATGACGAACGAGTTGCCATCGAACACGAGCTCATCCTGCCCACCCACGAGATTCACATAGGCGAGCGGTACACCCAGATCGAGCGCCCGCGCCCGCGCGACCGTTTCGCGCTCCCGCTGCTTGTGGATCTCAAAGGGCGAGGCGTTGATGACGACGAGCAGCTCCGCGCCATCTGCGCGCGCCAGCTGGGCAGCCTCGGGCGTCCAGATATCCTCGCAGACGAGTAACCCCACGCGAACCCCTACGCCGGCCACCGAGGGCTGACTGCCGGCCTGGAAATAGCGCTTCTCGTCGAAGACCTTGTAGTTGGGTAGCTCGCTCTTGCGGTGAATCGCGGCAATCGCCCCGTTGGCGATCAGGGCGGCGGAGTTGTAGATCCCGGCTTCCGCGTATTCGGGATAGCCGACCATGACGGAGGTTCCCGCCACCTCCTCACAGACCCGTTGCAATCCCGCCTGGATCTGGCGGCGGAAACCACGATGAAACAACAGGTCCTCGGGGGGATAGCCGGAAAGGGTGAGCTCGGGAAAAAGCACCAGATCGGCTGCCAGCTCCGCCTGGGCGCGCCGCGCCGCGCTCACGACTCGCGTCGCATTGCCGTTCACGTCACCGACCAGCAGGTCGAGCTGCGCGAGTGCAATCCTGAATAAGCTCTTCATTGCCGGCGGCATGCGGGGATCCCTTCGTCAGGGCCGCTATTGTTCCACGAGCGGCCCCCCTTGCGCCCCGCGGGCACGTTATGGCTATAACTTGACCTGGACAATAATGCCAGCGCGATGCGACATCGTCCCGAAGGCGGGACGGCGTCTGCCCCGGGGTGCGAAGCCGGTCGCTTTTCGGCACGTCCCGAGGTGCTAAAGTCGCGCCGCCAAAAAACGACTGCAGTTCGCCACGATAGTTCTCCACGATGCCGGCCAGCGCCGCGACAGTGTCCTCCGCACCGAGCGATCTCGCATGGCGCGTCATCGGCCTGCTCAACTTGTATCGGGTGCTCGTGCCACTCGTCCTGGTCACGGTGCAGGCCCTGGCGGTGCCGCAGTGGGCCCTCACCACAGCCCATCCGCGTCTTTTTCTCTCCGCATGCATAGCGTATTTCACCGCCGCCGTCCTGCTCATCATCGCCCGGCGGCTGGAATGGTCGAGTCTGCGGATCGTGGCGCTGGTCAATGCCGGGGTGGATTCAGTGGCCATCGCCTGGATCCTCTATGCCGCCGGCGGCGTGGGCAGCGGACTGGGCATTCTGCTCGTGTTGCCGGTCGGAGCCATGGCGGTGCTCGCCGACCATCGGGATGCCTTTCTGATTGCGGCCGTCGCCGCGATTGCCGTCCTGGTGCAGCAGATTTCCGTGAATCTTCAGGATGCCGCCTCCGCGACCGACTACACCACGGCCGGGGTGCTGGGCGCGGTGCTCTTTAGCATCGCGCTCTCCGCATGGCCCATCGCCAACCGGCTGCGCGAGAGCGAAGCGCTGGTGCGCCGCAAGGAGCTCGATCTCGCCAACCTCGCGCAGCTGTCGCAATACATCGTGCAGCACCTGCGCGAAAGCATTCTCGTCGTGGACGCCCAGGACCGCATTCGCCTCATCAACGAGTCGGCAGCCCAGATAATGGGCGACACACACGCCTTCCCGGAAGCATTGCTCGGCGAGGCCTCGCCCAAACTGCTCTATCTGCTGGAAACGTGGCGTCAGAACGAAGGCACCGGGGCAGGCTTTCCGGCTGCCGAGCCTACCTTCATCGCGGCGGACGGCGCGCGGGTGATCCGCCCGCACTTCGCCCCGCTGGGTATTGCAAGCCCAGGACCGGTGCTCGTCTTTCTCGAGGACACGACACTCCTGACGGAGAAGGTGCAGCAGTCGAAGCTGGCCGCCCTTGGGCGCTTGAGTGCGAGCATTGCGCACGAGATCCGTAATCCGGTCGGCGCCATGAGCCACGCCGGACAGTTGCTCGCGGAATCTGCCCACCTCACCGATGATGAGCGGCGGCTCACGGAGATCATGCGCACGAACGCGGAACGGGTCAGCACCATCATCAACAACGTCCTGCAATTGTCCAAACGCGATGACGCGCGGGTGGAGCGCATGTCGCTGCACAACTGGACCGAGGAATTCCACGAGGAGTTCTGCGAGACGATGCAATTGCCGCGGGAGCGGTTGCGCACCAGCAACCCCCCGCAGTCGATCGAGGTGCGCGCCGATGCCTCGCAGTTGCGGCAGATCGTGTGGAATCTGTGCGAGAACGCGCTGCGGCATGGCCTGGCGGAAAACTCCCGGGAGTCCGTCGAGATTCACTTCGGCCGCCTGGGCGGTCATGGCCGGCCCTTCCTCGAGGTGCGGGACCGCGGCGTGGGCGTCAGACCAGAGCATGCCGAACGGATCTTCGAGCCATTCTTCAGCGCAGGTCGCGGCAGCGGCCTGGGCCTGTTCCTCGCGCGCGAGCTCGCCCAGACCAATGGAGCGACGCTGCTGTACGAGCCGCGCCAGGGTGGCGGCAGTATCTTCCGGCTGGTTTTCGCCGATCCCAGGCGGTGGGAGTCCCGATGAACGTGAATGTCGCCGCCGCCATCGCAGCCCGACCTGTGGTGCTGATCGTGGATGATGAGCCAGACCTGCTCGAGCTCGTGAGCCTGACACTCGGCCGCATGAATCTCGAGACCCGTACGGCGCCCGATGTCACGACCGCGCGGCGGCTGCTGAGGAGCGAGCAGTTCGATCTGTGCCTGACGGACATGCGCCTGCCCGACGGCGATGGCCTCGATCTCGTGGCGTGGATCCAGGAGAACCGGGCGACCCTGCCGGTCGCGGTGATCACCGCGCACGGCAACGTCGAATCGGCGGTGCGGGCGCTCAAGCTCGGCGCGTTCGACTTCGTCTCCAAGCCGCTCGATCTGCGCGTGTTGCGCAAGCTGGTCGGCAGTGCCATCCGGCTCAGCGATCGGCTCGAAACCGGTGCGAGCACGGCCAGTGGGCCGGGTCCGCGCCTCATCGGCCGCTCGGCCGCCATGGAGCAACTTCGGGAGATGGTCGCACGCGTGGCGCGCAGTCAGGCACCGGTGCACATCTGCGGTGAGTCCGGCACCGGCAAGGAGCTGGTTGCGCGCCTCGTGCATGAGAGAGGCTCACGTCGCGAAGGACCCTTCGTGGCTGTCAATTGCGGGGCGATTCCCACCGAGCTCATGGAAAGCGAGCTGTTCGGCCACAAGCGCGGCAGCTTCACCGGCGCGGTGGCCGACAAGAAGGGTCTGCTGCAGAGCGCGGAATCCGGAACGCTGTTTCTCGATGAAGTCGCCGATCTGCCCCTGCACATGCAGGTGAAGCTGCTGCGCGTGGTGCAGGAAAAGACCGTGCGTCCGGTGGGCGAATCGCGCGAGGAAAGCGTCGATGTGCGGATTCTGTCCGCCACCCACCGAAACCTTGCGGAACTCGTCGCCGAAGGACGCTTCCGCGAGGATTTGTTCTATCGCATCAACGTCATCGAGCTCAGAGTCCCGTCCCTGCGCGAGCGCATCGAAGACATTCCGGATCTGGCCGATGCGATTCTCACGCGGCTGGGCCGCCGGATGGGAATCGAGCCGCCGCAGCTGGGAGAGGACGCGCTGGAGCAGCTGCGCGAGTACCCGTTCCCAGGCAATGTGCGCGAGCTGGAGAACATTCTCGAGCGGGCGCTGACACTGTGCACGCACGGCACAATCACGGCCGACCACATCAAACTGCGCACGGCCGCTCGTCCAACTTCCGACGCCACTGCCCGTCCCGTACCCGCCCTTGGCGTTCCGGGCTCCGGCGCGCTGGGCGCACAGCTCGAGGACATCGAGCGGGACGCCATCATCAAGGCGCTGGAGAAGACGCGTTACAACAAGACTGCGGCCGCCAAACTGCTGGGAATGAGCTTTCGGGCCCTGCGCTATCGCGTCAAGAAGCTGGGAATCGAGTAACCCGTGCAACTGACACGGCCTGTCAGTTTGTGACGCGCCCGCCCGGAAGCGTCGTCAGGTAGTGACGGTACTAAGTTAACGCAATGAGTCAAAAGCGGCCGAGAACCCCTGACAAAACAATGACTCACATGTCATCCGGCACTTGGCACAGGCTTTGCTTTTCATTTGCTGCAGGCACGCAAGTGCCGCGGGTTTCACAACACTACTTGGAGATATCAATGAAGTCTGTACAGAAGGGTTTTACCCTGATCGAGTTGATGATCGTGGTTGCGATCATCGGCATCCTGGCCGCGATCGCGATCCCGGCCTACCAGAACTACACCATTCGCGCCCAGGTGACGGAAGGTCTGTCTCTGGCCGACGGCTGGAAGACGGGCGTTTCCGAGTATTACGCTCAGTACGGTACGTTCCCGACCTGTATCTCAGTAGCCGCCGGCGGCGCTGCGGGCTGCGTAGCCGCCTTGGGTGCCACCACCGGCAAGTATGTCTCTGCGATTGCGATCAACGCCGGTGGCCAGATCCAAGTGACGTACGGCCTCCAAGCCAACGCGAAGATCGCTGGGCTGCTCCTTTCCCTTCAGCCCGGCCTCAGCCAGAACGATGACGTCGTCTGGGTCTGCGGTTCAGCGTCGATTGTGGGTATCCCAACGGCTCCCACTGCTGCAGACGTCACCAACGTTCCCGCGGCGTATCTGCCGTCCTCGTGCCATAGCTGATCGCTTCTGCGAATAGGTGATCGAGTCACCTCGAAGCCCCTCTCCGGAGGGGCTTCCTCTTTTGGGAAGCCAATCACGCTGATACTGCACCGCCTTATGAGACGATTCCTCAAGATTTGACAATTGCAATGCCCCTTCTTCAGTAGACTGTATCCTGGACTGATCCCGGTCGCCTAACTCCATGAATGACAACGCTTCTTTAGCGCTCAATGCGCGACCCGGCCTAGGAGGATTGCCTCAGCGGCTGGTCCAGGACGGCGTCGTCGAAGAAGCGGCGATGCTGGAGGCGATGAATGCCGCGCGGGAGCGCAAGTCGAGCGTCGTCACGCAATTGGTGTCGAGCGGTGCTGCTAATGCACGCGACATTGCCGTGGCGGCATCTAATGAATTCGGCGTCCCATTGTTTGATCTGGATGCGATCAACCTGGATGTCGAGACCGTTCGCCTGGTCAACGACAAGCTGATCGTCAAGCATCGGGTACTGCCGATCTTTCGGCGCGGCAAGCGGCTGTTCCTTGCGGTCGCCGATCCGACCAATCTGCACGCAATCGATGAGATCAAGTTCCAGACCAGCCTCGGCATCGAAGCCGTCGTCGTCGAGGACGACAAGCTGCAGCGAGCGATCGACAAGGCGCTCGAGCAGGCCGATAGCCAGATGGCCGCCTTTTCCCAAGAGGACGGCATCGATCTCGAGGCGCTCGAAGTTACCGGCGGCGAGGAAGGACTCGAGGACAAGATAGCCCGCGACGACGTCGAGGATGCGCCCATCGTCCGCTTCGTCAACAAGGTCATGCTGGATGCGATCCGTCGCGGCGCGTCCGACATTCATTTCGAGCCCTACGAAAAGATCTATCGCGTCCGGCTTCGCATGGACGGCGTGCTGAAGGAGCTGGCGCAACCGCCGGTTCAGCTCGCCCCGAAGCTCTCCGCACGGCTGAAGGTCATGGCGCGTCTGGATATCGCGGAGCGGCGTGTCCCGCAGGACGGCCGCATCAAGATGAGGCTGTCGAAGAACCGCGCCATCGATTTTCGTGTGAGCACTTGTCCGACGTTGTTCGGCGAAAAGATCGTGATGCGTATTCTCGATCCGGCGCAGGCTTCCTTAGGGATTGATTCGCTCGGGTACGAGCCCTTTCAGAAGGACCTCTATAACAAGTACCTCGCCAAACCCCAGGGCATGATCCTCGTCACGGGGCCAACCGGCAGCGGTAAAACCGTATCGCTGTACACGGGACTCCAGATCCTGAATCGCGAGGACACGAACATCTCGACCGCGGAGGATCCGGCGGAAATCAACCTCCCCGGCGTGAATCAGGTCAATGTCAATGCGAAAGTGGGGCTGACTTTCGCTGCGGCGATGCGCGCGTTTCTGCGTCAGGACCCGGACGTCATCATGGTCGGTGAAATCCGGGATCTGGAAACGGCGGAGATCGCCATCAAGGCTGCACAAACGGGCCATCTCGTTCTTTCCACACTGCACACCAACGATGCACCGCAGACACTGACGCGATTGATTGATATGGGCGTCAAACCCTATGCCATCGCCACATCAGTCAGCCTGATCATCGCGCAACGGCTGGCTCGGCGCCTGTGCACACAATGCAAACAGCCAATCGATATCCCTGCCGAGGCGCTCATCAAGGAAGGCTTCTCGGTCGGGGATGCGGGTAGCGGGCTCAGGATCTTCGGACCCAAGGGCTGCCAGAACTGTACCGACGGCTACAAGGGCCGCGTCGGCATCTACCAGGTCCTGCCCGTCACGGAAGCGATAGCCCGCATCATTCTCGCTGGCGGCAGCGCCGTCGATATCGGCGATCAGGCCGCGAAAGAAGGTGTGTGGGATCTGCGTCGCGCGGGCCTCGAGAAGGTCCGATCGGGCATGACGAGTCTCGAGGAAGTCAACAGCATTACCATCGAGTAAGCAGGATCTACTATGGCTCCCGCAGCAACAACGACAGTCCGAGCAATCAAGCGCGATATTCCTTTCACCTGGGTGGGGAAGGACAAGCGCGGCGCCCGTGTGAAGGGCAACAGCTTTGCTCCCGATGAGAAGGCGCTACGGGTCGAACTGCGGCGCCAGGGGATCGCTCCGTCACGCATTCGCAAGCAGTCCCAGGCCTTCAAGACCGGTGGCAAGGTCAAGCCGGAAGACATTGCCGTTTTCAGCCGTCAGCTCGCGACCATGCTGGCCGCGGGCATTCCGATGGTGCAGGCATTCGAGATCGTCGGCAACGGTCACGAAAAGCCCTCCGTGCAAAAACTCATTCTCGAGATCAAGGCGGACGTGGAAGGCGGTACGTCGCTGCACGAGTCCCTCGCCCGGCACCCGCTATATTTCGATGACCTCTATGTCAGCCTTGTGGAGGCGGGCGAGCAAGCCGGCGCGCTCGAATCGCTGCTGGACAAGATCGCCACGTACAAGGAGAAGACCGAGGCGCTGAAGAAGAAGGTCAAGAAGGCGCTGTTCTATCCGACCGCGGTGCTCGTGGTGGCAATAATCGTCACGCTCATCTTGCTGATCTTCGTGATCCCGCAGTTCGAGAGCCTCTTCAAAGGGTTTGGAGCGGAACTGCCGGCCTTCACGCAGATGGTGATCAATATCTCGCGCTTCGTGCAGGCGCAGGGCATCTTCCTCGCCATGGTCACAGGCGGCACGATTTACGCCTTCCTCTATTTCAAGAAGCGCTCGAAAAAGATGCGAATATTTCTCGATCGGGCGTCACTGAAGATCCCGATCATCGGCCCGATTCTCGTCAAATCGGCGATTGCGCGCTACGCCCGTACGCTATCGACGATGTTCGCCGCTGGCGTGCCACTCGTCGAGGCGCTCGAATCGGTTGCCGGAGCCACGGGCAACGTCGTCTATGAAAATGCCGTAATGAAGATGCGCGATGAAGTGGCTACCGGACAACGCCTGCAGCGCGCCATGGAAGCGACGGGACTGTTTCCCAACATGGTGGTCCAGATGATCGCCGTGGGAGAGGAATCCGGCTCACTCGATCAGATGTCCGCGAAGGTCGCCACGTTCTACGAGGCGGAAGTCGACAACGCTGTGGATTCGATGTCGAGCCTGCTCGAACCGTTGATCATGGCCATCCTGGGTGTGCTCGTCGGTGGCCTGGTCATTGCGATGTATCTACCGATCTTCAAGCTGGGTGCAGTCGTCTAAAGGCGGCGATCGCCCATCATCTGACGACGCCGCGCACCGCGCGGCGTTTTCATTCCGGGTGATCGATGCAACCCATGATTGACCTGCTGTCCTCCTCGCCTGCGCTGTTCGTCGGGCTGTGCCTGATTCTCGGCCTGCTGGTCGGAAGCTTTCTGAACGTCGTGATCCACCGGCTGCCGCTGATGCTCGATCGGCAATGGCGCGAGCAATGTGCGCAGATCGCAGCCTCGGACGCTGCCGGTCAGTCGGTGCCCTCAGAAGCCGCGGCAGCTTCGACGGCCCCTGACGAGAAACCTGCAGAGCGTTTCAACCTGGTCGTGCCGCGCTCGGCCTGCCCGTCCTGTCATGCGCCCATCACGGCTGCGCAGAATGTTCCGATCGTGAGCTACCTGTTCCTTCGCGGCCGGTGTGCCCACTGCGGCGTGCGCATCGGCATGCGCTACCCGCTGGTGGAAGCCCTCACGGGGGTGCTGTCGGGGTTCGTTGCCTGGAAGTATGGATTCGGTTGGCCCGCGCTGGCAGCGCTCGTGCTGACGTGGTTCCTGATCGCCCTCACCTTCATCGATCTGGACAAGCAGCTGCTGCCGGACGATCTGACGCTGCCGCTGCTGTGGATCGGCCTTACCTTGAGCCTTTATGCGCATCCGGAGCTTTCACCTGTCCCGGTGGATCCCCGCAGCAGCATCATCGGTGCGGTGGCCGGCTATCTGAGCCTTTGGATCGTCTACCACCTCTTCCGCCTCGTCACCGGCAAGGAGGGAATGGGTTACGGGGACTTCAAGCTGCTCGCCGCCCTGGGAGCCTGGCTCGGGTGGAAGATGTTGCTGCCGATCATCCTCATTGCTGCGGCCGTCGGCGCCGTCGTCGGAATCACGACATTGACGCTTCGGGGCCAGAGCCGCTCGACGCCGATCGCCTTTGGCCCGTTCCTGGCGGCGGCCGGTTGGTTGATGCTGATGTTCGGGCCCGAGCTCGTGACCGGCTACCTCGGCCTGTTCGCCCCGCGGTAAGAGGCTTGCTTTGCCGGGCGCCGCCCCGGACACTGCACTTCTTTTCCGATGGCCGCGAGCGAAACGCGCATGACCAGCAGAGCCTTCCGTGTGGGTCTCACCGGCGGCATCGCCAGCGGCAAGTCCACGGCAGCCGGATTCTTCGGGACCCTCGGCGTCCCCATCATCGATACCGATCAGCTCGCCCGGGAGGTGGTCGAGCCGGGACAGCCACCGCTCGAGCGCTTGGTGGAGCGCTTCGGTCCGTCGATCCTCACGCCGGACGGCCACCTCAACCGGCCCGCGCTGCGCGATATCGTGTTCGCGGATCACCGGGCGCGCGCGGACCTGGAGGCGCTCACCCATCCGGCCATCGGCGCGGCTGCGGAATCTCTCTCGGCGGGCGCTGGGGGGATCTATCAGATCCTGGTCATCCCGTTGCTGGTCGAGAAGAGCCTGAGCTCCCATGTGGATCGGGTGCTCGTGGTCGACTGCGACGAGGCGCTGCAAGTCCGCCGGCTGCAGGCCAGAGACGGTTCGACCCCCGAGCAGGTACGCGCGATCCTGAATGTGCAGGCCTCGCGTGCGGCGCGCCTCAAGGCTGCCCACGATGTGCTGCATAACGAGGGCGACGTGAACGCGCTGCGCGAGCAAGTGACGACTCTTCACGCACGTTATCTCGAGCTGGCGAAACAAGCGCGGACTTGAGCGCACTACATCCGCCCTGCGCACCGATGTGGGCCTCGGCCGGCCTGCATGCCGTTTACGGCCGCCTCGCGCGTCAAGCACAATACGCACATGACAGAATCCGAAACCCCGGACATCGAAGCTGCGACCGAGCCCCCGGAGCACGGCGGCACGCTCATTTTCGAGCAGCCGCTGAACGAGCGGATGCGGACGTTCCTGCGCCTGGATTTCCTCTATAACCAGGCGCTCTATCACAACGAGATCGCAAGCCAATGGGGCAGCCGCGCGGCAATGTCCAGCCTGATCGATATTCTGGCGATCACCACCCGCGGCGATGTCCGCTCGGATGTGCTCAAGGAGCTCGAGCGTCACCTTTCGACCCTCAACGAATTCCAATCCAAGCCCGGCGTGGACCCCGACCGTCTGCGCAATCTGGTCTCGAACCTGCAGCGGCTGCGCGGGGAGCTGATGAACGCGGGCTCGGCTTTCCTGCAACCGCTGCGCGACTCCGAATTTCTGAGCGCGATCAAACACCGCAGTGCCATCCCCGGGGGCACTTGCGAATTCGACCTGCCGGATTATTATTTCTGGCTGGCCCAGCCGGATGAGCCGCGTATCCGCACCTTCAATCAATGGCTCACCATGCTGCGTCCGCTGTGCGATGCGATAGCGGAGCTGCTGTGGCTGACGCGACAGAATGGCCGAACGCGGCAGGAGACGGCGCAGGCGGGGCTGTTTCACATCACGTTCGATCGGGAAACGCCGTTTCAGCTGCTGCGAATCTCCCTGCCGACCGACGCTGGCATGTACCCGGAGATCAGCGGCAGCCATTACCGCTGCAGTGTCCGATTCCTGAAGTGGAACGGACTGGCCTCCCGGCCGACCCAGACCGAAGCCGACATCCCCTTCATCCTCAGCTGCTGTCTGTAGGGAAACGACTGAGCTAAAGAGCGGGCGCACGATGAGGTCACGATGCGTCAAATGCCCCACCTGCCAGCGCGAGGTCGACTGGGCGACGGCCCCTTACCGCCCCTTCTGCAGCGAGCGCTGCCGCCTGATCGATCTGGGCGCGTGGCTTGCGGAGAACCGCGCCATCGCAGGTGACTCCCCGCCCGAGGCCTCAGGAGCGGAGGGCGACGACCCGGACACCCGCGAGGGAGCGTAGCAGGCGGACCCGAGCGACTCGCATTGCGAGTCTCAATCCGCCCTCAGCAACTGTGTCATCTTGCCGGCCGGACAATCGAACACGGCCAACAGCGGCTTGCGACGCCCGCTCAGCACCATCATCGTGGGTTTTGCAGGATCAATGTGCAGGTGCTGCAGGCGCGATTTGAGCCTGGTCTTCTCGGCGCTCGAGAAGTCGCCGATCGCATCCACGGCCTTGAGCTGTTTGCACAGATCCGCAATCCCCTGTTCTCGCGGCTTGAAGTAACGCGGCATGTCGATCACATCATCGCCACCGCTGATCGCTGCACTCATGATCTGCTCCTGCAACTTCGGATCGCTGGGCAGCGGCGCCCAGACCCAGCGCGGGCGGCTGTACCAGTGCGGGGCAAAATCGGGGTTCTGCTTCTGCCCCCGGGCGATCTCCTGCGTACTCAGATCCGAAGCCTGCACCATCTCCAGCCGGTTGACCGAAAACGTGTAATACAAAGGCCTGCCGTGCCACAGGGCGGAAGCGCCATACACGAGCGCTGCGATCTGCACCGCCACGATGACCGCGATGTCCCGCAGCAGGCCGCGTCGCGGCTTGGTGGGATTGGCGATCACGAGCGTCAGCAGCGGACCCAGCACCACGTCCACCCCCGCGATGATTGCGGCCACCTTCAAAACGCCGCTGAGGTACCAACCCGGCCAGCGGTACCAGCCGAGGTAGAGCGCACCGAAAACGAGCGCCATGACACAGGCGCTTGCGAGCAGGTGCCAGCCAAATGCCCGAAGCCGAAAGCGCATCGTTCGCCGCTCAGGGGTTGGTTGCGGGAACCGGCATTTTCAGCGCCTGAGCGGCAAATGCCCATTGGTCGGCAACGTCATCGATCTGCATCCACAGCGGCTTGCCGGCCCCATGACCCGCACGGGTCTCCACGCGCAGCAGGATCGGATTGGCGCAGACCTGGGCAGCCTGCAGGGCCGCGGCAAACTTGAAGCTGTGCCACGGAGCCACGCGATCGTCATGATCGGCGGTCGTGATCAGCGTCGGTGGATAGCACCAGGCCTTCTTCACGTTGTGATACGGCGAGTAGGCGTACAGCGCCGGAAACTGGTTCGGGTCCTCGCTCAGTCCATAGTCGGAAGCCCATTGGCGCGCATTGGCGCTCGCCGTTTGATACCGCAGCATGTCCAGCACGCCGACCGCGGGCAGTGCCGCGGCGAACAGGTCCGGCCGCTGAGTCATCACAGCCCCGACGAGCAGCCCGCCGTTACTGCGGCCGTGGATCGCGAGACGCTGCGATCGCGTGTAATGCTGATCGATCAGGTACTGGGCCGCGGCGATGAAATCGTCGAAGACGTTCTGCTTGTTAGCAAGCGTCCCGGCCTGGTGCCAGCCCTCCCCGTATTCGCCACCCCCGCGCAGGTTGGCTTCCGCGTAGACGCCACCCATCTCGAGCCATGCCAGCACCGAAGGCCGGAAGGCCGGTGTGAGCGAGACGTTGAATCCTCCATAGCCGTACAACAGCGTGGGTTGGTCTCCGTCCCTGACCAGATCGCGCCGATGCGTCACGAACATTGGGATACGCGTGCCGTCCTTGCTCAGATAGAAAAGCTGCTCCGTGATGTATTCGTCGGTGGCTGCGGAAAGTTTCGCACTACGCCAGATGGCGGCAGTGTTGGTGGCCACATCATAATGGTAGATCCGTGAGGGGGTGAGGTAGTCCGTGTAGGAGAAAAAGGTTTCCCGTTCGTTCCCCTCTCCCGTAAAGCCCTCGATGCTGCCCAACCCTGGCAGTGCCACATCCCCGACGGGTCGACCATCCGGTTCGTAGACCCGAGCGATACTGTGGGCATCCTGCACATACCGCGCAACGATCCGTCCACCGACGTAGGCGGCCCCGGCCAGCGCGGCCGTCTGTTCCGGAACGATCGTTGGCCACGGCGTTGATGTAGGCTGGCGTGGGTCCACCGCGATGACGCGACGATGCGGTGCATCCTTGGTGGTCTCGAAATACAGCTCCTCACCCTGCGAACCGATGAAGGAGTACAACGCATCCCAGCCGAAGAACAGCGGCTGCACCCGCGAGCCGGGGCGATGCAGGTCCAGCAGACTCACGCCGTTGCGCTCGTAACCATCGAACAGCGTGATGACCAGGTAATGACCATCCTCGGTCACCCGACCGGAAGGGATGCGTGTCGGATGATCGGTGACGGCGTAGATCAGCCGGTCCTGGTCCTGCGCTTCACCGAGGCGATGGAAGTACACGGCCGGCCGGCCGGCATCATCGCCCTTGCCGCTGCTCAATGCCGGATAGCGACTGTAATACACGCCGGAGCCGTCCCGGGCCCACGACACGCCCCAGAACTTGGTGAAGCGCAGCGAGTCCGGCAGATCCCGGGCATCGCTCACGCGCCGGAATTTCCAGACCTCCCAGTCGGTGCCACCATTGCTCAGTGCGTACGCGACCAGGTCACCTTTCGGGCTCGGCGTGAAATCCGCGAGCGCCACCGTCGCATCGGCGCTTGCGCCGTTGGGGTCGAACAGCACGCGGCCGGGGGCAGCCAGCGCATCCGATACGTAGAGCACGCTCTGATTCTGCGAGCCGTCATTGTGGAGAAAGAAATAGTGGCCAGCCTCCTTCACCGGCACGCTGAAGCGCTCGTACTGCCAAAGGTGCGTGAGCCGCTGCTTGAGCCAGTCGTGGTGCGGGATGGCCGCGAGGCGCGGCTTGGAGAGCTGATTCTCGGCCTCCACCCAGTGGCGCGTCGCCTCGGAATCGAGATTCTCGAGCCAGCGATACGGATCGGCGACCGGGACCCCGTGAATCGTTTCGGTGGCATTCACCGCGAACGTGACGGGGTACACCGGCGGATTCTCCGGCGCCGGATTCAGACCCACCGCGATCTCACTGCTGGTACGCAAAGGCGTGCCGTGCGGTCCATTGCCGGGCATGGGGCGGGCGCCCTGGAACGTGATGCCCGAGCAGCCCACGAGAAGGCACGCGGCGCAGGATGCAAGGGGCCAGCCATAGCGCAGCAGCATCCTCATCCGTAAACTCATGATCGACCATCGAGAGGTAAAGTCTAACAAACTGCGCTGCGCAGCGACCGGGCTATCTTGATGCACGCAAGGGGCACTCGCGCTTCAGCAATGGTTTATCGGGGGGACTTGCATGCTGTTACGGCGCGCATTGCGCGGCATCTCATATCTTCTGCTGGCCGTGCTGAGCACCGCTGCCGTGGCTGAAAAGCTCACCATCGAGCGGATCTTCGCTGCGCCAGAGCTCTCGGGCGCGAGCCTGCGCTCGCCGCAGATCTCGCCCGATGGCAAGCTCGTAGCCTATCTGCGTGGTGCGCAAGGGAACAAGGACCGCCTGGATCTGTGGGCGTACGATGTGGCGCGCGGGGAGCATCGGCTGCTCGTCGACTCCGCCGGACTGGTGCCGATCGAGCAGGCACCGTCTGCTCAGGAGCAGCAGCGACGTGAACGCCAGCGCACGTCCTCCCTGTCGGGAATCATCGAGTACCAGTTCTCGCCCGATTCGCATTACCTGCTGATCCCACTCGATGGCGATCTGTATCTGTACGATCTGCACGCCGCGCCTGCCCAAGCCGTCCGCCGGCTCACGAGCTCGCACAGCGAGACCGACGCCCGCTTCTCACCCCGTGGGCACTACGTCAGCTTCATCCGCAAGCAGAATCTGATCATTCTGGATCTCGCGAGCGGTACGGAACATGCCCTGACGCGCGAGGGTGGCGGACTGGTGAGCTTCGGCACCGCCGAATTCATCGCGCAGGAGGAGATGGGCCGCGGGAGCGGCTACTGGTGGGCGCCCGATGAGAAGCGCATCGCGTACACCCGCGTTGACGAGTCGCCGGTGGGGCAGCTCGAGCGCTTCGAGATCTATGCGAATACGACGAAAGTGGTGCAGCAGCGCTACCCGGCCGCAGGTACCCCGAATGCGATCGTGCAGCTCTTCGTGTCCTGCGTGCCGACGCCCGCGCCCGCAGCCGTTCCCGCTTGCCCACAGCCCGTGCAGGTAGACCTGGGCGCTAGCACCGACTATTACCTCGCGCGAGTGAACTGGTTTCCCGACGCATCGGCCCTCGCCGTGCAGCGGGAAGCCCGCGACCAGAAGACGCTCACGCTGTTGCGCGCCGACCCCTCGAGCGGGGCCACGCGCGAGCTGCTCAGCGAGCGCAGCGAGACCTGGATCGACCTCAACGACGATCTCACTTTTTTGCGCAAGGTCCCCCGCTTCATCTGGGCCTCCAGCCGGACAGGATTCCTGCATCTATATCTGTACGACTGGAGCGGAAAGCTGCTGCGCCCCCTGACGAGTGGCCCATGGCGGGTGACTCCGGACATCGATGGCCATGGTGTGCGCGGAGTGGATGAGTCCCTCGGTCTCGTCTACTTCACGGCAAACGCACAAACACCACTCGAGCGCCATCTGTACAGCGCCTCGCTGCGCAACGCCTCGATGCCGCTCAAGCGCATCACGACGCAATCCGGCTGGCACGCGATCTCGATGTCGAAGGATGCCCGGATGTTCCTCGACACGTTCTCGACGCCGGACGATCCGCCGTCGATGACCTTGCGATCGGCGAACGGGACGGCCCTCGCACCCCTTGTCCCCAACACCGTAAGCGGCGATCACCCGTACGCCCCGTACCGCGCCGATCACCTGCCGACACAATTCGGCACACTCAGTGCCAGTGACGGACAAACCCTCTACTACCAGCTCATCAAACCCCGCAATCTCCTGCCCGGGCATCGTTATCCGGTGATCGTGGATGTTTACGGCGGCCCCGGCGTGCAGCGCGTCCGGCGCGCGTGGGGCGGATTTCCGCAGAGCAACGAAGGGTTCTTTCGCCAGTACCTGGCGCAACAGGGTTACATCGTCTTCACGCTCGATAATCGCGGCAGTGGCTTTCGCGACGTCGCCTTCGAGACGGCCCTGTATCATCACCTGGGATCGGTGGAAGTGCAGGACCAGGTGGCCGGCGTGCAGTTCCTGAAAACCCTTGCGTACGTGGATCCTGCGCGCATCGGCGTGTTTGGTTGGAGCTACGGGGGCTATCTTGCCCTCATGTGCATGCTGCAGACGCCGGGGATCTTCGCAGCAGGCGTGGCAGGGGCACCGCCCACGGACTGGCGGCTCTATGACACCCACTACACGGAGCGCTACATGGGCACCCCCGCGGACAACCCGCAAGGCTATGAGCGCAGCAGCGTCATGACCTACGCCGGGCAGCTACGCGGTGCGCTGTTGATCGTCCACGGCATGGCCGACGACAACGTACTGTTCACCAACAGCACGACACTCTTTCGCAAGCTGCAGGAGCTGGATAAGCCCTTCGACATCATGACCTACCCGGGCGCCAAGCACGGGCTGCTGCGACATGCGGACACCGGACCGCACGCCTACATGACCATCCAGCGCTTTTTCGACCGCACGATCGGCGACCATGGTGCATCAGCGGAAATGGCCGCAGGCCATTTCCGCCAATAACCTAAGGAAATTTGATCTTGCCGCCCCCTGCCCCTGGAGCCGGGCCGAGGCCGGCCGCGGACCCCACCTCCGGCACGACGATCCGGGTCGCCGCTTCGCGGCGCATCTCGCGCGCTTCGTCGATCGCCTGTTCGAGGGCGTCCTTCACCCCGTCCGGGAACTTCTCGAGCGCCTCCGTCAGCGTGTTCGCCTCGATCTCGAATACGAGCGGCAACACCCCGGCGGGCGTCAACAACTGGGTCTGCCCGGAAAACAGCACCGGGCGCCCGGCGTCCACGCTGCCGTCCGCAGTCACGGGAATGAGGCGCCGGATGGTGCCGGCGCGACGATCGGTAAACGTCTCTTCCCGGTACAGAGCCGCCGGATCGAGCTTCACATCCGGGAGATCGTTCGCAGCTGCCATGGGAATGCCCGCATCAGTTGAAGCAAGCGCCATTGTACACAGGGATTTTGCCTCTTATCGACGAGTCTTGAGCGCCTCCACGAACGGCCGGTCCGCTTCCAGCAGGTCCTGCTCGGGAAGCTCGCGCGGCCAAACCCACTTCAGACGTTGACCGTCGAGCCCTTGAACCTGCCCACTGTAGGTATCGATCAGCCACATCGAGAGCTCGACCTCCCGGTCGGCATACCGATGCGTGAGTCGCATGAAGGGACGCGCTGCGACGACGGTGATCCCCAGCTCCTCACGCAGCTCGCGCGCAAGCCCCGCCCCTTCCGATTCACCGCTCCCCAGCTTGCCACCGGGAAATTCCCAACGACCAGCCAGGTGCTTGCCGGCAGGACGCTCGGCGATGAGCACGCGACCCTCGCGGTCGAACAAGGCTCCCGCGACGACCAACAGGGCAGTCCCCACGAAGGGCTACCCGATACCGGAGAGGACTCCGTGGCAGTGCTTGTACTTCTTGCCTGACCCGCACGGACACGGCTCGTTGCGCCCGATCTTGCGTTCGCTGCGCACGAACGTGCCGAACCCTTCATCGGCGGGCGGCATTTGTAACACTCCAGCCCGCGCTTGTGGTGCGCCCCCCGCCTCCAGTCGCGCGACAGCCGCGGCCGCCTCGCTCTCCGGGGCGAGTAACGACTGCGCCTCGGCATGTTGCGCCTGCAGCGCACGCATCAGGCGTTGCCGGCGCTCCTCTTCCTCGCGATCGATGTCCTCCTGCGTGCGCACCTCGATCTTGGTCAGCAGCGATGCCGTCTCGAACTTCACCCGGTCGAGCATGGCGGCGAACAGCTCGAAAGCCTCCCGCTTGTATTCGAAACGATAATCCTTCTGGGCGTACCCGCGCAGGTGGATGCCCTGCCGCAGATAATCCATCGCCGCCAGGTGCTCGCGCCAATGTTGATCGAGCTTATTCAGCATCACGTCCTTTTCGATGTGACGCATGATCGGCACGCCATCTTCCGTCGACCCGACGCGGACCACCTTCGCCTCGTAGGCATCGCGGACCGCGCCTGCGAGGCGGTCCCGCAGGGCCTGCTCTTCGAGCTCCGGCTCCTGAGCAAGCCACGCCTGCGCATCGACCCGCGCGTTGAAGTCCCTGAGCACCGCTTCGGACAAACCCGGCAGATCCCAGTCGGAGGAACTGGCGTGCTTGGGCATGTACTGATCGACCAGCGTGCCGACGCACTCCTCCATGATGCCGGTGATCGCGGCCGACAGATCCACGGTCCCCATGATCTCCGTGCGCTGCTGGTAGACGACTTTGCGCTGATCATTGGCCACATCGTCGAACAGCAGCAGCTGTTTGCGCACATCGAAATTGTGCGACTCCACCTTGCGCTGCGCCTTCTCGATCTGGCGGGTCAGAAGACCGCTCTCGATCACCTCGCCTGCCTTCATGCCGGCCATCTGCAGCAGCCGCTTGGTGCGCATCGGATCGCCGAATATGCGCATCAGGTTATCTTCCATCGACAGATAGAAGCGGCTCGAGCCCGGGTCTCCCTGGCGCCCCGAGCGGCCGCGCAGCTGATTGTCGATGCGGCGGGACTCGTGGCGCTCCGTGCCGATGATGTGCAGGCCGCCCGCGCCGAGCACCTTGTCGTGACGCTGCTGCCACTCCGCCCGCACGCTCTCACGGGTCGCCTCGTCGATCTCCCCGAGCCCGTTGAGCTCAGCATCCAGGTTGCCGCCCAGGACGATGTCGGTGCCGCGGCCCGCCATGTTGGTTGCAATCGTCACCCCGCCGGGGCGACCCGCCTGGGCCACGATCTGCGCCTCGCGCTCATGCTGCTTCGCGTTCAGCACCTCGTGCGGAATCGTTTCCTTCTGCAGCAGCCCGGCGAGAAATTCCGACGTCTCGATCGAGGTCGTGCCCACGAGCACCGGCTGCTGCCGCTCGACACAGTCGCGGATGTCCTCGATGATCGCCTTGAACTTGTCGCTTTGCGTCAGGTAGACGAAGTCCGACATGTCCTTGCGGACCATCGGCCGGTGCGTGGGAATCACCACCACCTCGAGTCCGTAGATCTGCAGGAACTCCGGTGCTTCCGTGTCGGCCGTGCCGGTCATGCCCGCCAGCTTCTTGTACAGGCGGAAATAATTCTGGAAGGTGATCGAGGCGACCGTCTGGTTCTCCTCGCGCACCCGCACGCCTTCCTTGGCTTCGACGGCCTGATGCAAGCCGTCGGACCAGCGTCGTCCGGGCATCGTGCGGCCGGTGAACTCATCGACGATGATGACCTCGCCACCGCGCACGATGTACTCGACATCGCGCTTGTACAGCGCATGCGCGCGCAGCGCGGCATTCAGGTGATGCATCAGGCGGATGTTCGCCGGATCGTACAGGCTCTCGCCCTCGCGCAGCAGGCCGGCCTCGAACATCAGCGATTCGACGTGCTCGTGCCCTTCCTCCGTGATGTGCACCTGCTTGCCTTTCTCATCGACCGCGAAGTCACCCGGGGCGGTCTCCTCGGGCTGGCGTTTCAGGCGCGGCACGAGGTCATTGATGCGCAGATACAGCTCGGTGCTCTCCTCGGCCGGTCCCGAGATGATCAACGGCGTGCGGGCCTCGTCGATCAGGATCGAGTCGACTTCGTCCACCACGGCATACGCCAGGCCGCGCTGCACCTTGTCATCGAGCCGGTAGGCCAGATTGTCGCGCAGATAATCGAATCCGAATTCGTTGTTCGTGCCGTAGGTGATGTCGCAGGCATACGCAGCGCGCTTCTCGGGGGGTGTCTGGGAGTTCTTGATGACGCCCACGGTGAGGCCGAGAAAGCGGTAGATGGGACTCATCCAGTCGGCATCGCGCTGCGCGAGGTACTCATTCACGGTGACGATGTGCACGCCCTCGCCCGGCAGCGCATTCAGGTATGCCGGGAGCGTCGCGACCAGCGTCTTGCCCTCACCGGTGCGCATCTCGGAAATCTTTCCCTCGTGCAGGGAGATGCCACCGACGAGCTGCACATCGAAGTGGCGCATCTTGAGGGTGCGACGGGCGGCCTCGCGCACCACCGCGAAGGCCTCGGGCAGCAGATCATCGAGCTTTGCGCCCTCTTTCAGGCGTTGCCGAAACTCGCCGGTCTTATCGCGCAGCGCCTCATCGCTGAGGGCCTGAATCGCTGGCTCGAGCTCATTGGCGTCCCGCACGGGGCGGCCATAACTGCGGATCAGCCGCTCGTTGCGGCTGCCGAAAATGCGCGTGAGAAAATGCAGCAACTTGGCGTCCTGAATGGGGAAAAAGCGAGCCTCGCCAAGCCGTTATCCCGGGCGAAGCGCACCGTCAGGGGTGCATCGAAAGGCGCGTATTCTACGCAATAGACGCCCTTATCGCCCAATTGGTTCGCTGCCGGGAAATTCAAGGCGCGTCTTGTCGACGGGCCGAAAGCGGCCTGCGGCCCTTTCGGCAGACTGGCTCCAGCGCTTTATCGCCGGGCGTGGCAAGAGACGTGGCTTTTGCCACGCTCGGCATCTTCAGGGTGTCTAGTGTCCGATGAAGCTCAGCGGATTGATCGCGCGCCCATTGCGCACCACTTCGAAGTGCACGTGCGGACCGGTCGAACGCCCCGTCGAGCCCATGAGCGCGATCGGATCGCCGCGCTTCACGGTCTCGCCCACGGTCACGAGAGTCTTTTCGTTGTGCGCGTACCGGGTGACGTAGCCATCGCCGTGATTGATCTCGACCAGCTTGCCGTACCCGGTGCGCTCACCGGCCCAGGTCACCACTCCGGCCGCGACCGCCGTCACCTGTTCACCCGCGGTGCCGGCGAAATCCACACCCTTGTGGTAGGCCTCCTCGCCCGAGAATGGATCGGCCCGTTCACCGAAGTAGGAGGAGATGAAGCCGGATGCGACGGGACGGCCCTCGGGGCGGGTCTGCTTCTTCAGTTCCCGCTCGAGTATGACGTTCTCCAGCGCGGACAGCTGAGTGTCCCGCAGCGCGACCCGCTGCTCGAGATCCTCCAGTCGGTTGGACAGATCGGGAATCTGGGCGCTGACGCCCTCGCCGACTTCGGGGCCGCCGCTCGGAGGCGGACTGTCGAAGTCGAATTCGTGGCTGTCGATGTCAGCCATCTCCGTGAGGCGCTTGCCCAGGGCATCCAGCCGGATGATGTGGGCATTGACCTCGCCGATGCGCATGGCGACCGCGTCCACGCGCTCGTTCATGTGCTCCTTCAGGTCGGCAATCTGCTGCTTCTGGTCGGCGAGAATCGCGGTCCAGCGCGCCGTCTCCCCGCGCGCCACGCGCCCGTTGCTCCCCTGGCCGAGCTGCATGCCCAGCGCGAACGCCGTGCCGAGTATGCCGAGCACGAGAACGCCCAGGATCGCGAGCGTAAGGGGGTGAGCCAGGTTCAGCTGGCGCGCCAGCCCCTCACGCTTGGAAAAAAAGATGACATTCATGCCGCGCGCTCCGGTTCCGTACACAACCCCGTCTCATCGGGCGGAAGCCGAGTCGTAAATGCACGGCCATTGCCCGGGCGTGACCCGCCCTGTTGTCGTTCAATTCCGGCTCTGCGACTCGGCCTGGGGCCGCGGCGCCGGGAGCGATCCCGGAAAAAACGCCCGCCACAAGCTGTAAAATACAGATCACCCTGCATGGCGACCCGCTGCCATGCTCCAGCATGCAGCGATTTCAATATGCCCAATAGTCGTACCCGAAACAAGCGCGGCGGTTCGCGTTCGCAGGCAACGCACCGCTCAAATCCGGCACGCAAACCGGATTCTGTCAAAGACGTCATCGCACGGCTGACACCAGCCTTGAACCGCGTCTCGGACCAATCCGCGCGCCAGGCCTTCTGGAGCCAGTGGCTCGCACAGCACCTCGCACCTGCATTATGCCAGCGGCTTTCCGGAGTCGTGGAGCGTGACGGCACGCTCGTCGTGTTCGCGGAATCCGCGGCCTGGTCCGCCCGACTGCGTTATGCAATGCAGGAGCTGCACGGCGATATCGTGAGCGCGCAGCGAGGCATACAGCGTTTCGAGGTGCGCGTACTGCCGCGCGCTCCCTGACTCGGGGCCGGCGGCCCGCGAGCCTAACTCGATGGCAGCGCAGGCGTCTCGATGTACGAGATCGGCGCATCCTCGTAGGACTCGAACGATACCTCCTCCCACGTCGTACGATCCGCGAGCAGATCGCGCAACAGCCGGTTATTCAGCGCGTGCCCGGATTTGTGGCCGCTGAACTCCCCGATGAGGCTGTGACCCAGCAGGTACAGATCGCCAATGGCATCGAGGATCTTGTGCTTGACGAACTCATCCTCGTAACGCAGCCCATCCTCGTTCAGCACGCGGAAATCATCGAGCACGATCGCGTTGTCGAGATTGCCGCCGAGGGCGAGATTATGCGCGCGCAGCGTCTCGAGGTCGCGCATGAAGCCGAACGTGCGGGCGCGACTGACTTCCTTGAGGAACGAGGTCGTGGAAAAATCCATGGATGCCTTCTGCGAGCGCCGCTTGAAGATCGGATGGTTGAACTCGATCTCGAAATTGACCTTGAAGCCATCGAACGGATCGAACTGCGCCCACTTGGTACCATCCTCGACGCGCAGTCGCTTCTTGACCCGGATGAAGCGCTTCGGGCGGCGCTGCTCTTCGATCCCGGCCGACTGCAACAAAAACACGAACGGGCCGGCGCTGCCGTCCATGATGGGGACTTCGGCGGCGCTGAGCTCGACGATGGCATTATCGATGCCAAGGCCAGCGAACGCCGACAACAGGTGCTCTACGGTGGAGACGCGCGCCTCGCCCTTGCCGAGGGTCGTGCCCAACGTCGTGTCACCGACATTCTCGGCGTGAGCGCGAATATCGAGCGATTCGGGAAGATCGATCCGCCGAAACACGATCCCCGCATCGGCGGGGGCCGGACGCAACGTCATCAGAACTTTCTTGCCTGTGTGCAGGCCCACACCCGTGGCACGAATGGAATTCTTCAGCGTCCGTTGTCCGACCATGCTGCGATTGCTTGTCTCGAGGAAACCACTTAGGTAGACCGTGCTCAGACGAGCGGGCATACCCCACATGGCGCAAGAAGGCGCGTTACCGTATCACAGGCTAAAATCCGACTCCAATCATTAGACCTTGACCGTTTGGCTTTGACCGTGCGCCGCACGCGCTGCACGCGCCGCACGCGCTGCACGCCCGACCGGCACCCGCCCGGTCACCCACGAAATTGAGCTTCCACCGGATACTCTCCAGCGGACGCTCAATTTCGCGGGCCCGATGCACCGCGCTCTTCCCCCCGCAAGAGATGCGACTCTGGCGGGGCGGCGTTTTTCGACTTCGACTCAGCTACGACTCGACTTCGACTCGGCTACGACTCAGCTACGGCTTCAGTCCGCTTGCCGCCGCAGGAACGCCGGAATGTCCAGCAGATCCTCCGGCTCCGCTTCGGGCCGCAATCCGTCACCAACGGCCCGCTGCCGCTGCACGGTAGGCTTATCGAGCGCCGCATAATCACTGTTCGACAGTGGCCCCCGACGCACCACGCGCATCGTCGGCTCGGAGCGAGCGGCCACGGCTTCCCGGTAGGAGCCTGGCAGCTCCCGTGCCCCACCCGTCTCCCGATGTCCAGACACAGGGGCGCGCATCACCGACGCCGGGCGTCCCAGCCCCGTAGCCACGACAGTCACCCGCACCTGGTTCGTCAGCTCCGGATCGATCACGGTGCCGACGACCACGGTGGCATCCTCCGAGGCAAACTGCTTGACGATCGTGCCGACCTCCTGGAATTCGCCGATGGACAGATCCATGCCCGCCGTCACGTTGACCAGGATGCCGTGTGCGCCAGCCAGATTGATGTCCTCGAGCAGCGGTGAGGAGACAGCCGCCTCCGCCGCTTCGCGCGCACGCCCTTCGCCGCTTGCGCAGCCGGAGCCCATCATGGCCATTCCGGTCTCCGCCATGACGGTGCGAACGTCGGCGAAATCGACATTGATCAGACCCGGCCGCGTGATCAGCTCTGCGATGCCCTGCACGGCGCCCTGCAGCACCTGGTTCGCAGACTTGAACGCATCGAGCAGCGTCGTCTGCGGGCCAAGCACCGTCAGCAGCTTCTGGTTCGGAATCGTGATCAGCGAGTCGCAGTACTTGCCGAGCTCTGCGATCCCATGGTCCGCCACGAAGCAGCGCTTGTTGCCCTCCATCTCGAACGGCTTGGTCACGACGGCCACCGTCAGGATGCCCAGCTCCTTGGCGATCTGCGCCACCACCGGGGCTGCCCCGGTGCCCGTGCCACCACCCATGCCTGCGGTGATGAACAGCATGTCGCAGCCTTCGACCAGCTCCACGATCCGGTCGCGATCCTCCATCGCAGCCTGGCGGCCCACTTCCGGATCCGCACCGGCACCGAGTCCCTTGGTGATGTTGCAGCCGATCTGCAGTGCCGTCTTCACCTTGGCATGCTGCAGCGCCTGCGAATCGGTGTTGATACACATGAATTCCACTCCGTCGATCCCGCTCGTGACCATGTGAGCGACGGCATTGCCGCCGCCGCCGCCCACACCGATCACCTTAATGACGGCGCTCTGGCTGTACGCGTCCATCAGTTCAAACATGTTTCGCGCTCCTTAAGCCCAATCGTTGGTTGTTGAACCTCGCGGTCCCCGTTTCTCGCCTCTTCATCTGTCAGCTCTTTCATCTGTCAGGTCTTCATCTGTCAGCTATGGTCTGTCAGCTCAAAAGTTGCCCTGGAACCAGGAGCGCATACGGTCCAGCACCGTCCGCGCATTCCCGCCCAGGGATCGCCCGCGGCGCACGGGCATGACGTTGTCACGTGCGTAGAGCAGCAGCCCCACACCAGTGGAAAAAATCGGATTGCGCACCACCTCGGAAAGTCCGCGCACGGATTGCGGCAGCCCGAGCCGCACCGGCACATGGAACACCTCCTCGGCAAGCTCGATGGCGCCCTCCATCTTGGCGCTGCCCCCGGTCAGCACGATGCCGGCGGCGATCACCTCTTCGAAACCGCTGCGACGCAGCTCCTCGCGCACGAGCCCGAACAGCTCCTCGTATCGCGGCTCCACAATCTCCGCGAGCGTCTGACGCGCCAGTCGCCGCGCGGGTCGATCCCCAACGCTCGGCACCTCGATGCTCTCGTCGGGGTTGGCAAGCTGGGAGAGCGCACAGGCGTAGCGGATCTTGATGTCCTCGGCGTATTGGGTCGGCGTGCGCATCGACACGGCGATGTCATTGGTGACCTGGTCCCCGGCGATCGGGATCACGGCGGTATGGCGGATGGCGCCGTTTGCGAATACGGCCAGATCCGTGGTGCCCCCGCCGATGTCGACGAGACACACACCGAGCTCTTTCTCGTCCTCGGTCAGGACCGAGAAGCTCGAGGCGAGCTGCTCGAGCACGACGTCGTCCACCTCGAGCCCGCAGCGCTGGATGCACTTCTCGATGTTCTGCGCGGCGCTGTCGGCACCGGTCACGATATGCACCTTGGCCTCGAGACGCACGCCGGACATGCCGATCGGATCGCGGATGCCCTCCTGCCCGTCCACGATGAATTCCTGCGGCAGCACATGCAGGATCTTCTGATCCGCCGGAATTGCCACGGCCTTGGCGGCGTCGATCACGTGCTCGACATCTCCGTGCGTGACCTCCTTGTCGCGGATCGCGACCACGCCGTGCGAGTTGAGGCTGCGGACGTGACTGCCGGCGATGCCTGCGAACACCGAATGGATCTCGCAGCCGGCCATCAGCTCGGCTTCCTCCACCGCGCGCTGGATCGATTGCACGGTGGACTCGATGTTGACCACCACGCCCTTCTTCAGTCCCCGCGAGGGCTGGGAGCCGATGCCCAGTACCTCGATGGAGCCGTCCAGGCCCACCTCGCCCACCAGCGCCACCACTTTGGAGGTGCCGATGTCGAGACCCACGATCAGATTTCTATCGGAGCGCTTAAGCATCCCGACCACCGTTTTCTTTAGCACTGTGTGCCGCTCCGCTTCGCCAGCCGATCGCAAAACCATTGGTGTAGCGCATGTCCACATAGGAAATGTCCTCACCCCGCTGCGTCACGAGCTTCAGGGCTGCGTCGATGAATTTTTCGAACCGCTCATCGATCTGCCGACGCCCAAGCCGCACGGTCACGCCGTTCGACAGATCGAATTCCCATGCGCCGCGCGCATCGAAGCGCATGGCGGTCAGCCGCAGTCCCGCCTGGATCAGCCGTCCCTGCGTGGCAAGGTAACGCTGCGCGACGACCGCCTCCTGCCCGGGAGGGCCTGAGAGCTCGGCGAGCTCCGGTGGAATGTGCCGCTCGTTGGTGGAGAACAGCTCCCCGCGTGTGTTGAGGAGTCCGTGCTCGCCCCAGCGCGCGGCGGCGACCTGCTCGATCACGAGGACGTGCAGCCCATGTGGCCACGCGCGCTGGACACTGACCGCATCGACCCAGGGCAGCGTGTGGATCGCCTTGCGCACGGCGTCGAGGTTGACGCTCAGCAGCCCGGCTCCGCGTACCTGCTGCTTCACGATCCGCTCGACGTCCACGGGAGCGACGCGCTGGAAGCGTCCGGACACGGACACGGATTCGATCGGCTGATCCAGCACCCAGGTCACAAGTCCCGCCACGACGCAGACCGCGGCGACGCCGCCGATCGCCATACCGAGCGCGCGCCAGTTGATCACCGGCAGCTGCCAGCGGCGCTCGGTCTGTTTGCGGCGGTTTTTCTGTCGTCCGAGCATGGCTTGCCTTCAGGACCTGGTGCGCGTGAAGCTGGTCTCGAGCACGCGCCAGACCAGCTCATCGAAATCGATGCCCATCGCCAGCGCCGCCATCGGCACGAGGCTGTGAGCGGTCATCCCCGGGATCGTGTTGACCTCCAGCAGCAGCGGCCTGCCTGCCGCATCCATCATGAAATCCGCCCGCCCCCAGCCCTCGGCCGCGACTGCCTCGAACGCCGCCACCGCGAGGTTCGCCAGGTGCTCCTCGGCCTGCGCCGAGAGGCCGCATGGACAGAAGTAGCGTGTGTCGTCGCGGAAGTACTTCGCTTCGTAGTCGTAGAACGTTTTCGGCGTCTCGATGCGGATCGCCGGCAATGCCTTACCCTGCAGCACGCTGACGGTGTATTCCTTGCCCGTGATCCAGGGCTCCGCGAACACGCTGCTCTCGATCTTTGCCGCCGCCTCGTAGGCGGCGGGAAGATCCGCGGCCCGCTCGACCTTCGTCATGCCGACGCTCGAGCCCTGCGTCGCAGGCTTCACGATCATCGGCACGCGCAGCCGCTCGACCGCGATCTCGAAATCCTGTGGACCGCGCAGCACCACGTGATCGGCCGTCGCCACGCCAATCGCTTGCGCGAGCCGCTTCGTGCGCAGCTTGTCCATCGCGATGGCCGAGCCCATCACGCCGCTGCCGGTGTAGGGCACGCCGAGATATTCCAGTGCGCCCTGCACGGTCCCGTCCTCACCGCCCGGGCCATGCAGCGCGATCCATACCCGATCGAAGCCGTCCTCGAGCAGGGCGGGCAGAGCGCGCTCGCGCGGATCGAACGCATGGGCATCCACGCCGCGCCGGCGCAGACCGGCGAGCACCGCATTGCCGCTCAGCAGGGAGATCTCGCGCTCGGTGGAATCCCCGCCGAGCAGCACCGCGACCCGACCGAATTCCGTTGCCGCAGCGATGCGCCGCAGTCCCGCGGGTTGATGCCGCAATCGCATTACCGCGCCGCTCCCAGGACGCGCACTTCGGTCCGCAGCCGAATGCCGTGCCGCTGCTCGACCATCTGTTGCACGAATCCGATCAGTTCCTCGACATCTGCCGCCGTCGCATCTCCGTGATTGATGATGAAATTGGCATGCTTCTGCGAGACCGAGGCCGCGCCGATCCGGTGACCCTTGAGCCCGGCCGACTCGATGAGCCGGGCGGCGTGGTCACCGGGCGGATTGGTGAACACCGAGCCGCAGCTCCATTCCCCGATCGGCTGCGTCGCTTTGCGCCGCTCGAGCAGCTCGCGCACGCGCGCCTCGTTGATGCCGGGCTTGTGTTCGAAGCGCAGCTTCGCCGCGACGAACCATTCCGCCTGCGCCGGCCCCATCACTTCCCGGTACCCCACGGTGTATACGCTCGCATCGCGGACATGTTCGCGGCCGCGTCGATCCATCGTCTGCACCTCCACCACGTGGTGCCAGGTTTCGCCGCCGAAGGCACCGGCATTCATCGCGAGCGCGCCACCGAGAGTGCCGGGAATGCCGGCGAAGAACTCGCACGGCCCAAGTCCCCATTTCACGCATTGCCGGGCGATCCGCGCGCAGGCCACCCCGGCCTCCACGAACACCGTCATCTGGTTGAGGCGATCGAAGCGATCGAGTGTCCCGATGGTGCTGATGACCACTCCGCGCACGCCGCCATCGCGCACCAGCAGATTGCTTCCCAGGCCGACCCAGTGGACCGGAATCTCCTCCGGAAGCGACTTGAGGAATGCGGCAAGGTCCGCCCGGTCGCGCGGATTGAAGAACACATCCGCCGGACCACCGACGTGCCAGGAGGTGTGACGGCTCATCGGCTCATTGCGTTTGATCCGCAGCACGAATTCCGGAGCGATCGGCACGTTCACGTGACCTCCGTGAGTGCGTTTGATCCGCCGTGCGAACTGCGGAGTGATCGACACGTTCACGATACCTCCCCACTGGAGCGCGAGGCCGCAAGCCCACTGGAGCGCGCGACCGCGAGGCGCGCGGGCAGCTCGTGGGACACGGCACTGATGTGACCGGCGCCCATCGTCACGATGACGTCGCCATCGCGTATGAGTTCCGTGAGCGAGTCCGCCAGGTCCTCCGCCTTCTCCACGAAAATCGGCTCGACCAGCCCGCGCCCGCGCACGGCGCGGCAGATGGCGCGGCCATCGGCCCCGGCAATGGCGCTCTCGCCGGCGGCGTAGACCTCCGTGATCAGCAGCGCATCCGCCACCGAGAGTGCCTTGCTGAAATCATCGATGAGGGCGTGCGTGCGCGTGTAGCGATGCGGCTGAAAGGCCAGCACGATCCGCCGCTGCGGATAGCCCTGGCGCAGCGCCTCCAGAGTCGCCGTGACCTCGGTCGGATGATGGCCATAATCATCGATGATCGTGACGCGACCCACTGCCGTATCGACGTCGGCAATGTGCTGCAGGCGCCGCTCGATGCCCTCGAAGCTCGCCAGCGCACGCTGGATGGCCGCGTCGTCGATCCCGAGCTCGCTCGCCACGACGATCGCCGCGAGCGCGTTGAGCACGTTATGCGTCCCGGGCAGGTTGACCGTCACGTGCAGCGGCTCACCGGTGGGACGAACGACCTCGAAGGACGTCCGCAGCCCTTCGCGGCTGATATTGATGGCGCGCACGT
Organism: uncultured Pseudomonadota bacterium; assembly: GCA_963716335.1. GTDB lineage: Bacteria > Pseudomonadota > Gammaproteobacteria > Steroidobacterales > Steroidobacteraceae > 13-2-20CM-66-19. The sequence continues at coordinate 2,243,548 of OY970302.1, read as the reverse complement.
CCGCGTCGGCACTGGCAAGCCCATAGGAAACGATCGGCCGCCCGACGGCGGCGACGATGTGGCGCACGTTCGGATCATCCAGGCAGAGCACGGCGAGTCCGTAGAACGGCAGGTTGTGCAGGAACTCGACGAAGCTGTGTTTCAGCAGCTCGAAATCCCCACCGTGGGTGACCAGGTGATCGTTGTCGATGTTGGTGACGATCGCGACGAGGGGCTGCAGGTGCGTGAACGAGGCATCGCTCTCGTCGGCTTCCGCCACGAGATAGCGGCCCGCACCGAGGCGCGCATTGCTGCCGGCGCTCTTGAGATGCCCGCCGATGACGAACGTCGGATCCTCGCCGCCCTCTGCCAGGATGCTGGCGACCAGGCTGGTGGTGGTCGTCTTGCCGTGGGTGCCGGCGACGGCAATCGAATAGCGGAAGCGCATCAGCTCCCCGAGCATCTGCGCGCGTGGCACCACCGGAATGCGCAGCCTCAACGCGGCCGCCACTTCCGGATTGTCGGCGGAGATGGCGCTCGAGACCACGACGACGTCCGCGCCCGAGATGTGGCTGGCGGCGTGCCCGAGGTAGACGTGCGCGCCCAGCCGGGCGAGGTGCCGCGTCATCGTGTTGGCCTTCAGGTCGGAGCCCTGCACCGCATAGCCGAGGTTGATCAGCACCTCGGCGACGCCACACATGCCGCTGCCACCGATGCCGACAAAGTGAATCGTGTTGATGCGACGCATGCGATCGCGGCGATCCGGGGCGGCACGGCGCTCGAAGGAGGGGCGCTCGAGATTGACGCGGCGGTCGCGCGGGGCGCGGCGCTCGTCCGTGGCCACGCCTGATTGCCCGGGGGGCGATTTGTCGATCATGCCGCCTCCCTCGCCAGGTGCAGGCAGGAGCTGGCGAGCTCGTCAGCGGCATGCGGCTTTGCGAGCCGGCGCGCGCGCTCCGCCATGGCGAGCAGCCGTTCGCGTCCGGCACACAGGCTCAACAGCTCGCGTGCGAGACGCTCGGCGGTCAGCTCGCGATCGGCGATCAGCACCGCAGCGCCTTCGCGCACGAGAAAGCGCGCGTTGTGCGTCTGGTGATCATCCACCGCCGCGGGAAAGGGCACGAGAATCGCGCCCACGCCTGCGGCGGCGAGCTCGGAAACAGTCAGTGCGCCGGAGCGGCAGATCACGAGATCCGCCCACGAGTACGCCTCGGCCATGTCCTCGATGAACGGCCGCACCTCCGCGCGCACGCCCGCCTCGGCGTAACTGCGCCGGCCGGCCTCGATCCACCGCTCGCCGGCCTGGTGGCGCACGTCGATGGCGGCGATCTCGCCGCAGCCGTTCTGCTTCAACCACGCCAGCGCGAAAGGTACGACGGCGTTGAGTCGGGTGGCACCCTGGCTGCCGCCGATCACGAGAATGCGGATGGCGCCGCTGCGCTCCGCGAAGCGGCTTGCGGGGGCCGGCAGCGCACTGATGTCCTGGCGCACCGGATTTCCGATCGCTCGCGCCCGCACGCCGCGCCCGAAGCTGCCGGGAAATGCCTCGAGCACTTCGCGCGCAAGGTGTGCCAGGCAGCGGTTGGTGAAACCCGCGACGGCATTCTGCTCATGGATGAGAAGCGGCCGGCGCGTGAGCCATGCGGCCACGCCGCCCGGCCCCGTGACGAACCCGCCCAGCCCCACCACGATCAGCGGCCGGTGACGCCACATCACCCGCAGGGCCTGACCCAGCGCAAGCGCGAGCCGGAAAGGCGCCGCCAGCAAGGTCAGCAAGCTCTTGCCCCGCAGTCCGCCCACCGACAGCCATTCGATCGGGATGCGCTCGGCCGGCACCACGCGCGCTTCCAGACCGCGTTGCGTGCCGAGCCAGATCACCTGAAAGGAGCTCGCCCGCAGCAGTCGTGCGAGCGCGAGCGCCGGAAACACATGCCCGCCGGTGCCGCCGGCCATGATCAGAATCGGACGGGCGTCGAGCGAGCTCATGCAGTCTCGCCCTCCATGAGCACGCCGCGCCGGCGCACCGTGGCCGACCCGCGCCGCTCGAGCATTGCCTCGTGATACACCCGTAGCAGCAGTCCCACCCAGGCAAGGGAGACGATGAGGCTCGATCGCCCGTAGCTCATCAGCGGCAGCGTCAATCCCTTCGTCGGCAGCACCCCCATGTTGACGCCGATGTTGATGAACGCCTGGATGCCCACCCACAGGCCGAAAGCCGCCGCCAGGTAGGACTGGAACTTCAGTCCCGCCTGTGAGGCGAGGCGGGCGATGTAGAAGCTGCGCCACACCAGCGCCACGAACAGGGCCAGCGTCAGGATGACGCCCGCGAGCCCAAGCTCCTCGGCGAGCACCGCGAACAGAAAGTCCGTGTGCGCCTCGGGCAGGTAGAACAGTTTCTGCACGCTCTCGCCCAGGCCCACTCCGAACCACTGCCCGCGCCCGATGGCGATGAGCGATTGCGTGAGCTGAAAACCGCTGTTGTAAGGATCCGCCCAAGGATCGAGGAATGCCGTGAGCCGGCGCATGCGGTAGCTCGAAGTCACGGCGAGAACGCCGAAGCCGCTCGCGGCGATCACCGTCATCGCGATCACATAGCGCAACCGCGCGCCCGCAAGGAACAGCATCCCGAAACCGGTCGCGAACAGCACCGTCGCCGCGCCGAAGTCCGGCTCGGCCAGCAGCAGCATGGCCACCACCGCGAGCAGTCCGAGGGGTTTGGCCAACCCGGCCAGCGAGTTGCGCAGCTGCTCTTCGCGGCGCACCGCGTAGCTGGCGAGGTAGATCAGGACCAGCACGCGCGCCAGCTCGGAGGCCTGGAAGTTGAATCCCGCCAGGTGCAGCCAGCGGCGGCTGCCGTTCACGGTGTGCCCGAGACCGGGAATGAACACGAGGGCCAGCAATACCATCGCTGCAATCAACAGTGGCACGGATGCCCGCTCGAGCAGGTCCGTGCGAATGCAGAACAGAACGGCCGCACAGGCAGCTCCGGTGACCATCAGGATCAGCTGCCGCTCGAGATAGTAGAAGGCTTCCCCGGTCTCCTTGCTGGCGATCGAGACCGAGGCGGACGTCACCATGACGAGGCCGAGTAACGTGATGGCAAGCACGATGGCCAGCGTCACGGAGTCGATGTGCACCGCCCCGCCGTTTCGGCCCGAGCGCGCGTACGTCAAGGAAGCATTCGCGCCTGTGCTGCTCACGCGGCAATCTCCTTGACGGTCTGAGTGAACACGGCACCGCGATGCATGTAGTCGCGGAACATGTCGAGGCTGGCGCACGCCGGGGAGAGCAGGACCGTATCACCGGGCCGCGCCGCGCGTGCTGCACTTTTCACCGCATCTTCCAGGGAGGCACACATTTCGGTCGTGCACACGCCGTTCAGAACGCGGCTGAGCGCCGGTGCGTCGCGTCCGATCAGCACGGTGTGCCGGACTTTCCCGCGGAAGGCGGCGGCGAGCGGCGCAAAATCCTGATTCTTGCCGTCGCCGCCGGCGATCAGGATGAGTGGCCCGGGAAGACCACCGACCGCCGCGAGCGTGGCACCGACATTCGTCCCCTTGGAATCATTGACGTACGCGACGCCCCGCACTTCCGCCACCCACTGCGAGCGATGCGGCAATCCCTCGAAGGATTCGAGCTCCGCCAGCATCGCCGGCAGCGGCAGCGCGAGCGCCTCACCGAGCGCGAGCGCCGCCAGCGCGTTTGCCGCATTGTGCAATCCCTGGATGCGCATGGCCGAAACCGGCAGCAGCGGCTCGCCTCGGCGCAGCAGCCACCAGCTGTTGTCGCGCGAGGCGACGCAGTAGTCGGCGGCCAGCGAGGCCCGCAGCGTGAAGCTCAGGGTGCGCTGTCCGGGTTGCGACATCGCCACGACAAGCGGATCGTCGAGGTTGATCACCGCAACGTCACAGTGAACGAAGATGCGCGCCTTCGAGGCCGCGTAGGCTTCGACCGACGCGTAGCGGTCCAGGTGATCGGCACTGACGTTGAGCACGGTAGCCGCTTTCAGATCGAGCGAATGCGTCGTGTCGAGCTGAAAACTCGACAGCTCCAGCACGTACAGCTCAGTGGCCTGCGCGTCACGCCGCCCGGCGCTCAGCAGATCGAGGGCCGGCTCGCCCAGGTTTCCGCCGACGCGCACCCGCAAGCCCGCGCGCGCGGCCATGCGGCCCACAAGGCTCGTCACCGTGCTCTTGCCGTTGGTGCCTGTGATGCCGACGACCGGTGCATCCACCGCGCGGGCGAACAACTCCACATCCCCGACGATCTCGAGTCCGCGGCGGTGCGCCTCCCGGAAGAACGGCCCCGTCAAGGCAACGCCGGGGGAGACGACGACGCACAGTGCATCATCGAGCAGCCTTTCATCGAGCGCCCCGGCGCTGACGGAGATCGTCGGATCGAGTGCCCGCAAAGCGCCCAGCTCCGGGGGGTGGGGACGCGTATCGGTGACGGCGATCTCCCAGCCCAGTGCGTGCAGATAGCGCGCGCACGAAAGACCGGTGCGGCCCAGACCCACGATGACGGCACAGGATGGTTTGTGGTTGGGGGTGCTCATCGCAGCTTCAGTGTCGCAAGTCCGAACAGCACGAGAATCAGCGAGATGATCCAGAAGCGTACGATCACCTTGGGCTCCGCCCAGCCCTTGAGCTCGAAATGATGATGGATGGGCGCCATCCGGAAGATGCGCTTGCCGCGCAGCTTGAAGGAGCCCACCTGCAGAATGACCGAGGCGGTCTCGGCGACGAACACGCCGCTCATGATGAGCGTCACGATCTCCTGACGCACGATGACGGCGATCACGCCGATGCTTGCGCCGATCGCAAGCGCGCCCACATCCCCCATGAAGACCTGCGCCGGATAGGCGTTGAACCAGAGAAAGCCAAGCCCGGCGCCGGCGAGCGCGCCGCAGAAGATGATGAGCTCTCCCGCGCCGCGCACTTCCGGAATCTGCAGGTAGTTGGCGAACACCGCATTGCCGGTGGCATAGGCGAAGATGCCGAGCGCGGCAATCACGAGCGTCGCGGGCATGATCGCCAGGCCGTCCAGGCCGTCGGTGAGATTCACCGCGTTGCTCATGCCCACGATCATCAGATAGGACACCGTGATGAACGTGAACGCCGAGAGCGGCTCAGCAAAGCTCTTGACGAACGGCAGGAACAGCGTCGTCTCCGATGGGCTCGTGGCCGTGTAGTACAGCGTCCCGGCGGTGGATAGTCCTGCCACTGACTGCCAGAAGTATTTCCAGCGCGCGATCAGCCCGCGCGGATTACGCACCACGAGTTTCAGATAGTCATCGTAGAAGCCGATCAGGCCGAACGCGAACGTGACCCCGAGCACCGTCCACACCAGCCGGTTGGTCAGCTCAGCCCACAGCAGCGTGCTCACGAGCGTCGTAATGAGAATCAGCGTGCCGCCCATCGTCGGCGTGCCGGCCTTGATGAGGTGCGTCTGCGGTCCATCATCGCGCACGACCTGGCCGATCTGGTACTTCGAGAGCCGCTTGATCAGACTCGGGCCCACGATGAGCGAGATAGCGAGCGCCGAGACGGTCGCCAGAATGGCCCGGAACGTCAGATACGAAAAGACGTTGAACCCGGAGTGCCATCCGGTCAGCTGCTGCGAGAGCCAGTAGAGCATCTACGCCCCCCCTGGACGGTGACCGGGCTGACCGACGACGAGCGCACCGGCGATGAGCGCCTCGACGACGCGCTCCAGTCGATTCACGCGCGAGCCCTTGATGAGCATGCGGACCTCGGGTGTCGCTTCCGCAAGGGCCTGTGCAAGTGCCGTCGCGTCGGGGAAACTCCGGGCACCGCGCCCGAAACTCTCCGCGGCCAGGGCGGCAAGCGGCCCGAGGGTAAACAGCTGCTCGATGCCCTGCGCGCGCGCGAAGTGCCCGATCTGCGAGTGCGCATCGGCGGCGAAATCGCCCAGTTCCGCCATATCGCCGAGCACGAGCCACTTGCGGCCGGTCAGTCCCGCAAGCACCTCGATGCCTGCGCGGACGGAGCTCGGATTGGCGTTGTAGGAGTCATCGATCAGCCAGCTGCCGCTCGCCGTCGTCTTGAACTGCAACCGCCCCGGGACGGGCCGCACGCTCGCAAGTCCGGCGACCACCTCCCGCAGTCCCGCTCCCGCCGACATCGACGCGGCGGCGGCGGCAAGTGCGTTCACGACATTGTGGCCACCGCCCACATGCAGTTGAACCTCGGTGCTGCCGCTCGGCGTACTCAGCGTGAAGCGTGTCCGGAAGCCCTCGGTGCTGACCGTGCTCTGGACATCGCTCGCGCTGAAGTCGGCCGCGTGGTGCATGCCGAACGTCACGACCTGTGCGGGAGTCTCACCTCGCCACAGGTCCGCGAACTCGTCATCCGCGTTGATCACCGCGGTCGCGCCGGGCTCGAGACCGGCAACCATCTCGCCTTCCGCACGCGCCACGCCCTCGAGGCTGCCGAATCCCTCGAGATGCTCGGCGCCGGCGTTGGTGATCAGGCCCACGGTGGGGCGGGCGATGCGCAGCAGCGCCGCAACGTCTCCGGGCCGATTCGCGCCCATCTCGATCACCGCGAAGCGGTGCGTGGCATCGATCCGCAGGACGGTGAGCGGCACACCGATGTGGTTGTTGAGATTGCCGCGGGTCGCCAGGCAATCACCCGCGATGCCGAGGATGGCCGCGGTCATCTCCTTCGCGGTCGTCTTGCCGTTGCTGCCGGCGACGCCGACGACGGGAATCGAGTATTGCGCGCGCCACTTGCTGGCCGCCGCCTCCAGGGCGTGCTGCGTGTCGGAGACGACGATCTGGGCAATTGCGACGGGTTGCGGCGTATCGACCACGGCCCCGGCCGCCCCCTTCGCCTGCGCCGCCGCGACGAATTCGTTGCCATTGAAGTGCGGGCCGCGCAGGGCAATGAAAAGCTCCTGCTGCGTCAGCGAGCGGCTGTCGCTCGAGACACCCAGGTAGGTGCAATCGGTGCCCTGCAGCATCCCATCACACGCTTGCGCGAACTCACCGAGTGTGCGCATCACGACCGCGTCCTCCGCAGCTCGGCGGCGACGACGTCCTGGTCACGGAAGAAGCGCCGCAGCGTGCCATGGATCTGGTAATCCTCATGGCCCTTGCCCGCGATCAGCACGACGTCGTCCGGCCCGGCAGCCTGCATCGCGGCACGGATCGCCGTCGCGCGGTCGTGCTCGACATGCGCAACGTGCGCATCGCACATCCCCGCGAGTATGTCCGCCACGATCCGCGCCGGGTCCTCGGTGCGCGGATTGTCATCGGTCACGATCACTTCATCGGCCAGCTCGGCCGCGACGCGCCCCATCAGCGGGCGCTTGCCGGCGTCCCGATCGCCGCCGCAGCCAAATACGACCCGCAGCTTTCCGCGACAATGCGTGCGGGCGGCCCGCAGCGCCTTCGCAAGTGCATCCGGCGTATGCGCGTAATCGACGATGGCCGTCGCAGCGCCGGCCTTGCCACCGAACACTTCCATGCGCCCACTGGGGGCGTGACATCGGGCCAGGACCGCCGCCGCGGTCGACAGCGGCAGCTTCCAGCTCAACAGCACGGCCAGCACAGTGAGCACGTTGTCGATGTTGAACTCGCCAATGAGCGGCACCTCTAGCTGGGTCTCGCCCCAGCTCGAGGCGATGCCGATGGAGAACCCATCGCGTCGGGTGGTGACGCTGTGCGCGCGCACGTACTCAGCGTCCGGAAAGCCGGCACCGCCGGCCGCGTCGATCCGGCGTGACGTGACCACCAGCCGGCTGGGGGACGGTCGGGCTGCGAGCTGCGCACCGAATGCGTCGTCCACGTTGATGACCCGGTTCACGAGCCCAGCGGAGTCGAACAGCCGCGCCTTGGCCGCCCCGTAAGCGGCCATCGTGCCATGGTAGTCAAGGTGATCGCGGGTCAGATTGGTGAAGGCGGCGGTGTGGAAGCGCACGCCCCCGATGCGCTCCTGATCGATTGCATGTGAGGAGACCTCCATGCACACACAATCGGCGCCCTGGCCCCGCAGCATGGCGAGCTGGCGCTGGGTGCGTACTGCATCGCCGGTCGTGTGCTCGGTGGCCGTGAGGGCCGGGGGAATACCGAATCCGAGTGTACCCATGTAAGCAGCGCAGCGTGTCTGCTGCAGCGCCTGTGCCAGCAGCCACGCACAGGTCGTCTTGCCGTTCGTACCGGTGATGGCGGCGATCGTCAGTGTCGCTGAGGGGGAGTCGAAGAAGCGGTCCGCAATCAGTCCCACGTAGCGGCTCAGCTGCGGGACGCCCGCGACGAAGATGTCGGCGCGCAGTGTGGCGGCGAGTTGACGCTCCGCCGAGTCGGCTTCCGACGCACCACGTTCCTCGAAGAGCACGGCGCGGGCACCGCGGGCGACCGCATCGCCCGCAAACCGCAGGCCGTGCTGATGGCGTCCGCTGCAGGCGAGAAACAGAGCCCCGGGCGAGACGGCACGACTGTCCAGCGTGACGTCGCGCACCACGATTTCCGCAGGAGCCTCGATGAGGCCCGCGGTCAGCTCGCGCAGCTGATGCGGCCTAGCGATATCGCTGTCGGCCCGTGCGCGCATCCCGGCGGTGTCGAAGTGCTGATCACCGTTCGACATCATCGCAGCCCCGCCGTGCGCACGCCGTTGTTCGGCGGATGGACGGGAGGCGCATCGGGCGCATTGACGGGCCTGTCGGGTGCCACGGCGAGCAGCCGCAACGCTCCGCCCACGACTGCGGAGAAAACCGGGGCGGCGACCTGTCCACCCATGTGCAGTCCCGCGCTCGGCTCATCGATCACCACCACGGCGGCGAGTCGTGGCTGCGTTGCGGGCGCAACACCGCCGAACACTGCCATGTAACGATCGGTCGAATATCCGCCTGCGGATGCTTTGAACGCCGTGCCCGTCTTGCCCGAGACGCGGTAGCCGGGAATTGCGGCGCGTTTGCCGGTGGCGCCTTCCGCCGTGACGACCGACTCGAGCATTCCGACGAGCTCGCGGGTGACGCGCTCATCGAGCACGCGCTCGCCCGCCGGCGGCGTATCGACGCGGAGGAAGGACACGGGGCGGCTCACACCGAAGGTCCCCACGGTTGCGTAGGCGTGCGCAAGCTGCAGCGGCGTGACGGAAATGCCATAGCCGTGCGACATCGTGGCAATGCCGATCGGACGCCATTGCGTGTAGCGGCTGAGCAGCCCGGCCGATTCGCCCGGATAACCGCTGGTCGTGACCTGCCCGAAGCCAAAGCGCGTCAGCGTCTTCCAGATCAGCTGCGGGTCGAGGCTCAGCGCAAGCCGCGCCATGCCAACATTCGAACTCTTTGCCAGCACGGTGGCGATGTTGACCGGACCGAGATTGTGCTCGTCCTCGACCATCGTCAATCCGACTTTGAAAAAGCCTGGCGACGTATCGATGACGCTGCGATCGTCGTACTTGCCCGAGGCGATGCCGGCCGCGACGAAGAACGGCTTGATGGAGGAGCCGGGCTCGAAGATGTCGGTCGCGGCCCGGTTGCGGTAGGTGTCGGGAAGGAGCTGTTCGCGGTCGTTGGGGTTGTAAGCCGGCTGATTCACCATCGCCAGGACTTCGCCCGTGGTCACATCGAGCACCACGATCGAGCCGGCGCGCGCGCGCTGCTCACGGACCGCTGCCTTGAGCTCCCGGTAAGCCAGATACTGGATGCGCAGGTCGATGGACAGCACGAGATCGCGACCCGGACGCGCCGGCCGAATACTCTCCACGTCCTGCACGATGTTCCCGTATCGATCCTGGATCACGCGCTTGGCGCCGTCTTCGCCGGCCAGCCAGTGGTCGAATGCCAGCTCGAGCCCTTCCTGCCCGGCATCATCGACGTTCGTGAAGCCGAGAATGTGTCCGGTCACCTCGCCAGCGGGGTAGTAACGCCGGTACTCGCGCGAGAGGTACACGCCAGGAATGCCCAGGGCCTTGATCTGCTGCGCCTCGCTTGGCTGGCGGCCGCGGGCGAGGTAGAGAAAATCGCGATCGAGATTGCTGGTGATGCGTCGCGTGAGCTCCTGCCGATCCTGTTTGAGGGCCAGGGCAAGACGCGGAATCTGATCGGTCGCGAGCGCCAGCTCCTTCGGATTCACCCAGATCGAATCGACCGGCGTGCTCACCGCAAGCGGCTCGCCATAGCGATCGGTGATCGTGCCGCGATGTGCGGCGATCTGCGCCACACGCGAAAAACGCGCATCGCCCTGCTTCTCGAGAAAGCTGTGATCCACCAGCTGCAGATTGACGGCGCGCCACAGCAGCCCACCCGCGCAGCTGCCGAGCAGCCCGACGAGCAGATACGCCCGCCAGCGGAACGAGACGGAAGCGGTCGGGCGCGTCTGGCGTGCCTTCATGGCGAGATGATCTCGATCTCTTTGGGCGGCGGCATCGCCATGTGCAGCTTCGCGCTCGCGACGCGCTCCACGAACGCGTGGGTGGACCAGGCACTCTGCTCGAGCTGCAGCTGGCCCCATTCGATCTCGAGATTGTCGCGGCGGCCATTCAGGCGTTCGAGCTCGACGAACATCTCGCGCGCGCGGTGCTTGCAGTAGATCGCGCCGGCTGCGGAGGCGAGCGTCGCCACCCACAACAGCGGCACTGCGAGGATGAAGATGCGCCGGGCGAGCGGGCTCAAGCGAGCTTCTCCGCCACGCGCAGCATCGCGCTGCGTGCCCGCGGATTGCGGTCAATCTCTGCCTCGCCCGGGCGCTGCTTGCGCCCGACGAGCCGCATGCGCGGTTCGGCCTGTGGAATGGGGAACGGCAGCTCGGCGAGTTGCGGATCGAGGGTCGAGAGTCGTCGCATGAAGCGCTTGACCAGCCGATCCTCGAGGGAGTGGAAGCTGATCACGACCAGCCTGCCGCCGGGAGCGAGGAATTCCACGGCGGATGCAAGTCCGGCTTCGATCTGAGCGAGCTCGTCATTGATGAACATCCGCAGCGCCTGGAAGGTGCGGGTCGCCGGATGTTTGGCCGGCTCGCGCGTGCGTACGGCCCGGGCGACCAGCGCCGCCAGTTGACTCGTCCGCACCAGCGGCTGCACGCGACGCTCCGCCACGATCAGCTGCGCGATGCGCCGGGCAAACCGCTCCTCCCCCAGCGTGGCGATCACTTCGCGAATCTCGTCGAGGCCCGCCCGAGTGAGCCACGCTGAGACCGGCTCGCCACGTGTCGGGTCCATGCGCATGTCGAGCGGACCATCGGCGCGGAAGCTGAAGCCCCGGTCCGGGTCTGCGAGCTGCGGCGCCGACACACCGAGGTCGAAGAGCACGCCGTGACAAGGTTGACCATTCGAGTGAGCCGGCACGAGCGTGGCGAGATCGGCAAACGACGCATGGAGGAGCGTAAGCCGCACTTCGTCGGCAAAGCGCTGTCGACCGGCCGCGACGGCCTGAGGGTCCCGGTCGATCGCGAGCACGCGGCCTTCCCTGCCCACGGTCTTGAGGATCTGTGCCGTATGACCGCCGCGCCCGAACGTCGCATCGACATAGTAACCGCCCGCTTCGAGGGCCAAAGCCGTGAGCGCCTCATCGACAAGCACGGGTGTGTGCTCATCCACGTTCGAAGCGGCTCCGCCACCGCCCCCCGAAGAGTTGCTGCGTGATGGCCCGATGCGCGCCCCGGAAAGCGCGCAACCCCTGTTTCCACGCTCCGCACCGCCGTCCCGGCGACTCCCCGGGAGCAGAGGCGCGCAACGCGCCGTTAAAACCCCTGTCCTGCCGCAGCCGGCCCAAACGCCCGCTCAAAGCGACAGCGAATCCAGCTCCGAGGGCAGATCCGTCGCCGCCTCTTCGCTCCTCAGCCACAGGTCACGCCGCTCGCCCCAGCGGCTCTCGTCCCACAACTCGAAGCGGTTGCCCTGGCCGATCAGCATCCCCAAGCGCCCGAGCCCTGCGAACTCGCGCAGCTCCGGCGGCAGCAGCAGCCGGCCGTGCCCGTCAAGCTCCAGGTCCGTCGCGTGGCCCACCATGAGCCGCTGGAGCCGCCGGGCCTGGGCATGCAGACTGGGCAGGCTCATGAGCTTGCGTTCGATCTGCTCCCATTCAGGCAGGGGATAAATGAGGAGGCATTGGTCACGATCGACGGTGACCACCAGGTGACCCTGGGCAGTTTCGGCGATCTGCTCCCGATAGCGGGTAGGCATGACCATCCGGCCCTTGTCGTCCAAGGTGACTTTTGTTGCACCGCGAAACATACCCTAGACGAGGAACTCGCCCATTCCCCCCCACTTTCTCCCACCGGCCGCCACTATAGAAATCGCAGGCTAGCTATGTCAATTGGAAAAGTGAGAAATTCATCGCAGTCACAAAGACTTATCACCGAACGGTTGAGCTCGTGGCGAAGGCTGTCGGGCTATTCGTCTTAGCAATCAGCGGCTTGCCCGGCGAACCTTATACAGTGGCTCAGACGCCGCCTTACTGGGCCCCCAAAGGGACCTCGATCTGCCGCAGAAACGCCTGCGCAGGGCGCCCCTATAGACCGAATTATGTAAAAATTGCACGCGCGACAGAGGGGAGCCGGCCTGTAAGCCGGGTTCTGTCGAGGGCAATCATTCCTCTGGGATCCACGTCACCGTGGACCTCTAGCGGCCTACCCGGAAGCGCGCGCGGATCGACGCTGCCTACCCTCGCCTGCCAGGCAGACGCGGCATGCTGCTTCCCTATTTGGCCTTGCTCCAGGTGGGGTTTACCGTGCCAGTCCTGTTACCAGGCCTGCGGTGCGCTCTTACCGCACCGTTTCACCCTTGCCGTTCCCCGCCGCTTGCGCGATGAGGACTTAGGCGGTCTGCTCTCTGTTGCACTTTCCGTGGGCTTGCGCCCCCCAGGGGTTACCTGGCACCCGATCCGCCGGAGCCCGGACTTTCCTCCATTGCCGCCCGGCGACTGCCAGGATGCAACAGCGACTGCCCGGCCGGCTCCCCGCCATCACCTTAGGGGAGCGGCCCGGGAAGTCAACAGTGGCCCCAGTGGGGAGCGCTGCGAGACCTACTCGGTCAGTTGCTCGCCATCCGCACCTGCGCGCTCGCGCATCACCAGTGCATACACTTCGTTACGAGTTGCCCCGGTCAGCTGCGCGGCGATTGCCGCAGCCCTGCCCGGCGGCAGCTCCTTTGCCAGCAGCACAACCGCCCGCCGCAACAACTGTTGGTCGACCGTCGATGTCCGCGCCTGCGCCCCCTGCAGCACGATGGTGATCTCGCCGCGTTGGAAGTTGGAATCCTCGCGCGCCTGGCCGCACAGCTCAGCGAGCGTGCCACGGTAGATGCTCTCGTGCGCTTTGGTCAGCTCACGCGCAACGACTGCCTGGCGCTCGCTGCCGAACTGCGTGGCGAGATCGGCGAGCGTCGCCACGATGCGATGCGGGGCTTCGAAGAATACCAACGTACGTGGTTCGTCGAGCAGCAACGCCAACCGCGCACGTCGTTCGTGAGCGCGTGCCGGCAGGAAACCCTCGAAGCAGAAGCGGCTCACCGGCAGTCCGGCAACCGCCAGCGCCGCAGTGATCGCCGAAGGTCCCGGGATCACGCGCACTTCGAAGCCTGCTTGCGCCGCGCTGCTCACGAGTTGGCATCCGGGATCCGACAGCAGCGGTGTCCCCGCATCACTCACCAACGCGATGTCGGCCCCCGCGCGCAGCCGATCCAGCAGATCGGGCACGCGCTCGCCCTCGTTGTGCGCATGCAGGGAGACCATCGGCCGCGAGATCCCCAGGCTCTGCAGCAGCCCAAGCGTATGACGGGTGTCCTCCGCGGCGATTAGGTCGGCCTGCGCGAGTGCCTCGCGCGCGCGCAAGCTGAGATCGCCCAGGTTGCCGATCGGCGTCGCCACGACGTGCAGCCGCCCGGCTGGCTTGCCGGCCGGCGGCATCTCCCGCGCGGCGGGCGTGCTGGCTGTTGGTTGATTCACGGTGCTGGCGGTTGAAAGCCCGATGCATCGAAGAGGGGTTCACTATAATCCCATCGGCCCACCGGGACGGGGCTTGCGTGTGTGTGCCACCAACCTAGAGGCGTTTTCGAAACATGCTCGTCGCGCGCTGGATCGTTCCTGCACTGATAATCACCGCGGCCGCCTGCGCGCTGAGCGGCTGCCCCAGCCTCAGCCCGCGCACGCAGCTGCCTCCCTCGATCGATGCCGCGGAAGCTCTCGCGGGCAGCGGCGATCAGGCAGGCGCAGCGCGCATCTACGAGCAGCTCGCTGCGCAGAACAGCGGCGCGGACCGCAACGACGATCTGCTGCGCGCCGCGCGCGCCTATCTCGATGCGCGCCGACCCGAAGATGCCGCGCGGGTTCTTGCGGATCTCGAGCCCGCGATGCCGGCACGCCAGACGAGCGAACGGGCGCTGCTCGAGACGGAGCTGAGTCTCGCGCGCGCTCAGCCTACCCAAGCCTGGCAGTGGATCAACAGCACTCCCGAGCCGCATGCCGCGCCGGATGCGCCACGGTACCTCGCTCTCAAGCAACGAGCGGCGCTCGCGTCCGGCCGTCTCGTCGAGGCCGTCGCGGCGCAGGTGAGCCTGGAGCGCTGGCTGGGGACGGCGCGCGAGCTGCGCCAGAGTCGGGTCAACCTGCTGAATGGATTGCGCGATGCGAGTGCTCGCGGCGTCAAGGTCGACCCCCGCACCGCGCCGGATGCAACCGTGCGCGGATGGCTGGAGCTTGGCCCGATTGCGGCGACGGCCGCTCGCAACCCGAATGCTGCGATTGCCGACGTGGATGCCTGGCGATCGCGCTATCCGAACCATCCGGCTGCCGACGTCGTGCGCAGCGAACTACTGCGCCAGAGCGTGCAGCAGGAACGGTTGCCCGCACCACGCAGCGGATACATCGCACTTCTGTTGCCCCTGTCGGGGCGCCAGTCCGCAGCGGGAAGCAACGTGCGCGATGGATTCATGACTGCTTACTATCAGACCGCGACTGCACAACGCGCACCCGTGCGTGTCTACGACACAGCCGATGGCGGCATTGCGCAAGCCATCACCAGCGCCGCTCAGCAAGGCGCCGCCATCATCGTCGGACCGCTGACCCGCGAAGAAGTCATCGCCGCCGCCACGCTGGATGTGCGTCGACCGCCGCTCCTCGCATTGAACTTCCTGCCGCCGGAGCGACCGGCGCCCCAGGAGTTCTATCAGTACGCACTCTCCCCGGAGGAGGAAGCCAGGATCGTCGCGCGGCGAATACTGGGGGACGGACACCACCACGGCGTGTCACTCGTTCCGGCCGGCGACTGGGGCACACGCGTGCTGACGGCATTCACCCAGGAGTTGCAGGCAGGCGGCGGCAGCCTGTTTGCCAGTGCGACGATCGATGCCGGTCTGACCGATTATGCCGATCCCATCACGCAGGTGCTGCGCATCAGCGACAGCAACGCCCGGTATCACCGCCTGCAATCGGTGCTCGGCACGAAGCTGCAGTTCGAGCCGCGCCGCCGCGGCGATGTTGAGTTCATCTTCGCGCCGGCGTCCGCGCCGGTCGAGCGTCTGCTGCGGCCACAACTGCGTTTCCACTTCGCAGGCGACGTGCCGACCTACGCCACCTCGGATGCGTTCGAGCCCGATCCGCGTAACAACCAGGATCTCGAGGGCCTCATGTTTCCGGACATGCCCTGGATGCTCGGCAGTGAGCTGGCAGAGGCCGTGCGCGCGGCGGTTCGCGAGGCGTGGCCGAGCGGCGGCCCGCGCCGCGGCAGACTGTTTGCCTTCGGCTTCGATGCGTATCGGCTCGCAATGGCGTTGCTCGCCGGCGATGCCGCAGGCGAGCTGCATGTCGATGGGCTGACCGGGAAACTGACACTGGACCAGGACCACCGCGTGCATCGCGAGCTGGAGTGGGCGCAGATCCACAATGGCGAGCTGCGGCTGCTGCCATCGCCCTAACACGCGCGGCGCATGCGACTTTGGGCAAGGAGGCTAGGACATGGATGGTCGGCATATCGGCGAGGCGGCCGAGCGCGCTGCCGCAGCTTATCTCGAAGCGCACGGTCACATCATCGTGCTGCGCAACTACCGCCGGCGACTCGGTGAGCTCGACATCGTGGCGTGCGCTCGCGACATCCTGGTCATCGCCGAGGTGCGCACGCGCTCGAGCGAGGCGTTTGGGGGTGCCGCGGCCAGTGTCGGCTGGCGCAAGCAAAGGCGCCTGCGCCGCGCCGCCGCACAGCTGCTGCAGCAGCGTCAGGATCTGGCACGACTGCGGATTCGCTTCGATGTGCTCGTCGTGCATGAGCCCTGTGCGCCCACGCCGCGCGTCGAATGGATCCAACACGCCTTCACCGCATGAGCAGCGCCGACTGGGACGCAGCGCCGCCCTGGGACGCAGCGCCGCCCTGGGACGCAGCGCTGCCCTCGTGAGCAGCGCCACCATTCGCCAGCCGCGCTACTTCACCACTTTCAGTTGTGGGCGCCGACTCGGACCGCCTTCCTCGGCCGTGCCCGGACCTTTGGGTGGCTCGGGCCCGAGATCCTGTTCGGAAAACACCATCCCCTCACCGGTCTCGCGCGCGTAGATTCCCATCACGGCGCTGACCGGAAAGCGGACGCGGTGGACGACGCCAGCGAAGCGCGCATCGAACTCCACGTCCTCGTTCCCGAGCTTCAGGCGCTGCGTGGCGCTGTAGCTGAGATTGAGCACGATCTTGCCTTCCTTGACATAGGCTTTGGGCACTTCGGCACCCGCCTTGTCCGCATCGACGATCACGTGCGGCGTATGCCCGCAGTCGGACATCCACTGATGCATGGCGCGCAGCAGGTAGGGTCGTTTGGGCGGGAGCGCAGGGGCGGAAGGCATGGCTTCGCTTGGTCAGATGAGGCGCATTTCCTGTTCTGCATGCGACAGGCTCTCGCGGAACGCCGGTCTGGAAAAGACGAGACCTGCGTACTTGACGATCGGCTGTGCCTGCGGCGGCAGGTCGATTTCATAATACGGCAATCGCCACAACACCGGCGCGATCGTGGCATCGACGAGCGAGAATTCATCGGACAGAAAATACGGCTTGATCTTGAACAGTTCGGTGCTCTGCAGGATGGTGTCCCGCAGGATCTTCTTCAACTTCACGGCCAGCTTCTTGTCAGGTTCCTGCTCGATCTGCTGCACCAGCACGTACCAATCGCGCTCGACGCGATAAAGCGCGAGTCGGAACTGCGCCCGCGTCACCGGATCGACCGGCATCAGCGGCGGGTGGGGGAAGCGCTCATCGAGGTACTCGATGATGACGCGTGAGTCGTACAGCACCAGGTCCCGGTCCACGAGCGTCGGCACGCTGTGATATGGATTCAGGTCGAGCAGGTCCTCCGGCAGCCTGCCGGGCTCGACGCTCACGACATCGATGCCGATTCCTTTCTCAGCGAGCACGATGCGCGTGCGATGACTCCAGGGGTCGTTAGGCGCGGAGAACAGCGTCATGATGGATCGTCTGCTCGACAATATAGCGCTCCCGCGATCCGTTCCCTGGAGGCAGTTGGCCCCCGCAAGTAATCGCGCTGCCTGCGGCAGTCGCGCTGCCGCCGATCAGTGCACGTCCTTCCAATATTCCTTCTTCATGAGCCATGCAAGCCAGGTGAAGGCCAGCAGGAACAAAACCACCCAGACTCCGAGCGCACGGCGGGCGACCTGCGTCGGCTCGCCCACGTAGTCCAGGAAGTTGACGGTATCGCGCACGAAGGTGTCGAACTGCTCGGCAGTCATGCGCCCGGGGGCCACCGACTGGAAATGATCGAAGACCTGCTCGGTCGCAACCTTGCCGTCGGCGCCCTGTGTGTGCACCGCTTTGTAAACCGGCACCTTCACACCCTCGACGCTCGAGACCACATCGGGCATGGCGGTGTTGGGCAGCCGCATATTGTTCGCACCGGTCTGGCGCGTCGGATCGAGGTAGAAGGTCTTGAGGAACTGATACAGGTAATCGGCGCCCCGCGATCGCGCGATGAGCGACAGATCCGGTGGCACCTTGCCGAACCAGACTTCCGCATCGGCCGCCGGCATGCTCGTCAGGATGTACTGCGTGGGTTTGTCGCCCGGCTGGATGATGTCCTTCGCCAGCAGCGCAGGCGGAATCTTCAGATCCTCGCCCAGGCGCGAGTAGCGCTCGTACTTGAGCGAGTGGCAGCCGACGCAATAGTTGAAGAAGTTGCGAGCCCCCCGCTGCAGCGAGTCCTTGTTGTTCAGGTCATTGTGCGCGCGCCAGCTCTTCCAGTCGGCTCCGGGTCCGCCGGCGCTGTCCTCGGCGGCCGCGGCGGCGAAGCACGCCAGCAGCAGCGTGCCACCCAGAAACACCAGCAGCACAATCGGCAGCGCTGCGCCTCGCCACGACGTGCGCGGATCAATGCGCATGGTAGACCACCCGCTGCGGCACCGGCTTGACAGGGTCGATTCGCGAATACACCGGCATCAGCCAAAAGAATGCGAAATACACCACGCTGAAGATCCGCGCGAGCAACACATACGAACCGGCGGGAGGCTGCATTCCGAGGTAGCCGAGCGACAGGAACGCAATGACGAACAGCGTCAGCGCGCTGCGCGACATCCAGCCGCGGTAGCGCATGGACTTCACGGGACAGCGATCCAGCCACGGCAGGAAGAAGAAGGACAGCACCGCAAGCGCCATGAGCAGAGCGCCGAGGCGCTGGTCGGGCACAGCGCGCAGGATGGCGTAGAACGGCGTGAAGTACCAGACCGGTGCGATGTGTTCGGGAGTGGACAGCGCGTTCGCCGGATCGAAATTCGGTCCCTCGAGAAACAGGCCGCCGAAGGTCGGCACGAAGAACACGACGATGGCGAACAGAATGAAGAACACGCCCACGCCCACGACATCCTTCACCGTATAGTAAGGATGGAAGGGGATGCCATCGAGCGGCTTGCCATCGGTCCCGAGAGTGTTCTTGATCTCGATGCCATCGGGATTGTTGGATCCGGTACGACGCAGTGCCACCAGGTGCAACATCACGAGCAGCAGCAGTGCGAGCGGCAACGCGACCACGTGCAGGGCGAAGAAGCGGTTGAGCGTAGCATCCGCAATGCCGTAGTCACCACGGATCCACAGCACCAATCCCGGTCCGATGACCGGGATGGTCCCGAACAGGTTCACGATCACCTGCGCGCCCCAGAACGACATGTTGCCCCACGGCAGCACATATCCCATGAAAGCCTCGGCCATCAGCGCCAGGTAGACGAGCATGCCGAGAATCCACAGCAGCTCACGCGGTGGCTTGTACGAGCCGTACAGCAGCGCCCTGAACATGTGCAGATACACGACGATGAAGAAGGCGGACGCACCGGTTGAATGCAGATAGCGGATCAGCCAGCCCCAATCCACCTCGCGCATGATGAATTCGACCGAGTCGAATGCAGTGGCTTCCCCGACCTTGTAGAACATCGTCAGGTAGATCCCGGTGAGCAGCTGCAGCACCAGCACCAGCAAGGCGAGCGAGCCGAAGAAGTACCAGATGTTGAAGTTCTTCGGTGCGTAGTAGCCGGTGAGCTGATTCGCGATGAACTCGTCGACGGGCATGCGCTTGTTGAGCCAGCCCCAGAATCCCTTCCTGGGAAGCGGATTGCTGCCAGGGGGCAGCGGGTCACTCGGTGCGCGGACATCGGGCTCGTGCAGCGAGGCCATCACGCGGCTCCTTTTTCGTCGATTCCGATCATCAGCGTGCGCGCATTGGGGAACTCATAGCGCGGCACGACGAGATTCACGGAGGCCGGAGACCCGTCGAACACGCGACCGGAGAGATCGAAGCGCGAACCGTGGCATGGACAGAAGAAGCCTCCCGGCCAATAAGAGCCCATCTCGGCGGAGGCGGCCTCGAAGCGCTGCTTCGGCAGACAGCCAAGGTGCGTGCACACGCCGATGACCACGAAGAGCTCCGCCTCGCGCGCGCGGTACAGATTCTTCGCGTAGGCAGGCTGGACCGAGTTCGCGGAGCCCGGGTCCTTGAGGAGGTTGTCGTGGCCCTGCAGATGGGCAACCATCTCGGGCGTGCGACGGACGACATAGATCGGCTGCCGCCGCCAGACCGTGATCGCCATCTGTCCCGGCTCGATCTTCGAGACGTCGAGCTCGGCAGGTGCGCCCAGCGCCTTGGCGCGCTCCGAGGGCTGCCAGGAGGCGATGAACGGCACGGCGGCGCACACCACACCTATCGCACCCGTTGCAATCGTGGCCGTCGTTAGGAACTTGCGCCGACTCAGGTCGGCTCCCTCATCGCCGACGACAACGTTTTCCGCCATCGAACCATTCTCCGCAATCGATCTACCGATCCAGGGACCGCACTTATCCGCGCATCGCTCACCGGGCGGACATCGAATGTGCGCACGAGCTCAGTTTGCGGCTTGCGGGGGGCGGCGCATTATACACAAACGAACTCGTCCTTCTGCGCGGCGGCGCTTCAGACCTGCCGCGCAGCCACTAGCGGAGAGATGCATGTTCGAGCGCCTGGGCAACGGACTTACGTTCGTGGCCGGATCGGTCGTGGGGGGCCTAGCCCTGGCGTTCCTCATCGTCGCCCTGCGCCCGGATCTCATCCGCCGGGAGGCTGGCAGCAAACCGGTGACCATCCTGGCCCGTGCGACGCCCGCTGTTCCCGCTCCCGTACGGGTGACCTATTCGCAGGCAGTGCAAAGAGCGGCCCCCTCGGTGGTGAACGTGTACACCGCGCGCCTGGTGACCGAGCGCGTTCCCCCCTCGACCCTCGGCGAGCTCTTCGGCGGTTTCTTGCCTCGCTACCGGCAGCGCATCGAGCGCAGCCTCGGATCCGGCGTCATCGTCGATGCCGACGGTCACATCGTGACGAATCATCATGTCATCGCGAATGCCGACTCCATCCGCGTGCAGCTGGCCGACGGCCGTGTGGCGGATGCCCGCATCGTCGGACGCGACCCCGATACCGACCTCGCCGTGCTCAAGATCGATCTCACACCGCTGCCCGTCGCCGTTCTGGGCCGCTCGGACCAACTCAAGGTGGGCGACGTCGTGCTCGCCATCGGCAACCCCATCGGCCTGTCGCAAACCGTCACGCACGGCATCGTCAGTGCCACGAGCCGCCAGGATCTGGGAATCGCCGCGCTCGAGGACTTCATCCAGACCGATGCGCCGATCAACTTCGGCAACTCCGGGGGCGCCCTGGTGGATTCGAGCGGCGCGCTGGTCGGGATCAACACCGCCATCGTGGCCAAGAACATCGGCGTCGAAGGCATTGGCTTTGCGATTCCCGTGGACATGGTGCGCGGGGTGCTGGGCGATATCATCGCCAACGGCCGCGTGATCCGCGGATGGATCGGCATCGTGCCCGAGGACATCTCGGCCGAGCAGGCGCAACGACTCGGGCTGGCCCGAGCCGGGGTGCTCATCAGCAATCTCTACGTCGGCAGTCCCGCACAGCAGGCAGGATTGCAGCCCGGTGATCTCGTGCTGGCCATCGATGGCGCCGCCGTTCACAGCGCCCAGGACGTGATGGGCCGCATCGCCACGCACAAGCCAGGCTCGAGAATTGCGATCCACGGCCTGCGTGGTCACCGCGAATTCGACGCCCACGCGCACGTGACCGAATCCCCCCGAGCCAGTTGAGCGGACGATGACCACACTGCAGATTCGCCGGTTTGCAAGCCCAGCCGCGCTGGATAAGGCGCTCATCGAGCGCCTGCAGGAGTCGATCCATACGCCGGCGGCCGAGCGCATGGCGATCATGCTCTCCGGAGGCAAAACACCGCTTCCGGCCTATCGCGAGCTGGCGCGCAGAGGGCGACGGGCGCCGCGTGGGCTGCACCTGCTGTATTCGGATGACCGCTACGTGCCGCCGACCTCGGAGGCCAGTAATTACTTCCAGTCGCGAGCACTGCTCGAAGCCCTCGGTCTGCCGCAGGATGCCGTGCTTCGCGTACACACCGAGCTGCCGCTCGAGGAGGCGGCGGCAGATTACGAACGGCAGCTCTCGGGCCTGTTGCAGTCGGGCGTGCGGATCGGACTTGGCCTGCTGGGCTTGGGGGCCGATGGGCATACCGCCTCGCTTTTCACCAGCGAGCAGCTCGAGCAGGCGCGGGGCCGACTGGCCATCGCCGTGCACCGGCCCGATGCGATGGCTGGCATCAGCGTGACCCCGGAGCTGCTCTCGCAGGTGGATCAGCCGCTGTTCCTGGCCGCCGGCCCGGACAAACACGCGATCGTCGATGCGTTTCTGCGAAGCGACTCCCAGCTCACCGCGCGCCGGGCCATAGCCGGCTGTCCGGTAGCCGAGATCTGGATCGCGCCCTGAAGCTCGCGCTCTGAAGTTCGCGACCTGCAGCTCGCGACCTGCAGCTCGCCTACGGCGAGAATTTCCCCGGTTGCAGCGGACCGCACGCGCGCGTCCAGGTGCGCGCATCCGCACCCGGGTTGTGCCAGTTGCAGCGTCCCGAGATGAGCTCGTCCGCCTGCTTCGGTCCCCAGCTTCCCGGCACGTATTCGAGCGGCGCATCGTCTTTGTTGACGATGGGGTCGACCACCGCCCACGCGGCCTCGACTTCATCCTGGCGGGCGAACAGGCTCGTATCGCCGATCAGTGCGGCGCCGATGAGGCGCTCGTAGGCGTCGGCTTCATCGGGCTGCTGCTGATCCACGAACAACTCGACATCCCGGCCCTGCATCGCCGGACCCGGCCGCTTGGCATGCGCGCCGAGCGCAATCGCGGTCTCGGGCCCGAGGCGAAAGCGCAGATAGTTG
This sequence comes from uncultured Pseudomonadota bacterium, assembly GCA_963716335.1. Lineage (GTDB taxonomy): Bacteria > Pseudomonadota > Gammaproteobacteria > Steroidobacterales > Steroidobacteraceae > 13-2-20CM-66-19. The sequence continues at coordinate 2,220,876 of OY970302.1, read as the reverse complement.
GGCTGTTCGGGCCCCAGATCGCCGAATACGCGTGCCGGCGGCGGCCGCAGGTCGACTACCACTTCGGTCGCGGTCACCGGCATACATTTCCCGGCGCGCAGATAGAACGGTACGCCACTCCAACGCCACGAGTCGATCTGCAGATGCACGGCTGCGTAGGTCTCGACACGGGAGTCGGCTGCGACGCCGTCCTCCTGGCGGTATCCCTGGAACTGGCCACGCACCACCTGGTCGCGCGCGATCGGCGCGATGGCCTTGAGCACTTTCACTTTCTCGTCCCGCAAGGCCTCGCCGCCCGCATTGAGCGGCGGCTCCATCGTCAGCAGCGTCACCACTTCCAGCAGATGGTTCTGCATGACGTCGCGGATGGCGCCGACTTCCTCGTAGAACTTGCCGCGGCCGGCAACGCCGAACTTCTCGGCCATCGTGATCTGTACGCTCGCGACGAAGTTGCGATTCCACACCGGCTCGAGGAACGAGTTGGCGAAGCGGAAGTACAGGATGTTCTGCACCGGCTCCTTGCCCAGATAGTGGTCGATGCGAAAGATGTTGGATTCCGGGAACGTGCGCAGCAGCGTCGCATTCAATGCGCGCGCCGACGCCAGATCGCGACCGAAGGGCTTCTCGACCACCACGCGGGCGGACTCGACCGCGACCAGCTTGCCCAGATGCGCGATGACCTCGGGAAACACGCTGGGGGGAATGGCGAGGTAGTGCAGTGGCCGCTGTGCATCGCCCAGGGCTTGGCCCAGCATCTTGAACGTCTCCGGCTGGCGGTAGTCGCCGTCGACGTAGCGCAGCAGCGCGGTGAGTTTCGCGAGCACCGCCTCGTCGACCGGCTTCACGGACGCCCGCACGCTCTGCTCGACACGCGCCTTGAGCTGCTCGAGCTTCCAACCGGCCCGGGCCACACCCATGACCGGCACCGCGAGATGCCCACGGCGCACCAGGTGGTATAGCGCGGGAAAGATCTTCTTGAAGCACAGATCGCCGGTGGCGCCGAAGAGGACGAGCGAATCGGAGTCGCGGCGGTCACTCACGGCCGTGGGTCCTGCTGTGCCGCGGTTTTTTCGTGATGACCGCCGAAGCCCAGGCGCATCGCCGACAGCACCTTGTTGGCAAATTCCCCCTGACCGCGGGATTCGAATCGGCAATACAGCGCGGCGCTGAGCACCGGCGCGGGAACGCCGACGTCGATCGCCGCCTGCACCGTCCAGCGCCCTTCACCCGAGTCCGATACGTGCCCCGCGAAAGCGCCGAGTCCCGGATTGGCGGCGAGGGCCTGTGCCGTCAGATCGAGCAAGCGGGACGAAATGATGCTGCCGTGTCGCCACACTTCGGCGATCGCCGCCACATCCAGTCGATATTGGTAGTGCCGGGGCTCGGTCAGCGGCGCCGTCTCCGCATCGGGGTCGCGGTTTTGCAGACCCGCATCCGCATGCTGCAGCACATTCAGCCCTTCCGCATAGGCAGCCATCAGACCGTACTCGATGCCGTTGTGGACCATCTTGACGAAGTGTCCGGCGCCGGCCGGCCCACAGTGCAGATAACCCATACTGGCGGGGCCCTGCGCCGGGTTCGATGCCGCCGTGCGATCCGGCATCCGGCCGCCCGGAGAGAGCGTGGCGAAGATCGGCTCGATCGCACTCACGATCGATGGCTCGCCCCCGATCATCAGGCTGAAGCCGTTCTCGAATCCGAGCACGCCGCCGCTTGTGCCGACGTCCACGTAATGGATGCCCGCGGAGCGCAGCTCCTCGGCGCGCCGGATGTCATCGTGGTAGTGCGAATTGCCGCCGTCGATGATCACATCGCCGGCAGCGAGCCGCTCGCGCAGCTCCTTGATCACCGCATCGACGACGCTCGCCGGTACCATGATCCACACGACACGCGGTGCCGAAAGACCCGCGATGAGCTCGGCGAGCGAGTTTGCCCCCTTCGCCCCGTACCCGGCGACCGTCCGCACGGCTGCCGCGGAGTGATCGAAAGCGACGCACTCGTGACCACCTTTGATGAGGCGGCGCACCATGTTGGCGCCCATCCTGCCCAGACCGACCATGCCGATGCGCATTGGAAATCCTCACGTGACACGCGGTGCACGCCATCACTCGCGCCAGCCCGAGCGGGATGGCGCGCACCACACTAGTTTACGCGGTGATCCGGGCGCTGGCAGTCAGACTTGTCCGACGTGACGATGGCCCGGGAGGCGGCTGGCCCTCACGCCGTCCCGTAGCAATCCTCTCGTGAGCAACTCCTCCCGTGAGCGCTCAGTTCGGCACCCGGCGAATCTGCGCGCCCAGTTGCGCCAGCTTCTCCTCGATCGCCTCGTATCCCCGATCGATGTGATAGATACGCTCGATGTCCGTGCGCCCTTCCGCGACGAGGCCGGCAAGCACGAGGCTGGCCGAGGCGCGCAGGTCGGTCGCCATCACCGGCGCTGCGGTGAGCCGCTCGACTCCCCGGATGATCGCCGTGTTGCCTTCAAGGCGGATTTCCGCGCCCAGCCGCCGCATTTCGAGCATGTGCATGAAGCGATTCTCGAAAATGGTCTCGATGATGGTCCCGACGCCTCCGGCCACGGTATTGAGCGCGGCGAACTGCGCCTGCATGTCGGTCGGGAACGCGGGGTACGGAGCGGTGCGCACATCGACTGCCCGCGGGCGGCGCCCGCGCATGTCGACTTCGATCCAATTATCTCCGGAGCCCACCTTCGCGCCGGCCTCCTCGAGCTTGGCCAGCACTGCATCCAGATGATCGGGCCGCGTGTGCTTGATGCGCACATTGCCGCGCGTGATCGCCCCGGCGACGAGGTACGTGCCGCTCTCGATGCGATCCGGCAGCACCTCGTAGGTGGTGCCGCGGAGCTTCTTCACGCCCTCGATCAGGATCTTGTCGGTGCCGGCGCCCTGGATCCTGGCGCCCATCGCAATCAGGAAATTCGCAAGATCGATCACTTCGGGCTCGCGCGCCGCGTTCTCGATGACGGTCTCGCCGTCCGCGAGCGTGGCCGCCATCATGAGGTTCTCCGTGCCTGTGACCGTGACCGTGTCGAGCACCAGACGCGCGCCGCGCAAGCGGTCTGCGCGTGCGCGGATGTATCCGCCCTCGATCGTGATATCAGCGCCCATCGCCTGCAGTCCAGCAACGTGGATGTTGACCGGACGGGCACCGATGGCGCATCCGCCGGGGAGCGACACGTCCGCTCTGCCGAAGCGCGCCAGCAAAGGCCCCAGCACGAGTATCGATGCGCGCATGGTCTTGACGAGATCATAGGGCGCGAAGCATTCCTTCACGGTCGAGCCATCGACCTCGATGCGCATGCGCTCGTCCACCGTGACCGTTGCGCCCATACGCCCCAACAGCTCGACCGTCGTGGTCACATCCTTCAGATGCGGGACATTGGCGACGATGACCGGATCGTCGGCGAGCAGCGCGGCGGCGAGAATCGGCAGCGTGGCGTTTTTTGCGCCCGAGATGCGCACCTCGCCTTCCAGGGGAACACCGCCCTGGATCTGCAGCTTGTCCATCACCTCGCGGCCAACTCCTCTGGAGTGAGGGCCTCGATGCTCAGGGCATGGATCTCCTGACCCATGCGCTCGCCGAGAGCCCGGTAGATGAGCTGGTGGCGCGCAATGCTGCGCTTGCCGGCGAATTCCACGGAAACGATCCGCGCGGCGAAGTGCGTCTCATCGTCCGATTCGACCCGGACGTCGGCCCCGGGCAGGCCCGTCCGGATGAGCTGTGCGACTTGTTCAGGTTTCATAGGGTTGCGATCTTACTGTGTCCGTCCGCGGCGAGGCGTAAAAACCCCCGCAGCGGGGGCCGGCGCCTATAATCCCGCAGCTATGCAGTTCAGTTCGGGACCTAATTCCACTTCCGCAATACACGCCGATGATGCGCCGCTGCTGGCGTCCGGACGGCGCGCCCTCGCCATCGAGGCCGAGGCGCTCAGCGCGCTCGCCCCGCGACTGAATGAGGCGTTCGCCGCTGCCTGCCGCCTGTGCCTCGGCTGTCAGGGACGGATCGTCGTCACGGGAATGGGCAAGTCAGGACACATTGCGCGCAAGATCGCCGCCACGCTCGCGAGCACGGGCACCCCGGCGTTCTTCCTGCACCCCGCCGAGGCCGGGCACGGCGACCTCGGCATGATCACTCGGGCCGACGTGGTGCTCGCGCTCTCCAATTCCGGCGAGACACCCGAGCTGGTGTTGCTGCTTCCGCATCTCACGCGCCTCGGGGTACGCCTCATCGTGATGAGCGGCAAGCTGGACTCGACACTGGGGCGCGCCGCGGCCGTCTGCCTCGACGTGAGCGTCCCGGAAGAGGCCTGTCCGCTCAATCTCGCGCCGACCGCGAGCACCACTGCAACGCTTGCGATGGGCGATGCGCTCGCAGTCTCCGTGCTGGAAGCACGCGGTTTCACGAAGCAGGATTTTGCGCGATCCCATCCCAGCGGCAGTCTCGGACGGCAGCTGCTGCTGCATGTCGAAGACATGATGCGCACGGGCGCGGCGATTCCGCGCGTCGCCGCCGAGGCAAAGCTCGGCACGGGTTTGATCGAAATGTCGCGCAAGGGTCTGGGAATGACGGTCGTGGTGGACGGCGGGGATCGCATCCTCGGAGTGTTCACCGATGGTGACCTGCGGCGCGCCTTCGATAAGCAGCTCGACGTGCATCAGACACCGATGAGCGCCGTCATGACCAAGGGCTGCAAAACGATCGGTCCGCGTGCGCTGGCCGCGGAGGCGGTGCATCTCATGGAAACGCATCGCATCACGGCGTTGCCCGTGGCCGACGCGGACGGACGACTCGTTGGTGCGCTCAACGTGCATGATCTGTTCCGCGCCGGCGTCGTCTGAGTCCCAGGCTTGCGCCCGGCCCCAGGCAAGCACACCGGCCCATGACGTCCCCGTCTCCGATCCGCCTGCTGGTGCTGGATGTGGATGGAGTCCTGACTGACGGGTGCCTGTATTTTGGTCCGCGTGGTGAGGCCCTCAAAGTATTTCACGTGCGCGATGGTCAGGGTATTCAACAGCTCGACGCGGCCGGCATCGTGGTCGGTGTGATCTCCGCGCGGCGCTCGCGGATGGTCGTGATCCGCTGTCGCGAATTGGGAGTGAAGCATGTGATCCAGGGAGCGCGCGACAAGCTGGCTGCATTCGCAAAGCTGCGCGCCGGGCTCGCTATCCCCGCCTCCGCATGTGCCTGCGTCGGAGACGATGTGCGCGATGTTCCGCTGATGAGAGCTGTCGGGCTTGCGTTCGCAGTCGCCGATGCTCATCCGGTAGCACGCGCAGCTGCCCATGTCGTGACCTCGTTGCCGGGCGGCCGCGGCGCCGTGCGCGAGGTATGTGATTACCTGTTGAGGGATCATCCACGCCGGACACACGGGCGGGCACCGCGGTGATCTTGCGGATCTTTGCCGGGCTGATCGTGGCGGCCATCATCGTCGGCTCGATCTGGCTCGGTGGGCAGCAGCGTGAAGCCGCTCCCACCACCACGATCCAGAGTCCGAGCGGCGATCTTGGCTACTCGGCGCTGAATGCGGTGCTCACGGAAACCGGTCCGGACGGGTTGCCGCTGTATACGCTGCATGCCGATACGATCCGCCAACATCCGGGGGACGGTGTCGCCTTCGAACACGTGAACATGTCGTTTCGCGACCAGTCAGGCCAGATCTGGACCGCGCGGGCCCAGCATGGGGAGCTGGGTCAGGACACGACGCGCGTGGAACTGAGCGGCGATGTACATGTCGATGGACTGCTGCCGGGTTCGCCGCAGAACGCAGATTTCGCGACGCAGAAGCTTTCGATCGATACCGAGGCCGACGTGGTGAGCACCGCCGAGCCGGTGACGGTCAACTGGGGCGGTCGTCAACTCAACTCCACCGGACTCGTTGCGTCGCTGAAGGAGCGCCGGGTGCTATTGGAATCGCAAGTGCATGGCACCTTCCTGCCGAACCTTAAATAAGGCCTGGGCCGTGCGCATGACCGCGCTAAGCGTGTTCGGCGTCGCAGCGGTGCTTTGCGCACCCTTGGGCTCTGCCGCGGCGGATGGTACGGCGCAGACGCCCACCTCGGACACTGCGGCGACCTCGCCTATCCCCGCCGCCGCTGCCGGCCCTGTTGCCCCGGCCCCCGCTCCTGCTGCCACCCAAGCTTCCACACCTGCCGCCTCCCCTGCCGCCTCCCCGCTGGCATCCCCGCCTGCCTCCCCCGCCGCTGCCCCGGGTGCCGCGCAGACCCCACCGCCGGCTGGCAGCCCTGCCGCGCCCCGTAACAAGGGCTTCGTTCGGGCGCCATCAAAGGCGGCCCGCGAGCAGCCCATCTCTTTCGATGCGGCCTCCTCCGAGCTCGATTACAAGACGAACACGCTCGTGTTCAAGGATGTGGTCATCTCGCAGGGGGACACTCGCGTACAGGCGGATCACGCGCGCGCGACCGGTCTGGATTTCGACAACAGCCGCTGGATCTTCGAGGGCAACGTGCGCATCACGGGCGAACAGCACGGCAGCCTGCGCTCGGACCAGGCCGTCGTCGAGTTTCGCAACAACCAGATCTTCAGGGCGACGATCGACGGCAGCCCCGCCCAATTCGAGCAGAAGCGCGCGGATTCGGATCAGATCGCGCGGGGCCATGCGCGGCAGATCGTCTACGACGTCAACGACGCCACCGTGCGTCTGTCCAACGACGCGTGGGTTTCTGATGGCCACAATGAAATCAGCGGTCCGCTGCTCGTCTACAACATCCGCGAGAATCGGATCCAGGCGGCCACGACGCCGGGGACCGACCAGCGGGTCCATATCACCATCGATCCGCGTACGAACGGGGATCACGACAAGAAGCCATGACCTGCCTGCGCGCCACCGGACTCGTCAAAAGTTACCGCTCGCGGCAGGTCGTACGCGATCTGTCGGTGGAAGTGTCCAACGGTGAGGTCGTCGGACTGCTCGGGCCCAACGGCGCCGGCAAGACGACGGCGTTTTACATGATCGTGGGACTCGTACGCTGCGATGCCGGGCGCATCTTCCTTGGCGATACGGACCTGACCATCCTGCCAATGCACCGCCGGGCCCAGCTGGGGTTGGGGTACCTGCCCCAGGAGGCCTCGGTCTTCCGCAAGCTTTCAGTCGAGAACAACGTGCTGGCCGTCCTCGAATCGCGCGAGGATCTGGACCGGGCGGCCCGGCAGCAGCGGCTGGAGGAGCTGCTCGAGGAGCTGCGGATCGGCCACGTCCGTCGCAGCCTTGGACTGTCCCTCTCGGGCGGCGAGCGCCGGCGGGTCGAAATTGCGCGGGCGCTGGCCGCGGAGCCGCGCTTCATGCTGCTCGATGAACCGTTCGCCGGTGTCGATCCGCTATCCGTGCTCGATATCCAGCGGATCATCCGCGAGCTCACCAGCCGTGACATTGGCGTGCTGATCACCGATCACAATGTCCGCGAAACCCTTGGGGTCTGCAGCCGGGCCTACATCGTCAATCAGGGTACGGTCATCGCTGCCGGAAATGCGGAAGAAATCCTTGCCAACCCCCAAGTGCGTGAGGTGTACTTGGGTCAGTCGTTCCGGCTCTGAGCGCAGCCTGCGGACACGAGAGAAAGTTATTCATATTCAATTAGTTACAATTGGAATGCCCACGCGAGCTCCCGTGCAACCATGCTGAAACCCTCCCTGCAGCTCAAGCTGGGTCAGCAACTGACCATGACCCCGCAGCTGCAGCAGGCAATCCGGCTCCTGCAGCTGCCGGCGCTTGAGCTTCAAGCTCATATCCGCGAGTTGCTCGAGACGAACGTCATGCTCGAGCCCACGGAAGAGGGGGAGGGCGCCGCGATATTCGAGCAAGGCGAGCCGGCCGCTGAGTCGGCTAAGCCTTCCGAGCGCGCCCAGGAACCCACTGTGGAAGTCGTGGATGAAAACTGGGGCGAACAGAGCGTCGGGGCTGCCGAGGCGCCGTGGAGCGGCGACGACGACGAGCGCCAACAGGAGTTCGCCGATGCCGCCGGGCAGTCGCTGCAGGAGCATCTGCTCTGGCAGCTCGAGCTCGCGAAGCTTGCGCCGCGCGAATTTGCCATCGCGCGCGCGATCATCGATTCCATCAGTGATGACGGCTATCTCACCGAGCCTTTGGAGGAGATCGCCAACACGCTTCGACCCGAGGTCGAGTGCCGGGCCGAGGAGGTCGAAGCGGTGCTCGGGGGCGTGCAGGCGCTGGATCCACCCGGCGTGGGAGCCCGCTCGGTTGCCGAGTGCATCGAGCTGCAGCTGCGTCAGCTCGAGCCCACCACCCCCGGCTACGGCACGGCCATCGAGATCGCCCGCCATCATCTCGAGCTCGTCGCGGGCCGGGAACTGTCACTGCTGCGCCGCGAGCTGCGGGCGACCGAGGACGAGATCGCGTGCGCGCTCGCACTCGTGCGCTCGTGTCATCCGCGACCGGGTGCCACCGTCAGCAGCGGACCGGCCGAATATGTCATTCCGGACGTGTTCGTGCGGCGCACGGATCACGGTTGGTCCGTGGAGATCAATTCCGCCACCCTGCCGCGGGTGCGCCTCAATAACAGCTACGCCAGCCTGATCGGGCGCACCGCGAGCCATGCCAGCATGCGCGCACAGCTGCAGGAGGCACGCTGGCTGCTGAAGAGTCTGGAGATCCGCCACGAAACGCTCATCAAGGTCGCCCGCTCCATCGTCGAGCGCCAGCAGGCGTTCCTCGAGCACGGTGACGAGCACATGCGGCCGATGATCCTCAAGGACATTGCCGAAGCGGTCGGCATGCACGAGTCCACAATCTCGCGCGTCACGTCGGGAAAGTACATGCATACGCCGCGCGGCGTGTTCGAGCTGCGCTATTTCTTCTCGAGCCAGGTGGAAGGTGCCGACGGTTCCGGCACCTCCTCGACGGCCATCCGAGCCAAGATCCGCAAGCTCGTCAAAGAGGAAGACGCGGAAAGCCCATTGAGCGATGGACGCGTTGCCGAGCTGCTTTCCGCAGAAGGCATCCCGGTCGCGCGCCGCACCGTCGCCAAGTACCGCGAAGCGATGGGCATCGCCCCCTCCAACGAGCGCCGCCGCGCCGGATTGAAGCAGATGTGAGAACCGTCAAGAAGTCGCGCCTTTTTGACGGCGTGCGGAACGCGCCGCAGGCGGCTTTCCGCCGTGAGTTAAGTGAAGCAAGAGTGAACCAGACTCAAAGGAGACGGCTATGCAGCTCAACGTCACCGGCCACCATATCGAAGTCACAGCGGCTCTACGGGGTTATCTGGAAAAAAAGCTCGACCGCATCGGGCGGCACTTCGACCAGGTCATCGACGTACATTGCGTACTCACCGTAGAGAAGCTGCGACAGAAGGCCGAGGCGACGCTGCACGTGAGCGGTAATGCCATCCATGCCGATGCAATCGACGAGGACATGTACGCCGCGATCGACCTGCTGACCGACAAGCTCGATCGGTGCGTCAAGAAGCACAAGGAGAAACTCACTGACCACCATGCCGCTGAAGCGCGCCGCACGACGAAGACGCTGAGCGCGCTCTGATCGAGGGCCCCCGCGGCGGCCCCGGCTCCGAGAGGGCCCCCGCACGCCGGCAATCGGCCCAGTTTCCGTTTCGGCAGGCCGGCGCTTGCAGCCGCCATGGCGCTGGGGCTAATTTGCCGCTGTGCGCATCATCGTCCTCAGCGGCTTGTCCGGCTCCGGCAAGAGCGTGGCTCTGCATATGCTGGAGGACCTTGGTTTCTACTGCATCGACAACATCCCGGCGGCGCTGCTCAAGTCGTTCATTTCCTACACCGTGCGCAGTCCGGAGCCCTCCTACGACCGCACCGCGATTGGGCTCGACGCGCGCAACACCGCAGCCGAGATCGCCACCGTTCCGCAGCTGATCGACGAGCTGCGCCGCAGCGGCATCCAGTGCGACGTCATCGTGCTCGTCACCAGCGACGAGGAGCTGCTGCGGCGCTTCGCCGAGACCCGGCGCAAACATCCCATGAGCCGCAACAGCATCGATCTGCGCGAGGCGATCGCGCTCGAGCGCCAGCTGCTCGAGCCGATCATGCATGCCGCCGACATGGTGATCGACACATCGAAGATGGGCGTGCACGTACTGCGCGACATCATTCATCAGCGCGTCGAGCAGCGTGCGATCAACCGCCTCTCCATCACTTTCGAGTCCTTCGGCTTCAAGCACGGCATCCCCGGCGATGCCGATTTCGTCTTCGATGCGCGTTCGCTCCCCAATCCCTACTGGGAGCCCGGCCTGCGCAATCTCACCGGCCGCGACCCGGAGGTGATCCGTTTTCTCGAGGCGCGCACGAATGTCGCCGGACTGATCGGTGACATCGCGGCATTCATGACTGCACGCATCCCGGAATACCAGCGCAGCAACCGCGGCTACCTGACAGTCGCAGTGGGCTGCACGGGCGGACAGCACCGTTCTGTCTACATCGTCGATCGTCTCACCGAGAATTTCGCAGCGCGCTTCGCCAACGTCAGTGCGCGCCACAATGCCTTACCAGGGGCGAAGCTGTTCACGCCGGTCAGGCCGGCAATGCACGGCTGATGGCTGACGCAGCGCAAGCGCCTTGCGCTCAGGTGGCCTGGGCAACGACCCCGGCCGACGGCGCTACCTGCGGCACCTTCTCCCCGCTCATGAACGCCATCAGCGTGCCGCGCGCCTCGATCGCATCGCGATAGCCCATCTGGATCAACTCGCAGGTGTAGCCGGATTCGAACATCAGATAGCTCGACAGCTGCAGTCCCGATGCATCCGGTCCGCCGATCACACGCAGCAGCGCGCGCAGCCCCATCGGCAGCTCCGCAAGGTGCCGCGAGGCGACCTCTCTCGGATCCACGCTGGGCGCCATCATCAGCGTCTCAACGCGCCGTGCGCCGTGTGCCGCCTCCGGCGCCGCCTCCACGAGCTGATTGATCCGCTCGAGCTGCTCCAGATCACCATAGATCTGGTCCGTGAACAGCGTATCGAGCATGTAACCGAAGATCTCCCCGGGACTGGGCATGACCGGCGAGGCCTTTGTGACAGCCACGCCGGCGGCCCGCCGCGCGCGCACGCCGATGATCAGGAGCCGGTCGGCGCCCAGATGAATGGCGGGGCTCAGCGGATTGAGCTGGCGCATGGCGCCATCGCCGAAATATTCATCGCCGAGCTTCAAGGGGGGAAACAGCAGTGGGATCGCGGCACTGGCCATCAGATGATCGAGCGTCAAGCGGGTGCGGCGGCCGATTCGCTGGACGCGGGACCAGTCGCCGCACGCCTCCACCGCATCATAGAAGGCCACTGACTGGCCACTGAGGTAACTGGTGGCGCACAGCGCAACCGCACGCAGATGGCCGCGCGAGATACTTCGGCGGATGCCGGCGAAATCCACGTGCGAGCCCAGAAGGCGGCGTAACGGTGAGTTGTCGAGCATCGAACGAGGCGGGGACAACACGAGTCCGCCGGACAGCAGCGCGAGCACCCAGTGCAGTCCCGCGCGGCCCATGTGAAGCGGGTCTACCCGGAAGACCTGCTCCGAGCGGAAATTCGCCCACACCCGTTCCAGCCCCATTACTGCACGGCGCCACTGATGGGCCTCCGCCGCGAGCACGCCGGCGGACACGGCACCCGCGGACGTGCCGACGATCACCTGGAATGGGTTACGCGCCCGGGGCATCAGCTCCGAGAGGGCCAGCAAAACACCGACCTGGTACGCCGAGCGAGCGCCGCCGCCCGTCAGGACCAGCCCGATACTGGGGCGAGCCCCTGAGCGGTAGGATTGGAAGGCGCCGGCGCTCATGTGTGGCTGCGATTATGAAGCCCCGCAGCGCGAAGTCGATGTGACCCGGATCCCGCCGGCTTCGGTCCAGCTCGAGCGAAACTTAACGGGGGCTCTGTTGCTCAATCCGGCTGCAGCGTCAGGCGGTGTTGGCTCGGTCCCGGCAGAAACGGCGCCCGCACGCCCTGCGCCCAGTCCATGAACTCGTCACGGTAATAGGGCGAAAGCGGGTGACCGCTCTGCCCGCCCGGCAGCTCGAGGTAGCCCTGATCCTCGTGTCCGGGGGAGACCGCGAAGCGCTCGGAGGCACCCATCGAGCCGTCCTGAACCCGCGGCATGTCGTGGTCGCCCGGCAGCTCGAGGGTGGGCATATCGAGAAAACGGGACAGCCAGGGGAGCGATCCGGACAGCGGATGACGGATGCGCACCACGTTGCGCGAGCCCCAGGTACAGCGCTCCAGCGACGTACAACTCTGCTGCAGCTGCGCGAGGGTCGCATCGAGCTGGACCAGCAGGAACTGCCGCCAGCTCGGGTACTGCGCCGCAAGCAAGTGCAGCGGGCGCTCGTTCACGAGCTGCCAGAGCGCAGCTTCGAATTGCCCCGGCACTTCCGCATCAGCATCGATCCCAAGTGCACCGAGCAGCATCTGCCACACCGCTGCCTGCGTGCGATCGTGAAAGGTGCGCACCAGCCGGTAGCCAACCGAGTCCACGCTTGCCCGCGACTGCGAGTCCGCGACCAGGCGCCTGAACTGCGCGCGCAGTGGATGAGCGGCGGTGCTGCGCTCATCCAGCAGATCGCACAGCAGCGCGCGCCACCGGGTGAGGAAAATCGCGCGATCATCGAGCTGCACGCGCAGCATATCGGCGGGGGTCGCGCCGCCGCGCAGCGACAGCAGATCATCGCGGATCTGCTGCGCGCGGGCGCCGAGGGCGTAGTCGGCGCCCACCGACGCATCGGCGCCGCCAATTTCGGCCTCTGCGGACGGATCATCCGTCGCCCGGGAGTTGGCGCTCCAGATCCGTCCCACCGGTGGGTCGATGATCCTCGGGTACGCCGGCGGCGCAAGCCAGGTTTGCCCATCGGCGCGGTTTTGCGACTGTCCTGGAATGCGACCCGCAATCGTCCAGCCGATATGGCCCTCGCGATCCCCGACGACGAAGTTCTGATGCGGGATGCCGGTGGTGGCTGCGATATCGAGCGCCTGCGACACGCTCGTCGCCCGTTCGAGACCCATCAGGCCCATGTTGGTAGCGGCGGCCTGCTGCGCCAGCCAGGACCCAAACCAACAGATATGCTCCGCAGGATGCGCCACCAGCAGCACGCCGTCGGGCCCGGATTGCACGCTCAACCACCTGCTGGGCTGACCATGGATGCGGATCTCTTCCCGGTCAATAGTCAGCGGGAACGTTCCGGTCGGGCTCTGTACAGTCCCCGTCCCGACCCGTGTGCACCGGACGAGCCGCACGTCGAGCCAGTCACCGTAGCTGTTGGTCATTCCCCAGGCGATGTGCCCGTTCGACCCCGCCACGACGAGCGGCGCGCCCGGCAGCGTCAACCCATTCAACTCGAGCGCCGGCGCGGATACCGAGGCGCGGATCCGCAGCCGGGCGCGGTACCAGACCGCCGGCACCCGCACGTTAAGGTGCATGTCATTGGCCACTAGCGCAGCTCCCGACGCCGTGAGTCTGCCGGCAACCGCCCAGTTGTTGCTGCCCAAATCGGCGTTGGCGTCAACAGCGGAAGTGCCCGACCGCCCGGCGCCGCGCGCGCCGATCCGCGCGTCTCGCACATCGAGCACGTCCGCTGCGGGTATCGGAATGAGAGGCTGACTCGTCGATGTGCCCATCGTCGACACGTTGGGCGCATCCCATGAGGTACGCGACGGATAAAAAAATTGCAGCGCGCACTTCCAGCCGCCCGCGCACTGCGGGCCGCCGAGCCTCGCGTTCAATGTCTCCCGGAGGATCTGCCGCTGAAAGGCCGAGTATTGCAGGTCCCACCACATAGCGAAGGACACGAGCAGCGTGTCTTCCGGCTGCCATCGGGCAGGCGCCGAGCCCAGGATCCAGTACTCCCACGGCCGGCTCCGCAGACTGTTCACGCCGGCGTTGACTCCCCGGGCGTAGGCCTCGAGGACGGCGCGCTCCGCCGCGCTGGCCTGGCCCAGCGCCTCGCGGGCAACGCGTCGGAACCGGAACAGGCGCGCCCTTTCATCCTGCGCCACGGCCGCTACCCCGACCAGCTCCGCCAACTCGCCGGCCGCGAGGCGCCGTGACAGATCCATCTGGAAGAAGCGGTCCTGACCATGAGCGAACCCCGTACCGAATGCGAGATCGGGGCGATTGTCCGCCTCGATGCTCGCAATGCCCCGGCCATCGCGATCGATGTGCACCGCAGCGATGAGTCCGAGACGGTGGACATCCCCATCCAGCTGCGGCAAGGACGCCCGCAACACGGCATGGATCAGTGCCAGCGGCGTGAGCAGCGCTATGATGCCGACCGCAAGTAGGGATTTGGCCTTCATCCGCGGCGCATCAACGTCCCCGCCGCATCAACGTCCGCCTACCAGCGCGACTGCTATGCCTCACGGGTCGAGCACGACCTTGAGAATTACCATGGAGTTGGTCGCACCCTGCACACCGGACAGCTCGCCCTTGGTGAGGATCACGAGATCGTGCTTCTTCACCAGGTGCAGCTCCAGCAGCCGGCTGAACAAGGCCCGATAGAGCACGTCCGTCGCGTTCGAGCCCGGTACGTCGAATATGACCGGATACACGCCCCGAAAGAGCGTGACACGGCGGCGCGTCGCCTCATGCCGCGTAAAGGCGTAGATCGGGATGTCGGAGCGGATGCGTGACATCCACAGCGGCGTGGCGCCGGTCTCGGTCAGCGCGACGATGGCGGCGACCTTCATGTGGCTGGCCGTGTACATGACCGTCCTCGCAATCGCCTCTTCCGTTCCCTTGAAGTGCCCCTCCACGCGGTGGCGCACACGCGTATGGGTCAGCTGGTACTTTTCGGCCCCTTCGATCACCTGGGCCATCGCCTGCACCGCTCGGACCGGATAACGCCCGGTGGCCGATTCGGCCGACAGCATCACGGCGTCCGTGCCATCCATGACGGCATTGGCGACGTCGCTCACCTCAGCACGCGTCGGGACCGGACTTTGGATCATCGATTCCATCATCTGGGTCGCGGTGATCACGACACGATTACGCGCCCGGCTCTGGTGAATAATGGTTTTCTGCAAACCCGTGAGCTCGGCATAGCCCATCTCCACTCCGAGATCGCCCCGCGCCACCATGACGATGTCCGAGGCATCGATGATCTGGGGCAGGTTTACGATCGCCTCCTGACGCTCGATTTTCGCGCAGATCCGGGCATCACCACCGGCTTCGCGCACGAGCGTGCGCGCCTGCTCGACATCCGCGGCATCGCGGGCGAACGACACCGCCATGTAGTCGATGCCTTCTTGCGCCACGAAGCGGATGTCTTCCCGGTCCTTCTCGGAGATTGCCGGGGCAGAGATGCCACCGCCCTGGCGGTTGACGCCCTTGCGATCGGAAAGATCCCCGCCGACGCGAACGCGGGTCTCGATACGAGTGCCCGACACGCGATCCACGTCGAGCACGATCTGCCCGTCGTTGAGCAGCAGCGTGTCGCCGGCGAACACGTCTTGCGGCAGGTTCTTGTAGGCGACGCCCACGCCCTGCTGATCGCCCGACTTCGAGTCCAGGGCGGTGTCGAGCACGAAGGCGTGTCCTTCCTGCAAGGTCACCTTGCCCTCCCGGAATCGCTCGATGCGGATTTTCGGGCCGCCCAGATCGAGCAGCACCCCGATACACTTGTCCGCTCGGTTCGCGGCGTCGCGCACGAGCGCCAGGCGCCGTCGTCTGTCATCCACCGTGCCGTGGGAGGCGTTCAGCCGCACGACATCGAGCCCGGCCCGCATCATCTCCGTCAGTACGCCAATCTCATCCGTCGCCGGCCCCATCGTGGCCACGATCTTCGTTCGTCTTAGCATATGGGTGTGTAAATCCCGATTCCGTTCCCGGTATTTGGGTTTGCCCTGCGATGTGGATTTCAATCCTTAGGCCCGCTCCTCGAGCACCGCCACCGCAGGCAGCCGCTTGCCTTCGATGAACTCCAGGAATGCGCCTCCGCCGGTCGAGATGTAGGAAATGCCATCCTCGACGCCGTACTTTTCGATGGCGGCCAGCGTGTCACCGCCGCCGGCCAGCGAGAACGCCTTGCTTTGGGCGATCGTCTGGGCAATGGCGCGCGTGCCCTCGCCGAACTGTTCGAATTCGAATACACCCACCGGGCCATTCCACACGATCGTGCCCGCCGTGCGCAGCAGCGCGCTGAAGCGATCCGCCGTATCCGGGCCGATGTCGAGAATCATCTCATCGGGGCGCACGTCGTGAACCGAGCGGATGTCCGCATGCGCGGTCGCGGCGAACTGCTTCGCCACCACGGCATCGCTCGGCAACGGGATCTCGGCGCCGCGCTCCCGTGCCTTCGCCATCAGGCGCCGCGCGACATCCAGCATCTCGGCTTCTTGCAGCGATTTACCCACAGGCATGCCGGCTGCCGCCAGAAACGTGTTGGCGATGCCGCCGCCGACGATCAGCTTGTCCACTTTCTCGAGCAGTGCTTCGAGCACCGTCAGCTTGGTGGACACCTTGGAGCCCGCGACGATCGCAATCAGGGGCCGCGCGGGCTGGTGCAGGGCCGTTTCCAGCGCTTCGAGCTCACCGACGAGCAGCGGACCGGCGCAGGCAACCCTGGCGAACCGCGCGACCCCGTGCGTACTGGCTTCCGCCCGGTGCGCCGTGCCGAATGCATCCATCACGAAGACGTCGCACAGAGTGGCCATGCGGCGGGCCAGCTGCTCATCGTCGCGCTTCTCGCCCTTGTTGAAGCGCACGTTCTCGCACAGCACACCGCTCCCGGGGGCGCAGTCCACACCCTCTAGCCAGTCCCGGCGCAGCGGCATCGGCTGCCCGAGCAGCTCGGACAGCCGGGCGGCGACGGGCTGCAGTGACAGGGATGCATCGTACCGGCCTTCTTCAGGCCGGCCGAGGTGCGACAGCACAAACACCCGCGCGTGCTGCTGCAACGCATAGCGGATGGTGGGCAGCGCTGCACGGATGCGGGCATCGCTCGTCACGACGCCGTCGTGGATCGGAACGTTGAGATCCTCGCGGATGAGGACCCGCTTGTCCCGCAGATCCACGTCCGTCAGCCGTCGAACCTTCATGGCGCCTTGGACCAGGCCACCGTCGTATCGATCATCCGGTTGGAGAAACCCCATTCATTGTCGTACCAGGCGCATACCTTCACGAGATTGCGGTCCACGACCTTCGTCAACGTCGCATCGAAGATCGAGGAGTGCGCATCGTGATTGAAGTCCACAGACACCAGCGGCCCATCGTTGTATGCCAGCACGCCCCTCCACCCCGAAGAGTCGGCCGCCTCCTTCAGGGCGCGGTTGACCTCTTCGACGGAGGTCGCCCGTTTCGCCGTGAACGTCAGGTCAACGAGTGACACGTTGATCGTCGGAACGCGCACCGCGAAGCCATCGAGCTTGCCTTTGAGCTCGGGGAGCACCAGCCCGACGGCCGCCGCGGCACCGGTTTTGGTCGGGATCTGCGACATCGTCGCCGAGCGGGCGCGGCGCAGGTCCGCGTGGTACACGTCGGTCAGCACCTGATCGTTGGTGTACGAATGAATGGTGGTCATGATGCCGGCCGCGATGCCCACTTTTTCGTGCAGCACCTTGGCAACCGGCGCCAGGCAGTTCGTCGTGCAGGAGGCATTCGAGATGACGGTGTGGCTGCTCTTGAGCACCTGGTGATTCACGCCGTAGACGATGGTCGCATCGACGTCTTCACCGCCGGGAGCCGAAATGATGACCTTTTTCGCGCCATCCGTCAGGTGCGCGGAAGCCTTCGCCTTGCTCGCGAACAGGCCCGTGCACTCGAGCACGATGTCCACTGCGAGTGCTCCCCACGGCAGCTTCGCCGGATCCCGCTCGGCCAGCACGCGGATCCGATCGCCGTTGACCACCATCGAGTCGCCATCCACGCGCACCTCACCCGGGAACTTCCCGTGTACCGTGTCGTAGCGGGTGAGGTGCGCATTGGTCCTGGCATCCCCCAGGTCATTGAGCGCCACGATCTGCACCTCCGCGGTCCGCTTCGACTCGTAGAGCGCGCGCAGGATGTTGCGCCCGATACGGCCATAGCCGTTGATGCCCACCTTGATTGCCATGCCCTTGCTCTCTCCTGATGTGCGGTCGATCAGCTCTGCACGCCCAACAGGCCGCGCAGCTCCCGCTCGACATTATCGGCTGTGAAGCCGAAGTGTGGAAACAGATCCGAGCCTTTTCCGGATGCCCCGAAGCGATCGAGCCCCAGCACCCGGCCATCGATGCCGACGTATTTCCACCAGCCGAGGGTCGCCCCGGCCTCGACGGCAAGGCGGGCGCGGACGGCGCGGGGCAGGACACTTTCCCGGTAGGCCTCCTCCTGGGTATCGAAGAGCTCCACGCACGGCATCGAAATGAGGCGCACACGCCTCCCGGCGGCATTGAGCTTGTTCACCGCCTGCGCGCAGATCCCCACCTCCGAGCCGGTCGCGATCACCAGCGCCTCCGGAGTCCCCTCCGTCTGCATGAGGATATAGCCGCCACGACGAATGCTGGCCTGTTGGCTCGGGGTGCGCTGCTGGGGTGGCAGTGCCTGGCGGGTCAACACCAGCGCCGAGGGCCCGTGGCACTCGATGGCCGCGGTCCAGGCGACCGCCGTCTCCACCGCATCGCACGGCCGCCACAGAGTCATGTTCGGAATGGCGCGCAGACTCGTTAGATGTTCAATCGGCTGGTGGGTCGGACCGTCCTCGCCGAGACCGATCGAGTCGTGGCTGTACACGAGCACCACCCGCACGCTCATGAGACATGCCAGGCGCACCGCGTTGCGTGCGTAATCGGAGAACACGAGGAACGTGCCGCCGTAGGGGATGAAGCCACCATGCAGGCTGATCCCGCTCAGCGCGGCCGTCATGCCGAACTCGCGCACCCCGTAGTGCAGGTAATCGCCCGACATGTCCTGTGCGGTGATCGTGCGGGCGCTCTTGAACTGCGTGTTGTTCGAACCCGTGAGATCGGCGGAGCCGCCGAAGATCCCTGGCAGCCCGGGCGCGATGCTCTCCAGGGCCGCCTGGGATGACTGCCGTGTGGCCTGGGGCGCAGTCTGCTTCACTGCCGCCGCGAGGGCCTGCGCGGCGGTATCACCCCATGAGGAGGGCAGCTCGCCCGCCATCCGCCGCTCGAATTCCCGGGCCAGCTGCGGATGCGCGTCCGCGTAGCGGGCGAACAGCTCACGCCAGGAGGACTCGGCGGCAGCGCCCTTGCGCCGGTGATCCCACTGGGAGCGCAGCTCCTCGGGGATGACGAAGGGCCCGTACGGCCAGTTGAGCACCTTGCGCGCCTTCGCCACCTCGTCCTTGCCGAGCGCCTCCCCGTGCGCAGCCTTGGTACCCTGCTTGTCGGGTGCGCCATACCCGATGATCGTCTTGCAGCGGATCAGTGAAGGCCGTGCGCTCTGCGCGCGTGCGCCGCGGATCGCCGCGGCAATGGCATCGGGATCGAAGCCGTCGACCTCGGGCACCACATGCCAGTGATAGGCCTCGAAGCGTTTGGCCGTGTCGTCCGTGAACCAGCCCTGTACGTTGCCGTCGATCGAGATGCCGTTGTCGTCGTAGAACACGATCAGCTTGCCGAGACCGAGGGTGCCGGCAAGCGAGCACGCCTCGTGCGAGATTCCCTCCATCAGGCAGCCATCACCGGCAAACACGTACGTGAAATGATCCACGATGTCGAGGCCGGGCCTGTTGAATTGCGCTGCGAGCATCTTCTCGGCCAGCGCCATTCCCACCGCGGTCGCCAGTCCCTGGCCGAGCGGTCCCGTCGTCGTCTCGATGCCGATGTCCGGGTTGTGTTCCGGATGACCGGCACAGCGCGATCCCAGCTGGCGAAAGTTTTCGATCTCGGCAAGCTCGAGCGGATAGCCGGTGAGGTACAACAGCGAATACAACAACATGGAAGCGTGGCCATTCGACAGCACGAACCGATCGCGGTCGGCCCAGCGTGGATTGCCTGGGTTGTGCTTGAGGAAGTCCCCCCACAGCACCTGGGCAATGTCGGCCATCCCCATCGGCGCGCCCGGATGTCCCGAGTTGGCACGCTGGACGGCGTCCATCGAAAGAGCCCGAATGCAGTTCGCCAGTTCGCGTCGTGTTGTCATGAGATGCGCCGGAAGTCGCCGAAGGGAAGCGATGAGTGTGCCACAGCGTGCCAGCCACGCCACAGCTGCTCGTGGCATCCGCCACGAGCGGCGGCATCCTGATCGTTGTCGGGGCGCGCAGACAGCGGCTGTGACGCAGCGGTGAGAGGGGGTGCGCGGCGATGGCGTGGCTTCACATTATCTGCTTTGCGAGGGGGTACTGCGTCATGTTCGCGCAGCCTGCACCGTCTGCGTTTGATGCAGTTCACTGCAGGCCGATGCGGAGCTGCTACGCTGTGATGGCGCTGCCGGGCTCGCCTTCCAGGAACCCTTCCGACCGGCCGGAAGTCCATGTACTTGAGGGTCCAGCGGACGATGTGCACATCATGAGCGTACTGCGCCTCATCCAATTTACCGATCCGCACCTCTACGGCAGCGAAACCGAGACGTTGCGTGGAATCGCCACGTTGCCCGCGCTCAAGGCGGCGCTTGCCGATGCGCAGGCCTCGCCGGCGTGGCCGCCCGATCTGGTGCTGGTCACCGGCGATATCGTGCAGGACGATCCGCGCGGCTATCGGCACTTCCGTCCGCTGTTCGAACCCTTGGGCATTCCCATCCTGTGCATTCCCGGCAACCACGACGAGCCGTCCGTCATGCGGCGCGAGCTCGCGGGCAGACCCTTCAGGCTGGACGGCTGCGCCGATTTCGGTCGATGGCGCATCGTGCTGCTGAACAGTGCGGTCGCCGGGTCGGCCAGCGGCCGACTGAGCGAGGCGTCCCTTGCGCAGCTCGATGAGTCCCTCGGCGGCGCCTCCGGCCGACACTGCCTAATCGCTCTGCATCACCATCCCGTCGCGATGGCGAGCCGCTGGCTCGATCGGGTGGGACTTGAGAATGCGCCGGACTTCTTTCGCGTGATCGACCGCCACCGCAACGTGCGCAGCATCGTCTGGGGACATGTGCACCAGGCCTACGACGGTTTGCGCCGGGACGTGCGCTTGCTCGGCACGCCCTCCACCTGTGCGCAGTTTCTGCCGAAGGCCGCAGAGTTTGCGGTGGACCACCGCCTTCCCCCCGCCTATCGCACGATCGAGTTGCAAGCCGACGGTACGCTGCTCACGGAGGTCATGTGGGTCGAATCACGTGCCGCTGGCTCCTCTCGCTCTGTCTGCTCGGTAGCGTAAGCGCCCAGGCCGGCAGTCCGGTCTGGGCGATTCACGGCGAGCACAACACGGTCTACCTCGCGGGGTCCGTGCATCTGCTCAAGGCCGGCGATTCAATGCTGCCGTCCGCCTTCGATCACGCCTACACGGGTGCCAAACAGCTGGTGCTGGAGCTTGCGATCGACAAGGTCGATCCGCTGGAGGCCGCCAGCTGGATGATGCAGCACGGGATGTTCAAGCCAGGCATCACTCTGCGGACCACGATTGGCGAGGACCGCTACCGTCGCGTGAGCGCCGAAGCGGCCCGCCTCGGCGTGCCAATGGAAACCCTGGATCCGCTCGAGCCTTGGGTGATCGCGCTGCAGCTGCTCGAGCTGCAGTATGCGCAGCTGGGATTCGATCCGCAGCAGGGGGTGGAGGAGCAGCTCAGCCATCGCGCCGAGGCCGACGGCAAACCCATCAAGGGCCTCGAAACCATGGAGGAGCAGCTCGGCGTGCTGCAGGGCATGTCCTATTCCGACCAGGCCCGCTTCCTCGACATGGTCGTCACCGAGATGCCCCAGGTGGCCGGGGACACCCAGGCCGTGGTGTCCGCCTGGCGCAATGGCGATGCCGCCCGGCTCGCCACTTTGCTCAGCGATGAATACAAGTCCTTTCCCGCCCTGTACCGCACCCTGGTGAGCGATCGCAATCGCCGCTGGGTGCCGCAGATCGAGCAGTTGCTGCAATCGAACCAGGATGCGTTCGTCGTCGTGGGCGCGTTGCACCTCGTGGGCGATGGCGGGCTCCTGCAGCTGCTGCAGCGCGACGGCTACCAGGCCGAAGCGCTGAACTGAGCCATTTCCCTTCGGCCGCCGGCCGCGTCAGGAGCCACTTGCTGGCCGTTCGGGCCGCTTGGTGGCCGTTCGGGCCGCTTGCTGGCCGTTCGGGGCCGCTTGCCGGCTCTCAGGGCGGCAGTCGCTTGCCGAGCATGTACAGCTGCAGGTATTTGCGCCGGACGTAATTCGCCTCGACCAGGGCGAACACGAGGCCGCGCCACCCATCCAGAAAGCCGAGCCTGAGCCAGTAACCGCGCACGAAGCGCCACTGGGGATTGACCAGCACTTTGAACGGCCCGCAGCGCTTGCCGCGCGCATACAGGGAGCGCGCCATGAGCTCCGCGTAGCGCTGCATGCGTTCGTGATGATCGGTGAGGCTGCGATACGAGTAGTGCTCGAGATACCCGCTGAAGCGGCCGGTGCGCCCGCTGATGCGGGTGTTCTCGTGAATCTCCTCTCCGCGCCAGCCGCCGCACCGGCGATCGAACAGCCGTACCAGCCGATCGGGGTAGGCGTTGCCGTGGCGCAGAAAGCGGCCGAAATAATCCGTGATCCGCGGTATGGACCAGCCGGCATATCCGGCGAAGCCGCCCGCGCGCACGCCTTCGATCTGCAGGCGCAGTTCGGGGCTGACCCGCTCGTCGGCATCGAGGCAGAGCACCCAGTCGCTGGTGGCGACATCCACGGCGAACTGCTTCTGGGAACGGTACCCCGGCCAGTCGCGCTCGATCACCCGCGCCCCGAGAGCGGCCGCCACTTCGCGTGTCGCATCGCTCGAGTGGGAATCGACCACGACGATCTCGTCGCAGAAGCGCACCGAGCGCAGACAGTCCTCGATGCGGTCTGCTTCGTTGTAAGTGACAACGCAGGCGCTCAATCGGCCGGGTTGTGTGCTCGCCATTGCACCTCGCCGCGCAGCTCGGGCCAAACGCTTAGAATAGCTGCAATGAGCTCCGTGTTGTTCTTCGATCCGTCATGCCGGCATCCCTATGACACGCGAACGCTGCGGGATGAGGCCACCGGCGGCACGGAGGCAAGCCTCACCCGGATCGCGGACGCGCTCGGTGCATTCGTCATGCAGCACAATCGGACCGAGCCGCAGGGGTGCTACCTTCCTCCCGGGCCGTTGGCTGGCATCGAGCACGTCATCCTCAACCGCGATTCGCGCTCACTTGGCGCGGTCCACGCGCTGTTTCCCCATGCCCAGGTTTATCTGTGGGTGCACGATCAGCTCAATCCGGGCTCGAAACGCGCTCGCCGGCTGGCTGCGGATGCAGCGCTTCTGCGCGCGTTGCGCGTCAGGGTCGTCTGTGTCTCGAATTCGCAGCGCCGGGGGGTCGAGGCGACACTGCGCTCGGTCGGGGTCGCGGACCAGGTGGCTGCACGGACCATCTACAACCCCGTCGATGATGCGTTGCTACCTGATGGCTCGGCGATCGATGAGCGCAAGCTCGTTTTCTTCTCATCACCGAACAAAGGACTTGCCTTTGCGCTCGATGCATTTCGCGCACTGCACCGACGCATGCCCGACCTGCGGCTGCGCGTGGCCAATCCTGGCTACAAGATCCGCACGGCCGCGCGGATCGATGGCGTGGAATATCTCGGCCCGTTGCCGCAGTCCGGCATCCACGGCGAAGTGCGCACGGCACTGTGCACGTTCTTTCCGAATTTCGTGCTGCCGGAAACCTTTGGTCTCGTGTTCGCTGAATCCAAGGCAGTCGGAACGCCCGTGCTGACGCATGACTGCGGGGCAGCGGCAGAGATCGTCGATGATCCGCAGCAGATCCTGCCGGTGTCATTCGCTCAAAGGGCGTACGAATCCGCGGCTCGCAACCTCTCGCCCCGCTGGCGGGCCGCCCCTGCGCTGCTCGCCGACCGCTGCGGGCTGTTCGATGCCTACATCGATCGCATTCGCGCCTGGCGCAGCGGCGCACGGCCCGCGGCACATCCGGACCTGCGATTTCGCCTTACGGCGGTCGCGTGCCAGTGGCGCGAGATGCTGGGGATCCGGTGAAGCTGTTGGTGGTCGTGCGCTGTTCGGGCGTGAGCAGCCCCAGCCGCTCGAGACGAGCCTCGATCGCGCGCACGGTGCGCGCGTGTTGCACCGCGAGCTGCTCGATCGAGCCGCCAGCGCGGAAGCTTTCACCGAGTGTGCGTTCCTCGTCCGCGCTCCACGCCCGTCCGACGTTGTGTGGAAGCTGGGCTCGCCGCTCGGCTCGCGCCGCGACCTGCTCGAGACTGGCGACCCCGGCCAGCAGTGCACGCAGTACGTCCGCCTGCTGCAGGACCGTACCTGCGGGCAGCTCCTCGCCAGTCGTGGGATCGATCCCCTGAACGAGTGCCTGCAGGATCTTTCGCGCTTGTTGCTGCTGCATCTGCAAGTCCCCTGGTTGCGTGAGTGACGACCCGATGAGCTCGATGAGCATTGTTTGCGCCAACGCCCCTGTGCCGATAGCGGCGCAACCTGCGCGTTCAGGCAAATATGCACCCCCCCCGCGCCCCACCGCATCCGGGCCACGCCGCTGATGCGCGCCTTCGGATTGTTTCTCGCGCTGATGCTGCTCGCCCTGGCGTCCATCGCCGTGTTCAGCTACCCGGCATGGCTTGTATTACACCCGTACTTCAGTTTTCCGTTTCACCGCATCGGCGAGCGCATCGGCATGCTGGCCCTGCTTATCGGCTTCGTGCTTGTGGCGCGGCGGGCGCGGCTGGCCGACAGAGGCAGCCTCGGGTATGGACTTGCGCGGCGGCAGTTCGTGCGCGAGCTGCTGCTCGCCCTCGCCATCGGTGTTGTGACGATGCTGGCGGTGGTCGGCTTGATGAGCGTGCTCGGCTTGTTGAGCTGGAGCGATCGGGTGGCGGCGGACCCGGCGGCAATCACGCGGTTGGTCGCCGCGAAGCTGCTCAGCGGGCTCGCGGTCGCCTTCATCGAAGAGACCTTCCTGCGTGGCGCGATGTTCACCGCCATCGAGCGTGAGTCGGGGGTACGCGCCGCCGTCCTGCTCACCGCCCTGATCTATTCGGCGACGCACTTTTTCGCGAGCTACCACATGCCGGCCGATCAGGTGCACCCTTCCAGTGGAATCGCGTTGCTGGCCGGCACGCTGCACCTGTTTGCGCATCCGCTGACGATCGCGGATGCGTTCCTTTGCCTCTTTGTCGTCGGCATCGTGCTGGCGCGCATTCGCGCCGTGACGGGCAACATCGCTGCCTGCCTGGGGCTGCATGCCGGCTGGGTATGGGTCATGCTCGTGGCCCATGAGCTCACGCGGCCCGTACGCGCTCAACCTCTTGGCTTTCTGCTCAGTGACTTCGATGGTTTCGTCGGCTGGCTCGTACTCGCGTGGACGGTCGTGTTAGGGCTGGCCCTGAACCGTTTCTACGCAATCCGTTCGCGCACCTGAAGCTACGCGCCCCATACCTGCGTCGCAAATCGCAGGTAGTTGCGCCCGAGGATTTTCTCGATGCGGGAGCTCGTATAGCCGCGGCGCTGCAAGCGGCTCGCCAGATCGTAGAACTGATCGACGCCGCGCAGATCGATGACGAACGGCAACGTGTCGGGCCGTTCGCCTGCGGCGCTGATACCGGCGGCGCGGCGCGCGGCGATCTCCTTCTCCAGACGCCCCCTGTAGGCCGTCAGATCGTCGATCGGCGTCACCGTGCCGTCGGTTCCGATCCCAACGTGATCCTCGCCGCAGACCTCGACCGCATGCTCGATGTGCGCCACGACATCCGCGGCCGTGGCATGCCCGCTGCGGCTGACGAAGGGCATGAAATAGATTCCGATGAACCCTCCCCTGGAGGCGACGAGCCGCAGCTCCGCGTCGGTCTTGTTACGGGGAAGATCCACCAGCGCACGACAGCCGGTGTGATTGATCGAGACCGGCTGACGCGACAGCTGCGCCGCATCGAGGCAGGTGCGCTCGCCGCTGTGCGACAAATCGACCATGACACGGTTGACATTGAGCCGCTCGACGACCTGGCGACCGAAGGCGGTCAGACCGCGGTTGCCGGGTGCGACCGAGCCGTCGCCGATCTGGTTGGCCGGGTTGTAGGTGAGCTGGATGACCCGCACGCCGAGATTGGCGAACAGATCGATTCGCGTAGCGTCCTGGCCGACCATGGCCGCGTTCTGAAAACCATAGATGATACCGATGCGGTGCTCACGCCTGGCTTCGACGATGTCCGCAGCGCTCAGGACCTTCAGCAGCTGCCGTGGGTGCGCCCGCACCCGGGCATCGAGCAATGCGATGTCACGAACGGTGGTCTCGAAAGGTTGGTTGTCGCCGGCGACGTAGCCGACTGTGACATTCACGGCGGTCAGTCCGGACGCCTGTGCATCGTGCAACACACGTGTATCGAAGGGATCGGACAGCGAGGCCTGTGCCTGCGTGTCATCGCCTGGACGCGGGTTGGGATTCTCGAGGTCCCCGAGCGCATTGACGATCAGGAGGTCATGCCATTGCTCCGCGGCCGCGGGGGGCCGCAGCGGGGTTTTTGCCAGTGCCGATTCGGCCAGTGTGCCAGCCGCAAGCCCGAGGAAACTGCGCCGATCCACGGCGCTCACGGCGAGCCGCGCCGGATCCAGGGATTCAGCCGGGACAGGCGCGCGATCGGGTCATCAAGCTCCAGGCAATGCTGTTTCTCGGACAGGCTCAGAGGCAGGATCTCCGCGAGGCGGCAGCCGACCCAGCTGGCGTCCGCGAAATTCACCGGCACACGGGCATACAGCCCGCCGAGCTCGGGCAGCACTTTGCGCAGCAGCGCTCCCAGATGTTGAAATTCCCCCGGCAGCTCGATTCTGGCCTCCGGCTGCGCGAACTTGAGATCTCCCACGTGCAGACCGTCATCCTCCTGCCAGTGCCGGCCCAGCGTGAAGCGGCGCTCGCCAAGACAGCTGATGCCGAGCAGCCCATCCGGGAGCGGATCGAAGTCGACGATTCGGGCCGTGGTGCCGACCTCGCAGAGCGCCTCGGCGCGCTGCGCACCCACTTCGGAGCCGCTGCGGATCAGGACCACTCCGAAGCCGGACTGGTGGCGCATGCAGTGCCGCACCATATCGACATAGCGCGGCTCGAATATCCGCAATGGCAGCGGACCGCCGGGAAACAGCACCGCACTCAGTGGAAACAACGGCATCGCTTCCCCGAGGCCACTGGCGGTGCTTGGCTGAGCAGTGCGCGACATCGCAGGCATTCAGGCCCCAATGGGCCGCTCCCGTTCGGCAGGCTATCCCATGCATGAGAGCTCTGCGAGCAGCTTTGCATGCAGTCCGCCAAATCCCCCGTTACTCATGATCAACACGTGATCGCCAGGGCGCACCGACCGGGCCAGCTCGCGGGCGAGCTGGCCGATGTCGCCGCTCGCATGTCCGCGCCGCCCGAGCGAGGCGAGCACCGCTGCCGCGTCCCAGTCCAGCTCCGGCGGGGTGTACAGCCAGACTTGGTCAGCCCCGGACAGTGAGGGTGCCAGTGTGTGCCGATGAACTCCCAGGCGCATCGTGTTCGAACGCGGCTCCAGTACGGCGATGATCCGGGCCGTGCCCACCCGCCGTCGCAGTCCATCGAGTGTCGTCGCGATCGCAGTCGGATGATGGGCGAAGTCATCGTAGACACGCACCCCGTTGACCTCGCCGCGCAGCTGCATGCGCCGCGCGATTCCCTCGAAGGCTTCCAGCGCCTGCACCGCGCGCCCGACGGCGACACCCGCATGGCGTGCCGCCGCAATCGCCGCCAGGGCATTTTCCATGTTGTGTGCGCCGATGAGGGGCCAGCGCACCACGCCACGGGGTACCGCGTTCTCGAGTACCTCGAACGCGGAGAAATCCTCGACCCCGCCGGTTGGCTGCGCGGTCCACATCACCGCGGCGTCGGCTGCGGAAGCGGCAAAGCCCTCGAGTGGTGTCCAGCAACCCATCGCCAGAGTCTGCTTCAGGTGCGTATCGGCGGCGTTCCAGATGATGCGGCCGGTGCCGGGCACGATACGCACCAGATGGTGAAATTGCCGCTGGATCGAATCGACGTCCGGGTAGATGTCGGCGTGATCGTATTCGAGGTTGTTCAGGATCAGTGTACGCGGGCGGTAGTGTACGAATTTTGCACGCTTGTCGAAGAATGCGGTGTCGTATTCATCGGCTTCGATCACGAAAAACGGCGACTTCCCCAGCCGCGCGCTCAAGCCGAAGTTGGCCGGAACGCCGCCGATCAGAAACCCGGGCGCAAGACCTGCATGCTCGAGGATCCACGCCAGCAGCGAGGAAGTGGTGGTCTTGCCGTGCGTGCCCGCGACGGCCAGCACCCAGCGATCGCTCAGTACCTCTGCGGAAAGCCATTGCGGTCCGGAAACGAAAGGAATTGCACTCTCGAGCAGGGCCTCGATGACCGGTTGCCCGCGGGTCATCACGTTACCGACGACGACCACATCCGGGGCCGGCTCGAGCTGCGCGGCAGCAAAGCCCTGCAACACCTCGACGCCGAGGGCCTCGAGCTGAGTGCTCATGGGCGGGTAGACGTTCTGATCCGACCCAGTGACCCGATGGCCCGCTTCCCGGGCGATGGCGGCTATCCCGCCCATGAAAGTGCCGCAGATTCCCAGGATATGTACGTGCATGCCTGCGTTGTCTAGGTGGTAACGGGGAATAGCGCCAGCACCAGCAGGTTACCGGCCAGAGTCTGCAGAATGACGAGCGCCACGCTGGGTGCCATCGACCATTCCAGCGCCGCCTTCACGATGTGACTGTTGGCGGCGATGATCCAGATGAGTAGCACGAGGCTCAGCAGTGTGACCGGAAATTGCCAGGGCGAGTCCTGCGGAAATCGCCGCGTCAACCACACCGATGCGACCAACAGCGGCGACAGCACGGCCTGAAACCCGTAAACCGCGGTCGTCGTCTGGATGAACCGCTCGGGCCGGCGCAGCAGTTTCAGCAGCAATGCGTACCAGACGAACATGAACACCACATCGATCCCCAGGTGCGCGAGCCACGGCCCCGGAAACGGCGGCAGGATGCTGCTGACGAGCAGATTCACGACGAAGTAGCCGGCGATCGTGACGGCGAGCAGCAGCGCGGATGCCGGCACGTCCTGTGGACCTCGTCGCAGCAGTGCAATCTGCACGTAGAGCCGGATGAGGTCCTTCATGACTTTCGATACCGGCTGGCCGCTCGCATAATGAGCATAGGCCGATTGTACAGATCATGAAGGAAGCCGTTGCAGCCCATCGCCACGCCCGCCGCGCTCAATGCACTTGCCGCAAGACTCAAGACCGAACCCGGCATCGGTCTCGATACGGAATTTCTGCGGGAGCGAACCTATCGCGCGCAGCTGTGCCTCATTCAGCTCTCCTCTGCCGCCGAGGCGGCGTGTGTTGATCCTCTCGCCGTCAGCGGGCTTGCCCCACTCGTACCGCTGCTCACTGCGCCGGGCATCGTGAAGGTACTGCACGCATCGCGGCAGGATCTGGAGGTGCTGTTCCCGATCGCAGGTCAGGTGCGTCCCGTGTTCGATACGCAGATTGCCGCCGCGCTGATCGGCCTACCCGCGCAGGTTGGCTACGGTGAGCTCGTCCGGCGACTGCTAGGCCGTGAGCTCACCAAATCTCACACCCGGACCGACTGGTCCCGGCGGCCACTTTCGGTCGAACAGATCGATTACGCGCTCGACGATGTCCGCTATCTGCTGCCGCTCAAAGCCCGGCTCGAGGAACAGCTGGAGCGCAGCGGACGACTCGCGTGGCTCGAGGAGGAGCTGCAGGAGCTCGCGGATATGCGGCACCTGGTCACACGGCCCGAGGATGCCTGGCTGCGCATGAAGGGACTGCGATCGCTCGATGCCGGGCGCGAACGGCTTGCCCGGGAACTGGCGGCTTGGCGCGAGCGGCGCGCGGCCGAACGCAACCGGCCGCGCGGCTGGATTCTCGAGGATGCCGTGTTGCGCGAGATCGTGCTGCGGGTGCCGCGCTCCGCCGAAGCGCTCGCGGCGATCGAGGACATGCCGGCAGGTGTTCTGCGCCATTGTGGCGCGGAGCTGCTCGAGTGCATTCGCGCCGCGCAGGTTCCCGATCCGCCACCGCCAGTCAACACGCGGCTGGCAGCGGATCCTGCGAAGAATGCGCTCGTCAGGAAGCTTGGCACGCTCAGTCAGGCAATCGCAGCAGAGCTCGGACTGAGCCCCGAGGTGTTGGTCACCCGCCGCGACCTGGAGGAGCTCGCCGGCGGAAGGCGCGACCTCGGCATCCTGCGGGGCTGGCGCCGCGAGATCGTCGGCGAGCGTTTGCTGGCCGCGCTATGAGCGAATGGATGATAAAGTGGGCGCACGGCGTCGGGCCGCAACGATCGGTAACCCTCTGCATGAATGAGTCCAGCCACGAGCTTCAGGCGCTGCTCGAGCACGAGCGCGCAGCGCGCAGCGAGATCGAGCGCGCAGGAAGGCTCAAGGACGAGTTTCTGGAAGCGCTCGGCCACGAGCTGCGCGCGCCGCTCAATTCCATCCTCGGCTGGTCGCGGCTGATGGAGCTCGGTCGACTGGATGCCGCGGAGATCCAGTCCGGCGGACAGACGATTGCCCGCAACGCGCGCCTCCTTGCCAACCTGGTCGACGACCTGCTTGATCTGAGTGCGATCACCAGTGGCAAGATCCGCGTCGATCCGGAAGAGACCGACATGTGCGAGATCGTCGAGGCAGCGATCGACATCCTGCAGCCCGCAGCAGGCGACAAGGGGGTGCAGGTTCGTAAGGACTTCGACAAGCCCGACTGCCTGGTATTCGGTGACCCGCATCGGCTCCAACAGGTGACCTGGCATCTGCTGAGCAATGCCATCAAGTTCACGCCGCGCGGTGGCGTCGCTCTCGTCTCGGTCAAGTGCGATGGCAGCCACTGCGAGATCGCCGTGACGGACACCGGTGCGGGCATCGCAAGTGAGATGCTGCCGTTCGTGTTCGATCGCTTCTGGCGCTCTGATGCCGCCGATCAGCGCCATGCGGGACTCGGATTGGGTCTGGCGCTTGCCAAACGGCTGGTCGAGCTGCATGGCGGCACCGTGACGGCCAGCAGCGGCGGATCGAACCAGGGGTCGACGTTTACCGTCGTGTTGCCGCGCGTTGCCCCACGCATCGCAGATTCAGCGTCCACCTCGCCGACGGCCGCACCGATCGACGCGCTCGAGCTCGACCTGTCGGATCCGGATCTGCCGCTTCACGACTGATTGCGCCGCACCGCGCGTCCCCGCACGGGAGTGGTGCGCCCGCCGCGCTTGGCTCCTGCCGTTGTCTTGCGCGGGGGCTTCGCCGGCGCCGCGAGTTTCGCGGCTACCTTGGCGTGCGCGGATGCCTTTTGCGTGCGTCGCGGATTGGCCTTTGCAGGTCGTGGCGCAGCTGCAGCGCTGGTCTTGCCTCGTGCAGGCTCCTTGCCTCTCGCAGGCTTTGATCTTCTGCGGATGGGCGATTTCTTGCGAGCGCCTGACGTGCGCGCGGCTGCAATGCCGCGCAATGCCGACTCCAGCCGGGCCGTGATCTCATCCACGTCCCCTTCTGCCGGGATCGTCCGCAGCAGGCCCTTGCCGCGATAGAACTCGACCAGAGGCTTGGTCTTTTCCTCATAGACCCGCAGCCGCTGCGCGACCGTCTCTTCGTTGTCGTCCGGACGCTGGAACAGGCGGTGCGGCGCCCCGGTTCGGGGACAGGGCTCGCTCTCGGACTGCGCTGCGTTGGCATCGAAGCGATTGAATACGCGGCCGCAATCCGCGCACGTGCGACGTCCCGAAATACGCCGCAGCAGTTCCTGCAGCCTGACGTCCATCTGCACGACCCGATCAAGCGGCCGTCCGAGCTCGTTCAGCAGTTTCTCGAGCGCCTGAGCCTGTGTCAGATTGCGCGGAAAGCCATCCAGAATGAAGCCGCGGTGGCTGTCGGGCGCGGCAAGCCGCTCCCGGATCATGCCGAGCACGATCTCGTCCTCCACCAGCCGCCCGGCGTCCATGGCCTGCTTCGCCTGCAGCCCCAGGGGGCTGCCCCGTGCGACAGCGGCGCGCAGCAGATCTCCCGTCGAGATCTGGGGAATGCCGTGACGCGCCACGAGGCGCTGCGATTGAGTTCCCTTGCCCGATCCGGGCGCTCCCAACAGAACGATGCGCATGTTGTCCTAAAGTCAAGCGGCCGAGGGCGCAGCAGGGCCGCAACGTTACCGGCCGCGTTCCGCGAGGTCAAACGGCGGCCGGCGACGATCGGCGCAACCACGCCAGCGTACGTTATCCTTGCCCCCAGTAGCCGCCGCCACACTGCCAACATCATGAAAAAATCCGCACCCCGAAACGCGTTCTACGCCCAGTCCGGGGGCGTATCGGCCGTCATCAATGCCTCCGCCTGCGGCGTCATCGAGACGGCCCGCAAGCACTCGAAGCACATCCGCCGCCTGTACGCCGGGCGCGACGGCATCATCGGCGCACTCACCGAGGATCTGATCGATGTCTACCGGGAGTCGCCTGCGACGATTCGCGGGTTGCGCTACACCCCAGCCGGAGCGTTCGGCTCGGCACGCTTCAAGCTCAAGGGACTTACGGACAATCGCGCCGAATATGCGCGGCTGATCGAAGTCTTCAAGGCGCACGATATCGGCTATTTTTTCTACAACGGCGGCAACGATTCAATGGACACCGCTTTGAAGGTGTCGCAGATCGGTGCCTCTCTCGGCTACCCCATTACCTGCGTCGGTGTGCCCAAGACGGTCGATAACGATCTGCCGCACACCGACTGCTGCCCCGGATTCGGCTCGGTGGCCAAGTACGTTGCCGTCGCGACGCGCGAGGCCGGTCTCGATGTCGCCTCGATGGCACGCACGTCCACCAAGGTGTTCGTACTGGAAGTCATGGGCCGCCACGCCGGCTGGATCGCCGCCGCCGGCGGGCTTGCCGGCCGGCAAGCAGCGGAACCGCCGCACGTGATCCTCTTTCCGGAAATTGCCTTCGAACAGGCGCGGTTTCTTGCGAAGGTGCAGCAGTGCGTGACCGATTACGGCTACTGCGTCGTCGTCGTGTCCGAAGGGGCGGCCAGCGCCGATGGCCGATTCCTGGCCGATGCAGGCACGCAGGATGCCTTCGGCCACACACAACTCGGCGGTGTGGCTCCCGTCGTCGCCAACATGGTGCGCGAGGCACATGGCTACAAATTCCATTGGGCCGTCGCCGATTATCTGCAGCGCGCGGCGCGCCACATCGCCTCTCGTGTCGACGTGGACCAGGCCTACGCGGTGGGCAAGGCGGCCGTCGATCTTGCGGTGAAAGGCGTGAATGCGGTCATGCCCGTGATCGTGCGCAAGAGCTCGAGCCCATACCGGTGGGTCATCGGCCACGTGCCTCTCGGGGAGGTCGCTAACAAGGAAAAGAAGCTCCCGCGCGAATTCATCACCGCCGACGGGTTCGGGATCACCGCCGCGTGCCGGCGTTACCTGCAGCCACTCATCGGGGGTGAAGCCTACCCGCCGTACAAACAGGGACTGCCCGATTATGTCCGCATCAAAGGCGCGACGGTGCGGCGCAAGCTCAGGACGCAATTCAAGCTCTGAAGCGCTGTGCGGACGAGCCGCCGACGCCGTGCCCCGATCCTGAGGCGCTGGTCCGGCCCTGATCGGGGGCACGACCGCGTGATATAGTGCGCGGCCATTTTTGGCGTCGGGTGACGCCTGCGCGTCCCATCCACCATCGCCTGGCAATTAAAACTCGATAGGGGAGAACCTGATGGATGCCGCTCAGTGGCTCTGGCTTGCAATCGCGGCTGGCGTACTTGCCGTTGTGTACGGCGTGTTCTCGGTGATGTCGATCCTGCGCCTGCCCGCAGGCAACGCCCGCATGCAGGAGATCGCGGCAGCGATTCAGGCGGGCGCCAAGGCGTACCTCAACCGCCAGTACAGCACCATCTTCATCGTCGGCATCGTTCTCTTCATCGCCCTGGGGGTGGAGATCGGCTGGCCCACCGCCGGCGGTTTTGCAGTCGGCGCGTTCCTGTCCGGACTCACCGGTTACATCGGTATGAACATTTCCGTCCGGGCGAACGTGCGCACCGCGGAAGCGGCGACGCGCGGACTCAACGCCGCCCTGTCGGTGGCATTCAGGGGCGGAGCAATCACCGGCATGCTGGTGGTTGGCTTGGGGATGATCGGCGTGGCGGGTTACTACGCCCTGCTGCGGCCCTCGATCGGCGATGATCGCGCGCTGCACGCGCTGGTCGGGCTTGCATTCGGCGGCTCGCTGATCTCCATCTTCGCGCGTCTCGGCGGCGGCATCTTCACCAAGGGTGCCGATGTCGGCGCCGACCTCGTCGGCAAGGTGGAGGCGGGAATTCCCGAGGATGACCCGCGCAATCCGGCGGTCATCGCCGACAACGTCGGCGACAATGTCGGCGACTGTGCCGGCATGGCGGCGGACCTGTTCGAAACCTACGCGGTGACGATCGTCGCCACGATGCTGCTGGGCGGGTTGCTGTTCGCAAATCAGGGTGCGCTGGCCGTCACGAATGCGGTGATCTTTCCGCTGGTGCTGGGGGCCGCCTCGATCGTCTCCTCGATCATCGGTACATTCTTCGTGTCGGCAAGATCCGGCGGCAAGATCATGAACGCCCTATACAAGGGCGTCATCGTTTCCGGAATCGTCTCGGCCATCGCCTTCTATTTCATCACCCGGGCACTGATGCCCGACCAGGCGGGCGCGCTGTTCGGTTGCACCCTGGTCGGCCTGGGACTGACCGCGGCGCTGATCATGATCACCGAGTACTACACGGCGACGGAATATGGTCCCGTACGCCGTGTGGCGAGTGCATCGCAGACCGGGCACGCGACCAACATCATCGCCGGACTCGGCGTATCGATGAAGGCGACGGCGCTGCCGGTGATTGCGGTGTGCCTGGCGATCTGGGCATCGTTCGAGCTGGGGCAGACACATGGCATCGGTCTGTACGGCATTGCCATCGCCGCCACCGCCATGCTGTCGATGACCGGCATGATCGTCGCTCTGGACGCCTACGGACCCATCACCGACAACGCCGGTGGCATTGCCGAGATGGCCGGACTGCCGAAGGCCATTCGCGACATCACCGATCCGCTGGATGCCGTCGGCAATACGACCAAGGCGGTCACGAAGGGCTACGCGATCGGCTCGGCGGGACTGGCCGCCCTCGTGTTGTTTGCCGACTACACGCACAATCTCGCGGCGGCCGGCAAACTCGTCGAATTTTCGCTATCCGATCCGGCCGTGATCATTGGCCTGTTCATCGGCGGACTCGTGCCGTATCTGTTCGCCGCGATGGCGATGGAGGCGGTGGGCCGTGCCGCCGGGGCTGTCGTGAACGAGGTTCGCCGTCAGTTCCGCGAGATCAGCGGGATCATGGCAGGCACCGCCAAACCGGATTACTCCAGGGCAGTCGACCTGCTGACCCGGGCGGCCATCCGCGAGATGATCATTCCGTCCCTGCTGCCCATCCTCGTGCCGATCGTGCTGGTATACGCGATGAACGCCATGATGGGGGCAGGTGCGGGCATCAAGGCCCTGGGCGGTCTTCTCATCGGGACGATCGTCACCGGGCTGTTCGTCGCCATCTCCATGACCACCGGTGGGGGCGCCTGGGACAATGCCAAGAAATATATCGAAGAGGGCAACTTCGGCGGCAAGGGATCGGATGCCCACAAGGCCGCCGTAACCGGCGATACCGTCGGCGACCCTTACAAGGACACGGCAGGTCCGGCAATCAATCCGCTGATCAAGATCATCAACATCGTGGCGCTGCTCCTGGTCACGCTCCTGTAGGCCCGTGCGCGCGGGCAGGCAGGCTGGCTTTCAGGCGGGATGGATCGAGCTGAGCAGTCGGTGCAGCACGGCCGGGGATGCCGGCTTGACGAGGTGATGATCGATGCTGGCCTCATGCGAGCGCCGGCGGTCCTGCTCATGACCCAGTCCGGTAAGGGCGATGATCGTGGTGGATGTGCCCTCCGGCATCGAGCGGATGCGCGCCGCCGCCTCGAGTCCGCTGAGCTCGGGCATGCTGATGTCCATGAACACCACCGCGGGCTGGATCTCACGAAACAGATCCAGCGCCTCACGCGGCCCGTATGCCGTATGCACGTCATGGCCCATCAGCGACAGCATGAAGGCCACTGCATCCGCCGAGTCGGCCTGGTCGTCCACCACCAGCACTTTCAGCGGAAACTCGGCATGCGGCATGTCTTCCATTATTCGAGTCCTCTTCCCCGGAACAGCAGCCGGGGCGGATTCCAGCAAGAATTGTGCGCCCGCAGCGAGCAGCTGGCGAGCGCGCCGGCCAGGCGCAGGTTCATTCGGAAGCAGCGCTGTCGCCAAACAGCGAATCCGGCCCGCTGGAGGCGACCAGCACCGCGCCGACCAGCTCATTGAGGCGCGCGCAATAGGCGGCCACCGGTTCATCCGCTGCGGCCTGCTTGTCGCAGAGCGCGGCCCGGATTTCGTTGAGCCGCCGCTGCATGCGGTTATCGACTGGCATCGAGCGGCAGATCATCGCGCTTGCGCAGGAGGTGATTTCGGCATCCAGTTCCCGGGCATCGCACCCGGCAATCTCGACCCCGGCGAGCTCGGTGGGACATCCCGCTGCCAAATGCTCACGCCACAAACGAGAAAGCTGCATATCGGCGCGTCCCTTATTCATTCTGGTCTGGGGAGGCCGCGCCCTTCTTACCATGTCCGGGGACGCGGTGCACCCTGCGGCGCCGCACGTTTTGGCGCTCTGGCGTGGCGCGCGGGCAACAAAGTGCGCCATCCGCAGGCACCGGGAGTTGAATTGGCATCGGAGACGCCCCACCCTTCCGCCAATGCGGCGCGCCGGGGTGCGGCGCTTATGGAGCAGATCATGACCTCGAACAATCGCTTTCCCATCGAGAAGTCACAGGCGCAGTGGCAGCGTGAGTTGACATCTGAACAATATCGGGTGCTGCGCCGCCATGGCACCGAGGCTGCAGGGACCAGTCCGCTGAACGTCGAACACAGACCGGGATCGTTCCGTTGCGCTGGCTGCGGCCAGGAGCTGTTCGATGCGAGCGCCAAATACGAAAGCGGCAGCGGCTGGCCGAGCTTCTACCAGCCCGTGCCGGGAGCCGTTGCCACCAGCGAGGACCGCACGGTGGGCATGCAGCGTACCGAGGTGCACTGTTCACGCTGCGGTGGGCACCTGGGGCACGTGTTCCCGGATGGCCCGCGGCCCACCGGACTGCGCTACTGCATGAATGGCGCCTCTCTCGTGTTCGCTGCCGGTCCGGCCGCCCAAACAGACGAGTCCTGACGCTGGTGGGCGGCGAGAGCGCGTGACCTGCAGCCAGACTAGGCCGCGAGGGTCAGCAACTGCGGCCGCCCGACCGCAAATCCCTGCACGTAATCCACGCCCATCCGGCGCACCGTTTCGAGGGCGGCCTCGTCTTCGACCTGCTCGGCGATCACTTTGAAATTCAGCGTGCGCGCGAGCTTGATCATGGCCGTCACCATCGCCTGATTGACCGAGTCGTGCGCGAGGTTGCGCATGAAGGAGCCATCGATCTTCAGGTAGTCCATCGGCAGATTCTTCAGATTCGAGAACGAGCCGACGCCGGAGCCGAAATCATCCAGCGCGAACTGACAGCCCATGCCGTGCAGCACGCCGACGAAACGTTTGGCGTGGTCGAGATTGGCGACGGCGGCGGTTTCGGTGATCTCGAAGCATACCTGGGACGGGGTCACTCCCGTGCTGTCGAGACATTCGACGACGAATTCCAGAAACTGGGTATCCGCGAGGGTCTGGCCGGAGATGTTGATGGCCACACTGCGGTGGGCCGGGATCGGGATCGCGCCGCGCGCAAGGGCG
This sequence comes from uncultured Pseudomonadota bacterium, assembly GCA_963716335.1. GTDB lineage: Bacteria > Pseudomonadota > Gammaproteobacteria > Steroidobacterales > Steroidobacteraceae > 13-2-20CM-66-19. Next base: position 2,182,992 of record OY970302.1, on the reverse strand, counting down.
GCAAGCGTCGTCTGCACGACCCAGCGGTCGACGAGGCTCATGAGGCGATAACGTTCGGCGGCGCGAATGAATTCACCCGGCAGCACCTCATGCCCGGTGTCATCGCGCAGCCGCACCAGCACCTCCATCGCCGGCCCGGTGCCATCGTGCCCGCATGCCGCCACGATCGGCTGGTGGTACAGCTGGAAGCGGCTCTCCTTGAGGGCGCTCTGCAGCTTCTGCAGCCATTGGATCTCGCCGGTATGCCGAGCGAGAGCCTCATCGCGCGCGGAGTAGACGGCGACGCGACCCGATCCCTGCTTCTTCGCCACGTAACAGGCGGAATCCGCTGCGGCGAACAGCTCCTCGAGCGTGCCGCTCTCGCGGGAGATCTCGATGAGGCCGACCGAGACCCCGATGTTGAATATCCGATCCTTCCACACGAAGCGGTAGTCGCCGACGGCCCGGCACACGTCATCAGCGATCTGCCGCGCCTTCTCCAGCGGGCAGCCGATGAGCAGCACGCCGAACTCGTCGCCGCCGAGCCGGGCGACGGTGTCGCTGTCGCGCACCGCATCGCGCAGCACCTTCGCGACCTCGCGCAGCATGCTGTCGCCTGCCAGGTGGCCGCTCGTGTCGTTGACGACCTTGAAGCGGTCCAGGTCGAGATAACACAACACGTGCTGACCGTCGCCGCGATGGCCACTCTCGATGGCCTCCTCGAGGCGTCCCTCAAATTCGCGCCGGTTCACCAATCCCGTGAGCGCATCGTGCGTGGCCTGATAGGACATCTGCCGCGCCAGGCCCCGCAGCTCGGTCACGTCGTGCAGCAGCACGGCGGCGCCGACCAGCTCCTTCGCCTCGCTGCGGATCGGCGAGGCGGACAGCTCGATCGAGCGCTCCGTGCCGTTCGAGCGCGACAGCAGCAGCGCCCGGCGGCTGAGATTGACCGGCGCGCCGCTCGTCAGGGCCTGTCGCACCGGATCGGACAGCAGCCGCCGATCCGTCTCGTCGACGAAGCCGACGATGTCCTCCAGCGTCTTGCCGAGGGACTGCTCGGCGCTGCTGCCGGTCACGCGCTCCGCAGCCGGATTCATGTAGTTGATGTGACCGGCCGCGTCGGTGGCGATGATCGCCTCGGCCAGCGAATCGAGTGCCAGCCGGTGAACGGATGCACCCGCTGGAGCTGCGGCCTCCGCCGGCAGACGCAGGGCGGGCACCGTTTGCGTGGGAATGATCTCGACCCCCGTGATGAGCAGGGCAGCGCTGCCTTCGTAGTCGACGAGAGCGGAGGTGATCTCCAGGCGGCTCAACTGTCCCTGCAGACCAACCATGTCGATCTCGTACCGTTCCGCCGCCGGCTCGCCGGCGAAGCGGCGCCGGATGTTCTCATTCACCAGCTCGGCGTATTCGGGTGGAACCAGATCACCGAGTCGCCGCCCGACCAGCTCGACCCGGTCGACGCCCACCAGCGATGCGAACTGCCGGTTGGCATACAGGATGACTTCGCGGTGCACGACGACCGCCTCGTGAATGCGGTCGCCGAGCTCGGCGAATAGCTTGGGGGTTGCGCGGGAGCCGTCCCGCTCCGCGCCGGCGGCAACGCGGGTGAGCAGATGATTGACCGCGGTGCTGAGCGCTGCGATCTCGGGTTGGTCACTCGCGAGCGCGACGCGACCTTCGAGCCGGCCGCCGATCGCGATCCGCTGCAACTGCTGCGATAGTTGCTCGACACCTCGCAGTTCGCGTCGCTGTAGCAAGTAGAGCACGAGCAGCAGGATTGCAACGAGCGCAAACAAGAGACATAAAAGCCCGAGGATGGACATCTGCACGATCTCAATGCCTCGCTAGCGGACGAAAGTCGCGCCTCGCGTCCGCGCGCTGAAAGAGCCCATGGACTGCTTTCAGCAATCAACCGGAAGGGCGCCTCCCACCGACCACTCTCATTCGTCTTGTCGTGCCGGGGATGCGGACAAGCGAAGCATATCGCAGGCCTGCCATCGCCCCGGCCGTATTTCACCATATCTCGTCGCAACACTGCTTGGCAGCGTCCGGGAAAACCCTTAACTTCGTGCGCGCCGACACTGGTCAAGCAATAAGTCCAATCATGCGGGCAAGGCTTGCGCCTTTTGCCCCCTTGAGCCGCCAAGCGCCGCAGGCGCCTGTGCCGCAATTGAAGGTAGCCCGACGATGCTGAACACCTACTCCCGTGAACAGATGATCGAGCAGCAGGTGCGCGCCTGGGACGTGCTCGACGAGCGGGTGCTCGCGGTGTTTCGCAAGGTGCCGCGCGAGCATTTCGTGCCGCCGCAGCATCGCTATCTTGCGTTTGCGGACCTCGAAGTTCCGCTGCCGCAGGCCCAACACATGTTGCGTCCGAGTGTTGCGGGACGCGTATTGCAGGCACTTGAGCTCGAAGGCAGCGAGCGGGTGCTCGAGATCGGCTCCGGCTCCGGGTTCCTGACCGCCTGTATGGCCAGTGTCAGCGCCTACGTCGAGTCCATCGAGATCCACCCGGAGCTCGCAGCTCTGAGTGCCGCCAACCTTGCCTCCCTGAGCATCGGCAACGTACGCGTCGTGACCGCCGATGCCATGAGCCTCGAGAGTCAGACGCGCTACGGCGCAATCGCCGTGACGGGCTCCTTGCCGGTCGAAGACGAGCGTTTTCAGCGTCAGCTCGACATCGGTGGACGGCTGTTCGTGGTGGTCGGTGAGCCGCCGATCATGTCGGCCCGGTTGATCCGCCGCGTTGGGCAGAACAGCTGGACCACGGCGAGCCTGTTCGAGACCGTCATCGATCCTCTCGTGAACGCCCGGCGGCCTGAAGCCTTCAGCTTTTGAAGGCTGCCAGCGCACTGCAATACCTTTGATTCCATTGGCAATTGCATGAAGCGCGCGGTCGCCTTGTTGGTCTACCTGACGTGTGTGAATGCCACGGCGGCCAGGGACCTGGCCGGGGTCTACGCGGATGCGCTGCAGAGCGATCCACAGATCCGGCAGGCCAACGCCAACCGGCTCGCCTCCCGGGAGGCTCGTCCGCAAGCCTGGGCGGCCTTGCTGCCGCAACTCTCGGGCAGTGCATCGCGCCAGCAGGACAAGCAGAACGGCACCCAGGGTACGGTCAACTACGATCCGGTGAACAACACGTTCATTCCGATCCCGGAAACCTACGGGCTTAACTCGACGGCGAAAACGTGGAGTCTGAACCTGCGCCAGAACCTCTTTTCGTGGGCGAACTGGGCGACGCTCAAGCAGGCGGATGCGCAGGTGGCTCAGGCCGAAGCGACCTACCAGGCAGCGCGGCAGAGCCTCATTCTGCGCGTGGCACAGGCCTACTTCAACGTTCTGACGGCACAGGACACGCTTGCGGCGAACCAGGCAGCCCTCGAGTCGATTGCGCGCCAGCTCGATCAGGCCGAACAGCGCTACACCGCGGGGCTCGTCGCGGTCACGGACGTACAGGAGGCGCGATCCGCGCGTGACACGGCCGCTGCGACCGTTATCGCCGCCAAGCGAACCTTGGCGAATGCGGGCGATCAGCTGAGCGAGATCAGCGGCCAGAAGTACGCTGCACTGGCCGAGCCCGGGGAGGATATGCCCCTGCGCGCACCCGAGCCTGCGGACGAAGAAAAGTGGGTGCAGGCATCGCTCGATCAGAACGTCACGCTGCTCTCGGATCGCCTCGCCGCCGACATCGCACGTGAAAACGTCCGCATCGCCTTCGGGGGACACTTGCCCACGATCGATCTGCTCGCCAGCAGATCCCGCTCGATCACGGACGCGGATGAGTCGGTGGCGGGATCCAGCCCCTTCACGCTCGACAGTGCAGCCAACGACCGGCAGTACACGCTGCAGATCACTGTGCCCCTGTTCAGCGGTGGGTATACGCAGTCTCGCATCCGGCAAACCCAGTACCTGTGGATCGCAGCGAAGGAGCAGGTGGTGCAAAGCTCCCGTGCCACAGAGCGCCAGGCGCGGGATGCGTATCTGGGCGTCATCAGCGGAATTGCGCGCGTGGGCGCCCTGCGCCAGGCATTGCGCTCGAGTGAGACGGCGCTGAAGGCGACCGAGGCCAGCTACGATGTCGGCACACGGACCGCGGTGGATGTCCTGAACGCGCGCCGGATCCTCGTGCAGGCGCAAACGGACTACGCGGTCAGTCGCTACGATTACGTCGTGAGCGTGATCCAGCTGCGACTGGCTGCCGGCAACCTCTCGCAGAACGACGTCGCCGAAGTCAACAGCTGGCTCGCCGCCACTGCCGCCACGAACCCACCGGGGGAGGCGGCGCCTGCCCCCCCGGCGCCGCGCTCCTAGCGCTCAGCCCTGCAGCAAGGGCTCGATCAGCTCGAGCAGCTTCTGTAACGCCCCGCGATGGCTGCGCACGCACTGGCGTCCGGTCGCACCAATCCGCATCCTTTCCGCCGGATCCGCCAGCAGCGCGGCGACGTTGCCGGCGAGCTCGGCGGCATCGTGCACGATCCGCACGGCACCGCCGTCGATGAGCAGACGCGCGACGTCTGCGCTGTTGGCATTGTAGGGGCCGGTCAAAATCGGCAGACCGAGAGCTGCCGGCTCCAGCAGATTGTGTCCGCCGATCGGCAGCAGACTTCCGCCGACGAAGGCGAGATCCGCGGCCGCATAGAACTCCACCAGCTCCCCCAGCGTATCCACGAGCAGAACCTCCGGAGCCGCATCCGGAGCCGCATCCGGAGCCGCATCCGGAGCCGCATCCGGAGCCGACGACGAGCGCCGCTGGAACGAAACGTTCCGGCGGCGCAGCAGCTCGGCAACGGCTGTGAATCGAGGCGGATGGCGGGGCACCAGGATCAACAGCGCCTGCGCAAACGATGCGCGCACCAGCCCATGCGCATCGAGCACGATCTCCTCCTCCGATTCGTGCGTGCTGCCCGCGATCCAGACGGGTCGGCCGCCAGCATACTGCTGCCGCAAACGTCGGCCGCGCTCGGCCAGGGCGGGGGGCAGGTCGAAATCGAATTTCACGTTGCCTGTCACGTGCACACGCTGCGCAGCGGCGCCCAGGGCGCGGAAGCGCTCGGCATCGCCATCCGCCTGGGCGGCAACCAGCGTCGCTCCGGAGAGCGCATCACGAAACAGGGCGCCGAGCTTGTCGTAACGGCTTGCCGAACGCGGCGAGACGCGTGCGCTGGCCAACACGAGTGGTACTCGGCGCCGCCCGCACTCGTGGTACAGATTGGGCCACAGCTCCGTCTCGAAAATGACCGCAATCCTTGGGCGCACCCGCGCGAAGAATCGACGCACCGCGCCGGGCAGATCGAACGGAATGAAGCGCACTGCCACGGTATCCTCAAACAGCGCCCGTGCACGCTGTGCCCCGGTCGGCGTCAGCGTGGTCACGATTATCGGCACGGCGGGATAACGCTCCCGCAATGCCCGCACGAGCGGGGCTGCAGCCTGCACTTCGCCCACGGATACGGCGTGAATCCAGATCGGCGGCTCACCCAGGCGCTGTCCGAAGCCAAAGCGCTCCGCGAAATGTTCCCAGTAAGCCCGATCGCGCAAGCCGCGCCACAGCATCATGAGACTGATCAACGGTGCGGCCAGGTACACCGCGATAATGTAGAGAAAACGCACGCGGGTGAGTGGGAAGGGGGCGCCGCGCCTCAGCTCCCCTGCGACAGCGGCTCGTCGTTGGAGCTCTGCCGGTAGCCATCCAGCAGACCGTACCAGTCCGACTCCGCGAAACGATCGCGCGGCAGGCTGTAGGTCACTTTTTCGAGCGAGCGGCGCAGGCGCACGAGATTTCCATCGCGCCACAGACCCTCGCGACGCAGCTGGCAGCGATCGAAATCGATGAGGTACACCTTGGCATCCTCGTTGAGCAACAGATTGTGCGCATTCAAATCGGCGTGACACACCCCCAGATCGTGAAAACGCCGAATGCAGCGGCCGATGCCGATCCAGGTGAGCACCGAGAGTGCGCCCGTGGCCAGACATTCCGCGAGAGAGCCGACCGTCGCCAGGCGCTCCGTGATGATGTCGCCGGTGTAGGTCAGTCCGGTGCGCTGATAACGCGCTGCGAGCGGCGCTGGCACGGGCAACCCCGCGCGATGCAGCCGGTACGTCAGCTGCCACTCCGCAAACGGCCGCGTCGTCTGTGTGTTCTGCCAGAAGTAACGGTCGCCGCTGATCCTGGCGGCAAATCCACCGCGCCGGTAGTGTCTCAATACCAGCTGTCGCGCCTCGCTCCTGACGAAGTGCGTCAACCCGCGGCCGCGGGCAGTCCCCTCGATCACGCCGTGGGCTGCCCAGTAACTGAGCTCGAACCACGCCGGCGTCAAATTGCTCATGCGCGAGCCGTCATATAGCATGGCCCCGCCGGGCACGGCGCTCTGCTTGACCTCCGAACCGAGCGGCCAACGCCCACTCATTCCAACTCCCCCATGCTGCCATTCGCCGAACCGCCCCGCAGCGTTTGCATCCTGAGACTCTCGGCGATCGGCGATACGTGCCATGTCGTGCCGATCATCCGCACGTTACAGCATGTCTGGCCCGCCACGCAGCTCACCTGGATCATCGGCAAGACCGAAGCCCGCCTCATGCATCTGCTGGACGGTGTCGAGCTTATCACCGTGGACAAGGCCGCCGGCCGCTCCGCGGCGCGCGCGTTGCGCGAAGTGCTGCGCGGGCGACGGTTCGATGTGCTTCTGCACATGCAGCTCGCCCTGCGGGCGAGCCTCATCGCTCGGGCGGTGTCGGCGCCGATCAAGATCGGCTTCGACCGGCAGCGGGCCCGCGAGCTGCAGTGGTTATTCACCAACGCGCGCATTGCCGAGCGCCCACGCCAGCATGTGCTCGACGGTTTCTTCGGCTTTCCGGCCGCCATGGGCATCGCGCAGCGCGTGCTGCGCTGGGACCTCAGGCTGCCGCCCGATGCGCTCGCCTACGGCCGCAGACTCATTCCGGAGGGGCGGCGGACACTCGTCATCAGTCCCTGCTCGAGCCATCCGTTGCGCAACTGGCGTGCGGAACGTTATGCCGCGGTCGCCGACTTCGCCGCCAGTCAACACGGCATGCAAGTGATCCTAGCCGGTGGGCGCAGCGCACTCGAGCGCGAGACGGGGCAGGCGATCGAGCGACTCGTTTCCGGCAACACCGCGCTTGTGAATCAAATCGGCCGGGACACGCTGCCGGAGCTGCTGGGACTGCTGGCGCGGGCCACGGCACTGGTCGCGCCGGATTCCGGACCGGTGCACATGGCGACGATGGTGGGCACGCCGGTCATTGGCCTGTACGCGGCGACCAACCCGGCCCGCAGCGGTCCATATCTGTCGCGGCGCTGGTGCGTGGATGCCTACGAGCGTGCCGCGCACAGGTTCTGCGCAAGCGCCGCCGAGGATCTGCCCTGGTCGTGCAAGATTGAGCGTCCGGGTGTGATGGATCTCATCGAGGTCGGAGACGTCGCCGCAAGGATCGGCGAATTGTTAGGATACTCGCCATGAGCGACATCCTGGTGCCCATCTCCCCGGGCGAGCTGCTGGACAAGATCACGATCCTGCGAATCAAGGCCGTGCGCATCACCGATCCGGGCAAGCTCGCCAACGTGCGCCTCGAGCTGCGCTTGCTGGAGGAGAAATGGCACGGCAGTTGCGGCACGCTCGCCGACGTTGCCGTGGATGAGCGCGCGCTGCAGGCGGTGAACGAGCGGCTGTGGGACATCGAGGACCGCATCCGCGACAAGGAGGCGGCGAAGGCATTCGACGCTGAGTTCATCGAGCTCGCCCGCGCGGTCTATGCCCAGAACGATGAGCGCGCGGCGCTCAAGAAGCGGGTGAACGTGCGGCTTGGCTCGAGAATCGTCGAAGAAAAGTCCTATCAGCCCTACCGCTGAAGTGCAGACCGAGCGCTCAGCTCCGGAGCGTGTACTCCGCCCCGCAGTAGGGGCATTTCGCCCATCCGGACTCCTGAATGGGAAGATACACGCGCGGGTGCGAGTTCCACAGCAGCATCTGCGGCATCGGGCACGATAGCGGCAACTCCTCGCTCGTGACCTCGTACTGATTCTGCAGGCTCGGTTGGATCAGCGGCTTGCTCGTCACGGACATGGGTTTTCGGGCGTTGCCAGGGGAGCCGGATTATACGGCGGGATCTGCGGCCATGGTCGCATTCCAGATGTGCGTGACGGCCGCCCGCACGGCCGTGAATTCGCTGCCAGCGACGATGGGCACTTCTCCGGCCAGCGACAGGAAGTGCGTTCGGGCGCGGTAGGCACGATAAGCACCCGTGAGCACGTCCACCGTGTGTTGTGGAACCAGATCCGCGGAAGCCACCGACTCGAGCTGACGGATGGTATCGGAGAACAGCGCCACGGGCGGATAATCCCTGGCCCAGCGCAATGCCCAGTACTGCGCGAGGAACTCGATATCGGCGCTGCCACCGGGATCCTGCTTGATGTCGAAACGCTCCGCTGCGCCCTTCGAGAGCTCCCGCCGCATCCGTTCCCGCATGGCGCGCACCTCGGTCTGCAAGGTCTCGCGCCGGACATGATCCGCCAGGATCTGCAGGCGAATGTGCTCGAACTGGGCACACAGCTCCGGCGCCCCCGCCACCGCCCGCGCATGCAGCAAAGCCTGATGCTCCCAGGTCCAGGCTTCGCTGCGCTGATAGTGCTCGAACGCGTGGATGCTCGTCACCAGCAGTCCGCCTTTGCCACTGGGGCGCAGACGGACATCGACCTCGTACAGCCGACCCGCACTCGAATGCATGGTCAACAGATGCACGATGCGCTGGGCGAGCCGGACGAAAAACAGCTGGTTATCGATCGGTCGTGCGCCATCGGTCTGCTGGTGCTCGCCGTGCGAGTCGTGCAGAAACACCAGATCGAGATCGGACGCATAGCCGAGCTCGATGCCGCCCAGCTTGCCGTACCCGGCGGCAGCGATGCGCACCGCGCGCCGGTTGGGCGGATCCCCGCACAGTGGCGTGCCGAACTGGGCCGTGATCTGTTGCCAGCCGAGGTCCATTGCGCAGGCCACGATGAGCTCGGCAATCTCGGTGAGCCGATCGCTGACCTGCATCAGCGGCAGCCGCCCCGTCAGGTCGGCGACCGCCACGCGAAAGACCGCGGCCCGCTGAAAGTGCCGCAGCGCCTCCACCTGATGCTCGGGATCATCGTCCCGCAGCTGCTCCATCCGCGAGGCGAGTTCCCGGAAAAGCTCCGCGCGATCGGGTAGCTCCGCCCACAGGCGCGCATCGATCAGCTCATCGAGCAGAATCGGAAACGATGCGATCTGCCGCGCCAGAAAATCACCATGCCCACAGAGCTGGACGAGGCGCGCGCGTGCCGCGGGGCTCTCCTGCAGGAGCGCAAAGTAGGCCGAGCGCTGCCCGATGGCTTCGATGATATTCAGGATCCGGCGCAAGACCGCAAGCTCGGCGCCATTGGCGGCGACATCCGCCAGCAGCAGCGGCAGCAACGCCTGCAGGCGCCGGCGCCCCGGCTCATCGAGCCTGCGCACGAGCGCGGAGCCCCGCAGCTCGAGTAACAGCCGCACCGCTTCCTGCGCCTCGGCAAAGCCCGCGTGGGCGATGGATTCGACCAGGGCGTTGGCCTCGGCCTGGGTGTCCCAGAAGCGTCCGAGATCAATCCGTACGCCCTCAACGTCCGCCCCGCCGAACACGACCCAGCGGAAATGATTGCTCACCCGTTCGCGGTGCCGATCCAGCTGCGCCGTCAGCGTGGTCCAATCGGTGCTGTCCATCGCCACCGCGATCCGTTCCCGACGCAAAGGATCCTCGGGCAGTCGATGCAGCTGCTCATCGGCCAGCATCTGCAGACGGTTCTCCAGCCTGCGCAGAAAGACATATGCATCGTGGAGCTCCGCGACGGCCGTCGCCGGCAACAGCCGGCTGTCCCGCAGGGCCGTCAGCGCAGTGAACAACGATGCAGTCTGCAGGCGGCGGTCCTGGCCGCCGCGGATCAGTTGGAACGACTGGACGATGAATTCGATCTCGCGGATTCCGCCAGGGCCGAGCTTGATGTGGTCGGCGAGCTCGCGCCGCTGCACTTCGCGCGCAATCAGCGCCTTCATCTCGCGCAGACTTTCGAACACCCCAAAATCGAGATAGCGCCGATACACGAAGGGACGCACGGCGGCGGAGTGAACCTGCGCGTAGCGCTCCGGCGCGGTAACCGGTCGCGCCTTCACGTAGGCGTAGCGCTCCCAGTCGCGGCCGTGACGGGGCAGATAATCCTCGAAGGCCGCGAAGCTGCAGACGAGCGGCCCGCTATCGCCAAACGGGCGCAATCGCAGATCGACTCGCAGCACGAAGCCATCGGGGGTGGGGGACTCCAACAGACGAACGATCCCCTGACCCAGTCGGGTGAAGAACTCTTCGTTGGCGATCGGGTGCGCACCGTCGCTCTCCCCCTGCTCGGGAAACAACAGCACGAGATCGACATCCGAGGAGAAGTTGAGCTCGCGGCCGCCCAGCTTGCCCATGGCCACGACGACGAGGACCTGCAGCTCGCCATCGGCGGAGCGCGGTTCACCGTACCGCAACGCCAGCTGCCGGTGCGCGAAGTCGCAGGCAATCTGGATGGCAGCGTCGGCAAAGGCCGTCAGATCCTCGAGCGTCTGCTGCAGCGGCGACCAGCCCGCGAGATCACACCATGCGATACGCACGAGCTCGCGGCGTCGCCACGCGCGGAGCACTTCCAGCATCTGCGTCTCCGGCACGATTTCCGCGGACAGCCGCGCAGCCGCCTGCATGTCCTGAAAGGTCCAGCGGCGCTGCAAGGCGCCATGTCCGATGAGATCCGATAGCAGCCGCGGATCGCAGCTACACGAGCGCATGACGAAATCGCTCGCAGTAAAAACCAGCGGCAGCGACTCGCGAATCGCCACGGGCGCGCTGGAAAGCGCAGCCCCGCTCAGCGCATTGGTCGAAAGCGCCTCGACGGCGGCCTGTACAGCGGCCTGGAACTCAGGGTCGGGTCGCGATCCGCAGCCTCTGTCAGTTCCAGACATTTCCGCCGAGGTCATGGATGGCGGAGCTCTCCACGCGGCGGTTCAGGCCCTTGAAGTGCGACGCCTCCGCGTAAACCTGCGCCCCAGCCGAGGCATCGATCGCACCGCCATCGCCTTCGATGTCGCTGTTTTCGATGTGCACGTTCGCAGCGCGCGCGAACACGCCGATGCCGTGGGCCGTGATGCGGGTGTTGGTGATGTGCAGCTCGCAGCCGTCTTCTGCGGCTAGGGCATCGCCGTCGAACTCGAGATTGCGATTGTCGATGTGCAGCAGGCGCGCGCCCTGGCAGATGATGGGATCGCGCAGATGTTCCGTCGGCATGCCGCGCGCCGTCGCCGACGCGGGCCGCGCCGATGCGAGCTTCGGTCCGCTCGCCTTGATGCTGTATCCCGGGCCGGACGCGAGCACGCTGCCGACTTTCGCATCAACCGCCGACGCGGCATGCGGTCCGGCGACTTCAGCTGCGGCAGTGCCGGCTGGGCTCGACTCGGTTTGAGCAGCATCCCCGGGGGACGCCGGCGCTTCGCCGCGGTCGCTCGCGGTGTTGGTTGGGGGCGCTGCCGGAGGTGGCTGCGGCTCAGCGGGCTGGGAGGCAGCAGCGGCGGTGTCCGGCGTGGGCGGCGGCTCGGTGCTCGGGACCGGTGCGCCCGATACCGTCGGTCCGGCGACGAGCTGGTCGAGCGCGATCACTCGCAGGGCACCGGAACCCTTCAGGCGCACGGTGACGGTGCGTGCCTTCAGGTCGGTGGCGACAACCTGCAGCTGATCATTGCGCTCGAGCGCTGCCTGCGCCCAACGCATCTGATCCGCAGCGCTGCCGGCATGGCCGCAGGCTGCGAGCGCGCCCAGCAGTACGGTGGCGCAGGACACGCGGGCCCAGCCCGGCGTCTCGCGCCGCACTACGTCGTGGCGGCCCGTCGGGATCCTCGATTTGACAATAGCCATGGTGGCTCTCTCCCGGGCAGGCAATGCCTGCTCCGAAGTACTGGCGACAACATACCATGGAAGTCCAACACGAAAAAAAACCCCGCCGGAGCGGGGTTTCAATAGCGCGCGGAATAGGGGGTCTTGTTCCGCGTCTTTCAGGGGATGCCGCACCTTGGGGGCGCGGCATGACCCTTAACCGTCACGATCATCGTATCGATGTTATGTTACAGAAGCGATATCCCTTTCGAGAGGGGACTACATGTCCATTCCGCCCATGCCGCCCGGCGGCATGCCGCCACCGCCATGGCCGTGGTCCTCGTCCTTCGGCGCCTCGGCGACCATCACCTCGGTCGTGAGCAGCAGTCCCGCCACCGAGGCGGCGTTCTGCAGCGCAAGACGCGTGACCTTGGTCGGATCGAGAATACCCGCTTCGAGCATGTCGCCGAACTCGCCCGTGGCTGCGTTGTAGCCGAAGGCGTGCTTGCCTTCCTTGACACGGTTGAGGATCACGGCGGCGTCTTCGCCGGCGTTGTCCACGATCTGGCGCAGTGGCTCCTCGATCGAGCGAGACAGGATGCGGATGCCGACCTGCTGGTCCTCGTTCGAGCCCTCGAGTTTGTCGAGGCCCTTCTGGGCACGGATCAGGGCAACACCACCGCCGGGCACCACGCCCTCTTCGACGGCTGCGCGGGTTGCGTGCAGCGCATCCTCGACACGGGCCTTCTTTTCCTTCATTTCGATTTCGGTGGCCGCACCGACCTTGATCACGGCGACGCCGCCGGAGAGCTTCGCCACGCGCTCCTGCAGCTTCTCCTTGTCGTAGTCCGAAGTGGCTTCCTCGGCTTGCTGACGGATCGACTCGATCCGCCCCTTGATGTCGGCCTGCTTGCCGGCACCGTCGATGAGCGTCGTATTTTCCTTCTCGACGACGACCTTCTTCGCCTCGCCCAGATCATTGAGCGTTGCCTTCTCGAGCGACAGACCCACCTCGTCGGAGATGACCGTGCCACCTGTGAGCACCGCGATGTCCTGCAACATGGCCTTGCGGCGATCGCCGAAGCCGGGCGCCTTGACGGAGACGACCTTGAGGATGCCGCGGATGTTGTTCACGACGAGCGTCGCGAGCGCTTCACCCTCGACGTCTTCCGCGATCACCAGCAGCGGACGGCCGGCCTTCGCCACGCCCTCGAGCAGCGGCAGCATCTCGCGGATGTTGGAGATCTTCTTGTCGACGAGCAGGATCAGGGGCTTCTCGAGCTCGGCCGTCTGATTCTGCGGGTTGTTGATGAAATACGGGGAGAGGTAGCCGCGATCGAACTGCATGCCTTCGACCACTTCCAGCTCGTTGTCCAGGCCCGAGCCTTCCTCGACCGTGATCACGCCTTCCTTGCCGACCTTCTCCATCGCATCGGCGATCGTCTTACCGATGGACTCATCGGAGTTCGCCGAGATCGTGCCGACCTGCGCGATCGCCTTGGAGTCCTTGCATGGCTTGGAGAGCTTGCGCAGCTCCTCGACGGCGCTGATGACGGCCTTGTCGATACCGCGCTTGACGTCCATCGGATTGCGACCCGAAGCGACGGCCTTGAGGCCCTCGCGGATGATCGCCTGAGCGAGCACGGTGGCGGTCGTCGTACCGTCACCCGCCTCGTCGGAGGTGTTGGACGCGACTTCCTTCACCATCTGCGCGCCCATGTTTTCGAATTTGTCCTTGAGCTCGATCTCCTTCGCGACCGACACACCATCCTTCGTGATGGTGGGCGCGCCGAAACTCTTCTCGAGCACCGCATTGCGGCCTTTGGGACCCAGTGTTGCCTTGACGGCGTTGGCGAGGACATTCACGCCCCTGAACATTCGCTGGCGTGCGTCATCGCTGAATCGGACTTCTTTGGCTGCCATTGTCGTGATCCTTCGTTACTTGCCTTCAATCACGGCCATGACGTCTTCCTCGCGCATGACCACCAGCTCTTCACCCTCGACCCGGACCTCTGTTCCGCTATATTTGCCGAACAGGATCTTGTCGCCGACCTTGACGTCGAGTGGACGGACCTGTCCGTCTTCGAGAATCTTGCCTTTGCCGACCGCTACGATCTTTCCCTGCACCGGCTTTTCAGCCGCAGTGTCGGGAATCACGATGCCGCCCGGGGAGGTACGTTCCTCTTCCAGGCGCTTCACGATGACGCGGTCATGAAGAGGACGAATCTTCATGGATGACGCTCCTTTTGAAGCAATTGAAATTGATAGGATTTTTAACGCCGAGGGAATGTGTTAGCACTCTCCCCTTGCGACTGCTAATAATAGTGTTCTAACGCGCAAATTCAAGCGGTGGCGACAATTTTTTTTCGGCTGAACCTCCCGAGCGTCGCAGGCCTCCAACCGAAGCGCGGGAGTAAACCGCTGGCGGATGCCGCTGCCACCACCGAAAATGCGGCCCCCATCACTTCAGTATGTCGCGGTACCGGAAATCATCGATCGACCTTCTCTGGCGCGGTCAGGCCGCCTGGATAGCCTTCCATGGGTAGCGCTCGCATTGAACATATTCGCCATGGCGATCGACCAGGAATCGCCTGGCTCACGCTGGCGGCAATACTGGCTTTCCAGTGCGCGAGCGGTATGGCGCGAGCCGATACCCCTGCGAACGCGCGCGGGAGTTCACCTTTCACCGCGGCGGCACCCGCATCGAGCTCCGCCGGCGGAATCGGCGCGGCGCTGGATGCCGCCCGCAGCGAGACCTCGGAGGGCGATTTCCTGCCACCCGACCAGGCCTTTCGGTTCGATGCTCTGGCGGACGGCCCGAACCGGGTGCGCCTGCTCTGGCAAATCACCGATGGCTACTATCTTTACCGCACGCGAATCAAAGTCACGAGTGACGGCGCGGGCGTGCACCTCGGCGCTCTCGTCTTGCCCACTGGCGAGACGAAGGTGGACGAATATTTCGGCAGGCAGGAGATCTACCACCGTCAGCTGATCGCGACCCTGCCGGTGAGTCACACGGGCAGCACACAGCTCGCGCTTCCCCTGAAGGTCACCTACCAAGGCTGCGCCACCGCCGGGTTGTGCTACCCGCCGATCACCAAGAACGTGCGCATCCTCCTGCCCGGCGGCACCGCCTCCGCGAGTGCGCCCGGGGCGCCGGCCGAGGCCGGGGGCACTGCCTACGTGTCGGTACAGGACCGATTCGCTGCGCTGATTCAGTCCGGCAGCCTTCTCGTGATGATCGGTGCCTTCTTCCTCGCCGGTCTCGGCCTCGCCTTCACGCCCTGCGTGCTGCCCATGGTTCCCATCCTGTCCGGAATCATTGCCGGCCAGGGCGAGAACGTCACGACGCGGCGGGCATTCTCCCTCTCCCTCACCTACGTTCTCGGGATGTCGCTGACGTACACGCTGGCCGGTGCGCTGTTCGCGGCAGCCGGCAAACAGGTCCAGACGGTCTTCCAGCAACCCTGGATACTGGCCCTGTTTGCGGCCGTGTTCGTCGCGCTCGCCCTGTCGATGTTCGGAGCGTTCACGCTGCAGATGCCGGCTGCCATCCAGACCCGTGTCGCCAACCTCAGCGGCCGTCAGTCCGCGGGCACGTTCGGCGGGGTGGCGATGATGGGGGTGCTGTCCGCATTGATCGTCACCACCTGCGTCGGCCCTGCACTGGTGGGCGCACTGGTGGTGATCAGCCAGACTGGACAGGTAGCCCGCGGCAGTGCGGCACTGTTTGCCATGAGCCTCGGTATGGGGACGCCACTGCTCATCGTCGGGGCCTCCGCCGGCAAGCTGCTGCCGAAGGCCGGCCCGTGGATGGATGCCGTGAAGAAGCTCTTTGGCGTGCTGATGCTCGCCGTGGCCGCCTGGATGCTCGAGCGGATCGTGCCGGATGCAGTGGGGCTGCTGGTATGGGCGGTACCGGCGTTCGCGGCGGCCTGGGTGCTGTGGAATGCAGTACGGGCGCATTCGGCGGCGGGATGGCTCATGCGGGCGGCCGGTGCAGGCGCCGCGCTCTACGGAGCCGCCCTCGTCGTGGGGACGTTGATGGGGGGAACGGATCCGCTGTCGCCGCTGCCTCAAGTGGCATCCCCGCATCAGCAGTTGCCGTTTACCCGCATCAAATCGCTGGCGCAGCTGCAGCAGCAGGTGGCGCAGGCACGCGCCCAGGGTCGCCCCGTGCTGCTGGATTTCTATGCGGATTGGTGTGTCTCGTGCAAGGAGATGGAGCGCTACACGTTTTCCGACACGTCGGTTCAATCGGCTCTGCATGGAACGGTGCTGCTGCGCGCCGATGTGACGGCGAACGATGCCGAGGATCAGGCATTGCTGCGGTACTTCGGCATCTTCGGACCGCCGACGATTGCCATTTACGGAACCGATGGTGCGGAGCGACGTAACTTCCGGGTGGTCGGCTACATGAAGGCTGCGGATTTCGCCGCGTTGCTCCATCAGGCGCTGGGTACGCCGCCGAATACGTCCACGGCGTCCATCGCCAGAGCGATGTGAGCGGGAGTTTGCGCGTCCTGCTGATCGCAGCTTTGATCTGCGTCGGCGGCGCAGCGGGTTATCTTGCCGCACGGCTGACCCGGGCGACCCACCCGTCCTCCCTCGACACATCTGCGGCGGTCTCAGCGGCAAATGTGCGCCTGCCCCAAACGCCCCCGGAGGATGCGCGTCCCCATCCTGAACGCGTGCCATCCAGCGTGCCTGACCTCGTGCTGCCCGACATGGATGGCGTGCAGCATGCGCTTTCGGAGTGGAAGGGGCGCCCCCTGCTGATCAATTTTTGGGCCACCTGGTGTGAGCCGTGCCGCCGGGAAATACCGCTACTGAAGGCACTGCGACGGCAGCACAGCGCGGATCGGCTCGAAATCATCGGGATTGCCGTGGACGGCCGCGATGCCGTGCGCAGCTACGCCCGGCGGCAAGGCATCGATTATCCGGTGCTGGTGGATCAAGGGAGGGGGCTGAACGCCATCGCAGCGTTCGGGATGCAGGCCGTTCTGCCCTTTTCGGTGTTCGTGGACCTGCAGGGACGGATCGTGACGCTCAAGGTGGGCGAGCTGCATCCGCAGGAAGCGCAATACATACTCGATGAGATGCGCGCAATCGAGCAGGGGCGCGTGCAACTCACCGCCGCCCGGCAGGATATCGCCAACGCCATCGCCGGCTTTGCCGCACAGCGGGCCCGCCGCGCGGCCAATGGCTCCCCTGCGCCCCAGGACCGCTGATCCCTTCCGATCCCTTCCGATCCCATCATTTGGTACCCTAATCCCGGC
Organism: uncultured Pseudomonadota bacterium; assembly: GCA_963716335.1. Classification (GTDB taxonomy): domain Bacteria; phylum Pseudomonadota; class Gammaproteobacteria; order Steroidobacterales; family Steroidobacteraceae; genus 13-2-20CM-66-19. The sequence goes on along the minus strand of OY970302.1, from coordinate 2,165,818 downwards.
GAATTAGGTTACATTCGCCGCCGCTTCCGGTGATTCAAGCAGCCATGGCGCGAGTGCTCCTTCTCAATGGCCCGAACCTGAATCTCCTCGGCAGTCGGGAGCCGGGCATCTACGGTGCGCAGACCCTCGAATCGATCGAGCGGCGCGCTACCGAGCTGGTCCGCGAAGCCGGGCACGAGCTGACGGCCTTTCAGAGCAACGCGGAGCACGAGCTCATCGAGCACATTCAACACGCGCCGTCGCAGGCGATCGCCTTTCTCGTGTTCAATCCGGGTGGATTCACTCATACCAGCGTCGCTCTGCGCGATGCGCTGCTTGCGGTCCGCCTGCCTTTCATCGAGGTACACGTGTCGAACCCGCATGCACGTGAGCACTTCCGCAGGCATTCCTATTTCTCCGACATCGCGCAGGGGGTCATCTGCGGCGTCGGCGCATTCGGCTACGAACTCGCGGTGCGCGCCGCCTTGCGCCAGTTGCCCCCGAAACCCTGAAACAGCCGCCGCGGCCATCCGCCAACGATTCTAGGAACCATTGATAAGGGGAGCGTTCCCGGCATGGACATTCGAAAAATCAAGAAACTCATCGAGCTGCTGGAGGAGTCCGGCATTGCCGAGATCGAGATCAAGGAAGGTGAGGAGGCCCTGCGCATCAGCCGTATGCCCACTGGGACCGCCGCGGCGCACGCGATCCAGCACGTGGCGAATCTGCCCCTGCCTGCCCCACTGCCCCCGTCAGCGCCCGCCAAACTCTCGCCGGCTGCCGAGAGTGCGGCCAAGGCGAAAGCCAACGAGCACGTGATCACGGCCCCGATGGTCGGTACTTTCTATGCCTGCCCATCCCCGGATGCGAAGCCGTTCATCGAGATCGGCGATGAGATCAAGGTCGGGCAGGTCCTGTGCATCATCGAAGCCATGAAGATGATGAACCAGATCGAGGCGGACAAGGCCGGTCGCGTCACCTCCATCATGGCGCGCAACGGTGACCCGGTCGAGTTCGGGCAGCCGCTGTTCGTCGTCGAATAAGCGGCCGCCATGCTCGAGAAGGTTGTCATCGCCAACCGCGGCGAGATCGCTCTGCGGATCCTGCGCGCCTGCCGCGAGCTCGGGATCAAAACGGTTGCTGTGCATTCGACGGCAGACTACAGCCTCAAACACGTGCTGCTCGCGGACGAGTCCGTATGCATCGGGCCGCCGCCGTCTGCGGGCAGCTATCTGAACATGCCGGCCATCATCAGCGCCGCCGAGGTCACGGATTCCGTGGCGATCCACCCCGGCTATGGATTTCTTTCTGAAAATGCCGATTTCGCCGAACGTGTGGAGAACAGTGGCTTCGTCTACGTCGGGCCGAAGGCCGAGACCATCCGCATGATGGGCGACAAGGTCTCCGCCATCCGCGTCATGAAATCGCATGGCGTGCCGTGCGTGCCGGGATCGGATGGTCCGCTGGGCGAGGATCCCGACGAGAACCTGCGGGTCGCGCGCGATATCGGCTATCCGGTCATCATCAAGGCATCCGGCGGCGGGGGCGGCCGTGGGATGCGCGTGGTGCACAGCGAGGCATCGCTCCTGAATGCGATCGGCATCACCAAGGCGGAAGCGCGGGCAGCCTTCGCCAATGACCAGGTGTACATGGAGAAATTTCTCGAGCGGCCGCGCCACATCGAGTTCCAGGTACTCGCCGACGCCCACGGCAACGTGATCCATCTGGGCGAGCGGGACTGCTCCATGCAGCGGCGCCATCAGAAAGTGATCGAGGAGGCGCCGGCTCCCGGTATGACCGCCCGGCAGCGGCGGATCATGGGCGATCGATGCGTCGAGGCGTGTCGGGCCGTCGGCTACCGCAGCGCGGGCACGCTCGAGTTCCTGTTCGAGGATGGTGAATTCTACTTCATCGAGATGAACACGCGTATCCAGGTGGAGCACCCCGTGACGGAGCTCATCACCGGCATCGATCTCGTCAAGGCGCAACTGCTCATCGCCGCCGGCGAGCGACTGGCGTACGTGCAAAGCGACGTGCAGATTCGCGGCCATGCAATCGAATGCCGGATCAACGCCGAGGATGCCAAAACCTTCATGCCCTCACCCGGACCGGTGCGCCTTTGGCATGCTCCCGGTGGTCCGGGCGTGCGGGTCGACAGCCATCTTTACTCCGGCTACAACGTGCCACCCAACTATGACTCGCTCATCGGCAAGATCATCGCGCACGGCGACAGTCGCGAGGCAGCCATTGCGCGCATGAAGAACGCCCTGGCGGAAATGGTGATCGAAGGAATCAAGACCAACGTGCCGCTGCATCAGGAGATCTTCAATCACGCCGCCTTCCAGAAAGGCGGCACGGACATTCATTATCTGGAGAGACGACTGGGTCTGCGATGAGCAGCAGCACGCGCCATGAAGTCGTTCATGCAGTTGTCGTTCGATCTCGGGAAGCTGGAAGCCGGGGTGGCGGAAGAGGCGTGCTTCGGCTGCGGGGCCATCTCGGTCACGCTCGTCGATGCGCAGGATGATCCGGTGCTCGAGCCGCTGCCCGGGGAGGTGCGACTGTGGCCGACCACGCGCGTACAGGCGCTGTTCGCAGGCGACCGGGACCTGCGGCCGCTCATCGAATCACTGAGCACCGCGTTGCAGAGGATCGCGGCGCAATTCACCGCCGAGCCCATCGCAGATTGCGCGTGGGAGAGGCAATGGCTCCGCGATTTTCACGCCACGCGCTTCGGGCGCCGGCTGTGGATCTGTCCGCACCATGAGACGGTCGCGCAGTCGGACGCGATCGTCGTTCGAATGGACCCTGGCATGGCGTTCGGCACCGGCACACATCCCACCACGGCGCTATGTCTGGAATGGCTCGATCGTGGCGTGGCCGCCGGAGAGCGCATCATCGATTACGGCTGCGGTTCCGGAATCCTGGCGATCGCAGCGGCGAAACTCGGGGCAACGGCTGCGTATTGCTTCGATATCGACCCGCAGGCACTGCTGGCGACCGCTGACAACGCGAAGGCAAACGATGTGCAGTCCCGGGTCAGGATCTGTGCTGCGGCGGATACCCTGCCGCGGGGTGTCGATCTGCTCGTGGCTAACATCCTTTGCGCGCCATTGTGCGCGCTTGCGACGGTGTTTCATGCCCTGGTGCGGCCCGGAGGCCGCATCGTGCTGTCCGGGCTGCTCGATCAGCAGATTCCGGAGGTGACACGCGCTTACGGCGCATGCTTTGATATACATCCCTTCGAGCAACGCGAGGGATGGGTCGGGTTGTCCGGGACGCGGCAATGATCGGCGCCCGCGACGCGAGCTAGAGATGTTCACCGTCTGCCCGAAGTGCGCATTGACGCTCGTCGTCACCGCGGCGGACCTGCGCGTCGCGCAAGGTTACGTGCGCTGCGGCCGTTGCTCCAATGTCTTCAACGCTCTGGCGCGCCTGTCGGACGATCGCAATGCGGGCGCGAAGGCGCAATCGGCCGCCAAACCACCGGCTACTTCTCCAGCAACTTCTCCAGCAACTTCTCCAGCAACCGCGCCCGGCACTGCGACGACCGTTGCCCCTGCTGCGCCTGCGACCCCCACCATTTCTGCGCCTACCGCTACCCTCGTCTCTGCGCGCAGTGGTGCGCCGGCTGCTTCGCCCCTGCCCTCTCCGGCGCCGGCCGCTACGCGCGCGTCAGTGCCCGCCGCCTCGCCCCCTGCCCCTTCGGCCACCGCGACCCCGGCGCCTGTACCCCCGCCCGAGGAGTCCGAGAGTCCGGAAGATTCCTTTACGGACGATTCGCTCGAGTTCCATCCAGACTCGACCGATGTCAACAAAGTCTTCGTCGAGCAGCCGCCCAGCGCCGAGTTCACAGCGGCGACCGGAACGTTCCACGCCCTGCGCCTCGGAGCAGAGCACGCCCGCCCGCACGAGCAGGCGCATGCGCAACCGGCGAGCGAGAGCTCGCAGGTGGATGTGGAGCTCGATCGGGATCTGCTCGCGGCCATGGCGGAAAACCACCCCACGGGAATCGGGACATCAGCCGATCCAAAGATTCCGCCAGAACCGTTGAAGCGCACACCGGTCCCACCCTCGCGCGCAACTGCGCTGGGCGAACTCAAAGTGCGCCCGTCATCGACTGCGGAGGTGAAATCGTTGCCGCCGCCGCGAGCACGCGCCCCGACGGCAGCGGAAACACCGATGGCGGCCCGCGCGAAGGCACGCGCCGATGTTGCCCGGGCATCGCTCGAGTCATCGCTGGCGATCCGTTCGGCGTTCATGGCGCGAAAGCCGGTCGGATCCCCCGCAACCCAGAAGGTGGAGGTTCGCAGCGCCGCCGGATGGACCGCAGGCTGTGCCGTACTCGGATTGCTGCTCAGCGTGCAGCTGATCCACCATTATCGCGACGATCTGGCGGCGACGGCCGCCTTCAATGGTCCGCTGACCGCGATCTACTCGCATCTCGGCATCCCCCTCGTTCCGCGCTGGAACCTTGGTGCGTACGAAGTTCGCCAGCTCGGAGCCTCCACGGCCGCGGGCGCACCGGGTCAGATCACCGTGCGCGCCAGTGTGAAGAACGGCGCACATCAACCGCAGCCGTTGCCATTATTGCGCGTGACCTTGCAGGATCGCTTCGGCAACCGGATTGCCGCGCGCGACGTGCCCCCGCAGTCGTATCTGCCGCACGCCGTGGCTGCCACATCGCTGTTGTCGTCCGGGCAACGCGTCGATGCCGAAATGGCTTTCATCGATCCCGGCTCGAACGCGGTCGGATTCGAGGTCGATGCGTGCCTGCCGGCCCCCGGCGGCGGCATCGCGTGTGCGAATGATGGCAGCCGTTGAGCGGCGCACCGTCATCTCACGCATGATCCGGATCGGTCCCTATGTATTGCCGGCAACAGCGGTCCTCGCGCCGATGGCGGGAGTGACCGATCGGCCATTTCGCATTCTGTGCCGGCGATTTGGTGCAGGTCTTGCTGCTTCCGAGATGCTGACCTCCGACATCCGCCTGTGGAGCACACCGAAGTCGCGACTAAGGATGAGTCACGAGGGCGAGCCCGAGCCGCGCGTGGTGCAGCTCGCCGGCGCCGACGCTACCGCGCTCGCCGAGGCGGCACGGCTCAACGTCGATCTCGGCGCGCAGATCATCGACGTGAATATGGGTTGCCCGGCGAAAAAAGTCTGCGGCAGGCTTTGCGGATCCGCTCTCCTGCAGGATGAGTCGCTGGTGGCCCGGCTCCTGGATGCCGTCGTACGTGCCGTCCATGTACCCGTCACGCTGAAGATCCGCACGGGTTGGGACCGTAACAACCGTAATGGCATTCGCATCGCGGGCATCGCGGAAGCCTGCGGCATCAGCGCACTCGCCGTTCATGGCCGAACGCGCGCGGATTTTTATGCGGGCGCGGCTGAATACGCGACCATTCGCGAAATCCGCGCCGCGGTGCGCATTCCGGTTTTCGCCAATGGCGACGTCGACAGTGCGCACAAGGCGCGCGAGGTACTTGATTTCACCGGCGCGGACGGAGTAATGATCGGGCGTGCGAGCCATGGCGCGCCATGGATTTTCCGATCTGTCAACGCGCATCTCGATCGCGGAATTCTCGCGCCGGCACTCTCGCGCCGGGAGGTGCGTGATATGATCCTTTGGCACCTTGACTCCCTGTACGCTTTCTACGGCGAAGATACCGGGGTACGGATCGCGCGCAAACATCTCGGCTGGTATTGCGAACGATTGCTGGCAGAGCCGGCGCAGGCGCGCCGTCGACTCATGACGGCCGAGAGCACCGCCGCGCAGTTCGCGCAGGCTGCTTCGCAGCTGGACGGATGGGTGAACGCAGTCGCGCAGGCGGCCTGAGAACTGGATTTTCTGGGGACTGGACATGACAGCAAAAAAGAAGAGTCGTGCGAGGGGAGGAGGGGAATCCGCCGTGCGCTGGATCGGCCGCGAGCTGCCGTTGCGCAATCATGCCGAGCGCGCCCTGAGCGACTATTTCACCAGTCTGAACGGCCACCGCCCTGCGCGGCTCTACGATCTCGTGCTGCGCGAGGTCGAGGAGCCGCTGTTTCGCGTGGTGCTTGACTATGCGCAGGGCAACCAAAGCCGTGCGGCGGGCATCCTTGGAATCAATCGCGGCACGCTGCGCAAGAAACTCAAGCAGTTCGGTCTCGCGGGCGACGCCTGAGGATCCATCCGGCTAGACTACGAAGTCATCGCCGCAGAGCGCGGGGCAAAGGCTGACGCGGCGCGAACGCGCTACCGGACCGAAGGGCCCATCGCAGATGTTGTTACCCATCCGCCGTGCGCTGCTTTCCGTCTCCGACAAGAGCGGAGTCATCGAATTTGCCCGTGCCCTGGCCGAGCGCAGCATCGAGATTCTCTCGACGGGCGGTACCGCGCGGCTGCTCGCCGACAGCGGCATCCCCGTGCGCGAGGTCGCGGATTACACCGGCTTCCCGCAGATCATGGACGGCCGCATCAAGACGCTGCATCCGAAGATCCACGGCGGGCTGCTGGGCCGCCGCGGCAGCGACGATGCCGTCATGGCCCTGCACCACATCGATCCCATCGACCTGCTGGTCGTCAATCTCTATCCGTTCGCGCAGACGATCGCCAGAACAGGCTGCAGCTTCTCCGAGGCCGTCGAGAACATCGACATCGGGGGTCCCGCAATGCTGCGGGCGGCCGCGAAGAATCACGAATCGGTGACCGTGGCCGTGGATCCGCAGGACTATCGGGCGGTGCTGGATGAGCTGCAGGCCAACGATGGCTGCACGACGCTCGCCCTGCGCTCCCGCCTGGCAGCCAGGGCATTTGCACACACAGCGCGCTACGACACGGTCGTAGCTGCGTATCTGCGTGACGCTCAACAAACGCAGCTCGAGCGCTTTCCCGACACGCTACCGCTGGTGTTCGAGAAGGCCCAGGATCTGCGCTACGGCGAGAACCCGCATCAACCCGCGGCGTTCTATCGTGATCCGGTGCCTCGGGGCGCCAGCATCGCGAGCGGGCGCGTACTGCAGGGCAAGGATCTTTCGTTCAACAACATCGCCGATGCGGACACGGCCATCGAATGCATACGCCAGTTCGAGGAGCCCGCCTGCGTCATCGTCAAGCATGCCAATCCGTGTGGCGTGGCGGTGGCCGCCACGACACTTGAGGCCTATGATCGGGCGCACCGAACCGACCCGACGTCCGCCTTCGGCGGCATCATCGCCGTGAACCGTGAGCTGGATGCCGCGACGGCCGCGGCGATCGTACAGCGGCAATTCGTGGAAGTTCTCACCGCCCCGGCCGTTTCCGCGCAAGCTGCGCGCGTACTTGCCGCGAAACCCAAGGTGCGCGTGATCGCGCTCGGGGATCTCGGCCAGCCCGCCGGCGGGGAGCTGGAGTATCGCAGCATCACCGGTGGGCTGCTCGCGCAGTTGCGCGACACCGCGAAGATCACCGAGGCCGATCTGACCGTGGTCAGCAAACGCCCGCCGACCGCTGCGCAGATGGGCGATCTGCTCTTCGCCTGGCGCGTGTGCCAGTTCGTGAAATCGAACGCGATCGTGTTCGCACGCAAGCAGCATACGATCGGGATCGGCGCCGGACAGATGAGTCGCGTGTACTCCACGCGGCTGGCGGCGATGAAGGCGGCCGATGAGCTGCTGGAGCTCGAGGATGCCGTCATGGCATCCGATGCATTCTTCCCCTTCCGCGACGGCATCGATGTCGCAGCCGGTTATGGCATCCGTGCGGTGATCCAACCTGGTGGCTCGCGCAAGGACGCCGAGGTGATTGCAGCCGCGGATGAACACGAGATGGCGATGGTGTTCACCGGCCTGCGCCACTTCCGGCACTGACCGACGTCAATGCGAGTGCTCATCATCGGATCGGGGGGTCGGGAGCATGCGCTCGCGTGGAAGTGCGCCGCCTCACCTCGGGTCACCGAAGTCATCGTGGCGCCGGGGAACGCGGGCACCGTCGCGGAGCCGAAGGTCCGCAACGCCGATGTATCTGCTGAGGACGTGCCCGCACTCGTGTCCCTTGCGCTGGCGCAGCGAATCGACTTGACCATCGTGGGACCGGAAGCGCCGCTGGTTCTGGGAGTCGTGGATGCGTTCCTCGCTGCCGGTCTGAGGTGCTTCGGACCGCGGCAGGCGGCGGCACGCCTCGAGGGATCGAAGGCGTTTGCCAAGGATTTTCTGCAGCGCCATCGGATCCCGAGCGCCGCCTCTGCGACGTTCACGCGCGCGACGTTCGACCGCGACTACATCCGCCGACAGCCCATGCCGATCGTCGTCAAGGCGAGCGGACTCGCTGCGGGCAAGGGAGTCGTGATTGCCGAGACCGCTGCCGATGCGATTGCCAGCGCCGAGGCCATGTATGCAGGGCGGTTCGGTGAGGCGGGCCACGAGATCGTGATCGAGGAGTTTTTGCGCGGTGAAGAGGCCAGCTTCATCGTGATGTCGGACGGACGCAACATCCTGCCGCTGGCCACCTCGCAGGATCACAAACGGCTGCTGGATGCGGATGTGGGACCCAACACCGGCGGAATGGGTGCTTACTCCCCCGCCAGCGTCGTTTCGCCTGCGATCCACGCGCGCATCATGCATGAAGTAATCGAGCCGACGATCGCCGGGATGGCGGCCGACGGCACCCCTTACAGTGGCTTCCTGTACGCGGGGATCATGGTCGCAGCGGACGGCACGCCGAATGTACTCGAGTTCAACTGTCGCTTCGGCGACCCCGAGACCCAGCCGATACTCATGCGGTTACGATCCGATCTCGTGGACCTGTGCGAGGCCGCCGTCGACGGACGCCTCGAGCGTGCCCATGCGCAATGGGATCCGCGTGCGGCCCTCGGTGTAGTGATGGCTGCGGAGGGTTATCCGCATTCCGTGCGCACCGGCGACGTCATCGCAGGTCTCGAGCGTGCGGCCCGACTTCCCGGCAAGGTGTTTCATGCCGGTACGCGGCTCGACAACGGTCGGGTGTTGACGAATGGGGGGCGCGTCCTTTGCGCCGTGGGGGTTGGCGAGACAGTGCGCAATGCACAGGCCGAGGCTTATCAGCTGGTGCAGTGCCTGTCCTGGGCAGGCGCCCAGTTCCGCCGCGACATCGGTCACCACGCGATCGCTCGTGAGCAAGCCCGCGCCTGAGTGGGATTTTCCCCGGCCTCACTGGGTAACGGTGCAGGTCACCGGCGCCGACATCGATGCCTACGGGCACGTCAATAACTCGATCTATCTGTCGTGGTTGGACTGCGCGGCATGGTCGCACTCCGCCGCACTCGGTGTGCCGCTGGAGCACTGCCTGCGACTGCGACGCGGCATGGCCGCGCACCGGACGGAAATTGACTACCTGAGGGCCGCCGTCCTTGACGATGAGATTCAGGTGGCCACCTGGATCACGGCCAGCGATGGCAAGCTTCGCGTGGAGCGGCACTTCCAGCTCAGGCGCTCCGCCGAAGGTCGATACGAAACCGTCGCCCGCGCGCGCACGCAGTACGTCTGCATTCATCTCGATTCAGGCCGCGCGGTGCGGATGCCGGAAGTATTTTCCCGAGCCTACGGCCCACCGCAGAAGCCCTGAGCCGCGGCGCTTGTAGCGGGCAGCCTCGCTCAGCGACGAGCCTCGCTCAGCGGGGGCCTCGCTCAGCGCGCCCGTCCACTGCGGAACAGGTTGACGATCGCCAGCAGGATGATCGCTCCCAAAAGCGACACCCCCAGACCTGCAAGACTGAAATCGGACTGATTGATGGTCCCTGCGCCCACGAGCGGACTGATGAGCCAGCCGCCGATCAGGGCGCCGACGACGCCGACGACGACATTGAGCAGAATTCCTTCCTGGGTACGCATGATGAGGCTGGCAAGCCAGCCAATGATGCCGCCGACGATGAGCCAGATGATGATGTTCATTGCCAGCCTCTACGAGGAGGTTGCGGCGCGGATGCCGTGAACCTTCAATACATGACCGAACCTGCGGTTCCCGCTGGTCCAAAGCGGATCACTGTAAGAAGTACACGCATCGCGTACGCACTGCCGCCCCCGGGTTGATTTGCGAGCGTATGAACACGCCAGGCATCGTTGCAGGGCGCAGGCGCAGGCTCCGCCTCGCATCCGCGACTGGCACGGTGATTGCACGGTCCTCCGACGAGAACGACGGGAGGAGTCATCGCCATATGAAATCGGAACTCGCGCCAGACAAGACGTCCGCGTGGCTGGAAACTCAGTACTGTGCTTCGGTCGCGGCGACCTTGATGGCACGCGCCGAATACTTCGGGCTGTTGGAAGATGCGATGGTGCCGCCCGTGCAGCTGGTACAGGCGCTGGGGGTCTGGCGAAAGCACGCTTCTCAGACCGAGGTCCTCGGGGGTCTCGTCGGTTCCGCCTGAAGCGGGCGGGTTTCACTGACGCGAAGGTCTTTAGAAGCTGACGCGGAAGAAAGCCTCCGGGCCGCGAACGTTGAGACTGAACCGCCCCGGGTAGGTCGCATTGCTCACATCGAGCGAAGAGCGCAGCGCGGAATAGCCCGCGCCGAGGGCAACATTGGGCTTCCAGCGGTACTGCACGTCCCCGTGATAGTCCGCAAGAGCGCCTTCGAAGCCGCGGATCGAGGCACGGAGGTATTGTCCCCGCGCGGTGAAGGCGAAGCGGCGTGAGATGCGCCAGGCGAAATCCAGAGGGATCGTCGGAAATGCGCCGGCGCCAGTTATCTCCTGGCTGAGCTGCCGTGCAGTCACGGCTGCCCGCGCGTCGGCCTCCAGCATGTGTAGGGCCAGTCCGGTGCCCAATTCGAGCCGATCGGTTCGGATGAAGGAATACGTATAGGTGATCGTGAAGGCTCGCCAGTCGAGGGCACTGGTGGCACGATCGCCTGGAACGAACATCACGTTGCCGAACAGGATCGGGCGCGTCAGGAGCTCATCGCCCTTGCGGTTCGACTCGAAGAAGTTCACGCGCACCTTGCTTCGCTTACGCAGCCGGAACATCGCCTCGAACAGACCCTGCGGCGTGCGTCCGCTGAGGCCGAGATCTCTCTCTGCGCTCACCGGCGTACCCATGGCCGTGCCGTTTTGCGTATCCACCCGCACGGTCGTCGTCACCGCCGGATCGAAAAACGTGCCGCGCACATAAAAGCGGTCTGTAATGGGACTCGGGATCTCACGTTGCTGGTCCGGGGGGAGCGGCGCCCCGGACAGGGGATCCCTGTCTGCGCGCGCCGGCAGGCTCAGTAAGACGCAACCGGCCGTGGCGACCGGCAGACACCATGAGGCTTTGCGGGACATCGGACTCCAATGACGCGGCAGCGGATGCGCGGCAAAAATCACGTTGCGCGCGGATCTTACTGATCCGCGGGCAAATGATGCCAGCAGCTTCTCGCGCGGAGTGAAAACCACACCACAGAATCGGCGTCGCACCGCCGCTGAATGCATCGGGGTCGACCCTTCCGTCGCCGAACGGCAACACTCGCGGGCTCCGCAGCGCACACGAGCAGGCCGCGGCTTGCGGCAGGCCGCGAGCGTGTCTTACCGCTTCATTGCCTCGAAGAACTCGCTGTTCGACTTGGTGTCCTTCATCTTGTCGAGCAGGAATTCGATGGCGGCCAGCTCATCCATCGGATGCAGCAGCTTGCGCAGGATCCACATCTTGGCGAGCTCGCCCTGGTCGGTGATGAGCTCTTCCTTGCGCGTACCGGAGCGGTTGATGTTGACCGCCGGGAACACCCGCTTCTCGGAGATACGACGGTCGAGATGGATCTCGCTGTTGCCGGTGCCCTTGAATTCCTCGTAGATGACATCGTCCATCTTCGAGCCCGTATCGATCAGCGCGGTTGCCAGGATCGTGAGACTGCCACCTTCCTCGATGTTGCGCGCCGCACCGAAAAAGCGCTTCGGGCGCTGCAAGGCATTCGCATCGACGCCGCCCGTCAGCACCTTGCCCGATGAGGGCACGACGGTGTTGTAGGCACGCGCAAGTCGTGTGATCGAGTCGAGGAGAATGACCACATCCTTCTTGTGCTCGACCAGCCGCTTCGCCTTCTCGATGACCATTTCGGCCACTTGCACGTGCCGCGCCGCCGGCTCATCGAAGGTGCTCGAGACGACCTCGCCCTTCACCGTACGCTGCATCTCCGTAACTTCCTCGGGCCGCTCATCGATGAGCAGCACGATGAGGTAGACCTCGGGGTGGTTCGATGTGATGGCGGTGGCGATGTTCTGCAGCAGCATGGTCTTGCCGGCTTTCGGCGGCGAGACAATGAGGCCGCGCTGGCCTTTGCCGATTGGCGCGACCAGGTCGATCGTACGGGCGGTGAGGTCCTCGGTGGACCCATTGCCGCGTTCGAGCTTCAGACGCTTCGTCGGGTGAAACGGCGTGAGGTTCTCGAACAGCACCTTGTTGCGCGAGCTGTCGGGTGAATCGAAGTTGATCTCGCCGACCTTGAGCAGCGCGAAATAGCGCTCGCCATCTTTAGGCGGACGGATGAGCCCGGAAATCGTATCGCCGGTGCGCAGGTTGAAACGACGGATCTGGCTCGGACTGACATAGATGTCATCCGGACCTGCCAGGTAGGAGCCGTCCGCCGAGCGCAGGAAGCCGAAGCCGTCCTGCAGGATCTCGAGCACGCCGTCGCCGTAGATGTTCTCCCCGTTGCGCGCATGCGCCTTGAGGATGGAGAAGATGATGTCCTGCTTGCGCGAGCGGGCCAGGCTCTCGAGCCCCATCGACTCGGCGAGTTTGACCAGCTCATGGATGGGCCGCGACTTCAGCTCCGTCAGATTCATCGACGCGCGCGACTGCGTGAGTTCCGCCGGGCTGATGATCTCCGCGTCGTCCGCGTCGAACATCTCCGGCTCGTGCATCATTTCGTCCGGGCGTCCCCCGCCGTTGCCGTTGTTACCGCGGTTACCGTCACGATTGCCGTGGCGCGGACCTTTGTTGGGCCGGTTGCGGCCCTGGTTGCCTAGATAGCCCCTCACAGGTTGCTGTCCAGAAAGGCGGAAAGTTGGGACTTCGATACGGCCCCGACCTTCTGCGCTTCCACCGTGCCGTTCTTGAACAGAATCAGCGTCGGGATGCCCCGGATGCCGAATTTGGGCGGCGTCTGCGGGTTTTCATCGATATTGAGCTTGGCGATCTTGATGCGGTCCTGATACTCGGTGGCAATCTCATCGAGGATCGGGGCGATCATCTTGCAGGGACCACACCACTCCGCCCAGAAATCCAGCAGGACCGGTTTGTCGGACTTCAGCACGTCCTGGGAAAATGTGGCATCCGTGGTATGCACAATGTGCGGGCTACTCACGCGGTTCAACCTCCGTCGAATGCAGAGTGTGAATGAATTGTTCGGAATAAGAGCTTAGAAGGCTTGCGGAATTGGCTTGCGGAATTGCTTGCGTCGGGGGGCAGGCGAAAGCCGTGCCAGAAACACCCGTCAAACGGTTACACTAACTCGCGAGGTGAGTATGAAAACTGACTTTCAGGGAAACCGGATTCGGCTGGCAGGTGCGGACCTTGCAGATTGCTTGGGCGTTGCCCTGTGGCAAACTGCTCGGGGACTGCCCGTCTGGGCCCACTGTCTTATGCGCTTTGTAGCGCTTCCGGGCCGTTTTTGCAAGGCCCGACCCCCTTCCCCGTCACGGAAAAGTACGAATTGATGACTGAGCCACACTCCGATTCTCCTTCGTTCGAATCCTTCGGCCTTGCCGAGCCGGTGATGCGCGGCATCCGCGACGCCGGTTTCCGCTCCTGCACACCCATCCAGGCACAGACTCTGCCGATCGCACTGCAGGGACGCGATGTCGCCGGCCAGGCGCAGACCGGAACCGGCAAAACGGCCGCTTTCCTCGTGGCTTTGTACCAGGCGCTGCTGACACGACCGGCGCCTGCGAATCGCCACCGGGCCGCCATCCGCGCGCTCGTGGTCGCGCCGACCCGCGAGCTCGCGGTGCAGATCCATCATGACGCCGAGACACTCGGCCGACACAGCGGATTGCGCCAGGCGGTCGTCTTCGGCGGTGTCGACTACGAAAAACAGCGCCGGCAGCTGGAGGACGGAGTGGATGTGCTCATCGGCACGCCCGGCCGTCTCATCGACTATTTCAAACAACACGTGTTCGAGCTGCGCCACGCGCAGGTCCTCGTCCTCGATGAGGCCGACCGCATGTTCGATCTGGGCTTCATCGCCGACATCCGCTATCTGTTGCGCCGGCTTCCGCACCCGGAGCACCGGCAATCCATGCTGTTTTCGGCTACGTTGTCGCATCGGGTGCTGGAGCTCGCCTACGAGCACATGAACAACCCCGAGCTCGTGCGCATCGAGCCGGACAAGATGACCGTCGATCTGGTACGCCAGATCATGTACTACCCCTCCATGGAAGAGAAGCTGCCGCTGCTCATCGGACTGCTGCGCCAGAACGAGGCGCGCCGCACGATGATCTTCGTCAATACCAAACGCGTCGCCGAGCGTCTCGAGAGTACCCTCAAGGCGAATGGCTTTCATGCTCAGGCGCTGTCGGGCGATGTTCCGCAGAACAAACGGCTGAAGTTTCTGCGTGACTTCCACAACGGCGACCTGGCGGTGCTGATTGCCACCGATGTCGCTTCGCGGGGCTTGCACATTCCCGATGTCAGCCACGTCTTCAACTTCGACCTGCCGCAGGATGCGCCCGACTACGTGCATCGCATCGGCCGGACTGCGCGCGCCGGAGCGGATGGTGATGCCATCAGCTTCGCCTGCGAGGAATTCGCCGTTTCGCTGCCCGAAATCGAGGCCTACCTCGGTCACAAGATTCCATGGGCACCGATCGCGCCGGAACTGTTGGCCACCGATGTCGCCGCCGCACCGCCAGGGGAGCATGGCTATCGGGCCCGCCCTCCTCGTGCCGGCGGCCATCCCGGGGGAGGCCGACGTCCGCCTCCCGGGCGTCGTGGCGCACCGCGACCTAAGACGCGAGGCCGAGGTCGTTGACCGATTCCACCCACGCAATGCCGGCATATTCGCGCCTATCCCGCGAAGGTCCGCCATGGGCAACGGAGGCGCGGCGTACGCCGTAGACCCAGCGGACCCCGGCTCGCTGGGCAGCCCGCAGCACCGCGGGGCTGTCATCGACGAACAGCGTGCGACGCAACTCGAAGGGCTCCACGAGCCGGACCGCCCTCCAGAACTCCGCGCTCTCCTTCGGAGCGCCGAAGACGTGCGAGCTGATCGCCGAGTCGAAATAGCCGGTCACACCGGTGCGCTCGTCCTTGAGCCGCAATACCCGCGGATGGGAGTTGGTCAGCAGGATCACGCGTTTGCCAGTGGCCCGCAACCGCCGCAGGAAATGCTCGGCACCCGGAAGCCACGCAATGCGCTCAGCTTGGGTGCGCTTGAGCGCCTCGATATCGAGGCCGAGCTCGCAACTCCAGTAATCGATGCAGTACCAGGGCAGCGTGCCCTCGCACGCCCGAAAGCGGGGCGTCAGGGCGGCCCGTGCCTGCTCGAGCGTCAGGCAGCGCGCGGCAGCATAGGCCGCCGGGACGGATTCCATCCAGAACGCGTGATCGAAGGCGAGATCGAGGAGCGTCCCGTCCAGATCGAGCAACACCGTGTGGATATGGTCCCAGACGGGAGGCTTTTCAAGGGTCGCCGGGGCTGGATGCATGGGACGGCATTCTAAGATGCCGGCGCGGGGCGCAGCGATCGCGGCACTCGCATTCTCGTTATGGATGGCGCCGGAGCGGCCGCTTCGCTAAGCTAGCGCCTGGCGGCAGGATGAGCGCCTCGTTCCGGATCGCGGGAGACCGCAGGCTGCATCGGCCATGGCGGAAATCGAAGACAACGTCGATCGTGAGCTGTTCCGCAACATCGAAAAGCTGCGCCAGCTGCGCATCGAGCATCGTGACCTCGATGAGGTCATCGAGCGCCTCACGATGGACCTTCACAACGACGAGCTGCAGCTGAAGCGTTTGAAAAAACGCAAACTCATGCTCAAGGACCAGATCACGCGGATGGAGAGCCAGTTGATTCCCGACCTGAACGCGTGAGCCACGTAGACAGCGCCGATGGCCCCGTCATGGGCGCGTTCATGCGCCTGACGTCCCCGCAGGTCCTCACCGAGGTCATCGTAATTGTCTGCGCGGGGCTGATCGCATTGGCCGGCGCCAGGGTGGTGAGAGCCTGGCAGAAGCAGCACGCCGCCGGCGGCCGCCCGGAAGGGTGGCAGGGCGATGTCCAGGAAGGCACCGTCATCGCGGCGCCTTTCCTCATCGCGCTCATTGTTCTGCTGATCGCCCGCTCGATCCTGGGCGCCTTGCACAGCCGCATCGACCTCCTCGACACCGCCTTGCAGCTGACGACCGCGCTCGTGCTCGTCAGAGCGGGCGTCTACCTGCTGCGTCTGATGTTGGGGCAGGACTCGTGGGTTCGCACCTGGGAGACGCGAATCACCCTTGTCGTGTGGCTGACGATGTGCTTCTCGCTCGTCGGTTGGCTCGATGCCGTCGAGAGCACGCTCAACCACATCAATCTCATTCCCGGTAAAACCCAGTTCAGCCTCTGGGCGCTGCTGAAGGGGCTGGTCGTCGTCTCGGCCTTCGTCGTGATCACCAGCCTCATTGCCCGCGCACTCGAGAAGCGACTGATGCGCCTCGAACAGCTTGCGGTCTCCACGCGCATCGGCATTTCCAAGTTCGCTTATTTCATTCTCGTCGGCATCGGCGTGATGCTCGGCATCAATGCCGCCGGTGTCGATGTGACGACGCTGAACGTACTGACGGGCGCGATCGGTCTCGGGCTCGGCTTCGGCCTGCAGGCCATTGCCAGCAATTTCGTCAGCGGCTTCGTGCTGCTGATCGACAAGTCCATCAAGCCCGGCGACGTCATCAGCTTCACGGGTCACACGGGCACGAGCACGGAGAATTTCGGTTGGGTGCAGGAGCTGCGCGGCAGGTACGTCGTGGTCCGGGACCGCGACGGCGTCGAGACGCTCGTGCCGAATCAGAATCTCATCACCAACTCGGTCATCAACTGGAGCTATTCCGATCAGCGCGTGCGCCTGCGCCTGCCGTGCATGGTCAGCTACGACGATGATCCGGAACCGGCACTGAGGCTGCTGTTCGAGGCCGCAACGCACCACTCGCGCATTCTGCGCGAGCCGCCGCCCGTCACGCGCCTGATCGCCTTCGAAGACTACGGCATGCGCCTGGAAGTGCGCTTCTGGATCGCCGATCCCATGAACGGCGTCAACAACGTCCGGTCGGATGTCAATCGATCGATCTTCAAGCTCTTCCGCGAGCACGGCATCAAGATGCCGGTCGCGCAGCGCGAGCTGCGCATTCTCGAGCCCGCGAATCTGCGCCGCCCACCTCAGCCGCTGCCGATTTCGGACGACGAGCGTGAGGTCTGAGCTGTTCGGACTGCCGGCGTAGGCGCAGCGGGGCACCTCCAACGCCATGCCGATCGAGATCTCACCGCGGATCACCATACCGGACCGCGACCTCACGGAGTCGTTCGTGCGCTCCGCCGGACCCGGCGGTCAGAACGTCAACAAGGTCGCCTCGGCGGTGCAATTGCGGTTCGATCTGGCCGGGAGCGTGGCGCTGGCGCCGGAGGTCAAGGCCCGGTTGCGCGCACTCGCAGGCCGTCGGCTCACCGATGAGGACTCGATTCTCATCATCGCGCGCAATCACCGCACGCAGGAGCAGAATCGGCGGGAAGCGGCCGAACGCCTGCGGGATCTCATCCAGCGTGCATTGATTGCGCCGCGTCCGCGCAAGCCAACGAGGCCAACCCGGGCCTCCCGCGAGCGCCGGATGGAAACCAAGACGCGACAGCAGCGAACGAAGGGACTGCGCGGCAAGATCCGGTGGGAGGATTAGCCGCTGATCCGATTAGCCCTGTGTGCGCCGCTGTGGTCCGCGGCAGCCGAGTCATTCGCTGACGGCGGCGGCCGAGCGCATCTGCTCCCACAGCGCGATGACATGGCGCTGCTCGGTGGCCTCGCTACCGAAAGATACGCGAACCATCCAGCGCCCATCGAGGATCGCAGGGGTGAGGAATGCCTTGCCGGAATCATTGATCCGGCGCACCCAGGCAAGCGTGTGGCGATCGAGCGCATTCAGGGCGAGACCTGCGGGCTCGTGGCGAACGCAGACCGTCTGAAACGAAACGGGCGCCACGCACCGCCAGTCTGCTTGCGCAGCGACGCAGCCGGCCAGCCATTGCGCAAAGCCAATGTCCCGGCGAAGCCGCGCCTGTAACCCGCTGACGCCCTGCTCCCGGATCAGAAACCAGAGCTTCAGCGCCCGGAAGCGCCTGCCGAGCGGGATGCCCCAGTCGCGGAAGTTCGTGACCTGCGAATCATCCCGGGTCCGCAGGTAGCTCGGATTGGTGGACATCACGCGCACGAGATGTTGCGGATCGCGCACGTAGTACGTCGAGCAATCGAAGGAGGCACCGAGCCACTTGTGTGGATTGATGACAATGGAATCCGCCGCCTCGATCCCCTCCCAGCAGCGGCGGTACTCCGGGAGGATCATCGCCGATCCGGCCAGCGCCGCATCCACGTGCAGCCACAGATTTTGCGCCCCGGCGATCTGGCCGATGCTCGTCAGAGGATCGATGGCGGTGGTCGCTGTCGAGCCGACGGTGGCGACGACCGCACAGGGGTGCAGCCCCTGCACACGATCGGTTGCCACCGCCTCCGCCAACGCCTCCGGCCGCATCGAGAAGCGCTCATCCACCGCGACGACCCGTACGTGCTCCCGGCCGAAGCCCGCCATCAGGGCCGCTTTCTCCACGGAGCTGTGGCTCTGGCTCGAGGTATACACGATCAGGGGTGCCGCGCCGCTCTGCAGTCCTCCTCGGGCCGCGCTGTAATCGCTGGCCCGCTCACGCGCGCAGATGAGCGCCACGAGGGCGCCGGAAGAGGCGGTGTCCTGGATCACACCGCTCCAGGCATCCGACAGACCCACCATCTGCCGGAACCAGTCGACCGTCACCTCCTCGAGCTCCGTCAGTGCCGGGCTCGCCTGCCAGTTGAGGCCCAGTTGCCCAAGCCCGGTGCTGACGAAATCACCCAACACGGCAGCAAGGCAGCTGTTGGAGGGAAAGTAGGCGAAAAAACGCGGGTCGAGCCACTGGGTGCAGGCCGGCAGAATGATCCGGTCCAGATCCGCCAGGATGGCGCGGAATGATTCCGGCTGTGCGGGCGCGGATGACGGCAACGCACGCTTCACGGTGCCGGGATGTACCGGGGCAACGACGGGAAAGTCGCCCCGGTACGCTTGCTGCCGATAGTCGGCGATCCAGTCGATCAGCTCGTGACCGATGCGGCGAAACTCCTCGCTGTCCATGCGCGCTAGAACGGCACGCGAGTGCCAATCCGCTCGCGCGCGGCGCGTGTATAGATCGTCTGCGCCGCGGCCAGGTCCTGGGCGGCGACTCCGAGGGACTTGTAGATGGTGATGTCCTGCGGCGCGCAGCGCCCCACGACTTTGCCCGCGAGCACCTCGCCGATCTCCCCCAGAACATGCGCATCGGTGACGAGCCCGGCATCGATTGCATGGCGCAACTCGCCCGCTTCGGCTTGCGCCGACACCCGCGAGTCCACGAAGAAACGTCCCCGCGTGACCACTGCGTCATCGGCCTCGCGAGCAGTCAACCGGCTCGAGCCCACGAGATTCACGTGGCTTCCGGGGGCGAGCCATTCCCCGCACAGGATCGGTTCGCGAGCCGCACTCACCGCACAGATGATATCAGCGCCCTCCACCGCGGCCTGCGCGCTCGCACAGGCGTCCACGCAGATGCCGAGACGGCGGCTTTGCTGATCCGCCAGGCGCCGGGCCTTATCCCCCGTACGGCCCCACACGCGCACGCTCGAGAGCGTGCGCACCGCGGCCATCGCCTCGAGATGCGAGACGGCCTGCTCGCCCGTCCCGAGGATCGCCAGTTGCGCAGCAGCGGCTCGCGCCAGCGCGCGCGTTGCGACCGCACTTGCCGCGGCAGTTCTGATCGCGGTGATCTGCGCCGCATCCATGACCGCCACCGCCCTGCCGTCCTCGACGTCGAACAGCACCACGAGCCCCACGTGCGAGGATAAGCCGCGTTGCGGGTTTCCGGGATAGACCGTGAGGATCTTGGCCCCCAGGCTCAGCGGATCACCGAGATAGCCGGGCATGACGCCGAAAAAATTGTGCCTTCCGGGCAGCGCCAGAATGGTTCGCAGGGGCACCTGCGCCGCTCCGCTGGAGAGCGCGCGCATGGCCCGATCCACCGCTTCGATGCAAGCCGCCATCGGCAGCGCACGCCGCACTTCCTCACTCCCGACGATCAGTAATCCAGGATGGTCCATGGTGCTCCCGTCATCGAGTCGGCGCCTACGTATGCGTTACCTGCAGGATACTGTGGCGGATCTGCTCGCTGAGCACGAACTGCGCATCGGTGGCGACGCGCAGCAGTACCTCGTCGAACTCCAGTTTGCCGCTGTCGGCAACGCGCACCACCGCCCGGGCACGCAGCAGGTCGATGAAATTCTCGAACATGGCGCGATCGAAGAATTCCGGCGAGTTCAGCCCGTAGAGTATCGCGATGCGCTGCGCCGTGAGCTGGCAGCGTTCCACCAGCGCGGACTGGCTGATCTGCCCGCTGCCGGCGCGCACGAGCAGCGCGATCGCCAGGTAGTAGCGCTCGATGGTCTGGATGGTCGCCTGCGCGAGCAGCGAGAGCTGCATCGCTTCGATCGAGTCCGGCGGCGGCCGCTGCCAATGGCTGCGCTCTGGATTGCACTCGATCAGCCGATGCTGCTCCAGGCAGGCGAGCACGGCCGACACGACCCCCGGCAGCTCCCCCTCGTTCCAGCGCAGGAACAGCTCCGCCGCGATGTAGGGATAGATGCGCCACGCCAGTCGCTGGATGTCCTGCGTCGTGACGGTGGCGTTGCTGACGAAAGCACAGGCCACGAGCGAGGGCATCGCGAACAGGTGCAGGATGTTGTTGCGATAGTAGGTCGCGAGAACGGCGCTTTCGGAGCTCATCCGCACGATGTCCCCCAGCGGATGGGCCTCACAGGACACCGTTTTCATCACCTCGCCGTAAGCTAGGATCTGCGCCGCGGACAGGTCCGTGACGCTGACTCGCGGGCTGTACGGAAACCCGCGCAAAAGAGCGCGATAAAACTCGATCTGCCGCAGCAACTCCGCGCGCGAGAGTGCCAGCCGCGGGGTGGCGAGCAACGTGATCGCGAGCAGATTGATCGGAGTCACGGCCGCGGCCGCGTTGATATTGCGCATGATCATCGTGGCGAGCTCATCCACCGCCGCACCGACCCACGGAATGCGCGCATCCTCATCCGTGGCGCGCTCCCGCCAGCGCGCATCGTGGCGATCGAGCAGCGCCGCCAGCGCAATCGGCTCTCCCAGGTTGACGTACACCTTGCCGAGGCGCTGGCGCAAGCGGCGCAGGGCGCGCAGCAACCCCGCGAGACTTTCCTTTTCCTTGGGCTTCCCGGAGAGCTCGCCGATATACGTGGCGCCCTCCACGATGCGCTCATAGCCGAAATACACCGGCACCAGGACGACCGGGCGCACGGGATCGCGCAGAAAGCTGCGCACGGTCATCGAGAGCATGCCCGTCTTCGGCTGCAGCAGGCGCCCGGTGCGGCTGCGACCGCCCTCGATGAAATATTCGATCGAGTGCCCGCGGGCCATGATGGCGGCGATGTACTTCATGAACACGACGGTGTACAGCGCGTTACCGCGAAAGCTGCGCCGGATGAAGAAGGCGCCTCCCTTGCGCAGAAAGTGTCCGATGAAGGGCAGATTGAGATTGATGCCCGCTGCGATGTGAGGAATCGCATAGCCGTGCACGTAGATGGCATAGGACAGCAGCAGGTAATCCATGTGACTGCGATGGCAGGGAACGTAGATGATCTCGTTCCCTTCCGCCGTCTGCTCGAGCGTCTCCACGTGGCCGAACACGACGCCGTCATAGAGCCGGTTCCACAACCGCGCGAGCGCGGCTTCCATGAAGCGAATGAACGCGTGGGAGTAGTTGGCGGCAATCTCCTCGGCGTACTGCTTCGCCTTGAGCATCGCCTGACGGCGGGTGAGCTTTTTCTCGCGCATTTCCTGAGCTACGACTGCGCGCACGGCGCGTGTGCGCAGGATGCGATTGACGATCGTGCGGCGATGCGAAAGATCCGGGCCGATACGCGCGGCGCGCTGCTTCGCATAGGAGGCGCGTAGTGCCCGCGTCACCCTGCGGCCGCGCACGGCGGTGCTGGCTGCATCGCCCAGCAGGCTGCGCAGCGCAATCGGCTGATCGAATTCGATCAGCGTGTTGCGTCCGTTGAACAGCACCTGCATGAGCTTCCGCGCCCGGCTCGTCAGTGCCCAATCCTCCACGAGCAGCAGGCGAAACCAGGACGCCTCTTTCTGCGGCGCACGGCCCCAGTAAACCGAGACGGGTACCAGTTCGATGTCGAGTTGCGGGTCTTTGGCCAGCGCGGCGATCATCTGTTGCAGCGCCTGCGGCGGCCGCCGGTCGAGTCGTGCATCCCAGAATCCGCCCGGTTGACTCAGGTAGAAGAAGGAGCGCAGGTCCTTCGACTGGGCGAGCAATCGTTTCCGCGGGCGGGCGAGGCGCAACCGCACGCAGGCATCCTGGAGCACGGCGAGATCGGCGACGCTGCGCCGCTCCAGCACGTAGCAGGTGGGGCGGTCGCGGTCGCGCAGATGGCCGGCCGCCTCATCCGGATGGACTTTGAACCGTACCCATAGAGCGAGCAGCTGCCGTAACAGCCAGTCCATTTACTGGAAAGCGATCGCCGGCAGATCGAGCGCGATGAGGAAGTATTCGAACAGGTATTGAATCACCCGCAGATGGCTGTGCAGCCGATGATCGCTCGCCAGCAAATGCAGGGTCGCGCGGTAGCTTTGCGCGAAGCGCACGCTGTGCTCGACGGGAATGACCTCGTCCATCCATCCATGGACGATGGCAGCCGGACAGTCGAGCACTCCGGGACGCAGTTCGGGCAAACCCTCCATGTACAGCGCCGGGGCCATCAGAAACAGCCCGCGGGCATGCAGCAGCGATGCGGAGGCGACCGCCACGTAGCCGCCCATGCTCGAGCCCACCAGGATCAGATCACCCGAGAGCTCCTTGCAGAAATCCACAAGTTTGGCCACCCGTGCGCGTGGCTCCTCGATGCCCCGATAATCGACGGAATGGGTCTCATAGCCCTCACCGCGGGCAACTTCCGCCAGCGCCGAGATCTTTCGGCCCCAGGGCCCGCTTTCCTGGCCATGGGAGAAGACCACATGTCGGCTGACTACGGCTGTTTCCACAGCAGCTCATCCAGATTGGTGGCGGCCTCGGCCTGGATACGCCCACTCATGAGCACGACCCCTTCGGCGCGCAGGCGGCGCTGTTGCTCACGGAATTGGCGCGATGCGGGCGGAAAGGCGATGCGACCGCCGGCCGCGACGACCCGGTGCCAGGGCAGACCCAGCGCGCGCGGAGCGGCTTTCAGAGCATAGCCGACGAGGCGGGCCCGGCCAGGCAGTCCAGCCCGTCGCGCAACATCGCCGTACGTCGTGACTGTCCCGCTCGGGATCGCGTCCACCGTTCGCCAGATCG
Organism: uncultured Pseudomonadota bacterium; assembly: GCA_963716335.1. Taxonomy (GTDB): domain Bacteria; phylum Pseudomonadota; class Gammaproteobacteria; order Steroidobacterales; family Steroidobacteraceae; genus 13-2-20CM-66-19. The sequence goes on along the minus strand of OY970302.1, from coordinate 2,142,249 downwards.
CCCGCAGCGCCTGGTGTGAGGTAGCGGTTGCCTGCATCATCGTTCTCCGGCGGTCGCCCGATCTGCGGCCCCAACAGAAGGCAGGATAATGCAGGCAATCCGCTACGGGCGCCAACTGGCGCCAGGGAATGAAAATAAATGAGCGCGGGCTGGCAGTTCTGGATCGATCGCGGTGGAACCTTCACCGATGTGATCGGGCTGTCGCCACAAGGCGAGCTGCACGTTCGCAAAGTCCCGTCCGCGGACGGCGTCCCGGGCGAGTGTGCCGATGCCGGCATCCGCGGCGCCCGCGACATCCTGGGCTCCTCGGAGGCCGCCGTGCTCAGTGTCAAAGTCGGCACCACGGTCGCCACGAACGCCCTCCTCGAGCGCAAGGGCGAGCCCGTCCTGCTGCTCACCACGATAGGGTTTGGGGACGCGTTGCGCATCGGTTACCAGAGCCGCCCGGATATCTTTGCCCGCCACATCGTATTACCGGATCGACTGTACCGCGAAGTCATCGAGGTGTCCGAGCGCATCGATGCGAGCGGAACCGTGCTGATGCCGCTCGAGGCGGACAGCTTGCGCAGCCGCCTGCGGCAGGCGCGCGCTGCAGGGCTGCGCGCGGTTGCGATCGTCTTCCTGCATGGATGGCGTTACCCCGCGCACGAGCGCCAGGCGGCAGCGCTCGCCCGGGAGATCGGCTTCGAGGAAGTTTCCGTCTCGCAGGAGCTGTCGCCGCTTGTGCGGTACGTGGCGCGCGGCGATACCACGGTCCTCAATGCCTATCTGGCACTGCCACTGCGCCAGTACGTCTCGAGCCTGCAGTCCGAGCTGCATGCGCTCGATCCCGGCGCACAACTCGAGCTCATGCAAAGTAACGGCGGACTTGCACACGCCGACGTGTTCCACGCCATGTCGAGCGTGCTCTCGGGTCCGGCCGGCGGCCTCATCGGCATGCAATGGATCGGACGCGAGCGAGGCTACGAGCGGCTCATCGGATTCGACATGGGCGGCACGTCCACCGACGTGTCGTTGCTCGATGAGGAGCTGCCGCGACGCTTCGAGCACTCCATCGGCGGCATTCGCTTGCAAAGCCCGATGCTGGATGTGCACACGATCGCCGCAGGCGGAGGCTCGGTCCTGCGGTTTCTGGACGGCCGTTTTGCGGCGGGGCCGGACTCGGCCGCAGCGCAGCCCGGGCCGGCCTGTTATGGCCGCGGCGGCCCGTTGACCCTCACGGATGTCCAGGTCGTGTTGGGACACTTGCGCCCCGAGACGCTGCCCAGCGTCTTCGGTGTGCGCGGGGATGCCGCCATCGATCCGCAGGCAGCCGTTGACGGCTTCACATTACTCCGACAGGCCATCGAGGCGGACACCGGGCGCGCCATGACGGTGGAAGCCCTTGCCGAAGCCTTCCTGCAGGTGGCCGTGGAAGCCATGGCCAATGCCATCCGGCAGGTGTCCACGCGCCAGGGCCTGGACGCGAGCGATTTCGTGCTGTTCTGTTTCGGCGGCGCGGCAGGCCAACATGCGTGTCGCGTGGCCGAGGCGGCCGGAATGCAGCGCGTGCTCGTTCACCCGCTGGCGAGTGTGCTGTCGGCTTTCGGCATCGGCGTGGCGGACCGACTCGCAGTGCGGCGGGCAAGCCTGCGGCTGCCCCTGCACCAAGCTGCATTCGACAGCGCCCGCAGCCGCCTGGCCGAGCTCGAATCCGCTGCGCTCAGTGAGCTTGCCGCGTTCGCCGATGCGCGCGCCGATGCGCGCGCTGCCCGCATCGAGCATTGGCTGGAGCTGCGATCCGGGGACAGCGAAACCAGCTTGTCCGTGCCGTTCGAAGAGCTCGCATCGGCCCGTGACAAGTTTGCCGCCCTGCATGTACGGCGCTTTGGATTCCTGGCCCCGGCGCACGCGATCGTCATCGAGGCGGTGCGCGTGGAGGCGCGCGCGCGCTCGATCGACGGGCGGACACTGCGGATGCCCCGCGCTGAACGTCCGTCGGGTCTGTTGAGTTGCGTCCGCGCGTGGTTCGGAGAGTGGCTTGCCGTACCGGTGATTGGCCCGGGCGCGGCAGCCGGCACGGTGGTCGGCCCGGCGCTGATCGTCGAGCCGCACTCCACGCTCGTGCTCGAGCACGGCTGGCAGGGATGTCAGCTCGAGAGCGGCGAATGGCTGCTTGAGCGGCGGCAGCTCACTGCGCCGAGTGTCGATGCTGCGCCGAGTGTCGATGCTGCGCCGAGTGTCGATGCTGCGCCGCGCGTCGATGCCGGGACGTCCGCCACCGCCGGCGGTGAGCCGGTCGCGGTCGATCCCGCTCGGTTGGAGATCTTCAACAACCTCTTCATGCACATCGCCTCGCAGATGGGCGAGGTGCTCAAATCCACCGCCCAGTCGGTCAATATCAAGGAGCGGCTCGATTATTCCTGCGCCCTGTTCGACTCGGCCGGCGGCCTGGTCGCCAATGCACCGCATATGCCCGTACACCTCGGCTCCATGGGAGCCAGCGTGCGCGCCGTCATCGAGGCTCAGGGGCCCCACCTGCGGCCGGATGATTCGTGGCTGCTTAACAGTCCCTATCGGGGCGGCACGCATCTTCCCGATATGACCGTCGTCACGCCCGTGTTTCTGGCCGGCACGGCCACCGCCCCGGCGCAGCCCGACTTCTTCGTGGCCTCCCGTGCGCATCACGCCGACATCGGCGGAATGACTCCCGGCTCCATGCCGGCCTTCAGCCGGGTGATCGAAGACGAGGGAGTGTTGTTCGAATGCTTCCCGATCGTGCGCGCCGGAACATTCCGCGATCGCGAGCTGCATCAGGCGCTGCTCGGCGCCCGCTACCCGGCGCGCAATCCTCTGCAGAACCTGGCCGACCTGCGCGCACAGCTCGCTGCGAATGCGCGCGGCATCCTGGAAATCCTCCGCGCCGTGAAGCGCTATGGGCTCGGCACCGTGAGCAGCTACATGCGCCACGTGCAGGACAATGCAGCGGCAAGCGTGCGCAGCGCCATCGAGCGGCTGCAACCAGGGACATTCCGCTACGAGATGGACGGCGGACAGATCATTGCAGTGCGCATCGACATCGACCGGCAGGAGCTGCGCGCACGGATCGACTTTACCGGCACCTCCGCCCAGGGCGCGCACAATTTCAATGCGCCGCGCGCGGTATGCCTGGCGGCTGTGATGTACGTCTTTCGCACGTTGATCGATCGCCAGATCCCGCTCAACGAGGGGTGCCTGGCGCCGCTGCAGGTCGTGATTCCACATGGCTGCCTGTTGGATCCGGTTGCCCCCGCTGCGGTGGCGGCCGGAAACGTGGAGACGTCGCAGTGCATCGTGGATGCGCTGTATGGCGCACTCGGCGTGCTCGCCGCCTCGCAAGGCACCATGAACAATCTGACCTTCGGCGACGAGCGACTGCAGTATTACGAGACCATCGCAGGGGGCGCCGGTGCCGGACCCGGATTCGACGGTTGCGACGCCGTGCAGACCCACATGACCAACTCCCGATTGACCGATCCGGAGATTCTCGAGGCGCAGTATCCGGTGCTGGTGCGCGAATTTTCGGTGCGCCGCGGATCCGGCGGCGCAGGTCGCCATCGTGGCGGTGACGGCGTGCTCCGCCGACTGCAATTCCGTGCCCCTGTGGAGGGCGCCCTGTTGGCCAATCACCGCCGCATCGCCCCCTTCGGACTCGCTGGCGGGGAGCCTGCGCTGCCTGGAGCCGGCTGCATCCGCCGCGCGGGTGGGGCGTTTGAGCCTCTGCAGGCCACGGCACGGTTCGCACTGCAGCCTGGCGATGAACTGCAGATCGCCACCCCCGGCGGTGGGGGCTTCGGTTCGTCGCGGCCGTGAGTCTGCGGACGGTGCGCACCCCTGCGCTGCCGCTCAGCTGCGCAGGATGGAGGTCTCGATCTCCCATTCGACCCGCTGCCGCGAAGTCGCGAGCCGGTTCACCGAGACGGGACGTGTGCGGGCGGCTCCGGCCTGTTGCGTCACGAGCCAGGTATCGAACTCACCCGGTTTACTGGTCGCAAAGCCGTACAGGAGGTTGAATTTGCCTTGTGCGACGCTCTCTTCGCGGTTGACGCGATCATCCGTGATGACGAAATGACTCTCCTCGGGCGAGGCCCCGGTGAAGGCACCCTGTTGCGCGAGGCCATCGAGAAATCCGTCGACCAGTTCCCGGGCACGCTCCCACATCGCCGGAATGTTCGGCTCGAGCAGCGTCCAGCGCGTGCCCTGCTCGATGCATGCTGCGACGAACAGCGCGAGCCGGCGCGCCGACAGGTATTTCCAATCGGCGGTGCCGGAACCGCCGGCGGCGAGCGTCCGGGGGCTCAGGCCCGGGCGCAGGCTCGAGCGAGTCGACAGCAGGGTGTTGACGCCGACCTGCGTGAGCCGTACGCGTTCGGCGTCCGACACGACGGCGGCGGGTCGCAATCCCGGACGCAAAAGCAGCTCCTCGGTCTCGGCAGCGGACCACAGCGGCCAGGTTTCATCTGCGCGTGCGATCATCCCGGCCGCGGCACCGCACGAGGCAAATGTCTCCGGGCGGCCCCGAAGGCGGTCGAAGGACTGCACCCGCGGAAAATACATCACGGCGTTGTCGCTGCGGAAAGGCCAGTTGCGCAGCGCCGTCAGGGCGACCCGCGGCGAGATCCAGCTAGCGGGGGGGTCCACGAGCAAGATCGCCTGCCGGTCACGGCAGAAGCGGGCCGCCACGAGCAATGTGCTCAGACCCACGTCATGCTCCCGGCTGAGCGGCGGAATACACAACAGGTTGAACTCTGTCGCTTCCCTGAGTGCGAACAGGCCGGTGCATTCGACCGCGGAGCCGATGACGTCGTAATCGGTCAGCGGGGCGCCATCGTCGCCGTCTGGGTTGGACAAGGCGTAGCCGACCGGCATGCGTCCCATGCCGGTCGTGGAGCGGTCCGGCCGCTCCGAGGGCATGGGCGCGAGTGCGCGGGCAAGCTGGGACTCGAGCAGCAGGACCATCACGAAGCGCGCGGACTCGGCGCGCACCGACAGCCGGCGGAAGATCTCCTGGTCCTCGATCAGCTCGGATCCCGCGGAGCGGACGCGCTGAATCACGAGGTTGAAGTGCTCACGATCGCTCTCGCCGATGCCGTCGTAATCGACCGAGGCGCGCAGGTACTCGCGCGAGCCGGGGTGCAGGCCGATCAGGCGCAGGTTGCCGCCGGCGCCGGGCAGGGTGATCGTGGGCGGATGGGCTGCATTGACGACGCGGACGACGTACGCCTTACGGCCACCGTTCTCGAAAAAATGATCGATCGCGTACGACAGAGTCGACGGCTGCCACAGTCCGCCGAAAAGATGTTGGAATTCGGAGAAGCTCGCGATCGGCATCGCCCGATTGACGGGCCCTTTGAGCGTGCGGCCGACGAAAGCGGCGACGCCGGTCGGGACGCGTTCGATTGCGTGGTGCGCCCGGAGTTTTTCGCTTTCTTCGAGCCCCGACGTGCGGCTGTCGCTTTTCATGCACTGGGCGCAGGGCGCGAACTGCGCAGCAGGAAATCGCGCACCTACCTTTGTTATCCCCTGTTGGCGAGGCACGCGGACTCTAGCATACGCCCGCACGATCGTCGTCAGCCGATCGGCGGGCGCGGACGCTTATGTCGTCTCGGCCAGTCGTCTCGCTCAGTCGTCTCGGCCATCGGGTTTCGATCGCAGCTTGCGCGAATCCGTCACGCGGCGATCGGCCCCCGTAGCCGGGCGCTCGTGGCGTTTGGTTTCCTCTTCCCGCCCCTGCTGCAGCTCATCCCGTTTGCGCGCGATCTCTGCGAGCATGATCTGCAGCCATTCGGAAATCGCTGGCACTGGAATTTCCCTTCGGTCGCAGTGCTAATGAGTGTGGGTGGATCCGGCCGGCGGCGGTGCGGCCGCATCGTTCGGGGCGGCGGGCGGCGGCGAGCGGTCACTGCCTTGGGGACGGTTCAGCGCCGGATCACCTCGCGTTCCCGGCGCACCCGGGGCCACGGTCCCCGGATTGGGGGGCTGCATGTCGGAGATGACCTGGCGAAAGGTCGCCTCATCCATCGGCAGATCGGTGGTGCCATCCCAGGTGGAGCCATCCGGGACGCGATTCTGCACGTTCGTGGCGTCAGCCAGGGTCTGCTCGAGGCTGGCATCGGCGGTGGAGATGGGTACCGGTACCCCTCGCGGCTCATGCGACAGAGTCGAGACCAGCTGCCAATTCACCTGCTCGCCGTGGCTCCTCAGCTGCTTCTGCAGGGAGACCGCGAGCGATCGCTTCAACAGTTTGCGTTCCGCCCGCTTCCAGTCACGCGGATCGTCTTCGAGCACATCGAACGCCTGCATGTACAACTGGCCGTCTCGCCAGCCGAATACGAACGGCTGATTCACCACCCGCACCTGCGTTCCCACGGGCACCTGGTCGAACAGCTGGGCGATATCCTCCGGATACAGCCGGATGCAGCCGTGGCTCGAGCGCAGTCCGACCCCCGCCGGCTTGTTGGTCCCATGGATCAGATAGCTCGGCCATTGAAGATAGAGTGCATGTCGCCCGAGCGGATTGTCGGGGCCGGGGCCAATCACCGGATCGAGAATCTCACCGTTTTCCTTGTGCTCCTTGAGAACCGAAACGGGCACGCGCCACGTCGGGTCCTTTTGCCTGCGCACGATCCGCGTGACACCTTCGGGGGTCGCCCAGCCTACCTTGCCGATGCCGATCGGGTGCGTCAGGACGCTCTGCGGCTCGCCTTTGCGATGTCGCGGATAGTAGAACAGGCGCATCGCGGCGATGTTGATGACGATCCCTTCGCGCGGCGCATTCGGCAGAATGAACTGCGTCGGCAGCACGATCTGTTTGTTCGCCCCGGGCAGCCACGGATCCACTTTGGGATTCGCGCGCAGAATTTCCTCGTAGCCGACGTTGAAGCGGCGTGCGATGTCGGTGAGCGTGTCATCCGGCGTCGTCGTCGTTAACTGAACCGTTCCGACCACGTCCTGATCGGGCACGAGGGTGAACTGCTCAGTCTGCGTTGGCGGCGCTACCGCCGGCGCGGCGGGCGGAGCCGGCGGCGGCGGCGGTTCGTGATGCTTCTCATGGAGGAGAGAGCAGGCAGCGACGAGACACAGGGCTGCGGCGCCGGCGGCGCCGCGCGCATGGGCGGCAAACTTCATGATCGGTGGATTATGGCATCGCACCTGACAAAGGGCGCAGATTGTCGGCGGTTGGCTACACCTCAGCTCAAGCCCAGCCCGTGGCGGCCGATAGCAATGGGTCTGCCCAAGGTTCGCCCTGATGGAGCGTCTGCCGCATGTCGGGCACCTATCAATCTGGCCTTCTGCTGCTGTCGATACTGATCGGTGTTTTCACCCTGCACACCGCCCTGCGGCTCGGCAGCCGGATCGCGCAAGCGGGTGTCGATGCCCGCCTTTGGCGAAGCGGCGGTTGCGTTGCGGTGGGTGGCGGCCTGTGGTCGATGCATTTCATCGGCCGGCTCGCCTTCGCGGGGCCCGTTTCCGTTGCCTTCCAGCCCGTTGCGACGCTGGCCTCGGTTCTCATCGCGATCACGGCTTCGGGATGTGCGCTGGCGATCGCAGGCGGGCGGCAGCCTCGCGCCGCCCGCCTGGCGGCAGGCGCTTTTGTGCTCGGGGCAGGGATCTGCGCCCTTCACTACCTCGGCGCGGTGACGGTGCAGCTGAACCCGGTCGTCTTCCACGAGCCGCGCCTTCTGGCCGTCGTTGCCCTGAACACACAATGGCTCGCCGTGCTCATCGGCGTCGTCACACTGGCGCTGCTGAGCATCACATCCGTCCTGCTGGTGTACGCAGCTCATGTGCAAGCCAGCACCCAGCGCTATGAGGCGCAGCTGCAGGAGTCGAACGCTCGCTTGCGCCACGCGGCGCACCATGATGCGCTGACGGGTTTGCCCAATCGCGCGCTGCTGATCGAACGGCTGGAACAGGCGATTGCACGCTCGGTGCGCGACACGCAGCGTTTCGCGGTGCTCGTCGTGGATCTCGACCGGTTCAAGGCGATCAACGATTCCCTCGGACACATCGCGGGGGATCAGCTGTTGGTGGAGGTCGCCCGGCGCCTCGCATCTCTCGTGGATCCGGGTGACACGCTAGCCCGACTCGGCGGCGACGAGTTCGTGCTGATTCTGCACAAGGTCTGCCGGGCGCAGGACGCGGAAGCGGTCGCTCGCGCAGTGCTGGCGCAGATCGGCCTGCCCACCGCGCTTTCGGGACTCGAAGTGCACATCTCCCCGAGTGTCGGCATCTGTATGTGCCCCGATGACGGCGCCGACGTGCGCAGCGTGCTCCAGTGTGCCGACACGGCGATGTACCACGCAAAGAAGAAGGGACGTAACACTTATCAGTTCTTCGCTCCGGTGATGAACGCGTTCGCACGCGAACGGCTGGAGCTGGAAAGCGGACTGCGCACGGCGCTGGCGCAGCGCGAGTTCGAGCTGCACTACCAGCCGAAGGTGGACGTGGCAACCGGGCGCATCGACAGCGCCGAAGCCCTGCTGCGCTGGCGCCACCCGTCGCGGGGGCTGATCCCGCCGTCGGAGTTCATCCCACTGGCGGAGGAAACGGGGTCGATCCTGGAAATCGGTGAGTGGGTGCTGCTGGAGGCGTGCCGTCAGGCGCGTGCCTGGCAGCTTGCCGGGCTGTTCCTGCGCGTGGCGGTCAATCTGTCCGCGCGGCAGTTCCGCCAGGACAGCCTGATCGGCAGTGTCGGGGGCGCCCTGTCCGCCGCGGGACTCGACGCACGCTATCTCGAGCTGGAGCTGACGGAAAGCGCGATCATGCATGATGCAGAGGGCTCCGCGCACATCATGCGGCGCCTGAGCGAGCTGGGTGTGCGCATATCGGTGGATGACTTCGGCACCGGCTATTCGAGCCTGAGCTATCTGCGTCGACTGCCGCTCGACAAGCTGAAGATCGATCGATCGTTCATCAGCGAGGTGGTCACGAGTCACGATGATGCGCAGATCGTGCGCGCAATCGTCTCGCTGGCGCACAGCCTGCATCTGAAGGTCATCGCCGAGGGCGTCGAGACGGCCGAGCAGCTGGCGTTCCTGCGTTCGCTGGGCTGTGATCAATACCAGGGCTTTCACTGCAGCGCAGCGCTTGCACCCGCGGAGTTCATCGCGAAGCTCTCGCACCGCACTCTCGGTGAGGAGACGCGCGTGCCTGCAAGCCTCGAAGACACGATGATCGTGCGGGCGCTGCGCAACGCCTGAGCGCGAGCGCCGCGAAAAAAAACCCCAGGGCGCGAGCCCTGGGGTCAGAATGCGGACTTTCGATGAAGGGAAGGAAGTCCGCTAGGGGATATCAATGCAACCGGGCCCAGTGGAGAATCTTGATCTCATCCGAGTCCAGATCGAAACTTTGCGCCAACAGCGTACGCAGCTCCCGGGTACCACCAACATGCTCGAGCGGATGCCGCAACTCGACGACTCCGCTCCACTCGTTCGCATTTGCCACAGTCGGTGGCCGATCCCGCGCGGTGACGAAGTGCGTGTAGTACTTGGTGGCCACGCTCAAAGAGTAGTCGCGCACTCCCGCAAGCGTCCGTGAAATGGCCCACAGAACATTGCCGTTTTCTGTCAAGGCCCATTCAACATAATCGCGAGCAGGCAGCCCATGGGCCGATATCGAACACCGCAGGCGGAAGGCTCCCGCTACATCACGCCGGAAGGGGCGCAGCGTCTGCGCCAGGAGCTCGACCAGCTGTGGCTCAGGGAGCGCCCGCAGGTGACCTGTGCTGTCAGCGAAGCCGCAGCCCAGGGAGACCGGTCGGAAAACGCCGAATACATCTATGGCAAGCGCCGGCTGCGCGAGATCGACCAGCGGGTGCGGTTCCTGCGAAAACGCCTGGACGGCATGGTCATCGTCGACCGGGCGCCCGCCGATCCTGACCGCGTGTTCTTCGGGGCCTGGATCTCACTGCAGAGCGAGGACGGAACGCAATCGGTCTATCGGATCGTGGGGCCGGACGAGTTCGACATGGCGAGCGGCTACCTCAGCATGGACTCCCCGCTGGGCGGCGCGCTGCTGCGCAAACAACTCGACGATGAGATCGTCGTCGAGCTGCCGGAAGGCACGCGCCGGTTCGTGATCGTCGCAATCGATTACCGGGGAGCTACCACAGCACCCGGACGTTCTTGAACTGCCACGGATCGGTCTTGTCGAGGTCTTCCGGAAACAATCGCTCGCGCTCATGCAGCGGCGTCCACTCGGTGTACTCACCCGTCACGGGACCGAGGTATGGAGCACAGATTTCCAGATTGCGGTGGAAGTCGACCTCGTCGGGCTCGACCAGACCGCAGTTCGGATTCTCCATCGCCCAGATGACCCCCGAGAGCACCGCGATGGTCACCTGCAGACTGGTCGCGTTGTTGTAGGGAGCGAGCTTGCGCGCCGCCTCGATCGAGAGCTGCGAGCCATACCAGTAGGCGTTGCGCTTGTGTCCGGCGAGCAGCACGCCCAGCTCATCGATGCCTTTGACGATCTCGTGCATGAGAATGCGTTGGCGCGGCTGCTGAACGTAGTTGCGGCCCAACAGCTCATGCAGGGATAGGACGGCGGAGTCGCAGGGGTGATAGGCGTAATGCACCGTCGGCCGGTACGCAATCTGAGCGCCCTCGCGCACGCAGTAGTAGTCCGCGATGGAGATCGATTCAGCATGCGTGATGCAGTAGCCGTGGAAATGCCCCGCCAGCGGAGTCCACGTGCGCACGCGCGTGCCCGCCCCCGGCTGCATCAGATAGATCGCGGCCATGCAGCCGAAATCGTGACGCTTACCGTCCCGCGGAAAGTTCTTCTCGTGCGTGCCCCAGCCCATCTCGCTCGGTTGCGAGCCTTCGCTCACGAAGCCGTCGATCGACCAGGTGTTGACGAACTCGCCCTGCTCCTTGGGAACGTTCGTCACCTGGGTGTCGCGCTCCGCGACGTGGATGACTTTCACACCCAACTGGCGTGCGAGCGCGCCCCACTCCGCCCGGGACGCGGGCTTACCCGCATCCACGCCGGTGTCCGCCGCGATGTTGAGCAGCGCCTGTTTGACGAAATGCGACACCAGGCCGGGATTGGCGCCGTGCGTGACCACGGCGGTCGGCGCGCGGGGATTGCTGGCGCGAAGCGCCAACGCCTCCTCGCGCAGCGCATAGTTCGTACGCCGGGCGGCCGGCACGGTCGGATCCGTGTAGCCCCCGGGCCACGGCTCGATGCAGGTATCGAGGTACATGGCACCGCGTTCCCAACACAGCTTGATGAGCGCGACGCTGGACACCTCGACCGAGACATTCAGCAGGAAATCGCCGCGTCCGAGCAGCGGGACCAGCACCCGGCGATAGTTCTCGCGCGTGAGGGGCTCCTTGATGAACTTGACGCGGTACTTGTCCGCCTCCTCTCGCCCGGTATCCGTCGCGGTGATGATCGTGATGCGCTCCGGGGCGATGCCGATGTGCCGCAGCAGCAGCGGCAGCACGCCCTGTCCGATGCTGCCGAAGCCGACGATCAGCAGTCGTCCGGGGAAGTCGATGTAGACCTTGTGATTGATCATGATGCTCCCGCGTTCCATCCGAATTGCGGCCCGAATTGCGGCGCAATCCGCGGCCGCCCCACGGCACGATGTGCGCTGCCCGCGACCGTCCAGCCTCCGGCCGACGAGTGCATTTTATCGCCGCCAGTGTGGCGGGTAGGTGCGATCGTATCCGGGAAGGGACTCTACCCGGGCGATCCAGCGTCCCAGCGCCGGGTAGTTGATCTCGACGGGCATGAAGCGGGAGGCCAGCTCGCGCGCCTCCGGTCGCTCGAGCGCGCGCCGCAGCAGCTGAATACCAGGAAAGATGACCATGTCCACGGCCGAGAAGCTTTCGCCGACGACCCAGTCGGATTTCGAAAGGCGCGCCTCGATGGTGCGCGCTTCGCTTGCGGCGTGGTGCATCGCCTCCGTGATGGCATCGGCCCGCAGGCTCGCCTTGCCGAACACGGCGCTCACGATGGTCGTGACCTGCGGCTCGATGTAGGCCTGGTATTCGCAGATGACCCGCATGATCGTGCCGGCTTCCTCCGGCGTGCGGCCGAAGATGGGTGGCTCGGGATATTTCAGATCGAGGTAATACAGCACCGCGAGCGACTCGAAGCAGACGTAGTCACCGTCCTTGAGCACCGGCACCCTGCCGCGCCAGTTCAGCGCCAGCATTTGCGGGGACTTATGCTCCTGCTTGGAGAATTGCAGGATGTGACTCGTATAGGACAGGCGCTTGTATTCGAGCGCCAGGAGTATCCGCCACGAGTAGGGGCTGCCGCTGCCCCAGTACACATCGATTGCCATTGTTCTCTCGAGCTTCGATTCGTCGATGCGATTGTAGCGGCAAGCGGACAGCGCCGAAAATTCAAGTGCACTCGCCATCGGATCGGGGTATGGAGGAGCTCATGTACACGACTTTGATCGAGCCGGCGGCGCTCGCCGCCCGGGGTGCCGAGCCCGACTGGGCCGTGGTGGACTGCCGCTTCGATCTGGCGCGCCCCGCCTGGGGCGAACAGGCGTTCTGCGCGGGACACATCCCGCCTGCCCTGTATGCGCATCTGGACCGCGACCTTTCGGGGCCGGTCACGCCGCACAGTGGCCGCCACCCCCTGCCGTCCGTCGCGGCGCTGCGCACCACGTTCAGCGGTTGGGGCATCGATGCACAGGTGCAGGTCATCGCGTATGACCAGAACAACGGGATGTTTGCCGCCCGGCTGTGGTGGCTGCTGCGCTGGGTGGGTCATGTGCGGGTAGCCGTTTTGAACGGCGGCTTCGCTGCATGGCAGCAGGCGGGCATGCCCGTGAGCTCGCAGGCGGCTGTCCGAGCGGCTCGGCGTTTCGAGCTGGGGCCGCCGGCGGCAGGCATCGTGTCGACCCGCGAGCTCGCAGGCTGGGTGCGCTCCGGCGCGCTCACGCGCCGCGAGCAGATCCTGATCGATGCCCGGGCCGCGGACCGCTTCGCCGGCGAGAACGAGACGCTCGATCCGGTCGCCGGCCACATTCCCGGAGCGCGCAATCATCCGTTCGCCGGCAATCTCGATTCACACGGCCGGTTCATCAGCGCGCAGCGGTTGCGCGAGCAATGGTTGGCGCGACTCGAGGGCGCACCGGCACGGCAGAGCATCGCGATGTGCGGCTCGGGTGTGACGGCATGCCACAACCTGCTGGCGCTGGAGCTCGCAGGGCTGCCGGGCGGGCGCCTCTATGACGGCTCCTGGAGCGAATGGATCCGCGATCGCGGCCGACCGGTGCAAACCGGCGAAGCGTGAGAGTAAGAACCGCAGCTCCGCGAAAACTCTTCCTCGTCATGCATTTTTGCTAAGGTGCGTCCATCGTCAGCTCGCTGCCCGGGGCGGGTCGCCTAACGGTGGCGACCGCTCGCGTGCGTTTGGAAATACAACGCGTGGCCACAGATCCGAAGATTGCCGTTCACGACGGCCGTAAGTTCAATCCCGCTCAGCCCTGGCGACTCGAGGATTCCCTCGAGCTGTATCTGGTCAATGCCTGGGGCAAGGGTTACTTCTCCATCAACGATGCGGGGCACGTCGTGGTCCGCCCGGATACGCAGCCCGGCAAGGAGATCGACCTCTACGAGGTGGTCGAGGGACTCAAGGCGCGCGACCTGACGACCCCGGTGGTCGTGCGCTTCTCCGACATCCTGGCGCACCGCCTGCGGCACCTGCATGCGGCGTTCTCGCAGGCGATTGCGGAGAACGATTACCACAACCGCTATGCCGCCGTGTTCCCGATCAAGGTGAATCAGCAGCGTCTGGTGGTGGAAGAGGTTTACCGGTATGGCAGCGAGTTCGGCTTCGGGCTCGAGGTGGGCAGCAAGCCGGAACTGCTTGCCGTCATGGCCATGACCGAAAACGCGCCCGACCGACTCATCATCTGCAATGGATTCAAGGATGACAGCTACATCGAAGCGGTGACGCTCGCGACCAAGCTCGGCCGCACCATCATTCCGGTGGTGGAGAATTTCGACGAGCTCGGGCTCATTCTCAAACACGCACGCATCTATGGCGTGCGGCCGCGACTCGGTGCCCGCGTGAAGCTGTTCAGCGAAGGCTCGGGACGCTGGCGCGAGTCCGCTGGCGAGAAATCCAAATTCGGCCTGTTCATCACCGAGATACTGGAGCTGTTCAACGTCCTCAAAGGCCAGGACATGCTCGATTGCCTGCAGCTCGTGCATTGCCATCCCGGCAGCCAGCTGCAGGACATCCGCCGCGTCAAGGATGCGATCAACGAGCTCGCGCACGTGTACGCCGAACTTAAGCTGATGGGCGCGGGGTTGCAGTACATCGACGTCGGCGGCGGGCTGGGCGTGGATTACGACGGCAGCGGAACCAACTTCTCTTCGTCGATGAACTACACCCTCAACGAGTACGCCAGTGACGTCGTCTATCGGGTGGCGAGTGTGTGCAACGCGCGCGACATCCCCCATCCGATGATCATCAGCGAATCCGGGCGCGCCGTCGCCGCGTATCACAGTGTGCTGATCTTCGATGCCCTGGGTTCCTCGGCGCTCGATAAGTTTCGGGTCACCGGCAAAGAGGCCGAGGAGTACCGTGGGGATGAGGAGCTGCCCCAGCCGGTACAGGATCTGTCCGTCGCCTACCGCTCCGTGAGCGAGCGACGGCTCGTCGAGTGTTATCACGACGCCCTGACGGCGCGGGAGCAGATCCTGCAGATGTTCAATCTCGGGTTGCTGTCGCTGGAGTTCCGCGCGCTGGCGGAGCGGCTGTACTGGGCCACCTGTGCGCGCATCCGCGATGCATGCCGCAAGCTCGAGGCGTTGCCCGAGGAACTCGAGGATCTCGAGGCCATTCTGTCGGATACCTACTTCTGCAACTTCTCGGTGTTTCAATCCCTCCCGGACAGCTGGGCGATCGACCAGCTCTTTCCCATCATGCCCATCCACCGCCTCGATGAGCGACCGACGCGCACGGCCGTGCTTGCCGACATCACCTGCGACTCGGACGGGAAGATCGACCGGTTCGTCTCCTTGCGCGATGTGAAGCGTACGCTCGAGCTGCATGAGCTCAGGGATGGCGAGAAGTACTACATGGCGGCCTTCCTCGTCGGGGCTTACCAGGAGACGCTCGGGGATCTGCATAACCTGTTCGGGGACACGCACGTGGTGCACATCCGGCTGCACGATGAGGGCGGGTGGTGGATCGAGGAGATCGTGAAAGGCGATACGGCGAACAAGGTGCTGGAGTACATGGAATACGATGTCGCCGAGCTCGCTCCCGCCCTGGCGCGCGATTGCGAACGAGCCATCCGCGATGGCCGCATGACGATCGCCGAAAGTCAGGTCCTCAAGCGCTTCTACGACAGTGAGCTGGACGGCTACGCCTACCTGGAGCCCGCCGCGCCGCCGTGAATCGCGCCGAACAGCATCGCAATGGCGAGCCCGACGCATAGGGCCGCCGCGACGCCCCGGACGAGCGTGAGCGGCAGCCGACTCCCCGCGACATGTCCGAGCAGCACGGCCGGAACATTCACGGCCATCATGCCCAGCGTGGTGCCGGCGACCACGCTGGTCAGCGCCCGGTATTTCGCCGCCAGGGCAATCGTCGCGATCTGTGTCTTGTCACCGATTTCGAGCACGAAGAAACCGATCAGCGCCATGAGGAACAGGCCGCGTCCCTGCTGCGCAACGCTCGGTGGCAGCACCGGCCGTTCCGGCACGAGCAGCCAGATTGCCATCGAGACGAAGGAGACGATGAGCGCCCAGTGCATCACGCGGGGCGTCAGCAGCAAGCCGAGCCAGGTCCCGACCGCGCCGGCCGCCCCGAGGCTGGCCAGGGTTGCGATGAGCACGCCGCCGATGATCGGCAGCGGTCGCCGGTACCGCGCGGCAAGCATCAGCGCGAACAGTTGGGTCTTGTCCCCGATCTCGGCGAGTGCCACTACGCCTGCTGAAATCAGGAATGCTTCCAAGTAGTTGCTCCTGTTCTTGGATGTGCCCCCTACGAGACCCTACAGCATACACTGCGCGGGCCGCAGCGCTCAGGCGCGCATGTTTGCTTCCCGCGCAGGCGCGGAGTAGCATCGGCAAGCGCTCCTGGACGCCATGGTTGGTCAGCCCGCTCCTGTTGGTCCGTACCATGTTGTTGTTACCCTAAAGAGATCTTTCGATGACGACGATCTACGTGGGGAACCTACCCTTCAATGCGACCGAGGCCGACGTCAGAGCGCTGTTCGAGCCGCACGGCAAGGTCGATTCGGTCAAACTCATCAACGATCGCGAGACCGGCAAGCCGCGCGGCTTCGGATTCGTCGAGATGGCAGCGAATGAGGCGCAAACTGCGATCCAGGCACTGAATGGCCTGCAGATGAACGGCCGTCCCCTGCGAGTCAATGAGGCGCAGGAGCGGCCGCAACGCCCGCGGCAGGGCGGCGGCCCCTTCCGACGCTGAAGTTGCGCGACTCGACGCCGAGCTCCCGCGACCGCGCCAGTGGCAACAGCTGGTGCCGCGGACGAACGTTTGCGCAGGTCACGTTGGTAACCGCGCTGTTGGCTGCGGCGAGTTGCACCACGACCAGCACGCGCCAGACGACCGCGCTGGCACTGCAGGACATTCTGCAGTCGCAGCAGCGGCCGGCCGAGGATCGCGTGCGCGACCGGTACCGGCACCCCCAGGAAACACTGCTGTTCTTCGGCATCCGCCCGCAGATGCACGTGCTGGAAGTCTGGCCCGAGCCGGGCTGGTACACCGAGGTGATCGCGCCGTTGCTGCGCGATCACGGCAAGTACTACGCCGGCGTCATCGCCGCCGACCCGCACAGCAAGTATGTCAGCCAGAGACTGGCCGCTTACCGGAGCAGGCTCGCCCAGCACCCGGATCTGTACGGACAGGTCGAAATCGTCACGTTTCCCGCAGATACGGATGCGCTGCCGCCGAACTCCCTCGACATGGTCGTCACCTTTCGGAACATCCACAACTGGCTGGCGCGCGATTCGGCCGCAAGCATGTTTGCGGCGATGTACCGGGCTCTCAAGCCCGGCGGGGTGCTCGGCGTCGTGGAGCACCGTGGCAATCCCAACGTGGCGCAGGATCCCAAGGCAAAAAGCGGCTACGTGAACGAGGATTACGCCATCAGGCTGATCGAGGCACAGGGTTTCAGGCTGGCCGGGGAATCGCCGGTCAACGCCAATCCGCGCGATACGAAGGACTACGAACAGGGAGTTTGGACGCTGCCGCCGACGTACCGGCTCGGTGACAAGGACCGCCAGCGCTACGAGCAGATCGGGGAAAGCGACCGCTTCACGCTGAAGTTCGTCAAACCCAGGCGCTGAACTCGCCCGCCGCGACACGCGGCCTACCACATCTCCTTGAGCCGGGCGGTGACATCCACGGTCGAATCCGCCACCATCTGCAAGCTGGCCTCGCCCATGCTTACCGCGCCCTGCACGCTCACCGCATCGAGCTGCTTCAGGACTTTTTCGGTGAGAAAGCGGCTGCGGCCGCCGTATACGTGCGCATCCCCCTGGCGGGACTGGCCGGTCAGATGGAACTTGAGCGGTGCGAGCAGGATCAGGTCGTTCTGCGCCCGCGTCAGCGCAACGTACAGCAAACGGCGCTCTTCCTCGATGAGCTCCGCGCGGCCGGTCGAGAACTCGGAAGGGAAACTGCCGTCCACGACATTGAGCAGGTAGACGGTGTCCCACTCCATTCCCTTCGCCGAATGGATCGTGGACAGGATCAGATAGTCCTCATCGAGCATCGGCCGGCCGGCCAGATCGCTCGTGCCGTTGGGCGGATCGAGCGTGAGCTCCGTCAGAAAGCGCTCCCGCGAGGGATATTGTCCCGAGAGCAGCTCGAGCTGGTCGAGATCGCCGAGGCGCGTATGGAAGTGCTCGTAGAGTCGCTCGAAGTGCGGCCGGTACCATTCGCGCACCTGGTGCACCTGGCCCTGCCAGGGGCGTTGCGGATCGCCGAGCGCCAGCATGAGCTGCGTGAGTTTTTCGAAGACGTGTGAGGCGGGCTGGGGCGGCACGAAGCTCTTGAGCGCAGACAGTGCGTGCTCGTGCTTCTCCAGATGCTCCACCACCTTGCGGGCATTGGCCGGGCCGAAGCCTGCCAGCAGCTGGAGCACCCGGAAGGCAGCCAGCGAGTTGCGCGGATTGTCGGCCCAGCGCAGCACGGCGAGCAGATCCTTGATGTGCCCGGCCTCCAGGAACTTCAGGCCGCCGAACTTCACGTAGGGGATCTTGCGTTTGCCGAGCTCGACTTCCAGCAGATCGCTGTGACTCGAGCTGCGGAACAGCACCGCCTGACGTCGCAACGGCACGTTGGCTTCGCGACGCCTAAGGACCTCGGTACAGACGTATTCCGCCTGCGTCTGCAGCTCGTCCACCGTCACGATGCGCGGGCGCGCGCCCTGGCCGCGCGTGGACAGCAGGTGCTTGCGATACTGACGCGGCGCTTCCGCCATCAGCGAGTTCGAGACATCCAGCACCTCCTGTGTCGAGCGGTAGTTCTGCGCGAGCGTGATCACCTCGGCGCGCGGCTGGAAGCGGTCCGGGAAACCCAGGATGTTGTCCACCGCCGCGGCACGGAACGAATAGATGGCCTGCGCATCGTCACCGACGACGGCGAGTCCTGCGCCATCCGGACGCATCGCGTGCAGGATCTGCGCCTGCAACGTGTTGGTATCCTGGTACTCGTCCACCAGCACGTGATCGAAATGCGCACCGACATGCTGTGCCAGACGCGGCTCGGACATCATGACATGCCAGTACAGCAGCAGGTCGTCGTAGTCGAGGATCCCCGCGCGCTGCTTCTGCTCCACATAGGCCCGATACAGCCGGGTCAGCTCGGCCTCCCATTGCAAGCACCAGGGATACTGCCGCTCGAGCGTTTCCTGCAGCGGCCGCTGGGTATTCACCCGGTAGGAGTAGATCTGCAGGCAGGTTTCCTTGCGCGGGAAGCGCTGCTCTTTCGCGGCGAGTCCGAGCTGCTGGCGCACACTGTCGAGCAGATCGGCCGAATCGGCCCGATCGATCACCGAGAACTGCGGGTCGAGCTTCAGATGGGGCGCGTAATGGCGCAGCAGTCGATTGGCGATGGAATGAAACGTCCCCGCCCAGCTCAGTCGCTGGGCGATCGCCTGGCTCATGCCACCGAGGGTCTCGTTCAGCGCCTGCTTGACGATCTCCTGGGCACGGCGGCGCATCTCCATGGCCGCACGGCGGGTGAAGGTCAACATCAGCACGCGCCCGGGATCCACTCCGTGGATGACAAGGTGCGCCACGCGGTGGGCGAGCGTATCGGTCTTACCCGTGCCGGCGCCAGCGACGATCAGCAGAGGTCCGGAACGGAAACCTTTGTTCTCGGGCAAAGGCTCACCGAAAGCCGCCGCCTTGCGCTGCGGTCCGTTCAGTCTCTCCAGGTGTGACGTGGTTGGCATTAACGCGTGAATATACGGAACCGCCGCGGCCGCTGTCATCGGCTGCAGTCACGTCACCGGAAAATTTACCGCAGCGTATGACCGTCCACGTCGAGCACTTGCACCTCTCCCCAGCCCAGGGCCCGCACGCCCGGCTCGATCTGCGCCAGATCGCCGACCACGATCCAGGTGAGCGAATCGGGGTGGATCAGCCTGCCGGCCGCCGCCGCCACCTGCTGCGACGTGAGTCGCTGCAGCTTGCCGATGAGCGCATTCAGATAATCATCGGGCAAGCCGTACGTCAGGATATCCCCCAACGACAGGGACAGATCGGCGAGTGTCTCGTTCTGTCCCGGCAGCGCCCGCACGAGGGTGTTGCTGGCGGAGCGCACTTCCGCTTCGGTCGGCTTGCGGGCATCGAGCAGGCCGCGCAGCTCCTTGAGCATCTCGCGCATGGCATCGGCCGTGCGATCGCCCTGCACCATTGCGCTGACGACGAAGGGCCGCTGGCCCTTGGCCGCTACGAGGCTCGAGCCCGCACCGTAGGACCAGTGCTTGTCCTCACGCAGATTCAGATTGAGGCGGGAGATGAAATTGCCGCCGAGAAGGCCATTCACCACCTGGAAGGCGGCATCGTCCGGATCGAGCCGCGGGGGCGCCAGTTGCACGGCCAGAATCAGCGACTGGTCTGCTGCGGTGCGATTGACGAGAAAGATACGGGGGCGCGTGGGTAAGGCCACCGTCGCCAGGCGCTTCACCGGCAGCGGCTGATCCGGGGCCCTCCAGGCCCCCAGCTGCCGCTCGAGCAGTGGCTCGATCTGCCGCAGGGTCGTATCGCCCGTCACGAGCAGCGTTGCGTTGTCCGGCCGCACCCAGCGCAGGTAGAACGCTCGCAGGCTCTGCACATCCGCCTCGCGGATGTCCGCCGCCGAGCCGATTCCCGAGAAGGGGTTGGAGTAGGCATGCCCGTCGCCGTAGATGAGCCGCGGAAACAACCGCGCAGCAAGCCCGCTGGGCTGTGCCTGCTGCTGCGCGATCGTCGCCAGCGACTGCGCTTTGAGGCGCGCGAGCTGCTCCGGCGGAAAGCTCGGATTCAACACCAGATCGGCGAACAGCTCGAGGGAATCGGACAGGCGTGCCGTCAGGGCGCTCAGCGAAATGAACGACGTATCGAGCGTCGATCCCGCCTCGATCTGCGCACCTAGCGTCTGGGCGCGCGCTGCGATCTGCAATGCGTTTCGCGTGCGCGTCCCCTCGGTGATCAGGGCGAGTGCGAGATTCGCCGTACCCGGGCGCGCGAGACTGTCGGCCGCATGGCCGGCATCCACGAGCAGTGTCAGCTGCACGAGCGGAACCTCATGCCGCTGCGCCAGGACCACCTTGAGCCCATTGGACAGGTTGATGCGTTGCAGAGCGGGCAGCACCAGGGCGGCCGGTGGTCCCGGGTCGGGCATCCGGCTGCGATCCGCACCGGCACCGGCGGCGTGATAATCCGGGAACGATTGCACCGTCAGCACGAACTTGCCGTCGGAAAGCCACTCGCGAGCCGCGTGCATCACATCCTCGAGGCTGGCCGACTGCACCCAGGCGAGTGACTGGCGGTAGAAGTCCGGACTGCCGCCGTAGAGCTGACTCTCACCCAGAATCGCCGCCTTGCCGGCCGCCGCATCGATGCGCTCCATGCGTCGCACGAAGGAGCCGAAAATCGCCGCCTTGATGCGCTCGAGATCCTCCTTCGCCGCACCTTTACTCAGAAAGGCCGCCAGTTCCTCGTCCAGCGCCTTTTTCACCACTTGCGGATCCCCTCCCGGCCGCACGGTCACGATGAGCTTGAATTGCGAGGCAATCTCGAACGGTCCGACCGTGACGCTGACATGGGTCGCAAGCTGGTCGGCGTAGACCAGGCGCTTGTACAGGCGGCCGTTCTTGCCATCTGCAAGCAGATCGGCGGCAAGCTGCAAAAGCGTGAAGTCGCGCGTCGTATAGCCCGGAATGTTCCACGTCTCGTACAAGCGCGGCTGCGGCACCCGGTCCTGGATCGTTGCGCTGCGCTCACCGCTCATCTTCGCAATCCACGCTGTCGGGCGGGCGAGCACCGGGCCCGGAGCGATATCGCCGAAGTACAGCGTCACCTTCTGCCGGATCACCTGCGGAACGACGTCACCGGCGATGACGAGCACCGCATTCGCCGCTCCGTAGTACGTGCGGAACCAGCTCTTCACATCCTCGAGGGAGGCCGCCTCGAGGTCCTGCATCGAGCCAAAGGCGCTCCACGAATAGGGATGCTCTGCCGGATAGGTGCTCGCTGCGATGTATTCATCCACCTTGCCATAGGGATGGTTCTCGCTCTGGCGCTTCTCGTTCTCGACCACGCCGCGCTGTTCGTCGAGCTTGTGCTGGTCGATGGCCCCGAGCAGATGCCCCATCCGATCGGATTCCAGCCACAGCACCTCATCGAGCGCATTGACCGGCACATTCTCGAAATAGGTCGTGCGATCGAGCCAGGTGTTGCCATTCAGATGGGTCGCACCGGCATCGAGCAGCGGACGGAAGTACTCGTCGTGATGATTCTCGGAGCTGGTGAACATCAGGTGCTCGAACAGATGCGCTAACCCGGTATGTCCGCGACGCTCGTCTTTGCTGCCCACGTGATACCAGACCCCGACCGCCACGATCGGCGTCTTGTGATCCTCGTGGACGATGAGCGTGAGGCCGTTGGCGAGCACGAACTTCTCATAGGGAATGTCAAGACCGGTCAGGGAACCACGAAGGTCGGCTGCCGCCTGCGCCGTGGCCGTCAGCACGGCCAGACACAGCGCCGCGAGGCCCGTACGCACGGCGCCGCGAAAAATCAATGCACAGCGAGAGCCCGATGCGCCGCGCGTTGCGAAGTTACGGCGCATCTTCACGTCGGCAGCTCCGCTCGTGCATCCGCGTGAAAACGATCGAGCCAGACGAGCAGCGCCTCTGCCCGTTCGCGCCACTCATCGCCGTTCTCGTACACCAGCCGCTCACCCGGAAGCTCCAGAAACCTGTCGCAGGGGGCAGCCCGCTGCATCTCGTCCTCGAGCCGATGAACCGGATGCCGCGACTGCGAGTGGCGGCTCATGAGGCGCGCCAGGCGCCCCGGTTCCGCGCTTCGGCACAACACCTGCGCCACCCGCACACCGCTGCGCGGGAGCGCGTGCCGAAGCGCCGGCTCATGCTCGGGCGCGCGAAAGTTACCCTCGAGGATGAGATCGGTTGCATGCATGAGCTGCTCGGCAGCAAGGGCGAACAGCAGGCTGAATGCCGCATCGCTCAGCTGCCGGGAGGCAATCCCGGCCGGCGGGGCGCACAATCCGTGCACGATCCGCACGAGCGGCTCTTTGATGGTGTCCTTGGCGAGCAGACTCATGCGATAGCGGCGCGCCAGCTGTCGCGCAAGCGAGCTCTTTCCCGTCCCGGGTAGTCCGGTGATGACGATGAGACGAACCTCCCGCATGGCGTGAGTCTACCTCCACGGCGCCGCTGTACTCTGCCCGAAACGGCCAGTAACCTCCTTCCGCCATGAAACCGGAAAAACAGACCCGGCACTTTCGCGGGAAGGTCATCAGCGTCACGACGGATGAGGTGGTGCTGCCCAATGGGCATCGCGCCGAGCTCGAGATCGTCCATCACCCCGGCGGCGCCGCCGTGGTCGCGGTCGATGCGCGCGAATGCATCTGTCTGCTGCGCCAGTATCGTTATGTCGCAAACGGCTGGATCTGGGAGTTGCCTGCGGGCAAGCTCGAGCCGGGCGAACCACCACTCGCCACCGCGCAGCGCGAGCTCATCGAGGAAGCCGGTGTCAGCGCGCAGCAGTGGCGATCCCTGGGTGTCGTGCTGAGCTCCCCGGGGGTGTTCAGCGAGGCGCTGCACCTCTTTCGGGCCACGCAGCTGCAGCCCGCTACGGCCGCTCACGAGCATGCCGAGGTGATCGAAGTGCACTGGGTGGCATTACGCGAGGCGTACAC
The DNA here is from genome assembly GCA_963716335.1 of uncultured Pseudomonadota bacterium. Classification (GTDB taxonomy): domain Bacteria; phylum Pseudomonadota; class Gammaproteobacteria; order Steroidobacterales; family Steroidobacteraceae; genus 13-2-20CM-66-19. Next base: position 2,118,840 of record OY970302.1, on the reverse strand, counting down.
CTGGGCACTCGATGGCACGATTCGCGATGCAAAAACCGTCATCGGCATCGTGCGCGCATGTCATGCGGGCGTCGCCATCGAGAGTCAGGTTGCGAATATTCCGTGACGCGATTCTCAGCATGAGGTGCAGGTCCCGCGTACCGTTGGGACGCCAGATGGCCGGATTCGATGCGACTTATTCCATGGTAGATGCAAAAAAGCATTCGCCCAAACAACAGCCTGCCGCAGGACCGCATGGATCCGAACGCCGTCGTTTGAGCCGAATCACACACGACCATAAGGGTACGGCGACCGTCGAGTGGTACGACGCCCCTTCCGGTCTCGAGCGCAGCACGCTCGAGCTGGAACAAGAGCAGGAGCTTGCGCGCAGGCTGCGTGCCGATCACCTCGCGATCATGAACGAGGACACGCACAATCCGTACACCCGCGTGCCGGAGCTGGATCGGAAAGGCCGCGCCGGGCGCCCGAAGGATCTGCGCAAGCTCTCCGCATGGATCAAAATGATGCGCCAGCTCGAAGAGGGCAAACACCGTCGTGAGGACGACGAAGAGTAGCGCCGGTCCCGCGGCACACCCGTGTGGGCTGCCCTCCCTGCCGGTTATTCCAACACCCGCCCACGCGTCTCGACGATCACGCGGCGCGCCAGCAGCGCGACGGCAAACGGCAGCACACCCACCCACAGCAACGTATGGCTGAGCGCCGCACCTGATCCGCCTGCGCGCGCGGATACCATGCCGATGAGCATCGGCCCCGCCGCGGCGACGACCCGCCCGATGTTGTAGCAGAAGCCGGCGCCGGTCGCGCGCAGCCAGGTTGGAAACAGCTCGGGAAGATAGAAGGGAAAGGTGCCGAAGACCCCGTACACGCCCGCGCCCACGAAAAAGAGCATTGCGAGCCGCATCTGCGGGCCGAGCTCGAGGCCGAAAGTCAACCAGATCGCCAGCGCCGAAAAGCTGAAGTAGGCGATGAACATGGGCCGGCGGCCGAGCAGCCTGGCGAGGGGAATTGCCGCGAACGATCCCACCAGGCCGCCGACGTTGAATGCATTGGAGGCGCGCCCCTTCCAGGATTCGGCCAACAGGCGCGCCGCCGCCGGCGCCAGTCCCGTACCCGATGCGTGCTCCAGCGCCAGTGTGCTGCCCAGCAGCGGCACGAACGCGTTGCATGCCCACCAGGTCAACACTGCCGTCACCGCGACCGTCACGCCGCTCAGCGTCGAGGTGCGAAACTGTGCCGCGAACAATTGCCGCAGGGATGGCTGGTGCAGCTGCGCCGTGTGCGTCCAGTGGGCGCTCTCACGCACACACAAGCGCACGCCAAAGGCGAGAATTACGGGCGCAAGACCGGCGATGAAAACGTAGCGCCAGGAGGACTGCGGCGTGGCGGCGAACCACACGCCCGCGATCTGATAGTTGACCGCAGTTGCGAGGACGATGCCGATGGGCGAGGAGCTCTGCAGAATGACTCCGGCCTCGACCCGACGATCCTGCGGCACGGTCTCCGCAACCAGGGCCGCCCCTACGCCCCACTCCCCGCCGATCCCAAGACTCGCGAGGGCGCGAAACGCGACGAGCTGCCACATGTTGGTGGCGAACGCGCAAGCCGCGGTACCAACTGCGTACACGGCAATCGTGGCGAACAGCGCTCGCTTTCTGCCGAGCCGATCGGCGACCCAGCCGAACGCAACACCGCCGGCAGCCCAGCCGACGAGCAGAATAGACGTGAGCGCTCCGGTCCAGAAGACCGTCGCGTCGTGAGCGGCCGTGCCGCCGAGCGGCAACCCGAGCAGCACCGGTACGCAGTTGGGCGCGACGAAATTGAACAGCACCGCATCGAAGACATCGAAGCCCCACCCGGCCCACGCGGCGGCGATCACGAGCCAGTGGTAAGCGGAGAAACCGAACAGACCGGTGCGCGGCACCTCGGTTGCCATCGTCGACCCCCTGATGCAGACGCTGGCAGTGTAGCGCTTCGAGTGCCAGCGGCGCCAAGGCCGCCCGGCCGCGCCCGCAGCTGAATCGGAGCACTCCATCACGGACAGCGTGGCAGTGAAGGAGTGAACTTTTGCCCTGCCGTGCCGTTGTTCTCATAGTGCGTCGAACGCTGCGGAGGCCAGTGTCACCATGCCTGACGGTCATCGTGCGACCCGCGTCATGCCGGTCGCAAACCTGCGGGAGTACTTCAAGGACGAGCTGCACGGCGCCCTTGAAAAGCAACAACTGGCGGTCGACGACCAGACGGAGTTCTACGTCGTCAATCTGCTCACTCTGTTTGCCAGATCCGAAGCCCTGTACGACCACACTGCCGAGGGAACGCGCCTGAAGCCCCTCGTCGTGATGCTCGCGGAGGCACTCGAGGCGCCCTCGAGCGGTGACCGCAATCGCGGCTTGCAACGCCTCGGAGACGTCTCGTTATTCATCGCCGGCTTTTTTGCACAGAGTTTTGCCCGCAAGCTGATCGACATCGATTATCACATCGCCATGGGCGGGCGCGCCTACGCGACGCTTGCGAACGTCCTGGCGCGCGGCCGCAGCCGCACGCTTGGCTACGTCTTCGGCGAGCTGGCCGAGAAGTTTCAGCCGATGGTCGATGCCCTCAACGAGGTGAGCGAGACGGCCTATTCACATTCCGACCGGGACATTCTCCGTCTGTACGAAATCTGGCTGAAGACCGGCAGCCGCCGCTGCTACGATCTGCTCAAGCGCCTCGGTGTCGAGCCGACCTCGGTCGGCACGTCCTTCGCGCACTGAACGCATGATCCTGACATGATCCTGAAACGGCTGCAGGATCTCATCGGCGACATCTACGATGTGAGCGTCGCTCACGACGTTTATGATTTCCTGGTGACGGATCGGCAGCAGCTGCCCGCCGCAGTCCGTGCTCGCCCCGGCGACGAAGAGCTCATCGTGTCGCAACCCGAGGAAGGCGCCGAGGGCGATCTGGCCATGTCGTTGTATCTGGATCCGGCACTGCTCGAGCGGCTGCGGCGCGCAGACCCCATGGAGCGGCTGCATCACGGCAACGTCGCCGACTACTGGACCGCCCTCGAAGGGGTCAGTCATTTCCTGTATCTGGCCTGGAATGCCGGACACGATCGGCCGGTGTCGCTGCTCGAGCTGGAAATGCAGGCGGAGGTGGACAAGTACGTCTCGAGCTACTGGCTGCTGCGGCGCCAGCTGCCGGAGCGCTTTCCGGCAGAGCTGCTGCGGTTGCTCTTCGAGCGGACCCGGATCGAGCCGCAACTCGCGCACGGGCGGGAGGATCTGTATCGCGAGGCGTCGCGCTTGGCGCTGCGATTCTGCAGGCGGCTCGAGCAGTCGCTGCTCGGCGCCCGCGGCCGATCGCAGGATGCGGTGCTGGCGGAGCTGCGGCGATTCTACCGGCTGACGAATGCCCGCAAGGTGGCGCATATCGAGCGCACCGCCTGAGCGCGAATTGCAGCGCCGCATGGGCCGCCGATCGGCGCCCCCTCAGGCCTGCAGCCGGTCGGCAAGCTCGACGCAGTCGCACACGCTGAGCGCTGCGCGGGGCACATCCGCCGGCCACTGCGCCCCGGTGCGATTCATCCACGCCGTGCGCAATCCGGCAGCGCGGGCGGCCACGACGTCCAGCAGCGGATCATCTCCCACGTACAGCACCTCCGCGGACTCGACGCCGAGGCTGCGAACCAACTCCGCGAAGCAGCGTCGGTCGGGCTTCGCGGCACCGATGCCGCGGGCGTTGAGCGAAACGGCAAAGAGCTCCGCGAGCCCGATCCGGTGCAGATCGGCGTTGCCGTTGCTGAGGCTTGCCAGTGCATAGCGTTGGCTCAAACGGCTGAGGCCCGGGCGCACATCGGCATACAGCTCGATCTCGTTGCGCGCCGCGAAGAATACTTCGAAAGCATGCAGCGCGACGCCGGCATCGTAGCCACACTCGCGCGCATGGCGCGAGAGCGCTTCGATTCTCAGATACGTCATGTCGTGCGCGCGGTGCGGCTCCTGTTCGGCGAGCTGCAGGCGTGCCATCCGCATGTCCTCCAGCGAGAGCCGTTCGGGAATGCGCGGGCAGTGCGCCCGCAACCACTCGAACCAGAGCTGTTCGGCGCGCACGAGCACCGGCCCCACGTCCCAGAGGGTATTATCGAGATCGAAAGCGACGGCGCGGATCATCTGCGGCATTCTTTCCCGAAAGCCCGGTCCTGCATCTTACCTTCCCTTCCCGGCAGCTCGAGGAGCGCACGCTCATGACGGATTTCCATCTCATCATCGGCAACAAGAACTATTCCTCCTGGTCGTTACGGCCCTGGCTGCTCATGCGGCATCTCGGCGTGCGGTTTCGCGAGACGCTCGTGCCGCTCGATCAGCCGCAGTTCAAAAGTCAGGTGGCGCAGTACGGGCCGAGCGGGCGGGTACCCGTCCTGATGCACGATGGTCTGGGAGTCTGGGATTCGTTGGCGATCTGCGAGTACGTGGCAGAGCTCACCGGGGAGGGATGGCCCCAGGAGCGCGCGGCGCGTGCCATCGCCCGCTCGGTTTGCGCCGAGATGCATTCGGGGTTCGCCACTCTGCGCAGTACGTGGCCGATGAATGCGCGGGCGCGCAAGCGGCGCACGGCCATGACGGCAGCACTGCAGGCCGACATCGCCCGCGTGGATGAGCTGTGGAGCGACTGCCGTCGCCGGTTCGGTGCGCAGGGTGGTCCATGGCTGTTCGGCGAATTCACCGTCGCCGATGCGATGTACGTCCCCGTGGTGCTGCGCTTCAATACCTATGGCGCGCAACTCTCGGAGAGCTCGCAACGGTATGTCGCGACGGCCCTGCAGGATGCGGCAGTGGCCGAATGGCTGCTGGCAGCCGAAGCGGAGACGTGGACGTACGCGAGCTCGGAGGTGGGTTAGCCCCAGCCCATTCCCGCGGCCTCCGGCTCCCCCTACAATCACCGCTCCATCGTCCGGAAGGTGCGTATGTCCTGTCAATTCGGCGCCAAGTTTGCAGGTGTTGGACGGGTACTTGGTCTGCTGCTGCTCGTTGCGGGACCCACCGGTGCCGCGGGCCACTCGCCGCCTGCACCCGCAATGCCTGGACGCGCAACGCCTGCACCCGCAGCACCCACCTCGTCGCTGGCGAATCAGCAGGCTTTTACGGCAGAGGACCTCGTGCGCCTCAAGCGCCTCACGGACCCGCAGGTATCCGCGGACGGCCGCTACGTGGCGTTCGTCTTACGGGAGACCGATATACAGGCCAACAGGGGCCGCACGCACGTCTGGCTGCTCGATCTGACCGAAAAGCCTGCCACTGCGCGCCAGCTGACCCGCAGCGCCGGAAACGACACCAGCCCGCGCTGGGCACCTGACAGCCGCACGCTGTATTTCCTGTCCGACCGCTCCGGCGCCCGACAGGTCTTTCGAGTCTCCCTCGCCGGCGGAGAAGCGGCCCCGGTCACCGACTATCCGCTCGATGTCGGCACGTTGAAGGTCTCGCCCACCGGCAATGACATCGCCATCAGCATGAACGTGTTCGCCGATTGCGCGGACCTCCAGTGCACGAAGGACCGGCTCGCCGCGCGCGATAAGCAGAAAGCCACCGGCCGCCTCTACGATGAGCTTTTCATCCGCCACTGGGATGCGTGGAGCGATGGGACACGCTCGCATCTGTTCACTGCCCGGATCAATGCTGATGGTCAAGCCGACATTCCGCGGGATCTGTCGAAAGAGCTGGATGCAGATGTGCCCTCGCGACCATTTGGCGGCGATGAGGAATATGCGTTCAGTCCGGACGGCCGCCAGCTCGTATTCTCGGCACGGATCGCGGGACGCACGGAGCCCTGGTCGACCAACTTCGATCTGTACGAGGTCGCTGTCGATCGGGTGTCGCAGCCGAACAATCTCACTGCCGCCAACAAGGCCTGGGATACGCAGCCGGTATTCCTCAGGAACGGGGATCTCGCGTGGCTGGCGATGGACCGTCCCGGCTTCGAGTCCGACCGATTTCACGTCATGCTGCGGGATGCGCACACCGGGATTACCCGCCCGCTCACCCAGACGTGGGACCGCTCCGTCAAGCGGCTCGCGGTAAGCCAGGACGGCCGCAAATTGCTCGCGACCGCGGATGACATCGGGCAAACCGCACTGTTCTGGATCGATCCCGAGCACGGCACGCCGCACCGCCTGGTCGGCAGCGGTGATGTGAGCGGCTACGCCCCCGCAAGGGATTCGGTCATCTTCGCCTGGTCCAACCTGGGTGCGCCGGATGATCTGTTCACGGTGCCGCTGAGCGGGGCTGCCCCGCGGCGGCTCACGCAAGTCAACGAGGAGCTGCTCGCGCGGCGCAGTCTGAGTCCCTTCGAGCAATTCAGCTTCAAGGGCTGGAACGACGAACGCGTCTACGGGTACGTGGTGCAGCCGCATGCCCTGCAACCGGGGAAGCGCTACCCGATTGCCTTCGTCGTGCACGGCGGACCGCAGTCGAGCCTGCAGAACCTGTGGCATTACCGCTGGAACGCGCAGGCATTGGCCGGCGCCGGCTATGCCGTGGTGCTGATCGATTTCCATGGCTCTCCGGGCTACGGCCAGGCGTTCACCGACTCGATCACCCACGACTGGGGCGGCAAGCCGCTCGTGGACCTGCAGAAGGGACTCGCCGCCGCGCTCGATCGCTATCCGTGGCTCGATGGCCAGCGCGCCTGCGCACTTGGGGGCTCGTTCGGCGGCTACATGGTCAACTGGATCGAGGGCAACTGGCCGGATCGCTTCCGCTGCCTCGTCGACCATGACGGTGTGTTCGACGAGCGCATGATGTACTACTCCACGGAGGAGCTGTGGTTCGAGGAGTGGGCGCACGGGGGTCCGCAATTCGCCGTTCCGCAGGCCTACGAGCAGTTCAATCCCGTGGATTTCGTATCGAAATGGCACACGCCGATGCTGATCGTCCACGGCGAGAAGGACTTCCGCATTCCGTACACACAGGGCATCGCGGCGTTCACCGCTTTGCAGCGGCGCGGGATCGAGAGCCGGTTACTGTTGTTTGCGGACGAGAATCACTGGGTGCTGAAGCCGGCAAACAGCGTGTTGTGGTATGGGACGGTGCTCGCCTGGCTCGATGCACATCTGAAGCAATGAGGACGCCCGGGGTTCAGAAGCAACGAGGACGCAAGGGGGTCTGAGCCATGAGGGCGCAAGGGGGTCTGACGCCATGAGGGCACAAGGGGTTCTGAAGCCATAAGTGCGCCCTGATTCACTCGCCCGACGCCCCCTCTTCCGCCGGTGACTGCGACTGCTTGCGGAATCGATAGAACGGCTCGTCCTGTCGTCCGCGTACGAGGCGCCCGGACTTGTCGAAGGCGAGCTCCGCGTACGCGTACTCCTCGGGTCCGAGCTCGGTGCGCAGCTCTACGTGGGACTGTCCTGCGGACACGCCCGGCAGGTCATGGCAGGTCTTCGGATCGTTGACGCCGAGGAAATGCTCGCCGTCCCGCTTCCATCTGAGGCTGCACCCCTTGAAGGCGTGCAAGTCCTCGGTCAGCAGTCCCTTGAACAGCTCGGGATTGAGCTGGCCGTTGCGCCATCGGTGCGGCTCGGCGAGCGTCCACGCGCTTTCCACAATGTCTTTCTTGACGACCGCAAATACCAGGATGCGCTGCGCAGTGACCCTGCGCGGATCATCCGCGGCGCTTTCCTGCAGATAGAAGGCGTGTGGCCCGATCATCGGGGCATCGATGGAAACGATGTCGAGAGCGAGCGCCTCGTGCGGCGGGCGCACGCCGGCATGCATGTCCGACTGTTCCTGGGCCGTGTTGTCGTAATGGCCCGGCAGCCACTGCAGCAGCTCAGCCAGTTCCTGCTCGGGTGAAGGCCCTTTGGCGCTGGCGACCCCGGCGAGACCGAGAGCGGCAAGTACGCCCACGATGCCCGCTAGCCAGCCTCTGCGCCCACGCTCAGCCATAAAATGCCCGCCATTGCGCCCGATACGAGGCGCCCAGTCCCATGATCCGCTCCAGCAGCTCATCGTAGCTCACTCCCGCGGCGTGGGCGGATTCCGCGAAGTCCTCCGCCGCCTCGAGGTTGGGATTCGCATTGGCTTCGAGGACATATACCTGTCCGTCCGGGCGCACCCGAAAATCCATGCGCGCGTAGCCCGACAAGCCCAGCGTGCGGTAAATGCGCCGTGAAAGTTTGTCGAGACTCGTGAGCACGGTCGCCGGAAGATCTGCGGCCGCCCGGGTCGTGATGCCGTACTTCGCCTGATAACGCTTGTCCCACTTGACCTTGCGCGTGGCGATCGCGGCCAGTTTCTCCGGAAGCGAACCGAAGACCATCTCCCATACGGGCAGACGCGTCAGGCGCTCATTCCCCAGCATACCGACGTACAGCTCACGACCCTCGATGTATTCCTCCACGAGCGCATCCGAGCCGACCTGCTCGTGCACGAACTCGATGCGCTCCTTCAGCTTCGCCACATCCTCTACGACGGAGGCCTGCGCGATGCCGAGCGAGGCATCCTCGGTCGTGGACTTCACGAACAGCGGGAAGCGGATCTTGCGCGGTACATGGATGCGCGAGCCGCGGCGGAAGACTGCGAACTGCGGCGTTGGAATGCGGTGATAGGTCAGCAGCTGCTTGCACAGCGACTTGTCCCGGGAGAGCAGCAGGCCACGTGGATTGCAGCCCGTGTAGGGTTGGCGCATCAACTCGAGAAAGGCGACGACGTGCTGATCGTAGGTGACGATGCCGTCGAATTCCTCCAGCAAATTGAAGACGATGTCCGGTTTCCACTCGGCGATGGCCCCGCGCAGCTCGCTCAGGCTGTCCAGGACTCCGATGCAATGCACATCATGGCCGCTCTTGCGCAACGTGGTCGTCACGTCGTACTCGGTGCGCCACTCATCGATCTCCTTCTCCGTATGACCCTCGAGACGTTCCGGAGGCACCAGGCTCGCGTGCACCACCACGAGCGCGCGCTGTTTCTTCATAGTGGCAGATGCGGCGTTTCACCCTGGGCGTAGAGTCGCGAGATCCGCTCCAGCAGCCAGCGGGAGTGGCGGAGCGCATCGCGCCGACTGCCCTGCACGAACAGCTTCAGCGACTCGCTGCGCTCGATCACCATCCGCAGGATCTGCTCCACACTGTAGCGCTCCATGGCGAGCTCGCGCGCCACCGCCGCAACGAGCGCGCTCCTGCGGCCACGCAGCAGGGCCGATGCGCGGGTGGCAGCGCGGCGCTGGCGCTCCGAGGTAAAGACCTTTTGCAGCAGCTCGTCCGTAAGTCCGCGGCGAAACTGATGGTTGCGCGCGAGCTTGCGACGATAGTGCTGCGCCAGTGTGCGGGTGTTGGAATCGAGCGGCTCGATGCGCATGCGGCTGCGCACCGGCGCTCGGCGCCCGCGGACGCTCGCCATCAGCTCCTCCACGGCGTTGAGCTTGTGAAAGGCGGGCCAATGGGCATAGCTGCGGCGCCAGTCCGAGTTGGGCTTCAGCCAGACGGCAAACGTCTCGGCGAAGTCCTCGGTCGGATGGGCCTGGGCGTACCACTCCCCCAGATGGTGCACGTAGCGGCGGCTTCCCGGACGCGCTTTGTACCGATGCGGATATTGGAGAGAGGCCGGACCGAAAACCTCGCGCCAGCGTTTGCGCCGGCGTAGCCGATAAGCGTTGTCCAGCGCGTGACCCGCCTCGTGCCGCAGGATCCGCATGAACCAGCGTGCGTTGCCCCCCTCGACCTCACGCATGATGCGCCGCTCGAGCCGTTCGAGGCGTGGATGAGCGAGATAGAAGGGCACGGCGATCCCCGGTACGCCATCGGGGGAGAACCATTCTTCGGCAAGCCATACATGCGGCCGCAGCCCGATGCCCCGGCTCTGCAGCTCGCCGTACAGGCGCTCGATGCGGCGCCGCAGCGCGGATTTTTCCAGACAAAGCTTCAGATCGCAGAAGCGCAGCGACAGCAGCTCTTCGTCCGAAAGACGCGTCCAGGCCGGGGCCGTGCGCGGCTTGCCGGCGGCGGAGCGCCTGGGGGCAGGATTGGAGGCGGCCTGCGACATGCGATGGTCCCGTGTTACGCGCAGCGCACGGAACTTATCAAAGTCACTCGTCTGTGTCTGCGACCGTCACTGAGCGCGGTCCCATTCCCGGGGCGCGCCATCGCCGCCGGATCAACCGGCCGTGGCGAGGAGACTCTGCGCCAGCAGCCGATCGGCAAAGCTTTCGATGAGATCGTGCTGCAGGAGGCCTTGGCGCCATGCGGGCGGGATCGCACCCACCCCGTAGTGCGCACCGGCGAGCTGCCCGCATACCGCGGCGACCACGTCCGAGTTCCGCCCGAAATTGACGGCCCGCAGGACGGCATCGCGAAAACTGTTTGTGGAGCGAAACGCCCAGAAGGCCCCCGCCAGGGCCGCTGACGCGGTGCCGTTGCGTTGCGCGGCGGCAGGAGCGATCACGGGTACCTCCGCGAGGATCACCTCCTTCGGTTGTCCCGAGATAGCCGCATGCAGTGCCCGGGCTAAGCGCCGGGCCGCCTCCAGCACCGCCGGAGACTGGCAGGTCGTGCGGGCCGAATCGGCGGCGTACCGCACGGCGGCTTGCGGGTTCGCGAAGTAGAAGAGGACCACCGCCGCAATGCGCGCCAGCGGCTCCGGATCCAGATGCTTCGGATCGTGCGAGCCGGCGAACACCTGTCGCCGCCACTGCGACATCGCGAGCGCGCGCGCCGTACTCGCCGTGATTCCCACGCATTGCCCGGTGGCCGACAGATGACCCTCCTGCTGCCAGCGTGCGTACCGGGCCACCTGGTCGCGGGCATCGAATCCGTTGCATTCCAGCAGACTTTCGCTGAGGCACAGTGCCATCGCCGTATCATCGCTCCAGGCGCCGCGCGGCAGGTTGAACGGGCCACCGCCAAGCAGATCGGCCACCGGTGTAAAGGTCCCCATGCGCTGGTACTGGGTCGGGGCGGCCAGGGCATCCCCGACGGCGAGGCCGATCAGGCTGCCGAGAAACCGCTCTCGCAGGGCGCTCGGCGCCGCGAGCGTGGCCGGTTCCAGCGGCGGGTCCGCTGCCCGGACCGCCGGGGCGGCCGGGGCAGCAGTCGCTCGCGGCGTCTTGCCGGCCCGCCAGCTGCGGACATAGATTTCCTGCTCGTCGGTTTCCGGAATGACCGGCCAGCTGCCCGAGCGATGGCACTGGCGCCAAAGATGATTCAGGGCTTTCACCGCCTCGGTACCCGGCAGGCCACGCTCGGCCAGCAGGCAGCCAATCACCGTCCCCGTGCGTCCGATTCCAGCCCGGCAATGCACATACACCGGCTGGCTCTCCCGGATGCAATCCTGGATGAGCCCGAGAATCGCCGCCATCTCGGCGCGCGATTGCGGCAGGCTGTGGTCGAGGATGGGACGGCGCACATAGCGCAGACCGGCAGGCAGGTGGGCTTCGTAGTCCGACACCTCCGCAGGGTGGGTCAGGTCCAGGAAGCACTGGATCCTCGCATCGGTGAGACGCTTCAGCCGCTGACGTGTCCGCGCTGGCGTTCCGCCGTCAGGATGCTCGCCAGCCAGCACGATCCCGGGCAGCACCCAGTAGCAGTTGCGCAGCGGTAACGGCGGCATTGCCTCGCGGGACGGGCTCATGCGGGGCGAACCGGCGCCTCAGACAAGACCGGCGAGCGCGTCGGCTCGGGTGAGGAGCTCGATCTCTTCGCTGTCGGACATTGTCAGCTGCTGTCGGCCTGCGTACTCGCGGCGTGCTTCGAGGCCGGCGAAATCGAATCGCCGCACATCTGCCAGGTGCTCCGGCTGGACGTTGCCCAGCGCCGAGAAGATCGTCTCGGTGCGCCCAGGGAACTCCCGCTCCCAGGCCGCGAGCATCTTGCGGATCGCCACGCGCTGCAGATTGTCCTGGGATCCGCACAGGGTGCAGGGAATGATGGGGAAGGCCCGCGCGCGCGCATATCGCTCGATCTGCGGCTCCGCGACGTAGGCCAGCGGCCGGATCACCACGTGACGCCGATCGGCCGAGAGCAACTTGGGGGCCATGGCCTTGAGGCGGCCACCGAAGAACAGGTTCAGAAACAACGTCTCGATGATGTCATTGCGGTGATGGCCGAGGGCGATTTTCGTGATGCCATTCTCGGCGGCGTAGCGGTACAGGGCGCCGCGGCGCAGCCGGGAGCAAAGTCCACAAAGGGTGCGTCCTTCGGGGATCACGCGCTTGACGACGCTGTAGGTGTCCTGCTCGATGATTGCGTATTCGACGCCCAAGGCGGCGAGATATTCCGGCAGTACGTGCGCCGGGAACCCGGGTTGCTTCTGATCGAGATTGACCGCGATCAACTCGAAGTGCAGCGGCGCGCTTCGCTGCAGCGAGAGCAGAACGTCGAGCAGCGTGTAGGAATCCTTGCCACCGGAGACGCACACCATCACCCGGTCGCCCGCGGCGATCATGCCAAAGTCCTCGATCGCCTTTCCCACCCGGCCGCGCAGGTGCGCCTGTAGCTTGTGGAAGGTCCGCGACGGCTGTATGTCGAAGCTCACCATGAGCAAATCCTAACAGCCGGGCCGGGGCGCGGCGCACGCGAGCGTGCAATCTTTCGCGCCTGTGGGAGCGCGGTCGTCAGGCCGCTACGCTGTTCTGGGCGCTGTCGAGATACTTCGACTCGACATAACGTATGAAGGAGACCGCCGAGAGCGGCTTGCCCGTGGCGGCTTTGAGCAGTTCCTGAACCGGAACTTTGGCTCCGAGCGCATGGACATTCGTGCGCAGCCAGCCGAGCAGCCCCGCGTAGTTGCCGCCAGCGAGCTGCTCATCCAACTCGGGGACGTCCGCGCGCAGCGTCTCGTAAAGCTGGGCGGCGATCACCGCCCCGAGGGCGTAGGAGGGGAAGTAACCGAACGAGCCCACCGCCCAGTGGATGTCCTGCATGCATCCATCGGCATCGTTCGGGGGTCGGATTCCCAGTCGCTGCTCCATGCCGGCATTCCATGCCTCGGGAAGATCCCGCACCGCGAGCTCCCCGCTCAGTAGCTGCTTCTCGAGCTCATAGCGCAGCATGATGTGCAGCGGATACGTCAGCTCGTCGGCATCGACGCGGATCAGTCCGCGTCTCACCCGGGTCAGCTGCGCGTAGACGGTATCGATGTTCCACTCCGGAGCGTTCAGCCCGAAGTGCTTCAGCAGCAGGGGCTGCAGATAGCGCACGAAGGGACGGCTGCGGCAGACGATCATCTCGATGAGCAGCGACTGGCTCTCCTCGAGCGCCATCCCCCGATCGCGACCCACCGGCTGGTCGCGCCAGTCCTGGGGCAGCCCGAGGTCGTAGAGGGCGTGGCCGGTTTCGTGCAGGGCGCCCAACAGTCCCGAAAAGGGATCGTCCGGATCGAGGCGTGTCGTCACCCGGATGTCCCCGGGGACGCCCTCGGTGAAGGGGTGCTCACTTTCATCCAACCGGCCGCGGTCAAATGGAAAGCCCATGGCCTTCATCACCTCGAGAATGAGCGCCTTCTGCTTGCCGGGGGGGAACTTGCCGGTCAGCTGCGGCATCTGGCGCGCTTCCTGGACGACGATGGACTCGCGGATGAGGGAAGGCAGCCGGCGCGACAGCGCTTTGAACATCCCATCGATGTCCGCCGTCGTGATGCCCGGACTGAACTCATCCACCAGCGCATCGTAGGGAGCGAGATTCAGCGCCTGCCCGAGCAGTGCGGCCTTGTCGCGCACCAGGTGCACGACCTCTTCCAGGTGCGGCGCAAACAGCTCGAACCTGCCCTGCTGCCGCGCTTCCAGCCAGCGCGCCTCGGCGCGCGAGGCGGCTTTGGTCAGTCGCGCGATCAGTGCGACCGGAGTGGCGATGGCGTGATCGCGTTGCCGACGCATCTCGCGCAGGTTGGCAATCTGCCAGTCCACGAGGCCCTGGCTGTTCGCCTGGGCGCGATCGAGCAGACGCGTGATGCGGGGCGCGGTCAACAGGGCATGATGCTCGGTCTCCAGCGCGGCGAGCTGCTCGCCGCGGACGTCCGCGCTGCCGCGCGGCATCATCACGGCGGCGTCCCACCTCAGCAGCGCGAGGGCGCCGCGAAATGCGTAAAGGCGTTTGAACTCCTGTTCGAGTTGCTTGTAGGGCGAGGCTGACATGCTCTGGTACTCAGGTCGCGCGCCTCGCAGGATCGCGAGCCGGGCGGGGGAAGACCGCGATAGTTTACCAGCGCGCCCGCGGCCAAGCTGTGGCTACCAGATTCTTTTTCTTTTAAAACAATAGCTTATGTCGCACGCGACCTCATTGACAGCCTCCCGTGGGCCGGCAGCCCATTGACAGCCTGCGGATGACTTATTCCATCCGGCGCGCGCAAGGCATTGAAGGCGAGCATGGCGCCTTTGCGCTCCTCGCCCCAGTGGTATCCCCCGAGGCCACCGTCCTTGCGCAGCACGCGGTGGCAGGGAATGAGCCACGCGACGGGATTGGCACCAACTGCCAGGCCGACGGCGCGCGCTGCGGCGGGTTGGCCGATGGCATCGGCAAGCGCCGTATAGGTCGTGTTGCCCGCGCCGCCCAGATCCAGCAGCGCTCGCCAGACCTTGAGCTGAAAGTTGGTACCCGGGACGGACACGTGCATCGGGCGGGGCGCTGCGTTGGCGCCGGCGTTCGTGCGCCAGATCTGCTTCGCCAGCTCGAGCGCGTGTGCGTCGTCACGACGCAGCTCGGCACGGGGCCAGCGGGCCGCCAGGTCATGCGCAGTGTCGCTCTCCCGTGCGGCTTCGAGGAATGCCAGATGGCACACGCCGCGCGGGGTGCTCGCAATGAGCGCCGTGCCAAACGGGGTTGGGGTAAATCCGAACCGCACCGCTGTCCCCGCACCCTGCAACTTCAGCTCACCGGGCGTCATCGCATCGAGCCTGATGATGAGGTCATGCAGGCGGCCCGGGCCCGACAAACCCACCGCGTAGGCGGCGTCGAGCACCGGCAGTCGGCGCAGAGCCTGCCTGGCGGCGTTGCCCGTCACATAGGCGAGATACTGCTTGGGCGTCACGCCCGCCCAGCGGCGGAACAGTCGGTTGAAATGAAATTCCGACAGGCCCGCCTGGGCGGCAACCGTGGCGAGCCGAGGCTGCTCGCGGAAATGCGCCTGCACGAAATGGATGGCGCGTGCGATGCGGTCGAAATCGCGACTGTCGAGGAAGTTTACCGTTGCGCGTGTCATGCCGCACATCTTAGGCAGTCCGCCGGCGCGAGCGACCCGATTCTTGCTCGACGTTCCGCTACACTGCCTGCGGCTGCGCAGCAAGCTCAGACCGGCCCACCGGTGCGCCACAGCTGCATCAGTGCCGGCCAGCGGGCGACTGCCACGCCAATGCCGATGGACAACATCAGCAGCAGGACGAGAACGACACCGATCAGAAAACGACGCATGAACGAACAGTGCCTCCGTGGCCGTGCGGCCATACCCCGCCGGTCGATCGCTGTGTCGCCATCATAAACCGGACCACCCCACATGAGCCTGAACGTCTGTCTGCTCGCATCCGAAGCTGCCCCGCTGTCCAAGACCGGAGGACTCGCGGACGTGTCGGCGTCACTGAGCAAATACCTGCATGCCGCCGGCCACGATGTGCGGCTATTCACGCCCCTGTACGCCTCGATCGAGCGCGACCGCTGGCCGATGCAGCCGCTGCAAGGCATGCAGAACATCAACCTGGATGTCGGGCCCCACCGGTACGTCTTCTCGGTGATGTCCACACCGCTGCCGGGCTCCGGCGCAGCGATCTTTCTCATCGACTGCCCCGCCCTGTATGCGCGCAAAACGCTGTACACGATGGAACTGGACGAGCATCTGCGTTTCCTGGCCTTCACGCGCGCAGCCTTCGCCTGCTGCCAGTACATGCATTGGTCGCCGGATATCCTTCACTGTAACGACTGGCACACGGCATTCGCACCGCTGTTTCTCAAGGCACAGTACGACTGGGATGCGCTGTTTCGCGCGACCCGCTCGGTGCTGACGATCCACAACATCGGCTACCAGGGCATCTTTCCCGCCGCTTCCGTGCAGGATCTCGCGCTCGGTGCCCGAAGTTATCTGCTGCACCAGGATGACCTGCGCGCCGGCCGGATCAATCCGTTGAAGCATGGCATCCTGTATGCGGATGCGATCACCACCGTCAGTCCGACGCACGCCCGTGAGATCTGCACGGACGAATACGGCATGGGATTGCAGGATGTTCTGCGTGCCCGCAGCTCGGCACTCACGGGAATCCTCAACGGCGTCGACTACGAGGAGTGGGATCCACGCCACGATCGCTACCTGCCGCGGCATTTCGACCCGGATTCACTCGCGGTGAAAGCGCAGCTGAAGGCACAATTCCTCGAGCGGTTGGGGTTGACGCTGCCTGCCGGCACCCCGCTCGCCGGCATCGTCAGCCGGCTCGCCGCCCAGAAGGGCATCGAGCTGATGTTCGATTCCGTGCCCCAGGTACTCGAATGGCGGGAAATGGCATTCGTGGCACTCGGCAGCGGAGATGCTCCCTACGAGGAATTTCTGCAGCAGCTGCAGGCGCGCTTTCCGGATCGCGTGGTGTACCGGCGGGGTTACGACGACGAGCTGGCGCACTGGATCGAGGCAACCAGCGACATGTTCCTCATGCCGTCCCGTTACGAGCCGTGCGGTCTGAACCAGATGTACAGTCTGCGTTACGGTACCGTACCGGTCGTGCGCCGCACCGGCGGCCTGGCGGATTCGGTGCAGCAGTTCGATCCGCTCACCGGTGAGGGAACCGGGATCGTGTTCGACGATTTCGATACGGAGGCGCTCGAGTGGGGAATCAACATGGCACTCGATCTATATGCGGAGCCGCGCAACTGGCGACGCCTGGTGCGCAACGGAATGAGCCGCGACTTTTCCTGGCAGCGCCAGGGGGCGTTATACGTCGAGCTGTACCGGCGGCTGCTCGCGTGAGTGAGCGCGAATGCCTGCTCAGTGCCTGGATCGACAGCCCGGTCGGCTGCCTGCGGGCGGGGGTCTCCGCAGCCGCGCTCGAGCTTCTCGAGTTCAGCCAGCCACCGCCGCCGGGCGTCGAGTCCGCCGATACGCCGCTGCTGCGGCAGCTGCGGTGCGAGTTGCAGGAGTATTTCGACGGGCAGCGCCGCGTCTTCGACGTCCCGCTGAATTACGCCGGTACGCCGTTCCAGCAACGCGTCTGGAGCGTGCTGCGCGGCATTGCCTACGGCGAACGGCTCTCTTATCTTGAGCAATCGCGACGCTTCGGGGACGAGAAGGCCATTCGCGCGGTGGCACAGGCAAACGGACAGAACCCGATCGTGATCCTCATCCCCTGCCACCGTGTGGTGAACGCGAACGGGCAGCTCGGCGGGTTCGGCGGCGGACTGCTGCGCAAGCAACAGCTGCTCGATTTGGAGCGCGGGGACCGGCTCCTGTAGCTGCCACATGACTCCTGTAGCTGCCACATGAACCGAACGCTCCGCATCAGTCTGCTCTGCGCGCTCATGCTCGTCACGGCCTGCGGCGGCTCCTCCGACTCGACCGCACCGCCCATGCAATCCGGAGCGACGCCGCCATCCATCACCTCGCAGCCCTCATCCACGTCCGTCACGGTTGGCGAGAGCGCGACGTTCACCGTCGTGGCAGCGGGAACGGCACCCCTGTCCTATCAATGGAAGAAAAGCGGCAGCGCGATTTCCGGCGCCACCTCCGCGTCGTATACCACTCCGGCGACGTCCGCGAGCGACAATGGCGCGACATTCCAGGTGGTCATCAGCAACTCTGCCGGCAGCGCGACCAGCGCCAGCGTGACACTCAGCGTCAGCGCCGCGGGTTCTGCGGGTTCCGCTACCGACGTCACGACCTTCAAGAACGACGTCGGACGCACCGGACAGAATCTCACCGAAATGACCCTGACACCCGCCAACGTCAACTCCAGCTCTTTCGGCTTGCTGCGCATTCTTCCCGCGGACGGCAAGGTTGATGCGCAGCCGCTGTATCTGTCGCAACTCACGGTGGCGAATGCACCGCACAATGTGCTGTTCGCCGCCAGCGAGAATGATTCCGTCTACGCATACGATGCGGATTCCGGCGCCGCGCTCTGGCACGTATCGCTGCTGCCGACCGGAGAGATGACCAGCGACACCCACGGTTGCGGGCAGGTCATCCCGCAGATCGGCATCACCTCCACGCCGGTCATCGACCGCAAGGCGGGTCCGCATGGCGCGCTGTTCGTCGTGGCGATGTCGCTGGACAGCTCCTCGAACTATCACCAGCGGCTGCACGCCCTGGACGTCGCCACAGGTGCGGAATTGTTCGGCGGACCCACTGACATTTCCGCCACATATACCAACAGTGGCGGCACGACGACGTTCAGCCCGGGGCAATACGAGGAGCGCGCCGCGCTGCTCGTGGCGAACGGGTTGATCTACACGGCGTGGACCTCGCATTGCGACATCGCGCCTTACGGCGGCTGGATCATTGCGTTCAGCGAAAGCACCTTGGCCCGAGCCGCGACGCTGAACGTCGCCCCGGGCGCGAGCGGCAGCGGCTACGCGAGCCAGGGGCCGGCGATCTGGATGGCAGGCGATGGCCCGGGCGCCGATGCGGCCGGCAATGTCTACCTGCTGACGGGCAACGGCCGCTTCGAGACGACACTCGATGCCAACGGCTTCCCGAGCCTGGGCGACTACGGCAATTCCTTCCTCAAGATCGCGACCAGCGCCGGCACGATGAGCGTAGCGGATTACTTCACGATGTCGAAGGAAGTGTCCGAGTCGGCCGTCGACACCGATCTGGGGTCCGGCGGCGAGATGCTGCTTCCGGATCTGACCGATAACACCAACACGGTGCGCCATCTGGTGGTCGGCGCGGGCAAGGACGGCAACCTGTACCTCGTCAACCGCGATTCCCTCGGCAAGTTCAGCCCCAGCGCCAACAACATCTGGCAGGAAGTGGACGGGGCCCTTGGCGGCGGCGTGTTTGCCTCTCCCGCCTACTTCAACGGCATGCTGTACTACGGCGCAGTCGGCTCGAACCTGCAGGCGTACAAAGTGCAGAACGCCCGCATCATCGCGCCGGCTGCCTCACATTCGAGCGTGACGTTCCCCTATCCGGGGACGTCGCCTGCCGTGTCGGCGAACGGTACCGCCAATGCGATCGTATGGGCTCACGAGAACAGCTCGCCCGCCGTGCTGCATGCCTATGACGCGACGAACCTGGCGGATGAGCTGTACAACAGCAATCAGGCATCCGGCGCGCGCGACCAGTTCGGCACGGGCAACAAGTTCATCACCCCGATGATCAGCGGCGGGAAGGTGTTCGTGGGCACGACAAGCGGCGTGGCGGTGTTCGGGCTGCTGCACTGAACAGCGCGGTCACGCGCGGCGCGTCATGGCACGCGCGGCGGCGTGCAACTACTGCAGTTTGAAGGATCCATGTTCGTCGAACGGGATCGAGCGCAGCAGCCCCGCGGACAGCGCGATCCGGCCGGAGAGGTGATAATCGATCTGGCTGCCCCCCTGGGACAGCAAGCGCATCAGCATGCCCGCCATGTTGGCCGACATGCTCATGTCGAATTCCGCAGTACCGAGCGCGGGTACCACGAAGCTCGCGGCGGATTCCCCGTGTGCGAATTCCTGGTTGTCCAGCTCGAGACTGTAGGTGATTCCCCTGACCGGCAGCTCGCGGTCGTTCGGATTTTCGACCCGCATGCGGACCTTGAGCTCCTGGTGCCACAGATCGCTCTTGAGCAGCTGCACACCCACGATCGACAGTTTCGGTGTCTGCAGATTCGGCTGCAGCAGCGAGCAGCCGCACAGCATCCCGGCGCAGAGGATCCAGACGAGGTGCGCGCTGCAGCGGCGGCGCATGCCGCTGCAGCGCATGCCAGCCATGCGCTCAGCTACGCCCATAAATCTCGTTGAGCCTTTTCGACGTGGCAGCCAGTTCCGCCGTGAGGCAGCCCTGTGGCAATCGCCAGCTCCAGTTGCCCTGCGCCGTTCCCGGGGTATTCAGACGCGCTTCGGTGCCGAGCTGCAGCAGATCCTGAGCCGGAATCACCGCCAGCTCCCCCACCGATCCGAGCGCTGCGCGGATGAGCGCTTCGGGCATTGCGTTGGGCATCCCATCCGGGGTCAGGTGCAAAAACAGCTCTACATGCTCGCGCGAGCGCGCGTCGAGCCTCGCAAACCAGCCCACCGTGGTGTCGTTATCGTGCGTTCCCGTATACACGACACTGTCGCGCTCGTGCATGTAGGGCAGATGCGGGTTGTCCGCAGTTCCGCCGAAAGCAAACTGCAGCACGCGCATGCCGGGCAGATGGAACTGCCGCCGCAGGGCCTCGACGTCCTCGGTGATGACGCCAAGGTCTTCAGCGACGATCGGCAGCTCGCCAAGCTCGCCGTGCAGCAACTGCAGCAACTCCTCCCCCGGCGTGTGACACCACATACCGCCGCGCGCATCCGGCGCGCTGGCCGGGATGGCCCAGTGCGCCGCCAATGCACGGAAGTGATCGATCCGCAGCACATCCACCCGCTGCAGCTGTTGCACGACGCGGGATCGCCACAGCGCGAAGCCGTCGGCGCGGATCGCTGGCCAGTCGTAAAGAGGATTCCCCCACAGCTGTCCCGTCGCCGAGAAATAATCGGGCGGGACACCGGCGACTGCGCTCGGGCGTCCCTGGGCGTCAAGTTGGAATTTGTCGCGATGGGCCCAGGTTTCCGCGGAATCGGGTGCCACGTAGAAGGGCAGATCACCCAGCAGCCGCACGCCGCGCGACTGCGCGTGCTCGCGCAGTCGGCGCCATTGCATCGCGAACGCGAACTGCTCCGTTTGAATCCGCTCGATCGGCTGCGCCAGCTCGCGGGCCGCGCGGTGCATCGCATCCGGCGCCCGGTCGCGTAGGTCCTCAGGCCACAGCCACCAGGGCTGTCCCCCGTGCACCGCCGTCAGCGCCTCGAAGAGTGCATAGTCAGGCAGCCAGGAGCGCGCGGCGCCGAGAAACGACTCGTACTCGACCGAGCGCGTATCCGGCAACTCGGTTGTGTCGACGAAGGCGTAATGTCCGGCGAAATCGGATCGGATCCAATAGGGTGATCCGTCCGGGCCGGTCGGGCCCACCGGCAGGATCTGCCAGAGGCTGAATCCCGCATCCGCCAACCAGTCGATGAACGCGCGACCGCCCCTGCCCAGGGGGGCCGCAAGGCACCCAAGGTGCAACAGGACGCCTGCGCGTCGGCGATCGAACACGGCCATGCGCATCAGAGAACGGCGTCCGGCTTCAACCGGCATTCGCACGGCGCATGACACCGCCATGCTCCGGTGCACCGCGGCCGGCCGAGATGGGCTCAGCCAGACTGGTCGGGGGTGTCAGGCCCAGCAGCCGGTAGAGATTGACGAGCTGGCGTCGAAACAATTGATCGAATTGCGTGACCGCCTCCTGCGGATTGTAGTCACCGAACCACCAGAACCAGTCGGAGCTCTCGCACAGCGCCAGTTGCCGCTCGGCTGCGACCTGCTGCTGCGCTCCGAGCGCGCCCTGGCGGGTGCTGCGATCGAAGGCGAGCTTGGCTTCGCACAACAGATCCCACGCACGATTCTTGTCGGAGTCTCCCATCCACGTCGCGAGCGTTCCGTGGACCCAGCTCCCGGCGATCACTCGCGGCAGCGGCGCAGGTGCAATTATCCCGGCAAGGCAATCCGACAAGGTCGTGAGCTGCAACAAGGGGTGGTTGGCAAGATTGGTATACAGCGCCTGCAGGAAGTAATAGCCGTTGAAGGGGTAATGTTCCCAGGCATTCTCGCCGTCCAGCGCGATGAGCACCGCGTGATTGGGCGCGTGATTGGGCGCATCCCCGTAGCGGCGGGCAAGCTCGGCGAGTTGGTTCACGAGATTCTGAGCGGCATCATCGCCGTGCCAGGTCGCATACGTGAAGCCGATGAGATCCGACAGGCCATCGTCGCGAAAGAAGACGTTCAGTCCGCTGCCTGCCGCCCGGTACGGGCGATTCAGCGCCAGCGGATCCGTGGACGCCGTGGCAGCCGAGCTGGAGGTGACAGGGTTGCCAGAGTTGCCGCCGGCGCCGGAGTGGTCACCGGCGCCGGAGGAGGAGGAAGCGGCGGATGCGAGGGTTGCGCGCAATACGTTCGTGCTGCTCGCAGCCCACCGGAACTGAAACCGATCGAGAAGCTCGAGCGTGCCGCGACTGATGGCGCCTTCGGAGGGCCAGCAGCCGACAGGCCGTACACCAAACGCGCGCTGGAACACACGCAGTCCTTCCTCCACATGCCAGGCTGCCCGCTCCGAGCCGCCCGGATAGGCGCCGTGCTGGGGAAGGGGCATGGAGGGAACCGCTTCCCGCGCACTCTGAAAATCCAGCAGCAACGGCACGATCGGATGGCCATAGGGGCTCATCGACAACTCGCACTGTCCGCGCTCGCACAGGCGGCGGTACCGGGGCACGATGGCGGAAAGCTCCTTGCCGATCAGCGCCAGCAGGTCGCGGCGCTGCTCCGCCGTGAAGCCGCGACCCTGATCGCTCAGGGCGGTCACGAGCGGATTGCCGCGGCGCACCGTTTCGCCCAGCCATGCCAGGTGATACCACACCGCCAGGTCCTGGATGAGCTGGTTGGAGGCGTAGGCGACACGCTCCGTGGTGGCGAGCATCTCGGCAAGCGTCGCCAGCTCGAGATAGGGACCGAATCGCTCGATCATCTGTTTGCGCTGGGCGCGCAGACACGCCCGCATCAGCTCCAACCGCGCGTTCGGATCGCGCGGCACGGGATCAGGTCCCAGCAGCGCGAGGACCGGATCGGGCAACGGCGAGCCCGCTTCGAGGTGTTGGGCAACGCAAGCAGCGATTTCCTCGAGCTGCTCGATGAGCACCGGTGTGAAATTCACGACGGCCCTGGCTGCCGGGACGGCTTCCAGGTGCGCGGCCATGTCGGTGTAGTCCTTGATCGCGTGCAGGTACGTCCAGGGCAGCACGTACTGACCCGAGAGCGCATCTCGATACTGCGGCTGGTGCATGTGCCACAGCAGCACGACCGGAAGACGTGAGCTCATTGCTGGGACAGACGTCGCAGCATGTCGGCCGTCACGAGCACCACGCCTTTCTCGGTGACATCGAAACGCGCAGCATCGGCCTCGCGATCCATACCGATCTGCATGCCGCTGGGGATCTCGCAATTCTCATCGATGATCGCCCCGCGGATCACACAGGAGGTGCCGATCTCGACATGCGGAAGAATGACCGACCGCTCGATGCTCGAGCGCTCATCGACGCGCACATCCGAGAACAACAGGGACTGCCGTACCACCGCGCCGGAGATGATGCAGCCGCCGGAGACGACCGAATTGATGGCAATCCCGCGCCGGCCATCCTCGTCCAGGATGAATTTCGCCGGCGGCTGCTGCACCTGGTAGGTCCAGATCGGCCAGTCCTGATCGTAGATGTTGAGCTCGGGCTTCACGTGCACGAGCTCGAGGTTCGCATCGAAGTAGGCATCGATGGTACCGACGTCGCGCCAGTAGCTCTGCGCGCGCGTCTTGACGTCCTGGAAGGGATAGGCGAAGACCTGCAGGTTGTTGGCGATCGCCTTGGGCAGGATGTCCTTGCCGAAATCGTGGGCCGAGGCGCCATCGGATGAATCCTCGATGAGCAGCTTCTCGAGCAAGCGGGTGTTGAAGACATAGATGCCCATCGAGGCCAGGATCGAGTCCGGACGGCTGGGCAGCGTATCGGGCACTGCGGGCTTCTCGGAGAACTTGGTCACGCGATTCCACTCGGTGGCGGTCAGCACGCCGAAATTACGTGACTCGGCCCGGGGCACTTCCACGACACCCACCGTGATGTCGGCGCCCTTCTCCACGTGATAGGCAATCATCGGGCCATAATCCATCTTGTAGATGTGATCCCCCGCCAGCACGAGCACGTGCTTGGGACGGTGCGAGAGAATCAGCTCCATGTTCTGATACACCGCATCCGAGGTCCCCAGATACCACTGCGCGCCAATCTGCTGCTGGGCCGGGATGACTTCGACGAATTCCCCGAATTCTCCGCGCAGATAACTCCAGCCACGCTGCACGTGCTGGATGAGCGACTGTGCCTTGTACTGCGTGAGAATCGAGATCTGGCGGATGCCGGAGTTCACGCAATTGGAGAGCACGAAATCGATGATGCGGAACTTGCCGCCGAAAGGTGTGGCCGGCTTGGCGCGATGCGAGGTGAGATCCTTGAGGCGCTCGCCACGGCCGCCCGCCATGATGACGGCAAGCGTGCCACCCGTCAGACGGCTCACGTAGCGTCCGGAAGAGGCTCGCGCGGGCTGTCTGGGCATGAGTCGCAACAACACTTTTCGTAGGGGGCGCGGGTACTACACCCTATGAACCGGCGGCACGCAAGGATGAAGTTCCGAAAATCAAAGCCACTTCATCAATCCGAGCTCGTGCGGATGCGAAAGCAGCTCATGCCACGGATAAATGCGGACCTCGGTGGCGAACTGCCCGCATTCGGTCGGCTGCACGTCAAGCGAGAACACGGCGGCGCCTTCCGACTGCTCCTGCGTCGCGGCGAATGCGGCGCGCCAGACACCGTCGCGCTTGCCGTCCCCGTAGGGCGACAGCGGCGGAGCGCTCAGATCCGCCTCGGGTAACAGGCGCCGTGCGACGAACTCCACACGGACATCGGCCGGTTGCATGCCGTTCAATCCGGCGGCCACTCTGATCCGCAGACGCTGCCCGCGCGGCAAATCCGGAGCCGAGTCCTCGAGCAGCCGCAGATTCACCCTGGGCCATGCCTGGCGCACGCGCTGTTTCCACTCCGCGAGTTGACGGGCGCCGGCGAAGCCGTCCGCCGCCAGCTTCTGATACTGCCGCGCTGCCGGCTGATACAGTCCGCGCGTGTAGTCGTAGACGACGCGGTCCATGGTGAAACGGGGAATGACGGTGCTCATCGCGCGCTTGCTGCGTGCGACCCATTCGGGCGAGCAGCCATTTTCCCGGCGTGCATAGTACATCGGCACGACTTCTTCCTCGAACGTGTCGAAGATCATCTCGGCCTCGAGCGCATCGCGGCGCTCCGGATCCTGGGCATTGGCGGGCGGAATGCCCCAGCCGTTATCCTGCAGCCAAGCTTCGGCCCACCAGCCATCGAGGATGCTCACGTTCAAGCGACCGTTGATCGCAGCCTTGATGCCGGAGGTGCCGCTGGCCTCGAGCGGTGCGATGGGATTGTTGAGCCACACGTCCACGCCCGACACGAGCCAACGCGCCAGCTGCAGATCGTAATCTTCCAGGAAGATGATGCGCCCGAGGAATTCCGGGCTGGTCATCAACTGCCGCACCTCGCGCAGCACATACTTGGCCGGCTCATCGGCGGGGTGCGCCTTGCCGGCGAACAGCATGACCATCGGTCGTTCGGGATTGCCGAGCAGGCGGGCGAGCCGGGCCCGATCCCGCAGCAACAGCGTCGCGCGCTTGTATGTCGCGAAGCGGCGCGCAAATCCCACGGTCAGCACGTCAGGACGCATCGGGTCGAGGAAACGGGTGACGTGACGTAACTGCGCGGGACTCAAACCCTTGCGCACGTACTCGCGCTGCAACCGCTCGCGCACACTGCCGAGCATCCGGGACTTCACCGCTTGCGAGGTCGCCCAGTAGCGCTCGTCGGCAACCCCCTCGAGCGCGCCCCAGAACGGCACATCGCGCAGACGCTCGCGCCAGTCGCGACCGAGCTCGCGATCGAAGAAATCGGCCCACTGCTGATGCAGAAAGGTGGGCACGTGCACGCCGTTGGTCACGTACCCGATGGGGTTTTCCTCCGGTCGGATCTCCGGCCATTGATCGGCGACCAGCCGGGATGTGACGCCTGCATGGATGCGGCTGACCGCATTCACGGAGCGCGTGGCGTTGAGTGCCAGCCGGGTCATGTTGAACAGCCCGGGAACCGAAGGCGAGCGGCCGAGATCGAGAAAGCGTTCCACCGGGATGCCGAGCTCGCGGATGAAATCACTGAAATGCGCAATGATCAGATCGTGCGAGAACGCATCGTGACCTGCGGCCACTGGAGTATGGGTGGTGAACACACAATCGGCGGCGACTGCCTCGAGCGCCGCATTGAACGGCAACCCCTCCCGGATGCGCTCGCGCAGCAGCTCGAGAATCAGGAACGCGGCGTGACCCTCGTTGAGATGCCAGACGCCCGGGGCGATTCCCAGCGCGCGCAGTGCGCGCGTGCCGCCGATGCCGAGGATCATTTCCTGGCGGATGCGCGTGGATTCATCGCCGCCGTAGAGCCGGTGCGTGATGTCACGATCCGATGGCGCATTCTGCGGGCAGTTGGTATCGAGCAGGTAGACCGGGACGCGGCCGACCTGTGCCTTCCAGAGCCGCGCGAGCACGTCGCGGCCGCCGATCCGCACGACGATCTCGACGGGTGAGCCGTCAGCCTTTCGGGCCGGCTCGACCGGCAGATCCCGTGGATCGCGCTCCGCGTATTCGGCGTGCTGCATGCCGTCGTTGTCGACGGTCTGAGTGAAATAACCCTGCTCGTACAGCAGACCCACGGCGATGAAGTTGGCCCGCGCATCACTCGCAGCCTTGCAGTAATCCCCGGCGAGCACCCCGAGGCCGCCCGAATAGATCTGGAAGCTCTCGTGAAAGCCGTATTCGGCGCAGAAATACGCAACCAGCGGCGCATCGGCGGCGGGTGAGGCGGCCGAGAGATACGCATCGAGGGTCTCGAGTGCATTGCCATAACGTGCCAGATACACCGGATCGCGGGCGGCAAGGTCCAGCTTGTCCTGACTGATGCAGCGCAACATGAGGCGCGGGTTGCCGCCAGTCTGCTTCCACAGCTCCGGATCCAGGTCCTCGAACAGTGCACGGGCGGGCCGGTGCCAGCTGAAGAACAGGTTGCCGGTCAGCTCCGGCAGTCTTGCGAGGCCCTGCGGCAGCCCCGGGGTGACCTCAAGCAAGGGGTTTCGCATCAATCATTTCCGCGCAGCCGTGAAAGCCGCGCAGTCTATCGAATTCGCGAGTTCCCATCAGATGGTCGTTCTGCTCGCCCCAGGCGCAACTCGCGATCGACCCAGGTGCAATTCGCGACCAAGCGTTCTGAATACAAGACGATATTAGTTGACTGGCAGTATTATCCACTTAATAGTATCAGCCAGTGACTGATACGCTTTCCCGCAAGTTCCAGAAGGACCTCAATGGAGGCCTCGTGGCCCTGGTGCTGCTGGGGGTACTCGCGGACAGCACCCAGGACCTGTACGGCTATGAAATCGCCAAGCGGCTACAGAAGGCAAACGAGGGCGCGGCGCTCTTCAAGGAAGGGACGGTCTACCCGGTACTGCGCGCGCTGAGCGCCCACGGCCTGCTCACCAGCCGCATCGTGCCGTCTTATGCCGGGCCGCCACGGCGCTATTACCGGATCACCGAGGAGGGGCGGGCGGTGCTTGCGGATTGGAGCGAGATCTGGCGTCAGACCCGCAACTTCGTCGACCGGTTCTCTTCAGGAGTTCGATCATGAACAGCGCCCCTCGCTCCATCGAGGAATACCTCCGGCAACTGCGTGCTGCGTTGGCGGGCGCCGATCCGGCACTGGTGCAGGATGCACTTTACGATGCCGAGGAATACCTGCGGGCCGAGCTTGCAGCCCATCCGGGCAAGTCCGAAGGCGATGTGCTCGAGCTGATCGCCACGACGTACGGCGCACCCGAGGAGGTCGCCGCGGCCTATCGGGACAACGAGGCCAAGGTCAACGCCGCGCTGCGCCAGCCGGTACCGAGGGCGGCACAATCGCGCGGCGCCATTCGACGCTTCTTCAGTATCTATTCCGATGCGCGAGCCTATACCTCCCTGTTCTACATGCTGCTCACGCTTGCCACGGGCATCGCTTACTTCGTGTTCGTCGTCACGGGCCTGTCGCTGTCGGCAGGATTCGCCGTTCTCATCATCGGCCTGCCCTTCTTCATCGTATTCATTGGCATCGCCCGGGTGCTGGCATTAGGCGAGGGGCGTCTGCTGGAGGCGATCAGCGGCGAGCGCATGCCGCGGCGGCCTGTGCATCCGGGCCCGAAGGCCAATTTCTTCAAGCGCATCGTCGAGATGCTGTCCGACGTGCGCACCTGGACGACGCTTGCCTATCTCGTCGTCATGCTGCCCCTCGGCATCGTTTATTTCACCATTGCCGTCGCCGGCATCGCGCTCGGTGGTGGATTGATCGCCGCGCCATTTGCGACGGTGGCGCACCATTTAGGCTGGATGACACAACAGGACGTCTCGATCCATCCCGCCTGGTTGGCACTGCCGGTGACGCTGCCGCTGCTCGTTGGCCTCGGACTGCTCGTGCTGACCGCCCTCATGTACCTCGCCCGTGCGATCGGCCGGTTTCAGGTGGGACTTGCCCGCACGTTGCTCGTCAAGCCCGGCACGTGAGCGAGGTAAAATGCCGCATGGGTGTCTTCTGCGTGCGCAGGACGGGATTGGTGGCGGCCGGGCTCACGGCTTTGTTCGGCGCCTCGGCGGCCATGGAGGCAACGTTGCCGGCGCCCCCGCCGGCAACAGGGCCGCATGCAGTCAAAGCCAAAGGCTGTCTGCTCACGGGCAACGGCTATCTGCGCGCGCAGATCCGCGGTGCCCGCAAGCTCGACATCGATCTGCATAACTCGGAGTTGGAATGCGACGGTAGCGCGCGTCCGGACGGCACCGGCATCCGCATCAGCTTTGCCGGTCCGCTGCATGCGCACGGCCGGCGCCTGCGAATGGTCTTCGGCGTGCGCAGCGCGACCGAAGGCGCCCCGGGTCGGGCATTGCCGACGAATCTCACGGTGATGTTCGAAGGCGAGCACCGGCTGTTTGCCACGCGCGGCGAAGACAAGTGCACGGTGGATCGGCTCGAGCAGCAACGGCTGGGCGCACCCGGGGCTGCCGCCCACATTTACCGCGTCATTGCCCACGGCTTCTGCATTGCACCCGTGACGGCGCTGCAGGGTAATGAAAAAATCGTCATCAGCCGCTTCGATTTCGCAGGTCGCGTCGCCTTCGATGCCAGCCCGGAGCGGCCCTGGGAGATGCGGCCCATGATCTCGCCGAAACAGCCATAACCTTCCGGGAAGCCGCATGCCCAAGCGATATATCCTGTCCACTTTGTGCCTGCCTCTGCTGCTGGTCGTGCTCAGCACGCCCGCCGCGGCGCAATCGGCACCGATCGAGGACCTGTCGAGCTTTCCGCAAACCTCACTCGAGATCGTCAGTGGCAAACACAAGCACGACTTTGCGATCTGGGTTGCCGATACGCCGCAGCGGGAGGAACAGGGCCTGATGTTCGTGCGCGAGCTGCCCGCGAACCGCGGCATGCTGTTTCCACAGCAAGCCCCGCGTGCAATGAGCATGTGGATGAAGAACACCTATATCGAGCTCGACATGCTGTTCATCGGACCCGACGGTCGGGTGAGCAAGATCGTCGCGCATGCCGTGCCGGAATCGCTGACGACGATCGACTCCGGCGGCCCCATCTCGGCGGTCCTGGAGATCAGCGGCGGAGCAGCGGCGCGACTCGGATTGAAAGTGGGTGACCGGGTGACGTGGAAGCCCTGAACGGCTCGAGCGCAGTCATTCTGCCTTGTAGGTCTTCCAGATGGAGGTATCGTCGCGCCAGGTCGGCGCACCGCCGATGTAAAAATCCTGGTGCTCGAAGTCGATCGCCATCGAGCTGACGGTGCCGAGAATGTCCATGCCGATGATCAGCGCCGGCAGCTTCTGCATGTGCCAGACATCGAAGATGTGGAAGTCGCCGTACACCAGCGTTGCATCGTTGATCTTCAAACCCCCGAGCACGATGACCGGGACCAGCTGCGCATCGCCACTGACTACTTCGGTCGTCGCACCATAAACGTCCGTTACGCGTGACAGCGTGCCCAGTGGACGGCGCTCGTTCAAGGCTGCCTGCAGAGCTGGATTACCCAGCGAGCGCTCGGACCCGGTATCGATCACTGCACGAACCCGTACGCCACCGACCATCGCCTCGACTGCGAGGAGGCCTCCGGGCAGGCGAGTGGCCGGAACGCGCGTGAATCCGGCAGGCGTCGAGCGTCTGCCAGCCCGCGAGATGGCCACGCGATTGTGCCGAAAGTCCACGAACAGCCGCTGCTGCGTCAAGCCTGCGGCGCCGAGAATTCCATCCGCCCCGGCCATCAACGGCGCCCAGACCAGCGGAAACGAGGTGTTGCTGATCGACAGATCACCGGCCTGAAGCTGCGCGATCTGCACGCTGGGCACGAGTGCGGTGCCCGTAATGCCATTCACCTCGATCGGCTCGGCTGCGACCGCAAGCCCGAGCCGCTGCGCCAGATTCGGCGACAGCGTGGAGTGGCTGGCACCGGTATCGACGATGAATCGAAACGGTCCCCGGCCGTTGATCATCACCGGTACGACGATGCGACCGATGTGATCGAGCCGCGTCGGGGAGGCAAACAGCGCCGCGTCGGGATCGGCGGCAATCGCGGCTGCGTGTTCCATCGCAGCGGCTTGTTCCGCTGAGGCTGTGGGGTTGGGCAGGGTACGCGGAGCTGCGTCGACGGTGCGCGCGGCGGACACCGCGACAGCGGACGGCACGGGATCCGAGGCAACGGCGCCCCCCGGGAAGACGCTTCCCAGCAGAAATGCGCCCAGCACCCACCGAACTGCCAATGTGCCCCCTTGCACGGCTTCGAGGACCCCGATTGCGCGCACGACGCGGCCCGAGCGAACCGAGCAACTCTTCATCTAACGTATCACGGCGCCGATCGGTGGACGTGTGCGGCCGTCCGATTTTCGAGCGTGCAGGATCCACTCAGGGTTATTTTCGGGAATCGGCGCCAATTCGCTAAGCTCGGGCCATGGCACCTGCGCAGACGGTCACATTGCCGGAACTCCTCGAGTCACCCGCCTGGTTTCCGCTAGAGGTATCGCAGGGTGCGGTGCAGCTGCTGCAGCTGGACGAGGCAGCGTATCGGACCGCCAGCTTCCTCGACCAGCGACTGCGAACCCAGGGGTACCGAGAAGCATCCTGTCCGCTCGAGCTGGTGCGCCGCGCCGGCTCGAGCCTGCCGCCGCGGGCCTATTACGTCTTCCATACCGGACATGTGGGCTCGACTCTGATCTCGCGCCTGCTTGGTGCTCATGAGAGCTTCTTTTCATTGCGCGAGCCGGCCCTGTTGCGCACCCTCGCAGCCGGCGCAGAGCCCGGCGCTGCGCCGGGTTCCGCCAGCACACTCGATCTTCGTAGCGCGCTGGGTCTGTTCTCGCGCAGCTGGCGATGCCACCAGCGCCCCCTCATCAAGCTCACCAGCATCGTCAGCGAGTTGACCGAGGTCATCCTGGGCGCGGATGAGCATCCCAAGGCCATCCTGATGTTCACCGATCCCGCGACCTATCTGCGTGGGATTCTGGCCGGCCCCAACTCGCGCATCGAGACTCGCATGCAGGCACCGGCACGCCGCCGGCGGCTACTGCGACGATTGGCAGGGGAATGGTGGAGCGAGCCGCGCTCGGAAGGCGAGCAGATCGCCATGACCTGGCTGTGCGAGATGCTGGCGTTGCATCAGGGCGCCACGCGTTTCGCGGACCGGGTCGCATGGGTGCACTTCGATGCCTTTCTGCAAGATCCTGCATCCGCTCTGCGGACACTCTTCCACGCACTCGGCGCCGAGCTCCCTTGCGCCGAAATCCAGGCGATCGTCGCAGGCCCGCTGATGCGCCAGTATTCCAAGGCGCCCGAACACGCCTACGATGCCGCCTTGCGCCGTGCCGTGCTGCTATCGGCTGATCGGGAGCATCCCGTCGAGTTGCGGCGCGGCATGCAGTGGCTGCAGGCAGCCGGCGGGCGTTCGCCGCTGGTTGCGGCAGTGCTGGCATTCGCCGCCGACCCAGCCGTCGGGCGCCGATAAATACAGCGGCAAAAAAAGAGGCGGCAGGTTGCCCCACCGCCTCGGTTCGTAACTCGCGTTACGATCAGAACTGCACGGACACCGTGCCGAAGATGAACCGTCCGAGCGAATCGTACACCTGCGGGAAGGTGTTGCCGTTGCCGGAGGTGGACGGCAAGTCGCTTGCACCGATGACCGGCGGGCTCTTGTCGAGCACGTTGTTGGCGCCTACGCGGATCTGGACCTTGTCGGTAATGTTGTATGCCGCAGTCAGATCCAGGTAGCTGAACGCCGGGATCTTCGCATCGGTGTTGGAGATGCCGCCGTTGGCGATCGTCGATCCGGGCGCCGCCGCAATGAGCGGATTGCTGCTGAGCCCCTCGACCGTGACGCCGGAGAAATAGCGCCACGCAGCCGACACTTCCAGGCCTGCCCACGGGGTCGTCCAGGTCGTACGGAACACATGGCGCCACTTGAATACCGGCGTACCCGCACCGGCGGTGACGCTGCTGCACGCCTTGCCATAGAACCCGGCGCAGTTGTAGGACTGGCCGTTGGCTGCGAGCGGCGTGACGTCATACGCGGTGAGGTAGGTCCCGGTCAAGCCGAAGTGCAGCTTGCCCAAGGCCTGCATGGGCACGGAGTAGGCAAGGTCGACATCGACGCCCTTTTCCTCGAGCTGGCCAACGTTCGCCAACGCGTCGATCACATAACCGCTGGTGCCGATCCACAGCGAGCCGATCGGACTGCGATGGATATCGTTGCAGAACACACCGCTCGTCAGACATTCCTTCAGAATGGTGTCCGCACCGATGGTCTCGATCACATTCTCGATCTTGATGTCGTAGTAGTCGAAGTTGGCGCGGAAATCCGGCAGGAACGACGGCGTGAACTGAATGCCGAACGAGCTGGTCAGCGCCGTCTCGGGCTTCAGATCCGGATTGCCGCCGGTCAGGCCGTTGTACTGCGCGGCCGTGTTGGGCAGGATGTGCCCGTACTCCGCCGCCGTGACCCCGGTCTTGGCGCAAGCCGCCGGTGAGAAGGCCGGCGTGGCACCCGAGCACGGATCGGTGTTGCCGTCCAATGTCACCGATTGGGGTGAGAACAACTCCACCACGTTCGGGGCGCGCACCGCACGCTGGAAGGTGCCGCGGAAGCGCACATCCTGAATCGGCGCCCAGTCGATACCGAACTTGTAGGTGTTGGTCTTGAAGCCGAGCGAGTAATCGGAATAGCGGTAGCCGATCTCGGCGTCGAGTGCCTTGGTGAAGGGCGCATCCTCGATGAACGGCATGCGCGCTTCGAAGAAGCCCTCGCGGGAGATGATGCCGCCCGCCACACCTGGCTTCGCACCACCCTGGCCTGAGAGATCGCCATCGGCGAATTCGGCATCGGGTATGTTCTGCGAATAGACATCGCGGTATTCCGCGCCGATATTGACCTTCAGGCCGGAGCTGGCCGAGGGCAGCTGCACGCCGTAATGGCCCAGATCGCCGGTCAGGTTGGCGTTGACGATCGTGTTGGTGATCTGGCCGTTCTGCAAGCCGGGGGTATCGATGTATCCGGTGGCGGCCTGCGTCACGCCGCCCGGTGTGAAGATGTTCCACGGCACGCAGCCGAGTCCGAGGCCGCTGCTGGCGCCGGCGACCGCGCAGGTAGGCGCGCCACCAGCGCCGGGAACGACGTCCAGCGCATAGTTGATCTTCTCGGTCGACACATCATTCAGATACGTGTCGGTCAGATTCACGATGCCGTACTGGAAGCTCGCATCGTAAGTCCATGCATCGTTGATGCTACCCTTCACACCGAGAACTTCGCGCCAGTCCGTATGCTCGACGCTGTCCTGGCGATCGCCACCCTCGACGTTGCGGCGGCCGATGTATAGACCCGTGGTATTGCCCGCCGTGCTGCCACCGCACCAGGCGGTGAGCTCGGAGCTGGAAAGGAAGGGGTTGGCGCAATTGACGGTATACGGATTACCGAAAAACGCGCCCGAAGGTGCGATTTGTAACACCTGCCGGTCGTCCATGAACATGGTCTGCGAATACACCGTCGCATGTTCATTGAAGTCATAGTGCAGGAAGGCACCCGCGGTGTAATGGGTGTCGGGGGACTGTTGGTAATTCAGTGGGCCGTAATTGAACGAGTTCGCGTGCGTGAACGGCACCAGCGTACCGCCGGGGCCGATGGTGCTATCGCTGGTGGTCATACCGGCGGCGTTGATCTTGAGGAAGCGGCCGGGGAACGAGGTCGATGAGCCGCCACAGGAGAACTGACCGCCGCTCGGGATGAAGCCCGAGTTCAGCGAGCAGGCGCTGTAGGAGTACTTCGACTGCAGCACCGCCTGCATCTTGCGGTAGCTTGCGTAGAAGGTCGCATTGCCGTTGCCGTCGGCCGAATTCAAACCCGAGATGAACGTGAGCTCCTGCGAAGCGCCCCCGGTGAAGCTGCTCGGCGCCGACCCGAAGTGATTTCCGGTACTCGAATTGTAATTGTTGAGGTCGGTCTGGACGTTCTGATCGTTGCCGTTGTCGTGATTGTAGATACCGGCGTTATAGACGAGTTTCACGCCTTCGAAATGATCGTTGAGCTTGAAGTTCACCACGCCCGCGACCGCGTCCGCACCGTACACGGATGAGGCACCGCCGGTCAGGACTTCGACGCTGTCGATCAGCGCCACGGGAATCTGGTTGATGTCCGAGCCCGCACCGCCGGCGCGTGGATCGCCGTAGCCGAGCCGAAAGCCATTCACCAGCACCAAGGTGCGCTTCGCATTGAGGCCACGCAGGTTGACGGTTTCCGTTCCCGTGCCACCGTTGACGATGCTGCTGCCCTGGTCGGCGAAGACCTGCGGTAGTTGGTTCAGCAGGTCCGCAACCTGGGTGATACCGGTCTGCTGGATGTCCGCCGATGAGACGAATGTGACGGGGCTGATGGAGACCTGGTTCGGCGCCGCAATGCGCGAACCCGTGACGACGACTTCGGCGAGTTGTTGTCCCTCGGCAGGGGCTGCAGCTGCCTCGGGCGTCGGCGCCGTTTGTGCGTTGGCGACCCCGAATGTTGCGGCCAGCGTTCCGCCGGTCAACGCAGCGCGGATTGCGCGCCGCAGAACGAGATTCTCATGAGGCATTGCGTGGCTCTCCCATACTGGCCAAGTAATGAATGGCTAGCCGTGAAACGGAACCTTAAGACTCCCGCAGCGACTGCGATCGCGCGCCGGATGACGGGCTGCATGACCCCCGATTCCGTTGCGTGGTCGCTACAAACGAGCGCCCCCGGCCTGCTTCAACGATTGCTATTTTGCACCGATCCGGAAATATAACACAGTGTCGGGGCCGCACAACAGATTGCAGAAGTCCGTCGAAAGTCCCCTGGCACGCTCAGGCGCCGCCAGATCCGTTTCGAAGGAAATGGGCCGCGCGCCCCGCCGTCGTGGGTGCTTTTGTTGCTTGTGCACAACGAGGCCGATCCACCCGCAGCGGCTGGACACCCCTCGCGTCGACTGCGCATCATGTGTCGTTAATGCGCTCCTGGAAGCTCATCGATGAACCTTCACTCTCTGGCAGAGCTGCAGAATGAGTTCGGTACGCGCCTGGGCCGCGGCGATCTGACGGGCGCGGCTGCGGTGGCCACCCAGTGTCGGGCCGCGTGGCCCTTGGATCGGGCCGGCTGGCTTCTGGGCAGCATCGCCGCACTACTGGAGGACCAGAAGGACACCGCGCTGGTGCTCATCGACGAGCGCCTGGCGAGCCACCCCACCGATGTGCAATGCCTGCTGCAGAAAGCCGAGTGCCTGCTGGCACTGGGAAGGCGCGCCGAAGCCCTCGCGGCTACCGAGGCGGCTGCCGAAGGCTCCGTGGACGCGCTGGCCCTCGATGCCATCGGCGAGTTCCTCGTTCATGCGGGCGAGCACCAGCGGGCGCTCGGACTCTATGACCGGGGCGTGGCGGCGGCGCCAGAGGATCCGACGATCCGCGCCAAGCGCGCCGTCATCCACCGCTTTCTCGGCCACTTCGACCGGGCCGAAGCCGATTACGAGGCGGTCTTGCAGATTCTGCCCATGTCCCCGAAGGTGCTGAAGGGGCTGGTCGAGCTGCGTACTCAATCCACGGAGCGCAATTCCATCGCGACGATGGAAGGCGCGCTTGCCAGGGCCCCGACGGGATCGACGGACGCGGCGCTGCTGCACTTCGGGCTGGCGAAGTCCTGCGAGGATCTGGGCGATTACGCGGGGAGCTGGCGACACCTGAACGCGGGGAATGCGATCGAGCGCTCCCTGATCCGGTACGACCCCGCGACCGACCGCACGCTCATCGATGAATTCATCAGCGGATTTCCGCAGGTCGAGCCGCTTTGCCCTGACACGACGGGTGAGCGCCCCATATTCATCGTCGGAATTCCGCGAACCGGCACGACTCTGGTGGATCGCATCATTGGCTGCCACTCGCAGGTGCATTCGGCCGGTGAACTGGCCGCCCTGTCCGAATCGATCGATGCGGCGATCGAACGCAGCGGTGGAACCCGACTGACCGAATGTCATCAATTCGCGGCAGCGCTCGGTGGCCTGGACGGCAGCCTCATCGCCGCAGAGTATCTGGCGCGCTTACGGGCGTGGCGTGGGGAGAAACCACGCTTCACCGACAAACAGCTGATGAATTTCTATTATTGCCCGCTGATTCTGCGTGCCTTCCCGAATGCGCGCATCGTGCACCTGACCCGGCATCCGCTCGGGGCCTGCCATGCGATCTACCGGAACCGCTTCAACGGCTCCTACCCCTTCGCCTACGACCTGGATGAGATCGGCGAGTTCTACATCGGCTATCGCCGGCTCATGGCGCACTGGCATACCGTGCTGCCGAATCGCATCCTGGATGTCGCTTATGAGGATGTGGTGACGGCTCTCGAGCCGACGACGCGACGTGTGCTCGAGCACCTCGACCTGCCCTTCGAGCCCGCGTGTCTCGAGTTCCATCGCAATCCCGCCCCCGTCGAAACGGCAAGCTCCGTCCAGGTGCGCCAGCCGCTCTACGACTCCTCGCTGCATCTATGGCAGCACTACGCAGCAGGACTGTCGCCGCTGCGGGCACGCCTCGAGGCTGCCGGCATCCGCATCGAGTAAGTACCCGTCCCGTTCAACGAAGCCGCGTCACCTTGCAGCCGCGGCCCGATGTCAGCTGTAGCCAGTAAGAGCCGAGCCAGCCGCGCGAGATCGTCACGGCGTCCCCCTGCTTTGCGAGCAGCTCCCCTTCCAGATTCAGCTGCCGCCAAGCCTGGCCGTTATCCAGAGTAAAGACGAGCCGGCCGTCGCCGGCAGGGGCGATGCGTAAGAGGCGCGCTTCGATTTTCGTGGCATCGGCGGGGCGCGTACCGGCTGCGACCTCCTTCGCGACGACGGTGCGCTCGGGCAATCCGAACCGTTGCTGCGGATTCAGCGAGACAGCTGCCGGGGTGGATGTCGTCGCGGCGGCGGTGGGAACCGGTGGCAACCCGGCAGTGGATCCGGCGGCGGGTTGCACGGGCGCAGAGGCGACCGAGGCAGAGGACACCGGCGCAGGCGGCGGGGCAGCCACTGCCTTCGGACCGGCGGCGAGCGCGGCAGCCGTACGATCGAAGCACGCAAGTCGCGCCGTCGCATTGACAACCGCGCGGCAGGCGAGCAGTTGGGAAAGCGATTCGGACGCGTGGGCCGCAGCGCTGCATCCGCAGCAAATGCCGAACAGCCAAGCCGGTAGCGTTGCGCGTCGCCGCATGCGCAGCTGCAGCTGCGGCTTCATCGTGCCGCCGCAGCTGCGCTGCCCTCGGCCTCGTTGTACTCCGCAATCACGACGGTCGCTTCCCGGACGAGGTCACGCTCGAGAGCCGTCAGCTGCGGATTCCACACATCGAAAATCAGGATGGCGCGCGCAGTATCCGCATCGTTCCAGGCCTCGTGCTCGATCGTATCGTCGAACACCCAGGCATTGCCAACGCGCACGTCGCGCATCTCGCCGCCCACTCTGAATCGACACCCTGGCGGCACAACCAGGGGTAGATGCACGGTCAAGCGGATATTGGTCACTCCCGTGTGCGGGGGAATCCGGGTGTGCGGCTCCAGTATGGAAAAAAACGCCGTCGGACCGCGGCCGGGAATATCGACCTGGGGGGCGGCGGCAACCGTCGCAACAGTGCGCGGGCAGCGCGCCATGTGCGCCTCCTGCCGTCGCCCCTCGTTCCAGAGAAAGTACGCGCCCCAGCGCAGCGAATGATTCAACTCACGCCACTGATTGAGCGGCAATCCCTCGCCGTAGGCGATATAGGGCTGGATCCCCTGCTGATCGACGCTCAACACGCCCAGCAGCTCCTCCCGTATGACATCCGTGGCCGCCTCCAGGCTTTCGAGCCAGGGGAACTCCTCGCGCGGAAAAAATTCGTAATTCATGAGATACGGGAAGAGCATCGCCGTCGGCTCGGGCGTGTAGATGCGCGCGCGACCCAGAACCCGATCCATGCAGCGCTCGAAACGCATGCGCTGCGCGCCGGAGGTGGCGACCCGCCTGAGCGCAACGAGCCGGGCGTCCAGCAACGCCGCCACCTTTGCGGCATTTTCGGCGACGCGCTTGCGCGCATGCTGCACGTGAGTTTCGATCGGTCCCGAAAGGCGGGTGCCTGCACCCAGGGTTTCGAGCGCGCAGGCGTAGACCGCTGCTGCGGCTCGTGGGCGGTTCATCAGATCGAGCAGCGCGGCCTTCTGCAGCAGCACGACGAGGTGCGTTGGATTGAGCGCGAGGGCACGTTCGAGTGCGGCCAGTTCCTCCTCGTGCAGGTTGAGAACCCGCAGCACGGCGGCAAGACTCAGCCAGAAAGGCAAATGGGTGGGTGCCACAGCTACCACTTTTTCCAGGATTGCCCGGGCGCCGCCCGGATCGCCGCCCGCGGCGGCGCGGCGTGCGCGCTCGTGCAGGACCAGGGGATGATCGGGCAAAATGGCTGCCGCTTCGGTGAACAACCGCTGGGCGTCGGCATCGCGGCGTTCGGCTACGAGACGCTCCACGTTGGCCATCAGTACGGTGACTCTTTGTTCCTCGCTGGCCAGTCCAGCCTCGGCCGATAGCGTGTTCATGTATAAAGTATACCTCTCAGGTCGGCGCTGCTTCGACGCCCGATCCAGGAGTGCAAATGCAGCCACCGGAACTCGTCAACATGTTTGCGGTGCCGTTCGCGTTCAGCCGTTGCCCGGCGCATCCCCAACTCAATCCGGCGCTGACACGCCACTTGCTCGAGCTGGAGACGAGCGGTGCGGCGGCCAATCCGCGGCCGCTGACGCAGCGTAACGCGGCGCTGTTCGAGAGCCATTTCAACCTGTTTCGGGACGCTCACCCGGCAGTTCAGCAATTGAAGACGTTCTGCTGGGATCAGCTGCTGGCCCTGATCGGCCGCCTGAACGGCTATGACCTGCCGACGCTGCATCGGCTGCAGATCTACAACGACTGCTGGTTCCATGTGACGCGCCGCGGCGGATTCTTTGGCGTCCACAATCATCCCAATGCATCCTGGAGCGGCGTGTATTGCATCGCCCCGGGCCGGCACGATGCCGGCCGGAAAGACAGCGGTCTGCTGAGCTTCATCAATCCGATGATTACGAGCGCGATGCACATGGATGCCGGGGTCGCCAGAATGGCGCTGCCCTACAGCAATCAGATC
The DNA here is from genome assembly GCA_963716335.1 of uncultured Pseudomonadota bacterium. Taxonomy (GTDB): domain Bacteria; phylum Pseudomonadota; class Gammaproteobacteria; order Steroidobacterales; family Steroidobacteraceae; genus 13-2-20CM-66-19. Next base: position 2,079,295 of record OY970302.1, on the reverse strand, counting down.
GCGAGCCTGTCGCTCGAGGCGGGACAACTGGTCATGTTCCCCTCGTGGGTGCTGCACGATGTCAAGCCCTACGAGGGCGAAGGCGAGCGCATCACGATCGCCTTCAATTGCTGGTTCACGCTCCCGGATAGCTGAACTCGCTGCAGACAGCGGCAAGTTCAACCCGGTGGGCAGCGGCGGGTTCGGCTCAGGGGTCGTAATAAAAGCGCTTGATCCACGGATCGAGCAGCCCCAGCACGGGCTCGAGATGGGGGCGATAGCGTCGCCATTGCCCCAGCCCTTCCGTGCTGAGTCCTCGCACCAGCTGAGCGGTGCTCGGCGTCAACACTGCGCGGTGTTTGGTACGCAAACCGAAATCCCCCATCGCCGGGTCCCACTCCAGGTGCAGAAAGCTGCAGATGCGCTGCATCTCGCGGGCAAACTCGGTGACCAGATCCTCATGGCGCACGAGACAGATGTCGAGCGTCAGGCTGCCCGTCAAGCGGATGAGGAGCTGCATGACGGCGTCGTAATAGCGTGCCGCAGCCTCGATCGACAACAGCTCGTACATCGGTGCGCTCATCTGGAATCGATGCCGAAAACAGGACAGGACGATGTCGCGTGGGTCGCGGCAGGCGAACAGGATTTTTGCGCCCGGAAACAGTCGGGCGATCAGCGGCAGTTTCAGCGTGTTGAACGGATGCTTGTCGACGAACATCTTGCCCGCCACCTCGCTGCCTGCACTGGCGACGCGTCGCCAGTACGCGGCCCGCAGCGCCTCGAGCGTTGCCGGACTGGCACGGCACAGACGATCGAGATCCTCGGGCCGCCGCATGAACTCGTGCACCGAATCGATCAGCGACTCCTTCTCCTCGAGACTGACGACATTCGGGTGCCCCTCGAGAATGACCTCGAGCAGCGTGGTGCCCGAGCGCGGAAAACCCAGCAGAAACACGTGTCCGCGTACCCCGGAAACGTCGGGACGCAGTTGCGGCGGAGTTTTCCAGGGCGCCGCTGCGGCCCGCTCGAAATACCGGCTCATCGAGCGCACATACTCGAGCGCGTGCTGCCCGCTCTGGCGATCCGCATAGAGCCTGCGCAGCTCCTCGTTGCACACCGTATAGGCTGCAAACGCCTCGGACGGCCGGTTCTGGGCATCGAGAATGTCACCGAGCACGCCGTGGGCGTACGCCTGCTCCAGTGGGACGAGACGGGGGTCAAGCAGCATCTGCCGAATCCTGGCCTCCGCGCGTTTGGGCTGGTGATCTCCCAGCTCCGCAACGCTCAGGCTCATCAGGGCGTCCGGCAATCCAGGCAGGAGGGCGAGTGCCTTGTGCGCCTGCGCGCGCGCTTCCGCATAGGCGCCGCGGTGGCTGGCGATATGCGCAAGTCCCGCCAGCGCCATGCCCTGATCGGCATCGATTGCGAGCGCCTGCCGGAAACTCGCCTCCGCATCGGTGATGGCGCCAAGCGCCAGCAGTGAGTTACCGAGACTGGTATGCGCGTAAGGCAACGCGGGATTCGACTGCAGTAATGTCTCGAACTGCTCCCGCGCTTCGGCGGGCCGTTCGAGCCGCAGCAGGCACAGGCCCAGTGCATTGCGCGCGCTCACGTCCTCGGGCGCGATCTGCACCGCCCGCCGCAGCAGCCGCTCCGCCTCGGCAACGCGTCCCCGTTGCTCGAGACCCAAGGCTGCCACGTTGAGAAGCAGCGGGTGCTCGAGCCCGCTCGCGAGCGCCGCCTCCGCCAGCTCGGCCGCCTGCGCATGCCGGCCGCCCTGCGCCGCTTCGACCACCGCGCGCAGCGTTGCCTGATCAGCGTTGAGATCGCGCGCCATGAGCCGGGTCTGCGGGAAGACGGGAAGTTACCTGGACCACATACGGAGCAGATTGGCGATGACGTACTCGAGCTGGGTCCGGTTGCGCCAGTCCATCTTGAGGCCCTCGAGGGCGCGCACCTCGCCGAGCGCATAGAGCATGTCGCGCTGCAACTGGTCGGGGATCTGGCTCTCGATGAAGGTGATCAGCACCAGGCGCTCACCTGCCGTGACCGGCACGACCTGATGCAGGGTGGTTGACGGATAGAACACGGCGGAGCCGGAATTGCCTTTTACGCGGATGAGCTCCGATCCCATATGGGCGACCAGCTCGCCCCCTTGATAAGCATCGGGACTGCTGATAAAGATGGTGCAGGAGACATCCGAGCGCAACGGCTGCGAGCCAACCGGCAGGTAGGCTGCATCGATATGCGGACCATACTTCATGCCCGGGGCATATCGACACAGCGATGGCAGCGCCACGCGCTGCGGGAACACGAAGTTCCTGGCCTCCTCACTGCGCTGCAGGGCCGTGAGAGCGATCTGCGCCGCTTTTTGTGCCATCGGGTCATTCGGGTCCCCGATCACATTGTCCTTGGTGATGTTGTGCGGGTTGGAACGTCTGCCCTCGATGAATTTCGCCTGACCGGCAATCTCGCCGATGGACTGCACCTCGGCGGGACTGAGGAAATTTTCAATTTGCAGGAACATCGTCCATCCTGTGGATCCTCTCGCGACGCACGCTGCAAGCGGCGCACCGCGATTAAGTATAGCGCTGCGGTGGGCGTGCCGCCTTGCGGTTGCGGGGCGGGCAGCTCGGTTGGCCCTCGCTCACCGGCTGCGGTATGGTTGGATGATCGAGCTTAAGAGGTATGCCATGACACGCCCCCTGTTTTGGTCTTTGATTCTGCTCAGCGCAAGCGCCATCGGCCCAGCAGCCTACGCGCAACAAACCCAGGATGCGGCAGCCACGCCTGCGAACACACCGACCGCCGTAGCGCCCGCAGCGGCGCCACCAGCGTCGGCGACTTCGGCACCGACGGCATCGCCCGCCCCCCGGGACATAAGCAACCTGCCGACCGTTTCGGCATCGACCCTGAAGAAGGCTCGGGATGCCGGCTACCGCATGAAGGTCCGACATAACGCGGTGGTCTTCTGCAAAAAGGTGACCGAGACGGGCACGCGCTTCACGACCGACGTCTGCATGGATGAGAACCAACTCGCACAGGTGCTGATGCGAGAACAAGCCCAGCGGGACGAGGTGGCGAATCGCAGCACTTGCACCGGTTGCAGCGGCAAATAGCACGCGCTGGCCCAACACGCCGGCACGCGCTGGCCCGACACGCCGCGTTCGCGGCGTGTCGGCTTCTCAGGTGGCTTGTACCTGCGGGATTGTTTGAAAATCGAGCTGGAGGTACAGCATGACACGCGCCCTCGTCTGGACCCTGGTTTTGGTGAGCGCGACCAGCGGATTCGCCGCGACAGCCTCCGCGCAACAAGCCCCGGAGGCGGCCCAGGCGCCCACATCTGCATCCGCGGGCGTGGCCCCCGCTGCTTCGGCGCCACCGCTGGCTGATTCTGCCCCTACCGCCGCGAGCTCGCCCACGGCAGCGTCCGCACCGACCGCCCGGGACATAAGTAACCTGCCGACCGTTTCGGCATCGACCCTCAAGAAGGCTCGGGATGCCGGCTACCACATGAAGGTCCGACATAACGCGGTGGTCTTCTGCAAATTGGTGACCGAGACGGGCACGCGCTTCACGAACGAGATCTGCATGGATGAGAACCAACTCGCACAGGTGCTGATGCGGCAACAAGCCCAGCGCGACCAGATCGCGACGAACCACTCCTGCGTCGGAATGAGCTGCAACGGTAGGTAGGCCTTTCGAGTCGCCCGACGCGTCCCAAGGTGTGATCGCGCTTCAGCCCGCCTCCGCAAGGTACGCGCGTAGCTGATCGAGCTCGCGTGCGTAGTGGCGCGCCCGTCCGGATGAGCGCGTGTAGAGTGGCTCCCTTGCCTCCCAGACGCTCGCGGTCCTGATCACGCGCCCGGCCGCGGGCACCTCGAGGCAACGCTCGTTCCAATCCAACCCCAGGAAGCCGAGCAGTTGCGCCATCGCAGGCTTCGGTTCCTGCACCAGGGTGTCGTAGCAGACATCGAAGATGTCGGGGCCAAACAGCCGCTGCCAATGCGCCATGAGACGCCGGTACTGGCGGTAGTGGTGACCGATATCCATGAGATCGAGCGCGTAGCTCATACGCTGATCCAGATGCAGAAAGAAAAGGGACAGGCAGTTGTCGAGCGGCTCGCGCACGGTATGGATGATTTTCGCGGCGGGAAACAGCCGCTTGATCAAGCCGATGTAGAGGAAGTTATCGGGGCGCTTGTCGGTAACGAACTGCCCTGCCGGAAACAGCTTTGCGAGCGAATCAAGATACAGCCCCGCAGCGCTCTGCAGGCGCCCGGGGGAAGCCGCGGCAAGCGCCTCCGGAAACGGCGCGAGCAGGTGGTGTGCAATATGCGGCAGCAGCTCGAGCTCACCTCCTGCCTGCACTTGCGGATGGCCCGCCAGTAGTTGCTCGGTCAGCGTGGAGCCCGAGCGGAACATGCCGCAGACGAAGATCGGCCGAGCCGCGGCGCTCGGGCGCTCGACACCGGGGCGTCCGACACTGGGGCGTTCGCCAGGGAACGCCGCGATGATTCGATCGATGAAGCGCTCTTCCGCAGTGCGGCTGTAACGTCCAGCGCCTGGTTCGGCGCTGGCGCGGCTGTCACGATTTGCCTGCGCGTAAGTCGCAAACGCTGCCGCGTAGTGTGCGCAGGCATCGAGCGCCCGGCCCAGGGCGAAACCAAGGCTGGCACGGTCCGCGGGACTCGCGGCGGGCTCAGCCAGTGCGCGGCGCAGTCGGCCGATCAGCGGATCGTCGGGGTCCGAAAAATTCCGCAAATTGGCGTAGCGCGACAGTGCCTGGGCCGAACGCGGCTCGAGCGAGAGAATCCGCTCGTACTGCGTGGCAGCGGCCTGGCGGGCGCCCCGGTCTTCGTGCAGATTCGCCAGATTCAACAGTGCGGGAACATACGCAGGATTGAGCGCCAGTGCGGCCTGCAGCTCGCGCTCAGCCGCCGCGAATTGCCGCAAGGCGTCCGAGAAAATCACGCCTCGATTCAGGTGCACTTCCTCGGGCCGCTCGATGCCGCGATCCAGCGCCTGCTGATAAGCGGCAAGCGCTTCGGCGTATTGACGCTGCCGGGTTTGCAGGCGCGCCAGGTTGTACCAGCTGTTCGGCAGATCCGGCTTGCGGTGCAGGAGCTGCAGGTAGGCCTGGATCGCCTCGTCGAGCGAACCGTCGCGCTCGAGCCTTCGTGCTTCGCGCAGCAGCTCCTCGGACGTCTGGGCGGTCACGCGTCCCCGTTCTGCCCCGGACGCCACGACTGCACGAGCTCCTGCTGTTTGCGGGCAGGGACCGGATCGTAGTGACTCATTTCCATCGCATAGACGCCCTCGCCGCCGGTGAGCGCCTTGAGACGCGACTGATATTCGGAAACTTCCGCAAGGGGCACCAGCGCGGAGACGGTGGCACGCTGGCCGGGAAGCGCATCATTGCCATTGATCCGCGCGCGCTTGGTGGCGAGATCGCCCGTGATGTCGCCGATCGAATCGGCCGGAGCGGTGATGCGCACGTGCACGATCGGTTCCAGCACGATCGGCCGGGCTTTTTGCAGCGCATCCAGCAGCGCTTTGCGACCGGCCGAGACGAATGCGACTTCCTTCGAATCGACCGGGTGATACTTGCCGTCGAACACCGTCACGCGCAAGTCCTGCAGCGGGAAGCCGGCGAGCGCGCCCTCCGTCAGCACCTGGCGGACGCCTTTCTCGACGGCGGGGATGTACTGTCCCGGGATCGCACCGCCCACCACCTCGTCGACGAATTCGAAGCCGCTGCCGCGCTCGAGCGCATCGACGCGCAAGAACACTTCACCGAACTGCCCCGCCCCACCGGTCTGTTTCTTGTGGCGGCAATGGCCTTCGGCGGAGCGCGTGATGGTCTCGCGGTACGGAATACTCGGTGGCCGCGTCTTGATGTGTACGCCGTAATGCTCGTTCATGCGCTCGAGCAGCACTCGCAGATGCAGTTCGCCCATGCCGTACAGGACGGTTTCGTTCAACGCGGCATGATGCTCGATGCGCACGCAGGGGTCCTCGGAAGTGAGCTTGTGCAGCGCATCGGCAAGGCGCTGCTCATCGCCGCGCCGCTCGGGCTCGATCGCGACCCCGAGCATCGGGGCCGGAAAGCGCACCTGCTTCAGGTGATATTGATCCTCGTCGTGCGAGTCGTGCAGCACGGCATCCAGATGCAGCTCGTCGATCTTCGCCAGCGCACACAGATCGCCCGGGATGGCGCGCGGCATCTCGAACGTCTCCTTGCCCATCAGCCGCCACAGGTGCGCAATCTTCACCGGCTTGCGCGCATCCCCGACGAACAGAAGGCTCCCCGGACGCAACGTTCCCTGGTGCACCCGCACGACACCGAGCTTGCCGACATACGGGTCGATGGCAATCTTGAACACATGGGCAATGACATGTTGGTCAGGGTCCGGGCTCACCCGCACGCGCACCGGACCTTTGGCATCCGCCTCGAGGCTCAGAGGCCCCTTGAGGAAAGGGGGCGGGTTGCCCTCCGCAGGGTTCGGCATCAGCTGCGCGAATATCCGCAGCAGCTCGGCGATGCCGGTGCCACTCTCGGCGGAAACGAAGCAGACCGGAATGAGATGGCCCTGGCGCAGTGCCTGCTCGAACGGCGCATGCAGTTGTGCCGGTGAGATGGACGCACCCTGCTCGAGGTAGCGCGCCATGAGCTCCTCGTCGAGCTCGATCACCTGATCGATGAGCTGCGTATGGGCGCTGTCCACGGAGGAGAAGGCGGTGGCGTCTCCTTGCGCCTGAAAGAAACAGTCGACGACGGCGCCGCCGGCGGCCGCCGGCAGATTGAGCGGCAGGCATTGCGGACCGACGAGCTCACGCAGAGTCTGCAACACCGCGGCCGGGGCGGCATCGCGGCTGTCGATCTTGTTGATGATCACGAGCGGGCACAGCTCGCGTTCCCTGGCGACCGCCAGCAGCCGCTCGGTCATGGAGTCGACCCCAGCGGTCGCGCTGATCACGATAGCGGCGGTCTCCACGGCCTCGAGCACGGCCAGCGATCGCCCGAAAAAATCGGGGTAGCCCGGCGTGTCGATCAGGTTGACGTGCAGCCCCTCGCACTCGAAGCCGCAAATGGCCGTATCGAGGGAGTGCTGGAAGCGGCGTTCCTGGGCATCGAAATCGCAGACCGTGGTGCCACGCTGCAGGCTGCCCTTGGCGCGGATGGCGCCTGCTTCCAACAGCAGTGCCTCGATCAGCAGGGTCTTGCCCGCGCCGGCGTGGCCGACCAGCGCGATGTTGCGGATTCCCTCGGTCGTATACCCCATGGCGCCGGCTCCCGCAAAAGTTCCAATAAAAAGAGTACTCCGCGGGTGCCCGGAAGGCCACTGACCGGCGCCGTCCTACAGCAGGGCCGCCGCTTGGCTTACTGCTGCCGCGCACGGCGCGTCGTAGTGTCACCGTTCAGCATCAGCGGAGGTGCCATGAGCTCCAAGTCCCCGTCACCGACCATGCACGATCCCGCGCCAGCCAAATCGCGGGACCCCACGCCACCGAAAATGCAGGATCCACCGCAGAATCCGCCACCCCAGCCCGGAACGCCGGAGCCGGTGCGGGATCCGCCGATCCAGGATCCGCCTGTCTCGCCCGAGCACGACCGCGAGCCGGGACAAAAGCCGGGCGACCGCGTAGTGTTCGATGAGGAAGAAGTCGCGCGGTAGCCATCCATGCGCAGCGAAAGCCCCCGGCAACGCAAGATCCAGCAGCAGCTCGATGAGGCGCTGGCGGACTCGTTTCCCGCGAGCGACCCGGTCTCGATCGTGACCTCGCAGCAGGAGGAAGACTGGGAAGACGACACGGAAAAGGAGTCCGAGCCGGCGCCGCCAGCCACGAAGTAGCCGGGATGGGGTAGTCCCCAGAGAACCGGTCTGGTCAATTTCCAGCGAATAAATTAAGGTGCGGTCAGCTCGAGCGTCGAGCCCGCCTGATTCACGGTGGTGAGCACGATCGGGCGCCGCCAGATGCGTTGGACATAATCGAGCACCTTGCGGCTGCGTTCGAGATCGAGACCGCGTCCATCCACTGAGCTGTCGTGCACCAGCTCCAGGGTACCGTCGGTGCGCACGTGTGCGGCGGCGACGGTGGGTGCCCCGAAGTTGTATTTCGGCGCCAGGATCGTCTCCTGCAGCGCGGCAATGTCGTTCTCCAGAACCTTGATCTGGCCGTCGCCGCGCGCCTGGAACCGGAACAGCTCCAGCTCATCGGCCAGCTCCCTGGTGAGATGGTTGCGGATGAAACCGAAATCATCGTCCTGCGCGCGGATTTCCCGTGCCGCCTCGAGTCCCTCGGACTCGATGATCTTTTCCCACATGGCAAATCCCAGGTGGTACGGATTGATGCTGAGGGCAAGCTGCTGGTCGGCGGCCACCGGCCGCACCACATCCGAATGACATTTGATGGCATCCACGTAGGCGTTCTGCGGGATGAAGTCGGCCTCGCGCAGCAGCCGCGCATGCCAGTACGAGGCCCAGCCCTCGTTCATGATCTGGGTGGCAAACACCGGGTAGAAATAGAACGATTCCTCGCGCACCGCGAGAAAGATGTCGCGCTCCCAGCTTTCCATCTCGGGCGCGTAATGGGCAATGAACCACAGCAGGTCGCGTTCCGGATGCGGCGGAATGGGTGCGCGCTTGCGCACGTCCAGTCCCGAAGTGGCCGCCGCCGGATCAAGCGCGGCGAAGCGCCGGCGGAACTCATCGTCGACGAGCAGCTTGGGATCTGCGATGTATTCGGGATATCGCTCCCGGCGCACTGACTGATCCACGTCGAAGTGCTGCTCGAGTGCGAGCGCCGCATCCAGCACGGCTTCGACGCGCGGCATGCCGTATTGCTCGATGGCCTGCTGGATCTGGCGCGCGTGACTTGCGGCATGCTCGACGATGTGCTCGCTGACCTGTCCCTGGCAGCGGCGGAACAGCAGGTTGTTCTTCGAGAAATCGGCATGGCCCAGCACGTGAGCCGTCACGAGGATATTCTCTGCAAGACCATTGCTTGCGGCGAGATACGCATGCCCGGGGTTGCCGGGAAACACGACCTCGAAGAGCCGCGAATGGCCCATATGGCGCTGGATCAGCTGGTAGATGTAGCGCACGCCGAAGGACCAGTGCGGCATCCGCACCGGTAGCCCGTACACCGCAATCTCCATCATGAAGGTATCGGGGACCGCCTCGAAATCCACCGGATGGAAGCTCAGCCCGAATCGCTCCCCGAGTTCCTCGATCCGGCGCGTGTAGCTCTGCCAGTCGCTGGTGTTCATCTCACGCATCAGCCTCCAATGCCCGGCTCTCGGCATTGAAGAAGTGGCGCACGGCCCCCCAGACGTCGTCGAATTCGTTCAGGGCGTAGCTGCCTGAGGGGAAGCCGGCGGCGGCGAGCTCTGCAAACAGGCGCCCGGTCTCCGTTGCAAGCTGGCGCGACAGGCCGGATGAGACTTCGACGTAGCCTGTGAAGCAGGCATCCGCGTTGATGGCAGTCAGTCCGCTGCGGGCTTCGGCACTGTCGCTTACGGAATTGTCACCGTCGGATGCATAGAACAGATAGATGTTGCACCGGCCCGGGTTGTAGCGGGCCTCGATGATCTCGCGCACCTTGGCGAAGCCGGTGGAGGAGACCGTTCCGCCCGTACCGCTGACCTGGAAGAACTCCGCCTCGTTGAACTCCCAGGCCTCGGTGGTGTGAGCTACGAAGACCGTCTCGAGCGAGTGATATTCGCGGCGCAATCCCTGCACCACCCAGAAGAAGAAGGACTTGGCGAGCTTGCGGTCCCGGTCGGACATGCTCCCGGAGACATCCAGCATGAAGAAGACCACGGCGTGCACCGCCGGTTGACGGCGTCGTGCCAGCTGGCGATAGCGCAGATCCTCGTCGATGAAGCTCGGGGTCGCCCCCGGCTGCCCGCGCCGCTTGACCATCTCCTTGAACGAGCGGCGCCGATCCAGGCGTGAGCGTGCGCCGCGCCGGTCCCAGCCCTCCCGTATCCATTCCGATTCCTCGGACGGTCCGACGCGCGCCTTGAGGTTGGGAAGCTGCATCTCCTCCCACAGCCAGTCCACGATGTCGTCGATCTTGAACTCGAGCAGCAGCTGGATCTCGCCCTCGTTCTGCCCGCCCTCGCCCTTGTCTCCGGGGCCACGCTGCTGGCTCGGATCGGAGAACACATCGCCGGGCTTGGCTTTGCCTTGCCCCGCGCCCTGCTGCTCCTCGGGACGTCGTAAGCGAAAATGATAATGCTCGAGCATCCGCACCGGCACGCGGACGGTGCGCGAGCCGTCGTTGATGACGTCCGCGCCCGAGACGATCTGCGGCAGATGCTTGCGGACGGACTCGCGCACCTTTTCATCGTGACGCAACCAGTCGCGCGCACCACGCGAGAACAGCTCATACCACTTTTCCGCATCGGACGCGGACTTGTCGCTGCTCCCGGCCATGACCTAGTGGTACTCCTTTCATGCGTTGCGCGCAACTGCCCCGCGCCCACGCGCAAGTTGACATGCGCACCGCTCGAGATCTTCGGCGCTACTCCTGCGCGAGCAGCGTCGTCACGTAGCTCAATGCCTCCTTCGCGCTGTGCTCGTCGTAACCATATTCGCTCACCATGCGCTGCTGCACGACGGAGATCTTCTGACGCGCGTCATCGTCGGGTCGTGCCGTCGAGGTGACCAACCGCAGCACATCACGCCGCTCTTCGAACAGGTACTGCTCGATGGCTTCGCGCAGGCGCGCGTGACTGGCCAGCTTGAACTTCTCCCCCGCCTTGAAGGCCACCATGGCCTTGCGCACCACTTCCTGGCGGAAGGACATCTTGCCGGAGTCCGACACCTTGATCTTCTCTTCGACGGAACGCAGGAAGCGCTCATCCGCCGGCCGCGTTTCACCGGTGATCGGATCGGTCACCTGCCGGTGATCGAGCGAGGCTTCGACCTCGTCGAGATATTTTTCCAGCAGCTGCTGCGCCTCGGCCTCGAAGGACGCGAACATGGCGCGGTGGACATCCTCCTTGACCCAGCGATTGTAGAACTCCTTGCGCACCGTCACGAGATGATCCACCCAGGCCTTTTTCTGCTTGGCATCGATGCGTGCGTCGCTTTCGATGGCGTCCTTGATGGCGAGCAGCAGCTCCATGCTGGTCAGGCTGTGCGTGTTGCCCCGCGTGATCGCGTTGGAGAGGGCATTGATGACGAAGCGGGGGCTGACGCCGGTGAGCCCCTCATCGCTGGATTCCGCGTGCAGGCGCGTCGTCTCCGATTCCGCAATCCCTTCGACCGCTTCCCCTGCGTACAGCCGCAGCTTCTTGGTGATGTCCAGCCCTTCCCGCTCGCTCTTGGCGAGGCGGGTCAGGATGGCGAATACGGACGCAAGGTTGAGCACATGCGGATCGAGGTGCACATCGCGGAATGCCGGAGCGCCCGAGACGAGCTTCTGATAGATGCGCGCCTCGTCGCGATAAGACAGTGCATACGGCACCTTGATGATGACCATGCGGTCCAGCAGGGCCTCGTTCTCCTTTTCCTGCAGGAACTTATGGAATTCGGCAAGGTTCGTATGCGCAAGGATCGTCTCGTCCAGGTGAATCAGCGGGAAGCGCGATACCTTGACGTTCTTCTCCTGGGTCATCGTGAGCAGCAGATAGAGAAACTCGCGCTTGACCTTCAGGATCTCGATCATCTCGAGCATGCCGCGGCTGGCGGCATACACAGCTCCAGACCACGACCATGCGCGCGGATCGCCTTCATCGCCAATCTGCGCGACTTTCGCCAGGTCCACCGAACCGACGAGGTCGGCAATGTCGGCGGTGGTGGGATCATGCGGTGCATACGTGCCGATGCCCGTGCGCGAGGACTCGGATAGAAAGACCCGCTCGACGGGTACGCGGACGAAATCCCCTTCGTATTCGCGCTCGACGCACTCGCGTGCCCACGGGGACAGCTCGCCCGTGATCTCCACGCCATAGCGTTCGCGGAATTCCGGCCGCAGACTGGCCGGTACCAGGTTCAGCGGATTCTCGCGCAGCGGCGAGCCCTTGATCGCATAGATCGCCCCCTCGTCCGTACGGCTGTATTCCTCCAGACCGCGCTTCAGGAGAATCGCAAGCGTCGACTTACCGCCTGAGGGCGGCCCCAGCAACAGCAGCAGGCGCCGCCCGACGTCCGAGCCAGCCGCTGCGCCCTTGAAGTAATCGACGACACGCGAGAGGGGCTCGTCGATGCCGAACAGTTCGCGCTTGAAGAGCTCGCGGGCGCGCATCCCGTCGGCTGCGTCGGGCAGGGACGCCCGTCCGTGCCAGCGCAGCATGTCCCAGATGTACTGGTGGCTGGTGCGCGCTGCGGCAATCGGGCTGGCGGGCACGATATTGGCGAGAAATTCCCCGAATGTGCCTCCCCAGCGCTGCGCGCGATGCAGGCGGCTGAAGGAGCTCAAAGATTCGATGAACTCGGAATGGATCGCGGGATCCGGATCAGCACAGAGCGGTCGCATCATCACTTCCCTCCCGTTGAGTTCGATAATCTCGGCCGGGGTGCCAGCGACGCCAGCGTGGCTCTTAACATAGATCCGACGCTGTTCACGATGTGTGACGGCCCTCAACTCCCGGTTGCCCGATGTCGTTAACGAAGTCACAACGATCAGCAGTGGTCGCAGCCGAGTCATCAGTGGCCGCAGCCGAGTGCGGTTCGCGAGCACGGCCCGCACCCACCGCGAATGCGCACCGCCTGTCGCTCGGCGCCCTCACGGGATCAAACATTCTTTTCAAAGCAATCTGCATGAAAGCAATATGCATGCCTGTCACAATCTGGTTCAATCTACGCCTGCTGCACCATTAAGTAGCTGATTATCCAGTGACCACCACGATTCGAAGAGCCCTGCACGGGGCAGCGTGCGTGAGCGGGAATGAACAGTCGCGGGACTCACCCGACCGAGAGTACCGCCATCAGCCAATTTCAGGTAGTGCGTTTTTCGGGCGCAGAATCTTACGCGCATCATGCAGCCGTCGCTGTGGTGCTCGCCCAAGGCGAGCGCCCGAGTTGGAAGTATCACTTTCAACAGCGGACAGTCGCACTCCACGGTCGATTCGACAAAGCGTGCCGTCGAAGGTTCATGTGGTCGGTCGCGATGTGCGCACCGATGATCGCGTGGCGAGCGGTGGTGTGGGCGGCGGTGGTGTGGGCGGCGGTGGTGTGGGCGGCGGTGGTGTGACCAGCGGTGGTGTGACCAGCGGTGGTGTGGGCGGCACTGGTGTGGGCGGCGGTGGTGTGATCCGTGGCCGTGCACGCATGCGAGAGCGATTCTGCTGTGCGCGTGCGTGCGCGTACAGCGCGCGAGGCCGATGCGTGCATCAGGCAGTGCACTGCCCGCGAGAGCGCTGCCGACCGCTGCGCTGCACGCAGTTGTCTGGATCGCGCGCCGCACCGCCGCCGACCGATAACGTAAGCCGGGCACTGCAGTGTATGTCGTCTGCGGCGCCCGACACCGGGGTGTCATTATTGTGAACTACGGCACTCCCCTGCCGCAGCGGAAAACTATGCTGACATGGCATTCTTTGGGTCCAACCGACCCGTTCTCCCGTGCCGGCGGGTTCCGCACGCGCTGCCGCCGCCGAAGGCCATTTCTGGAGACACCCTGTGGCTAGTCCCGCACCGAACGCTTCTCGTACCGCCGAGATCGGAGAGTCAACCGCGTCGAGCACCGCTGCCGCCGGGCGCCCCATGGTGGACCTGACGGCGGTGACCACGCGAGACGACTTCCTGCTGGAGCTCGGCGAGTGCCTCGCCGGACGGGCCTCCGTGCACCCGGTCGAGACATTCGATGCGGCATTGTCTGCGGTCGCGGGGACGAAGCGCGGACAGGTGCTCGTGCTCGATGCCCGAGATCTCATGAACGTGAAGTCGGCGCTGGAGCGGGCGCGGGCTGAGTCACGGCACGCAGTGGTGTTGGTATTCGGGTCCGCCGAGCTCGACACGAAGGAGGGGGACACGCTCGAGGATGCCGGCGCATTCGCCCTGTTGCCCATCCCTCTGGACAAGGCGAGGACCGGTGCAGCCCTCGAGTCGGCGATGGCAGAAGCCCTCAGCCGTAAAGCCGAAGCCGGCGTTTCGCCAAGCGCGCTCAGCGTGGAGCCTTTCCGTCCGGCCGATGGCGGCGGCCCCCCCGATACGGAGCCAGACCGAACGCGTTTGCGCCTCGGCGCGGTGATCGCGGCCGTCGCGGTGGCCTCCGGAGTCTTCCTGTATGTTCAGCATACGCACAAGGCAGCCCCTCCGGCTTCGCCAGCGGGTGCCGTCCATCCGCAAGCCACCAAGACAGAGGCGGACAACGCCGCTGCCGCTTCAGCCACGGCCGAAACCTCCATCGTCAGCGGGACGGTCGATGAGCTGCTCGAAAAGGCGCGGCTCGCCATGCGCGAGCGGCGCTATTCGGAGCCGGCAGGTGACAACGCACTCCTTTACTATAGGTCGGCGGTGGCCGCCGATGCGGCAAACGGGGAAGCCCTCGATGGACTGCAGCGTGTAGGCAACGTGCTCGCAGCGCGTTTTCAGGATGCGGTGGGCGCTGGGCGCCTGGACGAGGCGGCCGGCACGCTGGCCAGCTTCCGCTCGGCGATCCCGCAAGACACCCGACTCGGTTCCTTTTCGCTGCGGCTGCTGACTGCCCAGATCTCGAAAGCGCTCGCGGACGGCAGCGTCGACAGAGCGGCCGCACTGCTACGCGCCGCCCAACAGTCTGGATATATCCCGGCGGACCAGATCAACCGCTGGCGCCAGGAAATCGGCCGACACCAGGAGGAAGCGAAGGCCCAGAAGCTGGCGAGCCTCGTGACCGACCGCATCCGGGACGGCAAACTTTCCGAGCCGGCCGAGGACAGCGCCAAACTCTACCTGCAGCAGCTGCGCGACGTCTCGGCCGGTGGGGCGCTCACCCAGCGGGCCATTCACGACCTCGACATGGCTTACCTGCGCAAGGCGCGGGAGGCCGCGCTCGCCGGACATTCGCAGGAACAAGAGCATTGGCTCAGCGAAGCCAAGGCGAGCGGCGTCACGGCCCAGGAGCTGACCGCGTTCCAGCGAGACCTGGTCAACTCGCGCCAGAAGGCGCTTGCGGCCGAGTCGGATCGGTTGGCGGTGCTGGCCCGGGATCGCATGCGCGGCGGCAGACTGACCGACCCACAAGACAGTGCCACCTCCTACCTCACCCAGATCCAGTCCGCAGATCCGGGCTACAGCTCGCTTCCCCAGCTCACGCATGAGCTGGCAGCCCGGCTGCTCGATCGCGCACGCAGTGCCGCCCAAAATAGCAAAGCGGCCGCCGTCGACGCCGATCTCGGCCAGGCGAAACGCTGGGGTGCGGACGCGAAGGACATACTGGCCGTGCAGCAGTTGCAAACCAGCAGCGCCGCTGCCGCTGCAGCCGCTCGCGCCGCCGCCGTCGATCCCGCATCCCTGGCTGCCGGTCTCAAGCGCCTGCGCTACAAGGCTCCCGATTATCCGACCCGGGCGCTGACGGAGAATCTGACCGGCTCGGTGATCGTGGAATACACGGTGGATGCCAACGGCAACCCGCGTGACGTGCACGCAACGCAAGGCACGCCGCCCGGCGTGTTCGATCACGCGGCGATCTCGGCCGTCAAGCGCTGGCACTACCAGCCCGCCGTCGTCGATGGGATGCCGGTCGAGGTCCCGATGAAGACATCGATTCGTTTCGAGCTGCCGAAGTAGCAACCGGGGCACAGGAGAGATCCACGATGAATCTGGCAGGCACTGAGCGCAAGCGCCAACTGGTGACGGTGGGCATCGCGACCCTGCTCTCGCTCGTGATGGGTACGGTGCTCATCGCAGGCTTCCGCCTGGCCACCCACATGCGCGCCAACATCGCGGCGCTGCAAGCCGCAAGCGGGTTGCAAAACTACCCCACGACGCTCGCGCAGCAACTCAACTCGCTGCGCGACCGGCTCGAGGCGCGGGCCTACTCCGGTCAGATGCTCGCGGACGTGCGCGCCACGATCCAGCGCTTCGAGGAGCAGCTCGAGCAGCTCGGCGCTGACGGGGTGCGCTCACCCGAGCTGGATCAGGCGCTGCAGCTGTGGAAGCAGTATCGCCCCGTCATCGATCCGGTCATCGCATTCAAGGGCCAGCCGTACGTCGATTCCGACGCAGCGGGCAGCTCACTTTCGCGGGAAGGACGGGCTCATTATGGCAACGTCAAGCGGGCGCAGCTGTTCGCGGCCGAGAATCAGAAAGCTCTGCAGGGTCAGCTCGCAGCCGTCGCCAGTCAGTTGCAGCAGGCGGCATCGGATGCCGCCGCCCGCCTGCGTACCCTGCTTTCGGCAGGCGTGTTCGCCGCGCTCGTGCTGGCGGGCGTTGCGACCTACTTTCAGCTCACGCGGTCACGTCACGAGCGCGCAGCGGTGCAGGCGCAGGAGCAGACGCGCGACATCCTGAAGACGGTCCGGGAGGGATTCTTCCTGCTCGATGCCGACTATCGGATCGGCTCGGTCTGGTCGGACGCCCTCAGTCGCCAGTTCGGTCGCGGCGACTTCGCGGGCCTGTCATTCGAGGAGTTGCTGCGGGACCTCGTCCCCCCGGCCACCCTCGCCACGGCCATGAAGTACATCAAGCTGCTGTGGGGTGAGCGGGCGCACGAGAACCTGATGAAGAGCATCAACCCGCTCGGACAGCTCGAGATCTCGGTGGACAATGGCCACGGCGGCCGGGAAACCCGTTATCTGCAGTTCGATTTCCATCGCGTCATCGGCCCGCAGGGCATCAAGCATGTGCTGTGTGCCGTGGGTGACATCACCTCGAGTGTGATGCTCGCCAAAGAGCTGCAGGATTCCCAGGAAAATGCCAATGCCCAGCTGGACATGATGCTGGGCATGATGCACGTCGATCCGTTGCAGTTGAATCTGTTCCTCGACGGCACCGAGGCGGGGCTGCAGCTGATCAATGCGATCCTCAAGGAGCCCGCGCGCAACGACGGGGAGTTCCGCAAGAAACTCAACGGCCTGTTCCGCGAGATGCATTCCATCAAGGGAGAGGCTTCCGCCCTCAATCTGATGAGCATCGCCCAGCGTGTGCACACGCTCGAGGACATGGTGAGTGAGCTGAAGAAGAAGGCGGAATTGTCCGGCAACGACTTCCTGCCCATGGTGCTCAAGCTGGACGACCTGCTGGCGCACCTGCGCGGTGTGCGCGAGATGGCGAGCCGCCTCACCGTCCTCAAGGACTCCGTACCTGCGCCTTCGCGAAGCACCGCCGCCGCGCGCGCGGCAGCCGAACGCGCGAAAGTGCCCCACCGTGCAGCCGCCGTCGGGGGAGCGGACTTCTCACCCACACTGCACGCGCTCGCGGAGCGGCTCGCACAGGATCACCAGAAGCGATTCCGGCTGACGCTGAACGGGCTCGCCGATGTGCCCGCCGCCTACAGCGCGCTGGTCAAGGACTGCGCGATCCAGATGCTCCGCAATGCCGCCGTGCATGGAATCGAAAGCGGTGATGCCCGGCGCGCCCACACCAAGGAAGATATCGGACTGGTGAAGGTGGACTTTCGCAAGGCAGGCGAAGGCTACGAGCTGCTGTTCGAGGACGACGGCGTGGGCATCCACCCCGAGCAGCTGCGAGCTGCGGCCGTCAAGAAGCAGATCGTGACAGCGGAGGAAGCCGCGCGCATGGATACCCGCGCGACGATGGCGCTGATCTTCCGGCCGGGCTTCACGACGCAGGACGAGGTTTCCCTGGATGCCGGACGGGGCGTCGGCATGGATGTCGTCGCGCGAAGCGTCTATGGCCTCGGCGGCAAGATCGGCGTCAGTACCAACCCGGGCAAGTTCACGCGCTTCAAGATCGTTCTGCCACCGGTCGAAACGGCGAGCACCGCCGTTGCCTGACGGCAGTCATGACCGCAAACGGCAGCGTCCGGCGATCTTTGAAGCTGATCATCGTCGATGATTCGAATATCATGCGGCGCAGGATCGAGCGCTCGCAGCAATTCGACGAGCTTGAGCTTGTCGGTACGGCCGCGAATGGAGTCGAGGCGCTCGAACTGTTCCGTCAGACCGACGCGGACGTCGTGACCATGGATCTGACGATGCCGCAGATGGACGGAATCGAATGCATCTCGAAACTCGTAGAGCTGAAGCCCGCCGTCCGGATCCTGGTGATCTCGGCGCTGGCAGACAAGGCCACGGCGGTCGAGGCGATGGAAAGGGGAGCGAACGGCTTTCTGAACAAGCCCTTCACGGATCGTCAGCTGAATGAGGCGATGGCCGACCTCATAAGAGAGTAGTGGCGATGTTGCAGGAACTGGAGCTGAAGACCTTCGTCGAGGGGACGACGAACTATTTCGAGGTCGCCGCTCAGCAGCCCGCGTCCATCGGATCGCCGTATCTGGCCGAGGGCACCCCTGCCGTACACGACTACACCGGCGTCATCAACATCTCCGGAAAACGCGAGGGCGTCGTGTACTTCACGGCCCCGCGCGCGATGCTCACCGTTCTGCTGATGAAAATGCAGGAGAACGACTTCAGCCACGAGACGATGCGCGATCTCGTCGGCGAGGTGGCCAATACGATCTCGGGCAACGCCCGCCGCGACTTCGGCCGGGACTTCGTGATCTCCGTTCCCAGCGTGCTGGCGGGCGAGCGACCGGAAATCGCCCTCTTGCCAGGCTCGCGCTCCTTCGTGATTCCGATCAACTGGCGCAGTCACTCGGCAAAGCTCATCGTCTGCCTGCGTTAAGAGCGGCAGCTTGACGGCTCGAAGCGCGATCCGCGTCTAGGAATTGAACAAAATCCACCGCAGTCGCGCGCCGGAGACTCCCGTGCACGTCTTCCCGCCTGTTATGTTCCGGGCTCGCCAGACGGGGGCTTCATACAATGAATTTGTTTTCGTTCGCAGGTCCGCTCGCGCATATCTTCAACGCCTTGCAGCTCGATGACAGTACCGTCTCGCTGCTTGCGCTGATCGCCGGCGTGCTCGGTGGCTGGCGTCTGACCGGCTGGCACGAGCAGTTGAAGGCCAAACGAGCGAAGATCGAACGTAAGCCGGATCCCCTGCCTCGCAAGCCGGACTGACCCCGCCTCGCGTCTCCCCGAGCGCATCGGCGCATCCTCCACCGGGCGACCGGTAGCGGAATGTGGCTTGCTCTACGCAAGCGTGTGCCGCTGCCGACCCGGAGGTCTTTTGGTGAATCTGCCAAACTGGCGCGCATGCGCTTTCTAGTCCTTTGCTGCGATTACGATGGCACGCTCGCAAGCGACGGGCAGGTGCTCGCGCCCACGGTTGCCGCGTTGCGCCGCCTGGTCGCCTCGGGACGTCGGGTCGTGCTCGTCACCGGGCGGGAGCTGGATGATCTGAAGCTCGTCTGCCCTTGCCTTGCGCTGTTCGAGTACGTGGTCGCGGAGAACGGTGCCCTTCTCTACCAGCCGGCCACCGGCGAGGAAACGCCGCTCGCCCCACAGCCTCCGGAGTCCTTCATTGCGACGCTGCGAGCGCGAGGTGTCGGCCCGATTTCCGTCGGCCGCGTGATCGTCGCCACCTGGGAACCCCACGAGGCCGCCGTTCTGGAAACCATCAAGGACCAGGGGCTCGAGCTGCAGGTCATCTTCAATAAAGGCGCCGTGATGGTGCTGCCGGCGGGGGTGACCAAGGCGACGGGCCTGCGGGCGGCACTCGGGAGAATGCGTCTGTCGGCCCATAATGCGGTGGGAATCGGCGATGCTGAAAACGATCATGCGCTGCTGCGCGCGTGCGAATGCGGCGTGGCGGTCGCCAATGCGCTTCCCACGCTCAAGAGCGAAGCGAGTTTCGTGACCCGGGCCGATCACGGCGCCGGTGTGGCCGAGCTCATCGGGGAACTGCTGGCCGATGATCTGGCCTCCCACGAGGGCGATCTGACCCGCCATCACATCCTGCTCGGCTGGGACGTCGCGGAGCACGAGATCCGCATCAGCCCGTATGGAGAAAACGTGCTGGTGCTGGCTCCGGACGGGCAGCACGAGCCGCTGTATACCGGTCTTCTCGAGCGGCTGACCGAGAAGAATTACACGTACTGTCTGCTCGCCGGTGCACCGGCACGCGAGCTGCCTGCCGGCGTGCTCGCGTTGGGAACCCCCGAACGCGCTCCCGCCGCGCAGGAGATCCTCAAACTGTTCCAGACGCCGGACCAGAGCGGCCGCATCGATCTGTCGGCCCTTTCCGCCGCGCAGCAGCTCGCCTTCCTCGGCGAGTTGCTGCCGCGTGTGCAACAGTTGCGCGCGCACCTGGGACGACCCCACTGGCTGGTGCTCGATGGCGCCGAGCAACTGTTGGAAGCTGTCGACGAGCGGCAGGCCGCAGCCGCCGATCTGGAAAGCGTGCTGCAGATCGCGACCCGGCCGGAGCGGGTTGCGCGCTGGGCCCTGCAAACCGTCGGGCTGCTCATCCTCGTCGGCGAGGCATGGCAGCAGCGCCTACAGGCATTCTGCGAGGCAGCCGGAATGGCCGTGCCCGCCATGGGCGCCATCCACCTCAAGCCTGGCGAGGCATTGGCTTGGCGCCCGCAGGACGCGTCCGCCCCCTTCGCTCTGCGTCTGCCACCGCGCCACTGGAATCGCACCGAGCAATCGGCAGCCCGAATGTGAAAGCCGTTCGCCCTCGCCGCGTACCTGTGTGATACATCCCGCGTCGTGAGAAAGCCGCAAGCAATTTGTCGTGCAACTGTCATCGCTCACCGGCATCCTGCGCAGCGGCAAGGACCCTCGGGTCATCTCCAAAGGATCGAGAATCGATGCACTCCAGCCCTCTAGCGGTCATCACGATGCGCCGCGAGCTCGCGGCACGCTATGCCACGACGACCCGGCAGTGGCTGGCTGCCCGCAACACATACCGGCGTCTGCACGAGGCGCCCATCAAGAACCTCATGGCGCTGCGTGATGCGGCCGCCCGCCTGGACCAGCTGGATCGCGGACGCGCAGCGTTGATGCGCGATCTGAAGGCCCTCTCGGACTGATCCGCCACACCCGGGCACGCTGCAAAGATGTCCGCCGCTTCCCCGATGCACCCTCTGCACCGCTTTCGAAGGCCGCCCCGGCTGCACCCCGGTGACCGGGTCGCAATCGTGGCGCCGGCGGGTCCCTTCGAGCGCCCGAGTTTCGACGCTGGCCTTGCCTGCCTCGCCGAGCGCTATCGGGTGCAGTACACCCCCGGAATTTTCGAGCGGCAGCGGTATCTGGCCGGCGAGGATGCCAGACGCCTCGCGGAGCTCAACAGCGCACTGGCCGATCCGGCCATTCAAGCGGTGTTCTGCGCACGCGGCGGTTACGGTGCGATGCGTCTGCTCGCGAAGCTTGCCCCGCCGCCCGAGCGCATGAAACCGCTGGTCGGTTTTTCCGACATCACGGCGCTGCATTTCTGGTGCCAGCGGCACGGCTTCGTCAGCATTCACGGACCGGTACTGACGCAGTTGGGATCGCAGACGCCGCAGTCGCATGCGCGGCTGTTCTCGCTGCTGGAATCGGAGTTGCCGGCCGCGCCGATCCTCGCTGCGCAGACCCTCGTGGCTGGCGGCGCAGAGGGGCCGCTGCTGGGCGGCAACCTCTCGGTCGTGACGCGGCTGCTCGGAACACCGTTCCTGCCGCCGCTCGATGGGGCGATTCTACTGCTGGAGGATCTCGCGGAGCGCCCGTACCGGCTGGACCGGATGTGGACGCACCTCGAGCTCGCGGGCGTATTCCGCCAGATCAGCGGTATCGCACTCGGCGCCTTCACCGGGTGCGAGGATCGCGACACGAGCTATACGAGTGCGCAGGTGCTGCGCGATCTGGCTGCCGCCACCGGCTTACCGTGTGCCGCCGGATTTCCCATCGGCCATGGCGAGCGCAACGATGCGGTCCCCCTGGGCACGCGCGTGCAGCTCGACGCCACCGCCCGGACCCTGACGTTCCTGGAGGGGGCGGTGGCGTAGGCGGGCCGCTGCACAGCGCCGCAATCTTCGCTATCTGAACACGTCCGCACAATCCGGATACAGACGGATCAGGACTTCCTGTGCCGCTGCACACAGAAGCGGCAGCAGCTGCGCAGCCAGGCGCAGCTCATCGGCCGGTGGCTCCGGCTCGCTGCGCAAGCCCAACAGGTGCTCGAACTCGGAGCGACGCTGCTCGAGGGCTGCGGTGACGATCGAGTGCCAATGTGCCGGCACGGCTGCGGAGGTGAACTCGCCCCGGCCACGCCCAAAGTGGGCAACAGCCAGGTAGCGGATCAGCGCGGCGGCAATGCGGCCGAGGAGAAAATCGGTGGACCAGCGCACGCTGCCGGTCTGGGCGCCGCGCGCAAGGTTGTACGCTTTGGCGATCCCGCGCCCGCCGAACGCGCCGAGCACACCGCCGATGAGCGCGCCGGCGCCGAAAGTGAGCCCGCCCGCGCCCAGATCCGCCGCAAGTCCGCCCAGCGCCCCCGACAACAGTCCCCCCAACACGCTCGCCTTGTCCGGATCGGCGGGACGGTCGATGGCGAATTCCCCGCCCATGCGCGTCAGCACTTCGTCGGTGGCCTTGCCGGTCAGGCCGTGCAACTGCACCAGCGTCTGCGTCGTGTCGCGGATTTGCGCATCGATGCGGGCCGCCAGGGCGGCCTGCGCACGCTCGAGCTGCGCATCGCCGCGCTCGCTGCCGGTCGCGACGGCTCCCAGCCACGCGCGCGCCTTGCCCTGCATGTCGAGTGCGACAATCGTCTCGGAATCGAAGGCCATGACGGCGACTTGCCGGGACAGCGCCTGCATCGATTCGCGGAACACCGCAAGATTGCGCTCCCGCCATGCCTGTCGCAGGCGCTCGCAGGAGGGCTGCCGTGCCGCCGGCAGAACCCGTTGCACATGCGCAAGCAACGTCCCCTCCTGGACCCAGCAACGGGCGAACGCATCGAACGGCAGCACGACCTCGACCCACGGAAACTGCGTGACGTGCGCTTGCCAATGCGTGACGTCCGCAACGGCCACGGCCGCATCGCGCGGCGGTCCCATCTGATTCAACAACAGCAGCACCGGCTTGCCGATCCAGCCAAGAATGCGCATCTCCGCATTCACATAGCCGCTGGCCGAGGGCGCTTCGCCGGCATTGACCACGTAGAGAATGACGTCGCTGTGCTCGCGTGCGGTGTGCATGGCCTGTTGGCTGCACCAGAAGGGGCGATCGGCGAACCGGTCCCAAACCTGCGACAGGAACCAGCCGACGGGCTGGCCGCCCTGCCTGAGCCGTTTGAGCACACGCGCGCTGTCCCCGAAGCCCGGCGTGTCCCATAACACCAGTGAGTCCCCCTGCGCGGACTCGATCAAAACATGGCTTTCCGCGACTTCCGTGACGTGCGCACGATCGCCCACTTCGCCGATATCCTCGCGCAGGAGCGTGCGCGCGAGCGTGGTTTTGCCGACGTTGGTATGCGACAGGAGGCTGACATCCACCCGCCCGGCGATCGGCGCGTCCTGTTTGCGGTTGGGATCGTCCGCGCCGCGAGCAGTCATGCCCGCTCGCTCGCCGTCCAGAGTGCGGCCCGGGCGGCATCACGCGCCTCGATCTCCGACGCGCCACCGGAGGCGATCTGCGTGAGGTCAGCCACGCAGGCGCGCAAGCCGTACCCCGCCACGAACTCACGCCAGAGCGTGCGCCGCTCCGGCAGGCGCGCTTGGAAAGCGGCGTCCCCTTTCATTCGGGCGGCATACGCTGCTTCGTCGATCACGACGAGCAGGGGCGTGGCGCTCGCGTGTTGGGCCAACCAGTCGCGTACCGCGGCGATGAGCACACCGTGATTCTCCACTTCCGGAGTGGCCGCGAGGCTCATTACGATCACGTTCCAATCCGCCGTCGAGGCGTTACCGGCGACCGGTTCGCGTGAAAGGATGGTGCGTCCCGAATCCGCTACGAACGTGCGCACCCCGGCAGTGGCGCCCGCCAGGCGGCTGGCGATGC
This sequence comes from uncultured Pseudomonadota bacterium, assembly GCA_963716335.1. GTDB lineage: Bacteria > Pseudomonadota > Gammaproteobacteria > Steroidobacterales > Steroidobacteraceae > 13-2-20CM-66-19. Next base: position 2,055,372 of record OY970302.1, on the reverse strand, counting down.
CGTCTTCCTCGCCGTAGCGGATCGGTTCGAGCAGGTCCAGGCTGAGGCTCACCCCGCACGTGGCGGCGAGCAGCCGCTCGAGACCGGCGAGGGAATCGGGCCGGAGCTCGTACGCATAAGGGGTCACTCGGACGACTTCGCGCACCGTGCCATCACCCACGCTCAGCACGAGCGCGCGCGCATAGCCGAGGAGCGACGCCGGCAGCGGGGAACGGCGCGAGCGCCTCCAGATGCCGAAGTTGGCGACGAGCACTGCGAGCAGTCGAGGCAGCACGATGTAGAGGACCGCCGTCAGCGCGATCAGATGAATCCAGGGGGCCGCGTCACCGCCGCCACCGACAGCGGTCCAACGCAGCCGGCTGATCTGCTCGCTGGAGGGCAACGGGATCGTGGAGAGGGCGGCAGCCGGTCCGTAAAGCGCCGTGATCAGCACCTGCACCGAGCGCGGGCCAAGGAACGTGCTCTCCCAACCGGCCTCGTAGCGCAAGGCGATTCCGCGCACATACATGCCCGCGATGAGCCCGATGGCCAGCACGGCGGCGCCCAGATGAAATAGTCGTTTGCCCCGCAGAACGAGCACTGGCTGGGCGATGCTGCGCCAGTCGCCGGCAAAGCGGCGCAGGCCGCTGGTGAGCGGCACATTGAAGCGCGTCGAGCGGCGTAACAGCCCTTCGATCCGAGCGCTGATCCAACGCTCGTAGGTGCTGGCAGGAGAGACCCTCACCAGGGAGTGGCGCGAACGCATCCAGCCCAGCAGCAGGATGAGATAGACGCACAGATTCCAGGCAATGAGGCCGATGAGCGGAAACGCCAGGATGTTGATCCGCCGGCTGCCATCGAGCGCCGAAAGCGACACGCCGAGCATGAACGCAATGAGCAGGATGGCGCGCCCGACCCAGCTCAGTCCCCCGGCAAGCGTGAGGACCTGCACGACGGCGGGGGACCGGGCCCGTAACCGTTCCAACAGTCGCTCCGCGCGTCGCACGAGGAAGGCTTCGGACTGTCGCGACAGCGGCAGAGTGGCGGCGGTGGGCAGCCCGGGAGATTCGCGCAGAGCGGTGCGCGAGGCCTGGGCCCGATCCGCAAGGGGAATCACCTCACCCAGCCGATCCGTCTCTTCGATCGCCTGGATCAGCATGACCGTACGCAATGCCCGTTGGTGCATGAAAGCGGGCGCGGCGGCGCACTACCCCATCTGCCGCACTTTGACGGCGAGCAGAGCACCCCCCGCATCGCGCTCGAGCGCAAATTCAATGGGGCGGCAGCACACCTGGCAATCCTCGATGTAACCGGCCTCGTTGGTCGTGAGGTCCACACGCGTTTCCAGCCGCTCGCCGCAATATGGGCATTGCACGGCGACGAACTCCTCGGGCAGCAAAGGTGCGGAGCCGGCGCCCGATCGGCCCCGCCCGGGCTCGTAGACCGGCTCGAGGCCATAGAGTCGATCGATGCTGCGTGGGTCGAGACTGCCGAGATCGCGGGTCAGGAGATCGAGCTGCGGATCTTTGCGTCGTTTCACGCGATGCATTCTACGCAAAGCGTGTGCTGGCGGGTGAGGCAGGACCGCGAGTACGCAACGCATGGCTACAGGTTGAGTTAGCCGGCAGGGTGCGCCAGCGCCGCCATGCGGCCCCAAATCGGCGCTGATGCGCGTGCGCAGTTGGTATGGCACTGGACAAAAGCAACCGTGGCCCTTTAAAAGCATGCACTAGGTCGCCGCCCTCTGCGGCGGGATCAGCGAGGCCAGGCGCATGCGACAGTCAGTTTCCATCGAAACGTATCTGCGGTTGTCGCCGGTGATACCGGTCGTAACCGTCGACGATGCGACGGCTGCTCCGGATCTCGCGCGGGCGCTCGTGCGCGGCGGCATCCGGATCATGGAGGTCACGCTCGGTAATCCGGAAGCGTTGCCGGCGATCGAGGCCATCGCCCGGGCAGAGCCCGATATGTCCGTCGGCGCTGCGATGGTGCTCTCGATGTCCGACCTGCACACGGCTGCAACCGCCGGCGCATCCTTCGCAACCTCGCCGGGCTCCACGGCCGCGTTGCTCGCGGCAGCCAACCTGGCGACGATTCCCTACCTGCCCGGGATCGCCACCGTGTCGGAACTCATGAGCGGCCTGGCCGCAGGCTTCCACTGCTTCAAGTTCTTTCCGACCGCCGCAGCCGGTGGCACCGCGATGCTGCGCACCCTGGCAGGCCCGTTTCCCGATGCTCAATTCTGTCCGACCGGGGGCATCACCCAGGAAACCGTCCGTTCCTACCTCGAGCTGCCCAACGTGCTGTGCACCAGCGGCTCCTGGTTGGCGCCGCCGGATGCGCTCGCCGCGCGCGACTGGGTGCGAATCGAAGCACTCGCCTCCAAAGCGGTGGCGGTGGAATTACGCGAGGCCCCGTAAGATGCCCGCAAGCCGCTAGCATCTCCGCAATCGGCCAGGATCCCCCCAAGCCGCCAGGACGGCCGCAAGTCGCCAGGACGCCCGGCAGCAGCAACCGCGGACGGTCGGCAGACGGACGCTTGATCTTCAGTCGGTGGTTGGCAGGCCGCGCCCGGCGGACTTGTCGGTACGGTCGTAAACGCGTTTCAACTGCACGACCGGGTACCCGTGGCCACCCATGGTGAGCTCCTCGACCAGGTGTAGCCCGTCGTCCGCCAGTGAATATTTTTCCGTGGTGGCCACACCGGACTGCGGCCTGATCTCGATCACGAAATTCCGTCCCTTCCAGCCCGAACTCTGATCCGCCACACCCCAGGCCGCCGACACGACACTCTTGGCTCCCGGCGTGAAGGTGCGAGTCTCCGTGCCATAGTCCAGGGCAATCTGCCCGGGTGTCTGGCGCACCGTGAGTTGCGGATCGCGGGCGAGATCGGCGCGCAACATGCGCAGCACCGAGGCGCGCTCGAATGCATCGTTCTCCCGATTCAGCTGCTGCTGGTCCTGTTGCTGGTCCTGTTGATCCCGACGGCGGCCCCCTGACTGCCTGCGGTCGTCCACGGGCGGCAGGGTCTCCCCGGGCACCGCATCGCCGTTGCTGTGGAACCGGGGACGCAACTTCACGAGCAACGGCTCGGGATCCTCGCTGGCGGCATGATCCAGCACCCAGTGTCCCGACAGATCCTGAGCGTGCGAGGACTGCGCATCGAGCCTGCTGACGCCCCCGCAGCCCGCCAACACCATGGCCGCCAGTGCTGCTGCAACTAACCCGCTGGCTGCATACGCCATCGCCGCTGTATCCTTCCGGCCGCTTCGGGGCCTAGTTTGGCATGGCTGCAGGGGTTGCGGGCAAACCGCTCATAGCCGGATCCGCCGCCACGCCCCCGAGCGCCAGCGCAGGAACAGGATGCACCCCAGCAGCATCACGTAGAGCACGAGCGCTGCCCAGCCGCCGCGGGCGCCCCAGCCGAACTGCGGCAAAAACTGCACCCACCCTTGCCCCGGTCCGAAGGTAAAGGCGTGGGCCAGCGGCACGAACAGCAGCCACGACAGCGGCACGACCAGTGCCGCCGGAACGATCACATCGGCGGCCCCGCGCAGGCACATACCGGATCCCATGTTCAAGCCATCGAAGAACTGGTAGGCGGCGGCGAGCCACAACAGCTGCGCGCCCAGGGCCGCGGCCGCGCGCGCAGGCGCATCGTGCGCGCCGGTGAAGAGCGGCAGGAGCCACGGCCCGGCGAGCGCCAGCAGCACGCCGATTGCTCCCATGTACAGCGCGGTCAGCACGATGACACGGGTGCCCACGCGCATTCCCCAGGCGCCATCGCCCGCGCCGATGGACTGGCCGACCAGGGTCGTGCCGGCCGAAGCGATACCGTAACCGGGGAGGTAGGCGATTGACGTCAGCATCATCGACATCTGGGTGGCGGCCCCGCCCACAGTGCCCAGCCGGACCTGCATCATCTGAAAGAGCGAGATGCCCAGGAGGTCCGCCGCGGGCAGCAGGCCGGTCGGGATGCCCAATGCGAGCTGCTGCCGCAGGCGGCTCACATGCGGGCGCCACGTGAGATGCGATTTGAATCGGGCCCGGTAAGCGGGCGAGAGAAAGATGCCGACGCACAGTGCAAGACCGATCGCCTGCGCCGCCGTGGTCGCCCAGCCGGAGCCGGCCACGCCCCATCCCAGATCGAAAATGAACAGGCGGTTGAACAACACATTGGCCAACGTGATGGCAATCGTCACCAGCAGCGTCATGCGCGGGCGGCCGATGCCGTTGAAGAAGCCGAGCATCGCCCAGACGGCCACACCGAAGGTGGCACCTGAGACGCGCGGGAACCAGAACGCGGAGGCGAGGCGCTCGAGCTGCGGGTCGATCCGGAACGGCGCGAGAATGAGGTGGCCCGAAGCCCCGACGGCGATGAACAGCGGCGCAGCGCACAGCACTGCCCACAACGCAGTCCACACCGCCTGTCCGGCACGCGTATAGCGCCGCGCACCGAACGATTGCGCGGCAATCGTCTGCACTGCAGAGGCCACTCCGCCCAGAACCAACACTACGACGAGTACGAGCCATTGCACCGCCCCGACTCCGGCGAGCGCCTGGGTGGAGATATGGCCGATGAACCACATGTCCGTGAGATTGAGGATGATCTGCACGGCATTGTTGGCCATCAGCGGCAACGCAAGCGCCAACACCGCGCGCTGATCGACGTGCGCAGCTCCCGCAGCATCGAGGCGCTGCGCAGGCATGCGGCGTGGGAGGTCGATTGCGGTGGCGCGCGTATCCATGGAAGGGCCGCAGGTGGGCGCAGGGAAAGCCGCGTATTCTCGCACACCGCCCTTTACGCGGAAGCTTCCGCGGCGCACCTTATGCGGGTGGCAAGTGCAAAGGCGACCCGACCCGCGAAGCGCGCCCGGGCGAGCGGGCGGACGAAACGGGTGCGTGGCAAGTTGGCACCCGGCGCGCGGGCGCGCGGCCTGGATGCGGCGGAAGTGGCGATTGCGATGGATAGTGCGGAGATCGCCGACATTGCCGAACTGGTGCGCGCAGCCGGCGGCGCACCCATCGGGGCCTACCACGAGCCACTCGGCGGACGGCCGTTGATGCTGGCCTCGCTGCCCCTGCAGGCGGTGCAGCCCACGCCCTTTCAGCGCGATCTGTCGCCTACCCACACCAAAAGGCTTGCGCAGAAGATCGACGAGACGGCTGCCTTCCTGGATCCGCTCATCGTCGTGCGCGGTGAAGACGGTCGCCTGTGGACGCCGAATGGTCGCCACCGGCTCGCGGCAGCCAAGGTACTGGGCTTGAAGCAGATCACCGTGCTGATCTCCCCGAATGAATCGCTCGCCTACCGGATTCTCGCCCTCAATACGGAAAAAGCCCATAACCTGCGCGATCGCAGCCTCGAAGTCATTCGTATGGCACGCAGCCTGGGCAAACGGCACAGCACCGCGAAAGAATCGCAGTTCACCGCGGAATTCGAATCATCCGAACTGCTGACACTCGGGGTCGTATATGAGAAGGCACCGCGATTCGCCGGCGGCGCCTACAGTGCGCTGCTGAAAAAGGTGGACCGCTTCAGCGATCGCACGCTGCCTGCCAGTCTGCGCGAGCGCGAAGGCTATGCGGCACGGCTGCTGCAGATCGATGCGCAGGCGAAGAAAATCATCGATGCTCTGCAGACGCGCGGCTTCAAGTCGCCCTACCTGCGCAATTACGTGGTGGCGCGGCTCAACCCGGTGCGCTTCCACAAGGCGAAGAAAGGGGATGGCAAGCCGCCGATGCCGCTTGCGCAGGTGCTCACCAGGATGGCTGCAGCCGCCCGCTACTTCAAGGTCGATTCCGTGTCGAAATCCGAGCTGGCCTGGGTGGCCGTGGGTGCCGGCGCGACGGAGTGAGCGGCCCAGGTTGCGCGGGCCCCGCGGCGAGCTGCGCTGAGCGCTGCAGCGCGCAGCAGTTCTCACGGCGCGGACGTGGCGGTTGCAGGACCGTGCGCCACCGCAGAGAATTTGTGGTTTCCGTCCAGCGGGCAGCCGCTTCCGGGCGCGAGGGGCCATTCACCGCATGAACGCACAATTCCTGAACCGGCGGGTAAATGACCCGAAAAGCGACGATGAGCGCAGCGCGCTGAGCAAGGAGGCATTCAAGAACGACTTCCTCGACAACCTGTTTTGCGCGCAGGGAAAAATCCCCGCGTTGGCGACACGGCACGACTACTACCTGGCACTCGCCTACACGGTGCGGGACCGGATGCTGCACCGTTGGATCAGCACGGCCGACTCGTACACCAAGCACGGCTCGCGCACGGTCGTGTACCTGTCGGCGGAATTCCTGATGGGCCCGCATCTTGGCAACAACCTGCTCAATCTCGGCATCTTCGAGCAGGTCCGCCAGGCGGTTGCCGAGCTCGGCCTCGACATCGATCAGCTGCTTGCCTGCGAGGATGAGCCGGGGCTGGGCAACGGGGGGCTGGGTCGCCTTGCCGCCTGCTTCCTCGATTCCATGGCCACTCTGGAGATTCCCTCGCTCGGCTATGGCATTCGCTACGAGTTCGGGATCTTCCAGCAGGACATCGCCGATGGCTGGCAGATGGAGAAGACGGACAAGTGGCTGCGCTTTGGCAACGCCTGGGAGCTGGCGCGGCCTGAGTGGGCGGTCGAGGTCAAACTCGGCGGCCGCGCCGAAAAATACACCGACCAGGCCGGGCGGCTGCGCGTTCGCTGGATCCCGCATCGCATCGTCAACGGCGTGCCCTACGACACACCGATCCTCGGCTATCGCAACAACACGGCCAACACCCTGCGATTGTGGAGCGCGGAGGCGCCCGAATCGTTCGATGTCGCCGTGTTCAACCGCGGCGACTATTACGGCGCTGTGAACCAGAAGGTCGTCTCGGAGAACATCAGCAAGGTCCTGTACCCGAACGACGAGGCGATCCAGGGCAAGGAGCTGCGCCTGGAGCAGCAGTACTTCTTCGTCTGCTGCTCGCTGCAGGACATGCTGCGGATCCTGCGCGTACAGCGCATTCCGATCACGCGCTTCCACGAGAAATTCGCCGTCCAGCTCAATGATACGCATCCGGCGATCGCCATCGCCGAGCTGATGCGGCTGCTCGTGGACGAAAACGCCGTGGAGTGGGACAGCGCCTGGTCGATCACCTGCAGCACGTTTTCCTACACCAATCACACGTTGTTGCCCGAGGCGCTGGAGCGCTGGCCGATCGCGGTGCTGGCCAAGGTGCTGCCGCGACACCTCGAGATCATCTACGAGATCAATGCACGCTTTCTGGATGCCATGCGCATCCGCTACTTCGGCGATGATGCGCGGATCGCCCGGCTGTCGCTGATCGATGAGAGCGGCGGCCGCTACGTGCGCATGGCCCATCTCGCCTGCGTCGGCAGTCACGCCATCAACGGCGTCGCGGACCTGCATACGCAGCTTCTCAAGCAGGACGTGCTCAATGATTTTCACGAGGTGTGGCCGGAGAAGTTCAGTAACAAGACCAACGGTGTGACGCCGCGACGCTGGCTCGCGCTCACCAACCCGCGGCTCGCGGGGCTGATCAACGAGGCGATCGGCGATGGCTGGCTCAAGGACCTCGGCAGGCTGGCAGAGCTCGAGCGATTCGCCGACGATCCCGGCTTCCAGCACCGCTGGCGGCAGATCAAACGCACCAACAAGGTCGATCTTGCGAAGGTGGCGCTCGAGCGCACCGGCATATCGATCGACTGCGATGCGCTCTATGACGTGCAGGTCAAGCGCATCCACGAATACAAGCGCCAGCACCTCAACATCCTGCACGTCATCGCACTCTACCACCGGCTGAAAACCGACTCGCGCTTCGACATGCAGCCGCGCGCCTTCATCTTCGGCGGCAAGGCTGCCCCGGGCTATCACCTGGCGAAACTCATCATCAAGCTGGTGCACTCGGTGGGGGACGTCATCAACCGCGACCCGCAGATCCGCGCGCGCATCAAGGTCGTGTTCCTGCCGAACTTCAACGTGACCAACGGGCAGCGCGTCTACCCCGCCGCCGACCTGTCGGAGCAGATCTCCACGGCCGGCAAGGAGGCCTCCGGCACCGGCAACATGAAATTCTGCATGAACGGGGCGCTCACGATCGGCACGCAGGATGGCGCCAACATCGAGATCTGCAGCGAGGTCGGACTGGAGAACTGCTTCATGTTCGGACTGAGCGCGGAGCAGGTTGGCGCATTGCGCGCCAACGGCTATCGGCCATCAGCGTTCTACGCGGACGACCCGGAGCTGCGCGAAGTGATCGACTTCATCCGCGACGGCTTCTTTTCGCGCGGCGATGGCTCGCTGTTCCGGCCCATCGTGGATTCCCTTCTCAACTGGGATACCTACATGCTGCTGGCGGACTTCAGATCCTACCTCGAGTGCCAGAGCCAGGTCGGGCGCGCCTACCAGGACCAGGCCCGCTGGACGCGGATGTCGGTGCTCAATGTCGCCCGCTCCGGCAAGTTTTCCTCCGACCGGACGGTGAGCGAATACGCGAGGGGGATCTGGCGCGTGCCGCGCGTGCCGATCCGGTTGCTGTCGGCCAGCGATCTGACATCAGGCCTCGGCCAATAGTCGGCCGCTGAGGCGTCAGTGCTCGAGGTAGCTGCGCAGCTCGCTACCGATCTGTCCCGAGGCGATCTGCGGTCGCAGCCACGCATTCACCGCCGCGACGAAGGCAGTATCACGCGGCAGCAGAATCGCCTTGCGCGAGTGGGTCAGCGTCTGCGCGTTGGTGCGGCACAGGGAGGGATGACGACGCGTCTGCCAATCCGCCTCCACATCGTCGGTGATCATCACGTCGGCCCGGCCGCTCTCGATCTCGCCGAATATCGTGCGATTGTCGGGAAAGAGCGCGACGTGCGCTCGGTGCACATTTTCCTGCACGTACTGCTGGTTCGTGCCGCCGGGATTGACGATCAGCCGCACCCCCGGCCGATCGATCTGCGCCAGATCGCGCAGCCGGGCGGCATCTGCGCAGCGGGCGATGAGTGTCTTGCCCCCTTGCAGGTACGGCAGCGAAAAAGCCGCCTGCGCGCGCCGCGCGGCCGTCACCGAAATGCCGCCGATTGCCATATCGAACGCATCCTGATGCAGATCATCGAGCAGCCTCGCCCAGGAGGTGGGCACGAAGACGGCTTCGGCGTGCAGGCTGCGCGCAAGCTGCTGCGCCAGCTGGATGTCCGAGCCGGCGAGTAGGCCGTTGGCTTCGAGGCTGAACGGCGCATAGTCGCCGGTGGTGCCCACTCGCAGCAGGCCGGTCGCCGCGATGCGCTGCAGAGCGGGCCGCGCCAGGCGCCGCTGGCTGTGCAGCTGCTGCAGCAGCTCCTGCCGCCCCTGTTCGGTCCAACCGTCCGCATGCAGCAGCCGCTGCGCGAGCGAGACCTGCTGTGCAACGGAGGCATCCTGCTGCAAAGCGGGAACCGCCAGATACACCGCGCGCAGCATCTGCACCGTCAGCGTGTCGAGGCGGGGGCGCAGCTGCTGCAGCGTGGGCACGCCGGCGCGGTCTGCCACGCCTTGAGCCTGCCATCTGGCGTGCAGATTCGTCTGCACCTGCCGGGCGAGGCGCGCTTGCAATGCGAAAAGGCTGCCGAGCGGTTGCGGCTCGAGACCCATGGCCTCCCCGAGCTGCCGCGCTCGCCGAATGACGGCCTGCTCGCGTCCAGGATCGAAGACTGGAGCGTGTGTGCGCCACTTGGCGGCGGCGACCTGCGGCATCAACGCCAGCCGATCGTCTGCGAGCGTAAGCAACCGGGCGACGGAATCCTGCGCTGTCGTGAAATGCACCGTCTCGTTAGCGCCCGTGCCCCCGAGCGCCGGTGAGTCCGTGCCTGGGGGCGCATGCAAGGCGGGATGATCCGCCCCGAGCGCCACACCGGTGAGCAGAGCGGCGAGCGCGATCGCAGAGCGGCTGCCCCGGCAAACGGCAGATGAGTGCTTCGTCGGACAGCTCCTACAGGAACACCACGGGTTCGCTTATCCCGGTGAGCGAACGTGGATTTAATACTAGCTGGAGCGTACCTGCCAAGGGTTCGGCGTGAGCCACAGGACCGCGCCGCGGGGAAGTGCGCCCAAAGGTGCATGCAAGCCGCTCCAGGCTCTGCCGAAGGGGATACCCGACGATGGGATTTCTGCACGAAGGTGAATGGCGCCTCGAAGGTGAATGGCGCACCGATTCAGCGCCGGCAGGCGGCGGCGAATTCGTGCGGCCTGCCAGCCAATTCCGTCAATGGATTCGGCGGGATACGCAATCCGAGTTCGCCGCCGCCCCCGGGCGCTACCATCTGTATGTCTCACGGGCGTGTCCCTGGTGCCACCGTACGATGATTGGCCGTGTGCTCAAGCAGCTCGAGAACGTCATCTCGATCGGTTACGTCGAGCCGGCGATGCTCGAGAACGGCTGGTCCTTCGCGCAGCCGGATGCCATCACGGGGGCGCGTTACGTGCACGAAGTGTACGTTCTGGCAGACCCGCTGTACTGCGGACGGGCAACGCTGCCGGTGCTGTGGGACAAGCAGACGCACACGATCGTGAACAACGAGTCAGCCGAGATTTTCCGCATCTTCAACCGCGAATTCGATGACATCACGGATGATCTGTCGGACTACTATCCGCCGGCGCTCGCCGCCGAAATCGACGAGATCAACGAGCGCCTGTATGCGACGGTGAATGACGGCGTCTATCGGGCAGGCTTCGCCCCCACGCAGGCGGCCTATCAGGGCGCCGTGGAGCGCCTCTTCGAATCACTGGCCTGGCTCGAGCAGCGCCTGCAGCAGCAACGCTATCTGCTCGGGGAACTGCTCACCGAGGCAGACTGGCGGTTGTTTGCCACGCTCGTGCGCTTCGATGCCGTTTATTACGCGCACTTCAAATGCAACCTGCGGCACGTCTACGAATATCCGGCTTTATGGGCTTACACCTGCGAGCTGTACCAGATGCCGGGCATCGCCCAGACGGTGGCGCTCGATGAATACAAGGCGCACTACTACGGCAGTCACCGCAACCTCAACCCGACCGGCATCATCCCGGTCGGGCCCCGGCTGGACTTCACATGCGCTCACGGACGCGGTGCAGCGCCGCAAGCGCACTTGTGACGGGCCTGCAACGTGTGGGCCGAAGACGCGCTCACGCCGGGCTCGAGCAACTCGTCAATGCGCCGAGGTCAATGCGCCGAGGCGCCCGGACGGTCCGCCGTGCGCGCGCCGGCTTGCTGCCCCGACCGCCCCTGTGAGAACACGGTCAGCATCTCGCGATTGAACGCCGGAATGTCATCGGGTTTGCGGCTCGTGACGAGCCCCTTGTCGACCATCACCTCCCGGTCTTCCCAGCGAGCCCCGGCATTGGTCAGATCGCTCTTGAGGCTCGGCCACGAGGTCATGGCGCGGCCCTTCACGCCGCCCGCCTCGATCAGGGTCCAGGGCCCATGGCAGATCGCGGCGATCGGCTTGTTCGCCTGAAGAAATTCACGCACGAAGGCGACCGCCTCAGGGATTGCGCGCAGCTGATCGGGATTGGCTACGCCACCAGGCAACAGCAGGGCATCGAATTCCCCGGCGTCGGCCTGCTCGAGCGGCACGTCCACCTTGAACGTGTCGGCCTTGTCGTAATGCTTCCAGCCCTGCACCTTGCTCGTCGCCGGTGAGACGATGCGCGTCTGCGCGCCTGCTTCATCGAGCGCCCTGCGCGGCTCGGTCATCTCTACCTGCTCGAACCCGTCGGCCACCAATATGGCCACTTTCATTCCGCTGAGCTTCGCCATCCGCATCTCCTCGAGGTTGTTTGCACGACTAACCGATCGACAGCAGCAGATGTCGTGCCGCGGCAGCGCCTCCCGAGCTTGCGGCCGTGCTTTCGCGTGTTGGTTCGTCGCCAAAAGCAGTCAGTCGTCATGCACGTTACGCACCAGCTTCAGGCACGGCGCTTGCAACATCACGGTCATGTCCGACAGCATGCAGTTCGATGAGGAGCAACTCCGGCACGAGGCGCGTCGTCGCGTGGCGGACGGGCGGCTGCCGTGTCAGGCTCCCCAATACATGTGGGCGGGTGCCGGTGACGATCAGCCGTGCTCATTGTGTGATCGGCTCATCGGCCCGAGTCAGATCGAGTACGAATTGCAGTTCAACTCGCGCATTCCGGCCCTGCATCGATTTCATCGCATCTGCCACGAGGCGTGGGAGCTCGAGTGCATCCGCTGAGGCTGCGGTGAAAATCACGGCCTGACACTGCACGTGCGCTGTGCCTGCGGAGCGCGGATCCGCCATTGCGGCGTCGAATTTTCGCGCAACGCTTGATGTATCAAGCATAATGCGCGGATCGTTCTCGAGGACAACGCACCAATGAGGCAGAACTTCCCTGTGTTGGCGGCCGCATTCGGCCTGGTCATGGCGCTCGGTTGGGCGCACGCCGTGGCCGAGGACACCGAGCACCTACATGAACCGCCGGATTCGGGCCACGAGCACGTTGCGCGCGATGCCTTCGCGATTGCGGTGGATTCTCCACGAGTGCTGAAGGACGCAAGCTCCGTCAGCTCCGGCTCGATCACGGTGCGCGGCGCGAAGATCGCCTATCAGGCCGAGGCGGGCGTGCAGGTCATCTACCTGAAGGATCCGAAGGACGATGACCCGCCACCGCCGCATGACGAGCACGGCAACCCACCGCCGGTGCCGGTGCACGCCAGCATGTCGTACGTGGCGTACTTCAAGGGCGACCACGAGGATCCACGCCGGCCGATTACCTTCCTGTTCAACGGCGGGCCGGGCTCCTCCACAGTCTGGTTGCACATGGGGGCTTTCGGTCCGCGCCGGGTCGTGACGGCGAATGACTCCCACAGTGCCGCGGCGCCCTATCGGCTGGTCGACAACGAATACAGCCTGCTCGATGCGAGCGATCTCGTCTTCATCGATGCCCCGGGCACCGGCTTCGGCCACCTGCGCGGGCCCGACAAGGAGAAGTCGTTCTATGGCGTGGACCAGGATGCGCATGCCTTTGCGAACTTCATCGTGCGCTTTCTGTCCCGCCACGGGCGCTGGAATTCGGCGAAGTACCTGTTTGGCGAGAGCTACGGCACCACGCGCGCCGCCCTGCTGGCGAACGTCCTGCAAAGCGAAAAGTTGCTCGACCTGAACGGAGTGATTCTGCTCTCGCAGATATTGTGCTTCGACAACAGTGCGGACGGACCGCAGTTCAACCCCGGCGTGGACCAGCCGTACGTGCTCATCCTGCCCTCCTACACGGCAACGGCCTGGTATCACCACAAGCTGCCGAATCAGACGGGGCCGCTCGAGCCGCTGCTCCCCGAGGTCGAGCAGTTCGCGCTCGGGGACTATGCGCGGGCACTGAGTGCGGGGAACTCGCTTTCGGCCGAGCGCAAGAGCGCAATCGCGGCGAAACTGCACGAGTACACCGGGTTGCCGCAGGATTATCTGGAGCGTGCGAATCTGCGCGTGAACGCCGGTGAATTCGAAAAGACGCTGCTCGGGGCCGAAATCACCACCGGCCGACTGGACAGCCGCTTCTCCGGGCCAACGATCGATCCCATGAGCAAGGAAGCCGATTACGATCCGCAGTCGGCTGCGATCGCCTCGGCCTACGTATCGGCCTTCAACGACTACGTGCGCAGGACGCTGCGGTTCGGGGCGAATCTTACGTACAAGCCGGAAACGGACGTCGAGCGCAGCTGGGATTTCCTGCATCAGCCCCCGGGAGCCCCGATCAAGATTCCGCAGACGACCAACGTCGAGCCGGACCTGGCATTTGCGATGAAGACCAACCCCAATCTCAAGGTGATGATGAACGGCGGCTATTTCGATCTGGCCACACCGTTCTTCGCGGCAATGTACGAATTGCGGCAATTACCCATCGAGCCGGAGTTGCAGAAGAACATCGAGATGCATTTCTACACCTCCGGGCACATGGTCTACGCGCACGAGCCGGACCTCAAGGCCCTGCATGACAACGTTGCGGGTTTCATCGGCAGGACCCACGACTGAGCGGAGCTTCACCCCGCATCCAAACACCCCGCATCCAAACACCCGCAGCCAACATCGCGCAGCCAAACATCGCACAGCGGAGAATCACACCATGGACTGCAAAGACACGCTGTCCCGCCGGCGCCTCCTGGGTCGATGGCTGCTGGGCGCAAGCCTGGCACCGCTTGTCCTGATGCGCCCGCAGGCGGGCCGCACCGCCGAGCTGCCCCTGCTCAGTCCGGTGGACCCGGCTGCCAAAAAAGTGCAATACGTCGACGATGCCACGAAGGCAAAGGGCGCGCCGGCGGGCAATACCTGCGCCACTTGTGCGCTCTACCAGGGCACCTATGCTTCAGTGCAGGGACCGTGCCAGATCTTCCCGGGCAAGCAGGTCAAGGCGGCCGGCTGGTGCGCCTCATGGGCGCCGCAGATGTGAACGGTCCGCGCGTGCGGCTAGCCCGCGGGGGGCGGCTGGCGCTCGACGCGAGGAATCGTGTCGTCGATGCACGCCCAAACGGGTGCCCGGGACGTCCAGATCGTCATCGCGGGCCGGGCGATTGCCGGCTGGTCCAGCGTGCCGCTGCGCACGAAAACGAGGTGTGGACGCGCTTCCGCCTCGCTCAATAGCGGCGTGCCGCAAAGCGGACAGAAGCGCCGATGCATGACGTTGCCGCTGTCGGCAACGCTGCGATAATCCGTCAGATCCCCCGCGACGCTCAACGCCTGCCTGGGAAAGCAGACGTTCACCGTCCCGCTGCCGGCGCCCAGATACTGGCACGTCCGGCACCAACATGCGCGCGTCACCAGCGGCGGCTCCGTCACCCGATACCGCACCGCTGCGCACAGACACCCACCCGTGATCTCCATACTTCTTCCTCCTGCCGACACGCCAGCGCGACCGCCGTAGAATGTCACAAGAGCCGGTCGCCGCGTCACTCGGTCAGGACAGCCGGCCAGGGAGAGCTGCAAGGTGAGTGAGATCCTGAGTGCGTTCCTGCTGACGTTCGCCGGCCTGTTTCCGATCGTCAATCCGATCGAGTCCGCCCCATTCTTTCTGGCGATGACCGCCCTGCTGACGGTCGATGAGCGCAATTCGCTCGCCCGCCGCGTAGCCATCAACGGCTTCGCGCTGCTGCTGGGGTCGCTGGCCCTGGGCCCGTGGCTGCTGGAGTTCTTCGGCATCGAGCTGCCCGTCGTGCGGATCGCCGGTGGCCTAGTGGTCACCGCTCTGGGATGGAAGCTGCTGACGCAGGAGCAATGGTCCGATCATGGATCGGCGCAGGTTCAGCCCCCGGGCGCGACCAGGATCGGCAGTTTCTATCCGCTCACCATGCCGCTGACGGTCGGCCCCGGCTCGATGTCCGTCGCCATCACCATCGGCAGCAAGAAACCGGCGACGGGATTTGTCCTGCGCGCCGTCGCACTGCATGCCGCCGGTGCGCTCCTCGGACTGATCGCAATCGCCATCAGCATCTACATCGCCTACCGTTTCGCCGGACACATCGCTCGGCTGCTGGGCGCGACCGGCGTGGAAGTCGTCGTGCGCCTGTCGGCCTTCATTCTGATGTGCATCGGCATCGAGATCATCTGGAATGGCTACACCGCTCTGGCGCTGACTCACTGAGTCAGCTGCCGCCGCTGCAGCTCGCGCAGGAAGCCGGCCTGGTCCCGAGGCGAGATCAGGATCGTGCGGCCAGCGCCGTAGTCGATTCGCAGCCGATCGCGTGACAGCGCGGGCCCGGAGCGCAGATCGCGGCTCGGCGTGACCGCATGTATGTCGTCCAGCTCGATTTTCCAGCGGAAGGGTCCGCTGCGGATGCACAGCACCCGGCCGTCGAACGCGTACCACGTGCCAAGAGCTGTCCAAACGACGAGGAGCAGCACCAGCAGCATCAGCAGCCGCGCGGCAAACGCCACCACGTGCGCTTGCGTGGGCAGCGCACCACTCAGCAGGTCGCAGCCGAGTGCCAGGCACAGCAGCGGAATCATCAGGATGGCATCGACCTTGGACGGATAAGTGGTGCGGGGCATGGTTTGCGCCTTTGCGCCGGATCCGCCGGGAGGCACGTAAACTGCTACGGATGCTGTCGACACATCCGCCCCGAAGGGGCGAAGGCCTCCAATGTACGCTCGAACCAGACTCCTGCAAGTGGCCAAACTCCTGCAAACGGCGCTGATGAGTGCCCTCGCCGCGACGGCGAGCGGTGCAGTTGCTGCGACGGCCGCAGTTGCTGCGACGGCAGTTGCTGCCACAGCGGCAGTTGCTGGCACGGCCGCAGCGGCTGACACCGCTGCAGCGGCGCCCGACACCGGACTGAGTCGCGCGGATCGGGCCTTCGTCGCGAAGGCGGCCGAGGGGGGCAAGATGGAGATCGCCGCCGGCAAGCTGGCCGAAACGAGGGCGCAGGATCCGACCGTGCGCACCTTCGGCCAGCAGATGGTGCTCGATCACACGCGCATCGATCATGCCCTCAGAGCTCTGGCGGACGCCCGGCAGATGACGCTGCCGGATGCGCTCGCGGCCCATGATCAGGCCATGCTTGGCAGGCTCGAAACCCTCACCGGCGCCGAGTTCGATCGCCACTACGCGCAGCTGATGGTCAAGGACCACGTGCAGGACATCAAGGAATTCGATAAAGCGGCCAGCGGTGCTCAGGATGCCGACGTCAAGGCGTTCGCGACGAACACGCTCCCCACCCTGCGCCACCACCTGCTGCTCGCGAAGCAACTCGCGGCGCAGCAGAGCAAGGGGACCTCGCCCCGGTCGACCTCGCCCACGCCAACATCGCCGTAGCGCCTGATCGCCGTAGCGCCTGATCGCCGTAGCGCCTGATCGCCGTAGCGCCTGAGCCGCCCGGCCTCTCACTCTCCGGCGGGCCCTTCCCCCGCCGAGCGCAGGCAATCAGCGACGATCTGCCGGGCCTCATCGAGAATGCGGCGCAGATGCTCGGCGCCGAGGAAGCTCTCCGCGTAGATCTTGTAGATATTCTCCGTGCCCGACGGACGGGCGGCGAACCAGCCGTGTTCGCTTGCGATCTTCAGTCCATCGATGGGCGCACCGTTGCTGGGTGCGTTTCCCGACACCAGCGTGATCTTCTCGCCGGCGAGCTGCGTGGAATGCACGTTGTCTGCGGACAGACGCTTCAGGAGCTGCTTCTGCGCGGGCGTCGCGGGCGCATCGACGCGCTCATAGGCGGGCTCGCCAAATTGCCGTGTCAGCTGCCGATACAGCTCCCCCGGATCGCGCCGCTCCCGGGCGGTGATCTCCGCGGCAAGCAGTGCGGGCACGATGCCATCCTTGTCCGTGCTCCAGGGGCTGCCGTCGAAGCTCAGGAAGGAGGCCCCGGCGCTCTCCTCGCCGCCGAATCCGAGTGATCCGTCGAGCAGCCCCGCCACGAACCACTTGAAGCCCACGGGCACTTCGTACAGCCGCCGTCCCAGCTCCGCACTCACGCGGTCGATCATCTGGCTGCTGACCACGGTCTTGCCGACGGCGGCATTCGCTTTCCAGCCTGGACGATGCGTGAACAGGTAGTGCACGGCCACCGCCAGGTAATGATTGGGCGGCAGCAACCCGGCGCTGCGGGTCACGATGCCGTGTCGATCGTGGTCGGTGTCACAGGCGAATGCGACATCGAACCGGTCCTTCATGTGAATCAGGCCAGCCATCGCATACGGCGAGGAAGGGTCCATGCGGATGCGCCCATCCCAGTCGACGCGCATGAAGCGAAAGGTCGGATCCACCGCCGTATTGAGCACCTGCAGATCGAGCCGGTAGCGCTCCGCGATGGCACCCCAGTAGTGCACGCCTGCGCCCCCGAGCGGATCGACGCCCAGCGAAAGTCCCGAGGCGCGTATCGCCGCAAGATCGATGATCTGCGCGAGATCATGCACATACGTGTTGAGGTAATCGTGACGGTGGGTCGTGCCGAGGCTGAGCGCCGCGCTGTAGGGCATGCGTCTGACCTCGCGCAACCGTGACTGGAGCAACTCGTTCGCCCGCGCCTCGATCTGCCCGGTCACATCCTTGTCGGCCGGACCGCCGTTGGGGGGGTTGTATTTGAAGCCGCCGTCCGCTGGTGGATTGTGCGAGGGGGTGATGACGATGCCGTCGGCGAGGCCACTCTCCCGCCCACGGTTGTGGACGAGAATCGCATGCGACAGGGCGGGTGTGGGGGTGTACTCGTCGCGCTCGGCAATCATGACGTCCACCGCATTCGCACCGAGTACTTCCAAGGCACTCGCCGCCGCCGGAGCAGACAGGGCGTGGGTGTCGATGCCGAGAAACAGCGGTCCCGTGATGGCGGCGCGTTGGCGGTACTCACAAATTGCCTGGGTGATGGCCAGGACATGCCACTCGTTGAAACTGCAGTCGAACGCCGAGCCGCGATGGCCGGAGGTACCGAATGCCACGCGTTGAGCGGCGATGTCAGGATCCGGTTGCAGCGCGTAGTAGGCCGTGACCAGTCGGGCCACGTCGACCAGCATCTCCTGCGGGGGCGGATGGCCGGCGAGTGGATTGACGTCGATGGTGCTCATGTCGCTCCGGCAAGCACGAGTTCACCCGCGGCGAGATCGGCGATCCTCTCGATCGTCAGATCCGCCGCCGGGTAGGTGCTGACATTCGCGAGGTCCAGCGCGTAGTGCCCTTGCCTCACGAATACCGTGGTCAGCTTGCGGCCCCAGGTGTGTTTCATGGCCGAGAGAATCCGCAGCTTGTCATCGATCATCACGTAATGCCGCGCCGGACAGAAGCGCTCCACGGCGGACAGCATCTCCTCCTTGTGCAGGTAGATCATGACTTGCCCGTGGACCGCGTCCCAGATTCCGGAGCGTTGCACCTTGCGCGGCTGAAAGACGACGTCCCCGTCCGAGAGCACCGCGGTGCGGCCGCGCTCGGCACAGCGCGCGATCGCCTGCAGCGCGCGCGGATACAGCCGGCTGGCAAATGGGTAATCGATGAGAAACGCGGACATCTGCAAGATCTGGGGATCGGCCGGCGCCTCCAGGCGGTAGCGCTGCAGAGCGCCGAGGTAGTCGGCATAGCCCAGCTCCGAGCGCAGCGTCTCGAAGATGGCCCAGTAGCGCTCCCGTGCGGCGCGACCGAACTCCTGCTCCAGATGCGCACTGAGATCGGCCTGCACGGCGTCATTGTCCAGCAGGGTGTTATCGACATCGAATAAGAATACGATGTCCGAAGGGTCGGCCGACATTGCCTGTCCTCATGTGAACGAATCGGGCGCTGCCGCGTTCTCGAAACGCAAGGCCGTCCCAAGGCCGCCCGGAATCTGAAATCCGTCCCGGCATCCGAAATCCGTGGGGAGTGAATATGACCGAGTTTCGTTTGCGCGCGGTAACGCTGGTAGCAATTTCCGTGCTGGCGGGTGCCCTGGGTGGCTGCGTCGTGGCCGTGCCCGCCGATCGCTACTATGTCGGGGGGCCCGTGGACGTGGCTCCTCCCCCGCTTCGGGTCGAGGAATACGGCCCCCCGCCCGCAGCGGGCTTCATCTGGCTGGGTGGCTACTGGGACTGGGTCGGCGGACGCCATGAGTGGGTTCGCGGTCACTGGGAGCGGCCTCATCCCGGCGAGCGCTGGGTGCCGCACCGCTGGGTTCACCAGCGCGATGGCTGGCACCAATCGCGGGGTCACTGGGAGCGACGCTGAGCGTGCCTGCGAGCGCGGCCGCGATAACAACAACGAGGTGAGCGGAGCCTGATGACCTCAGCGCAGGTCATCACTGGTATCGTTTCTCATCCCAGGTCCGGCAGCTGAGTGTCCCACATGGCCCACGGCGCGTCCGTCGCGGTCTTCCTCGCACAGATCCTCACGCTGCTGGCAGGCGGCCGGCTCATGGGGGAGCTGATGCTGCGCATCGGCCAGCCGCCGGTCATGGGACAGCTGATTGCCGGCGTCCTGCTCGGTCCCTCGGTGCTCGGCGCACTGCTGCCCGGCCTCTGGCACGCTCTGTTTCCGGCGAACCCCGAGCAGCACGCCATGCTGGATGCGGTGGCGCAACTCGGCATCCTGCTGCTGCTGCTCATGACCGGCATGGAGTCGGATCTGTCGGTCGTTCGCGGTGCGCGCCGCGCGGCCATGAGCATCTCGCTGCTGGGCATTCTCGTACCGTTCGTGTGTGGTGTAGCGCTCGGTGCGCTTCTGCCCGAGGCAATGCTGCCGGATCCGGGCAAACGGCTCATCATGACGCTGTTTCTCGGAACCGCCCTGTCCATCTCTTCCGTGAAGATCGTGGCGCTCGTCGTGCGCGACCTCGGTTTCCTGCGGCGCACGGTCGGGCAGGTGATCGTCGCATCCGCCATCATCGACGATACGATCGGCTGGATCATCGTGTCGGTGATTTTCGGGCTGGCGTTGCGCGGCACCGTGGAATTCACCGCCGTGGCGCGCAGCGTGCTCGGTACCGCAATCTTCCTCGCGCTGAGCTTCACGGTCGGACGCCGCCTCGTGTTCCAGCTCATCCGCTGGGCGAACGACCATCTGGCGAGCGAGATGCCGGTCATCACGATGATTCTCGTCATTGCCGCCGCGCTGGCGCTGCTCACCAACTCCATCGGCGTGCACTTCGTACTGGGTGCATTCGTGGCCGGGATCCTCATCGGTCAGTCCCCGATCCTCACGCGGCACATCGATGCGCAGCTGCGCGGCCTCATCATCGCCTTGTTCATGCCCGTTTTCTTCGGCGTGGCCGGTCTGAGCACCGATCTGTCCGTGCTTGCGCAACCGTCGCTTCTGCTGCTGACGGTAGGACTGATCGCGCTGGCGAGTCTCGGCAAGTTCAGCGGCGCTTTCCTGGGTGGCCGCCTCGGAGGACTGACGTACGCCGAGTCGCTGGCAGTGGGCTGCGGGATGAATGCGCGCGGCTCGACGGAGGTGATCGTCGCATCGATCGGACTTTCCATGGGGGCGCTCAACGAGGGGCTGTTTACCGCGATCGTTGCGATGGCGGTCGTGACGACGATGCTGATGCCGCCGATGTTGCGCTGGTCACTGCGGCGGTTGCCGCCGAATGCGCAGGAGAGCGCGCGCCTGGAGCGCGAGCAATTCGAAGCGCAGGGATTTCTGAAGCCCATCGAGCGGCTGCTGGTCGCCGTTGACGAAAGTCCCAGCGGCCGGCTCGCGTCGCGCCTGGCAGGGATGCTGGCCGGTGTGCGACGGATTGCGACGACCGTCCTGCAGGTCGATCCGGATGCTGCCGGACAGAGTGCCCCGCAGGGTCGCGCGAAGCAGGCTACCGCGGCCGTCAAGGCGGGTGCGGAAGCCGGCTCGGTGCAGAGACAGGAGAAGTCGGCCGAGGTCGACATCATGACCCGTTCCCCGGAGGCGCAAGTCGCGCAGGACAGTATCGCGACCGAGGCGAAAAAAGGTTACGGATTGCTGTTTCTCGGCCGCGAGCCCGCATCGGAACGCGCACGCTTCGCCCCGCTGATCACACGCAGCGCCCACGGATTCGCAGGCGCACTGGTGGTCGCAATCGCCCGCGGCGCACACCGCAAGGGTCCCGGTGCGCCGCTGAACATTCTCGTGCCCATCAGCGGCACGAGAATGTCCCGGGACGGTGCCGAAATCGCCATTGCGCTGGCTCAGGCCGCCCAGCGTCCGGTCACGGCGCTGTACGTCGCCTCCAGGGCGCGCCGGCGAGTCCCCTGGCGCTGGCAGTTCAGCTCGGTGCTCGCGCCCGAGGACACCGCGGAAGCTGCGATCGGCGAGATCGTGAAACTGGGCGAGCACTACGGCGTCGAGGTAACGGGAGCGTTCCGCCGCGTCCGCGCGACGGAGAACGCCATTCTCCAGCAGATCGACGTCGGCCGGCACACGTTGCTGGTGATGGGTGTCAGTCCTCGTCCCGGTGAGCAACTGTTCTTCGGCGATGTGGCGGCCGAGGTGCTCGAGCGCGCCGCCTGCTCGATCCTGTTCGTCTCGAGCGAGCCGCCGAATGCCGCGCGCACCGGCGAAACATAGGGATCGCGGCCGCCGCGCTGCTGCTTCAGCCCGCGTTGCACAATGCATGCGCGATCGCGGGATGGCGCAGCGTCACCTTTTGATCGACCCCTTCCCAACCCTGCGCATAACGGCGCGTGAAGTTGAGCTCGGAAAAACGCAGCAGCTCCGCCGCCGTCAACTGCACCGCCCATAACCCGAAGGGGCGTGCCACCGCCACACGGTCCTCGATGTGCTTCCAGCCATCGAATCCCAGGTGCAGCGTGAATCTCTGCCGGTCCTCGATGACGAGTCCCCGGCCGGCCGTAAGCTGCGTAATCGGGATCTCATCGCGCCAATGCCACGCCGGCGCAAGTCGCGCAGCACCGCCCGCGTAACGCTGCTCTACGCTCTCGAGCAGCTCGATCGGGCGCGACCGCTCACGCGCAATCAGCAGTTTGAGGAATTCCGCATGCGCCCATACCAGTGGCATCGCACTTCCGGAGGGTCGCCCGGGCAGCAGCTCCAGAGCCGGGAGCGGGGCGCTGTCCCACACCTGCTCGGGCAACAGACCGCCCGCACTTGCGCAATTGCACATCGTCCTGAGGTACGGCAACGGATCCGCACCGCCTTGCATCGCCAGATGACCGCGCTCGCCCACCAGCAGGGGCCATGCCCGGCCGATGCCCGTGCCATCGAACGGGCTGCCGTCCGCATGCTCCCCGTAACCATCTTCGTTATAGCGATGGTAAAGCTGCCCCGAGGGCGTTTCGACGCGCAGCACCCCGTCCACCACGCGGATCGTATCGAGTACCCGCTGATCCGTACCGCTGCGCAATCCCAGGCGCACGAGATACGAAAAGTCGAGGCTGACGAGTGCGGCGGCGCGGATGCTTTCTCCCCGGCGATTTTTCAGCTGCACGCACGAGCTGCGCTCACCGGACTTATCCAACGGCGCGATGCGGACGTAATAGCCGTGAACGTCAAACTCGCGCGTCAGCGGCGTATCCTCGACATAACACCACCCCTCGAGCCGCTCGTTCCAGTCATCGGCCAGCGACTCGGCGTAGGCACGCTCATCGGGCATCAACCAGGGTGCGGCCGCAATCAACGCACTGATGGCGACGGCGAGCGTGAAGGGACTCACACCGGGGTTCTCCTCCCACCGATCCTGCGGACTGTTGGGGCCGGTGCGCACGATGAAGCCGACGGCCGCGCGGATCATCTGCGCCGTACCGGGCAGCTCCTCGTCGCCGATCTCGCGCAGTTTGGCCGCGAGCAGCACCGGAAAGGCGCTCTCATCGAGCTGCACACCGGTCCAGAACGGCTCGCCACTGGGAAAGAAGTTCTGCGGCCAGCTGCCATCGGCGATCTGGGTTGCAGTCAGATGCGCCAGGATATGGCGTGCTTCGCCGACCTGGTTGGCCGCCAGGAGCGCGAATGCCGTGAGCGTCGCATCGCGGGGCCAGACGAGATGGTAGCCCCCCAGGGTCTCGGTGCTGTTGCCCCAGGGCACACTCAGGCTCGCCACGACGGCGCCAGGATAGCTCCGGTCCTCGTGAATCTTCAGCACGGCGGCCGACAACAGTCCGGCATTGCCCAACGTGTCATCCGGACGGGGCAACTGCAGCTGACTACCCCATGCGAGCCAGGCCTGAATGAACTCGGCACGCAACGCATCGAAGCCGACGGTGAGGGCCGTGCGCGCCAGGGTATGCGCACCGCGTTCGGACTCGGCGAATCCCAGCGCCAGAACTCCCCGGCGCATCTGCAGTTCCCCGCTCAGCGCAACGGTGCCGTCGTTCGCGCGCGGGAAGTCGTAGGTGAGCGTGCCGTGACGGCTCAGATCCTGCCAGCCATCCGAGGCACCCACATAACCACAACTCAACTTCGTCAATGGCGCATCGGCCGTCAGGCAGAGCGCCGCATCCCCGCCGCAGGCATAGCCCGTTCCATCGGTGATCCAGGCGCAGTTGTCGCGTCCGGTGCTGCCCAGGTGAGGCGCGAGGATGACCACCAGCCGGTAGGGTCCCTCGATACGGTAGCGCACCAGCAGCACGTCGCGCCGCGGGTCGGGCAGAACCTCCAGGTTGAGCTGGTAGTCGGCGCCGTAGTGCGTGATGGTCAGCACCGGCAGATATGGTCCCGGTGTCGCCAGCCGATAGCGCCGAATGCGCTTCAGGTCGAGCCAGCCGGCCTCCCCCACGAGATAGAAGCTGAAATCCCGCACCTGCGGCTCACCGGTCGAGGGCCAGTAGATCTCATTCAGGATGCCGTGGCCGACCGTGGCCCACAGCCGCGATGGACCGATCGCCGTGGTCACGAAGTCCTTGTCGCTCGAGCACCAGGTGGGCGCGATGCCCGGTGCGCCAAATGCCTCATCAGTCATGCTCGATCGCTGTGCTGGAAACGGTCCGCTAGTCTGACCTGTCCGCCATTGGTTATTCCAGATTGTCGCGATGGTTTGGCATATGTCGGCCGGACGGCGTTCGCGGCACCAACGCAACACTTGCGCCATCCAGCGCAGCCGCTTTGCTACAGCGTGCCGGCGGCTGCCGCGTACCAGACCGCACTCAACACATTGATTATATTGTAGATTATGCAACGCGCAGTGGGTATTCCCTGAGCGCCGCAGTGGGTAACCCCGGCGCCCAGGCGCCCGGCGACACCGCAGGGGCGTTACGTTGGATTACAGAGCGGCCGCCGCGAGCCGTGGCGACAGCTCATTCGTAAGGTTCAAGCTCGCCAAGAGTTTCATCGCCACAGGGTACACAAGCGGCGCTTCTGGCATACTCTGCGCCGATCGCCACGTCCCTGATCCGTCCCGAGTGCCTGTGCTTTACGCGGACGAACCGGCCGGAGCGATTGCGATCAGGTGACAGGATCGACGGTTCGATGGGCTCGTGAGACACACTCTCCCTGACCTGACTGGTGTTCCTGCCGTGTGGAAGCAGCCTCGGTCTACCGATTGATTCGCTCCGGGACTGCTTTGCGTTGTTTGGAGAGTGACTAAATTTATGGCCAAGATCTATGTAGGCAACCTGCCTTTTTCCGCCAGCGAGGCGGATGTCCGCACGCTGTTCTCGCAGCACGGGACTGTGGAGTCCGTGTCGCTGCCGACCGATCGTGAGACCGGTCGTCCGCGCGGCTTCGGATTCGTCGAGATGAACCAGGCCGATGCAGCCCGGGCCATCCAGAGTCTGAACGGCCACGAGATGGGCGGACGTCAGTTGCGCGTGAACGAAGCTCAGGACAAGCCCCGTTCCGGCGGCGGCGGCGGTGGTGGCCGTCCGGGCGGCGGCGGTGGCGGCTTTCGCGGGGGCAACAGCGGGGGCGGCGGCGGTCGCGATCGCTGGTAAGTTGCCAAAGTCGTGCACGACGAGAAGGCCCGGAGCAATCCGGGCCTTTTTTATGGGCAGCTTTATGGGCAGCTTTATGGGCGGCGCGCGTGCCGATGCAGCAGCGACATCCTGGACTGTGCCGCAAAGGGCTACATGCCAATGCTGGCTGCGTTGCGTAAAATACCTCGCACCCCGTCCTCCCGTGCCCATGACGCCATGAACACTTCTTTGCGCGATGCATTGCTGCAAGCCGGTGTGGTCAGCCCCAAACGCGCGCAGCAACAGGAGCGCGAGCAGCAGCAGGAGCGGCGGCAACAATCGCACCAGCTCCCCCGGCCGCGTGCGGATCAGCCCGCGCATCAGCCGGCCGCCGTTTCCGCCGCGCATCGCGCCGCACAGCAGGCGCAGGCGGCCAAGGTCGCACGCGACCAGGAGTTGAATCAGCGACGGCAGGAAAAAGCGCAGCGCAAGGCGCGCCTGGCGCAGATCGAGCAGCTGATCGAGCAGAATCGCGTGCCGCGCATCGAAAGCGAGGATTACTTCAGTTTCGTGGACGGCAAGAAGGTCCGCCGCCTTGCGGTGGATGCGCAGCGCCGCGAGCAGCTGCTCAGCGGTCAGCTTGCGGTCGTGCGCTACCGGGGATTCTATGCGGTGGTCCCCGCCGGCGCCGCCGAGCGAATCCGGGAATGCGACGCGCGGATGGTGGTCCCGCACCTGCCGACCGCGTCCGTCTCCGAGACCGACGAGGCGTACAAGGACTTCTCGATCCCCGATGATCTGATGTGGTGAGCATCGCGATGCCGGCCGCCCGGAACTAGAGCGCGCGGCATGCTCAATTTCACCGACATCAGCCTGCGCCGAGGGCCGCGGCTGCTGTTTTCCGGCGCCACGTTCAGCGTGTTCCGCGCGGAAAAGGTCGGGATCACCGGCGCGAATGGCAGCGGCAAATCGAGCCTGCTGTCGCTCGTGCGCGGCGAGCTGCAATGCGATCACGGCACGCTCGAGGTGCCGCCGCACCTGGCGATCGCTTCGGTTTCCCAGGAGCTGCCCGCCACGGATACGCCGGCGATCGACTTCGTACTCGATGGCGATGCGCCCTTGCGGGCCATCGAGCGAGCGATCGCCGCTGCCACGGCACGCGATGAAGGTCTGCGCCTGGCGGAGCTGCACGCGCAGTATCGCGCCCTGGGAGGTTACGATGCCCGCAGCCGCGCCGGTCGGCTCATGCACGGACTGGGCTTCGCTGCGGCGGATGCCTCGGGTGCGGTGCGCACGTTCTCGGGCGGCTGGCGTGTGCGGCTGAACCTTGCGCAGGCGCTCATGTGCCGGTCGGATCTGCTGCTGCTCGATGAGCCGACGAACCATCTGGATCTGGATGCCATCATCTGGCTGGAAGCGTGGCTCGGCACCTATCCGGGCACGCTTCTGCTGATCTCCCACGATCGGGAGTTTCTCGATCGCATCACCAACCGGATCGTCAATCTCGAGCACGGCAGAGCGCGCGCCTATCGCGGCAATTACTCGGCGTTCGAGGAGCAGCGCGCCAGTGAGTTGGCCGAGCAGTCCGCGCTGTACGTGCGCCAACAGCGCGAGATCCGGCACATGGAAGCGTTCGTCGAGCGCTTCCGGGCCAAAGCAAGCAAGGCACGCCAGGCGCAAAGCCGCCTGAAGGCGCTCGAGCGCATGCAGCGCATTGCCCCCGCACACATCGACTCGAGCTTCGAGTTCACCTTCCCGCAACCGGCGAAGCTGCCGCGTCCGCTGCTCGCGCTCGAGGAGCAATCTGCCGGGTACGACGGCCGGCCGCTGCTGGCGCAAGTGACTCTCACGCTCTCGCCGGGGGATCGGATCGCCCTCCTCGGCCGCAACGGCGCAGGCAAGTCGACGCTGATGAAGCTGCTCGCTGGAGAGCTCGCCGCCTTCGGTGGCGAGCGCACGCCCGCACGCGATCTGCGCATCGGTTACTTTGCTCAGCACCAGCTCGAGCAACTCGACCCGCTCGCCAGCGCATTGATCAACCTCCGGCGGCTGGGAGGCACGTCCGCGGCTACCGCGACGGAGCAGGAGCTGCGTGATTTCCTGGGGGGTTTCGGCTTTCGCGGCGACCAGGTGTTCGATGCGGTGGGCGCGTTCTCCGGCGGGGAGAAGGCGCGGCTCGTGTTGGCCTCGATCGCCTGCATGCGCCCCAATGTCCTGCTGCTCGATGAGCCGACCAACCACCTCGATCTCGAGATGCGCCAGGCGCTGGCGGTCGCCTTGCAGGACTACGCGGGGGCGGTGGTGTTGGTATCGCACGATCGCCACCTGTTACGCACGGTGGCAGACGAGTTTCACATCGTGCACCAGGGTCGTGTCACGCCGTTCGACGGTGATCTGGAGGATTATGCGAACTGGACAGGCGAGCTGCCGGCGCACGCGCAGGCTGTCTCGAGCGCCGATTCGCAGACGGCGCAGAGCCGCCGGCAGCGCAAGCGCGACGAAGCGGAACGACGCAACCGGCTGACCCCGCTCAAGACGCAGATCGCCGATTACGACACGCAGCTCGCGCGCCTGGCGGAAGAAGCCGCGGCAATCACCGCACAACTGGCCGATCCCGCCCTCTACCACGAGAGCGCGAAGGAGCGTCTGCGTGCTTTGCTGCAGCAGCAGAGCACCCTGGTGCGCGAGACCGAGCGCATCGAGAGCGCGTGGCTCGAAGTCTCGGAAGAGCTCGAGACCCGGTTGCGCCTGTGACCTTGCCCGCAGCAGCGCTGGCGCCGTTCGTCGTTTCCAGCGTGCACGTGCTGCTGGCGAGCGCCGTGTCGGTCCACGTGCTACTCAACAAGCGCGACGTCGGCTCGAGTGTCGGCTGGATCGGACTTGCCTGGCTCACTCCGCTGCTCGGCAGTGCGCTGTACCTGCTGTTAGGGATCAATCGCGTGCGCCGCCGTGCCAAAGGACTGCGTCGCCCTCCTTATGCAGGCCACCTGCCCCCCGCGCCCGCCGGATCCGCCCGGGACGATCATCTGGCTGCTCTGGAGCGAGCGGGCGGCCGGATCACCGGGCGCGCCGCCCAGGCGGGTAATTCCGTTCGCATCCTGCACAACGGCGATGCCGCCTATCCGCAGATGCTTGCCGCAATCGATGCGGCGCAGTGCAGCGTCGGCCTGTCGAGTTACATTTTCCGTGCGGATGCCGCGGGCGACCCGTTCATCGAGGCGTTGACTCGTGCGGCGCAGCGCGGGGTGCAGGTGCGGGTCCTGATCGATGGGATCGGCGGCGGGTACTTCCTCTCTGCGACGTATCGACGGTTGCGTCGCGCGCGCGTACCGGTCGCCCGTTTCCTGCACTCATCGCTCCCCTGGCGGATGCCGTTCCTCAATCTGCGCAGTCACAAGAAAATCCTGGCGATCGACGGACGGGTGGTATTCACCGGCGGACTGAACATCGGCGCGGAGAACCTGACACGCCTGCGCCCCCGGCGGCCGGTGTTCGATACGCATTTCCGACTCGAGGGACCCGTGGTTGCCCAGCTCGTGGACGTGTTCGTCGCGGACTGGCAGTTTGCCAGCGCAGAACGACTCGCTTCCGAGCATTGGTTTCCCCGCCTGCCGCCAGCGGGAGAGAGCATCGCGCGGGCCGTCGTGTCTGGTCCGGACCAGGATCTCGAGAAGATCGAGTTCCTCATCCTGGAGGCGGTCGGCTGCGCCCGCACCTCGATCAAGCTGATGACGCCCTACTTTCTGCCGGACGAGCGACTCATCACCGCGCTGGCGCTCGCATCCTACCGGGGGGTCGAGGTCGATGTGATCCTGCCTGAGCACAGCAATCATCCAACCCTCGACTGGGCGAGCCGCATGCAGAGCACCCCGCTGCTCGCAGCCGGCTGCCGCATCTGGATGCATCCTCCGCCATTCAATCATTCGAAGCTGATGAGCGTGGATGGCATCTGGGGGCTGATCGGCAGCGCGAACTGGGACGTGCGCAGCTTCCGGCTGAACTTCGAGCTGGACCTCGAGATCTACCACAGCGATCTCGTGCGCGAGCTCGATGCCCTGATGGCGGCACAGCAGGGCACTCGCCTCGATGCCCGGGATCTCGGCGGTCCGCTGTTGCGCCGCTTGCGCAACAGTGCCGCGCGGCTGATGCTGCCGTACCTGTAAGGCGGCAGCGGAACGCCCCTCAGTTCGCCCGATGAGCGCGGCCGGTGGCCTGTTGGGCGCGATACGCCTGCCAGCTCGCATCGATCAGGTACGCGTGGATGTCGTTCACATCCTGTTCGCTGAGCAGATCGTCGAAGCGCTCCATCCCAGTCGGCGCCAGCGCACCGCGCAGCACGATATCGTTGAAGATCGCGTGCAACTGCGGCGTGAGACGGCGCAGATCAGGCGTGACACTGGGCCCGAGCACGTGGCAGCGGGAGCACTCCTGCACGAATTTCGCCTCACCATTGCGCACACTCGCCGCACTCGCGCTGCGCGCGGGTGGCTTGGGCACCGGCAGTTGCACTCGAGGGGCCGGAGTGGGCACCGTCGGCCCGTCGAGTTTGAAGGCGATGATGCGATTCACATTCTCGTATTTGAAGGCCGCACTGGCCGGGGGGATCGCATTGACGCTGATACCGGTGCCGCCGTACCCGGCCTGCACGGCGATGTACTGCTCGCCACGCACCACGTACGTCATGGGAGCGGCCATGATGTGGCTACCGGTCTGGATGACCTTGAGCACCTGGCCGGAATCGGCCGCATACACCCACAGCCCGCCACTGCCGCGGCCCTGGAAAACCAGGTTGCCGGCCGTGCTCATCACGCCGCCGTCGTAGCCTCTGACCCCGGAGGAGGTCTCGTGCTCCCACACGCTCTTGTGCCGAACCGGATCCCAGGCCCGGAGCAACTCACGCACTCGTTTGCCGGGGCGCTCGCTCCGCAGCGATTGCAGCGAAGGCAGCGGCCCATACAGTCTGCGCAGATCGGCCGGGTCGTAGGTGGTATCGGGAATGACGCCGTTGACCGTGAAGAAGCCGTCGAGGAATTTTACCGAGCCGCCGTTGTGAGCAAGGTCGACCCAGATGGTGGGCACGTCGATCACCGGGATGTACATCAGGTGCGTCGCGCGGCTGTAGGACATCGGATTCCAGGTATGCCCACCAAACCAGGACGGATAGATGCTGCTCGGGCCCCGGTACCAGTCGGCACGCTTGGTGATGACCGGCCGCCCCGTCGTCAGATCCACGCGAGAGGCCCAGTCCACGAACGTATAGTTCACCGCCGACAGCAGCTCACCGGACTGCCGGTCCAGGACATAGAAGAAGCCGTTCTTCGAGGCCTGCATGATCGTATGGCGCAGGCGGCCGTTCAGTGTCAGGTCCGCCATGACGAGCTTCTGCACCGAATCGAAATCCCAGCGATCGCCGGGCGTCGTCTGGTAATGCCAGGCGAGGCGGCCGGTTTCGGCATGGACGGCAAGGATGGCCGCCGTGAATAACTCGTCCGGGCTCGTGGGACCCAGCAGCCGCGCATCGTAGGGCGCCGCATTACCGGTGCCGAAGTACACCAGATCGAGCTTCGGGTCGTAGGCGAAGCCATCCCATGCGGTCCCACCGCCTTTGTATTGAGCCCCGCGATGGGGATCCCACGTCTTGTCCGCAATCGCCAGCTCGGGATTCTCGTACGGCTGCCCGGGGGCCGGCGGCACCGTATAAAACCGCCACTTCAAGGCACCGCTCGCCAGATCGAATGCCGAGACGTAGCCGCGAACCCCGCCGTGGCCCATGTCCGCGCCACCGTTGCCGATGACGACCACCTTGCCGGCGATCAGCGGTGCCCCGGTGCTCGAGTACGGCAGCGAATGATCGGTGATCGTGTCGACCGCCCAGATCTTGCGGCCGGTGCGGGCATCGAGCGCATGCAGCCGCCCATCCACTGCGGCGACGTACACGCGCCCGTTCGACACCGCCACACCGCGATTGACGAGATCGCAGCACGGTTGCCGCGCCGCGAGGTGGGCCGCCTGCGGATCGTAGCGCCAGAGCTGCCGGCCGCTCGCGGCATCCACCGCGTACACATAACCCCAGGTTCCGGAGGTATACATCACGCCGTCGATGACGATCGGTGTCGCTTCCTGGCCGCGGTGTGTCCCGAGATCGTATTGCCAGGCAAATCCCAACCGGGCGATGTTGCTCGCATTGATCCCGCTCAGGGGCGAATAGTAGGTGCCGTCGGGGTCGCCCCCCGCCACCTTCCAGTCATCCGCCGCGGCGGCGGCGGCCGGTGCAGCCACTGCGGCCGCAAGCCATACGCCGCACAGAGTCAGCAATGTGCGTGTCATGGACGCATTGTCCCGCCCGGCGAGCGAGTCAGTGGGTCAACGCGGGGCGGCTTACGGACCAACGATGACGACATAGTTCGAATACCCAGCCGGGCCGCTGGCCGGCGGCTGCCGGTTACCACCGAGGGTCACCAGGCCTGCGGCAAAGGTTTTCCGATACACCATCCGCGGCGTCGCGACCCCATCACTCACATCGCAGCGCTCGTGCACGAGTGTCCACCCTCCGCTGCCGATCCAGGCCGGCATGCGCAAGCCCTGCCCGCTATAACAGACATACACCGTACCGGGCCGGTCCAACGTGAATTGCAGGTAGTCCGCAGCGGGGACGAGCTTATCATCGTTCGCGGTCTGGATCAGACTGCCCCCGGTCAACGCGGCCGACAGCGCGGTGATCGGGTAACTGCGATCGATGTAGGCCGGCTCCCCGACAAGCGCGGTGGACAGTGTGTACGTCCTGCCGGTCGAGACGAATTCCAGCGCCACGAGCGGTTGCGTGGTGGAGGCAACCGTGTAGTCGCGGTAAACGCGGGCCACGGCGCCCTGCAGCACGATCCGAACGACGCTGTTCGCCGCGACGGCCGTCGGCACCGTGAATGCCAGCCGGGATCCGCTGCCGCTTGCGAGGGTCGTGCCCGTCCCCGGCATCTGTACGGACCAGGATAGCCCCGCGCCGACGCCTTCGGCCGTCACCTGCTCGCCGGGCTGGAATACGCTCTGTGCAGCGGGCGCCGTGATCTGCGGGATGTTGCCGCTCGTGGTGAACACGGCTCTGACAATGTTGAAGGAATCGAAGTCGTTGGTACCGGAGAAAACGCCCCAGAGCGTGCGCCCATCGGCGCTGATCCACTTGGCCGGGAACTGCAGGCCGTTGCCCTCGCCCCCCACCTCGTTGTACCCGCCCCAGTCCTCGTAATAGGCAATCGTGGCCCAGGGGCCCCAGGGCGCGGGCGCCTCGAAGAAGCCGATCTGCCCGGTCAGCGCACCGTGCATCGTCGACAGGATGTAGCGGCCGATAGCCGCATCGTAGACCACCGTTGCGCTCGACCAGGTATCCCGGGGCAGGTTGGGATCGAAGAATATCGGTACGGCCTGCGACTCCTGCGTCGACCACGCAGGCACGCCGCGCGCATCCACTCCCGCGGCATATTCGGTACGGCCGGCGGCCGAGGGGTCCTCCGTGAGCGCGGTGGCGAGCACTCGGCGCAGATAGATATGCCCGGGGTCGTGCGCCACGTCACGCTGAAAATAGAAGTACACATGCCCCGCATCGAGCGCGCCCTGATAGTCCTGCCCAAACTGCAGCGAGGCTCCGAGATCGCTGGAAAGGACCCAGGGGACGATGTGCCAGCTCTTGCCGAGATCGTTCGACCAGGTGATGGCACGCTGAGCGGGATTGTCGCCGCTCTTGTGGATCGGATCCGAACAGCCGCAATTGGCACGCGTCCAGAGCCCACCCTGCCCATAGAGCACCCCTGCGATCGAGATGAGATCGTCCACCTTGCCACCGAAAGTGGCGGCATTCTGCGCATAATCCGGAGCATCTCCCCAGACGTTGCTGCCCGCAAAGCTGGCGGGCTGATCGGCTAGCGGCGTGCCCTCGATGCGGGCGAACCCGAGACTCACCCTTCCTACGTCGTTGCCGTCGCCATCGAAGCCGCCGCCATCGCCCCATGCCCCATACAGGTTGCCATCGCTCGCCCAGGCGAGCGGCCATAGATCGCTGCCGTGCGCCTTGCGCAGGCTGGCGAGCGTCTGCAGGTCCCACGTGACGGCCGTGATGAGCTGACTTTGCGGATAGGGAGCCGTGGCCGCAACCCGCAGTGAAAGCAGCAGCCCCAGCATGCACAGAGCGCCGCGGGACCAAGGCCGGCGGCTAGAGGTATGCGATCCCATCGAAGTACTTCCTTGTGATCCGATGACGATGGGCGGCAGTCTCGCCGCACCGCCACCGGGCGCAGAAGGGGACATTCATGCCGACTTGCCGGCATTTCGCGCGCGCGAAATTGAGCGTCTGCGCACGGCGACACAGAAGGTTCGTGCGATGATGAGCCCCGCGGCGCAACTGGCGTCGCCATGAGTGACCGCGATGCAGATCCCGGGAGGCCAGGCAGATCAGGATGCGAAAGCTCGCACGGCAGTGTGCCGGCGAGCGTTGTTGATGTTGGCTGGCGGGGCGCTGCTCGGCACGCTCCTTGGCGCGGACGGCGGATGCCATTTCCCGGGCGAGCAGTCCATCACGATCGGGAGCAAGGCGCTGTGGATCGCAAACGGCACGGATGTGCTGGAATATCTCCCCGAGCAGCTGCGCAGCGGCACGAGTGCCACGGCCCCGCATCTGAGTTTGCAGAGCGCGATGCTCGGATCACCTCAGGGTGTCACTTTCGATGTCCACGGCAATCTGTGGGTGGTGGATCCGTCGGCGATCGTGGACGCGACGGTGACCCCGGCACTGCTCGAGTTCACCGCCGCGCAGCTGAGCGCGCTCGGCTCGCAACCTCAGCCCACGCCGGTCGCAACGATCACCTCCACTGCGATGAGCCGTCCGCAGCAAGCCTTATTCGATTCGCAGGGGAATTTGTGGATCACCGACCACGACAGCAATTCGCTCGTGGTCTTCTCGGCCGGACAGTTAGCGCTGGCTGGCGCGCACCAGATGACGCCGGCAGTGGTCGTCGCGTCCGTCTCGTTCAACGGGCCTGCAGGCATTACGCTCGATGGCAGCGGCAATCTGTGGGTAGCGAACGAGGGAGGCGCTCCGGATGCCGCGAACGCGGCCAGCGCGGCGGCGAACACCATCGTCGAGTTCGAAGCAGGCAAGCTGCCCGCGGTGCCCGGGAGCGGCGTGGTGAACGCTCAACTCACGCCGAGCATCGTCCTGAGCGATGACGGTGCGGACTCGATCCAGTCTCCCTGGGGACTTGCGTTCGATGCCGACGGCAATCTGTGGTCGAGCAACTCGGCAGCGCCGTCGATCGTCGAGTTCGCACAGCACAGCCTCACCGGCACGGGGGCGCCGAAGCCCTTCGCGATCATCAGCCCCACGACGATCAGTGGCGCGGCAACACTCGATGCCCCGCACGGCGTCTGCTTCGACGATGCGCACAACCTGGCGGTGATGAATTCCGCGGGCGATTCCAGCGTCGCGATGTTTGGCGAGTCGCAGCTCAAGACTGGCGCGGTTGCGCCTGCCACCTTCCTCGTCGGAGCGGCGACGACGCTGAGCTCGCCGATCGGTTGCACCTTCGCCGCCGCTGTCAATTGAGCTGCCGGTATACCAGGCCATCCTTCATCACGAACTGCACCTTCTCGAGCGCCAGCACGTCCGCCAGCGGATCACCGGCCACGGCCACGAGGTCGGCGCGCGCTCCCGGGGCGATGACACCGAGCTCGCCGCGCTTGCCCAACAGCTCGGCCGCGCGCGACGTGGCGCTCTGAATCGCCTGCATCGGGGTCATGCCGAACTGCACCTCGCGGGCAAACTCCTGGGCAATGGGCTCGGACCAGACGAACCCGCCGACATCCGTACCGAAGGCGATCTTCACACCCGCGTGCAGCGCTTTGCGGAACGACACGCCATGCAGGGCAATACGCTTGCGATCGCGTTTGCCGCCGGGGGTATCCGGCGGATCCAGGTCGTAGTAGTAGACGGCAAGCGTCGGGACATACCAGGTGCCCTGGCGGATCATCTGCGCGATCTGGGCATCCGTGAGTTCCAGGCCATGCTCGATGCTATCGCACCCGCCATCGAGGGCGCGCTGCAGACCGAGTCCGTTGTACGCGTGGCAGGCGACCTTGCGATGCCAGCCGTGCGCTTCGTCCACGATGGCGGCCAGCTCCTCGCGCGTCAGAGTCGGCTGGGAGATCAGCTCGCCCTGCTCATCGACCCAGGAGCGGTGGGTCATGTACACCTTGATCCAGTCGGCACCGTGGTCGAGCTGCTCACGCGCCGCCTTGCGCGCCTCGATGGGACCATCGATGAGCTGTGCCCCCTTGGGCACCGAGATCTCGGGGGCATAGTCATCGAGCGCATAACCACCCGTGGAGGAGATCGCACGGGTCACGACGAACATGCGCGGGCCGGGGATGTAGCCTTCTTCGATCGCCTGCTTGATGCCGACATCCCCGTAGCCGGCGCCTTCGGTCTCCATATCGCGGATCGTCGTGAACCCCTGCTCGAGAGCGCGGCGCGCCGCGACGACCGCGCGCGCCACGCGGTAGGCGGCCGGGAACTTCAGCAGCTGCACATCGTATCCGCCCGCTGCGGGAACCTCTCCCTGCAGAAAGATGTGGGTGTGCGTGTCAATGAGGCCAGGCAGGACGGTGCTGGTGCCCAGATCGAGGATCTCGGCGGCCTCGGGTGCAGGGTGAGCCCCGGTGGGGTACACATCGAGGATGCGGTTACCGCGGATCAGGATGTCCTGCCGGGATCGCGCGCTCGGGCTGCTGCCGTCGATCAGCGAGCGGGCGCGCACGACGACGAGATGATCGGCCGCCGCAGGTGGCCTCGTCAGGGAGGTGGCCGCAGCGGAAGCCGGCGTTGGCACCGTGTCCTGCGCAGCGCACGGTATCGCGAAACACGTGGCCACTATCGCGGCGAAACACGTGGACACTATCCCGGCAATCAGGGTCGATCGCATTGGCGGCCTCCGTCAATTCGCAGTCCGTCGGACGCGTTTCCGGCAGTGTAGCGGATCGGTGCGCGGTGCCGGTGAGTGCCGCTGTGCGCTTGCGTGCAGCGATTTGCGGGAGCACATTGCGCGCACACGCACACGCACGCACGCGCTCGCACGCACTCACGCACGCAGCAGGACGGTTTCGATGAATAAAACGATGCTCACGTTGGCGGCGGCTGTGATCAGCGCCTCCCCCGCACTGGGCGCGCAGTCAAATGCCGGTGAGCCGCAGTTTCGCGCGCTCTACCAGGAGCTTGTGGAGACCAATACCACACTGTCCTCGGGCAGCTGCACACTGGCGGCGCAACGCATGGCGGCACATCTCAGGGCTGCCGGATTTGCCGACGCCGACCTGCACCTCTTCGCTGCCGCCGACCATCCGAAGGAAGGCGGCTTGGTCGCCGTATATCCCGGACGGGAGCGGAAACTCAAGGCAATACTGCTGCTGGCGCATCTGGATGTGGTCGAGGCCAAGCGGGAGGACTGGACCCGCGATCCATTCAAGCTCGTCGAAGAGAACGGCAACTTCTATGCGCGCGGCGCGGTGGACGACAAGGCGGAAGCGGCGATCTGGGTCGACACGCTCGTGCGCTTGCGGAAGGAGAATCTGCGGCCACGACGCACGCTGAAGCTCGCCCTCACCTGTGGCGAGGAGACGAGCAACGCCTTCAACGGCGCCCGCTGGCTCGTCGAGAACGAGCGCCAGCTCATCGATGCGGGATTCGCCGTCAACGAAGGGGCCTCCGGCGAGCTCGACAGACAGGGGCGCCGGGTCGCCCTCGAAATCCAGGCGGGCGAGAAAACCTCGCAGAACTATCGCCTCGAGGTCACCAACCGCGGCGGCCATAGCTCGCGGCCGGTGAAGGACAATGCCATCTATCATCTGGCCGGGGCGCTGAAGAAGATCGAGGCATACGAGTTTCCCGCGATGTTCACCGCCGGCAATCGCGCCTATTTTTCGGGAATGGCACCGATCGTCGCGGCAAACGGCGATCAGGAGGCGGCGCAGGCGATGCGCGCGCTGGTGCGCGATCCCGGCGATAGCCACGCGATCGCGCTCGTTTCGAGTCGCGATCCGAGTTGGAACGCGACTTTGCGCACGACGTGCGTAGCGACCATGCTCGATGCAGGGCATGCGACAAACGCACTGCCGCAGCGCGCCCGCGCCAATATCAACTGCCGCATCTTTCCCGGAGTGTCACAGGAATCGGTGCGTCAGCAGCTCGCGCAGATCATTGCGGACCCGCAGGTGCACGTGACCACCCTGGAAACCCGCGGTCCGAGCTCGCCACCGCCGCCGCTCACGCCGCAGATCCTGCAGCCGGTGCAAAAGCTGGCGGCGAAGTTCTGGCCCGGCGTTCCGGTGGTGCCGATCCTGCAGCCGGGCGCCACCGACGGGCAGTTTCTCAACGCAGCCGGCATCCCCACCTACGGCATCGAGCCCGTTTTCCTGGGGCCCGATCTGGGCAACATTCACGGACTGAACGAGTATGTCAGCGTCAAATCCCTGCTCGAGGGCCGCGCATTCCTCTACGAGCTCATTCGAGAGTATGCCGATGAGCGCTGAAGGCACTCACGGCAGCGGATGCAACGTCGTATTGAAGAGGTACTTGCCGTGGAAGTCGGTGCGCTCGCCGGCCGCAAGGCCCTGCACCGGCTGCAGGCGCGCCGAGAGCGGCTTGTGCCACTTCCACGCCAGGGAGGCGACATCCCCGAAGATCCGCACCAGCTGCGCCACGCTGATGTCGCCGGGGTAAGGGACCGTATCCAGCCCCGTGCCGCAGACAGCCGAGTACGCCAGCAGCGAGTCCGTATCGATGGTGCCTTCCGCCCAGCGTTGCGCCAGCAGCCGGTCCTCCATCACCGGCACCATCAACCCCGAATAGCCGATCTGTTTGACGGGTACCGCTTTGACGGCGGTGGTGATGATGAGGGCGGCCGTCATCGTGCCGCTCGAGCCGAATTTCGCGCCGGTGTAGGTCTCGATCGCCCGGGCGATTGAGATGTCCGCAAGCGGCGCTGGAGTCGGATCCACCCCCATGAAGGTCCAGCCGGTCGCCGCGGCGATGCGTTGCCCGATCGATTCCGCCAGGCGGGCGTGCACGGCAAGCTGCTTCGTCAGCTGCGTCACCGAGCCGGAGAAATCCCCGTGCGTCTGTGCGAAGACTTCCTGGACGACGTTCGCGCCTTCGAAGCCGATGGAGAAGCGTTTGCCCGGCCCCGTATGGTAGGCGCCCGGATAGAACGGGCCGTAGGGTTTGAGCATCGCCGTTGCGGTGAAGTTGAAATTACCCTGACTGTGCGGACTGTGATCGGTGACGTAGCGCACGAGCTGTGCGCTCTCGTGGATCACCTTCCAGTGGATGCCGTCCTCGCCGGCAATGATTGCGCTGGCATTGATGTTCGGCAGCGATGCGAGCATCAGGGCGAGCAGGTGCATCACGTGTGGATCATCCGAATCGCGTAGCATGCCCGGTCCGACATTGGGCAGGAACTGCTCCTTCGCTGACAGCGCAGCAAATGCCCGCAGGAACGCCAGCGCCTCGGTATCGGATTGTCCGCGCACCAGCTCGCCCAGTGGCTGGGTCACGATGCGCAGGGTCTGGACTTCATAACCTTCGCGGGTGAATGCGTCCCGGGCCGAGCGCAGCACACGCAGCGTGTCGGCGATCTGCGTCGCGTAGCTGGCACGCTCCAGGTGCACGAATGCAGTGATCGCCCGCACCCGTGGCTTGGTGTAGGTTTGTGCCGGCGCGCTGCTGGCGAAGATCGCGAGCAATGCGGCCCAGATGAGCCGATGGGCAAAGGACATGAGACCTCCCAGTATCGCAAGATGCCGTTTGTCCGCCGCATGAGGCGGCACATCGAAGCGGCCATTGTAGCGAGTGCGTGGCCTGGAACAGCCCCTGCCGCCAACCGTTCCATCAGCAATGCGGACCGTCGTGCCGCGGGGGGAAGAACCTGAGCCTACTTGCCGATCTCGTCGCCACGTCGCAGCGCGTGGGCGCAACCACGGCTCGCCTGCAGAAAGTGCGCGAGCTTGCGGCATTCCTGCGGGAATTGCCGCCGCAGGAGATCGAGGTCGCCGTGCATTATCTCGCCGGCGAGCTGCCGCAGGGACGCATCGGCACCGGCTACCCCTTGCTGCGCGCAGCGTCTGCGGCGGCCACGACTGTCGGGTCGGCGGCCGGATCGGCGGCCAAATCGGCGGCCAAATCGGCGACTGATGCGACCGCAACGAACCAACCGCCGTTATCGATCAGTGAGGTTGACCAGCATCTCGAGGCGATCGCCGCGATGCACGGCAGCGGATCGGCCGCCCGTCGCCTGACGGCGCTCACTGCGCTGTTCACCCGTGCCGCGGCTGCCGAGCGCGATTTCCTCAGCCGCCTGCTGCTGGGCGAGCTGCGGCAAGGGGCGTTGCTCGGCGTGATGCTCGATGGCGTGGCCGCGGCCGCACAGCTGCCCGTGGCCCAGGTTCGCCGTGCGGCGATGTATTCGAAGAGTCTCGGGTGCGTTGCCCGTGTGGCGCTGGTGCACGGCGGTGCCGCCCTGGACCAGTTCCAACTGCAGCTGTTTTCCCCCGTATCACCGATGCTGGCGCAGACGGCTGCGGACGTCGCAGAAGCATTGCGGGAGTTGGGGGGCCGCGGCCCGCTCGCACGCTGCCCCGTGGCGTTCGAATGGAAGATGGACGGTGCGCGCATCCAACTCCACAAGGCGGGCGCGGAAGTTCGCATCTACACGCGCAGCTTGAACGAGGTGAGCGACTCGCTGCCCGAGATCATCGAGGTGGCGCGCACGTTCGCCGAGCACACCCTCGTGCTCGATGGCGAGGCGATCGCATTCGATGCAGCCGATCGCCCGCATCCGTTCCAGATCACCATGCGCCGCTTCGGGCGCAAGCTCAACGTGCAGGACGTGCGCGGCGAGTTGCCGATTCGCGCATTCTTCTTCGATTGTTTGTTCTTCGGCGGTCGCAGCATTGCGGACGAGCCGGCGAGCGTGCGCAGCGAGGCACTGGGGCGCGCGGTCCCCCGGGCACACCAGGTACCGCGTCTTGTGACCGACTCCCTGCCCGCGGCCAGTGCCTTCTACGACGCAGCGCTCGCCGCCGGGCACGAGGGTCTGATGGCGAAAGCACTCGATGCAGCCTACGAGGCGGGCAACCGGGGCGCGGGTTGGTTGAAGATCAAGCGGGCCCACACGTTGGATCTGGTCGTCCTCGGCGCCGAGTGGGGTCACGGGCGGCGCACGGGACTGCTCTCGAACCTGCATCTGGGCGCCCTGGAGCCCGCCACGGGTCAGTATGTGATGCTCGGCAAGACGTTCAAGGGACTGACGGACACGCTGCTCAAGTGGCAGACCCGCGAGCTTCTCGCACGCGAAATCCAGCGCGACCAGCAGACCGTGTACGTGCGCCCGGAACTCGTGGTGGAAATTGCCTTCAGTGACCTGCAGGCGAGCCGGCGCTATCCGGGCGGACTGGCTCTGCGCCTGGCACGCGTGAAGCGCTATCGCGACGACAAGCGCGCCGAGGAGGCGGACACCATGGCGGCGGTCCGCAGAATCTTCCGCGCACAGGGCGGCCCGCAACATGCGTCCGCCTGAGAGGCAGATCGTACACCGCTGCGATGGCGGCCACGCCGCAATGGCATAATCGGCGTCCCTCCTCCTTCCCGACCATGAGGCGTGCAGATGCGACCCCGCAGGCGTGAAGCCACTCGAGCGGCCGTTCCCGGCCAGCCGCAACGTTCCGCCCGCTATCGCCACCTCGTCAATCCGTTCGAGCCGCTGCGGATATTCTCGGACGATCAGATCGAGAGCATGCATGTCGCAGCGCTCGGGTTGC
The DNA here is from genome assembly GCA_963716335.1 of uncultured Pseudomonadota bacterium. Classification (GTDB taxonomy): domain Bacteria; phylum Pseudomonadota; class Gammaproteobacteria; order Steroidobacterales; family Steroidobacteraceae; genus 13-2-20CM-66-19. The sequence continues at coordinate 2,014,333 of OY970302.1, read as the reverse complement.
TCGAGCGTCAGGGCATGCGCATTCTCTCCCCGCGCGGGCGGGCCGCCCTGGCGCACGCCGGTGCACACGTGGACGAAGCCACCCAGATGGTCCGGCTCGAGCCGGGGATGGTCGCCGCGGCTTTGACCGGTGTGCCGGCCGAAGTCAATCTGATTGCGCGCAACCCCGTCCACTCCTGTCGCGTCGGGGGGCGTCACGTCGTGTTTGCGCCGGTTGCCGGGCCGCCGAGCGTGAGCGACCTGCAACGCGGCAAGCGTTCCGGCACGCTGGAGGATTACCGCAATTTCGTGCGTTTGTCGCAATCGTTCGACGTCATCCACGTGCTGGGACAAATGGTCGAGCCGCAGGACGCGCCGATCCACGTGCGCCATCTGGACACGACGTTCGCGCAGCTCACCCTCGGTGACAAGGCTCCCTACATCTACTGCCGGGGCGAAGGGCAGATCGAGGACTGTTTCGCCATGCTGCGCATCGCCCACGGACTGGACCTGGCCGCATTCCGCCGCGAGCCGCTGTGCTACAGCATCTGCAATACCAATTCGCCCCTGCAGCTCGATGTGCCCATGACGAATGGCATCATGGATTTCGCCGCCAACGGCCAACTCGTGATCATCACGCCGTTCACGCTCGCCGGTGCCATGGCGCCGATCACCATTGCCGGTGCGCTGACCCTGGCGCATGCCGAGGCCTTGTTCGGCATCACGCTGGCGCAGCTCGTGCGACCCGGTGCCCCCGTGATGTACGGTAGTTTCACCTCGAACGTCGACATGAAGTCAGGCTCGCCGGCCTTCGGCACGCCTGAATATACGAAAGCCGCTTTCGGTGCCGGCCAGCTCGCACGCCACATCGGCGTGCCGTGGCGCTGTTCGAGCGCCACGGCCTCCAACGCCCCGGATGCGCAGTCAGCCTACGAATCGCAGATGAGCCTGTGGGGGGCGCTGTTGGGCGGGTGCCACTTCATCCTGCACGCGGCGGGCTGGCTCGAAGGGGGCCTCACCGCGTCGCTCGAGAAATTCGTGCTCGACATCGAGATGCTGCAGATGTTCGCGGAATTGTTTCAGCCGGTGGCGGCGACGCCGGAGGAAATCGGCATGGACGCGGTCGCCGAGGCCGGCCCCGGCGGTCATTTCTTTGCGACGTCGCACACCATGCAGCGCTATCGCGATGCGTTCTACACGCCACTGGTCTCGGACTGGCGCAACTTCGGGGCCTGGTCGGATGATGGTGCCAGAACGGCGACGGAGCGCGCCGGGACGGTGGGGCAACAGATTCTCGCCTCGTTCCAGCCACCGCCAATGGCGACCGCCGTGCAGGAGGAGTTGACGGCGTTCATGGATCGAAGGCGCGCGGAAGGCGGCGCGCCGCCGGTTTCCTGAGCAATTACTGCGCTACCTCCAGGAAACCGACCTCGACCAATCGCCTGCTCAGCGATATCCGCACCGCGTCATCGATTGAACCCGGTATGTCGCGCACGCGAAAGCGCGGCGTGTTCACCATGTAGAGCAGACTTTCCTGCGCACCGCGGTGAATGTAGAGATGGCCGCCGGGATAGCTGAAATCTATTTTGTCCGGATTCGCCGTGAGATGACAGAAAGCGCTCTGCGCCTGCAGCAGCATGGTTTCGCGATCGATCTGCGGTACCTGTGCGGGGGACACGAGCGGGTGCAGCGCTGCCGCGATCCGCGCCGATCTTCGCTGCAGGGCGGCCGCCAGAAATCCGGGCGTGCGGCACGCTTCGGAGAGTCGCGCCACCGCATCCAGGGCCGGCGGCGCGAGGCGCTCGAATCCCGGGCCGATGAGTTGGAACGCGAGCCGCCCGCCGATCGTTTTTCGGAGATTCTGATCGACGTCGGAGAGGTGATCGAGCGTGGCGATCACGGCATCCCGCACCGTCAGGGGCGTGAAGCCGATGGCGACGTGCACGGACTCGAACTCGCAATCCACACTGTGGTGCGTGCCTCTGGGCAGATACACGAGATCTCCCGGGCGCATGTCGATCGTGAAATGCGGCCCCAGCTGCGGCGCCTCGCCTGGAATGCCCTTCCACGTATTGTTGAGCTCCGAGGGCCGCTTCGACACGTACCAGCGCTTGTTGCCCAGCAGCTGCACGACGAGCAGATCATGGTCGTCGTAGTGCACCGGAGCTCGCATGCCACCCCGGCTCCAGAACGCCGAGGTCGTCACGGGCTGATGCAGCAGGACCTCGAAAGCGCGCGCCAGCAAATCCAACTCCGGGGAGACCGGGCGCAGCTCCGGGAAGCGCACCGAGTAATTCCGGGAGTGGAACAGCTCGATGCGCTGGCGGAAATCCTCGGCACTGGCGACTGCATCGAGAGAGGGCGCTGCGCCAAGCGGATTCGCGGAATGAAAGGTCAACTTGGGCGCAAGATGCAAGGCCTGCAGCAACAGGGCCTGCGGATCGGATCCCAGCAGGCGCGTTCTCGATGCCTGATCGTTGTGGCCGAGCTGCTCGAAACCCCCGACGAGCGTGTGATCGAGAAACTGCTCCACGGTGCACGGGGAGAGAAACTCCCCTACCCTGCGTTGCGCTTCCTGGAGCATCACCTGATCGATCCTCCGCGTTCAGGCGACGCGCCTGACCTGCAAACACGGCGTCCAGCGCTGCTCGCGGCGAGCAGTGCGTTCCGCGATGCTCTCGCCCTCATACGACATGGGCTCGGCGTCACGCAGCTGCGCCAGGTACGGTTTCAACACATTGACGTTCACGACACCGAAGCGCTTCGCGGCGCTTTCGCACGAGGCACCAATGTAGATTCCGCAGGTGCCGCACAGCAGGAAGTCGGTGATGCATTGAGCGAATCGGTACAGCCGAAGCGCAGGCTGCCGGGCGTGAAACTCGAGCACGCCGTTCGGATCGGAGGTCGTGCGTGCGCCATGGGCGCGACAGAACGCGCACTGGCAGGCACGGATGGGCCACTCCCCGGGGGCGAGCTCCGTGCGGTAGGAATAGCCGATTGCGCCACAATGACAGCCGCCCTGGTAGGTCACGAGGGAGCTGCCGAGCGGTGCAGACTGGCCATGGCCGCGCACGTCTGGCGCATCATGCCTGAAGAACGGCCAGCGCCTGCTCGAGGTCCGCGAGCAGATCCTGCGGCGCCTCGATACCGGTCGAGTAACGCACGAGACCTTCCGGGATGCCCATTGCGGCGCGCTCCTCGGCGGTGCACTCCACGTGACTCGTCACCAGCGGTGGCCCGACGACGGTTTCCACACAGCCGAGATTGGCGGCACGATGCGCGAATCGCAGCCGGGGAAGAAAGCGTTTGATCGCCGCGAGGCCGCCGCGCACGCTGAAGCTCAGAACGCCGCCGAAGCCGCGCATCTGCGCTTGCGCCACGTCGTGATGCGGATGGGACTCGAGCCCCGGATAGTTGACCTGTTCCACGGCCGGATGGGTTTGCAGCCAGCGGGCAATGCGCAGGGCACTGTGGTTCTGCCGGTCGACCCGCAGCGCCAGGGTCTTCATGCCGCGCAGCAGGCTGTACGCATCCATCGGGGCAAGGGCTGCGCCGTTGATCTCACGGAAGTGATAGAGCTTGCGGATGAGCGCCTGGCTGCCGCAGGCGGCGCCGCCCAGGGCATCGGCGTGGCCGCCGAGAAACTTCGTGGCGCTGTGCAGGACGAGGTCCGCGCCAAGTCGCAGGGGATTCTGGTTGATCGGTGTCGCGAAGGTGTTGTCCACGGCGACCAGCGCCCCGACGGCATGCGCCGCGTTTGCCAACCGGGCAATATCGACAATCTTGACGGTGGGATTGGTCGGGGATTCCAGGTACAGCAACTTGCAGCCACGCCTGATGTGCGCTTCGAGCTGCGCAAAGTCGCCCGTATCGCACAACTCGACCTCGATCCCGAACGGCGGCAGGAATTCCGTGAACAGCTTGTTGGTGCCGCCATAGCTGTCCTTGATCGACACCAGCCGATCGCCGGGACGCAGCAGCGCGAAGAACGTGGCGCTGATGGCCGCCATGCCGGAGGAAAAGCTGGTCGCCGCCTCGGCGCCTTCCAGATCGCGAATTTTTTCCTCGAAGGCGCGCACCGTGGGGTTGGAATTGCGCGAGTAGAGGTGGCCGGGTTCACGCTCGAGCGCCACCGCATGCCAGGTATCGACGTCCTGATAGCCGAAGGAGACGCTGTGCACGACCGGCACCTGGGTGGCGCGCTCGTACGGCTCGTGCTCGGTCTCGCCGCCCCAAACTGCGATGGTGGATGGATCTGCTCTCGTCACCGACATTAAAATTCTCCCGCCCGGGCCGCGCGAAATTCAACTGCGCAGATACGAGGCGCCATTCACATCCACGATGGCACCCGTCAGGCTCGCCGGCGCATCCAGCACGCAAAACGTGACGATCTGGGCAACCTCGTCCGGGGTGGCCACACGCCCCAGCGGTTGATCGGCCAGCACGGCCGCATCCTGGATGGACTTGGCAACTCTCGCGGTGGCGACCCAGCCGGGCGCCACGACGAACACATACACCCCCTTGGGGGCGAGCGCCTTGGCGAGGGACTGGCTGAGCGCGTTCAATCCCGCCTTGCTTGCCGCATACGCGGGAGCGGTGGGCTCGCCGCGAAAGGCTGCACGCGATGAGATATTGACGATGCGCCCGCCTCCGTCAGTCGCCATGCTGCGCGCGGCGCAATACGACAGGTGCGCAGGTCCGGTGAGATTCGTTGCGAGCGTGCGCTGCCATGCCGCCGTCCACTGCGCGTAGTCCGTCGTCAGCGGCGGATGATTGGGGAAGATCCCGGAATTGTTGACGACGGCGTCGATGCGACGCAGTGCGCTCGCCTCGCGCCAGAGACGCTCGACGTCGGCAGCGTCGGCGAGGTCGGCCTGGAGAAGGCGATGGCCCTCTCCGGGCAGCTCGCGCCGGGTCGCCTCGGCTGCCGATTGGTTGGATCGGTAGTGCAGTGCTACGGTGACGCCGCGCGGCGCAAGCGCCTTGCAGATGGCGGCACCGATTCCGCCGGAAGCTCCGGTGACGAGTACGTAAGTCATGCCGCAGAGACGAGTACGTGGGTCATGCCGGAGAGAATAGCGCCGACGCCGGCGACGCGCACCTTTCAGCCCAGCCGGCTTTGATAGATCGAAAGATGCGTGTATGCAGCTGACAGCAGCGGCGTCGCAATCGCCGCTTGTCGGGCGCGCGCGAGCAGATCGCCGATGATCTGCTCGAGCTCGATCGGCTGACCCCGCTGCAGATCGCGGTACATCGAGGAGGCCTGGTTCGAACCCCGCTCCGTCAGAAACGCCTTGATGGCCGCCAGGGTGCCGCTGTCTGGGGCAACCCCGACTGCGCTGATCACTGCAACGACTTCATCGATGAAGCGCTGCGCGAAGTCAGGGCCGTCCGCTGCCGCCTGGATTTCCCCGATCGTGCCGCGCATCAGGCACGTCATGCCGCCCATTGCAGCAAGCAACGCCCACTTCTCCCACATCTCACGCTCGATGGTCCGGGACAGCCGCGCGTGAAAGCCCGCGCCCTGCATGAATGCATCCAGCTCGCGGATGCGCGCGGAGTCCTCGCCATTCATCTCCCCGTAGGCCAGCTCCTGAAAACCGGCGAGCTGCACGATGCGACCCGCTGCATCGAGCGTCGTGGCGACTTTGCAGATACAGCCGATCAGGGCCTGCCTGCCGAAGCGTGCGGTGAGGACATCGACATGGCGCATGCCGTTCAGCACGGGAAGTATCATCGTCCCGGGTCCCACGGCCGGCGCAAAATCCTCGAGCGCGCGCTGCAGCGAGAACGCCTTGACGGTCAGCAACACCGCATCGAAGTGCTCCTCGAGATCCGCGGCGAGGAGGATCCGGGGTGCGAGGGTGAAGTCGCCGTGTGGGCTGAGGATCTGCAGACCGTGTGCGCGCAGCTGTGCGGCGCGTTGCGCCCGCACGAGAAACGTGACATCGCGGCCGGCCGACGCAAGGCGTCCACCGAAATAACCGCCGGTCGAGCCGGCTCCGATGACGAGAAGGCGCATCGTATGTCTCCCGCTGCCGCGGCCACGCAGGGGCTGCGGCGGCACGCAGGACAATTGTGGCCTGCCTGCGTACCGGACTGTCAACGGCGAGTGGGAACTGCCCCTGTCGAATGGACGTTTCTGCTCATAATCGCCGATCGCGCGGCGCGGCGCGGTAATCTTGTCGTGCGCCTCCTCACCCGCCGCCACCGGTCCGAGGGAACATCGATGCCGCCCGACCGATCCGATGCCCGCAAGCGCATGGTCGAGATGCAGGTTGCCGGACGCGGCGTGCGCGACCCGAATGTTCTGGCTGCGATGCGCGAGATTCCCCGCGAGGAATTCGTCGAAGCGGGACTCGAGGAGTTCGCCTACGAGGACGGTCCGCTGCCGATTGCCGAAAACCAGACCATCTCGCAACCCTACATCGTCGCGTTGATGATCGAGGCGGCCGAAGTGCGACCCGGCGATCGCGTCCTGGAGGTCGGCGCCGGCTCAGGCTATGCCGCTGCCGTGATGAGCAGGATCGCCGCCAAGGTCTATGCCATCGAGCGGCACGCACCTCTGGTAGAAGCCGCCGCGCAACGGCTGCGCAAGGGCGGCTACGACAACATCGAGCTGTGCGTCGGAGATGGCACGCGGGGCTGGCCCGGGGCGGCGCCGTTCGATGCCATCCTGGTGGCCGCTTCCGGACCCGATGTGCCCCAGTCCTTGAAAGAGCAACTCGCCATCGGCGGCCGACTGGTCATTCCCGTTGGCGAAAATAACTGGCGGCAGTCACTACGCAAGATCACACGTCGCAGCGACACCGAATTCGACGCGGAGGATCTCGGCGCGGTGACGTTCGTGCCCCTCATCGGCGAGCACGCCTGGGCAGAGGACGGCCGGCGCTCTGCGGGCGAGCGTGCGCCCGCAGGCTCACGCGGCAGGAAGCTGCGGCGGATCCTGGCGAGCAGCTGCGAGCCACTGCCCGATCCGCAGGACGCCGGCTTCGCAACCTTCATCGACCGCTATGCGAAGCGCCGGGTCGTGCTGCTGGGAGAAGCCACGCACGGCACCGCGGAGTTTTACCGCGCGCGTGCCGCCATCACGCAGCGGCTGATCGTGGAGCATGGCTTCGACATCGTGGCGGTCGAGGCGGACTGGCCGGATGCGGCGGCGATCGATCGCTACGTTCGCCACCGGGAGCCGGTCGCCGGCGCGACGCGACCCTTTCAGCACTTCCCCAGCTGGGTGTGGCGCAATGCGCAGGTGCAGGCGTTCGTCGGCTGGCTGCGACTGCACAACGAGCGCCTGCCAGGCGAGCACCGCTGCGGGTTCCATGGACTCGATCTCTACAACATGAGCGGCTCGATCGCCGCCGTATTGCAGTATCTCGACAAGGTGGATCCGCAAGCCGCCGCCGTCGCACGCGAGCGTTATGGCTGTCTCACGCCGTGGCAGAAGGAGCCCTCCACGTACGGGCGTGCCGTCCTCACCAACAGGTTTCGCGAATGCGAAGCGGCGGTCCTCGAGCAATGCCGCTCGTTGCTCGCTCATGAGCTCGAGTATGCGCAGCAGGACGGCGATGACTTTCGGGACGCCGCGCAGAACGCGCGCCTCATCGCCTCCGCCGAGCACTACTACCGCATCATGTACTACGGGGGCGCCGAGTCGTGGAACCTGCGCGATATGCACATGTTCAATACACTGCAACGGCTGCTCGAGGCACGGGGACCGAGCTCCAAAGCGGTGGTGTGGGCACACAACTCCCATGTCGGCGATGCCCGCCATACCGAAATGGGCGCGCTGCGCGAGGAGCTCAACATCGGCCAGCTTTGCCGTGAGCATTGGGATGCGCACGTGGCGCTCATCGGTCTGGGCACCGACTCGGGCACCGTTGCTGCGGCAAGCGACTGGGACGGCGAGATGCAGACCATACGCGTGCGCCCCTCGCATCCGGACAGCTACGAACGGCTGTGCCACGAGGCGCAAGTTCCGCGATTCCTGCTCGATCTGCACCGGCATGCGGCGCTGCGCAGGCGGCTGCTGCAACCGCGTCTGGAACGATTCATCGGCGTCATCTACCGGCCGCAGACCGAGCTGACCAGCCACTATGTGCAAGCTTCCCTGCCGCAGCAGTTCGATGCCTTTGTATGGTTCGATGCGACGAGTGCGGTGACACCACTCAGCGGCGATCTGCTTACCACTGCTTGACAATACTTGACGCCCGCGCGGCCTGCGCCCATAGGCTGCAGAGTTCGCCGGTGCGAACTACGCTAGACTGCGCGCCCCGCGGCTTAGAATCCGGAGGAACGGGTGATGAATCGAGCCAATTTTGCGGCGCCCACCGCGCCGAGCACCCGGCTGACCACCGCGCCGAGCACCCGGCTGACCACCGCGGCGAGCACCGCGCTGACCGTCGCGCTGAGCATCGCGCTGACCGTGATCGCCATCGTGCTGGGCTCTTCAGCCAGCTACGCGGCGACCGCCTCGGATGAGCCAGCAGCACCGGATCGCCAGCAGGGCAGAAAGCACGACCGCAAGCAGGACGTGCAGCAGGAGAGTGAAGCGGACAAATCCGACGGTCACAAGTTCGAACCGTTCAGGCCGGAGGCAGTCACCACCAACGGCAGCGTCACCATCGGCGGTCATGCGATCGCCTACCAGGCGATCGCAGGCACGCTCGTCGTACATCCCAAGGGTTGGGACGATGTGCCGATGGATCCCAACGCCGACAAGAAGTGCCAGGGCAATTGCGAGCCGGGGAGCGAAGCGAAGAATCCGACCGCCGAAGCCTCGATGTTCTACGTCGCGTATTTCAAGACCGGAGGCGGGGCGCGGCCGATAACCTTTTTCTATAATGGCGGTCCGGGCTCGGCGACGCTGTGGTTGCACCTGGGAGCCTTCGGCCCGCGCCGCATCGTGACCTCGACCGATGCGCACACCCCCGCCGCACCCTATTCGCTGATCAACAATGCCTCGAGTCTGCTCGATGCCACCGACCTGGTCTTCATCGATGCCCCGGGCACCGGCTTCAGCCGGATTGCCGGTAAAGACAAGGAGAAGGCCTTCTACGGCGTCGACCCCGACGCCTATGCCTTCACGCAATTCATCACAGAGTTTCTCTCGAAGTACGGCCGGTGGAATTCGCCTAAATACCTGTTTGGGGAAAGCTATGGCACACCCCGCTCGGCGGTGGTGGTCAACCAGCTCGAAGCGGATCGCTCGATCGATCTCAATGGCGTCATCCTGCTGTCGCAGATTCTGAGCTTCGATCTGAGCCCCGATCGACCCACCAGCAATCCGGGTATCGACCTTCCGTATCAGACCGTGTTGCCCACCTACGCCGCTACGGCCTGGTACCACCACAAGCTTCCCGCCGAGCACCCCGATCTTTCTGCCCTGCTCGCCGAAGTGGAGCAGTTCGCGATGGGCGACTACGCACGCGCGCTCGCCGCCGGCTCGGACCTGCCCGCGAACGAGCGCGCCGCGATCGCCGAAAAGCTGCACCAATATACGGGGCTGCCCGTCAGCTACATCCTGCGGGCCGACCTGCGCATCGACGGCGGGGAGTTTCGGCAGAACCTGCAGGGCGACGGCGACCTGACCACCGGGCGGCTCGACACGCGCTTCTCGGGCCCGGACATCGATCCGCTCAGCCAGCGGGCCGACTACGACCCGCAGTCTGCCTCTATCGGCTCGGCCTATGTCTCCGCGTTCAACGAGTACGTGCGCAGAGATCTGCATTACGGCGACGGCAAGCAGTTCAAGCCGAGCATCCGCACCTTCCGCACCTGGAATTTCTCCCATCAGTTGCCGGGCCAGGGCGACGAACCGCTCTCCACCCGCCAGGGCACGAATGTCATGCCGGATCTGGCGAATGCGATGAAGCTCAACCCGAATCTGAAGATCCAGCTGAATGCCGGATATTTCGATCTCGCCACGCCCTTCTACCAGGGAATCTACGAGATGCATCACCTGCCCATACCGCAGAAGCTGCAGGCCAACATCGAGTATCGCTTCTACGAGTCGGGCCACATGGTGTATGCCAAGGATGCCGCTCTGCGACAACTGCATGACAATGTTGCGGAGTTCATCCGGCGTACCGGCAGTGCGCCGGTGTCAGGCGGGGCGGAGCATTGAGCCTCGGGGGGCTGCGCGGCGGCGCGTCGCGAGCCAGGAGCCGGACAGGATGAGAGCGAAAGCGAGCAGACCGTTCGCTCCCAGCCGCTCGTGCAGCAGCAGCACTCCCAGAAGCGTTGCGACCGCTGGATTGATGTAGGTGATCACCGAGGCGCGGGAGGCCCCTGCGCGTCGGATCAGATAGAACATGAGCAACATTGCAACCGCCGTGCACAGCACGCCGAGCACGATGATGGCGAAGGAAGCCAGGTCCCACGCGATCCGCGGCGGAGCGGTCAGCAGCGCCGGAGGCAGCAGCAGGACGGCCGCCAGCGCCAGGCTCGCAGCCAGGGGCCCGATCGCATCCAGCTCGCTCAGGTGCCGCTGGATGATCAGCGCGCCGCTTGCATAGCCGAGCGTGGCACAGGCGAGGCAGAGCACGCCCGTCCAGTCGTGAGCCTCCGCCACCGTGCCGAATCCCAACAGGATGATGACTCCGCACAGACCGAGCGCCAGTCCCAGCAGGCGCCCGGGCTCGAAAGGCTCGCGCACACCGAAGAAGCGCGCGATCAGAATGATGGTGAAAGGCACCGAGGCAATGACGATGCCCGTGGCGGATGAGTCGATCGAGCGTTCAGCGAACGAGATCGCCGCAAACGGGATGGCGAACTCGGCGAGGGCGAATGCAAGAATCGCCGCCTTGTGATTCCACACCGGGCGCAGTGCGCCACGCTGCCACGCCAGTGGCAGCAGAATCAGCGCCGCCAGCAGGATGCGGCTCCAGGCCACGAAAAACGGCGGGAATTCGCGCACGGCCAGCTTGATGAAGAAGTACGGCAGGCCCCAGATGATTCCCAAGGCTGCAAAGACACACCAGGCGCGCCAGTCCATCGAACCGGCGGCCTTCATGGTCCGATTGCGCGCCGGTCATCGCGTACCACCGCCCCCCCCTTCATGACGAAGTCGATCGTGCGCAATGCGTGGATATCGCTTACCGGGTCGGCGTTGACCGCGACGATGTCGGCGAATTTCCCGACCGCGATGCGCCCGACATCCGCTTCCATCCGCAGCATCCTGGCGGCCTGAGTCGTGGCGGATTGCAGTGCCTGCAACGCTGTCATGCCCGCTTTGACATACAGCTCGGCCTCGGCGATGGTCGCGGTGGTGCCGTCGTTGGGTTCGAAGGGAAACTGGTCCGTGCCCAAGGCGATGTTGACGCCCATGCGGATCGCATTCTGCAGCATCGCCCAGTGATCGGCACCCGTGATCCGCACCCGCTGCAGATACCAGGGCGGGGAGCCGATCTTGTGGTAGAACTCGAGCGCGCCGGGCTGCGTCACGACGATCGTCGGCACGAGCCAGACGCCTTTGGCCTTCATCTGCCTGAGCACGGCGGTGTTCAGATGGTAGCCGTGCTCGAAGCCGTCGATGCCGAAGCGCAGTGCCTGCTCCGCCGCCTCGTTGGAACCGTTGTGAGCGGTCACCCGGATGCCGTTGCGATGCGCCACTTCGATCAGCGTCGACATCTCCTCATCGGTCATGGGCGCCGCGGAGATGCTGCCGCGTGGGTCGGAAATGCCGCCGGAGATCGCGATCTTGATCCAGTCCGCGCCGCTTTTGATCTGCTCGCGCACCAGGTGGGCAAGCCCGTACGGCCCGTCTCCCTCGAGCGAGCCATGCCCACCGGTGGGCACGATGACTTCACCGGCGGTTTGGATGCGAGGGCCGATGACCTCACCATTCTCGATCGCGCGGCGCAGCGCGAAGTCGGTGCCGTGATCCTCGCCGACCAGACGCAGCGTGGTGACGCCCGACAGTAGCGAACGCCGCGCGTTGCCCGCCATGCGCAGCACCTCTTCCGTATCGGTCTCGGTGGCGAGCGAATTGCCTGCCGCACCGGGCAGTTTCAGCCCGAGATGCACGTGCATGTTCATTAATCCGGGAATCAGCCATCGCCCCGTCATGGAGACCGTCCGGGCACCCGGCGGGATGGGCGTGGCAGCGGCCGGCCCCACCGCCGAGATGCGCTCACCAGTGACGATCACTGCTGCGTCCTGTAATGCGGGACCTCCATCAATCGCAATGACCGTACCCCCGACCAGGGCAATGACCGGCTGTGCCACCGAAGTCGCAGGCGCCGGATCGGCGGCCGCGGACGTGGCGGTGAGGGTTGCAATCAGCAGCCATCCGGGGATGGCGTGGCGCAGGACTCGGAGCGCAGAGGCGAATGTTTCAGCGCGCATGATTTTCCTTCTCGTGCAGATCGTATTTCATGATACGGCCATGGCGGCCACGCGGATCGCGCTCGAGCGTGAACACGTCCCCCGCGGGGCCCTTGCGCCGTTGCAGCACGGAGTCGATGGCCGCTAGCTCGGGCGCACTGAGCCGGACATCGGCGATCCGGCGGTTTTCGGGGAGGTGTGCGGCGTTGATCGCGCCGATGATGACGGCGGCCACTCCATCCCAGTCGAGCACGGCGCGCGATGCCACCGTCGCAATCCCACAGTCATGCGCGATTGCAATCCGCTGCAGGGTGGCCAGCAGTTGCTGAAAGAGCTCCCAACCGCCGAAATCCTCGATGATCAGCCGGTACTTGATCAGGGATCGATTGGTGAGCTGCGTCCCGGGAGCAGGCTGGCCGAGCCAGCGCTCCGAGAGAAACCCTCCGGCTATCGTACCGTAGGCGAGGAGCGCCACAGCGTGCCGGCGGCACAGGTCGGTCATCCCATTGCGGGGCCGCGCGTCGAGCAGCGAGTATTGCAGCTGTTGCGAGATGATCGGCACGCCGGCGGCGATGATCTCGAGCAGGTGTGGCACGTCGAAGTTGGTCACCCCGATGTGGGCAATCTTGCCTTTGTCACGTAGCCGGAGCAGCTCGAGCGCCGCTTCCACATAACCGGACACCGTGTAGTCCCACCAGTGGAACTGCACGAGATCCAGCCGTTCGACTCCCAACCGCCGGATCGATCGATCGATGGAGCGCTCGACATGAGCGGCGTCGACGTGGCCGAGTGTCTGCAGATCGGGTACGAACTTCGTGTGCACCTGCAGGGACTGCCGCAGACTCGGATAACGTAGCCGGAAGCGGCCGATCAGCTCCTCGACGCCGGTGTAGATGTCCGCGCAATCGAAGGTGGTGATGCCCGCTTCGACGAATGCGGCCATGTCGCGCAGCGCCTGCGCCGGGTCGACCGACCCGTGGCCGCCAGCCAGCTGCCAGCCGCCCTTGATCAGGCGCGAGATCTCGTAGCCATGGCCAATTCGCATGCGCATGAATGCGGTATCCATCGATGGGAGGAGCGAGCGCTGCGGACAGGCCTGCTCCCTCACGAGATCGGCATGGCCTCCCCGCAGGCTTTCAGGTAGGTCGTCAGCGATCTGACCATACGTGAGGGCGCCGGCGGCAGACGCCGCCCCAGGCGGCTGATCAGCTGGATCGCTGTCCCCTGCATCGCCGTACTGTCGATCGGCACGGCGGCGAACTGGCGGCTCTCGATTTCCTTGCTCACGGCCAAGAGCGGCAGCAGCGTGAAGAACTCTCCGGAGGCGAGCAGTCCCTTCAACAGCGTGATCGAATTACAGGTGAGGGCCGGCTGCAGCGAGATCCCTTCCCGCGCTTCGACCGCCTGCAGCAGCTCGCGTGTTCTGAACGAGGGCTGTGGCAGGCACAGCCGATAAGCGGTGAGCTCGGCGAGCTTCACGCGCCGATGTCCTGCAAGCGGATGGTCGAACTTCATGATCGCGCACAGCGACTGGCTCATCGAGGCCAGCACCCGGATCCGCGGGTCGTCGGAAGCCTGGAAGACCAGACCAAGGTGCACATCGTCCTCGGCGACCAGCCGGGCCACCTCGTTCGAGGAGGCGGACATGTGCACGTTGATGCGCACAGCGGGGTGGCGGGCATTGAAGCGCACCAGCAGGTGCGACAGCGGCTCGCCGATGAAGCCTTCCCCGACGGCAAGATCGATGCGCCCGGTTCGCAGCCCCTTGATGTCCGCAAGCCGGGCATCGAGCGCTTCCTGCAGCCGCAATTGAGTCGCGTAATGCGCAATCAGCAGCTTGCCGGCTTCGGTCAGCAGGATGTTGCGCCGTCCGTGCTCGATGAGATCCACGCCGATATCCGCTTCCAGCTGTGCGATCTGCCGACTCACGGAGGACACCGCGATCCCGAGATTGTCCCCCGCCGCACGCATGGACCCGAGCTTTGCCGCCTCGTACAGATAGCGGAGATTCAGCTCCCGCAGGTGCGCCATCCCGTTCCCCACCACTTCCGCAGACTGACCGGACCGGTGGCAAGTATGGTTCATCTGAGGGTCGAAGCGCTGATCCAGCGGTTCACGTTCTGTTCGAGGATGGTCAGTGGCATGCTGCCGCCCAGCAGAATCTGATCGTGGAAGGCCCGCACATCGAATTTCGGGCCGAGGGCCTGCTCGGCGCGCTGCCGCAACTCGCGGATCTTGAGCTCCCCGATCTTGTACGCCAGCGCCTGGCCGGGATCGGCGACGTAGCGCTCCACCTCGGCAGCCGCCTGCTCACGGGTCATGGACGAGTGCTGCATCATCCAGCGGATTCCCCTGTCGAGGTCCCACTCCATGGCATGCAGTCCGGTGTCGATCACCAGGCGATTGGCGCGCAGGATCGAATAGTTAAGCTGACCGTATCGATACCACGGGTCATCGAACACGCCCAGTTCCGTGCCGAGCGATTCCGCATACAGGGCCCATCCCTCACCGTAGGCGTCGCGGAAATCGAATCGCCGGAAGGACGGCAGGTCCGTCTGCTCCTGGGCGATCGAGGTCTGGAAGTGGTGCCCCGGCAACCCCTCGTGCAGCACGAGCGTCATCACGTTGAAGCGGTCGCTCACCCCCGGCGCGTAGGTGTTGATCCAGAGGATCCCGGGCCGCGAGCCATCCGCCGCGGCGCGCGCATAGTAGCCGTTGCCCTGCGACTGTCGGGCCGAATCCGGTAACGCGCGGATCTCGAACCGGGCGTGGGGCATCACGTCGAACAGCTTCGGTAGCGTGCCGATGACCCGTTGCAGGGCGGCGTCGAATGCCGGCACGATCTGCTCGCGCGAGGTGAATTTCTGCGCCCGGTCCGTGCGCACCTTCGCGAAGAACTCGGCCAGCGTGCCCGTGAACCCCAGCTGCCGCTGCACCTGCGCGAACTGCGTTTCGATCCGCTGCACTTCGGCGATGCCGAGCGCGTGGATCTGGGCGGGGGTAAGCCGTGTGGTCGTGTGCTCGCGCACGTCGTATTCGTACAGCGCGGTCCCGCCCGGCATCTGTCCGAGCCCCACCGTGTCGCGAGCCTTGGCCAGGTACTCATGCTGCAAGAAGGCGTACAGCCGCTCGTACGCCGGCTCGATCACCGTGGTGATTTTCTGGCGATAGGCTGTTTCAAAACGCGCGCGATCCGCCTGGCCGAACGTTGCCGGCATGGCCGCGATGGGCCGCCAGAATTCGGTCTGCTCGGCAGGCTTGCCGAAATGCGCGCTCAGCTGCGGCAGGATGCGCTGCACGACCATGCGTGGCAGCACCACATGAGTCGCGATGCCCTCGCGCAGCCGGGCAATCGCATCATCCGTCCAGCGCGCGTAGTGGTCAGCCCGCTGCAACGCGCCGTCGTAGTCGGCGGGCGTCTTGAAAGGATAGTCACCGGAACCGGCGGCGTCGGTTGCAAAACGCGTGTGCAGACCCATGAATTGATCGATCGGCAGCCGCCGCGCGGTCTCGAACAGCTTGCCCGAATAAAATTGCCGCGCCGTTGCGAGTGTCTCTCGCAGCATGGCAAGACTGGTGCGATCGTTGGCCGAAAGTGCGGCGGGCGCATAGGCGGCGCTTGCCTGCTGAAAATGATCCAGCATGGCAAGCATCTGCTGCCGCCAGCCCTCCTCGAGCGAATCATCGAATTCGGACTCGTAGCGGGTGTCGCCTTCGGAGAGCGCGGCGAGCGGATTCAACCGCAGATAGTCCTGCCAATAATCCTCCAGCAAGCGCGCGAAGGCCGGCTGCCTGCCCGTGACCGGTGCGGACTTGATCCAGGCGCTCACCTTGTCGTGCAGCGCCCATAACGGGATGTAGCCACTATCCAAGGCGATCCGATGGTACTCGCGCAGATCGAACCGTGGGCCGAGTGCCTGGCGGGCGCGCTCGCGCTCGGCGACGAACTGATGCATGCCGACCGTGAAGGAGGTCGCCTGGCCCGGGACCGCCAGATAGCGATCGACCGCGCGAACATTGCTCGCGTGCGGACTGGGCGTGTTGTCGTCCAGGTACTGAATCGCCTGGGCACGCGTCCAGCGCTTGTAATGCAGCCCGCTGTCCACGACCAGCCGGCTCGCGCGCCACAGCTCGCCCGAGAGCAGCCCGAACTCCGAGTAGGGATCACGGTAGAAACCCAGATCCTTCCCGAGCCGCTCCGCGTACAACCCCCAGCCCTCGACGAAGGCGCTGTCCTGCCACCACTCGCTCACTTTGCGCAGCTTGGGGATCGTCGGATCCGCGAGGATCGTTGCGATCTGCATGTGGTGGCCGGGGATGCCCTCGTGGTAGAGCAGGTCCTCCAGCTCGTTCAGCGGCATCACCTGCATGTTCGCCAGGTTCAGGTAGACCGTCCCTGGGCGGCTGCCGTCGGCCGATCCTGATTCGTAAAAGCCGGGCGGCGAGGAGGCTTCCTTGTAGAGCGGCGTGCGCTCGATCCGCAGGGGGAGCGGGGCCGGTGCATAGAAGGCTTGCGTCACTTTGCCAGCCATCGCCGCCACGATCGCGCGGGCGCGTGCGAGGAAGGCCTCACGTCCCGCCGCATCGTTGCTGACGAAGTTATGCGGGTCGGCTTTCACGTGCGCCATGAACTCGCGCACGCTGCCCTTGAAGCCGATCCGACTCATGAGTGCGGCGATCTCGGCCTGAACGCGCGTCATTTCGGACAGGCCCATGGCGTGGATCTGCGCGGGCGTCAAGTCGGTCGTGGTGAATTGCCGCACAAGAAACGCATAGAACGCATCCCCATCGGGCAGCTGCCACACCCCGCCATCGATCGGCGTGCGCTGCTGCTCGTCCTGCAGGACGGCGATCAATTGCTGATATGCGGGCTGCAGGTCCGCGCGCAGCGCCGTGCGTGCTGCCGCGATCAGGTGCTGCTTGCGCTCAGCGGCGATCCCCAGCAATGCAATCCTACGAGTGAAATCAGCAAGGATCGGACTGTCGGGACCGGCTTCGTGCGGCGCACCGGAGATGACGTTGCGCGCCTCCTCGATGAGAAGCGGATAGACGCTTTTCGGAATGAAAATGCCCCGTGCAGCCTGTGCCTGCATGTGCTGCACGAGCTGGCGGAAGGCAGGCCGCACCGCGCGGATGCGCCGGATGTAGGCATTCGCGTCCGGCTCGTTCCGCAGCGGCTGCTGCGCGAGCAGGCCCGGCACGTCGATGTGCAGGCCGACGATCTGATTCAGGGCATAGAAGTGATCGCGCCAGCGATAACGCGCGAGCAGCAGCCGCTGCTCATCGAGGAACACCCGGTATTGCAGCTCGCCGGCCGGGTCGAGTTGCGCGTGGGCGAACCGACTCCTGGCCTGCTCGAGACGGGCACGCACGCTGGCGGCACGCACTGCCTGGGCCGCCTCGGACCTATCGTCCCAGCGGTCGTTGCCGGCGCTCGAGCCCACTTCGGTGGCCAGTTGCGGGCTGTCGGCGAGGTCCTGCTCGTAGACCGATTGCAGGAAGGCGGCGAACCCCGGCGATTGCGCCGCGTAGGCCGACCCCGCGCAGCTGGCTGCCAGCAACACGGCAGCGCACCGGAAGCCATTGACGGCAGCGCGCCGGGTGCCGCTGCGCCGTCCTGCCGGCCCTCCGGCGCGCATGCGCTCAGTTCGTCCGCACGGTGAGACGAATACCGAAGCTGCGATAGCCGGGCTCGATGAACATGCCCGTCACGAATGCCTTCTCGTATGCGTTGGTGTAGTACTTCGTATTGAGAAAGTTTTCCGCGAAGGCCGTGACGCTCCAGTTGCCGCGCGTGTATCCCGCGCGCACGTTCCAGATGTTGTACGACGGCACATCCCAGGGAAAACCGCTGTGGAACTCGGAATTCTGGTCGGGAATGATGCCACCCTTGTAGTACCACTCGAGCCGCAGGAAGCCGGAAGCATCGTTCGGCAGCTTCTGGGTGTATTCGCTGTCCGCATGCAGCGTCCACTTCGGCGCGTTTGGTAATGGGGCGCCACTCAGACTCGCCTGGGTTCCCAGACCCGTCTCGGCATCGGGGTAGCTGACGTAGTAGGCGCGATCGTAACCTGCCCCGGCACCCACGGTGAGTGCCGACGTGACCAGCGCCGTCGCTTCGGTCTCGAAGCCGTAGCTGCGCGCAGAGGCCGCATTGGCGATACCCGTGATGAAGAACACGCCACTGTTGCCAGGGGCTTGCTGTCCGATCGAATAATCGGCCTGGATGTCCTTCCAGTCCATGTAGAACAGATCCGCATCCAGACGCAGCCGCTTGTCGGCCGACTCGCTCTTCAATCCCAGCTCGTAGTTGGTCAGCGTCTCGGGCTTATACACCTGGTTGCCGCCGCTGGCGGTCGGTTGTGCCTCGATGCCGCCGGCCTTGAAGCCCCGTGAGATCGTGCCGTACACGTTCACCTGATCGGTGGCGAGATACAGCAGCGACACGCGTGGGGAGAAATTGTTGAAAGAAGCGCCGCCATTCACGTAGTTGAGCGTAAGCGGGCCCGAGGTGTTGTAAGCGTCGTTTTCCACCCGCTCGTGGGTGTAGCGGGCGCCGACCGTCAGATTCAGTTTCGGATCGATGTGCCATACGCCCTCCCCGAAGCCGGCCACGCTGACATCCGCGGAATCCCCCAGCGAGGAGGTGAGCTCGAAGCCGTTCGGCACGCCGAAGAGCAAGGCGCCATCGGCGCCGGCGAAGGTGTACTGCGTCACGTGGCCGCTGTCGTGCCCGAAATACACGCCGCCCGTCCAGTCGACCGCATGCCCTGCAACGGACTGAATCCGCAGTTCCTCGCTCAGCGAAGTGCGTTTGATCGACTCCTGCTCGTAGAAGAAATCCAGGCTCGAACCGTCGATGTCACCCCCCTCGAATTCGTTCGAGTACAGATAGCCGACGACGTTCGTCACGTCGAATGCATCCGCGTGGTACTTGATCCGGTTGGACACGTAGTTGAAGTGCGAGCCATCGTCCTGCGGACGGTTGAAATTGACCCGGCTCACGTTGTTCGGATAGAAGCCGACGCCATCGGGGATGGCGTTGCCGTTGTACGGCGGGCCGCTGTAGAGCACGCTGGCGGAGAAATCCCCGAGCACACCGGAGGGCACGCCGTTACGCATACCGACCGTCTCGGCCGTGGCGGTACCGGTAGTATCGATCGTCAGCCGGTCGTTGGGGGTCAGCCGGACGATGATCTTGCCATAGGTGTATTTGCTGTCGTTGCCGCCACCGATCAGGTTGATGTTGCGGATGTTGCCATTGCTGGTCTCGTCACGTCCGACGACGCGCACTGCGAGCAGGTCATCGATCAGCGGCAGGTTGACGATGGCGTGCGTGTCGAGCGTGTCGAAGCTCGAATACTGGGCGCTGGCCTCCGCATAGAAGTCGTTCGTCGGCTGCTTGGTCGTGATGTTGATTGCGCCACCGACGGAGTTGCGGCCGAAGTACGTGCCCTGCGGTCCGCGTAGCAGCTCGATGCGGTCGATATCGACGATTTCGGGGTTCGACGTGCCCTGGGCGACATTGAAGTCGTCGATGTAAAAGCCGAAACTGCCCTCGCGGATGTTGTTGTCCGGCGAGAGCTGGTCGCTGATGCCACGCAGCGAGAGCTCCTTGCGGTCGCGCGTTCCCTCGGTAGTGAAGCTGACGTTCGGCGTCTGGTCGAAGTAGCTTTGCACGCCCTGGAAATTCTGCTGCTCGATGTCGGTCGCAGTGAAGACCGTCAGGCTGATGGGGACGTCACGGGCATTCTCCTCGCGGCGCTCGGCGGTGACGGTGACCTCTTCCAGTGCAGCGGCGGTCTCGTCGGCGGCAAGAACCGGCGCGGCGAATCCCGCAGTAGCCAGTGTGGCCGTCCCGCACAGCAGCAGTCGCACCCAGCTGCGCAGGCGCAACCCATCGGACTGTCTCATAGTGTTCTCCCTGATCACACACGCAAAATGGTTTATTTATTTCCCGCGACCGGCCTTCGGCGGGATTGGGGATTGCGCCGCCGCCGCAGTTTTCGGCAATGGGTCGGGTACGCTCAGGAAATTGATCAGAGAGATCTTGCCGTCACGAATGGCGGCATAGCCCATGACCCGCTCACGGCTGTCCGCGCCGTGCTCGCGCGCGCGGACGAAGTGATGCGTGAAGATGCGGTCACCGGTCGCGGAGCTGAACTCATCGATGAACGGCAGATCGATGACGACCATCTCGGTGCGAGCCTGGATCTCGCGGAAATGCCGCGCCAGATCCTCGAGCCCCACGCAGCGATCCTTGCCATTGATGCGCATCACGGCATCGGGCGTGAAGTAGCGTGAGAAAGCCTGCGCAGTGAAGCCGTCTTTCTGCCGGTAAGCCGCGTTCCACCAGATGAACATTGCGACCAGCGGATCGGGATTGGCCTGCGGCGAGTGGTGCGCGGCCGCCGCGGCAGGCTGGAATCCCTGCGCCACAAATGCAGTGATCAGAGCCAACGTCGCGGCCAAAACGGATCGTCGCAGTTTCACGCGCGCTCTCCCGGCAGGCAGGCAGAAGGGCGGCCGCCCATGCGGTGCCACATTGTGGCGAGAAGGCGACACCTGCAAAGGATCCGGCACTCTTGCAGCGGATGTTCCGGCCCGAGAACGCCTCTTGCAATGACATTGCCGGGACGCTTCGTTGCCTTAGGCGCAACGCAGTGGTTTTCCGGTGTCGATTTTAGTGACAAGGTGTCGCCCAGACTGCACGCCGTCCGGAGGCTTCGCACGATGTCAGATCATTCAGATCATTCGGAAAAAATCGGCAGCGCCACAGCGACCGGAGAGCCGCCGGCGAACTCGGGGCTCAGGCCGCAACTCGCCATGATGGCCCGAGCCCTGCTGGCCTCAGCGGTGCGTAACAGGTTGTTTCTACTGGGCACGCTCATCGTGTTGGTGGTGATCGCCACCGCCTATGGTCAGATTCGACTCAACCGCTGGAACAAGCCCTTCTATGACGCGCTGGCGCACCGGGAATTTGCGGAATTTCTCGTCCAGCTCGGGGTGTTCGCCCTCATCGCCGGAACGCTCCTCGTGCTCAATGTGGCACAGAAATGGCTAGGCGAGATGCTCAAGCTCAAGCTGCGCGAGGGTCTGGTCCGCGACCTCGTGCATGACTGGCTGCAGCCGCGCTGTGCGTTCCGACTGGCGCATGCCGGGCCAATCGGCGTCAACCCGGACCAACGCATGCACGAGGACGCACGCCACCTCACCGAACTGTCGGTCGAGCTGGGCGTGGACCTGCTGCAATCCTCCATCCTGCTGATCGCTTTCGTGAACGTGCTGTGGATGCTCTCGGGTCACTTCGCGTTGCACATCGAGGGGCGGCAGCTGGCGATCCCCGGCTATATGGTGTGGATTGCGGTCCTGTACGCGGGCTCTGCCTCGCTGCTGAGCTATTGGGTCGGTCGCGGACTCGTCAAGCGCAACGCAGAGCGCTATGCGCGTGAAGCCGCGCTACGCTTTTCACTCGTACGCGTCAACGAGCATATCGATGCCATTACGCTTGCGGCCGGTGAAGCGGATGAGGAACGACGCATTGCGATCGATCTTGATGCCGTACTGCTTGCCCTGCGTCGCCTCGTCTCGGGCCTGACCAATCTCACATGGATTACCGCCGGCTATGGCTGGTTCACACTCGTCGCGCCGATCCTTGCCGCGGCGCCCTTGTATTTCGCAGGGACGCTGTCCTTTGGCGGGCTGATGATGGCGGCCGGCGCCTTCACCCAGGCGCAATCGTCGCTACGCTGGTTTGTCGACAATTTCAGCACCATCGCCGATTGGCGGGCGACGCTGCTGCGTGTTGCCAGCTTTCGCCACGCCGTGATGAGCACCCCTGCGCTACATCACGAGCAAAGTCGCATCGACTTCGTGGAAGGCGAACCGGACAAGATCACGGTGGATCATCTCGAGATCGCCTCGCCCGCCGGCTGTACGATGCTCAAAAAACCCAAAGCGCAGATCAAAGCCGGCGAGCATGTCCTCATCGTTGCCGATGAGCCCGGAATCGGCAAGACGTTGCTGTTCCGCACGCTAGCCGGGCTGTGGCCATGGGGCGCAGGGCAGATTACCCGGCCCAAGGCCGGAGAGATTTTCTATATGCCACGCAGGAGCTATCTGCCCCCCGGCACGCTGCGCGAGGTGCTGGCCTATCCAAGGAACGTCGCCAGCTTTGAGCCTTCGGCGTTCACCGCAGCATTGCGCCGGCTCGACCTGGGACGGCTCGAGCCGCTGTTGGACCAATCGCGAAGTTGGGAGCGGGATTTGAGTGAGGATGAGCAGCACGGTGTCGCCTTTGCGCGCCTCGTGCTGCAGGCACCCGCCTGGGTGGTCATCGACGAAGTGCTCGATTCGCTTTATGGCAAAACGCGAGAGCGCATCGTCGATGTGTTGGCCAAGGATTTTCAGCACACCGGCGTCATCCATATCGGCCGCGCCGACTCGCGCGACCATCTGTTTTCGCGCGTGTTACATCTGATCAACGATCCGGGGACACGCCAACTGCCGCGCATAAAGGCCGCCGATGAGCCAGCGACAACGGCGCATTAAGCGCAAAATGCGCAACGCGCCTGTCGCGACGAGGCGCTTCACACGGAATCCGCTTGCATGTCGGCTGTGACACTTGGCGAATCGCTGGCTCTGCACGGGTGGGAGAACTTCTATGTCATCGTCGGCTCGTCGGCAGCCGCCCTGACGGGTCTCACCTTCATCGTCATCACGATCTCCTCCAGCGACGCCAGCAACCTCGCGCGCACGCCAGAGAGCCGATTGCGGGGACTGCGCGCCTTCATCACGCCGATCGCGGTGCATTTCTGTTCGGCACTGTGGCTATCCGTCTTGCTCAGCGTACCCGGGCAGACCGCCTCGAGCCTTGCGATCTGTCTTGCGGTGACCGGTGCGTTGGGTGTCGTGTATTGCGTCAGAGTCATCCGCTGGATGCTGGAAATCCTCGCCGACTACAAGCCATTCATCACGGATTGGATCTGGAACGCGATCCTGCCGACGTTCGCGTATCTGGGCCTGCTGGCGGGCGCGCTGCTGCTGCGTGGTTATCCGTCCACCTCCCTGTACGTGGTGGGCGCAATTACCGTGCTGCTGCTGTCCATTGGAATTCACAACGCCTGGGATGTCGTGGCCTGGACCACGACCGAGCGGCATGCGCACAAGTATCGCCCGCGGCATATCAGTCAACCACCGCGCGACGATTCCGTTAACGGTCCGGGCGATGCCACGTGACGATCATGCAGCGGCGCTCAACGCCGGCCCGGCCTGGCTCAGGGACTTCTTCCCGGGCAATTTCGCTGTGGTCATGGGAACGGGGATCGTTGCGGTGGCCGCGCATCTGCTGCGCTACCCAGTGGTGTCCTGGCCCCTGTTCGCGATCTCGCTGGTGGGCTATGGGGCGATATGGCTGATCCTGCTGGTACGGATCGTGCGCTTTCCGCGCGCGGTGATCGAGGATTTCACCAGCCACGATCGTGGGCCGACCTTCCTCACCATCGTCGCTGCAAATGGCGTGCTGGGCAGCGAGTTCGACGCCTTCGGCATCGCCACCGAGCTGTTGCCCGTGTTGTTCTGGTTCAGCGTCGGCCTCTGGTGTGTGCTGGTATATGGTTTCCTCAGTGCCGTGACCGTCGGCATCACCAAGCCGGATCTCGAGCACGGTTTGAACGGCGCATGGCTGCTGCTGGTCGTGGCCACCGAATCGCTCTCGGTGTTGAGCAGTTTGCTCGCGCAGCGGATCGCCACGCCGCCACCGCTGGTGTTTGCCTCGCTGGCTTTCTATCTGCTCGGATCGATGCTGTATGTGCTGCTATCGGCGCTGATATTCTTCCGCTGGGTATTTCGCCCGATGTACCCCGCGGAGATGGGCGCATCATGGTGGATCAATATGGGAGCGGTTGCGATCGCTACCCTTGCGGGCGCGCAGCTCATGTCACTGCCGGCAAGCGGCGAGCTGGCGCCGCTGTTGGGATTCGTCGCCCCCTTCACCGTGTTGCTCTGGGCCACCAGCACGTTCTGGATTCCACTGCTCGTGATCCTGTTCATCTGGAAAGAGATGCAGCGTGGACCCCACGGCTATGACGTGGGCCTGTGGTCGGCGGTCTTTCCGCTCGGGATGTATGTGGTGGCGACGCATGACTACGCGACCGCCGCGCGGCTGTGGTTTCTGGACCGGATCCCGAAGACGCTGTTCTGGATAGCGCTGCTGGTCTGGGTACTCACCTTCGTCGGGATGTGGGTACGGCTGCTGCGTTCGCGCTCGAAAGCCACCTCGGTCCGGTGACGGTGCAGCAACGCCCCGCGGCAGGCGGGGGCGCGGGAGGCGGGCGCATCGTTACCTTCAGCGCAACGGTTGGATGCCCTGGCGCGGACACGACGGTCGTGCCGTGTACACCGCGATGCCGGCGCGCCGGTCCGACTCATCGCCTTGACCGGCTATGGGCAGGCCGAGGATATTCAGCGCACCCAGGCGGCGGGCTTCGATGCCCACATGATGAAAGCCCGTGGATCTGGATGCCCTTGAGCGGGTGATCGCCGGCGCCGCCGTTCCATAAGCCACGCAGCACTGAGCCTTGAACATTCACCACCGCCACAACGTTCGCGTTCTGGGAGATGGCCCACGCACGATGGTCATGGCGCACGGCTACGGATGCGATCAGAACATGTGGCGGTCCATCGTTCCGGAGTTCGAGCGGGACTTTCGCATCGTGCTGTTCGATTACGTTGGCCATGGACAATCCGACGTGTCCGCCTTCGACCGCGTACGCTATGCGACGCTGCAGGGATACGCGAATGACCTTCTGGATGTCTGCGCCTCGCTCGAGGTACATGATGCCGTCTTCGTCGGCCACTCCGTCAGCTCGATGATCGGAATTCTCGCGGCCCGCACCGACCCGACACGCTTCGGCTCGCTCGTGCTCATCGGCCCCTCACCCTGCTATGTGAATGACGGTGAATATGTTGGGGGATTCACACGCGAGGATATCCACGGACTGCTCGACTTCCTGGACGCCAACCATCTGGGTTGGTCGAGCACGATGGCGCCGGTGATCATGGGAAATGCGGATCGTCCGGAGCTGGCTGCCGAGCTGGCCAACAGCTTCTGCCGCACGGATCCCGAGATTGCCAAACACTTCGCCCGCGTGACGTTCCTGTCCGACAATCGCGCCGACCTGCAAAGCGTGCGCACACCGTGCCTCATCCTGCAGTGCGCGCAGGACGTCATCGCGCCACGGCCGGTGGGCGAGTACGTGCATCGCCATATTCCCGCCAGCGACCTGGTCGTACTCGATGCCGAAGGGCATTGTCCGCATCTGAGCCATCCCGAGGCGACCAGCGCTGCGATCCGGAAGTTCGTGGATTCAAACCTGGCACGCGGCGCAACCCGTTGCCAATAGACACCTCGCTCCCACAGGACAGTACGGAGGAGCTGTTCGAGCAGGCCCCATGCGGTTATCTGCAGGCGCTGCCCAACGGAACGCTCGTCAAGGTGAACCGGACGTTTCTGACCTGGACGGCCTATGAGCGTGATGCCCTGCTTGGCGGCAGAACATTCCAGCAGCTGCTGACGATACCGGGGCGGATCTATTTCGAGACGCATGTCGCGCCGCTGCTGCAGATGCAGGGGTTCGTGAGCGAGATTGCATTCGATGTGCGGCGGGCGGACGGTACCGTGCTGCCGGTCATCCTGAACTGCATGCAGAAGAAAGATGCGGCAGGCCGAGCGGTGTTGCTGCGCATCACGGTGTTCGATGCGACTGACCGGCGTCAGTATGAGCGGGAGCTGCTGGCGGCAAGGCGCAGCGCCGAACAGGCAAATCTCGCCGAGCGGGACTTGCGCGAAGAGGCCGAACGGGCCAGCCGCGCCAAGGACGATATCCTGGCGCTGGTGTCGCACGAGCTGCGAACCCCGCTGAGCGCGATCCTCGGCTGGACCCAGATCCTGCAGCGCAAGATGGCGGGCAACCCGGAAATCGAGCACGGCCTGGGCGTCATCGAGCGCAACACCCGGTTGCAGACGCGCCTCGTCGATGATCTGCTCGACATGAGCCGGATCGCCTCCGGAAAGTTGCGCCTCAACGTACAGCGAGTGCACCTCGCCGAGGTGATCGAGGCGGCGCTGGAGAGCGCCCGGCCGGCCGCCGAGGCCCGGCATCTGCGCCTGCAGAAGGTGCTGGATCCCGCCGTCATCGTCTCGGGCGACCCGGGCAGATTGCAACAGGTATTCTGGAATCTGTTCAGCAATGCGGTGAAGTTCACCCCGGCTGATGGCTTGCTGCGCGTGGTGATGCAGCGGGTGGATTCCCACATCGAGGTGCGGACCATTGACACAGGTCAAGGCATGGATGCGAAGCTCATCGATCACGTGTTCGAGCGGTTTCGCCAATCGGACTCGGTGGGCACGCGCGAGACGCGCGGCCTGGGATTGGGACTGTCGATCGTCAAGCACCTCGTCGAGATGCATGGCGGAACGATCCAGGCACACAGCGAGGGCCTCGGGCAGGGCTCGACTTTCACCGTGCAACTACCGGTGCTGACAGTGCAGCGGCAGGACGGCGCTGCACAGGCCGCCGCGCAGACCGCCGTGCTCGCGCAACCCCCGCCGGATCCGCATGTGAGTCTGTCGGGCATCACCGTGCTGCTCGCCGACGATGACCGTGACGCGCGGGAGTTGCTGTGTCAGGTATTGAGTGGTCAGGGAGCGCAGGTGCTAGCGGCTTCGTCGGCAGCCGAAGCGCTGCATGCCGTCGAGCACAGCCGCCCCGATGTGCTCATCAGCGATATCGAGATGCCCGGCGAAGACGGCTATGAGCTCATCCGCAAGGTGCGGATGTTGGGAGAAGGCGCCGGCGCCATACCAGCGCTGGCTCTGACGGCCCTGTCGCGACTGGAGGACCGCACGCGGGCGTTGCTCGCCGGCTACCAGATCCATCTGGCCAAACCGGTCGATGCCGGCGAGCTGATCGTGACCGTGGCGAGTCTCGCGGGACGTCTCGGCACCAGCCCGAAGCATTCGCATCCAGGGGGGTCTTAGCGCAGCGGCGCCCCGATTCGCAACCCGAGCTGCGCGTCGGAAGCGCTGGGCTGTGTCTCCTGGGCATCTGCTCCCGGGTCGATGTCCAGCAACGGCAGATCCTGCTGGGCCAGTCCCTGGATGTCGCCGGCCACGCCAAGCAGCTCCGCGACGCCGCTTTGCAGCTGCTTCTCACGACGCGCCCAGCGTTGCAGCGTCTGGCTCTTCTCGGATTCGAGCTCCTGGCGCATCCGGTGGAAGGCGCCGTACACGGCCTTGAGTTTCTGGCCAAATTGCGCGGAAGTCAGATAGTCGTACACCGCCTCCATCTTCTCGCCTTTGCCGCTTGCGACCAGGCGCTGCTTGTGCAGATCGAGCAGGCTCGCCCGCAGAACGGCTGCCAGCTGCAACGCGGTCGTCCAGGAGCTGATCCAGACATCCTCGTACAGACCGAACAGCTGGCCCGCTTGCCATTCCCTCGGAAGGGCCGTGCCGGTGATCACGAGGATGCCCATATCGGCCGCGCAGCCGCGCATGTCCTCCTTGAGCTTCGCCACCCATTGCGGACTCCAGTCCCTGGCCCGCTTGGCCTCCCACAGCAGGATGCCAGCGAGCTGCCCGGAGCGGGTGGTGACGCGCTGGATGACATCGCCGCCGCGCGCGCCCTTCTTCACCTCATCGATCTCATCCAGTGGAAACGCCCGCTCGAGCCTGCTCTGCAGTGTCAGCTCGAGCACCTCACCCTGCAATTGCTGCGAGCCCTGCTGTCCCTTGCGCTGCGCCTCGGCGAGCTGCGCATGCATGTCATCGAGTCGTTTCTGCAGGTCGGCCTGTTGCAGCTCGGCGCACTCGCGCTCCTGTGCGCGCACCCGCATTTCGAGCTCTGCGCGCCCGGCATCGAGCTGGCGCGCGATCTCGACCTGCATCGCCGCCTCCCGGTCCTCCAGGGCGGATTTCGCGTGACGCAGCGCCAGCTCGCTCGAGCGCAACTCCGCAATCAACTCACTCTTGCGCGCCAGCTGGTGCTCCAGCGCCGCGCGGTCGTCCGCGAACAGCTCGCGTGCCTTCGTCTCGGCCGCGCGCGCGACGCGCAGCTCCATCTCCTGTTCGCGGGCGTTCAGGGCCGCCTCGCGCTGGGCAATGGAATCGAGCTTCGCCTGGGATTCGCGCAGCTGGCCGCGCAGCAACTCGAGCTGCGGGGTCATGGACTGCTCGGCCAGCGTGCGCACTTCCTTCAGAGCCCTGCCATGCGCATCGGCCTGCTCTTTCAGCAGCTGCTGCAACTGGGCGTTCTCGCTACGCAGGCCCTTGTCGCGCTGCGCCGCGAGCTGCTGGGCCTGCCGGCTGGTCTCGACGCGCTCGGCCGCCCGGACACTCTCGAGTGCACCTTGCGCACAATGCTCGAGCTGCTCGAGCGCCTGTCGGGCAAACCCCGCCTGCAGACTGAAGCGGGATGTGCACTTCGGGCAGGTCACCGGCGTGTCCAGTGACAGAAACAGTTGTCGGATGGTTGCTTGCTCGCTCGACACTTGACTCACCCTCGCAGCCGGTTGGGTTTCGCGCAGCATACGTCACCGCACGTCGCACGCCGAAATCTTAACCCCGTCCCTGCCACGCCTGTAGCATTGCGTGCGAAACATTCAGCGCACCGGCCTCGGCGGACCGTCTTATACAGTGTTGCGCGCCCTGAAGGCATGGATGGGACGCGCGCACCACGGGTGTGGACGGAGATTCCAGGCCGTGTGCAATGCCCAGGTCTGCGTCAGGAGTCGGGTCGCGTGAAACACATCATTGCCTGCTTTGCGCTCGCCGTTACCGCCGTGGCTTCCGCAGCGGCGCCACAGTTCGATGTGCTGATCCGTCACGGCCGGATCATGGACGGCACGGGTTCGCCCTGGTATACGGCAGATGTCGGAATCCGCAAGGGACGGATCGCTGCGATCGGCCGCCATCTCCAGGCTGCCGCGCAAACCACCATCGATGCCCAGGGCCTGCTGGTGACGCCCGGCTTCATCGACATGCTCGGCCAGTCGGAGCTGACCCTACTCGTCGAGCCGCACGTGCCCTCGAAGATCTTTCAGGGCATCACGACCGAGGTGACCGGTGAGGGTAATTCGGTCGCTCCGATCGATGATCGCATGATCGCGGCCGACAGCACCCGCTACGAGCATCTGCACATCCGCCCCAACTGGCGCACGTTGCGTGAGTACTTCGCCCGGCTGCAGCACCAGGGACTGGGCATCAATCTGGCCACGTATGTCGGTGCCACATCGGTGCGGCGCATGGTGCTCGGGGACGATGATCGCGCCCCTTCCCCCGAGGAGCTCGGCCGCATGCAGGCACTCGTCGCCGATGCCATGCGCGACGGCGCGTTCGGCCTCTCCTCCGCCCTGCAATATGCGCCCGCCCCCTACGCGAGCACGCAGGAACTGATCGCGCTTGCTGCCGAGGCGGGCCGATTCGGGGGCATCTACGCGACGCACATGCGCTCGGAGCAGGAAGGCGTGATGGCAGCGCTCGATGAGTCGATCCGCATCGGACGCGAGGCACATGTCCCGGTCGAAATCTGGCATCTGAAGGCGGCCGGCCGCGCCAACTGGGGGAAAATGCCGGCCATCGTTGCCAAGATCGACAGCGCCCGGGCGAGCGGGGTCGATATCACGGCGGACACCTATGCTTACACGGCATGGTTCAACGATTTCTCGGCTTTCGTGCCGCCATGGGCGCATGACGGGGGCGATGCCAGGCTGATCGAGCGCATGAAGGATCCGGCCACGCGCGCGCGCATCCGTCACGACATGACGAGCAAGTCATCCGGCTGGGACAACGAGTGGCTCGCGATCCCCGGTCCGCAGGCCGTGCTCATCTGCGTGGTGCAGAATCCCGCGCTGCGCTCCCTGCAGGGGAAAACCCTCGCCGAGGCGGCTGCCGAGCGGCATCAGGATCCCATCGATGCGCTGCTCGATATCCTGATCGAGGACAAGGCCTATACCGCGGTCGCCGTATTCGGCATGGCGCAGCCGGATGTGACGCTGGCGCTGGAGCAGCCCTGGGTCTCGATCGATAACGATTCGGAAGGGACGGCGCCGACGGGTCTGCTCGGCCAGGAGCATCCGCATCCGCGTGCGTACGGTACGTTCCCGCGGATATTGCGCAAGTACGTGCGCGAAGAGCACCGCCTGGGGCTTGCCGATGCGATTCGCAAGTTCACCGCGCTCCCCGCGCAGCGCATGGGCCTCAGCGACCGCGGTGTCCTCAAACAGGGCATGTGGGCGGACATCGCGATCTTCGACCCGCAGCGCATCCACGATACCGCGACATTCGCAAATCCCAATCAGCTGGCCGTCGGCATGCAGTACGTGTTGGTCAACGGGGTGCCCGTCATCGCTGCGGGAAAACCGACCCAGGCGCTGCCCGGACAGGTGCTGCACGGCCCCGGCTACCAGGCGGCGAACGGCGCAGCGCCGCCGGGCAGCGCATCATCACCGGTCAGCACATCATCATCGGTCAGCGCAGCATCACCGGCCGGCGCAGCGCCACCGCGCAGCTCAACGCCCTGAGGTCTGGCGTGCCGCACCGGCCGGCTGACGCCAAGCCACGGCAGCGGCTTGCAGCAACTGCGTGTTGCGGGTAAGCGCCGCCTCGATGATGGCCTTCTGCTCGTTCGCAACCTGCCAGTTGGCCGCTTCCACCGCCTCGGTTAGGCCGGGGAACTCCAAGTGCGCGTAGGTGTAGCGCGCGGCATAGAGCACGTGCTGAAACCAGGGCCGCCCGGGGATGCCCGCAGGATTGAGCCAATTCGACTCCACCTGCATGAGCGATGCATTGAGGCGGCGGATCTGCTTGGGTCGGGCCGTGCCCGCACGCAGCTCACCGAGCGTCAGATCGCGCAACGCCTGCCCCGCTCGCTCGAACTCATCGATGTGCGCGCGCAGCGACTGCAAGGAGAGCTGCGCCGGTGGGATGTGGTTCTTTTGTTCCAGCTCACCGACGAACACGCGCAGCGCGGCCGCATTGGCAGCGAAATCGAACGGCAGCACGTCGGCGTTGGCCAGCCGCAGCGTCACGAGGCCCCAGATCCGCGTCAGCGCCAGGTGATAGGCGAAGTCCGGATCCCCGATATGCGTCATCCAGTAATGATCGTCGTACGCGGAGTGATAGACGCCGTAATCACCCGTGAACCCAAGATTCATGACGGGGCGACCCAGGTGATTGAGGAACACCGTATGGTCCGAGCCACTGCCGATGCGCGTTTCGACCAGCGCGGCATCCGGCGGCGGTGCCTGCATGGATTTGCCCTGCATCGCGGTCGCGCGCCAGGCCTGGTAAAGCGTCTTGCCGGACGGCGCGCGCACTTCTTTCGAAGCTTCGACCAGCATCGGAGCAAGCGATGCCACCGCTGAGGCGTCGAACTTCAGTCCGTCCGGCCCCGCAGTGGTCGCAGCGCCGGCAACCGCTTCATCCACGTTGAGATAGGCGACGAGCTTCTGCTTGAGATCCGGAGCAAATTGCTCGCCCCATTCGGTTGATCCGGTGAGCGCATATTCCTCGCCATCCCAGCTGCAGGCCACCAGCGTGCGTCGCGGCCGCATGCCGCGCTGCTTGAGCGCGCCGAGAGAGCGGGTCAGTTCGAGCATCGCAGCGGTGCCGCTGACGGGATCGACTCCGCCGAACACCCATGCATCGCGATGGTTGCCCACCAGCACCCACTCATCCGGCAGCTCGCTGCCCCGGATGCGCGCCTCGACGACGGTGTAAGGCTTGATGCTCGTGTCCATGTCGACATGGACGTGCACGGTGACGGCACCGGAGAAGCGGTAGGTAATGGGTAAGCCACCGCGCCATTCGGCGGGCACCGCCTCTCCGTCCATGTGCTCGAGCAAAGGTTGCGCATCGCGCCAGGACAGGGGGAGTGACACAAGTTTGGGCAGCGAGCGGGCCTTTGACGGGGCGATCCGCTTGGCGCCGGGAATCGACGGCCATCCCGGGGTCGTCGGATCTCCGGGAACGATGTAGTCATAGGTGATCGCGCCGTGCTGGATGTGGCTTGCCGGTCCCCACGGTCCGTCGGGAAAGACCTTGCCGCGCCCGGCACCGTCATCGATCGGATCCGAGTAGATCAGCAACGCGGCGACGCCTTCGCGCTCGGCCGTCAGAGCCTTGAAACCGCGATAGCTGTAGGGATTGGAATAGCGGACGATGACGATCTTCCCCTTGACGCTGATTCCGTGCTTGCGCAGCAGCGCATAGTCGTCCGGGTTGCCGCTGTGGGCGTACACGAGCGGCGCCTGCACGTCTCCCGAGGCGGAGTAACCGAAATACGCGGAGTCGATGTGGGGATTTTTCGTGTCCGGGTCCACGTCGTACGGATCCTCGCGCAGCGAGGCCACGAAGTGCACCGGCTTCGTCATCTCCAGCGTCACTGAACGCGGACTCGAATGCAGTACGTCGTAGCGGCGCAAGGTGACCTTTTCCCAGCCCTGCTTGCGCCACGCCTGGGCGATGACTTTGGCCAAGGCATTGTTGCGCGCAGAGGCGGCCGGATGCGGCTCGGCGGTGAATTGCCGATGCCAGGCGCGCGCCTGGTCCGCTGACGGCAGGGACTGAAACAGTGTTTCACGGGCGTGTTCCTGCGCCAAATGTGCGGGGGAAAAACCCAGGATCGAGGGCGATGCCTGCGCGGATGGGGACTGTGGGGATGGGGATTGCGGGGACGGGGACTGCGGGGATGGGGACTGCGAGGCGGCCACGTCACAGGTTGCGGCGGTAGCGAAACAGGCGAGGGCAACAGGGACCAAAGCGACGCGGAACATCAGGACTCGCTCCTTCAACGCAGGCGACCCGGCAACCTGGCGGCGGCTGCCCGGCAACTTGGCGGCGGCTACATCGGAAGCGCGACGCGGTGCTGCACCGATCGTGCTTGCGGTCGATACTGCCGAATATCGCGCGGGCGGTCCAATACGGCGGCCGCACGGCAGACAGTCGCCTCGGGCGTGGTAGGCTTCAGGATCGAAGCGAAGCCCCGGCGTCGGGGGGTCACGTAGCCCCCGCGCCCCCCACATTCGCCTTGAGCTCGCACCGCCCATGTCGAAGCTGCTCGAGTACCTGCAGGCAAACCCGCTCGTATCCATTCTGGCTCTGGTCGGGGCCGTATTGCTGGCGCATTTCCTGCTTCAGTACATTCTTCGCGGCCTCAGGATCCGCGCCCGGCTGATCGCTCTCGTGACGGGGATCAGCTCCCTGGGATCGCGCGACCCCACCACGATCAAGCCGCGGCTCGATGCGCTCTTCGAGGACACCCGTCTCGCGCGGGCATGGCGCGAATACGAGGAGTCTCTGCACACGCAGCTCGCCATTGTCGGCGAGCACACCGCCCCGGTGATCCGGGCCACCCAGCCGGCCGAAGCCTTCTTCAATCTCGACACCGTGGTCGATCCCTGGATTGGCTCGGAGTACTTCAAGCATCTGCCTGGCATCCTCACCGGCTTCGGCATCATCGGCACCTTCTTCGGACTGATCCAGGGGCTCATCCATTTCGATCCAAGCCTGACGGACTCCGCGGATCTGCGGCGCGGCCTGGGAGAGCTCTTCGGGCATGTCCGCGACGCATTCATGTTCTCCGGCGTGGCCATCACCTCCGCCATCCTGGTGACCATCACCGAGAAGTGGCTGTACTCGTCCTGCGCCAAATGGGTGCTCGAGCTGGCGACGACGCTGGACGGCCTGTTCAAGACGGGCGTCGGCGAGGAATACTTGTCCTCGTTGCTGAAAACCTCGCAGGACAACGCTACCCAGAGCCGCCAGCTCAAGGAGGCGATGGTCGAGGACCTGCGCTTCCTGATGACGGGCCTGACGGAGCGTCAAGTGCAGGCCACGCGGCAGATGGCGGCCGACCTCGCCCGCAGCATCCGCGAAAGTTTGCAGGCGCCGCTGGCCGAGATCGCACGCACGGTGGCACTCGCGAGCGGGCACGAAACGCAGGCCATGAGCAATGTGCTCGAGCAGCTCATGACGGCGTTCCTCACCCAGATGCGCGATACCCTGGGTCAACAGCTCAACGAGCTCGGCGGACTGATTCAACAGACCGCACAGGCGGTCCACAAGATCGAGATCGCCATGCACGGCCTGCTGCAGGACGTGCAAACAAGCGGCAACGATTCTGCGACGCGCACCCAGGCAGCCGTCAACGATCTGTTGCAGCGCGTGGCGGAGTCGCAGCGTCTGCACGGGGAGACGCTCGCCACTGCCACGAGCGGGGTACTGCTGCAGCTCAACGAAGCGCTCACCCGCATGGCCACTGCCCAGGAGGAGGCCGCGCGCAAGACGCGCGAGGGCAACGATGCCGCGGCCACCCAGTTGCGCCGGCAGGTCGCAAGCGCAGCAGACTCGCACACGGTGGCGATGGATGCGACGCGGGGGATTCTCGATCGGTTCGAGAGTGTTTCCGCACAGCTTGCTGATCGGCTCGCCGCCGCTTCGGCCTCCGTCGTTGGCGCAGTCGGATCGCTGCAGCGGGCCACCGAACAGATGTCGCGGGTCGGTCTCGAGCTTGCGACGCTCGAAGGCCAGACCCAGAGGTCCACGCACGACATGGTGCGGGCCAGCTCGCACCTGTCGGCTGCGGCGCAGACCGTGGGGAAGACGATTCAACAGCTCGGCAGCGCCGCGGTGCGGTTCGAAGGCGTGGCATCGAGCGCCAGCGTAGAAGCCAACGCGCGCCGCCAGTTGCTCATCAGCCTGCAGGATGTGATCGATCAGTCCCAGGCGGCGAGTCGCGAGTTCGTGAAGCTGGCACAGGAAGCGAGAAACGCCTTGAGCACGGGCGTCGAGCAGTTCGGCAGCGATGTCAGCCACGTGCTGACCGCACACGTGCGCGCCTACCAGAAGCAGCTGGGGGATTCGGTGAGCTCGTTGCGCAAGGCACTCGATCAGCTCGCCGTGCAGGCCACCCAGGATCGCAGCTGAACCGTGCTGTCCCAGGTCATGAAGCCGGCGCGGCGCAAACAGGAGGCTGAACGGCCATTCTGGATTTCGTACGCGGATCTGATGACCGCGATGATGACGTTGTGCCTGGTCGCCATGGCGGTGACGGTGATCGCGATGAGCCAGGAGCTCAGGCGCGAGCTCAGTGCCGAGGACACCCGCGCCCAGCAGATTCTGAATCTCTGCAACGAGATCAAGGCCGGGATCGCCGGGCGGCCGGGCATTCACGTCAACTGCAAGGACAATCGAATCGATTTCGGCGCCGCCGGACAATTCGGTTACCAGGACTATCGTCTGCATCCGGAAGTCGAAGCGGAGCTCGCTGCCCTGGTGCCCGTGATTCTGCGAGCCTCCAACAGCCGCGACGGGCGGAAGTGGGTCAAACAGGTAGTGATCGAAGGCTTTACCGACACACGCGGCCCGTACCTTTACAACCTCTACTTAAGCCTGAAGCGCTCCTATTGGATGATGTGCATGCTCGTGGACCCCAAGCGCAACGCGGCGTTGGGTCTGACGCCCGAGCAGATTCAACAGGTGCGCGAGCTGTTCCTGGCCGGTGGGGTCTCGTTCAACGATGCCAAACAGTCGGACGATGCCAGCCGGCGCGTGGAACTGCGACTGCAATTCTTCACGCGCAAGGAACGCGAGGAACCCGAGCTCAGCGCGCGCCCGCACATCATCACGACGCAACAGGAGAGCTGCGAGCTCGGGTGAGCTACATCGCCAGCAATCGCTCGAAGAACGAGCGATAGCGCCGCAGCGCCACCCGCAGCGTTTCCGTTGCAGCCTCGCCCGTCTGGCCCAGCTGGCCCTCGAGCTTCTGGCGCTCGTGCGCGAAGCTCTCCGCCAGGTTCTGCATCACCTGCGCGACGAGCTCATCGCCCTGCTGCACGGCCTGGCGTGGATCATCGACGAAACCGCTCTGCACGGCGGTCCAGCGTGATCGATAGTCCTCGGCAAGATCGGGCGGGAAAAGCGGGTCGAGCCGCTCGGATTCGGTGGGCCGAGCGGAGTCGCTTGGCCGAGTGAGGTCGCTCGGCCGGTTAAGCTCATTTGGCCGAGTGAGCTCATTTGGCCGACCGACAGCCCGCGCTGGCACTGCCTCGTCCTCGAGGTCCTCGAGCGGCCGGTCAGACGGCTGATCGGGCGGCGCGTCGATATTCTGCGGCCGCGGCCGGGAGCCGGCTGCAGCGAGGTCCGATGTTCTCAACGGACGTCCGGCAACGTCGCGGTTGGCAGGGGTATCAGGGTTCACAGGTGTGTTCATGAGTGCACCACCGCATTGTCTGGGGTCGTTGTCTGTCGCGCACCGCGCACTTCGAGCAGCTCGTCGAACAGCGCCCGGTAATAGACGACTGCCTTGCGCAGCTCCTCGGTGCTGGCCTGACCATGTTGATCGCGCGCGGCAATCGACTGCGCCGAGCGGTAGGTGTCCACCAGCGTGGGATGATCGACCGAGATGTCTGCCGCGCGCCGTTCGAAATCGCCCATCGGATAGCCGCGCTTGACCATCAGGTCGCGGACCAGTCGGTCCGCCTCCGCGACGACTCCCTTCGGGTTGTCGACGAAGCGGCTCTGCAGCTTGCCCCACTCCTGGCTGAAGCGGGCGGCCTCCGCGGGGGCCAGCGGCACGATCGTGAGGCGCTCGACGCGCTTCTCGCGCGCCCTGAGCTCGGACTCCGCCTTCGTGCGATTGCCGTGTGCCGCCACGAGCCGCTCGTACTCGGGTCCGAAGCGTTGTTGCAATCGCCGGGATTGGCGCTGCCGTTGGCTGCGCGCGGCCACGATGGCGAGTGCAATCAGCGCCAGCACGACGATGATCGCGATGACCCAGGTCTGGGGATTCTTCGTGTCCATAGCTGCATGTCCCGTGCGTCGTTCTGATAACGAACGCAGTGGCCATGCGATGGTTCCCGGCAGCCATGCGATGGTTCCCGGCAACACTTCTCCATTGCCGTAAGTTGCGGGCGCGGCTAGTCGATCTGCGTGGCCGTGACGGCGCCATCGATCGTGAGCTCAGTTCCACTCACGAACGACGCTGCATCGGAAGCCAGGAACATCGCACCCTGCGCAATGTCAGCTGGCGTTCCCAACCTCCCCAGAGGCTGACGCTCGAGGATCTGACGCCGTGCCGCGCCCGGATCGGACTGCTCGGCCAGTAGCCGGTCCATGATGGGGGTATCGATATAGCCGGGACAGATGCTATTGACCCGGATGCCGAAGGACGCTCCATCCTTCGCCAGGCAGCGCGATAGCATGATGATTCCCGCTTTGCTGGCGCAATACGCCGGCGCGGTGACGCCGCCTACCTGGCCCATGACTGAAGAGATGTTAATGATGTTGCCACGGCGCTGGCGCGTGAAGGTTGGCCATACGGCACGGCACATCAGATAAACGCTGGTCAGGTTCGTATCGAGCGCACGATGCCACTCTGGCACCTGCAGATCGGCTATCCGCTTGTTCATATTGATGCCGGCGTTATTGACGACGACGTCGATCCGTTGCTCTCGCACCTGCACGTGCGCAACGCTCGATGCAATGGCGTTTGCATCGCAGATATCCACAGTCGCAGGCTGAAAGCGTCCGGGGGACGCCTCAAGCGCCAGCGCGGCACGCTGGAGCGCTGCCGCGTCGATGTCGAAGCCATGGACGATTGCGCCTGCATGACAAAAGGCGCTAGCGATGCCGAGACCGATGCCATTTGCGGCGCCGGTCACGATCACCACCTGACCTGCAAAGCGATGCATGGCGTGACCTCGCAGACGGCCGATCAACGGCTCGGAAAATGAAAACTAGCAAACTGCAACATCAGCCAGATGGCCAGCGCGAAGAAGCCCGCTGTCCAGAGTACGACACTGCGATACCAGGGGGTACCCATCCCTTCTTGCAAAATCGCGGCATTGTTCCAGACGGTCAATCCACGCCCTGGCGCACGTTCTGCGTCCGATTTCACGGGAAGCAGGATGCTGCCGAGAACGCACAGCAGCATGGAGCCGGTCCAGACCATCCCGGCCTGATTGGCGAAAGGATAGAACCATCCCGGCATGGCGTATCCCCAGCCGAGGACTTTGATTGCCAGCGCCAACAGAAAGCCGCCGATGATCGCGCAAAGGGCACCGTTCGCGTTCGCACCCCGCCACAATAATCCGAGAAGGAATGCGGCAGCGAACGGCGGCGCGAAGAACGCATTGAGTGTCTGGACGTACTGGAATATGCCACCACTGTGGGTGCTCACCCAGACGGCCATGACGATTCCCGCGAGGACCGTCAGCGTCGAGGCGTAGATACCGGCTCTGACCTTCTCATGGTCGGTGGCGTTTTGCTTGAAAAGTGGAATCCAGAGGTCAAAAGTGGCGACGGTGGCCGTGGAGTTGACTACCGACGTGACGGTCGATTGGACCGCGCTGAAGAGGGCGGCAAGGAGCAGGCCACGAGCCCCGGCGGGAAGCAATTGTTTCACGAGCGTGACGAAGCCGCCGTCTGCCAGGTGTTGTGCATCCTCCCAGTTGCCGAACATGTACTCGGGATGCAGCGCAAACAGAATCAGCCCAGGCAGCACGGTAACCACCGGCAGGATGAGCTTCAGATAACCTGCAAACACGACGCCCATGCGCGCGTGCCAGATGTTTCTCGCGCCAAGAATGCGTTGGATGATGAACTGGTTGAGGACGTTGTACCAGATACTGACCGAGAGGATGAGCAGCGCCAGCCCGGTCCACGGGGTCATCGGGTGATCGGCCCCCTGAATGACGCTCATGCGATCATAGAAGCCCGCGGAGGTGAGATGTGGGACGCTATGCAGCAGCGCATCGTGCCAGACGCCGGTCAGCGCGCGATTGCGCGCGAGAACTTCGTGAAAACCATCGAGGACGCTGCCATTTCCCGCCACGGCAAGCAATCCGAACACGGACAGGGTGGCGACTCCGCCGATCTTGATCACCGCGGTGAAAACTCCCATCCACGCAACCGATGAGAGCCCGCCGTAAATCGCCCATGCCCCTGCGAATGCGCCGGTGAGGACGATACAGGCGAGAAGCGGCCAGCCGAGGAACCCGCTGAGTGCGAGGCCACCGGCGTACAGGACGGCCGCCATGTAGATGATGACATTGGCGATCACGGTGATGACCGCGAAGATCCGCCGCACGGCGGGGCTGAAACGCTGCTCCAGAAACTGCGGAATAGTGACCACGCGCGATGCCAGCAGGAATGGCACGAACAGAAAAATCATGAAGATGAACGTGAATGCGTTGAGCCAATCCCACAGAGCGGTGGACACGCCCAGAATGTAACTGGCGCCGA
Organism: uncultured Pseudomonadota bacterium; assembly: GCA_963716335.1. Taxonomy (GTDB): domain Bacteria; phylum Pseudomonadota; class Gammaproteobacteria; order Steroidobacterales; family Steroidobacteraceae; genus 13-2-20CM-66-19. The sequence continues at coordinate 1,974,727 of OY970302.1, read as the reverse complement.
CCATACCGATGAAGTGCTCCGTGCTGATGTTGGCGGCGATGTAACTGCCGCCGACGACGTACCACGGCAGATTCCGGCCAGCGAGGAAGTAGTCTTCCGACGAAGCCTGCTCACCACGCCCGGACCAGTAACCGACGGCGGCCAATCCGACAAGGAAGCCGACGAATATCCAATAATCAACTGCTTGCAGCGACAGCGCGTGCACGGCCGATGGCAACTCGTTCTACCTTTCCGGTTGGCGAGTGCCGCGCTCAGCGCGGCGGATGCGGCTCGAGCAGTGTTGCGATCGTGGCGCCGGCAGCCGACAGGATGCACTCGGCGGCGCCCGACTTGTAGATCGCTACCTGGGCCTGGTAGGTGTTGCGCGTGTAGTCCTCGCGCGGCGGTACGTAACTCAGATAACCGTTGGCGATGTTCAATACCGCAATTTGCTGGGCGGGAAAGCGGCTGCGCAGTTGCATTTGAAAGCTACTATGTGCCTCGGCCGGCAGTGCGACCAGGAATGCATCGCCCAAGCGCCACACGAGGAAGCGGAAGTCGCTTGCCTGCCCATCGCCCACCGTTTCGCGCAATCCCAGCTTGCGGCGCAGGCGCTCGCGCACGTACTCCTGCGTGGCGTCTGCGATAGCGCGCTGCAGTTCCTCCTTCGAGGGCATGTCCACCACCGCCAAAGGCACCGTCACCTGGCGGGCCTCGACAGCACAGTTCGCCGCGAACGGACGCTCGCGCCACACTGCCAGCTTGGTGCCCGATTCCTCGATCCCGATCCACTCCAGGCCGATACCCGGCGGATACATCGAGGCAAGGACGCCCAGGGCCGCGTGCCCGATCTCCAGCCCGTTGCGCTCCGCTGCAGCCACATCCGCTTCGAAGCTGCGGCGGGGAGTCAGATCGCCGGAAGCTCCATGGAGAAACACACAGGGCACACCGCCAGTCTCTTTTTCGATCGTCTCGCGCATGGCACCGACATAGTCGGGTGAGATGAGGCGATTCGCTCCACCCAAGGACGTGGGATGACAGGCGTAGTTCACCAAGGTGGCGTAGATCGTCCCGGCAGCATCGGCCACGCGGCCGACCAGCAGCGTGTCGTCCGCCTTGGCGGCCGGATTCAGGCCGACCACGACGGCGCCGTCCGCCGGCGAGACGAATTGACGATTGAAGGCGAGATGGCACGATCCCTTCGCCCAGCTGAGAATGGCGGGCCTGGCGCTGCCGCGGGCGGCAGAAATAAGCCGCACGCAAGTGCGCTCGATCTGTTCGCGGAACGCGCCGATCAAATGCCCGCCGGGCCGATCGGCTAACCCTCTGAAAGTCGAAGGCGCGGCATGAGTATGCGAGACGTGCACGATCAGGCGGTCGTCGGACAGTGCGGATGCCTGCAGCAGCGCGCGCCGTAATTCAAGCTCGTCCGCTACCGATCGCCACCAGCTCAGATCCAGAGCGAGCAGAATGAGCGGACTGTCGTCAGCGGCGGCAGCGAGATACACACAGCTGGCCAGGAGGGGGCGATGAATTCCTTCAGCTATGTCGTGCTGCGCACTACCCCACAGCCGCGCGTGAATTCCGGCGGGGGGGGTTATCGCTTCGCGCGCGACGCCAATGAATCCGCTAAATTCACTATGTCGGAGCACGTGCTCCGCAACAGCAGCTGTCTCTGGGTCAAGCATGTCCGATCCTCGCTGCCAATGTCCGCCGGTCGCCATCCGTACTTGTCCCGCCGCCCAAGCCGGGGCCCGTAGTCAGCGCAGCAAGGCGGTGGTCGTGGACCGGCGGCACAATATCTTGACAGCTCCACGCGCGTTGCCCCTAATATGGTTACGATAGCTTGTAACGTTACAACCCGCAACTTCAGCGTCGGTGTAAGAGCCCCCGGGCCCAATGATTCCTAGCATCGAACTCGACAGTCTCGACGGTGATCCGGTGAATGACTGGTTCACGCCGCAGATTGACGCCATGCAGCTGGCTCGGCTGCGCAGACGTTCCAATTGGCCCGGACTCGCTTACTTTGGCACCTGGCTGATTCTGTGTCTGGCCAGCGGCACGGCCGTCGTCGCAGCAATGGGCAGCTATTGGATCGCGGCGGCGATCGTGGCGCACGGTGTGCTGCTCAGTTGCTCGTATGCGGCATCCCACGAGTGTTCGCATGGAACGGCGTTTCGCACTCGATGGTTGAACGAGATCGTGTTGTGGATCGCCTCGCTCGCGTTCATGGAGGAAGCGTTGTATCGCCGCTATGCCCACGCCGAGCATCACACCTATACATGGTTCAACAGCATCGATCCGCAGAAGCCCTATGGACTGCCGCTCACTTTTGGGCAATACCTGAAGGAGACCGTAGGCATTGGTTTCTACGTGGAGGCGTTCAGGCGCCTCGCCCGGCACAGTCTCGGGCGCTTCACCACCGAGGAACGCCGCTTTCTCCCCGAACGGGAACGCCCACGTGTGCGGGCCGACTCACTGCTCATGCTGCTGTGCTACGGGGGACTGCTGATCTGGGGCGTAGCGGGTCCGAGTCCCTGGCCGTTCGTGTTGTATTTTATTCCGCGGTTTCTTGGCGGTTGCATCGTCAGTCTTTACATCAACACCCAGCACATGTGCATGGCGGAGGATCTCAAGGATCATCGGCTGACCACGCGATCGATCCGCTGTTCAGCGATAGAGCGTCTGCTGTACTGGAACATGAATTTTCACATCGAGCATCACCTGCATCCGGCGGTACCTTTCCACGCGCTCGCGCGACTGCATTGCTGCATCGCCTCCGAGCTTCCGGTTCCGACCAGCAGTATGTGGGCCGCCAATCGCGACATCGTCCGTGCCATAAGACGACAAAGGCTCGATCCCGGTTACCATCTGGGTACGTGCCGGCGAGCTCAGAGTGCGCCAGATGCGCCTGGGTCATCGACCGCGACATCATGAGCAGACCATGAGCGAATGGCGGCCGGTCGCAGAGCTGTCGGCATTTGCGGGCACCAACATGGTTCCGCTGCGCATCGGCGAGCTGCGCCTGCTGCTCTACAAGACTTCCAGCGGTCTGTATGCCACGGCCCGGCGCTGCACGCATCAGGCTGCCGATCTGATGCGCGGGTATCTGGACGGCGACGTCATCGAGTGCCCGGTGCATCAGGGAAGGTTCGATATTCGCACTGGCAAAGCATTGAGCGCCCCGGCGTGCGAACCGCTCGTTACCTACGAGGTGCGCATCGTCGCCGAGCGCATCGAGCTGAAAATATCGTAGCTCGACTGGCAGCCATGCAGCCCCCGAAAATCGAGGCGTCGCGCCGAGCACCGTGGGCGCCCGGTTCAGGCGCCATGCGGGCGCTCCTCACGATGGCCGCCTACTCCATCGTCGGTAACACCGTCCTGGCGGTCCAGCCGATCGTCGTCGGCGCGATGGTCGATCTGCTGCACTTCTCGCAGCGGCAGGCTGGATTCATTGCCGCCGCGGAGCTGTCCGGATTCTCTCTCGGCGGGGCTTGTCTTCTGACCTTTGTCCATCGGGCCAACCGCCGCGTCATCGCGATTTCCGGCGTCGCATTGGTTTGCGTCGCGGACGTGCTTGCCTGCCTCATCAAGAGCTTCCCGTTGATGCTGGTGGATCGCTCGCTCGCGGGCGTGGGCTCCGCCGTCGCGTACGCCATCTTCCCGGTGCTCGCTGCCGCCAGCGCCAAGCCGGAGCGCGTCTTTGGGATCATCAATGCGACCTCCATCGCGTATGCCGGTGTGTTCGTGTGGATCGGGCCGACGCTGATCGCAAAGTGGGGACTGCCGGGGATCTACCTGGTCATGGTGGCGCTGGCTGTGTTGGTGAGCCCTTCCATATTCTGGACGCCAGCATACGGACCGAAGTCCCGCACGGCGCTTGCTGCGGGCGCCGCCCACCTTCGCGGCTGGCTTGCCGCCAACGCAAATGTCCTCATCTTACTGGTGGTGCTCGTTTGTCTTTATGTCGGCCATGGCGGCATCTGGGCCTACCAGGAACGCATCGGAGTTGCAGCCGGCATCCCCCGAGCGCAGGTGGGCAGGCTGCTTGGTTCGTCGATGTTGATCTGGGGAGTCGCCGGCTCGTTGCTGTCGAGTTGGGTGGGTCTGTCGATCGGGAGGATCTGGCCGCAAATCATCTCATTCGGCGGCTCGATCATGGCGGCGATGCTGCTGGTCGCCGGCACCGGGCCCGTCGCCTATGGCATCGCCTGTGCGTTGATCGCCGCGTCCTGGTTCTTCGGCCTGCCGTATCTAACCGGCTTGCTGGCGCTGTTTGATCCGAAGGGACGTGCCAATATCGCAGGTATGCTGGCATCCACGACCGGCTCGGCACTCGGACCGGCAGTGGCTGCGATCCTGATCGGTTACGGCAGCGGTTACCCCGCAATCGGCGCAATGGCGGGTGTGTGCTACCTCCTGTGCCTCGTCCTGGTGCTGTCGTGTCTGTCGCAGCTGCGTGCTGCTGCGTCCAAAACCGTCGAAGCGCGCCGCTGAACAGCTACCGGCGCAGTTCCTCAATTGCCGCGCACGCCGCCTCGGTAACTCGCTGCAGGGAATCGGGATCGTAGAGCGCGATCCGCGCCTGATAGACATCGCGATTGAACGCGGATGGCGCCGGCAGATAGGTGCTGACGCCGTCGGAAAGGTTCAGTATCGCGATGGCGGTATCGGGAAACTGTCGGCGCAGGTGTAGCTGAAACTGGCTGTAGGGCTCGGCCGGTGTCGACACGATGAACGCGTCTCCCACGCGCCAGACGGTGAACGAGAAATCATTGTGTGTGCCGTCGCCCACCTGCTCGCGCCGCCCGAGCGCGCGCTCCAGACGCTCGATCACGTAGCGCTCGGTCGCGGCGGCCATGCGCTCCTGCAGCTCCTGTCGCGTCGGCATGGGCCTGACTTTCAGGCTGATCGTTACGGTCTTCGCGGCCAGTTTGCCGCAGACGTGCGCAACAGCACCCAGGGCCCATTTGCCGAGCGGCGTTCCGGATTCCTCGATCCCCGCATAGCGCAGCTCCTGCCCGGGAGGAAACATGGAGGTGAGCGCCGCAAGCGCGGCATAGCCAAGCTCCCGACCGTTCTGCTCTGCTGCGCCGACATCCGCCTCGTAGCTGCGCCGTGGCGTCAGATCTCCCGAGGCGCCCTGCAGAAACAGACACGGGCCGCCTTGAGTCTGCGTCTCGATCAGCTGCCGCATTGCGCCAATGTAATCCGGGGAGAGGAGCCGGTTGCCGCCGCCGAGCGACACCGGATGACAGGCATAGTTAACGATGGTCGCAGCGATCCTTCCCGAATCCTCGCAGACACGGCCCACCAACAGCGTATCGTCCGCCTCCGCGAGAAGATTCAACCCGCAGATGTCTCGGCCGGATGCTGGGTCGGTGGCATCGCGGTTATACGCCAGTCCGCAGCGCCCGTAGCTCCAGGTCAGAGTTGCCGGAGCCATACGCTTCCTGGCATCCATGACCAGCTGCGCACACACGCCAGCAATCGACTCGAGATAGGGCTCAATGAGCTCGCCGCCGGGGCGCTCCAGATGGCGGGCCGTCAGAAACGGCGTACTGTGAGAGTGAGACGGATGCATGATCAGCTGCTCAGGCTTCAGCTGCAGCTGATCCTCCAGTGCGCGGCGAATGCGCCGACCGGCGAGCGGCCAGAACACCAGCGCGTCCAGTGAAATGAGCACCAGCTCGAATGCCGACGCCGTGTGGTGCAGGACGAGTGCCGTCGCGAGCAACGGCTGATGTACGCCTTCGGCGACATCGTGTGCGGCGCTCCCCCAGGTGCGGGAATAGATGCCCACCGGTGGAGTGATCGTCGCCCGTGCGACGCCGATGTCGCCGGAAAATTCCGCAGGCGACAGCTTCATCGGGGTCGCTTCAGGTGCGGCAAGGTCCTTCCGGTCAGAAACTTCTCGTGATCTGCACACCGAACGTCCTGGGTGGGCCCGTGGTGATGAAGCGCTGCTCGCCCGGCATGTAGGCCCCACTGTAGTTTCCGGGGCCACCTGCGTAGATCCCGATCCCGAGCTGCGGGACCGAGTTGGCGAGGTTGGTGACGTACGTGGTGTATTGCCAATCGTCGTGCGTGGCGATGAACCGCAGATTCAGCTCGGAATAACCCGCCAGTTGATACGCGGGATCGACCGGCGTATTCGTATTGCTCAAGTTGCGCTGTCCCACATAGGCATAATCGAGGCGCGCAACACCATCCCATTGCGGGCGCGGATGCACCGAGAACTGCACGCCGGCCGTCAGCTGGGTCTTCGGTGCGCTTTCCAGCGGCGCACCCAGCGTACCAGTCGACCCGGCCACTACTTTCACGATCTTGGCATCGGCGTATTGACCGGAAAGGTTGAACTGCCAGTGATCGGTGACCGATGCGCGAAGCTCCGCTTCGGCGCCGTTGATGCGGGCCGCGCCCGCGTTCGCGACGAACGACGCGCCGCAACCGGGGGAGTATTGATCCAACAGGACCGTGGACTGCAGATTGGTCCAGTCTTCCCTGAATACCGTCAGGTTTGCGGTGACCCGCCCACCGAAGTCGGACTTGAGTCCTGCTTCGATGTTTCGCACCGCGTCCGATTTGAACTGCGCCGCGGATGCCGGGTTCGTGATGCCAAATTTCTGCAGCGCCGAGGCACACCCCGGCGTGGTCAGATTTCCAATCGGATTGTCCCCGCCGATTCGAAAGCCCTGTGAATAGGTCGCATACACGTTCACCTCGTCGGTGGCTGCGAATACCACGCTGGCGCGCGGTGTGGTGCGCGTTTCGGCAGCCGGCTCCTGAGTGGCGCTGTTGCCCGCTGGCGGTGCGCTTGCGAAGACATCGCTGAAATCCGTGCGCGTTGCGCTTACGGTCTGGTCCGAATGCCGCGCCCCGCCGGCTATTGATAGACGCGGGGTCAGGTGGATGGTCACATCGGCGAACTCCGATTTGTTCGTGTAGGTCGCGACGTATTGCCCGTCCCACACCGTTTCCGTGCCACTCGGGGGCGGCGTCAGGGGTGCTTGCGCCTCGGTCAACCACTGGGGACCTACGGCTACCCCGCCGACCGCATCCCGAAGCTCCCTCTGGTAAAACGCCCCCACTGTCCAGTCAAGGCCGCTGCCGCTCCAGAGCAGGTCCCGTTCACTACCCTGCAGCCGAAGCTCCTGGCTGACGATGCGCTCATCATCCGCGAACGTCACCGGCGCAGGAGTCGGCAGCGGGACGGTGCCGTCGCCGTGCAACGCTCCATAGGTTACGCCCGCAAAATCGGTGGACGCGTTGAACTTGCGGTCGATGTAGCCCGTGATCGAATGCAAAGTCGCCGGTCCGAAGTCATAGCTCATCTCCAGGGAAGTCAGCGCATAGTTCGTGGCGCTCGGCTGCAGCTGGAACTGATCGGCCGTGTACGGGCTCTGCGAGGTAGCCAGCACAGGCTCGATGTTTGGCAGGGAGTTGACCTGCTTCGAGTCGTACATGAATGCCAGAGTGGCATCGAACTGCGAATTCGGTGCGAATCGCAGGGCGATCCTGCCGCCACCGTTCTGGCTGCCATTGACGTCCTTGAGGAAATCGCCGGCGCCGTACACGTTCGCCTGCAGCGAGTTGAAGCCCACGAGTCCATCGGGACCGTAGACATCCTTCGGATTGCCGGTCATGAGATGGATATTGAGCCAGCCGGGGTCCTGACTGCCGTGAAACGAAAACCGCAGTGCCCACATATCGCTCAGCGGCGCGTTGACCACGGTCGCAAAATTCCAGCCGGTGCCACCTGCGGAGCCGCCGTTGTCGATCGCGGATCCGCCGGCCTGCACTTTCGCACTGAAGTCGGTGAATTGCGGCTGGTTGGGGACCACCTTCACCAAGCCACCCATGGCGGCGGCACCGTACAGCGTTCCCTGCGGGCCTTCCAGAATCTCGACGCGCTGCACGTCGATCAGCTCCGGGTCGAAGGGATACGCGGGAAGGTCGCCATAGGCGAAGCCCGTCGTCTGCGTCGCGATGTTGGTCTCGAAATCGAACAGCCGCGAGTTCGCAATGCCGCGAATGACGATGTCCGGACCTGAGCGCTCGCCAAGACCGGAGCCGTTATAGACCAGGCCCGGCACGAACGCCGCATATTCACCGAGTCCGGTGATGTGCTGCTGCTCCAGATTCGCGCCGTCGAGTGCGATGACGGTTACCGGCACGTCCTTGGCCTTCTCCTCGCGCTTCTCGGCCGTCACCACCACCTCCTGCAGTGTGCCGGCCTGATCCGTCGTAGCGCCGGAGGACGTTGCCGGTGGCGCCGCCGTGGATTGAACCTGAGCGAAGGCACCGGCACCGACCAGTAGCGCCGGGGCTGCAAACCCCAGCATGCGCGCGTGAGCACGCAGAGCACGGAAGGAACGGCTCGATCTCGGTCTCAGGTTCATTTTGGAGCCCTCAATGTAACGTTACAAATCTACCGCCGAAAAAAAGGGAAATCCGCTCGCAATGACTTTTTCCCTGAACTAATTGCTGTCGTGGCAGCGAAGCCACATATCGCGGAACATAACTCGGGGACGGCCCCGGAGTCAACGGCTGCGTTTCCGGCCACCTCGTCGAGCGCCATGAAATCATCACTGCACCGCGGCCGCGTCCCTGTAGCGCTCTTACAACATCAGGTGCCGAAAGCCCATACGCTCGCGCCCGGCACCTCGGTGCGTACCGCGAAGACACCACCGGCGTAAATCTCGCTGCCGAGCTGAGCATCCGTGAGCCCATATCTGGCCGTAGTGATGTAGAGCGACTTAAGGTCAGGCCCCCCAAAGCAGCATGCGGTTGGATTCGTGGTCGGGACACGGATGAGTTGGTCGAGCTCACCGGCCGGGTCGATGCGCGCCACTACGCCCGCGCCCCAACGGGCGTTCCACAGATAGCCCTGCGCATCGATCGCTGCGCCGTCCGGAATTCCCAGGTTGGCGGCGAAAAAGAAATTGCGGCGGCCGCTGATCCGGGCCCTGGCCGCGTCGAAGTCGTATGCATAGATCCAGCCGGATACGGAATCGGCGAGGTAGAAGCGCTGCCCGTCGGGACTGAACGTGATGGCATTTGGACAGCCCAGATTCTCCGCAAAGTAGCGAGCATTGGCGTCCGCGGCGATCGTATATATGCCGCCGCTGCATTCGAGCGGGCGCTGCGACCGAAAGGGCTCCCTGAGGTTGTCCGGCATGCAGCCGACCCAGAAGCGCCCCGCTGCATCCACACCTCCATCATTGAACCGATGGTAGGGTTGGTCGGCAGGCAGCGAGAAGATTCGGTGTTGCCCAAGTCCAGCGAGCTCGAGCTCGCAGATTACCCGCGCACCGACCAGTAGCAGCCGATTGCCGCTACGACATCGCGCCAGTCCAGTGACGACGTGATCGAACTGCCAAAAATCAACCACTCCCCGCCGCGTATCCCAGTGGAAGACGCGACCGGGTTGCGTCACGTCGATCCACAGCAAAGTGCTGGTTGCAGCGCTCCATAGGGGCATCTCCCCCAAATCATTGCGGCAATCGACCGCGAGCTCCGCGCAAGCATGCCCGTCGAGTGGGCTCATAGCAGCTCGAGCCGAAAGCTCAGCACCTGCCGCAGCGACTCACCGGGGGCGAATCCCCGCGGCGCTGGCTCCTGCGGGTCCGCGCGGCAACGATTGAAGGAGTCCGTGGCGTGGCTCAGCGGCTCAAAGCAAAAGAAGTCCTCACCCGCCGGTGCCCAGATGACGACATGGGAGAGAGCCGGATCGGTGACCAAAGTCACGCGCACGCCCGCTGCAGGCCATTCGATTGTTGCGCGACCGTCCCAGCCGAAATATTCACACGCCTCGGGCAATTCCCCGGCCGCCATTCCCGCTGCGAATTCTGGCGCACGGGGATTCACGGAACGGGTCGTGGGCATCAGCTCCGTATCCCAATTGCAGATGCCCGGCAGGTGCGCGCTGAGACGCGCAGCGTGGCGATGCGCGAAGTAGGGATGAAATCCCACCTCGAAGGGAACCCGCCGCTCCTCGATGTTCCGTACCGTCAAGATGACATCGAGCTGGCGCTCGTGGAGCGCAATGGCCTGCCGCGCCGCGTAGCGAATCGGCGCATCGGGGGCGGATAGCAGTTGGAGAATCGCCTCGTGTCGCGTCAAGCGTGCGAGTGTCCAAGGCTGCGTGAAGCCGTCGCCGTGCGATGAATGCCGCTCCGGCAGCGCATTGAGCGGGTAGACGATCTTGCGTGTCTCGAACTCGAAACGACCCGCGCGCAAGCGCCCTGCATATGGAAGCAGAGGAAAACTGGACATGTTCAATGCAGGCGCGAGGCGCCACGGTGCGGGCACCGCCGAACGCAGTATCTCGACCCGTCCGCCCGGGACCCCAACATCGAAACGCGACAGCGAGCCACCCGCCTCCGGCGCAATGCCCACGGTGAGGGGCCCTTTGCGTAGCGCAATCGCGTTCAGCATCGTCAGCAGACGTCCGCGCAATGAGCGCAAATCAAGCAGAGTCACCTTTGTGCAACCCAACGGGGAAGATCGAATTGAGCCGGACGACCTTCTTGCCGCCGAGGCGCTGGACCAGGATTTCGCCCGCATGCCGGCCCATCTCATATGCAGGCGACATCACCGTAGTGAGCGAAGGACGGGTATAGCGCCAGACATCGAACCCGTTGAATCCGGTCACGGCAACATCAGCGGGTACGCGAAGCCCGTGAGCCTCGCACGCACTGAGTACTGCGCCGGCGAGCGAATCAGTAGCCGCCACGATCGCATCGGGCACACGTCGCGACAGATGCTCGCGCGTGATCCGCTCCACGTCGTCGAATCCTTCCGACGGCGCAAGCACCGCCTTTACGTCGATGTGTTTCGTGTGGCGCAATGCCGAGCGTAAACCCCGCTCGCGCTGCTCCACCGCACACCATTCCAGCATCGGCCGAACGAAGAGGATTGAGCGGACATTGCGCTCCAGGAGTAAACGACCCAATGCGGCGCCGCCGGCGAAGTCATCCTGGTGGACCATCACAATGTTGTCGGAGTGCGGTTGAAACATCTCCTGAAACACGACGACGGGTTGCCCGAGCTTCTGCAGGTACTCAAAATGGCTCTTGCGCAGCTCTTTCGATCCGCAAAGGATGGCGCACAAGGCATCGTTGCCGGCCTTCGTCAGAATCGTGGCACTCTCGAAGCGCTCCGGCGAAACACCCTGCACATCCAAAGTGTAGTCAACGCCACTCAGGTAGTTGCTCAGGCCGCTCACGAGACGCGAGATGAACGGGTCACTGAGGAAGGCAGGGTCGGTATCAGCGATGACGATGCCAACGGAGCGATTTTCCGCGAGGCGCAGGTTGCGCGCGCTGAGATTCGGGCGGTAATTGAGCCGGGCGATCGACTCCTCCACGCGCCGCCGGGTCTCCAGCTTGACGAGCTCGGTTCGCCCGCGGACCACGTTCGAAACGGTCATGATGGAGACGCCCGCGTCCCGGGAGACCTGCGCCAGGGTGACCGAGTTCGAGCGCCTCGTGCGGCGCGTGCGCCCATTTTGCAGCTTCATACGACGCATTATCGCAAAATTATCCGCAATCTTCCGACACCGAGCCGAGCCGGGTTCGACGGCAGAGGGCCAAGCGCGGTTTAAAGGCTATCGCCTGCCGCCCGGACAGCGAACGGGGCAGGGATTGCGTTTAGTGCCATGCCATTGTAACGTTACACAAACCTGCCGCGCCAGCTTGACACGTGCGGCCGCGAAGATGCCAAGTGCGCGATGAGCGCAGGCGCGCCATGGACAGCCCATACAAAATGCATACGAGCAACCCCAGCCCGCTCGCCGAACTCGTGGCCCGCAACCGGGCTTACATCCCAGGGGGCATCAGCTCGGCGAACAGGATCATCGAGCCGCCGATTGCATTCGCCAAAGGCCAAGGGGCCTACTTATGGGACCTCGACGGCAAGCGCTATATCGACTATCACGCCGGCTTTGCGCCCTACTTCCTGGGACACAACTTCCAACCGGTGAATCAGGCGGCGGTGGCGGCCGTGAACGGCGGGGACAGCCTGTTCGGCGCGGGCTTTTCGGCCATGGAGGGCCAGCTGGCGGAGCTGCTTTGCCGGCGTATCGGCGGTGCGCTGGAGAAGGTCGTGCTGCTCAACACCGGCAGCGAGGCGACCTCGTTCGCGATCCGGCTCAGTCGCGCCATCACCCAACGCAAGCACTTCATCGTCATGCAAGGCGGTTACAACGGCAACCACGACGAGCTTGCATGCAACGTATTCAATTCCATCAGCGAAATCGGCCCGCGTGTCAGCCCGGGTGAATATCCGCTGCGGCCGCTGGGCGCCGGCACGACCATCGCGGACACCGGCTTCGTGCACGTCGTGAACTTCAACGACCTCGAGTCCGTGCGTTATGTCTGCCGCCGCTATCCAGTGTGCGCAGTGATCACCGAGCCCATTTTGCAGAACATCGGGGTCGTAAAGCCCGCCGCAGGCTATCTGCAGGGGCTGCGCGAGCTGGCGAATGAGCTTGGATTCCTGCTGATCTTCGACGAAGTGAAAACGGGATTCCGCCATGCCCTCGGGGGTTACAGCGCCATCAGCGGCGTGCGGCCGGACCTCGTGGTCTACGGCAAGGCCATTGCCAATGGGTTTCCGCTGGCGGTCGTGGGTGGCCGGCGCGATTTGATGGATTTTGCTGCCCATCCGGACCCCAGCCAGAGGCCCTTTCTCGCCGGCACCTATAACGGCCATCCGGTCGCCGTCGCTGCGGCCCTACGCACGATCGAGTTCCTCGCGGAACATGAGCCATCGCTGTATCCAGCCGTGGAAGCCTTGGGAAGGCACATGGAATCAGGCATTCTGGAGATTCTTTCCAGGCACCACCTGGTCGGCTGCGTCAGCCGGCAGGGATCCGCATTCGCGATTTATTTCATGGAAGAGCCACCGCGCGATCTGCATGACATCATCCAGCATCACGATTTCGACAAGGACTTGCTGGTGCGTCGCGAATTGATTGCGGAGGGCATTTTTTTCATCCCGGTTGCGGCGAAGCAATGCTCGCTTTCCGCGGCGCATACGCGCGCGGATGTCGATTTCACCCTCGAAAAGCTCGATGCGGTCATGCAGCGCGTGTCGAGCGGCCAAGCACGATCTTGAGGCGGCGCGCAGTGTCCCCTTGATGCCAGTAGCATGAAGATCGTTGATGTCAAAACACTGGTCTGTCACGCGAGGATGCGCAACTGGATCTTCGTCAAGGTGATGACGGATCAGCCTGGACTGCACGGCTGGGGGGAAGCGACGCTCGAGTGGCACACGCGTGCAGTCTGCGGGGCAATCGAGGACCTGAAGCCACTGGTGCTCGGCGAGGACCCGACCCGAATCGAACATCTCTGGCAGAGCATGTATCGGCAGCATTTCTGGCATTCGAACGGCATCGTGCGGGCGACGGCGCTATCGGGGATCGATATCGCGTTGTGGGATATTCTCGGCAAGTTGACCGGACTGCCGTGTCACCGTCTTTGGGGAGGACCGGTGCGGGACAGCGTGCGCCTGTACTGCCATCTCGGCGGGGGCCGCATGGAAGCCTTCTATGAGACTCCCGTATCGGAAGCGCAGGCGTTCGCCGATAAGGCCCGCGAGGCAGTCGATGCCGGGTTCAGTGCGTTCAAGTGCATGGCGGTTCCGCCAACCATGCCGCTGGAAGGGCTGACCCCAATAAAAGCCGCAGTGGCGTGCGTCCAAGCCATGCGTGAGGCGGTGGGCGATGATATCGACATCATGGTCGACTGCCATGCCCGTCCGTCTCCTGCAATGGGCTTACAGTTTGCCCGCGCGCTGGAACCGTACGGACTGTTCTTCCTCGAGGAACCCTGTTGGCCCGAGATGCCGGAGGATCTCGCTCACATTGCCCGAGCGGTGTCGACACCCATTGCCACCGGGGAGCGGCTGACGAGCCTGGATCAGTTCCAGCGAATGTTCACCGTCCGCGGTTGCAGCGTGGCGCAGCCGGACATCACGCATTGCGGCGGATTGTCGGCGGCGCGCAAGGTGGCGGCGCTTGCCCAGAGCATGCGCATTGCGCTCGCCCCCCACAATCCGCAAGGTCCGGTCAGCACCGCGGCATCGCTGCAGCTTGGCTTCGCTGAGCCGAGCTACGTAATCTGCGAGACGGTGCACGAAGACGTCCCCTGGAGAGGCGACGTCGTGCGCGAGGGATTTGAAATCGAGCGCCGTACGCGCACCGTTCGGCCGGGAGCCGCGCCCGGTCTGGGCATCGAACTCGATGAGGCGGAAATCGCGAGACACCCGTTCGAGCAGGAGTTGCCGCAGCGTGTGTTCTACACGGACGGTAGCGTCGGAGACTGGTGAGACGAGTGCGCCACGAGCTCGGGTGCAAAGATAAAGTTGTCGTCGTAACCGGTGCCGCCCGCGGCATCGGCAAGGAAATCGCTGCGCAATTCGTGCTCGCCGGCGCTCGTGTGTGCGTGGCCGATGTGGATGGCGCTGCAGCGCAGGCGACCGCGGCGGAAATCGGCGCCGCCGACTTCGTCATGCCGCTGGCACTGGATGTGACCGACGAGGAGCAGGTCAATGCGGGGATGCGTGCGGTAGCCGAACGGTTTGGCGCACTCGACGTGCTCATCAGCAATGCCGGTACCCAGCACATTGCAGCGATCGTCGACTTGCAATTTGCGCAATGGAAACGGCTTCTGGCGGTGCATCTCGATGGTGCATTTCTCACGACCCGCGCGTGCATGCGCCACATGATCGCACGAGGCGCCGGCGGCTCAATCATCTACATGGGGTCGGTACACTCCCACCTCGCCTCGCCACTGAAGGCGCCTTACGCCACAGCGAAACACGGCCTACTGGGACTTGCCCGCACCGTGGCCAAGGAGGGCGCACCGCATGGCATCCGTTCGAATCTCGTTTGTCCAGGATTCGTGCGCACGGCTCTGGTGGACGCGCAGATCGCCCCGCAAGCGGCAGCGCTTCGCCTTGCAGAGACTCAGGTCATCCACGACGTCCTGCTCAAAGATACCGTCGATGGACAGTTCACGACCACGGCGGAGGTTGCGCAAGTCACCGTCTTTCTGGCGAGCTTTCCAACTAATGCCCTGACGGGACAGTCAATCGTCGTAAGCCACGGCTGGCACATGGACTGAATGACTGCAGGCCGCCCGGTCCAGTAGCGGGTGAGCGAGCTGTTGGGCCGCATATCCTGTTAGCATGGGCTTCCCCGGAGAGGCGGATGAGTCCAACCATCTTTAGCGAGCTGACGCGCCGGCTGGATCAGCGGCGCGGTGCCTGTGCGCTGATTGCGATCAAGGCACGTGCGCGGTGCAAATCGCGTCTGGCGCAAGTGCTCGCGACCGCGGACCGGATCGAGCTCGTTCGCTGCATGCTCACGGCTGTGCTTGCGGCGGCGCGTGCCGCGAAAACGGTGCGCCACGTGCTGGTGGTCAGCCCCGAACGCGACGGCGTACCGGGGGCCGTCCCCGTTCTTGCTGACAGTGGAGGCAGCCTGAACCGCGCGCTGACCCAAGCTCAAACGGTGCTCGGTGACTCGGGATGGCGGGAGTTAGTGATATTGCCAGCGGATCTGCCCAACGTGAGTGCGGCCGAGATCGATGCGCTCGTGCATGCCGGCCGGACCGGCGGCTTTGCGATTGCGCCGGACGATGCGCAGAGCGGGACCAATGCGCTGTACCTGGGCTCACCGTCGCCGTTCCATTTTCAATTCGGTCCGGACAGTAAGCGTCTGCATCTGGAGGAGGCGCGCCGCCTGGGGCTCACCCCTGAGGAAGTGCATCTCAGCGGACTGCAATTCGATGTGGATTCGCCGCGCGATCTGCGACGGCTGCAGGAGCAGCGATGGCTGGCACGGCTTCAGGCTTAGACACCCTGCTGGCGCGGATCGAGGTTGGCCATCGACCTGCCGCGGAGGCGGACCTGGCCTTGTTGCTCGAGGCGCCCGTCGCACGCTTGCTGCCCGTGGCGGAATCGCTGACGCTCGCAGGCTTCGGCGAGACGGTGACTTATTCGCGCAAGGTCTTCATCCCGCTCACGCAACTGTGCCGGGACGTATGCCACTACTGCACCTTTGCGAAAGCCCCGCGCAACCTCAAAGCCGCGTACCTCACCTCCGAGGAGGTCCTCGCAATTGCCCGCGCCGGTCGCGAGGCGGCCTGCAAGGAAGCGCTGTTCACGCTCGGTGACCGGCCGGAGGCGCGCTACGCTGCGGCGCGCACGGCGCTGGCTGCGTTGGGGGCGAGCAGCACACTCGATTATCTGGAGCGCATGGCGCGTCTCGTGCTGGAGGAGACCGGCCTGCTGCCGCATCTGAATCCGGGCGTGCTCAGCAGTGCGGAGCTGTCGCGGCTGCGGCCGGTGAGCGTGTCGATGGGACTGATGCTCGAGAGTGCCGCAGACCGACTGTGTGAGCGGGGTGGTGCCCATTTCGGCTCCCCCGACAAGGCGCCGGCAAAACGGCTGGCGAGCCTGCAGGCGGCCGGTGAGCTCGGCGTGCCGATGACGACGGGTCTGTTGATCGGCATCGGCGAAACACGTCGTGAGCGCATCGACTCGCTGCTGGCGCTGCGGACACTGCACGACACCCACGGCCATCTGCAAGAGCTCATCATCCAGAACTTCCGCGCGAAGCCCGGGACCAAGATGGCCAACGCCCCCGAACCGGCCGTGGAAGAGCAACTCTGGACGATCGCCGTGGCCCGGCTGCTGTTTGGTCCAGGCATGTCGATACAGGCCCCGCCCAACCTGCAGGCGAAGGCGCTCGATTCCCTCGTGCGCGCCGGCATCAACGATTGGGGCGGCGTCTCGCCCGTGACACCGGATCACGTCAATCCGGAGGCACCTTGGCCGCATCTGAGCGAGCTTGCGCGCGCCACGAATGCCGCTGGCCGGGAACTCATCGAGCGCCTGGCCCTGACGCCTGCGTACGCTGCGCAACCGCAGAGCTGGACGGACCCGAAGATCACCTCAAGGGTACGCCGGCTCACCGACAGCCGCGGATTTGCTCGCCTCGACCGATGGTACGCCGGCTCACGGTGCGAACTGCCGCCCACCGCTGCGCATTGGTCCGCGGCACGCTCGACAATGTTGGCTCGCGGCCGCTGCAATGCGCGCATCAGCGCGATCCTCGCGGCGGCGCGCCACGGCCACGAGCTGCGCGAGACGGACATCGTGCGCCTGTTCAGCGTGGAAGGCCGGGAGCTGGCTGCGGTCGTCGATACCGCGAACGCGCTGCGGCGCGAAACGGTCGGCGAGACGGTCACGTATGTCGTCAACCGGAACATCAACTACACGAACATCTGCCTCTACCACTGTGGCTTCTGTGCGTTTTCCAAGGGCCGCGGCTCGACCGACCTGCGCGGCCCGGCCTACAACCTGGAGCTCGATGAGATTGCGCGCCGCACGCTCGAGGCGGCTGCCGCCGGTGCCACGGAGGTGTGCCTGCAAGGCGGGATCCATCCGAGCTTCACCGGCGAGACCTATCTGAACATCGTCCGCGCAGTGAAGCAGGTGGTGCCCAGGATGCACGTACACGCTTTCTCGCCGCTCGAGATCCAACACGGCGCAAGCACGCTCGGCCTGTCGCTCGCGAGCTATCTCGAGCGGCTGCGGGACGCCGGCCTGTCCACCTTGCCGGGGACGGCAGCGGAGATTCTCGATGATGAGATCCGGGACATCATCTGCCCGGACAAGCTGCGTACCGCCGAGTGGCTCGAGGTGATCGGCACCGCACATGAGGTCGGCCTGCGCACGACCTCCACGATAATGTTCGGACACGTGGAGCAGCCCGTGCACTGGGCGCGGCATCTGCAGCGACTGCGCACACTGCAGGCGCGCACGCGCGGCATCACTGAATTCGTGCCCTTGGCTTACGTACACATGGAAGCGCCCTTGTGGCGCAAAGGGCGAACACGCTCCGGTCCGACGTTTCGCGAAGCTGTGCTGATGCACGCGGTGCCGCGGCTGGTGCTGCATCCGCTGATCAGCAACATCCAGACATCCTGGGTGAAGATGGGCCCCGAGGGCGCTGCAGTGTGTCTGCAGGCCGGTGCCAACGATCTCGGCGGAACGCTCATGAACGAGTCAATCACCCGCGCCGCTGGCGGCGCGCACGGTCAGGAGCTCGATGCCGCCAAACTGCAGGCCCTGGCGCAGGGTCTCGGCCGCCCAAGCCGTCAGCGGACGACGCTTTATGGGATTGCGGACGAGGCAGCGCTCGATGGCGCGTTGCCTGCACACCGCGCGTTGCCTCTCGCGCAGGCGTCGTCGCCACGGAGTGAGCACCACGCAAAGGGAGCATGATTGTGCTGCGTCTGGGTTACAAGGCATCCGCGGAGCAATTCGGTCCCAACGAGTTGCTCGACTTTGCCGTGCTGGCCGAGCAGCGGGGTTTCGATTCGGTTTTCTTCAGCGACCATTTCCAGCCCTGGCGTCATACCGGCGGACATGCGCCTTTCGCCATCGCGTTGCTCGCGGCGCTGGGCGCGCGCACCTCCCGAATCTTGATGGGAACGAGCGTGCTGACGCCGACGTTTCGCTATCACCCTTCGATGATCGCCCAGGCGTTCGCGACGCTCGGCTCGATGTTTCCGCAGCGGGTGATTCTCGGCGTCGGCACGGGCGAGTCGCTGAACGAGGTGCCGGCGCTGGGCATCCGCTGGCCGGAGCCGAAGGAGCGTACGGCGCGACTGAAGGAGGCGCTCGAGCTGATCCGCCAGCTCTGGCGCGGGGAGCGCGTCCAGTTCCGGGGCGAGTACTATCGCACCGAGCATGCGACGATCTACGACAAGCCGGCTCGGCCGCCGCCGATCTACGTCGCCGCGGCCGGCCCGGTGATGGCGAGCTATGCCGGGCAGTTCGCGGATGGTTTCATCTGCACGAGCGGCAAGGCGCCGGAGTTGTACCGGGAGACGCTGTTGCCGCGCGTCGCCGCAGGGATGCGCACGGCCCGGCGGCAAGCGCAGGATCTCGACATGATGATCGAGATGAAAGTCTCCTTCGATAGCAGCCGGCAGCGGGCCATGGAGGACACGCGTCACTGGGCAGCACTGGCGCTGTCTGCGGAGGAGAAAATTGCCGTGCAGGATCCACTCGAGATGGAGCGCCTGGCGGAACAGGTGCCGACTGCGCAGGCAGCCCGGCGCTGGCTCGTCTCCGCGGATGCGCAGGAGCAGGTGGAGCAGCTTCGACCGTATGTCGAGATGGGCTTCCGGCATCTGGTGTTTCACGCACCTGGTCCCGATCAGCCACGCTTTCTGAATCTGTACGCCGAACAGGTGCTGCCGCGACTGCGGGCGGCCTTTGGCTGAAGCGCGCACCCGGTTGCCGAGCATGGGTTCCGCAACCGAGCTACGCCTCATCGCCCTTCCCGATCTTCCGCGCATAGTGGCCGGGGATGATCTCGCGCAGCTGACTGCCGACGCGCTGCATCGCTGTGCGCTGCAGTTGCAGGCCGACGACGTACTCGTGTTTGCACAGAAAGTCGTCTCCAAAGCGGAAGGCCGCGAAGTCGATCTGGCCAAGGTGATTCCCAGCGCGCGGGCGCTCGAGCTGGCGCAGACGGTGCAGAAGGATGCCCGGCTGGTGGAGCTGATCCTGCGCGAATCACGGCGCATCGTGCGTGCCGCGAAGGATGTGCTGATCGTCGAGCACCGGCTGGGCCTGACGATGGCCAACGCCGGTATCGATCAATCGAACGTGGCCGATCCGCGACACGGTGAGCTCGCGCTGCTGCTGCCGGCAGACCCGGATGCCAGCGCGGCGCGTTTGCGCAAGGGCCTGGGCCTGCTCACCGGGTGCGAGCCCGGCATCGTGATCAGCGACAGCTTCGGTCGACCCTGGCGGATCGGCACCGTCGGAGTCGCCATAGGTTGCGCAGGTCTTGCGGCCACCGTGGATCTGCGCGGCCGCGCCGATCTGTATGGCCGGCCACTGCGCATCACCGTCGTCGGCCACGCCGATGAGATCGCCGCCGCGGCCTCCGTGGTCATGGGCCAGTCGGACGAAGGTCGACCGGTGGTGTTGGTGCGCGGCCTGACTTCGACCGGGCCGTCACAAGCTGCCGCCGCGCTCATCCGGCCATCGCAGCAGGACCTGTTTCGATGAGCGGGCATGTCGTCGCGCTGTGCGGTGGCGTCGGCGGTGCCAAACTGGCACACGGGCTCGCACGCGCGCTGGCGCCGCAGGAGCTGTCGATCCTCGTCAACACGGGCGATGACTTCCGCCACCTCGGCCTGAGCATCGCGCCCGATCTGGATTCGGTGATGTACGCCCTGGCGGGGCTATCCGATCCGGCCAGGGGCTGGGGACGGCGCGATGAGACATGGACTTGCATGGCGGCACTGCGCGGGCTGGGCGCAGAGAGTTGGTTTCAGCTCGGCGACGCCGACCTGGCCGTGCACGTGGAGCGCAGCTGGCGGCTTGCCGCGGGGGCGACGTTGACGGAGGTGACGGCGCAGTTGTGTCAGGCTCTGGGCATCCGGGTGCGGATCCTGCCGATGAGCGATGACCGCGTGAGCACGCGCGTGCGGACGGACGAAGGGTGGCTCGATTTTCAGGACTATTTCGTACGCCGACAATGTCGGCCGGTCGTCCGCGAGGTGATGTTCGCCGGCGCGGAGTTGGCGCGGGCACAGCCTCAGGCGCTGCAGGCGCTGCAGCGTGCTGATTTGCGCGGCGTGATCATCTGCCCCTCCAATCCCTTCGTGAGTATCGAGCCGATCCTCGCCGTGCCGGCCATTCGCCCGGCACTGCAGCGTTGCCGTGCACCGGTGATCGCCGTGACGCCCATCATCGGTGGCAAGGCGGTCAAGGGGCCGGCGGCCAAAATGATGACCGAGCTCGGCATTTGCGTCAGCGGTGCAGCGGTGGCGCAACGCTATGCCGACATCATCGATGCATTCGTGATCGACGCAACGGATCCTGTTCCGCAAGCGCCTGCGGGAGTGCGGTTTCTCAGCGCCCCAACCCTCATGCGCAGCGACGCGGACCAACTGGCACTCGCCGAGACGGTGCTGCGCATGCTCGATGCGCTCATCGCCTAATTGCCTGCACCGGCGTACTGTGGCGGGACATCGCT
This sequence comes from uncultured Pseudomonadota bacterium, assembly GCA_963716335.1. GTDB lineage: Bacteria > Pseudomonadota > Gammaproteobacteria > Steroidobacterales > Steroidobacteraceae > 13-2-20CM-66-19. The sequence continues at coordinate 1,953,672 of OY970302.1, read as the reverse complement.
TCCGATGTGGAACTCGAGCGGAGCAGATCATGGCGGAATCGACCGGCTCGCGGGAACTCCCGGCCTGGATCAAGGACCATCTGTCGCGCTATCTCGCCACCGATGGTGAAGATGGGTATCTGTGGGATGCCAGCCTCGGTGGCGGCACGGGAATGGTGGCAACCCTGTTGCTGACCACGACGGGCCGCAAGTCGGGCCGCGCGTTGACACTGCCCCTGATCTTCGGCCGTTCCGGTTCCGACTTCGTGGTGGTGGCTTCCAAAGGCGGGGCGCCGCAGCATCCGGCCTGGTATCTCAACCTGCAGGCCCAACCCGAGGTACAGGTGCAGGTCAAGGCCGACAGGTTCAACGCGCGCGCCCATACGGCCAATGCGAGTGAGCGCGCGGCGCTGTGGCCGAAGATGGTGGAGATCTACGGCCCCTATGCCGACTACCAGAAAAAGACGGACCGGCAGATCCCGGTCGTGGTGTTGCAACGGATCTGAGATCGCTCAGCCGGCCGCGCGGCCTTTCATCCGCGGCAGTACGTCCTTCGCGTAGAACTCGATCACCTTCTGCTGATCTGGTTGCCCAGAATGGATGTTGACGATGCTGACGCCGCTGTCTTGCAGCTTCCTGATCGCCTCCACATGAGCGGCCGGGTCGGTGCTCACCGTCCAATCCCCGTAGACCTTCGGCAACGGTAAGTCCGTTTGCGCCTGGCGCTCGATCTGCGCCGGGTCGGGGATGTTCTGGTAACCCTTGAATGCCTTGGGGATGAAGTTCCACAATTTGGCGGCCGTGCGGGCGTCGTTCTCATCGCCCACCACCACGAAGGCCTCCACGAGCACCGGCATCTCGCCGGGATCCTTCCCGGCCGCTCGCGCCCCACTCTCCCACTCCTGCTTATGCTGCTTCCAGGTCTGCGGGTCGGTGATGAGTCCATCGCCGTGCTGCCCGGCCAGCTGCATCGCTTTCGGTCCGTTCGCAGCCAGAAGCAGCGGGATGGGCTTTGCCGGCGGGTCGTAGAGTTTGCCATTCACCTTGTAATGTGCGCCCTGGTGGCTCACCGAATTGCCGCTCCACAGCGCGCGAATGATGCTGACCGCTTCGATGAGCCGGTCCCAGCGCTCCCGCCACGCAGGCCATTGTCCGGTGGCAGCCTGCTCGTTCAGCGCTTCACCGGAGCCGAGGCCGAGGAAAATCCGTCCGGGATACAGTTGACTCAGCGTTGCGAATGCTTCGGCCACCACGGCCGGGTGGTAACGCAACGTCGGACAGGTCACCGTTGGTCCCATCCACGCCCGATGCGTCTGCTGTCCGAGGGCGCCTAACGTGACCCAGGCTTCCCCTGCATGGCGCTCATTCGACTGCCACGGCTGGAAATGATCGCTCGTCGCCAGCAAATCGAAGCCGGCACGTTCCGCCGTGGCGCCCAGACGAATCAATTCGGGTGCCGGGAACTGCTCATGGGCCAGCATGAAGGCGATCATGCCCTTGTGCAGCGATGCCGACGCATCGCGCGCCGCCCTCGAGCCGGCTGCGGGCTCGCCGGCCCCGCGGGGCGCGGCCGCCGCTGCGCCGGCGTGGCCGGCCCCCGACATGCCTGCGACCGAGGCCGCCAACAGCACGCCGGTCGACTTCAACATGTCACGTCGTCGCACCCCGGCGAAGCTCGCGCCGGGCACTCCTGCGGATTCGATACTCATGGGGGATCCTCCTGATCCTCCCGGGCCGCACGTTTCGTGCCGGAGAGCGCCACATGTCAAGCTCCTGGTGAAATGCGCTCCGCTCCAAGTTTGTGCGCGCCGGGCGAGGGGGCGTGCCCGATGCGCTGCGCCAGGGTGCGCATCACCCGCTGCTGGATGCGCTGGCGCCATTCGGGCGTGACGGGCAGCGACGGCGCGGTGCCGGCCACGAACTCGCCTTGCGGGCGCGCGCGATGGGCGCTCTGCAATGCGGTGTTACTTGTAGCCGACGGCATGGCGAGGAACACATCCGTGTGATTCGCCTGTCCGCTCGCGCTCGGCTGGACGAAGAACGGCAACGGTTGCGCGCCGGCGCTGGCCAGCCCCTGGTAATCGCCGAGGAACAGGCCATCGGAATCGGCGGCGAGGTCCAGATTGAACGGGCCGCTGAGATGCGCTTCCGCCCAGTGTTGCGCATCCGTCGAGGTGACCAGCCAATAGTCGGTCCACAAGGTATTGGGGTCGGACGTGTCGTGGCGAAAGTCATAGTAGGTCACCGCGATGACCCCATCGCTCGCTACGCGCACGGCCGGCGTAAAGGCTTGGGTTGCGGGAACGGCATTGACCTCGACCGGAGCCGACCAGGTCAGGCCACCGTCAGCGGAATGTGACAACGCGATGTCGTCATGATCCCCAGAGGAGAAGCGCGCGTCCTGCCAGACGACGTAAACGGTGCCAGTGGCATCGGTCGTGACGGCCGCGAGATCCGAGCCATCGCGAATCGGCGCATGAGTCTGCGGATCGAAGGCACCGACTGCGAGCAGGTCGGCGATCTGCACCGGCGCCGACCAGGTGCCGCCGTGATCCTCGGACCGGATGACGCGGATCGAGGACGCCACAGCACCGGAGGCGGACACATCGATCTCACTGAATACATCCAGCAACGCCCCACTCGGCACACCCACGATCAGATTGCCCAACGTCTGATTGCCCGGACCCGGATCGTAGATCGTTCGTGCCGCCTGCCACGTCATACCCGCATCCACGGACTCCGCGAGGGTGGCGGGCCCGCGGTTGGTGGGATCGAGGCGGTCCCACACGGCGTATACGAAAGAGGCGTTCACGGGATCGGCGGTAATGGTCCCCTTGTCGTTGAAGAAATTTTCCCCGTCGCGTATGAGTGCAAGCGGAGAGCTCCAGGTCGCGCCGCCGTCCTGCGAGCGGGCCACGAGCATGGCACTCGCAGAGCCGGGCGCGAAGGTGATTCCCGTGAACGAAAGCGACAGCGTGTACGCAGTTCCATTGGGCGAGAACGTCACCCACGGATCCGAGGCACGCGCGTAGTCCCCCCCGTTTGTCGCATTCCCACCATTACAGCGGGAAGTCGGGGCGCTCGCGAGCGTCCAGTTCGCTCCTGCATCGAATGACACGCCAAGCTGCAACCCCTGCGATCCGCCGCTCGACCAGCGATTCTGCTGCCAGGCGCCGATCAGGTTCGCAGGACTCGTCGGGTTCACGACCAGATACGGCTCGACTACCGCCCCGACATACAGCGTGCCGCTCGGGGCGACGCCATCGCAGTTCGGTGCGAACGTGGAAGGCTGGGAGACCCGGACCAACTTAGCGGATGCAGGCAGCACGGGCGCGGACGCACCGCTTCCTCCGCCGCCGCAGCAGACCGTACCGGCCAGCAGCGCGGCTGCAATCAGCCCGTGCGTGACCTGTCTGTTCAGCGCGGTTCCCCCCCTTTTCCGATGCCGCCGATGAGACACCTTGAGCGGGTTCGTGTCCAGCTCGGCATCGTCGGCTGCACGGCGATGCGCGCAACCGCGCGCCGCAGCGGCCGTTGAGAGACAATGGCGCCGGCGTTCGCCATCATCTGCAGATCGAGAGGTGCCGTATGAGTAAGGGAATGGATCGAAAGAAGGAATCGAAGAAGAAGGCCGCCAAGACGCCCGCGGAGAAACGTGCGGCGAAAAAGGAAAAGAAGGAGAACCGAGGGTTTCACATCTGAGGATGCAGGGTGGCGCGTCCCACCCTGCCCCCTTCGCGACGCGCCGTGGCGATATACTGCGTTCACCGTCTCCTCTGCCGGGGCCACCGGCCAGGATGATCGTGATCCGCCTCACCGAGCTGTCGCTGCCACTTGATTCGTCCGCCCAGTCCCTGCGCACCGCCATTGTGAAGCGGCTGGGCATCGAGCCTGCCGAACTGTTGGCTTTCACCGTGTTCAAGCGCGGCTACGATGCGCGCAAGAAATCCGGTGCCATCACCTTCGTGCATACGATCGATCTGACGGTGCGTGACGAGGCAGCGCTCCTGCGGCGCTGGGGCCAGGATCGCAACGTGCGCCCGGCCCCGGATACGAATTACCATCCGATCGGCCATGCACCGGCCAACGCCAGCGAGCGAGCGCTGGTCATCGGCTTCGGTCCGTGTGGATTGTTTGCAGCGCTGCTGCTGGCGCAGATGGGATTCAGACCGATCGTGCTGGAGCGCGGACGGGATGTGCGCCGACGCACGGCCGATACCTGGGCGCTGTGGCGCCGAAAACTGCTCACGCCCGAATCCAACGTGCAGTTCGGCGAAGGCGGTGCCGGGCTATTCTCGGACGGCAAACTCCATAGCCAGATCAAGGACCCCAGGTGCTACGGCCGCAAGGTGCTGCAGGAATTCGTGCGCGCCGGTGCGCCCGAGGAAATCCTCTATGTCAGCAAACCACACATCGGCACATTCCGGCTGACGGGCGTGGTGGCGCGGATGCGTGCAGAAATCATCGAGCTCGGGGGCGAGGTGCGGTTCGAGAGCAAGGTCACCGATCTGCTGCTCGATGAGGCAACACTCCAGGCCGTGGTGCTCGCCGATGGCACCACGATTCACAGCCGCCACGTCGTGCTGGCGCCCGGTCACAGCGCCCGCGACACGTTTCGCATGCTGCACCGCCGCGGCGTGTTGCTGGAGCCGAAAGCCTTCTCACTGGGTTTTCGCATCGAGCACCCGCAATCCCTGATCGACCGCGCGCGCCTGGGCAGGTACGCAGGTCATCCCGCCCTGGGGGCCGCCGACTACAAGCTGGTGCACCACGCGCGCAACGGGCGGGCCGTCTACAGCTTCTGCATGTGTCCGGGCGGGACCGTCGTGGCCGCCACGTCCGAACCGCAGCGCGTCGTGACCAACGGCATGAGTCAGTATTCGCGCAACGAGCGCAACGCCAACGCTGGCATCGTCGTCGGCATCAACCCGCGGGAGGATTACCCCGGTGGCCCGCTCGCCGGGCTCGAGTTGCAGGAACGACTCGAATCGCATGCTTATGTACTGGGCGGCGCCGATTATTGTGCGCCCGCACAGCTGGTCGGAGACTTCGTCCGCGGCGTGCCGTCCACGAAGCTGGGTGAGGTACAACCCTCCTACCAACCAGGCGTGCGCCTCGGAGATCTGTCCAGCGCGCTGCCGGGTTACGCGATCGAGGCCATCCGCGAGGCGTTGCCGGCCTTTGGCAGACAGCTGCGCGGGTTCGATCGCGACGATGCCGTACTCACCGGCATCGAGACGCGCACCTCCGCCCCGCTGCGCATCACGCGCGATCCCGAAAGCCTGCAAAGTCGCAATCTGCGCGGCCTGTATCCGGCCGGCGAAGGCGCCGGCTACGCGGGCGGCATTCTGTCGGCGGCAGTCGATGGCATCAAGGTTGCCGAAGCGCTCGCCCGGTCCGTGCTCACGCAGACACACGCGAGCAAGTGCGCGAGTCGATGAAATTCGAGGACATCAAGAAACTGCACCAAAAGAAATACCGGGATGCCTGCGGACATTTCCTGGTGGAGGGCGAGCACCTGGTACTCGAGCTGCAGAAGGCCGCTGCCCGCAATCCCGCCCTACGAGGCTGCCAGCTGTATGTGACCAGCGCCTATAGCCAGTGGCAGAGTCGTTTTGAGACGCACGTGATCAGCACCCGCCAGATGGCCCAGATTGCCGACACGCGCACGCCACAGGGAATCGTTGCCCTGGTGCCGGTGTGGCCGGCATCGCCACCCCGCGAACACGAGCGCGCCATCTATCTGTACGAGATTCAGGATCCGGGCAATCTCGGCACGATCCTGCGCACACTCGCCTGGTTCGCAGATTTCCGCTGTCTGCTCAGCCCCGACAGCGTCGACCCGTACAACTCGAAAGCCGTGCGTGCCAGCATGGGCGCAATCTTCCACGTGCCCCTCGAGCTCGATGTGGAATGGCCATCGCTGCGCGAGCGGTTCGCGCGTATTGCCTGTCTGGATACCCAAGGTGAGAACCTGCCGCGCCCGCAATTCAAGTCGTTCGACTGTTACGTGTTCGGCAATGAGGCTCGCGGCCTGCCGCGTGAAGCACTCACGGCACTGAACGCCCGGCCCTTCACCATCGCAGGCCAGGGGACGCTCGAATCGCTGAATCTCGCCTCGGCCGTCAGCATCTGCGCGTACGAGCTGGCACGCTAGCGCTTGCCGTGCGCGCTGAGCAGCGCATCCGTCGAGGGAAAATGATCCGTTGCCACGGATCGCGGCAGGAGACTGGCCCGGTTCAGGGCCAGTCTCGTCCCGTCAGCTGGGCTTACCAGCCCGGCGCGACATCGAAACGCAGTATCCGCCCGATACCGAACGCCGGCGCAGGAACCGCGCCGAAATCCGAAATGTACAGGCGGGTGTCGGGCCCAAAGGTCATGCCGGTCGGCACGTTGAGTTGGGTGACGACATCCTCGATCTCGCCGGAATGCTTGACGCGTACGACTTTGCCTGCTCCCGGCGTCGGGAAACCAGCGGCATCGGACAGCTCGAGGACATAGAGCAAACCATCCGGACCGAAATCGACGGCGACGACGGTCGTGAATCCTGCCTTGGAGTTCAGAATGTGAGCGGCGGAGCGGGGCGAGAAGCCCGGCGCCAGACGATCGTCATCCGGCGATTTGGAAAAGGTCAGAATCCGCGCCCACTGGGGATCGATGGGAAACAGATTGAGGTTGCCGACGTAGAAGGCTCCGTCGCCTTCCGCAATGGCGGTCGGAACGATATGGCCCTGCGAGGCGGAGACATCGAGCACCTGCGCGATCGTGCCGCCCGGGGTGACTGAGAGCACCTGGCCATGGTTCGGCTCCACAGCGTAGAGCGAGCCTCCCCAGGGAATCATGCTGTACAGGGTTCCATCCGGCTCGAAATCGTCCACGCTTTCATATTTCGCCGGATGTGACTTGAGGAACGCGCCGACGTCCGCGACGAGACTCCATTTACCCGTGTTGCGGTCAACTTTGGCAACGCCGCTCGGGCTCGTTGGATTGCCGTGCGAGCAACCGCCTCCGGCGACCAGTGCGTACAACTGATTACCCAGGAAGGCGACATCGGCCACACCGATGAGATCCCCCATGGCGTCCTGCGTCGAAGGAAATCCGCTGGCGACGGTCGTCACAGTGCCGTTCTTGCTGATCTTGGATACGCGGCCGGTGCTGCCCCCGGTGTAGGGCCCGACCGGAACGGGCACCTGCTGACACTTCCCCGCGGTGCTTTGACTCCCACCTGTGCCGGCCTCGGCGACATACAGCTCGCCGTCCGGACCGAATCTGAGACCGCGTGGTGCCTCAAGTCCCGTCGCGATCACCGCAAACCCGCTGGGTTGCTGCGCGAAGACTCCCGCGGGAAGCAGGCTGGCCCCAAGAGCCGCCACCGCCAGAAACGCCCACCGCAGAGGTGCGTGCAGGTTGGCAACGGGCACGGCGGTCGGGGATGAACTTGTGCATTGCACGGACAACATCGTTATTCCCTCCTCACGTTATCAGGCAGCAACGATCCGGTATCCCTTAAGCCTCTGATTCGGCTCGAAATCGGAATACCCGGATGCTGCGGCGTGGTTTTTTGACTCGAGCGCATTGACTGTGGCACGAGCCCGAGAGCACAGTCCTGTCAAAGTGCTGGTTTTTCTCTGCGAAAGCACTGGATTCGGGTGGCTCAAATGTCGACCGGCGCTTTTCACCTCGGCCCCTGGCGAGTCGAACCCGATACCGGCCGACTGCTTCGCGGCGCCGAGCGCGTGGATCTCGAGCCAAAGACGATGGCCGTACTCGTGGCGTTGGCTGCGCGACCGGGCGAGGTGGTCAGCGGCGAGGAGCTGTTGCGTAGCATCTGGCGAGGGCGCCCCCTCGGGGACAATCCGCTCTATCACTGCATGATGAGATTGCGCCGGGCGCTGGGCGATGACGCGGCAGCCGCGCGCTACATCGAGACCATTCCACGCCGCGGATATCGGCTACTGGCGGAAGTGGCTCCCCTCGAGGCTGCACCAGACTGCCTTGCGGAACCGGTACAGCAGGCACAGCCGCAGTCGGCTGCCGAAATGCCGGAACTTGCGCCGGCAGATACCGCTGACGTCACGGCAGCCCCGCTCCCGCTCGCGCTCCCCCCGCTCCCGCCCGACGCTCCCGCGAGTCCGCGGCCTGCGCGTCGTGGCGCTCTGCTCGGGGCGCTCCTCGGTGGCCTGGCAGCGCTGGCGGTGATCGGCTACCTGACGCTGGCACACCTGTCGAGCGTTGCCATCGATCCGGAAACGATACTCACAGCCGGCGCGCCGGCGCGTCCACTGTCGCTCGCACTCGATGTCACAGGCCGTACCGCCTCGGGTCAGTCCGCCGCGGACGCGTTGCGCGCCCGACTCACTCCGCTGCCGAACATCATTCTCTTGTCGAAAAATGCAAACCCCGGCGCGCACGGAATATTGACGTTGTCCGGTGAGCCGAATGCATCCGCACCCGATCAATTGCGGCTGCGATTCGCAAATGAGCGGGGTGAGCTGCTGTGGGCCGATACGCTCGATATGGATGCTGCGAGTCTGTGGTCCTCACTGGACGCGGTCGCCACCGTGGTCCAGGTCGTGGGTCGCGCTGCCCAGCATGGGCACCCCGGAACGCACAGCCTTGCCGCGCTGCAGTCCTACATTCGCGCGCGCGCCGTGTTGCGGACGCGCGCGCCGGGCTACGCCTGGCGTGCGCGCGAACTGGCCGAGGCGGCGATCCGCGAAGATCCCCAGTTCGCGGCTGCTTACGCCGTGCTCGCCAAGGCATGCGGTCTGAGCCATTCCCCGGCGAGCGAAGCAGAGCCCGCTTGCGAGCGCACGGCCATCGCCCGGGCGCTGGAGCTGGATCCGGAACTTGCGGAAGCCCATGCTGCCAAGGGGCTCTACGCGATCGTCCAGCGGGACCGGTGCAACGGCGATTGCGCGGACCGCTCATATCTTGAGACCGCCGTCATGAGCCTGAAGCAGGCGATTGCCCTCGACCCTGAGCTTCTCGATGCCCATATCTGGCTCGCAATCGTCGCCGGAGAGCTCGGCGATTACGCACTGGTGTTGAGCGAGAACCAGATCGCCGTCGGGCTCGATCCGCTGGACGTGATCGCAAATGCCAATCTCAGCGGCGAGCTGGTGAATCGTGGCCGCTTCAGCCCCGGTTTCGATCGCATGCGGGCCCTGGCGCGTCTGCGTCCGGTGCCCTTCTTCCTTTTCTACCCGCTGATCGGCGATGGGATCTGGTTCGGTCGCTTCGACGAGAGTTTGTCGGTGGCGAAGCAGGCACACGACCGGCATCCGGATGTGGAAACGGCGATCGCCCTGAGCGACGTCTATTTTGAACTGGGCCGACCCGAGGAGGCGCAGCGAGTATTGCTGAGTGCGCCGCTTGCCACGACGCCGGATCGGCTCAGCGAAAACCTCACTCTCAGGACCGCGATGGCCTATCGCAGCGGCGGCAGAACGGCGGTCGGTGAGTTGCTGGCGGCCCTCGACCAACAATCTCTCGTCATGAGCGCGCTTCGCGATGGCCATGACCGGGATCTGAGCATCTCCTTCAGCCAGACCCTGCTCCTTTCCGGAGATTGCGCGGGCGCAGTGGGCTTGCTGGAGAGAGTGTTCGGCACCGATGGCGAGCCCAGCGTGCGGCCGCGTGCCCTCTACGCGGACATGGACGCACTCAACAGCCTGGCGTGGTGCTACCAGCAGATCGGCCGTAGCGAGCGAGCCAGCGTGATCCTGCGCGCGGCTGGTGAATGGACGGTGATGGCGCATACGTATCAGCACGACCGGCATCCAGGATTTGCACTGATCGCAGCCCTGTCACTCGCTCTGGCCGGTCATCATGCCGAGTCGATTGCAGCGCTCGAGCAGGCGGCGCGTTGGGGCTGGTCAACTCCCGACGACGTGCGCATGGATCCACGCTGGCAGAGCGCATTGAGCGACGATCGTTCCGCGGCGCTGTTGCGCGAGCTCGATATCAAGTTCGAGTCAGCCCGCAATGCGGCACTCGCGGAACCGCTGCCGAGTTTTGCAGCCGCTCGCCCTTAGCATCGGCCTCACAGCGCGAGCGACACGCCCCGATCGCGAAGTGTGGCAATCAGCGGCTCAAGATGCGTGCGGTAGTGACGCCAGCGCCCCGAGGAGCTACCGTAAATGGGCCGGCGAACCTGCGCCGCACTTGCGGTCAACGATGCGGACTGATTCTTCTGGATCTCGATGGCAGCATCGCTCCATGCCAGTCCACAATACAGTGCGATTGTGCGCCCGACCCTCGTCGGCTCGCGCACGAGATCCTCATAGATAATCTCGCAGCAGCGTTCGCCGAGAGCTGCGCGCCAATGCTCCATCAGGTGTGCATACGCTGCGTAGTAGCGGCCGAGGTCCTGCAGATCGTAGCTGAATGGATAGCCCTGGGCGAACAGCGTCCGATACATCGCAAAGCAACTGTCGAGCGGTGAACGGCTGACCAGCACGATTTTCGCCTCGGGGAGCGCCTGCCGGATGGCCCCTATGTAGAGATAGTTCAACGGCAGCTTCTCGATGATGTGGTCGGGGTGCGCCGCGGCGTGCGCCAACCGGGCGTAGCCGGCCGCCACCACCGCGGGATCCGCCGCCGCGGCGCGCTGGAAGACATCTCCCTCACCGCGCGCAGCGTCGAGCAATGCGCGCGAGAGGTTATCCGTCTCGCCGTTGGATCGAACATGCGGCAGTCCGGTCAGGATGCGCTCCACCAGCGTCGTGCCTGAGCGGGGCAGCCCGACGACGAAGATGAAGCGCGAGGAGTCAACGCATGCACCAACTGCCCCACGCGCACTCGGTACGCAAGACTGCCGACCATATACCGAAGCCACCCGTTGCAGCTTGCGCTCATCGACTGTGACGTCGTAGGCCAGACGAGAGCGCCGCGCCCTGGCCGCGGTGGCAAACGAGGAGAAAGCCGCCTCGAAGCGTCCCAGGTCGTCCAGTTCCTTGCCGAGCGCGTACCCGAGGAACACCTGCGCCCGGTAATCGGCTTGCGCACGGGCGAGCTGTGCTTTCAACTCCTCGACGTGGTTTGCTTCGGGGGTCTGGACCCGTAACTCCGAGCGCAGCAGATAGGTGGGGTATTGGGTGGCATCCAGAGCGATGCCGCGGTCGCAAGCGGCTTGCGCTTCGGACAGTCTTCCGAGGCTTCGCTCGCTGCACGCCAGGTTGTAGCAGAATCGCGGATCCTGCGGGGCGAGCTGCGTGGCCCGACGATACAACGCATTGGCCCGATCGTGTCGCCCCAATGCCATCGAGATGAAGGCCAGGCCATCGTATGCATCGGCCACACCGGTGGGTAGCGCTTCGGCGGCTGCGACGATGCGCTCGGCCTCCTCGAACCTTCCAAGCTGCCATAACACCGATGCAAGAAACCCATGTGCGGGCAGGCAGGTGCGCGCATCGGCAACGGAGCGCTCGGCGAGCACCAACGCCTCCTCGAGCTTCCCAGCCTGCATCAAGCGGTAAGCCTCGTTCGCGGCTGCAGTGGCGCCTCGCATCACGGCGTCAGCCTACAACGGAGGCCGATTGAGCGCCGTGCGATTGGCGCGGCACCTGATCAAGTCTTGCGCCGGTTGCCGTGCTGTCGCGATGTCCTGGGTGGTCATGAGAACTCCGCGCGAACTGGACGGCTCAGTTTGAGCGGATGCGAGCCCAATGGCCAGTGCGGCCTGCCGACCACTGCGCGCGTCGGATCTGCCGCCCGGAGCAGACGAATGGGCAGTAAATCCGGATGCCAGGTCAACCGAGAGATTCAGTCAGTGCGGACGCCAAGTCAGCTATCACAGCGGCACGGGCAGGACGCCCGCGCAGCGAAGTGCAACAGTTCGCTAGCAGAACAAAGTTATCCAGCGGAACCCGCGATCGATGCACGCCAGTCTGCAACGCCGTCTCCAGCGCTATGGATGGGACCTCGCGGCGCGCGAATACGAGCCTCTGTGGCAGACGCAGCTCGCCGAAGCCCAAGCCATCCTGTTGGCGCTCGCATCGCTTGCGCCCGCCGAACAGGTGCTCGACGTCGCCTGTGGTACGGGGTTGGTCACGTTCGCTGTTGCGCAGACTGTCGGTCATCGAGGTCAGGTGCTCGGCATCGATCTATCCGGCCGGATGATCGCAGCCGCCCAAGCGCGCCGCGGAAGCGCAGCTTGCGCACTGCCGCTTTGCACGGATGGATGCGGAAAGGCTGGACCTGCCTGCAGCCCGCTTCGACCTCGCGCTGTGCGCCCTTGGGCTCATGTATATGCCCCACCCGGAGCAGGCGGTGCGTGAGCTGCGGCGGGTCCTGCGCCCCGGTGCTCGCGTGGCTCTTGCGGTGTGGGCGAACGCTCGCGTTGCGGCTGGTCGGCGTTGTTTCCGATCATCGATGCCGAGGTCGCCAGCGAGGTATGCCCACTCTTCTTTCGTCTCGGCCAGCAGCACGCGTTGGCAGGCTTGTGCACCGATGCGGGATTCGAAGTCGTCGAACATCGACGCATCGCGACTGTGTTGACCTACAGCGATGCCGAACAAGCGTGCGCTGCGGCGTTTGTGGGTGGCCCTGTCGCGCTGGCCTGGTCACGCTTTGACGATGAAACCCGCAAGCGGGTACGTGCCGGCTATCAACACGCCATCGAGCCCTGACGGCAGGGCGGCAGCTACAACATTCCGGGCGAATTCGTCATCGTGATCGCAGCCGCGCCCGGCGCGATCACGACCTGACTGTCCCTGCCGGTTCGGGCACATCGAGCGCCAATCAACGTACGCAAGGAGTGTCATCATGGGAATCAGCGCAGCACATACGTGCTGGTCTCGAGTCTGTTACTCGCGCTGGTCTGCTGGAAATGGCAGGCGATGCCGCTCGTCGTCTGGCACGTTGCCTCGCCCGTGGCTCATGGACTGCTGCTGGCACTGTTCGCCAGTGGCTGGCTGATCCTGTTGCTGTCGACGTTCATGATCAACCATTTCGATCTGTTCGGCTTGCGACAGGTATATCTGCGGATGCGCGGCTCCGCGTACACGCCGGTGCGCTGCACCGAACGGGCCTTCTACAGGCTCGTGCGCCACCCGATTTACCTCGGTTTCATGATCGCTTTCTGGGCAACCCCGCACATGTCGGCTGGGCACCTGGTGTTCTCGATTGCGACCACCGGGTATATTTTCATCGGGACACTCCTCGAGGAGCGTGATCTGCTGAGCTACCACGCTGCGGAGTACGCGGCATATCGCGCTCGCGTGCCGATGTTCCTCCCCACGGGCGCGAAACAAAACTGACGTGCAGGCTGCCGAAAAATGCGCCGTTCGCAATGTCGCAGTCGCACCAGTATCCTGCTATCAGGAGCAAGAGCGATTGTTACGAAACGTAACGAGGACGGCGAGCGTGGTTGGTTCGAGGATGTCGAGCCGGAAATGGCCATTCGGGCTGCGGACAGGGTCGCTGGCGTATGCGCTCGGCATTGTCGCACTCACGGTCGCATTGCTGCTGCTGTTGGTCGAGACGACACGCGCCGCGGCGGATCCCGCCGAGTGGCATCGGGCGACAATCCACGGCCACAAGATCTATTACGCCGTGCGCGGCAACGGCCCCACGCTCGTGCTGCTACATGGCGGTGGGGACTCCGGTGAGCACTCCTTCGAGCGCCAGCTCGAGCTGTTCTCGATGCATCATCACATCGTGGCGCCGGATCAGGTCGGCCAGGGCCGAACTCCAGAGGTGCCGGGACCCTTGTCCTATACGGGGATGATGGAGGACACGGCGGCGCTGCTGCAGAAGCTCAAGCTCCAGCACGTCGACATGGTTGGATTCAGTGACGGGGGGATTCTCGCGTTGATGCTCGCCATTCGCCATCCCGAACTCGTGCGGCGACTCGTCATCAGCGGCGTGAACATTGCACCGGAGGGACTCACACCGGAGAACCTGGAAGAGCTGCGCGCCAACGACATCCCGAACCCGAAAACAATCGATGAGAAACTCGCCTATCTGTGGCTGACGGCGCCGACGGAATCGGAGTTGAATATGGCGCTCCTGCACCAGATCACCCAGCCGGTGCTCGTGGTCTCAGGCGACCGCGATGCCATCACGCTCGAGCATACCCTGCAGATCTTCCATGCCCTGGCCAACGCGGAGCTGTGCGTGCTGCCGGGTACCGATCACGCAACGTTTTCGGGCCGTTCGGAGTGGCTGAACCCGATCGTCAGTGCCTTCCTCGAGCGCAAACAGGACGTGCAAGCAACGCTGCGGTGAGCTGCGAGGAACGGCCAGCACGCTCCGGGACAAACGACCGCACGCGGACTGCGCCCGTCACAGCTCCGAATCGAGCGGTAGCCAGGAGAGCAAGCGCGCCTTCACTCTCTGCCAGACGCTGCGCGCCGGCTCGGTGTAGTAATCCACTGGTTTGCCGTTCTCGTAGCTATGCCAGACCAGCCGGGAAGAGCCCTTGTAGGGCTGCAACTCCACCCAGTACGAGTTTTCCGGACGCGTCATCGCATCGAAGCGCGTGGCCTCCTGCCGAGCCAGCTCGTCATTGCCAATGATGAGGCCCATCTCGGTGTTAATCCGTCGCGAGCGGACGTCGAAGTTCATCGAGCCGATGAAGAGTTCCTGGCGGTCCATGATGTAGAGCTTGGCGTGCAGGGCATACGTTCCGTAGCGCGAGAGTCGGCTGGACTCCCCGCTGCCGTGCGTATTTCCTAGCAGTGAGCGCACTTCATTGAGGCGTACGCCGTCGCGCAACAACTTGACCCGGTAATGCATATAGCCGGCATGCGCCTCCACTTCCGGGTTCGATTCCAGGGAATTGGTCAGTACACTTACGCGCACGCCCTCCTGGAGGCGCGATTCCAGGAGATGCAGCTCGCCTTTCGTCGGCACGAAGTACGGGGAGACGATGAGCAGTTCCGACTTCACCCGCCGGGCCACCTCCGCCACGGGCTTGTACATCAGGTCCCCGACCCGGCCGCCGTCGACGACGGCCTTCTTATCGACGGGATCACTGACGAAGCGGGCGTCCGCCCAGATAATCGGCAGCTCGCCGGACAGCAATCCGGCCAGTGGCTCACCGGTTGCCAGTTTCTGCGCGTAGTTGAGGCCGGCGGATTTGAGTTTGCGGGTACGCGCTTTGCGCGGGAGAGCCGCCGAACCCGGTTGCGGCTGGTCGTCGGAATGCTGCAGCGCTGCCGCCGGGATGGCCAGTGCACTATTCCAAAACTCGTCGAATTCGGCCGAAAGATTGCTTGTGATCGGACCGGCGACGAACACATCGTCGTCGGCGAATTGCGATTCGGGATCGATCTGAAAGTACTGATCGCCGATATTCCGGCCGCCCAGCAGCGCAACCGCCGCATCCGCCACGAACAACTTGTTGTGCATCCGATAATCCAGGCGCGAATGCCGCAGGAGGTACTCGCCGGCGCGAATGACTACGCTGTGTCCCCGATAGGCCCATGGATTGAACACGCGGATCTCGATGTTCGGCTTGCCAACGAGCCCGAACAGCTGTTCATCTCCCGGCTCCGTTTCGCCGTCGTCAACCAGCACGCGCACCCGCACGCCACGATTGGCCGCACGCGCCAGTGCGTCGGTGATCACCCGTCCGGATTCGTCACCATGAAAGATGTAGTACTGAAGATCGAGCGTCCGCTCAGCGGCGTTGATCATTTCCAGTCGCAGCAGAAATCCGTCGATTCCGACGTTGAAAATGCGAAATCCGGAACGGCCCGGATGCTCGTCGGCTGCGCCGGCAAACTGCTGACCGAAATGGGTCGATTGCGGCGTAGACAATGAAACGGAGCGCACCTTCGGGTAGCTCGAACCCGGCGGTAGCGAGGCGCATCCAGCAAGCCCTACCAGAAGCAGCGCAATCGATGCGAGCAGGCGACGCGAGGCCGAAAGGCGGTGCATTCGGAATCGAATTCCTTGTTCTGGGGTCACTTTACGTTGCACTACGAGAAGTGTCCAACCGGCAAGGTCACAGGCAACGCCCGCGGTGAATTTTCGCATCTGCGTACATCGCCGAAGCAATGCCGACACCAGGGCGCAAGCGCCAAGTGACTGATCTTATTGATTGAACGGTGCTAGCCGGTGCCGTTGGCCGGGCCGACCCGCGTCGCAGCGGCGGTACGCAACGGTGCCCCTCCGAGGAACCTTGGCGCTGGCGGCGCATTGGACCTGTTAACCAAATCGTTCTGGAGGGTGTGCCATGACAGTCCCGACTTCCGTGCGCCTGGCAGGCGGCGCCTTATTGCTCATCATGGCTGGCGTTGCGGCCGCGCAAAATGCAGCGACGACGGAATCAGTCGATGTCTATGCAGGGCCTGATCCCTCGTATCCGCAAGTGGCGCGACTTCAGTCCGATACCCCCGTTCAGGTGATGGGCTGCCTCAATGACTGGAGTTGGTGCGATGTGCGCTTCGGCGAGGCGGACCGCGGGTGGCTGTATGCACCGGCGATCTCATACGACTACCAGGGCGGATACGTCCCCCTGTATCGATATGCGCCGGGACTCGGAATTCCCGTGGTGGCGTTCTCGCTCGACTCCTATTGGGGCAGCTATTATCACAATCGTCCGTGGTATGGGCGGCGTGCCGAGTATATGCATCGCGACGTATCGCATCATCAACGACCCTCCGGACCACCGCCCAGTGCGGGGCCGCCGCCGCGCGAGGCGCGCATGGACAAGCCGCATGCAGCCGGGCAGTCGGACCGGTCAGCCCCGCAATCGGATCGGTCGGTTCGTCTGAGCAGCGCGGAAGCCTCGCACCGCCCGCCGGCACGATCGACCGGCGAGCGTGATCATGCGGGCACATCGGCGCCCGAACCGCACGCCGCGGCAGCGCGACGCGATGAGTCACCAGCTCATCCGGCGCAACATACCGCTGCCGAACATGCGACCGCCGCGCATCCCGCACGAACGGAACAACAGCGCAATGCGAAACCGGCTCCCAAGGAGGAACACCCCTCCTCCAAGGACAAGGAGCGCAACGATCATCCGGGGCCGGGGTAGCTCCGGGACCGGGTAGCATCCGGAGGCGGGCCGAGCCACCGCGAAGCGAGCTCTTCGGGGCGGTGCGACACGGCGAAACGAGCTCTTCGGGGCGGTCCTTCATCGCCCCGAAGGGCACACGGCGCTCAACTATCGCGAAATCGCCGATAGCGTTCCTTGGCAATCTGGAACAGGCCATACGAGATCAACCCGGCTCCCACGGTGCCGAGCAGCCACGGGCCGTAAGGCTGCTGCTTCAATGTGTTGAGCGCCCCGCCGATGCCGCGCGAATACCGCGGCTCGTGCTCCCAGGCGGCACCGAAGAGATAGACCCCAATCAGAGCGAACAATACACCTCGAGCAATGAGTCCGTACACGCCGAGCGCGAGGATGGCAATCCGCAATCGCGTTCGTCGCAGATCCACGCGCTTGCTCTTGCTGCGGGTCGCAGCTCGGTAGAACTGATACAGGCCGAACAACGCAATGCCGACACCCAAGCCGCCGACGGCGTAGCGCCCGAGCGGCAGGGCCATGGCCCGAGCAGTCCAGCGGACCTGGGAATGCTTGCCAGCCTGCGTGGCGACAACACCGAACAAGAGCCACACCGCCTCGCCCACCAGCGCGCTGTGTAGTACACCATTCAGCAGATGACCCAGCCGAATCAGCCGGCGACGCAGGCTCGTCCTATCCTGTCTATGCTCGGGATCGCGGATCGCGAGGATGAGCTGCCACAGAACGAATGCGCCGAGGCCGGCCGCCAACAGCCCCAGGAGCACTTTGCCGAAAGCCCCGGCGCCAAGTTTGGCCAGTGCGCCCTTGGAGCCGTTGGGGTGCTCATGGGGCTCGATGGCCGCAACAAAGGCGAAGCCACCGATCAGCAGGTAAACCACCGCTTCGGCCACATAGCCGATGTGCCCGATCCAACGCTCCCAGCGGGCAACTCCCGCCGGCTCGAGTTGAATATCGACAGCCTCGCTGCGCCGCTGATTAGTCATGTCGCGAGGCTGACTCTAGCCGCACAGCAAGGGCAGTGCTAGGGTCTTCGCGGTGAACTGAGCAAGAGCGAAAGGCCAGCGTGGAACAAGCTTCGTTAGAACAGATCTATCGCCGCGATTCGCGTCGTGTCTTCGCCACGCTCGCGCGTCTTCTCGGTAATCTCGATCTTGCGGAGGATGCACTCCACGAGGCCTTCATTGCGGCTGCGGAGCGTTGGCCACGCGAGGGTGTTCCAGCGAATCCGCTCGCCTGGCTCGTCTCTGCGGGCCGCTTCAAGGCAATCGACCAACTTCGGCGCCGGGAGCGTTTCACGACCTGGGATGACGAGCTTGTGCAGCGAAGCGAACCGATTGCGGCCGACGGCGCCGAGGCGGCCTTGCCGCAGATCCTGGAGGACGATCCGCTGCGGCTCATTTTCACTTGCTGTCATCCGAGCTTGTCGGAAGAGGCGCGAATCGCCCTGACGCTGCGCGAAGTATGCGGGTTGACGACCGAGGCGATCGCCCACGCGTGTCTTCTCACAACGACCACACTCGCGCAACGCATCGTACGGGCGAAAGCCAAGATCCGCGATGCCCGGATTCCGTACCGGGTCCCGGACAGCGAGGAACTGCCCGCGCGGCTCGGGAGCGTACTGCGCGTCATCTATCTGGTTTTCAATGAAGGCTATTCCGCCTCCTCCGGCGATCAGGCATTGCGACCCGATCTGTCCGCCGAGGCCATACGGTTGGCGCGGCTGTTGCGCGAGTTGTTACCCGAAGCGGAGGTCACGGGCTTGCTCGGGCTCATGCTCCTGCATGAGTCGCGCCGCCCGGCTCGCACCACGGCGGCCGGCGACCTCGTGCCACTCGAAGAGCAAGATCGGCGGCTTTGGGATGCAAAGCTGATCGCGGAGGGCTGTGAGTTGGTCCAGCACGCGCTGCGCAGAGGGCGCTTCGGGCCCTATACCCTGCAAGCTGCAATCGCTGCGGTACATGCCGAGGCGCCGCGGGCGCAAGCCACGGATTGGGTGCAGATCGTGGGCCTCTACGATGCGCTGCTGCGGCTGGATCCCTCGCCCATCGTGGCCCTGAACCGGGCCGTTGCCGTCGCGATGCGCGACGGCCCGCAGGCAGGCCTCGAGCTGATCGCCTCGCTCTGGGGCCACGAAGCACTCGCCAATTATCACCTGGCGCATGCGGCGCAGGCGGATCTTTACCGCCGCATGGGCAGCCTCAAACAGGCGCGTGCTGCCTACGAGGCCGCGCTGCAGTTGACCGAACAGGGGGCGGAGCGGCGCTACCTAAGCCGCCGGCTGGCGGAGCTCGCGGCCGCCTCGGATGTGGGCGCCTGAGCCCATCAGCTCGCGAAAGGGTGAATATTTTCGGGGCCCTTGTCGATTTCGGCCGTCGCCGTCCGACTACTTGCCGAAGTCATTCAGCACCCGGGCGACAGGCCCGACCAAGGAGACGAACATGTCAAACCCCATCCCCTACCTGGCCTTCAACGGCAATTGCGCCGAGGCAATGCGATTCTACGAGCGCGTGCTCGGCGGCAAACTGGAAATCCTGATGCGCAATGCGGACGCACCCATGCCGGCGCAGATGCCCAACGAGCATGCAGACCGTATTCTGCACGCGCGTCTCGCCCTTCCGGGAGGTGGCACGCTGTACGCCGGGGACTGCCCGCCGCAGATGCCCTACCCAGGCATTCACGGGGTGAGCCTGACATTGAATTTCGACTCCGTGGAGGAGGCCAAGCGCGTCTTCAACGCGTTGGGCGACGGCGGCAAGGTCGCGATGGGCCTGCAACCGATGTTCTGGGCCAAGATCTGGGGGATGTTGACCGATCGGTTCGGAACTCCCTGGATCGTCAATGGCGAGTTGCAGATCTGACGAGAAGCCCGGAGAACCAACAATGAAATATCTCTGCCTCGTCTATCTCGACCAGGAGCACTGGAGCGCGTGCGCGGACGCAGAATGCGCGGCATATGCCCAACAGATCGCGGATAGTCAACGGCTGCTCGCAGCCGAACCGCTGCACCCGGTGCATACCGCCACCACGGTGCGGGTGCGCAACGGCCAGACGGCTTTGTACGACGGGCCGTTCATGGAGACGAAGGAGCAGCTCGCCGGCTTCTACCTGGTCGAGGCGAAGGACCTGAACGAAGCCATTACGATCGCGAGCGCCATTCCGCCAGCCAAATACGGCAGCATCGAGGTGCGCCCCGTGCGTCAACTTGCAGTGTAGACGCTTTGACCGAGCATCACTGGTGGCAGCGGGGCGTCATCTATCAGATCTACCCGCGTTCCTTCCAGGATTCCAACGACGATGGCATCGGCGACCTGCCCGGCATTGTGAGCCGACTGGACTATCTCGACTGGTTGGGCGTGACGGCGCTGTGGCTGTCACCGATCTACCCTTCCCCGATGGCCGACTTTGGCTACGACATCTGCGACCACGAGAACGTGGATCCGCGCTTCGGCACGCTGGCGGATTTCGATCGGCTGGTGCAGGAAGCACATCGACGCGATCTGAAGCTCATTCTCGATTTCGTCCCCAACCATACCTCGGACCAGCATCCCTGGTTCCGGGAAAGTCGTATCCCGCACAGCCCGAAACGTGACTGGTACATCTGGCGCGATGGCGCACCGGGCGGTGGCCCGCCCAACAACTGGCTGAGTGAATTTGGTGGTCCGGCGTGGACATTCGATGAAGCCAGCGCGCGATACTACTACCACGCGTATCTGCCCCAGCAGCCCGATCTGAACTGGCGCGCGCCGCAGGTTCAGCACGTCATGCACCGGGTGATGCGTTTCTGGCTCGACCGCGGCGTCGATGGCTTTCGCGTCGATGCCATCCACATGCTGGTGGAGGACGAACAGCTGCGCGATAACCCGCTCAATCCTGCCTGGCGCCGGGGGATGTCGCCCGCACGGGCACTCCTTCGCCGCTACAGCGCCGACCAGCCGGAGACGCACCAGTTGGTCGCCGGCATGCGGCGCGTGATGGATGAGTATGAGGACCGCGTCCTGATCGGGGAAGCGTACCTGCCCATCGACCGGCTGATGTTGTATTACGGCGAGTCGTTGCTCGGCTTCCACCTGCCGTTCAATTTCCATCTGTTGAGCACGCCCTGGAATGCGACCGCGATTGCCGCCCTGGTGCGGCAGTACGAGGCTGCCCTTCCAGTTGGGGCTTGGCCGAACTGGGTGCTCGGCAATCATGATCGTTCGCGATTGATCAACCGGGTCGGCGGGATCCGCCAGGCACGACTTGCCGCGTTGCTACTGCTCACGCTGCGCGGCACCCCCACACTGTATTACGGTGAGGAGTTGGGCATGCGGGACGTGCCGATCGCACCGGAGCAGGTCCAGGATCCCTGGGAGAAGAACGTCCCGGGGCTGGGCCTGGGGCGTGATCCCTGTCGGACCCCCATGCAATGGAGCTCAGCGCCCCGTGCGGGATTCAGTAGTGGTGTGCCCTGGCTACCAGTGAGCGCTGAAAGCGGACGCGTCAACGTCGAAGTCGAGTCCCAGGATGAGGGGTCGCTGCTGGCCCTGTACCGCAAGTTACTGCGCTTGCGGCACGCGGAACCGGCCCTGTCCGTGGGCACCTACCGTGAGCGCGGCGTCGACCGCGAGCTATTCATCTATGAGCGCCGGTACGGACCGCGCTGCCTCATGATCGCACTGAACTTCGGAACGAACGCGCATCCCCTGCCCCGGAGCGCTGCCGCGCTGCGCGTCCTTGTGTCGAGCGATGCGGCCCGCGCAGCGGATGGGCGAGAGGATGGGCGAATGAATGGGCGAGTGGACCTCGTCCTGCGCGGGCTGGAAGGGATCGTAGCCCTATGCTTGTGATTCCTGCAGGCCCCAGCACCGCGCGACGCTGCACGCCATGCAGTGGTACTGATGGAATATATCTTGCGTGCCTCCCGGGCACGTGTTGATTTCATCGGGAGTGCACGCTCATGCTCAAAGACCCACGCTCGGCCGGCCCGCGCCCACCGTTTCCGAAACAGCAGCAGCCTGCGCCGGGAAAAACCAAGTCGCTCGACCCCAAGGCCGACCACGGTGAGGAGTCCTACGAGGGAGCAGCTCGGTTCGCGGGCTGCGCGGTCCTCATCACCGGCGGCGATTCCGGTATCGGCCGCGCGGTCGCCATAGCCTTCGCGCGCGAGGGCGCCGACATTCTGATCTCCTACCTGGATGAGCACGAAGATGCGCGTGACACGGGCGAATGGGTCAAGCGCGCGGGGCGGCGCGTCGTGCTCGTGCCAGGCGACGTCGGCGATGCGAATCATTGCGAGACGCTCGTGAATACGGCGTTGAAGGAATTCGGGCGGCTCGATGTGCTCATCAACAATGCGGCTTTTCAGCGCACCAAGCAGCAGCTCGAAGATTTCTCCGTCGAGGAAATCAAGCATACGTTCCGCACGAACATCGAAGCGATGTTCTTCCTATCGCGCCTGGCAGCCCCGCGGATGAAGCCCGGTGGCGTCATCATCAACACCGCCTCGATCCAGGCCGATGATCCGTCGCCGGGTCTGCTGGCGTACGCGACCACCAAGGCCGCCATTGCGAATTTCACCGCAGGCCTCGCTCAGCTGCTCGCCAAGGATGGAATCCGCGTGAATGCCGTGGCACCCGGCCCGGTATGGACCCCGCTCATCCCATCGACCATGTCGGCGGAGAAGGTCGCGAAGTTCGGTGCCAACACCCCGCTCGGGCGCCCGGCCCAACCCGCAGAGCTCGCACCGGCCTACGTATTCCTGGCATCCGCGCAGGCGAGCTACATCACCGGCGCGGTGCTGCCCGTGACCGGTGGGCGCTCGATGTTATAAGGCGCCGTGCGTCATCGCGCTCGGTCCGCTAGCGGAATCTCTACCATGCGCTAGCGGATCTCCACCATGGCACGTAGACGCGCCAACGCCGCATCCCATTGCGCAGAGATATCCTCGATGTACCGGGAAACCTCCGCGAGCCTTTTCGGCCTCAGTTCCCAAATGCATTGGCGCCCCGCGCGCGCGCTGCGTAAGAGTCCGGCGGCTTGCAGGGCCTGCAGGTGCTTCGTCACGGCCTGACGCGAGACGCTCATGCCCGCAGTCAGCCGAGCGATTGATTGCGGACCGTGATCGCAAAGTTGGGCCAGGAGCCGCAGGCGCGTCTCATCGCCCAGGGCGGCGAAGGCCGAGGCGGCGCCCGTGGGCCTCATGGGCCTTCCCGCTGACAGGCTGCCGCTCACCGCTTCACGTCACTCTTCACGTCACTCTTTGCGACGATGGCGAGATATTTCTCGATGAGCGTGAGCTGATGAGCCCAGCCGCCATCATTCGCTCTGAAGGCCTCGGCCCGCCTTGCCAGCGGTAACTGATCGAATCCGGATTCCGTGATGGTGAGCTGCGTCGAGCTGCCCATGGGCTCCAGCTGGAACACGATCAGGGTGGTGGGCTCCTTCGAGTAATCCACCTCTGCGGAGACTGCGAAAGGATGCCAGCGAAATGAGATCGTGCGCATCGGCTCGATTTTCTCGACCCAGAGCTCGATCGTCTTGCCCTCGTGCGGCTTCTGCAACTTAGCCACCTCGGGATCGACTGCGGTCCCCACGATCTTGCCCGTCAATGGGCGTCCGGCGAGGAACGGCCCATTGAATGCGGCACCGAACCAGCGGCCAAATTGCCCGGAGTCGCTGATCGCCTGCCAGACCCGCTCGAGCGGCGCGCGCAGCAGAATCCGCTTTTCAATCCGATTCGAGTCCATATGCAACCTCCTGGTTGCCCATAGTTATACCGCTGATTGCGCTAATCTGCAACCCGATGGTTGCCCAAAGGGCTACGCGCCCGTGACGGGGCGGCACTCGATTATTCGCTCACTCCATCCATCATCTGAGCGCAGTCCATGCGCAGCTTGCCGGCGTCGTTGAAGATCAGCCCGTAGAATCGCAGCACGCTGCCCGCAATCGCCGGCTTCGTGTTCAGCATCTGCGTCGTGCCGTCTACGTACACGACGACGGTCTGCGGGCTTGTCAGCCTGGTCTGCTGGCCTTGCTGCTGTGCAAGCGTGGGGAACAGATCATAGGAAGCGAGCGCAACGGTGTAGGCCGTGAAACCGCCGGCGCTAGCGACTGCCGTAACTGTGCCGTCGATGGTTTGGGGAACCAGCATGACGACTGCGGCCTGCACCAGTCCCGGGCTATTCGGAAAGTTTTGGGCATGGGTGCCCAAAAGGAGAAGATGGTTCGTCTTTATTTTGAGGTGCTGACAAGTCAGGATAGTCGCCCTGCGGTTGAAAAACAATCGAACGAATCGGCAGCTTTTCCGCCGGGTTCAGGCCAGGAGCAGGACCAAACGTGATGGCAATATCGGGGAGTGTGTGATCCATGACGACGGTGCCGGTGCAATCGCAAAAAGAGCTGACCGTTCGGGGCTTGATCCTCGGTGTGCTGATCACTTTGATTTTCACGGCCGCAAATGTGTTTTTCGGGCTCAAGGCCGGATTGACCTTTGCGACCTCGATCCCGGCAGCCGTCATTTCCATGGCGATACTGCGCGGGTTCAAGGGCATGACGATCCAGGAGAATAATATCGTCCAGACCGTCGCCTCGGCGGCCGGCACGCTCTCCGCGATCATCTTCGTGCTGCCGGGACTGGTGATCATCGGCTGGTGGAGCGGATTTCCGTACTGGATTTCCGTCCTCGTGTGTGCACTTGGCGGGATACTGGGCGTGATGTATTCGATTCCGCTGCGCCGTGCGCTGGTGACGCAATCGGATCTGCCCTATCCGGAGGGACTCGCGTGCGCTGAAGTGCTGAAACTGGGGGGTGGTGAGGAGGCCCAGGCAGGCGCGGTGGCCGATGCCCGGGCCGGATTGCGAGCCGTGGTCTGGGGATCGATCGTATCGGCCACGTTCGCACTCATCGTCGCCACGCGCATCTTCGCCGGCGACCTGGTGCGCTATTTCCGCGTGGGCGTATCCGGTGGCGTCAGCGGCTTCGATTTTCTGTTTTCGTTCGCCCTGTTCGGCGTCGGCCACCTGGTCGGCTTATGGGTGGGAGTCGCGATGGGGGTCGGGGCGCTGGTCGGCTGGCTCTGGGGGGTGCCGCATTATTCAGCACTCAGTGGCAGCCATGCCGCGGCCGCTGTGCTCGCCCACGACACCTGGAATCATCAGATCCGGTTCGTCGGCGCGGGCACCATCCTGCTCGCCGCCCTTTGGACCCTCGCCAAGCTCGTGAAACCCGTCGCGGCCGGATTGCGCTCCGCGCTGGCGGCTTCGCGGGGCCGCCGGGCGGGGAGTCAGGCGGCATTGCCGCGAACCGAGCAGGATATTCCGATCGGGCTGGTGGGCCTGCTGACGCTCGTTTGCCTGGTGCCGATTGCCGTGCTGCTGGCGAACTTCGACTCCGGCGGCGCCCTGAACGCCCACATGACCGTGCTGGTCATTGGCGGATTGATCTACATCGTGCTGATGAGCTTTTTCGTCTCGGCGGTGTGCGGTTACATGGCAGGCCTCATCGGCTCCTCGAACAGCCCGCTGTCCGGCATCGGGATCATCGCGGTGATCGGCGCCTCGTTACTGCTCGTATTTGGCATCCGCTCGAGCCTGCCCGTCGGGGCCGAGCGCGCTCTGGTCGCCTATGCGCTGTTCGTCACGGCCGTGATCTTTGCGGTCGCTACCATCGCCAATAACAACCTGCAGGATCTCAAGACCGGCCAACTGGTGGATGCAACGCCGTGGAAGCAGCAGGTGGCGCTCGTCATCGGCGTCATCGCGGGAGCTGCGATCATTCCACCGATCATGGATCTGTTGAATCATGCCTACGGATTCGCCGGCGCCCCGGGACCGCATCGGGAGCATCCACTGCCGGCGCCTCAGGCCGGCCTCATCTCGGCCCTTGCGCAGGGCGTGCTGCAAAACAACGTGGATTGGAGCCTGATCGAGGTGGGCGTGGGTATCGGCGCTGCGATGATCGTGATCGATGAGCTGCTGCGCCGGGTTACGCGCAGCGCCCATCTCTCACCGCTTGCCGTCGGGTTGGGAATCTACCTGCCCACGCAGAGCACGCTGATGGTGGTCGTCGGCGCCCTGGCGGGGTGGTATTTCGATCGCCGTGCCGATCGGCGTGGCAACCCGGCGAGCATCAAGCAACTGGGCGTGCTGCTTGCCTCGGGCCTGATCGTCGGCGAAGGGCTCATCGGCGTATTGATCGCGGCGCTGGTTGCCTTTTCGGGTAAGGATTTTCCGCTTTCCCTCGTCGGCGACCGTTTTGCCGACACCGGTGCGGTGGTTTTAGGCACGATCGCTTTCGTGGCGACGATCCTGCTGCTGTATCGCTGGATCGCGCACTTGCGCCAATAGGCGCACCAGGCAGAACCTGGCGAATCGAGCAGCAGTTTCCCTCGAGCTGAGAAAAACACCATGCACTCACGAAGCGTGCCCCTGATTCTGCTGAGCCTCGTCAGCTGCGGCAGTTCGGCCGGTTATGCCGCAACGATCAGCGGGACTGTGAGCGGTCCCGAGGGTACGGTTCTCCAAGGCGTCTTCGTCCAGGCGCACGACGAGAAGACCAACATGACCCGGATGGTGCTCTCGGACGATCGAGGACATTACCGCCTGGCAAAGCTGCCGGCCGGCACTTATCAGTTATCGACCAAGGTCACAGGCTACAGCGGCGATCCCCGCACAGGTGTAGAGCTGACAGCCGACCAGGCCGCCGCTTTCGATCTGGCACTGCGGAAAGCTCCGGTGCGATGGAATGAAATCTCCATCTATCAGGCCGGCAAGCTGTGGCCCGCAGCACCGATCAAGGACAAACTCTTCGCCACTTGCTTTACCTGCCATGGATTTCAGACCCGAATGGCATCCGTGCAACGCGATCGCGAAGAGTGGCGCAGTCGTGTGCAGTATATGCAGGACTCCATGAAGTTTGCTCTGGCGGATCGGCTCGATGATCAGCAAGCACAGGACATCACCGACTATTTGACCAGTCTATTCAGCGAGAAGTCCGTTCTGCCGAGCTCCGCCGACGAAGCCGCGGGATACCCGGCCACCGTGCGCCCATTCAGCCGCGAGGCCTTGAATATCGTCTTCGTGGAATACGCCATGCCCGTGCCCAACCGCATGCCCTTTAGCGCCGCTGCGGACCAGAATGGCTACCTCTGGATCCCGAATTTCGGGGTGGCGAATCAGATTACGCGCCTCGAGCCGAAGACGGGCGCGATGCAGGACTTTCCGGTTCCGAATATCGGCACTGCCGCCGTTCACTCGGCGATGCCGGCAGCGGACGGATCGGTGTGGCTCACGGAGCAGGGATCCAACAAACTGGGGCAGTGGGATCCGCATACCCAAAAAATCGTCGAGTACCAGGATGCCTATCTTCCCGGCAGGCTCGGCTATGGCGCAGGCTCCAAGCACACGGTGCGTTTCGACCCCGACGGCAATGTTTGGGCTTCGGGGAATCCGCTGACCAGGCTGGATCGAAAGACGAAGAAAATCACACGTTTCGATGCCATAGCGGCCACTTACGACGTGAAGGAAGGCAACGACGGTAATATCTGGTTCACGCGGCCGGACACCGGTCAGATCGGCATGGTGAATTGGCAGACCTTGAAAGTATCGCAGTGGACGCCGCCGACACCGAAATCGTTTCCGCGGCGCATGGCCATCGATACCGACGGCATCGTCTGGTTTGGTGAGTTCAACGCGGGGAAGCTGGGCCGCTTCGATCCGAAAACACGGACCTTCAGCGAATATCCATTGCCCGGCCCGCAACCGACTCCCTATGGTCTCGGCATCGACGCCCAGCATCATATCTGGTATTCGTCCTACAACATCGACGTCCTCGGCCGCTTTGATCCCAAAACGGCCAAGACGGTGGAATATCCGTTTCCGCACTCGGAAAATTCCATTCGCGAATTGATCCCGGATGCACAAGGGCGGATGTGGTACGGATCTCCTTCGAATGACAGGGTCGGCTATTTCACGCTGGCCGATCGCGCCGAACGAAGCGGCGAGCGGAAATTGGCGAGCGCCGCGCCGTGACCGAATTTGCCTCGAGCATAGCCGCTCGATCTTGGCGGTAACCTTAGGGGTGCTAAGGCGTTTTGGGAACGATGTTTGCTCGATCACCTGGCGCAAGCTTCATCGGATCGAGGAGAACCCAGCATGCGCCGCAAACAGAATGTAAAGGCACGAGTGCCTATCGTTTTTGCCACGGCGGCCTTTGCGTTGAGCGGTGCAGTCGACGCGGCCGTTGCGCAGACGGGCAGCGGCGCCGAGCCATCGCAAGTGACCATTCAGGCCGGACACCACGTCGAGAGAACGCAAGTGGGGACCAGTTACACGGGCATTCCGCTCGAGCTGACGCAACTCACCGGGCATGTAGGCTTCGGCGATCTGGATCTTGCGACTCCCAAAGGTCAACATGAGCTGCAGCGGCGCATCGACCGGACGGCGACCGCAGCCTGCAAACAGCTCGATCAGCTCTTCCCGCTGGATGCTGCGGACCTGGGCACGACCTATGAAGATCCCGACTGCATTCATGCGGCGAGGCAGAGTGCCGAGGCGCAGGTCAAGGCGGCCATTGCTTCCGCGGACCATCGCTCAAGCATGCGTCAAGCATCGAAGTAGCTTGAGGCTGGAAGTAGCCTGAAGCTGAGAGCTGCTTGGGCGCCAGGGCGGCGGCAGCAGGTGTGCCACCTGCTCGATCGCAAGGAGTGGGGCGTGCGCCGCGATGGCGCAGTCCACCTGCGTCGATAGCACCGTTTACGGAATGGTAGTCGCCGTAGCGGAAAAGTCAGCAGCGCCCGTGGAGCATATAAACTCGACCTCCTGCAGTTTGAAATTGTTCAGCACCGCGAACTTGGTCTCTCCGCGAACGGAAACCTTGAACAGCGAATCCGTCAACGTGGTAGTGAACGACACCGGTCGGCTATCCCATTCATAGCTGTCGAACGTCACATTGGTTTTGCGGCCTCCACCGTCATAAAACTTCAAGTGAGCGGCGCCATGATCGACGGACAATCCGAATCCTGGGGCTTTAGCGGTACCGTCCTGGCCGATGAATAAGATTTGCGCAGCGGGAGCCCATATGTCGTGATGGCCCGTTTTCGTGATGACCATCGTGCCCGTTACCTGGAGACTATTTGCTGTCGTGGTGCGGTTAAACGCCGTGTATTGCCCTGGTCCTGCTACGCAGCTGAACAATTCCTGCCCCAGTTTAAGCGGCTCCGGTGCTGAAGGATCGGCAACTGATTGTCTCGCCGCTGATGTCTGAGGTGAATGGCTCACACATCCGGCAATGCTGAATATCAACGAGCAACTGGTGGTCGCGAATACGTTGTTCATTCAATGGACCTGCCTACCTGCGATTGTAGGGCATGGACGGGTCCAGAATGCCGCCTGCACGCATCGGATCATCGGTTCGCGGCGACCTGGTGCGCCGCCCGTCTTGTCGCTTACTTTCTCTTGGAGCCGGCAGGGACCTTCGAGTTGCTCCCTATTGGGGAATCTCGCCTGGGGCGGCGCACGGCTCGCACCTTGCCGCTGCTTCCGCCGCCGCAGAAGAACTGATCGCCGCCATCGGACTCGAGCCCTGACACCCCGGTTCCGGGCGGCATATCGAGCTTCTCCAGGACCTTGCCTGTTTCAGGATCGACTCGCCTTAGATCGCTCTCGTCACCTTCCCAGGTACCGTGCCAGAGCTCGCCGTCGATCCACGTGACCCCGGTGACGACGCGGTTGGATTCGATGGTGCGTAGGATCGTCCCGGTTTGCGGATCGACTTGGTGAATCTTCCGGCCCCGATGCTGTCCGACCCAGAGTGTCCCCTCGGCCCAGGCGAGCCCCGAGTCCCCGCCGCCGCCAGGAGCCGGGATCGTAGCGAGCACGCGTCCGGTCTGCGGATCGATTTTCTGGATACGATCCTCGGCGATCTGAAACAGGTGCAGGCCGTCGAAGGCCGTTCCTGCATGGGCGGCGACATCGATCGAGCGCAACACCTTCCCAGTCGTCGGATCCAAGGCGTTCAACTTGTCTCCGGTAGCAAACCAAACGTGTTGACCGTCAAACGTTACGCCGTGCACCCGGTCGATACCCGCAAAGGGTCCATATTCACGGCGGATCGCGGCTGCCGAGCGTTTCATGCTTGCCATTTTATTCACTCGGCAACGGGCCGGGGAGTAACAAGACTGTCGGGAAACCCGGCACGAGCGGAGTCGTCCAGCGACGCGCTGGCCCGCGACCGAACGACTGCACCTTGCCTGCGAGCGCAAGCGAATCGAGTGATCGCTGCACGGTGCGCGCGCTGGCGCCAAGTGCAATCGCGAGGGCCGAGCTCGACCACGACTCGCCGTCGGCGAGCAGGGCGAGCGCCGCCGCGTGTTGATCTTCAATGGGCGGCACCAGCACGACCACCTCGCGCGCCCGGCGCGGCACCAGCGCAAAGCCGCGCTTGGTCGCGCTCACATTTGCCAGCATCCGAAGTGCCACCCGAAGCCGCCCGACTTCGACTCGCAACCGGGCGCGATACGATTCATCGGCATGCTTCGCCCGAAAGGCGCGTGCGACGAGCGTGCTTCGCGGCAAGTCTTCGGGCCAGGCCTCGCCCAGGGCGCGCGCAAGCGTGAACAATATCGGACGTGTTGCCAGCGAGACCATCGTGTCTTCATTCCGGACGACGTGGCGACACGCGTCGACGACGAGCGCCCCTGACGCCAGGAGCGCTTCAACTTCTGCAAGCAGGAGCGGGCGTCCCTCGCCGCGCGAGATCAGGCGCGCCACAGGCGCGTTCAACACGAGCAACGCACTTTCGACCTCCGCCGTCAACGCGGGGATGTTCGCTTCGCGCGCGGCGTGCTCTGCCCGAGCGAGCGCCGCGCGCGCCGCTTGCGTCTTCAGACGCCGAATCGCGACTCCCGCAACAATCAGCTCATGTGCGGCTCTGGATGCGGGTGGGAAGGCCGTAGGGTCGAGCTCAGCGAGTGCATGCTCGGCCTCGTCGAGGCGCCCGATCAGGAGCAGGCGCCGGATCTCGAGTTTGCGCGCATGCGCAGCATTGAGGCGGTCGCCGTGCGCTTCGAGGGTCACGCGTGCCGCATCGAGCACCTTCGCAGGCCAGGTGAGCTCCCGCGAGATCAGCGCGATCTCGGCCTCGGCAACGACACACCTCGCGCGGGCTACCACCTCCTTCGGACCGAAGGCGCGCGCGGCCTTTCGCAGGAGCAGCTTCGCCCGAACGAGATCGCCGAGCTGTGCCATGGCGATGCCGCGAAGCGCGAGCGCCGGAGCATCGTCGCGCAGGGCGACCCGCTTCAACGCCCCAAGCAGGTCACCCGCTGCCAGTGCGCGCGCCGCAGCCGTGATCAGCGAGTCCATCGCAATCCCGTCACACTTGTCACTCCCACCGTATCGAGGTCCCGCGCTAAGTTTATCTCGTGACTACCGAGGACCAAGCCTTATCGGCAACGCACGATGTGGAAAATCACAGGAGGGACATATGTGCCCAGCATGCATCGCAACCACCGCAGCAATGCTCGCCGGAGCCGGATCCGCTGGCGGCATTCTGGCAGTTTGCATCGGCAAGCTCAGGAGGTTATTCAGCCCGAAGGGCCTCGTGCTGTTGCAAAACACAGAGGGGAAATGAGATGGCCACAAGCAAAGAGAGAGACGAGCAACACGCGAAAGGGCAGCTCGCGATGAACACGCCCCCGATCGTGTCGCAGCAGGAGTGGGAGGCTGCGCGGCAGCAGCTGCTCGCGAAGGAGAAGGCCTTGACCCGCTCCCGGGATGCACTGGCTGCCGAACGCCGCCGGATGCCGTGGCTGGCGGTGGACAAGCCGTACGAGTTCGACGGACCCAGGGGCAAGGTCAGCCTGCTCGATTTGTTCGAAGGCCGTCGTCAGTTGATCGTCTATCGCGCCTTCTTCGAGCCCGGGGTGTTCGGCTGGCCCGAGCACGCCTGCCGTGGCTGCTCCCTTGGCGCCGATCAGGTCGCCCACCTGGCCCATCTGAACGCTCGCGACACGACGCTTGCCTACGCCTCGCGGGCGCCGCAGGCGGACATCGCGCGCCTGAAGGCGCGGATGGGCTGGGAGATGCCCTGGTACACCATCACCGACAGCTTCGATAAGGACTTTGCCGTCGACGAATGGCACGGCCACAACGTGTTCATCCGCGATGGCGACAAGCTGTTCCGCACCTACCTGATCCATAGCCGCGGCGATGAGGCGATGGGGACCACCTGGAGCTACCTCGACATCACGCCGCTCGGCCGTCAGGAAAGTTGGGAGGACTCGCCTGCGGGTTACCCGCAGACCCTGCCGTACAAGTGGTGGAACTGGCACGACAACTACGACGCCCAGGCCTCGCCCGATCCGAAGTGGGTCGAGGTGTCCGACGCTGGCGAAGCCGCCTTCCGCAAGCGCGACGCACAGGACTCAACGCAGGTGTAGCAAGGAGAGAACGATGCAAGACATCATGAGTGACGAACTCGACGCACCCAAAATCGTCGATCGGCGCATTTTCCAGGCGGAGCTGGACGCGTTGCGGGTTCGCGAGAAGGCCCACACACGGGAAGGCGACGCCATTGCGGCCGCCCGCCGACGGCTCCCCATGGTCGAGGTGGATGGCGCCACACGGCTCATTGGCGAAGGTGGCGCGGTGACGCTATTGGATGCATTTGAGGGACGCCGGATGCTCGTTGCATATTACTTCATGTGGCGTAGCGGTTACCTTGCGCCGGAGCAGTGCGAGGGGTGCACCTGGCTTACATCGCAGGTCCGCGAGCTGTCCTATATTCATTCGCGTGACGTCGCCTACGCCGTGTTCTGCCAAGGCCCCTACGAAGAGAGCGCCCGGTACCGCGACTTCATGGGCTGGGAGGTGCCTTGGTACTCGGCCCAGGATTCGCTCGACACTCTCTTGGTTGGACGCCAGGTGGGCCTGTTTCACATCGTTTGCTACCTGCGACAAGGACTCAATGTCTTCGAGACCTACTGGACCACGGGGCGCGGTGGCGAGGCGATGGACAACAGCTACGATTTGCTCGATATGACGGTCTACGGGCGGCAGGAGATGTGGGAGGATTCGCCGGCTGGCTGGCCACAGCGCTTTACAGGCAAGCAAGTTATGCGTACGGATGGGCGTCCCACCGCCCAGTGGTCTCGCCTGAAGGCCGGGTATTCGGACGACCTGGGAAACGCCCGGCGCTGAGTGCGCTCTGGCATTGCTTTTCGCTCCGAAGCGTATCCGCCGACAGAGCCAATCGCGCAGCCAAGCCTCATTCGGTGATCATCGGAGTGATGAACTGTATTCGTCGTGTCGCCGCCACCATTGATAGGGTGGAGTTTGTGGCCAGCCCGCCGGAGAGTCCTCCCAGGTCTCCTGCCGTCCGTATGGCGTGGCATCCAGGAATCCCCAGACACTGCCCACCACCTCGCAGCCGCGTTGGGATGTGAAGTACGTGCGGAAAATCTCCGCTTCCTGGCGGAAAAACACGCTCAGGCCGTGCGCCTCGCCTTGGTTCGTGGTGATGCCCAGGTCGGCGTTGAAGTCATTTCTTGCAGACGATACCCAGCGGTGAGGCCACGACATGCGCTTTCGGTAGGCGTCGAGGTTTGCAAGCGGAGCGCGCGATACCAGGGCGAGCGATATCCCACGCGCATGCAGATGCACGGGGGCGAACTGGCCGATGTTGTCCACGAACATGGAGCAGCCAGGGCAACCGGCCGACGGCCAGCCATGCACCCCCGGTGCGAACATGAAGTGATACAGCAGCAGTTGCGTTCGGCCGTCGAACAGATCGAGCAGGCTCATCTCGCCATCCGGGCCGTCGAAGATGTACGGCTTTTCGACCCTGAACATCGGTAGCCTTCTACGCTCTGCCGCCAGCGCATCCCGCGCGCGGGTGAGGGCTTTCTCCTTGGCAAGCAGTGCATTGCGCGCCAGGTGCCATTCGGCTTCGGGAACGATACTCGGCAGTGGCTCAGCAGGCAGGATCATGTTGCACTCCGTGGAACGCTCGGATCTGGGGCGCGCAGCTCAGCCCGCGCCGGGATGTCCATGCGAGGTAGTCGAACGGCGCGCCCCGGATTCGACGGCGCTTTCGAAAAAAACCGCGCGTAGGGCCGCCCGGATAGGGGGCTGCGAGTACACTCTCGCAGTGGCTCAGCGAGCTGGAGCTGGACGCAAATGTTGTCCACCCCACAGGGGCGCACACGCGAACGAAAGGAGACGTCATGAGCACGAACGATACGTACCTCGCTGTGTTTCTTGGCAGCAAAGCCAGCCCGCAACGGGCGGCCTGGGACGCCCTTGCCGAAGGCGATCGCCGCGCGAAGGAACGAGAAGGCATGGCGGCCTGGAAGGCGTGGGTCGAGAAACATCACGACGCCATCGTGACCATGGGTGGACCATTGGGGAAGACCAAGAAGGTCACGCAACGTGGGATCGACGCGACCAGCAATGACATCGGCGCCTTTCTGGTTGTGCGCGCGGCCTCACACGAGGCCGCGGCCAAACTCTTCGAGAAGCATCCGCACTTCACGATCTTCCCGGGCGACTGCGTCGAGATCATGCCGGTGCTGCCCATACCAGGGACTTAGTGGCGAGCGTGCCTGCGATTCGAATGCGGTCCACGTGCACTGCAGGAGCCGCGATTGCGAAAAAACGTGAGACTTGGAGAGCCGACCATGCCCAACACCGTGCGACTCCATCGAGTCCTGGCCGCGAAGCCAGAAAAGGTCTATCGCGCGTTCATCGAGCCAGATGCGATCGCCAAGTGGATCCCGCCGAATGGCTTCACCTGCAGCGTTCACCACATGGATCCGAAAGTCGGCGGCTCCTACAGGATGTCCTTCCGGAATTTCACCACCGGACATAGCCATGCGTTCGGTGGCGAGTATGTTGAGCTCGTGCCCGCCGAACGCTTGCGCTACACCGACAAGTTCGAGGATCCGAACCTGCCGGGCGAGATTCGAGTGACGGTGACGCTTAAGAGAGTCTCGTTCGGCACGGAAATCAATATCGTGCAGGAGGGACTGCCGGATGTCATTCCAGTGGAAGCGTGCTACCTGGGCTGGCAGGAATCGCTGCGAAACCTGGCCAAGCTCGTCGAACCTGAGATCAATCAATAACGAGCCCGGGGCGTCGGCTCGCAGGTTCCGCGGGATCATGGGCGAGCGGTCCGATCAAATCCAGCCGGCGATCGTGCAGGCTAAACGAGCATCGCAGCTCAGGGCGCCCCGGGCCTCTATAGTCCCGCAGGCGCCACTTTTGCACCCGGGAATGCCGACCGGCTTGGTCACCGAGCCGGGCCTCGACCGGGCGAGCTGACCCGGCTAGCCGGTTCGGCTCGCCAGCGGGCGCGCGGCGGGTTTTCGCCCTTGCCGCCGACTCAGAAGGCCTATGAGTGCGCTTCGTGCTAACATTTTGCGAGAAGAACGATCCTGTTCCAGACCGCATTACCTTCCGAGGCGCCCGTGGCCCATTCGGCAGATGTCTTCGTAAGTTACTCTCGCGACGATGAGACCCGAGTCTTTGATGTGGCCGCGAAGCTGCGCGCGGCGGGGGTGTCGGTGTGGATCGACCAGGGGGGCCTCGACGGCGCCTCGCAGTGGAGCGAGCAGATCGTCAATGCGCTGGAAAGCGCCAAAGTGCTGCTGCTCATGGTTACCGAGTCGGCGGTCCGCTCAGACAACGTCGCCAAGGAAGTCGTGCTGGTAAGCGAGCGCAAGGGGCACATTCTGCCCGTGTACCTCGAGCCCACCGTGATTCCGCCCAACCTGAAATACCAATTGGCGGGAATCCAGCACATCGCCTATTTCAAGGGCGAGGATCCCGGCCCGGGCCTGAATGCGATCCTGCGCTCGCTGGAACGGATCGGCGTCAGGCTTACGCCACAGCAGGACCTGAAAACGTCCGCGCCCACCCCGGGACCTGGCACCTATGCGGCCGTGCCTACGGGCGCCACGATCGAGCGCGGCGCGTTGGCCATCATGCCGTTCGACAACATCAGTCCCGACAAGGAGACCGATTACTTCAGCGACGGACTGACCGAGGAGCTGACCGCACGGCTGTCGCTGGTCAGCGAAATAGAGTTGGTGTCGCGGTGGGCGACCAAGCAACTGAAGGAGCGCAAGCATGACGTGCGAGCCATCGGCACTGAGCTAGGCGCACGTTACATCGTGGGTGGCAGTGTGCGCCGCTTCCAGGATTCTGTACGCATCACGGTGCAGCTGGTCGACGTCGAAACCAACCGCCAGGTCTGGGGAAACACCTACAAGGGCAAGCTCGACGACATCTTCGACATCCAGGAGCAGGTTGCCCAGCAGATCTCCGAGGCACTGAAGCTCAAACTGTCGTTCGCCGAGAAAGTCTCCTTGACCAAGCGCCAGACCGTCAACGCTCAGGCGTACGACCTGTATCTGCGAGGTCAGGACTATCTGTACCGCTTGACCAAACGCAGCGTCGAATATGCCATCCAGCTGTTCGAACGGGCCATCGAATTGGATCCGCGTTATGCGGCCGCCTATGCGGCGTGTTCCAGCGCCTACGGGCAGATGTATCAGTATTTCGCGCGTGACGAGAAATACCGCAACCGGGCGCAAGAGCTGAGCTTCAAGGCGCTGATGTACGACGGCAACCTGCCGGAGGCCTATACCGCGATGGGCCTGTCCTATTTCATCTGGGGCAAGCTCGAGGAAGCGAGTGCATCGAGCCGCAAAGCCATCGAGCTCGCCCCCGACGATTTCGTGGCGCACTGGACGCTCGGCCGCATTCACTTCACCAACGGTGAGTTCCTGCAGGCCTACGATCTGTTCCGCCGCGTAATCGAGCTCAAGCCCGCGTTTATCTCCGGGTATGCGGACCTGGCGATGACCTGTGACGGGCTGGGGCGTCAGAGCGAAGCGCGGGCCGCGCGTGATCAGCTGCTGGAGCGGTTGCCGAACTACATCCTGCAGAATCCCGACGATTCACGGGCAAGGATGTTCTACGCAGTCACACTGGCCGAGGCGGGGCGCAAGGAGGACGCCATCCGCGAAGGTGCGAACGCACTCGAGATCAGCCCAGATGATCCGATGATGCTCTACAACTGCGCGTGCCTGCACGCACGGTTGGGGGAGTCGCAGCGCTCGCTCGAGCTGTTGCGGCAGGCGATTGCCAGGGGCTACCTGAATGTCGGCTGGATGAAGAACGATCCGGATATGGCCTCCCTGCGCGACGATCCCGAGTTCATCTCGCTCACGTCCGGACAAATAGCCGGTAACGCGCCAGACTAGAGTAATGGAGCGACATTGGCTGCGCCGCCGCTCGATCCGGACCGATTGTCCATCAGCCAGCACCCCAGCGCGGGCAAACGTAGTCACTTCGGCTAAGCTGCTGCCCCCGGAGGCGATGAGACCCTCCGGCGACCTGTTTAGGGGCGGTCTTGTTGTGACTGAGCCATCGCACGTCATATTTTTGAGCTACGCCTCTCAGGATGCGGAGGCTGCCCAGAAGATCTGCGAGGCACTGCGTTCGGCCGGCATTGAGGTGTTTCTCGACCAGAGCGAGCTTCGCGGCGGGGACGTGTGGGATCAGAAGATCCGGCGCGAGATCCACGACTGCGCGCTGTTCATTCCCGTCATTTCGGCCCACACGGCCTCGCGGCCTGAAGGCTATTTCCGCCTTGAGTGGGATCTTGCCGATCAGCGTACCCACATGATCGCTCGCAGCCGCGTGTTCGTTGTGCCGGTGTGTCTGGACGCGACTACCCAGGTGGCGGCTGACGTTCCAGAGTCGTTTCAGCGGGTACAGTGGACGCGCCTGCCGGGGGGCGAGACGCCTCCTGCTTTCGTTGAACGGATCAAGCGCCTGCTATCCCCAGAGCTGCCGTCGTTGAGCGCGGGGGCCGGTGCCGCACCGGGACTCAGGGAGCCGGTGCGCGTCTCCCGGCGATCAAAGCCGGTGCTGCTCGCGATCGTTGCCGTCGTGGTGTGCGCGGCGCTGGCGTACCTGGTGGCTGACCGGTTCTGGGTCTCCAGGCATTCAGGGACATCCGCTGGGGACACGGCATCGCGGGCCACTGCGGAAGCCGGCGCGGCCACCGCCTTCAATCCTCCTCCGCACTCGATTGCGGTGCTGCCGTTTGTGAACTTAAGCGGCGACAAGCAGCAGGAGTACTTCTCCGACGGGCTCACCGAGGAGCTGCTCAACTCGCTCGCCGAGATCAACGGGCTGCAGGTTGCAGCTCGCACCTCGGCGTTCTCGTTCAAGGGCCAGGACACCGACATCCGCACGATCGCGCGCAAACTGAACGTGGGCGCCGTACTTGAAGGGAGCGTGCGGCGCTCGGCGCACACCATCCGCATCACCGCGCAGCTGATCAATGCCGTCACGGGCTTTCACCTGTGGTCCAAGACCTATGACCGGGACCTGGGGGATGTGCTGAAACTGCAGACCGAGATTGCCACCGCGGTCGCGAGTGCCCTGAAAGTCACCCTCCTCGGGGATGTCGCGGCCAAAGTCGAGCTCGGCGGGACGCACAATCCGGCCGCCTTCGATGCCTACCTGCGCGCGGCCAAGGCGGTGAGCTCGAGACACGAAGCCAAAGACCTCCCCGCCGCGATTGCCGCATACACGGAGGCGATTCGCCTGGATCCGCACTATGCGCTCGCGTTCGCAGCCCGATCATTCGCCCTTTCCACCTACGCCGGGGAGGCCGCGACCGCGGCGGCGATGCGTGCGGCCTTTGACAAGGCGCAAGCGGATGCGCGCCAGGCGCTCGCGCTCGCACCCGATCTGGCCCAGGCCCACCTCGCATTGGGGCTCGTTTCGGAAGCCACCCTCGACTTCACAAAGGCGAGTGAAGCCTACGAGCGGGCCCTCGCGCTCGCGCCGGGCAATGCCGAGGTTTTGCGACTAAGCGGCCATTTTGCAGCCCTCATGCGGCACTTCGATGCAGGCCTTGCAGCCGCCCGCCGCGCGGTCGTGCTCGACCCGCTCGCTCGCGCCAGCCATTCTCAGCTCGGCCGGGCGCTGTATGCAGCCCGCCGCTATGCGGAGGCGGTTGCAGCTTGGGCAGAAGTCATCAGTCTGGAGCCCGACTTCAAGAATACCTACGGGGAACGCGGGCTCGCCTATTACGGGCTCGGGGATCTGCCGAGCGCGCGCGCCTCCTGCGAGACCAAGCCGGACTACTGGGCAAGTCAACAGTGCCTCGCGGTGATCTATGACAAGCTCGGCCGGCACGCGGATGCGGAAGCAGAACTGGCGAAATTCAGGGCATGGGCGGGCGATACCGGGGCCTACCAGTACGCCACGATCTATGCGCAGTGGGGCCAACGGGCGAAGGCGCTCGAATGGCTCGAGACGGCGCTGCGGCTGCGTGACCCGGGCTTGATCCAACTGAAGACCGACCCGCTCCTGGACCCCTTGCGCAAAGAGCCGCGCTTTAAGGCGATCGAGCGGGCGTTGAAGTTTCCGGACTGAATGGCCAGGGCGAGCCGGTATGGTCAAAGTGAGAGGCGATTCCTGCCGCACCGCACTAACCAGTCAAACCAGTCGTTAAGCACGAAACGAATTCGGGGCATTGACAGCGTTCCCACGTCTTTCAGCGGGATGAAGGCCTCAACTAGAGCACCCCGGCCGGATTTGTCCGGGGCGAGCGAAATATGAACGGTCACGCCGGGGGACAGCTGGTTCACCAGCCAATCATTCGAGCACCCGGCAACGGTCTCAGCTCGACTTCCGCTGGGTGTTTGATGGGCGCTTTCGCGAGGCGCTCGCAGCGGCCGTCACCGCCGAGCTCGGCCTCGGGGATGCCATTTTCATTCCACCACTGTGGTGGCATCACGTCGAGTCACTCGAGCCATTCAATCTGCTGGTCAACTACTGGTGGCATGCAGGGGGCGGCGCTCCCGGGTGAGGCGATTCAGGATTCGACTGCCTGCTGCACGCAATCCTGAATCTGCGGCAATTGCCGCCAGCCACGCGCGCGGCCTGGAAAGCCTTGTTCGAGCATTACGTGCTCGGCAGCGGCGAGGGAGTCACGGAGCACATCCCCCCGGAACGGCGCGGAATTCTCGGCCCGCTGACGCAGCAGGGAGCGGAGCGGATGCGGGCGTTTCTCATCGAGAGGCTGCAGAGAAAGAAGTAACCTTTTTGCGGAGCCCGCGCGCGCCGCGTCGGCGCGCCGCGCCAGTAGCCATCGTGCAGCGCGCAGCGGACGAGGCGATCACGAGCAGGCAGCAATACGTCTCCAATCGCTAACTAATACAGGTACTTAGGGAGCTTCACCCGTAGGGATTAGTGTACCTTGGAGCACCTGCAGGCGCGCCTGTTTACGTGCGCAGGGCTCGTGGTCCATTCTCCGCCCAGCAGAATTTGGCTCCGAATCCATAGTCTATGAGCGAACAACA
Organism: uncultured Pseudomonadota bacterium; assembly: GCA_963716335.1. Classification (GTDB taxonomy): domain Bacteria; phylum Pseudomonadota; class Gammaproteobacteria; order Steroidobacterales; family Steroidobacteraceae; genus 13-2-20CM-66-19. The sequence goes on along the minus strand of OY970302.1, from coordinate 1,913,349 downwards.
GCACGGCCCCAGCCCCACCAGCGTGACGCACCAGCGCGCAGTCTTTCTCAGCTATGCCTCGGAAGATGCCCCTGCTGCTCATAAGATCTGCGTCGCCCTGCGCGATGCGGGCATCGAGGTGTGGTTCGATCAGAGCGAGCTCCGCGGCGGCGACGTATGGGACTCGACCATCCGCAAGCAGATCAAGTCGTGTGCGCTGTTCGTACCGATCATCTCGGCCAATGCACACGCGCGCACGGAAGGGTACTTCCGGCTCGAGTGGAAGCTGGCGATCGACCGTTCACATCTCCTCGCTCCCGGTAAGCCGTTCATGGTGCCGGTGGCAATCGACCAGACACCGCAGTCCGACGAGCGCTTACCGGAGCGGTTCCACGAGCTGCAGTGGACACGTCTTCCCGAGGGGCACACACCGCCGGAGTTTGTCGAGCGCATCAGGCGCCTGCTCTCACCGGATACACCCGAGATCGAGCCGGCGTCGCGCGCCGGCACAGCCGCTGGGCTTACTCACGTTGACGTCACCGCAAGAAATGCCGCGATCGGCAGTGCCCCAAGAGTCTACAGTCCGAGGCTGCCAGCTCGAGGGAGAAAAGCACCGTGGCTGATCGCCCTGACTGTCCTGGTCGGGGTGGGTTGTTTTGCACTCTACAAGCTGATCGTGTCCAGGCAAGTGGGCATTGCCGGCAGCACCTCGGCGGCGGGGGTCGTCTCGGCTCCCGGCGCGAGCGCGGATAAATCGGTTGCAGTCCTGCCCTTCGCCGACGAGAGCGAAAAACAGGATCAGGGGTACTTCTCGGACGGATTGTCGGATGAGCTGATCAACATGCTCGCCGCGATTCCCGGGCTGCGCGTTCCGGCCCGTACCTCCTCCTTCTATTTCAAGGGCAGACAGGCGACCCTGCCCGAGATCGGCAAGGTACTCAACGTTTCGAACGTGCTCGAGGGCAGCGTACGCAAGTCCGGATCGGCGCTGCGCATTTCCACGGAGATGATCCGTATCGCCGACGACACGCGTGTTTGGTCCGCGACGTACGATCGAACCCTCGATGATGTCTTCAAGGTGCAGGACGATATCGCCGGCTCGGTCGTCGCCGCACTCAAGATCTCGATGCTGGGCGAACAGAAACCGCGCGCGGCTCCGACCAGCAGCAGCGAGGCCTACCTGCACTACCTGCGCGCGATCGAGGCGATGCGTGCGGGCAATGACGACGCTAGTGACGCCGTTCTGGCCGAAATCAAAAACGCCATCGCGCTCGATCCCTCCTTCGCCCAGGCGTGGCAGGCGCTGGGCACCTGGTACATGAATGCCTTCGTCGGTGCCGGCCACGGCACGTACGACAGCGCGCGCCGCGGAACAATGAATGCGCTGCAACGCTCGCTTGCGCTTAATCCGAATCGTGCCGACACGCACGCCGAGTTAGCGCGCATGTACTTCATGCTGGACTGGAATGCGGCGGCGGCGCACCCGGAGCTGGAGCGTGCCCTCGCCATTGATCCGAAGAACCTGAGCGCCTTGTGGATGACGGGCTACATCGCCAATTCCGAGGGGCGGTTCGATGAGGCGATCGCGATGCACATTCACGTCCGGGACATCGACCCACTCTTCGCCGACAACTACCGTCAGCTCGGTAACGCTTACTACCGAGCCGGACGCCTCGAGGAAGGTGCCAGCGTGCTGGCCGATGGGCAGAAGCGCTTCCCCACTGCATCCACCTTCCACTACCGGCGCGGGCTGGTGCTGCTCGCTCAGCATAAGCCGGATGCGGCGCTGGCGGAGTTCGCACTCGAGCAGCAGCCGGACTTCCGGATGCTTGGAATGCCGCTCGCGCTCGATCGGCTTGGTCGAAGGGAAGAAGCTGACAGAGTCCTCTCCCAGGCTCTCACCGTTGACACGGTGGTCAATGGGGCCGCCTATCAGGTGGCTCTCGTCTACGCTGCGCGCGGCGAGGCGGATCAAGCATTCCAGTGGCTCGAGCGCGCCTATCGGCAGCGCGATGCGGGCATGCACTGGATGAAATACGACCCGCTCCTGCAACCGTTGAAGAATGATCCGCGCTTCAGGTCACTGCTCGCGCAGATGCATCAGAGCTGAAGTTTGACGCCGGCCGCGGAATGCGCTGCCGCCGCGCGCCCCTGCGGCTCGTCACAAGACAAGTCGGTTGCGTTGCGTGCGCATGGCGTTAAGCTGCCGGCAATCGAGGTCTGCGTCGCGGGCAGCCGGGGCAGCAATGAAAAGACGTGATCTCTTGCGGACGGCAGTCGCCATTCCCTTTACCGGGGTGATACGAGGCTTGCGGGCTTCGGCTGCCGAAAACGCCGGGCACCGCACGAGACTCGGCTCGCGCGTGCGCCCGGGAGAGCCGGGCTGGCCTTCTGCCGCGCAGTGGGATCGGCTCAAGGCAGCGTTGGGTGGGCACTTGCTCAGGCCGCAGTCGCCGTTCACAACCTGTTCGGCCGCATCACGGAACGAGGCCTGCACGGAGGCGCTCAAACACGTCCAGAATCCCTACTTCCTGGGCGACAACCCCGCCCTTACCCAAAGCAGCGGTTGGGTGGATGCCTGGAGCTCGCAACCGAGCGTCTATGCGGTCGCCGCAAGGGCCACGGCCGATATTGTCGCTGCAGTGAATTTCGCCCGTGAGCACAACCTGCGCCTCGTCGTCAAAGGCGGTGGCCACAGCTACCAGGGCACTTCCAACGCCGCCGATTCGCTGCTCATCTGGACCCGGCAGATGAACAGCGTGACGCTGCATGATGCCTTCGTGGCGCGGGGCTGCGAAGGCAAACAACCGCCTCAACCGGCAGTGTCCGTCGGTGCAGGTGCGATGTGGAGGGATGCGTACACTGCCGTCACCACACAGGGCGGACGATATGTGCAAGGCGGCGGCTGCCAGACGGTCGGCGTTGCCGGTTTGGTCCAAAGCGGCGGGTTCGGCAGCTGGTCCAAGCGCTACGGAACGGCGGCGGGCGGCTTGCTCGAGGCGGAAGTCGTCACCGCCGATGGCGAGGTGCGAATCGCGAATGCGTGCACGCACCCGGATCTGTTCTGGGCGATCAAGGGCGGAGGTGGCGGTACGTTCGGCGTACTGACGCGGCTCACCTTGCGGACCTGCACGCTGCCGGAGTGGTTTGGCGCCGTGTTTGCCACGATCAAGCCGGCCTCGGATGCGGCCTACCGCGCCCTGATCGCTCGGGCGCTGAGCTTCTATCGCAGCGAACTCCGGAATCCCCACTGGGGCGAGAAGATGATTTTCGGCAGTCACTTCGGGATCTCGATGCTGTTCCAGGGAATCACACCGCAGCAGGCCCAGAGCACCTGGGCACCATTCTTTGCTTGGGTGAGCGCTCGGCCGGAGTATTCCTTCCTCAGCAAGCCCAACTTCGTGAGCGTGCCGGCACAGCAATTCTGGAGTTCGCAGTACATGACACAGCACGTGCCGGGCGCGGTGCTGCTGGATGATCGGCGCGGCGCTCAGTCGAACCGCGCCTACTGGGCGGACAATCGCGAGGAGGCCGGTCAGTTCCTGCACGGCTACAAGACCGCATGGCTCCCTGCCAATCTGCTCGAGCCTGCGCGACTACCCACGCTCGTCGAGGCGGTCTTCGCTACCACGCGTCACTGGGGGGTGGCATTTCATTTCAATAAGGGGCTTGCAGGAGCACCCCAAGAGGAGATCACCGCAGCGCGAGACACGTCGATGAATCCGGCGGTGCTCGATGCGTTCACCTGTGCCTTCATTGCCGGTGAAGGGCCGCCGGCGTTCGCGGGCATGCCCGGAGGTGGACCGGATCTCGCCCAGGCGCGCGAGCATGCCCGACGCATCAGCCTGGCGATGGACGAGTTGTTGAAGGTGGCACCCGGGGCCGGTGCCTATGTATCGGAGAGCGACTATTTCCAGGCAGACTGGCAGCAGGCCTTCTGGGGTCCGAACTATCCGCGTCTCGCGGCCATCAAGCGCAAGTACGACCCGGATGGGTTATTTTTCGTGCATCACGGCGTCGGCAGTGAGGCATGGAGTGGCGATGGGTTCACCCGCGTGTGACAAACGAGCGACCGGTCGCCAGCGCCCGCAACCGGGTCAGGTGCTTCGCTTTGCGAGCGCCGCACGCGCAGCCTTGAGTTCCTTCCAGTTCGGTGCGTACTGGACCGCCTCATCGTACTTCGCTCGCGCCTCCGCAATCTCGCCCTGCTTAAACAGTTCATCGCCCCAGACTTTGAGCGGGTCGGCCCAATGAGGCCCGCGTTCGTGTGCCGCTTTGAATTTCGTCGCCGCCGTCGCAAGATCCCCATGGCTTTGCAGCGCGACACCCCAGGAGTAGTAGGCCGCCGGCAGATCCGGTGCGAGCGCAACGGCGGCCGCGTAAGCCCGTTGCGCGCCGGCCCAGTCACCACGCGCATTGAGGATGTCGGCCCGAAACCGGTAGCAATCCACGTGCGCGCCAGCGGATCGCAGCAAATCGTCGGCCTCTTGCTTTTGGCCTACAGCTTCCAGCTCCGGCGCAATCCAGCAGTCGTACCCGGCATAGTTGCTCGCGACGATGGGATCCTTGAACGCCACCCCGAATGCCCGCATCTCTTCGGCGGCCCGTGCATGGTCACCGCGCTCGGACGCCAACCGGCCGCGTACGAAGTGAGTCATCGCAGCGATCGTCGGATCGTGCGGATCCTGCAGAGTCGTCTTCAGAGCGAGCTCCGCGGCCTCCGGATCGTGCAGCCTGGCATAGAAATCCGCGTTGGCAGTGCCGGCCGCGACAGCGCTCGTACCAACGCCTTCCGTGGCTTCGGCGGACGCGAGGTTCGCGAGGAGCATGGCCCGCACATTCCAGGTCAGGAGGTCGAGATTGTTGTAAAACTCCTCCGGTGCCCGCCCGGGTCGACCGCCAGCGATCCGGGTCATCTCCTGAGCCGCAAGCCACGCGTCCTCTTCTTTTCCAAGCAACAGTAAGGAGTTCTGCACGTTCTGGTGGGCCGTCCAGTAGTCGGGCTGCAACCTGACGGCGGCGCGAAACAGACTCAGGGCCTCGGTCGGGGACCCACCGGTATTCTGCAGGGCGATTGCCCAGGCATTGAGCAATTTCGGCCGCTCGCTGGGCTCGACGGCCGTCAGGTTCGCTGCGACGAATGCGATCGTCTCCTGATCGCGGCCGACGTTGTTGAGATAGGCCGACCATCGAGCAGGCTGGGATTTCGAGTAGACGTACTCGGCCGCTGCAACCAGCAGATGCTGCAGGTCAGCGAGGCCACCGGTGAAATTGCGCGGCGGCACGCCATCCCCGCGCACCGTGAGCTCGAGTCCGCCGCTTGCGGTCTCCGTCAGGTCTCCGTCGATATGGACGTCCTTGCCGAAGCGTCGTGTGAGCAGCCGCGAGATCTCCCCGATCGAGACCCCGGTTTCCGGAACATCCACCTTGATGTCATTCGCCCAGGCACCCGTCAGGTTGCGGGCGGCAGAGGTCGAGCGCGTGGCGTTCTGCAGCCGCGTCAGCTCATCCAACAGGCCACTCGCCAGCACTTCGCCATCCACGCCGCGCGTCGGAAATCCCGCCGGCGAGCGAAACGGATCGATCACCACCCGGCGGGACGTGGCCGCATCGTGCACGAAGAGGATGGCAGCGGCGCCCAGCGCGGTGACCGCCAGCGCCAGAAACAGCTGAAACGCCACGCGCAGCCGCAATCCGAAGCGGCGAAGATCCACCTCTGCCGCCTGGCCCTGCAGCAGATGCAGTCGGGCCGCGTACTCCCCCTCGAGGTGTCGGTTCTGCGTCTCCAGCAGCTGCGCCTGCTTGCGCAGAAAGCAGACCGTCTCCTGGGCGACCTGCGGATCGTTCCCGGCGAGCTTCGCGGCGACGGCCGCCGCAAAGGCTTCGGTGGCCGCATTCGCCCCAGCGCTCTCGATTTCGGGATTTTCGGCCTCCTCCCCGAGAACGCCGCCCAGCAGCCCGTCGCCCATGAAGCTACCTCTTGTTATGGTCACGGATCGGCGGGGGTGATGGCCGGGGGCCGACCGCGGACCGGGAGCCAGCGCCGGGGCGAATCTTCGGTCGCGGTACTGAGCGGCGTCAAGCTCCTGATGGACAAACGCAAAACTCACCTGCGCCGTACAATATGCCCGGCGCCGGTGGACGGCCCGTACCACCACTCAGGTCATTCCTTTCATTTCGCGACGAATCCCAGGACGAATGCGTGGCTCCCAACTCCTCCAATCCGACCAACGCCACGGCGCGCGCGGGCCAGCGCGCGGTCTTTCTCAGCTATGCCTCGGAGGATGTCGCGGCTGCGCAGCGCATATGTGCCGCATTGCGTGCGCGCGGGATCGAGGTCTGGTTCGACCAGAGCGAGCTGCGGGGCGGGGATGCCTGGGATTCGACGATCCGCCGGCAAATCCGCAGCTGTTCACTCTTTATTCCAATCGTATCGAGCAACTCGCATGCGCGCGCCGAAGGCTATTTCCGCCTCGAGTGGAAGCTCGCCATTGACCGCTCACACCTGATCGCGGCCGACCGCGCCTTCCTGCTGCCGGTGGTCATCGACGCCACCTCGGAACTCGATGAGCGAATCCCCGAGCGCTTCCGCGAGGTACAATGGATCCGGATTCCGGGTGGCGAGTCAACAGTGGGATTCGTCGACCATGTCACCGGACTTCTCGCCCGATCACCTACCGTCGAATCGGGCGCCGCGATGGCCAACACTTCCTCCGCGCCACCCAGTGCCGGGGCGCCCGCACCGCCACCCTCGCCAAGGCCCCGACGCTCCAGGATCGGCTGGATCGCGGGGGTCGCCTTGGTCATCCTCCTCGGCGTCGGCGGCGTCGTCGCACATTACCTGTCGCACCCGAGCCAGGTCGTCCCGTACTCGCTCGAGGACCGGCGTATGACGTTCGCGACGCTACCGTTCCACGCACCGCCGGAGGACGAGCGCGGAGCGCACGTCGCAAAAGCATGCACGGCAGCGGTGCGCGCGAACCTCGAGTCCGACACGATCTTCGCGCAAACCGCCCCGCGGGCCCGGGTCGAAGCGGCGGTCGCCAGCGCCAAACGCGTGCGCGAGCTCGCCCAGTCGCTCGATGTGCACTTCCTCATCAGCGGGACGATCGTGCCGGTGAGCTCCGGCTACACGCTGACTCTCGTTGCGATTGATGGGGCGACCGAGCAACCGCTCGCCACCGAAGCGCTGCCGATCCCACGCGATGCACTCAAGCCGGTCTTCGAGGACGATATCGACACCGCGGTGTTTCACCTGCTGATGGCGGGCATGCATGCCGAAGTGCAGCGCGTGGAGGACCGTGGGGCCGAGGCGCTCGACGTGCGCGATCTGTCCTTCCGCGCCTTCGACTACTGGCGCCACCATCGGGGTGCCGAGGCGAAAAACGGCTATGTGTCGGCTTCGGATCTGCTGCGCCGCGCGCTCGGGCTCGCCCCCGACGACCCATTCGCCACCTACCTGACCGCCCAGATCAATCTGTGTGACTGCGTGATGGGCTGGTCGACACACCCCGAAGAGCAGCGTGCAATCGGCACCGTGGCGCTCGATAAATACCTGCGCATCGATCCGACCGACATCGAGATGCTGCTCGACAAGGCGGGTATCCTGCAGCTGCGCGGGCGGTATGACGAGGCGCTCGTCGTCGCAGGGTCGGTTCTCAAGCGCCACCCGGACAGCTCGGGCGCGCTCGCGACTCAGGCCCTGAGCCTCATTCGCCTCGACCGCGCCCGCGAGGCAGTGCCGATTACCGATGGTCTTGCCGCACGCTTTCCGGACAAATGGGAAGACATGACCGCGCTGGCAGCCGATGCCCGCTATGCAGTCGGCGACTACGCCGGGGCTGCTGCGCTGGCTGCAAACGCGGCGGCACGCATGAATGACGTCGACCTCAAGAGTCCCGTCTCCGGACAGATACGCCTGACGCTCGCCGCGGCAGAAGCACGGCTCGGGCATACAGACCGCGCGCGGCGCGCGCTCGAGGACTTCAATGCGGCGGTCCCCACCGTCCGCTCCATCACCGCGATCCGCAAATGGATCTATCCCACCGATGCGCTCGCCGACTCCGAGCCGCTGTACGCCGGGCTGAAACTCGCAGGCGTGCCGGATTAGGGGCCACCATGGCACTGCTGAGGTATACGAGGGCAGCAAGTACGCCAGTCAGACTTGCACGTCATGGCACGATGCCGAACCGATTGGCCCGCTCCGGCAGTGCGGGTGCAAGGGCAACCGCCCCGGCGATGTCGCTCCGCCCTGCGTCCGTCATTCCCATACGCAACTTCGCCACGCCGCGCCCATAAAGCGACCAGGCGAGCTTGGGGTCGATGTTCAGCGCCGCGTCGTAGTCGGCAATCGCCTTCTTGAGCTTGCCCCTTCGCAAGAACACGAGTCCGCGACTATCGAGTATGCGAGCTGCCCGCGGGTACATCCTGAGGGCAGCATTGCAGTCGCTCAAAGCGCGATCGAGTTGTTGTCCCGACAGTGCTCGAACCCGACAGCGGCCATTGAGGGCCTGGGCCACGCGAGCGTCCTGCGCGTGAACGGCAAGCCAAAGATCGAACTGCGCAATCGCTTCCGGGAATTGATCAAGTTGCTCGTACAATTCAGCGAGCTGCAAGCGAAGGTCCGCTTGGCTGGGGGAAAGCCGGTCCGCAGCCCCAAGATCCTCGACCGCTCCGCTCGTATCGTGTTTCCTCATGCGAAGCTCCGCTCGGCTGAGCCGAGCTGCACCCTGATCGGGCTTGAGTTCGATCGTGCGGTCAAAATCACTCATTGCGAGATCGGGCTGACCGTTGGCGAGCCTCACGCGCCCGCGCTCATAGAAATAGCTGGGCTCGGTCGGTGCAAGCGCACACGCACGCGTGAAATCCTCGAGCGCGTGCTCGAAGTCACGCCGGGCAGCTCGCGCTGCGCCGCGCCGCGCGAATCCGGCCGCGTCGGTGGGCGCATCGGGCTCAGCCCGCGCGGGATTCGGGATCGTCGGGGCAGTCGCAGCCGCCTCAGCGGACGATGAGGATGCGGGTGCGGGTGCGACAGAATTTCCGGGTGGCGAGGAAGCTTCCGCCGCGGTGGAGCGTGTGGAAGGTGACAAGAGCGGACCTGGTGTAGCGACTGCCGAGCTGTGCGGCGAGGTCAGATTAAAAATGGGTCCGCCGTTGTAGGTGAAATAGAGCTTGGTCTGGCTGCTTGCAACATAGATGCGATGCGAGAGAAAGAAGTCTGCGCCGACCAACATATCGGCGGCGGGCCCGATGTCGCCGAAGTGCAGGCGGGCGTTGTGGACCTCCTCATCGCCGATCTTCAAGCTCGGAAAGGTCGCAATCCACGTCTGCACCCTCCAGCGACCGAGGCCCGAACTGACACCCGCGGGAATCACACCTGATCCTCCCGGGTTCACTCCGGCGCGCTCAGCAGCCCGCAGTCCCACGATGGTGGTCGCCGCGCCGCTATCGAACGCAACGCGGATCTTCGCGCCATTCAGATACGCGGTGCCGATCGTGTGCGGAGAGGTGGGCGATGCCCACTGAATGTCCATGAGTGAGTAGGAGTCGCCACGCTTTAGCCAATACGCCAGATTGACATGCTTACAGCCGTCAGGCTTGAAGAAGCGGATGATGCCGTGAGCGAGATCGTATTCGACATCGGCAAATCGCAGGATGTTCTGTCCGAGAAGCCCCACGGTGCCCTGGCCAGGCTCACCACCTCCCACGATGAACTCGACGTTATGGACGGGAATGTTGAAGATCGTGAAGGTCGTCACCGGTGACAGATGCCTCCACGCGCCCGCCAATGCCTTCGACATAGAGACCGGGGAAGCGCCTGCGATCGACGGGCAATTTATACTGCGCCGCTGTCGCCGGAGTCAGAGTGCTCCAGAAGGCCCCGCTATCAAGTACAAACCGTGCATCAGCCCCGTTGATCTGGGCGGTCACAACGGGCTGTAGACCATTCATGGTGACTGGCAGCTCGGCGAGTTTCGCGAGCTTGCATTCCGTCGCGCGCACAATAATGGTGAGCTGCGGTAAGAGCAGTGCCCAAAGGAACGTGGCTTGCAAACCTATGCGGCGCTGCAAAAGAAACTTCCTCAGCATCCTTCGCTACCTTAGCGTAAGCGCAACCTGCGTCGCCGCGCCATCCCTTAGGTGCGAGATGCGGATTTGAGTCCCGAGTTTCAGGTCAGCAGAGCCGGACTCCCTGTAGCCCCGATTCAGCTCCCGCAACTGCGATTCTGCTTCCGCAACGCGGATTCAGCTTCCGCAATCCGAATCAGCTCTTGCGGCGAACTCCTTCTCGGCCTTGCTTGTCACACGGAGGCGCCCTCGTCCGTCTCTACAATGTGACCGTGCAGGATCGTGCCGGACGGATGCAGGACAAAGCCGCGCTCCTGCAACAACCGTTGGCCGAGAGAGCAAGCTGAACCTCGGACGGCGGCAGCGAGACTCGAGCCGCGCTCAAGGTGATCCGCAACCGCGAGCGCGTGGTGCGCTTCGTGCTGGCCGTATTGTGCTCTTCGTGCTGGCCGCGTGGGGGTGCCCCATGGACCATCGCTCGCGCGATACTGTTTACACGGTTTTGAACCCGGACACGCTCGGACAAAGGAGATCGACATGAAAGCCCGCATCGACTTTCGGCACGCCAATCCCAAGATCATGCAGCTGTTGCTGGCAATCGAAAGCTACCTGCACGAATCCAGCCTGGGATCGCGCCTGCAGCATCTGCTCAAGACGCGCGCATCCCAGATCAACGGCTGTGCGAACTGCCTCGACATGCATACCAAGGATGCCCGCGCCGAGGGCGAATCCGAGCAGCGCCTCTACGCGCTCGATGCCTGGCGCGAGACGCCGTTCTTCGATGAGCGCGAGCGCGCGGCATTGGAGTGGACCGAGGCGGTAACGCGCGTCGCCGAGAGCCACATCCCAGACGACGTATACGAACGTGTGAGCCAGCAGTTCAGCGAGCAGGAGCTTGTTGATCTGACGCTTGCCATAGCCAACATCAACGCGTGGAACCGCCTGAACATCGCCTTCCGGACGGTGCCCGGAAGCTATCGTCCGGGCATGTACAAATCCATGATCGCGAAAAGCGCAGCGGCGCCGAACTGAAAAGCGCTCTGAGCACGCGTTTAGCCACACTTCAGCCACACCCACCTGGCTGCGGACGTACCTCTCGCGGTGGGGGAAGGATCGCACATGAAGCTCGCGGTGCTCGGCGTTCGTGCGCTGCTCAGCCTTGCCGGCGTAGCGCTGCTCGTGTCAGGTGTGATGTTCTGGTTGGGTCGCGCGCTTTCGCTGGTCCCGCTGCATATGCTGTTCGGGGCGGCATTGGTCGTGATCCTTTGGATCGCAGTCGGCCTGGCGTTCTACAGCCGCACGAACTCCGGACTCGCAATGTTCGTCCTGGCCTGGAGTCTCATCGTTCTGATCCTCGGAGTCACTCAGATCAGACTCCTGCCGGGCTCCCTGCATTGGATCGTTCGAACGATCCATCTGCTGGTGGGCTTCGCTGCCGTTGGACTCGGTCACGTGCTTGCGAAACGGATCGGCGGCGGACGACAGGCAGCGGCGGCTGTCACGGGGGCCGACTGACGGGTCGCATCTATCGGGCTGCGATTTCGTGCATCATTTTGTTTTGAACATCGCTGATTTCGAGGTGCACCGGTTGCTCCAAATCGGTCGAATAAAGACTCCGCAAGAATGCGAGGTCGCCAGCGGTTATCTGGGTCGGCTTGTCCCTGTCAGGACAATTCGACGCCAGCAGGTCTACGATGCTCGGCAGTTGACCACAGGTGTCGGGCGACTGCGACTGTGAAAGAGTCATCATGGCAAGATAGTCGGAGACCGCGTCGACGCCTGTCGCACAGAATGAAAGTACGAGTCGGTTAGTTCGGAAACCTCAATGCCCGCTCGATCGCCTGGAAGCGCAGCTCTTGGCGCAACGGGTCCAGAAGCGGGTCGGTCTTCAGAAGGATCAGGCCCGGATCCCGCAGCCGCAGCGCCATCTCGAGCCATTCGAGCGCCTTCGCCCGATTGCCCCACTGCGCATAGATCGTGGCGTACTGGTAGGCCCCGCCATCGCCTAGTGGCGCCTTCAGTTTCGCCAACTCGGCTTGCGCATCGGCGTGGCGGCCGAGCTTGTCATAGACCACCGCGAGGCACTGTTGGCTTGCCCAGTAGTCTGGCGTGGTCGCGCATGAGGCGCGTGCGCTCTGCAGATCCCCGAGCTCGTAATAAGCGAGCCCGCGCTGCGCGTAGGTCACCTTGAAGTCGGGCTCCAGGCTGATGACATCGGCGTAAGCGGCCACCGTCTCCGCATAGCGGCGGGCCGCATACAGCGCTCCGGCGAGCGCACCATGGCTTGGGCGAGCGAGCGGGTCGAGCACGACCGCGCGGCGGGTGGCGGCAATGCCTGCATCGAAGTGCCCCATGCGGGCTGCAAATACGCCGCTTTGTCGCAAAACCTGTGCATTGCCCGGCGCGAGTGCGCGGGCGCGCTCGTAGGCTTCACCCGCCTGCGTGAAGTCGAGGGTGTCAGCTGCCGAAACATACGCACTTGCGAGGTGGGCCTGAGCCAGATCCGGTGCAAGTGCGAGCGACTGACGCGCATCGGCCTGTGCCTTGTCAAAGCCTTCACGCGCCGCCGCCGCGGTCGCGGCCTCTGAGGCGAAGATGGAAAGGGCGGTCGATCGGCCCGCGAAGGCGAGTGCATAGTGCGGATCCAGGCGAATCGCCTCCGTGTACGCGGCAATCGCGGCGGGGAGGTCTTTGGCCTCGCGTCTCGAGCTCACCGCTTTGGCCCCGCGCAGGTAGGCATCGAAGGCCGCCGGATTGTGCGTCCCGCCGAGCTCGACTTTGGCCGCGACATCCCCGAGGAGGGTGACTTTCAGGGCACTCGCGACCGCGGTGGCAATCTCGGTCTGCAGTTTCAGCACATCCCCCAGGTCCCGGTCATAGGTCTTGGACCACAGGTGAAAGCCCGTGACGGCATTGATCAGCTGCGCGGTGATGCGGATGGTGTGCGCCGAGCGCCGCACGCTCCCTTCAAGTACGGCGCCCACGTTCAGTTTGCGCGCGATCGTGCGGATGTCGGTGTCCTGGCCCTTGAACGAGAACGCCGAGGTGCGAGCTGCAACCTGCAGCCCGTTGATCTCGGCGAGCGAGTTGAGCAGCTCCTCGGTGAGCCCGTCGGAGAAGTACTCCTGCTGCTTGTCGCCGCTTAAGTTCACAAACGGCAGCACCGCAATCGAGTGCGGAGGAGGATTGAAGGCGGTGGGCGAAGCGCTGGCTATAACCGTCGGCGACGACACGGGAGGCTTCGAGATCCAGAGCTTGTCGAGGGCGAGATACGCCACCGTCCCCAAGACCACAACGGCGACCGCCACTAGCAGACCACGCTTTACCGACCAGGATGCCTGCCCTGGCGCTCCGATAGCCCGGACGGCGCCAGAGTGTATCGTCGCCGGCCCCCGGACCGTTGGCGATGTCTCGGGCGACAGGAGGCGCCGCACCCGTTCGACGAAGGCCGCGGGTGTGGCACCGTCCGGCAGTCGCGACCACTGAACTTCACGAAACCGCTCCGGCACGCGTTCATCATCATCACGCGTGGCGTCGATGACGACTGGCAACAGGAAGGCCATGTCGGCATCCATCAGGTGAGAGCGATCAATCGCCAGCTTCCACTCGAGGCGGAAGTACCCCTCACGACGATCGTGCGTGGTGTGCGAGATGACCGGGATGAACAGCGCGCAGGTCTTGATCTGCTTGCGGATCGACCGATCCCAGGCATCTCCGCCGCGCAGCTCGCTTTGGTCGAACCAGACCTCGATTCCGGCGGCTCGCAAGCTGGTGGCGATCCGCTTAGCCGCTGCGGCGTCTCCGGAGGCGTAACTCAAGAATATCGCCCCGGTCAGCAACGGAATTTGATCCTTACCCGATCACGACTTCGACCGAGAATGCCTCACAGGGCAAGATTCAGACAAGTCCACGAAAGCTTGGGCACACTAGCACGCACGCACGGCCACGATGCGCGCACCCGCTCATTCTGCGCGGCGAGTCGTCAATGCTCAATGTCGGCTTTCGCGAAAACGATGGGCCTGTGCGCAAGGTCCGCTACCGGCTTTGACACGGGACCACGGTCAGCGGTGTCGTTGCTCGGCATCGAACGCAGCGAATCGCGGAGATTGACCTTGACCGTTTTCGAGCTTTTCCCGATACCGGTCATTGTCCCGAAGTTAAAGCGGACTCTGGCGAGCGACGTTGCCTGCGAGTGCCTCCTCAGGGCATTCTCCCGCGACCGATACAGATCAAGAGGCATGGATGGGGGAAGAGTCGCCTAAGCCGGGCAATTCACCGACAGGAGCGGTGTTCCTGAGCTATGCCTCGCAGGACGCAGAGGCAGCTCAGCGCATTTGCGCGGCCCTGCGCTTAGCGGGTGTCGAAGTGTGGCTCGATCAGAGCGAGCTGCGCGGCGGAGATGCCTGGGATCGGCAGATTCGGCGGCAGATTCGCGAATGCGCGCTGTTCGTGCCGATCGTATCGGCGAATTCCCAAGGCCGTCCTGAGGGGTACTTTCGCCTGGAGTGGGATCTCGCGGACCAGCGGACCCATCTGATGGGGCGCAGCCGAGCGTTTGTGGTACCTGTTTGCACCGACGCGACGCCCGAGCGGGAAGCCGACGTGCCGGATTCATTCGTAGCCGTGCAATGGACGCGCCTGCCCGGCGGCGAGACAGCTCCTGCCTTCGTCGAACGGATCAAGCGCCTGCTATCCCCACAGCTCTCGCCCGTAAGTGCCGTGTCCGGTGCCGCACCCGCAATCAGGGAGCCCGTGCGCGTCTCCCGGCGGTCAAAGCCGGTGCTGCTTGCGATCGTTGCCGTCGTCGTCTGCGTCGCGCTGGCGTACTTGGTTGCTGACCGGTTCTGGGTCTCCAGGCAGCCGGGTATGTCCGTTGGGGGCACACCGTCGCGGGCCACTGCGGAAGCCGGCGCGGCCACCGCCTTCAATCCTCCTGCGCACTCGATTGCGGTGCTGCCATTCGTGAATCTGAGTGGCGACAAGCAGCAGGAGTACTTCTCCGACGGCCTCACCGAGGAGCTGCTCAACTCACTCGCCGAGATCAACGGATTGCAGGTCGCAGCGCGCACCTCGGCGTTCTCGTTCAAGGGCCAGGACACCGACATCCGCACGATCGCGCGCAAACTGAACGTGGGCGCGGTGCTCGAAGGCAGCGTGCGGCGCTCCGCGCACACCATCCGCATCACCGCACAGCTGATCAATGCCGTCACGGGTTTTCACCTGTGGTCGAAGACCTATGACCGGGACCTGGGGGATGTGCTGAAACTGCAGACCGAGATTGCCACCGCGGTGGCGAGTGCTTTGAAAGTCACGCTGCTCGGGGATGTCGCGGCCAAAGTCGAGCTCGGCGGGACGCACAATCCGGCGGCCTTCGATACCTATCTGCGCGCGGCCAAAGCGTATAGCTCGAGACGCGACACCAAGGATCTCCCCGCCGCAATTGCCGCGTACACGGAGGCGATCCGCCTGGATCCACATTATGCGCTCGCCTTCGCAGGCCGATCGATCGCCCTGACTAACGTCGCCGGGGAGGCCGCGACCGCGGCGGCGGCGCGTGCCGGCTTTGACAAGGCGCAGGCCGATGCACGCCAGGCGCTCGCACTTGCACCGGATCTGGTTCAGGCCCACCTCGCAAGTGCGTATGTTTCGGAATTAGGCACCCTCGACTTCACGCAGGCGAGCGACGCGTACGAGCGGGCCCTCGCGCTTGCGCCCGGCAGTGCCGAGGTTTTGCGATATAGCGGCTCTTTTGCAGCCTACATGGGGCACTTCGATGCAGGCATTACCGCCACCCGCCGCGCGGTCGTGCTCGACCCGCTCGCTCGCCCAAGCCATGGTGCGCTCGCCGGAGCGCTGTATGCGGCGCGCCGCTACGCGGAGGCGGTGGCCGCCTTTGCGGAAGTCATCAGCCTGGAGCCCGACTTCAAGGTGACCTACGGGCAGCGCGGGCTCGCCTATTACGGGCTCGGGGATCTTGAGAACGCGCGCGCCTCATGCGCGACCAAGCCAGACTACTGGGCAAGTCAACAGTGCCTCGCGGTGATCTATGACAAGCTCGGCCGCCACGCCGATGCGCAAGCCGAGCTGGCGAAACTGAAGGCGCCACTAGGCGATGGCGCGGCCTACCAGTACGCCACGATCTATGCGCAGTGGGGCAATCGGGCGAAGGCGCTCGAATGGCTCGAGACGGCGCTGCGCTTGCGGGATCCGGGGCTGGAAGCTCTGAAGACCGACCCGCTCCTGGATCCCTTGCGCAACGAGCCGCGCTTCAAGGCGATCGAGCGGGAGTTGAAGTTTCCGGATTGAGGACCAGGGCGATTTCGACGCGAGCGCGCCTGCACCTTCGGTCAGGTGGAGGACTTTGATCTGGCCAGCGGGGCAGAATCGGACCCCACGGGTCGGCTGCGCGTGTTGCTTTCAGCCGCGGCTCAAGGCGCGACCAGAATTCCGCGCACCGGCGAGTCCTCATCCGCGTGGCATGCGGCGCACATGCGATGGTATCCATCCGCGATTACAAAGGGCCGGCCGCGCGTGAGATCACCCTGAATCAGAATGACGGGCGAGAGGGATTTGCCCTTGTGAATGCGCTTGAGATTCTCCGCAACGTGCCGCTCCTCGGGTGGCAAGAGCGGTAGATTACAGGCGCGCAGAATGTCTTTGGCGACGTGCTCGCTTGCCTTCACCCCACGGGCCTTCTTGATGAGAGCTCTCGCTGTCGAGGCGTGAAACTGCAGCGTCAGGTAGTTAAGCGCCGCTGAAAAATCATCGGACGCGGGTCGTGCGTCCCAGCGGGGATGATGCTTTGCCATACCTGACCTCGTTCGAACTGAAAAGCCGGCGACTCACCCAGTGTAATACGCAAAGATGGCGCGCCGCCGCTGCCGGGCTCGAAATTTCGCTCGGGCACCCGCGGATCAGCGACTACGATGGAAAGTTGGCGAAGTGCCGGTCAACTGGGTCGTGCAGCCGGCAGCGGGTTGCCCTGCTTGGTATAGGCGCGCGGGGAATAGAAATTCAGCGTTCGCAGCAGACCCCGTCCGGTGTTCTTGATCTCATGCCGGTCCTTGTGCTCGATGAGCAGCAGCGTGCCCGCCCTCAGTGGCAGCGGCTTGCCATTGATGGTGGCCTGACCGGTACCTGCGACCACGTACAGCCACTGATCCGCAGATCGATGCCGGTTATGGGAATCGCCCTCGGCATCACCCGGCGGAATCACCATCTCCGCAACTTGCGCGCGCGCGCTATCGATCGCGATCCGAAAGCCCTTTGCGAACCGCAACTGTTTGTGTTTCATTCACGCACCCTTTGAACAAGAAGCTTGGCGGCTGCCCGACGGTGCTAAGTGAGGGATAGCTGCTCACTGCGATTCGGGGCCACTGCGCTGGGCCACCAGCGTAAAGGTCGCGCAACGCGGGTGCCACCTTGGCGCTTGCTCGAGGGACGGGCGCGGAAATTGTGCCGCTAGCCGAAGAATAAGCGAAGCAATCGCAAGAAGGCGGGCTGCCAGGAAGCGATGCGGCGCGGTGGCCAGTGCTGAGGGCCGAAGCTGGCTAGCTCGCTGTTACGCGCGCGCCGGGTCTTGAAGCGGTATCCCGGCAGAATTGATCGCGATCCATGGAGGATCGCCGGTCAGCCCCGGTCTGCACACGAGGGGCTTTAGTCCCGATCAGGGTGTTCGGCGGCAGTTCGTCACTGCTCGTCGCTCCTAATGCCCCGCCGCGCTCAACAACGCCAAAAAACCATCTCCCAGTCCCGCGCTTGGCAGTTTGAAGGAGTCGAACTGCGCAGACGGCTCATACGCGCCAGTCACGAGCACATCCCCTGCGGCGGTCAGACCTATCCGAGGATCGTTTTCGAATCCCCCAATACCAGGACCGTCCGCTTCCACGGCCCAGTCCAGCCCTCGCTCATCGGCTGTAAATTTCGCGACGAAGAGGTTGAAGGAGTCCTTTCCGGTCAGCGTGCGTCCTTCAATATTGATCTTGCCCTGAAAGATTCCCGCAACGATCAGGTTGCCGAGACGGTCATATGCGATGCCGCTGCCGCCCTCATCCTGCGCCCCGCCGAATCGCCGCGCATCGAGCAGCACGCCCGACCTGTCGTAGGTGGCAACGAAGACGTCGCTGTTGAATGGGTCGGTGAATATTCCCCCACCGAGGCTGATGTTCCTGCCGCCCGGTTGCGAGGTGACGACTGTCTCGGCCTGCTCCGGCAACCCGTTGCCGATGTTGCCAACGAGGCCGGTGATACTCACCTTCCCGTCGGCGCTCGTCGCGATATCGGTGCCGATCGCTTTGTAGCCGCCAATGTGATTGACCCACTTTATATTGCCGCTGTCATCGTACTTCACGACATACGCATCGCCCGGGAAGTCGGGCGAGCTCTGGACCGGTCCGCTGAATCCCGTCACGGTCAGGTCATGGCCATCATGGCTGTAAAAGGTCGTTTGGCCCTCCATCCAGCCAGTCGCATAGACATTGTTGTGTGCGTCCACGGCGACTTTGTGCGCAACCGAATTGGGTGACGCTTCATTCGATTGGCCCCAGTGAAAATTACCGGCGGTGTCGAATTTCACCAAGACCATATGCCACGTCCCCGGCCCAGCAACCGAGTGTGTCTCGCCATTCGATGACGAAAACGTCGTATTTCCCTGGCTCACGCCCGCCACATAAACCGATCCCATGACCGGGTCGACGGCCACGCCGTAGCCGTTATTGGACGACTCGAACGCTGTCGTTCCGGTTTGTACCCAGGTGAGCACGCCCGACGGCGCGTACTTCGCGAGAAATATCGTTTGGCCCACGCCTGTGACCGTTTTTTGCGTGCCGTGGGTTCCCCGAAACGTCGCGCTGTCGGTGAACATCCCCGTCACATAGACGTTCGCCGCTGAATCGAAGGCGAGATCGAAGCCTTGGTCGTCTTCCGCGCCGCCGATCTGAGCCAGCCAGAGCAGTGTTCCCGACCGATCGTACTTTGCGAGAAAGGCATCCGTACCGCCCTCTGCGGTCAGCACTTTGAGTGCGGAGGCACCCTGCTCTCGCACTGGAAAGTATGCCGTCGCGGAAAAGGCGCCCGTCACATACCGGTTGCCGTCTTGATCGACCTTAACCGCCTGACCCGTGTCCGACCCGCCGCCTCCGAATGTGACGGCCGAAGTCCAGGCGGGTGACGCATGCGCGCACAGTGGAATGCTCAGCAAAATGCCGCTGGCAATACCAACAATCGTCGTTGCCCGTCGCAGATCTTTGCGTGCCTTACGCGAGCTTGTGAAGTGCATGGATTCCCCCCGGAAAAAGGCTAGTCGCCGTATCGATGCGGGCTCGGTCGACTCGCGAGTACCGCGGTGGATGCGGCTGGAATAAGCGTTCGGTTCGGACTACACCATCAATGTTGGACGATCGATGGCGCGTATGTAGTAGTTATGTTTGAAGTATAGTGTGCTCGATTCGTGAAAGTTGCAAGCAGCGGAGCGCTGCTTTCGCATGGTGCGGCGCGGCAACAAAACTGTTCCGGATAGCGAATCCAACGATCGGCAGGAGGGGTGAAAAGACACCGGGGGCGATCCGAGTGACAGCGTTGGATGTTGGACCTCGCGCAAGCCCCGGCAGCCAAGCTTGAAAGGTGCCTCAGTAAGCACGGTCGTTAACGCTGGGTGACGCTGGGTTGGACACCAACCGCCGGCGGAGGAATTTGAACCGCGCGCAAATTTTCAGCTCAGCGTCACAGCAATTTAGGTGACTGATATTGCTGAGGAAAATGAAGTCGCGGTCGCCAAGTTTTCGCCGCGAGAACCATTTCGAGACAGGCCCGTCCACACAAGCTGAATGACGGGATCGATCCTGGCGCGCGGGATTTGGAGCTACCCTACGCATACCCGAGAGCGGGCTCTCAGCCCCCGGGGGAGCACGATGTCGCGGTTCCTACCAGCAGCGGCGGATCACTGGCGGCAGGACAGTCACTCATAGAGATCACTCCATGAAAGTTGCGGGAAAGATAAAGGTGCTATTCATCGCAGGTTTTGGTCCAATTGTTCGCGAGACGGCCCAAAGCCACAAGCTCTACGGCGATGCCCTCGGTATTTCTTTCAAAGAGGAGAGCGGCGCGTATCTCCATACCGAAACTCTTCAAGGTGCAAAAACTTTCGCCTTGTGGCCTCTTTCGCAGGCGGCGCACTCCTGTTTCGGTAATGACTGCTGGCCTGAAGACATTCCTGTCCCACAAGCATGGCTGGAGTTCGATGTTGACAGCGTCGAGAACGCCACGGCTCATCTCGAATCGCAGGGTTATCGAATTCTTGTCAAGAACAAGAAAGAGCCTTGGGGCCAGACCGTCACTCGTCTGCTTTCTCCCGAAGGACTACTGGTCGGCATCACTTTCACTGCTTCGATGCGCAAAGCGGGAGCCACGTTGTAGTACAAGAGGCCCACGTTATGAATGCGCAGCGGAACTTCGCGATATTGTTGGGGATCGCCTCGAGGAGTCAATGTCGCAAGATAATGGAACAACATTGGAAGTTGTCTTCGTCAATGATCTAGTTCGTGCCAACTAGATCTCCGGGGTCGGCGTGTCGCCCGCGTACGTCTTCAATACTGAGGGATTTGAGGTGGTACAGGGGGCGCAGGATGGTAGCCATTTTCGCGCTGCCACTGTTGTTGCACCGCCGCTGCCGACGTCCACGCATAGGGAGCGACTGCTGCGCGACCTGCGTAGGGCCGCATTACCGACTGCGGGCGCCTTGCGGCCTCCCAGCCTGCAAAATAGCGATTCATGGCAGCCTCGTTGTCGAAGTGCTGCGGGATGTGCGGATCCTGGAGCATCGCGAGCAAATCACCGCCGGCTTGACCGGACTGGCGAAGCAGCTCGAGCGCCTTGGGCCGACTGCGCGGCACGCCCGTACCGAGCTCGTACGCAATCCCTAAGGCCTCCTGAGCCAGGTCGAAGCCCTGATGCGCGCTCTGCGTGTAGAGCTCGATCGCTTTCGCCTCGTTCTTGGGCAGTCCACCCTGTCCTGCCTCGTACAGCGTACCCAAGGCATACTCGCTGGCGCGATGACCTTGGGCGGCCGCGGCGCTGAACCAGTAAGCCGCCGCTCTGTCGTCTTGCCTGAAGCCCTCGCCATTCTGCAGCATGCCGCCCAGCGTGGCTTGTGATCGCATATCGCCTTGGTACGCCGCCTTCAACAGCAAAGGAATGGCGTTGCGATATTGCTGCTGTTCGAAGTACTGGACTGCGCGTTGCCACAATTGCGCGACCTCGGCCCGCTGCTGAGTCGGCACGCCAAGAGGTGGCGGGACTGCGGGAACTACGAAGGTCACGGGTGTGTTGCCGCTCCGCACTTGGGTTCGAGGTGTGAACCTGTCCTGGTCATTTTCCGCCATCTGCCCGTAGTTCGCGGTGACTGCTCGAGAACAAGTCACCTCCGAGTTGCTCCAGCGAGCGCACTGCGGGTTCTCGTGCAGCAAGCGGGCTTGCATGGCGGGATTGGGGACCCTGTACGAAATACAGGCGGGGCTACTGTAGAGGCTGGAGCCTCGCGGAGCGCCACACCAAGGTGTGTTCTGGGAGTGGGCTTCCCAGGGAAGGAGCGCGAGCGGCAAGATGAGGGTAGCGAGCAAAGATCGGACGGGGATGGTCGACAAGGCTGGTCCCTCCACGTTGACAGTCGTGCATACCGAGGACGCCCTGGGGGCGCTTACGCTAGCACATCCCCCTGAGGCTCACCACGGCATCATGACGGCACAGCCGACCTAAGCTCGCCATATCCGCGGCACGCTAAGTAGAGGGGCGTCGTCACTGCCGTGCTCTCAGGCGAATCGCGATGTTGGCGGCCTGACGGCGACGCAACCACAGTGGAAAGAAGGGCAACATCCTCATCACCAGTCGATAAGGTCGGCCCGGAAAGACCAAGGCATCGCCCCGCTCGAATCCCGCCAGCGCTTCCCGCGCGCAGCGCCTCGCACCGATGCGGATAAATTGTGGTGGTCCGCCGATCATGCCCCCTGCGGATCCGGCCACCTGATCGAACTCCGAGTCCACCGGCCCTGGACAGACTTGGGTCACGATGACGCCGGTTCCCGCCAGATCCGCGCGCAGCGCTTCGCTGAAGCCTGCAATGAAGTGCTTGCTGGCGACATAGGCCGCCGCGCTCGGCAGTACCACGAACCCGGCGCCCGATCCAATGTTGAGCACTCCGCCGCGGCCGCGTGTCACCATTGCCGGCAACAGTGCCGAGGTCAGCTGTGCCACGGCGAGGATGTTCGTGTGCAAGACCTGGCGCGTTCTGGCCCAATCCGACCGATCGAAAAGTGCCGAATATCCCGACCCGGCGTTGTTCACGAGCACATCGACCGCTGCGACTTCTTCGGCGGTACGTCCAAGCAGCGTTTCGATTGCGCGCTCGTCCGATAGGTCAGCCCCTAGAACCACCACCTGCAGATTGGGATGACGGGCGAGGAGCTCAGCGCGCAGACGCTCAAGCCGCTCGATCCGCCGAGCGACCAGGACCAGCGCATCCGAGTGCGGCGCGAACTCGAGGGCGAGCTCGCGCCCAATGCCGGACGAGGCGCCGGTGATCATGACGATGCCGTGTTGTGTCGTCGTTGTAGTCATGGCTCATTGCCCTCTTCTTGGTGTTGACCGGTTTCGCAGTGACCGCATCCAGGCGACGGAAAGCACGGCTCAACCGCGCGACGTTTCGGGAGTAGAGGTGACTGCTTATGCAAGCCTTGCGCGCCCAATCGCCGCCCGGGTGAGCGCCCTCACGGGAGCGCGAACCCACGCTCTCAAGCGCCGGCGCGCTCCGCAAAGCGCCATGCCTGGGCGGCAATCTGCGGTAAGCGAGCCGCCAACTCGCCGGCGCGCGCACTCGAGGCATTGCCGTCCATGAGCCGCTTCTTGATGCCCTGCGCGATCCCCAGGAGACGAAACAGGTTGAATGCAAAATACCAATCGAGATCTTGAATCGCAGCTCGCGAGGTTTTCTCGCAGTATCGCGCAACCATTCGCTCGAGGGTCGGGATGCCGAGCCGATCGAGATCGAGGCCCAGCAGTCCCGCGCGCCCATCGACCGGCGTGACCCAATTCATCAGGAAATACGAGAAGTCCGAGAGCGGATCGCCGAGGGTCGAAAGCTCCCAGTCGAGAACCGCGAGTATTTTCTCGCCGGCTCGAGCCATGATGAGATTGTCGATCCGATAGTCCCCGTGCACGATCGCGACGCCGGTCTGCGGTGGCAAGGTCGCGGGCAGCCAAATGATCAGTCGCTCGGCCGCCTCGATTCTGTCGGTCTCGGCTGCCCGATATTGCTTGATCCAGCGCGCGACTTGGCGCTCGAAGAAATTGCCGGGATGACCGAATGTCGCAAGGCCGGCGGCCTGTAAGTCGATCCGATGAAGCGCCGCGAGCGTATCGATCATGCCGTGATAAACGATCGTGCGAGCATCCTTGGTCAGACAGGGAAGCGCGCCGTCGGTGAAATTCTCACCCTCGACCATGGCCATCAAATAGAAAGCCGAGCCGATCACTGCTTGATCTTCGCACAGCGCGAACACGCGAGGCACCGGGAAGCCGAGTGGCTGCAGCGCCGTCAGGACGCGATATTCGCGCTCCACGGCGTGGGCCGACGGCAACAAAGCTCCGAAGGGCTTGCGACGCAGCACATAGGTGCCGCTCGCTGCATCGAGCCTATAAGTCGGATTCGACTGGCCACCCTCGAATTTCATCAAGGCAATCGGCCCGCGAAAATCCGCGACGTGTTGTTCGAGCCAGGCGGTCAGCGCGGCCACGTCGAGGTCGGCGCTTCCCGCACTCGTGGCGGAATTCCTGGACGCAGGCATTGGCGTGCAGCTTAGCCCCAAAGGCTGAGAGCGTCGAGATGCGATCCGCTCCAGGCGTACGTCATGAGTGTCGCAGCCGATTGCGCCTTGCAGCGCAAGCCTCAGACGAGCTGAACGATCTGTTTGCCGAAATTCCTGCCGCGTAACAGCCCGATGAATGCCGCGGGTGCGCTCGCGAGGTTCTCCGCGATGGTCTCGCGGAATTTGAGCTTGCCCGCATTGAGCAGAGCGCCAAGCTCGCTGAGACCCTGCGGCCAAAGGTCGAGATGGTCCGAGACGATGAAGCCTTGCATCTTGATGCGCGCGACGAGGAACACTGCGGGATTGCGGATCGCGCTGTGCGGCACGACGCCCGCTTCGCTGTTGTAGTCACTGATGAGCCCGCAAATGGCAACGCGGGCGAATGGATTCAACACGCTCGTGACCGCATTCAAAACGTCGCCGCCCACATTTTCGAAATGCGCATCGATGCCGTTCGGTGCGGCGATGCTCAGGGCTTTCGCGAGCTGCTCGGCATCCTTGCCGCGATAATCGACGCAGGCGTCGAACCCCAGTTCATCGATCACGTAGCGGCATTTCTCCGGGCCGCCGGCGATTCCTACGGCGCGAAGTCCGCCGAGCTTGGCAAGCTGGCCGACGACGCTACCGACCGCGCCGCTCGCGGCGCTGACGACGAGGGTCTCGCCGGCTTTCGGGGCCAGGATTCTGTGGTATCCGTACCAGGCCGTCATGCCCGGCATACCGACGACGCCGAGATAGGCGGACATTGGAATTTTGCGCGTATCGATGCGCTCGAGCGCGTTGCCGTTCACCACGCCGAATTCCGACCAGCCGAGCATGCCGCGCACGTGGCTGCCGACGGTGTACGCCGGATGGTGCGATGCGACCACCTCGCCGACCGTCGCGCCGATCATGGTCGCGCCGATTTCCTGCGGCTGCGCGTAGGACTTCCCCTCGTTCATGCGGCCGCGCATGTAGGGATCGAGCGAGAGGTAGTGGTTGCGCACCAGCACCTCATTCGGACCGACACTCGGAATCGGTAGGGTCTCGAGCCGGAAATTCTCCGGCACGACCCATCCGGTTGGCCGTGATGCAAGCACGATGCGCCGATACGTAGTGGACATGGGGCTGCCCTCCGAGCTTGACTCTACATTGATCGCGACCACCGTCGCCAATAGACTCGGCTGTCGATTCTAGCGTCCTGGGCTGCAAAACTTCAGAGGCTGCGTCGCATGAGCGTCCGCGAAATGTTCGAACTCGGCGGAAAAGTGGCTCTCGTCACCGGCGGTTCACGCGGTCTCGGGTTGCAGATCGCGACCGGACTCGGCGAAATGGGCGCGACGATCGCGATCAGCGCACGCAACCCCGCCGAGCTCGACGAGGCCAAATCGCAGCTCGAGAAGCGCGGCATCGAGGTGCTTACGGTGGTCAAAGATCTGGCCGACGCCGCGCAGGCACCGGCGCTCCTCGACGCGGTGCTCGCGCATTTCGGCACCATCCATATCTTGGTCAACAACGCGGGCACGTCCTGGGGCGCGCCGGCCGAGCAGCTCCCGCTCGAGGCCTGGAACAAGGTCATGACGCTCAATGCGACCAGCGTGTTCGCGCTGAGTCAGGCCGCCGCGAATCGTTGTTTCATCCCGAACCGCGCGGGCAACATCATCGTCGTAGCCTCGGTCGCGGCGCTGCGCATCGGGATGACGATGAAAGCGGTGCCCTACTACGCCTCGAAAGCCGCGGCGCTGCACATAGTTCGCGCGCTCGCGAGCGAGTGGGGCCCCTACGGCATTCGCGTCAATGCGATTTGCCCGGGATTCTTCCCCTCGAAGATGGCAAGCGGGTTGCTCGAGAAAATCGGGGCGTCGGTCATGGCGCAAACCCCACTCGGGCGCATCGGCAACGACACCGACCTGCAGGGTGCGGCGGTCTATCTCGCCTCGGACGCTTCGCGCCACGTGACCGGTCAATACATCGCTGTGGACGGTGGCGCCTCGATCGTTTGAGCGGATTCCGATGTCACTGGCCATCGGCCGGCTGGTCAGCCGGGTGCTGGCGGATATACTTGAAGGTGCCCATCGACCTCGCGATAAGTCGTCCGCTCTCATCGCGCACCTCGCCTTCGCAAAAAGCCAGCGTCGAAGAGCGATGAAACGCATGACCGACCGCGGTGAGGCGGCTGCCCGCGAACGCCGGCTGCGCGAAGCTCGTCTTCATCTCGACCGTGACGCCACCACCGGCGCTTGGGTCGAGCGACCGACCGGCAACGGCCATCGCGACGTCGAGCAAGGTCATGATGACGCCGCCGTGCGCGACGTTCCAGCTATTGAGGTGGCGCGCATGCAGCTGCAGCGCGATCGTCGCGCGCCCTGCATCGGCGGTGAGAAACTCCACGCCCAGGTCGTTGACGAACGGAATGTCGGCGCGGAACGCGATTGGTGCTGTCACGGTCGCACGATCATTTCACCGCACCGGCCGTGGCGTGGCGGGGGCTGCGTTTGACATGGCCTCATCATAAAACAACCGCGACACGCGGTGGCGAGGCGAGAGCCGGTGGCGATGTGAGGGCCGGTGTCGAGGCGAAAGCAAGCGGCAGTGCGAGGGCGGGTGGCAGTGCGAGGGCGGGTGTCGACGCGAGGCCACTGGGGCTGTGATACTGCCCGCGTAGGTTCATTTTCAACAACCCCGGTGTAGCGCATGAATCTGTTACAGGGTAAAGCGGCTTTCGGGACGGGCGCGGGCGCGGCGGCGCCGTGAGTCAACGATCGAGAGCCGTCGTCGCGCGGCAACTTGGGTCGGCCGTATCGGTCGAGCAGATCACGGTGCAATCGCCGCGCCACGGCGAGGTCATGATCCGGCTTGCCGCGTGCGGCGTTTGCCACAGCGATTTATCGGCGACCAACGGTACGATCGCCTATCCCTTGCCGCTCGTGTTGGGGCACGAGGGAGCCGGGATCGTGACGGCCGTCGGGGAGGGCGTGAGCCGCTACGCGATCGGCGATCACGTCGTCAGCTCATTCGTAAGCATCTGCGGCCGCTGCCACTACTGTCAGACGGGTCGCCCGCATCTGTGCGTGCAGTCCTTGCAAGCGCTCTACACCTTGCCCGACGGCAGCGTGCGCACATTCGACGCGGCCGGGTCGCCGCTCAACGCATTCTGCGGCTGCGGCGTGCTGGCGGAGTACGCGACCTTGCACGCCGACAACCTCGTGAAGATCGACCGACAAATGCCGCTCGATCGGGCCGCGCTGCTCGCCTGCGGCGTCATGACCGGCTTCGGCGCCGCGGTCAACACCGCGCGCGTCGAAGCGGGCTCGGTCGCAGTCGTGTTCGGATGCGGCGGAGTCGGCCTCAATGCGATCCAGGGCTGCGCGATCGCGGGCGCTGCACTGATCGTCGCGGTCGACACGAGCGCGCCCAAGCTCGAATTGGCCGAGCGCTTCGGGGCCACGCACATGTTCAACGTCACCGGACAGGAGCAGATCGGCAAAACCTTGTACAAGCTCACGGGCGGTGGTGCCGATTATGCCTTCGATTGCGTGGGACTCGGTCGGATTTCCGAACAGGCCTTCGCTGTCTTGCGCCGCGGCGGGACGGCGGTGACCGTCGGTATTGCCGCGCCCGCCGACCAGATCGTTCTGAATGCGCAACACGTGGCGATCACCGAAAAAACGCTGACCGGCAGCTATTATGGTTCGGCGCGGCCGCAGCTGGATTTTCCGCGGCTCATTGGTCTTTATCGCAGCGGTCGCTTGAAGCTCGACGAACTCATCACGCGGACCTATTCGATCGATGAGGCACCCCAAGCCTTTGCCGATCTCCAAGACGGCCGGCCGGGCCGCGGCGTCATCGTCTTTGGCGATATGACTTAAATGCGCGCCACCGCGTGCCCGGAATGGCAACCCTCGGCTGTGCTCATGAGTTCCGCGGCGGCGCATGCAGGGTGCGCGAGCCGCTGCCCGCGCGCCATTCGGACGGCGATAAACCGGTCCAGCGCCTGAACGCGCGCGTGAAGCTGCTGCTGCAGGAAAACCCGAGTAGATGCGTGACCTCATTGACGCTCATTTGCGGCACGCTGAAGTGCGCGAGCGCCTGCGCGTGTCGGGCTTCGTCGACGATCTTTCTGAAGGTGGTGCCGCTGTCACCGAGCTTGCGCTGCAGTGTGCGCGCGCTGACATTGAGAATCTCGGCGACTTCCTCCTGGGTGGGCTCGCTGTGCCGCAGGCGCTGCGAGAGCACCGTACGCACCCGTGCCTCCATGTTGTGCCGCTCGATGCGCGCCAGGTAACGCGCCGAGACGGCATCGCTCAGGCGCGCGAGCTCGGGGTTGCCGCTGTCGAGCACGCGCTCGATGCTGGCCGGATCGAATCGCAAACGGTTGTGCTCCGCATTGAAGCTCAGCGGCGCGCGCCACAGCCGTGCGAAATCGTCGATGACCGCGGGCCGTGGTCGCCGCAACTCGACCGACAGGGGTGAGAAATCGCGCCCGATGAGGGAGCGGCACATGCGCAGGTGCGTCCCGACCAGCGCGTCGATCGACTCGATCGGCACCTCGGTCCGCGGCTCGATGTAGAAGTGGTACTCCGCCCCACAGCGGTGGAAGCGATACCCGACCGCATCGCTCACCACGTGCGAGTAGTGCTGCACGCGCTCGAAGGCCTCCTTGAGGGTCGAGCTGGCGCTCAACCCATAGCCCAAGGCGTGGAATGCGGTGTGCGTGAAGTAACTGGCCAGTTTGACGCCGAAGGCTTCGTCCGCGGTCGCCTCGAGTGCGACCCGCCACAGCCTGCCGGTCTTGGTGAGGGGGCAGCGGGCATCGGGTCCGCCGAGAGACTTCAGGTCAAATCCCGCCTCCGCGAGTAGCGCGGACCCATCGCACCCGGCGGCGTCCAGTGCGCGCCCGAAGGCCTTCACCCACGACACTAATATCGAGTTCTGATGCGTCGCAGTAAGTGTCCGCATACCGCTTCAATCCCCAGGCCGGAAGCACTAAATGAAGCGCGGATAGGAGCTTAGCCCCAAAGACGCGAAGCGTCGATCTGCTCCGCCCGGCGGCGGGCCCGCGGGCACTGCTCCGATGCCCGGACACCCGGTCCGGAAGGCTGTCCTGCCTGCAGCGTTTGTGTAGCGGTTTCACCACAGGGTCTTTTGGCGTCTGGGGTTTACAGGTTGGCGCCTGAAGTGCCTGCAGAAGGGGGGCTTTTCCGTAAGCTTTCGTCCGGTAATTTGCCGGGGATCGCCCGGCAATTTGCCGGGGAGGCACCGCGACCCGTCACCGGGGTACGTTGGCAGAGGCGCGCTGCGTGCGGGGGGTTGCGGCGGCCGCATGGAGCAGGGGGACATTCACCATGGTCGTCACTTGGGACGTCGCGGCAGCAAACAACTCAAAGCGGTTCGCTTTCAAGGGGATATTGCCCGTACTGGGGCTGGCAATCGCGTTCGGCCCAGGCGGTAACGTCAGCCGCGCGGCGGACGCGAGCGCAAACGGCACCGAGCTCAGCGAAGTGGTCGTGACCGCGCAGAAACGGGAGCAGAACCTGCAGGAAGTGCCGATCGCCGTGATCCCGCTCTCCGGGCAGCAGCTGCAGGACGCCGGCGTGACCGATCTGAAGAACATGACCGCGCTCACCCCCGGTCTCACCGTGACGTCGACCACCTCGGAGAACTCGACCACGGCGCGCATCCGTGGCATCGGCACGGTGGGTGATAACGTGGGCCTGGAGTCCTCCGTCGGTGTGGTGATCGATGGGGTCTATCGGCCGCGCAACGGCGTCGGTTTCGGCAATCTCGGCGAACTCGACCGGATCGAGGTGCTCGAAGGCCCGCAGGGGGAACTGTTCGGCAAGAACAACGATGCCGGCGTCATCAACATCGTGACCAAGCGCCCCTCGACCACCTTCGGGGTGACCGGCGAGATCTCCGGCGGGAATTTCGGCGACCGGGAGGTCTCAGGGTCGATCACCGGGCCGGTGGGTGATCTTTCCGCCTTCCGCCTCTACGCCGGATACCAGAAGCGCGACGGCTTCCTCAACGTCGAGACGGGAACCGGGAACGTCGACGACGCGGCCAACGACCGCAATTTCTACACCGTGCGTGCACAGTACCTGGTTACTCCCAGCAGCGACGTCAGCGTGCTGTTGATCGGCGACTTCTCGCGCCGTAATGAGGTCTGCTGTCAGGCCACGCCCGTTTATCCCGGCCCCTTTGCGGGGATCATGACCGCGCTCGCGACCAATCCCCTGCTCGGCGGTACATCCGGACAGGTGGCTTTCCCGGATACGCCCACGAACCCCTTCAACCGACAGTCGTTTGCGAACTACCCGATCTCACAGCAGATCTGGGACCGCGGATTTTCCGCGCAACTCGACTGGAATCTTGGCGCCGCCCAGTTGACCTCGATCAGCGCGTGGCGCGACAACAGCATCGACGCGGGCAACGATCCGGATTACTCCGAGGCTGCCCTCGTGCAGGAGCCGGCCAACGGCAACGTGACGGACTTCAAGCAGATCAGCGAGGAGTTGCGGCTCGCGGGCAAGACCGATCGGCTGAACTGGCTGATCGGCGCCTTCGCCGACAAAGAGCTGCTGAACAACACCTCGACGATTCTCGCCGACAATCAATTCGATCTGTATCTGGGTGGGACGGCGTCGGCGGCCGCGGGTGTCAACCCGCCAAATTTCCTGTTGTTGCCGGAGCTGACCGGCAACCTACCCGGATCCACGTTCATCCCCGGCGGGTCCGGGCAGACGGACTCCTACCAGCAAACCGAGAAGAGCTACGCCTTCTTCACCAACGAGACCTATACGCTGATCGAGCATCTGAATCTCACGGCGGGTCTGCGATACACGCATGAATCGAAGGACGAGACGGCCAACTACGGCAGCCCCGACGCCGGTTCCGGCTGCGCACAGCTGCTGCACGCGCCCCCGCCATCAGCGGCGCTTCCCTACAGTTCGTTGCTGTTGTTCGGCTACGGTTGCGCAACACCGTTCAATCCGTTCTTTGCCGGGATTACGCACGGTCAGTCCCTGAGTGAGGACAATCTCAACGCTACGGTCAAACTGGCGTATCGCTTCACGGACGATGTGATGGGGTACGCCTCCTGGGGCAATGGCACGAAGGCGGGCGGCTTCAATCTGGCGCGGGTGACCAATCCGGCCGCCGCCAATCCTCTGGCGCCGATCCTCGATACCGAGTTTCCGCGCGAGACGGTCAATTCCTTCGAGGTCGGTGTGAAGAGCGAGCTCGCCCAGAAAACATTGCGCCTCAATGCCGCCGTGTTTGATCAGCAGTACCATGATTTCCAGCTGAACACCTTTACCGGCATCGTGTTCGTCGTCAGCTCGCTCCCGGACGTGGACTCCAAGGGCGCCGAACTGAGCCTCGACTGGCTCACGCCCCTGTCCGGACTGAGCATCTCCGGTGGCGTGGTCTACGCGGACACACAGATCACGAACTTCGGGGACGCGCTGTATCTGTTTGCCACGAACCGCCTGAACGACCGGCTGTCGTTTTCGCCACTGTGGTCGGGGGTGGTCTCGGCGGCGTATCAGCTGCAGCTCTCCTCATCAGTCGCGTTGCGGATCACTGCCGATGAGAAGTACAGCTCCTCTTACAACACGGGCTCCGATCTGGACCCGCTCAAGCTTCAAGGAAGCTATGGCATTTTGAACGCGCGCATCGGCATCGGTGCCCCCGATGGTAAGTGGGCCCTTGAGGTCTGGGGCCAGAACCTCGCCGACAAGGGCTACTTCCAGGTCGGCTTCGATGCGCCGTTCCAGGGGCTCGCCGTCCCGGGCTTTAATAATCAGATCGATTCGTTCGTGGGCGACCCGCGCACCTTCGGCGCCACCATACGCGTGAAGTTCTAGGGAGCGCTGCGCGCTGAAGTCAGACCAGACTCATGGAATCAGCAGCTCATCAGGGATGCGCGGCGGCGTATGAGTAACCTGGACTTCGAGGTCAGCGGCGCAGTCGCCGTCCTGCGCATGGATAATCCTCCGGTCAACAGTCTCGGCCACGAGCTGCGCCGTTCAATCGTGGACGCGCTGGCGCGCGCCGAGGACGATCCGGCCGTGAAGGCCGTCGTCCTCATCGGCTCGGGTAAGGGCTTCTCCGGCGGCGCCGATATCCGTGAATTCGGCACGCCGAAGTCACTCGCTGCCCCGAACCTCCACAGCGTACTGCGCGCAGTCGAGGACTGTACCAAGCCGGTGATCGCGGCCATCGCCGGGGTGTGTATGGGCGGAGGGGTTGAGCTCGCGCTCGCCTGCCACTACCGCATCGCCACGTTGGATGCGCAGATCGCGCTTCCGGAGGTGAAACTCGGTCTCCTGCCCGGGGCTGGCGGCACCCAAAGGCTGCCGCGCGTGGTCGGAGTCGAGCGGGCGCTGAACATGATCGTGTCCGGCAATCCGGTGCGCGCCGAGGAGTTGCGCGGCACGGCGCTGTTCGATGCGATGGCTACCGGGGAGCTGCGCGCGGCCGCGCTCGATCTGGCACGCGCGCTGATCGCCGAAGGTCGCGGCCCGAACCGGGTGCGCGACCTGAAGATCAAGATGCCCAACGCCGAGGCCTACCTGCAATTCGCCCGCAATACGGTGAAGGGGCTCGGCCCCTACCCGGGGCTCGCCGGGCCCTACCCGGCACCGCCGGCCTGTGTGGCGGCGCTCACGGCTGCGCTCACCGATCCTTTCGAGGTCGGGTTGAAACGCGAACGCGAGCTGTTCGTGACGCTCATGGCTTCCCCTGAATCGGCAGCGTTGCGGCACATCTTTCAAGCCGAGCGTGCCGCTTCTCACATCAACGGCATGCCCGATTCGGTCGCCACACGCCCGATCAAGCGGGTCGGCGTCGTCGGCGCAGGCACGATGGGCGGCGGCATTACGATGAGCTTCATCAATGCGGGATTGCCGGTCACGCTCCTGGAGACGACGCAGGCGGCGCTCGACCGCGGCCTCGTCAACATCCGGCGCAATTATCAGGGGGCATTGCGCAAGGGGTCGCTTACCGAGGCGAGACTCGAGCAGCGCATGGCGCTGATCACGCCGACCTTGCAGTACGAGCCGCTGCGCGATGTCGACCTGGTGGTCGAGGCGGTGTTCGAGAATCTCGAGGTCAAAAGGAAGGTGTTCGAGAGGCTCGACGCGATCGTCAAACGAGGCGCGATTCTCGCCTCCAACACCTCAACGCTGAATCTCGATGTCATCGCCCGGTTCACGAAGCGGCCGAAGGACGTCATCGGGCTGCACTTCTTCAGCCCCGCGAACGTCATGCGGCTGCTCGAGGTCGTGCGAGGAGCAGACACCGCGCACGACACCCTCGCCACGGCCATGGCATTGGCCAAAACGATCGGCAAGATCGCGGTCGTAGCGGCAGTTTGCGATGGCTTCATCGGCAACCGGATGGTGGCGCGCTACGGCATGGCGGCGCACGAGCTGCTCGTCGCAGGCGCGCTGCCGCAGCAGATCGATGCAGCGCTGCAGGATTTCGGCATGGCGATGGGCCCGTTCCGCATGGCGGATCTCGCCGGACTCGACATCGGCTGGGCGATTCGCAAGCGACGCGCGGCGGAATTCCCCAACGAGGATTTCGCGAATGTTGCGGATATTCTCTGCGAGACGGGTCGATTCGGGCAAAAGAGCGGCGCGGGGTTCTACCGCTACGAGCCCGGGGCGCGCGAGGCGATCGCCGATCCGGCGGTGACGGCGATCATCGAACGCTATCGCGAACAACAGGGCGTGGTCGCGCGCACCGTCGCGGCTGCGGAAATTGTCGAGCGCTGCATCTATGCGCTGATCAACGAAGGAGCCAGAATAGTCGATGAGGGCATCGCACAGCGCAGTTCGGACATCGACGTCGTCTACCTCAACGGTTACGGTTTTCCGGCTTACCGGGGCGGCCCCATGTTCTATGGGGATAGCGTCGGTTTGATCACGGTAGCTCGCGCGCTGAAGCGCATCGCGGCAGTACACGGCGCGGACGCGGCGTTCTGGACGCCGGCGCCACTACTCGCCCGACTCGCCCAGGAAGGCAGAACATTCAGTGAATTCAGAAGATCCTCCACGTGATTGAAGCCGTGATCGTCTCCACGGCGCGCACCGGGCTCGGCAAGAGCTGGAAAGGCGCCTTCAATATGACCTATGGCGCGACACTCGGCGCTCATGCCGTGCGCCATGCCGTGGCGCGTGCCGGCATCGACCCCGCCGAAGTCGAGGACGTGATCATGGGATCTGCGTTCGGCGAAGGCACCACGGGCGGAAACATCGCGCGGGCGATCGCACTGCGCGCAGGACTGCCCGTGACGACGGCGGGTTTGAGTATCAACCGCTTCTGCAGCTCCGGATTGCAGTCGATCGCGCTCGCAGCACAGCGAATCATGACCGAGGGCGCGCAGGTGCTGGTCGCCGGCGGCCTCGAGAGCATTTCCTGCGTGCAGAATGAAGCCAATACCCACATGCGGGCCGATCCCTGGATTCTCGAACACAAGCCGACGCTCTACTGGTCGATGCTGCAAACCGCCGAGACCGTGGCCAATCGGTACCAGATCTCGAAGCAGGCGCAAGACGAATACGGCGTTCGCAGCCAGCTGCGCGCGGCCGCAGCGCAGGCTAACGGCAAGTTCAAGGACGAGATCGTGCCGATGACGACGACCATGGGCGTCATCGACAAGGCGGGTGCGATCAGCACGCGGCAGACGACGATCGACGCCGATGAGGGCATCCGCCCCGATACGACACTCGAAGCCGTGGCCAAGATCCGCCCGGCACTGCCGGGCGGCGTCATCACGGCGGGCAACGCGAGCCAATTCTCGGACGGCAGCTGCGCCTGCGTCATCATGGAGCGCAAACTCGCCGAGCGGCGCGGCCTGCAACCCTTGGGTCTGTTTCGCGGATTTGCGGTTGCCGGGTGCGAACCCGACGAAATGGGCGTGGGTCCGGTTTACGCGGTGCCGCGGCTGCTCGAGCGTACCGGTTACAAAGTCGGCGATATCGATCTGTGGGAGCTCAATGAAGCATTCGCTTGCCAAGTGCTGTATTGCCGCGATCGCCTCGGCATTGCGGACGAGCGCTTGAACGTCAACGGCGGCGCGATCGCGGTCGGACATCCCTATGGCGTCAGCGGCGCGCGCCTCACGGGTCATGCACTCATCGAAGGCAAGCGGCGCGGCGCACGGCTCGTCGTCGTGACGATGTGCATCGGCGGCGGCCAGGGGGCGGCGGGCTTGTTCGAAGTGACCTGAGGGGTGCTAGCCATGAATTTTGCGCACAGCGATAAGGTCCGCGAGTTGCAGCAACGGGTTGGCGCGTTCATGGAGAGGTGCGTTTATCCCGCCGAGAGTCGCTTTCAGGACGAAGTGGCCAGGAACCGCCGCGGCGGCAACCCCTGGCTCGCGAGCGAGGTCGTCGAGGAGCTCAAGCGCGAGGCGCGCACCGCAGAATTGTGGAATCTGTTCCTGCCGGACTCCGAGCACGGCGCCGGTCTCACGAATCTCGAATATGCGCCGCTGTGCGAACTCATGGGACGCTCGCCGCTGGGTCCGGAAGCGTTCAATTGCTCGGCGCCCGACACCGGCAACATGGAGGTGCTCGCTCGCTACGGGTCGCCGGAGCAGCGCAAGCGCTGGCTCGAACCGTTGCTCGCCGGGCGAATCCGCTCCGGCTTTGCGATGACCGAACCCGCGGTCGCCTCGAGCGATGCGACCAACATCGAGGCCAAGATCGTGCGCGACGGCGCTCATTACGTGATCAACGGCCGCAAGTGGTGGACCAGCGGCGCCGGTGATCCGCGCTGCGAGATCCTGATCTTCATGGGCAAGACGAATCCCGGCGCCGCGCTCCATAGCCAGCAATCGATGATTCTCGTACCGATCAAGACGCCGGGGATCCGCGTGGAGCGCCAGCTCGCGGTCTTCGGCTACGACGACGCGCCGCACGGTCACTCCGAAATCGAATTCACCGACGTGCGCGTGCCGGTGGCGAATTTATTGCTCGGGGAAGGACGCGGCTTCGAAATCGCCCAGGGTCGGCTCGGACCGGGGCGGATCCATCACTGCATGCGCCTCATCGGTCTCGCCGAGCGCGCGCTCGAGATGCTGTGCCGGCGTGCGCTCGAGCGCGTTGCATTCGGCAGGCGCCTCGCGGAGCAAGGCGTCACGCTCGAGCGGATCGCCGAAGCGCGCATCGAGATCGACCAGGCCCGGTGGCTCGTGCTCAATGCGGCCTACATGATGGACACGGTCGGCAATCGCGCCGCAAAGAAGGAAATTGCGATGATCAAAGTCGCGGCGCCAAAGATGGCCTGCCGTGTGCTCGATTGGGCCATTCAGGTGCACGGCGGCGCCGGTCTCAGCCAGGACTTCCTGCTCGCCCACGGCTATGCGGGCGCACGCGCCCTCAGGCTTGCCGACGGTCCGGACGAAGTGCACCGCGCACAGATCGGCAAGCTCGAGCTGTCCCGGTACCGATCGGGCTGACAGCGCACCATGTCGGATCGGCACTTCAAATTCTGGCCTGACCATTCGCGGCAGC
The DNA here is from genome assembly GCA_963716335.1 of uncultured Pseudomonadota bacterium. Classification (GTDB taxonomy): domain Bacteria; phylum Pseudomonadota; class Gammaproteobacteria; order Steroidobacterales; family Steroidobacteraceae; genus 13-2-20CM-66-19. The sequence continues at coordinate 1,876,940 of OY970302.1, read as the reverse complement.
ACCTGGACGCGCCGGCCACCAACGTGTTCTACAACCTCGAAGTGTCCGCACGGCGCTATCCGGCCAAAGCCGGTCTCATCTATTACGACACGCCGATCGGCTTTGCCGAGATTCACGACGAAGCGCAACGGCTCGCGGGCTATCTCGAGCAGCGCTGCGGTGTGCGCAAGGGCGATCGCGTGCTGCTGTACATGCAGAACAGCCCGCAGTTCGTGATCGCCTACTACGGCATCCTGCGCGCCAATGCGGTCGTCGTGCCGCTCAATCCAATGTACCTCACGCGGGAATTCCTGCGCTGCGCCAAGGACGCAGGAGCCACGACTGCGATCGTCGCGCAGGAGTTGTACTCGCGCATCGAGCCACTGCTCGATTCGGGGGAACTCGAGCAGGTGATCGTCGCCGCCTATTCGGATTATCTGAAACAGCCCACCCAGCTGTCCGTGCCGGAGTTCATTACGGCGCCGCACATCGAGCTCTCGCGGCTCGGTGTCACGCTTTGGAGCGATGCGCTCGCGAGCGGCCTGCTTCCGGGTCCCTTGAGCGCAGGTCCCGACGATCTGTGCGTGATGCCGTACACCTCCGGCACCACCGGCGAGCCCAAGGCCTGTATGCATACGCACCGCACGACCATGCATACGCTCGTGGCCTCGATGCGCTGGTTCGCGGTGCAGCCCGAATTGACGATGCTCGCGGTCGCGCCCTTCTTTCACGTGACCGGCATGCAAGGCAGCATGAACGGCCCCCTCTACAACGGCAATACCGTGGTTCTGCTGCCGCGTTGGGACCGCGTCGTCGCCGCGGAATGCGTGCAGCGCTATCGGATCGCGAGCTGGACCGCGGTTCCGACGATGGTCCAGGATTTCTTCATGAACCCGAACCTCGAGCGCTATGACTTGTCCTCGATTCGCAGATTGACCGGCGGCGGCGCCGCGATGCCGGCCGCCGTGGCGCAGCGGCTGCTGCAGCGGGGCATCACCTATTACGAAGGCTATGGACTCTCGGAGACCATGGCGGCCACGCACATCAACCCCCCCGATCGTGCGAAACAGCAATGTCTGGGCATCCCGATCCATGGCGTCGACTCGCGCGTCGTCGATCCTGCGACCGGCGAGGAGCGCGCCGCAGACGAGGTCGGCGAGATCGTGACGCACGGCCCACAGGTGTTCCTGGGCTATTGGAACAAGCCGCAAGACAGCGCGCAGGCGTTCATCGAGATCGACGGCAAACGCTTCTTGCGCACCGGCGATCTCGGCAGAGTGGATGCAGACGGCTACTTCTTCATGGTCGACCGCCTCAAGCGCATGATCAATGCCGCCGGATTCAAAGTGTGGCCGACCGAGGTCGAATCGCTGATGTATCAGCATGCCGCCGTGCTCGAGGCCTGCGTCATCGGCGCGAGCGACGCGCATCGCGGCGAGACCGTCAAGGCCTTCGTGGTGTTGCGGCCGGAGTGGCAGGGACGCATCGAGGCCCCGGCGATCGTCGCGTGGTGCCGCGAGAACATGGCGGCGTTCAAAGTGCCGAGGATCGTCGAATTCATCGATGCGCTGCCCAAATCGGGCAGCGGCAAGATCCAGTGGCGCGAACTGCAGGAGCGCGAACGGCGGGCCGAAGCCGAGCGCAGCGCCGCAACCGAACGCGGTGGCTCAGCATGAGGGCGCTGCTCAGCCGCCGGCCCGGCGGTCCCGAGACGCTGGAACTCGGCGAGATTCCCGAGCCAGTGGCAGGCCCCGGCCAGGTCCGGGTCGCGGTGCACGCTTGCGGCGTCAATTTCCCCGATGTGCTGATCATTGAGGATCGCTATCAAGTCAAGCCACCGCGACCGTTCGCCCCCGGCGGCGAGATTTCCGGCATCGTCGATGTGCTCGGCACGGGCGTCGCGGGCTTTGGTGTCGGCGATCGCGTGCTCATGAGTCCGGTACAAGGTGGCATGGCGCAGAAAGTCGTCGGTGCCGCGGCAAACTGCTGGAAGATTCCCGATGCGATGCCATTCGACGAAGCGGCCGCGCTGCTGCTGACCTATGGCACCTCGCAGCACGCGCTCACGGATCGCGCGCAGCTCCAGCCCGGCGAGACGCTGCTGGTGCTCGGCGCCGCGGGCGGCGTCGGCCTCGCCGCGGTGGAATTGGGCAAGGCCATGGGCGCTCGCGTCGTCGCCGCGGCCTCGACTGAAGCGAAGCTCGCGCTCGCGCGCGAACATGGCGCCGATGACACCGTGCAATACCCGGCGGTGGCGCTCGACAAAACCGCTGCGCGCGCGCTCACGGATCACTTCAAGTCCGTCTGCGGTGCGGATGGCGCCCAGGTGATCTTCGATCCGGTGGGCGGCGACTACACGGAAACGGCGCTGCGCGCGATCGGCTGGCAGGGACGCCATCTCGTCGTCGGCTTTACCGCCGGAATCCCGAAGCTGCCGCTCAATCTGACCTTGCTCAAGAGTTGCCAGATCATCGGTGTGTTCTGGGGAGAGTTCACCGCGCGCCGGCCCCGGCAGCATGCCGCCAATGTCGCGGCGCTCATGGCGCTGTATGTCGACGGCCGCATCAAGCCGGCGGTCACCGAGCGCTTCCCGCTGCAACGGGGAATGGACGCGATCGCGAGGCTCGCAGCGCGCGCGGCGCGCGGCAAGGTCGTCGTCATGATCGAATGAGAAGACCCGCGTGAATCTCAACTACACCGCCGAAGAAGACGCCTTTCGCGCCGAAGTCCGGGCTTTCTTCGAAGCCGAGCTGCCGGCCGACATCCGCTGCAAAGTGCGCCTGGGAAGGCGCATGCACAAAGACGACCTCGTGCGCTGGCAGAAGATCCTCTACCGCCGCGGCTGGGGCGCCGGCATGTGGCCGCGGCGCTACGGCGGTGCCGATTGGAGCGTCGTCGAGCAGCACATCTTCGACGAAGAGGGTGCGGCGGCCGGCGCGCCGCCACAGATCGCCTTCGCGTTGCGCATGGTCGCCCCGGTGCTCATGAGCTTCGCAACTGCCGCACAACAGAATTACTTCCTGCCGCGCATCATTTCCGGCGAGGACTGGTGGTGCCAGGGGTATTCGGAGCCCGGTGCGGGATCCGATCTCGCCTCGCTGCGCACGAGCGCGGTGCGCGACGGCGCGCATTACCGCGTCAATGGCCAAAAGACCTGGAACACACTCGGCCAGTATGCCGATTGGATCTTCTGCCTGGTGCGCACGAGCAGCGCCGCGCGTCCCCAGCAAGGCATTTCCTTCCTGTTGATCGACATGAAATCGCCGGGCATCACGCTGCGACCCATCATCACGATCGACGGCGAACACGAAATCAACGATATTTTCTTCGACAACGTGCAGGTGCCGGTCGAAAACCTGGTCGGCGAGGAAAACAAGGGCTGGACTTACGCAAAATTCCTGCTCGCGCACGAGCGCACCAATAATGCCGGCATCGGCAATTGCAAACGCGCATTGCAGCGGCTCAAGGAAATTGCAACGCGCCAACTCCATAACGGCCGCCCGCTGCTCGAGGATTGCCGCTTCCGCGATCGCATCGCGCAGGTCGAGCTCGAACTCATGGCGCTCGAGATCACGAACCTGCGGGTGCTTGCGGCGGTCGCGAAGGAATCCGGCGCTCCGGGGCCCGAGGTCTCGCTGCTCAAAATCAAGGGATCGGAGATCATCCAGCAGCTCGCGGAGCTGCAAATGCATGCGCTCGGACACGATGCGCTGCCCTACCTGCGCGAGGCGCTCGAGGTGGACTGGGTTCCGGCACCGTTGCTCGCGGATCACTATAGCGCCCTCGCGCCGCCGCTCACCGGCCAATATTTCAACTACCGCAAGACCACGATCTATGCGGGCTCGACCGAGATCCAAAAGAACATCATTGCGAAACTGATCCTGAATCTCTAAAGAGAGCGGCCATGGATTTCCGCCTGACGGAAGAACAACTGGCGCTGCAGCAGACGCTGCGGCGTTTCATTGCCAAAGATTACGATTTCGAGCGGCGGCGCTCGCTTGCGCGCTCACCGCTCGGCTATTCCGCGGAAGCCTGGGCCCAGTATGCCGAGCTCGGGCTGCTCGGCCTGCCCTATCCCGAGGAATTCGGCGGGCTCGGTGGCAGCGGTGTGGACATCATGGCCGTCATGGAACTGGTCGGCGAGGGACTGCTGCTGGAGCCTTACGTGAGCACGGTCGTGCTGTGCGGGGGGCTGCTTCGCGATGCCGCTGCCGGCGCGATCAAGCAGGCGCTGCTGCCGCAGATCGCCGCGGGAAAGCTGCAGATCGCTCTTGCCGCCTATGAGGCGGCCGGGCGCTATGCGCTCGCGCACGTCGCGTCGACGGCCGTCCGGGACGCCAAAGGCTGGCGCCTCACGGGTCGCAAGTCCGTGGTGCTCGATGCCCCATCGGCCGATTATTTTCTGCTCTCGGCGCGCAGCAGTGGCAATCGGACCGACGCCGAAGGTATCTCCCTGTTTCTGGTGCGACGCGATGCGCCAGGATTGACGCTGCAAGCCTATCCCACTCAGTCCGGCGGCAGAGCCGCGGAGTTACATTTGCAAGATGTGCCTATCGACGACAACGCCATGATCGGCGCACCCGAGCGAGCACTTCCCGCCATCGAGCGCGCCGTCGACCAGGGTATCGCCGCGGTTTGCGCCGAGGCGATGGGTATCGTGACCGCGCTCAATGAGGCGACTCTCGATTATTTGAAAACCCGCAAACAATTCGGCACCGTGATCGGCAGCTTCCAGGCTCTGCAACATCGAATGGCCGACATGTTCATTGCTGCCGAGCAGATCCGTTCGATGGCCATCATTGCAGCAATCCAAGCCGCCGGCGACGAACCCGCGGCACGCCGCCGCGCCATATCGGGCGCGAAGGCCTACATAGGCCAGGCCGCGCGCTTCGTCGGCCAGCAGGCCGTCCAGCTGCACGGCGCGATGGGAGTCGTCGACGAGCTCAACGTGAGCCATTACTTCAAGCGCCTGACGATGATCGATATGACATTTGGCGACGCCGACCATCATCTGGCCCGCTTCAGCGATGCACTGCGCGTCGAAGCGATGGGAGCTGCCTCATGAAATTCAACCGCCGCCGCCTGATCCTTGGACTCTATGTGCTGGCGCTCATCGTCATCACCGAGCTCGTCAGCGGCCATCTCGAGCTGTCGGCATGGCCGGCGTTCGTGGCCTGGGTCCTGTTCTTCGGCGAACACATGAATCCGAAGAGGGCGCCGCATATACTGATCGGCGCCGCGGCCGGCATCGGACTCGTGACGCTTGCACCGCTCGTCATTGGCGTGCTGGGGCACCTCATCGGCGCCGAATGGGGCCGGCTGATGTACATTCTGGCCGCCGTTTATGCGATTTTCGCGCTCGGCGAAATGATCCCGCTGCTTCTCAACAACTATACCTTCATGTTCTTCACGGTCGCGGGCCTTGCGTTGGCAACGCCACATCCCAATCCGCAGCTATGGCTGCTCATGGAGGTAGTGGGCGGCGGCTTGCTGATCGGGGCTACGATCCTCGTCTGCCGGATCATCGGGGCGCCCGGCGCGACCCAGGCGGCGGAGGCGGCGCACTGAATGCAACACGAAACGGCCACCTCGGTGAGACAGCAAGTCAGCGCCGCCGAATGGGACGTGCGCGTGAATCTTGCGGCCGCGTATCGGCTCGTTGCGCTTTACGGCTGGGATGACCTCGTCTTCACTCACGTGTCGGCGCGCGTTCCCGGGTCGGAGCACCATTTTCTGATCAATCCCTACGGCATGCTGTTCGAGGAAATCACCGCTTCCTCGCTCGTCAAGGTCGATCTGGACGGTTGCAAGATCATGGACTCGCCGCACGAAATCAATCCGGCCGGATTCACGATTCACAGCTGCATTCATGCGGCGCGAGAGGATGTCGCATGCATCATGCACATCCATTCGCTCAACGGGGTCGCCGTCGCGGCACAAAAGTGCGGGTTGCTGCCCATTTCGCAGCAATCCCTGTTCGTACTGTCGTCGTTGGCCTATCACGACTACGAGGGTGTCGCGCTCAAGACGGACGAACAGCCGCATCTGCTCGCGGACCTCGGCGATAAGTCCTATCTTATGCTGCGCAATCACGGGCTCCTGACGGCCGGCGCATCGCCAGCCGATGCCTTTCTGTACATGTATATCTTCGAATCCGCGTGTGCGATCCAAGTGCGTGCTCAATGCGGCGGACAAGAATTGATCCGCATACCCGAAGCCATTCTGGGCGGCATTCGCGCCGCGGCCAGCCAGGTGACGCGAGGCTTGGGAAGCAGCCTCGCATGGCCGGGTCTGCTGCGAAAACTTGATCGAGCGAATCCCGGCTATCGGGAATAGCCGGCTGGACCTGTGGAACCGGGTTGCCGCTCAGTCCGTCGGAAACTTCAATTCCCGCTCGATCGCCTGGAAGCGCGGCTCCTGTCGCAGCGGATCAAAGAGCGGATCGGTCTTCAGCAGCGCGAGCCCCGGGTCACGCAGCCGCATGGCCGTATCGAGCCACTCGAGCGCTCTGGGACGATCGCGCCACTGCGCGTAGATCGTGGCGTATTGGTATGCTTCGGCATCACCTTGTGCTGCCTTCATCTTCGCAAGTTCGGCTTGCGCATCGCCGTGCCGTCCCAGCTTGTCGTACACCACCGCCAGACACTGCTGACTTAGCCACCAATCTCGGCGGGTCTCGCACGAGGCGCGCGCGCTCTCCAGATCCCCAAGCCCATAGAAGGCGAGCCCGCGCTCCCCGTACGCCGGCTTGTATTCGGGATTGAGACGGATGACTGCCGCGAACGCCGCTGCTGCCTGCGCATAGCGCCGAGCGGCATACAGTGCACGGCCGAGGATCGAGTGGCTGATGCGACCGAGCGGGTCGAGCACTACCGCTCGCCGGGCAGCGGCAATGGCGGCATCGAAGTGCCCCATGCGAGCGGCAAACTGAGCGCTCGCGTGTAATACCTCCACATTGCCCGGCGCGAGCGCCAGCGCCCGCTCGTTTTCGTCACGCGCCTGGGCAAAGTCGAGGGTTCCCTGCTCCGAAACATACGCAAGCGCTGCGTGCGCCTGCGCCAGTTCCGGGGCGAGTGCAATTGCCCGGCGCGCATCGGCTTCGGCCTGCGCAAAGCCCGCGCGAATCGCAGGCCCAGTCGCTTCCTCCGCGGTGTAGATGGTGAGCGCAAACGATCGGCCCGCGAACGCGAGCGCGTAGTTCGGATCCAGCCGCACGGCTTCCGTGTACGCGGCGGTGGCGCTGGGCAGGTCACCCGGGCCATGTCTTGATTGAAACGCACTTGACCCGCGCAGATACGCATCGAAAGCGCCAGGAATGCGTGTGCCACCGAGCTCGATTCTCGCGGAGACGTCGCCGAGGAGTGTGACCTTGAGTGCTGCGGCCACGGCAGTGGCGATCTCGGTCTGCATCTTCAGCACATCGCCTAAGTTCCGGTCATAGGTCTTCGACCAAAGGTGAAACCCCGTGACCGCGTTGATCAGCTGCGCGGTGACTCGCACCGTCTGCGCCGAGCGCCGCACGCTCCCCTCGAGCACCGCTGCGACGTTGAGCCTATGAGCCACGGTGATGATGTCGGGCTGCTCCCGGAACGAGAAGGATGAAGTGCGGGCGGCCACCTGCAGATCATTGATCTGGGCCAGCGAATTGAGCAGTTCCTCAGTGAGTCCGTCGGAGAAGTACTGCTGCTCCTTATCCCCGCTCAGGTTCACGAACGGCAGCACCGCAATCGAGTGTGGCGGCGGGCTGAAGCGAAGCGCCGGTTTCGAGATCCAGAGCCTGGCGACCGCTAAAAAGCCCATCAGTGCCAGGACCACCACGCCGGCTAGCAGCGCGCGCCGTGACCACGAGGATTGCGGCGGCTGCTCCGTGAGCATCCCGCCGGGCACGGCACTTGACGGTGCCCGGATCGTTGTCCGTGACTCGCCCGCCAACAGCCGCTTGACATGATCCGCAAACACCGGCGAGGTTTGGCCTGCTGGCAGACGCGTCCACTGCACCCGCTGAAACGACTCCGGTGCATCCATGCTGGTCTCAGGAGTCGCGTCTACGCACACGGGCACAATGAACGCGCGGTTGCGCGCGATCATGTGGGTGCGCTGATCGGCAAGGTCCCACTCAAGCCGGAAGTAGCCTTCGTGCCGCGCCGCCGTGTTGGCGGAAATGATGGGAATGAACAGCGCGCAGTCCCGGATCTCGCCGCGGATCTTCTGATCCCATGCATCCCCGCCTCGCAACTCGCTCTGGTCGAACCAGACCTCGATGCCCGCGGCGCGGAGTGCTTCGCAAATCCTTTGGGCAACCTGCGCGTCCTGCGAGGCGTAGCTGAGGAATACCGCGGGCGACGGCTCGGTCACGGAGGGGCCACCCCTGAGCGGGAAAGCGCTGTTGCGCCGCAAAAAGGTGCGCGGCAGTCCCGAGTCTTATAGCAGGTCGTAACTGGGCGGGATCGCGCAAGTCGCCCCGAGCGTCGAAGAAAGGGGTCCGAGCTTGGCCATTGCCCGGACCCCTGAAGCCATTTCATCGCTTCGCGATGATGGTTTGCGGCAGGCTGCCGGTCTTTTTCTGGTAAAACGCGGTCAGCAACGGGACGTTCACCTTTGCGATCGCCTCGCTCTCAGCTTTCGTCATGCATGCCCTGGCGGCCGGGAACTCCAGCCTGGGCTGCTCGCAGACGTGCCGGGCTGCCGTGTGAATGCGCCGGTAGAGCGCCTCCACACCGGCCGGTGCGCCGAGGTTCAGATCGGCAAACTTGACGGTCTCGGAGCGAACCTGATCATCAGCATGCGCGTTGAAAGCGGCCAGCACGCACGCCAGCGCCATCGCCGTGGCGTAACCGAGGATGCTGCGCTTATCGGTCTTTTCATTCGAGTTCATGGCGGTCTCCTTTGTCTTGTGTTTCGGGAATTTCGCTGCGGCTTCGGAACGATGGTTGGGTAACGATCCTCAGGCCTCGGGAGTGAAGTTAGCGGCAGAGCCACCAGGAGATCCTTAGGAAGTTCTTAGGAAGTGGTGAAAGCTTGCCCACTCCCCCGGGTGAGTTACACCGGCGAAAATCGCGGCCGACCACCTTGGTTGAACGGATTTGCTGTAGTTTGCCGAGTGGGCGCATGCTTTTCCCAGCCGCCAGAGCGCGCAGCGCTGACCCGATGACCGCAGAAGAAAACCATCGAGTACCCCTGCCCACCGAGGTCTCACCCCGCGGGACCGAAGTCGATTTGCAGCTCTCCGCCTGCGCGCAGGACGCCCCACCCCCCGAGGGGCTACCCAAAACGCTGGCCCCGGGGCGGCGCGAAAGCGCGATGGGACCAGCACAAGCGGGTATGTCATCCAGCACGGTGCGGCTGACGGCGGGTCAGCTACTCGGCGGCCGCTACCGCATCGAGCGCGAGCTCGGTGAGGGCGGCATGGGAGTGGTGTACCTGGCCGCCGATGAGCAGGTGCCTGGCGAAAGATTCGCCATCAAGGTCTTGAAAGAGGATCTGCACCCCGAGGCCCTCACGCTGCTGCGTGAAGAGGTGCGCAAGACGCGCAAGCTGAGCCATCCAAACATCGTCGATGTGCATTCGGTAAACGTGGATGGCCAGAGGCTCTATGTGCTGATGGAGTACCTCGAGGGCAAGTCACTGGGTGCGCTGCTCGACGAGGAATTTGGCCGCGGCATGCCCTTCGGCCGCGCGTGGCCGATCATCGAGGACGTAGCTGCGGCGTTGGGCAACGCGCACGACCACAACGTGATCCACAGCGACCTGAAGCCCGCGAATGTGTTCGTGACGACTTCGGGAAGGACCAAACTGCTCGACTTCGGCATTGCGCGGCTATCGCGCGGTCCACTGCTGCACGCCCGCTCCGGGCCGCGCGTGCTGACCCCCGCCTATGCCAGCTGCGAGATGCTCGAGGGGAAACAGGCGGACCGGCGCGATGACATTTACTCCTTCGCCTGCGTGATCTACGAGATGCTTTGCGGGGAGCGCCCCTTCGGGGAACTCACCGCGCTCGAGGCGCGGGATGCAGCGACCCACGTGCCACCGCTTCAGGGGCTGTCGCCGGGACAGAATGCGGCGCTCGCACGGGCGCTGGCCTTTGACCGTGAGGCGCGCACTGGCAGCGTGGAAACGCTGCTCACCGGCATGGCCTCCGAGCAAGCGCCCCGCCGTCGCCGGGCGGCCCTGCTTGGCGCAGGTGTTATTGCGCTGATCGCTGTGCTGGGCTTGACCTATCAGGCCCTCGAGAGGCTGCGGGGATTCGGGCACTCCATCGTGGTGGCGGGAGCGACCTCGAACGCTCAACCGGCGGCGCCCTCTGCGATGTCCGTCGCCGTGGTGCCCTTGCTGGATCTCAGTAAAGGACACGAACAGCAGTATTTTGCCGATGGCCTCACGGCGGCGCTGATCGATCGGCTGACCCTGTTCCCTGGACTATCCGTGACCGGTCAGACCTCGAGTTTTGCGGTGAAGGACAGCAAGGAGGACGCACCAACGCTTGCGCGACGTCTGCGCGTTGCATACCTCGTCGAGGGCACGGTGCGCGGGACGGCCGAGCAGCTGCGCGTCAGCACCCGGCTGATCCGCGCCGCGGACGGGTTCGAGCTATGGGCGCATGTGTTTGACCGCAGCGGCAGCGAGATCTTGAAGTTGGAAGAGGACATTGCGCACGCCGTCGCCGCGGACCTGCGCGGAAGCCTGGTCGACACTCCGACTCCCGCTGTGCCGTCAACGCGCTCGCTCGCGGCCTTCCGACTGCTGCTGCAGGCGGACCACGTCTGGCGCCAGGAGGTCGCCACGGACGACGAGCGGGCGCTCATCGAGGCAGCATTGCAGAAGGATCCCGGCTACGCCGACGCTTGGGTCCAACTGGGAAGCTGGTGGTACGACTCAATGCTGACGGGCAAGGTCACCCCTGAAGTGGCCGTCCCCAAAGCGCGGGCGGCACTCGACCGGGCACTCGAGCTCGACAAAAATTCCAGTCGCGCCTACCTCGAATTAGCCTGGCTGCAGATGAGCCAACTCGACTGGGTCGGGGCGCAGCGCAGCATCGCCCGCGCCGAGACCCTCGATCCGGCAAATCTCAGGTTGCTGACCGTGCGCGGCGAGCTGGCGCGCAGCGCGGGTCGCTGGGCCGAGGCCACTCGCCTGGAACACAGCCGCCTGCAGCGGGATCCGCTCAGCGTGGGCGCGATGTTCGTCCTCGCGCAAAGTCATCTCTGCGCAGGCGAGTACGCGAATGCTCAGGAAATAGTCAGGCAGACGATCGCAGAGGACAGCAGATATCCGGGAGCTTACGCCCTACTCGCCCGGGCACTCATGGCGCAGGGTGACGCAGCTTCCGCGCTCAAGGTCATCGTGCTGGAGCCGGACGAGTCGGCGCGTCTTGCGGCGTTCGCAAACGTCCAGTTCGCCCTAGGCCACCGGGAGGCATCCGATGACGCGATCACCCAGCTGCGCACACGGTACGGTCAGACTTTGCCCGGACTGGCCGGACTGGCCTACGCGTACCGCCACGAACTCGAGCCGGCGTTCCGGTGGCTGCAGCGCGCAGTCGAGCAGCGCCAGCCCGAGTTTGCGGCGAGCCTCGCCTGTACGCCGGAGTCAGCCTTTGGTCCGCTGCACGCCGATCCGAGGTTTGCCGCCTTACGGAACCGGCTCGGATTCGACCGCTGAGGACGTTCGCTCCTTCTGTGGTTGGACACAAACCGCAGACGGATCTAGACTGAAATGCCGTTCCCGTCCAATGCAACCGGCAAGGGGCAAAGCCATGAAGAACGACGACAAAGGCATGGAGGAGCTGCTCGAACTGCTCAAGGCGCATCCGGAGCTCATAAAAGAGCTCGTCTTCGACCCAACGCATGTCCAAACTCTGCTCAAGAGCGAGGCAGCGCGCCAACTGACCCTCGGCGTCGATACCAAGGCCTTCCTGATGTATGTTGCCGGGCCCGAGGACGGCTACCCGATCAGTCAGTGTTTCCGTGGAACGAAGCTTCTGTGTGCCAAAGGCACCAAGCATGCGCTCTGTGTCGGGGGCACGAAAAGCGGCGGCAGTGCATGATTGCGCGGGGGCTTAGCCGAGCGATGCGTCGCATTTAAAGCAGGGCGCCCCATGTCCGCGGGCGCAATCAGCGCCGGGGTCCAACCCACCGAAGTCAGGACCCGCGTCACGGCCGATGAATTCGCGACGCGCCTGCGCGCACTCGGACTCAACCCTCAACGGCAGGCCCCGTGGCTCCTGGTTGGCCAGCCAACGCGTGCGGCCGGCTGGAAACTGCACGTGTCCGCGATTGTCACTGGCATCGAGGCGCTATTCGAGCGGGCGCTGCCCTTGCTGGCGCGTCACGGCGCGCATTTCAAGATCGCTGCCGGCCGGGATGCGATCGTGCAGCTCAACGCCGGCGATTTCGGCGAAGCGCAGATCGGCAAGGTCATCACGGTCTATCCGCGCAATGATACAGAAGCTATTGCTCTGGCGCGCAAGCTCATCGAGCACACACGGGGCATCGTCGGACCTAGGATTGCAACCGATCTGCATCTCGGTGAGGCGGTATACGCGCGCTACGGCGCCGTGCGCCCGCGGATAACGTACGATCGGTTCGGTGAGCCGACCGAACTCATCCCCGATGGCAGCGGCAACTGGATGCCCGATTCACGGCCGGTACCGTTCCGCTGTCCGCAGAGCATCACCGTTCCCTTCGCAACAGCAGCCGCCGTGCAGTCATCCGCGCGCCCCAATCCGCGAGGCTTGCTCGGGGGACGCTATTTCGTCACCGATGTGTTGCGCCCCGGGCTTGCCGGCAGTGTGCTGCGCGCGATCGATCTTGGTGACGCGGGAGGACCGGCAGCCTATGTGCTCAAGCAGGCCCGGCCGCATTGCGGTGCAGATGAGCTCGGACGTGATCGCCGTATTCGGCTCCAGCACGAGGGCGCAGTGCTGGCGCGACTGCGCGCACTTGTGGGTATTGCCTCGGCGGGTGAGTACTTCGAAGACGAAGATGCGGGCTATCTGCCCGTGGCCTACGTGCCAGGACAAACGCTCGCCGAGCTCGTATATCAAATCGTTGCCGGCCACCCGTGGCGGTGCATCCGGGCGCAGGCGCGACGACGGTTGTTGCGCTACGCGACCCAGCTCGTTCAGCGCCTGTGCTCGGCGCACGCCCGCGGTGTCATTCACCGCGACGTCGCGCCTACCAACGTATGGATCGGCAATGACAATCAAGTCTACCTTCTCGACTGGGAGGGCGCACACGTCGTAGGGAGTCGGGCTCCCGCGTTTCGACTCGGCACGCCTGGTTTCAGCGATCGCGGCCGGGAGCCGCGTGCACCGGCACGCCACGATGACTGGCAGGCCTGTGGACGCGTACTCGCGTTCATGCTCACGGGACTCGATCCAGCCGCTGTCGTGCACGGCCGGCCGCGCGAGCTTGCAGCACGACTCGCCGAACTGACGGAGCTGCGCGAGTCAGAGCTCATCCAGTTGCTGGCGAGGACACTTGCAGATGAGCCCTCGGGCGAGCTCGAGGCCGCGCAGCTATTGCGTGCGATCGCCTCGTCTGCGGAGCTCAGAACTACTCGGCGCCGGCATTCGATTACGCCGTTGTTCACACCGGCATCCCACGAGTCGGTACTGACCGAAGGGTTGGAGATGTTGACGGCGGGATTGTGCGTCCGGCTTGATCGGCTTCGGATTCAGCGCGCGGCTCACGAAGCCGTGTCGATCGATACACACGCTGGCATCGCCGGACTGCTGTATGTGCTGGCGGCTGCGCATAGCGCTCGAGTCGCGCACCTCGACCCGACGCTCGGCGAACGAGCGGCGCGGATATTGACGGCGCAAACGCCGGTAACACCCGACTTGCCCGGCCTCGTGCATGGGCGCGCTGGACGCGCGCTTGCGGTTGCCGCGGCTGTGCAGGCTGGGTGCGTGCCGGCGAGCGATTTGCTGCGCACGCGACTCGCCCACGCACTCGGCGGCCGCCTCGACTGGCCGGATTTCACGCACGGCGCTGCCGGTCAGGGGTTTGCAGCGCTCGCTTGCGCGCGACGCCTCGGTGTGCCGAAGCTTGCGGCCGGTGCCGTCGCATGCGCGGCATATCTTGTCCGCACGCAGAATCCGGCCGGCGCGTGGACGCTGCCGGAGGGTGCGCCCGGAGTGAGTGGTATGTGCTATACCGGCTTTGCACACGGCGCAGCCGGCATGATGGGCTTTCTCGGTCGCTATGCGGCGCTCACGGGTGATGCTGCTGCTGATTCCGCGTGGCGCCGCGCCGAAGCCTGGTTGGTCAGTCACGCCCGGCGCGGGCGCGGTAATAGATGGCACTGGCCGCGGAGCGATTCAGACCGCAGACCCTCCAATTGGTGGTGTCACGGAGCCCCCGGCATCGCACTGGGCTGGCTGTGCGTCGCACGAGCCCACGGCACGATGGCCATTGCGGAGGAGTCCCTGCGTGGAGCACTCGGCGCATTACCTGCGAAGCTGCGCAGCGACAGCCTTGGCCAGTGCCACGGTCTCGCGGGCGTCGGCGAAGTCTATCTCGAGGCGTATCGCGTGCTGGGGGAGGAGCGTTGGCGAGAGCATGCAGCGGATATTGCCAATGTGCTGGTGGCTCTCTTTCGCCGGCGCTCGCGTCAGCCCTGGCACCATCCGCCCGACGAACGCGCGGCCGATGCCGACGGGCTCCTGCTCGGCTCCGCCGGCGTCCTCCACTTCCTGCTTCGACACCAACATCCGGAGGCTGTGACTTGCGCACCGCTGCTGGGATGATCACCGCGTTCCCCGCATCCAAGTGACGGGGTTGCAGCAGGGCGGGGATCAACACGCGTGGAGAGTTTTGGATCAGTCCGATCTGTGAAGAACCCGCGGGGGCGGCAAACACATTGGCGAGCTCCGCCTGCTGCTCAGCAGTGGTACCGAATGTCGCTGCGGTCTGCCGCTCACGGGTGACCAGTCCGCCACCGCTCACCCAGAAGTGAATCTTGATTTGCCCGATGCTTGGATTCGGCGAGCCACGTACCTTCTACGCGCCGGGCCTTTCTCGAGAGGGAAAGGCGCGCCGCCACAAGCGCCGCCTACCGCGCGGTCGCGCGCATCCGCGACGAGAGAACGAGTGATGCGCATTTATGATGGGCACTACCGGGATCCGCTAGCGGCATCGTGAGCCGCCCTCTGCCGGTTAGAATCGGAAAGCGCGAGTCCTTGCGCCACGCGAAATTGTTCCAACGCCTGTGCGTGATCGCCAAGTTTTTCGAATGCCTCGCCCCAGTGCAGATGCAACGCACCCCAGTTTGGGGCCTCAGTGAAGGCCTCGGAATACTTCTGCGCCGCCGCTTGATATTGGCCTTGTGCGGCCAAGGCTTCGCCCCAACGCTCGACAGGATCCGCCCAGTGCGGACCGCGCTCATGAGCTGCGCGGAATTTCTCGATTGCCGGGCCCGGCTCGCCGTGGGCCGCGAGCGCTTCGCCCCAACTCTCGTAAGCCATTGGAAGCGATGGTGCGAGGCCGACTGCCACAGCGAAATCGTGCTGGGCCTCGTCCCAGGCGCCGCGGTGCGCCGCAAGCTCTGCTTTGGCGCTCGCGCAGTCGACGAACGTTCCCGCCTTTGCGAGCATGGCGTCGGCCACATTGGGCAGGCCTGCGCCCTCGGCGTAGCGCGCCGCCAGACATGCCGTGGGAGGAAACACCAACATCCACTCTGGCGCACGCTCCTCCAGGCTCAGGGCGGTCTGTGCATCGGCCAAAGCCTCCGAGTCGTGACCGAGCTCATGTGCGAGCGCGCTTCGCGCCTGTTGCGCTGCCAGCCGATCCACCGGTCCGATCGCACCGCGCGCGGCCTCCTCAAGCGCAAGCGCGGTGCCCGCGGCATCGTGCATGGCCGCGAGGGCGGTGGCGTCCTGGGACGCGATCAGCATCTCATAGAGAAGATGGGTGCTGCCGGTAGTGCGCGCATAGGCCAGCAGGCTCTCGTGCAAGTCCGCTGCCTCGCGGCGCAATTCAAACATGGCGGTCTCGAACCTGGCGCGAATCAGAATGACCTCTGACGAGTTGCCATGCGTCGAGTTCTCCAGGGGAATCATGGTTCGATAGGCCTCCTCCTCGCGTCCCAGACGCTCGAGTGCCAGCGTTGCGTTCATGTTGTAGCGCGTATGATTGGAATTCAGCCGATTCGCCTCGCGATACCGGTCCAACGCTTCGTTCCATTGACCCAGACCGGTCAGCGCGTTGCCCCACATGTTGAGGATCTGTGGAGCCTCGGTTGAGCTCGCCGATGCGAGCATCGGCCCGGCCAACCCGGCGGCCTCTGCATGGCGGGACGTGCTCTCGAGGTAGGCCAGCAATTCCAGTGGTCTTGCGGCGCCTAGTGCTCGTTCGGCTGCCGCTTTGATCAGCATGTCAAGGTCGCCGGCTTTTCCGGCCACGCGCTGCGCCGCGACAGCGTTGCCACGCACCGTCAGCACCAGTGCATCGTCGTTCTGTACCACGGCTCCGCTGATGCGCACGTCATGCCCGAGCCACGAGCGCAGGTACTTCTGGATCTCGCCGAGGGATATGCCCGTCTGCGGCACCTCGACCCGAATTTCGTGGCTCCAGGCATCCTCAATGGGAGTCGAGAGCGTCGGATCCAGAGCGCCGCGCCGCTGGATCTCCTGCAGCCGGTCGAGAAACTGGGCTGCGACGACGGCGCCCGTCAGGCCCCGTGCTTCGAACGAGGGCGGAACGGTGAACGCTTCCACCACCACCGACTTGGACCGAATTGCCGTCCACACCGCCCAGACGAGCAAGAGCGCCAAGGCCACCCCGAACAGCGCAAGCCCGGCATCGAGGACCAAGCGCAGCTTGCCATGGATGTGTTGCAAGTGAAGATGATCGTTCTGCGCCTCGATATGCGCCTTCTCGAGTCCGACGCGCTCAAGGCGGTGATCGAGCAGCGCGGACTGCTTGTCAGCCACGATGCGCTGTCGGCTGGCCAGCTGCCGTTGCTCGTGCAGAAAGCCACCCAGTTCTCGAGCGACTGCGGGATCCGCAGCGGATGCATTGAGTGCGAAGCTGGCGATCCCGACCGAATCGACTCCCGCGGGGGAGGAACCGGTTGCCTCCTCGAGATCCACTGCCGCGGCAGCTTCCGAAGTCTCAGTCGTGGAGTTCTTTTCCGTCACGTTGATTCGTCAACCCGGATCCGAGACCGTCCGATCGCAGGAGAAATCTAGCATCTTTCGCGGTGGTGTTGGCAGCCATGCGGTTTGCCTAGCGGTGCGGTGCGGCGGCGTTAACCGAGCGCCGGCACTCGGACTCGCGATGCACCTCCAGGACTTCCGCGGCGAGGGGAGTCGGGCGAGGGAAGTCGGCGCCCTGCGAACCGCTCCCGGAGAGGGTCAGGGATTGGGTCGCTGCATTGGGTTTCGCGGTGCCCCGGCGGGCTCGCGGCACGGCATGCATTGCGCCCGGCCGCCCCTTCCTGCATCCTAGGAAATCCCAACGATAAGAAGTATTAACGTCGTGATGCTTCCATGAGTGAACTGCAGAGAGCGGTCTTTCTCAGCTACGCCTCCCAGGATGCCGAGGCCGCGGCACGAGTTTGCAATGCGCTCAGCGCCGCAGGCGTCGAGGTCTGGTTCGATCAAAGCGCCTTACGTGGGGGCGAGGCCTGGGACAGCTCGATCCGAAGGCAGATCAAGGCGTGCGCGCTGTTCATTCCCGTCATTTCCGCGAATTCCCATGCGCGCGTGGAGGGGTACTTCCGCCTCGAGTGGAAGCTCGCCGTCGATCGCTCACATCTCATCGCTCCCGACCAGCCCTTCCTGCTGCCGGTGGTGATTGACGATACCCCCCAGGCGGACGAGCGGATCCCCGAACGATTCCGCGAGCTGCAGTGGACGCGGGCACCCGATGGGCAAACGCCACCGGCTTTCGTCGAGCGCGTCGTGCGCCTGCTGTCGCGCGAAACGGCTTCTACACCCGTCAGGCCGCCAGTCGCAGCAGCACCGCGCAGCGCCGCTGCGATCCGCGAGGCCCTCCCCACGCCTTCCGCATCACGCTCGATGCAAACGGCACTGCTGGTCATCGCGGCGGCCGCGCTCGTCGGGGTCGGCTACCTTGCGCTGGACAAATTCAGAGCATCGAAACCGGCGGCCACTCCTGTTCAGAATTCCGTCCCAAGCAATCAAGCGACTGAGCCGGCATCCAGCGACATTCCAGAGAAGTCCATCGCGGTGCTGCCGTTCGTCAACATGAGCTCGGACAAGGAGCAGGAATACTTCTCGGATGGACTCACCGAGGAAATGATCGATCTGCTGGGCCAGGTGCCCGGCCTGCGCGTGCCCGCGCGGACCTCCAGTTTCTATTTCAAGGGCAAGAACGACACCATCGCGAACATGGCGCAGCAGCTGAAGGTCGCGAACGTGCTCGAGGGCAGCGTGCGCAAGGCCGGTAAGCGCTTGCGCATCACTGCGCAGTTAGTCCGCGCCGATAATGGCTACCAGCTGTGGTCACAGACCTACGACCGGGTGGATGCGGACGTTTTTGCGGTTCAGGACGACATCGCGAAAGCCGTCGTGAGTGCACTGCAAGTCAAGCTCGCAGGGGGAGCGCCGGCAACAGGGGCCCGCGAGACGACGAATACACAGGCCTATAACCAGTATCTACTGGGGAGACAGCTCGATCGGCGCGACAGTCTCGAGGCCGATCGCCTCGCGGTCGAGGCGTATCGCAAAGCCATTGAGCTCGATCCGAATTATGCAGCGGCATATGCAGGGCTGGCCCTCGCAGACGCATCCGTCTCCGATTACCTGGGCGATGCGCACGGGCTCGAAGTCGCAGGACACGATGCCGACAAGGCGATCGAGCTTGCGCCAGGCAATGCGATCGGATACTCGGCGCGTGGCTACCTCCGCACAACCTGGCTGTGGGATTGGGCCGGTGCGCAGGCAGACATGGAGAAGGCGCTGTCGCTCGATCCGCGCAACAGCGACGTTCAGCACCACTATGCGCGTCTACTCTATTCCATGGGTCGACTGCCGCAGGCACTTGCGGCGCAGAAGAGAGCGACGGAGCTCGACCCCTTGTCCAGTAATGCCTGGGAGAATCTGGGGCACTACTACACCTCAATGGGGGACTACGGCTTTGCGGAGGCAGCGCTGCGCCGAGCGCTCGAGCTCGAGCCGACGTCGGTCTTTGCGCTGAACAACCTCGGGACGCTGCGTTTGGTTCAGGGCAAGGGCGAGGAAGCGCTGGCGGCCTTTCGGAAAATGGAGGACGTGGAGGGGTTTCGGATAGCGGGAATCGCGATGGCAGAGCACACGCTCGGGCATGCGAAGGAGTCGCAGCAGGCGCTCCAGGAGACGATTACCAAGCACGCGCAGGAGGGCTCCTACCAAGTGGCCGAAATATTCGCCTGGCGAGGCGATAAGGATCAGGCATTCGAGTGGCTGGAGCGGGCCTACAAGCAAAGGGACGGTGGCCTTTCCGACATGCGCCTTGACGTGCTGATGACAGCCTTACGGCCTGATCCGCGATTCAAGGCGATGCTGCGCAAAATGCATCTGCCGGAGTGAAGCCGCAGCACAGCGGCCAACTCGTCGATTGCGAATTCCCCCCCGGCTCAGTCGGCAATGTCAGAATTGGTCACGGTAATGGGCGTGCTCGCCGCGGTTGAGATCTGCGGATAAGTCGGATACCAGGAGCCGCCGGTATTGCCGGTGATGGTTGAATCGGTGATGGCGATACTGCCCGTATTGTCGTCCGACACGAAAAAGATCGCAGAGCCAAAGGCATTGACCTGGTTGTAGCTCAGCTGCGAGCCGCTGACCGTCAGCAGCATCGTATCGCCATCGTTGTAGATTGCACCGCCGCTGCCGCCGCCCGGCGTCCCGCTGGTCGCAGGGTTACCGCCGTTGCCAACGGCTCGGTTGTAGGTGAGCAGGCTGTTGATGATGCTCCAGGACACCCCAATGCTGCCGAGCGCGCCACCATTCGAGCAGACATTGTTCAAGGTCGACGACCCGCCGAACGTGGAGTGCACCACATAGACGGGTAGTCCCTGGTATTGATTGGTTGAGTATATTGCGCCTCCCGCTGTGTCGGGTCCGGTGCTGGCGCAGACATTACTGAAGAAACGGGAGTTGACCACCTTGATGCGGCCGCCGCCGGCGTAAATGGCGCCGCCCTCCGGGGTGGTCTCGGTGCTGGCGTTGCCGTCAACGAAAGTCAGGTTCTGCACCGTCAGCTGCGGATACTCCTGGTTCTGGCAGTGGGAGGTGGTCCAGACCAGCTTCTGATCACAGGTATTCATGTACAGGATGCGCCGCTGTCCCATACCGCTGAGCGTGACCTGAGCACCGCCATCAATCACCGTCGTCGCTGCGGCGTTATTGAAGATTTGCGCCGTCGCTGTCATCTGGATGGTAACGGGCGAAGAGCCGCAGTTGAACGTGATGACACCACCTGCGGCCACAGCCGCCACAACCGCATCACTCGTACAGCTTGCCGGGGTACCGCTGCCTATGACGTGATCGGGATGAGACGTATCTTCGAGGCCGGCACCAGCCGGGATCGCATCAGTACCGTGCGACCCGGCCGCTGGCAGAGAATCCGCGAAACTCATGAAACCAGTCGAAGTGCTGGAACCAGTGTTAGTAGTACCGGTGCCGCCGCTGCCGGTGCTCGGAGCGCTGCCGGTGCTATTGCTGCCACTCCCGGGACTCGGAGGGGTGCTGGTGGACGTGCCGCCGGTAGTGCTGGTGCTGTTAGTGCCGGTGCTGCTGCCGTTGCTGCCGCTGCTCGTGCTACCGCCGCCGCAGGCGGATAGTGCAATCGACGCCAACAACCAAATTACTCCCGCCCAGCGCATACCGTCGCCCTCCGAACATTACGAGCACATCCTAAATTTCCAGGCGGGCAGCTGACGGTGCAGCACTTCTCATAAACGAGTTCTGTCGCGGGCAGCAGACGGTCTGTTCCCTGGCTCTTATGATCTGCCAACGCACATTCCCGCTCGATCATAGAACCCGGTCAGCAACTGGATCAACACGCGCAGCGTCGAGTTTTGGACCAGTCAGATCTGCGACTGGTCGGCGGACAGCGCGCAAGCGATGGGTGCCGGGTTTCTTCGCCGTGCCATGCGCCGCGCACTGAAGAACACACGCTGATGCGACGCCGGCCAGATCAACGTGCCGGAGAACCTGGCCCCAGCGTTCATCGTGCCGGTCGTGTTGTCGGCGGTTCTCTGTGGGCTCTTCGGTGCGGCGTTCGACCTAGCGCTGCTGCGGTGGCGAACATGGATGCCGGACTGGCTTGTTGCGCTGCCGGCGCGCAGGCCATGCTGTACGCTCTGGCCATTGGGATCGCGGTGGCGGCACTCGATCTTCGCACGCATGGTGAGAGCTGGGGCAGCGGCTACGACCAGGCCCGTCATCCGTGATGGGCACCACGCGGCTCTCGGAGGCTATGCGATCACCAATTGGGGCGCGACGGAGGCAAAACTCTCCGCGGTGGATACGGCATGCTACGCTGGGTCGCGTCGGGAAATCGCTTCGTTTTCGTCGCTCATATCACCGCCCGCTCGGGGGCGCGCCGAACGGCTGAGAACGAGCCCTTGACGACGCTCCTGAGTGCGCGTTATTGGGCACCCAAACAGATCGCGTGTTGCGCCAGTCCCCTCAATGGCCGCGATTGTCTTTGCTAGGCTAGGAGGGTTGCAAGCGTCGGTCGAGCCAGATTGGAAATGAGGGGCAGAACGGTGATCAAGACACTTCAAAGCGTTCCCATACTGGTCTTACTGGTGATCGCAACTGGGCTGGAGGCCAGTGGCGACGCCCTTGTCAGATTGGCCATCTACAATCACGTGGGCCTGATCCGCATCGGGCTGTTTCTCGCTGGCGCGGCGCTGCTGTTGGGCTACGGATCGTTTCTCAACCTAGCACCGCTCGAGTTTGGGCGTGTGGTCGGGCTCTACATCGCGACACTATTGGTGGTCTGGCAGGTCGTTAACGTGATCGCCTTCCGATCGTTCCCGACAATGCCAATCTTGGTCGGTGGCGCCTTGGTGATCGCTGGAGGCGCAATTATCAGTTTTTGGAACCCCACTTAGATTAGGAGCACTGAAAATGAGCCGCCACCGATCCGCGATCACCGACGAAGAGCTGGCTTAAGCGTGCCACTTTTCCGCATTATAGGGGCGATCCCGCCAACCGCATCGGGCCCGGGTACAGGCTCACCCCGGATGGGACGGCAGACGTGAGGGAAGGCGCGGAGAGCCGCCGACTGTCGCTGACGCAGCTCTCCCTGCTGGCACTCGGCCTCGGAGTCGTTACTGGCCTGGGTGCCGTGCTCTTCCGAGATCTGATCGGCCTTGTTCACAATCTGCTGTTCGCCGGTCAGGCGGTCGTGCACTACGACGCCAACATCTTCACCGCACCGGCGCCGTGGGGTCCGCTGGTGATCCTGGTTCCGGTGCTGGGCGCCGTCCTCGTCACCTTCCTGGTGAGCAATTTTGCTCCCGAGGCCAAGGGCCACGGCGTACCGGAGGTCATGGACGCGATCTACTACCGCAGCGGAGTGATCCGACCGGTCGTGGCGGTGGTGAAATCCCTGGCTTCGGCCATCGCGATCGGCAGCGGTTCATCGGTCGGCCGGGAAGGGCCAATCATCCAGATCGGCTCGGCGCTCGGCTCCACGCTGGGCCAGGTCATCCGCATGCCGGTGGGTCAGCGGATCTCGCTGGTCGCTGCAGGCGCTGGCGCCGGCATCGCTGCTACCTTCAATACTCCCATCGGTGGAGTGATGTTCGCCATCGAGCTGATGATGCCCGAAGTGAGCGTGGAGACCTTTCTTCCGGTCGCGGTCGCGACGGGGACGGCGACGTTCGTGGGCCGCTGGTTCCTCGGTGATGCGCCCGCCTTCTACGTGCCCCCGCTTCAAGCCATGACAGTCGATTCGAGCGCGCTGATCGTGCTCGTCCTCTTCGCGGTACTGGGTGCCCTCTGCGGGCTCGGGGCGGCAGGCTTTATCCGCGGGCTACATCTGGCCGAGGATCTCTTCGATCGGATCAAGTCGCGTTATCTGCGGCACACACTGGGCATGCTGATGGTCGGTGTGCTCATGTACCTCCTGCTGCGCACGCTCGGTCAGTACTATGTCGACGGCGTCGGTTACGCGACTGTTCAGGCCGTGCTAGCTGGGCAGGTCTCGACGTTCTGGCTTCTCGGGCTGTTGAGCGCCTGCAAGCTGTTGGCGACCTCGCTCAGTCTGGGATCGGGCTCATCCGGCGGCATCTTCTCGCCCTCGTTGTTCATGGGCGCGACACTTGGCGGAGGCTTCGCGGCGCTGCTGAACACCGCCGGTTTGCCGATTCAGCTCAGCATTCCCGCCTTCGCCATGGTCGGGATGGGCGCGATGGTGGGCGGCGGAACCGGCGCGGTCATGACCGCGGTCACAATGATCTTCGAGATGACCCTCGACTACAGCATCGTGATGCCGATGATCGTGGCGGTAGCCGTGAGCATCGGCACGCGCCGCGTCCTCTCTCCCGAGACCATCTACAGCTTGAAACTCGTGCGCCGTGGCCGAGCTATTCCCAAGGCGCGTCACGCCAACATGTTTCTCGTCCGCTCTGCACGCGAAGTGATGGACACCGACATCCAGGTGTTGCCGGCGGAGGCGCATTTCGATGACTACCTACGCCAGCCCGAGCATGCCGGGCGCCTGCGCCATGTTGTGGTCACTGACAAAGGTCATATATACGGGGTCATTCGCGTCAATACAGGCCTCCGCCGAGGGTTGGAGAGCGCCCATACCGGCGTGAGCCTGCGCGAGGTCGCCAGCCGCAATTTCACCGTGGTGGGCGAGAACGAAACCGCCTTCGATGTTATCCGCCGCATGTGGCGCCGGGGCGCCATCATGGCGGTGGTCGTGCGTGGGCGTGGAATCCCACGTGCAAGCGACGTTGCCGGCGTGATCACCAAAGAGCATGTCGCGGACTCGGTGGCGGACAGCGTCAAAGCCTATCCCGAATAGGCTCGGCTAGCTGCTCAACTGTGAAGCAACTAATCCCATCTATACTAGTGCCGCGTCGGCTCGCCACGAGGCGCCCCGACGACGGTAAATGACATTGCGTTCAAGGGTTCAGTCATACTCGGCTCCGGACGAAAGCCCACGGATACCATGGTCCGCCCGCTTAGGCACCAGGATCATTGGTCCGAAGCCCTGGTCTACAAGCAACACGCCGGTCGATTCAAATTGCCCGGCATCGAACGCCCGCTCGGCTCTCTTTACCGTTACAGTATCCCCATATAAAGCGAACAGGGGATGCCATGAAGGCCAGTCTCACTACCACCCTCGCCGCCCTTCTCTTCACCGCCAGCGGCGGTCTTCGCGCCGAAGATGCGCCCAAGGCCCTTTACCCACAGTACCCCAGCGAGACTCCGAGCACCTTCACGCCTGTCGGGGACAGCTGGGACTACGAACTTCGCGACGTGATGATCCCGATGCGCGATGGCGTGAAGCTTCACACGATCATTCTGGTGCCCAAGGGCGCATCGCATGCCGGCATGCTGCTCACGCGCACGCCCTATGAGGCCAAGGAACTCATCAGCCATACGCAGAGCGGGCACTTGGGCCCCATGCTGCAGGGCTACGACAACGCCACCGATGTGATCCTCGAGGACGGCTACATCCGCGTGGTGCAGGATGTGCGGGGAAAGTACGGTTCGGAAGGCGATTACGTGATGAACCGCCCGGTGCACGGCCCGCAGAACCCGACGCCGGTAGATGATGCCACCGACACATACGACACCATCGACTGGCTGGTGAAGAACGTGCCCGAGAGCAACGGCAAGGTGGGAACGCTGGGCATTTCCTATGACGGCTTCGAGCCACTCATGGCCCTGATCAATCCGCACCCCGCGCTGAAAGTATCGGTGCCAATGAACCCGATGGTGGATGGCTGGATGGGCGATGACTGGTTTCACTTCGGCGCATTCCGCCAGCAGAACACGCCGTACATTTATGAGCAGGAGGCGAGCCGCGATAACAAGATCAAGTGGTGGTCGAGCTATCACGATGACTACGACCTGTTTCTGCAGGCGGGCTCAGCCGGTGAACTGGGGCGCAGCCATGCCATGCAGCAAATCGGCTTCTGGAACAAGATCGTGGCGCATCCAGCCTACGATGCCTTCTGGAGCGATCAGGCGGTCGACAAGCTGCTGCTCACACAGCCGCTCAAAGTCCCGGTAATGCTGGTTCACAGTTTGTGGGATGCCGAAGACAGCTACGGCGCCATCGCGGTGTACAGGTCGATCAAGCCCAAGGACGTGAACGGCAACATGGTGAAGCTGGTGCTCGGACCTTGGTACCACGGGCAGGCCATTAATGAGGGTAGCAGCCTGGGAAGCCTTCGCTTCGGCAGCGATACCTCGCGCTGGTTCCGCGAGAACGTGCTGCGACCATTCCTGGCGCAATATCTCAAGGATGGCGCACCTGCGGCGGATGTAGCCCCGGTGACGGCGTTCGAGACCGGCACCAATGAGTGGCGCCGTTTGGATCGCTGGCCGGTGAGCTGCGAGTCCGGGTGTGCGCACGGTACGGAGGCGCTGTACCTGCAGCCGGGCAACAAGCTGGGATTCGAGGCGCCCGCAAGCGGCGCCGCCTTTACGCAATACGTCTCGGATCCCGCGCGCCCCGTGCCGTTTCGCGTGCGGCCCATTCAGCCGATCGGCTACGCGCCCGGGCAGACGTGGCGACAATGGCTCACCGACGATCAACGCGAGGCTTCGGGCCGCACCGATGTGATCACCTTCACTTCGGCCACGCTGACCAGACCCCTGAGAATCACCGGTCAGCCGGTGGTGCACCTGGTCGCTTCCACCAGCGGCACGGACAGCGACTGGGTGGTCAAGCTCATCGATGTGTATCCGGACGAGGTGTATGCGCAACCGGCAATGGGCGGCTACCAGCTCGCCGTCGGCATGGACATTCTGCGGGGACGCTACCGGGAAGGCTTCGTCACTCCCAAGGCCATCAAGGCAAACCAACCGCTCGCCTATGAGATCAAGCTCCCGCCGAGCAATCACGTGTTCCTGCCGGGTCACCGGCTAATGGTACAGGTGCAATCGAGTTGGTTCCCGCTGTACGACCGTAATCCGCAGACCTTCGTGCCCAACATCTTCCTGGCCAAGCCTGACGACTATCGCAAGGCCACGCAGCGCGTGTATCACTCGGCCAAGGAAGCTTCATACATCGCGCTGCCCGTAGTGGAGAACTGAAGGCAGGCTCGCGGCTCGAGTCGTTGATAGCTTCCGTTTGGACTCTGAGGACGTCAGCTGTCCGAGGCTCCAGTGAGGTCGGGCCTTCGTCTCGGACCGTTCCGGGGCCGCGGCGGTCCGCGGAAAGCGTGGTTGCTGCGCGGTGATCGATACCGCGATCGGCCCGATCGGACTCGCGCTCGAGCTCGCCCGCGCGCCCCTTTCTGCCGGCGACTTTCTCAAGTACGTCGTTCTGGGGCTCTACTCGGGCGGCGCGTTCTACCGGACCGTTCGCCGGTTGGGCTGCCAGCATTTCATGCGTGGCGGGCGGAAACCCGTGTGGAGAGCCTTCGCATCGACTCTCGGCTCCGGGCCACCTCCGCCTGGATCTGCGGCCAGCGCACCTTGTGCAGCGCTGGTGTCGTTCGGAACCCCTCGAGCGGGACAGCTTCCAGCGGGTCGATGCCGTATAGCAGATAGACGCGAACGGCAGCAATATCGGTCGCCATCTCGGCAACCCATTCCAAAAGCTTCAGTCCGACCCGCTCGCCACGCATCGTGACCTCCCGCGCGATGAACGCGTGCGCCACGCCCAAGCCGAGTCGACCCTGGGCGATTCCGGCAGCGTTACGCTTCTCGGGCAGGAGATGCAGGTTCTGGATACGGCTGTCGAGAACATCGAGTGGATGAATGACTCTTAGCCGGCCGATGTCCGGCACCTCCAACTCAATCGCACGCCGCGCAAGGTCCCTGGTGGTCAACCCGACGACACCGGACAGGAAATCCACCTGCTTGATGTCACCGCTTTTCGTGCGATGAGTCACCTTGCCAGTTTGCGGACTCGAGTCATCGAGAGAAGGTATCCACGTGTCCCACCCGAGGCGTTTGCCAAGCGCAGCTGCAAGCCCCGCATCGCCGATGAAGTCGGCATCCGCCGTCACTCCGGAGGTGAGACTCTCGGGACGCTCGACCTGCAAATGATCGGCCCAGAAGGCAAGCGCCTGACCTCCGACCAGCAAACCCTTCGGCGAGCAGATGCTGAGTATGCGTCGGACATCCTCGGGACTAAGCGGAGCCTCCGCGGGGCGCTTATTCCTCTTCGAAGTCACTCGAGCCCCTCACGATCCGGGCAGCGCGCGCGCTGTCTGGGGGAATCATATGCGTCTCACCCCATGATCCGCTTTGCTTCCGGGCGCGCGCTGCACTGCGAACTTGCTGAAAGGCGCGTGGCGAAAGAACTACCGCAACAACTCGGCCATGCTTCACGATTTCCACGCAGCCTAGCTCTGCGACGTCGTCAAGAAGTCCGCCGAAGTTATTCTTCGCCTGAGTCGCGGGTATTTGCTTCGTCATTTGGCTATTTTAGCTAAAAAGCGTCCGATCGCAAGGAATACGGGCCGCGGTACTCCCGTTCGTGAACTGTGGTGCAGGAAGGTCCAAGAGCCGACCGCGACAGAGATTGACGAATATCCCGGCGGCATCAAGGACGACGAGCGGAATGGCAGCGCAGGCGCCCGATGCCAGTCAGAATGGACTTTCCGGATCGCCTGAACTGGCGGCACCCCCTCAAGCGCTCGAGGCTGCGCAGAACCCAAGCGTCAACGCCGAATTGTCGGAGTGAACCCAAGGAACGCCGTGGAGAGAACGTACCTTTTCGTCGAGCCGGAAGATGGCGTCCGAGTGAAGGCACTCGGTGCGCGCTGGGATGATGCTTCTAAACGGTGGTACATCGAGTGCGATCAGGCCGCCGGCGCGTTCGCGAGATGGCTGCCCGGAAGTGAGGACGGCCGGGCCGATGAGGAGGAATTCACGATCGTCTCGAGCCACGCATTCGTCGCCTCCGCCATCGCACCCTGTCAGCGTTGCCACGCAACCATCGAGGTCATCTGCATCCATTGCGAAGACGGCACGGTTTTAGAGGAACTGCTGACTCAGTTCACCGTCTCGCACATCTCGGCGATGGATGAGATGCTGGCCAGGCAGCTCAGGCGTTGGCCTCACTTTCTCAGGACCGGGGATGCAGGCGATGAGGTCTTCGCCAATCACTGCCCACACTGCAACATGCCGCAGGACGATCTCTATCTGCATTCGGAACCGGAGCAGATGTTTTTTGACGTGCCCGAAGCGGTGGCGTCCGGGTTGGTCAGGCTCGCGGCTCTGGAGGGGTTGATCCGGTTGAGTGGGGATGAGCATTTTCAGGTGGGTCGCGTTGCGGAAGAGCCATAGCCGCGAGCAAGGCTCAGTCGAAATCAGGAAGAGGTCCGATCGTGACGAGCGAAATCAGCACCGCTGGGGCCTCGGCAATTCCCGTCATCGATGTAGCGCCGCTTTTCGACACTAGTCCATCCGCATGGGTTGTTGCTGATCGGCAGGTATTCGCGGCTGCGCGGAACACCGGTTTCCTGTGCATCGGTGGACTACCGCCTGACATACCGCTGAGGCCGGCTGCGCGGGCTCGTCTTCTGGCAATCTTTGCTCTCGGCGCCACCGAGAAACACAACCTGTACCGGCGGAAGTTCGCGCCGGAAAACCGCAATATCTATCGCGGTTGGTTCCCCCTGCAGCCCGGGAACCTCACGTCCAAAGAGGGCATCGACATCGGTGGCGACGTCGTTCACGGGCCGAGCGTCACGGTGCCCGGTGATCCGCTGCGCGAGCCCAGCGCGCTGCCGGAGCGCGATCGACTTCCGGGATGGCGTGACGACGTCGCGGCTTACTATCGCGCAATGGAGCGCGTGGCAGCGACCTTAATGCGTTCCCTCTCCCGCAGCCTTGGGCTTCCGACTGAGTATTTCGACGACGCATTTCATCGCGGACTGTCGACGCTGCGCCTGATTCGCTATCCGCCCCGCAGCGCCGCAGAGCTCGCGGCGGTCACCGACCCGGCGGTCTGGACCGATCCTCGTTCGACCGGTCGCCATATCGTGGGCGCAGCTCACACCGACTCGGGCTTCGTAACGCTGCTGGCGCAGGATGGGGTACCAGGACTTCAGGCCCGCTCACTCGATGGCAGCTGGATCGATGTGCCGCCGCTCGAAGGAACATTGGTCGTGAATTTTGGCCAAGTGCTCGAACACTGGTCGGCGGGCCGTATCCGGGCGACCGAGCACCGAGTGCTGGGCAGCGGCGTTGAGCGCTACTCGATCCCGTTTTTCTATGAGGCTCGCGCCGACGCGACCATCGCACCTCTCCCCATCGACCCGCCAGATCGGTTCCTGCCATTCGAGTATGGCGACTTTCTTTGGAAGCGGATGACCTCGTTCGTGGAGTTTCGCGGCATGGAAGGCGAGCGCGTCACGACGAGTCCGTGATCACCGGAAGCAAGATTTTAAGCATCGTCAGACGATGGAACCAT
Organism: uncultured Pseudomonadota bacterium; assembly: GCA_963716335.1. Taxonomy (GTDB): domain Bacteria; phylum Pseudomonadota; class Gammaproteobacteria; order Steroidobacterales; family Steroidobacteraceae; genus 13-2-20CM-66-19. Next base: position 1,847,388 of record OY970302.1, on the reverse strand, counting down.
GCACGACTTCTCGATCGCGCGGAGAATTAGAGCGCCGAATGCGGCCCTGGGCCGGCTGACTCATTGTCCTCGAGCTCGCCTGCCGGCCAACTCCTACGTCAAGTTACGCTCTCCTCTGACAGGCGCGCCAGGCACTCCCAGCGCAGGGTCGGGTCCGTGGAGCGAAAGATGCGACGGATTCCCCGGGAGATGTCAGATGACTGCAGACTCCTCGCGTACCGGTGGCTGTTTGTGTCGTGGCATTCGGTACCGATTAGACAGCGCGCCATTCGATGCCGGTTATTGCCATTGCCGGATCTGCCAGTTGACGAGCGGAGCCCCGGTGATGGCTTTCGCGAGCGTCGCCCGTGCGGATTACGTCCTGACGAGCGGGTCGCCCGCGCGCCGACGATCATCGGACTTCGGTGAGAGATGGTTCTGCCGCGACTGTGGAACCCCGTGGCGATGCTCGTGAGGCACCAGCCCCGCACGCTCGATTTCACGATCGCAACGCTCGATGCGCCGGAAGGGACCGCGCCAGCGCTGCATATCTGCAATCGCAGTCGGATCCCGTGGTTCGATACGGCCGATGATCTTCCGCGCCACGAACGCTTTCGGCCCGAGACGGTCGGCCTCACCCCCCAGATCGAAGCCGGCGCGCCCGTTATGCCGCCGTCGGCGCTCTGATTGCGTTCCAGCCGTTACATTCATTACTCAACGGAGCTAACCAATGTCTGATCCCTAGACTGAAGTGCTGTGGATCAGGGTGTTCAATGCTTCGCAAGGTGAGTTCGCCAGACGGTTACGGAGAACGAGCTCCGTAAGCGGGATCGTATGCTGCGGTACCCGGTGGTGCTGGTTAAACTCAGCTGTCTGACCCGCCGGCCGACTCTCGAGTCTGAGTGAGCTTTGGGGGTCGCAAGTATCCGCTACCGTTGGACCATTACAGATTACGGGAATAAATCGGGCGCGCCGCGCGTCTTAGAGGTTTGTGCAGGGCTGGTTGGAGGCGGTGAATGTAGTGTGCGATCTGATCCATGGATGACAGACGTCGTCGCTTCGAGGCGCAGGTATTGCCGCATCTCGACGCCGCCTACCGGTTTGCGAGGTGGCTCGCGCGTTCCCCCGACGATGCGGATGACGTCGTACAAGAGGCCATCCTGCGCGCCTATCGGGGTTTCGACGCCCTGCGTGGCTCCGATGCGAAGGCGTGGCTGCTAACGATCGTCAGGAATTGCCATGCGACAGCGCTCAGGCAGCAACAGCGACGAGCCCAGGTCCCGCTACCGGAGGAACACGATGCACAGGATGGACACGCCCTGCTCGCGACCACGCCCGATCCGGAAAGCGCCTCGATTCGCCGCGACGAGGAGCACACACTCGAAAGACTTATAGCGGGACTGCCCGATGACCATCGTGAGGTCTTAGTCTTGAGGGAAATCGAGGACATGCGTTATCGCGAGATCGCCGCGGTGACCAACCTGCCGATGGGAACCGTGATGTCGCGGCTGGCGCGCGCGCGATCGGTGCTGAAAGAACACTGGTTGCTACAGGCCAAGGGGGAGCCAAATGCCGTGCCCTGACTCCCAGCGCGTGCAGGCCTATTTTGACGGTGAAGCCGACGCGGTGACCGCAGCCGACATTGAGCGGCACATGGAGCGCTGCGATGAGTGTCGCACGCTGCATCGGGACCTCGAACAGCTGCGCACCGCGCTGCGCCGAGACCTGCCCCCTACCCAGATCCCGCCCGCGCTACGCGCTCGGGTGATGCGAGCCCTCGATAAGGACACGCCGCAGCGCCGCGGTCGTCCCAGCTGGCGCACGCGGTCGTTTTGGATCGGCGCCAGCAGTGGCGTTGGTATGACTGCGGTCGCAGCGTCACTTGCAGTTTTGTTACTTTCGCCACAGCTCACGGCCCCCGTGGTTGACGAGGTGTTGGATGCCCACGTGAATTCGTTACTGTCGACGCATTTGATCGACGTCGTGTCCACGGACAAGCATACGGTGAAGCCTTGGTTTGCCGGTCATAGCGATGTTTCACCACTCGTCGCGGACTTCGAACCGCAGGGCTATAAACTCGTCGGCGGCCGTGTCGACTACCTACAACATCAACGCGCCGCCGTTGTCGTCTACCGGCACGGCGCGCACGTCATCAACGTGTTCAGCTGGGCCGCCACACAGCGGTCCCTGCCGGGGAAGCTCACGCGGAACGGCTATCACGTTGTCTTTTGGAAGGCTGGTGATCTGGAGTATTGTGCCGTCTCGGATACCGGTTGGGATGAATTGCTTGGGCTCGTGCGGCTGCTGCAGGATTTAGGCAGGCAGGACGCTCGCTGATGAAAACTTGAACCGCACCCGGGAATAAAACCGCCCGCGACGAAGTCTCCTCTCCTGAATCGCCCCTTCAGGAGACGGCCATGTCGGACGATAAAATAGTGCTTTCGCGGCGCAACGCGCTCAAATGCATGGCCTATGGCGGGGCCGGGACTCTTTTCGTCCTGGCAGGCGGAGTCTTTGCGCCGGTGGACCTGGCCATGGCGGCTGATGACAAGCTGGGGACCGCATGGCTAGGCAGGCCGTTGTTCGTACAAATCAGCGACACCCACATCGGCTTCAACAAGGACGCGAATCCCGATGTCAACGGAACGCTCACCCAGACCATTGATCTCGTGAACGGGATGGCCGAGCAGCCAGCTCTCATCCTCCACACCGGCGACATCACCCACCTATCCAAGCCTGCGGAATTTGATCTGGCGCAGCAGATGCTCTCGCGTCTGCGTATCACCGAGCTACACACGGTACCGGGCGAGCACGACACCACCGATCCGAGTGTCAGCGAATATTTCAATCGATTCGGCAAAGCGTCGGCCAATAAGGGCTACTACAGCTTTGATCACGCCGGTGTGCACTTCATCGCGCTGGTCAACGTATTGCAATTCAAGCCGGCGGGCCTCGGCACCCTGGGTGCCGATCAGCTCGCCTGGGTGGCCGCGGACCTCAGAGGCCGCTCTTCCAGCACGCCGATCGTGGTTTTCGCCCACATGCCGCTCTGGACGATCTATGAGCCCTGGGGCTGGGGAACCGGGGACGCGGATGAGCTCATGGAATATCTACGTCGCTTCGGGTCGGTCACGGTGCTGAATGGCCACATTCATCAAATCCTGCAGAAGGTCGAAGGTCACATCACCTTCCACACCGCTCGCTCGACCGCCTATCCGCAGCCGGTCGCCGGGGTGGGCAGCGGTCCTGGACCGCTTAAGGTGGCGACGGACCAGTTGCCCAAGATGTTGGGGATCTCGAGCGTGTCGTTCGTGAGGCATCCCCGCTCGTTGACCATCACCGATACGACGATTGGCCAACCTGCGTGAAAGTCTGGGATTTGAGGCGGATTCTATGAAGAGACCTTTAGTGATCACTTACTTGGCAGCGTGCGCGCTCGCTGCGGCAATGGCCATCGCCGCAGCGACAGAAGCGCCAGTGACGACCCCGGTCCGTGGTGATCCGGCTCATGGAAAGAGCCTGTATCAAGCGTGCCAGGCGTGTCACTCGATCGACGACAACGATTTGGGTCCGAGGCACCGTGGTGTCGTTGGGCGCCGCGCGGGAAGTGTCGCAGATTACAATTATTCGTCGGCCCTGAAGAATTCCGGCTTGACTTGGAATCCGGCCACGTTAGACCGGTGGCTAAGCAATCCAAGCGCGTTGGTTCCCGGAACCAAAATGTACTTCACAATTCCCGATACGCAGGCACGCGCCGATATCATCGCCTACCTCGCGGAACTGAAATGAAGCGCACGTTGCCGTTAGCGAGTAGCCGTCCAGGATTTCGGTAGACTTGGCCAGCCCCGTCGCCAGACCCACCACGGCCATTACGGCACACCCAATCTGAGTTCGGCACATTCCTGGAACATCGAGGTCGAGCGGATCTGGTCTTTTACCTCTCAAATACAGATTTCTGTATACTCGGGTCATGAAGACCACTCTCGATATCGACGACGAGCTTCTGGTCCGAGCGAAAGCTGCCTCGGCCCGGGAGCGCAAGAGCCTCACCGCCCTGATTGAGGAAGGCTTGCGGCTACGCCTGCGCCGACCTCCCTCAAGCGGCCGTAGGAGTGGCCCATCGATTCCGAGCTTTGCCGGCAAAGGCGGCCTCATCGCAGGCGTCGACCCCCTTTCCAACCGTTCGCTTCTCGACGCTGCGGACGATGGCTCCTGATCTCAACGTTCTTCTAGCTGCCTCGCGAACCGATCATCCGCATCACACCGTGGCGCTGGATTGGTTGAATCAGGCGCTCGCCGCATGTGAGGCTGGAGAAAGCCTCGAGATTCTTCCGATGGCGGCCGCAGGATTTCTGCGCCTTGCCACTCATCCCAAGGTATTCAAGCTTCCCACGCCGATGGGCGATGCCATTGCGTTCATCGACGCCCTACTCGCGCGTCCCGGCATTCAGATGCCAGAGCTTGGTCGAGAGTGGCCGACCTTGAAGCAGCTAGCTCGCGAACACGATCTCATCGCCAACGATCTGACAGACGCGTGGATCGCCGCGGCAGTGCGTACACTGGGCAGTCACTTGGTTACGTTCGACCGCGGATTTAAGCGACTACTCATTCGAAATGAGCTGACTTTGCTCGAACCTCGGTCTCGCTGACTGCAGGTTTCGCTGCGCACGGCGCGCTCGGCCGGGGCAACCCGTAATCACCGGTCACGGCAACCGCGAGGCGGTACTCTTGTCCTACGAGGAATGGGAGCGGCTCTCGCCGACGTCCCCCCGCCTTGAGTTGAAGCTGTGGAAGCTGCGCTGTCCCGTCGGCGAGTTGGATTTGTGTTTCCCTAACGCGGAAGGCCGATTTTTGGATGATCGAAATTTCCTCAGCCGGCATTTTTTTTCGGGGCGCTCCGCCGAGCCAAGCTCCGCCGCATTCGAGTGCATGATTTGCGGCATACGGCCGCGTCGCACATGATTGGGTCAGGCCTGGAGCCGCTGGAGGTGGCCGCCGCGTTGGGCCACTCGACGCCGATCGTCACGATGTCCGCTTACGCGCACCTGTTCAAGCGCCAGAAACCACCAGCGCCCGCGCCCGGATAGAGGCGCTGTACGCGCAGGAGGGCGGCCCCTCGACCTGAACCGCAGTTGGTGGTTATTCGCTGGTTGCTTCGGTATCGGGCTCGAACGGCATCGATCAGTTCGCGTCGCGCCGAGCCACTGAGGGCTTGCCATGGTCGCCTCCCATCGCCTACCGGGTCGGTCTCGAAGGTGTGTGGGACAATCGCACCGCTTTACGCCGGTTGGGGCTGATTCCCCTGGACGGGGGTGGGTATAGACTCAAACTTGCGATCATGGGGGCTGGGGCACGAGCCAGCCGCGAAGCTCAAGGTTATCGCCCATCAGCAGGCTTTCCACCGATGAATGCATCCCGTGCCGATTCCCCCACCGCGCGAGGCCCCCCTGTACGGCCCGCGCTGTCGACGGGCATCTCAGGTCTTGATGAAGTCCTGCGAGGGGGCCTTCCGGCTGGACAGATGTACCTGATCACCGGCAATGCCGGTTCGGGGAAAACCACACTAGCGCTACATTTCCTGATGGAAGGCCGAGCGCGGGGCGAACGGGGTCTTTACCTCTCGCTCTCCGAGACAGTCAACGAGATCGAGGACATTGCTCGTTCCCATGGCTGGTCGCTGGATGGAATCGATCTGCAGGACATCACCGCAGATCAGGACGGTGAGGAAACTAGCGAGCAAACGGTCTTCAAAGCCTCGGAGGTCGAGCTCAGTGAATTCCGCGCGCGTCTTGAAGCGGCTGTTGAGCATGCGAATCCCGATCGTGCCGTGATCGATTCGCTCTCGGAGTTGCGACTGCTCGCAGGTGACTCGCGGCAACATCGCAAACAGGTCGCATCGCTCAAACGATATTTTGGGAAACGCGGCTGTACGGTATTGGTCACCGACGACAATACTTCGGAGCAGCCGGCATCGCTCCTGCATAGCCTCGTGCACGGAGTCCTTGCGCTCACCCGCACCACTCGGGCATTCGGTGGAACCCGCCGCAAGCTCGAAATATTAAAAGTTCGCGCGCTCGATTTCAGCGAGGGGTTGCACGACTATGCGATTCGGACCGGGGGGCTGGTTGTCTACCCGCGACTGATCGCCGCTGCGCACCGCGCAACTTCGCCCGCCGAAATGGTCGCAAGCGGTCTACCGGCCCTCGATGCGCTATTGGGTGGGGGCATCCATCGCGGCACCAGCGTCGCGCTGACTGGCCCTGCGGGTATCGGCAAGTCCATGACCGCTCTACAGTACGTTCTGCATAACGTCAGTCTCGGTACCAAGGCATCCGTTTTCCTTTTCGATGAAAGCGTGCGAACGATGCAGCTGAACGCGGTAGGTGCAAAGCTCGCTGAGCGAATTACCGCCGGCCAAGTAAGTGTCGATCAGATCGATCCTGCCGAAGTGTCTCCGGGGGAATTTACCTCGCGGGTGCGTCGGGCAGTGGAGGCAGGCGCCCAGATCGTCGTCATCGACGGCTTGAACGGATACCTCAATGCGATGCCCGATGAGCAGCTGCTTCGTCTGCACCTCCACGAGCTGCTCGCGTATCTGAACGCATCGAACGTCACCTCGTTTCTTCTCGTGAATCAGCCTGGTGATCTTGTACCTGACGTCGATGGCAACCTGGATGTGAGCTACCTTGCCGATACGGTCATTCTTTATCGCAACTACGAACATCATGGCGAAGTGCATCGGGCACTATCTGTCCTCAAGCACCGCGGGGCATCCCTGGAACGCACCGTCCGGGAGCTCACGATGTCCCGGGAAGGCATTGTGATCGGAAAGCCGCTCAAGGATTTTCGCGGTGTGCTCACCGGCACCCCTTGGATGAACGATGGTCATGGGCGGACCCAGCGATAGGAACGTCGAACCAGCAGGGACCCCCGACCCCGAGCGGGTGCTCATCGTCGCGCCAACCGGGCGGGATGCTGTCACGGTGGCGGATGTGCTTATGAGGGCGGGGGTTGCCGCACTCCCGCGGCGATTCCCAGCAATGTTGCAGGAATTGAAGGGGGCGGCAACCGGAGCGCTCATCGTCGCGGAAGAAGCATTACTTGACGGGGGTGCGCAGCAGCTGGCGCAGGCGCTACGCGGGCAACCGCCATGGTCGGATCTCCCCCTTATTGTACTGCTCGCTCAGCGACGGCCTGGCGGCGCAGATCCTTGCGTTGCGGCGGGACTCGGAGTTGAGGGACTGGCGGTCCTGCTTGAGCGGCCGCTGCGCAAGACCTCGCTGGTGAGTACGGTCAAAATGGTACTGAGCGCCCGACGACGTCAGTATGAAGTGCGCGACCACTTGAATGAGCAAGTGCGCGCCGCCGTAAAGCTTGCGCGGGCCGATCGCAATAAGGACGAATTTCTCGCGATGCTTGCGCACGAATTACGCAATCCATTAGGTCCGATCCGCAACGCCAGCGTGCTACTCGATCGCTTGGCCGCGGGCCATCCGAGTATCCAGCAGGTGAGCGAGATGATTGCGCGTCAAAGCGGGCACATGGCACGCCTGCTGGATGGCCTGCTGGATGTCTCGCGGATCACCCGCGGTAAAATCACACTTGAAGTCCAGAGTCTCGATGCAAAGTCGATCGCACACGATGCGGTCGAAATTGCGCGGCCCCTCATGGAGCGTCATGGGCATGAGCTGCGTCTTGTCATGTCCTCGAAGCCATTATGGGTGAAGGGCGATGTGACTCGATTGACCCAGGTCCTGGGCAACCTGCTGGTCAACTCGGCTAAGTACACCCACGCCTCCGGAAAGATCACCCTGAGTCTCGAAGGAACGACAGACGATGTGATTTATCGGGTGCGCGATAACGGCATTGGAATCGATGCGGAGCTCTTGCCGCGCATATTTGATTTTTTCTCCCAGGCCGAGAAGCCACTCGATCGTACTGAGGGCGGACTCGGAATCGGGCTTGCGGTGGTCAAAGGAATCGTCGAACTGCATTCCGGTTCGGTGGCTGCATCGAGCGAGGGCCTGGGAAAGGGGGCAGAGTTCACCGTCCGGTTGCCGCGGGCCCCCCCTCCGGCTCACCCAAGTGAGCACGCAGGCGAATGGCGGACGGCACCGCCGGCTGCGCAGCGCATTCTCGTTGCTGATGATAATACGGATCTTGCTGCGAGTACCGCGATGCTGTTGCGCCTGGAAGGCCATGAGGTGCGCATTGCACATGATGGTCCCTCCGCGCTTGATATGGCTAACACGTTCGAGCCAAACGCGGCCCTGCTCGACATCGGATTGCCGGGTCTCAATGGTTACGAGCTCGCCCGCGCGCTTCGTTCGCGCCAAAACGGCCGCGAGTTACTCCTGATTGCTCTCACCGGATATGGCCAACCGGAAGACCGCATGCGTTCACGCGCGGCCGGCTTCGATGGCCATATGGTCAAGCCCGTGGATCCCCATCTCTTGGGTGCCGAGATAGCCCGATGGGCTCAGGATTGTGTCCGGGGACGCGCCGTCATAGATCGACAGCCTCAATAACTTGGCTTTCGCATGGTCGTGCAGCAAAGCTGCCGGACGGAATTCTGCGCGTTCCGCTGCCCCTCTAAATAGATAGGTCCTTCATGCGCCATCAATAATGGCACGGCTAAAGACTTCTACTGCCTTCTCGAATGTCATGGTCGAAATCATGCGCGGCAGAGCACCTTGAATCTCAGGGATATCTTGCAGGTTTACGCCGTTAGGGCGCAGCGTGTCCGGCGCTCGGCGGCTCAGAATAATCTCACCGTTAGGCGGATCTTTCACCGAAATAAAGTGCGCGGCTGACAGTTGATTCGATCGTCACGCGCAGATCAAATTTCTGCGCCATCTGCGGCGCTCTTAATAATAGACATACCCATCATCCTGCACCGCATCAGCGCCGCCCCTAGATCCGCGCATCCGCCCGGCTCCAAGCGTTTCGACTCTGATGTACATGCGCTCATTGTCGCTCCCTTGGAAACCGAGACTACCACGACGTCCCCGCCGGCGAGCCTGGAGCCATAGCCAGCCGCGAGCGCTAATTGCGCAAGCTCACCGCGCGCTTTCAACTGCGCTTCGCGCAGCCGGGAATGAGTCCGCCCGGGCGCGATCGTGTTGTGTGTGTGCTGCCGTACAGACCGTGTCGGTGTGCTAGTGCGAGATTGCCCGATCAATCAGGGGAATTTATGAATATCAAGGGTCAGATTGCCGTATTTACAGCGTTAGTTGGTCTAACGGTTACAAGCGTCACGGCGCTTGCCGATGATCATGTGTACACCGAAGGCTCCGTTGTCAATGTAGCCGCAATTCGAACTGCATATGGGAAGTTCGATGACTACATGAAATATCTCGATACCACCTGGAAGGCCGAGCAGGAAGCGGCCAAGAAGGCTGGATATATTAGTGGTTATAGGGTGGTCACCGTGGAGGCACGTGGCGAGAATGATCCAGACATTTACCTGGTCATCCACTATAAGAACTGGGCGGCTTTCGATGGTGCCACTGCGAAAGGTGATGCGATAGCAAAACAGGTGGAAGGATCTTTGGCGGCCTCAAGTCAAAACGCGGGCGACCGCGCCAAGATCCGACGAGTTCTTGGTTCGTGGACCGGACAGGAACTTGACCTGAAGTAGCACGCTGGTCGTGAAGGAACACGATGGGAAGCCGGGCCTCGCGCGGTCCGGCGACCTAAAGCACTCATCCAGCTGGATGCAAAATTGCATGCCTGCGGCAAACTGCTGAAGGCCCGCGCGTGGAATTCAGTGCCGACGGCGTGCAGGCCGTGATCAGCCGTGCCGAGACTGTTACCGGCGAAGATTGATCAGACCGAGAACGTTATTCGGAATATTCTGAGCCGTCTCCGAAGAGTTAGCAGGTCCTCAAAACGCCCAGGCATGTCAAACCCACAGCAACTAACTGGGCTTTGCAGATTCTGCTGCTGTACATTGCCGCCAAAGCACCAGAACTGAGCGATCGCGCGCTGTTCGCAGCGCTCATGATCCTCAGTACCCAAAGCTGAATCATCTGCTGAGGGTACGGGCCGCAGCGGTGATTGTGCTGCGACTCGATCGGAGGGGGGCGTCTGACTTGCAGGCAGTCCTTGCAGCGGATGCGGAGGCGGTGTAGTTTGCGCCGCTGCGCCATGTTTCCGGGGCCAGAGCCGCCGCGTGGTACAACTCGAAGAAGCTCAACGACAACTACCTTGGGAGACTAAATCATGACACGTATGACCCAGGCGATCTGCGCCACCGGAGCACTGCTCTCACTCACGGCACTTGCTACGGTGGCCTATGCAGACGGCCGCGACTACAACGACGGACCGGTCCAGAATGTCACGTTCATCCGCACCGTCGACGGCCATTTCGACGATTACATGCACTGGCTTGCGACCACCTACAAGAAACAGCAAGAAGCCGCCAAAGCCGCTGGCCTCATCACGCGCTATGAGGTGCTGGTCGGTCAGCCGCACAGCGCGCAGGATGCCGACGTCATACTTGTCACCGAGTACAAGAACTGGGCGGCGCTCGATCATCTCGGCGGCAAGCTTGATCAGGTGAGCGCCAAGGTCGAAGGCACGATCGAGAAGGCCAATCAGTCCGAGTCGGATCGGGCCAAGATTCGCACTGTGCTGGGCTCGGACACCGTGCAGGTGGCGGAGCTGAAATAAGAGCACCAACGCCGACGGGCGTTCCTACAGGCGCCCGCCGGACGGGGGACCGTGATGAGCAGCAGTTTTGGGTCGGCTTGGGGGAAGCCCAATCACGCTCTGAAACTACCGGCCCACCAGCCCCTTCCGCCATGGATTCGTCGGTCGAACGATAACCCAGCGAGTTTGACGTCTAACGCGTCGGCGGCAGTGCGGCAATCGTCATCCCATGTCGCCGGAAGACCTCCACCATCTTGGCGGTGTCTGGTGGCTCACCGGCAGCGGCATTCACCACCTCGCTGGCTTCTCGGAAGTACGCTGGACCCATGATTGCCGGAGTGACTATCGACAGCTGCTTCGCATCTTCCGTACCGAAGTTATCGAAGCGGTGTACGGCACCGCGTGGTATGCACAAAGCTTGGCCGGGTCCGAGCTCGATAGCCTTGCCGTCGATCGTCCAGGTCAGCACACCCTTGATCCCGTACAGCGTCTCCTCATAAGCGTCGTTCTTGTGGGCGGGAGCGGCCAGCTTCTGCCGGGCCGGGACCGTCACTTCGAAGACGGAGACACTACCGTCGGTGTCCTCACCGCTCAGAAGAAAGCGGATACCGAGCGGACCGATCCGGATTGCCTCTTCCGAAGGATTGACTGCGGCTTGCGTCGCCATGAGATTCTCCATTGAGTCAGTCCGGTAAACAATTAGCGTAAGCGCGATGGATTGAGCTCGCAAGAGCCTGACAACCCCGAGCCCCTGACCCGTTGCACTGGGCTGCCTGACGTTTGAACGGCGGCCTTGTGGGTTGTCATCCGTGAAATGTTCAGTACATTAGTACGCATATATTGATACTAATTTACTGATTATTATGACCTCCTCAGCTCTCGGATTCAGTCCCGAAGTTCAGGTTCGGGATCGTAGCCAGATGGCATTTCTGTCCTCGCTGATGCGTCAGGGCGCGGGCCGCTACATGCTCAAAGGCGGCATGGCGATGCGCGCCCTCTACGGCACAGCGCTCGACTGACCCAGGACGTCGACTTCGACTGCGAAGAATCCATCTCGGACCGGTCGCTGGCGACACGGATACCGAATGCCCTTGAGCAAGCCGCTCGCGCTGCAGAATTGTCGAGCGGAAGGTTGATCGGACCAAGTCCGGCGTCAGCGCAAGTTACTGGTTGACGGACACGGGGATCTCCGCGGGACGTCTATATTGGGAAAGCAAGCTGGCCTTCTTCGCCGTGAAAGGCGTGTCCATACCGGTTGCCGTGAGCGTCTTTCCCGATGAGCTCTACGAAGCCCCGCAGGCTTGGGCGGAGCGCGCGTACCCCAAACTCATCCATTACAACAAGTTGGACAAAGGCGGTCACTTTGCGGCCTGGGAACAGCCGCAACTCCTTTCAGAAGAGCTACGAGCCAGCTTCAGATCACTCCGGTGACTGTGCCGGAATCGGAGCGCATGATGTCCTTCCAACGGGCGCTATCCGGCCGAGCTCTGTACGCCGTTTGCCAAACTCGTCGCGGCAAAATTCGGGGCTTCCTTCTCTGCCAGCGCGAACTCGAGCGTAGCTTTCTTGTCAGGGAGGACTGATTCAGCCGTTTTGGCTTATATTCGATCGCCCCGATGAGCAATCACAAACAGAATCCCGCGTTCGGCCGCTTGTGCGACACAATTGCATATCGACATCTCATCGCGGTCACTGGAAGCGGTGTATCCGCGGGCATTGACAACCGCGGCTCCGCTACTAAGGCATTGCCGACTTGGCGCGCCGTTCTAACAGAGCTACGCATCGGTTTTGCAGGGCGCCTTGAGAACGTGGCTCCCGAGCTTGACCTGCTGCTTCACCCGGACGTCCAAGGAGCCGATTATCTGATCGAAGCGGCAACGATCATCCGAGAGGCCGTCGGAGCTTCGGCGTTCCGGGACGCTGCCGTGAAACTCACGATGCCTAGCGAACGTGCGCACTCCGCATTGCATGACCTCATTGAAGAGTTAAAGCCGCTCGGCATAATTACGTTCAACTACGATGTCGGGCACGAAACAGCGTATCAGGTTAGCCGCGGCCGACGGGCACCACACTTGCAGCGCGCTATTTATTCAGACGAGATACGTCTGCGACGCATCCTTGCGGGCGACTTCGGAGCCCGCTTCCTGCTTAAAGCGCACGGCTGCGTATCATCGCCGGCGAGCATTGTGCTCGATCGGTCGTCGTACCGGGATGTCATTGCGCGCCAGCTCGGTTATAGAGCCTTCGTGCACCATGTACTTGCGCGATTCGACGCGCTCATCGTGGGATTTGGCCTCGACGATCCAGATTTCGACGATTTGCTGCAGACCTTTGAAGTGAACTTCGGCGGCGGAGTTCGGGACCACGTCTACATCTGGAAGCGCGGACAGCGTCGCGACGAAGAGGCACGCGCCCTGCTCCTGCGTCGCCGGTATGGTTTAGCGTGCATCTTCGTTGACAGCTTCGAGGAGATTCGGACGGTCATCGCAGACGCGCGGTCACACCTGGGTCCGAAGCTGCGACAAACGCTTCTCGATACGCTGATGCGCACAGAAGATGTAGCCGTTCATCGGGATCGCCGACGCACGGCACATACGGGGTTGAGCGAACTGAGCGACGCTGGCGCGCAAGCAGCGACTCAAGCGCTCAGGACCCATTCACAGGACGCCGCTCTGCGACCGTGCATTCGAGCGGAAGCTGTGTATTCGCTGGGCAAGGTCCGTCCGACGGTCGCAGGGACCGCCGAATTCCTGTTGGCACAGGTACGCGAGGATGTGCATCCGGAAATCGCCACGTACGCCTTGGCAGCCCTCCTACAAATCGAGCCGGCTATAGATCGACAAGTTGCGGGATGGCTTAAAACGGCAGCCGCTCTGTGGCCGGTGTGCGGACGCATTGATGAACGTTTTATGCAGCTTGGAGAAGGCGTTGGCCACCCCAGGTCCCGCAAATACCTTGAGGCTCTACTCGCACGGTGGGAGGCCAACAGAGCCCGTTCTCGGGTGGTAAGGACACCGCAAGAGCGCGCGGGCGATCGTTGAACACGGATGCCTATCAGCGATACCGGACTTCGGCGCCTACCTCGCGTGGCGGCGCCGGCGTACCGCTTGAATAGACGAAAGCGTACGAGCCCTCGTGAAACAGCAGGTATTCATGGTTCAAGAGACTGCGCGCTTAGGCGGCAATTGACCACAACCACCACCCTCGGACAAGTCCACAAGTCTGTGGGCAATCCGACGGCTTGAGCTCCCTCCAAGAGCATCCGGCCGCAGCCGGCACGCCTTGAGATGCAGATACAGTCGGGATGCATTTGAATGTCAGGCATTAGCACACCAGCGCCTTCACGCGGTTTTCGACGATTCTGACCAAGCTCAAGGCAGTCATCTCTGAGGACTTCGGATTAGATGCAAGCGGTCGGTTCTGAATCCTAATCTCGAGCTTGCCAAAGGCTCCGGCCACAGTGAGCATATGTACGTTGTCCCGTACATCAGGGTCGGCGGCAAGTTCGACGCGTGTCCTATCAAGCCCGATTCCCGCCAAGGCGGAGATCACTGCGGAGTTCGCGTTCTTTGGAAAGTGCGCCGCCGCCTCCCTAGCTGTGCCAGAGTAAAAGGTGACTGACCGTGATAGGCCTTGCAGCGTAGTCAGAGATTCGGCAGCGGTACCACGCCACGCGGCCGGTGGCTTTACGATGCGGTGTACGACGCTGTCGAGTGGCAACGCCGATGCGGCTGAGAGCGCATCGATGCCGGCTAGGGCACCGGAAGGAACGATTAATTGGCTGCCGTGATCCTCGGCCAATCGTGTGAGCCGGTCGAGCAGGGCTGTGTCACAAAAAGCGCTCGTGGAAGCTACAACGAGCACCCGCGCACCACGTAGCGCCGAATCGCCCCAGAGTGCGACTGCCTCACGACTAGCAGCCTCCAATACGAGATCGAGATTGAGCTCGGCAAGCTCTTCAGGCGTCGTGAGGATCTCGGCGTTCGCGGGTGCTGAAGTAACCCGCCCGGCATTCCGCGCACCGATCGCTACGATAGCCACCTGGTCCGAGGAGCGCAGTGACAGCAGTTCTGCGACGCGCCGGTTGATTGCGCCCCAGCCAATCAACGCAATACGAAGGGGCTTCTTGTGCAGCAGCCGGGCGTCATCGTTCACAATCGGGCCCAATCGACAGGCGGTACTCTTCCGGGGTGCAAAGCACCGCAACGCGAACATGTGCGTGTGCGCTCATCCGCGTAGAACCGTTCGAAGAGTGGGGGCAGGTCCTCGACGATGCTGAACAGATCAACGTCGACGCGATGAACTAACCCCAGACAGTTGAAGCAATACCATTCAAAACCATCGAGCCAGCCGTCTGGTCGCTTGGGCTCAACCACCAGCCCCACAGAGCCGGGTTGAGGTCTCTGGGGCGAGTGTCGGACGTGCGCGGGGAGCAGAAAAATCTCTCCTTCTCGAATTGGCACATCGTAGTGACTGCCGTCATCAATCACCTTGAGTATCATGTTTCCCCGGAGCTGGTAGAAGAATTCCTCGACTGGATCGTCATGAAAGTCAGTACGTTTATTAGGTCCGCCGACGACCGTGACCATCAGCTCGGCATCCGCCCAGATTTGCTGATTACCAACCGGCGGCTTGAGCAGATGCGCATGTTCATCGATCCATCTTTCGAAATTGAACGCCTTGAACGGTCTCTGTGAAGACATAGTTTAGTATCCAATAATGCGCTTCAGGCCCGTTTGTCCAGAGTCGCCGCCATTGAATTCGACGTGCGCAGTTTGAGCCCGCAGGTATCAAACGCTGCGCGCGTCGCGAGTTTCTCAGGCTCGGTCAATTCCAGAAGAGGCGCCCGAACTCTCCCGCCGACTTGGCCCAAAAGCTCCTGCCAATATTTCTGATGCGCATGAGGCTTCTCGGCGGGACGCGTGCGGCGCAGAGCTTCACGCACTGGATTCAAACTGTCGCGAACTGTACGTGCCCGCTCAACCTGTCCGCTAAAGGCCAAATCAGTGTATTCGCGCATCCTGCGATCGGCTTTCGTCTGCAGCAGGTACGGTGGGGATGAACATAGATAGACCTGCCAGTTGAGCTCCACAATGTTCTCGAGCCACTCTTCCTCAGAGGGTGTGCTGACAAGGATGCGGTCGCCAGCAAGCCGCGTAAGTTCGACATACATCGGCCGTGGCACACTGTATTTGATTGCGACCACGTTCTCGATGCCGGCAAGTCGGCTGCAAAGTTGTGGCGATAGAAGATATCCGCTGTCTGGGTGACTCCATAACGCAATTCCAATGTCCACCGTTTTTGCAATCGCGCTGTAGTATTCAAAGATCGTTTCATCCTGCGCTTTGAAAAAGTGCAACATCGGCGCGTGCACGACAACAAAGTCCGCACCAACGTCTTGGGCATGCCGAGCCAGTTCGATGACAACATCCAGATTCTGGTCCGAGCACGACATCATTGTAAAATGTCTACCCTGCGTAGCCCCGACGGCCAGCTCGAAACAGCGCTTTCGCTCTTTCACCGACATGGAGAAGAATTCCCCCTGCTTGCCTGCAATGAACAGGCCGTCGATTTCCAAGTCTTGTGTCCAATGGCGGATGTTTTCGCGGAAGCCATCTTCGTCCAAAATAAGATTCGGCCTGAATGGAGTAAGCGCTGCCGCCCAGATCCCTTTCAGGTGAGCACGGGCGTAGTCCTTAGCATCCTTCCTGTTGTATTTGCTCAAACCGACTGGCTCCCCGTCATTGCAAACTCGTAACCCGTCACGGCCGATTCGGTACTGACTACGTTCATTTCTGCCCAGGAATTCGCAAAGTAGAATTGCATCCGATACACATGATCAGTAGACAATCACCTGTTACAGGCCGCTAAATCGTCATGCTGTGTGAAATATTCTTGACGACGGTGTAATTGAACAGCCCTTCAGTCCCGCCCTCTCTCCCGTAACCGCTCTCCTTCACGCCGCCGAAGGGCGTTTCAGCGACCGATGCCTCGAGGGTGTTGATGGACAGATTTCCGGCCTCGATTCCCTCGGTCAGCTGATCCGCTCTGAGGGCCGAATGAGTAAAAGCGTACGCAGCCAGTCCAAACGGCAACGCGTTCGCCTTTTGGATCGCTTCGTCGATAGAACACACTGGGTTGATCACCGCGAGGGGCCCAAACGGTTCCTCACGCATTACACGCGCGGAATCCGGCACATCTGCAAGTACCGTCACCGGAAAGAAGTACCCGGACCGTCTGAGCCGCTGGCCGCCTGCCAGGACACGCGCTCCACGCTCTTTGGCATCGGCGACCAATGTCTCCATCGCCTCGATGCGCCGAAGATTTGCAAGAGGCCCCATCTCGGTCGCGGAATCGAAACCATCTCCAACGATTACGGAACTGGCCTTCTCAGCAAAGACCTTGGCAAAGGCCTCGTAGATGGATTTCTGCACATAAAAGCGAGTCGGGGACGTACACACTTGGCCGGCATTGCGGGCCTTTCGTACGGCCGACATCACGGCAGTGGCGACGGGATCGACATCATCGCAAACGACGACCGGCGCGTGCCCTCCGAGCTCCATGAGTACAGGCTTCATATGATCAGCCGCGAGTTTGGTGAGACGCTTTCCGACAGCGGTGGACCCCGTGAAGGCGATGAGCCGGGTCTGTTGCTTCGGAATGAGATATTCGGATATCTCCGATGGAATACCGAAGACCAAATTCAGCACTCCAGGAGGCAGTCCGGCATCATGAAGCGCACGAGCAATGTGCATCGCTCCTGCGGGCGTTTCCTCAGATGCCTTCAGGATGATCGAACAGCCAGCTGCGAGCGCGCCTGCAACTTTGCGCGCAGGCTGGCTCAAAGGAAAGTTCCAGGGCGAGAAAGCGGCCACCATGCCGATCGGCTGGTGATGAACGATGTATTTAATTCCCGGTTCACTCGGAATCACGCGTCCGTAGATCCGCTGGCCTTCGGCAGCATCCCATTCGAAGAACTCACAGCCGCGGATGACTTCCGACCGCGATTGATTGAGCGGCTTGCCGTGCTCGAGCGTGATTGCGTGAGCAATCTCATTGGACCGATCACGCATTAGCGCAGCGGCCCTGAGCATGATTTCGGCCCGCTTCCTGGGAGAGAACCCGCTCCACGCTTTGAAGCCGCTATGTGCAGCTTCGAGAGCATCGTCTAGGTTCGAATGCGTTGCGACCGGGACCTCACCGATGACTGTCTCGGTCGCTGGGTTTAGGACAGGTTGTGCGTCGGTCGCTTTTTTCCAGACGCCCCCAATGAACAGTTTAAGATCAGGATATTCCGTCACGGATCACCTCTCGATGCGGAGGGCGAAGGTATCTCCGGACCTCGTAGCTGCTGCGCAGATTGGCTTTGCCGATTGCTTCGCGAGATTGTCTCACAGCGTGCAACTGTAACTGCATGGCAAAGGAAGCCGAACCCCCCGCCCGCAGATTCGGGCGGGCGACAGCGATGCGTACCGCTGCCGCGCTGCGACTCCTCGCACCTCTTTTGACAATTATGCGTGCTGGCTCCCGAATGCTCAAAAATGAGCACGAATCACTCCTTACATGCATTTCCATGAAAGTACGCGAGCGCATTCAGCAACGAGCCATCCTCGGCCAGGTGAGCTACCTGGGCCTGCGATTGCTGCTCGTGTTCCTTCGATCGGCACCGACGCGGGCGTCCAATTGCGCATCCGCGATGGTGGCCGCTACCGCCTCTCCCACTGCATTTGCATGAGCTTTCGCCAATAGCGATCGAACGATCGATCTCATTCTCCGAAACACACGATTCAACTGTGGCCACGTGCAGCCCTCGACCGAAGCGCTCGTCAGTACAAGAAGAACTCCCGGCGAGTTCAACGCCGCATCGACACTGATTCGGCGAAGCGTTGCTTGCGCCTTCGGGCTGCGAACAAACTCAAGACGCAGACAGTTCTCCGGTACGATGTCCGCTACGCACTGCGCTCGCCCGTTGAGAAAAGACTCGTCCTCCACGCGTACCTCGCTGCGCATGTTCGTTGCGCGGTGCATGTCGTGCTTGGGCGGTCGAACGCTCACCATGGCAGCTGCCGCACGGAATGACGGCGCAAGGTGCGCGTCACATGCCAAACGAGCCCCCGCAGCGGAGACTCCGCAGCAAATATCCTGTATTCGGAACTGATGCCAGCGGACCTGCGTGTATAGTCCCCAAAGCAGCTGTCGACATATCCTGCCAACCGCGTCCCAGCGAGCAATTCTCTGGCGCACGTCATGGTTTGTCAGTCACTTAAAATCGTCAGACGCGATACTCACTGCGGCGGTGACTGACCTGCAATTGAATTTCTTTCACTTCCCTATTCCACCCCTTTTTTCTGAATCAGGAGCCTCAATACGGCTGTAAGTCTAGGACCAGCCGCTCAGACTTGGCGCTTGAGCAGCAGATGAATCCCGGTGGTGGGCATTCCGGAGGGTACTCGGGTTTCGCATGAGCCACAGGCCCCTGGCGGAAAGCGCACCCTTTTTATCTTGCGCTCGAGCGGTGAATCCATACGACGATAGCAACTCCTGATAAGCGATTACGCGCTCAGACGAATTGCTGCCCGGCCGAGCTAAATCGGCTTTTCAAGGTTGGTATCGGAGGCGCTACGCAACGGTCGTTCCCTAATGGTCAGGAACAGCGTGAGCGCCACAATCAGCCCCATGGCTGCCGTTAAGAACAGCGCGCCGAAACCATCGCGGAACGCGTGACGAATCTCAAGCGTCAGTGAGTTTGGGTCGAGTCGCCCGAGCGATGTTCCGACGTGAGCAAACGATAGGATGAGCACGCTGCCAAGACTTGTAAAGATGGCGCCACCAAGCATGCGAAAAAACGCCACGCCACCCGTGACTGAACCCATCCGGTGCGAGGGCGCGGCATTCTGAGCCACCACGTTAATAATTGGAAAGATCGGTCCGATCCCCAGACCCACAATGGCCAGTAATAGCGTCGCGTGCCCAGGCGTCACGTTCGAAGCCCGAAAACCTAAGACCATCAGGGCGCCTGCCGCCACGGGCAGACCGACCACGGGCGGAAGGCGGTAGCGACCAGTGTGGGTCACGTACAATCCACTACAGAACGCGAGCGCCGAACTCGAAAGCATGACTGGGATTAGTAGTATTCCTGCGCGCGCGGGAGTCTGATTCATGCCGAGCTGGAAGTAAGTTGGGACCAGTACGGCAATCGTAAAATAAATTCCATAGACCAGGAACGCAATACCGAAAATTGGGGCAATGACTGGATGCCGCATGTATTCGGGCGGGATCAACGGTTCCGTTACCCGCCGCTGACGAAACGCGAATACTCCTCCGAACAGTGCGGCGCCGACGAAAGACGTGATCACCGGGCCAGAGATCCAGTCAAAAGTACTGCCACCCCATGTAAGGCCGAGCAGCAGGCCGAGGGTGCCGACTACGAATACAATTACATCCAAGTAATGAATACGGCCCGGCCTGCCGTCTTGGCTCAAGCCGCGAAGGCGTTGGCTGGTAAGCACTAGCAATGGGATGCCAAGCGGCAGATTTATTAGGAAGATCCAACGCCAGCTTAAATACTCTGTGAGCGAACCTCCTACGAGTGGACCAACCAAGCCGGCACTGGCCCATACCAACGCGATAAAACCACCGTAACGCCCGCGCTCCCTTGGAGCGATAATGTCAGCGACAGCGGCCTGCGAGATCGTGATCAGACCAGCGCCGCCGATACCCTGAAATGCTCTACCAATTACCAGCAGTGGCATATTGACAGCCAGCGCGCAGAGCACCGAGCTTCCCATAAAGCAGAGTACACTCAGACGAAGCACAACGCGCCTGCCGTGCAGGTCGCTCAATTTCCCTAAGATCGGCGTGGCGGCAACTGCTGCGAGCAAATAGGCGGTCACAACCCACGCTAGCAGGTGAACCTTGCCGAGATCCCGAGCAATCGACGGCAGAGCCGTCGCCACAATGGATTGTTCCAATGCTCCCAGAAACAGGCCAAGCATTAGAACGCCGAGTGTTTTAACGATTTCTGAATGGCTGAGCGAAGGTCGCGGCACACCGGTCCCTTGGGCAGACGCGCAGGCTCGCGCCTTTGATACGCTGAGAATCCGGCACGTCACGTTGTTTGCGCCCCGAAAACAACGCCTTGCATACTGTACAGGCGATTGACGTCGCATGGGAGGCAACCAAATTGAAGCCGTGCCGAGCTTCACGCGGCTCGGGGGCTAGATGTACGAATATGAAGCCTTCCCAAGTATCGGTGCCGACTTTGGTGAAGCCGATCTTCAGCTCGTTTAGGTTGTAAGAATTTTACTTATGCGGGACCAACTTCAACTTACCCTCTAGGTCGTACGTGAATCCGTGCACCGGCACTTGAAGGCCATATTAGGCCGGCAGCCGCCGCTCGGTTCCCAATAGATCTTGCTGCCGGTGCCCACAGACACTGCGAAATGCCATTTCGTTCGATCTCTGCCGCCAACGACTAACGATGTGCAGCGGAGATGCCGAATCCGTCATCGTTATCCGAGGTGATCGATGCAGAAGGAGTGTCCATTTGGGCACCACTTCGCACCGTGCTCAAATGAAATTAATTCTGCGGAACATTACCAGGCGGAATAGACTCGAGCATCGGACTGACTTGCATTTCGGCAGCCGCTACTCGCAAGGCTCGAACTAACGTCTCACCTGCCGGCGACAGTGAGTCGTTGCGCCTCGAAGTAATGCCAATTGGAGACTTTGTTGGCGCCAGCGCAATAGGCAGGATCGCGATCTCATTCAGCTTCGCGTCCCGGCACGCCACTTGCCAAGGCCATGCGCTCAGATAGTCGGTGAGCTGGAGCAACGTGCGGTTCGTGGAAAGGCAAACTGACTCTACAGCCGGCAGCGGAGGAGTGAGAGTTTCGTTCCAAAAGCTTTTGTCAATTTGTCCACGCAGTGACGTCTCCGGATTTGGCAGAATCCAATCCCACTCGAGGAGGTCTGAGAGTGTGAGGCCTTTGCGACCGACCAACGGATGCTCTGGGCGAACAACTACGCAAGCAATGTCTACGAGCAGCACTTCTTGGATAAGGTCCATCCGGTCGTAATTCTCCGGAAGCCGCCCCACGACGAGATCGAGTTCCCCACGCCGCAGGGCGGGAATGAGGATGTCGTCCGTCCCTTCCTTTATGGTCACGATCAACCTCGGTCGGTCTTTTCTCAGCTTAGCGATCGCTTCCGGGAGCAGGCGCGACGACGCTGCAAGAAGGGTTCCAACGGAAATGCGGCCGCCCGTTCCATCGCGGAGGTCATTAATCTCCTGAACCGCGTGGCTGAGCTCAGAAAGCATCATGCGTGCCCGTGCAACGAGCGCTTCGCCGTATACTGTGGCGACCATACCCGTGCTTGTCCGGTTGAACAGTGCGACGCCGAGTTGATGCTCAGCAGCTTGCAGTGCTTTTGTCACGGCAGGTTGCGTCATGTTCAGGCGTCTAGCCGCACCGACGAGACTACCTTCTTCGACAATCGCCACGACGAGGCGAAGATGGCTCGCCGTCAAGTGGGAGTCTGAAATATGCTCCACGAGTCACCTCAAGCGCCGGTCCACTCAGGCCCGATTCGCCGTGCCCGACGAGCAGGGTTGTCGAACCATTTTTCGGACGCTGAGACCTGCGATCCTAGCGCGACGTGGGCGAACAGTGCCAAACCTTTCGCACTTGCTGCGTTACGCCGGTAACCTTGTGCCGGAAAAAGAACCCAAGGGTTGCTGTTGCAGTGTCGCAACCGTCCAATATGGGCCAGAAGACCTCAAGTCCATGTTCCTATGGTAGCGCCACCTTCCAGCCGGCTATCGGTGCATCGGTCCGAGGCCCTCGGCTCGATCGGCTGATATTTTTTATCCAATCGGCTTGACTGTGATCGGCCCGGACCACCTCGTGGCCTCCGATCTTTTCCGATTCCTTATTGAATAAGGTAGGACTCGTTGCAACGGGACCGGGGTATGCACATTGGATATTCAGAACTGAATTACATTCAGTGGCACTCCAACCGATAGTGCTGTCTGCTCCCACTTCAGCAAAGCGCAATGCGGAAACACGAACCTTGAGCAGGCTGCGGGGGATTGCGACGCTGTCGTCAGGTTTCGACGGATTCTTGATGCATTACGAATCTATATAAAGTGTGTGCCATCGCACACGCGGGCCTGGGGGCGGTAATCAATGAATGCCACATTGCCTTGGCGGTGCAAGCCGTGGGTTATTGCGATCACCACATTAAGCGCTCTTGCATTTACCGCGGGTGCCGTGTGCGCGAGCGAACCGGCTGACGATGATCTTGCTGAGGTTGTCGTCACCGCCCAGAAACGGGAAGAGCCGCTGTCCCGCGTCCCGCTCGCCGTATCGGCCCTTTCCGGCGCTCAGCTGGATGACAGGGGCTACATGTCGCCTACTGACCTCCTCGGTGCAGTCGCGAATCTCGGCGTCGTAATGAATAACGGCGTGCCCTATTTCTCCATACGAGGGGTCGTCGCAAATGACGCGCTGCCAGGCGCAGATCCGACCGTTGCATTCCACGTGAATGGAGTTTACTTGGCTACCCATGAAGACACGGGCTCCGCGTTCTATGACGTATCAAGGATCGAGGTACTCAAGGGTCCGCAGGGAACCCTCTTCGGGCGAAACGCCGTTGGCGGCGCAATAAACGTGATAACTAACCTGCCAACCGACAAGTTCGAAGCCTCGGAACAAGTGTTGGCTGGGAACTATGATGCGCTCAGCACGCGTACGGTGCTAAGCGGCCCCATAAACAGCAATCTGGGCGTGCGCTTGGCAGTGGCAACGGACAACCATTCTGGTTATTCACTTAACCTTTTCAACGATCGGTCCTACGATGATGAAAACGCGGCAAGCGCCCGCGGCACGATCGTCTTTGATGCTTCCGATGAACTGCGCTTTACAACCATCGCAGACTATCACCGGGAACATGACGGCAATTATGCGATACACATGGGAGGCATCGTTAACCCGGCGTTTCCTTTGCTTGGCGTTCAGCTTGGAGGCTCGGTTCCCCCAGCCGGTCCCAATGGTCTCACCCTGAACCCAAGGCTCCTCGATGACTATTCGATACCGGTAAATAGGCGGGAATCGCGTGGAATTTCCGAGGAGATAAGATTTCAGCTAAACGACAGCCTAACCATTAAGTCACTATCCGCCTTTAGAAATTTTTCGGGGCTTCTCGGCGCCAATTTTCAAGGAACAACATATCCATTTCCATCCGACTACCCCGGCCACAATTACGCGCAATTCAGCCAAACGCAGCAGTTCAGCGAGGAATTGCAAATGATCGGCACAGCCTCCAAGCTGAACTGGGTTACAGGGCTTTACTACCTCGATAACACCGTGGATGGGGGATACACCTTCGGTCTAAACCCGGCTCCGATGGCCTTTCCACTTACGACTGGCGGCCACGTCAGCAAGTCGGCGTATGCGGCGTATGGGCAAGCTACATATCAGATCACTGATAAACTCGGTGCCACTGTGGGCCTGCGGTACAGTAGTGAACGTAATTCGGACAATACCGAATGGACCTCTGCGGGCGCTCTCCTCAGTGGATTCGGACCGTGCGTTAATCTTCCAGGTCAACTGTGTCATCAGATCGACTCGGCGCATTTTACCTCGTTAACACCTCGGTTCGAGATCCATTATCAGTGGACTGATGCACTGATGACCTATGCGAGCGCGAGCAAGGGCTTCAAGAGCGGCGGCTTCGAGATTGCGGCCCTGACGCCGCCCTTCCGGCCCGCGACAGTATGGACGTACGAGACCGGAGTGAAGATCGAGAGCCAAAACCGAAACTGGGCA
The DNA here is from genome assembly GCA_963716335.1 of uncultured Pseudomonadota bacterium. Taxonomy (GTDB): domain Bacteria; phylum Pseudomonadota; class Gammaproteobacteria; order Steroidobacterales; family Steroidobacteraceae; genus 13-2-20CM-66-19. Next base: position 1,822,927 of record OY970302.1, on the reverse strand, counting down.
ACCACTCTCGCTGCGTTTCATTCCAACTATACGAATATGCAAGTCCAGGAAATTTCCAACGGAGTCACGGAGATAATTAACGCCGCTCAGTCGAAAATCGACGGCGTCGAGTTCGAGCTGACAGCGCGGCCCCTCAAGCCCTTTACAATTGTGGAGTCCTTTGGCTTTGAGAATGCCCGCTACGTTCAGTTTACAGAACAAAACCCAAACTACCCATTCTTGGGACCCAATGGCCTTCTAGATCTGTCGGGCCATCAACTCCAATACACATCCAAGTTTACCAACAACATCAACGTGGCATACGAACTGCCAGTTCCGCAGGGCTCCTTGCGTGTATCGGGCGAATGGAATTGGCGGGATAAAGAGTACTTCTCTGAATTTAATGATCCTTTCGAGGAGCAGCCGGCTTACTCGCTTTACAGCGCCTCCTTACGCTATACCAGCGCTAACAATAAGTGGTACGTAGAGGGATTCGGCAAAAACCTAGCCAATGCGCTTATTATCTCTCAAACAAGTATTGGAGGGTGCGGCTGTCTGAATTCGCAGTACCAACCGCCGAGAACGTATGGCGTGATCGTCAACTACAAGTATTAGATTGCAGATTGGAATCAGAGGGCGTGTGCTTGTTTTGTCTCATGGATTTCCTGATAGCGAATGCAATGAATGGTAAATTTCTGGCTGACCAGCTGCGTGAGCCATTGGATATTCCTGATCATCGTCGAGCCTGCAGCGTCAAAGATGGCTTCGGAAATCTTTGGACAATCGGCATTTGAGCCCGGTTGAGTCGTTGTGCTACGCAGTCAATACGCTATCGGAGTCCCAGCCGCGGTTTGCTGTGCTTACGGTCCATCCCCTCGCTGGTGGTAATACATTGATCCAGAGTTCCACGTCGCTTCGATCGCCGATGACTGCAGAAAGATGCGACATCTGGTTCATCTCCGATCGTGGCACCAGGGCCGGTCGAAAGCTAATGGAGTAGGCGTAGTAGATGAAATTTGCAACGCTCGTGCACGAAGGCGCCCAACTAGTGGCCGCCGTTGATGACAATCGCGCCGTCTTCTGGCCCATTTCCGAGCTATTTACGGGCATGCCGGCAGCCCAAGATATGGTTGCTGCACTTACGCCGCTAGCTGCGGCACCGCCGCGAACGACACCGCAATTCGGCGGACATTCCATGAGCAATGCGACGCTCAGGGCGCCCATCCTTGTACCTCCGCGCAATATCCTATGTGTTGGCAAAAACTATCGTGATCATGCCCGTGAGTTTGGTACTAGCGGATATGACGTGGGCTCAACCAGCGCAGAAGCAATTCCGGAACACCCCATCATTTTCACGAAGCCGTGGACCTGCATTTCAGGTCCAGAGGACGATATTCCGCTGTTACGAGGATTGGATCATGGGGTCGACTATGAAGCGGAACTCGCCGTCGTTATTGGAAAACCAGGTCGATCTATTCCCAAAAATCGCGCGCTTGAGCACGTGTTTGGATACACGATTTTGAATGATGTGACGGCACGCGATCTACAGCGAGATCATAAACAGTGGTACCTAGGCAAGGCCGTCGATGGATTTGCGCCCATGGGACCGTGGATTGTCACGGCAAACGACGTCAATGTTAACGACATGCGCGTGCGTTGTAGCGTAAACGGCGAATTACGGCAAGACGCAAACACTGCGGATCTCATTTTCGACGTGCCTACGCTCATTGCAACGATCTCAAGGGGAATGAGGCTACTGCCCGGGGATATCATCGCAACGGGCACCCCCAAAGGGGTGGGTATCGGATTTAACCCCCCAAGGTTCCTAAAGGAAGGAGATGTGGTCGAGATTAGTATCTCTGGAATTGGTACGCTCAGGAATACTGCCCGACACGTAGAAAAGTAATTGAATGACGAATGAACCGCACTGTTGTCGACGCCATTGCCGGGTTCCTCAGAAGCTAAGCAGCTCCCTTTCGAAGGAAAATGATCTATGACGGTAACTTCGAAAGAACTGTATCTATCAGCCGCTGTACTGCTCCTGTTAATCTTAATCGCGGTTCCGTCAAAAGCCCATGATATCTGGGTGACGATTGAGCCTGGGCCCGGCGGGCAGAAAGCGGTCGTCAACTACGGTGATCCGGACAACCAAGAAATGCCCGTACTTGAGCGCTTACTTGAACTAGCGGTCATTTCACCTGGTGGTAAGCGGTCATTACGCGAGGAACAGTTCGCACTCCGCAGTGATCCGCCGCCCCCGGTTCTCGTCTCGACAACGTTCATTGCGCCTGCCCAAAATGCTCTCATTGCTGTCACCTATGACGGTGGCTGCTGGGTCAAAACGCCACAGGGCTATCGCAACGTTAGTCGACGATTAGCGCCATCCGCGCATGAGAGCTTTTGGGCGGCGAAGTTCTCAAAGACACTCCTGGGGCCGGTGGCGTACACCCTCTCCGCGGGCCACGAGCTCGAGCTCGTTCCACTAAGCGATCCATATCAACTGTCCGAAGGGCAACGCCTACGCGTCCGTGTAGATTTTCGACGGGCACCCCTGGCCAACGCAGAGGTCGGAGCACGTGACGCATCCATCGCTGTAAGTGAAGCGAATATCCCCCGATTCAAGACAGATGCGGAGGGGGTCGCCTCTGTTCCGGTCCTGAGTGCACGCACGAATGTCCTCATGGTTGAGCACAAGGTGCCGGGTGCGCAGCCAGAAGTCGCGGCTATGGATCATTTCAGCGCGACACTGGTATTTTCATTGCCTCTTCCAGGCAAACATTCGGAGCAGTAGATGATCGAGAATCGGCGCGCCAGGATTACGTCATTCGCAATCGGTGCCTGGGATCGAACTGAATTACAGCCTTCTGCGTCGCGGACAAACGTGCCATGTCGGGTGGAATTAGTTCACTAGAAAACGGCCAATAGGACTAGCGATGCTTCGAGGATACGAAACACAGCGCCCTTGGCCACGTCTAGCGCTGGCTTGGTATACGGCTGCGGTGCTCTTTCTCGCTTATACCGTGGCTTTCATCGACCGCGCCATTCTGTCGATTCTCGTAGAACCAATGCGCCGCGATCTCTCGATCAACGACACCCAGGTCGGGCTTCTGGCAGGGTTCGCATTCGTTATTTTCTATGTCGGGCTGGGCGTACCGCTCGGCTTGGTCGCTGATCGGTGGAATCGAAAGCGGCTGATTACTATCAGCCTCGTGTTTTGGAGCGCGATGACCGCTGCTTGCGGCCTGGCGCGGACGTTTGGTCAGCTTTTTGTAGCACGCATCGGAGTAGGAGTAGGCGAAGCAGGCCTATCACCTGCTAGTTATTCGCTTATTGCGGACCTTTTTCCATCCAATCGCCGTGGCGCTCCGCTCGGGCTCTACAATGCAGCAATCTATCTGGGATCTGGACTTTCCATGATTATCGGCGCAGCGGTTGTTGCGCGAGTCGGCCATGCAGGGGTTCTGCACGTGGCCCTGATCGGGTCAGTCCGTGCATGGCAGATCGTATTCTTCGTGGTCGCATTGCCAGGATTTCTCGTAGCGCTCCTGATGACAACTATTCGGGAGCCCGTGCGCCACACGTTTACGGAAACCGATGAGCGACCATCGTTGCGCGAGACCTTGTCGCATATTCGAGTCCAAGGACGTCTTTATCTTCTGCATTTTCTTGCGTTCGGGTTCCTAGCTGCCCCATCCAGTATCCTCTTTCTATGGGTGCGGCCCTTCTTGTCGAGGCGCTTTGGTGTCGCACCCGCCGATGCAGGCTACTGGATCGGCCTCTTGCTAATTTTCTGTGCCACTACTGGGATGATGCTCGGCAGCATGTTCGCCGATGTGCTGCAGTCAAAAGGAATTCGCGATGGAACTGTATGTGTGGGATTGATGGCCTCAATCTGCCTGATTGGTCCTTTGGCTGTTCTCGGCGCGCTTCCGACGTTGCATCTTGCTCTGTGCGATATCGGGCTCATGCTCTTTTTCGGTGCTTCGGCATTTGGTGCAGCACCCGCCGCATTGCAATTGGTAACGCCCAACCGGATGCGCGCGGTCGTGTCCGGGCTTTATTTGCTTATACTCAACTTGATTGGAGCCACCGCTGGACCTGCGATCACCGGAGCACTCACTGACTATGTGTTTCGCAACACGGCGGAGACAGGCTGGTCGATTTCAATTGTCGGCAGCGTAAGCGCTGCACTCGGAGCAATGTGTTTCTTCTTCCTGCGCCGCCCGTTCCTGGCCGCACTGCGGGATCGAGCCGGATGAGCGTTATCGGTATAAAGCGGCAGGATTAGTTAGTTGCCGATCGGGCGACAGCGATATCTCGCCCAATAGTTAGAATCGTCGGGTTAACGACTTCCTGGCGCTACGACTCATGTGAGCTATTGTACGCTCTCGAGCTGTTGATTGGATCGCCGTCGAGATCGTCGACAACCGAGATCCGGAACACGTCGTCTCGCCGTACGACTTTCCGGGGTACGAAAGCCGCCTGGAGGCAGCAATCCGTACTGATCCCGCGAGAACGATTGAATTTCACCGTTGAAGATGAGAGGACTACACAGATGCTGAGGTATGTCAGTGAAAGGGGTTGCGCGAGCGATTCAACGACATTGCTGGCGAAGCGCGGCAGGTGTTCGGAACTGCTTGTCTGTGCCGCGTACATCTTGATACTTGCGGTCTGGCACCCGGCCGCTGACGCTAGCGAGGTGTTGTCGCGCGTCGGTACGATTGCAATTCCTAGCGCATCGGTGTCCAGTCCCTTCATGGACTTTGATATTGGCTTTGTCGATTCCGCCGTTGACCGGTATTTGTTGACCAACGTCTCCAACAAATCGCTCGATGTATTTCAGGCCAGCACGGGGGCCTTTCTCCTCAGCGTTGGCGGGTTCGCTGGCGACCATCCGCCGGGGTGGTCACGTAACGGCCCCTCTGGTGTCGTGACCGTGGCCGGGCGGGACGGGACGGAAGCTTGGGCTGGGGATGGCGATAGTACCGTCAAAGTTGTTGCTCTCGGCGCCGGCCGCGTGATCGATTCGATTTCAACTGGCGGAAAAGCTCGTGTTGATGAGATGTGCTATGACAGTCGTGATCGGGTTCTCCTCGCTGAGAACCCCGATGAGCCCGTGCCGTTTGTCACGTTTATTTCGACTGGGCCACGCCACGCGGTACTCGGGAGGCTATCGCTTCCGAGCGCCACGGACGGCTTGGAACAGCCAGTGTGGTCGCCTCATACCGGCTTGATCTATCTGGCAATCCCTGAAGTAGATCGTGCCGATGGGGGCGTGGCGATCATAGATCCTGTCGCCAGGAAATTGTTGAAGACCATCCGGGTCGAAGGATGTCACCCCAATGGTGCAGCTCTCGATTCGGATGAGCATTTGTTGCTTGGCTGCCGTGATCAAGGAAAGAAGAGGTCGGGTCAAGGGCTTCCTAGTGCGTTGATGTTAGATATGCGCACGGGAAAGAAGGTGGCAGCCTTTCCCTCGATCGTGGCGTCAGACGAAATTGTCTTCAATCGTGGGGATAAGCGTTTCTACGTTACCGCATATGGAAATCCGAGCGGTCCAGTGCTCGCCGCGATCGATAGCGTTGTACCGGGAAGGACCCTCCTGCTGGCTCGTACCGGCGACTTGGCGCATTCCGTCGCGGTCGATGAGCACACCAATCACGTCTTTGTGCCGTTACGCCCGGATGCCAACGACCAGTCGTGTCTATATGGCTGCGTGGGCGTGTTTGCTGTTACCAATTCCCGCTAGCAAGGGATGACCTCTCACAAAACTCCACGGGGTCGAATTATTGATGCCTCGAACGCCGCGGCGGCTTTTGCGGCGGCCGCGGACGGTCTGGGCGCGGTTACGGATGAAGGCGGTGGGGGTCATTTTGGAGTGTCCGAGTCTTGATTTTGGAGGGTAGTGATCCGCCGCCCTGCGCAAGAGCGGTTCAGTGATTGAGGTGGGTGCACTCCGGTTCGTGGGGGCGGCTTAGCGCGCCGCGGCGCCAGCGTTGGTTTGGGCAGGCCTCGCTCATCGCAAGCTTCACCCGCCGTACACTGACCCGCACCACCGCGCCGAGCTTCAACAGCCGCAGCCGGATCGTGTGGGCACAGGCACGTGAGAGCGCGGTATGCGCCAGCCCGGTGCGTCGCAACGCGTGCATCAACACATAGGCCGCTGAGGAGAGTCACAGGCGCCAAGCCGGGTTGCCCGCGTGTCGCATGATCGTGTCGACCACGTTAGGTATCGTCTCGCCCGGTGTAAAAAAGGCGCCTGCGGGCCGCCCATGTCGGTCCTGCGCGAACCGGGTGCGATGAGGAACGGGGTCCTGCGATCGGCGATCTTCGGGGGAAAGCTGATGTCACGGCGACGTCTGCATCCGCAGTTAGCTTCTCGCTTCCAGGAGTGGTCGGCAAGCCCAAAACGCGTGTCTACCGTGGGGCACACAGCGAAAGCGCATACATTCATGTTGCGGGCGGCCCTACTATTCCGTCTAGTAATTGCGCACCGAGTTAATTTCATCTGGCCAGTTGGACGTGTTACCGCTCAATCTATGTTATTTGGATGACCACATAATTCTAGCTCGCATAGGACTTTGCTCTGTATTCGCGACTGACTCAGCCGTTGGCTATACTGCGGAGGGCGCTCTGTCGGGGCGGTGCAGTGTTGATATTCCGGTCACGGTCCGAGTTGCCGTGCGCAGCGCGTTCGGGTTGATGTCCCCGGGTACGGCCGGCGCATTGGTCATCGCGCTGGTTTGTTCCTGATGATCGAGCAGCGTCCTTTGCGAAGTGGTTTCGAAGAACGCAGCTGCACAGGCGAAGGAGGGTGACTATGGATCAGTTGGCCGAATTTCGACAATTGTCAGCACCGCCGGTCCGCCCAGGTGCTAGAAAGCCGTGCCGTGGCTGACGCGGAATTCTTCGTGGTGCTCGCCCGCAGCGGCCGGGAGTTTCGTGTGCCGGTCACGAAAACGATCCTGGAGGTGCTGGAGGAAAACGGGATAGAGGTCCCCAACTCGTGCCGGCAAGGCCTGTGTGGCACCTGTGAAACCCGCGTCGTCGCCGGGACGCCCGAACATCGCGACTCGATATTGCCGCACGATCCCGGAGAGCGTGTGACCATGACAGTCTGCTGCTCACGTTCGCTCAGCGAGCGGCTCGTGCTTGATTTGTGATCCTCGACCAGCGTTATGTGGTTTGTTTCAAAGCGTTACGCGCGCCGGAGCCACTGGATCGCCCCGGCTCCGCAGGCACCCGGTTCACTCCATTTGGTCAAACCAGTAATCTGTTGGCATTGGGCGGCAATCGGCGAATCCGCTTGCAAGCGACCCTATAGGCATAGGGACCCATGAAGGTACGCGGACCTGCCTATTGCGTATCCGCATAAACGCCCCGCCGAGGTAGCCAGCGGATCATCTGATCGACACGCACTTAACCGCGAGCACCTGCGACTCCTGGTCCCGACTGTCGATGAACACAGTCTGATCGCTGCGGAGGGGCGGGCGATTGAGTATGACGCAACTGGCGGTAACCAAGGCCTTGCAGGCCGCAGAACACCAGTTAAGGTGTTCCTTTGTTTACTCGCACGGCGAGTGGCATGATGCCGACAATTTGCGGTGACGCTCTGGTGGCAAGAGCCCGGGTCGTTCTGTCGCAGCTGAAGAACGCCGTGCAGGATATCAACGACCTGCGCGAAGGACCGGACGGGCGTGTGGCTGTGGCACGCTGCTGGCGGCAGCCCCGATCCTGCTGCAGAGGGCTATCGCGCGGATTCACGAGAAACGGCGGAGTATCGCCGTCAGCCTGGTGGAAGGCACCAACGGTTGTTGTTGCCTGCGGTGCGTCGCGGTGATCTTGACTAGTTGTGGACGGCTGCTCAACACTATGAGCATGGGGGTTCCTTCATGAGTCCTCCTCGTCGACATGGCTTGCGGATCTGGTGGAATGGAGTTGGGTTCTGCCGCCGTTTTAGACCACTTTGCGCCATCAGATCGACCAGAGCTTCCGCAGAGAGGATGCAATCCTCCCGTTCCTGCAGTCGAGTCTGTCTGCCTGTCAGCCAATCGAACGCTGCTCATGCTCACTGACTATCTGAGCGTGGGGCCCTCGCAAGTGCCTGTCATGCGGCCGAGGCGAACGGAGTCGTCATCCTGCTCATTGCCCTGCCGGCTACCGAGGTTCCAATTGACATCACCGCTCATCTCGACGCACCCTTCTCTCCGGCTGTCGAGATGTTCGTCAGTACCCTTCGCGCCGTTGCGAAGGGCATACCGGCCAGTCCGCATTTGCATATTCCCGCCAGTAATAGCGCTCCGAAGTAAATTCAATTGGCGGCTCTGCCAAGCGATGCCCAAATACCCAATTCCTGCAGGTAGCGCGCGGCGCGCGCGCGTCTTCGACGCTACGAGCAGTCAAGAATGCGATTGAGGGCCCCCAGAATGTCAACCGAAGCCTCGGACACCGACTCGTACTTGTCCACAAAGCGATGGTTCGCGAGATACCCGGGCCTGGGGTCCCCCGGCATTCCCGTCGAGCCGTTCATCTCCGAGGACCACTTTCACCTCGAGCGACAGCGTCTGTGGCCGAGTGTCTGGCTAATGACGGGGCGAGCGGAGCACATTCCAGAGCCAGGCGATTATTTCATCAAGGATATTCCGCCCCTGAACACGTCGCTTATCGTGGTCCGCGGTCGGGATCGTGTGGTGCGGGCGTTCCACAATGTCTGCCCACATCGTGGAAGTCAGTTGTGCTGGGAAAAGAGTGGTACACGCAGCTCCACCACGGCCTTCAAGTGCCCCTACCACGGTTTCACCTTCGATCTCGAAGGAGTCCTGAGATTCGTGCCCGACGAGGAAAACTTCTACGGGCTGGACAAGCAGCGCATGGGACTGGCTGCCGTGGCGACAGATACGTGGGAGGGATTCATTTTCGTCAACTTCTCACCAAAGCCGGCCGAGCCGCTGCGCGCCTATATCGGGGAAATCGGCGATGGCCTGACCGGTTATCCTTTTCACGAGCAAAATCACCAATACAGCTACCAGGCGGTTCTCAACTGCAACTGGAAGCTGCTTATCTCAAGCTTTTTAGAAGGCTTTCACGTCCGCGCTCTGCATGCGGCCGGACTGCGCCGATTCGTCTCCAAGGACAATCCTTACAGCCACCTCGACTTCGTCAAGTTGTTGGGCAAGCACCGCTTGATCTCGCTCTACGTAAACCACGCGGCAACTCCAACGACTGTCGCGGACATCGCGTTCTCGCGATACCGTAAGCTCGTAACGCCAGCGGGCGGCGGATCGGGCGCTACGAGCGCGAGCACCTCTTCCGGGACGGGTGCTCTGAACAAGTTTCTCATCAGAAACATATTCCCAAACCTGCAACTCAATCTCGTCATGGGCGGTTGGTACGCGTATCAGTTTTGGCCCCTGGCCGTGGACAAAGTACTGTGGGAAACGCGAATGTGCTTTTCCAGGCCCATCAATGCTACGCAGAAATTCTTTCAGTGCTACGCCAGGTATGCGAGCCGAGACAACCTGATGGAGGACGGCAAGGTAACTGAGCACCAGCAACTGGCCCTCAAATCGGGCGTAATCAAGAAGCTGGTTCTTCAGGATGAGGAGATCGCCGTACAGCACTTCAATCAAGTGGTCGAGGACTATACGTGTTCGAATCACTTGTAATCCCCGCGGAGGGGATACCTTACAACAGGAGGAGCGAATGACTGCGACCGGTAACGATCGAGAACTCCCGGAAGAGTTTGAAGATCTGGAACAGTTCGTGGAAGTCTGGGCACTCGCTGAGGAACAGCAGCGGATGCAAACGCGCTGGTCGAGCAGCATGGAGCAAATCCAATGCTTTTACGACGCTATGGTGACTCATGTCGAGCGCGCGCTCGACTATCTGGATAAGCGTGATATCGACTCACTGAGGCCGCCGGAGAGCCGGCTGCTCTATCTGACCTACTCACTCGTAGAGGTGGCTAATGCTGTGGAGATCTACCATCGGCCCGCATCTTCACATGCACTCCCGCCCGAGCGCTTTGTCCCAGTCGAGCGTCTTTAGGGTCGTTGCGCAACCCTCAGGAGAGCTCTGACATGAGTGCCTCAGCAGACCCGCACGCAGCACCCAAGGAGGTCGTGATCAACTTCTTGGAGTTGATGGGTACGGGTGAGTGGGCCGACATGGAAAGAGCTGGCGAGTTGTTTGCCGACGACGTGTCGTTTTGGATTGCCGGCAATACTGCGATTTCAGGGACGGTCGTTGGCCGGGAGGCCGTGATGGAGCGGCGCTTCCGTCCGTCCCGCAAACGGACAGTGGCCGGGACGCTGAGTCTTAAGATCGGAGTGGTTGTCGCCGAGGGTGACTACGTCGCAGCCGAGTGGACTTCACGTCGTGCGGTCGTCAATAGTCCGGATTACGTGAACGCATTTCTCGGCCTGTTTCAGGTGCGAAACGGTAAGATTCAGATTCTGCGCGAATATCTGGATACCCAGGCGATCGTGGAATCTCGTTGGCGCCACCTGGACACTCCAGCCAAATAAGGCCGGGGCACAGTTGCAGCACTCGTCGCCCGAGACCTGCTCTGTCAGCCCGGTCTTAAAGTATGAACGCCATCGAACAGTTCCCACTAGGAACGGCTGCGATCGTCCGCCGAGCGCGAGTGATGAATTCACGCAATTTTGGCGCGTGCTTGCATCTGCTGGAGCGCCGGACCACTTTAATGAATCCCATGAAGGGACGTAATCGAGGTGTGACCTTGCACAGCCTGCAGGTAAATCCTTGAACAAACAGACCGGGGCTTCGGCCTTGACGACGATCCCTCATTGGATTGGCGGCCAGGCATGCCACGTGTCCACCGAGCGACACTCGCCGGTATGGAATCCGGCTACCGGCGAGCAGCAGGCTTGGGTCGCGCTGGCCGGGGCAGCCGACGTCGATCGCGCGGTCAAGACCGCGGCGCAAGCGTTCGAGTCATGGTCTCAAGTCTCGCTCGGCCGGCGGACAAAGATCCTCTTTGCCTTCAGGGAGCTGGTCAAAGGCAGAGCGCGACATATCGCCGAGGCCATCTCCGATGAGCACGGGAAGGTCCTGTCCGATGCCGAAGGCGAGGTGCAGCGCGGGCTTGAGGTGGTCGAGTTCGCCTGCGGCATTCCCACGCTGCTTAAGGGCGAGTACTCCGACCAAGTCTCCAATGGCGTCGATCTCTTCTCCTTTCGCGAGCCGCTGGGGGTCGTGGTGGGCATCACGCCGTTCAATTTCCCGGCCATGGTGCCGATGTGGATGTTTCCAGTTGCGATCGCCTGCGGCAACACCTTCGTTTTGAAGCCCAGTGAACGAGATCCCACCGCATCGATGATGCTCGCGGAACTCTGGGCGGAAGCTGGACTCCCCGAGGGTGTCTTCAACGTCGTTCACGGTGATAGGGCCGCCGTCGATGCGCTCCTCGATCATCCGGACGTGGCGGCGATTTCCTTCGTCGGATCCACTCCGATCGCGGATTACATCTATACGCGAGGCACCGCAGCGGGGAAGCGCGTTCAGGCGCTCGGCGGCGCGAAGAACCATGCCGTCATCCTTCCAGATGCAGATAGCGCGTTCGCTGCTGAGCAGCTTTCGTCTGCGGCCTTCGGATCCGCAGGCGAACGCTGCATGGCGATCTCGGTCGCAGTCGCGGTTGGCTCAATCGGCGACAACCTTGTCGACGCCGTCAGCCGCAAGGCGGCGTCCATAAAGGTCGGGCCCGGACGCCATCCGAGCAGCGAGATAGGTCCCGTCATCACACGCGAGGCGAAAGAGAGAATTTCACGGCTTATTGGCACCGGCGTCGGACAGGGTGCCCGCATCACGACCGATGGACGCCAATTGATGGTCGAAGGATACGAGAACGGCTTTTACCTGGGCCCCACCGTGGTGGACCAAGTCACACCGACGATGGAGATTTATCGCGAAGAGATCTTCGGCCCGGTGCTTTCGGTGCTGCGCGCGAATTCATTGCCGGAGGCGATCGCGCTCATCAACGCGAACCCGTATGGCAACGGGACGACGATTTTCACCTCGAGCGGAGCAGATGCACGCGAGTTTCAGCGTGGCGTCAAGGTGGGAATGATCGGGGTTAACGTCCCCATCCCCGTCCCGATGGCGTACTACTCATTCGGGGGCTGGAAGGCTTCCCTCTTTGGTGATTACCATATCAGCGGGCCCGAAGGCGTTTCGTTTTATACACGCGGGAAAGTCGTGACGTCGCGTTGGCGGCACCCGGAGATGGCGCCCGGCACCACGTATCATTTTCCGACAGCGAGCTGAGGTTGGCGCGTTCCTGCGCTCGATCCGTGCTGCCGCTCTCGCCCGGGCGCGCCGGGCGGCATGGGTTTGAGTACTACCGTCATGGCACGCGCTCGCTGTACGCGGCGTTACCGGTGAGGTGCTGGGCGAGACCGCCGCGCAACACACCTCAGCCGAGTTGGTCGCCTTCCTGACGGGCATCGTCGTGAACCAACCGCGCGGCAAGGAAATCCATGTGATCGCCGACAATCCATTGGCGCACAAGACCGCGCAAGTCAACGAGTTCCTTGAAGCCCATCCGAAAGTGGTCTGCACTTCGCGCCCACCTATAGCTTGTGGCTGAACCAAGTCGCGCTGTGGTTCGTCAAGATCGAGCGCGATGTGATCGCCCGCGGTGTCTTCACTTCGGTCCCGGATCTGAAGAGGAAGCTCATGTGGTACATCCGCCGATACAATCCGGCCCCGAAAACCGTGAAGTGGAAGTACTTCGATCCGACCCGTCGCATTGCTACTTCCACGTCAGTCGTTATAGCCAATAGAAATGTCAGTCACACGGGCTAGGAGGGTACACCAACCCTTGGGTCAAAGAATCTCATGCGGAAGTCGTGCGCAACAGGCCTGCTGTGCCCGGTGGCAGTGTACGTTATGGGGTCGATTCCACCTCGTGCTGGTCGCCGCTGCTCTGGTTTCGGTGGATGTGCCGTGTCGAGCCGCGCCCGAGGAAATTCAGGTATATGTCGACGATCTGTCACCGGTCGGGGGCGGGGGCGTCGACATCCATAACAACTACGTTCCGAGTAGCTCAGCCGTCGCTGAATACTCAGGGCAGCAAACGCCCGAACACGTGTATCGACTGACACCGGAGTTTTACTACGGATATTCGAAGACTACGGAGCTTGGCCTGTACGTGCTCGGAACAGATTCAACAGCTTTCGGGCCCCAATACGCAGGTGTCAAGATTCGAATTAAGTACATTGCGCCACACGATGAAAAGCAAGGCATGTTCTGGGGCGGCAACCTCGAAGTGGGTGATACCCGTCGGCTGGTCTCAGAGGTTCCATGGAATGTGGAGCTGAAGGGCATTGTAGGCCTTCGCGCGGGGTCATGGCTGCTAGCGGCAAACACCAATTTGGATCGTGCCGCCCCCGGGTATCGCAGTCCCACGACCTTCGACCTTGATCTGAAGGTTGCTCGAGCGGTCTCATCGGTGACGCAGCTGGGATTCGAATCATACACTGACCTTCTATCGGTCGGATGTTGCGTTCCGCATAGACCGGAGCGCTCTGTTTATGCCGTGATCGACACGGCGCTTGGAGCGGCAGATTTGAACGCCGGTATCGGGCGGGGACTGACGGCTTCAACCGATGGCTGGATCCTAAAGGCCATCATCGGTTTCCGCTTTGGCCGCTGAGCGTAATCTCCCGCTGATGATACAAGCGGTAGCCGCTCTAGGCACGTTTGTTCACAGTAAGTAGCGGCTGTAATGAACGAAGCTTCTGATAAGCCTCGACTGCTAGAGGCACAAACTTAGAGACCCACGATTACCAGGTAATTCGAATAGTCGCCCGGTCCTGCGGCCGGTCCCTCGCGTTTGCCGCCCAGCATCACTACGCCAGCGTTGACGGTGCGCCGATAGACTACTCGGTCGGGACTGCCGCCATCGGTCGTCGAGCAGAGCTCGGATGTCAGGCTCCAACCCGTGAGCCACACAGGAGGCGCTGTCGCGACCTCGCTGTAACACACGTATACGGTCGCCTGACGATCGACCGCAAACTGCAACTCGTTATTTGCGCTCTGGGACTTATCATCGTTCGGCGTCTGAATCAATCGCGCGCCGGTTAACGTTTCGGAGAGCGCAGTCAGCGCATAGGCGCGATCGATGTAAGCGAGATCTCCCTCAAGTCTCTCGGGTCTGGTATGAAGCTGCGCGGTGTAATTGATATACGGAACATCAGATTTCTCTTTGTCTGGCCAGCTTCCCGCCTCGGTGACAACAAACACATCGATCCATCCATTTCGGTCATTCCTCCGGCATACCGCCGACCATGGCCTGGAAACGCGAGATTCTGTAACTCCCTGGGCGCTGTACCTTGCGATCGAGGGAAGATTCAACCCCTGAGCTGGAGCCTGGGCATAGAGGACATTGTAGTCGCCGAACAATCCCACGTATGGTTGTGGCGTCGACGCGCTACAGCCCTGCTTCCCGGGGCGCAGCAAAATAGTGAAGCCATGCGGGTGAGTGCCACTTGCTACCTCACAACTGAGCATGAGGGCAGGTACACTGACGCTGAATTTGAACTCGCCGTTTGCAACCCTCGGCGAAGCGCCTGCGCTCGCCTCTACGGCGAGTAGCAGGCAAAGCAATACAACGGCGGCGCGCCGGCAATTCCGCGCAAGCACGTCATTGCCCCCCACAAGTCGGCGCGCCACCCTGCCATTGGTTCAGTCTCGATTGCAGCGATGGTACGACGCTAGCAACTCCACTCGACCAGTTTGGATCGCCTCCCGTAGCGGCATTCAGCGTGTTGTAACCGGCTGCGACCAGGCCGCTTAAGAATGCACTGGTGTTACTGCCAGTGCCCTGTACGGCGGGGCCCCATCGATTACCCCAACTATTCCACGCCGCTGTAAAGCTCGGGTACGTCAATCCCGGAGTACTAAAGCCACCAGGCGTTGCGCCAAACGGATTGTTCTGACTCATGTACATGTTGCTGTTGCCATATCCAGACTCCCACGCCGACACAGATAGCAAGAGCGACACATCGACCCCATATGAAGTGCAGTTCGACCCAGACTATTCAGGCGCACGGCGCTTCCATATTCGCTGCCACGCTGCATGGCTGGCCGAATGCAACGAGCGTATCGGATCTCCATTGATGGATAGCCCCTAGCGAAAAGGGGACCCTCGGGGGGCGGCCCCTGGATGTGCGACACGGGGGGATGGCGCGTCGGGGGGGTCAGTGTTCCGATTCCGCTCCGATCCACGGCCGGGATGATGAGCGGAGATGCTGCGTTGGCGCTAGCGTCAAAAAGGACCACGGCCAGATACGATGGGTGCAGGGTCGTCGAGCGGCTGCGACCGGTGAAGTTGCATTTGAACGCCGAGCCCCAGGGCGCCCTGCAGTTCATTCTGATTGCGGAGGAAGCGCATCTCAGAAGCGCCAACGGGCGGCAGCGAGGACGCCGCGGCCGATCTCGACGGAATTGGGTGGGGATGCATACTCGATGTGACGGGCGTGAAGAAGATTGGATCCGGTGAGCGAGAGCTCTAGCGCCTCCCACGGGATCCAGCCGAGCCGGGCGTTCAATTCGTAGTATTGCGGTGTGACGGGATCGGGTCGCGCGGCAACGTAGCGCAGATCCGCATCGAGGCTCAAGTGTGCCGGCAGGTTCATCGAGGATCGCAGGGTGCCTTGGCGAGGCGGATCGCTGCCGGCCTGTTCTATTCCCGGGAATCCGGCTAGCCCCAGGCTGCCGCTGCTGCCCGGCTTGAAGCGCAGGGCTTCGTGCAGAGTGTTAAATCCAGCCGACAGACGCCACCATTCGTTCAGTTGACGGCTTCCCCATATCTCCACGCCATAGGTGTGTCCTTCCATCCCGTTGCCCCATTGCAGGGGAAGGAAGGTGCCTGGGGTGAATTCGATGCTGCGCAGATCATCGTAGACCTGATAGAACGTGGAGACCGACAGCGAGGTCTTAGGCCCTAACTGGCCGCGATAGCCGGTTTCATAGGCGGTCACCTTCTCCGGGCGGAACTGTGGTCCTCCGGTCAGAAAGTCCGTCGCGCCAACTTTCTCGATCACATCCCGATCGAAAGGCGTGGGCGAGCGCACCGCGCGGGAAACGGCCGCCCAGAGGAGCGCCGCCTCGCTGACTTTCCAGGAAAGCCGTGCACTAGGCAGCGGGATCAGGCCGGTCGTGTAGGGGTCATGCTCGAACTTGGTGCCGAGGATGACTTTGAGCGTCTTGCCGAGTGAGATCGTGTCCTGGGCGAAAAGATTAGCAAGGTTCAGCGTGCGCCGGTCGGGCGAGAACAGGAAAACCGGGGTGTTGGTGATGCGATAGGGACTGACGCGATCGCCGGCGCCCCAGACGATCTCTTGGCGATTGCCGAGCACAAAATTGTGTTGCAACTGGAAATCATACGTATGGAAGACGAAACCGGCGCCGCTGTCGGCCGCGAACCGCTGGGTCTCATCGTAATAAGCCTGAAACTGCAGGGCGGATTCACCGGTGAGCTGATGCCGCCAGCGCGTAAAGAGATTGTAACCGCTCAGGTCCTGTTCCGCAGCGCCCAGCTGATCCTCCACGGTGTGGTAGGCGTCACCTTGCACAGTTAGGGAATCGGCCAGTTTGGCCCAGTCGATGCGAAATCCACCTTGGGAATTGGACCATCTGTCGTGATTGCTCGCACCGCTGGCGAGGTCCAACGAGCTGCGCTCCACTCCGTCGGCGTACACACGATAGGTCGCAGCCTCGCTCAAACGGCCGCCGTAACGGGCACTGCCACCCTGTTCCAGATTGCCGCCGTCCGCATCTACGAGGCCGCCCTGCGTGTCGGCGGACTTTCGGGTGATGACATTGATCACGCCGTTGACAGCATTGGCGCCCCACAGAGTTGCGCCGGGCCCGCTGATCACTTCGATGCGATCGATGTCCGCTGCCATGACTTCCTGAGTGTCCCAGTACACACCAGAATACAGCTGCGTGTAGACGCTGCGGCCATCGATCAGTACCAGGAGCTTGTTCGGTAGATTCTGGTCAGCAGCGTTACCGCTGAATCCGCGAGCGGTGATGACATAGCTGTTGGCGCTCGTCTGAGCCACCTGCAGGTTGGGCGCCAAGCGCAACATTTCAGGCAGGCTCCTCGCCCCGGAGCGGACGATATCCTCATGCGTGATGACGTAAATGGCCGCGGCGGCATCGCTCAAGGGTTGCGATGCCTTGGAGACGGAGGTGACCTCCATGTTCAGGAGCTCCTCGATGCTGAGTTTCTTCAGGTCCTCGGTGGCGGTG
The DNA here is from genome assembly GCA_963716335.1 of uncultured Pseudomonadota bacterium. Lineage (GTDB taxonomy): Bacteria > Pseudomonadota > Gammaproteobacteria > Steroidobacterales > Steroidobacteraceae > 13-2-20CM-66-19. The sequence goes on along the minus strand of OY970302.1, from coordinate 1,805,665 downwards.
ACCGTACTGGCATCGGAAGCCGCCAATGCGGTCAGGGGCAGTAGCAACGTCAGGAGGGCGGCCAACATCCCCACTATCGAGGTGGCCGTTCGTCTGGCAGATTTCATCCGTGTTACCATGCATTGATAACGGCTGATTTCCATGCGTCTTTAGGGTTATGTCGCGAACTCAACGCGCTTTACCGTCGGCTGCAGGCGTTGGTGAGAGGCGTTCTCGATCCGAAATCGCCAATTCAGGAGTCGCCGGGGGTTAGTGGGAAGGTGATGCTGCGGTGCATCTATCGTCGATGGTGACGACCGCCGGAGGTCGACCGGTCGCGCTCGAGCGCGCCTCGCGTGGGTGTACGCACGGCACTTGCCGCGACACTTGCAAGCAATTGCTCGAAACCCGCCAGGGGAACAGCCCGGCTGTGCAGGAATCCCTGTGACTCGTCACACCCGCAGCTTACGAGATAATCAAGCTGCTCCTGTGTTTCGACGCCCTCCGCGACCGTCGTCATCCCGAATGCGTGTGCCAGCTCGATAATCGTCGTCGCGAGGGTACAACTTCCGTGATCTGCCGGCACTCGTTGGACGAAGGCCCGATCGATCTTCAGACTGTCGATGGGCAATTCCGCGAGCCGGCTCAGCGAAGAATAGCCAGTTCCGAAGTCATCGATGGCGATCCGCACTCCCGATGACCGCAGCAATCGCAAGGCATGGACGCAGGACGCGGCATCCCCGAACAGCGCGCCCTCGGTTACCTCAAGATCGATGCCCCAGTCACTCTCACTGGCCAACGCACCGATCACCTCGAGCATCTCCTGCACAAAACCCCGGCGACGCAGCTCGGGCGGCGTGACGTTCACGGCGATTCGCACCGGTGCCGCGCCGGTAACGCGCAGATGCTCACAATCGCTCGCGGCCCGTCGCAGCACCCAGGCGCTAACCGCCGGCATAAGGCCAGCCGATTCGACAATGGGCAAGAACATCCCCGGAGCAATCAATCCATGCTCCGGATCCCGCCAACGCAGGAGCGCCTCGGCGCTGTGAATCCTGCCGGTCCGCAGATCGATCTTCGGTTGGTAATGCAATTCGAACTGTTCGCATTGCAGCGCCGTGCGCAGCCGCGCTTCCATTCTGACGCGCTCAGCCAGCGCCGAGTTCATCTCAAGTCGATGATGGAGATATTTCTCCCCTGAAGTCTTCGCCTCCTTCAGCGCAGCTTCGGCATTCTGCACCAGCTCATTGGGCTCGCGACCATTTTCAGGATAAGAGGCTAGGCCGCATTTGACCGTAACGGCGATCTCATGACCTTCGATTGCAAAGGGGATATCGAAAAGCTTGGTAATGGCTTCGTGCAGTTCGTGCAGATCGTTGTCCGACTGTTCACCCAGTGCCTCGACCGTCACGAACGTGCCGCCGCCCAAATGTGCAAGACGTTCTGTATCGAAGAAGCGCGTTTTGAGCCGATCCGCCACACACTGCAGTAGCCCGTCACCGACGTGGCGCCCGAAGGAATCGTTGACGACGCTTAGATGGTCGATATCGAATACCGTCACGGCAAGACGAGGCAGACGAGCTGCACCGCGCACCAGCAAACGCCCGAGACGCTCGCAGAACAAGGCGCGCTTGGCCAGGCCTGTTAGTGGATCGAAATACGCCAGGAAGTGCGCGGCATCCTTCTTGTGCAGATACTGCAGCGCAAAGGATAGGTTGGCTGCAAGTTCCTGCAGAAGTTTCAGCTCCTCATTGCTCATCAGCCCAGACTCGAACGACCCGAATAAAAACGCACCGACTGGGGTGCCATCCACCGTGAGAGGTAGGCAGCAGAGCGAGTGGATTCCCGCGCTGAGAAAAGCAGCCCGACCCGCAACCAGCTGTGTCGAGTTCGCAATGTCATCGCAAAGAACCGTCTCGCCACTGCGCATCGCCCGCCCCATGAGGCTCGCTTCCATTTCCTCCGCGCTGGCGCTCGTAAACATCTGCTGCGCCAGCGCCGTAGTATCTAGCCCAGCCGTTGCTACGGGTCGCGGAGTCTGCGTCGTCGGATCGATTGTCGCGATGAATGCCATGGGGTAGCCCCCGAGACGCTGGGCAAGACGACAGGCTTCCTTCAGAAGGGCGTCCCGCTCCTGAATGCGCACCACCGCCGTATTAATCCCCGAAAGCATCTGCAGTACGCCCGTCAATCGAGTCACGCGGCGCTCTGCGGTGTGGCGCGCCCGGCGCAACTGCGCCTCCGCCAGCGCGCGATGAACAGCCGGCGCCAATCGTTTCGGGTTCGACTTCAGGACATAGTCCACCGCGCCACGTCGCAAGGCATCGATCGCGCGCTCCTCGCCAAGCGTCCCGGAGAGAAAGATGAACGGTATGTCGGGTACCACTTCGCTGGCAATCGTTAGAGCGGACAGGCCATCAAACCCTGGCAGGCTGAAATCGGACAGGATGAAGCTCGGGGAGCGTTCCTGCAGCGCCGCTCGCAGGGCCGACTCGCCCGCCACGACGCGGTAACTGCAACGAAAGCCGCCGTCATGCAGACGTCGAAGGGCGAGTTCGACATCGGGCGCGGAGTCCTCAACCAATAGGACATCCACCTCGACCGCTTCCGGCGCAGCGCCCTGCGCGGTCATTTGGGCGTACCCGGCACTAGAACCGGAATCTGCTCATCGAGCACCTCGGTTCCAAAGTTAACGATGCGCTCGAGGAATCGCTCCGTCACCTCAAATCCGCGCGGTACCAACAAAGTACCCATGTGCGTGCGCACATCCTGCAAAATGGTCATTCCGGGGCGAACCATCTTCAGGCTCATTTCCCGCACATCTCCGCCTGCCGTCCGCGCCCCCACGTGCTCCGCAAACTTCTCGAGCATTGAGGCGCCGTATCGAGCCGCGCGAGCGCGGAGCGTCTGAGTCGCTACATCCGGGGTCGCACCTCGAATCGCCAGCGTGTCGTATTCGAGCGTCAACCCCAGAATGCGCGCCGCAAGCCCAATCGTCCCATCACCCAGCCGGCTGACCTGCTCGTCGGTGGCGCGCAGCGCTGCAAGAATCTGCATCACCGGTTCAAGTCGCGGCACATGGTCGAGAAGCTGAGCGCCCACCTTTTGGACTGCGCTCGCGAGAATTTTCTCCTCTGGAGTGAGCTGCTCACCGTAATACACCTTCTCGGCAAGCTCCACGGGGAGAGAGATGTAGCCGATCTGGGACAACATCGCCGCCGCCTCCAACTGCCAAAACTCCCCGTAGCCAAGAGTCGCCGCGAAACCCATTGCCTGCCTCTGCACGCGCCGCGCCCGACCAAAGGCGACCGGGTTCGTCATGGCCAGGACGTCGATCAGCGCCGCAATCAGCCCGAGAAGCGTCTCCTGCAGCACCGCCTTCTCGGCAGTGAGCACGCGGTACTGAGCTACCCCCGCTTCGATGGCGGCCCGCAGATCCTCGGCGGAACAGGGTTTGGTCAGAAACCGCAGGATCTGACCCTTGTTGATCGCCAGAACCGGCACATCCCGCCCCGCTTCGCCGGTCAGCAGGATTCTCGAAGTGTCGGGATACGTCTGTCGAACCCGCTGCAGCAGCGTCGCGCCGTCCATTCCTGGCATGCGCATGTCGGAGACGACAACGGCGACTCCCTTGAGTTCCTGAAGTTTGCTGAGTGCTTCAGCGCCGCTAAGGGCCGTATGCACCTCGTACTGCTTCCGCAGACCAAGTGCCAAGGACTCTACGACCCGCGGCTCGTCGTCCACGCACAACACGCGAAGCATCTTCTGAGCGTTCATGTCAGCGCCTTTTCGCTCGCGAGGCACTTAGCAGCCCGCCGCTCAAGTTCACTCCATTGGAATGGCGCCGCGACGGACTCGAGATACGCAGGGCCCACTTTCGCATCGGGGCACACCCCTTGCGCAAACGCTTCGGCATCATCCACCGGTGCGAGTGCGCTTGCCACCGCCAGCGCAGCTAACGCGTCAAAACCGGTCTGCCGAACACCTTGCGGCGCATGATGATGGGCGACGGCCTCCACGATCGGATACGGCAGCCCCCAGATACCAAGCAGATAGGCACCGATCTGCGCGTGTGTTGACCCGATGACTCGTTGCTCAGCTTCATGCAGCGGAATATGATCCGCAATAGCCATCGAGATCGCCTGTCCAAGCTCTTTGGGACATTCCTGGATCAGCACCCAGTAACCGATGTCGTGCAACAGCGCACAGAGCAGGGCGTCGTCGGCGACCGGGCCTTTATCGGTTAACGCCTGAGTAACGGTAGCCACGCTAAGAACGTGCTGTTGCAGCTGCTCAAGATCCACAAGAGCGGCTTGAGCCTTGGACCATCGCGTGAACACCTCCGCAGAGATTGCCAGATTGCGCACGGCGTTGAACCCCAGATAATTGATCGCCTGATCGACATTGGTCATCGGACGGGCAAGACGGAAGAATGCGGAATTGACGATCTGCAACACTTTCGCGGCAATCACGCTGTCGGACGACACAATGTGCGCGATGTCATGCACGGAGGCGTTTTCGTCCTCCATTGCAGTCTGCAGCTTTGCGAAGGTCGCCGGCATCGAGGGCAATTGTCGGATGCGACCGACAAGTGCGCGCAGCCCGGGAGCGCGCAGCAGCTCCTGCAGCTCGAAGCAACGCTCGACTGTGTTCTCGAGGTGCAGCGGTTCGCAAGGCTTGCAGAGATATTGATGCGCAAGTGGCACGAGGCGAATCGTCTGCTGCAAATCGGAGTACCCGGACAGGACGATCCGCACGATGTGTGGCCAACGCTCGCTCACCTTGCGTAGCAGTTCGGCGCCGTCCATGCCCGGCATCCGCATGTCCGAGACGATCACCTCGTAGGGACGGCGCTCGAGCTCGGCCAGGGCGCCTGCGCCACTGTCCACGAATGTCATCTCCCATTTGTCGTTCATACGACGCAGACGCAGGCGTAGAGCCTCCAGCAAGGGAAGATCATCATCGACGAATAGGATGCACCTCATGCGCTAGGCTCACGCGCTCGTCCGCTGATAGGAAGCTTCAGAATGAAGCGTGACCCGCTGCCCGGGATACTTTCGATGTCGATGCTGCCGCCATGTTTTTCGACCACAATGGCGCGGGCGATAGCCAGACCCTGTCCGGTTCCTCGACCGACCTCCTTCGTCGTGAAAAAGGGGTCGAAGATCCTCTCCAGATTCGCAGCCGGGATGCCGCAGCCGTTATCGGCGATCTCGATCAAAGCGAGGTCCTGCTCGATGCCCGTCGAGATCCGGATTCGCCCGGATGTGGCATCTTTCCCGGATTCCTCGATGGCGTGCGCGGCGTTGATGATTAGGTTGAGGAAAACCTGGTTGAGCTCGCCAGCATTACACATGACCTCCGGCAGCGACGAGTATTGCGTCTCGACGGCCGCGCAATACTTGTACTCGCTGCGAGCCACTACCAGAGTCGTCTCGATGGCATGATTCAGGTCGGAATAGGCGTGCTCTTTGGCATCCGGATGTGCGAATTCCTTCATCGCGCGCACGATGTCGGTCACGCGCGCGACACCGTCCAGGGTGCGCTCGAAGGCCTTGGGAACCTCCGTCCGCAAAAAAGCGAGGTCGGCTTTCTCCTCTGCCTGGAGAAGATCGATCCGGGCATGCTCCAATGCAGCATCTGGCGCCACGCTGCTGAGGAGCCCGCGATGCAATTGAAGCAGCGCATCGATCTCCCCCATTGCATCCTGGAGAAAGCGGATGCTATCGCCCACGTATTGAATCGGTGTATTGATCTCATGTGCGATGCCGGCGGCGAGGCGACCAACAGATTCGAGCTTCTGTGCAAAGCGCAGCTTGATGGCCATGCGCTCGCGTTCCTGCATTTCCTCAAAGAGCTGCCGTTGCAGGCGCGCCTGGGTTTCAGCTTCGGCAAGACGCGCGGTGATGTCGGCTCCGATGGAGACGTAATGCGTGGTAAGCCCTGCCCGATTGCGCATGGGCGTAAGTGATACGCCGGTCCAGAAACTCGAGCCATCCTTACGACGCGCCCGCAGCTCGCGGCGTACCGAGGCGCCGGCCCGCATCGCCTCCATGATCTCCGCAAGGATCCCCGCACTGCCCGCCGGTTCCAGCAGGATTGCCGGACTTCGTCCAATGAGCTCCTCGGGGTCGTAACCATAATCCTGGGCAAGTGCGCGATTGACGAACAGGATCGGCCAACCTTCCCGGCCCAAGTCGGTGATCATGAAATGCGCTGTCGCGGTATGCAGCGCCCAATTGCGAAGCTCTAGTTCCCGGCGCAGATCCGTGGCCTCTTCGATGCGCTCGAGTGCCCTCGCCGGCGACGGCTCATGTCGCTGTGAAGCGATGTCGAACTGAGGAATTGGCGAGGCAGTCATTTGCCTATTACACCCCCCGAGAACCAGACGCGAACGAGGCTCGCGTCACAGGATCCGTCGCGAAACCACAAGATCCGTCGTAAGAACGATATAGAGCCGTGCGAAGGGTCTAATGCAGCGCACCATAATCGGGCACCGTCGCTGCCCGAATTCGGCCGCGCGCTCAGGCCGCCTGCGCCTCTGCGGTGCGAGGAAGGCTGAAATACACCGTCGTTCCTTCCTGCAAACGGCTCTCGGCCCAGACGCGCCCGCCATGTCGCGTGACAATGCGCTGCACGATGGAGAGGCCAATCCCCGTGCCGGCAAAATCTGCCTGGGAGTGCAGGCGTTGGAAGACGCCGAAAAGCTTATCGGCGTACTTCATGTCGAATCCCACGCCGTTGTCCCGCACCAGATAGACCTGCTCAGCTCCCTGTAGAAATGCGTCGACGGTGATGCGAGCAGACGCCCGCCCCTGCGTAAACTTGTAGGCGTTGGACAAGAGATTGGTGAACACATGCTCCAGTAACGACTCGTCTCCGAGACAGTCCGGCAGGTCGCGCACGGTGAGCTGCACGTCCCGACTGCCTATTTGGTGCTCCAGCTGGGCTGCAACTCTGCGAACGAGAGCCCTCACCCCTACTCGTTGCGTTTCCAGTGGCTGGCGACTGAAGCGGGCGAGATGCAACAAGTCGTCGATCAGTCGGTGCATGCGGGTCACTCCCGCGCACACCTTGTCGAGTAATCCACGGCCCTCGGCGGAAAGGCCGGTTCCGTGATCCGCCAGAAAGATCTGGCAGAAGCCATCGATCGCATGCAACGGTGCACGCAGGTCATGCGACACGGAGTAAGAGAAAGACTCCAGGTCGGCGTTGCTCACTTCGAGCTCGCGGGTGCGTGCCAGGACCCTCTGTTCCAATTCCCGGTTCATGCCGCGTAGCTCTGTGAGCAACGACTCCGCTTCGAATGCCGATGCCGCCGTGCGGGCCAGAATATCCAACGACTTGATTTGACCTGGCGTCAACGGGTGTTGCGGAGTCCGTGAATTGAACCCAAGAACCCCATGAAGGTCGCCGCCGGATACGACAGGAATCGCGATTCCCTTCAAGACAGCAGTAAAGGGGTGATCCGTAACAGCTGGCACCGGACTCGACCCATCCCAATTCGCAAGTTGCTCCCGGGTCGTGGCGACCCAAGCTTCGATCGGGGACGTCAGCGCAATCGGTGCATCGCTCGACCAAATGAGCTCCCGGTCGGTCGCGGTGGCGACTCGTAAACTGCAGCGATCCGCGGCGGTTACCAGCACACACACGCTGTGTGCATTGTTTTGTTGCTGCGCCGCGCAAAGTGTGCGCTGAACGATCTCATCGTGCTCGAGTCCATGGCTGATGGCTCTCGCCAGTTCGTAAATGGACACGGCTTCTCGCAACCGGATGTTTTCTGTCTGCAGTTGCCGCATCGCAAGCGCCCGACCCAGCACCGCGAGCAGATTGTCGAGGCGGAACGGCTTAAGCACATAGTCCACCGCCCCGGTCTTCAAGGCCTTCACCGCGGTGTCAATTGTGCCGTGCCCCGTCATCACCACCGCTGCCAGGTCACCATCGATCACTTGCGCCTCCCGGAGCAGGGCAATGCCATCCATTTCCGGCATCATGAGATCGGTTAGCAGGAGGTCATACTGGCGTTCAGCCAAGTGTGCCAGGGCACTGCGTGCCGAGGTGTATCCGGTGGTGGCGTAGCCTTCGCGTTCGAGTGTGTTGCAGAGCGCCGTCATGAGGGCCTTTTCATCGTCGACGACGAGTATCCGTGCGATCGCTGCAGCTGTCATGACGCCTCCGAGGCTACCCGCTCCGTCGTCGGATTCGTCAACTCGGCAAGTGCGCTGCGCAGTTCAGCCAGTTTGGGCGGCTTGCTCAGAACACGATCCACATGTGCTGGAATGTCATTGTCCGCAAGCAAGCGTCGGCCCCATCCGGTCAACATAACCACCGGGGTTTCCGGTGAGGCAGCCTTCACGGCCGCTGCCACCTTGCGGCCATCCACGTAGGGCATGCCGAGATCGGTGATGACCAGGGAGAACGGGCTCGGACTCCGAATGGCCGCCATGAAAACATCAATACCCTTCTGACCGCCATCGGCGACCGTGATGTCATGACCTTCTTGGGTGAGAACCTCCCGCAGCAATTTGAATAGAAGGGGATCGTCATCAACGACGAGAATCCGCAACGGCACCGACGGCCCGATGAGCGCATGTGACTCCGGAGCCGATACGGATGTCTGGGCCACGGCGAAGGACAATCGCACTGTGGTTCCGCTACCCGGTTGACTTTCGATCTCCAGCTCGGCGCTGTGTCGTTGCACCATACCGTAGACCATCGCAAGGCCCAGGCCCGTGCCGCGGTCGCCCTTTGTCGTGTAGAACGGCTCAAGGCAGCGCCGCCGTGTCTCCTCATCCATCCCAAGACCGGTATCCACCACCTCGGCGTGTGCGTACGCGACCGGCTCGTCCCCGGGACGGAACGTCACGAGTCGGCAGGCAGTCCGAAGCGTCAGTGTTCCTCCCTCCGGCATAGCATCCACTGCGTTGAACACTAGATTCGTCAGCGCATCGCGGATCTCGGGTTCCGAGCCCATGATATCCGCAAGATCCCCAGCAAGTTCCGTCTGCAAGCGAATCACGATCCCCTTCTGCAGAGGCAGGTCGCTCCAGCGGGCACGTGTCAGTTCGACGACCTGTTCGACCAGACGGTTGAGCGAGACTCTGGAAAGCAGCAGCTCGGGCTCACGAGAGCGATAGAATTCGCGCATGCGGGCCACGGTTTCAGCCACATCCTCGATCGCCAGCTGCATGGTGAGCAGATAGCTGCGCGTTCGCTCGCTCAGGCCCGGCTCGCGTTCAAGAAGCGATTCGGTATAGAGCGCGATCGGGGAGATCGCATTGTTGATGTCATGGGCGATGCCGCTGGCCATCTGTCCAAGAGCGCGCAATCGCTCCTGCTGCAGCACGGTTTGTTGAGATTGCCGCAAGTCATCGTACGCCTGCTGCAGTGCCCCGTGCAGTTGCGCCTGGTTCGATGCCAGGGCGACATGTCCACTCAGCTGCCGCAGGAATTCACATTCGGCACTGCTGAAGGCCTCGGGTGCTGGGCGCGCCACGATGAGAACACCGAAGACGCGCCGTTCGGCCAGCAACGGAGCCAGCACCAAGGACAACAGACCGGCCCGGGCGAAGCGCTGCGGGAAATCAAACGCGATGCTATGGACATCCGGCTCGTACACCAACTCGCCGTTAACACAGCGCGCCAGCCCATTCCGGTCAATCCCGATGCGCTGCTGGGATTCAATCTCAAGTACGGGCGCACGCTCGAGACTTCGAGCACCAATGGTGACAACCCGCAGACCCGTGGCGTCCAGCGCCGCATCGAACAGACAGATACAACCAAATTCGATCGGCATCTCCTGCTCAAGACTGCCCAGCACAACTTGGAAGATGCTCGGTGGATCCTGTCGCTCTCCAATCGCACGCGTGATCCGATGCAGCAGATCGAGGCGGCCCAGCTGACTGCTGAGCTTCTCCTGCGCGCCTTCGACCTGCTCTAACATGTGATTGAACGAATCGGTGAGTAAGCCCAATTCGTACCCTGGAGAGGGCGGCGCACGTACCGTATAGTCACGCTTTTCCGATATCGCGCTGGCGGTGCGCGCAAGCGCCAGAATTGGCAGCGAGATCTGCCTTTGTAGTCGCGTGGAAATCAGATAGGCAATGAGCCAGGAGACTCCCATCACAAGAAAGGCAATAAGTGCAAAACTGCGGATGCTGTCGTAAATAGCCCCGAGATCTTCCTTCAGATACAACGTTCCCATCCGTCGCGTACCCTGCACGACCGGCTGGACCCCGATCAAATAACCGTCCCGAAATTGATAACCATCACGGAACGCCCCGCCCCCGGCGCTCCGCGCCACCGTCGCCGGATAGGATGCAAATAGACCACCGCCGCGGGTGTACAGCGAAGCTTCGACGATGTGCGGCTCCGCCTTTAGCGCTGACAGCACTTCGGCGGCATCATCCGCGTTCGCAAACGCTAGAGCAGCGGTGCTATTGGCGGCGATGGCCTCGCCAAGCGTTGCCAGATTGTGCAGTGCCTGCTGACGATACGAAATATATTCAAAGGCGCAAAATGCGCCCGACGTCGTCAGCATCGCGGTTCCACTGGTTAGCAGGATGATTCCCATGAGTGCGCGTCGAATCGGCGTGCGGTTGGTACTCATTGACTACCCCTCCCCACCGACGATCTCGGCGGGGCGCAGCAGCTTGGAGCTGATAATCAAGTTGCTCGACTTCGCAGCCGCCACGTTGATGCGCAGGCGAATGCGGTTCTTTTGCGTCACGAGGTAAATCATGACCCCTTGTTGATCACCACCTTCCGAATCGGTGACTGTCAGAACGCTGCGTCCCTTAAGCGCCGCGAGAATGTGTTGCAGCTCGCCCGTCTGTTCTTCCTCGATGAACAGAATATTGCAATCGCGCATTTCGTCGAGTGTTCGATAACGCTCGATGACGAGCGGGTGCTTGTCAACGGATTCATTGCGAACCACATTGTCAATCTGCGAACCGAATGGATCCTTGCCTAGAATGCCGATGACGAACGGGGCATTTGCGCTCGCAAATGCCTGAGCAGGCCATTCGACGAACTGCGTGAAGTTGAAGAGAAAGACAGCCTTTACCTGATATTCGGAAGGACCTTCCGCCCAACCAGTACTCACGAGGCCCAGCAAAAGAGCAATCCATGTGCTGCGCTGGACCAAGGACCTCGCAAGGCCGTTCATAGCATTATCCTAAACGACCGCACACGGCACGACTGCCACTCACTCGGCCGTTTCGGGTGGGAGCCAATACGCATATTCATTTGTCAGAGCGTCAATTGGGTGGCAAACGCACGGACCATAATCGGTCAGGTCCGTTGAAGAATTGAGACTGCCCCGGGCTTGACATTATGGAAAGAACTCGTCCAACAAAGTGTGAGTGGAATCTCATTGAATGCCGCTTCAAGGCAAATACCGTAAGCTTGTGATTTCAGTATGCAAGCCCCACAGCCCACCGCACAGGGTCTGGACCAGCGGAAGGTCAGTTAGATTTTCAGTGCGCGTGCAGCAGAGGGCTGCGAACCGTCGTTTCGCTTTGCGGTGCGGCGCACTGCAGGGTTTGGAAGAACGCCAAGGCGGCGTTAAATGCTGGCCAGTTCTGCCACCGCGGGTTCTGCTCGGCGCGGAGCCTCGATGGCTCCCTTAGTGCCGGCAAACAGTGTGACGAGCCCAGATCATCCAGATCCGGGAGCAGGCTCGGCGGATACCCCGCAAAGTGAGGGACCGGACATCGCGGTCCTCAAGTGCGACGCACGGCGGGGACATAACCCGGTGCTACGGAAACTTAGCGAAGCCGAGGTTTTTACGGTCGGTCGTCGTCAGTATTCCCAAGAAAAGTTGCGCGCGAAAGGCGTGGAATCGCTCGGTATTGAAGAGCGTTTTGAACGCGCAGGCCTGACCAATGAATATGAGTCTCTCTATGCCTTTCTGAGCGCAGAAGTACACAACAATGTTTCCACCCTGCAAAGCCGATATCTCGACTGGGATGATGAACAAGCTTGGGTGACGCAGCAGAGAGAGATTAGCAAACACCAGCACCACTATGAGAGGCCGTGCACACTCACTATGAGCGAAATTGTGCTGCGGTCCACGGAAAAGCTGCTTAGGCGATTCGGCCATGGCCTTGCCGTTCTGTCCGATGCGAATAGCGGACTCGAACGCATCTCGAAAATTGCTCTGGCGGAAGATGCCCAAAATTAGCAATTTGAGGATTAACGAACGGGGACAGTCAGTTCGCGCACCGGACTCGCGCGAGAACGTACACATGAAAGCGATTCGGAGACAACGGGCGGATGATCCAAGGTACTTAGGTAGACTTACCTCCGCGCTTTTTCCTCGCGTGGCCGAGGACGCGGTTTATCGATCGGTCATCTCGCCTTTGCCACCAACCTATCGTCCCGGCGATGATAAAAGCCAACAGGAGCGCCACGGCAAACGAAACCACGGTGATGTTGTGGATTACCATGCCATAAGCGTTTTGGTAGGTGCCGGCTCCATTTCCCCGAAGGACTTCGAGGACTGCTTTACCGACAATCGCGGCGAAAGCTGGGGTGACTACCAGGATCGTAACCAGGATACGACGCGCTTTGGTCATTTAGTCTTTCGCTGCCGCTTTTTGACCGATTTTAGGCTCGGCACCCTGGCGAATCGCGAGCATTGGAAACAAAATGGAAACATCGGCCTGATCGCCCGATGTCCCGTCAACGTAAGTTGCTGATCTTAAATATGGCCAGGGGCGGAATCGAACCACCGACACGCGGATTTTCAGGCGTTCCGGAGCCCGCCCTGCCCCAACCTAGGAAGCCCTAGCGCATTGATTCCACTGAAATCCGCTCGGCGCTGAGTTGGCCTGGGTTGGGGGGCGGTTGGAGCAGGGTGGTTGCGTTTTGGTTGTGGCGGGCCCAATTCAGTGCCCGCCCCCGTCGCCGCATCCGCCATCGCCCCCTCCGTGACCGCCGCCGCAATCTCCATGGCTGTGCCCGCCGCCCCCGTCCATGTGCGGCGGCCCCTCGCCAGCTAACCACTGGCCGCTGCCAGAATAGGACATCCGGCGCGCTGAGCGGAGGCAGCCCAGTCCGGCGACGCACAGCACCAGTCCGGCCGCCGAGAGGAAGTATGGGATCACGGGATTGGGCTTCCATGGCGCCAGGTGCGCAGCCCAGAAAAGCATCACCCCGATTGCCTCGCAGATGAGGAAAGTTATTAAGCGCTTGCGCCGCATTGTTTTGCTACATCACTCCGCCCCGCAGATTCTGGTCCCGTAGCAACCAACCTTTTACAGTCTGGTACGGGTCACCGGCGCATCGGAAGTCGTACTTGCTGAATACTTTAAGCGCAAACTCAGCAGCTTGGCTTTCGGTGCTCCGCTCTTCAAGCGGCAGCCGGTGCCATTCGATGAGAATAAGCCGTCGCGCTTCTTCTTGCGTCATCATGGAAGGCAACTCCTCATCCGCGAGGCAGGCCCTTAACCGTCAATATCCGTCATCTTCGCTTCGCCCGGCAGCGTATTGCGAATCATGGCAGTGAGCTGCCGCCCAGCCTCCTCGAGTTTGTCTTCGCTCCATGTGATGGTGTGCATGTGGTTCGTATCGAAGTGTGTCTGGTTTGCCAAGAATTTCTGTGCTTCGCACGTGTAGATCACGGGCAGCCCCAGCCCCTCCGCGAATCCGGCCTCGAAATACGCGCCATTGCTTTCGTGCGAGAGGTCCGCGACGATAAACCTCGCCGTCCGAATCGCAGCGCGGATTTGGTCGTCAATGAGCCCAGCGGGCTGATTTTCGTTAACCGGTCGCAATGTAAACCCGGCGCGCTCCGCTGCTGGTTTGAAGCAGCTTGTCAGAATCCGATCCATCGTCGGTTCGTTGAACTTCATGGCCATAAAGGCGGTACGACTCGCAACCACCCGCCGACTTAACTCCGCGAAGTAGGTCCAGCCTTTCATCGTGAGCTGAAGTTCAATGCCTGTGCTGTTGGCGTTGGGACGGAATTTGAATAAACATGCGTCGCCTTCCGCTCTTGCATGAGCCAGAATCCAATTTAGATCAGGTTCTTCGCGGCTTCCATCGCCGATGTTTGAGCCAGCGACAGCTCCCAGACGTGGGACTGTGGTAGAGGCCCATTCCCCGCAGGTGTGTTGGTTGCGCCCTATCCAAAGGATGAGGTTGTCGAGCTGTTCGTGGGGAGTCGGCAATATATGCTTTCCGATATACGGCTGCAGATCGGACTCGAAGAAGGTTATGCGTTCATTTTGCGACAACTCGACTCTGCGCCGGATGGCGTGGCTTAGGACCGATCTATCTATTTCGCCGGATTCAATCTTCGATGGGAGCACGCTGCCGGCAGTCCCCGTCAAGCAAAACGTGCCACATCTACTGCACTCTACTTCAACTGTTTGTGAGATCGGTGGAGTTCGACTCAGCCTGGTCCCGCATACGGGGCACTGATTCCGTGGTGTCATCATGCAGACGATCCTACTCGACTGATTGCCGGAATATGGCGTGAACGACTGTTGAACGTCGCCGCCGCGCTCCAGCGATATCCTGACTGGCGGGTTCGCAACTAGGCACGCATCTTGCCGCGCTTACGGCTCGGTCTAGATCTGACAAAAATACGACGCATGGAACCCGAAACAGGCACCGAGCTGGTGGCGGTCGTGGATGGCCGTTTGGTATTCGGCCATTACCGCGATGTAGAGGGCAATCGGATTGAGGTTTACACGGCGCGAAGCCGCTGGGTGGCTTTCATCGGTGCGGCGACGAAGGAAGATCAGGCGAAGGTGATGTTGATGAGCATCGCACGCGCGGAGCGCGATTCACCGGCCTACGCCATCAGTGCCGCCGAATGCGCGGCACCTGACCCTGTAGCACCCGGATCGTGCGGCCGTGGCGGCGGATGACGCGCTGCAGCTCCTCCAAGTCGCCGCGCTCGACGAGGTAATCCAGCACCTTCAGCACGCACCGCGCACCGCCGTAGAACGCTCCCCGCGCGGCTGCGATCTATCAACCGCCATCACCCGGCTTGCGGACATCGGTGATTGCAATCGCAGCGGGCGCAAGATGCCTATCGCCCGCTTTGACGAAAACCTCTCTTAGTCGGAACGCAAACAGCGACCGCTCATCGTTGGATGGCTTTTCGCCGGCGCAAGGAACAGGTATGTGCGCGTGATACTGGTTCTGCAGAAGGTTGTCATCCGACCAGGGTTTGTTTCCGCCATCTTCGGCCGGCGGCCCCCGATCGGGCGATGCCACAATATCCCACTTGACGTCCCGCATTGGGTGCATCAGCCGTTTCGCCGGCAGTGTCAACCACCCGTGGAACGTCTTGGTTGTGTGACCGCGTTTACCGGCATTGTCAGCTCTGGGCGTCAAATATTTTCGGACCTGCTTGTTGAAGCAACCAACTCCCACTCGGTCCAGCGACAATCCATTGTCATTCGTTGGTTCAAAGTTGTCCAACTGCAGTCCGTCCAGGGGATTCTGATCTGAGGCGCCGAAGAGCTTCGGCTCGTCGAACAACCGACGACCGATATGCTCATTCGGACCGACAGGTTGATTATCTTCTGGCGTCCAGCGAGGCATGCAGCTTCGCTCGTACTATCGCCGTGATTTTAGCCATCTCGGCGCGGAGCGCGTCCGGCGGAGTTTTAGTGATGGGTATGGTGAATTTGAGCGCTTGGTCCCCGACGGCTGCGAGCGCAACAACGCAAGAACTCGAGACGATCAAGGTCATTGGCGCATCCGTCCTCTGGAACTCTGCAACAAGATCACCTTGGGCCGAGCTGTACAGGTATGGCTCCGCGGGCAATAAGTCTGATGTCGCCTGAAAGAAGCTGTTGGCGGCCGCTACCACGGTCTTCGGCAACCAACGTCCGTCTCGTGGCGCCGTGTCCAGACCCACGGAGTTGTTGATGCGTCGTTGCACGTCGCCGAGCCAAGGTGCAGCCAGCGGCATTTCCAAGCTAGAAGACTGAAATGCCGACCCTTCGTTGCTGATGAAGGCGCTGAGGCTACCGCTTGTCGTCGTGTTCAACTAATTGCTCCCTAACCTTTTGAGTGTGTCGCCAGAGAGAAGCCCCAAGAACGCTTCATTCTTCACTCCCCGCGCGCGCCCGAGCCATCCCTTCACATCACCCGCAGCATTGGTCTGGAACTCAGGCGGCGTAAAAACGTCCACATCGATCACCGCTATTACATCTGCGGGAAAATCGCCTTGCACAAAGTCGCGCGTCGCGACCGAGACTTTGCAAAATGTTCCGTCATCCGCTTGCTTGACAAACCAGAGTGTCGCTCGCTGAGTTATACGCTCTTGCGAAGCCTCGATTTTGAGATCGAGGTCCGCGAGCGAATTAATTCCATGCTTGCTGGGTGAAAGAGCGTTGATGTAGCGAAGCCCCAACCGATTCACCACCAAGCCTTCGGTCTTACTGAAGAGGCCGTCTATCGCATTATGTAGCTCTCGCTCGAACGCATCCCATCCGGGATACGGGGCAAGGACATGGTAAGACAGCACATGGCCACCGATACGGATGGCGCGCTTGGGGTCTTGAGACGCCAATTCGAGGACGGGCACAAAACGCAAGTTGGGGTCGCCGTCTCGGAACTGCGCAGGCATGTCATACGCCGGCAATCGGCGCTGCTGATTAAAGCCGCGCAATTCAGGGAGTTCCGAGAACCGACCGAACAAAACCTCCGGCAAAGGAAAGACAGCGTCGAAGCGAATCTCGAATAACGCCTCGAATATAGCATCCGGCTCGATTCTTCGCGGGAGCGCAGTGCCTTTGGCGACCATGGCCGGTTCAACCGCAGTCGGCGGGCATTGCAATGAATCGGCTCACGCTCGTATTTCGCTTTTTGGTCCCGGTGTCCCTACTCTGAGCGATTCGTCGGGGAATTATCACACGGTTCGTGTGGCCTTGGGTAGCGCGATGGCCACTCCACTTCATCCTGCAGCTCCAGCGTATCCTCCTGCGCCGTCAGCGCGAGGAAGGAGGGTCCAGCGCGGATTCCAGCGTCGTAACAGGAACCGAGGATTGCCGATAGCCACTCAGGCCACCCTTAAGAATTTCGCACTCACTGTGTGGTCGGCTGCAGGGACCGCACGGCCCGGCGGTTGATGTCTGACAGCGTCTCCAGCACCACCTGCTTGGTGGCGGCGGGGTCCTTGCTGCCGTCAATGCGCACCTGCACGGATTGGTGCACGGTGACGTTGCCGCCAAGCACGGCACTGTCCGCCGCCCCCCGGACCATCGCCGCGCTGTAGGGGTTGGCATTGTGCTCGTGCTGGATGATTGCATTCATCATTGCGGTGAGCACCGCCGGGTCGTGTAGATCGAGGCTTGCGTTGGCGCCGCGGTGCATCTGCTGCGAGACGGCGGCGATGTACGCGGGCAGGTCGTTGTCGCCGGCCGGCGCGTACTTCGACAGCAGCGAAGTGATATTGGTGCGGCCGCGGCCGAAATCCAGCTCCAGCTGCCGCGCGAGGGCCCGCAGCCCTTCCTGGTCGGTGCCGAAAGACGCGAATTGCCGCTGCTCCGGGCTGCCACCCGCGCGGATGGCCCCGGGCTGGCCGGCGTACTTGAGGTTCCCCGGATTGTGAATCGCAAGGCCGAATGAGGCGCTATTGGAGGGCTTGCCGGTGGCCGCGGGCTTGCGGAACGCGTCGCGAATGCCGCCGATGATGGTGTCGGCGGGGGCTTCGTCAATGAGCCAGTGCATCGCGGCGCCGATTGAGTCCTGAAGGCTGCGCGGTAGGGCTTCCTCAATGCGCTTGCCGGTTTTCTCGAACCCGCTGTATATCGCTTCCAAGCCGGCGATTGTCTGCTTGGTGATGCCGATCACGATCCGGGCGGTCAACTCCACCACCTTGATCATGGTTTCCATGAAGTGTTCGATTTGCTCCTCGTGTTGTCCGAACCACTGGTCAACTTTTTCTGCTTCGTCCAGCAGCGGCCCGAACAGCCGCCCCTCCATCCGCGTTTTAAGTCCGTCCCAGCGGTCCTGAAACTCGCGCATGCGCTGCGTCAGCTCCGTCGCTTTGCGCGCGGCTTCGTCGTACCCCTCACCCAGCAGCTTTTTGTGTTTCTCCAGGTCCTGCTGAAATCCCGGATCGGTAATCATCCGCCGGAACTTGTAGGTCATTCCAAACAAGTCCGCAAATCGCTGTTGCAGGAACCCCGGGAATTTCGCCAGCACCGGCCCCAGATCATTCATGATGTCCTGGGTATCGCGCAATTCGCCATTCGCCTGGCGGGTCTTCACCCCCAGGTTATTCAAATATGCTTCCTTGCCGGGGTTCGTGCGCAGTATCTGCGCTAGGGCCTCCATGTTGCCGACGGCTTCTTCCGCGGAAACGCCGAAGTCCTGCGAGGCTTGCGTGAGGGCCTTCAGGCTTGAAGCGGACGTACCGATCCGCACGGAAGCGAAGTACAGATTCGAGAGGTCCTTCGCGACGCCGCGGATATGCTCGACAATCGCCTTGGCTGCGCCCTCGATGCCGTCCGCCAGCAATTTGGCTTTGAACGTGGCGGTTTGAATTGAATCCTGGAACTTCTTCAGTGTGGGCTCGTCGGTCTTGAACCCGAGCGAGACGAGGAAGGAGCGAATGGTTTCAGCGGCCATGTGTGGGCGCCTCCCGCTGCGCCAGTCCCGTGTTCAAATGCCCGGCGGCTTCCTCGCACATTGCGGCGAGCGTTTTGAGCTGGGCGGCGTACTCCAGGAACGCGCGCTCCAAATTGGACAACGCGAGCGCCTCCGCCTCGTTCGCCTGCGTGGCGAGGGCTGTGACCTGCGGACCGGAGAGCGCGAGCGTCTGCACGGCCTGGTGGTGCACGGAGGCCCAGGCGCGCCGCAGGGCGCGGCTTTGGCGCTGTTGGCTTGTGAAAAGATTCAACATGGTGCCCTCTAAAGCTTCATCCACATTTCAAACCACGCCGTTCCCGGCTGAAACGCGATCATCAGCGCGTCCGCCCGATCCGGCGAGCGGCCGCCCGCGTGCTTGTCGATGACAATTTTTCCGCTTTGATTGAGGCTGAACACCGGCTGCGACAGCTCCACCATCAGGTCATTGAGCTCCGGCAACTCCGCCGGTATGGAGATGAGTGCATCCGCATCGAACGGCCGCACCCCTTGCACCACGGCGCGGTACGTGGCTTGGAACTTGGTCCGTAAGTGCCACCATGCCTGCGACTTTGCATTGAGGAAAAAATCCACATTCTTGCGGCCTGGAGTTTGCTCATGGTCCGGGTCGTACACGCCGGCCGACCCTCTGAACCCTTCGGCGCGGATGACGGGTTGATTGGCGGCGAGGCGCCGGGCGTTGATCTGCGCGGCGTCGCCGGTGATGCTGGCGCCGAGGCCGTCGTTGTCAAAGTGGAAATTGTCCCAGCCGTGCGCGTCGAGAACATTGAACGCGCGGACGCATGACGTGAACAAGTCCGACCCCGCGCCGCTCCAACTCTCCAGGTGCTCCACCAGAATGCCGCGCCGCAGCGCAATGGCGCAGCGGTCGCCCGTGTCCGCCAGATCGAATCCGCAGTACTGCTGGCCGGTGATGGGGAGATTGAGCTTGCGGTGTGCATCAACCGCCGCCTCGGCCCATTGGCGCGGAATGACGATGCCCTCAACGGAAGCACTGAAATCGCAGTTTATTTCCTGCGCGACCACATGCGCGGGAAGCTGCGCCACTTGTGCTTCGTACCACGCTTGGTCCTTCCGAGGATCATCTCGCCAGGAGAACAAGAACGTCTTCACCCTGCCGCCGAAGTATTTGTCGGCAAAGCTGCCGGTGCGGCCGTGCGGTGTAGAAACATCGATGCGGGAGTTGGTCGTCGCCGACAACGACGCATCAACCAGCTCCGGGCGCTCCAGGAACGCGGCCTCATCGACGAAGTACAAGCTGGTGCGGTCGCCGCGACCGATTGAGTCGCCGCCCTCGCCGGTCATCGCGCTGCCATTCGGAAACACAATTTTCATGAACGTGGCGTGGCGGTCCAGGTTGAGCCCGCCGAGGAATTCGGGCGGAAGACGGGAGAGAAAGTGACGGGCCTTGGCGAAGAGCGATTTTGGACCGCCGTCGAGGTATTCGACTTTGCGGCTGCCGTAGCCAACAACCGTGCCCGGATGGAACAGACACAGCGTCGCGCCGAGTGCCACCGTCAGCCAACTGACGCCCGAGTCGCGGCTTTTGAGCACGATGCCGCTTTCTCCGCAGCGCCAACGCTCATAAATCCAGCGCACCAACTGCTGCTGCTTCGGCCACAACACCATTGGAATGGAAGTTGCTAGGCCACGGGCCGCATTGCGCGGCTCCAACACGCATGCCCAATCGTTCAAGAAGAGGTCAGGGCGGTCTGCGTAGAACCGCAGAACGGCGGCGCGCTCGTGCGGGGCGGCGGCGCGGAACCGTCGCAAACGCTCCACGCGCTGTTGCAAGATGCCGGAATAGTCGGGCCGCTGCCAATCGAAGCCGACGGCCTCGGCGGCTACTGCTGCCACAGCGCCCAGAAGCGTGCTGCCACGACCGCGAGGAACAGGATGCTGAGTGCGACGTTGGTCATTGCCGGTTCTGCCAGTACAGTTGATGGGCGCGGTTGATTGCGGAGATTTGTGCGCGGCTGTCCGTGGTGCGAGCTGCGGTGCGCAGCGTGTCACGGAGCGCCGCGTCCCGAGTGACGGCTTCCGGGCCGCCCCAAAGTCGCAGTGCGCCCGTTCTGAAGCTCTCAAGCGCAGTGCGGGTGGCGGCGCGTGAGTCCTGGGCAAAATTGCCGGTACGTGGGCCAACCGCGTCCGCGGCGTGCTTGACCTGCTCCAGCGATTTTTCAAACGCGGTGGCATCGAACGGCTCGGTTTGCAACGCCGCATGAAATTGTTCAATGGAGCCGCGCACTGCCGTGAGGTCCACGGAATCCGCGCCGTCGTAGGGCTCGGCCTTGTTGAATGCCGCGCCGACTTGCGCTAAGCCGTCCCAGATGCGGCCCAGATCGAGCGTGGCGGAGCTGGGTTCGACGCCCACGATGTTGTTGAGGACGAAACCCCTTGTAAAAGGCCGGACCGTGTCAAGGAAGTGATCGACGGCGGGCTCGATCAAGCCGGTCCAGATCGTTCCTCTTGCGAGGACCTTGCCGGTGGTCATCGGACGGAGGATTTCATCTCGCGTGCGCTGGCCGCGCAGCCAGCCTGGGGCGGCGACGTCCATCGTGCGGACGTTGCGAACAATTTTGTTCATGGTTTAGTTACTCACTGTGTAAGGGATAAAAGGGCGGACCCGCCTGGAATACGAGGACCGAATTTCCAGACGGGCCCTTGTCGGCCACCGGAGCGAGGTATAGGAGTCTCACCCGGTGGCGAGATGGCTCCGCGCCGACTGTCTCCGTTGTGTTGGGGTGCACGGTGGACTGGCACCCGCCGCGATGTGAAAAGAGAAACACCGCGCGCACGAGCGGCACCTGCCCGGGGTGCCGACTCGCCTGAGCTGATCATGCCGCGCACGCCGCGGCTGTTTCTGTAGATTCGCTGTTGAGCCGCGCGGCGAACTGCGCCCAAAACTCGCGGCCCGCGGCAAGCTCCGTTTGATGCCCACCCCGCGGCGAATGAATGTCAACCAACACTCGACCGCCGAGGATCGATTCGCCTGATGGGCGCGCCGGGGGAGAATTGATAGCTTCCTGTGCCTCAGCAGTCAGCCATGCTCCGCTCGAGAGTTCATCACTTGCCACGAGTACGGCGCACAGACGCATCTCCTCTACGCGGAGTGCCAAAATCCGGTTCGCGATGCGGTCGACTTCGCCGCGACAGAGCTGAGCGATCAATTCCTGTTCGCGGCTCTGCGCATCAGTGAGGGCGGAGCGGGCCGCTCGTTCGTAAGTCTCCAGCTCCGCGAGCGCCTGCTGAGCGGCCTGGCACGTGGCTTCAGCGGTCCGCCGGGCGAGGTATGACTTGTCTGTCGCAACCGCTGCAGGAGCGGGCCCGGCAACCCCATCGCGGGCGCGCGCGACAAGCCGCTTCGCGTGCCGTGCGAGCCAATCCGCTTCCTCAGCGCTCAGTTCGGTGAGGGCTCGTTGCGCCAATTCAACGTTCGCCCGTGCCCGGGTGACGGCTTCCTCGGCCGCTTTATGGGCGGCTTCGGCGGCCAGTCGGGCCGCGCGGGTGGCGGTGAGCGTATTCAGCATTGGCTCCTCCTACGGTTCGGTTGGTTCGTGGTTGTGCGCAGAAATAGGTCCATCGAAATCATGAGCTTTCATGTGCGCCGCGGTCCGAGGATCCGCGTGTCGGTGGGTCATAGGCGGCCCCATGTCTTCATCAGATGGGCCTCGGTGTTAATGGGCGCGATGCGCGGGTCCTCAGGCTGCGCCGGGGCAACAGAGGATGTGTCAGGGCCGACTTCTTCTCGGGGCTGGCGCGCTGGCTCGCTGGCGACGGCAGGCGCCGGGAGGGCTGCGCTCTCAAACCTGACAGCGTCTGCCGACAGCTCGCCCCGCATGACCCGCGCATACACATCAGCGGACACCACAGGGTTGCTGACTGTGACCGCTTCACCGTCAAACTGAGGAGCAGCCGTTATCGTGACGGCTTGCTCGGCTCGACCATAACCGCGGTCGAGAAGTGTGCGGCACGCGTTCACGGCGACACCGCCATTTTTGGAACGGCTGAGTTCGACGAGCCGCGCGATGGCGTATGGACCGTGCTTGCGGGCAAGGTCACGGATCTCGGCAGCCACAGCGGGCCGGCCGCGCGGGTTGCCCGATGCGCCAGGTATGAAGTGCCCGCGCCCGTCGCGGCGGTCCTGTTCTGTCGTGTTCTCGGCGGGCTGCACGGACGAAGCTTGCGCTAGTAGCAGTGTTGGTGAAAACAGGGAAACAATTTCCGCGTTGCGGCCGTTGCGCGGGAAAAAGGTTGCATCGGGCCGTCCACCTAACACGCGCGGCACGCGCGAACACGCGCGAAATCATTTTCGTTCGTGACCGGACATCTCACCCCTCCACCTTGAGGTGGAGGCCGCGCTACCTTTTTTTCCCAGGTGGCGGGATGGCCGGAGCAGGAAATCGCAGCATTCCCCCTACTCCCTCTACCTTTTCTTATATTTAGAAGAGAGAAGGAGGAAGGCCCTCCCCGGCCGCGTGCACTCCTGGATATCCGCCTGAGGTGGGGGCGTGGGGGGGGTGGGGGGGGACCAGGGAATTTCTGTGTATTCTTTCCCCCCCCCTATTTCCAGAGGTGGGGGGGCCGACGGGGGTAGGGGCCGGCCCGCAACCGCCCGTCACTTTACATCTCGGGGACGTCGCCCCGAACGGCGCCGGTCTGCTCGTCCCAGGCGAACTTCTTTCCGGCGAACGCCTCGAACGCCTTGCGGCACTCTGCTAGGGCCGGGAACTGATAGACCTTGAGCCGCTTGGTCTGGCCGCACACGTCGCGCTGCACTCCCCTTTTCTTCACCTCCGGGCACATCTTGCGCAGCTGCATGCCGAATGCGGTTTCGTGCCCGTGGCGGCGCTCACCGCCTGCCTTTGCCTCACGGGCGAACTCCTCATACAAGTCAACGGTCGCAATCTCCTCGCGCCATTCGCTGTCGGTCTGGATTTGACTACCATTGTTCAGCCGCGCGTACCAGAAGGCGGTGATGGGATCGAGTGAGCGCAGCTGCTGCTCAGTGCGCGCCGCGGTATCGGGAATTGCTCGAAGGTCAATGCCACTCAGATCAAACTTCAGCAAATGGTCCAGCAGCGCCGCCGCCCCTCCCGCTTTCATCTGGTCATGGATGGCCTTGAAGTAGGGAGTGTCTTTGGCATGCCGGTCACTGACGTCAATCACGCAGAACCGCCGGTCGTCCAGCGCCGCCGGCACCACCCAGTCTTTGTTCGACGCCATCACGACCCGCACGTGGTTGCGAACGGTGATGATGTCTTTGTTTTTGTATTCGATCGGGACCGTGGGCTCCGTGATAAGCGCTTTCAATGCACTCTCATGCTGTTTGTCGCCGGCCCAGAAGCACTCATCAGCAAACAACAGCAGCGTGTTCGCCAGATGCGCATTGAACCGCCCCGTCAAGTGCTCCGCGTGATGCAGGTGGAGAAAGTGAGCGCCGAACAATTCGCCGAATTCCCGAGCAAGCGTACCCTTGCCGAAGCCCTGGCCGCCCTTCAGCACCAGCACTACCCCCGGCCGCTCCGCCGGGTTCTGGACCGCATCCGCACACCATGCCATCACGTATTTGTAGAGCTCCTCCTTCCCCGAGCAGATGACGTCCCGCACCATGCTCAGGAACAGGTCGCAGTCGCCGGGTGCGGGCTCCACACCGAACCCGCGCCAGAAGTTGTAGACGCCGGGCACACTCCTTCCGGGCAGAAAGGCCACGCTCTCGTACTCCCGCCGGTTGGGGTGCTCCAGCCACCAGTCGGCCAGCCGCTTCGCCCCCACGCGGCCGCGGTTGGCGAAGAAGTTTTTGAAATCCCCGAACGTACTCAGCTCAAACGTGTCACGGTCAAAATTCGGGTCACGTTTTTCCGTCAGAATGAGCGTCTTGCCTTTCCAACTGACCACGGCGCATTTCGAGTTGAGGTCGTGGAGCAACTGTCTCTTCACTTCCTCGGCGTCGGTCGGTTCCCCATTGGCGAGCTGGTCCAGCGTCTCCTTAAAACGGGCAAGGTATTCTTCGGGGGGCTCCTTCTTGTCGTCACTCATGGCGTCAGCCACCGCACGGTCACGCGGTGCGCTCCTTCCTCTGTGCCTTCGCCTTGCGCCACGCCTTCACCGCGTCCACGTCGCTTTGGCTGAAGAGCCGCCAGCCGCGGTCGCTTTTCTGCGGGTTGATGGTGCCGGCCGCTTCCAAGTAGCGCATGGCGTTACCGGTCAGCCCCGTGAGCCGCAAGAAAGTGGTGGTGCCAAAGTTTTCAGTGTCACTCATAGAAAGCTTCTCCCGAATGTTTTCCGACCTAACTTTCGAAATCGTTCCGATCGAGCGATAATTCTCCTTGGTCCTAACACTCAACGGTCGGCGGGATATGGCCCTTGCTCCAAAACAGTCACAACGGAAAAAGGCGGCACGGCTCTGGCGCGGCACGGCTGACCGGTGGCGACTTCGGCATGAGGCCGCGCACCGCCAGCTCCGGACCGCTGAATGCATCAAAACGGAGACCCTCCCCAACATCAACACCCCCATCAGCCGCGCTAACCCCACCGGCATTCGGCTGCGGGCGCTCCAGCACGGCGCCGCTGCAAACATTGAGCAACTAGCCGTCGCGCTCGGCACGCCGATCAGGTCTCTGCGGGACCTGCGCCGGTCCTATGTGCCGCTGGAAGACGCAGTGCAAAGTTGGCTACGCGGCCGGCGCAATTCTTGGGAGTTCTGGGAGCTTTTCGTGATGTGTGAGGACGCCCGCCGCTACCGCAAGGGCCTCGTGCGCCGTACCCGCAGCACCACTGACGGCCGCTTCACCACCGCGCTTTGACACGCGTCAGCCCCGGCCCGGGCATCGGCGGCAGGGCTTGCAACGCCTCCAGCGCCACCGCCACATCCACCCGCAGCACTTGCTCCTCCGTCAGCCCCGTGGCCAGCCGCGCCCGCCAGCGCAACGGGCGCCAATCCAGAGTGGTGCGGATGCCGCGGGCCGCAAGGTACGCAGCCATCGGCGCCGGGATCAACTTGCCCAGCGCGACCGGCGCCAGCTGCGGCGGGCGCTTGCGGAACCTGGCGAGGTTGACGACCTTCGGTTGCTTCATTCTTAACGATCTCCTCTGCTCGATCGCAATGCCGCGAGCACCCGCGCCGGCTCAAACCGCAGCAGCTTACCGATGCGCACAGAGGGGACGCGGCCGTCCTTCGCCATCTGCTCAACCAGCGTGCTGTTGCAGCCCAGCAGCTCCGCCATACCGCGCGAATCCTTCAACTGTTCGACCGTGCTCTCGGCGTCTGCGGCACGCGGTTGCACAGCCGGCATGGATGACCGGGCCGCCGCGAGCGCTTCCGTGAACACCGCGGCCGGCAGCAGCAGCCACTGGCCGGTCGCGAGCGGCACGAGCACGCGGTCCACCGCACTCAGCCCGTCCCGGGCGCTGTGCCTCCGCTTTGAGCGCTTCGAGGCCTGCCGGCGTGACGTAAAGATCACCGTTGCTCGCGACCAGGACGCCCGGCGTCCCGCGCGCCAGCAGGTTGCGCGCATAGTGTCGCGCGGTGCCGGCCTGCCGGCCGATGGCGGCCCCCGCAGCACCCATGCCGAAAATATCGGGTGAACCTTTTCTCTGATTTTTTCCCGCCACCTTCTGCGGCATACTTCCTCCGTTAGCGGTTAACGTTGAGTGCCGGAGCCGCAATCGCGCACTCCGGCGTTGGAGGAATTAAGCCTGGGCGCGGACCAAAAGGGTGCTGGGATAAACCGGGGTTCGTTGACGCCGCCCCCGGAAGATGACGTGCCCGCACCCTTGGCGCAGTTGGAAGAGCTGTGGTTTGAGGAAGACCTGTATGCGCATCGACGCGCCTTTGCGCTGGGCGGGCGGGCGAAGGTGCCGCGGCAACAGCTTCTTGGCCGGGACTATGAAACATGGTTCACGGATGAGCAGATGCGCCCCAGTTTGATCGTCAATTACGGCGCCGAGACCGGCAATTGGCATCGTTACGATGAGAGGGAGAAGAAGTGGCTCGGCCGCCCATGGTCGCGCGGTGCGCCGTTGTATATAGAGCACAATCGGGGTCGCGTGGAGCATCTGATCCGTGCAGTGACGGGGATTGAGGTGCCGATCACTCCGATGCGACCCGGCACGGACGAGCCACTACGCTGGAGCGCAACGTTCGGCCCCCACGGCACGCTCGCGCAATTCCATTATCTGACGAGGCCCGCTCTGCGGGTGCTCGGCACCACTAACATCTGCCGCATGCTCCGGGGTAAGAGGGGTGGCCGCAGCATCACGGAAGACGAGCTGCGGAAACAATGCGGCAAGAACCCAGCATACGCCCACGCCATCAAGCGGATCGGGCGGCTGTACGTCTCGGACATCGCTTCCTTGCGCTGGCTGGACGCGCAGCGGCAGCAGAATGAGTCCCTAGCCGGCAAGAAGGCCGGCCGCGCCCGCAAGCCGCGCTGAACGAACCCCGGTTTACCCCGCTGTGGTGCCGCGACGGCGTACGTGACTATGCGTGCCGTCACTGAACCAGATGGGAGATCCGCCATGTCAATCGTTGAGGAATGGGAACGTACGCGTGAAGTCAAGCGCCACGCGACGGGGTACGAGTATTCACTGAATCCCGACACTAGCGTGAACGCCTTGCCGAGGACGGCTGAGTCCAAGCGTCATTTCATATGGGTGCGCCTCAAGCGCTTTGTCGAATCCAGCGGTCGCATCGACGCGTGGTTCAGCGCAGGCTCGTTGGTGGCGTTTGATTCGGAGGCGTTCACCGCGCGGTTTGTGGATGAGGCGACCGCCCGGCGGGAGGTGTCCTCCGTGCTCAGCGACTTTTGCACCAAGAAGAAGCTCCTGATCCGCCGTCCGGCGTTCTGATGCGTCCGCCCGGGCGCCCACGGCCCGGGCTTTCTCTTTCTGGCCTGTTAGAAGTCCCTGAACGGCGTGGGATTAAAAGTGAAAACGATCTCGTTTTAAGAGCGAAACTTCTCCTGACATCCAACATGTTAGGAGCGATCACAATGAGACTCGGCACGAACCAATTTCTGACACGCTGTGGCGGGATCAGCACGACGCTGCGCAATCGGCTCGAAACTCTCGGCGTGATCCGCCCGGAGCGCACCGGCTCCTGGCGGACGTACTCCGAGCGCGATGTCGCGGCTGCACGTCATTGGCTTCAGCAGCGCGGCCAGCGCCGGAGGACACGTTGATGCGCAGCCCAGAAAAAATCCGCCTCAAAGACGGCGCGGTCCGGTGGCAGTACCGGTACGAGGACGCACACAGGAAGATGCGCTACAAGCGCTTCCAGACCAAGAAGGAGGCCGAGGCATTCGCCGACGAGGTGAAGGCCGCACGGAGGGACGGAATCGATCCAGCTCGCATCGTACGGTTTCCGGAGTTGATCGCTGAGTGGGCAGCGAGCCATCTGCCCGGGCTGCGGGCCAGCTCGGTCAAGGATTATAAGCAGTCCCTAAAGCGGTTGAGTGAGAGCTTTGGCGAGCGCGACGTGCGCAAGATTGCGCCGGCCGATCTGGAGCGCGCCCGCAATGAGCTGGTGGTGAAGGTGCCGGCGGAGCGCACCGAGCGGTTCGAGCGCGTCCTCGCGCGCGTCAATGCCACCCCTGCGGAAAAGCGTAACGAGCACGACCTCAACGTCCTTGCCCGAGAGCGCGAGATCCGCGGCAAGATTGCCCGCGGCGGCATTCGGGCGGCTTCAAAGATGATCGGTTGTGCAAGGACGCTGTGGAAGTTCGCTGTCAGCCGCGGGTACGCCGCGCGGAACATCGCTGCGGATGTACGCAAGCCCAAGGCTGAGGGCGTGGTCGAGACCGATGTCATCGATCAGAACATTCTTGTCCCGGCGGAGATCGAGGCGTTGATTGCGGCGGCGCCCAAAGAGCACCGCTGCGCCATCCGCTTCCTCTTCATGACGGGCGTGCGGTTCGGCGAACTGAACGGGCTGACGTGGACAGACATCGACTGGGCCAGCAATCGGGTGGTCATCCGGCGGCAGCGGTCTGGGATGACGGGTGAACTGACTCCGCCGAAAACGAAAGCCGGCACGCGCTGGATTGACCTGCCTGCCGACTTGATCAAGGAGCTGAAGGCGCACCGGCTGCGGACGCCGGGTGATTTCGTGTTCCCGATTGATGAGCGCAACTGGCGCTCGCGCGTCTGGCACCCGAGCCTGCGCCGCGCGGGGCTGCGGGCCATCCGGGTTCACGACGCACGACACACCAATGCGAGCCTGTTGGTCGCGACCGGGGGCGACGTCGTCGCGGTCAGCCGCAGGCTGGGCCATAGCAACCCCAGCATCACGCTTTCGATTTATTCCCACGCCTTCGCCCGCCGCGACGCCGCCCCGCTGGGCGAGCAGCTGGCCGCGTTCATGCGGAAAGAAGCTGCTGGTTGCATTTTGGTTGTTCCGGCACCCGGCCCCGCTCAGTCCAACACGTAACTGTTTGATTTCAATATGGCCAGGGGCGGAATCGAACCACCGACACGCGGATTTTCAGTCCGCTGCTCTACCAACTGAGCTACCTGGCCGCCGGAAGGAGGGCGCGTATTAGAGCGGCCGCTGGATTCGCCGTCAAGCAATGCCCAGTCTAAGCCATTGATTCGGCGGCGCTCTGGCACCTCCCTTGCTTGATCACCACGCGTTTTCTCTCCAGCATCCTCACTGCCGCCAAGGGAGCCAGCATGCCCTCTCGAGACCGACCCCGCGTCCGTCGCCCCCAGCGCCAGAGCGCCGACCCGCGCAAGTCCAGCCGCGCCTCACGCTCCGAGCGTTCCTCTGCATCGGTCGCAATGCGCAAATCCTCGCGGGCGACCGCGCGTCGATCCGCGTCCTCGGACGGCGCCCCCCGCCGCGGGGAGTCCCGAAGCTCCAAGCCCGCCCGCAAGATCCGTTACGCCGTCATTGGCCTCGGCCACCTCGCGCAATCCGCCGTACTGCCCGCCTTTGGCCACGCACGGCACAACAGCACGCTCGCAGCGCTCGTGTCCGGCGATCCGCAGAAACTGAAGCAGCTCGGGCGACGCTATGGCGTCGAGCTCCTGTGCCACTACGACGATAGCGACACGCTTTTCTCGAGCGGCGCCATCGATGCCGTATACATCTCGCTGCCGAATTCCATGCATGCGCAATTCGCCCGCCGAGCCGCTGCAGCGGGCCTGCACGTCCTGTGCGAAAAACCGATGGCGGTGAGCTCCCGGGATTGCGAGCGGATGATCGAGACCGCGCGCCGCAATCACGTCAAGCTGATGATTGCCTATCGCCTGCACTTCGAGCCCGGCAATCTCGAGGCGATGCAGCTGGCACAGTCCGGCAAGCTCGGTGACTTACGCTTTTTCACCTCCACGTTCAGCATGCAGGTCGCGCCGGATAACATCCGGACGAAACGCGAATTGGGCGGCGGCCCCCTCTACGACATCGGCATCTACTGCATCAATGCCGCACGCACGCTGTTCGCCTCCGAGCCGATCGATGTGGTGGCGACTGCGACGAGCCACAGCGATCCGCGCTTCAAGGAGGTGCCGGAGACCGTCATGGCGGTGATGCGCTTCCCGCAGAAGCAGGTCGCCTCCTTCACGTGCAGCTTCGGCGCCTCCGCCCGCTCGAGCTACGAGATCGTCGGCACGACGGGCAGCATCACAGGGGAGCGCGCTTACTCCGAGGGCATCGCGTTCACCCAGCGCATGGGCAATCGCGTCCGCGTGCGGCGTTACCGCAAGAGCGATCAGTTCGCACCGGAGCTGATCCACTTCTCGGATTGCCTGCTGCACGACAGGGAGCCGGAACCCACCGGCGAGGAGGGGCTGGCCGACGTTCGCGTGATCGAGGCCCTCAACGACTCGATCGTGACGGGCAAATGGGTCTCCCTCGAACCACGCGCGCACAAGGGTCGCACTGACAAGCGCCAAGCGATGACCCGGCCCGCACCACGCCCTGCCGATCTCATCGGCGTGTCGGCGCCGCAGCTCCCGCAGTAGTCGCAGGCCCCCGCGGGCGGGCGGGTCGACCTCTCCGGCTATTCGCCCAGACGACGCCACGCCGGCTCGTCCGTCAGAGCGCTCGCGCACCGAGCCGGCCTCGCCCTGCCTCAAAAGTAATACCCCGCTCCCCGTCCGCGGGTGCCTGGCGTCCCCTCCGCCTGAGCAATACCTAAGTTGCTTGACTCGCACCACTATTCCCCGCGAGCGCGGGACTCGACGCGCTTGGTCTGAAGGGCTCCTCGATCGTCTTTGAGTCGGCCCCTGGCGCGCGACCCCAGCGCTCTGTCTTGTCTGATCCGAGGGAGTAGCCATGCGATCTTCTTTTGCACGCATTTCTTCTGTCGCCCTTACTGCCGTTGCCGTTGTTGCACTGACTCTTTCCGGGTGCGCCCGCAACGAGGCGGCGCCGGCGGCCATGCCTCCTCCACAGGTGACGGTGGCGCAGGTGCTCACGCGTCCGGTGACCGAGTTCGACGAGTTCACGGGCCGGTTCGAGGCCGTGGACCGGGTGGAGCTGCGGCCGCGCGTATCGGGCTACATCGCCTCCATCAACTTCACCCAGGGCAAGGAGGTGAAGAAGGGCGACGTGCTGCTGGTCATCGACCCGCGGCCTTACCAGGCGGATTACAACCGCGCGAAGGCGCAGGTCGCACAGGCGCGTACGCAGCTCGAGCTCGCCAAGTCTGAGCGCGACCGCGCGGTGAAGCTGCTGGCGCAGCACGCGATTTCTCAGGAGGAGTACGACACGCGCACCTCCAGCCGTGAGGAGGCGCATGCGAACGTTGAGGCGGCGCAGGCTGCTCTGGATTCCGCGGCGCTGAACCTCGAGTTCACGCGCGTCACGGCGCCGATCACAGGCGTCGTCGGCCGCGCCGAGGTCACGGCGGGCAACTTCGTCTCCAGCGGCCAGACCCGGCTCACCACGTTGGTCTCGACGGATCCGATCTATGTGTCATTCGAGGGCGACGAGCAGGCCTACCTCAAATACATGGAATTTGGGCGTAGTCCTCACACCAACAACCGGCAACCGATCTGGGTGGGACTGGCAGACGAGAGCGGCTACCCGCACCAGGGCGTGATGGTCTTCGTCAACAACGAGATCGATGCGCAGACCGGCACGGTGCGGGCGCGGGGCTCGCTGGAGAACCACGATCACCAGTTCACCCCGGGCATGTTCGCGCGCGTGAAGCTGCCTGGCGGCCCGGCTCACGATGCCCTGCTCATCAACGATAGCGCGGTGGGCACCGATCAGAGCGCGAAATACGTGCTCGTGGTCGGCCACGACAACAAAGTCGAGTACCGGCCGGTCAAGCTCGGCCCGATCGTGGATGGCCTGCGCGTCGTGCGCGAGGGCCTGTCCGCGGGTGACACGATCGTGGTGAACGGCCTGCAGCGCGTTCGCCCGGGCGCGCCGGTCACGCCGCAGCGCGTGGCCATGGGTGAGCAGCATCCGCAAGACGGTGCGGCTCAAGGCGGCATGGTGGCCCGCAACTCCAAGGTGGACTGATGCCACGGTATGGCCGGGCTACTGTCCGGCCATCTGGCGCGCTCGACCTGCATTAACCGAGGACTGACGGTGAAACTTTCCAACTTCTTCATCGAGCGCCCGATCTTCGCCGGCGTCATCTCGGCATTCATCACCATCGCCGGCCTGATCGCTCTCTTCAAGCTGCCGATCAGCGAGTACCCCGAGGTCGTGCCGCCGCAGGTGGTGGTGCACGCCTCCTACCCCGGCGCGAATCCGAAGGTCATCGCCTCCACCGTGGCTGCACCACTCGAGCAGGCGATCGTCGGTGTCGAGGACATGCTCTATATGTCCTCGACGTCCACGATGGATGGCGCTCTGACGCTGACCATCACGTTCCGCAATGGAGCGGACATCGATCGCGCCCAGGTGCAAGTGCAGAACCGCGTGTCCCAGGCGCTGCCCCGGCTGCCCGAGGAAGTGCGCGATCTGGGCGTCACGACCATCAAGGCTTCATCCAATCTCACGCTCGTCGTCAATCTGACCTCACCGAACGGTCGCTACGACTCGCTCTACCTGCGCAACTACGCCGTGCTGAACATCAAGGATGTGCTCGCGCGGCTGCCCGGCATGGGCGACGTGCAGGTCTTCGGCGGCGGTGACTACTCGATGCGGATCTGGCTCGACCCGCAGAAGCTCGCCGCCCGCAATCTGACCGCCAGTGACGTCGTCGCCGCAGTCCGTGAGCAGAACGTCCAGGTGGCCGCAGGCCAGCTCGGCGCCCCGCCCTCCAACAGCACGGAGTTCCAGGTTGCGCTGAACGCGGCCGGCCGGCTCACGGACGAACAGCAGTTCCGCGACATCGTCGTCAAAACCGGCTCAGACGGCGAGATCGTCAAGCTGGGCGACGTCGCGCGGGTCGAGCTGGGTGCGCAGGCGTACGGGGTGCGCAGCTTCCTCGACAACAAGCCGTCGATCGCGATCCCCGTGTTCCAGTCCCCGGGCGCCAACGCACTCGAGCTGTCCACCAATGTTCGCAAGACGATGGATGAGCTGAAGAAGAATTTCCCACAGGGGGTGGACTACGGGATTCTCTACGATCCGACCCAGTTCGTGCGCCAGTCGATCGATGCGGTGCTGCATACGCTGCTCGAGGCCGTCGCCCTGGTCGTGCTGGTCGTCATCGTCTTCCTGCAGACCTGGCGCGCCTCCCTCATTCCGCTCATCGCCGTTCCCGTCTCGGTCATCGGCACGTTCGCGGTCCTGCTGGGCTTCGGGTTCTCGATCAACACGCTGTCGCTCTTCGGCCTGGTACTGGCCATCGGCATCGTCGTCGACGATGCGATCGTCGTGGTCGAGAACGTCGAACGGCACATCGCCGAAGGCCTCTCACCCCGTGAGGCCACCAAGGTGGCCATGAGCGAGGTGAGCCGGCCGATCATCGCCATCACGCTCGTGCTGTGCGCCGTGTTCGGCCCCGTCGCCTTCGTGCCGGGCCTGACCGGCGAGTTCTATCGTCAGTTCGCGCTCACGATCGCGATCTCGACGGTGATCTCGGCATTCAACTCGCTCACCCTCTCGCCCGCACTCGCGTCGGTGCTGCTCAAGCCGCACGGCGCAAAGCAGGATTGGCTCGCGCGGCTGATGAACACGCTCCTGGGCCGTTTCTTCCAGCGCTTCAACCGAGGCTTCGCGAACGCCGGCGAGCGCTACTCCCGCGGACTCTCGATCACGATGCGCCATGGTGCAATCGCGCTCGTCATCTACGCCGGGCTGATCGTCCTGACTTACTTCGGCTTCAACGCCGTCCCTGGGGGGTTTATCCCGGAACAGGACAAGCAGTACCTCGTCGCGGTTGCGCAGTTGCCGCCCGCCGCCTCGCTCGAGCGCACCGATGCGGTCACGCGCCGCATCTCGCAGATCGGGCTGCAGCAGCCGGGCGTCTCCCACGCGGTGGCCTTTGCCGGCATGTCCGTCAACGGCTTCACGCAGAGCTCGAGCGCCGCGCTGATCTTCTTCCCGCTCGATGACTTCCATGAGCGCACCTCGCGCAATCTCTCCGGTCGTGCCATCGCGGCCGCGATGAATCAGAAGATGGCTTCCATCCAGGACGCCTTCGTCATGGTCGTCACACCACCGCCCGTCATCGGGCTGGGAACACTGGGCGGATTCAAGTTGGAGGTGGAGGATCGCGGCGATGCCGGGGATCAGGCCCTGTTCGCTGCGCTCTCCGATGCGCTCGGCAAGGCCAGCAAGAATCCCGCCATCGGCGGTGCCTTCAGCACCTATCAGATCAACGTTCCGCAGCTCAATGTGGATGTCGATCGCCTCAAGGTGAAGCGGCAGAACCTGAAGCTCTCGGACGTGTTCGAGACGCTGCAAGTCTATCTCGGCTCACTGTACGTGAATGACTTCAATCGTTTCGGCCGCACCTATGAGGTCGTGGCCCAGGCGGATGCGCCGTTCCGCGCCAACCTGGATGACGTCCTGCCGCTCAAGACGCGCAATGCGAACGGCGAGATGGTGCCGCTCGGCTCCGTCTTGAGCGTCTCGCAGTCCTTCGGCCCGGACGTCGTACAGCGCTACAACGCGTACCGTGCGGCGGATGTGAACGGTGGTCCCGCTCCCGGGTACAGCTCGGGCCAGGCGCAAGCCGCGATGGCGAAGATCCTCGATGCGACGCTGCCGCGTGGCATGTCGTACGAGTGGACCGACCTTGCCTACCAGCAGCTGCTTTCCGGTGGCAGTGCGTACCTGGTGTTCCCGCTGTGCGTGCTGTTCGTATTCCTCGTGCTGGCTGCCCAGTACGAGAGCCTCAGCTTGCCGCTCGCCATCATTCTCATCGTGCCGATGTGTCTGTTGCCCGCGATCACGGGTGTCTGGCTCGACCATGGCGACAACAACATCTTCATGCAGATCGGCCTGCTGGTGCTGGTCGGGCTGGCCTGCAAGAACGCGATCCTGATCGTCGAGTTCGCCAAGCACCTGCAGGAGGAGCAGGGACGGGATGCGCGCGCCGCCGTACTCGAGGCCGCGCATCTGCGGCTGCGCCCGATCCTCATGACCTCCATCGCCTTCATCATGGGCGTCGTGCCGCTGGTACTGGCCGCAGGGGCGGGCGCCGAGGTGCGCCACTCCATGGGGGTCACTGTGTTCGCCGGCATGATCGGCGTGACCGCCTTCGGTCTGCTGCTCACCCCGGTGTTCTACGTACTCGTCCGACGTCTCACCTCCAGATCCGGCGCCTATGCCGCTCCCGAACCGGGCAGCGCCGATCCGCACGTGCCCGCCGGATCCATCGGCCACGAGACCCAGGTTTGAGGCAGACCATGAGCAAATACCAACCCAAAGGCAGCCTCGGGCTGCAAAGCGCTGGGAGCGTTGCCGGGCTCCGCGCAACTGCGAGCAGCGCGGGGCGACGGCTGAAGGGCACCGTTGCGTTCCTGTTGGCCGCCTCACTGACAGCCTGCGCCGTCGGCCCGAGCTACCAGCAGCCGCACACTGCCGTTGCAGCGAGTTTTGCCGGAGCTGAACCGGCCGTCTACTCCCAAGAGCAGTCGCAGGGGCAGTTCTGGAAGCAGTTCAATGACCCGACGCTCGACCAGCTGGTGGACGATGCGCTCCTCGCCAATCACGACCTGCGCATCGCGCTCGGCCATCTGGCCGAGGCGCGCGCCGCGCGCCATCAATCGCTGTATGACCTGGCGCCGACGGTCACCGCTTCTGCCGGTCACGAAACGCAAAAGTATGCCCCCGTGGCGAGCGGGTTTCCGTTCACGGCCTCCTACTACGATGCAGGGTTCGATGCGTTCTGGGAACTCGACCTGTTCGGTCGCGTGCGCCGCGGTGTCGAAGCCAACACCGCCCAGCTGCAGGGCGCCGAAGCCACACTGCGCGATGCACAGGTCAGTGTCACAGCGGAGGTCGCGCGCAGCTATTTCGAGCTGCGCGGGCAGCAGAACCAGCTCGCGGTCGCGCGCCGCAACGTCGAGAACCAACAGGAGACGCTGCGCTTCACCAGCGCACAGCGCGAAGCCGGACGCAGCACCGAGCTCGACACGTCCCGGGCACAAGCCCAGCTCAGCACGACCCTCGCGAGCATCGATCCGCTCGAGGCGGCCGTGTCCCGTTCGATCCACCGCCTCGGGGTGTTGACCGGCCGCGAGCCGAACGCGCTGCAGACACTACTGAGCACCCCCCAGGAGCTGCCACCGCTGCCGCAGATCACACCCGTGGGTGATCCGGCCGAATTGCTGCGGCGTCGACCGGACATCCGGGTGGCGGAGCGGCAGCTTGCCGCCTCGACCGCGCTCGTGGGCGTCGCCGTCGGGGATTTGTTTCCGAAGGTCACCTTCACCGGCTCCTTCAGCTATGACGCCGCGAGCCTGAGCGGCCTGGGCACGGGCGCAGGGCGTGCCTATGGGATCGGTCCGGGCATCTCCTGGGCCGCCTTCGATCTCGGCCGCGTCCACGCTGAAGTCGCCGGCGCGCGCGCCCGCAACGATACGGCGCTGGCGCAGTACGAGCAGACGGTGCTGCGGGCGCTCGAGGAAACCGAAAACGCCCTCGTCACCCATGCCCGGACGCGCGATCAGCTCGCGCATGCCCTCGATGCGGCCCAGGCGAGCGCGGTGGCGGCGCGGCTGGCGCGGGTCCGCTACGAAGGCGGTGCCGTGGATTTCCTGGCCGTGCTGGATGCCGAGCGGACACAGCTCGAAACCGAGGACCGGCTGGCGCAGACGCGCACGGACGCTGCGACCAGCCTGATCGCCGTGTACAAGGCGCTGGGCGGTGGCTGGGAGGGGGCACCTGCCCCGAGGTACACTCGTGCCAATCCTTAACCGCCGACCCGCCTCGACCGGAGCCTTGCGCATGAATGCCAGTGTCGTGGAACTGCCTGTCTCGACTGAGAAAACCCCTTCTCCCAGCGGACGCTGCGCCGAGGAATTGACCCTCATCAACGAGTCGCTGCAGCGTCGCGAAGGCCTCCTGGCCGCCTCCGCCAAGGCGAGCCGGCTGCTGCTCGAGGCCCCCGATGTACGGGCGGTCATTCCGGATGTGCTGCGCGTGATCGGCGAGGCGGCCGGCGTCGATCGCGTGAACCTGATGCTCACGCACGTCGGCTCGGGCGGCGAGCGGCTGCTGGTCGTCGCGAACGAGTGGGCGGCCGAGGGGGTTGTGCCGCACGCCGCCGATCCGGGGATGTGCCGCTGTGACGAGCGCGATTTCTCCGCGGTGTGTGCCGAGCTGCGCGCCGGACGCAGCGTCTGTCTCAGCAAAAGCGATACGGGCGAGTGCTCCGCGGCCGGCCTCGAGGGCATCGGCACCAAGACCAAGGCCATCGTGCCGATTTTCGTCGCCGGCGAGTTCATCGGCGTGGTCGGTTTCGACAATACCAAGCAGCTGCGCGCGATCGATTCCGCCGAGCTCTCGGCGCTCGAGACCGCGGCGGGCGTGATCGGCGCGGCCCTGCACCGCGAGCGGCTCGTGGACGACGTGCGCCGCGCGCGCGAGCGGGCCGCCGAGGAGCGGGTCACGGAGCTCGCCAAGGCGAACGCGGTCATCCGCGGCAATCTC
The DNA here is from genome assembly GCA_963716335.1 of uncultured Pseudomonadota bacterium. GTDB lineage: Bacteria > Pseudomonadota > Gammaproteobacteria > Steroidobacterales > Steroidobacteraceae > 13-2-20CM-66-19. Next base: position 1,768,059 of record OY970302.1, on the reverse strand, counting down.
GAGCGGCTCGCGAGCGAACCCGATCTGCACGGCTTTCTCGGCCACATGCTCCTCGAGACGACCCGGCAGTTCGATGCGGCCTCGGGCTCGGTCATCGTCTCCAAGTCCGCCCTGCAGGAGTGGCGCATCCTGGCGCATGTGCGCAACGGTCGGCTCGAAGCGCCGCCCTTTGCGCCGAGCGTGCCCTTCGCGGGCTCGCCGTTCACCGAAGTCTTCGGGCGAAGTCCGCACCCCACCTACATGAACGTCGAGCGGGGCAGCTGGGAGATCTGGCCGGGCGCGCTCGAGTTCCACCGGCGCGAGGCCTACGTCAGCGTGCTGATCTATCCGCTGGTGTTCGGTGCGCGCAATGTTGGTTTCTTCGTGCTGTCCTTCCGCCGGCACGCCCCGGAGGTGCAATACAGCGAGCTGTTGGTGGCCGTGGCGCAGCAGGCGACCCTGGCGGTGCAGTTGACCCGGCTCGCCTTCTCCGCCAAGGAGGCGGCCGTGCTGGTCGAGCGCACCCGCATCGGGCAGGAAATCCACGATGGCCTGGCGCAGGCCTTCACCGGCATTCTCATGCAGTTGGGGGCGGCCGAGGAGTCCGCGCCCTGCAAGAAGAAGAACTCCGAGCTCGCCGGCATCCTCAATCGCATCCGCGATCTGGCGCGCGATGGGTTGTCCGAGGCGCGCCGCTCCGTCATGGCGCTGCGCATCGATCAGACGCGCCGCGCGGGACTGGAGAAGGCGCTGCGGCAGCTCGCGGATCGCTCGACCCTTCCCGGCCGCGTGCCCATCACCTTCGAAGGGGGCGGCTTCCCCACCGGCTTGCGCCCCGAGCACGAGCACGAGTTGTTGCGCATCGCGCAGGAAGCCGTCAGCAATGCCGTACGCCATGCGCATCCCAGCACCGTGAAGATCACCATGGCGGATGAGCCGGCGCATTGGGCACTCTCCGTCGCCGACGACGGGGTGGGGATCGATGAGCACAAGGAGTTGTATTCGGGGGAAGGCTTCGGCCTGACGAGCATGCGCCAGCGCGCCGGTGCGATCGGCGGGGAGTGGCGGATCGACAGCCAGCCCGGAAACGGCACGCGCGTCAGCGTGCGCTTGCCCAAGCGGAGCGCCTGATGGTCGCCGTCATCAAGCCCAAGATCCGCGTGATTCTCGCCGATGACCATCCGGTGGTGCGCGATGGCCTCGCCGCGATGGTCAATCAACAACCGGACATGGAGGTCGTGGCGGAGGCTGGCGATGGCGAGGAGGCGATTGCCCTGTACGAGCAGCACCGCCCCGATGTGATGGTGCTCGACCTGCGCATGCCCAAGTGTGACGGGGTGACCGTGGTGCAGCGCGTGCTGGAGGCCAACCCGAAGGCCTGCATCCTCATCATGACCACCTACGATGGCGATGAGGATATCTTCCAGTGTCTGAGTCAGGGCGCGAAGGGCTATCTGCTGAAGGATGCGCCACGGCAGGAGATACTTTCGGCGATCCGCGCGGTGAGCGAGGATCGGCCCTATACCTCCTCATCCGTGGCCGCGAAAGCGTTGCAGCGCATGGCGAAGCCCAGTCTCACGCAACGTGAGCTCGACGTCCTGCAGCTCGTGGCCCAGGGCCGCAGCAACAAGGACATCGCCCGCCGGCTGTCGATCACCGAGGGCACCGCCAAGACGCACGTCAAGGCCATTCTCACCAAACTCGATGCCATCAGTCGCACCGAGGCGGTGGCGGTTGCCCACAAGCGGGGCATGATCCGGCTGTGACGGAGCCGGCTGTGACAGCGGTGACGGCGCCGGCGGTGACAGCCGCCGATCGGACGGCAGCCACGCCACTCACCTCAGCGTACGCCGCGACCGGTCCAGTTGGTGTAACAAGTAAAGTGGAAATGTAACGCCGGGGCGCTGCTGCCCGCGGGCATCTCGACTTCATACTCGATGTCGGGTGCGCGAATCGGTATGCCGCACCCGTTGCAGACCGCGCCCGTCCCATGTCCCGCCCACGTCCGCAGCTGCTCGCGTCTCGGCAGCAATTGCTGCTCCACGCTCTGTGGGGCTGAATCGTCGGCCCGCATTGAAGTTTCCATGCACGTTCCTCATGCCAGCAGATGTCTGCGCCATTCGCTTCGGATCTTGGAACGATCGTCCACGCCATCCGTTCCCGGATGAATGTTTTTTAACCCATCGCCGTGTCAGGCGCGTGACCGTCAGGCTTGCGGCGGCTGATAACCCTGCGGCGCCTGCGAGCCTGCACCAAAAAAGAACTTCTCCATCTCCGACTCGAGAAACTTGCGCGCCTTCGGCTCCATCGGCGTCAGGCGATATTCGTTGATCAGCATCGTCTGCTGTTTGAGCCACTGCGTCCATGCCTCTTTCGATACATTCTCGTAGATGCGCTTGCCCAGCTCCCCCGGATAGGGCGCGCGCTCGAGCCCCGGCGCCTCCCGCTTCAGCAGGACACACTGCACGGTACGGGCCATGGGGACTCTCCTGTTGTTGACTGTCGTCGGCAAGCGACGGATTTGAAAGTTTGCAGAAAGCTACACTGCCGGACCGGTGTCGAACAGCGTCGGCGCCGTAAGATTCTCGAGCAGCGTCTTGATGGGCGCGGGCAAGCCAATGCGCGCCGGCTCGCGGGTGTTATACCAGAGGGTCGGCAGCGTATCCATGATCCGCGCATGCCCCAGACACGGCACCAGCAATGGGGTGATCACGAGATGGAAGTGCGTGAACGCATGCTCGAGCGCCGCCAGGGTGATCGGTTGCGCCGGCGTCGTGCGCAGGCTGCGCTCCGCATAGGCACCGGCTGCGGAGGCCGTGTCGAACTGCGGCAAACACCACAGGCCGCCCCAGATGCCACTCTCGGGCCGCCGCTCCAGTAACACCCGGCCGTCGCGCCGCATGGCGATGAGCATCACCACGCGGCGTGTCCTCTTCGCGCGCCGCGGGCGTGGTGCGGGAAACTCCTGCTGGCGGCCCGTCAGGCGCGCGAAGCAGTCTTGCGCCAACGGACACTGCGCACACAGGGGCCTGCGACGCGTACACACGGTGGCGCCCAGATCCATGATCGCCTGCGTGTAGACGTCCACATCCGCATGCGGCGTGCACTGCTGCGACAGCTGCCACAGCAGCTCGGTCATGGCGCGCTGCGATGCGGCGCGCGCCACCCCGAAATAGCGCGCCAGCACCCGCTTCGCGTTGCCATCGAGAATCGCAAAGCGCTCGCCGCGGCTGAGGGCGAGGATGGCGCCGGCGGTGGAGCGGCCGATGCCCGGCAAACCGGCGATGAGCGCGAACGAGCGGGGGAACTGCCCGGAGAACTCGTCCCGGATGCGCACCGCCGCGCGGTGCAGGTTGCGGGCGCGCGCGTAATACCCCAGTCCCGACCACAGATGCAGCACATCATCGAGCGGCGCATCCGCCAGCGCGCACACATGCGGAAAGCGGGCCATGAAGCGCTCGTAATAGGCGATGACCGCGGCCACTTGGGTCTGCTGCAACATGATCTCGGACACCCACACCCGGTACGGGGTGCGCTCGATCTGCCAGGGTAGATCGTGGCGGCCGTGGCGCGCATGCCAGGCAATGAGCGCCGCGGCGATGGGCGATCCGGCATCAGCTGAAGGCTCACCGACCACCCCACTCATCGATTGCCCTCACGCTTGCGCACCGTGCCGGCGCAGCGCCGATCATAACGGCCGCGCGCGCCGAATGTGGCTACACTCGTGCGCTGCGGCGCTGATCCACTGGCTTTTGCGAGGAGCCCTTTCATGACCTACTGCGTGGCCATGCTGCTCGATACGGGACTGGTGTTCCTCTCCGATTCGCGCACCAGCGCCGGCGTGGATCAGATCAGCACGTTTCGCAAGACGAGCGTGTTTCAGCGGCCGGGGGAGCGGGTGCTCGTGCTGCAGACCGCCGGCAATCTCGCCATCACGCAGGCGGTGACGAACGTGCTGCGCGAGCAGATCGATGCGGATACCGCACCGCACCTGCTCGGCTGCCCGAATGTCTTCGAGGCGGCGCGCTGCGTCGGGGAGGCGCTGCGCACCGTGCACGGCCGGGATGCCGATCCGCTCAAGGAGTTCGGACTGGAGTTCAACGCCAGCATCATCCTCGGCGGGCAGATCCGCGGCGAGCCGCCACGCCTCTTCAGCATCTATTCGGCGGGTAACTTCATCGAGGCCACCGCCGAGACCACCTACTTCCAGATCGGCGAGTCCAAATACGGCAAGCCGATCATCGATCGCGTGCTGCGACGCAGCTGCAGTCTGAACGAGGCGGCCAAATGCGCCCTCGTGTCCATGGATTCCACCATGCGCTCCAACCTCTCCGTCGGACCGCCGCTCGATCTCGTGCTGGTCAAGCGCGACAGCCATGCAGTCGCCCGCCACCTCAGCATCGATCCCGAGAACGATTATTTTCGCGGCCTGCGCACGCGCTGGAGCGAGGCGCTGCGCGAGGCCTTTGCCCGCTTGCCCGATCCGGACTGGCTGCGGATGCCCGCGCCCTGACCCCGCGTCGCGCGCGCGAAGCCCTCAGCTGTGATCGCACAGCTCCACATCGCCGTTCATGGTCTTCAGCCGCACGCGTGCGCCGGAGCCGGCGCTGCCGCGCGTGCCGTTGAGCCGCTCCCCCGGACCATAGCGGCTGACCCGCTGTGACTGAATGCCCATGCAGTTGCGGATGTCGCCGCTGAAGCTCGACACGTCGAACTCATAGCCCGGGCTCGGCACCGCGCGCACGGTGAGCTCACCGCTGACGGACTCGGCATCCAGGTTGGCACCGGCGGCGAGCTGGCCCTCGAAGGTGAAGTCGCCGGAAGTCGTGCGCACACGCACGCGGCTCGCAGGACTGAGGTGCACGTTGAGATCGCCGTTCACGGTGGTGGCTTCCAGGTCACCCGCTGCGTGCTCGATGCGGATGTTGCCGCTGATCGTACTGATGTGCAGCAGGGTGCTCTGATTGTGTCCGCGCAGCGCGATGTCGCCGCTCACGGTCTTGATCTCGACGTCCCGCTGAAAGAGATCGGCGTGCACGCCGCCGCTGACGGTTTTCAGCTGCAGTGCGCCCTGCACATCGGTGCTCACAACATCCGCGCTCACCGAGGAGATATCGAGCTCGCTGTCGCGCGGTACGCGCACGTGAAGTTGGGTCGACACCGTCCGGAACGAGTTATTCGGCACGATCACGCGGATGCTCGTGCGCCCCTGCTCCTGCGTGACATCCACCCGATCGGCACCGGCGCCGAGGCTCGCCTGCACCTCGACCTCGGGCCGCTCCCAACCCGATACCTCGATGCGCCCGGCGACATTCGAGATCTCGACCGTGCCGTGCGCATCGGCCGGCAGCGTGCGCGAAAAGGTCCCCGCGTCCGCCTGGACGGCTTCGGCCTGCAGCAGTGCTGCGCCCGCGATCCAACCCAACACGGTCAATCTGCAAAACATCATATCCCCTTGCCTTGGCTGGCGGCGTCGTGCACGGTGGTGAGCACGCGCATCTCGTCCTGATAAGTATTCACGAGCAGCTCCTGCAACAATGCGTTGCTTGGATCGCGTCCGAGCGCGGCCTGCAGATCCAGGATCGACTGCTGGATCGTCTGCAGGCTCGCGATCACCTTCGCCCGCGATTCGGGCGGCAATGCCGCGATTTGCGCCTGCATCGATTGCAGCAGCGCCGCGCGGTCACGGGTATAGCGCGGATCCATGACGTACGCGGCCGGCAGGGTCTCGGGCGCGTGCGGTGACAGGCGCGCGCTCGTGCCGGCGGGTATGGGTGCCGCGCCCGGCAACACCCAATGCCCGATCCCCAGGCCGACGGCGAGCGCGGCGAGCACGGCGGCCGCAGCCAGGATGCGCAGCGGCGCCCCGCCCCAGCGGTGCGGCGCCCATCGGCCGAGGGCCGACCGATGCTCGGCGGCGGGCTCGCGCGGCGCGGCGCCGAGGCCGGCCTCGATCCGCCGCCACAGGTCGTGCGGCGGCGCGATCTCCTGCGGCAGCTCCCGCAGACTGCGGATGCGACGCTCGTCGCTCATGGCACTGCGCCTGTCACTGGCACTGCGCCTGTCACTGTCACTGTCACTGCGCCTGTCATGTCACTGCGCCCTCATGTCAGCGAATCTCCATGCCGAGCCGCTCGCGCAACAACCCCCGGGCCCGATGCAACTGTGCCTTGCAGGTGCCTTCGGCCACCCCGAGCATGTCGGCAGCCTCGGCGTGAGAGTAGCCGTAGATCGCATACAGCACGAGCACATCGCGGGCCCCCTCGGGCAACCCGGCAATCGCGTTCTCGATCTCGTCCACTTCCACGGGCGTCTCCAGTGTCCACTCGCTCTCGATCGGCTCCTCGTCCAGCGCCGGGGGCTCGATCACCGGCGAGGCTTTGCGCCGCTTGGCCAGGGCCACGTTCACCGCGATGCGATGCAGCCAGGTCGCCAGCGAGCTGCGCGTCTCGAATCGGCTCAAGGCGCGCCACGCGTTGATGAACGTCTCCTGCGTACAGTCCTCCGCCAGTGCCGGATCGCGCGTCATGCGCAAGCACAGTCCGTAAACCTTGCCGGCATGCTCGCGGTAGAGTCGCTCGAACGCACGCCGGTCCCCGGAGCCGGCCCGCTCGATCAGCGCGCCCTCCCAGTCGACCTTGGTCTCTCCGGCACTCGTCATGCGCGTCGCGCGGAACTCATTCGGCTGCCATCCCCTCGTCTGTAACTTGGAGTGGACGCGTCCACAAAGCGTTTAAGGAAACGGCACCGCTCTCGCCTCGGCCTCGTTGGCCGGCGGGGAAACTTACGAGGGCCCTACTTGAGGACCGCCTCAGTCGGACGCGAGCTCGGCCGGCGCGGTGGCGGCGACGGGCGTAGCAGGGTTGCTGCGGCTCGCGTACCAGTTAATGGCGTATTGCAGCAGCTGCGCGTTGGTGACAAGGTTGAGCTTGCGCTTGAGGCTCTGTCGGTGCGTCTCGATGGTCTTGACCGACAATCCGAGCGCCTCGGCGGCCTCCCGGGAGGACAGTCCGCGCCCGATCAGGCTCAGCACCTGCAGCTCGCGGTTGCTGAGGCGCTCGATGGGATCGGTCCCCGGGCTCGCGGCCGCCGAGCCATGGACCTGATCCAGGCTCGCCGCCAGCGCCTCGCTCAAGTAGGTGCCTCCCGCGAGCACCTGCCGCAGCGCAATCAGCAGCAGCTCGGAGGCGGCCTGCTTCATGATGTAGCCGCTCGCCCCCGCGGCCAGCAGCCGCTCCGCATAAATGAGCTCATCGTGCATCGAGAGCACCAGCATCGGCAGCGCCGGTTGCTGGGCGTGGACGTCGCGGACCAGCTCGAGCCCATCGCCCTGGCCGAGGGAGATATCCACGATCACCACATCGGGATCGAGCGCCCGGATGGCGGAGCGGGCCTCCCGTTCCGTCTGCACTTCCCCGCACACGACGAGGTCGGGCTCCGGATCGATCATCCGGCGCAATCCCTGCCGCACGATCGGATGATCATCGACGATCAGCACCCGCCGCTGTCCGGCCGGGGCGGCAACCGCTGCAAGCCGGCCGGCCGCGCGCATCACGCCCCGCTGTCCAGCGGGCAGGAGCAGCGCACCGAGACCCCGCCCTCGGCGCCGCACTCGAGCGTCAGATCGCCCCCCAGCATCTGCGCCCGATAGCGCATGATCTTCATCCCCAGCCCGCCGCCACTGTCGGGCGCGCCATGCTCGAAACCGCGGCCGTTGTCATCCACGTGCAGCTGCAGCTCTCCGCCGGCGCTCGCCAGTCCGATCACGACGTGCGTCGCCCGGCTGTGACGGAACACGTTGGTCAGGGCTTCCTGGACAATGCGATACACGTGCGTTGCGGCAGTTTCACTCAAACGCAAGGGCTCCTCGATGTCGCCGTGATACTCGACACGCACGCCGTAGCGCTCGCTGGCACGTGCGGCCAGTGTCTGCAGCGCCGCCGCCAGCCCGCCACGCTCGCCACCGACCGGGGACAGGCCACGCGCGAGCGAGCGCGTGTTCTCGATGGCATTGTTGACGAGCCCGATGACATCCTCGATGTCCAGTCTCGCCGCGGAACCCTCCTTGCGCAACTGCGCAACCACGCCACGCAACATCAGCGCGATGCCCGTGAGGTCCTGGCCAAGCCCATCGTGCAGGTCGCTGCCGATGCGCTGCTGCTCCCGGTTGGCGATCTCGATGATCTCGCGCTCCAGGCGCTTGCGCTCGGTGACATCGTTGAGCACCGCAAGCCAGCCCTCCGAACCACTGATGCGCAGCGGGGTGATCACACACGTGGCCACGAAACGCGAGCCGTCCTTGCGCGAGCATTCGAATTCCACGGGCAACGCCTTCACCGCTTCCAGTCCGTCGCGCAGCGTGCGCTCGAAGCGTCTGCGCTGCAGGGCGGGCATGCTGAACAGCGGATCGATCGAGCGGCCAATCAGCTCCTGGGGGCCATAGCCGAACATCTTGTCGAATGTCTGGTTGGTGAGGGTGATGAGGTGGGTGGTGGTGTCGATCAACACCACGCCCTCGCGCATCGTCTCGAGAATGCGGGCCTGCGTCAGAAGCGCATCCCGCTGCGAGTGCCGCGCCGTCGCCTCGGTCACCGCCACCGTGAGGCTGCGCACCACCCCGCTTTCGATCACCGGAATCACGCGGTGCTCGTGATGGGAGATCCCGCTGTCGCTCTGGATCTGCAGCTCGAAGCGGGCCGGCTCGCCGGTGGCGAGCACGCGCTGGTAGAGCTGCTCGAGCGTCGCACGATGTGGCTCGGGGATGAAGTCGAGCAGGCTGCGCCCGATGACCTCCTCGGTGCGGTGTGGCCCGAACTGCCGGTTCATGAAGCGCACGCGCAAAGCCTCATCCAGCAGAAACAGCCAGTCCGGCGTATTTTCCGTCACCGCCCGCAGCACGGCCTCCGACGCACGCGCCGTCTGCCGTAGCGCCTCCTGGGCCTCGATGCGATCGGTGACCTCCACGAGAAAGCCCACCATGCGCAGCGCCCGCCCGTGAGCGTCCCGTTCGGCCGCGCGGCCGCGATCGAGCACCCAGCGCCAGCTGCCGCTCTCGTGGCGCAACCGGTATTCCGCCTCATACAGCTCGCGGCGTCCGTCGATGACCTCGTTCACCGCCGCCTGCACGCGCACGAGGTCCTCCGGATGCACGCGGCTGTTCCAGAACAGGCTGTTGGACTCACCGGCCTGCGGTTCCGCGCCGAGCATCCGGTAGTAGAACTCGGTGTGCCGCGATTCACCCGAGCGCAGATCCCAGTCCCACATGCCCCCGCGAGCGCTTTCCAGCGCAACTTCCAGTCGCCGCTGGCTGCGCAGGTATTCCAGCTCCGCTTCCTTGCGCTCATCGATGTCCATGCAGATGCCGACCATGCGCAGCGCGACCCCGCCCGCATCGCGCTCGACGACCCGGCCGCGCTCGAACAGCCAGCGCCAGCGTCCGGCTCGGTCCTGGATGCGGTATTCGGCGTCGTAGTAATCGGCCTTGCCGGCGACGTGATCGCTGAAACGTTGAGCCGCATGCGTCACATCCTGCGGGTGGATGTTGGCATCCCAGCGACTGACATGATCCTGGCCATCGCACGGATGCAGGTTGAGCCGATCGCACCAGTCGCTGTACCAGCGCGTGACGCCGCTGCGGAAGTCGAGCTCCCACAGGCCCATGCCCGCGCCCCACACGGCGGTCTCGAGTCGCGCCTCGCTCGAGAGCAGCTCGGCCTCGGCGCGCTTTTGCATGTCGATATCGAGCGAGACACCGATGGCAGAGGTGGCGTTGCCCTCGAAATCCCACTCCACGGCGCGGCCGCGGGTGAGCATCCACTTCCATTCGCCGCTGGCGGCCTGGATGCGGTATTCGATCTCGATGGAGGTCGACTGGCCGGCCAGGTGGCGGCGCATCTGCTGCTGCACGGCGGAACGGTCATCGGGATGAATGCGCGAGCTCCACGGATTGGCGATGCCGTCCCACTGCTCGCGCGTGTAGCCCGTCATCGCAAACCACAGCGGGCTCATCGTCACGACATCGGTGGCGACGTTCCATTGCCAGAAGGCCGCACGCGCACCCCACAGCGCAGTCGCCAGGCGCGCCTCATTTTCCTGCAGCGCCACCTGCGCGCGCTTGCGGTCATCGATCTCGATGCAGATGCCGCTGACCCGCAGCGCCAGCCCGTTGTCCTGGCGTGCCACCACGCACCCGCGCTGCAACACCCACAGCCACTGCGAGTCGTTGACGAGCATGCGGTATTCCATCTCGAACCGCTCGAGCCGGCCCGCACGCACCGCAGCGCATTTACGGCGGAATTCGCCGGCATCGTCGGGATGGATCTCGCGTGCCCAGCGCTCGAGATGGTCCGGGCCGCTGCACGGATCGATCTGCACCGCATGGCACCAGTGCGCATCGACGCAGTACGTCCCGGCGAGGAAATCCCACAGCCAGGTGCCGACCAGAACCTCAGCGCGTTCCTCGGGCAGCCCGCCGGCCGCACCGGCCGCGGTGAGCTCCTCGGGCAGGATCGCTTGCGAAGACACGCTCATGGGATCGGCTCAAGCCCTCGACTGCAGCGGATCAGCCGTTTCATTGTCGCCTACTTTGCCCGATCCGGCGCGGATGGACCTATCGTCACAGTGAGACATTCGCCCGACATTTGACAGATTCACTCAGATGGGTCGAATCTGCGCGCAACGAAGCGGCAGCTCAAGGGGCAGGCACCGCGACGCGCACGCGCGACAGTGCCCGGGAAAATAAAGGGGGAATGCTTGGCCGATGGCATATCCGTCAGTCCGGCGGTAGCGGACTACTCGCAGTGGCAGGCCCGGGACTACTTCAAGACCTATTACAGCGAAGTGGTCCTGCCGGATGAGCAGGTCGTGCTGAAATATCAGATTGAGGCGCTGCGCCAGACCGAGCACAAGTTCGGGCGGGGACTCGAGTATGGCTGCGGCCCGACGCTGCACCGGGCGATCGCCGCGGCCCGCTACGCCTTTCGGCTCGACATGGCCGACTGGCTGCCGGACAACCTGCAGCAGGTGCGCGCCTGGATGGACGCAAGCAGCGGCAACGGCGACTGGAACCGGTTCACGCAGTACATCCTCGGCTGCGAAGGCGACAGTTGCGAGCCCCGTCGCATCGAGCGACGCGAGGAGCATACGCGCAAGGTGATTCGCAACCTGTACGTGAGCGATGCCCGCTGGCGCCACCCGCTCGGCGCCGAGCGCCACGGCTTCTACGATCTGCTCGTGTCAGGCTTCTGTCTGGATGCGGTGTCGAGCGACAAACGCATCTGGCAACGCTGCATGCGCAACGTGCTGTCGACGCTGCACGAGGGCGGATTGTTGATTCTGCATTCGCTGTATCGCTGCAAAGCCTACAAGGTGGCCGAGCAGATGTTTCCGGGCGCCGATGTGTCCGAAGACGATCTGGTCGAGTCACTGCTGCACAACGGCTTCAGCCGCTCGAGCATCGACGTGCACGTCATTGCCTGCCCCGACAACGCCCGATACGGCTACGCCGGCATCCTGGTCGCCTCCGCCAGAAAGGGCTGAGCGGGCGCCGGCTCCGTGCTGGCTCTGCCGTGCGGCATCCGCCGTGCGCCCCGGGTGCGCCCCCGCTGCGCCGCGTCGGCGCGGGCCGCTGCAATTGGCGTCAACGTTCGATGTTGTTTTGGCGACACGCGCACGTCGCCGGCGGGAGACAGTTTTCCCTGGAACCTTTGTCGGAGTAAAACGCTCACTCACAATGGGATGAGTCAATAAAAGGTTCGAGCGTGCCCACCAATTCGAATTGGCGGCTCTGGCAGCCGCCCGCCGAGACCATCGAAGCGATCGCGAACACGCTGAGTGCGCACTGGGCAGCCGCAAAGTCGCTGCAACCCAAGGGGGAGTTCTGGGCACACCCGGGGACGTGGTTGCGACGCCAGGCGACGCGACTCGTCGACAGCACAAGGTTGGTAGAGGATACCGAGGCGTCCGAAGCAGCCGGCGACTCCGCCGCGCCGTGAGGTGCACCGTCGGCTGCTCGTGAGCCGCCGCGCCGTGAGCCGCTGCGGAGTCGTTACCAGCGCACGAGCGGTGGCAGACTCATCAGATACGCTTCCGGGTCCGCATCGGTGCTGAATCCGAATTTCGTCCCGCGATCGTAGACGAGGTTGAACTCGACATAGCGCCCGCGCTTCAGCAGCAGCATCTCCCGGTCGTGCTCATCGTAGGGAGTGTCCTTGCGGCGCGCGACGATGCGCGGATAGACATCGAGGAACGCCTCGCCCACCGCCCGCACGAACGCGAAGTCCGCCTCGGCGTTCGCACTGGCCAGGTCATCGAAGAAGATGCCGCCCACCCCGCGCGGCTCCTGACGGTGCGGCAGATAAAAATACCGATCGCACCAGGCTTTGAATTCTGCGTAAGCCTCGGGACGATACGTATCGCAGGCGCCGCGCAGCGCGTGATGGAACAGTTCGGTATCCTCAACGATCGGTAAAGTCGGTGTCAGGTCCGAGCCGCCACCAAACCATTCGCGACTGGTGCGCAGGTAGCGCAGGTTCAGGTGCACGGCCGGCACATGCGGATTGCACAGGTGCGCCACGAGAGAGATGCCGCAGGCAACGAAGCGCCCCGCGGACTGCTCGGCACCCGGCACCTGGGCGCGTGCCTGTGGCGAGAATTCTCCCCAGACATGACTGACGTTCACGCCGACCTTCTCGAAGACCTCTCCGCGCATCAGCCGCGATTCCCCCCCGCCCTGCAGGCGATGGCCTGCGGGTTTGCCCCAGCGGCGCGATTCGAAGCGGCTGCGCGGCTCGAACGCCTCGAAGGCGTGGCAAATGCGCTGCTGCAGGTCGCGGAAATGGGCTTCGGCGCGTGCCGCGAGCGCACCGTGCGCGAGCTCGTTGGTTTCCGTTAGCGTCATTTGCCGGCGCGCCGGGGCGCATCGCCGCGGACGGGCGCATCGCTGCGAACAGGCGCATCGCCGCGTCCGGCGGTTCGCGCATGCACGTGATCGACCAGCCGCGCCACCGCATCCGGGTCCGTATCGGGCCAGATGCCGTGACCGAGATTGAAGATGTGCCCCGGTGTGGCGCCGGCCTGGTGCAGAACGGCATCCGCATGGCGGACCAACTCATCCGGCGGCGCGAACAGCGCAGCCGGGTCGAGGTTGCCTTGCACGGCCTTGCCGGCCCCCAGGATCTGGCGCACCTTGCCCAGCGGCGCGCGCCAGTCCACCCCGATCACCTCCACATCGAGACCGGCGACACATTCCATCAGCGCCGAGCCCTGATTCACGTAATAGATGAGCGGCACGTCGGTCTGCTGCCGCAGCACGCCGATCGCGCGTCGCACGCCGCGCAGCGCAAAGCGCTCGAATTCCCCTGGCGCGAGCAGTCCCCCCCAGGACTCGAACAGCATCAGCGCCTGGGCACCCGCCTGCGCCTGGGCAACCAGGTAGGCGGCCATCGCATCCCCGAGATGATCGAGCAGCCGCTCGGCCGAGTCGGGGTGCGCATACAGGAAGGCGCGCGCCGCCCCGAACTCCTTCGACGGTTTGCCGCACACGAGATAACACAACAGGGTGAAGGGGCCACCGGCGAATCCGATCAGGGGCGTGTGCGCCGGCAGCTCGGCCCGGATGAGTCGGATCGAGTCGAGCACGAACGGGACGTCACGCTGCGCGACCAGCTCGGGGAGTGCATCGATCTGGGCATCCGTGCGAATCGGCTGGCGCACCACGGGACCGGGTTCGAAGGACAGCTCGATGCCCATTGCCTGCACCGGAGTCATGATGTCGCTGAAGAGGATGGCGGCATCGAGCGGGAAGCGCCGCAATGGCTGTAGCGTCACCTCGGCGGCGAGATCCGCGCGGCGCGTGAGGGATTCGAAGTCGACCTGGGTGCGCAGCTGGCGGTATTCGGGCAGGTAGCGTCCGGCCTGACGCATGACCCAGATGGGCGTATGCGGGACCGGCTTGCGGCGGCAGGCGGCGAGAAACGGCGGCTCGGGGATCACTGCCGGCGCCTCGGGCGTGACTACCGCGCTCATGCGGCCAGCCACTTGGCCATCTTGGGCGCGAAATAGGTGATGATCAGATCGGCGCCCGCACGATGGATGCCGGTGAGCGTCTCCAGCGCCGCGGCCCGCTCATCGATCCAGCCGCGCTCGGCGGCGGCCTGGATGAGGCTGAATTCCCCGGAGACCTGGTAGGCCACCACCGGCAGGTGCACGGCCTCGCGCACCTGCCGGATGACATCGAGGTAGGGGCCGGCAGGTTTCACCATGACGAGATCAGCGCCCTCTTCCACATCGAGCAGCACTTCCCGCAGCGCCTCCCGCGCATTGGCGGGATCCATCTGATAGGAGCGCCGATCCCCGAACGAGGGGGCCGATTCGGCGGCCTCCCGGAACGGTCCATAGAAAGAGGAGGCGTATTTCGCCGCATATGAAACGATGGGCGTCGCACTGTAGCCCTCGCGATCGAGCAGCTGGCGTATCGCGCGCACCCGCCCGTCCATCATGTCGCTCGGGGCCACGGCATCGGCCCCGGCGCGCGCATAGTTCAAGGCCGTCTGGGCCAGGGTGGCGACGGAGGAGTCGTTGTCGATGATGCCGCCCTCGAGCACGTGCCCACAGTGTCCGTGGTCGGTCGCCCCGCACAGGCACACATCCGCCCAGACGATGAGCTGCGGGCAGGCCTGCTTGATCGCCGCAATGCCCTGCGCGGCGAGCCCGTTGGGGTCGAGCGCGGCGCTCGCCCGCGAATCCTTCTGGGCGGGAGCTGCGAACAGCAACACGGCTGGCACACCCGTCGCCGCCACACTGCGCGCTTCCTTCACGGCCTCATCGATGGAGAGCTGACAGATGCCCGGCATGCTCTGCACAGCCGTGCGCACGCCCCGACCGGGCACGAGGAACAGCGGATAGATCAGCGCATCGAGGCTCAGTCGCGTCTCGCGCACCATGCGGCGCCAGGCCTCCGACTGCCGCGTGCGACGGGGTCTGTACAAGGGATGGCCCATCTTCATTGCCTCGTTTGCAGCAAGCGAAATGTCGTCAGCGCCAGTCCGCGCAATGTGGCGGGATCGGCCAGAGCCGCGGTCCGACCCCGCTGCGCCAGCGCGCGCGCGGTGGTCGGCCCCATGGCGACCGCCCTGGCGCCTTCGAGCAAGCGACCGAAGCTCGCATCGCCCAGCACCTGCGCCAGCTCGATCACCGCAGAGGGGCTTGCAAAGGTGACGGCCCCGATGACATCGCGCTCGATCCACGCGCGACAGCGCGCCACATCGAGCGGCGCCGGCTCGGTGCGGTAGGCGACGAGCTGCGTGACCTGCGCGCCCAGCTGCCTCAGCCCCGCCGCAATGGTCGGCAGCGCGCGCGAGCTCGCGGGGAAGAGTACGTTCGCACCCTGCAGCGATTGCGTGGCGAAGGCGCCGACCAGGGCTGCGGCATTCGACTCACTGGGCAGCAGATCTACCGGCCAGCCGCGCTGGCGCAGCACCTGCGCAGTCGATTGGCCCACGGCGGCGATGTGCACACCTTTCGGCGGATTGGGCACCAGTGCCGTCACCGCCGCCACCGCATGACGACTGGCAAACACGATCCAGTCGAAGCGGTCGACCGGGCCCAGCATTTCCGCCAGCGGTGCGGTTTCTGCGACAGTGACCTGCACGGCAGGCCAAAGCAACACGGACAGGCCCATCGCCCGCAGCTGCGAGCTCAACGGCCCATCGTTGGGCTCGGCTCGCGTGACCACCACGCGTTTGTGCTTGCCTTCGGGGGCCAGCGGGTCATGCGGATCGCCCACCGCGACGCTAGCGGGTATCTCGGTCATGATTGCCGCTCCCGTGCCGGGGGCGGCTCGCGTTGCGCGGCGATGAGTTCCCCCGCCCCCTGCGACAGCAAGTCCTCGGCAAGCTGCCGTCCCAGACCCACAGCCTCAGCGAGCGTTGCAGCGCACTTCCCTGCCGCTTGCAACATCCGTGCGCCATCCTGCGCGCAGACGGCAGCGTTGAGGTGCAGCAAATCGCCGTTCACCGTCCCCAACGCGCCGAGCGGCACCTGGCAACCGCCTTCGATCCGGCGCAGCAGCGCGCGTTCGGCGCTCGTGGCCAGGCGCGTCGCCGCATCGTCGAGGGGCGCAACCCACCGCAGCGTCGCCGCATCGCTGGCGCGCACGCACACGCCGATGGCGCCCTGCGAGACCGCCGGCGGAAACTCATCGGCGCTGAGTCGTTCGCTGATGTGTTGCTCGAGACCGAGTCGCTTCAAGCCCGCCGTAGCGAGCACGATGGCCTCGTATTGACCGGCGCGCAGCTGTTCGAGGCGTGTGGGGACGTTGCCGCGCAATTCCAGCAGCGCGAGGTCAGGCCGCAGACGGGCGAGAAATGCCCTGCGCCGCAGACTGCTCGTTCCGACACGCGCGCCTTGCGGCAATTGGGCAAGCAGCCGCCCCGATGCACTGAGTAACGCATCGCGCGGGTCTTCACGCGGCAGGACAGCGGCGAGTGCGATCCCCGGCTCGAGCACCGTGGACAGATCCTTCAGGCTGTGCACGGCGATGTCGACATCGCCGCAGAGCAGTGCCTTGTCGATTTCTTTCGTGAAGAAGGCGCGGCCGCCCACCTGCCACAGCGGCACGTCGGTGCGCACATCGCCCTCGGTCCGGATGTGCACCAGCTCGGCCGACGCAGCGCCCGCCTGCGCAATGAGGCCCTGCACGTGCCGCGCCTGCCACAGGGCCAGTGCGGAGGCGCGGGTGCCGATGCGCAGTGTGGGCACCGCACTCACCGGTGCGCTCATGGCTCACCCGCGGTGAGGAAGCGATAACCCACGCCCCAGACCGTGAGGAAGTGCTTCGGGTTCGCCGGGTCGCGCTCGAAGCGCTTGCGCAAGCGCAGAATGAAATTGTCCACCGTTCGCGTGGAAGGAAACACATCGTAGCCCCAGACGCGCTCCAGCAGATCCTCGCGCGAGACGATCTCCCCGGGACGCTCGGCGAGCACCTTGAGAATCATCGCCTCCTTCTCCGTGAGCTCCTGGGCAACGCCGTTCCAGGAGCGCGCGCGAAACGCCCGGAAATCCACTTCATTGCCGGCGAACTGCAGCTTCGCCCCCGCCGGGCTGTCGGAGGCGCTGCGATACCAGTCCCAGCGGCGCAGAATGGCGCGCACGCGCAGCAGAAACTCCTGCAGGTGAAAAGGTTTGGCGAGGTAGTCGTCGCCGCCGGCTTCCAGCCCGCGCACCCGATCGGCGGGATCACCGCGCGCCGTGAGAAACAACACGGGGGTGCTGTTACCCTGCTCGCGCAGCGTGCGGCACACTGCGAAGCCATCGATCTGCGGCAACATGACATCCAGAACGATGAGCCCGCACTGCTGCTGCCGCAGCCACTCGAGGGCCGCCTCGCCGCTGGTCACCGCCTCCACCACATAACCTTCCGCGCGCAGATTCTCCACGACCCCGGCCGCAAGATGCGGGTCATCCTCGACGACGAGGATGCGGTTGAAGAATGCGGCCGGCACGCTCATGCGGCTCCCCCGGGAGCAATCGGCCACGCGAGCACGAACTGCGCACCCTGGCCGATGCCGGCGCTGTGGGCCGTGACGCGCCCGCCGGCGAGCTGCATCAACCTGCGCACGATATACAGACCGAGACCGGTGCCGTAGTAGCTGCTGCCGCCGCCGGGATGCAGGCGCGTGAATTTCTCGAACAGCCGCGCGCCATCGGCGGGCCGGAAACCCACCCCGCTGTCGCGTACCGACAGCTCGACCTCACCATCGAGCTGGCGCGCCGCGAGTGCGATCGTGCCGCCGCCGACGGGCGTCACGGCGGCAATCGCGTTCTCGATGAGGTTGCGGATGACGACATCCAGTGCGAGCGGATCGGCCAACACCACCACCGTGCGGGGGATGTCGGTGTGCAGCGCGATGTGCTCCTTGTGCAGGCGCTCGTCAAGCTGTGAGGTCATCCGCTCGACGGCCGCGGCCAGCGTCACCGGCTCCGGGCGCAGCTCGACGCGGCCGCGCTCGAGCCGCACGCTCTCCAGGATCTGGCTCACCATCGCCGCCATGCGGGCGAGATCCGACAGCATCCGCTCGATCAGCGTGCGCGACTGGTCCGTCGAGAGTGGCCGCATGGCCATCGTTTCCAGCGACAGCTGCAAGCTGGCGAGCGGCGTTTTGAACTGATGCGAGACGAGCGCGAGGAAGCTTTCCTGCTCCTGGCGGACCAGGGCCTCGGCGCGCAGCGCCCGATAGATGACCCCGATGCACACGGCAAGCGCCAGCAGAAAAAAGCCGCCCTCCCACGCATATTGATTGATGCGCCGGGCCTTCTCGGTCAACAACAGGCCCTCGATCCGGGGAGCGAGCCGCGCGGTCTTCCCCTCGACCATCAGCTCGGGCAGCAATGCGTGCACGCGATCGGGGGATACGCCGGCATCCAACATCGCCTGGGCAGCCTTGGCCTGCTGCGCATACAGGGCGCGTGCCTGCTCGACCTTTTCGATCGCGTAGGCGCGCTGATCGAACAGCCACCAGCCAGCCTGCACAACGGCCACTGCGAGCAGCGCCAGGGCCGTGAGCTGGAACACGCGCGTCGCCTTCATACGATCTCGGCCAGCGACTGCTCGAGGGCGTCCGCGAATCGCTGCACTTCCGCGCTGGTATGCGCAAGGGACAGGAAGCAGGCCTCGTAGGCCGAAGGCGGCAGATAGATGCCGCGTTTCAACATCGCGTGAAACAGCGCGCTGAAGCGCCCGGCGGCCGTTGCATCGAGCGGCGCTGCGGTACGCGGCGCACGCTCGCGATGCAGGGACATCCAGAAGAGTGACCCGGCGCGCACGAAATGGATGGGAAAGTGCGCCTGCGCAAGCACCGGTGTCACGGCGCGCTCGACCTCGGCACCGAGAGCCTCGAGACGCTCCCAGCCGGAATGAGCGCCCAGATAATCGAGCGTCGCGATGCCGGCAGCCATCGCCACCGGATTGCCCGACAGCGTGCCCGCCTGATAGGTATCCCCCAGCGGGGCGAGTCGCTGCATGATCTCCCGGCGGCCACCAAAACCGCCGACCGGCATGCCGCCGCCGATGACCTTGCCGAAGGTGGCCAGGTCCGGAACGATGCCCATGAGCTGCGCGGCCCCGCCGCGCGCGAGTCGAAATCCGGAGATGACCTCATCGAATATCAACAGCGCCGCATGCCGGCTGGCGAGCTGCCGCAGCCGCTGCAAAAACTCGACCCGCTGCAGCAACAGCCCGTGATTGGCAGGCACCGGCTCGATGATGACCGCGGCGATGCGCGTGCCCTCGCGGGCAAACAGCGCTTCGGCCGCCGCTTCGTCATCGAGAGGCAACACACGCGTGCACGCGGTGAAGGCTGCCGGTACGCCGGCCGACGAAGGTTGGCCGAAGGTCGCCAGCCCCGAGCCGGCCGCCACCAGCAGATGATCGGCATGGCCGTGATAACAGCCGGAGAACTTCACGATCAGGTCGCGACCGGTGAAGGCGCGCGCGAGCCGGATCGCACTCATCACCGCCTCGGTCCCGGAGGAGACGAAGCGCACCTGCTGTAATCCCGGATAGGCGGCGGTGATGCGCTCTGCGAGCTCGACTTCCGCCGGACAGGGCGCCCCGAACGTCGTGCCATGGCTGACCGCTTGCGTGATGGCCGACACCACCGCTGGATGCGCATGCCCGAGAATGAGCGCACCCCAGGAGCTGACGAGGTCGAGATACGTGCCGCCATCGACATCGTGCAGATGCTGACCGGCGCCGCGGGCAATCACCAGCGGCGTGCCGCCGACGGCACGAAACGCGCGCACCGGAGAGTTCACACCGCCCGGGATGACGGCGCAGGCGCGCTCGAACCACTGCGCGGAGCTGACTTCATGCCGAGGCTCGGAGTTGGCTTGGTGAGTTGGCTTGGTCATGTCTGCATCGCAATCATGTTGGCGTTGGTCACGTCGGCTCGTCTTCTTCGTCGCGGAACCCGTCACTCTCGCCAACGCCTGGGCCGCGCAGCCGGGCTGCCCTGAAGAAGGCGTCGACCGCATCGGTGCTCGCGTGCGCAGCGGCGGCGCGCATGCCGGCAAGCGGCAGATGCGCCAGGCGCCGCGCCACGGTCGAGGCAAACCGCTGCAGCTGCTCGCGCTGATTATCGTCCAGGCTGCGAAATTCCGCCGCGAGGATCCGCTCGGCCTCATCGGCCGCGATCTGCTCGAAGGCCTCGCGCAGCTCGGCGAGCTGCCGACCGATGGCCCGCGTGGCCAGCTCCCCGCGCAGACGCGTCAAACGCTCGTCGATGGCCGCGCGCACCGGGGCAAGTCGCATGAGCTGCGCCAGGCGCCGCTCCTGCGCGGCCTGGATGAGATCATCCATGCCCAAGCGGATGAGTCCGGCCACCCGTGAGGCCTCTGGATCGGCATTGGGCGGCACGCCAAAATCCACGAGCAGCGGGGCGCGCGCGCGGGCGGCTTCGGCAATGTTGGTCAGGGCGATGGCATCCAGCACGGGCTCACTGCCGCCGGCCGCCAGGATCAGCGCACCGATCTCCTCGGGGCGGGAGCGAAAGCGATCGAGCTGTACGGCGCGTCCGGCAACGGAGGCGGCAAGCTCCTCCGCGACCGGCAGTGTGCGGTTGACGATCAGCAGCGGCACCGCCGCATCGTGCAGCAGCAGCGCGCAGCGCCGCGTCATCGGCGATACCCCGACCAGGGCCACGGTTGCGGCTTTCTTGCCGAGATGACGCAGCACGCGGTCGGCGGCGAGATCGGCAAGCGAGGGGGCCTGCACGTTCGCCTCCAGGCGCCGCACACGCCGCGCCATGCTCAGCGCCTCACCCAACAGACGATTCAGCGTCGGCCCGCACACCTGGGCGGCCCGGGCAGCCTCCCAGGCGCCGCGAATCTGCACGGCGATTTCCTGCTCACCGGCCTGGGCGGAGTCGAGCCCGCAGGCGACCAGAAACACGTGCTCGACGGCGGCCTCACCCGTCCAGGCGCGCAGGATCCGCGTGGCCTCGCCCGGGGCGGGCTCGCGAGCGGTCAGGGCGCGAAAGACCTCGAGACGGGCATCATCGGCAGGCAGACCACCGGCGGTGGCATAGAGCACCTCCACCCGATTGCAGGTCGCGATATAAAATACTTCAGCCACACCGAGCCGCTCGCGCAGCTCGGGCAGACGCGCGCCGAGATCCGTTCTGGGCACGGCGAAGCGCGCGACCTCCTCCAGGCCTGCGTGACGGTAGGAGAGGCCTACCACCCCAATCTGGTGCATGGGCCGAGCAGACCACGCGGCCTGCCCGGGAGTGTCACCGAATGGTCACGGGCACAGGATGGAGCGCTCGATTTCGGTGCGGCGCCCCAGGTTCGGCCAGGCGTGCAACGGGGCGATCGCCCTGAGCCGCGCGGTTGCCGCTGCAAGGCGATGGCCACCGCGGAGGAGCCGCGGGGGAGCCGCGGAAAGAGTCGCTCAGCGGCGCCCGTTGCGCAGCAGGCTCATCAGCAGGATGCCCGCCAGGAAGCCGGCACCCAGGGCCCAGGCACTGGTCTGGTAGGGCTGTGACTCCACCCGCTCCTGCAGGTCCTCGAGCTGCGCGCGCGCCCAGTTCTGGGCCTGCCGGGCGCGGGTTCGAGCCGCTTGTGCCGCGGCGTCCTTCGCCGAGCGCAGATGGTCTTTGACCTGTTCCGTATCGCTCCCGGTACCTACGCCTGTGCCGAGATCGCCATTCGTCGCATTCATTATCCTACCTCCACCAGTTATCGCTCATCAGTTATCACTACCAGCTATCGCTGCATCTCAACGGCGAAGGCGCCCCGGAGTTCCCGCGCGCGTGCGCCCATCGCCAGCGAGTCGCCAGCCGCAGCGAGTCCGCCAGCCGCAGCGCGTACGCAACCCACAGCGCGTGCGCAATCCCCAGCGTGTCCGCCATCGCCGCTTCAGGTACCTTTGCCGCTCATGGGAGCGCGTTAGCTGTGGAACCATCGGTGGAACCGGTTGGCACGTTGGATGTCGCGCTTGCGCATGCGGCGCGGCTGCTTGCCAGAGATCCCGATCTGGCTGTGGAGCAGGCAGGCGAGATCCTGCGGGCCGTCCCCGGCCATCCGCGCGCCCGTCTGATTCTCGGTGCCGCACACCGGGTCGCCGGCCGCACGCAGACGGCGCTGGAGCTGCTCGAGCCGCTGGCGCGCGAGCAGGCGCAATCGGGAGCCGTTCATCTGGAGCTCGGAGTCGCCCGCGCGGAAGCGGGAGATCACCTGCAATCGATCACCGCATTGCGCCGCGCCCTTGAGCTGATGCCCGAATCGGCCGATGGCTGGCGCTATCTGGCCGATCAACTGGAAGTCGCCGGCGATGCGGCTGCAGCCGACCAGGCACGGGCGCGCTACCTCAAAGCCGCCACCACCGATCCGCGCTTGCGGGCCGCCGCCGCCGCGCTCGTGGCAAACGAGCTGCCCGCGGCCGAAGCGCAGCTGCGCGCTCATTTGCAGGCTTTCCCCACCGATATCGCCGCGCTGCGCATGCTGGCCGAGATTGCCGCGCGGCTGCGACGCTTCGCCGATGCGCAGCAGCTCCTCGAACGCTGCCTCGAGCTGGCGCCGAGTTTCGCTGCCGCCCGCCATAACTACGCGATGGTGCTCAACCGGCAGGGGAAATCCGCCGCAGCGCTCGCGCAAGTCAGGCCGCTGCTGGCGAAGGAGCCGCGCAACCCCGGCTATCGCAATCTGCAGGCGGCGGTGCTCGCCAATCTCGGCGACTACGCCGAATCCATCCAGGTATACGAGCAGGTACTCAAGGAATACCCCCAGCAACCGAAAATCTGGATGAGCTATGGGCATTCCCTCAAGACCGCCGGCCAGCAGGCGCAAAGCGTGGCCGCCTATCGCCGTGCCATCGCGCTGCAGCCGTTGCTCGGCGAGGCGTACTGGAGCCTTGCCAATCTCAAGACCTTCCGCTTCACGCACGCGGACGTGCTTGCGCTGCGTTGCGCGCTCGCGCGTGCAGAGCTCGGCGACGAGGACCGACTGCACTTCGAGTTTGCGCTCGGCAAGGCACTGGAGGATGCGGGCGACTATGAGGAATCCTTCGCCCACTACGTGACGGGCAATGCGCTGCGTCGCAAGGCCTCCGGGTACAGCGCCGCGGAAACCTCACAGTACGTACGCGAGTCCAGGGCGCTCTTTACGCGGGATTTTTTCGCCGCCCGCGCCGGTTGCGGCGCGCCGTCCGACGCGCCCATTTTCATCGTCGGCCTGCCGCGCGCAGGCTCCACGCTCATCGAGCAGATCCTCGCGAGCCACTCGCAGATCGAGGGGACGATGGAGCTGCCGACGCTGCCGCTGATCGCACGGGAGCTCAGCGGCCCCCGTGGCATCGAAACGGGCGGTCTTCTGCGCGAATTGGCGTCGCTGCCGCCGGCTGAGCTGCGCGACCTGGGCGAGCGCTATCTCGCGGAGACGCGCGCGCTGCGCAAGACCGCCACACCGTACTTCATCGACAAGATGCCCAATAATTGCCTGTACGTCGGGCTCATTCATCTCATTCTGCCGCACGCCCGCATCATCGATGCACGCCGGCATCCGCTCGCCTGCTGCTTCTCGTGCTTCAAGCAGCATTTCGCGCGCGGCCAGGCTTTCGCCTACGATCTTGCGGATCTGGGCCGGTACTACGCCGACTACGTCGAGCTGATGGCTCATTGCGATGATGTATTGCCCGGACGCGTACACCGGGTGCACTACGAGATGCTGATCGCCAACACCGATGCCGAGGTGCGTCGCCTCCTCGACTATTGCCAGGTGCCGTTCGAGGCGAGTTGCCTGCGCTTCTATGAGAACGAGCGGCCCGTGCGCACCGCCAGCTCGGAGCAGGTCCGCCAGCCGATCTTTCAGGAGGGCCTGGGGCACTGGAAGCACTACGAGCCATGGCTCGATCCGCTCAAGCAGGCCCTGGGGCCGGTGCTGCCCGCTGATCCGCTGCCGCGGGAGGATTTTGACAATTGACTGACTTGGCTTAATCTTCGTGCGGGCGAGGGGGGATGCATAAGACTGACAAGAGGGTCATTCAATGACGCGCAGTCGACGGCGAAAGCTTCAAAGAACACAGGCCCAGCAGCTTCAATCCCGTTTGCGCAGCGGGTTCGTGCGCACGGGCATTCCAGTTGTGTCGGCGCTACTGGGGTGCCCGCACGGCGCCTGGGCGGCGGATGAGACCGCCAATGCCGGTGGACTGCAGGAGGTGGTGGTCACGGCGCAGAAGCGCGTCGAGAACCTGCAAACCGTGCCGCTGAGCGTCGAGGTGCTGGACACCCAGAAACTCGAACAGCTCAACGTCGTCAATCTGGACGACTACGTCAAATTTTCCCCGAGCGTCGCCTACACGCGCAGCATCGGCCAGGGCGGGAACGGCCAGCCGGGCACCGCACATATCTTCATGCGCGGCGTCGCAAGCGGCGGTGAAGGCAACCACTCGGGCCCGCAGCCGAGTGTCGGCACCTACCTCGACGAGCAACCAGTCACCACCATCGACGGCACGGTGGATGTGCACATCTACGACGTGCAGCGCATCGAGGTCCTCGAAGGCCCGCAGGGCACCCTCTACGGCGCGAGCTCCGAAGCGGGCACGGTCCGCATCATCAGCAACAAGCCGGATCCGACCAGGTTCGAAGCCGGCTACGACGTGCAGGGCAACAGGGTCGATCACGGCGGCACCGGCTGGGAAGTCGAAGGATTCGCCAACATTCCCCTCGCGCCCTTCGCCGCCATTCGCCTCGTCGGCTGGGACGAGCACGACGCCGGCTATATCGACAATGTGGCCGGCACCAATCCCGCCGGCTGCATCGTCAACGGTACACGGACATTCCCCACCTGGTCCGGTCAGACAGCCGGGGGCAACGCCCCGTGCCCGACGCCGGCGGCGCTCGGCGCGGGCGCCATCAGCAACGCGGCGTACGTGAAGAACAACTACAACACGGTGGACACCAAAGGCGGCCGCGCGACCTTGAAGGTCAACGTCGGTGACAACTGGAGCATCACGCCCTCGGTGATGGGACAGTCGGTGAGCTCGGAGGGATTCTTCGGCTATGACCCCGCCGTCGGGGACCTGCAGATCACCCACTTCGGACCGGAGAACTCCCAGGACACCTGGATTCAGACGGCGATGACGATCGAAGGCAATCTGAGTAACTTCGACCTCGTCTATGCCGGTGCCTTCATGAAACGTGACACGCACTCGATCGCGGACTATAGCGATTATTCGGAGTTCTACGACCGTGCCTACGGCTCGGGTGCGCTCTGGGTGGGTAACAATGGACTGCCGGTCATGCCCCAGGAGCTCGTCAACACCAAGGGCTATTTTCAGAAGTGGAGTCACGAGCTACGGGTGAGCACGCCGGCCGACCTGCCCGTGCGGGCCACCGCGGGACTGTTCATCCAGCGCCAGCTGCACAACATCTGGGAGCAGTACATCATGCCGGGGTACGGCTTCAGCAGTCCGTACGGCGGCAACCCCAACGGTTTCGCCAACGCACTATCCATTCCCGGACTGGACAATACGATCTGGCTCACCGATGAGCAGCGCGTGGATCGCGACAAGGCGGCCTACATCCAGGCGACCTGGGACATCACGGCGCATCTGTCGCTGAACGGAGGCATTCGCTACTTCAAGTACGACAACTCGCTAGAGGGGTTCTATGGCTACTCGGCCGCCTACGACGCTTTTTCGGGGTTTGGCAGCGGCGGCGCCGGCTGCTTCATGGCCGCGACCACACCCTTCGCGCCCTGCACGGATCTCAACAACGAGGTCACCGGCAGCGGTAACGTGCCACGAGCCAATATCACCTACAAGTTCACGCCCGACCTGATGCTGTACGCGACCTACTCGAAGGGATTCCGGCCCGGCGGCGTCAATCGCACCGCGCAGAAGGGTATCGGACCTTACGGCGCCGATTTTCTCAAAAATTACGAGGTTGGCTGGAAAACGCAATGGTTCGACCATCGCCTGCGTTGGAACGGTGCACTCTTCTGGGAAGACTGGAACAACTTCCAGTTCTCCTTCCTGGGTCCCAATAGCGTCAACATCGTGCTCAATGGCGGCAACGCACGGATCAAGGGCCTGGAGAACGAGCTCGAGTGGGCGGCGACCGACCAGCTGATGCTGAGCGCAAACTTCACCTTCCTCGATCCCAAGCTCACGCAGAACTACTGCGGCGCCGCAGGCGTGACTGATTGTCCCACCCAGGTCACGAGCGAGTATTACATCCCCAATCTGGTCGGACCCCAGGCACCAGCGGGAACCAATCTGCCGACGACACCGAAGTTCAAGGGCAACCTCATCGCGCGCTATAGCTTCCAGACGGTGAACGGCTGGCAACCGTTCGGCCAGGCAGCTTTCGTTTACCAGACGCAGACCGCTCCGCTGCTGCGGGTCGATGAAGCGCAGATCATCGGCATGCAGCGCGCCTACGGCCTGCTCGATCTCGTGGCGGGCGCCACGGGGGAGCATGGGCTGACGGTGCAGCTGTTCGTGACCAACGTCGCGGACCGGCGCGCGCAGCTCACGCGCTTCGTGCAGACGAACCCGGTCGTCGACAATCAGCCTTACATCATCCCGACACAGCCGCGCACGATCGGCATCAAGATTTCGCAGCGGTTCTAGTTGGCGGCGCAGCCGCGACCGCCAACCTGGAGCGATCTTTTGAAGAAAACCACGGCCATGCTGCTTGCGGCACTGGCGGGCCTGACATTCGTGAGTGGATTTGTCCTGGCGCGGGCAACGATGCAGACCGGCCGTGAGCCGCAGTTCGCGAATCCGCAAGTCAAGGTCTGGAAATCCACGATCCTGCCGAATGATCCCTTGCCGCTGCACCGGCACGAGCATCCGCGGGTGATCGTCGCCCTCGCCGGCGGCACCATGAAGATTCTCGAAGAAAGCGGCCAAAGCGATACGCACCAGTGGCAAACCGGGCATGCCTACTGGCTGCCGGCCAATGCTCCGGGCACCCATCATCAGGATGTGAACGTCGGTTCGCAGCCCATCGAAGTCATGGTGATCGAGCTCGAGAACGCCCATTGATCGTTGCAATCGTTTGAGCGCGGGGATCACCGCGGCGATCAGCGCCGCTTGCTCGACGTCGCGGCATCCGCAATGATGATGAAACGCGACCAGGGAGTAAGAGCCAAGTGATGAAGCTGCGCACGCTCGGCGTGAGCGCGGGTCTGTTGCTGGTGTCCGCTGGTGTATTCGGCCAGGAACAATCCACATCGGGCCCCGCCTATAGCAGCGACGCGAAACTGCAGCTGCCCAAGGACTACCGGGAGTGGGTCTTCCTGAGCTCCGGCTTCGACATGAGTTACCGTCCCGCGACGCAAGCGGCACATCACCTGTTCGACAACGTATTCGTGAATCCGGCCGCCTATCGGCAGTTCCGCAAGACCGGCACATGGCCAGATAAGACAGTGCTGGTGCTCGAGGTGCGCGGCGCCCGAAGCCGGGGCTCGATCATCCAGGGCGGCAGCTATCAGGATATCGCCCCCGTGGAGCTCGAAGTACATGTCAAGGATGAAGGGCGTTTCCCCGGCAGCTGGGCGTTCTTCGTGTTTGCAGGTCAGCCACTCGGCAGGTTGCTGCCACGCGCGGCGGAGTGTTATTCCTGCCACGCGGCACATGGCGCGGTGGACACCACGTTCGTCCAGTTTTATCCCACGCTGCTGCCGCTCGCCCATACCAAGGGGACGCTGTCGGCGGCATATCAGGCGGAGGAAGCCCGGTCCACTCCCTGATCGGGGTCAGCGGACCATCCACCACGCCAGCGAACGTAAGCTCTCGTGAGGTCGGTTGCATCAATGACCAAACCCACCTCGCATATCCGTTTCAAAGCGAAGATCCTGCGCCCAGCAGAACCTGCGAAGGGAAGCTCGTGGAGCTTTCTGATCCTGCCAAAGGACGCCAGTGCGAAGCTCCCCACGCGCGGTAGGACGACAGTGGAAGGCATCATCAATGGGCATCCCTTTCGGGCCACGCTCGAGCCAGACGGCCAAAAGAGCCATTGGCTCAAGGTGAACAAGAAGATGCGCGAAGCTGCAGGCGCAGCGGTAGGCGACGTCGTTCCGCTGGAGATCCGGTCAGTTGGAAAAGAATCGGAACCCCGGGTTCCGGTCGAGCTGCGCAAGGCTCTCGCAGCCGCCCCGGAGGCGCGGACGGTGTGGTCGGACCTCACCCCTATTGCTCGCAGGGACTGGATCCATTGGATTACGTCCGCCAAACGGTCAGAAACTCGCGCGCGTCGGATCGCCAATGCGTGCGAAATGCTCGCTGCTGGCAAGCGACGCGTGTGTTGCTTTGATCGGTCTGGATTCTATAGCAAGGGTTGCAGCGCTCCGAAGGCGGCGGATTAGACGACGCCCTGGACCGCCACGCGCGACATCGTGTTTCAAATCTCGTGTTGAATGGGTGCTTCGCGAGTGGCTGCAGACGCCCACTGAAGAGCGGCTGGACCGGGTTACATAAAGCAGTCCGTCGATTCCGCGGCTGCAGGCGCGCGCGCCGGAAAGGCCATTCGATCTGTCACGCGATCGAGAAGCTCGCTCTCACCAGTTGGCGTGACCGCCATCACAGTGTTCCCGGCACGATATGCGATAGTTCATTCGGTGCGCACATACGTCCCACTGAAGGACCAACAGGGGGGCCTGATATGCGAAAGATAGCGAACAAGCCAATGCGCAAGCCGCATCGCTGACGGATCATCGAAATACCGCCATGTTGAAAGCATTGATAGCGCTGCTAAGCAAGGCTCCTCGCGATGACAGCGCAAAGAAGCCCGCGCCTAACGCGATGGCCAAAGCAGCTGTTAAGACCGCGATGGCCAAACCAGCGACTGCCGGCAAGGACTACCGCGCGGTTTCGGTTGCAGCGGGCGCTAAATGCTGTTCGGCCGCGAAGAACATCTTGGGCAAGCGCTATCTGTTGCGCGAGGGGCCACGCCTGCCGTTGGCAGACTGCACGATGCCGAGCAACTGTTTGTGCAAGTTCAAGAAGGCTGCGGACCGGCGCGACGGTGACGGTGACCGCCGTCAGATCGGCGTGACAGAAACTGGCCGCTGGTTCGCAGGTCCCGAGAATCGCAAGCGCGGAGGACGGAGGTCGGCGAAGGATTGACGCGCTGGAGAGCAGCCCAGCGACTGGGCGGTAGGTTCTGCGCATTCGTCGATACGCCCGAGAGCACCGCCCATCCCTGGGCGAAGCACCCTGTAGAGCATCACTGCGCTGCGCAGTTTGCACTCATCCACTTGCCGGTATATGAGCCGAGGCCGTTCATGGTCTGGCCGTTGCCCGCCAGGGTAATCGTCATTGTGCCGGTGCCGTTCTCGGAATCCACAATATGGATCCGCCCGTGAATCTCCGCCGTCATCCCAAAGTTATCGCCGACAGCGCACCCGGTTCCCTGCACCTCCATGTCCGTGCCCGTTGATTTAAGAACGGTCCAAGTACAGTTGTCGCTGGATCCTTTTGCCCATGGATTGGTGCTCAAGTCATTTGCAGTGACACAAGAGTCATAGCTCGTCGTATGCGGCCCCATCATGGCTGCCACTGCCGGCGGGACCTGGGGCCAGGTTACAGATGCGGTCATGTGCCAGAGGCCCGTTTTGACCTTCAGTGGCTGGATCTGTCCTGAGGCCGCAAGAACGACGGACGCCACCGACAAGGTGGCAACAAGCAACAATCGCTTCAACATCTCAGCCTCCCTTATAGTTGTGGATCACACCTCAAGCCCGAAGGAGGCTCAATGATGCTCCTGTTCGGATCCCACGGGCAATGCGGGACACTGGACGCTGCCTTGCGTCAAGGTCCGACGATTTTTCGGCCCGCTGGAGCAATACCGTCGCGAAGCGGTCATTTGCGCGTCGGCCGCGGGCGGCGCACGCTCCGCGCGCAATCTCTGCGAACGTGCGGCATGACAGGCGGCTAGGAACCGAGTTGGCTGGGTATTGGCCGACGATGGCTGCGAATGGAGCGGGTGATGGGAATCGAACCCACGTTAGTAGCTTGGGAAGCTACAGTTCTACCATTGAACTACACCCGCCGGCGCAAAGGAGTTTAGGACGCTTCCCGCGGGAATTCCATTGCAGTCTGATCGGCGTGGCCGCAGCTGTTGCAGAATTTCTGGGCGGTCCCGCACCGGCATCCTACAGAATCGTCCAGGTAAGGCCGATTTGCGCCAATTGCGGGTGGCCGCCGGCTGCGGTGAACCGTTGGTATTCGCTGCGCAAGCCCCACCTCCCGAGCCGGAACTGCAGGCCCGCTCCCGCGGCGAAGTTCGTGTCCGTGGCAGCGCCCTGACGCGTGAAGAACGCGCAACGCGGGACATCGACCGCACAGGTCCCGAAGCCCGGTTGAAACATCGTGACGTCCGTAGTGGTCTGCAGCCGTGCCAAACCGGCCTTGACATACAGATCGACCACCGGCAGCGGAAGATAAAGGATGCCGAACACCGTGGCCCCCTTCATGCGGACATCGGCAGAGGACGCATTCTGCAATGACAACTCTTCGTGGGCATGACCGAGGTCCACATAGGCGATCTCCGCGGCCAACAGCGGCACCGGCCGCACGCCCGCCAGGACGGACACGGCGCCCTCATTCCGATTGATCGCACCGAAGGTCTCACCGGAAACGGTGAGCGGATCGACTTCGGTCCACCCCTGGCCGATCGCCGCGCCCACATAGAGGCCGAGCGGCTCGAGCGCTTCGGCCCGCGGCCCACAGCCAAGAGCGAATACTGCGGCAACCGCTGCCCACATCGCAGCACGAGGGCACGAAGTCTGCGAGAACGTCATGGTAGCTCCACCTGAGAAACGTACGTCACGCTACAGCGATAATCGCAAACACGCATCGATTGCCACAACCCGCATTGGAGAGTGGCGCGGACGTCGTGAAGGCCGCGAACCGCGGCTCGAGCGTCACTGCGCAACGACTGGTGGCCGTAGGCGTTGACATATGGCCGCGGTGCCGGCGCGCCGCACGCATTGCGCTGCATTGCGGCAAGGCACTGATGGGGACGTTGCCCTCTACAGCGACAAGCGCGCGAAGATGCGCTCGGGGATCGCGCGGATGATCAGCATGATGGCCCACCAGAATCGCGGCAGGTAGACCGTACCGCGCTTGTTGTCCATCGCCCGCACGATGCCCGCGGCCACCGTGTCCGGTTGCGCCCAGAGCAGGCCCTTCTTGAACGCGGCCGTCATGGGTGTGTCCACGAAGCCCGGTTTGATCGTGACGACGGCGACGCCGAATGGTCGCATTCGCTGTCGCAACCCGGAGAGGAACGCGGTCACCAGCGCCTTGGCGCTGCCGTAGACATAGTTGCTGCGGCGGCCCCGGTCGCCAGCCACCGAGGAGATCACGGCGAGCGTCCCGGCACGCTGTTGTGCGAAGCGGTTCGCCAGTAACGTCAGCAGTGAGACGACCGACAGCGCGTTGGTCGTGAGCTCGCCCAATGTCAACGGCACGGAGGCCTCACAGGCTTGCTGATCGCTCAGCGTGCCGTGTGCGATCAGTGCCGCATCCAGGCCGCCAAGGGAAGCTTGCGCACGCTGCAGCATGGCCTCGTGCTGTTCCATCTGGTTGACATCGAGCACCTCGAAGCCCACGTGAGCACTGCCGCGCACGCCGAGGTCCGCCGCGATGGCGCCGAGCCGTTCACTGTTGCGAGCGACGAGGTAGAGAGCATCCCCGCGGCCTGCCAGCCGCCGCGCGGTGGCCTCCGCGATCGCAGACGTCGCGCCGATGATGAGCGTGCGTTTCATGCGTGCTGCATTACCCGTCGCCAGAAGCTCGAGGACATCGCCGGATCGATATACTGCTCGAACTCGCGCCAGCGCGGGAAGCCACTGCGAAACAGACTCGCGGGCATGCGGCCGTCCTTGGCCGGATACACTCGGCCGTGCGCACCAGCCACGATCGCATCGAGGCGCGTGAAGAGCCGATCGATGCCCGCACCGGAATTGGGAAAATCCAACGCAAGTGTCACGCCCTCCATGGGAAACGACAACATTCCCGGCGATCGGCCCGAGCCGAAGCGCTTGAGGACGGCGAGGAAGGAACCCAGTCCGCTGCTTGCGATCGTGGCGAGCAACTCACGCGTCGCATCCCTTGCCACCTCGTTGGGCACCACGCACTGGTATTGGTAGAAACCCCTTGGGCCGTACAGTCGATTCCAGTGCAGGATGGCATCCAGGGGGAAAAAGAAGCGGCGGAAGTCCTGCACCGAGCGCCGCTGCGGCGCTCGGTGCCAGTGATAGTAGAGCGTGTTGAATGCGCGCAGCGAGAGCGAGTTGATCAGCGAGACGGGTGGCACGAACGGCACCATCTTGTGCCGCGCATGCACAAGTTCGCTAACCACTTGCCGCGGCGCGCCGTCAGGCCCTGCGTGATTCGCGCGCTGCAGCAGGCCACGGCCCAGGCGTTTGCCACGCGCGAGGCAATCGATCCAGGCGACGGTGTACTCGAAGTCCCGATCCGAGGCCGCGCACAGGCCGAAGAACTCGGCCACGCTGCCGAAGCGGATCGTCTCGAGATCCATCCAGGGTCCGGCGATGCGCCGCAACTGCAGCTCCGCCCAGGTCACCACCCCGGTGAGACCCAACCCGCCGATCGTGGCCTCGAACCAGCGGACGTGCGCATCGGGCGCGCAGATCAGTCGCTCGCCGTTCGAGCGCAGCAGCTCGAAGCGGCACACATGGCAACCGAAGGTGCCCGCCCGGTGATGATTTTTTCCATGGACGTCGTTGGCGATCGCCCCGCCAACCGTGACGAACGCGGTGCCCGGCACGACCGGCAGGAACCAACCTGCCGCCAGCGCGATCGGC
Organism: uncultured Pseudomonadota bacterium; assembly: GCA_963716335.1. GTDB lineage: Bacteria > Pseudomonadota > Gammaproteobacteria > Steroidobacterales > Steroidobacteraceae > 13-2-20CM-66-19. The sequence goes on along the minus strand of OY970302.1, from coordinate 1,735,245 downwards.
AGGATATCGCTGAGCAGCACGCCGGCTTCACAGGCGAGGCGGCCGGTGGCGCGGTCGAAGTGGATGAAATGATCCAGGCCGCGCGTCTGCAGCAGCGCGCCGCCCACATTGAGGCAACTGTCACCGTAGCTGCGGCCATTGCCGAAGGGCAACACGGTGGCAGCGCCGGTGAGCTGCGGGAAACGATCCTGGCGAGTGCGCAGGGTGTAGATGGCGTGCGGCGCCCGGATGACATTTCCCCAGGAGGAGACGACGCGCGCGCGCATGGCATCAGCGGCGACCGTCATGGCCGGCCACCGGCACGTTGTGGCTCATGCGACACGGTGCCTCACAGTGCGGCGAAATTGCGTGCGTCCGCGGACCAGACCGCAGCCTGATCGAGCGCCTCGGGAACCTGCTCGGGCTCGGCCACGACCTGCCACATGCGGGCATGGCGTTCATCCATGAAACGCTCCTCGATGGCGCGCGCGAGCAACTGCAGCAGGGGCGCGAAAAAGCCCCGGGTGTTCACCAGCACGATGGGATTGAGATACAGGCCAAGTCGCTTGAGAGTAATGGCTTCCAGAAGCTCCTCGAGCGTCCCCGAGCCTCCCGGCAGAGCGATCGCCGCCGCGCTTCGGGCCAGCATCGCGTGCTTGCGTGCGCGCATGTCATCCACCAGCTGCAACTCCTGCAGTCCTTGGTGCCCCCACTCCAGGTCCGCCATGAAGCGGGGCAAGATGCCCACGACATGGCCACCGGCACTCAGGGCCCCATCGGCCAGCGCACCCATCGACCCGAGCGCGCCGCCGCCATATACGATAGCGAGCCCCCGGCTGGCCAGCACGCCGCCGAGCCGGAAGGCCGCCTCGCGAAATTCCGGGTGAGAGCTGCGGCTGGAAGCACAATAGACGCAGACCGCCCGACGCTCGGGTGCAGGAGGCTGAACACTCATGCACCGATCTTCGCATGGCGATGCGCACTTTGCCGCTCCGGGATTTCACGAGACAGAACATGAATGGATCGCCGCTCTTGCGCGCACCCGGAGGTCCGTGGCGACGCTTGCGCCAACTGCTGCGTTCCCTGCGCGGTGGACCCGGATATCAGGGGGCGCCGTCGGATCACTTCGACGGCCAGCGGTTCTTCAACCCCCATGCGCCCGCCGGGCGCAGCTTCGCAGACTTCCTGCGCTGGCAGCGCACTCGACAGGCCCGCGCGTGGCCCGAATCGATCGCGAATCGGGCGCGCCCGAGCCTGCCAGCAAGCCTTGCACCCGGGCAACTCGCGCTGACCTTCATCAACCATGTGACGTTCCTGTTGCAGTTCCGGGCACTGCACATCCTGACCGACCCGGTGTATTCGGAACGCGCCAGCCCGCTGCGCAGTCTCGGGCCGAGGCGTGTTCGCCCGCCTGGCCTGGCCTTCGAACACCTGCCACGCATCGATCTGGTGCTCGTCAGTCACAATCACTACGACCATCTCGACCTCGACACGCTCATCGCGCTGCAGGCGGGGCATGCGCCGCACTTCATCACCACACTCGGTAACGCTGCGTTTCTGCGCAATTGTGGCTTGCGCAGCGTCGCTGAGCTCGATTGGTGGCAATCGCTCGCGATCGGACCCGGGGCCACCGTCATTGCGACGCCCGCGCAGCATTGGTCAAGCCGGTTGCCGCGCAATCGCAACCGTACGCTGTGGGGCGGGTTTGTTTTAAGGGCCGACGGCCGGCAGGTCTACTTCGCAGGCGATACCGGTTATGCCGAGCTGTTCGGGCAGATTCGCCAGCGCCTGGGGCGCATTGATCTGGCGCTGCTGCCGATCGGCGCGTACGAGCCGCGCTGGTTCATGCGCGATCAGCACATGAATCCGCAGGATGCGGTGCGGGCGCATCTCGATCTGCAGGCGACGCTGTCCATCGGCACGCATTTCGGATGCTTTCGGCTCACGGACGAAGGCCTCGACGATCCGCCACGCGCGCTCGCCGAAGCCCGGGACCGTCACAACGTCGCAGCCGATGCGTTCGGCGTGCTGGAGACCGGTGAGACCCGCTTATTCGGCGGCCCGGACGGACAGCTGCGCGCCCAATAGCGTGCCGATCAGGCCTGCTTCGCTCGCGCAGCCGCGAGATCGAACGGCAGTTGGTGCAGTCGGACACCTGTGGCTGCGCGCACAGCGTTGGCGACTGCGGGCGCAATCGGCGGCGTCCCCGGTTCCCCCACGCCGGAGGGCGGATTGGTCGAGGGGACGATGTATACCTCGATTACCCGCGGCATCTCGTTGATGCGCAGCACCTGGTACTGATGGAAGTTGGTTTGATCCACGTGGCCGTCCGTGAGGGTGATCTTGCCGCGCAGCGCCGCCGACAGACCATAGCCGATCCCACCCTGCATCTGCGCCCGCACGACATCCGGAGTCACGGCAATTCCACAGTCCACGGCACAAACGACACGATCCACCCCGATCGCATCCCCCCTCACCGTCACCTCGGCAATCTGCGCAACGACGGAGCCGAACGATTCGTGCACGGCGACACCGCGACCGCGCCCGTTCCCGGCGGCGAACGGCTTGTCCCATCCTGCCTTCTCGGCCGCGAGCTTCAGTGCGGCAACGTGCCGGGGATGTTTCTCGAGCAGCGCCAGCCGAAATGCGACCGGGTCCTGGCCTGCCGCCTGCGCCAGCTCGTCGATGAAGACCTCTTTCGAGAATGCGGTATGCGTGTGACCGACCGAGCGCCACCACAATACCGGGATGCCCACGGTGGGTTTCGTCCACATGATGAGCGCATTCGCAACGTCGTACTGTTCGACGGCATTGCCCTCCACCGCGGTCGGATCCACGCCGTCCTTGATCATGGCCGCGAATGGCGTGCCGTCCATGATGGACTGCCCGACCACATCCTGCCGCAGCGCCATCAGCTTGCCGTCCGCACTGAGCCCGGCCGAGAGCCGATGATAATTCAGCGGCCGGTACTTCCCCCCGGTGATGTCGTCTTCGCGTGTCCAGATCAGGCGCACCGGATAGCGGCCACCCGTTGCCTTCGCGATGGAAACGACTTCGGAGATGTAATCGGACTGCGGATTGGCGCGGCGCCCGAAGGTCCCGCCGGCGGCGAGCGTGTTGATCTTCACCTGCCGGGGCTTGAGGCCGGCGATCCGCGCAGCGTTCAACTGATCGATCGTCTGGAACTGACAGCCCGCCCAGATCTCGCAGTGGTCGCGGCTCAAGCGGCAGACCGCCGTGAGCGGCTCCATCGGCGCATGCGCCAGATACGGAAACTCGAATTCGGCCTCGAGTCGCTTCGCGGCCTTCTTCAGGTGCGCATCGGCGTCCCCGCGCGCTTGCGCCGTCGCGCCGTTGCGCGCATGCGCGAGCTGCCGGAACTGCTTGAGAATCTCAGCCGATCCGCGCTTCTCGGCCGCCGTTTCATCCCAGCTCACCCGCAGCGCATCGCGCCCCTTCTTGGCGGACCACATGTCCCGTGCCACGACCGCGACACCACGTGGAATCTGCACGACATCGACGACGCCCGGCACCGATTTCGCCGGTGTTGCATCGAACGACTGCACCTTGCCGCCGAACCGTGGCGGCCGGGCCACGACCGCCGTCATCATGTCGGGCAGCGAGACGTCGATCGCGAACTGCTGCTGCCCGAAGGATTTCGCCCGACTATCCAGGCGCGGCAGCTTCTCGCGCCCGATGATCTTGAACTCACTCGGATCCTTCAGCTTCACCTGCGTCGGCACGGCGAGTTGCCCCGCGCTGCCGGCCAGCTCGCCGAATGCGGCACGTTTGCCGGAGGTGTGGGACACGACGCCCTCGCTTACGGAAAGCTCGCTTGCCGGAAGGTTCCAGCGGTTTGCTGCCGCCTGCACCAACATCGCCCGGGCGGTGGCGCCCGCATGGCGCAGCTGATCCCAGGAATTCGCCATCGCCGTCGAACCGCCGGTCCCCTGTACGTTGCCGTTGGGATCGAAGGCGAGATTGCCGTAGGCCGGCACCTGCGCCGGGGCGCTTTCGACGCGCATCTGGTCCCAGGATGCATCGAGCTCTTCGGCGACAACGGCGGGCAGACCGGTCCAGACCCCCTGCCCTGCCTCGACGTGCTTGCACAGGACCGTCACGCTGTTGTCCGGATCGATCCGCACGAACGTGCTGACGAACGGCCCGTCCACGGCGGCCGAGTTGCCGGCAGGCCCGGATGCGGAGCCACAGCCGGGCAACACCAGGGCGAGCGTCAGGCCACTGCCGGCAATCGTCGTGAGCTGCAGGAATTCGCGGCGACTCAGGGCGTTCGTCGGCATCGCAGGCCACATCGGCGAGGCGCCGTCGCGGTTACGGAAATACATGATTCGCTCCTTCAGATCAGCGCGCGCCCGGCGTGCATGCCAAGTGGTCGTCAGCTCTGGGTGGCAGCCGGCAGCGCTTGCGCCGCCTCGTGGATGGCGGCCCGGATACGGACGTACGTCGCGCAGCGGCAGATGTTGCCCGCCATCGCGGCGTCGATGTCCGAATCGGTGGGCTTGGCATTGGAGCTCAACAGTGCGGCGGCCGACATGATCTGTCCGCTCTGACAGTAGCCGCACTGCGGAACATCCAGATGGATCCACGCCCGTTGCACCGCTTTTCCGGCGGCGGACGCCAGGCCCTCGATCGTCGTGACGTGCTTACCGGCCACTGCCGAGACAGGCGTCACGCAGGAGCGCGTGGGCTGCCCATCGATGTGTACCGTGCAGGCACCACACAGCGCCATGCCGCAACCGAACTTGGTACCGCTGAGCTGCAGATGATCACGGATCGCCCACAGCAGCGGCATCGCGGGATCCACCTCGAGCTCCCGGGGTTGGTCGTTGACCGTCAGCTTGATTGGCATGAAAGCGGCTCCGTGTCAGGACGGACGGATGGTGACGGACGCATAGCGTACGCCATCCGCCATTCGGCGGCGAAACCGCCTCATCAATGGGGTGCGTTGGCGGTGGCGCGGTAGCGATCGAACCAGGCGAGGATGGCGCTTGCCTTGGCCGCGGATTGCGAGGGCCGCGCAGTCAACCCGCCGTGCGAAGCGCCGGGCACCTTCACCAGCTCCGTCGGAATGCCGCGCAATTGCAGGGCCCCGTAGAACTGCTCCGAGTCGCTCACCGGCGTGCGGTAATCCTCCCCGCCCACCACGACGAGTGTCGGGGTCGTGACGTTGCCCACGAGAGACAGCGGCGAATGCTTCCAGTACAGCTGCGGGTCCTCCCAGGGCAGCTTGCCGAACCAATACTTCGGCACGTACGTCGTGATGTCGGTGGTCAGCGTCATGCTCGCCCAGTTGATGACCGGCTTCTGTGCGGCCGCTGCCCGGAATCGATGCGTGCGGCCGACGATCCACGCCGTGAGCACCCCACCGCCGGATCCGCCGGTGACGAACAGCTCGCTCGGGTCGATCGAGCCGTGGGCGATCGCCGCATCGACCGCACTCATGAGGTCGTCGTAGTCGTGACTTGGATAATCGTGCTGGATGAAGTTTGCGAACTCCTCGCCATAGGAGGTCGAGCCGCGCGGGTTCGCATACAGAACGACGTAGCCCGCGGCGGCGTAGAGCTGATCATCCGTGGAAAACACCGCTCCGTAGCTTGCGTACGGTCCGCCGTGAATTTCGAGAATGAGCGGGTATTTGCGGCTCGCAGCGAAATCTGGCGGGGTGACGAGCCACGCATCGATCGGGCGACCATCCACGGATGAGCTCACCGCCAGTGGCTGAACGGCAGCGAGCGTGCGCACGGCGAAGAGCGCATCGTTCAGGTTCGTGAGGCGCCTGAGATGGCCGCCTTGCGCGACCGCGAGATCCGCCGGGTGGTCGGTTCCGCCCAGCGTGAAAGCCACCACGCCGTTGGAGGACACGGTAAACGCACCGCCCGTGTAGGGCCGATCGAGCTCCGCGCCGCCTAACTCGGCGGCAATCCCCGACAGGTGCGAGTCGAGCGAGAGCCGGGCCACCTTCGTCACGGCGTGATCCGTGTACTGCACGAAGAAGCTGCGACCGTCGCCTGCCCAGTGCGCATCAGTGATGGAGCGATCGAGCGGATCGGAGATCGAGCGCGCGTTGCTCCCGTCTGCATCCATGACGACGAGCCGCTTATCCTGGTAGCCGAGCAGCCGATCGGCGAATCCAAGATAGGCGATGCGTTTGCCGTCGGGAGAGACGCGCGGTGCGTTTTTCGGTCCCGCTCCGTGCGTCAACACGGTCAGTGTGGCATCGGCGATCGACACCTGCAGAATGTCCGAGGTCACCGGGTCGCGCTGCCAGCCTTCCGCGCGGTTGCCGCTCAACAGCAGGGCACGCCCGTCGGCCGTGAAACTCAGGGGCCCCTGTTCGTTGAAGGCGCCGAAGGTCAGCTGGCGGGGAAACCCACCATCCGCCGACACGATGTAGGCATGGGTGTACCCGGGTTTCAGGTAACCCTGCCCGTCGGCGCGATATTTCAGCTCGGTGATGATCGTCAGCGGCTCAGCCCAGTTCGCGCCATCGGGCTTGGGCGGCTGCGAGCCGAGAGTCGCTTTGCTGTCTGCCGTGAGCATGAGGAATGCGATCGAGCGGCCATCGGGTGACCATTGCAGATCCTCCGGCGCTTCCGTCAGGTCCGTGATCCGGGCAGCCTGTCCGCTCTGCAGCCAATACACATACAGTTGCGCATGACCACCCTCACCGCCTGAAACATACGCGAGCCGCTTGCCATCCGGCGACCAGCGGGGCGCGAAACTCGAGCCAGGACCGGTGTTCAGAGGCGTCTGCACACCCGTGGACACATCGACGAGCCAGATGGAGCGGCGGGCGCGATCGGACATGATCTCGAAGGACTCGCGGACATAGGCGACGATGCGGCCGTCCGGACGAATCTGCGGATCGGTTACCGATTGCAGCTCGAAGAGGTCGCGGCCCTGGAACAGGTGGGATGGGCCTTGCGCCGGCGTCGCCAGCACATCGACCGACAGCAGACCGAGACAGGCAAGTAGCAACAATCGCATGACGACCCCGTGGAGGTTGGCCGGGCGCTGCCCGGACGGGGTGCGATTATAGGGTGCGGCACGCCCTCAGCGAGCCTCGGCGGCGACCTTCCCGAAGCGCCGCTGCCGGCGGGAATAGTCCGCAAGAGCGGACTCGAAGCCGGCCGCGCCGAATTCGGGCCACATGGAATCGGTGAAATACAGCTCGGCGTACGCGCATTCCCAGAGCAGGAAATCGCTGAGGCGCTGCTCGGCGCCCGTGCGGATCAGCAGATCCACCGGCCCCGCCGCCGCGGAGGCGTGATCGACGCTATCGAGCAGCTCCTGGAATTGGCTCGGCTCGAGCGGCGGGGCTGCCTGGGCGCGCCGGGCAGCCTGCAGAATGCTGTGCTGCGCCGAATAATCCACCGCGATGCGCAGGTGCATCCCGAGGCATGCGGATGTCAGCTGCTCGCTCTGTTCCATTGCGCGCACGAGGCTTGCGCTCAGACGGTCGCGGCGACCGATGATGTTGATTCGGATGGACTGGTCGATGCAACGACGCGTCTCGGTCATCAGATAGCGCTGCAGCAGGCGCATCAGCGCGGCGACTTCCGCACCCGGCCGTCCCCAGTTGTCCGCCGAGAAGGCGTACAGGCTCAACGCCCGCAAACCGGCTCTCGCAGCCGCTTCGATGACGGAACTGGCCATGCGGGCGCCTTCGATGTGGCCCGCCGTGCGCGGCAAACCGCGCCGCTGCGCCCAGCGGCCATTGCCATCCATGATGATCCCGACATGCAGGTTCGACATTGGGGCGTGCATCGTTCTGCGCAGCGGCGGCAACGGGATCAGCGGCGCGTGGCCTGAATGACCGCTTCGATGTGCTCCAGATAGCGATACAGCGCCCGGCGACCGACGCTCGTGAGGCGGTACTCGGATTTCGGCCGCCGGCCCGCGAACGACTTCGCGCAGGCGATGTAGCCGGCCTCCTCGAGCTTGCGTGCATGCGCGCTGAGGTTCCCGTCGCTGACGTCGAACAGCCCCTTGAGCTCGTTGAAGGTGAGCTGCTCGTTCACGGCGAGCGCGCTCATGATGCCGAGCCGCACGCGCTCGTAGACCAGGCGGTCGAATTTCGCCTCCTCGCTCGCGCGGGAAACGGCTGTGGTCAACTTCAAGGCCGCGCGGGCCGGCAGCTCCTCGCGCCGCGCCGGGGGCGAACGGTTTACCGCACTTCTATTCGTACTCGCCATGCTCTTTCCGCCCGATCAGGATGCCAAACACGAAATGCAGCGCACCGAAGCCCAGACCCAGTGTGAAGTTATGCCATTGCGACGGCAGCGCGAACGCCAGCGTCCCCAATGCAACGAACAGCGCCCCCATCGTTGCGATCAGCGGCAAGGTCGCCGCCGTGGTCATCAGGCTGGCAGACAAGACCGCGCAGCCATAGAGCAGCAGCCACGTCCCGGGAATCAGCGCGGCGTGGCCAACCTGCCACAAAACGAGCGTGAGCACGGCACCGGCCAGAAGCGAGGGGCACAGTGTCAACACGAATTTCCGCGCGGGGCCTCGATAAAGAGTGAAGCCTCGCTGCGGTTGCCGCGCGATCAGCAGGACCCCGAGGGCCGATGCCGCCAGCGCTGCGGTGACCCAGATCGTCAGCCAGTACGGGGCAAGCGCCGGAATCGATGCCACCATGGTGGCTACGATCCCCACCGCGCCCATCGCAAGCCCGGCAATGCCCGGTACGGCGAACGAGCCGGCCGACTCGATCGATGTGCGGATGTAGTTCAGGGTGCCGAGTGCGTGGCTCTCAATGGCGACCGTGTTGTTCGTTCTGGGCGTGCCCACCGCTTCCCCTGGTTGCGTCAGCGAACTGTAGGAGCGGGGTGCTACAGCGTCAAGTACTCTGCTTTGCAGAGTGACCTGCAGCACACTTCAGTCGGCGTGACCGTCGAGCTTGCGCAGATCGGGTCGGTTCGGCCACGCTCAGCAGCCGCCGGTTTGCGACGGGGCCGCCGCCATCCATGCCAACGCCAGCCGCTCTCGTAGCCCTCACCGGGATCTTCATCCTGGGAATGATCTGGCTGCGCACCCGCATGCAATACCCACGCGAAGTCGGACGGTTGCGCCTGCAGCGGGCCGGTTGGATCTACTTCGGCGGCGTGCTGCTGGTGCTCGCGACGGGCTGGGTCGCAGCGCCGCCGGTAGGGCGCCTGCTCACACCAGGGGCGGCAAGCACAGCAACGCTCATGCGGGAGATCTGGTTCCTCGCCACCTATTATCTGTTCATCCTGGTCCACCGCATCGTGAAAAGCCGCGGGACGAGTGTCTTTCGCGCGCGCCCGCGCTGAAGCTCGTCTGGCGGCCGGGAATAGGGATTGCGGACATGTCAGCACGACCCGTCCTGCAAGGAGACTGACATGACCAAGCTCAATTCCATCGCCATTGCGGTGGCCCTGGCGCTCGCCGCCGGCACGGCAGCGCAGGCACAGACGGCGGCCGCGGGAGGCACCGGCGGCGGCGGGGCAGCCAACGCTTCACCGTCCTCATCGCCGTCCATGAGCTCGCCCGCGAGCCCTTCCTCGAGCTCCACCGTTCCCGGCGCCGCCAACCCCAGCACCTCGCCCTACCCCGGAACAGCCCCCGGCAGCAATCCCTCGGCTACCTCGCCTTACCCCGGCACGTCCCCGGGAAGCAATCCCTCGGCTACCTCGCCCTACCCCGGCACGTCCCCGGGCAATAGGTCCCCGGCTACCTCGCCAACGACGACACCGGGTGCGTATTCCTCCCCTCCCGGGGCCTATTCGTCCGCGCCGTCGACGCAATCGCCGACCTCACCGGGCAGCAACCCTTCGGCAACCAACCCGGGCAACTCCGCGACGAACCCTGGAAGCATGTCGTCGACCGCGCCCGGCACGACCCCGAATTCCAACGGCAACATCCGCAGCGCGAGTGCCGCGCCCGGCAGCTCCACGAGCACGAATCCATCCTCGAGCAACAGCGCAGCGACTGCGCCCAATAGCTCGGGCAATTCGACCAGCTCGAGCACTTCCGCGAATCCCGGTGCGAGCTCGAGCCAATCCGCGAGTTCGTCCTCGGCGTCCCCACCCCGCTGAAGTGGTCGCGGGCAGCGATGATCGATGAATGACCGATGCGCCTCTGTGCCTCACTCCTCGACGATCCAGCCCCGCTGGCGGGCCGCATCGAGAAACTCGCGCGCATCGACGGCGAAGCTGTCGTCCTTGGAGCGGGGAAGCACGCGCGCGACGATCTGTTCGCGTGTAAGGGTGCCGTCGCACAGCGCCAGGATGGCCGCGGCGCTGGCATTTAACTGCACGATACCCGTGGGAGCGGCCAGGATGTAGCCGTCTCCCGCGGAGTCTTTCTGCAGTTGCCGTCCCGGCGCCAGGCGAATCCTGCCAGACCGCGACGTGTGCTTGTCCTTCATGCCCCGCTCCGTCCCGCCGGGACGTGTCTCCCGGAACGAACGGTGAATACGCGCGAGGCGCTCTCGCGCAGCAGTCGCTCGTGCAAGCTCCGGGCCAGATCCGGCGGCCGGGGCCGGCTGCGGACAGCAGGGGCCGCTCACGCTCCGTGCGCGAGCGGGATCGCATGACGCTTCATTCGCCGGTAAAGCGTGTTGCGACTCATGCCGAGCTGCGCGGCGACGCGAGTCATGTTGCCGTGACACTCGGCGATCACGCGCATCAACGCGGCACGCTCTGCAGCCTTCAACGGGTTGATCACCGCCCCCGAGAAGTGCCCGCCCGCCACCAGAGCGGCCAGCGAGCCCGGCTCACCGGTGTTGGCGCCCGCGGCGTCGCGAATCTCTCGCGGCAGGTCGATCTCGCGCACGACGCCGCCCTCGCAGATCGCCAGCGCGGTGCGGATCACGTTGCGCAGCTCGCGGATGTTGCCGGGCCAGGGGTAGGACAACAGGCGATGCAATGCGTCCATCTCGATGGCGGCGGGACGGCCGTTGCCGGTCTCGACGCTCAGCGCGTGATGGATGACGCGCTCCTTGTCCGCACGATCGCGCAGGGCCGGCAACTCCAGCGTAATGCCATTGAGCCGGTAATAAAGATCTTCGCGGAAGGTGCCACTGGCGATCATCTCGCGCAGGTTGCGATGGGAGGCGGCCAGCACGTGCAGATCGACCTTGATCGCGCTCTCGCTGCCGAGCGGCACCACCTCCTGCTCCTCGAGCACTCGCAGCAGGCGTGACTGCAGCGCGAGTGGCATATCGCCGATCTCATCGAGAAACAACGTGCCGCCGGCGGACTGCAGTATCTTGCCGCGCAAGCCCTCCTTGCGTGCTCCCGTGAACGCACCCGCCTTGTAACCAAACAGCTCGCTCTCGATCAGCGTCTCCGGTATCGCCGCGCAGTTCACCGCGATGAAGGGTCGTTCCGCGCGGCGGCTCACGAGATGCATCGCGTGCGCGAAGGCCTCCTTGCCCGAGCCGGTTGGTCCTTGAATGAGGACCGAGACACCCGAGTCGGCAATGCGATAGGCGCTGCGCACGTTGCGCAGCATCTGTGGGTCCTCGCCGGCCACATCCTCCAGTGTGAGCGCATGTTGGGTCGACTTGAACACTGACAGCGTGTTATCGCGCTCCTCGGCAATCGAGCGTGGCGCGCACGCGCCGATGCGCTGCACGCGAAAGCTGCCTTTCAATATCTCGTTAGAGCGCTCGTGCAGGATCTGGCCGCTGGCGTCCGTGAGCAGCAGCGCGCATCCGGCTGCGCCCACGAGCTCGTAGATGCGATCCAACTCCTGGCTGGCAAGAGTGATCAGCGCAGCGGCGGGCGGCAGTGCGGCGGCGTGCGCAGCGGCCGGCGGCAGGGCGGCGTCGGCCAGCTGCCCCCGGCCCGCAGCGTCCGCTGAAGTGGTGCCTGCGCCGGGGTGCTTGCCGGGATCTCTCCCGCCCGTTGCGTTTGTCATACGAACATCCCCTCGTCGTCCCTGTTCTGCAGCACGCGTGCCGTGACAGTGTCACGCTAGAGAAACACGTTGCAGCGATCCCTGCAAGCGGGCCATGGCAGGCCCCGCGCGCGGCAATTCGCTCGCCGCCGCGCGCGAACCCCGGAAACACGTTCCATATGTGTGACACCTTTGTATCAAACACCGGTGCAAATGGAACAGGACGGGGGGATGGGACCGCCGTTTGTTGCGTAATACCCACGGAAAAACACCAGGTAATTTTCGCTGGCATGGCGGTTGCACCCCCGCCATTGGCCGCGATCGCGGGCAATGAATGTGGCAGCGCGTAACGCGATGCGGAAAAACCCCGGTGAGCGCGCACCGCCGACAACTCGAAGGACGCTCTCATGAAACATCAGCAAATCGCTCTCTCCATCGCGACCGCGCTGGCGGCTGCCCTTGCACCGGCGGCCTACGCTATCGACGTCACCGCCGGAGACTGGAAGCTCAGCTTCGACGGCAACGTCAATGCCCATTACATCTATTCGGAGTGCCAGTCGTTCACCACGGCCGCCGCCGTCGGCGGCGGACTGGCCTGCGTCGGCTCGGACGACGGCCAGCGCGGCTCCTCTTCCGTCAGCAACGGCCTGCTGCCGGCGGCCTTGACGATCAGCGCCGCGACGACGCAATCCGGTTATGACATCGGCGTCACCTTCGGCCTGTATCCGGGCATCAGCACCAACGACGGTGGCAGCCCCAACATCGCCAATACCTCGAGCACCCGCAACACGGCGCTGGGCAGTGCCAGCCTCGACGTTCGCCAGGTCTTTCTGACATTCGGCAACAAGGACATGGGGACCGTGATGGCCGGCCGTAACATCGGCCTGTTCCAGGCGGATGCCATCCTCAACGATATGACCCTGCTCGGTGTCGGCGCCGGCAACGGCAACTACGCCGCTCCGACCAACACCTCGCTCGGCTCCATCGGACTTGGCTACATCTATACCGACTGGCTCTCGCAGATCAACTACACCACCCCGGACATGGGCGGTGCGAAGCTGACCGTCGGCGTGTTCGATCCGGTCGAGTCGCTGACGGATAGCGGTGGACCGACACCGAAGAATGCCCCCGGATTCCACGGCAAGCTCTCCTACAAGCTCGGCGGGCTGTATCTGTCCGCCAGCGGCCTGTACGAGAAGCAGACGATCGACTTCGCCGCCACGACCGGGATCATTGGCTCACACCAGAACTATGACGGCCGGGGCTTCGATATCGGCGGCAAGTTCGACCTGGCCGGGTTCGAAGTGGCTGGCTGGTATTACCTCGCCAAGGGGCTCGGGACCACCGGGCTGTTCGTCTACTCCGCCGACCCGGCCGGCAATCCGCGCAACTCCGAAGGCTTCCTCGCGCAGGTCACCTACAAGATCGTCAATACGAAGATCGGTGTGAACTACGGGCAGAGCCGTCTGGACAAGTCCGATCAGGAGCTCGTCCTCGGCGCGGATCCGACCCTGCTGTCGAGCAACGACAAGGCGACGTTCGGTGTCTACCACCAGCTCACGCCCAACCTGTTGCTGGTGGCCGAGTTGAGCAAGATCTGGTCAGCCAACCAGGCCGGTCAGGAGAACCAGAGCACCAACGGCAACATCGGCGCCTTCGTATCGTTCTGAGGCTGTGAGCCACGCACCGCAGCGATTCAAGCTGCGGGTACCTCGACGCGCCGTCCGTAAGGACGGCGTGTCGTCATTCAGGGCACAGCGCCGATCGGTCGCAGCGCCAAACGGTCGCAGCGCCAAACGGTCGCAGCGCCAAACGGCGCAGCAGCCGCTACGTAATCACGTGCAGCGGCGCGATGAACAGCGGTTTGCTCGTCGGTTGACCGCTCGGTGAGCCACCCGACTGCTCCAGAGTCACCGCGATCTGCGCCGAGTTGAGCAGCGATTGCAGTTGTGAGGTGGACAGCATCCGCTGCTGCACGCCGCGCGGCGGCAGCACGCCCAGCGACACCGGCTGGCCACCTGCCGGAAGCGCCCACAGCTCATAGTCGCGATCCGTCGGGCGCGCCGGGGGTTGAGCGGAGCGCACGATGAGGCGGCCGCTTCGGCCGTACACCTCCACACTCCACAGCGACGTTCCCGAGGGTGCGCTGAGCGTGGCGGTCTCGGAGAGGGGGCCGGTCTGCAGCCGCCAATACACCAGCGTGGCCATGCCCGCCACGAGCAGCACGCTGGCGGCGATTGCCGCCGTGCGTCCGGGGCGGCGCGCCCGGGCGGCGCGCGCGCCGGGCAGTGATCCGCTACGCGCCAGGTTCAATCGCGCACGAATGCCTTCCCAGACATGCGGCGGGGGGCGCTCGGGGCGAATCCGCGCAGTCAGTGCCACCAGATGCTCCTCCCAGAACCGGCAGCGCTCCTGAACCAGAGCCGAGCTTGCCCGCCAATGCGCGAAGCGACGGCGCGCGGCGCCGCGCAGCGTGCCGAGGACGTACTCCGCAGCCAGTGCATCAACGATCTGTGGCTCGTGTGGGGTCACATCAGGCTTCCAGACAGCTGCGCAGGCTCTGCAGGGCGCGTCGGATCCAGCTCTTCACCGTGCCGAGCGGACTGCCGGTAAGCCGGGAGATGTCCTCGTGCGACTTGCCGCCGAGAAAGGCCAACTCGAGACATTGGCGCTGCCGATCATTCAGCAGCGCCAGACAGCGCTCGAGCATGCCCTGCGGTGCCGCCCACGTCTCGGAAGGATCCTGCGATTGCATCGACTCAGCGGCCGGCTCGGGCAGCTCCGCAACGAGCGCAGGCGCTGCACGCTCCTTACGCAGCAGGTCGATGGCGCGATAGCGCGCGATCGACATCATCCAGGCCATCGGCCTGCCGCGGCTCGCACGGAATTGCGCGGCGCGCTGCCAGATACTCACGAACACATCCTGGAGCGCTTCCTCGGCCAGCGCACGCCGGTGCAGCATCCGGTTCAGGCAGCCGAACAGCAGCGGCGAGGTCAGCTCGTACAGCCGCTGCAGCGCCCCCGGATCGCCCGCAGCGCAGCGCTCGAGCAGCATCCGAAGCCGCTCGTCCAGATCGTCGGTGGATGGCGCTGGTGTATTCATGCCCTGCGGAGTTGCCGATCGAATCCATTGTAGTCAAAGGCTTGCGGTAGCCGCGGTGATTCGTGCGCGACCCCGGCGGGTCATGCGCGACCCGCGCGGCAGCGCCAGGCACGCCGTGCCTCTCTCTTACGCTCCAGGCACCGAGCCGGATGCACTCCGGCTCGCGCCGGCGAGGTACAATTGCGACCTTTCCTGGCCTGTGCGCCGTTGTGCGCCCGAAATGCGACCATGCCCCACCAGACCGCAGATGATGTGACGGAATACGAGCCTGAAGAAGTGAAGTCGCTGCTCGATGCGGGTCGCATTCTCCTCATCGATGTGCGTGAGCCGGCCGAATTCGCCGCCGAACGCATTCCCGGAGCGCTGCTGTATCCGCTCTCGAGCTTCGATGCGTCCCATCTGCCGCCCGATGAGAGCCGGCAGATCGTGTTTCAGTGCGCCGCCGGAGGACGCTCCCTGACCGCCGCGCGCCATCGGCTGGCCCACGGCGAACCCGGCGCGCACATGGCCGGCGGCATTTCGGAGTGGAAGGCCGCCGGACTGCCCACCATCCGCATGGACCCTCGGACCGGCCGGGCCCTCTGATTTCTCGTTGACCGCCAGCGGACATCCCCGCCCGATCCGCTCGTTCGTGGTACGCGGCGGGCGCATCACGGTTGCTCAACAGCGTGCTCTGGAGCTGCTGTGGCCGCGCTACGGCATCGAATTCGAGCCACACGCCCTCGATCTCACGGCCGTGTTCGGTCGGCAAGCGAGCCACACCCTGGAGATCGGCTTTGGCAATGGCGAGAACCTGTGCGCGCTCGCCGCCGCGCACCCGGAGCGCGATTATCTGGGCATCGAGGTGCATCGGCCCGGCATCGGGCGGCTGTTATGCGCACTCGAGGCGCAGCTGCTGTCGAATGTCCGCCTCGTCTGTCACGACGCGGTCGAGGTCCTGCGGTATCAGATCGGCCCGGCCACGCTCGATGAGCTGCTGATCCTCTTTCCCGACCCCTGGCCGAAGAAGCGCCACCACAAGCGCCGGCTGCTGCAGCCGCCGTTCGTGGCGCTGGTCGCGGAGCGGTTGAAGACGGGAGGCGTGCTGCGTGTGGCCACCGACTGGGAGGCTTATGCGCACTGGGCGCTCGCGGTATGCAGCGGCAACGCGCAGTTGCGCAATCTGTCCCCGCAAGGGACGTTCGTAGCGCGGCCCGCCCAGCGAAACGTCACGCGCTTCGAGCAGCGCGGCGAGCGGCTGGGCCACGCGATCTGGGATCTGGCATTCGAGCGCCGCTGAGGCAGCTGGCAGCACCTCAGCCCCCGAGGACGAACGCGTGGCGCAGACCGTCGATGATGAACTGCACCGCGAGCGCGCCCAATATAACTCCCGACAGGCGACCGGTGACGTTGGCGCCTGTGACTCCGAGCACGCGCATCAAGGGCTCGGCCAGCCACATCAGCGCCAGCGCAATGGCCAGGACGAGCGCCACGGCGAGCAGCAGCCCGATGAACAGCGCCGGCTGCTGCGCGGCGTGCAGCGGCCCGAACCACAGCAGGATCGTCGCCAGGGCACCGGGACCTGCGATGAACGGGAAGGCAATGGGGAACACCGAGATGTCCGCGCGGCGGCGGCTTTCCGCCTGCTCGTCGCTCGAGGTACGTGTGCCCGACTCCCGGGCGAACACCATCTCGAGAGCGAGCAGAAACAGCAGCAGCCCGCCGAAGATGCGGAAGGCCTCGAGCGTGATGCCCATGAGATGCAGCAAGAAGGCGCCGCACAACGCAAAAACGAGCAGGATCAGCGCTGCGATCGCCACGGCCTTCAGCGCCATGCGCCGCTTGTAAGCCCGTGTCGCACCGCACGTCAGCTCACTGAAGAACGGAATGAGCGAGACCGGCTCGACGACCACGAAAAAGACGACGAAAAACTTCAGCGGCTGCTCGAGCATGGCGCCCCACGCAACGCAATAAGATCTTGAAAGCGGCACCCGCCGGGCGCAACATCGGGCGGCACTCGAGGTTGCGGACTG
This sequence comes from uncultured Pseudomonadota bacterium, assembly GCA_963716335.1. Taxonomy (GTDB): domain Bacteria; phylum Pseudomonadota; class Gammaproteobacteria; order Steroidobacterales; family Steroidobacteraceae; genus 13-2-20CM-66-19. The sequence goes on along the minus strand of OY970302.1, from coordinate 1,718,262 downwards.
CGAGCATAACAGCCGTTCAGGGATCCGCGCACAGTGCGACGCGTTCATCTCCTAACGCACGACCCGAAACCGTCGGGATCGGCTAGCCGGAGGTTGTACGATGACGGCTCCTCTTCCGAATATCGGCGAGTGGTATCGCCACACGGGCGGCGACCTGTTCGAAGTCGTGGCGTTCGACGAGGACGATGGCACCATCGAGATCCAGTATTTCGATGGCACCGTCGAGGAGATGGACGCCGAGGACTGGGAAGGTCAGTGGGCGGAGCGCGCGCTCGAGGTGGCCGAGCCGCCCGAGGACTGGAGCGGCTCGGTCGATGTGGAATCCGCCGACGATGCGCCCGGCGCGGACATCTCGGGCGATGAGGGCACGCTGCGCGCCAGCTCGCTCGACGGCATCGACCTGTTCGAATAGGCCCAAGCCGCGCGCCTGCGCGCTGCTCACGTCACGGGGGGCTCGCGGGCGCCACGTCGGTGCTTTCGGCGAGCAGCACCCAACCTTCCTCGACCTTGAGCGGCACCGCCTGCAGGTGGTGGCCGAAGCAGGGGCCGGCGACGCAGAAGCCAGTGAGCTTCTCAAACAGCGCCCCGTGTGATGAGCACACGATCAACGCGCCGTCCGGACTGAGAAACTGATGCGGGCGCAGGTTCAGCGGATGCCCGGCATGCGGACAGCGGTTGAGATATCCGCGCACCTGCTCGCGCGAGCGCACGATGAAACCGCGCAGCGGCCAGTCGCCCTGGCCGATCACGAACCCGCGTGCCACGCCCTCACCAAGCTCCGCCAGCCGGCAGATTACGCGCTCCAGATCCAGATGCACCGCCGCGCTCATGCGTGGGGGCGATCCAGGGCGTCGATGCGGTGCCGCGCGAGCCAGACGATCAGCAGTCCGGGTAGGGCCGCGGCGAAACTCACGACGTAGTAGACATACCAGCCGCCGTGATCGGCCACCCAGCCCGCCGGATAACCGAGGCCGTAACGAGGTAATAGCGCGATCGACGATAGCAGCGCGTACTGGAACGCGCTGAAGCGGACATCGCACAACGCCATGATCAACGCCACCAGCGCGATGTTGCCCATGGCGCCTGCGACGTGTTCGATGACCACTGCCGTGACCATGAGCGTGAAGTTCTTGCCAACTGCCGCCAGGGCGCAGTAGAGCAGGTTCGTGATCGCCTGCGAAACACCGAAGATCAGCATGGAGCGCAGCAGACCGAGCCGCACCATCAGCATGCCACCGAGCACGGCGCCGACGACCGAGCCCCCGGTGAACAGCCCCTTCACAATGAGCGCCAGCTGCGTCTTCGAGAAGCCGATATCGAGCATGAAGGGCGTGAACAGCTTCTGCGCGAAGGCATCGCCGATCTTGAAGAGCAGCACGACCGCCAGCAGCGCGGCAGCCCCCGGAGTCGCCAGCAGCGCCTTCAGGGGGGCAACGACGGACTCGCGCAGCGAGCGCGGCGGCTGCAGCTGCTCGTGTGGCTCGGGCGCAAACCAGGTGGCGATGCAGAACAGCGTCATGATCACCGCGAGAATCAGGAACGCCGGACGCCAGCCGAAATAGTCCGCGATGAGCAAGGCGAAGGCCGAGGCGATCCAGGCCGCCGTGCGGTAACCGAGGTTGGTCGCGGCAGCCGCGGGACCGCGCTCATTGGGCAAGGACACATCGGTGCGATACGCATCGAAGGCGATGTCCTGCGTCGCGGAGAAGAACACGATCGCCATGGCGCAGGCGGCCACCGGCAACAGCGCGCGCATGGGGTCCTGTAACGCGAACAGCGCAATGGCGAGTGCCAGCAGCAACTGCATCAACAGCACCCAGCCGCGACGGCGCCCGAGCAGCGGCAACGGGTAGCGATCGATGAATGGCGCCCAGAGGAATTTCAGCAGATAGGGCAGCGCCACGTAGGACATCAGGCCGATCGTCGTATTGGAGACGCCCGCATCCTTCAGCCACGCCTGCAGGGCGCTCTCGGTGAGCTGATTCGGGAAGCCCGAGGACGCCCCGAGCACCAGGATGGCGAGCATCTTGGGACTGGCGAGGATCGCGCGCAGCGGCACCGCGGCGGCGTGGTCCGTAGAACGCGGCGCTGCCACACTCCCCTGGGCTGCGCTCAAGGCCTTGAGTCCGTGCCCGATGGTCGAGCGGTGATCAGTACGCGCATGCATCAGGATACTGGCACGGCTTGCATTGACAGTACAAAGCGCGAAGTGGCACCGTCGCGCGGCCCAACGCACCCGCACGCCACGCAGCGCACCGCAGACCACGCCGAAAGAAGTCCCGCATGCAGGAGTATCAGCTGACCTTCATCGATCTCGCCCTGGCGCGCGATGCCTTGCGCTTCGGCAATTTCAAACTCAAATCCGGGCGCGAGAGCCCGTACTTCTTCAATGCCGGTCTGTTCAGCGATGGCGCAGCCGCCGCCGTGCTCGGCCGCTGTTACGCCGCAGCAGTGCTGCGCGCGGGCATCGAGTTCGACATGCTGTTCGGTCCGGCCTACAAAGGCATCCCGCTTGCCACGGCCACCGCGATCGCGCTTGCGGAGCAGCAGCAACGCAACGTGCCGTACGCGTTCAACCGCAAGGAGGGCAAGCATCATGGCGAAGGCGGCATGGTGGTCGGCAGCCCGCTGCGGGGCAAGGTCCTCATCGTGGACGACGTGATCACTGCAGGTACCGCCATTGTCGAATCGCTCGGCATCATCCGCGCGGCCGGCGCCCAGCCGGTAGCCGTCGCACTGGCGCTGGACCGCCAGGAACGCGGGCAGGGCGCGCGCTCCGCGGTGCAGGAGATTGAAGCGCAGCACGGCATCAAATGTGTGAGCGTCGTCACACTCGCAGAGCTCATCGATGCCCTGCGAGTGCCTGCTGACGGGCGGATTCGCATTTCTGCCGAACAGCTCACATCGCTGCTGGCGTATCGACAGCGTTACGGGGTCGGTTGAGGCTTGCGGGGCTGGTAATCTCGTTGGAATATGCGCACTGAACAATGTTTGATCGCGAGGGGGCGTCGCATGTCGGGGAAGGGGCCGTTCGTGGCGCTTGTGCTGCTGTTCGCGTTCATCGGCTACGCACCCGGGGCGGATGCCGCCAACAGCAGCAGCAAAGGCACCGGGATCACCTACCGCTGGGTCGATGAGCAGGGTGTCGTGCACTACGGCGACCGGATTCCACCGCAGTACGCACAGAAGGAACAGACGGTCCTGAACAATCAGGGCGTCGAGGTGCGCCGGCTCGATGCGCAGAAATCACCGCAGCAACTCGCCGCGGCGGCGCTCGCTCAGGAGGCCACCGTGCGGCAGAAGCAGCATGATGCCTTTCTGATGACGACGTACACCTCGGTCGGGGATATTGAATCGCTGCGCGATGTGCGCCTCGATCAGTTGCGTGGGCAACAGGTCGCTGCCCAGCAGTACATCGAGAGCCTGTACACGCGCCTCGGCGCGCTGCAGACGCGCGCGCGCATCTTCAGACCCTACAGCGCACGTCCCGAAGCGCACCGCATGCCGGACGATCTGGCCGAGGACCTGATCCGCACGCTAAACGAGCTGCACACCCAGAACAACGTTCTCACGGCCAAGAATGACGAAGTGACGGCGGTGAACGCGCAATTCCAGGCCGACATCGAACGCTACCGCGAGCTGCACTCCGCGCACGTCGCCCCACAGTGAGTCAATCCCGGCCAGAGTGGCCGAAGCCTGCCGCGCCGCGGTGCGTGCCGGTGAAATCCGCCACCACCTCGAGCTCGACCTGCACGACCGGCACCACGATCAACTGGGCAATGCGCTCACCCGGGCGCACAGTGAAAGCCTGCGCTGCGCGATTCCAACACGAGACCATGAGCTGACCCTGGTAGTCCGAGTCGATCAGTCCGACGAGATTGCCCAGCACGATCCCATGCTTATGGCCCAGCCCGGAGCGCGGCACGATGAGCGCCGCCAGTGCGGGATCCTCCAGATAAATCGCCAGCCCCGTCGGCAGCAGCTCCGCCTGACCGGGCCGCAGCAACCGCTCCGCATCGAGACAGGCGCGCAGATCGAGACCGGCGGAGCCGGCGGTGGCATAGCTCGGCAGCGGGAACTGCGTACCGATGCGCGGATCGAGAATCCGAACTTTCAGCGCGCGACGCGCCCGCTGCGGCGCACCGCTCATGCGAGGCTCATGCGAGGGCCGAGCCGCGCTGCGATGAGTTGCTGCGGCGCGCCTCGAGTGATTGCGCAATGAGCGCGACGAGCTCGCGGGCAAGCGCCAATTTCGAAGCCTTGCCCAGCTCGCGGCGGCCGGTTCGCCACAGCACGATGAGCTGATTTTCATCGCAATCGAATGCCTTCGCCTCGCCCACCTCGTTGGCGGCGATCATGTCGAGGTTCTTGCGCAGGAGCTTGCCGCGGGCATGTTGCTCCACCGATTCGGTTTCCGCGGCGAAGCCGACCACGAACGGCCGATCCGAACGCGCAGCGACCGTCGCCAGGACATCCACTGTGCGCTCCATGCTCAGATCCATCGTGTCGGAGGTTTTCTTGATCTTCTGACCCGCCGCGCGCGTGGGCCGGTAGTCGGCCACGGCCGCCGTCGAGATGAAAATATCGACGCCGGCCACCTCGTGGAGCACGACATCGAGCATCTCGGCGGCACTCTCGACATTGATCCGGCGTATGCCCGGCGGCGTGGGCAGGCTCACGGGGCCACTGACGAGCACCACTTGCGCACCGGCATCGCGGGCGGCCTGAGCGACCGCGAAACCCATCTTCCCCGAGCTGCGGTTGCTGATGAAACGTACCGGATCGATACGCTCGCGCGTTGGCCCTGCGGTAATCAGCACTCGGCGACCCTGCAGCACGCCGCCGGCCGCCAGCAGCGGCGCCGCCAGCTCGGCCAGCTCGAGCGGCTCGAGCATGCGACCCGCGCCGACCTCACCGCAGGCCTGATCCCCCTCGGCGGGGCCCAGGACGCGAATGCCCCGCTGCTGCAGAACGCTCACGTTCGCGCTCACGGCGGCACTGGCCCACATCACCCGGTTCATGGCGGGAGCCACGGCAATCGGCGCCTGCGTTGCCAGGCACAGCGTGCTGAGCAGATCATCCGCGCGCCCGCTCGCCAGCCGAGACAGGAAATCCGCGCTCGCCGGAGCCACCAGCACCAGCTGCGCCCAGCGCGCCAGCTCGATGTGCCCCATCGCCGCTTCGGCCGCGGTATCCCACAGGTCCATGCGCACGGGGTTACCCGAGACGGCCTGGAAGGTCAGCGGCGTGACGAATTGCTGCGCCGCCGCCGTCAGCACGACCTGGACTTCCGCGCCCCGCTCGCGCAAACGGCGCACGACGTCCGGGCTCTTATACGCGGCGATGCCGCCGGTTACCCCGAGAAGGATGCGTTTGCCTTGCATGGAGGGTCTCGATCCACAGGTGCCGGGATTATCGGGCGCCGCTCCCCAAGCACGCAAACGAGCGCCCGGGATTATGCGATTTGTGCCCATGCGGGCGCGTTTTGACCCCTGCCGCGCCCACCGGAGCCGCGCCACACTTGCCCCAACGATGCGACTGCCCGCCCCCAAGGCATTGCGGCCCCTCACGATCCGGGACTGGCCGAAATCCGAGCGGCCGCGCGAGAAGCTGCTGGAGCTTGGCGCGCAGGCACTCTCGGATGCCGAGCTGCTGGCGCTGCTGCTGGGATCGGGAACGCGGGGGGCCTCGGCGGTGGACGTGGCCCGGCGGCTGATGGCCGACTTCGGCTCGCTGCGCGAGCTTTTGAGCGCCGACCGCTCGCGTTGGCGGGGAAAGTCCGGCGTCGGGCCGGCACGTTATGCAGCGCTGAAGGCCGCCATGGAGCTCACCCGCCGGCACTTTCGGGAGTCGCTACGCGTCGGCTCGGCACTGAGCACCCCGGAGGCCACGCGCCGTTTTCTGGTGGCCCAGCTGCGCGACCGGCCGTACGAGGTCTTCTGCTGTCTGTTTCTGGACAGCCGCCATCGGCTCATCGCCTTCGAGGAGGTGTTTCGCGGCACGATCGATGGGGCGACGGTGCATCCGCGCGAGGTGATCCGCCAGACGCTGCTGCACAACGCCGCGGCCCTGATCGTTGCGCACAATCACCCCTCCGGCGCGCTCGAGCCCAGCGCAGCCGACGAGTGCGTCACGCAGCGGCTGCGCGAGGCGCTCGCCCTCGTCGATGTACGCATTCTCGATCATTTCATCGTGGGCGACGGCGGCTGCTTCTCCTTCGCCGAATCGGGACTCTTGTGAAATGTTGAGTGCCGCTGCTCGGCGGCAGGCTCTCCTGCGGAACGCCGCAGGAGAGCTCCACATTTCTGCGCTTAGAGTCTGCGAAGCCACCCGACCATATCGCTGCCGTCCAAGATGAGGCGGCCGCCGCGCGGTGGGGCCAGGGCGTCCGGGAATACCTGGGAGATCGCCTGACGCTTCAGATCAAGATCTGCGCGGGCATAGCGCATCGTGGTGTTGAGGCCTGCGTGACCGAGCCACTGGCTGATGGTGGCGAAATCCACACCCGCCTTGAGCAGCGCGATGGCCGTGCTGTGGCGAATCGAGTGCGGATGCAGACTCTTATCCTTCAAGGTGGGGGCTACGCGGGCGGCCTGGGCGGCGTAGCGGCGCAGCAGGTAGCGCACCCCGTAGCGCGTCAGGGCGGATCCCCGGGCGTTCGCGAAGATCAACGTACTGCCCGGATCCGGATCACACCGCGTGCACTCGCCGATCAGCTCGCGCAGCAGGCGTGCGGTAACGGGCCACAAGGGGCACAGGCGAACCTTGCTCCCCTTGCCAAAGAGGCGAACCTGGCACGGGGCATCGAGCCTTGCGTCGCGACGACGCAGGTTAAGCACCTCCTGGACGCGCGCACCGGTGTTGAACATCAGGGCAAACAGAGCGTAATCGCGCCGACCCAAGGCCGTGGTCCGGTCGATGCACTTGAGCAAGGCCTCCATCTCGGCTCGCTCCAGATACTCGATCGGCGCATCACGAGCACCATGCTTGAACGGTAGGCCCATGACTCGCTGGAGATGGCCGAGGTGCTCTGGATGGCGGCCTGCGAGGAAGCGGGCAAAGACGTGGATAGACCCCAGCCGGGCGTTGCGGGTGGCGATCGCGTTCTTGCGGTCAGTCTCGAGGAAGCGCAGAAACCGGGCCACGCGCTCCTCGGTGAGATCGCGGATCATCAGCTGCTCGACGCCGCGCCGCGTCTCCCGCGCGGTGAACTGCAGCAGTAGCACCAGAGTATCGCGATAGCTGCGGATGGTATGGGGACTGAGACCCCGCTGTCCTGGCAGAAAGTCCTCGAAGAAGCACACGAGCTCGCGGCCCAGGTCGGTGAGGGTAGGACGGCTCATGGGGCACCTCCTTCAAGGAGGTGGGGACACGAGCGGGCGAAGCGCTCACTGGCGTGCTGGAGCACTGCGGGCATCAGACGCAGGTAGTACGCGGTGGAGGCGATCGAGATGTGACCCATGTACATCGCGAGCCGCGGCAATGCGACCTGAACATCCTCCCCGTTCTCATACCATCGAAGGAGCGCTCCGACCGCAAAGCTGTGGCGCATGTCGTGCAAGCGAGGGCAGCGTCCGTTGGGCCCGCGAACCCCGGCAGCCTTGCATAGGGCGATGAAGCGGGCGCGGAAAGAGACCCCGCCATAGGCCTCGCCGGCGAGAGTGCAGAAAAGTGGTGCTTGGGCGCTCGTATCGAATCCGGCCCGGCGGCGCACGCGCAGATAGCGCTGCAGCTCGCGCGTTGCGCTGGCCGAAAGCGGCACCCAGCGAGACTTATGGAACTTACTATCCCGGATCCGCAGCACGCCGGCCCGAGCGTCGAGGTCCCCTAAGGTGAGCCGTACGATCTCGCCCCGACGCAGCCCCGAGGTGTACAGCAATACCACAGCGCAACGCATCATCTGCCCGTGTAGCTGCGACGGACGGGAACGCCGTCTGCGCGGCGCACACGCCGCCAGGAGCTGCGCGACCTGGCGGCGGGAGAGGATCGTCGGTAACGGATAGGGCTTAAGCCGCACGAACGAATGCGGATCGGGCACAAAGCACCGCAGCTCGGTGCGGCGCCGATGCCGGCAGAACTTATGAATAATGCGCTCCCATCGCAACCGCGTGCTGATGCTCAGCTCAGGGCAGCTGCGACGCCACGCATCGAACAGCGGGCCGGTCAGATCGTCGGCCCCAGCCTGTGCGAGGAACCTGCGAACCCGTTCAAGCGCGTACTCCTCCGCCGCATAGAGCCGTCCCAGCGCGCGCTGACTGGTCAGAAAGGCGGCGACGGCCTGGTCCCAGCGGCTCAGCGGTGTGCTGTTACGCATGGCGCACCCCCTCGGTCCGAGCGACCGGCGGAACCGGCAGGGCCACGCCCCTGAGGGACTTAAGATCCAAGCGAAGATAGGGCCACGTGCTCAGGAGACTGCGGTGCCCCATCACATCGCCAATCGCCTTGATCCCGACCCCGCGAGATAGCAGGCGCATCGCAAACGTGTGACGCAGCTGATACACGTGAGTGGAATGCGGGAGTCCCGCTTCCCGGGCCCGCTTCTCGAAGATGTCTTGGACGGCGGTCCGCTCGATCGGGCCACTCGGGCATCGAGCACGCAGGAACAGCTCCGGATGCGCCGTCCCCTGCCGGTCACGGATATGAACCAGATACTGTCGCAGCAGATGCAACGTAGGGGCGGCCAGGGGAAGCTGCAGGTCGCACCGGGTCTTGCGCTGCCGAACGTGTAGCACGCCTGCGGTCCAATCGACGGAGTCCTGACGCAGGGGTGCGACCTCGGAGGGCCGCAGGCCGTAGTAGGCCAGAAGGTGAAGAATGCACAGATCCCGCCACCCGGCCTTGCTGCGTCGATCAATGGAGGACAGGAGCCTGCGCACCGTTGACCAAGGAAGCGCCTTGGGCGGTTGCTCGCCCTGATAGGTCTTAGGGGCATCGAGCGCATCCAGCCGGCTCGGGATGTGGCCCGACAGAAAGAGATAACGCATGAAGCCGCGAAGAGTCCCAACGACATGCACCAAACTGTGCCGTGAGACCTCCTGACTGCGCACCCGTATGTGCCGCTCCACATCCTCTCGGCTCACCCGGCGCAGTGGCTTGCCGCGCGGGAGCCCCCGGGAGAGGAACTCACGGACCTCGATCCCATGGTGCTCGCGAGTGGATCGCGCGAAACCGCGCAGCTCGATCAGGTAGCTCTGATAGTCGTGCTGCAAAGCGGCATACCGACCGACCTCGGGCTCCGGTCGCAGACGACCCTGAGCCTGCAGGTACCGACTGTACGCGCGACGACTGCCTGCGAAGCGAAAGAGCCGGGACCTGGGAGAGCACTCGGGCGCAAACGCGCTCTCCAGCTGCCGAACCCGATACGTGCGGCGGCGACCGTCCGGAGAAAGCCGCTCAAGCATGAAAGCCATGCGACGCAGATGCTGATCGGCGACAAACGAGCTATAGCGCTCCGCCTCGAGCCAGTTGCCAAAATCCTCGAGCTCCAGTCGCGACAACGACTGTGTAATCCAGGCCTGAGTGCTGGCACATAGATCCAGTGACATGACGATCTCCTGCTGGGATGGGGGATCGTCAACCTACGCCGCACGGTACAAATGTTGAGAAAACCTAGGAAAACCTCGCTCCCGCGGCCGCGAGAGCGAGGCTACTCCACATATTAAATAAGTCCCGCTTCCGCGAAAAATGGAGTGCTCCCCATTTTTCTCCGAGCACGGCTTGCTGTGATGCATCTTGAGATCGGCAGTGGGGACTGGTATAAAGCCGGACTTTCCGTGAGGCGGTCTCCCGATCCCTCAACCCCCTGAATCGCAAGGCTGTTTCGTATGTCCCGTGTCTGCGTAATCACCGGCAAGCGGCCGGCCGTCGGTAATCGCGTCTCGCACGCGAACAACAAGAAGCGCCGTCGCTTCCTGCCCAATCTGCACACCCAGCGCTTCTGGGTGGAGACGGAGAAGCGCTGGGTGTCCTTGCGCATCTCGGCGAACGGGCTGCGCACGATCGAGAAGAAGGGGATCGAGACAGTGGTCGCGGAGCTTCGCGCGCAGGGCGTGAAGGTCTGAAGCGGGCGGCGCCGCTACCGCCAGGAGTCCCATCATGCGCGATAAGATCAAACTGTTGTCCACGGCCGGTACCGGCCATTTCTACGTGACCACCAAGAACAAGCGCCTGCATCCCGACAAGCTGGAAGTGCGCAAGTTCGATCCGGTCTGCCGCAAGCACGTCGCGTACAAAGAAACGAAGATCAAGTGAGCGCCGCGCGCCGCCGCGCCTGAGGCCGCAGCCGCGCCAGCGGCGCCAAACGCACCGGGCGCGCCCCAATGCCCGAGCTTCCCGAGGTCGAGACCACCCGTCGAGGCATTGCGCCCCACGCGACCAACCGTCGCATCGAGATGCTGACCGTCTACGAGCCGCGCTTGCGCTGGCTCGTTGCGCCGGAGCTTCCGCGCCGAGTTGCCGGTCAGCGCATCGTGCAGGTCAGCCGCCGCGCGAAGTACCTGCTGCTCGAGCTCGAAAACGGCACCCTGCTGTTGCACCTGGGAATGTCAGGCAGTCTGCGCGTGCTGCCGAGGGCCGCTGCGCGCCGGCCGCACGATCACTTCGACTTGCTGCTGGATTCGGGCAATACCTTACGCTACAACGATCCGCGCCGTTTCGGCAGCCTGCATTACGTCGCCGGCGATGCGCTGACGCACCCGTTGCTCGCGCATCTGGCCCCGGAGCCGCTCGGCGCGGGGTTCGATACGGCTTACCTGTGGAACGTCACGCGCGGCCGTCGCGTCGCGATCAAACAACTGCTGATGAACAGCAGACTGGTGGTCGGCGTCGGCAACATCTATGCGAGTGAAGCACTGTTTCACGCGGGCGTGCGTCCGCGTCGTCAGGCCCGAAAACTCTCCCGCGCGGAGGTGGCGCGCCTGGTGCGCGCGATTCGCCGTGTGCTGGGGGGCGCGATCCGCGCAGGTGGCACGACCCTGCGCGACTATGTTGGAGCGGATGGCGAGCCCGGCTACTTCCGGCAGAAACTCTACGTCTACGAGCGCGCGCAGCTGCCGTGTCGCAACTGCCGCACGCCGGTGCGCCAGTTCACTCAGGCGCAGCGCTCGACCTATTATTGTCCGCAGTGTCAGCGATGAGGCAGCGATGAGTCGGTACATCCTCGCGCATCTGGCCAGGGCAGACGCCGTGATGGGCGGCCTGATCCGGGCTCACGGCCCATACGCTCTGGTCGCCGAGCCCGCCATGCACCCCTTCCAGTCACTCGCGCGTGCCATCACCCATCAGCAGTTGAATGGCCACGCTGCGCGCACCATCCTGCAGCGTTTCGTCACCTCGTGCGGCAACGGTGCGTTTCCCGAGCCCTCGGTCATCCTGACGACACCCGCGAGGCAGTTGCGCGCCGCCGGCCTGTCGGCGGCCAAGATCGCCGCCCTCCAGGATCTTGCGCGCAAGACCCTCGAGGGCATCGTGCCGGATGCGCCGACGCTTGCGGCGCTGGACGACGTTGCGATCATCGAACGGCTCACCCAGGTGCGCGGCATCGGCTGCTGGACCGTGCAGATGCTGCTGATGTTTCAGCTCGGTCGCCCGGATGTGCTGCCGGTGGATGACTTCGGCGTGCGCAACGGATTTCGCCTGGCCTACGGACTGCGCAAGCTGCCGCCGCCGCGATTACTGGCGAAGTACGGCGAGCGCTGGGCGCCACATCGCACCGCCGCGGCATGGTATCTGTGGCGCGCGAACGATCTGCACAAGGCGGGCAGATTGCCGCTGCCGCTGCTGCGGATCCGCCTGCCGCGCGTCAAGGCCGTCAGGAAAGCACGCCCAGCGCGCGCTGATAAGTGATGCTCAGCAGCAGTTGGTCCTGCTGCGCCTGCATGTTGGCCGGGCGGGCCGCGCCGTCCAGCTCATAACAGACCGTCAGGTGGTCGTCATCGAGCTCGAAGATAGCGAGCATGCTGCGTCCGGCGTTGGGGCCGTCGCGGCCGACGATATCGATCGTGGGCGGCATGGCGCGCTCATTCACCAGATACTCGCCGCTGTCGACGATGCGGTTGCTGCGGTCGATGATGCTGTAGTCACGGCCGTCGAGCACCAGGTACTTCACCCGCAGCTCACCGACGAGCAGCGCCTGGCCCGAGACGTTCGCCGCCACGGGCACCCAGGCGCCGGCCAGTCCTTCCCGCGACGCAGCAGTCATGGGTCAGCCGGCCCCGTACCCGCTTGCCGATCTCGCGCTCACGGATCTGCAACGCGCCGCCGCTTCTTCAGTTCCGCTTCCACGATGGGGTGGACGAATTTCCTCACATCCCCGCCCAGCACGGCGATCTCGCGCACGAGCGTCGAGGAGATGAACGTGAACTGTTCCTTCGGGGTGAGAAACACCGTCTCGATCTCGTGCGCCAGATGCCGGCTCATGTTCGCAAGCTGGAATTCGAACTCGAAATCCGACACGGCGCGCAGCCCGCGCACGACGACCGTCACATCGTGACTGCGCGCGAACTCGATCGTGAGGCCCTCGTATCCCACGACTTCGACGTTCGGCAGATCGTGCAACACGCGCCGCGCGAGGTCCACGCGCTCCTCCATGCAGAACATCGGCGCCTTGTTCGGATTCGCCGCGATCGCAACGAACACGCGTTCGAACAGGCTCGCGGCGCGGCGCACGAGGTCCTGATGCCCGTTGGTGATCGGGTCGAACGTGCCCGGATACATTGCCTTGCATTTCATTCGCCGGTACGTGCCTGTGCAGCTCGCTCCAGCAGATGATACCCGACCGCCCCCGCCCGCTTCGCCCTGAGCAGCCGCCAGCGCTCCGGCAGCGGCGGCAGCTCGCGGCCGGCGTCCGACTCGACATAAATCAACGCGCCGGCGGCGAGCCAGCCGCGTGCTTCCAGCAGCTGCGCCGCCGGCGCGAGGATGGTCGAGCCGAACGGCGGATCCAGGAAGGCGATCTGGAATGCGGCGATCGCCGCCTGCGCCGGCGCACGGGCCAGAAAGCGCAACGCGTCGGTCTGCTGCACCTGCGCGCCCACGGCGTCCCATTCGGCAAGATGGGAACGCAGTGCCCGCACCGCCCCCGGATCGCATTCCACGAAGGTGACGTGGGCGGACCCGCGCGAAAGTGCCTCCAGCCCCAGCGCGCCGCTCCCGGCGAACAGATCGAGGCAACGCGCACCGGGCACGCTCGACCCGATCCAGTTGAAGAGCGTCTCGCGCACCCGGTCCGGAGTCGGCCGAATCGGCCCGAGGGGCGGAAAGCGCAAGCGGCGACCCCGCCATTTACCCCCGATGATGCGCAGCTGGCGGGAATGAGCGGCACGGGCCGGCGCCTTGGCCGTCCCCCGCGCCGATTTTCGGGACGCACTCATGCCGCCAGCAATCTCCTTTCCGGGGTGAGCTCATTCGAGAACAGCAGATTCAGCAACAGGCCGCGGCGTCGCGGCAGCTCGCTCAAGTACCGCGTATAGGTCTTGGACGGAAAGAAGCGCACCGCGCTCCCCGGCAAATACATCGAACTGAACCGACTCGCGATGAGCTCGATGAACTCCTGCGAGGTGCTGCCCTGCTCGGCGAGTTGGTCCGGAGCGTACTCCACGTAAAAGAAACGCGCCCGCGCCAAAGATTGCATCCCGCCTCGAATCGCGTGGACTTCAAAACCTTCGGTATCCATGACGAGCAGATCCGTGCCCGGCCACTCGGCCGGGAGTGCCGCGTCCAGCGTGGTCATCGCAACGACGACTTCACCCGTGCGGGAGACCCGGCTGTTGCCGCTGTTAATTCGATTTTCCGTGAAGCGGATCGTGCCCACACTGTCGCCGGCAGCCAGGTGATGAATGGTTATCCCGGCAAGACCGTTCAGCGCCACGTTCATCATCAGGAGCCGGTGATTGTGTGGGCTCGGCTCAAACGCCACGATGTGGCGCGAGCCCGATCGAAGCGCAAACGGCACGAGCAGCGCCCCCAGGTGCGCGCCCACGAACACGATACGGGAATGCTCATCGAGCAGTTGCGTCAGCCAGCAGATTTCCCCCCAATCGTATGCACCGCGCGCGAGCAGGCTCCTGGAAACACTAAAATCGTGCGGGTCGACGACCAGCAAGCCATTGCGCGTCGCCGCCACCACGCCGATACCGTACTGCGCCAATATCGCTGTCCGAAGCCGGCCGCGGATTGCGCGGGAAATTCGTTTGCGCCAGGGGACGTACATCGCGGCTACCTCTGGGTGGCTCGGTCCATCGGCAGCCGCCGGAGCAAACAGGCGGCCGTTTAATGGATGAAATATTGCTATATTGCCTCTCGTAAAGACACAGCGCCGATCGGATGCGATATGCGGCCGCCAGGACTGGCGCACCGCTGCTGAGCTTCGGCCGCAACAGTGCAGCAACGGCCCCATGTTCCGAAGTAAAGCTCCCGACACCCCGACGGCACCCGCAGAGCGCCAGGGCTTTTTCAAGCGCCTGCGTACCCGGCTCAATCGTGGCAACTCCTGGCTGACGTTCGACCTCGCGAACCTGGTTCGGGGCCGCAAGATCGATGCACAGATCCTGGAGGAGCTCGAGACCCGGCTTCTCACGGCGGATGTGGGCGTCGAGGCGACTGCGCACATCCTCGACACGCTGCACAAGAAAGTGGCGCGTAACGAGCTCGCCGACGTGCAGGCCCTCATCGCCGCGCTGCGCGCAGCCATCGTGGCGATCCTGGCACCATGCGCCCGGCCGCTCGTCATCGATGCGCGCCGCGCACCGTTCGTGATCCTGGTCGTGGGCGTGAACGGCTCGGGCAAGACGACGAGTATCGGCAAGCTCGCAAGTCGCCTGGTACAGCAGGGTCAGCGTGTCATGTTGGCGGCGGGTGACACGTTCCGGGCCGCTGCGATCGAGCAGCTCAACGTGTGGGCGGAGCGCGCGGGCGCCGAGTTCGCAGCTCAGCAGGCGGGCGCCGATCCCGGGGCGGTGGTGTTCGATGCACACCAGTCGGCCCGGGCCCGCCATACGGATGTGCTGCTCGCGGATACCGCCGGAAGGCTGCACAGCCAGGCGCACCTGATGGAGGAGTTGAAGAAGGTGAAGCGGGTACTGCAACGCGTGGACCCTGGCGCACCGCACGAAGTGCTGCTCGTTCTCGATGCCAACCAGGGGCAGAACGCCCTCTCCCAGGCCATCCAGTTCCACGAGGCAGTAGGCGTGACGGGACTCGTGCTGACGAAACTCGACGGCACGGCGAAGGGTGGCATCGTGATTGCCATCGCCCGGCGGCTCGGCCTGCCGATCCGTTTCATCGGCGTTGGGGAGCAGGCGGAGGATTTCGGCGAGTTCGATGCCGAAGCGTTCGCCGCGGCCCTGGTCGAGGGCCCGCAGCCATGATCCTCTTCGATCGCGTCAGCAAGCGCTATCCCAACGGGCGCGAGGCCCTCACGAGCGTCAGCTTCCAGATCCACACCGGCGAGATGGTATTCCTCACCGGTCGCTCCGGTGCGGGCAAGAGCACGGTGCTGAAACTGATCGCACTGCTCGAGCGACCGACGCGCGGCATCGTGACCGTGGGGGGACGGAATACCGGCTCGCTCCGGCCGCGACACGTGCCGGCGTTCCGTCGCCAGATCGGGGTCGTGTTCCAGGACCACAAGCTGCTCGCCGACCGACCGGTGTTCGACAATGTCGCGCTGCCGCTGGTCGTGGCCGGAACCCCCTTTCGGGACATCGGCAAGCGGGTGCGTGCGGCGCTGGACCAGGTTGGCCTGCTGGGGCGGGAGCGGATGCTGCCGATGGAGCTGTCGGTGGGCGAACAGCAGCGTGTTGGGATCGCGCGGGCCGTCGTCAGCAAGCCGCCACTGTTGATTGCCGATGAGCCGACCGGCAATCTCGATCCGGATCTGGCGCTGGAGGTGATGCGGCTGTTTCGCCGCTTTCAGGATGTGGGTGTCACCGTGATCGTGGCGACCCACGACCTGCACGTCGTCCACGAGTTCGGTCAGCGCGCGATCGTCATCGAGAATGGCCAGATCCAGGGCGATGCCAACGACCACCTTCCCAGCGTGATTGCCGTGAGATGAGTGTGAGCGGATCACGACACCTGCAGGCGTTGCTCGGCTCGCTCGGACGCCTGGCACGCAACCCCCTCGCGACGGCGCTCACATTGCTCGTCATCGGGCTCGCCCTGTCGCTGCCGACCGCGCTGCGCCTGTTCGTGACCAACGTGCAGGCCGCCACGGGCGGCTTCACGAGCGCCGTCGACCTGTCGGTCTATCTGAAGACGGACGTTGCGCTCGCGAAGGCGCAACAGCTCGCCCGCAGTGCCCGCGAGCGGCCGGACGTCGCCGAGGTCACGCTGATTCCCGCCGAGCAGGCCCTGCAGGAGTTCCGTCGCTACTCCGGATTCGGCGCAGCGCTCGATGCGCTGCAGGACAACCCCCTGCCGCACGTGCTGCACGTGCAGCCGCGCAGCGACGCGCAATCCCCGGCGGCGGTGGAATCCTTGAAACGTTACTTGGCCGCGTGGCCGGAGGTCGACCTGGTCCAGGTGGATACCGAGTGGGTGCGCCGCTTCAATGCGATCCTGGATGTGGTGCGCCGCCTGCTCATCATCGCCGCCACGCTGCTCGGCGCCGGCGTGCTCGCCGTCATCGGCAACACGATCCGGCTGGAGATTCTCAACCGTCGCGCCGAGATCGAGGTGACCAAGCTCGTCGGAGGCTCCAATGCCTTCGTGCGGCGGCCGTTTCTGTACACCGGCGTGCTGTACGGATTCGGCGGTGCCGTGCTGGCACTGGCCATCGTGGAAGCGGCCGTGCTGGTGCTGGGCCAGTCGATCGCCACGCTTGCGCAGCTTTATGGCAGCCGCTTTGCCCTCCAGGGACCTTCGCTCGACGACACCGGCATTTTGTTGGGCGCAGGCGTGGTCCTCGGGTGGCTGGGCGCCTGGATTTCCGCGGCGCGGCACCTGCGCAGCATCGAGCCGCGCGCCTAGCTGCCGCGCGCTCGCCAGCCCGCTCACCGGCCCGCTCACCGGCCCGCTCGCCCTGCCCACGCCCTGCCCGCTCGCCCTAAGGGGAGAGGTATCCCTACCCCGCATGAGATTGAGGCTAAGCTCTTGTTTACTAAGGGGGCGGCGGCCCTTACGGCGGGAACTTTCTCGCGCTCTTAGCACTCAAATCGATCGAGTGCTAGGATGTTCGCCAACCCTTGGGAGACTTCATGACCGCAGGTACTGCAATCGTCGCCCGCCCTACTGATCTTGCTTTGGCCGGCCCGCTGGGAAGCCTGGAGGCTTACCTGGACCGCGTCAGCCGTATTCCGGTTCTCACCCGCGAGGAGGAGCGTGAGCTCGCCGAGCGCTTCCGTCATCGGGATGACCTGGGGGCCGCGCGGGACCTCGTGCTCTCGCATCTGCGCTTCGTGGTGCATATCGCGCGCGGCTACAGTGGCTACGGACTGCCGATGGGAGACCTGATCCAGGAGGGCAACGTCGGCCTGATGAAGGCAGTCAAGCGCTTCGATCCGGCGGTCAACGTGCGCCTGGTGTCCTTCGCGGTGCATTGGATTCGCGCCGAGATCCACGAGTACGTGCTGCGCAACTGGCGTCTGGTGAAGATCGCGACCACGAAGGCGCAGCGCAAGCTGTTCTTCAATCTGCGGCGCCTGAAGAAGAATCTGACGTGGCTGTCCGCCGAGGAGACGGCAGCGGTTGCGAGGGATCTGGGCGTGAGCCCGACCGAAGTCACGGAGATGGAAAAGCGACTCGCCGCGCGCGACATGTCGTTCGACCCCACGCCGGAGTCGGATGACGATGATGTCTACAGTCCCTCCGCCTACCTGCCTGCCGCGGATGCCGATCCGGCGGACAAGGTCGAGAATGCGGAATGGGAACTCGACTCCGCGGACCGCATCCGGGAGGCGCTCGGCCGGCTCGATGAGCGCAGCCGGGACATCCTGCAGCGGCGCTGGATGACCGAGGACAAAGCCACACTGCATGAGCTGGCCGATCAGTACGGCGTCTCCGCCGAGCGGATCCGGCAGATCGAGGCGAACGCGCTGGTCAAGCTGCGCGGCTTCATGGGCGAGGCACTCGCCGCCTGAGCCGAGGTCGACACCACCTGCGCCGCTTCCGCCGGCGCAGGTCTCTGCCTTGCTGGGCTTCCGCCGATTCCGGCACACGGCTGTCTCGTTTCCGCAACATCGGAAGCCTCCGCCCCGTTCGCTTCAACTGGGCAATTCGCAATCGTGCCCGATGAGCGTTGTAACGATGCAACGCGACGAGCAGCCGTGCACCCGTGGATCTGGGAGTGCACAGATGAAACAAACGCTGTTGTTGAGTGCGGCTGCCGCAGCTCTGTCGGCTTCGACGCTGGGCGTCGCAGCGCCCGGGGACGAATGGTATGTGGCGCCTCAGGTTGGCACGATCTGGCCGGATCACGACCGGGATCTGCGCGATCACGACTGGCTCTACGGCGTAGGTCTCGGGCGCGAGCTGGGGAAGTACTTCAATGTCGAGTTGAATTTCAACGGCGCGCGCATCAACAACGGCCGCGGCACGGGCCACCTCGATAGCTACGGGAGCTCACTCGACCTGTTGGCCGTTCTCGATCGCGGCGGAGTGATCTCGCCATATGTGAGTGTCGGCGCAGGCGCGCTGCGCAATAATTTCTTTCCCGGCAACAACGCCACCGACTTCATGGCGCAGGCCGGTGTCGGCCTGTTCTGGACCCTGTGGCACAACGCCTCGGGCACGAGCGCATTCGCGCTGCGTCCGGACTTCAAAGCGCGCCTGGACGATTCCGGCCGCAGCGATCATCCGGTCGATTACCTCGCGACCGTGGGGTTTCAGTTCGCCTTCGGCGGCAGTGCGACCGCAACGCCAGCGCCGCAACCGCCTCCGCCACCCCCGCCCGCCGTGCAGCCCGCCCCGATGCCCGCCGCCGCTCCACAGCCACCGCCGGACAGCGATCATGACGGGGTGCCCGACAGCATCGATCAGTGCCCGAACACGCCTCCCGGCGTGCAGGTGGATGCCGTCGGCTGCCCGCTCAAGGGCTCCATCACGCTCGAAGGGGTGACCTTCGAGCTCAATTCGGCACAGCTGACCGCGGATTCGCATGCGCCGCTCGATACGATGGCGGCTGGCCTGAAGAAACATGCCCGCGTCCGGATCGAGATCCAGGGCCATACCGACAGCACGGGGACCGCGGCCTACAACCTGAAACTGTCGCAAAGGCGCGCCGACGCGGTCCGCACCTATCTCGTAAGCGAGGGCGTCAATCCCGATCAGCTCGTCACCAAGGGTTACGGCCAGCAGCAGCCGGTCGCCAGCAACACAACCGCCGCGGGGCGCGCGAAGAACCGGCGCGTCGTGATCGAGGTCCTGAGCAACCCGGGGGATGTGAAGGTCGAGGGGCAGGGCACAGCGCAACCCCAGGGCACAGCGCAACCCCAGGGCACAGCGCAACCCCAGGGCACATCGCAACCCCAGGGCACGGCGCAGCCCGATTCGACTCCCTGAGACTGGGGGGCGCTGCCGCTTCAGGCGGCGCCCTTGCCAGTGCCGTCCGTAGCGGCCGCCTGCACGGCGGCCGCTACGGTCTCGTGGACCGTTTTGTCGAGTGCGTCGGGCACCAGCTCATCGCCGCGCGCAAGTTGCGCGATAGCCGCCGCAGCCGCCATCAGCATGGCATCGGAGAAGCGTGTGGCGCGCGCGTTGAGCGCACCGCGGAACAGTCCCGGAAAGGCGAGCACATTGTTGATGCCGCGTCCGTCGGCGGCAAAGGCCGCGCCGCGCTGGCGTGCCAGCAATGGGTCGATTTCCGGATCCGGATTCGACAGCGCGAGGATGATCTGGCCTTCCCGCACCCACTCGGGGCGGATGAGCCCCTTGACCCCCGTGGTCGCGATCACGATGTCCGCGCGCGCCATGATCTGCTCGAGCGTTGCGCTCTCGGCCCCGAGTGCCACCGCCCGCGCGACAGCCGCCTCGTTGCGATCGGCTCCGAGGATGTGCCCGATGCCGTAGGCGTGCAGCAGCCGGACGATTCCATTGCCCGCCGCTCCGAGACCGATCTGTCCCACGACACTGTCGTGAAGCAGGCGCCCCGCCTGGCGCGCCGCATTGATCAGCGCGGCGAGCGCAACGACCGCGGTGCCGTGCTGGTCATCGTGCAGTACCGGTTTGGCGAGGCGCGCCTGCAGTTGCTGCTCGATCTCGAAACACTCGGGAGCGGCGATGTCCTCGAGCTGGATGGCGCCGAACGAGCTCTCGATGGCCGCGACGACCGCAACGACCCGCACCGGCTCG
Source organism: uncultured Pseudomonadota bacterium (assembly GCA_963716335.1). Classification (GTDB taxonomy): domain Bacteria; phylum Pseudomonadota; class Gammaproteobacteria; order Steroidobacterales; family Steroidobacteraceae; genus 13-2-20CM-66-19. Next base: position 1,697,976 of record OY970302.1, on the reverse strand, counting down.
GTGTCGGTGAGCAGGATGGGCACCGCGCTCAGACCGACCAGGTCGGCGAACAGCGCCGCCTTGCCTTCCATCACCGGCAGCCCAGCCAGCGGGCCGATGTTGCCCAGACCGAGCACGGCAGTGCCGTTGGTTACGACGGCGACCGTGTTGTCGCGGTTGGTGAACTCGTGGGCCGCGGCCGGATCGCTCTTGATCGCGAGGCAGACACGCGCCACACCCGGGGTGTAGATGTCGCGCAGGATCTGCAGGGTGTTGATGGACAGGCTCGCGACGGTCTTGATCTTGCCGCCGCGATGCCGGTTGAACACCCGGTCGGATTTGCCGACGAAGCGCGCCGTGGGCAGCTGATCGATCCGGCCATAGAGGCTGCGGTCGGCCTCCTCGTCCATCTCGAGGGTGATCTCCCACAGGGTGCGTCCCTGATCGCGGCGCAGGGCCGTCAGATGCTCGATGGCGAGTCCCGCATCGGCGATCACCTGGAGCACCTTCGCAAGGCTGCCCGGCTGGTGGATCGTCTCGATGAGCAGGATTTCCGGGATCTTCACGGGCGGTACTCCTCGGTGAGCAGATGAGGAGGATACGATGTCGCGCAGCGGCGTGCGCTGCGGCAGCGAGCGCCATCCGCGCAGGCCGCAGGCATGGTTTATCATGCGCCTCCCTGCATCCAGGAGCGCGCGTGTGGCCCAGAGTTCCCCTTCCCGGCTCGATCCCCTGGATCTGTTCGACGTGCGCAGCCTCTGCACCGAAGAGGAGCAGATGGTGCAGGACGCGGTGCGGCGCCTGGTGGATGAGCAGGTCCTGCCGATCATCCAGCACTGCTTCGAAGAGCACCGCTTCCCGCAGGAGTTGATTCCGCAGCTGGCGGCGCTCGGCCTGTTTGGCTCCTCGATCAGCGGCTACGGTTGCGCGGGGCTGAATGCCATCGCCTACGGACTGATCTGCCAGGAGCTCGAGCGTGGAGATTCCGGCATCCGCAGCTTCGTGTCCGTGCAGTCGTCCCTGTGCATGTATCCGATCCATGCCTTCGGCTCCGAGGAGCAGAAGCAGCGCTATCTGCCGCGCATGGCCCGCGGCGAGCTCATCGGCTGCTTCGGCCTCACCGAGCCGCATGGCGGCTCCGATCCAGCCAACATGAAAACCCACGCCAAGCGGCGTGGCCAGGAGTGGATTCTCAACGGCGCGAAGATGTGGATCACCAACGGGGCGATCGCCGGTGTGGCCGTGGTCTGGGCCATGACCGAGGATGGCATCCGCGGCTTTCTCATCGAGCGGGGCACGGCCGGATTTGCCGCAACCGAGATCGAGCGCAAATTTTCGTTGCGCGCCTCGGTTACCGCAGCTTTGTTCCTCGACAACGTGGTCGTGCCGAACGAGCAGATGTTGCCGGGCGTGGCCGGCCTGAAAGGCCCGCTGTCGTGTCTCACGCAGGCGCGCTACGGCATATCCTGGGGAGTCATCGGCGCAGCCCAGGCATGCCTTGCGCAGCTGCTGGACTACACCGCATCGCGCACGCTGTTCGGCCGCGCGCTGGCGCAGAACCAGGCCATCCAGATCCGCCTCGCCGAGATGGCCCGGCAGATCACCACCGCGCAGCTGTTAGCGCTGCAGCTCGGCCGCCTCAAGGACGCCGGCAGGATGACCCCGTCGCAGGTGTCGCTTGCGAAGTGGAACAACTGCCGCATGGCGCTCGACATCGCCCGCGATGCGCGTGACATGTTGGGCGGTGCGGGCATCAGCGCCGAGTATGTTCCCATCCGCCACATGCTCAACCTGGAAAGCGTCATCACCTACGAAGGCACCGAGACGATCCACCAGCTGACCATCGGCCGCGAGCTCACGGGTCTGAACGCGTTCTGAAGCGCATTGCTTGCCTTGCTCAACTGATCCCGAGCGCCAGCAGCACGATCACTCCCAGTGCGTTGAGGAGGCACTCCAGGCGGCGGCGCGATTGGATGCTCATGTGTGCTCTTGCAGGTTGGCGGGAGAGCCCATTGCAACGCCTCACTGCCGCAACGAGCGGGCGCAACCCGGGCAGGCCGGTGAGCAAATGTGGCAGATCATGGCGCTGCCTGCGAACGAGCGCACGCCTTGGCAAGCTGCCGAGCACGATGCTTTAACCCGCGCTGCACAACCTGTAGCCTGTGGTCATGAAACGGATGGTTGCCATCGTGGAGGACGAGCCGGCAATCCGCGACAACTACGCGGCTGCCTTCGCACGCGAGGGTTATCTGGTGCGCACCTATGCCAACCGCGCCCTGGCCATGTCGGCCTTCAGCGCGCGGCTGCCCGATCTGGCGGTGATCGACATCAAACTCGATGAGGAGCCGGAAGGCGGCTTCGAGCTGTGCCGGCAGCTGCGGGCGCTGTCTGCCGAGCTGCCCATCATTTTTCTCACGGCGCGCGACAGCGAGCTGGATGCCGTATCGGGTTTGCGCCTCGGCGCCGATGATTTTCTCACCAAGGACTTGAGCCTCGCACATCTGATCGCGCGGGTGAACGCGCTGTTTCGCCGCGTCGAGGCGCTGCGGCGGCCGCTCGCGGCGGCACAGGTCGTGCGCCGCGGTGCCCTGACACTGGATTCGGAGCGCATGCAGGTGCAATGGAACGGGCAGGTCGTGTTGCTATCGCTCACCGAGTTCTGGATCGTGCACGCGCTCGCGCGCCATCCCGGACACGTCAAGAACCGGCAGCAGCTCATGGAGGCGGCCAGCGTCGTGTTGGACGACAACACCATCACCTCGCACGTGAAGCGCATCCGGCGCAAGTTCCAGAGCCTCGATGCCAGCTTCGATGCATTGCAGACCGTTTACGGCATGGGTTACCGATGGGTGGACTCGGTGCAAGGCTGATGCGGCGCCCCTAGGAAGTGGATGTCGCTGCGACTGAAACTGCTGCTGCTCGCAGCCGCGACGCTCGTGCTGCCGTGGGCCGGTTGCCGCTACGCACAGGAAATGGAATCGGCGCTGCGCGAAGGCGAGCAGGACTCGCTCCTCGCGGTCGCGCAGACGATCGCCGCCTCGCTCCAGGGACGGGGGGATCTGCTGTATCGCGAACCGCCCGCGCGCAATCCGGCGGCGGCGGCCGATGAGCCGCCGTCCACGCCACCGCCGCCGGCGGCCGGCCCCTACGATCTGCGACCGATCCTGCTGCCGGCGGCGCCATTCATCGATGGTTATCCGGACGAGTGGCCGCAGCACAGCAGCGCGTGGCAGTCCTTCGGCCGGGGCCCGCATCACTTCGCGATTCTCTCGGGCGTGTTCGAACGCATGCTCTACGTGCTGCTCGACGTGCACGACCGGCATTTCGTGTTCGATGCGCCGGGGGCGAACGCGCTGGATCCGCAGACGTTCGGTGACCGGGTGTGGCTCGGCTTCGACGCACCCGATGGAACACCCAATCAAGTGTTCCTGGCAGCCGCAGGGCCCGGATCGATCACCGGCCGGCGCATCCTCACCGGTGAATACGGGCAGCAGTCGGCCGTCGTCGAGCCGCGCATCATCGGCGCGTGGCAGCCGGCCCCGCAAGGCTACCGCATGGAGCTGCGCGTGCCGCTGTCGATGTTGGGCGAGCACTTCGGCGTGCTGATCGATGATCGCGATGCGCGCGGTGCATTGCCCGTGAGCTACGGCACGCTGCACAGCGATACGCTGCAGCCGGCCGGCCGGCTGATCGCCGCCTCGCCGGAGCTGACGGGCTACCTCGCCCGCTTCATCCAGCCGGGACTGCGGCTGTCGGTTGCGGCAACCGATGGCCGGCCGCTTGCGCGCGCGGACGCCCTCGATGAGCGGGCGACGCTGGGACCGCAGCGCGGGATTCTGGCGCAACTGTATCGCCGCTTCGTCGATCGTCCGGGCGCGCACCAGCCGATCGATGCGGCCGCCTCGATCTACGATCTCGAGCGCCGTCAGGTCATCGGCTCGCTGCAGGTGACGCAGACCCAGGATCGCTGGCTGACCCTGCGCGATCGCGCGTTGACGCGAATGCTCAACAAGACCCTGATCATCAGCGCCGCCGCGGTCATCGCCATCGTGTGGTTTGCCGGGCGGCTGGCCTTGCGGCTCTCGCGTTTGCGCGCCGCCAGCGAGTCGGCGTTGACGCGGGACGGACTCGTGACCACGTTTGCCGAAACGCACGCGCGGGACGAGCTCGGGGATGTCGCGCGGGCCTTCTCGCGGCTGCTCGGGCGCCTGGGTGAATACACCAGCTACCTGCGCACGCTGGCGGGAAAACTGGCGCATGAGATCCGCACGCCGCTGACGATCGTGCGCTCTTCGCTCGAAAATCTGGAAGCGGAAAGACTGTCGGACTCCGCCGGGGTGTATCTGGCGCGCGCGCGCGAGGGCACCGAGCGCTTGAACGCCATTCTGCTTGCGATGGGCGCTGCGACCCGCGTCGAGGAAGCCATCGGCAGCGCCGAGCGGCTGCGCTTCGATCTCGGCCCGGTCATCGTCTCGGCAGTGAGTGCCTACCGCATGGCCTTTGCGCAACGGCGCTTCACCATGGCGTTGCCGGATGGGCCGCTGTGGATCCAGGGCGCACCCGATCTGCTCGTCCAGCTGCTCGACAAGCTGATCGAGAATGCCGTCGATTTCAGTGCACCGGGCGCGACGATTCTCGTGCGCTTGCGTCACGAGCCCGAGACGCTCGTGCTCGAGGTCGACAATCCCGGGCCACCCCTGTCCGCCGCTACCCAGGGGCGGCTGTTCGAGTCGCTATGGCAGTCGCGGCCCGGCCCCGACAGCCGCCTGCACTTCGGGCTCGGGCTTTACATAGTGCGGCTGATTGCCGAGTCCCACGGCGGTAGCGTCTGCGCCAGCAGCCTGCCCGCGGATGCGGGTGCCCGCTTTACCGTCCGGCTGCCCGCATGAGGTCGGTGGCAGCGGCGCCGTCGGGTGTGGACTTAAAACCACATGAAATTTCGCTGCCGAAGCGCTACACTTTTGCCACTTGAAGCTCCTGGCTCTTCGTTCGTAAATACCTGTTTTGCCGGGAATTCGATCGGCGGATGGCGGATGGCGAGGGCGCGCTCCGCGGAATGCAGGCCCTTTCGCCTGATGCGTGCACGGCACATTGGAGTGAGAAAAGCAGAAAACCTGGACAATCGACGCGGGCACGGGTCATGGCAATCGCTCATTTTTCGCGGTTGTCCGAAGCGGTCCGACGCGTGCACTGACACGCGGGCCTGAGAAATTCGGCCGGAGCTCGACTCCACCGTTTCAGCCGCAAGCAATAGATGCTCGTGACGACGCGACTCGCCGGTGCGCCGCAGGACCGAATTTTTTCGATCCTATGCGCAGCTGGCCGGAGCTGACAGCGATGTACCGGGTCTTGAACGTTTGAGAGTTACGCCCTGCCGCAAGACGGGGCTTTTTTTTGTCTCTCAGCCGATCTGCAGATACGCGAGGATGCCTCTTGCCGCCTCGCGGCCTTCGAACACGGCGGTCACCACGAGGTCGGAGCCGCGCACCATGTCGCCCCCGGCAAACACCTTCGGGTTGGTGGTTTGAAACGGTGTGGTCGCCGCCGCCGAGACACGCACGCGACCGCTGGCGTGCAGACGGATCGCATGGCGCTCGAACCATTGCGGCGGGCTGGGCAGGAACCCGAACGCGATGATCACCGCGTCGGCGGGTAGTACGTGTTCCGAGCCGGGAATGGGTTCCGGTACGCGCCGGCCCCGCGCATCCGGTGCGCCGAGCCGCGTCTCGATGAGCTTCACGCCCTCCACGCTCTGCGAGCCGACGATCTCGATGGGCTGGCGGTTGAACAGGAACGCGACTCCCTCTTCCTTGCTGTTGCGATAGTCGCGGCGCGAGCCCGGCATGTTGTGCTCGTCGCGCCGGTACGTGCAGGTCACCGACTCGGCGCCCTGGCGGATCGCCGTCCGGTTGCAATCCATCCCGGTATCGCCCCCGCCCAGCACCGCCACGCGTTTGCCGCGCATGCTCAGCAGGCGTTCCGCGCTGCCGGCAACGCGCAGCTCGTGCTCGATGTTGGAAATGAGATACGGCAGTGCCGCGTGGACGCCCGGCAGGTCCTCACCCGGAAAGCCGCCCTTGACGGAGCGGTAGGTGCCCATGCCGAGAAACACCGCATCATATTGCGCCAGCAGCTGCTCGAAGGTGACGTCGGTACCCACCTCGACACCGAGTTGGAACTCGACACCCATGCCCTGCATCACCTCGCGGCGCTGCTCCACGACTTCCTTGGCAAGCTTGAAGGGCGGGATGCCGAAGGTGAGCAGGCCACCGATGCGGCTGTAGCGGTCGAACACCACCGGCTTGACGCCGTTGCGCACGAGCACGTCGGCGCAGCCCAGTCCGGCGGGCCCCGCGCCGATGACGGCCACCTGCTTGCCGGTCGGCTGCACGTTGGACATGTCCGGCCGCCAGCCGCGCCTGAAGGCCTCGTCCGTGATGTATTTCTCGATCGAGCCGATGGTGACGGCGCCCAGCCCGTCGTTGAGCGTGCAGGCACCCTCGCACAGCCGGTCCTGCGGACAGATGCGCCCGCAAACTTCCGGCAGCGAGTTGGTCTTGTGCGACAACTCCGCCGCCTCGAACAGGTTGCCTTCCTGGATGAGCTTGAGCCAGTTCGGGATGTAATTGTGGACGGGGCACTTCCACTCGCAGAACGGATTGCCGCAGGCGATACAGCGCCCGGCCTGCTGGCCGGCCGACTGCGCATCGTAGGGCGCGTAGATCTCCGCGAAGTGGCCCACCCGCGCCGCAACAGGCAGCTTCGCGGGGTCGGCGCGCGGAATGTCGAGAAACTGCAGGTTCTTGTCCGCCATGATGGGGCGCCTACGCCGCCCGGCGCAGATTTTCGATGAGCGAATCGATCGAGGCCGCCTTCGGCTTCACGACCCAGAACTTGCCGATGTACGTGCGCAGGTCATTGAGAATCTCCTCTGCCCAGGCGCTGCCGGTCTGCGCCACGTGGCGCCCGAGCAGACTCTCCAGGTGCTGCAGATGCGACTGCATGGATTCCGCATGGATGCGGCTGATGTCGATCAGCTCGTGATTGTAGCGGTCCACGAAATCCCGCTGCAGATCGAGCACGTAGGCGAAGCCGCCGGTGAAACCCGCTCCGAAGTTGACCCCGGTGCGGCCGAGCACGCATACGACCCCGCCGGTCATGTACTCGCAGCAGTGATCGCCGGCGCCTTCGATGACCGCCACCGCGCCGGAGTTGCGCACCGCGAAGCGCTCGCCGGCCACGCCGGCGGCAAACAGCTCGCCACCGGTGGCGCCGTACAGGCAGGTATTGCCCATGATGATCGTCGCGTTTGGCACAAAGCGTGCCTGGCGCGGATGACGCAGCACGATCCTGCCGCCGGCCATCCCCTTGCCGACGTAATCGTTTGCTTCGCCTTCGAGCATCAGGTGCAGCCCGCCCGCATTCCACACGCCGAAGCTCTGGCCGACACTGCCGCTCAAGCGCACCGTGATGGGCGCATCCTGCATCGCATAGTTACCCCAGCGACGCGCGATCTCGCCCGAAAGACGTGCCCCGAGCGAGCGATTGAAGTTGCGCACCTCGTACTGCCACTCCCCACCGCTCCTGGCTTCGATTGCCGGTAGCATGTCCGCGACCATGCGCTCGGCAAGCTCCCCCTGATCGAAAGGCGCGTTGGAGGCAGTGGTACAGAACTGCGGGCGGTCTGCGCTCAGACCGCAAGTGGAGAGAATCGGCGCCAGATCGAGCTTGCGCTGCCGGGGTGTCTCGCCTGCAAGGATCTGCAGCAGCTCGGTGCGGCCGATGATCTCCTCGAGCGTGCGCACGCCCAGGCAGGCCAGGATCTCGCGCACTTCCTGCGCCACGAAGCGGAAGTAGTTGATGACCATTTCGGGCAGTCCGATGAAGAATTTCGAGCGCAGCACGTTGTGCTGCGTGGCCACCCCGGTCGCGCAGTTGTTGAGATGGCAGATGCGCAGGTACTTGCACCCGAGTGCGACCATCGGCGCGGTGCCGAAGCCGAAGCTCTCGGCGCCGATGATGGCGGCCTTCACCACGTCCAGGCCCGTCTTCAGTCCGCCATCGGTCTGCAAGCGCACGCGATGGCGCAGGTCATTCAGCCGCAGCGTCTGGTGAGTCTCCGCAAGACCGAGCTCCCACGGCGTGCCGGCGTACTTGATGGAGGACAGCGGACTGGCCCCGGTGCCGCCGTCGTAACCGGATATCGTGATCAGGTCCGCGTACGCCTTGGCGACCCCTGCCGCGACGGTGCCCACGCCGGGCTCGGCGACCAGCTTGACCGAGACGAGTGCCTGCGGATTCACCTGCTTGAGATCGAAGATGAGCTGCGCGAGATCCTCGATCGAGTAGATGTCATGGTGCGGCGGCGGGGAGATGAGTCCGACCCCCGGCCGCGCAAAGCGCAGCGATGCGATCATCTCATTCACCTTGTGTCCGGGCAGCTGACCGCCCTCGCCGGGTTTGGCGCCTTGCGCGATCTTGATCTGCAGCACCTCGGCATTGATCAGATACTCGGGCGTCACGCCGAAGCGCCCCGAGGCCACTTGTTTGATCTTGGAGTTGCGCTCGGTCTTATAGCGCGCCGGGTCCTCCCCACCCTCGCCCGAGTTGGAACGCGCGCCCAGACGGTTCATGGCCGTCGCGAGCGCTTCGTGCGCCTCCGGTGAAAGCGCCCCGAGAGACATGCCGGCGCTGTCGAAGCGCGCCAGGACCGACTCGACGGACTCGACTTCCGCAAGCGGCACCGCGGTGCGGTCGGTGCGCAGCGCGAGCAGATCGCGGAAGGTCGAAACGGGCCGCCCATTCACGAGCTGCGCGAACTGCCGGTACTGCGTGTAGTCCCCGCGCATCACGGCCGCCTGCAACAGCGCCACGACGTCCGGGTTGTACATGTGGTACTCACCGCCGTGCATGTACTTGAGCAGCCCACCCTGATCCAGGGGCTCGCGCGGGTTCCAGGCACGCGCACCGAGTTGCTTGAGATCGGACTCGAGATCGGCAAAGTCGGCACCCTGGACGCGGCTCTCCGTGCCGTGAAAGCACAGCTGCACCACCGCAGCGTTGAGGCCGACGATCTCGAAGAGCTGCGAGCTGCGGTAGCTGGCAATGGTCGAGATGCCCATCTTGGACATGATCTTGAACAGGCCCTTGCGGATGCCGGCGCGATAACTGCGTCCGAGCTCGAGCCGCGTGGCGAAATCGAGCTTCACACGGCCCTTGCGCATCATGTCGAACAGCATCTGATAGGCCATGTACGGATACACCGCCGTCGCCCCATAGCCGATCAGGCAGGCGAAGTGATGCGGATCGCGCGCGGTGCCGGTCTCGATGAGCAGATTGCACTTGCAGCGCAGTCCCGTGCGCACCAGCCGGTGATGCACCGCGCCAGTGACGAGAAGCGCGTGCGCGGGCAGCTTGCCCTTGACCAGGTAGCGGTCCGAGAGCATCAGTACGAGCTTGCCCGCGCGTACCGCGCTCTGCGCCTGGTCGCACATGCGCTCGATGGCGCCCTGTAACCCCTCGGCCGGCTCGTACTGCAGATCGATGAACTCGTGGGTGACGTCCTTGAGTGCCAGGATCTGCCGCAGTTTGCGCTGCGAGAGAATGGGCGAGCCGAGCACGACCTGGCGCGCGTGCTCCGGTGCGGGCACGAACACGTTGCACTCGGGTCCGATCTGTGTCTGCAGCGACATGACGATCGACTCGCGCAGCGGATCGATCGGCGGGTTGGTGACCTGGGCGAACTGCTGGCGGAAATAATCGAACAGCGAGCGGACCTTGTGTGACAGCACGGGCATCGGCGTGTCATCGCCCATGGAGCCCACCGCTTCGCTTTCATCCTCCGCCAGCACGCGAATGATTTCCTCGCGCTCCTCCGAGGAGACGTTGAACATCTTTTGGTACAGCGAGAGGGTCTCGCGGTCCATCGGCTCGGCAGCCAGTCGCGGATCGACCAGGTCGCTCTCCAGATAGCGCACGCCCTGCTTGAGCCAGCTCTTGTAGGGATGGCGCGATTTCAGGATCTGATCGATGTCCTGCGACTCGAGCAGCGTCGCGGTCTGCAGATCGAGCGCAATCATGTCCCCCGGACCGAGCTTGCCCTTACGCACGACATCCTCGGGCGCGTAGTCCCAGACGCCCGCCTCCGAGGCGATCGTCAAAACGCGGTTCCTCGTGATGACGAAGCGGGCGGGTCGCAGGCCATTGCGATCGAGCGTGCACAAGGCATAGCGCCCGTCGGTCAGCACGATGCCGGCCGGTCCGTCCCACGGCTCCATGTGGACCGAGTAGTACTCGTAGAACGCGCGCAGGTCCGGATCGATCGAATCGAGCCCGTGCCAGGCCGGTGGCACCAGCAGGCGCACCGCATGCAACGCATCCAGGCCGCCCATCAGCAGGACCTCGAGCATGTTGTCGAGGCTTTGCGAGTCGGAGCCCGTGAGCGACACCAGCGGCTGTACCTGTGACAGATCGGGCAGCAGCGGGGAACGGAACAGTGGTCCGCGGGCCACAGCCCAGTTGCGATTGCCCTGCACCGTGTTGATCTCGCCGTTGTGCGCGAGGTAGCGGTACGGATGCGCCAGGCGCCACTGCGGCAGCGTGTTGGTCGAGAAGCGCTGGTGGAAGACGGCGACCGAGCTCGCCAGGCGCGCATCGCGCAGATCGGGAAAGAACTGGGTCAGGAACTGCGGCATCACCATGCCCTTGAAGACGAAGGTCGCCGCCGACAGGCTCGGCACGTAGAACACCGGGTCGGTTTCCCCGAGGGCCGTCTCGGCGCGCCGCCTCGCCATGAACAGCCTGCGGTTGAGCGAGGCTTCATCGAGCTCCGCCAGGGCACAGTTCACGAAGAGCTGCTCGATGTGTGGCAGTGTCTTGAGCGCCTGCGTGCCACACGCCTGCGGGTCGATGGGAACGGTGCGCCAGCCCGCAGGCTCCAGCCCTTCCTGCGCGAGCTGCGCGGCCAGCATCTCGCGGGCACGCTGGGCCAGCTGCGGGTCGCGGTTCAAGAACACGAGTCCCGAGGCGAAGCGCGCGCTCAGCGCAATCCCCGCCTCGGCGGCGACGGCCCGCAGGAAACCTTCCGGCTGCTTGAGCAGCAGCCCGCAGCCATCGCCGGTCTTGCCGTCCGCGGCGATTGCACCACGATGGGTCAGACGATTGAGCGCGGTGATTGCCGTCTGCACCAGCCAGTGGCTCGGCTGGTCATCGAGGCTGGCGATGAGCCCGAACCCGCAACTGTCGCGTTCATAGCGCTCTTTGTAGAGCCCGATGTCGGTAGCGTTCATGTCTTGGCCTTTCGATGGAGCTGACGCGCGCAGGCGCGTACCGGCCGCCTCAGGTCAGGCGCTGCTTGCAAAAATGAGCTCAGGAGGCCCGCATCGGGCTTGATAACCCGCGGATCCGGCGGTCGAAATCGCTCGCGGACGAGGCTGATCGTCCGCGCGTCAGTCGCCAGTACACCTACACTATGCTCTGAATCATACCGGCCCAACGCGCGCTTTCAATAGCAGCACAGGAGCGCATGGCGATCAAACGCAAGTTACCGGCGAGCCCACGCAAGCTACCGGCGAGCCCAACTGCACGGCCGGCGGACGCGTCCCGGTCCGCTCTGCAAAGCGTCAACCAGTATCTGGCGAGCCACTTTCCCGAGTTTTTCGCCGAGGCGCGCTTCCAGGTCGGCGATGACGATTACTTCCTCTACGCCCGCTTCGGCCAGTATCTGGCCCGCACCATCGAGCACGACCGCGTTTCGCGCCGCCAGATCAACCGCGGCTTCACGGTGCTGAACAAGCTGGCGCGCATGTCTGCCCGCCATCCCGCTATCCGGCAGATGCTCGTTTGCGGCCCGCTGGAATACATCGCCGATGCGCCCCGGGCCCGCGCGCTGGCGCGCAAGCGGCTCTGCGTGCTCGCCCAGACCTATCTGGAAAGCCTGTGCGAGTAGCACAATCGCGCATGCCGCGGCCGAACTCATGATCTCGCTGGCGCAGACAGCCATCCTGCTGGCAGCCGCGGTCGTCGCCGTGGCGCTGTTCAGGCTCGTGCGTCTGAGCTCGATCCTTGGCTACGTCGCGGCGGGGGTGCTGGTCGGTCCCTATGGCTTAAGCCTCGTCGGGGACGTCTCGAGCATCCTCGGGTTTGCCGAATTCGGCATCGTGCTGCTGCTCTTTATCATCGGCCTCGAGCTGCAACCCACGCGCCTGTGGGTCATGCGGCGCAACGTCTTCGGCATCGGCTCGGCACAGGTGATCCTGTGTGCGGGTTTGCTCGCAATGGCCGGCTGGCTGCTGGGGCTGCAACCATCGTCGGCGGCCGTCGTGGGTTTCGGTCTCTCGCTCTCCTCGACGCCGCTCGTGCTGCAACTGCTGGCGGAGCGCAACCAGTTGAAGAGCCCCCACGGCCGCGCCGCGTTTGGGATTCTGTTGTTCCAGGATCTCGCCGTGCTGCCGATGCTCGCCGCCCTGCCGCTGCTGTCGCCGCAATCGCACCAGCCGTCCGGCTATGGCGCACTGCTCACGTTGCTCAAACTGCTGGCCGTGATGGCGGCAATCGTGGTCGGCGGACGGCTGCTGCTTCGGCCCGCGCTGCGCATCGTCGCACGCATCAAGGTGGCGGAGGTGTTCACCGCAGCGGCGCTGCTGACGGTCATCATCACTGCACTGCTTGCAAGACAGGCGGGACTGTCGATGTCCCTCGGTGCATTCCTCGCCGGCGTGCTGCTCGCCGACAGTGAATTCCGGCACGAGCTCGAGGCGGATCTCGAGCCATTCAAGGGTTTGCTGCTCGGGTTGTTCTTCGTTGCGGTCGGGATGGATGCCAACATCGGGCTGCTGCGCTCGGAACCGGCGCGCGTGCTGGAAGTCGTCTTCGGCTTCCTCGCGATCAAGCTCCTCGCCGTGGCCGCACTGGGACGCGCGACGGGTCAGAGCGGACGCTCGGCCTGGAAGCTGGGATTTACGTTGCCGGCCGGCGGGGAATTCGCCTTCGTGCTGTTCACGCTGGCCGCTCGGGAACGCGTCATCCGCGGCGAGCTGGCCGATCTGCTGGTGCTGGCGGTTACCCTGTCGATGATGCTCGGACCGCTGCTGCTCATCGCATACGATGCCTGGCTCGTTCGCTGGGGCACCGAGCCTCCAGGGCCTTACGACGGCATCGCGGAACCGCAGAACCGGGTCATCATCGCCGGCTTCGGCCGCTTCGGGCAGATCGTGGCCCGCGTCCTGCGTGCGCGCGGCATTGCCTTCACGGCGCTCGACTCCAATCAGACCCATGTCGATTTCGTGCGCCGCTTCGGCAACAAGGTCTATTACGGGGACGCCTCGCGGCTCGATCTGCTGCGTGCAGCCGGCGCCGAAGGTGCCGCCGTGTTCGTTCTGGCGATCGACGAGGTCGAGGCATCGGTGCGCACTGCGGTGCTCGTGCGCGAGCAGTTTCCACGACTGAAAATCCTGGCGCGTGCCCGCAACCGCCAACATGCATTCGCCCTCAAGGAGGCGGGCGTCCGCTACATCATTCGCGAGACCTTCGCATCGAGCCTGGAGATGGCCGCTACCGTGCTCGAGACTCTCGGCGAGCCCCCAGCGCAGGCGCGCGCGGCAGTGCGCAAATTCCGCCGCCACGACGAGGCTACGCTCGAGGCGCAGTATGCCGTCAAGGATGACGAGACGAAATTCCTGGCCGCCTCGCGCGAGGCGGCGCAGCAGCTCGAGAAGCTGTTCGAAGCCGACAAGACGCAGTCGGAGTGAGGGGTGGACGAGGCGCTCAGAATCCGCGAATTCTGGCTCGGTCGGCTGCTCGGCGGCTCTCTGCAGGGGCCTGTCGAGCAAACGTTGGCGCTCGAGTTGACGCACCGCGCGGCTCTGTGGTTTGCAGCCGATTCGCCTCAGCGCCGCCAGCGCGACGCGCGGATGCGCGCCGAGTTCCAGGACGTGCTGGCGCGCGCCGCCCGCGGAACCTTTGCGGCCTGGGCGGACAGTCCGCGGCGCAGGCTCAGTCTCATCATTCTGTTCGATCAGTTTCCGCGCCAGATCCATCGCGGCACCGCGGAGGCGTTTCGCCATGATGAGCAGGCCCTGGGGCTCGCCCTGTCGGGCATGCAGTCCGCTGCCGACGGGGCGCTGAACGTGATCGAGCGCCTCTTCTTCTACATGCCACTGCAGCACGCGGAATCTCCCGAGGTCCAGGAAGAGTCCGTCGCCGCCTACCGGCGGCTGCTTGCCGAAACATCCGCGGCCCTGCGCCGCACCTTCGAAGCAGCGCTGCAGTCCGCCCTGGAGCATCGGCAGTTGATCGGGCGGTTCGGGCGCTTTCCGCACCGCAACGCGCTCCTCGGTCGCAGCAACACTCCCGAGGAGGAGGTCTATCTCAAGGGGCATCCCTCGAGCTTTGGTCAGTGAGGCAGATCGGCGCGGGGATTGAAGCGCAGCGTGTCGCGCATTCGCTCGTACAGCGCGCGCGCCTCGGGCGAATCTGCGGCTGGGACGACCACCTTGAGCACAATGTACTCATCCCCCGCAGGCTGACCCGGCAAGCCCCGGCCACGCAACCGTAATTTCTGACCCGATTGCGCCCCTGGGGGGATGTGCATCTCGACGGCGCCCCCGGGAGTGGGCACCTGGACGCTGGCGCCGAGTGCGCTTTCCCACGGAGCAATCGGCAGCGTCAGCGTGATGTCGCGGCCCTCGAGCTGGTACAGGCTGTGCGGTCGGATGTGCATCTCGAGGTACAGGTCCCCCGCCCGGCCGCCACTGGGCGCCGGCTCCCCCTGGCCCGTCAACCGGATGAGCTGACCTTCGGTCACGCCGGCGGGAATGGTCACGCGCACGGTATGGGTCTTGAGATCGACGCTGCCATCGGGTTTGACGTCGGGGCGCTTGAGCTCGAGAGTGCGCGTCGCGCCGGCATAAGCCTCTTCAAGATCGATATCCACGCGCGCGTGGTGATCCCGCCCGCCGCGCGCGGCACCTCCGGTGGAGAAGGGGCTGCCCGCGCCGCCGCCAAAACCGCGTGCTCCGAACAGCGATGAGAAGAAATCGCTGAACCCTTCCGCGTCCTGGAAGGCCTCTTCCTGGCGGGCACCTGCCCGCGAGCGGCGCCGTCCGCCGCTGAACTCGAAACCGCTGCCCCAGTCCGGCGGTGGCCTGAACTGCTGTCCCGATTTCCAGTCGCTGCCGAGCTGATCGTAGGCCGCCCGTTTCTCCGGATCCTTCAGAACCTCGTACGCCTCCTGCACCTCCTTGAATTTCTGCTCGGCCTTGGGCTCCTTGCTGACATCGGGATGGAATTTGCGCGCCAGCCGCCGATAGGCCTTTTTGATCTCGTCCGCGGCGGCCGTCCGGCCCACTCCCAGGATCTGATAATAATCACGGTATTCCATGCGTCGTTACACACTCAAGGCGTGGCTTTGCCGGCTTCAGATGGGGCCGCGGGGGGCACTTGGCAAGAGGTTGAAAGCGCTGCCACGTGGCCCCACAACTTCGACTCGCCTGTCATTCTGCGCGGTGAAGTATGAACGCCCACAGCGCTGCGACTTCGGATTTTATCCTGATTGCCCGTCCGACCCTGATCCTGTTCCGCGGTGCGCAGGATCGGGCGCGCCACTCGGATGCCGTCGACCGTGCAGCACTCGGGCGCTGGCTGGATGCCGGCCCCGCGCGCCGCTAGCGCCTCATCAGCCAGCCCCGCATCAGCGCGATTCCAACTCATCGATCGTCCTGGGCCAATCGTCTTTCAACAAGCGCGACAGCGAGCGATCCGCCAGAATCCGCCCACCGGTCTGGCAACGCGGGCAGTAGTTGGTCTCGCTCTCGGCATAGCGGATGCGCTGCACGGTGGCGCCGCAGGTCACGCACGGCTTGCCGAAGCGGCCATGCACGGCCATCTCCGCCCGGAACGCCGTAACCTTTTCTGGAAACGCATCACCCGTCTGCGCGCGCAGCCGCTGTACCCATTCCGTCAGCACAGCCACGCTGGCAGCATGCAAGCGCCGCAACGAGTCCTCATCGAGATTGCGCGTCACTGCGGTGGGTGACAGCTGCGCCCGGTGCAGGATCTCGTCGGAGTAGGCATTGCCGATGCCACTGAACGTGTGGGGATCGGTCAGCGAACGCTTCAGGGTGTGATTCTCCGCGCGCAGCCGTGCGCGAAACGCCTCGTACGAAGCGCGCAGCACTTCCAATCCGCCGGGGTCGGCTCCCGCGAACGCCTCGCGGTTGCCGAACACGTACAGGGATGCCCGCCGCTTCGTACCCGCCTCGGTCAGCGTGAGGGTGCCGCGGTCGAACCTCAGCGAGGCCAACGCGGCGCGGCCTGCGGGGCGTACTCCAACGGCAAACCAGTGCAGCCGGCCTGCGATCATCAAATGCAGCACCAGCCAGTGTTCGCCTTCAAATTCCAGCGCGACACGCTTGCCGACCCGCCGCACTCCGACGACCCGCCGACCGTGCAGGGCACTCAGGGGAGGCTCGAATGTGCGCGTCAGAAAAGGATGGGAAATGCGGCTGGATTGCAGCTGTGCGCCGCGCAAGCGCGACTCGAGCGCTTCCACGTACACGGTGATGTCCGGAAGCTCAGGCATGCGCGCAAGCGAAGTGCGGTTGCGTGAGTGGCATCTGCGTCAGGGGTCCGCAGTGTTGCAACTGGGGACACAACGCGCGCGCATCGCCTACCACCACCACCGCGACTGCGTCGGGGGAAGGAAAGACGCTCTCGATGACGTTGCGCGTCTGCGCGAGCGTCACCGCCTGCAACTGGCTTGCGTACGCCTCGATATGGGCGGTTCCCAGCCGATACAGCTCGACCTCGCCCATTGCGATCGCCCAGTCCGCAACCGTCTCGAAGTCGAGCGGATATTGTCCGAGCAGGTACGCGCGGGCCGAGTCGAGCATGTCCGCCGTGAGGGCCGTTTCCTGCAGTTGCCCGAGCGTACCTAGCGCCAGATCGAGAGCCTTGCCCGCATGCTCCGTCGGCGCAAACGAACGGATGGCAAACTCACCCGGGACGGAGCCGCGGGTAAAGCCGGAACGGGCTCCATAGGACAGACCGGATTTCACGCGCAGCTCGGTGTTGAGAAGTGAAGTGAACCGCCCGCCGTACAGGGCATTCACCAGGTCCAGCGTGGCACGCTCGGGATAGTGCCGATCGACGCCGACATTGCCGATCCAGAAATGCGCCTGCGTGGAGCCGGGCGAATCGACCAGCAGGATGCGCCGCTCCGTGACGCGCAGCGGGCGGGGCAGCTTGCCGCAGTTGCGCGCAGCGCGTGGCCACTTTGCAAACAGGCGGATGACTTCCTGCCTGAGCCAGTTGACATCCACATCGCCCGCCACGATCAGTGTCAGCCGGTCGGCGCCGAAGTGAGCGCGGTGGTATGCCAGGATGTCCTGGTGGGTGATGCGCGCGAGGCTCGACTCACTGCCCATGATCGGCCGACCGTATGGGTGCTCGGCGAACAGAAACGCCCGCCCGTAGGTGCCGATCAATTCCCCGGGATCGCAGTCCCGCGCGGCCTTGATCAGCTCGATCTGCCGCGTGCGCAGGCTCGCGAGCTCCTGGGGCGCGAAACGCGGCTGCAGCAGTGTGTCGGCGAGCAGCTCCAGCAGCAGCTGTTGATCGCGTGCCAGGAATTGACCGCGCACGGCGATGGACTCCGACCCGGCGCCGGCGCTGAAGGTACCGCCGACCCCTTCCACCGCATCGACGAATTCGAACGCATCGCGCCTGCCGGCACCTTTCTCGAGCAAGCCGGCCACGAGCGAGGCGAGTCCTGCCTGGTCCGGCTCTTGCGCACAGGCCCCGCCACGCATGACCGCATTGAACGCGATCAGCGGCACGTCATGGCGTGGCATCACGATGAGCGTCAGCCCGTTTTCGAGCACGGTGCGCTCGTGGGCGGGCACCCGCACGCCCACGACACTGGCGCTCACGCGCTGCGCTCCTGCAGCTGCGGCTCGAGGACGCCAACGGTGCGTCGCCGCCGCTCCAGGATTTCACCGGCAACGGCCTGGATGTCGGCCCGCGTGACGCGGTCGAATCGCTCCGGGGCCTCGAACAGTTTGTGCCAGTCGCCGTGGAACACCTCGTACTCGCCGAGCAGTTGCGCCTTGCCGTCGATGGTCGCCAGCTTCCTGAAGAAGCCCGCGGCCGTCATGTTCTTCGCCCGCGCGAGCTCGGCATCCGTCACGCCGTGCTGCGCCACACTCGCAAGTTCCCTGTCGAGGGTGCGCTGTACCTCGGCGATGTCTGCGCCTTCGGGCAGAGTCAGAAAGAGCCACAGCAGGCCAGGATCGAAGCCCTCCTGCCAGTGACCGCCGACCTCGATGGCCAGGGCATGCTCCTCCACCAACAGCCGATGCAGGCGCGAGGAGTCGCCCTCCACGAGTATCGACAACAGCAGACTCACCGCGGGCGCGCGCGGGTCGGATGCCGCGGGAGCCTTGTAGGCGTATTGGATGAGCGGCGTGTGCGCCTTTCGGCGCAGCACGATGCGGCGCTCGCCGAGCTGCTCGGGCTCCGCGACTCGCGCGATGCGCGGCGGTTCCTGCCGGGGTATCCCCTCGAAATATCTGCGCGCCAGCATGAAGGCGCGCTCGGGCTCGATGTCGCCGGCCAGCACCAGCGTGAGATTGTTGGGAGCGTAGTAGGTCCTGTAGAACAGCTGCAAGTCAGTCAGGCGCCAGGACCGTATATCGGCCGGCCAGCCGATCGTCGGAAAGCGATACGGATGCGCAACGAACGCTGCCGCCTGGACCTGCTCGCTCAGCAGACCCTGGTTGTTGTCATCCACGTGCAGCCGGCGTTCGGACCACACCACGCCCCGCTCGCTTTCGATGACCTCGGGCACGAACGCAAGATTGGCCACGCGGTCCGCCTCCAGCTCGAGGACGAACTCCAGCGCCGTGTTCGGAAACCAATCCTGGTACACCGTGACGTCATCGCTCGTGAAGGCATTGTTGGCGCCGCCCTGCGCCTCCATGAGCCGGTCGAACTCGCCGGGCCGCCGCCGGGTCGTGCCGTTGAACATCATGTGCTCGAAGAAATGCGCCAGGCCGGTGATGCCGGGCTGCTCGTCACGGCTGCCCGCGCGCACCCAGTTATAGAGTGCGACGCTGGGGATGTGGTGCACGGGCCAGACGATCACCTTCAGACCATTCGCCAGGGTGGCAGTGCGCACGGCTTCGCGTCCCGGCATCGATGCGACGGCGGAGCCGGCAACGGTGGCGGGGACCATCACGGACGCATGCGGCGAACCGAAACTTTTCTTCATTGCTCTACAGTCCATTTGCGGGCCATTCGCGAGCCACTCGCGAGCCACTTGCGAGGCCGGCCGTGACCGGAAGCGGGAGCGCAGTCCAGCGCGCCTCCGCTCGGCATGACAATGGGTGCGGCTGCCGGTGCTGCAAGGGCCGTTTTAGGGTCCAGCGAGCCATAAGGCTCTAGCAATAAAGACACCGGTGGTCCTGGCGCGGAAAAAAAAGCGCCGCGAGCGGGGGAAGACGCATCGCGGCGCACCGTAGCGAACACCGGGGAAGTTGTTCGCTGATCTAACGAACATAGCTGGAGCAAAGCCTGTGCCAAGCAGGCGTCTTGATTAAATTCAGTAACTTACATGAGAAATGAGATGTCGTTCGCCGTGACCATCTGCGTCACCTTTGGCCCGAACCTTCCTGCAATGGTCAAGGTGGTAGCACCGGGACGCACCCCTGACCTGCGCCGCGCAGCTGGGTGCATAGCGCGCGCGCGCTTGCCTCGTTCGCCACCAGGGCCTGCAGGCGATACACCTGTCCGGACTCGGTCTGGGCGGGGACGAGCTGCTCGGTGAGAGCGCCGAGCTGCGGCGAGAAGCGCGCGGTGAGCGTGGACCAGGCATTTTGCGCTCCGGCCGCGCTCTGGAAGGCGCCGAGCTGCACGGCAAAGCCCGGCTTGCCATCGCGGTCAACCGGCGCCTGCGTTTGCGCTGGCAACGGCGCCAGCATCGGCGGCTCCGGGTTGATCGCCGCAGGCACCGCAGGGGGCACGCCAGGCGAATCCACGGCGGCGGGAGTTCCGGCCGGCTGCGCCCCGAGCGCGAAGCTCTCGATTCGCACGCGCGCCTCCTGCGCCATTTTTGCAGTGGGATGCTGCACCATGAACTGGCGGTAGCCCTCCGTCGTATCGATGCTGCTGGCCCGCTGCCAGTCCCGCTCCTCGGCGAGCTGCGTGACCCGCAGCCGCGCCTGGCTGGCGAGCTCGCTGTCCGGATGACGTTCGATGAACTGACCGTACCCCTCGACCGTATCGGCCGCCTCGGCGGAGCGCCAATCCTGCTGCTCACGGCTGCAGCCCGCGACCAGCAGCAGAATGCAACCGAATGCCACTTTTCCCGCATGGAGTGTGATCATCATCCGTACCTTGGCGTCGCAGCCGGCTTCTACTGAAGGCGGTCGGCTATTCTAGCGGCGAACGCCCCGCCCGCCTGTTCCATCGACCGGAGTCCAGATGAGCGCACCGAAGCGCCGACTGCTCGATCATCTCGGACACTCACCGACCTTCGTGGCGGACGGGTGTCGTTTGACCGGGGACCTCGAGACGGAGGGCCCGCTCGTGGTCTGCGGCAGCATCCGCGGCGATGGGCGTGTGGGCGGCGCGTTGAGCATGGCGGCGCGCGCCGAATGGGAAGGCGAAGTGCACGCCGAGGCCGCGGTGATCGCCGGACGTCTGACCGGCAAGCTGGTCGTGGCGCAGAAGCTCGAGATCGGCGCCACGGCGGTGATCCATGCCGACATCATCGCGAAAACCATTGCGATCGCCAGAGGCGCCATCGTCGATGGCGCGGTGACCGTGACCGGCGGTGAGCCGATCGTTCAGTTCGAGGAGAAACGGCGCGCGGATCGCTGAGGCGCCAGCCCGGATTTGAGCTCCGCTACGATCTCACGCTCGACCCAGCTCGGACCGTTGAGGCGCTCCAGAAAACCGCAATGGCCACCATAGCGCGTGAGCGTCAGCCGCAAGGATGGCGCGCGCGCCAGGCGTTGCAGCCCATGGGCCGGAATGATCGGATCATCCAGTGAGGTAATGATTCGCGCCGGTACGTCCAGCCGGGCCAGCCGTCCACCGGTGATGGCATAGCCATTGAGGTAGTCCTCGAGAGTGGCGAACTCGGTGAAGCGGCGCACGAGCTCGGTCGTCATGCGCCGCAGACCGGCCAACCGCCCGATCCCCTGAAAGTCATAGTGCTGCGGCCACAACGCCTGCTTCTTCAGCAGCGAGCGCATCCACTTGCGCGCGAAATACAACTGATAGCCGGGAAATGAGCGCTCGAGGGCGAGCAGCGTCTCTCCCGGATCGAGCACCGGGGAGACGGCGACCACCCGGGCGATATCGAGCCCCGCCTGCGCAGCTGCCGCCCGCAGCAGGAAATTTCCGCCCAGCGAAAATCCGGCCAGATGCAGCGCCTGGCCGGCAAATTCCGTCTGCAGGGCGCACAGCGCGCCGACGAGGTCGGACAGCCGGCACGAGTGAAACAGATCGCGGTTCAGATGATGCGTATCGCCGTGATCGCGCAGATTCAACCGGACCACATCGAAGCCGCACTCGAAGAGCTGCTGGGCGAGCGACAGGACATACAGCGACTGTGCACTGCCTTCCCAGCCGTGCAGGATGACGGCGGGGACACCGCTGCCCCCGGGCGCGCTCGAGCGGAAGCACTGCAAGCGAACGCCGTCCCCGCAGTCGAGCAGCATCTGCTGCTGCGCGGCCTGCACGGGTGCGGTGCGCCGTTCGATGGCGGCGCGGCGTGCCACGGTGCTGGCCAGCATCGATTGCACATGCCGGTTGCGCAGCCAGCGGGGCGGGTGAAATTGTTCGTCGGGTCGAAACGGCACGTTGAAAGGGGCGAATCCTGCGGCGAAAGTGCTTCAGCGCACCCGGATCTCGATCCGGTTGTTGGCGCTTCCGGCGCGATTCCATTCACCGGCCGAGAGCTCGGCGGAGATCTGCGGATACGGCACGACCGTCGCGGTCACATCACCGGTCGAGGGCTGCACATCGAGCGCGCCACGAGAGGAGCTGCGCACCGCCCCGACGAGATTGGCAAACGGCAAGGGGGTGCGCTGCGAAGGCGACAGGCCATCATCCGCTGGATTACCGACGAGGTCGCATTTGGCAAACGGGGCCTCATCCGGAGCGACGGAAAATCCATCCACCGCGTTGCCGACCAGGCAGAAGCGCCCCGGGAAGGCTTTGATCTCGACCACGCCACTGTGGTTTTCCCTCACGAGCCGATCGAGCAGCTGACGGATGACCTCCAGCCGCGGGCCGCCGAGCGCCTCGGCGCCATATGGAACGGTCAGGACGATCGGCCGGGCATCCGGCGGGGGCGCACGCAGTGCCGAAGTCGCGGGAATCGCTTTCGCGCCGGGAGTCACGGCCGGGTGCTGCGTGGACGCCACTGCGCCCGCGCGGATCTCGCGACGCAACTGCGCCATGTCATCGGTGAGGGAGCGCATCTGGGTGAGCTGCTGCCACCATAGCGCAAGCGCGCACAGCGCAACGAGACAGGCGATCCCCGCAATCATCCAGCCGCGCGGCGCGGCCGGCTTCCTGGCAGGCAGCTCCTCGGTGGCGCTCTTTGGCGGCGCCAGCAGCTCGAGCAGCAGTGCACGGATTTCGGCGGTGATCCGCTCCGTCTGGGTATCCACACCGGCCACGAGCGCGCGTCGCAGCTCGGCGAACTGTTCCCGCAGGCCGCTTTCGGTCAGCACCCTGGCAGCCACGCCCGGATCGTTCGCGGCCGCCGGGCCGTTCGCCGCCGGGCCGTTCGCGGCCGCCGACTGGTTGGCGGCTGCCGACTCGTTGGCGGCCGCCGCCTCGTCGTGCAGCGTGTCTGCGGGCAGATTCAGGGTGCGGAAGCTCGACTGATAGGCGCTGCGGCGATCGGCCAGCAGGTGCAGCTGATAGAGCACCTTCGACACATCGGTGGGCTTGATCTGCTTGGGCAGCACCCCTACGGCGCCGAGCGCGCGCGCCTGTCCCAGGTACAGCTCACCTTCCTGCGAGGTGTACATCAGGATCGGGATGGTGGCCGTCAGCGGGTTGTTCTTGATGGCCTCGACGGCCTGGAACCCGTCCATTCCCGGCATCAGATGGTCCATGAAGATGACATCGGGCCGGTGGCTGCCAAGGTATTCGATCGCCGCTTCGGCGTTCTCCGCACTGTCGACGCCGATCTCGTACTTCTCCAGGATCCGCGCGAGAAACAGGCGCGCGGACTTGGAGTCATCGACGATCAGTGCGCGCTTCGCCCCCATGGCCTGCTCCAGACGGTGCAACGGTGTGCCGCCTACTTCCGCACAAAACACCGAAAGTGTAGCGCAGAACGCCGCTGCTTCCCTGCTGTCGCGGCCATGCGACGCGGCACATGTCTGCTATGCCTGCCCGGGGCGGCGCCGGCAACGCTGCAGGACTGCGGCGGTGAAGCGTTCAGCGGCGCCGGCGGCGTGGGCGAAGAACAGCGACGGCTCGGTCAATTCCAACTCCAGCAGTCGCGGGGCTCCCGCGTCATCGCGCAGCAGATCGATGCGGGCGTAGGCGAGAGTTGCGAACGGTATGGCGGCCAGGGCCTTTTCCGCCAGTTGCAGCTCATCGCTACCCGGGGTACGCGCAGTGATCGTTTCGGCTGCGAACAGCCCCGTCGTCGCGCGCCCCGCCGGCGGCAGCAGCGGCCCCTTGCGGATCGCGTGGCTGAAGTGCCCGTCGAAAAACATCAGGGCCGTCTCGCCCGCCTCGTCCACGCGTTTGAGGTAGGGCTGCAGCAGCACGCTGCGACGCGCCTCGAGCAGGCGGCGCACGTGCGCCTGCGCCGCCGGGATCTGGGTACGCAGATGCCGCTCGGTATCGCGAGAGCCGGCACCCACTGCCGGCTTGACGACCAGTTCGTCGTGCGGATGCCGGGACAAAAACTGCCCCAAGGCCGATGCCGGGTCCTCGCCTGGCTCGATGAACGTGCTGGGGACGATGTCGACGCCGCCTGCGGCGAGCTCGGCCAGGTAATGCTTGTCGGTATTCCACTGTACGACCGGCAGCTCGTTCAGCACCCGAGTGAGAGCGGACACCTGCCGCGCCCAGTTGAGAAACTCATGCAGACGCTCCGCGTAATCCCAGGCGGAACGCAACAGTGCCAGCTCGAAGGAGTCCCATTGCACGGCCGGGTCATCCCATTCGACCGCGAGGACTTCACAGCCGGCCGCCTGCATGGCGAGCCGCAGCGGTGGCTCGTCCTCATCGAGACCGCGTGCTGCCCGCGCGGTCACCAACGCAACCCGCGTCGCGGTCATTCCCGCGTACCGGACCCGCGATCCATCAGCACGACAGCGGTGGTAAACAGCGCCAGCGAAGCTGCAATCATCAGCATGAAGGCCAACCTGATATTGACGTCCGAGGCGCCGAGGAAACCGTAGCGGAATGCATTCACCATGTACAGGACGGGATTCACGTAGGACAGCCGCTGTGCCCACTGCGGCAGCAGCGACACCGAATAGAACACCCCGCCGAAGTAGGTGAGCGGGGTCAGGATGAACGTCGGGATGAAGTTCACCTGGTCGAAGTTCTTGGCAAACAGCGCGTTGAGAAATCCGCCCAGTGAGAATGTCACGGAGGTCAGCACCACCGCCGCAAGAATGATCAGCACGTGGTGCACGTGCAGGTGTGCGAACGCCAGCGAGACGATCGTGACCGCCAGGCCCACCAGCAATCCCCGCAGCAGGCCACCGGTGGCATAGCCGCCGACGATGATCCAGTTGGGCAGCGGGGAGACGAGCATCTCCTCCACGTGCTTGCCGAACTTGGCGCCGAAGAACGAGGAGACGACGTTCGCATACGAGTTGGTGATGACCGACTGCATGATCAGCCCGGGCGCGATGTACTGCATGTAGTCATAGCCGCCCATCGCCCCCACCCGCCTGCCGATGAGGCTGCCGAAGATCACGAAGTACAGCGTGGCCGTCACGACCGAGGGCACGATGGTCTGCCCCCAGATGCGGATGATCCGGCCGTATTCGCGAATGACGATCGTCTTGTAGCCGATCCAGCGTGCCAGCCGGATGCTCGCCGGCGATGGCAGCGTTTCCCGTACTACCACGTCCATCAGGAACCGGCTGCCTGGCGCGCGGGTGGGGTACGCGCCTCGACCAGGCGCATGAAGATCTCCTCCAGACGGTTGACCTTGTTGCGCATGCTCAGTACCTCGATGCCCGCGGCCGAGAGCCGCGCGAACAGCTCGTTGAGATTCTGCTCTTTGGAGATCTCCACCTCGAGCGTATGGTCATCGAGCCGCGTGGCGAGATAGCCATCGAACACGGGCGAGCGCTCGAGCACGTTACGCAGGTTGAGCACGAAGGTCTCGGTATTCAGCCGCCGCAGCAGGCTGCTCATCCGATCGCGTTCGACGATGCGGCCACCATCGATGATGGCGATGTTGCGGCAGAGGGTCTCCGCCTCCTCCAGGTAATGCGTCGTCAGGATGATCGTCGTGCCGCGCACGTTGATCTCACGAAGGAAGTCCCACATGGAGCGGCGGATCTCGATGTCCACCCCCGCCGTGGGCTCATCGAGAATCAGCAGCCGGGGCTCGTGCATCAGCGCGCGGGCGATCATGAGACGGCGCTTCATGCCGCCGGACAGTCCCCGCGACATCTTGTCCTTCTTGTCCCACAGCTGCAGCTGCTTCAGGTACTTCTCGGCGCGCTGCCGCGCCACGGGCCGTGCGATGCCGTAGAAGCCTGCCTGATTCACGACGATCGTGAAGGGCGTTTCGAACATGTTGAAGTTGATTTCCTGGGGCACCACGCCGATGCACGACTTGGCGACCTCGAGCTCGCGGTCGATGTCGTGGCCGAACACGCTCGCCTGGCCACTGCTCTTGTTGACGAGGGAGGTGACGATGCCGATCAGGGTCGTCTTGCCCGCTCCGTTCGGACCCAGGAGTGCGAAGAAATCCCCGCGCTCGACATCCAGATCGACGCCTTTCAGGGCCTGCACGCCGTTGCGGTAGGTCTTGGTGAGGGCGCGGACCGAAAGTGCATTCATGCCGTAGAGGATCGGGACTTCAGGTGTGCCATGCAAGCGCCTGGCCGGCTCAGTTGGCGAAGTAGCGTGCGACATAGTCCTCGTACGTACCCTGGTCGCCGGCCTCGATCGCCGCCTGGCGGGCGAGCGACTCCTGCGCCTGGGCGGTGAATTCCGCCACGCGCTCGCGATTCGGCGCATACAGCTCGAGGAAATACGCCTTGTGGGCCTTCGACATGCGCAGCGCCAGATCGAAGAACGACTCGTGGTTCTCGTTGAGCTCGGCCATGAGCCGCGCGGAGGGAGTCAACGCCACCTCGGCGAGCTTGGCCGCCTGGGCCGCGAGCGCGTGCGAATACGGCTGGGAGGCGTCCCCGCGGTCGAGCACCTCGCAGATGCCGCGCATGGAGTCGATCAGTTCCTGTGCCCAGGCGGCCATCGGCACCATCCGCCCGTCGCGCCACAGCTGCAGGCCCGGCTCGCGGCCGCGGCGCGCCACGCTGATGTGGTTCCCGTCGAGCGAGTCCTGTTCCGCCGTGCCGATCGGCGCACTTGCCTTCATCAGACACAGCGCGAGGAAGGCTTCCAGGAAGCGCAGCTTGTTCTGATTCACGCCGACCGGATCGAACGCGCTGACATCGAGCGCGCGCACCTCGACGTACTCGACGCCCGCACGCTGCAGCGCCTTGGTCGGCCGCTCTCCTGAGCGCGCAACGCGCTTCGGACGGATGAAGCTGTAGTATTCGTTCTCGATCTGCAGCACGTTCGCATTCACCTGTTGGTATGCGCCGCTCGCGTCCTTCACGCCGAGCGCTGCGTAGGGTGGATGCACGCTCGTGATGGCATGCGTCAGATCCCGTACATACTCGGCGAGGCTGTTCACCGAGACCGCAAGTCCCGCCTGGTTGCGGTTGCGATAGCCGACGTCGCTCATCCGCAGGCTGGTCGCATACGGCTCGAACGCGGTGTCACTGGTGTAGTCGGCCAGATCGAAGTTGCGGCCCCGCAGAAAGGACTTGCACACCACCGGCGACACCCCGAACAGATACAGCACCAGCCAGCCATGCCGGCGGTAGTTGCGCAGCAGATCGAAGTAGCTGGCGGAGATGAAATCGGGGCCCCGCTCGCGCGATTCGCGCACATCCGCATACAGCTCCCAGAACGGCAGCGGAAAGGAGTAGTTGAAATGCACGCCGGAGATGGCCTGCATCATCCGCCCGTAGCGCAGTCCGAGTCCCCGCCGGTAGATCGTCTTCATGCGCCCGACGTGGGAGCTGCCGTAGCAGGCGATCGGGATGTCCTCGTCCCGCTCGATCGCGCACGGCATGCTGGTCGCCCACAGCAGCTCATCCCCGAGATGGCTGTAGACGAACTGATGCAGATCGAGCAGGTATTGCAGCAGTTCCCAGCTGGCCGTGAAGGGCGGCGTCACCAGCTCGATCAGCGATTCGGAATAGTCGGTGGTGATGTGAACGTTGGTCAGTGCCGAGCCGAGCGCGCGCGGCTGCGCGGTGGTCGCGAGCCGGCCGTCCGGACGAACCCGCAGCGATTCCTTCTCCACCCCTTTGCGCCCGTTTTGCAGGATCTGCGGCTGGCCGCTGTTGATGAGAGCGGCGAGGCGCCGCTCGAAGACGCGGTCGATTGCGGGTCTGCTCATGATTCGCCTACCGGCGCAGGCCGCCAGGTGCCAGGATAGGGGTCCCGCGCGAGGGGGATACGCTGGATGTTACCGCCCGCTCGAGCGGCTCGATGCGGAAATTCAGGGGGATTGACCTTGACTGGCATAGCTGTTCCGGCGGGTTCTTATGGCTTGTTTTGCGGCGCGGTGGCCCATCTTGCCGCCTCGCATGCGGCCAAGGCAATCGCCCGCGTTGCTGCGCGGCACGCAGGCGCGGCCACATGATCGGCATCATCGGCGGCACCGGCCTCTACCAGATGGCGGCGCTCGAGGTCAGCGACGTGCGCAGCGTCGAGACCCCGTTCGGTGTGCCCTCGGGGCCGATCGTGCTCGGCAGCATCGAGGGGCGCCGCAGCGCATTTCTTGCCCGCCACGGACTGCGGCACGAATGGCTGCCGAGCGAAATCAACTATCGCGCCAACATCTGGGCACTCAAGAGCCTCGGCGTGCGCACGCTGCTGAGCGTGTCGGCCGTCGGCAGCCTGCGCCAGGAGATCCGCCCCGGCGATCTCGTGCTGCCGTGCCAGTACCTCGATTTCACCAAAGGACTGCGCGCTGCCACATTCTTCGGCGGCGGCATCGTGGCGCACGTGTCCATGGCCCATCCCACCTGCAGCGCGACCTCAGCCTTGATTAGCCGCTGCGCCCGCTCCCTGGAGGCGCACGGGTCGGGGCTGCACGAGGACAAGACCTACGCCTGCGTGGAGGGGCCACGCTTCGGCACGCGCGCCGAGAGTTTCTTTCTGCGCCAGTGCGGGGCGGACGTGGTGGGCATGACCAACGTGCCGGAGGCCTTTCTCGCGCGCGAGGCGCAACTGGGCTACTGCACGATTGCCGTCGCCACCGACTACGATTGCTGGCTCGAAGATGCCCAACATCACGTGTCGGCCGATCAGGTGAGCAAACTGTTCCGCGATAATCTCGAGCGCGTGCAACAGTTGCTGGCGCAGGCGATCCGCAACTACACCGATGACGAGACGCGTCCCTGCCGGCGCGCACTGCAAGGCGCGATTCTCACCGCAGCCGAAAACCTGAGCAGCGCGCAACGCGCCCTGGTGAGCTTCCTGTCCGCCTGAGCGCGTGCGCTCAAGGGTGCAGGTGCGATCAGGACGTGCCTGCGCCAGAGCGGCGCAGCGGCGAATCCGCCGGCAGCTGCTCGAGGCGCCGCACGGCATATTCATAACCTGCAGCGATCGCCTTCTCGAAGGCCGACCAGTTGAGCATGTCGATCTGTGCCAGCGGCGGCTGCAGCAGCAGGTCGGTCTTCTCGCGGTGGGCCGCGGTCATGGCGCTGCTGTTGACCATGCCGGCGCGCCACAGGATCTGGAAGATGTTGGGTCGGTGGCGGCGGGTGCGGAACCAGCTCATGAGCTGCCACGGCAGCGGCACGTCCACCTCGTCGCTGTCGGTGGTGAAGGCGCGGTCCGCGCCGACGTCCACACCGATCACCGGGCCGCGGCCCAACTCGCGCATGGCATCCACCGGCAGGTTGTTCATGGTGCCGCCATCCACCAGCACTTCGCCTTTGTGGACCACGGGGGGCAGCACGCCCGGAATGGCCACCGAGGCGCGCAGCCACAGCCACAACGTTCCGCGCCGATGCACCTCCGAATGCCCGGTCGTGAGATTCGAGGACACGCAGAAGAACGTGAGGGGCAGATCCTCGATGGTGAGATCGCCGAAATCCTGCCGCAGCAGCCGGCTGACCTTGCGGCCCGAGACGAGCGAGACGAAGGGCAGGGTGTAGTCGCGCAGCGGCTTGGCCTCGACGAACGCCCGGCGGAAGCGATCGGTGAGCTCGGCGACGCTCCAGTGCTGCGCTACGCCTGCGCCCAGTATTCCGCCCATGCTCGTGCCGCCGACGAGGTCGATCGGCACGCCGCCCTCGCGCAGCGCCTTGACGATCCCTATATGCGCAAAGCCGCGAGCCCCCCCACCCGAGAGCACCAGCCCCACACCGCGCCCGGTGAGCATGCGCGCCAGCCGCGCCATGTCGCGGGCGGTGCAGATATGGTGGTGGGGAGTCGCCGGCTGATCGATCAGCCAGCGCGCCGCGGCGCCCTTGGCCAGCTCCCCATCGTGCAGCAGCACGAGCTCTGCGCGCTGGGTCGCCATGCTGGACTCGCGTTGCCCCGCCAGTGCCGGCCAGCGGCCCGCCGGCGCCTCCGCCCGCGCCAGCAGCAACAGTGCATCGGCCTGGCGCACGCACAGATTGCTCCAGCGCCCCGGCGTGGGATCCCCCACGTACACGACGAAATCGTTGGCGCTCTCGATCTTGTGGAACCAGTGACTCGTGTGGGATTCGGCGCGCACGCTCCACACGAGCTCCGCCCGGCCGAAAGCAGCCAATGCCTTCACGAAAGCCGCCGCAAAGCCACCGACGTCGACCTCGACACTCTGTGGCAGGAGCGTGAACGTGCGCGCACCGGCGCGTGGCTCGCGCAGGCGCGACTGCGAGATCTCCAGCCGCTCCACCGTGAGACGGGCGATGCGCAGCATCGCCTCGGGATGGCCACCGAAGCTGCGGTTGAAGGCTTCCGTGGAAATCCGCAGGAGCTCGCTGTCGCGCAGCGCGATGACGTGCGCCGAACGCGGCCGCCCCGAGATCATCCCCATCTCGCCGACCGTGTCTCCGGCGAGCACCCGACTGATGAACCGGCGCCGATCCTGAGTGTTCTCGGGCGCGAACACGCCGAGGCAGCCGCTCAATACCACGTAGAGCGCATCCGGCGGCTCGCCTGCCGCGAACAACACGGCGCCTCCGGGCAAAGAGATCCATTCGGCAGCCGCCGCGATCTCACTCACGAGGGCACCCGCAAGGCCTGCGAACAGCGGCAGCGCGCTGAGCACGACGCTCAGATCCGAGCGCCGGCTGACCGTCTCTTCGGGAACGTCCCCCTCCATCCCCTTGCTGGCAGCAGCCGCGGGCGCCTAGACGCGCTCGAGGATCGCGGTCACCCCCATTCCTCCCGCAGTGCAGGCCGAAATCAGTCCTCTGCGCGCGGTGCCGTCGCCCGCGAGCACCTTGGCGAGCGTGCCGACGATGCGGGCGCCCGTGGCCGCGAAGGGATGTCCGATGGCGATGCTGCCGCCCTTCACGTTCAACCGCGAGCGCTCGATGCTGCCAAGCGGCGCCGCAAGGCCGAGTGCGTCGCGGCAGAACTCCGGCGATTCCCACGCCTTGAGCGTGCACAGCACCTGCGCGGCAAACGCTTCGTGGATCTCGTAATAATCGAAGTCCTGCAGGCTGACGCCCGCATCGGCGAGCATCGCCGGCACCGCGTACGCCGGTGCCATGAGCAGGCCTTCCCTGCCGCTTGCGAAGTCGACGGCCCACACCTTCCCGTAACGCAGATACGCCTGCACCGGCAGATTGCGCCTGCTCGCCCACTCCTCGCTCGCAAGCAGCACCGCACTCGCCCCGTCGGTCAGGGGCGTGCTGTTGCCTGCGGTGAGGGTACCGCCCGCCGGATCGAACGTCGCGCGCAGCTTGGCGAGTTTCTCCGCACTGGTATCCTCGCGGATGTTGTTGTCGATCGTGAGTCCGTGGCAGGGCACCACCAGGTCCTGATAAAAGCCGGCGCGCCAGGCCGCGGCGGCCTTCTGATGGCTTTCCAGCGCGAGCCGATCCTGCTCCTCGCGGCTGACCTTCCAGCGCCTGGCCATGAGCTCGGTGCTCTGACCCATGGAAAGGCCGGTGCGCGGCTCCACGACCGCGGGCAATACTGGTTTGAAATCATGCGGCCGCAGGCCGAGAAAGGGCACCAGCCGCTGCCAGGGGCTACGGCCGCGGAAACTCTGCAGCAGGATCTGCTGGTAGGAGCGCGGATAAACGATGGGCGCATCGCTGATCGAGTCGGTACCCCCCGCAAGTCCCGAATCGATCTGCCCGAGCGCGATTTTGTTGCCGATGAGAATGGCCGCTTCGAGGCTGGTGCCGCAGGCGCGTTGCAGGTCGACGCCGGGGGTCTGCGGGTCGAGCCCCGCCGACAGCACGCACTCGCGCGTGAGGTTGTAATCCTTGGAGTGCTTGATGACCGCACCGGCGGCGGCATCGCCCAGCCGCACACCCTGCAGGCCAAATCGCTCGACGACGCCGCGGAACGCAGCCGTCAGCATCTCCTCGTTGGAGACCTGCGCATACACGGTATGCGCCCGGGCGAACGGAATGCGCACGCCACCGATGATGGCTACGCGCTTCACTGCTGAGCCGACGAGCATGGATCCTCCGGAAAGAATCGAGCAACGCGAGCGACCGTGCCGACCTTGCGGCGGCGACGCCGGGCGATCACCGCAAAAGTGGCCGTTAGAATGCCACGGCCGCAGTGCTGAAGCCATGGATTGGCGGACGGCCGGGCGCTTCGGGCGCGACCTTAGCGCGTGCGGCCCAGCTTTCCCCGCGGGGATCACCGGCAGTATTCTTCCAGGCTCTCCCCCCGGTTCGACAATGGACGATATTACCCATGGGCGAATTCACGACGATCATGGCGCGCGACGGCCACGAGTTTCAGGCATACCTCGTCGCCCCGGCGAAAAAGCCCCGCGGCGCCGTCGTGGTGATCCAGGAAATCTTCGGCATCAACAGCCACATCCGGGCGGTCACGGACGGCTTTGCGGCGGAAGGCTATACCGCCATCGCGCCCGCGCTGTTCGATCGCATTCGTCGCGGCATCGAGCTTGGCTACTCAGCTGCGCAGTTGCAACAGGGCCAGGGCTACGCGCAGCAGCTGAAGCTCGATGAGACGCTGCTCGATCTCAACGCGGCGGTCGCCGTCGCGCGCAATTCCGGTCGCGTTGCGACGGTGGGCTACTGCTGGGGCGGCGCGATGTCGTACGTCGCTGCCTGCGAGTTGCCGCTCGCCTGCGCCGTCGTCTACTACGGCCGGGCCGCGAACTACCTCGACAGAAAGCCGAAGTGTCCCGTGATGTACCATTTCGGCACCCGGGACAAGAGTATTCCGGCCAGCGACGTCGAGAAGATCAAGGCGGCCCATCCGCAGGGCATCTTCTACGAATACGAGGCGGGCCACGGCTTCAACGTCGAGCAGCGCGACAGTTACGACCCCGCGGCCGCGGCACTGGCGCGCGCTCGCACGCTGGAATTTTTCAATCGCTATCTCGCAGGCGCGCAAGCGGCTGGCGCCTGAGCGCGCGTCGGAGGAAATCTCATGCGACTCAAAGATCCCAATCTCCTCAGAGAGCAGGCGTTCATCGATGGCGAGTGGGTGGGCGCGCACAGTGGCGGCACGCACCCCGTCCTCAATCCGGCCACTCGCGAAAGGATCGGCACGGTGCCGGACATGGACGCGGTCGACACACGGCGCGCCATCGAAGCGGCGGCGGCGGCGCTGCCTGCCTGGGCGGCGCGCACCGCAAAAGCACGCGCGGCGATCCTGCGGCGCTGGTACGAGCTGATGATGCTCAACCAGGAGGATCTTGCGATCATCATGACCGCGGAGCAGGGCAAGCCGCTGGCGGAGTCCCAAGGTGAGATCGCCTACGCCGCCGCATTTCTCGAATGGTTCGCGGAAGAAGGCAAACGCCTCTATGGCGAGTTGATTCCCACCCACCAGGCGGACAAGCGCCTGCTCGTGCTGCGTCAGCCCATCGGTGTGGTCGGGGCGATCACGCCCTGGAATTTTCCAGCCGCCATGATCACGCGCAAGGCCGGCCCCGCGCTTGCAGCCGGCTGCACGTTCGTCTGCAAGCCGGCGCAACAGACGCCGTTCTCCGCGCTGGCGATGGCAGAGCTCGCCGTGCGCGCCGGGGTCCCTGCCGGCGTGCTGAATTTCGTGACCGGCAAGCATGCCGCGACGATCGGCGGGGAGATCACCGCCAATCCACTGGTGCGCAAGGTCACCTTTACCGGCTCCACGCAAGTCGGCAAGCAGCTGATGGCCCAGTCCGCCGGCACACTCAAGAAACTTTCGCTGGAGTTGGGTGGCAACGCGCCCTTCATCGTGTTCGAGGATGCGGATCTGGATGCCGCCGTGGCCGGCGCCATTGCCAGCAAGTACCGCAACACGGGGCAGACCTGCGTGTGCGCCAACAGGTTGTTGATCCAGTCCTCGGTGTATGAGGCATTCACCGGCAAACTGGTGGATGCCGTCTCGCAACTGCGGGTGGGCGACGGACTCAAGGGTGCGACCGACCAGGGTCCGCTCATCGATAGCAAGGCGCTCGAGAAAGTCGAGCAGCACGTGGCGGATGCGCTTGCCAAGGGCGCGCAGATCGTCTACGGCGGCAAGCGCCACGCACTCGGCGGGACGTTCTTCGAGCCGACGGTGGTCACGAACGTGAAGCCCAACATGCTGGTCGCGCGCGAGGAGACGTTCGGGCCGGTCGCCCCGCTGTTCCGCTTCGGGACCGAAGCCGAGGCCATGCGCCTCGCCAACGACACCGAGTTCGGGCTTGCGGCGTACTTCTACACGCGCGACCTGGCGCGTTCGTGGCGCGTGTCGGAGGCGCTGCAGTATGGCATCGTCGGACTCAACACCGGGATCATCTCGACGGAACTCGCACCATTTGGCGGCATCAAGGAATCCGGCGTCGGTCGCGAGGGCTCGCGCTACGGCATACTCGATTACACCGAGCTCAAGTACGTGTGCGTCGGGGGCATCACCGCCGCTCCCGCAGATCGGCCGTGAGCTTCGGCATGCACCGGCCGGGCAGGCGGCCAGTGCTGGTCCGTCGCACCTGCCTTGGGGTATCGTGAGCCATGCGCTACGTCAGCTCTCCCGATTTTCATCGTGACGGTGCCGAGCGGATCGGCATCCTGTTAGTCAACTCCGGGACGCCGGCCTCGCCCGAGCCGACCGATGTGCGGCAGTTCCTGGCCGGCCTGCTGGGGGATCGGCGTGTCGTGGAGCTGCCGCGCTGGCTATGGCTGCCGGTGCTGCATGGGCTCGTGCTGCCCTTTCGGCCGCGGCGATCCGCCGCCAAGTACCGCAAGATCTGGTCGAGCAGGGGCTCGCCGCTGCTCGATCTGTCCGAGCAGTTGCGCGCCGGACTCATCGGCACGCTCGCGCAACGCATGCTGGCGCCATTTACCGTCGAGCTCGGCATGTTGTACGGCAGTGCACCGACGGTCACGCAGGCGCTCACCCGGCTGCGCGAGTGCGGCGCGCAGCGGATCCTGGTCGTGCCGCTGTTTCCGCAGTACTGCGGTGCGACGACCGGCGCGGTGTACGACACCGTCAATCGCGAATTGCGGCGCTGGCGCTGGCTGCCGGAGCTGCGCTACGTGGCCGAATATCACGATCAGCCGGGCTACATCGAGGCGCTGCGCACGAGCGTGAGCCAGCACTGGGAAGCCCACGGCAAAACGTCGCACCTGCTCGTCTCCTTTCATGGCATCCCCGAGCGCTACTTCCACAAGGGCGATCCTTATTTCTGCAAATGCCAGAAAACGGCCCGGCTGCTCGCCGAGGAGCTGATGCTGACGGACGATCAGTGGAGCGTGAGTTTTCAGTCCCGCTTCGGACCGAACGGCTGGCTGCAGCCCTACACCAGCGTGGTGCTCCAGGAGATGCCCGGCCGCGAGATCCGCGAGGTCAGCGTCGTGTGCCCGGGCTTCGCGGTGGACTGCCTGGAAACCCTCGAAGAAATCGAGATGGAGAATCGCGACCGCTTCCTCGCCGCAGGCGGGCGCCGCTTCCAGTACGTGCCCGCCCTCAACGCCCGTCCTGAGCACGCGCGTTTCCTCGCCGATCTGATCGCACGTCATTGCCAGGGATGGACGGCGGTCGAACTCGGCATGCTGGCGGCGGGTGCGGCTCGCGGCGCATCGGCCTGAGCTCGAGAGCCCGGTGCTCGGGCGCTTTCACGAAGTCAGCATCACGACGGCAGACATCCGCGCTGCCGTCGAATTCTACGAGGCCCTCGGATTCACGCAGGCCAGCACGACCGATGCATGGCCGTACCCTTACGGGGTGTTGAGCGATGGGCGGCTCGCCATCGGCTTGCATCAAGGGCGGGCGCCTGCCGCCGCGCCAGCGCCCCCAGCCCGCGCCGCAGTCGCACGGGCAACAGCCCAATTCGCGCTCACGTTCGTGTTGCCCGGTGTGGCAGCACAGCGGGCGCGATTCGAGCAGTTGGGAATCGAGCTCAGCGTCTGCCGCACCGGCGATGAGGTGTTCAACGAGGTCGGATTCCGGGATCCATTCGGCCAGGAAGTGCACGGCCTCGAAGCGCGCACGTACTCACCCGTCGACCGTCAACCTGACACCCTGTCGCTGTGCGGCTATTTCGCGCAGGTCAGCCTGCCGGCGGCGGATTTCGAGGCCGCGCGGGCGTTCTGGGAGCCATTGGGATTCGTCGCGATGCCGCAGGTGCGCACTCCCTATGTGCACCTGCCGCTCACCAGCGATTACCTCGATCTGGCGTTCCATCGGCCGCGGACGTTCGCGGCACCGCTGCTCGTGTTTCGCGATCCGCAGATGCCCGAGCGTCTCGCCCGGCTGCGGGAGCTGGGGATCAATCCCACGGGAGAGTTGCCGCAAGGGGTGGCGCCCGAGGGCAACGCTATCGTGGAGTCCCCCGATGGAACCTTGCTGCTGCTGTTGCAGGAAGCGGGCTGACGGGAACCGTCAGCTGCCGCGAAGCGTGGCCGCGCGCGCCACGATCCTGAATTTCACCTGCAGCTCGTCCTGCACCTGGAGTGCCCCCAGCAGGGTGCTGAATGGAGTCAGACCGAGCTCGCTCTGGCGAATGGGGAGCTCGCCGGACGCGGTGATCCGATCATTCTGCAGCGTATAGCGAACGGGAACCGAGATCGTGTGGGTGTGGCCGCGGACGGATACCTGCACCTGCGCGCGCAGCGTCACTGCATCAGTGAGCGGCTGAAGGTGCTCGCAGCTGAGCACGATGTCCGGATAATCGGCAACATCGAGCACTGCTGCGCCCAGCATGTTGCGCCGCGTGCCCTGCTTCGCCGACTCCGGCACATCGGCTGGGAAATCCGCGCCCTGCGGAGCGCGCAGCGTCGCCTCGTCGATCTTCAAAAGAGCAACGGGAATGCGGATCTGCAGCGTCGCGCGCGTGGGGTCCCGGGGCACGTACAAGGTCCCATTGAGATCGTGCGAGGCGATCACATGGTTGTGTCCGGCGCTGGCCAGTGTGCCGCCGCGAAAGGCGAGGATGGTCAACAGTGATTCGCCCGGCAGCACATCGAACGGAACGCCTTCGTGCCGCAGCATGCCGCCAGGACCAAGCTGCCCGGCAGCCGGCACCGCGGCAACCGGCGCTGCGGGCCGATGCGCCGCCGGGGGACACCCGCTGAGTGCACATACCAGGCAACATGCGATTACAGTGCTTCTGCAGAGGGTCATTTCAAACCTTGCCTCATCCGCTTAAGCTGCATGCCATGAGGATCCGCAACACGACCGCGCGCTGGGGCGCATTCGCGCAGTTGCTGCACTGGCTCATCGTGCTGCTGATCATCACCCAGGTGATCCTCGCCAACATCGCGCTCGATCTGCCGGTCGGCGTGCGCAAGATCGCCATGTTTGCCCGGCACAAATCCGTCGGCCTGACCATCCTCGCTCTGGCAGTCATCCGCGTAGCCTGGCGCTGGATGAACCCCACGCCTGTCCTGCCCGATACCCTCAGACCGTATGAACGCACACTCGCGCACCTCACGCACGTGGCACTGTACTTGCTCCTGTTTGCAATGCCCCTCACGGGCTGGATGATGACCTCCGCACGAGGCTTTGCGGTGAGCTGGTTCGGCTTGTTCCAGCTACCCGATTTCGTTCCGAGGGACAAGGCCCTGTACGAGGCCATGAGGCAGACGCATGACACACTGGCGCTGGTCCTTGGCGCCACCGTGTGCCTGCACATCGTGGCCTCCGTGAAGCATCATTTCGTTCTGAAGGACGACGTGCTGCGCCGCATGCTGCCGACGAAGGAAACGCATTGAGGAAAGCCGAGACGGCTGCTTACGCAACGCGCACGCTGCGCTGCATGCTTGCTGCCTGCGTGC
Organism: uncultured Pseudomonadota bacterium; assembly: GCA_963716335.1. Classification (GTDB taxonomy): domain Bacteria; phylum Pseudomonadota; class Gammaproteobacteria; order Steroidobacterales; family Steroidobacteraceae; genus 13-2-20CM-66-19. The sequence continues at coordinate 1,660,294 of OY970302.1, read as the reverse complement.
CGATGTTGGCTGCGGCTGCACCGGCCGCCAACACCGCGGCCGGCTCCGCGGCTACCCGCTACACGCTCGATGCGGCGCACAGCACCCTCGAGTATCAGTTCGTGCAGGCAGGCGCCCGCAACAAGGGCCTGTTCCACAAATTCGCGGTGACCCTGAGCTTTTCACCCAGCGCGCTGCCGCAGAGCCGGCTCGAGGTCGTCGTCGAGACGGCCTCGCTCGATACGGGAGACCAGGACCGCGACGACACCATGCGCAGCGCAGATCTGCTCGATGTAGCGCAGTACCCGCAGGCCCGCTTCAGCGCCACCTCCATCACAAGAACGGCAGCCGGTTACGATGCCGCCGGTAAGCTCACCATCCGCGGTGTCACGCGCGTTGCACACGTACCCTTTACCTTTCGCAGCAGCGAACAGCAGGGCAGGAGCGTCGGCTACCTCGCGGGAAAGTTGCTCCTGCACCGCCTCGACTTCGGCATCGGGCAGGGCGAATGGAAATCCACCGACGGGGTTGGGAATGACGTGACGGTGTCGTACGCTTTGCAGCTGCTGCCGGCACGCTGAGGCTGCGCAGGCTCATTGCGCATAGGTGTGCAGTTTCGAGGTGCACAGATCGTAAATTGATCCCATCAGCACCTGCACGGAATGCGTCATTGCAATTTCGATCCCCTTCAACGCCGCTTCCTTGATGGCGCGCGTCAGCGCTTCCAGCTGTTCCTCCGAAAGGTTCTCGGGCATCTTCGTCGTGATCTGCACCGAGGGCACATCTTCGACGATTTCGCGCAGAATCTGATAGACGCAGTCGCCCTTCGCGCGCATCAGCGCCTCGTCGTCCCCAAACAGCGATCCAATACTGACCAGGCCATCGACCGTCTTCGCATGGGTCTGCTCCCATTCGCGCTCGGTGCCGAAGGCAACATGTATGACTTCGCCCATATCGGTGTCACTCGCTGCGTCGATACCCCAATCTCGCAAGTTCCGTTCCGGTCAGGCCACCCGGGCGCGCCGGTCAGGCCCCCTGCCGCGCCGCTCGGCAAGCGGTACCCTCAGCGTCGCGATTCAAGCAACGCAGGCGTGTCCGCAGGCACGTTGGTTGCAGCATGGCTGCCCCCCGCGGAGCAGCACCGATGAATCGATGGTGGCAGCGTGGCGTGATCTACCAGATCTATCCGCGCTCCTTTCAGGACAGCAATGGCGATGGCATCGGCGATCTCCCGGGTGTGCTCTCCCGACTGCCCTACCTGGCGCAGCTGGGAGTCGATGCCCTGTGGCTGTCGCCGATCTACCCCTCGCCGATGCGGGACTTCGGCTACGACGTCTGCGATTACATCGGTGTGCACCCGCTGTTCGGCACGCTCGCCGATGTTGACGAGCTCATCGGCGAGGCGCACCGCCTCGGCCTGAGGATCGTGCTCGACTTCGTGCCGAACCACACATCCGCTGAGCACCCGTGGTTCGTCGAATCGCGCCGTTCGCGCGATAGTGCCCGACGCGACTGGTACATCTGGCGCGACCCGGCCGCCGATGGCGGTCCACCGAACAACTGGCTGAGTCATTTCGGCGGCAGCGGCTGGCAGTTCGATGTCGCCACGGGCCAGTACTATTACCATGCGTTCCTCGCGGCGCAACCGGATCTGAACTGGCGCAATCCCGCCGTAAGCTGCGCCATGCACGACGTGCTGCGTTTCTGGCTGGCACGCGGCGTCGATGGTTTTCGCGTCGATGTGTTGTGGCTGCTCATCAAGGACGACCAGTTCCGCGACAATCCGCCGAACCCGCGCTGGCATCCCGGTGAGCCACCACTCGCGAGGCAACTCATGCTCTACACGGCGGACCGCCCGGAAGTGCAGGCGATCGTCGCCGGTCTGCGGCGCGTCATCGACGAGTACGAGGACAGGGTGCTGATCGGGGAGATCTATCTGCCGATCGAACGCCTCGTCGCCTACTACGGGGCAGCGCTCGAAGGTGCGCATCTGCCTTTCAACTTTCAGCTCCTGCAAACGAGCTGGAACGCGCGCGCCATCGCAGCGCTGATCGATGAATACGAAGCGGCGCTGCCGTCCGGGGGCTGGCCCAACTGGGTACTGAGCAACCACGACCGGCCGCGCATCGCAAGCCGCATCGGCATCGATCAGACACGCGTGGCTGCCATGCTGCTGCTCACCCTGCGCGGCACGCCGACGATGTACTACGGCGATGAGCTCGGAATGCTCAATGCCGAGATAGCGCCTGACCGGGTGCAGGACCCCGTGGAAAAACGCATGCCGGGGTTGGGACTCGGCCGGGATCCGTTCCGCACACCGATGCAGTGGGACGGCTCGGACAATGCCGGCTTCACCAGCGGCGTACCCTGGCTGCCGATCGATGCTGACCATGTCGTCGTCAACGTGGCGGCGCAGGATCAGGATCCGACGTCCCTCCTGTGGCTGTACCGGCGCTTGATCGCGCTGCGGCGTGAGCGCAGCGAACTGGCTTGCGGCGGCTATCAGCCGATCGCCATGACGGGCGATCTGCTCGCCTACATCCGCAATCTGGGCGATCGGCGGCTGCTGATCGCATTGAATCTGGGCGCGGAGCCGCACGCCGTGTTGTTTCCGGCGATCGAGGCGGACCCGGGCCGACTTCTACTCTCGACCCATCTCGATCGGCAAGGTGAGAAAATCACCGGCGAGGTCAACCTGCGCGGCAATGAGGGCGTGCTGATCGAGCTTCCGTGATCCGGTCCGGTCCCGCGCATCTCAGCGCTTGCGCCGCGCGCTCGGAGCGGGGCGACGCGCGGCGCGGGTCAGCGCCTTCTTCCTGCGGGTCAGCGCCACTTTCCGGCGAGCGGCCGCCGGCCGCGTGCGTGCCGTGTGCGGTTTGGTGACGCGTGAGCGCTTGCGAGCGGGCGTCGAGGCGCGCTTGCGGGCTGCCGTCGAGGCGCGCTTGCGTTTCGCTGCGGCTTTGGAACGTCGCGTAGTGGCTGCCGCCGTGGCCTTCTTGCGTGATCGCTTGCTGCGGGGGGCAGGACGTGCTGCGTTGCGTTTCGAAGCGGAGCTCGCAGCTTCCGCGCCACGCAGCTGATCCAGGATCGCCGGATTCTCGAGCGTGGACAGATCCTGGAGGATCTCCTCGCCGCGGGCGATGGAACGCAGCAGTCTGCGCATGATCTTTCCCGAACGCGTCTTGGGCAGGTTGTCGGCAAAGCGGATCTCGTCGGGCCTGGCAATCGCGCCGAGTTGCTCCGCCACCCAGTTGCGCAGCTCCTGCACCAGGGCGGCGGTGTCGGCCGCCTTCGGCCGCTGGCCCCGGCACACGACGAATGCGAATACCGCCTCGCCTTTGATCTCGTGCGGCTTGCCCACGACGGCGGCTTCCGCGACGCGCGGGTTGGAGACCAGCGCGGACTCGATCTCCATCGTGCCCAGACGGTGTCCGGCGACGTTCAGCACATCGTCGATCCGTCCCATGATCCAGAAATATCCGTCCTTGTCGCGCCGCGCACTGTCACCGGCCACGTAGAAGCGGTTGTTGAACTTCTTCCAGTACGCGGCAATGTAGCGCTCGTTGTCGCCCCAGAGCGTGCGCAGCATGAACGGCCAGGGTTTGCGAATGACGAGATAGCCCCCGGCCTGCGCCCGGGTGACCGACTTGCCGCTCTCGTCGACGATGTCAGCTTCGATCCCGGGCAGCGGACGCGTACAGGAGCCGGGCTTGGTCGCCGTCACCCCGGGGAGTGGTGCGATCAGCGTGGCGCCGGTCTCCGTTTGCCACCACGTGTCCACGATCGGGCAGCGCTCGCCGCCGATCACGCGGTGATACCACATCCACGCTTCCGGGTTGATGGGCTCGCCGACGGTGCCCAGCAGCCGCAGCCGGGACAGATCGTAGCGCGCCGGCCACTCCTCGCCGAGCTTCATCAGCGCGCGAATCGCCGTCGGTGCGGTGTAGAAGATGCTGACCGCGTGTGTCTGGCAGATTTTCCAGAAGCGCCCCGGATCCGGGGTGGTCGGCGCCCCTTCGTAGAGCACGATCGTGGCGCCGGCAGCGAGCGGTCCGTAGGCAACATAACTGTGTCCCGTCACCCAGCCGACGTCCGCCGTGCACCAGAACACATCTTCGTCCCGCAGATCGAACACCCACTTGCTGGTGAGCTTCGCCCCGAGCAGATAGCCGCCGCTCGAGTGCTGAATGCCTTTGGGCTTACCGGTCGAGCCGGAGGTGTACAACAGAAACAGCGGGTGTTCCGCATCGACCCATTCGGGCTCGCACGTGCCCGGTTGCCCCGCGACCAGATCGTGCCACCACAGATCGCGGTCGGGTTTCATGGCCACCGCTCGCCCGGTGCGCTGGAAGACGATCACCCGCTGCACCGTGGGACAGCCGCTCTCGAGCGCCCGGTCCGTTGCGGCCTTCAACTCCACCGCGTGGCCGCCGCGCCAGCCGCCATCGGCGGTGATCACGAGCTTCGCTCCGGTGTCCTCGATGCGCTCCTTGAGTGCGGGGGCGGAAAATCCGCCGAAGACCACCGAGTGGATGGCGCCGATGCGGTTGCAGGCATGCATTGCGATCACCGCTTCGGGGATCAGCGGCATGTACAGGATGATGCGATCTCCCCGCTGAATACCCTGGCCACGTAACGCCTGGGCCAGCCGGCACACCTCCGAATGCAGCTCCCGGTAGCTGAGCCGGCGGGAATCGCCGTCTTCGCCTTCGAAGATGATCGCGGTTTTGTGACCGCGCGTGGCGAGATGGACGTCCAGACAGTTGTAGGAGACGTTCAGCCGGCCGTCGGTGAACCACCGGTAGTTGGGAGCCTGCGACTCATCCAGCGTGATGCTGAAGGGGGTTTGCCAGAGAAGCTCCTGGCGGGCCAGATCGGCCCAGTACTGCGCCGGATCGGTGCGCGCCGCCCGCTGCAGCTTCTCCAGCGCTGCGGGAGTGATGACAGCATGCGCGGCAAACGCGGGGGCCGGGGGGAAAGTACGCTCCTCCAGCAAAACCGACTTGATGTCATTGCTCGCCATACGTGTTCCCCAGCGGACGAAGGAAATCGCACCTACGAGCATAGCGCAGCTGCCTACGGCACGGGATCGTTGCGCGGTGCTTCGCCGACAGCGCGGCCGCATGAGCGCCGTGCGCGTGCCGCCCTTGGCACGCGGCGTGTTTATGGCGTAGAAGGGCGCACTTGCCGCCGAGGGCACCGAAGCCGCATGTGGAGTTTCGCCAGCGCGTTGCGACTGCCTCTGCGCCCGCTCAGGGCCCGCTGGCTCGTCGTGCCGGCGGTTCTCGCGCTGGCCGGTTGCAGCCCGGATCCCGCAGCGCGCGCGCTGGCGCCGCTGCGCTGCTTCGATGTCGGGAGTGCGCACGGCGGCACGCTGCAGGTCGCCTTGCGCCTCGATAGCACGAGCGTCGTGCGCATTCAGGAGCGCGGCATGACCGTGGCGGCGCGCATCGATGCAGCGTTCGATGGCGCCCCGCGCGCCCCCGTTGATCTTCGGACTGCCGCGGATGCAGCCGAATCGGCTGTGGAGCGCTACGGCTCGATGCTGTTGACGCCCGCTGCAGTTGGCAACCGCATGCTGCGCATCCAGTCGCTCGACTCCCCCGAGATCTCGGCAGAGGTCTGCACGTCCGTGCAGGAGCTGAACGCTCCCACCGGGCCATCCATGCGCGCCGCGCGAGCCTTCGCAGCCGCCGGCCTCGCGGTCCACGCGCATGACTGGAAGGCAGCGTTCGCCGCTCTGGCGACTGCGGCACGCGATTACGATGCGCTGGGGCAGCGCGGCGCGGCCGCGGAGGCGCGCCATGCGATGGCGGAGCTCGCCTACCGGCGATTGGATCGCAAGGCCGACAGCTTCGCACTGGCCAACGAGGCACTTACGGCGCCTCGCAGCGGCCGCGACCCGGTGCGCGTGGGGCTGTTGCTGGCGCTGCAGGCCAAGGCGCTCCTCGACATGCCCGGGAGTGCGCCGCGCGCCGTGGCGCCGCGCGTTCGGCAGCTGCTGTCACAAGCACGTGGCGACTTCGCCGGCAGCCGCTTCGGCGCTCGCGAGATTGCGCGTCTGGACATCATGAGCGGCTTCCTCGAGTACCGGCTCGATGCGCCCGAGCAGGCGCGCGGTTTTTTCACACGCGCGGCACAACTGTGCCGCGGGCTGCAGGATCGCGATTGCTACGCGACGGCGAGCCAGAACCTCGCGCTGCTTGCCGAAGCGGACCGTAACTATGCGTTCGCGCTGGCCGCCTACGCCGATGCGCTGCGCACGCTAGGTCCTGAGCTCAATCCGAAGCTGGCCGCCGATATCTGGAACAACCTCGGGCGGCTGCAGGGTGTTGCGGGTTTATTCAGTCGCAGTGCCAGCTCGCAGGCGACTGCGATGCGCGGTTATGCCCGCCTGCAGGATTGTCCGGGCGTGCGCCGCGCTTTGTCGCGCTCGGGCAATCTGCTGGTGCAGGTCGGCAGTCTCAGCGATGCGGAAAGTGAGCTGCAGCAGGCCGCCTCCCTATCGTGCCCGCAACTGTTCTCCTATGTCGCACGCTTACAGGATCCCGGCCTCGGGCCGGCCGCGCCCGCGGTGGCGGCCGTTACAGCGACTCGCGAGCGCGCCTCCCCCGCAAGCTCGCCTGCACAACTGTGTACGACACCCTTGCAACCGACGAACCTAACCGACGACAACAAGGCCATCGTCTTCAACTCGTTGTTGTCGCTTGGGGATGCGCTGATGCTCGAAGGGGAAGCACCGCGGGCACGGAGCTGTCTGCTGCAGGCGCAATCCTACGCGGCCACATCGCGCAGCCGCATCCGGCTGGAGAATGCGCGGGGGGCGGCATTGCTCGAGCGCGACGATGCGTTGAATGCGCGCGCCGCCTTCGCGCAGGCGTTGCGGCTCGCCAATGACGCGAAGCTGCCCCCGGCCTACGAGCATCGCGGCACCGCACAGCTTGGCATCGCCAGGGCGGCCTTGCTGGCGGGGGATCCGTCACAGGCGCTACGCGACGCGGCGGCGGCTTTGCACGCAAGCGTCACACGCGGCGACATCGATCAGACGGTGGGCTCGCTGCGCTTGGTGGCCGCCGCATATCGCACCTCAGGGAATCGCAGCGCCGCGGCGCGCACGCTGCAGGCGGCCGTCCATCTCATCGAGGCGGTCCCCATCGACGGGCTGGATGGCGAGAAGCGTGCCACCTATCTGGCCACTCAGCATGCGGTTTTCACCGAATGGACGGATCTGTTCGCCACCGATGCCATCGATGCCACCGATGCCACCGGCGATGACGCCTGGACTGCCTTTGCAAATTCCGAGCGCGGGCGGGCTCGCAGCCTGCGCTATGCGGAGTTGCAGCAGCAGCAGGACGTATCCTCGCCCACGCCGACCGCAGCGACACCAGCACCAACGCCGAAGGCACCGGCCGCGGATACCCCGGCAGCGCGCTACCCGCAGCTGCTTCGCGATGTCGTACAGCTCTCGCGGCCCGGCGCAATGGCTCCGTCGGTGCTCGTCGATCAGCTCGACGCTGTGGCACTTCACGCGGAGCGCCATAGCGACACTTTGGACAGGAGCAAACTGGCTCGAACGCTCGCGCAACTGGATGCCACACTGCTCGAGTATGCAGTCGGCATCCACGACATGTTCGCCTTCATTCTCGATGAGGGCGGCCTGCGGGTGGTCCGCCTGGGCGATCGGCGCGACATTGCGCGGATTGCAGGGGAGCTGCGCGATCGGCTGCGCAACAGCGAAGCCTCCCGCGAAGACCTCCGCACCGATGCGCAACGGCTGGCGCGCATCGTGCTCTGGCCGCTGACCGCCCAGCTGACCCACAGGCGCATTCTCATCGTCCCGGACGAAGCCCTGCACACCGTGCCATTTTCGATCCTGCCGTGGTCATCGAGCTCCGCGGATGAGCTTCTTCTGCAGCACGCGGAAGTCACGATCGTGCCGTCGGCTGCCTTCCTCGCGGGCTTGCGCCGGCGCCCCCATAAGCTCGCACCGCGCTTCGAGCTCATCGGCAATCCGGTCTTCCGGATCGCCGACTGGCGGCGGGAATGCGCCACGACGGCCGCCGCGCCTGCGCCCGGCAGCCGCCTCGAGCGCTCGCTCGCCGACTGGGCACAGTCCCTGCCACGGCTGCCAGGAAGCGCCGAGGAGACATTGATGGTGGCGCGGCTCGCGCGAGAGTCTCGCCCCGACAGTCACATCGAGACGCTCCTGGGCTGTGCCGCCGTGCCCAGCGCGCTGCGGACCGCCGCGAATTCCAATCCCGACCTGCTGCACATCGCCACTCACGCCCGCATCGATGCGCAGCGGCCACGCCTGTCCGCGCTTGCGCTGACGCCCGAATCCGTGGACGGCCAGCCGGTATCGATGTTCGGCCTGCTCGATATTCTCGGCCTGAAGTTGCATTCGCCGCTGGTCGTACTGAGCGCGTGTGACACCTCCCGGGGGCGGCTGCTACCCGGGGAAGGGGTGCTCGGGCCGGCGCAGGCGTTCCTGCAGGCCGGGGCCGCGGCGGTACTGGCCAGCTACTGGCGGATCGACGATCAGGCGACCGCGCAGTTCATGCAGCAGTTCTATCGACACCTTTTGCTGGAGCACCTGCCCGCGGGCGCCGCCCTGCGGCGCACGCAGCTGGAGCAAGCGGCGCAGGCCGCATCCCTCGACTGGGCTGCTTTCGCACTCTACGGTTGGCCCGACTCCTCGGTCTAACGATCCCGCGCCAGGGCGCCGGCACCTTTGGATCCCGCGCCGGGGCGCCGGCGCCCTTTCTTGGCCAATTCGCCTTGCGCTCCTGAGATAAGCAGCCGGCTCGCAGCAGTGATCTCCGGGCGTATTCCTTCCCACGCGAGGAGATTCCCATGTCCCTGTCCCGCAAAGCGACTCTGGCGGCATCGATCGCAGCCCAGTGTTGGATCGGCCTGAGCGCGGCGTCACCCGCCCACGCGGGGAGCATTCCGAATTATTTCTTCAAGCAATGGACCGTCACGAAAAACTGCACCGAGCAGCACGCGGGACTTGCGGCGCGGGTGCCGGCGGGACTCAAGTTCAGAATCTCGGCCTCCCCGGCTGCCGATGGCAGCTACGTGTTCCAGGCAGAAGACGGCGCACAGCAGCAATGGGCCGCGAACTGGAACGGCATGAAGCTGCAGTATCGGGCGGGCACGAAGATGACCGCGGTCCCGGCGGACTTCGAGTGCATCCCCGGGCAGGAGTCCAGCTCGCCGTTTCTCGCGATGTCGGGATACGCTCAGGCGGCGGAGCCCTACTACGAGCAGCAGCACTGGTACGGACTGGCGAAGATTGCAGGTCAGTGGGAGCACGTGTTGATCTTTCCCCGTGACATGCAGGGCCCCTCTTCCGCCATCATCGTGATGCAGTCCGTCAATGCCCCCGCGACCGTCCAACTCGATGATGACGGCGTGATCCACAGCGAGGATTGACGATCGGCGCAGCTGCAGTGGGCGGCCGTTCCGGGCCGCCCGCGAGGGTTCCGCGCTAAGATCGGGGCATGATGCTCCGTGGGGTCCGCGCGGCCCGATCAGCGTTGCCTCTCGTGGGCTGCCTTGCTGGGCTGGCCTGCTGTACGCCGGCCGCATCCGCCCCGGTCGGTTTCCCCTGTCAGCCCGTCACCTGCTCGACGCTGCTTCCCACGGCCAGCATCGATGACCCCGACACGAACGATTGCGCCTACCGGGCCGGCAATCTCTGGTGGGTCGATGCGGTGGCGGGGTCACTCGCCTGGAGCGATCCCAAGCCCTCCCGGCCGGTGATCGTCGCCATCTTCGATGATGGTGCATGGATCGAGCACGAGGAGCTGCGCAACCAGCTGTGGACCAACGAAGCCGAGGCCAACGGCAAGGCCGGCGTCGACGACGACGGCAACGGTTATGTCGATGACTTGCACGGCTGGGACTTCGTCGATGACAGCCCCGATGTATCGCCCAAGGGCGCGTGCCGAGCGCGATTCAGCCATGGCACGCTGATGGCAAGCCTCGTGGCGGCACAACGCAACAACCAAGTCGGCATTGCGGCACCCGGTTCCGATGGCGCACGGCTCATGATCCTGCGGGTCATCGGCTGCAACCGGGGAGTCGATGATCAAGCGGATCCGACACGCCTGGTCCGTGCGCTGGACTATGCGACGCGCATGGGCGCGAGGATCCTCAGCTTCAGTGCCCACTGGTACGCCACCACGAGCGCGCTGGATGAGGCGTTTGCGCGGATCGCCGAGCGGGATTCCCCGCATGCCGCCATCGTCGTGGCGAGCGTTCCCAACAAGGGCGAGGCGGCCGCCGGTTACCCGGCCGCCTACCGGTTTCGGCGCATCGTGCGGGCCATCCCGATCGGCAACGACGCGATGATTTCTCCGGGAACGAGTCCCGCGCCCGCCGGGCTCAATCTCGGCGCACCCAGCGCGTGCGTGATCGGAGCGGGTGCCGCGCCCGCACACTACGTTCTGCAGCAGGGCAGCTCCAATTCAACGGCGATCCTGGCAGGGCTGCTCGCCGGCATCTGGGCCGCTCCCGCCTATGCTAAATTGAGTACCGACCAGTTCCTGTCCACCGTCGTACAAGGAATAATGTTGAATACCCCGCGCCGCTCGCAGCGTGGGTCGCGGCCGCCCTACCTACAGGGGGTGCCGCTCGCTGATGCCTGCCTGTTGCAAACCGAGCGCCGCAGCGCGCGCGTATGCCGCCAGTCAGGAGCGCCGCGGGAAGCTCGTCCATGACATATATCGAATCACCGCCCGCAGGCGTTTGTCCCGAAACGCCGCCAACCCGCGAAGAACGGGACGCGCGGCACACTCTGCCCGCAGACGACCGCTCGCTGGTGGCGGCCGTCGCGGCGCGCAGCGGCCTGCAGAATCAACTTTACGTGAGATATCGGCGGCCCTTGCTGCAGGTATTCCTCCACAGGCGGATCGCTCGCGATGCCGCGGAGGACTTGTTGCAGCGGACTTTCCTTCAGGCGGTCAAGAAGATTCGCACGGAAGGTCTGGATGACCCGAGCAACCTTGGAGGCTATCTCTATCGGACCGCATGCAAGCTGGCGGCAGCTTACTGGCGCGGAGAGCTCGCACGTCAGTACGACACCGACGGCGAGCGGCTCACGAGCATCCAGGATGAGGCGCTGTCGATCGAGGAGCGTCTCGAGCACGAACAGCTCGCGCAATGCGTGCGGGAGCTCATGAGTCAGCTAGCCGTGCCGCGCGATCGTGAGGTGTTGGAACGTTACTACCTGCACGAGGAGTCACGGGTAGCGATCCGGGAGTCACTGCAACTGACGGAGATGCAGTTCAATCAGGTCCTCTGGCGGGCACGTCAGCGCTTCGGCGAAATCCTCCGCAGGCACGGTCTCGCGAGCAGCGAGCCGGGCGCTGCGCCATTACCCCAAGCGTAGGCAATATCATGGACCACACACAGTTCAAGACGAATCAGACGGCGGCCGTCTATGTAGCGGACGGACTCGACGCGGGCACCCAGGAGGCATTCGAGCTGCACATGATGGACTGCTCCGAATGTGTCAGCGACGTCGAGAGCTGGCGCGCGATCCGCGTCGAGCTGCCCAATGCGCTGCCCGCGGCGCGGCCGGCGCCGGGCGCGCGGCGCTCGCTGGCATTTTCCGACTGGCGCATGGCGGCCTCGCTCTTCGGCGCAGGCGTCGTCGGTGCCGCGGGAGGCTGGGCCGGAAAATCCGCTCTGACGGCCGACTTCACCGCCACGCACACGATCGTCTTCAACGTGCCCGCCGTCAGCCGCGGCGCCGAATGCAGCGTAGTGCAGTTGGCGAGCGATACGCGGCTTGCCGTTTTGCGAGTACCGGGGGTGGCGCGCGGGTTGCGCGTCGTGGCGCTCGACGCCGAGCAGCAGGAGCTGCCTGCCGCGGGGTACAGCTCCAGGGTACAACCCGACGGCAGCCAACTCGTGCAGATCGATGCGCAGTTGCTGAACGGACGTGAGGTGCGCCTCGAGGCACGTCGTGCCGACGGTTCGGGCGAGCCCGTGGGATGCGTTACCGGGCAGGTGTCATCGCCCGAGCCGAACAGCTGAGGGTCGGCCTCAGGCGGGTAAAAGCTGCGCCAGGCGCTCGCCCTGGCGGCGCAGGAACGGGCCGAAGCCCAGATCGTCGTACAGGCTGCCGAGGGCCGTGACATCCGGCGCCCGGCGGCGCAGCCCTTCGATCCCGACGCCGAGCTCCATGTCGCAGATGATCCGCGTGAGCCGCCGTGCCAGGTACGCGGACTCGCGATGCTCCAGCAGTCGCTCGCTCAGGCCTTTGGCGCCACGCAGCTTGATGCGGGCGACTCGCCCCATGTCGCCATAGAGCTCATCGAGTGAGGTGAATTCGCGCATGAGCGCGGCGGCCGTCTTGGGACCGATGCCGGGAATGCCGGGAATGTTGTCGACACCATCGCCGGTCAGGGCGAGGAAATCGGCAAAGCGTTCCGGCAACACGCCATAGTGACGTTCGATGTCGTGATAGCCGAACTGCTCGCGCGCGCCATAGTCCCAGAACAGATCCCCGTCGCGCATCAACTGGGCGAGATCCTTGTCACGCGTGATGAACGCCGAGCGCACGCCCGCCTCGCGCATCAGACAGGCGAGCGTGCCGATGATGTCATCCGCCTCGTATTCGGGATTGCTGAACACCGCCAGTCCGAGGTGCTGGCAGACCTGCCGGCAGCGCGCGAACTGCGCCGGCAGATCCGGCGGCGGGGGCTCGCGGTTGGCCTTGTACGCCGGATAAATGCGACTGCGGTAGGAGTTGCCCATGCGCTGGTCGAAGGCGACCGCCATGTAGCGCGGCCGCAGCCGCTCGATGAGATCGCCGAGGAAGCGGGCGAAGCCGAACACCGCATGCACCGGATTACCGTCGCGGTCGAGCATGTCGGGCAATACGGAGTGGTACGCGCGAAAGACATACACGGACGCATCGATCAGAAAGATCAATTGTTCTCCAGTGTGCGTCGTTGTTTTCGCGACAGGTGCAGCTTCAGGACAGCCAGCGCTGGATCCGGTCGTGCAGCGGGCTCGAACGCGGGAAGTGTGCGAGCAGATACTGCATCTGGTCCGCCAGCACGCGCCGTCCCTTGAGGAAGATGTATTCCGCGTAGGTCGGCGTGAACGGCACGGCGATCAGCTGCATCTTCGCCTGCTCGGGCGTGCGCGATGCCTTCTGGTTGTTGCAACGGCGGCAGGCGGCGACCACATTGGTCCAGATATCGATGCCGCCCTGACTGAACGGCCGGATGTGATCGCGCGACAGCTCGCGCGAGGGGAAGCGCGAGCCGCAGTACATGCACAGATACGCATCCCGCCGGAACAGTGTCTGATTGTTCAGCGGCGGAACGTAATCGTGGCGGGTATTGCCCGGATTGCCGGTATGACCCACCGTTGCCACGATCGAGTTGACCTCCAGCACCGTGCGCAGCCCGCTGGCTGCGTTGATGCCGCCATAGAGGGTGTAGAGAGCCGAGCCGCAGGTATAAGCCACCTGTTCCTGATGGTAGAGTCGGGCGGCTTCCTTATAGTCAATCCATTCGAGTGGCATGCCGGCGATATCGGCCCGCAGGACGAGCTGGGACAATCCGGCCGGGGCGGCGATGATCCGCAGATCGTCCTGGTGGCCACGGTCGGCACGGTCTAGATCGATGTGTAGCATGGGCGCTGTAAGATAAAGCAGTTTTGTGCAAGAATTCAACGTCGCAACGTCTTAATTCGGTTGAGGATTTCGATTTGACGTCGTCGCCGGGCCACGTCATTGATCGAAAAGCCACACGCTCGAGGGCCTGAGCATGCCAGTCACCATTGGTGCGCTTCGCGAAAGCGCGCCGCAAGAAACACGCGTCAGTCTGGTGCCGGAAGTGGCCGATAAGTTCACTCAGGCGGGAGCGCGCGTGCTCATGGAGCACGGTGCCGGCGCGCAAGCGCAGTTCCCCGACGCCGCCTACAAGTCGGTCGCGTGGGCGGATTCCGCCGTCGCGGTGCTCGAGCAGTCCGGGGTCATTCTCACGGTACAGCCGCTGTCGCTCGAGCAGATCCGCAGTGTGCCCAAGGGCGCCGTCGTCATTGGCTATCTGCAGGCGTACGCGCGCAAGGCAGAAGTGCAGGCGCTCAAGGAGCGCGGCATCACCAGTTTCGCCATGGAGCTCGTGCCCCGCATCTCGCGCGCGCAGTCGATGGATGCCCTGTCCTCGCAGGCGGCCATCGCCGGCTACAAGGCCGTGCTCATTGCCGCCAGTCACCTGCAGAAGTTTCTGCCCATGCTCACCACGGCGGCCGGCACCGTCCGTCCGTCGAGCGTGCTGATCATCGGGGCCGGTGTGGCCGGACTGCAGGCGATCGCCACCGCGCGACGGCTCGGTGCGGTCGTCGAGGCCTATGACGTGCGCAGCGCCACCCGCGAGCAGGTGAAATCACTCGGTGCGAAGTTCGTCGACACCGGCGTCAGCGCGGAAGGTACCGGCGGTTACGCCCGGGAGCTCACCGACGAGGAGAAGCGCAAGCAGCAGGAAGTGCTCGACGCGAGGATCGCCGCGGCGGATGCAGTCATCGCAACTGCCGCGGTGCCGGGACGGCCCGCACCCAAGATCATCTCGCGCGCGGCGGTCGAGCGCATGCGCCCCGGCTCGGTGATCGTGGACATTGCCGCCGAACAGGGCGGCAACTGCGAGCTCACCAAGGCCGGCGAGCTGATCGAGCACCAGGGCGTGAAGATCATCGGCGCGGTCAATCTACCGGCCGCCCTCGCCTACAATGCCAGCGAGATGTATGCCCGCAACCTGCTCAACTTCCTCAAGCCCGCGATCAACAAGGGCGGCGAGCTGGCCATCGACTGGAGCGATGAGGTTTTCGCGCAGTCGTGTGTCACGCACGAGGGCGCGATCAAACACGAGGCGACGCGCAAGTCGATCGAGAGTCCAGCGCAAGCCATCGCAACGGGAGACCAGCGGACATGACCGGTATCGTCGCTTTGTATATTTTCATGCTGGCCGCGTTCACCGGCTATGAGGTCATCTCCCGGGTGCCGGTGATCCTGCACACGCCCCTGATGTCGGGATCCAACTTCGTTCACGGGATCGTGCTCGTCGGCGCCATGGTAGCCCTCGGCAGCGCGCATACGCCGCTCGAGAAGAGCATCGGCTTCATCGGGGTGCTGCTGGCGGCCGGCAATGCCGTGGGCGGTTACGTCGTGACCGAGCGGATGCTGGAGATGTTCAAGTCGAGCGGCGCGCGCGGCCGCAAGCCCCGGGGCGAGAGCGCAACGCAGGGGACGCACTGATGTCGGGCGACTTCTTCAACGCGGCTACGCTGATCCAGGCGAGTTATTTCGTCACGGCCGCGCTGTTCATCCTGGGACTCAAGCGGATGAGCTCGCCGGTCACGGCACGCAGCGGCATCGTGTGGGCAGGCGCCGGAATGCTGGTCGCAACCGTGGTGACCTTCGTGTACCCGGGCATGAGCAACTATCCACTCATCGGCGCGGCGATCCTGGTGGGCGGCGGACTTGCCTGGTGGAGCGGCAAACGCGTGGCGATGACGAACATGCCGCAGATGATCGCCCTGTACAACGGCATGGGCGGCGGTGCCGCCGCATCGATCGCCGCGGTCGAGCTGTACCGGGGCGAGACGCACAGCTACGCGATCTCGCTGCTGGCGGCGATCGGCGGCATCATCGGTGCCGTCTCCTTCAGCGGCAGCGCGATCGCCTTCGGCAAGCTGCAGGGACTCATCACCCGCAGCGTGCGCTTCTCCGGGCAACAGGTATTCAACCTGGTGCTGCTGGCGGCCGCGCTGGTGCTGGGGGCGCTCGTGGCGCTGCACATCCACGCCTCCCCGGGGATCGTCACGGCCTTCTTCGTGCTGGCGCTGCTGCTCGGGCTGACCATGACCCTGCCGATCGGCGGCGCCGACATGCCGGTCGTGATCTCACTCTACAACGCGCTCACCGGGCTTGCGGTCGCGTTCGAGGGGTTCGTGCTCAACAATGCGGCCATGATCATCGCGGGCACCGTGGTGGGCTCGGCCGGTACGCTGCTGACGCAGTTGATGGCGAAGGCGATGAACCGCTCCCTGGGCAACGTACTGTTCTCGGGCTTCGGGGACACCGGCGGCCCGGCGACCGGTGAGGTGACGGGAAGCCTGAAGCCGATCGAGGCAGCGGATGTCGGGGTCATGATGGCGTTTGCGCAGAAAGTCATCATCGTCCCCGGTTACGGCATGGCGGTGGCGCAGGCGCAGCACAAGATCTGGGAGTTGTGCCAGTTGCTGCTCGATCGCGGCGTGACGGTGAAATTCGCGATCCACCCGGTGGCCGGACGCATGCCCGGGCACATGAACGTACTGCTTGCCGAGGCTGGCGTGCCCTACGATCTCATCGCCGATCTCGATGAGATCAACTCCGAATTCGAGACCGCGGATGTGGCGCTGATCATCGGGGCGAACGACGTCGTCAACCCGGTGGCGCGCAATGACAAGTCCAGTCCGATCTATGGCATGCCGATCCTCAACGCCGACAAGGCGAAGAACGTGATCGTGATCAAGCGCGGCAAGGGGGCGGGCTTTTCCGGCATCGAGAATGCCCTGTTCTATCTCGACAACACGCGCATGCTATATGGCGATGCCCAGAAGGCCGGAGCGGAGCTGATCCAGGCCATCAAGGCAGTCGGGTGAGGCGGAGGCGGTGACGATGTCGCGCACGGCGCATGCGTTTCCTGCGAGGGGCCTCGCGTTTCCCGCGAGGGGCCTGTCACTCATCGCCGCGGCGATCCTGCAGGCGACGTGGTCGACGATGTCACTGGGAGCGCCAACCACCGCGCCAACCACCGCGCCACCGCCTGTGGCGGCTGCGGCGCCAGCGCCTGCTCAGGCACCCCACCGGGCCCTGACCTCGGCGGATGTGATTGCCGACTCCTCTGCAGCGGACTGGCGGCCGCTCGACCCGCAGAACACGCTCTATCTCGAGCTGCCCGCCGGCCGCGTCGTCATCGAGCTCGCGCACCAGTTTGCCCCGCACCATGCCGCCAACATCGAGGCCCTTGCCCGCGCGGGGTACTACGACAGCCTGCCGATCGTGCGATCCCAGGACAACTACGTGGTCCAGTGGGGCGATCCGCAAGGCAAACGTCCTGTCGGCAAGGCACAGCGCACCCTCGCTGCGGAATTCGAGCGCAGCTCACGTGGGGTGCCCTTCACGCCGCTGCCGGATGTGGATACGTATGCGCCGGAAGTGGGCTTCTCGGACGGCTTCCCCGCAGCGCTGGATCCGAAATTGGGCCGCGCATGGCTCGTACATTGTTATGGCATGGTGGGTGCGGGACGGGACAACGACGTGGACAGCGGTGGGGGCACCGAACTTTACGTCGTCATCGGCCAGGCGCCACGGCATCTCGACCGTAACGTGACGCTCGTGGGCCGCGTGGTGCACGGCATGGAGTTGCTCTCCACCCTGCCGCGCGGCACAGGTCCGCTCGGCTTCTATGAGCGGCCCGAGCAGCGGCTGCCGATTCGATCGGTGCGTGTGGCTGCGGATGTTCCCGAGTCACAGCGCACGGAGCTGGAAGTATTGCGCACCGATACGCCGACCTTCGCAGCGTACGTCGAATCGCGACGCAATCGCCGGGAAGAGTGGTTCAAGGTTCCCGCAGGGCACGTGGATGTGTGCAACGTGCCGATCGTGACGCGCCCGCGCACGGCGGCGAACGCAAACTAACTCGTCAATGCCTCGGGCGCGGCGGCGGCGCCTGCATCCGGTGCATGCGGTGCTCACGCGCCTGCTGCACCATGCGTTGTCGCTGCGCCGGCGTGGCGTTGCGCCATTGCTCACGCAGCATCTGGCGGCGCTCGGGTGGCAGCCGCTGGAAGCGGCGGAAATTCTGTCGTACGGCGGCCTGCTCACTGGGTGGCAGCGATTGGAACCGCTCCCAGCGATTGCGCAACATGCGCTGCTGCTCCGGGGGCAGAGCGCGCCAGCGCTGAAAGCGCCCCTGGGCCTGGCCGCGCTGATCGGGGGTCATGCGCAGCCAGCGGTTGCTGCCACGTGCCAGCGCCTGCTGCCGCTCGGGCGGCAGTGTGTTCCAGTTGCCGTTGAAGCGATTGAGCAGCCGCTGCTGATCGGCGGAGAGGCTCGACCAGGGCACGCCGGCCGCGGCCGGCGCCGCAGGGGTCGGCGGAGGCGGTTGCTGCGCGAGCACGGGCAGCGCTGCGCCCAGCAACACGCACAGCACGAGCAGACGTCGGTCAAGGTTCATTCTTATCTCCCGGCGGGGGCGGGGACGGCGGCGGGCGCGGCGGGGGAGGTGGCGGGCGCGGCGGCGGGGGAGGTGGGGCGCGATTCGGATCGCCCGCCTTCGCCACCTTGTTGATGTCGGTGCGCGCCAGGTAATCCATCCAGCTGCCATCGTCCGCCGCGCTTTGCGCGTCCCCGCCCGAATCGACGCTGCCGAGGAATTCGAGCAGCTCGACATCCGCTGCCGCATCCGGGGGTGCGTTGCCGGCCCACCCAGCGCCCGGCCCCAGCGCGACCAAAGTCAGCACCAGGGGGGCGCGGATGCGGCTCAAGTGTGCGTCTCGCCCGTGTCCGTCTGATCCACCGCCCATTCGTAAAACGCGCCGCTATCGGTCTCGTCCGACACCAGATCGAGTGCCTCGCCATCGGCCAGCAGGTCCATGTCCTCGACCGTGGGTCGGGCGCTCTCGGGGAGCGGCAGCTGGCTGGCGGGGGAGTGCGGCCAAAGCAACACGGCAACGAGCACCGCGCCCGCCACCGCACCCGCCGCCGGCATGAAGGTGAAATAACGCCAGAATACCGAGCGGCGCACCGAGGCTTGCGCGAGCGCGGCGTGTCGCGCCTGGTTCAGGCGCGAGCGGATACGGCCGTCGATGCGACTCACGCCTTCCTCGAGCAGGATGCGCGCCCGTCGCTCGAACTCGTCCGGTATCTCTTGCATCGGCCCCATGGGACTCATGTCCAGAACTCTCCAAGTTGCGCGCGCAGCGACTGCAGCGCACGAAAATAGTGGGTCTTGACGCTGCCTTGCGAGCAACCCATTGCGGTCGCCGTCTGCGCCACGTCCAGACCTTCCAGGGTGCGGAGCATGAAGACCTGCTGCTGGCGCCGCGGCAGACCCTCGAGCGCACGCTCCAGCGCACCCATTGCCTCCGCGATCTCGAGCCTGCGCAGGGGTTGCGGCTCCTCGCTGGGCGCCTGGGCGATCGGATCGGCCTCATCCTCATCCTCGTCACCCCGAAATGGCAACCAGGAGATGACGCGGCCGCGCACGGTGCGACGGCGCTGCATGTCGCGGATCCGATTTTCCAGGATCCGGTAGAACAGCGGCTTCCATTCCGCAGGCGGCCGGTCGGCGTACGCGCGTGCAAGCTGCAGCATCGCATCCTGCACCGCATCGAGGGCGTCGTCCTCCTGACGCAATGCGGCCTGTGCGATCTTGAATGCCTTGAGCTCGACGCCTGCCAGGAACTGGCTGAGCGCGCGGGATTGGCTGTTTGTGGTCGGGTCCGACAGTTCGAAGTCGCCGTGTGTTGCCGACGGCATGCTATAAGGCGGCGCGAGCGTAGCAAACCCAGCCATGGCATGTATAACGCACGTGCGCCGGACCTGGTTGACTCGCCACGCCTCGCGTAACCTGCTGATTTCTCATAAATCATGACGCAAGACCAGGTGTTTCGCGTCGCAATCGACGTGCCGCTGCGCCGTTTGTTCGACTATCTCGCGCCAGAGCTGGGCACCGTTGCGCCGGGCTGCCGGGTACGGGTGCCCTTCGGCCGTCAGCGTCTGATCGGCGTGGTCGTCGAAGAGGCCACGAGCGCCGGGGTAGCGCGCGAGCGCCTCAAGCCCATCCTGGAAATCCTCGATGCGCAGCCGGTGCTGGATGCCGGCACGCTCGGATTGCTGCGCTGGGCGGCGCAGTACTACCACCATCCCTGCGGGGAAGTGCTCTTCGCCGCGCTGCCGAAGGCACTGCGCGCCGGTGCCAGCGCCTCGGCCGTGGTGCGGGAGTGGGCCATCACTGCGGCGGGCCGAATCGCCCTCTCGCAAGGTGAGCTGCGCCGAGCCCCCAAGCAGAGGAAATTGCTCGAGCACGTCGCGCGGTGCGAGCAGGTGGCTGCGCAGGCGCTGACGGCGATGTTGCCCAACTGGCGGGAAAGCGCCCGGGCCCTTGCGAAGCGCGGCTGGATCGAGCTGGCACCGCAGGCGATGCCGATGCCGGTCACGGGCCCCGCCGGTCGCAGCCCCGGCTGCCGCACCCCCGGCCCGCAGCTGAGCGATGAGCAGCGCCAGGCGGTAGAGCGCATCGGTGCCTCCATCGGCCAATTCGCCGCCTTCGTGCTGCACGGGGTAACGGGCAGCGGCAAGACCGAGGTCTACCTGCATCTCATCGAGCGAGTGCTGGATCAGGGGCAGGGGGCGCTGGTGCTCGTGCCCGAGATCGGCCTGACGCCGCAACTGGTGAATCGCTTTCGCGAGCGGCTCGATGCACCCCTTGCGGTGCTGCATTCGGCGCTGACCGATCACGAGCGCCTGCTCGCCTGGCGGGAGGCCTTCAGCGGCCGCGCGCGCATCGTGCTCGGGACGCGCTCGGCCGTGTTCGCCCCGCTGGCAGGGCCCGGCATCATCATCGTCGACGAGGAGCATGACGCCTCGTTCAAGCAGCACGAGGGGGGCTTTCGTTACTCGGCGCGCGATCTGGCCGTGGCGCGCGCGCAGCGCGAGAGCGTGCCGGTCGTGCTGGGCTCGGCCACCCCTGCGCTCGAGACGCTGAACAACGCGTTGACGGGACGCTATACGCGCCTTTGCCTCTCCCGTCGGGCCGATCAAGCAAAGCCTCCGCAGATGGCGCTGATCGATCTGCGCACCAGCGCCGTGCATGCGGGAATGTCGACCGCCGCGCTGCAGGCCATCGAGCGCCACCTGCGGGAGGACGGCCAGGTGCTCGTGTTTCTCAACCGGCGCGGCTACGCACCGACGCTGTTATGTACGGCGTGCGGCTGGATCGCCCCGTGCGACCAATGTGATGCCCGGATGACCGTGCATCGCGCGGCTGCGCGGCTAAGGTGCCATCACTGTGGGGCGGACACGCCGCTGCCGCCACGCTGCCCGCAATGTGGCTTCGCGACGAAGCCGGTGGGTCAGGGAACGGAACGCATCGAAGAAGCCCTCGCGGAATCGTTCCCGGACATCCCCCGCGTGCGCCTCGATCGGGACGTCGTGCGCCGGCGCGGCGACATGGAGGAAGCCATGCGCCGCATGGCCTCGGGCGAGGCGCGCATCCTCGTGGGCACGCAGATGGTGACCAAGGGACACGATTTCCCGAACGTTACCCTGGTCGTGGTGCTGAATGCCGATCAGGGATTGTTCAGTACCGACTTCCGGGCCGCGGAGCGCCTGGCACAGACGATCATCCAGGTGGCCGGGCGCGCGGGGCGGGGCACGCGCCCCGGTGAGGTATTGATCCAGACCGAATTTCCTGAGCATCCGCTGCTGCTGAGTCTGCGGTCCGAAGGGTACGAGGGCTTTGCCCGCTCCGCACTCGCCGAGCGCGCGCAGGCCGCATGGCCGCCGTTCTCGCGCCTGGCGGTGCTGCGGGACTCGGCCAACACGGCCGACGCCGCGCTCGAGTTCCTGGCAAGCGCTGCTGCGCTTGCCGCCGAGCCGGGTCAGCTGGTGAAGCTGCTCGGCCCGGTGCCGGCCGCGATGTCCCGTCGGGCCGGGCGCTATCATGCGCAACTGCTGATCGAAAGCGCCGATCGCGCCGCCTTGCACCGCTTCCTCGAGGGCTGGTTGCCCGAAGTCGGCGAGCTGCCGGCCGCGCGTCGCGTGCGCTGGGCGCTCGACGTCGATCCCATCGAGTTATTCTGAAGCCGAACGGCAACGCACGGCGCGCCGGTCCGGCCGATCCCGATGTCATGGGGTAAACTGCCCGGCCTCTTCGGCGGAACCCCCCTCTTGAAGCAGCAACTCGAGCAGCTTCTGCTATCGGCTCTGCAAGCGCTGGCAGGAAAACGCATCCCCCACGCGCCCGAGCCGCAGGAAGTGAGCGTCGAGCACACGCGCGATCCGCGTCACGGCGAGTTCGCGAGCAATATCGCCTTGCGCCTGGCGAAAGCGGCGCGCGTCAATCCCCGTGAGCTCGCACAGGCCATCGCCGGCGCGCTACCGCAGAGCCCGCTTGTCGCCCGCACCGAGGTGGCCGGCGCGGGGTTCATCAATTTCTTTTTGACACCCCATGCCTACGCCCAGGAGCTCAGCGCGATCCACCGGCGCGGTGATGCTTACGGACGAAGCGATCGCGGGCGGGGCGAACGGGTGATGGTCGAGTTCGTCTCCGCCAATCCCACCGGCCCCCTGCACGTGGGCCACGGTCGCCAGGCCGCATACGGCGCCACGCTATCCAACATGCTGAATGCGGTCGGCTTCAGTGTCAGTCGCGAGTACTACATCAATGATGCGGGGCGGCAGATGGAGATCCTCGCCGCGAGCGCCTGGCTGCGCTATCTGCAGCTCGGCGCAATCGAGCTGCCCTTTCCCGCGAACGCCTATCGGGGCGATTACGTACGCAGCATCGCAACCGCTCTTCGCCAGCGCGCAGGCGAGGGCCTGCAGCAACCCGCGCAGGCGGTGCTGGACCAGCTGCCCCCCGACGCACCCGCAGGCGACAAGGAGGTGTACATCGATGCCCTGATCGAGCGCATCTCGAAGCTGATCGGGGCGGAGGGCTTCCAGTACGTGCTGCAGGTCTGCCTCGAGCAGATGCTGAGCGATATCCGCAGCGATCTCGAGGCGTTCGGCGTGGGTTTCGATCGCTGGTACTCGGAGCGGGCACTGGAGGAAAGCGGCGCGATCGGCCGCGCGCTGCAGCGCCTGCGATCCCAGGGTCATCTGTACGAGAAGGACGGTGCGACCTGGTTTCGCGCGACGCAGTTCGGCGATGAGAAGGACCGCGTCGTGGTGCGCGAGAACGGCGTGAAGACCTACTTCGCCTCGGATATCGCCTATCACCTCGAAAAGCGCGAACGCGGCTTCGAACGGCTCATCGACGTGCTCGGCGCCGATCACCACGGCTACGTCGCGCGGGTCCGCGCCGGCCTGATGGCCATGGGAGAGCCGGGCGAGAGCCTCGAGGTGAGCCTGGTGCAGTTCGTCAATCTGTTTCGCGCGGGCGAAAAAATCCCGATGGGCAAGCGGGAGGCGCAGTTCGTCACGCTGCGCGAGTTGCGCACGGAGGTCGGCAACGATGCCTGCCGCTTCTTCTATCTCATGCGCAGCCACGACCAGCCGCTCGACTTCGATCTCGAGCTGGCGAAATCCCGCACGAACGACAATCCGGTCTACTACATCCAGTATGCGCACGCGCGCGTGGCGAGCGTCATGAAGCAGCTGGATGCGCGTGGCTTCGAATTCGACTGCGCGCAGGGGCTCGCCAACACGCAGCGTCTCGCGGGTGAGCACGAGCAGCTGCTGCTCATGACGCTGATCCGTTACCCGCAGATGCTGGAGCTTGCTGCCGCGAACCGGGCTCCGCACGCGCTCGCGCACTATCTGCGCGAGCTCGCCAATGCGTTCCACACCTATTACAACGCCGAACAGTTCATCGTGACGGATCCGGCCCTGCGCAACGCGCGACTCGCACTGGTCGGCGGCGTGCAGCAGGTAATCCGCAACGGCCTGACGCTGCTGGGTGTGTCCGCTCCGGAGAGCATGTGAGAGCCGCAGCGCGCGATTACAAACGCCCTCGCCGGCGCTCGCTCGAAGTCAGCCGCATGCGCGAATTCGCCCTGGGCGCACTCGTGGGGATCGTGCTCGCCGGCGGCATGACGGTGCTGTACATGAACAGCCGGCACGCGGCCGCGCACGACAAAGCGGAGCAGCCGCTGCCGAATCCGCACCGCGCCGCGCCCGCCGACCCCGATGCGAGCAGCGCCGCCGGCGGCGGCGAGAAGTACGACTTCTACCAGATGCTGCCCAACTTCGAGGTGGTGGTGCCCGAGAAGGACAAGGACGTCAAACGCGATCTGCCGGCGACGGCCAGCATCGAGCGCCCCGGGGTGTACGTGCTGCAGGCCGGCTCGTACCGCAACGAAGCCGACGCGAATCGCATCCGCGCGCAGCTCGCCATGCAGGGCATCGAAGCCAAGGTGCAGCGCGTCGCGGTCGACACCGACGTGTGGCATCGCGTGCGCATCGGCCCAATCACCAACCTCAACCAACTCAACAAGATCCGCCGGCAGCTGCACGCCGCCGAGATCGATGCCCTCGTGATCCGGGTCGGCGACTGAGGATCAGTCCTCGCTGATGTTGCGGAAGTCGACGCCGAGCGAGCGCAGCTTGCGGTACAGGTGCGTGCGCTCCATCCCCACCCGCTTGGCGAGCTGGCCCACCTTGCCGTTGCACAGCAGCAGCTGCTGCTGCAGATAGGCCCGCTCGAACTGCTCGCGTGCCTCGCGCAGTGGCAGCGCCAGCAGGTCCTGCTTCACCAGCGGCTCCCCGGGCGGGGCCTGGATGGCCAGCTCGCGCTCGATCTCCTCGAGCCGGATCTCTTCCGCGCCACCCTGGATGAGCAGCCGGTGCACCAGATTCTTCAGCTCCCGGACATTGTCCGGCCACGGATAGTTGCGCAGCCGGTTCTGCGCCGCGACGCTGAAGCGGCGAAATTGCAGACCTTCCGTGTCGACGACGCGATCGACGTAATGCCGCAGCAGCTCCGGTACGTCCTCGGCGTAGTCGCGCAGCGGCGGGACGCGCACGATCAGCATGTTGAGGTGTGCCAGCAGATCGCGGCGGAAGCCCTCCGCACTGGCGCGACTTTCGATTCCGGGCTGCGCGGAGGAGAGCACTCGCGCCGTCAAAGTGAGCAGCTCGCCTCCGCCAACACGCGTAAAGGAACCTGACTCGAGTACGCCGACGAGCAGGCGCTGCGCGGCCAGCGGCAGATCCTCCACCTCGTGTATGAACAGGCTGCCTTCGGCAGCCTCTTCCAGCAGTCCGATCTGCCGCTCACCGTCGCCGCGGCCGAATAACCGCACCTCCGCGTCCTGCTCGCGCAGGCTGCTCGCGATGAGGGTAACGAACGCGCGGCCCGCGCGCGGCCCGCGCTCGTGCAGGTAGCGCGCGAACGTCTCGCGCCCGGAGCCGGGCTCCCCGACGAGCAGCACTGGCGAAGGATTCGCCGCGATCTGCTGCAGCTCGGCACGCAGCTGCTGCATTTGCCGGCTCTTGCCGACCGGTACGGTGAGGGCCGGCACGAGCAGCTTGCCCGATTGCCTGCGTCGCTTGCCGGCATCCAGTGCGCGCTCGACCGTGCGCAACAGTTTCGCCAGCGACAACGGCTTCTCGACGAAATCGAAAGCACCGAGCCGGGTGGCTTCGACTGCGGTCTCCACGGTGCCGTGTCCCGACATCATCACGACGGGGCAGCCATCGGTCGCCGCGGACGACCACTCGCGCAGCAGGCTGATGCCATCGACGTCCGGCATCCAGATATCGAGCAGCACGAGATCGGGTGTCTGGCGCGCACGCGAGGCGCGCGCCTGCACGGCGTTCGCCGCGACATCCACCTCGTACCCTTCCTCGGAGAGAATCTCCTTGAGTAGACCGCGGATGTCGGCCTCGTCGTCGACGACCAGAATGTGTGGAATCGTCATGCCCATTCCCTCCTCAGCTGCTCTCTACGTTCACGCGCCCCCCCTGTGGCCGATCGTGTGCTGTCCTTCACAGGCAAGATGACCCGAATGCGTGCGCCGCCCTCGGGCCGATTGTCGGCATCGATACGTCCGCCATGCTCCTCCACGATCTTCTTCACGATGGCGAGCCCGAGACCAGTGCCCTTCGGCTTGCTCGTCACGTAAGGATCGAACACCCGGCCCAGCAGCTCCCGCTGAAACCCCGGTCCATTGTCACACACGGTCACCACGGCGTACGCCGCATCGCCGCCGGTTTCCAGCCGGCTCGCGATTTCCAGCTTCGGGGCGCTCACCCCATCGAGCGCCTCGAGGGCGTTCGTCAGCAGATTGTTCAGGATCTGCCGCACCCGGCCCCGATCGGCCTCGATCGGCTCCAGATGCTCGTCGAGGTCGAGCTGGATGAGGGCACGGGAGTCCTGTGAACGGTACAGGTCCGCCACTTCCGTCACCAGCAGATTCAAGCTGAAGCGGGTGATCTTCATCTCCGGCGCACGCGCGTATTCGCTGAATGCATTGACCATCTGCTGCATGGCCTCGACCTGCGAGACGATCGTGCGCGTGGAGCGATCGAGAATCTCCGCATCGCGCGGATCCATGCTGCCGAGGAACCGGCGCCGCATACGCTCGGCGGAAAGTTGGATCGGCGTGAGTGGATTCTTGATCTCATGCGCCAGCCGCCGCGCCACCTCGCCCCAGGCAGCATCCCGCTGTGCCTGCAACAACGCGGTGATGTCGTCGAAGACGATGACGTAACCGGTGTCGCCGCCTTCGCCAGGCAAGGGCGTGCAGGCACACATCAAGGTGCGCCGCCCCGCCTCGCTGTCGAGGTCGAGCTGCTCACGCCATTCGTCCCGCCCGGCGGCGAAGCGCACGGCAATCGCCGCGACGAACTGCCCCAGCCGCTCGTTGCCGGCAGCCAGCTCCGGCAACGGTCGTGCCGTGGCGCCCGACAGATCGGCGCCGAGGATCGCGCCGGCGGCATGATTGGCCATGCGCAAGGTCAGCATGCGATCCACCGCGAGCACGCCGGTGGAGAGCCTGGCCAGAATGATCGCGAGGCGCTCGCGTTCGCGCTCCACCGCCTCCTGGCTGCGCGTCGCCTCTTCGCGTGCCCGGCGCAACCGTTTGGTCATGTCGTTGAAGGAATGCACGAGAAAGCCCATCTCATCGCGCGAGGGCAGTGGCAGGCGCGTGCCGAAATCGCCTTTGCCCACCGCGCGCGTGCCGGCGATCAGGTCCTGCACCGGGCGAATCAGCCGCTGGGCGGAGAAGATCGCCCCATAAATGGCAGCGAGCATGGCCAGCAGCAGTACCAGCGTGAGCGTCAGACGGAAGCCGGCTTTGAGCGCCTCACGCAGCGCAGCAAGCTCGCCGTATTGGGAATAGGAGCGCTGCACCGC
Organism: uncultured Pseudomonadota bacterium; assembly: GCA_963716335.1. Taxonomy (GTDB): domain Bacteria; phylum Pseudomonadota; class Gammaproteobacteria; order Steroidobacterales; family Steroidobacteraceae; genus 13-2-20CM-66-19. The sequence goes on along the minus strand of OY970302.1, from coordinate 1,633,220 downwards.
TTCGGAGAGCGCGGACAACTGCTCCGGCACTTCGTAGAGCGCGACCACATAACGCCCTTCCGGATCGGCGCTGGACTCCCCCAGGGGCGCCGCCGTGCGGATGAAGTATTCGCCGTTCGCCTGCGGCTCGAGACTGACATAGGGACGACGCTGGCCGACCTGGCGCAGCAGATCCGATGGCGGCAGGGAGGGCAGCACCTCCAGGGGATTCTCGACGCTCGCGGCGATGATGCGCTCGTGCTCGCCGAAGAGAACGACTTCGATGCCGCCGGTGATGCGCCGCTCCTCATCGATGCGGCGCTGGATCTCCGCAGGCGGACTCCTGGCGAGGCTGTGCGCCAGTTGCTCGGTCCGGGTCGAATACTCGCGCATGCGCAGATTGAGCGCCGCACGCGACAGTACCAGCGCATCGCTCAGACCCTGCTTCACCTCGACCTTGAACCAGCTGTCGATGCCACGGTTGAGGAAATCGAGCGAGAACAGATACACGATGAGCAGCGGCGCGATCACGAGGCCACCGAAGATACTGACGGTGCGCGCCGTGAGCCGCGAACCGGGAACGTGATTGCGATAATCGCGGACGAGCTGCCAGAGCTTGCGGGCGAGCAGGATGGTGAGCGCCACGACGCCGACGACATTCAGCAGCAGGATCCACGGCTGCAGCCGATCGAAAGCCGAGGAATTCTGCACACTCTTCGCCAGCAGCAACAGCGCACCCACGCCGATGGCGCTCCACAGGGCCAACAGCGCCGGCCCGCGCCAGGAGCGCGCCTGCCTGTCCTCATTCATACCGGGAGTGACCATGAATACCACTCGCTCACGCGATGCCAGTCGTCCTTCCAGAAGAGTAACGCGCGCAACGAGGCCGGCAAGCGGCCGCGACGCACGCCGGCCCGCACGCTGATCAGATAGTTCCCGGGGCTGATCTGGGGTTCGACCAGGATGGGCCAGCCATCGACCCGGCCCAGATAGGCCAGCGCCTCCTCCAGCGTGGCAAAGTTCTCCTGCTGCCCGCTACGCACGTCATGCACCACGTAGCGATCGCTGACGGCGTGATATGTCAACTCGCGGCGCAATGTCAGATCGACGATGTTGGCGTTGAACCACAGGTGCCGCTCGCGATCAATGCGGGTCTCCAGATCGAACGTCAGCGCAACGCCGTCGCGCAGCGCATGGCGAATATCCGGGTTGACCGGGTATTCGACCCGGGAGTGGAGCAGGAGCACCCCATTGTCCACGTTGACGTACGCCGAGCGAACCTCCAGCACGCCATCCAGCGCATCCGCGAGGGCAACCGCGGCCCAGGCCGCAAGCACGAACGCAAGGAGTCGCGGGAGTCGTTGTAGCATGGATGCAACGAAAGAAGAGTGCTTCTGGGACACCGCACCTCGGCTCAGGTTCCGGTCGTTGTCTTTTCGAGACAAGCATAATAGAACCCGTCGGAGGCCGCTTGCGCCCCGGGGAGCAGCTGAATTCCCACGCGGCGCTCCGCGGCGCCGGGTGCGAGGCGCGCGGACAACGTGATTGCTGCGGCGGCCGGCTCTGCCTGGAGAAATTCCTCCACGACCGCCTCGTTCTCCACCGGCAGCACCGAGCAGGTCGAATACACGAGGCGCCCTCCCGGGGCGAGCATGCGAAAGGCGGCACGCAAAATCGCTCCCTGCGTGGCGGCAAGCGCGGGGATGTCCGTGGAACGGCGCAGGAGCTTGATGTCCGGATGACGGCGGATCACACCGGTCGAGGAACAGGGTGCGTCCACGAGAATGCGCTCGAAGGGGCGGCCATCCCAGAAGGTATCGGGCGCGCGGATGTCGGCGACCACCAGGCGGCCATGGCGCCGCAGACGCACCAGGTTCGCCGCGATCCGTTCGACGCGCGCTGTATCGATGTCGACCGCCACCAGCTCGCCAAGCTCCGGGGTACGCTCGAGCAGATGGCCGGTCTTGCCTCCGGGAGCCGCGCAGGCATCCAGCACGCGCATCCCCGCGCCGGCCTCAAGGAGGACAGCCGCGAGCTGCGCTCCGGCATCCTGAACGCTGACGATGCCCTCCGCGAACCCGGGCAATGCCCCCACGGCGGCAGCCCGCTCCAGGCGAACGGCGCTGGGCGCCCAATCGATCGCCGCCGCGGCAAAACCGGCTGCCGCCAGCTCCTCGAGGTAGGCGGGGATGCTGCGCCGGGAGACGTCCACGCGCAGCACCAGCGGTGGGTGTTCGTTGTTGGCCGCGAGAATCGCTGCGCACTGCGCCGGCCAGGCGCGCTGAAGGCGTTCCACGAGCCACTGCGGATGCGCGCAGCGCACCGACAGGCTCGCATCGAGCCGCTCAAGCAGTGCAGCTCGCTCGGCGACGAAGCGTCGCAACACGGCATTGACCAGACCGGTGGCCCGCCCGTGACCGAGAATGCGGGTCGAATCCACGGCCGCATGCACGCTGGCCTGGGGAACGTTGCGGGAATATTCGATCTGATGGGCCGCGGCAACCAGCAGGGTACGCACCTCATCGGGTATGCCGCGTGGTTGCGCCAGGAGCGACTCGACGGCGGGGGCCAGACGCAGGTACCACCGCAGCGTGCCCAGGGCGATGGCCCGTACGGCAGCGCGGCTCACAGACTCCTCCGCTGACCGTAACGCATCCTCCGCAGAGCGACCTTCGAATACGACGCGGGACACGACGCGCGCGGCCTGCGCCAATGCCGCAGCTCCCGGGGCCCACCGGCTCCTCTCAACCAAGACGCAGGCCAAGCAGAGGATGCGAGCGCGCGAGCTCCACCGCCGCGATCGGACGACGCCCTGCCCGCTGCACCTGGATGAGCGCCAGGCAGTCGCGGCCGCAACTCACGACCACTTCGGATTTCGCTACCTCCACCACCGTCCCGGGTGTCTGGGCCGTCGGGCGATCAAGCACGCGTGCCCGATGGATCCGCAGCTGCTCACCCGCGAGCCGCGTTTCAGCAATCGGCCACGGATCGAATGCCCGCACGCGCCGGTCGATAGCTGCGGCGTCGCTCTCCCAGGCGATGAGCGCTTCGGACTTCCGAATCTTCGGCGCAAGAGTGACGCCACTTGTCCCTTGCGGCATCGAGCTCGCACCGCTCACGGCGAGCGCCTCGATGTCGTGCAACAAGGCGATGGCCCCCAGGCGGGCAAGCCGCTCCTGCAACGTACGGCTCGTATCCTGCGAGCCGATCGCTTCCACGTGCTGCGAAAGCAGCGGACCGGTGTCCAGCCCCCGGTCCATCTGCATGATCGTGACGCCAGTGCGGACATCCCCGGCCAGGATCGCCCGCTGGATCGGGGCGGCGCCGCGCCAGCGCGGCAGCAGTGAGGCGTGGATGTTGAGGCAGCCGAGCCGCGGCAGCTCCAGCACCGCAGGCGGCAGCAACAGGCCATAGGCCACCACGACGAGCAACTCCGGGCGCCACGACTCGAGCTGCGCCCGATCCGCCGCCGAGGTCAGCTCGAGCGGCTGTGAGAGCGGCAGATTCCGGGCTTGTGCCGCAAGCTTCACCGGACTTGGCGCCGAATGCCGGCCCCTTCCTCGCGGACGATCCGGCTGCGTGAGCACCCCGACGACCTGGTGTCTCGAGGTGGCGAGAGCCTGCAGGACCGGCAGCGCAAATTCCGGCGTACCGGCGAAGGCGATGCGAAGCGCGGTCATGGTGCAGGCGTCGTCGGCTGCGCGACCGCGCTGCTCAGTACGATCGTCCGGAGCGACTCGGGGTTGCCGCAGTGTGCGAACCGCGCTCCTTGCGTTCTTTTTCGAGCTTCTTACGAATGCGCTGGCGCTTGAGCTCCGAGAGGTAATCGACGAACAGCTTGCCCTCGAGATGATCCATCTCGTGCTGGATGCACACGGCCAGGAGGTCCGCACAGTCGCGCTCGAACAGCGCGCCGCTGCGATCCTGGGCTCGCACCCGAACCCGGGCTGCGCGCTCCACATTGTCGAAGATGCCAGGCACGGAAAGGCAGCCTTCCTCGCTCTGCGCGACGCCCTCACGCCTCAGAATCTCCGGATTGATGAACACCAGCGGCTCGCTCTTGTCGGCCGAGACATCGATGACGATCAGTCGCTGATGCGCGTCCACCTGGGTCGCGGCGAGCCCGACGCCGGGGGCGGCATACATGCTTTCGAACATGTCATCGATCAGGCGGCCGAGCTCCGCATCGAAGCGGCTGACCGGGGCGGCCCGGGTGCGCAGCCTCGGATCCGGATATTCCAGAATGGTTCTGATGCTCATGAGCGTGCTCGTGCTACCTCGATTTGGACTGGAATCAACTGGAAACGTGCGCGCGGCGGCCGTTCAGTCCCGCTGCCGGCGGCTGCGCCCGGCGCTGCCGAAGGTGGCCGTGACCCAGCGCACAAACTCGACATGAAAGCGTGTGCCCGGAGCCCGGCCACCAGTATAACCACTGGGTGTCGCTGGGCCGTAGCCGCCCGCGTTGCGGGGCATTGCGCTTTGCCGTGTATCGGATGCAGGCACCGCGGCGCAATCGGGCGCGGCTCCGTAAGGAGTGGAGGATGGTCTCAAATCGATTCTGCGGGGCGCGCCTGTGTGCGGGCCTGTTCGCATCACTCATCATGTTGAGCGGATGCTCCTGGCTGCATCGCGGGGAAAGTCCCGCGGTGCAAGCGATGCCGCCACCGCCAGTGCCAGCCGACTCGCCCGAGGCACCGCCGGCAAACGACCTGACCGCAACCGAGGCGGCCTCGCCGGAGTCCGGAGCCGCCGAGATGCCGCCTGCGCAGGATCCCGAGCACATCCTCAATCCGACCGCGCCCAAGAGCTATACCGTGAAGCGCGGGGATACCCTGTGGGGGATCGCCGCCACCTTCCTGCGCGATCCTTGGTTATGGCCGGAAGTCTGGTATATCAACCCCCAGGTCGCTAACCCCCACCTGATCTATCCCGGCGACACCCTCGCGCTTGCCTTTGGACGCGATGGCCGGCCGCTGGTCCGGCTGGAGCAGGGGGGTGCCGCGCGCCTCGAGCCCCGGCTGCGCAGCGCGCCGCTGGAAGGGGCCATCCCGACCATTCCCTACGCGGCGATCGCGGCGTTTCTTTCCCGCCCGACCGTGCTGACGAACGAGCAGGTGCGCAATGCACCGCACGTGGTGGCGTTTCGGGAGGAGCATGTCGTGGCCGGAACCGGCCATGAGGTCTACATCAGTGATCTGCAGGCCACGCCGAACTCGCGTTTCAGCGTGGTGCACATCGGGGAAGCGCTCCGTGACCCGGACGACGGAAAAGTCGTTGGCTACGAGGGTATCTACACCGCAACGGCCCTGGTCTCGCACCCGGGCAACCCGGCCAAGGCCCTGCTGATCGATGCCGCCCGCGAGACGCTCCAGGGCGACAAGGTGCTGGCGGCCGATCTGGACGTGCCCCTGAACTTCATGCTGCGGGCGCCGCGCAACGAGGTGCATGGGCGGATCCTGTCCGTCGTCGATGGCACCGACCTGATCGGCCAGTACCAGATCGTGGTGATCAATCGCGGCAAGCGCCATGGCATCGATGCCGGGCACGTGCTGGCGGTGGACCAGGCCGGCGAGGTGGTGCGCGATGTCTACTCTCAAAGGAGTAGTGCAAGCCGCTTCCTGGGCGATAACGTGGGCATTTCCCTGTCCCCACGCGTCAAGTTGCCGGACGAGCGGGCGGGCACGCTGCTGGTGTTCAAGTCGTTCGATCGCGTCAGCTACGGCCTGATCGTCGGTGCCTCCAATCCCATGCACGTGGGGGACGTCGTCCACAATCCCTGAGGGGATGGTGCGGCAGCTGCGCGCAGAGTGACCGGCCGCGCACCAGCGGTGCGCGGGCAAATCTGCGCTTTCCCGCCGATTTCCGCACGGCGCGCAGCGCCGCTGCAGCCTCTAAGCTTCCTTGCATGGATCCGCTGCTGGTGCGCGCGGTGCTGGCCCGAACCCCGAGCCTGGAAGCCGGGCACGTGCAGGCGCTGCTCGCCGCCGCCGATGGCGATGCAGGACGACTGCTCGAGTCGCGGATAGTTCTGCAGATAGGCCTGCCGCCGCCGGCACAGGGCTATCTCATGTTTCCGGACGAGGCCGCGACGCAGGCTGATCTGGCGTGGATCCTCGCCAGCGGAACGCAGCTGCTTCTGAGTACGGATGCGGCGTACCCGCCGCAGCTGCTGTGCCAGCCCCATGCCCCGGCGGTGCTGTTCGTGCTCGGGGACGTACACCTGCTGCAGTGCCGCCAGCTCGCAATGGTCGGCGCACGCAGCCCCACTCCGGCGGGTTGCCGTGCCGCGCACGAGTTCGCCGCAGCCTTCGCGCGCGCGGGGCTCATCGTCACGAGCGGCCTGGCGCTGGGGATCGATGCGGCGAGTCACGCCGGGGCGCTGCGGGCCGGCGGTGCGACGCTCGCCGTGTGTGCCACCGGCCTCGATCGTGTCTATCCAACTCAACATATCGGTCTCGCTGCGCGCATCCGCGCCAACGGGGCGTTGGTGTCGCAATTCCCGCCCCGTACCCCACCGCGCCGGCAGAACTTTCCACGGCGCAATCGCTTGCTGAGCGCGCTCACGCTCGGCACGCTCGTGGTGGAGGCTGCTCGCCTGAGTGGCTCGCTCGTGACGGCAGCCTGCGCCCGGGGACAGCAAAAACCGGTGTTTGCGATCCCGGGATCGATCTACAACGCAGTCAGCGCCGGCTGTCATAAGCTGATTCGCGCCGGCGCGACGCTCGTGGAGAACCCGGCACAGGTACTTGCAGTGCTGCAGATTCCCGTTGAGGAAGAACAACTTGTGCAGCAGGCAAGCGCGCCCGCCGCGGCCCCGGCATTGGACAAGAAGTATGAAATGCTGTTAGATGCCGTCGGCCTCGAACTCGTGACGCCAGATGTTCTCGCCGAGCGCACCGGCATGCCGGTCGAGTCGGTTGCATCGATGTTGCTGATTCTCGAGCTCGAGGGTCGTATCTCAGCCCACCTGGGCGGCCGCTTTGGCCGCATACCTTGATGATGACCGGCAGCGTACTCGACATTCTAATTTACGTGTTCGACCGGTACATGCTCGATGAGGTGCCGGAAGTGCCCGAGCGCGAGCATCTGGCGCGCGATCTCGAGCGCGTCGGTTTCGCGCATGCGAAGGTGGAGCGCGCGCTCGACTGGCTCGCCGACCTCGCCTCCGAGCGCGACCGGCCGGCGCTGCCCCAGGCCGGACGCGGTGCCGGAGCGGCGGCGCGGATCTTTTCCGATGGCGAGCTGGCGCGCCTGTCGACCGAGTGCCGCGGCTTCCTCGTGACGCTCGAAAGACTGGGCATCCTCTCGCCTCAACAACGCGAGATCGTCATCGAGCGCATGCTGGCGCTGGATGCGGACGAGTTGGATACGGAGCAGTTGAAATGGGTCGTGCTCATGGTGCTGTCGAGCCAGCCCGGCCAGGAGCAGGCGTTCGAGCGGCTGGAGAGCCTGGTTGCCGATGTCCGTCCCGACGCGCCGCATTGAATGCAACCGCCGCAGCGCAGCGTGGTCCGCGGCACCGGCCGCGGTTTTTCGTTTATGGCCGGATGATTTGTAGGTAATGGCAGACAATCTCGTCATAGTCGAATCGCCCGCCAAGGCGAAGACGATCAAGAAGTACCTGGGCAAGGATTTCGACGTGCTCGCATCCTACGGTCACGTGCGCGATCTCGTTCCCAAGGAGGGGGCGGTCGATCCGGACCACGGCTTCGCCATGCAGTACCAGGTGCTGGAGAAGAACGAGCGGCACGTCGAGGCGATCGCCCGGACGCTGCGCAAGTCCAAATCGCTGTATCTGGCCACCGATCCGGACCGCGAGGGCGAGGCGATCGCCTGGCATCTGAAGGAGATCCTCGACTCGCGCGGCGAGCTTGCCGGCAAAACGGTGCACCGCGTCGTGTTCTACGAGATCACGCGCAATGCGATCCGCGCCGCGGTAGCCGACCCGCGCCATCTGTCGCTCGATCTCGTCAACGCGCAGCAGGCACGCCGGGCGCTCGATTACCTGGTTGGATTCAACCTCTCGCCGCTGCTGTGGAAGAAAGTGCGCCGCGGCCTGTCGGCGGGCCGCGTGCAGAGTCCGGCGCTGCGGATGATCTGCGAGCGCGAGGCACAGATCGCCGCCTTCATCGCGCAGGAGTACTGGACGATCGAGGGTGAAGGTGCGCACGGCTCGCTGAGCTTCCCCTTGAAGCTCCTCGAGTTCCGTGGGCAGAAGGTCGAGCAGTTCAGCTTCGTCAACGAGACGCAGGCCCACGCGGTGCGCCAGGCGATCGAAGCCGCCGCGCAGCAGGCGGGCAAGTCGCTGTTGCGCGTGAGCGCGATCGACCGCAAGCAGCGCCGGCGCAATCCCGCTCCCCCGTTCACCACGTCGACACTGCAGCAGGAGGCGGCTCGCAAACTCGGCTTCAACGCCCGGCGCACCATGCGCCTCGCCCAGCAACTCTATGAGGGCATCGACATCGGCGAGGGCAGCGTCGGACTCATCACCTACATGCGTACCGATTCGGTGTCGCTGGCCGCCGAAGCCATCACCGAGATCCGCGCGGTCGCGGCAAAACTCTACGGCAAGGATGAGGTCGCCGAAGAGCCGCGCATCTACAAGACCAAGTCGAAGAACGCGCAGGAAGCACACGAGGCGATCCGGCCGGCTTCGGCGGCGATCGTGCCGGCGGACCTCGAGGGCAAGACCGATGGCGATCTGTACCGGCTGTATTCGTTGATCTGGAAGCGGGCAGTTGCCTCGCAGATGAGCCACGCTCTGTTCGATACCGTCGCAGTCGATCTGCTGGCGGGGGAGGACGGCCCCGCCCGCCATGTCCTGCGGGCCAACGGCTCGACGCTGGTCAAGCCCGGCTACATCTCGGTCTACCAGGAAGGCACCGACGACACCAAGGCCGACGATGCGGATCACGTGCTGCCGCCGATGCAGGCAGGCGACCTGGTGGCGCTGCTGGCGCTGCGCGCGGACCAACATTTCACGGAAGCCCCGCCGCGCTACTCGGAGGCCTCGCTGGTCAAGGCGCTGGAAGAGCACGGGATCGGCCGTCCATCGACCTACGCCACGATCATCTCGACGCTGCAGGATCGGGAGTACGTCGAGATGGACGCGCGGCGCTTCGTACCCACCGACATCGGCAAGATCGTCAACCGCTTCCTCACGGAGCATTTCCACCAGTACGTCGAATACGGCTTCACGGCCGCAATGGAGGACGAACTGGATGCGGTCTCGCGCGGCGAGGAGGAATGGACCACACCGCTCGACAAGTTCTGGAAACCCTTCATCCATCAGGTCGAGAAGACCGAGAAGAACGTGACGCGCGAACAGGTGGCGCAGGCGCGCGAGCTCGGCAAGGATGCGGCCACCGGCAAGCCCATCACCGTCCGGATGGGGCGCTTCGGGCCCTTCGTGCAGATCGGCACCAAGGACGATGTCGAGAAACCGCGCTTCGCCGGGCTGCGGCCCGGTCAGAAAATGGATTCCCTGACGCTTGCGGATGCGATGGAGCTATTCAAACTTCCGCGGACGCTGGGCAGCAACGCCGAAGGCCAGGAGATCGTCGCCAATGTCGGACGCTTCGGTCCGTACGTGAAATTCGGCAGCAAATACGTCTCGCTCAAGGAAGATGACCCGTACACCGTGACGCTCGAGCGTGCCCTCGAGGTGATCCGTCTGAAGCAGCAGGCCGATGCCAATCGCATCATCCGCGATTTCGGCACGGAGGGCTTGCAGGTACTGAACGGCCGCTACGGGCCGTACGTGACGGATGGCAAGAAGAACGCGAAAATTCCCAAAGATCGGCAGCCGCAATCGCTCACGCTGGCGGAATGTCAGCTGCTGATCGAGCAGGCGCCGGAACGCGGCGCGCGCTTCCGTCGCGGCAAGCGCGGCGCGGGCGCAGCTAGCGCAGCCGGCGCAGCCGGTAACGGTGCATCCAACACCGCCGCAACGACGAGTCCCGCAGGCGCGCGCGCCCAGCCGAAAAGCCGGCCACGCCCGGAAGGCCGCGCGACGCAAGGCGCACCAGGCCGAGCGGTCGCTGCCAAGCGGGTGAAAGACAAGAACCCCTCGGCTTCGGTCATGGCAAGCGGGCAGTCGAGCGCAACGGCCGCCGGTGCCACCAAGCGGGCACGGCGCACTGGCAGCGCCCGCAAAGCGGTCACCCGCGGGGCTGCGCAAGGGCCACCGGCCCGCAGCACTACGAACCGGCGCCCGCTGAGCCGCAGCCGCGGTCCGAAGTAGGCGTCCGCCTGAAATACCGGCACAGCTTCCACGCCGGCAATTTCGCCGATGTGCACAAGCACATCACGTTGCTCGCCTTGCTTGCGGCGATGCAGCGCAAGGAAAAAGGCTTCGCCTACTTCGAAACCCACGCTGGCGGAGGCGCGTACGATCTGTCGGCCAGCTCCGAGGTGGCTGGGGGATTCGGACGCCTCGCGGCCGCTCGGGTGCAAGCTGACGAGCTGCGCAACTACCTCGAGCTGGTGGCGCAGTTTCGCCTGCAACGCAACCAGCCGCTCGCCTATCCCGGATCTGCGCTCATCGCGGCCGCGCGCTTGCGGCCCCAGGATCGCGCCCTGTTCAGCGAGATCGAGCGTCCGCAGGCGCGCGGGCTGGAGCGGGAACTGGCCGGATATCCGCTCATGCGCGTCGAGGCTGCCGACGGGTTCGAGCGCCTGCGCGCATGGCTGCCACCACCGCAGCGGCGTGGGCTGACATTCATCGACCCGCCCTACGAGGACACGCAGCAGGACTTCGACCAGGTGATCGCCTGCCTGGTAGATGCGTTGCAGCGCTTCGCCACGGGCGTATTCGCGGTGTGGTATCCGATCAAGCAGCAGCGCGAGATCCGGGCGTGGCAGGGCCGAATCCGTCGCGCGGTGACCGCGGACACGCTGGCCGCCGAAATGTGGTTATATCCGCGCGACTCGCGGATCGCCCTGAATGGCTCAGGGCTGCTGCTGGTCAATCCGCCGTATCAGCTCGCCGAGCGCATGCGGGTCTGGCTCGTGGAACTGCATGCGCACCTTGCCGACCCAGGCGCAGGCGGCACGAGCATCGAGAAGCTGACCTCCGTCAGGTGACGTCGGCATCCCCCGGGGGGCACAATCGCACCCATGCATCCGGACCAATACGGCGTGGCGGGGCACCCGGTTGCGCATAGCTGGTCGCCCTTCATCCATGGCCTGTTCGCGCGCGCTACGCGCCAGCAGATGAGCTATCGGCTCTACGACTTTGCGCCGGGGGAATTCGCGCCGCGCGTGCGCGATTTCTTCGCTTCGGGCGGACGCGGCCTGAATGTGACGGTGCCCTTCAAGGTGGCCGCTGCGCAGCTGGCGCGTGAGCTCACGCCGCGGGCGCGACAGGCCGGCGCGGTCAACACCCTCGTCCTGCGGGACGACGGTGCGCTGCTCGGGGATAACACCGACGGTGCCGGCCTCGTACGCGATCTGTGTGACAACCTCGGCCTCGTCATCATCCGCCGGCGCATTCTCATCGTCGGGGCCGGCGGAGCCACGCGGGGCGCCCTCGGCCCGCTGCTCGCGCTGGAGCCCAGCGAGTTGCTCATGATCAACCGCACCGCGGAACGCGCCCGTGTCATGGCCGAGGCGTTCGGCAAACTCGGTTGCGTGCGGGCCGCCGATCCGGCGACGCTCTCGGGCGAGCCCTTCGATCTGGTGATCAACGCGACTTCCGCCAGCCTGCGGGGGGAGGTACCGGCCATCCCTGCTGCGGCCATCGGGCCTGCGACGATTTGCTACGACATGTCCTATGGAAAGCTCGACACGCCGTTCACGGCCTGGGCGCGCGAGCGCGGCTGCGCACTGGCCGTCCAGGGGTGGGGCATGCTCGTCGAGCAGGCGGCGGAGTCGTTCCGAATCTGGCGCGGCGTGCGACCCGCGACCGCGCCGGTGCTGGCGGCCCTGAAGGAGCGCGCGCTCAGCGCATCGTAACGAGCTCTTCGGCGCTCGTCGGATGGATCGCAACCGTGTCGTCGAAATCGGCCTTCGTGGCGCCCATCCGCAGGGCAACGGCAAACCCCTGCAGCATCTCATCCGCGCCGGGCCCGATCACGTGCAGCCCCACGATGCGCTGCTGCGGACCGACCGTCACGAGCTTCATGTCGGCGCGCGGTTTGCGGGTGGTCAGCGCGTGATACATCGGCACGAAGCTCGAGCGGTAGACGGTGACCGCCTCGTCCGAGTATTTCGCCCGCGCCGCCTCCTCGGTCAGCCCCACCGTGCCGATGGGCGGATGTCCGAAGACGACCGTGGGAATCCACTCGTAGTCGAGGAAGCGCGCCGTCTGGCCACCGAATAGCCGGTCGCTCAGGCGTCGTCCCGCGGCGATTGCCACGGGAGTCAGTGCGGAGCGGCCTGTGACATCGCCAATCGCGTAGATGCCTTCGGTGCTCGTCATCTGGTACTTGTCCGTGACGACATAGCCGTAAGCATCGAGCGCAACGGATGCCTGCTCCAGGCGTAGGGACTCGACCGCCGGCTCGCGACCGATCGCCCAGACGACGGCGTCGAACGGCGTCAACCGTCGGCCATCGCGCACCGTCAGCTCGAGGGTCCCCGTCACAGTGCGCTCGAGCGCCTGGGGCCATGCCTCCAGGGCGACCTCGACCCCCTCGTCGCGCAGGATCTGGACGATCCCATCCCCGAGCATGGTGTCGAATCCTTTGAGCGCCCGCTGGCCGCGTAGCACGAGCGTTGCCTTGGCGCCAAGGGAGGCGAAGATGCCGATAAGCTCGATGGCGATGTAACCGCTACCGACGACCGCCACGCGCTCCGGCAAGCTCGGCAGCTCGAAGAATCCGTCGGAGCTGATGCCCAGCTCCACCCCGGGGATGACCGGAAGCATCGGGCGGCCGCCCGTGGCGATCACGATGTGCGGCGCGGCGAGTTGTCGCTTGCCGACCTCGACCGTGTGAGCATCGCGAAAGTGGCCGTGCCCGCGATGCACCTGGATGTTCCGCCGGGACAGGTTGGCCTCGTAGATGCCATTGAGGCGCAGCACATACTCATCGCGCTTGGCCTTGAGGAGCGCCCAGTCATGCGGCTCGGCGGTCCCGAGCCGGAAGCCGTAGTCGCGCGCGTCCTCCAGCCTGTCGGCAATCTCGGCGGCATTCCACATGATCTTCTTCGGCACGCAGCCCACATTCACGCACGTGCCCCCCAGCCGGCCGGGCTCAACCAAGGCGACCTTCGCGCCATATTCCGCAGCGCGCTGCGCCGCCGCCAGACCGCCGCTGCCGCCGCCGATCACCACCAGGTCGAATTCCTCGGCCATTGCTTCCTCCGCCTGACCCCCACTGCCATGTTACATGGGGGCACGGGACGGCTTTCGCGTCCCCGTCCCCGGCAGCACGGCTTGTCCGCGCGGGCCCCGCTACAATGGGCTGTCTCCCCCGGATGTCCCCATGGAAAATCCTCTGCTGGAACTCGAGCCCCTGCCTGCCTTCGACCGGATCCGTCCGGAGCACGTGGAGCCCGCCATTCGCGACGTGCTCGAACGCAATCGCGCGCGGATCGCCGAGCTCACCACGGTCGAGCACCCGACCTTCGCAGATGTCGTCGAGCCGCTGGAGGAGCTGCAGCATTGCCTTTCCCGTACCTGGTCGCCGGTCAGCCACCTCAACGCGGTGCTCAATTCGGACGCGCTGCGCAGCGCGTACAACGCCTGCCTGGCACCGCTGTCGGCCTATCAGACCGACCTCACCCAAAGCGAGCCGCTGTACCGCGCCTACCAGGACATTGCCGAACGGGAAAACGCCGCCTTGGGCCCGGTGCAGCGCAAGGTGATCGAGCACGCCCTGCGCGACTTCCGCCTGGCCGGCGTGGGACTGGATACACACCGCAAGGACCGCTTCAAGGCGGTGATGCTCGAGCTGACGCAGCTGCAGGCGAAATTCGAGGAGAACGTGCTCGATGCCACCACCGGCTGGAGCTACCACGTCCGGGATGAATCGGAGCTGCGCGGGCTCAACAGCACGTTGACCGAGCAGGCGCGGCGGCGCGCGCACGAGCAGCGTGTGGAAGGGTGGATACTCACGCTCGATCAGCCGACGTACGTCGCCGTGGTGACGGATGCGGAGTCCGAGGCACTGCGACGCGCCTTCTACGAAGCCTGGACCACACGCGCATCGGACCAGGGACCCAATGCCAACCGCTGGGACAACTCCCAGGTGATGGAGGACATTCTGCGCCTGCGGCACGAAGCGGCCCAGCTGCTGAATTTCCGCAGCTATGCGGAGTACGCCTTGTGCACACGCATGGCGCATACGGTGGAGGAGGTAGTGGATTTCCTCACGCAACTCGCCCGTTCGGCGCGCGCCGCCTCCCAGGCGGAATTCGCCGAGCTGGAGGCATTTGCCGGGCGCAAGCTCGCCGCGTGGGACGTGGGCTTCTTTGCCGAGCGGCTGCAGCGCGAGCGCTACTCGATCTCCCAGGAGCAGATGCGGCCGTATTTCCCGCTGCCGCGGGTGCTCGCCGGCTTGTTCGAGCTGGCCGAGCGTCTTTTCGGCGCGCGCATTCGCGAGCGTCAAGACGTCGCCGTCTGGCATCCCGACGTGCGCTACTTCGAGATCACGGGTGTCGATGGCCAGCACATCGGTAGCTTCTACCTCGACGCCTATGCGCGAAGCAGCAAGCGCAGCGGGGCCTGGATGGATGAATGCGTCGGTCGCAAGCGCCTCGCCGGCAAAACGGCACTGCCCGTGGCCTACCTCGTATGCAACTTCCTGCCGCCGAGCGGCGCAGTCCCCGCACTGCTGACGCACGATGACGTGTTGACCCTGTTTCACGAGTTCGGTCACGGTCTGCATCACATGCTCACGCGCGTGGACTATCCGAGCGTGGCCGGCATCAACGGGGTGTCATGGGATGCGGTCGAGCTGCCGAGCCAGTTCCTCGAAAACTACGCGTGGCATCCGGAGGTGCTGCGCCGCATCGGCAGTCACATCGAGACCGGGGCGCTGTTGCCGGCTGAAACCCAACAACGCCTCATCGCCACGCGCAGCTTCCATGCGGGCCTGCAGATGATGCGTCAGCTCGAATTCGCCTTGTTCGATTTCCGCCTGCACGCACAATACGATCCGCAGCACGGCGGGCGGATCATGCAGGTGCTGCGCGAGGTGCGCGCAGAAGTCGCCGTCGTGCCGGTGCCGCAATGGAACCGCTTCCCGAACAGCTTTGGACACATCTTTGCCGGAGGATATGCCGCCGGCTACTACAGTTATAAATGGGCCGAGGTGCTCGCGGCGGACGCGTTTGCGGCCTTCGAGGAAAACGGCGTGTTCGACAGCCGCACGGCCCATCGGTTTCTCGACTCGATCCTGGCGCGCGGTGGCAGCCGCGATGCGCTCGAAGCATTCATCGAGTTCCGCGGCCGCCGGCCCGACGTGCGTGCGCTGCTGAGACAGCACGGCATCGTCTCAGCGGGCGAACTGGCGGCATGAGCTCGCGCGCGCGTTGGTGGCTGCTGGCGCTGCCGCTGGCGCCCGTCTGTGCGCACGCCGACCCCGTCTACGTCGTCGATCAGTTGATCGTCAACGTAGTGAATGGGCCCGAAGCGCAGGCCACCCGGGTGGCGACCGTCCGCAGCGGTGAGCGGCTGGAGCTGCTGGGACGAGCGAGCGAGCAGGCCCATGTGCGCCTGGCGAACGGCACCGAGGGTTGGATCAAGGCCGCGTACCTGACGGCCGAACCCCCGGCGCAACAGCGCCTGGCGCAGAAGACGGCCGAGGTGGACACGCTGCGGCAGGACGTCGGCCGGCTGCAGTCCGAGCTTGCGGCCGCGCGGGCGGCCGCGGTGGCCACCGTCGCCCCAGCCGCCGCGGATGCTTCACGCGTGCATGATCCGGTTGCCACCGCCAATCCGCGTCCCGTTGCCGATGCGGGTCTCGAGCCAGGCTCCTCGGCAGAGGCCTTGCAGCCCGCGCAGGCCAGCGATGCGACTTTGTTCGCCGGCGGCGCCGCCAGCCACGGGCCGGCGCTGTGGGAATGGGTTACCGGCGCCTCCGCGGTCATGTTTGCTCTTGGCTACGTGCTCGGTTGGCGCATGCTCGATCGGCGCATCCGGCAGAAGTTCGGCGGCCTGCGCATCTACTGAGCTTGCTGCGCGGCGGACTGCGAACTCGACCTTTGACATAGCTCTGCAGCAGTGTCGGTGAAGTGCTTACAGCTGCGCGGCGCGCTGCGTACCTGCCCGGCCACAGCGAAGTTTTCCCGCCCTCATCATTCAAAAGTGTGCTGCGCGTCGCTGGTGCTCCCCGGATGGCGTCCCTAGACTGCCCGGGATGTCTTCGAATGGGGACGGCATACAAAGCCGCGCAGACAACACAAGAATGAGCAGCGTTCGGCGCAGTGATTTCGATGTCACCAACACGGTGCAGGTGAGCTCACCTGCGGCCGTGCTGGGCGCTGTCAAAATGCTTTTTCAGCCCACCTGGCCAACGCTGTCGCTCGAGCCCCTGGAGCGTGCATTCCGCCATTTCGAGCAGCTGTTCGCCGGTGAGATCGAGGGCTACTGCGGCGTCGACACCGTATATCACGACCGCCAACATACGCTCGACATCACGCTGGCGCTGGCGCGGCTGACGGTTGGCTACGAGCGCCAGCACGACGAGCCGCAGCGACTCGGTGGCACGCGCGCCCTGGTGGGTCTCGTCACCGGTTTGTTTCATGACGTCGGTTATCTGCGGCGCATGGACGATGACGTAACCAACGGCGCCGAATTCACGCGCACGCACGTCTCGCGCGGCGCGCGCTTCCTGGAAGGCTATCTGCCGCAGATCGGCCTGGGCGAGTGGGTGCCGATGGCCACGGAGATCATCCACTTCACCGGCTACGAGGTGCCGTTCGCGCACATCAAGGTACACGACACGCGCGATGCGACGGTCGGGCATCTGCTGGGCACTGCCGACATGATCGCGCAGATGGCGGACCGCTGTTATCTGGAGAAGTGCCGCGACCGGCTCTATGCCGAGTTCGTCTTGGGTGGTGTAGCGCTGCCGATCGCCGCCAATGGTGGCCGCGAGGTGAAGTACGCATCGGGCCTCGATCTGCTGCGCCAGACGCCGGATTTCGTGGCCGAAGTGCGCGCGAAGCGCCTCGATGCGGAATTCCATTCCGCTTACCGCAATCTCGAGATCCTGTTCGGCGGGCGCAATCCCTACATTGAGGCGATCGATCGCAACGTCGAGTACCTGCGGCAGATTCTGCGAAGCGAGAACTGGCGCTTGCTGCGACGTAACCCGCCGATCTTCGCCGCCTCCGCGGACCCGATGTCCACCATGCGCGGGCTGATGCTCGGTTACATCAAACGCGTCTGGGCGAGCCATTACGAGGAGACCTGAGGGAGTTCCCGCACCTGCGCGCGGTTCGCACCCGCAAAAACGCAGGTTGGAGCCCCCGCGCCGATATTCCTGGTAGCCCCGGGGGGGCACGGCAGGTAAGATCCATCGGGAAACCATCAGGAGTTCCTCGGCTGCCCCAAGCACGGCTGCCGCCCCGGATGTGACTGCTGTCAGCCTCAAGACGAAGTACGCAACTGCGGCCTTTGTGGTCGTCGCGTTTGTCGTGCTCGTCCTGACGGCGGTGCTGGCATGGCAGCATGACGTCGACACGCGACACTTGGGACTGCTGGCCGAGAATACCGCCCGCGAGCGTGTCGCAGTCGAGCTACGCGCGCGCGCTGCCTCGACCGCTGCACTCGCCGCCGACTCCGTATCCGAGGCGGTGAGCTCCGGGGATCTGCCGGCCATCGCGCGGCATCTGCAGCCCTTCGTCGCTGACGCGACGGTCGCATCGCTCACGGTCACCGATCGCGAGGGCAACACTCTGTATCACTGGCGGCGCGCCGCGGAGCCTGCCGGCCCGCAGTTCGAGGCAGCCGATCCGATCCAGCAGATGGTCGAGAGCATCCCCGGCGCGGCGACTCCCAAGATGGTCGGCGAGCTGCACGTCGTGCTGGAACGATCGTCGCCGGCCGCGGCGGCGGCCAGCCTGCCGCGCCGCATGGCCGCCGCGAGTGCCGAGCAGCTGCGCGTGGCAGTGGCGATCGCGGGCGCCGTGGCGCTGCTCGGAGCCATCATCGGGGCGGTGCTCGCATGGCGCGCCGGCCGCAGACTCGAGCGACCGATTCTGGCGCTGATCAAGGGCGCCGATCGCATTGGCCAGGGCGATTACTCCCGTCCGGTGGATGTGCGCCGTCGCGATGAGCTCGGCCAACTGCAGCAGGCGCTCGAACGGATGCGCGGACGTCTGCGGCAATCAACTGTCAACAAGAACTACCTGCACAGCGTTCTCAACAGCATGACCGATGCGGTCTTCGTCAGCTCGCCCGAAGGCGTCGTCAAGGTCGCCAACTCAGGCGCCTGCAAACTGCTCGGCTATGCCGAGGAGGAGCTCCTCGGACGCAGCATCGTCGCGATCCTCGACGAGACCGAGCGCACGGGCTTCGATCTCGCCCAGGCGGCGCAGGAGACCCGCGAGACGGTGGTGCGCACCCGCAACGGACAGACCATTCCGGTGTCGTTCACGGGCTCACGCATCGAGACGGAAGACCCGCAGTTCCAGGGCATCATCTTCGTCGCACGCAACATCACGGAGCGCAAGCGCGCGGAGCGGCGCATCCGCTATCTCGCCCGCTACGATGCGCTGACGAAGATTCCCAACCGGATGCAGTTTCAGCATCTGCTGCAGCAGACGCTCGCACGCGCGCTGCGCAGCGGGCAGGTCGTGGCCCTGTTGTACCTCGACATGGATCGCTTCAAGGAGGTCAACGACACTTTCGGTCACGGCTCGGGTGACCGCCTGCTCGAGGTACTCGCGGAGCGCCTGACGCGCACGCTACCGAAGGATACGATCATCGGCCGCCTGGCCGGGGACGAGTTCGCCCTCTTCGTGGACGGGTTGCCCGCCGACGCCGACAACCGCGGGCCGATCGCCCACCTGTCGCGCTCGATCCTCACCGAGGTGAGCCGCGCGTTCCAGCTCAACCAGCACGAGGTCTTCCTGACGGCGAGCATCGGCGTTGCGTTCTGTCCGCGCGATGCGGAAAACGTCATCGACCTCATTCGCAATGCGGATGCCGCGATGTACTACTCCAAGCAGAACGGCGGCAATACCTTCGCGTTCTATTCTCCCGAGATGAACGCAGCGGCAGTCGAGCGGCTCATGCTCAAGAGCAAGCTGCGGCGCGCGCTCGAGCGCGACGAGCTCGTCATCCGCTACCAGCCGAAGATCGATCTGCGCAACGGCCACATCATCGGTGCCGAGGCGCTGCTGCGCTGGCGCGTACCGGGGCACGGTGACATCCCGCCCTCGATGTTCATCCCGCTGGCCGAGGAAACCAACCTCATCCTCGACATCGGCGAGTGGGTCCTCAACAGAGTCTGCATGGACTACCGCCACATGCAGAACGAAGGCGCCGATCCCGGGCGCATCTCCCTCAATCTCTCCCTGAAGCAGCTGCGCCAGGCAAGCTTCATCCTGCGCTGCCGGTCAGTGTTCCGCCGGCATTCGGTTTCGCCCACCTCGTTCGAGCTCGAGATCACCGAGACAACGCTGATGGCGGACGCAAAGCGCACCGTGCGGCTGCTGGATGAGCTGTATGCGATGGGTCTGCACCTGTCGATCGATGACTTCGGTACCGGCTACTCGTCCCTCTCGGCCCTGCAGCAGTTTCCGATCGGCACGCTCAAGATCGACCAGTCGTTCGTGCGCGACGTGAGCGAGGATGCGAACGACGCCACGATCGTCAAGACCATCATCGAGATGGGTCGCAGTCTCGGCATGGAAGTGGTGGCCGAGGGCGTGGAATCCCTGCGGCACCTGGATTTCCTGCGGCGCAATGCCTGTCACTACGCCCAGGGGAAGCTCTTCGGTGAGCCCTGCACCGCGGAGGATCTGCTGGCGCTGCTGCGGCGCCAGGCGGCGGGAACGCCACCCTTCGGCCACCTCCTTCACCATGCCGACGAGCTCTCGAGCCGATCGGCCTGAAGGTTGCGCGCCGGCTGGACGTGCACAAATCCCACCCGGCTGAAGACTCAAATCCCCGCATGGCGCCGGCCTCGAGGAGGCGCGCCGTGCGCGCTGCGATTGCTGCGCGCTCGTGGCGCAGGATCAGCCTGGTCGTGATCGTCGTGGCCTGGATGACCATCTCTGCCTGGCAAGCCTGCAAGCCGCTTCCGCCCGGGTTGGATACGAGCTCGGCGTGGCAGCCGGCAGCCCCGGGGGGCGTGAGCTTCATTGCGGACATCACGGCTGCGGATGCTTACGGGCGCCCGGTCGTGAGCCAGGCCATTTTCGACCAAGCTCTGGCGATCGTGCACTCGGCCCGCAGCTTCATCGTGCTCGATTACTTCCTGTTCAACGCCGATCGTCTCGCGACGCCCGCTCCCGGCGCGCCGCGACTGCTTTCGGAACAGCTGCGCGACGCCCTGCTGCAACGTCGGCGCGAGCAGCCCGGGCTGCGCGTCCTGTTCATCACCGACCCGATCAATGCACGCTACGGTGACCGCGCCTCGGCGGATCTGCAGCAACTGCGCGCGGCGGGCATCGACGTGGTCGTTACCGATCTGGAGCGGCTGCGCGATTCCAACTTCATCTATTCCGGGCTGTGGCGCCTCGCCATCCGGTGGTGGATCCCAGGCGGTCACGGCGGTCACGGCGACCACGGCGGCGGCGACCACGGCGGCGGTCGCGGCTGGTTGCCAAATCCGCTCGATGAGAGCAACACCGCGCTGAGCTTCGGTGCGTGGTCGCGGCTCATGAACTTCAAGGCGAATCATCGCAACGTGCTGATAGCCGACGATGGCCACGGAAGGCTGGTTTCCGTGGTGGGCTCGGCGAGTCCGCACGA
This sequence comes from uncultured Pseudomonadota bacterium, assembly GCA_963716335.1. Lineage (GTDB taxonomy): Bacteria > Pseudomonadota > Gammaproteobacteria > Steroidobacterales > Steroidobacteraceae > 13-2-20CM-66-19. The sequence goes on along the minus strand of OY970302.1, from coordinate 1,612,369 downwards.
TGCCAGCGCGGAGCAGTCGAACGTGGCCTTTCGAATTGCGGATGCAGCGCTGCCCGCGCTGCTGCAAAGCGAGCTGGCGATCGCGCGGTTTTCCGGCTGGCAGGGTCGGGTTGCCCCGCTGCCCCCTGCTGTCGAGACCACCCAGCACAGCGCGCGGTCCGCCATCGCCGGGCCGCGCGTGCAGGTGCTCACGGAAGGGGCCATCCGCAGCGCCATTCTGCAGCGGCTCAATGCGGCCGGCACGGGCGAGACGATCGAGGTCGCGATGCTCTATCTGGCCGACCGCGGCATCGTCGAGGCCCTGGCCCGGGCGGCCCGCCGGGGGGTGACCGTGCGCCTGATCCTCGATCCCAACAAGGATGCGTTCGGACAGGCGCGCAGCGGCATTCCCAACCAGCCGGTCGCGAGCGAGCTCGTGGCCGCCAGCGATGGTGCCATTCACGTGCGCTGGTACCGCACGCATGGCGAGCAGTTTCATACGAAGCTCGTGATGGTGTGCGGTGCGCAACGGCTCTGGGCCATCCTCGGCTCGGCCAACCTGACGCGCCGCGATCTCGGCGATTACAGCCTGGCGGCCGATGTGGCCGTGGACGTCGAGCGCACGGCGCCCCTGGCCGAGCAGATGCTCGGGTATTTCAATGCCTTATGGAGCAACCGGGCAGGACTCGGGATCGAATACACGGCCGACTTCGGCTACTACGCCGACCCGTCACAGCTCGATTACTGGTGGTACCGGCTGCTGGAAGGCAGCGGATTCGCGACCTTCTGAGGCTGCGGTCGTTCAGCCCTCCTCGCGATAGCGGCGCAGACGCGCCGCGGCCAGTGCGAGCGCGGCGGTAGCCGCCAGCCCGAGCCACAAATCGGGATTGGCGAAGGCGGGCGCGAAATGGATTTCGGCGAACAGCCGGCTCACCGAGACGCCGTTCTGCGCATTCGCCGCGGCGGTGTGTACCGCGCTCTCCAGATGCAGGAAGCGCCAGATACCCCAGGTGCGGTATTCGATGAAGCGCCCGACGTAGTCCGTCCCCAGAGCGATTTTCTCGATGAGCACGGCGAACAATGGCGGCAGGATGGTCCACATGAAGGCATTGCGGCGCGCCCAGGCCGAGATGAGCATCAGGTAGGCCGCCAGCGGCGCATACCAGGCGATGGCCACGATCAGGGCCAACAGCATGAGTAACTGCACCTTGAGCCAGGTCAGTGAGTCCCAGGCGATCAGGCCCGGCGGAAAGTGCCCGGCCGCGGCGCGCGCCAGCAGAATCACCAAAAACAGCAGACCCGTGAGCAGCGCCAGCAGGTACACGCCCAGCGGGACCACCACGAGTGCCACGAACAGCTTCGAGCCGACGGTCATCCCATCGGAGATGGGCAGCGACTTCCAGAACAGGATGCTGCGGTCGCGCCGCTCCGCGAACAGGCAATCGACCAGATAGAAGTTCAGAACGACGACCATGACCAGATATTCGGGCAGGGATACCGCCCACTGAACGAGCGCCAGCAGCGTGCTGCGTTCGGCGGCCTGCGTCTGCCACCTGACCGCACCGACGGCATCGGCATCCAGGTGTGCGAAGAGCGCGCACAGGACGATCACCGCGGCGATCGCCACCGGTGCCACCCACAAAATCCGGTGCTCCCAGAATTCGCGGCGGGTCAACACGAGCAATGTGTCCCACACTCCCAGCTCGCGCTCAAGACCGGCGGCGGGCGCGGCTGCGGAGGGGGGGAAATTCGGCTCGGCGCTGCTCATGTGGGCTCCCCCTGCAGCTTGGCGACGAACAGATCGGCGATCGTGGGGGTGCGCAGCTCGCCGAGCTTACCGGCCAGGGCACTGAGCTCGCTGTGCGGGCGGTTGTCGAAGTACAGGGCGATCCGCCCGAAGACTTCGCGCTCGTAGAAGGGCTTCAGCTGTCTTGCCTGGGCTGCCTGATCTGCGGGTACGATGAGCTGCACGTAGCGTTCCGCCAGTGCCTCCACCGCGCTGTCCAGCACGACCGCACCGCGGTTGATAAAGATCACATCGGTGAGCAGATGCTCGATCTCCTCGACCTGGTGAGTCGTGAGGAAGATGGTGCGATCCTTATCGTAATAGTCATTGAGCAGGGTCTCGTAGAACTGTCGCCGAAACAGCAGATCGAGCCCGAGCGTCGGCTCATCGAGCACCAGCAGCCGCGCATCGATCGCAAGGATCAGAGCGAGGTGCAGCTGCGTCACCATGCCCTTGGAGAGCTCGCGCACGCGGCTGCCCAGCCGGATGTCGGTCTTGCGCAGAAATTCCAGGGCGCGCGCCCGATCGAAGCGCGGATGCACGCCGGCCACGACATCCAGCGCTTGCCGGACCTGCAGCCATTTGGGCAACACCGCCACATCGGCAATGAAGCAGACCTCGCGCATGAGCGCATCGCGCTGCGCACGCGGATCGCGCCCGAGGACGCACAGCTCGCCGTCGAAGCGCGTCAGTCCCAGGATCGCCTTGAGTACGGTCGTCTTACCGGCACCATTCGGGCCAATCAGGCCGACGATGCGTCCGGGCTGCACGGTGAAGCTCACCCCGTTCACGGCCGGATGCGAGCCGTAGGATTTCCGCAGGGCACGCGCTTCGATCACGGCGGTCATTTGTCGGATCCTGAGGTGGTGGGCCAGGGCGCCGTGGCGGGCGGGACGGCGCTTTTGAGCAACTCGGGGGCCGAGAGCCCCAGACGCTGAATCGTCGCCTGCACTTTCGGCCATTCTTCCTCGAGAAACCGCTGACGCTCGTCCTTCATCAGCGCCTTGCTGGCCCCGGGACTGACGAACATCCCGAGCCCGCGTCGCTTCTCGACCAGCTGCTCGTCCACGAGCTGCTGGTAGCCCTTGAGCACGGTCAGCGGGTTGAGCCGGAACTCCGCAGCAACGCTGCGGACCGAGGGCAGCGGGTCTCCTTCCTTGAGAGCACCTTCGAGGATCATCGCTACCACCCGGTCCCGCAGCTGCCGATAAATCGGCACACTCTCGTCCCACTGCGGATCCATGCATGCTCCGGGCCTCGCGGCCGTAACGGAAGATTAGCGGACTAATCTACCAAAACAGCAGGCAGGGACTGCCCGAACAGCACGTGCCGCTGGTGGGTCGAGTTGTGGGCCATCACGGGGCTGGAGGACTCAGTGATCCCCCACGGGGCCTGCGCCGTGGAATGCACGAAGCTCAAGCTGAAGATGGCGGTCAGGGCAAGTGCAGCGGCGCCACAGGTGAAGGCTCGGATCAGGGTGGTTGCGGTCATGTCGCTCTCCTCGTTGGTGCTGGGATCCGCCCTATGCAGGTCCCGATGTGATGGTGTGCTATCTAACTACATCACTACACAGGTGTCAAGCCATACCACCAAGTTATTTATGGCGGCCGGATCGCGGCAAGCCATCCGGGCCTGACCTGTGCCCCGATTGGAGGCAGGGGTGCTGGAAAAGGTTGGAGTAAAATCCCCGCCCCCTTACCTGCACGATGGAGGGCCCTCATGAAGCCAGCCCTGAACGTGGCGATCACCGGCGCGGCCGGTCAGATCGGCTATGCCCTCGCCTTCCGGGTCGCCTCTGGGCAGCTGCTCGGCGCCGATCAGCCGGTCAATCTGCACCTGCTGGAGATCACAGCGGCACTTGCGGCCGTGCAGGGAGTGGTCATGGAGCTGACCGACTGCGCCTTTCCGACCCTGAACAAAGTGGTCGCGACGGACGATGCCCGGGTCGCCTTTCGCGACTGTCACGCCGCCCTGTTGGTGGGGGCGCGGCCGCGCGGACCCGGCATGGAACGGAAGGATCTGTTGTTGGCCAACGCCCAGATCTTCTCGGGCCAGGGAAAAGCGCTCAACGAGGTGGCCGATCGCTGCGTCAAAGTGCTCGTCGTCGGTAATCCCGCCAACACCAACGCGCTGATCGCGCAGGCCAACGCCAAAGACCTCGATCCGCGGCGCTTCACCGCAATGACCCGCCTCGATCACAACCGCGCCCTGACGCAGCTCGGCGCGAAAACGGGCGTGCATGTCACGGCCATCCGTCGCATGACGATCTGGGGCAACCACTCCGCCACCCAGTACCCGGATGTCAGCCACGCGCTGGTGAACGGCAAGCCTGCCAAATCGCTGCTCGAGCCGAGCTGGCTCACGGACACCTTCATCCCCGTGGTGCAGCAGCGTGGCGCGGCGATCATCAAGGCCCGTGGCGCCTCTTCCGCAGCCTCCGCAGCCTCCGCAGCAATCGACCACGTGCACGACTGGTTTCACGGCACCGCATCGGGCGACTGGGTGAGCATGGCGGTATCCGCCGATGGCAGCTACGGCATCCGCGAAGGTGTCATCTACTCATTTCCGGTGACGATCAAAGACGGCCGCTACGAGATCGTGCAGGGACTGCCCATCGATGCATTCAGCCGTGAGCGCATGGATGCCACGGACGCCGAGCTGCGTGAGGAGCGTGAGGGCGTCAGCGCGCTGCTGGGCTGAGGCGGTGTGTTGATCCTTGGTTGACTCTCCGGCGTGGCCGCGCGCACGCTGATGACGTATCGGCAGATTCGTCGGTCAACGCAAGGAAGATCCTATGCTCGGGGCGATCATCACCCTTCTGCTGGTGGCAGCGGCCGCCTACGCGGTGACCCAGGTCGGCGGGGTCATCACCCTGCTGTTCATCGCTGCGATCTTCTTTCTCGCCTACCGGCGGCTGTCGTTGCTGGCCTTCACGGCAACGTTCACCGTGTTGCTGGTCGCTTACACGGTGCTCGGCGGCTGGAGTGCGACCGCCGACATCTGGAAGGGATTTCTGTGGACACTGCTCGCGCTGCTGTGGCTCATGAACCTGCGGCCACTGCGCAAAGTGCTGCTCACGCGCCGCTTCATGAAGGCTTACCGGAAGCTGTTGCCGCCGATGTCGCAGACGGAACGGGAAGCGCTCGAAGCGGGTACCGTCTGGTGGGATGGGGAGCTGTTCAGCGGCGCACCGCAATGGTCGAAGCTGCTCAGCGCGCAGCCGCCGCAGCTCTCCGCTCAGGAGCAGGCCTTTCTCGATGGCCCCTGCGAGGAGCTGTGCCGCATGCTCGATGACTGGAAGATCACGCACGAGCTCGGCGATCTGCCAGCGCAGGTGTGGGAGTTTCTCAAGGCGAAGGGCTTCTTCGCGATGATCATCCCGCGCAAGTACGGCGGACTGCAGTTCTCGGCGTATGCGCATTCGTGCGTGCTGGTGAAGATCGCCAGTCGCTCGGCGACCGCTTCCTCCACCGTCGCCGTGCCGAACTCCCTGGGTCCTGCGGAGCTGCTGAATCATTACGGCACCCCGGAACAGAAGGATTACTACCTGCCGCGGCTGGCGCGGGGCGAGGAGATTCCGTGTTTTGCCCTTACGGGACCGCGCGCCGGCTCCGATGCCGCCTCCATTCCCGACACCGGGCTCGTCACGCGCGGCATGTGGCAGGGGCGCGAGATCATCGGTCTCAGGCTGAACTTCAGCAAACGCTACATCACGCTGGCTCCGGTCGCGACGGTGATCGGCCTCGCGTTTCGCATGTTCGATCCGCAGCGACTGCTCGGCGGCAAAGCCGATATCGGCATCACCTGCGCGCTGATTCCGCGCAATACGCCCGGGGTCACGATCGGACGGCGCCACTTCCCCATCAACGTGCCGTTCCAGAACGGTCCGATCCAGGGCAAGGATGTGTTCGTGCCGCTCGATGTGATCATCGGAGGCACGAAGATGGCAGGCTCCGGCTGGCGGATGCTGGTCGAGCAGCTTTCCGTCGGGCGCTGCATTTCGCTCCCCTCGAATGCGACCGGTGGGGCGAAAGCGGGCGTGTGGGCGACCGGTGCATATGCCCGCATCCGCCGTCAATTCAACATGCCGGTCGGCCGGTTCGAAGGGGTGGAAGCGGTGATCGCGCGCATGGCCGCCCTGACCTACACGATGGATGCGGGACGTTCGGTCACCGCAGGAGCGATCGATGGCGGCGAGAAGCCCTCCGTGCCCTCGGCGATGCTCAAATATCACGTCACGGAGATGGGACGCCAGGTGGCGAACGATGCCATGGACGTGCACGGCGGCAAGGGAATCTGTCTCGGACCGCGCAACTACCTCGCCCGCGGATATGCGGCCGTCCCCGTGGCGATTACCGTCGAGGGGGCGAACCTCCTCACCCGCAGCCTCATTATCTTCGGCCAGGGCGCGGTGCGCTGCCATCCATTCGTGCTGCGCGAGATGAATGCGGCGCGCAATCCGGATCGGGGGCGGGGCGTGGAGGAGTTCGATCGCGCCTTGTTCTCGCATATCGGCTTCACGATCTCCAACGCCGTACGCTCATTCGTCATGGCACTCACCCATGCGCGTTTCACCCGCGCGCCGGTGGCGGGCGGCACCGCACGTTACTTCCAGCACATCGTGCGCTTCAGCGCATCGTTCGCATTTGCCGTGGACGTCGCGATGCTCACCCTCGGCGGCTACCTGAAGAAGAAGGAAAACCTCTCCGCCCGCCTCGGCGATGTGCTCTCGTGCATGTACCTCGCCTCCATGGTGCTCAAGCATCATGAGAATCAGGGCCGGCGCAGCGAGGATCTGCCGATCGTCGAATGGGCCTGCCGCAATCTTCTGTATCACGCCCAGGAGCAGATGCATGGCTTCCTGCGCAATTTTCCCAACCGGCTGCTCGCCGGTGTGATGCGCCTGTGCATCTTTCCGCGCGGCCGCACCTACTCCGCTCCCGGCGATCGGCTCGCCCGCAGCGTGGCGGCGCTCGTCACCAACTCCACGCAGTCACGCGAGCTGCTGGCCCACGGCATCTACTGGACGCTCGAGCCGACCAACCCTCTGGGCCTGCTGCAGGAGGCGCTGCTGCTCGCGGAGGCGACGGAACCGCTCGAGAAACGCATCCGCGTCGAGGGGATCAAGACCGGGCAGGTCACGGCACTGGAGTTGCCGGAGCAGATCCAACAGGCCCTGGCCGCGGGCATCATCACGGAAGCCGAAGCGGCCGCGCTGCGCGAGTACGATCGCAAGCTGCTCGAGTTGATCAGCGTGGATGATTTTGCCCAGCACGAACTGGGCACGAAGGCGGTGCCGCTCGCACAGACGCCGGCACCGGCACCGGCGCGAACCAGCGTGCATGTCGCTTGATGCGCACGCTCGGCAAGCTCACGGTGCTGCAGCGGATGGCCGGTACGAAACTTCCCGGCCGCAGGCTGGTCTGCACTCACCTTGAGCGCGCATCTCAGGGTGCACCGTTCGGGTACGAGCGGGCCGGACGTCCTTTCAAGTAGCATCGCCCCATGTACCTGTCCTTCTTCGGACTCAACGAGAAACCCTTCGCGATCACGCCCGATCCGCGCTATCTGTTTCTGAGCGAGCGCCACGCCGAAGCTCTCGCTCATCTGCTTTACGGGATCACCGAGGCCGGTGGCTTCGTGCAACTCACCGGCGAGGTCGGCACGGGCAAGACGACGGTCGTGCGTTCGCTCCTCGCGCAGACGCCGAAGAACGCCGAAATCGCGCTGATCCTCAACCCGAGAATGACCGCCACCGAGTTTCTGCTCACGATCTGCGAGGAGCTCGGTATCGGCGTACCCGATTCGGCCACCGAGAGTCTGAAGGATCTCGTGGACATCCTCAGCGCCTACCTGCTGCGCGCGCATGCCGCCGGCCGGCGCGTGGTCGTGGTCGTGGACGAGGCGCAGAACCTGGCGCCGGCGGTCCTCGAGCAGGTGCGCCTGCTGACCAACCTGGAAACCAACACCCAGAAACTGTTGCAGATCATCCTGATCGGCCAGCCGGAGCTGCGGGACCTGCTGGCCCGCAATGAGCTGCGGCAGCTCGCGCAGCGCATCACCGGACGCTACCACCTCAACCCGCTGACGCATGATGAGACGATTGCTTACATCAGGCATCGCCTGCGAGTGGCGGGGGCGACCACGGACATCTTCGCCTCCGGGGCGCTCGCGGAAGTGTATCGGCTCTCGGGCGGAGTGCCGCGCGTGATCAACGTCGTGTGCGATCGCGCGCTGCTCGGGGGCTATTCGACCGATCACCACCGCATCACCGGCGCACTCGTTCGGCGCGCCGCCTCTGAAGTCTTCGGACGACGTTTCCTGCCTCAATGGCTGCCGTGGCTGGCGACCTGCGCCACCGCCGTGGCGCTCGCCATTTCCCTGGTGCTGCTTGCGAGCCTGCATCCCTGGCGCGCGATGCAGGTCGGCGCCTCGACCGCCGCCGCCCACAGTGCGCAGGGGGCCCGCGCAGCGGCGGCCTCGGCGGTGGGACCGATCACTCGTGCGGGGCTGTCCGGGCCAACGGTGACGCGGACCGGATCGCCTGGCGCGAACGGCGCGCAGGCCGGCGGGGGATCCGCGCTGTCGGGCCACGAGCTGACGGAACTGCTTGCGAAGAATGCCGCGGAGACCGATACGGACAGCGCCTTTGGCAAGCTGTTCGGCCTTTGGCGCATCCGCTACGCGCCCGCAAGCGTCGATCCCTGTACCCAGGCCGTGACGCACGGACTCGAGTGCCTGAATCAACGTGGCTCATTTGGCCAATTGCGTCTGTACAACCGGCCCGCGATTTTGATGCTGAGCGATGATGCCGGCGCGAGCCACCAGGTGGTCCTCACGGCGCTCGATGATGAGCATGCGAGCATCGATCTCGGCGGGGGCAGCCATGACGTCACGATCGGAGAGTTGTCGCGCTACTGGTTCGGCGATTTCGTGATGTTGTGGCGTCCGGCGACCAGCCAGGTCAAGGCGCTCTCACCGGGGATGCGCGGCGATGACGTGCGCTGGTTGCGAGAGAGCCTGCAGCGAGTGGCCGGCACGCCGGCGGACGGTCCGGTCAGTGACGTGTTCGATGCCGATCTCACCCGGTTGGTGCGTGAGTTTCAGCGCCGCCACCGCCTGGCCGTCGATGGCATCGCCGGCGTGCAGACCCAGATCGTGCTCGCAAGCGCGGTCGCGCCGCCGGGCTCGCCGCTGCTTTATCTGGCCGACACTCACGGCAGCTGACCGATGTCATTCATCCTCGACGCGTTGAAGAAATCGGAAAGCGACCGGCAGCGGCAGAGCGGCCCGGCGCTGTTCGAAGTGCGGATCGCCCCTCCCAAGGTGCGATTTCCCCTGTGGGCGGTGGCCCTCGTACTGCTGCTGGGCGTGAACGCGGTCATCGTGGGCTGGCTGCTGCTGCGTCATGCCTCGCGAGCTCAGGAGCCGCCCGCGGCCGCAGCGACGCCTGCCCACATTGCCGCCACGCCGAGCGCGGTGGCCCCGGCGATTTCCCCGCCCGGTGCGGCGACAGCAGCGAGCACGGGCGCCGCGCACGCTGCCGCGCAGGCTGCGCCCTCGGCGGCCCCCTTGGCTGCGGCAGCGGCCCCGGTCGCCAGTGCTGAACATAGTGCCGGCGCGAAGCAGGAGCCCACGCTCTCCGGTGCGCAACAAGGCGCTGGCGATGGCGAATCCGGTGCGCCGACGTCCACGGGTAACCCGGACGATTACGCGCCAGCCACCGATGCCCTGCCGATGCCGGGGCTGAAGGGGCACGTCAGGCGCGGTACGGAAAGTGGCTATCCGCTGTACCAGGACGCAGCGCTTGCCCCGGGCGCCAACCTGCCACAGTTGCGCCTGGATCTGCATGTGTATGCACCGCGGCCGCAGGACCGTTTTGCCCTCATCAACATGCACAAGCTGCGCGAGGGCGATTCGCTGCCGGAGTCCGGCGTGAAGGTCGAAGAGATCATCCCCGAAGGGGTGGTGATGTCGCACAACGGAGCGCGATTCCTCCTGCCGCGGGACTGATCGGCCGGCCCTAAGGACCTGAGGGACCCGAACCCTCGGGGCCCATCTGGCGGGGCCCTCGAGCCACGCCGGGACGCTCCGGCGATCCGCGCGCAGACCGATGATGACGAGGGTCACAGAATCCGTCCCCCGCTAGCGACAAGCGTCCAACGGCTGAGTCATCGTCATTCAGCTTGCGGGCGGCCATCGGGGCCCGCCCGGCACCCCCAGGGGCCCTATCTTGGCGATTGGCTCAGCAGTGCCAGAATCAGTCGGCACGTCCGCCCAGGACGCGCCGATCGCACCGCTTGGGCGCCGCGACAACCTGGTCGTCCTGAGCCGCGATCCGACACTGATCGGCACGCTGAGGGAATTCGCAGGCGAGCATGATCTGCTGGCGGTGGGAGCGGCATCCGATCTGGCCGACCGACTCGCCGGCGGCCACACCGGTGTCGTGATACTCGATGCATCCGCCGTGACGAGTCCCATCGCGCCACTCGTCGGACACCTGAAGGCCCAGTTCCCGGACCTCGTGCTCATCGTCGCGGGCGGAAGCGAGTACCAGAACGCGCTCGCCGCGCAGATCGCAGATGGCACCGTGTACCGCTTTCTGCACAAGCCGGTGTCCGATCAGCGGGTCAAGCTGTTCGTGGAGGCCGCCTGGCGCAGACACGCGGAAGCGGGGGGCCTCGAGAACGACCCGGGGCCGCCCCGCGCAGCGCGCCCGGGAGCAGCGGGCGGACCTTCCGTGCCAGTGCTGGTCGGTATCGCCGTCGCAGTGCTCGCCGGAGTAATCGGCTGGCTGGCGCTGCGCAAGCCGCAGGCGGATGTGGCGAGCGTCGCCCCCTCCACCCGGCCCGCCGTCACGGCCGCAGCGCACGATGAAGTGCTCGAAGATCTCCTCGGCCAGGCGCAGGCTGCCTTTGCCGCCGGCGCGCTGCTCGCTCCGCCGGGGCAGAGTGCCGCCGACCTGTATCGGCAGGCGCAGCAGCGTAACCCGAAGGATGGGCGCGCAGCTGCAGGGCTCGAGCACATCGTCGAGCGTTTGCTCAGCGCCGCGGAAACCCAACTCGCACGGCATCACAGCAGCGAGGCTCAACGGCTGGCCGATCAGGCGCGCGCAATCAGTCCGGACAGTGTCGGAGCCGCTTTCCTCACGACCCATATCGGCAAGGAGCGCGAGCGGATGCTCGCGGCGCGGGCACGCCGTGCGGCAAGTGCCGATCCGACGCCTGCCGCAGCTGCGGATGACGCGCCGCTGCTGCAGCCGGTTGCACCCCACGAGGCACCGCCGGTGGCGCTGACTGCCCCGACGCCCGGGTCTCCCGCACCTGCGCCACAGCCCGCCCCGGTGCCGGTTGGCGGCCCACCGCCGGTCACCACCTCGCCGCCGGTCACCACCTCGCCGCCGGTTGCCACCCCACAGGTGGTTGCCGGCCCACAAGCGGCCGCCAAGCCGCCCGCCGCCCCGGTGCAGGCCACCCCGCCGGGAGCCGCACTGACTGCACCTGGAGCCCAACCCGTGCAGTCAGGGGACGGGCCGCGTGCGCTCCCAGCCGGGGCGCAACCGCCATCGCCCGCACCCACGCTGCAACTCACCCATTACACCGCCCCGGTCTTTCCAGTCAGCGCACGCGAGCGCGGCCTCACCGGTTGGGTGGAAGTCGCGTTCGACATCAAAACCGACGGGTCCGTCTCCAACGCAACGGTCTCGGCGGCCGAGCCCGCTGGAGTATTCGACCGGGCCGCACTGGATGCCGTCCGCAAGTGGCGCTACCGGCCGGTGATTCGCGACGGCCATCCCGTCCAGCAAAGCGTGCACCTGCATATGCGTTTTGCGCTGGAGGGCTGATGGCCAAACGCACCACCGTGCCCTCCCGGCTGCTCATCGTCGATCGCGATGCGCGTTACGGCGAATGGCTGCGGCATCATCTGGGCGCACTGTTCCCGGATGCCGAAGTCTGTGCGCAAAGTGTCGAGGACTTCGCGCGCTGGAGCGAATCGGTTTCCGACCGGGAGTGCGACGTGTTACTGCTTGCAGTGTCCTTCGGCTCGGGTCCCGATGACACTGAGGCGCCGGGTCTGGCCGCGTTGCGCCTGCTGCGCGAGCGGTCCGACTCTCCTGCCGTGATCGCGATTGCCGAAGACGGCAACGAATTGACGGCGGTTCGTGCCTTGCAACTTGGCGCGGTGGATTATCTGCCGAAGCGGCTGTTGACGCCCGAGCGACTGAAGGCGGGCGTACGACTGGCGCTGCGGCGCATCGAACGACGCGTGGCCCGTCGCATCGCAAATCTGCTGCGCGAGGGCGAACGAGGTGATGCAACCACAACGGGTGCGCGTTCCGGCACCTACGATGCACTGGAACAGCCGGGCGCAGAGTCCGAAGTCGCGACCGCGGGCGGCAGCGCCGCCGGTCAGCTTTCCGGCAAGCTCCCGACCGCTGCGGTGACTCATGGGGGGGAGGCCAAGGCTGCCGATTTCATTCCCGGATACACGATCCATGCAACTCTCGGGGAGTCAGACAAGTCGGCCGTGTACGTCGCCACCAGCACCGCCCTCGGACAGAACGTTGCGCTGAAGATCAGCAAGGCCTTGAGCGAGGACGATGCGGGACGACAGCTGCTGGAACGGGAATACAAAGCGATCGCGGCGATCCGCCATCGCTGCGTGGTGCAGATCCACGATTACGGCAGCCACGCCGGCTACGAATATCTGGCCATGGAGTACCTGCCGCGCGGGGATCTGAAAGCACGCATGCAAAAGGGCATGGGCGAGCTTGCGGCCGTAGGTTTCGTCGAGCAGATCGCCGCCGCCTTGCAGGTCGTGCACGAAGCCGGCTTGCTGCATCGCGATCTGAAGCCGCCGAATGTCATGCTGCGCGAAAACGACGTGGTCGCACTCATCGACTTCGGGTTGGCGCGAGCCCTCGACGGAAGCACACCGAGTACCCGCACGGGCGTGCTGCGTGGATCGCCGTACTACATGAGCCCCGAACAGGCACTCGGCGAGCAGCTCGATGCCCGCTCCGACTTCTACAGTCTCGGGATCATCTATTTCGAGATGCTGACCGGCCGCAAGCCCTACACCGGCAGCTCGGCGATGGACGTTCTGCAGCAGCACGTGCATGCGCCGGTGCCGCAACTGCCGCAGGGCCTTGCCTGCCATGCGCGGCTGTTATCGAAGCTGCTGGCGAAGTCCCGCGAGGAGCGCTTCGCCAATGCAGCGGAACTGCTGGCGTTCATTGCCGTGATCCGCGAGGACCTGCCCCAGCCGCCGGCGCTGGCGCCGGATGCGGCGAGCGCCGCCTGACGGTCCCGTACTGTCGTCTGGCGGCTACGCGCATTGTCAGGGCCGGCCGCCCTTCGTAACATCGGGCGCGCCTGCGATTTTCGCGGGCACACCCGGCGGGAACGCCAGGAGAGCGATGGCCACGCAAGCGTCCAGAATGTGGATGGCCCCCCGGCCCGCTTTGGCGCTGGAGATGCTGGCTGCGGCACTGTTCTACTTCGTCGTGGCCAAACTCGGTCTGGAGCTGGCGGTGGTCTCACGCCAGGTCTCCATCATCTGGCCGGCGACCGGAGTCGCGCTTGCGCTGCTCGTGCTGCGCGGCGGGCAGTTCTGGCCGGCCATTGCGCTCGGAGCGTTCGCGGCGAACGTCTTGAATGCGACCCCCGTCATCGCATCATTGGGCATCGCTGCGGGAAACACCCTCGAGGCGCTGGTCGGCGCTGCGCTGCTGCAGCGTGTTGGTTTTCAGCCCTCCCTGCGCCGGCTGCACGATGTGGCATCCATCTTTCTGCTCGGAGCCTGCCTCAGCACACTCGTGAGTGCCACGATCGGTGTACTGAGCCTGTGCCTGACGGGCACGGCGCGCTGGAGCACGTTCAGCTCACTGTGGTCGATGTGGTGGATCGGCGATGCCATCGGCAATCTGGTGACGGCGCCCTTTCTGTTCGTGTGGGCCGATCAGGCGCGCCATGGCTGGCGTCTGCAGCGCTTGCCGGAAGCAATCGCGCTGCTGGGCGCGATGCTGATGTTGAGTGTCGCGGTATTCGTGGACCACGGCACGAGCATTCCCTATCCGGTTCATTATCTGATCTTCCCCGCAGTGCTGTGGGCGGCCCTGCGGCTCGGGCAGCACGCGGCCGCCCTGTTGGTGTTTGGCGCGATGCTCGTGACGATCGTGGCAACGCTCGAAGGGCGCGGACCATTCGTCACTCCTGACATCGGCGCGAACCTGCTGCAGGTGGCCATCTTCATGGCCGTGGTCTCGGTGACCGGGCTTTTTTTGGGGGCCGCCACCGCAGAGCGCAACCGTGCCGAGCGTCGACGCAGCGAGGATTACGCACGGCTGCGACAAAGCGAGGAGCGCCTGGCGCGCCAGGCGGAGGAGCTCGCGGCAGCGGATCGGCGCAAGGACGAGTTCCTGGCAGTACTCGGCCACGAGTTACGCAATCCGCTCGCGCCGTTGCAGAACGGACTGCAACTGCTCGCACTCGGCGGTAGCAACCAGGAGTTGCTCAGCCATGCACGCCAGTTGATGGAGCGGCAGCTGCGCCACCTGGTGCGGCTGGTCGACGATCTGCTCGATGTCGCACGGATCCGCTCCGGCAAGATCGTGCTGGAACTCAGGCGCGTCGCCCTCGCCGACATGGTCGAGAGCGCCGTGGAGCTCGCGCGACCGGTCATCGATGCAAGGCATCACGAGCTCGAAATCGTGCTGCCGCGAGAGACGCTCTGGGTCGATGCGGACCGCATCCGCCTGCCGCAACTGCTCGCCAATCTGCTGAACAACGCCGCGAAATACACGGACGAGCACGGGCGTATCACGCTCACGGCGGCACGCCGTGCGCGACATGTCACCGTCAGCGTGCGCGATACGGGAATCGGCATGACTGCCGCTGCGCTCAACGGTGTCTTCGAGCTGTTTGCGCAGGCGGGATCAACGCATGCCGTGCAGGGGGGCCTCGGCGTTGGTCTGAGTCTCGCGCGTAGCATCGCGGAACTGCACAACGGCGTGCTCACCGCCAACAGCGAAGGACCCGGCAGTGGCAGCGAGTTCGTATTGCAGTTGCCGCTGACGGCTGCGCCCAGCGCTCCGCTGGCCGTATCGCGGCCAAGCGAGCAATCGGCGGCCCATCAACGCATACTCGTGGTCGATGACAACGTCGATGCCGCGGAGACCCTCGGCGCCATGCTGGCGTTCGGCGGTCACGAAGTGCGGATCGCGCATGGCGGCCGCGAGGCATTGGCAGCGGCGAACGAGTTCCTGCCGACGGTGATGATCCTCGATCTGGGAATGCCCGAGGTCGATGGTTTCGCCGTTGCGCGGGCAATCCGTGCAGACCCGCAGCTGCGTGCGACGCGCCTGGTTGCATTGTCGGGGTACGGACAGCCCGATGACCGTCAGCGTACCGCCGCCGTTGGCTTCGATGCGCACCTCGTGAAACCGGTGGAGCACGCCGTACTCAACGCCGCCCTGGGTTGAGCGGATTGCCGCTGCGGCGCGCTTGACAGCGCAACTTCCGGCAGGTGCAATGCGGGCCCGGAGCTTGCTAGTGAGCAATGGGTCGCAAGACGTCAGTGAATCCGATGCATCTCGTCGATACGACCCTGTTCTACTCACCCACGAGCGGTGGCGTCAAACGCTACCTGAACGCCAAGCATGCATGGCTGCGTGCCCACACGTCCTGGGAGCACACGCTGGTGGTTCCCGGGCCGGAGGATCATTTCGAGCGGGGCGGGATCAGCACGCTCGCGGGCGTGCCGGTCGTGGGCACCTTCAACTATCGTCTGCCGCTGAACCCGCGGCGTTGGACGCAGCTGCTGGCGGAACTCGAGCCCGGCATCATCGAAGCCGGCGATGCCTTCCATCCCGCGTGGTGCGCGGCCCACGTGGCGCGACAGCGGGGCATTCCGATCGCGGCGTTCTATCACTCCAATCTGCCGCAGATCATCGGCCGTCGTGTTGGAAGTGTGAGCGAGCGCGTACTGGGGCGTTACGTGCGTTGGCTTTACGACCGCTTCGATGTCGTATTCGCGCCGAGCCGCTTCATGTGCGCCTTCCTGAACGAGCTCGGCGTATACCACACGATGCATCAACCATTGGGCGTGGATACGGAAGTATTCTGTCCGCGGCGGCGCACGCCCGGACTTCGACAGCGACTCGGGCTGGCGTGCGATGCCAGAGTCCTGGTCTACGCGGGCCGTTTCGCCGGCGAAAAAAATCTGCCGATGCTGCTGCAGACATTCGCCCGACTGGGCCGTCCCTACCATCTGCTGCTGATCGGCGGGGATCGCGTGGCGCGTCCGACTTCGAACATCACCATGCTGCCTTACTGTCGCGACAGTCGCGAGCTGGCGCAGTGGCTCGCATCAGCGGATGCGCTGGTACACGCCGGAGCGAAGGAAACCTTCGGGCTCGTCATTCTGGAGGCCATGGCCTGCGGACGGCCCGTAGTCGCGACGCAGGCCAGCGCCATTCCCGAGTTCGTCGACGACAGCGTGGGAATGCTCGCCAGGCCGAACGATGCGCGCAGCATGGCGGAGGCGATTGCCGCACTCTACGAGCGCGATCTGCAGGCGATCGGGGCAGCCGCACGGGCGCGCGTGCTGCAGCGATTCACCTGGAATCAGGTCTTTCACCTGCAGACAAGTACGTATGCATCCCTGCTCGGGGCGCGGCGGCCGGTGCCCGCGGCGGCCGACGTTCTCGAGCTGCGCTCCCCGAGCTCGTGAGTTCAGCGCACGATCAGCACGACTCCGGCGAACAGCAGGGCGGCGCCGGCGAGTCGCGCGAGCGAGATCGAATGTTGGGGAAAGCCGATCCAGCCGAAGTGATCGACGACGAGCGAAGCCAGGAGCTGGCCGAGCACGCATAACGCGAGCAACGATGCGGCCCCGAGGCGCGGACCGACGATGATCGTCGTGGCCACGTAGAACGCTCCCAGCAGCCCACCTGCCCATGCCCAGCCGGGCGCAGACCACAGAGCCGCCCTGTCCGGCCAGCTGGCGCGGGTGAGCAGCAGGAATGCCAGCAGCCCCACGAGTCCAACGGCAAAGCTTGCGAGCGCCGCCATCGCAGGGCTGCCCACCGCCTGGCGCAGCGTGGAGTTCACTCCCACCTGGATCGTCAGGACCAGACCTGCAGCGAAGGCAAGCGCATAGAGCATGAGTGGCATCGTACCTGACTTCCCGTCAGCGCCTCGTCAACGCCGCATCGCCCGCAGCAGCCGCACGCCCAGCGGGTTTGCGGCCACAGCCAGCATGAGACGCCAGAACAGCCGTTTACTCCAGGGCACGATGCGCGGCGGAATCGCCGCATAGAAGCGCGCGGATACATCCCGGTGCACATGACAACTTGCCGCCGCGAACTCCCATTCGCCGCCGTTGCCGCGGATACGGAAGTGAGTCGCATCGAGGCGCTCGATCGTGGCATCCTCGAGGACCTCGGGCAGGCTCTCGAGCGAGCTGCCCGCGAAAGCGACGCTCACCAGCTCATCCGGGCGATCCAGCGTATAGCCCATGAGTGTCAGATCGAGTGGCGGCGCGTCACGACGGCAGCTCAGGCGACCGCAAAACGCGGCAACGGTGCGTACGTCGGGCGTCAAGGTCCGGTACCGGAAAGCCGGCGGCGGCAGCGCCTGCTGTCCTGGCAACGCGCACGCATCAGCATTTCCGTCCCACCCGCAACGACAGCGGCCACGTCACCCGCCGCGCCGTTTCCGGTGGTCCCCACACCGGGGCCACGCGGTTCTCGAGGGCGATGACCGGATCCGTGCCGCTCACTTCGACATAGCGCCCGGTGGCCGACCACGTGCGCAGATAGCCCAGCAGATGCGCAAGCGGCCATTGCTCGCGCATCTGGAATGCGGGCGGCTCGAGCGGCGCAAACGGAAAGGGTAGAGCGCGGTAGCCCGCTTCGACGAGCCGGCGCTCAGCCGGCCAGTACGGGCCGACGATGTCGTGATAGAAATGCTGCAGAAGGGTATCGATTCCATCCCCCTCGACGTGCAGCGAGCCATACGACCACACGGCGAGTACCCCAGATGCGTGCAGCACGCGCTCGACTTCCCGATAGAAGCGTTCGAGCGGCAACCAGTGCAGCGCCTGGGCCACGACGACCAGATCGACCGAGTCAGGCGGTACGCCACTCGCTTCCGCGGGCGCGACACGGTAGCTCACGTGGGGATGGGGGGGCGCCCTGGAAAGCTGCTGTGTGCTGGCATCCGTGCCGAGCACGGCCGCGAAGTGCGGCACCAGGCCGACGGTCGCCTGTCCGCTGCCGCAGGCGCAATCCCAGGCAAAGCGCCGCGCGGCGCACACCTGCGCGAGGTACTCGAACAGCGATGCGGGATAGGACGGGCGAAACGCGCAATACTGCGCGGCCAAGCGCGAGAAATGGTCTTTGAAGCTCATGGAGTCGCCCGAACCGATGCGGGATTCTACGCCTTCCGTCCCTGCCGTCGCCCCTGCCGCCATCGAGCCGCGCCGGGGTTTGACGCTCGTGCACGCCACCTCGCTGGTGGTCGGCATCACCATCGGCACCGGCATTTTTCTCAAAACCGCCGTCATGGCGCAGGCGGTTGCCACCCCTGCACTGGTGCTCGGCGCGTGGGCCGTGGCAGGCCTGATCGCCATGTTCGGTGCATTGAGCTTTGCGGAACTCGGGGCGCTGTTGCCGCAGGCGGGGGGCGAATACGTATACCTGCGTGCCGCGTTCGGCGACGTGCCGGGCTTTCTCTACGTGTTCAACAGTTTTCTCGTCGGCGGCGCCAGCATTGCCGCGTACGGCGCGGCGGTCGCGATCTTCGTTGGCGACATCTATCACCTCGATGGAGCCTGGGTGCAGCGCACGCTGCACGTTTTCGGCGCATCGTTCACCCTCGCGCTAGGGGTACGCCAGCTCATTGCCGTCGGCATCATCGCCTTGTTCGGACTGATCAACTGCGCCGGTGTGCTGCTCAGTGGCCGCGTGCAGACCATCCTGACGGTCGCCAAGGTCACCTCCATTCTCGCCGTCGCGCTGGGTGTGTTTGCGTGCGGAGCTGCGGGCAGCTGGACCCATCTCGCCGCAGCCACAGGCGGCAGCAGCGCAGCGGCAGGTGCCGCCGGGACCCTGAGCGGCTTCGGCGCGGCCATCTTCGCTGCGCTGTGGGCATACAGCGGCTGGCAGTTCCTGCCGATGGCCGCAAGCGAAGTGCGGCAGCCCGAACGCAATCTGCCGCGGGCCATCATCGGCGGCACGCTGCTGGTGCTCGCGGTCTATCTGGTGGTGAACGTCGCCTATCTGTATGCGCTGCCGTTTGCCGAGGTCGCCAGTTCCAACTCCACCGCCTACCCGCAGGCGCCCTCGCTCGCCGCAAGAGCCGTGCAGACCTTCCTCGGCTCGCGCGCAGCGCCGATCGCCTCGCTGATCTTTTTGCTCTCGTGTGTCGGGGCCCTGAACGGGACCATCCTGGCGCGCGCGCGCGTGCCGTATGCCGCAGCAGTCGACGGACTGTTCTTCGAGCGGTTTGCGCGGTTGAACCCCCGCAGCCGCGTACCGGTATTCTCCATCGCGCTGGTCAGCCTCTGGGCAGCCTTGCTGGCTGCCTCCGGCACGTTCGATGAGCTGACCAACATGGCCGTGCTGTCGTATGCAGTCTTCTGGATACCGGTCGTGTTGTCCGTGATCATCCTGCGCAGCAAACGCGCGCAGGCGCCCCGACCCTACCGCGTCCCCGGCTACCCCTTCGTGCCGCTCGTCTTCGTGCTGGTGATGGCCTGGATCGTCGTGAATGCGCTCATCACGCGGCCGGCGGAATCGGCGGCGACGCTCGTGCTGATCCTGCTCGGATTGCCGGCTTATCCGCTGTTTCGCCGGCGCCTGCAGAGCTATCGGCGCACCTCGTGTGCAGGCGCCGGATCAGACTGACTCCAGCTCCCACACGGCGATGGGCGCGCCACGCCGCAGCCAGAAACCCGCACCCACCTCGCGAAAGCTGCGCTGCAGATGCGTGCGGTACCAACTTGCGCTGCGCAGAAAGACATCCGCATCCGTGCGCTCCCTATCGCAGTTATGTTGCCAATCGATGCGCGTGAGCGCCGTGAAGTACAACACGCCGCGACACAGGCGGCCGAGATTGCGCAGCGCGCGCGCCGCGGTGGCGCGATCCAGGTACTGCAGCACGTCGTAGCAGATGACGAGGTCATAGGGCTGCACGCTCCTGAAGGATTCGATCGCCGCCCGTTGCCAGCCGTAATGCCCGCAAAGGTAGCCACTGGATTCGATGCCCGTATAAGTGGCCTTCGGCAGATAGCGCTTCAGCGGTGCCCGCAGCAGCCCGGTCCCGCAGCCTGCATCCAGGATGCGTCGTACCGGCACCGACACATGTTGGGTATAGGCGGCAATCAGCCGCGCCCGGCCCCCCATCTCATGACGCCCCGTCACCGCGGTGCGCGGATCGTAGTAGTAACGCTCATAGTATTCGCGATCGAAGCTCATCGTCTCGGTGCCCCTCGGATCCGCAACGGGGATCGGAAGCGCTGATTATGGGCGTACGAGGCGCCGGCGCGGATAGCCGGCAGCTGCGGTTTGCGCGAGTGGCCGCCATCCCGGCACACTGTGCATCCGCAAGAAGTTTCATTCGAAGGTGGCGAGCGATGCGAACCGAAACGATTGACGCACGAGCTGCGCGCTTCTGGGCGGGGGTGACCGTCCTCGCCAGCGCTCTGGTAGGCGGGGCGGGCAGCGCTCCGGCAACGGCCGAGGATACGCCGAAGACAGCGCGGGAGGCGAACGGCCCGTTTACGCTGACCAGTGCGGATATCGCGGAAGGTCGGACCATTCCAGACCGACAGGTATTCAACTCATTCGGCTGCAAGGGCGCCAACGTGTCGCCCGCACTGTCCTGGCGCAATCCGCCGGCCGGCACCCAGAGTTTCGCACTGCTCGTGTACGATCCCGACGCACCGACCGGAAGCGGCTGGTGGCACTGGATCGTTTACGACATTCCGGCGAGTGTCACCTCGCTGCCCGCCGGCGCGGGCGAGGCTGGCAAACATCTGCTGCCCGCGGGCGCCATGCAGGGCCGCACCGATTACGGCACAGTGGGTTATGGTGGTCCCTGTCCACCGCCGGGTGCGCCGCATCACTACCATTTCCAGCTGTTCGCGCTGAAAGTAGCGAAACTCGAGGTGCCGAAGGATGCCACCGCAGCGTTGATCGGCTTCAACGTCCATGCCAACTCGCTGGGCAAAGCGCAGATCGTTGCCCTGTACGGGCGCTGAGCGCAGCGCGATCGCGGAGGGCCATGTACGCCGCCGAACCGACAGATCGCTTTACGGTCCAGGGTACGACGCTGCGCTATGCGAGCGAGGGCCTCGGCCGGTGGGAGTTGATCGCCGAGCAGATCCTCTTGCTGGGGGAGGCCACGAGCGAGGACGGGGCGCGGGATGAGCGCTGGCACCTGTGTTTCGTGACGGATATCCAGGGGCGCTGGGTCGAAGGCTCACTGTACGCTGAAGGGCGCAACGATGCCCTGCAATGGCTCAGCGTGCGGATGGGATGCTCACTGGAGCTGAAGCTGGCTGGCGCACCCGCCTTCCGCAGCCGCGTGATGTGGCCGCCCGACTGGCGGGAGCGTCCCCTGTTCGCGTTTCAGGTCAGCCCGCTGCGGCGTGCCTTCAGTGGCAGCCTGCGCCGCCTCGGCCTGCCCCCCCTGGTGGGCAGCGTGCAATCCGTCGATCCCCGGCTGCTGGAGAGCCTCTGGCGCGCCAAACGGCACCCGGGGGGCGCCGTGGCGCGATTTCCCCACGGAGTGTGAGCCACTGAGCGGTCCCGCACCGCGCCCCCGTGCCCCGTGCCCGGCTATTGTCGCTCGCAAGCCTAAGGCGGTAGGCTGCGCGGTGTGGTCGCCAACTCTTCCAACAGACTCAGGGGATCGGAACGCCGGCCGGCGATCTGGCCCTGGCTCGCCATGCCGCTCGCCACGCTGGCGCTGTTCTGCGCTCTGGCGAAGCTGCAGCAGGTGAAGGACGTCTCGGCCGAGGCGCCGGCCACGCATTCGAGCGGAACCAGCGGCTTCACCCCGGGCACGCAGTAGCCGGCGGGCGGTAGCCGGCGGGCACGCAGTAGCCGGCGCAGCGGCCACCGCTGGTGTTAGCATAGCGACCCTTTTTCTCAGGGCCTTCGCCCCCGTCACTGTCATTGCATGTCCCGCGCCCGCATTTCCCGTGTGCCCAAGATCGGCTTCGTCAGCCTGGGCTGCCCCAAGGCACTGGTGGATTCCGAGCGCATCCTGACCCACCTGCGCGCGGAAGGTTACGAAGTCTCGCCCACGTACGAGTCAGCCGACGTCGTGGTCGTCAACACCTGCGGTTTCATCGATGCGGCGGTCGACGAGTCACTCGATGCAATCGGGGAGGCGCTCGAGCGCAACGGGCGTGTGATCGTGACAGGGTGCCTCGGCGCTCGTCCCGAACGCATTCTCGAGCGCCACCCACGCGTGCTCAAAGTGACGGGGCCGCACGCCTACCAGGACGTTCTCGAGGCCGTTCACCAGCACCTGCCGCCGCGGCACGACCCGTTTTTCGATCTGCTTCCGCCCCAGGGCGTGCGCCTCACACCGCGACATTACGCTTACCTGAAGGTCTCGGAGGGCTGCAACAACAAGTGTACCTTCTGCATCATCCCCTCGATGCGCGGACGCCTCGCGAGTCGCCGCATCGATGACGTGCTGCGTGAGGCCGAGCGCCTCGTGCATGCGGGCGTGAAGGAGTTGCTCGTCATCTCGCAGGATACGAGCGCCTACGGCGCGGACATTCGTTACGCCCAGGCGATGTGGCGCGAGGAAATTTACCAGACGCGTTTCATCGATCTCGCCCGCGGCCTGGGCTCACTGGGTGCCTGGATCCGGCTGCATTATGTGTACCCTTATCCGCATGTGGATCAGGTCGTGCCACTGATGGCCGAGAGATGCATACTTCCGTATCTCGACATCCCTTTCCAACATGGCAGCTCGAGCGTGTTGAGGCGCATGCGGCGTCCGGCTCACGGCACGGACACGCTGGAGCGCATCCGGCGCTGGCGCAACCAATGTCCGGATCTCGTCCTGCGCAGCACATTCATCGTCGGTTTCCCCGGTGAGACCGCGGCCGAATTCGAGGAGCTGCTCGAGTGGCTGCGCGAGGCGCAGCTCGATCGTGTCGGCTGCTTCAAATACTCCCCCGTGGAGGGTGCGAGCGCCAACGCCCTGCCCGATCACGTGCCTGCCGAGATCCAGGAGGAGCGTTACGGCCGCTTCATGGAGCTGGCGGCAGCGATCAGCAGCGCGCGTCTCGCGCAGCGCGTCGGACGCAAGCTGCGCGTTCTCGTGGATGAGGTGGCAGGTGGCACGGCCATCGCCCGTAGCGAAGCTGACGCGCCGGAGATCGACGGCATCGTGAGAATCGACAAGCCCGGCAGTGTCCAGGTCGGTGACTGGGCCGATGTGCAGATCACATCAGCAGATGCGTACGACCTGAATGCAAAGCTGGTGGGCAAACGAGCAGCGTAGCAAGACGCAGCGCTCACTCCACCGTCACGCTCTTTGCCAGGTTCCGCGGCTGATCGACGTCCGTGCCCTTGAGGATGGCGACGTGATAGGCCAGAAGTTGCAGGGGCACCGTGTAGACCACCGGTGCCTGGAAGTAGGTGACGTGCTTGGGCATCGCGATCACCGTCACGCCATCGCTTGGCTGGATGTCGGATTCGGGATCGGCGAACACGATCAGCTCGCCGCCGCGGGCCCGCACTTCCATGAGGTTGGACTTCAGCTTCTCGAGCAGATCGTTGTTGGGGGCGACCGCGATGACGGGCATCTCCGCATCCACGAGCGCGAGCGGACCATGCTTGAGCTCGCCGGCCGGGTAGCCTTCCGCGTGGATGTAGGAGATCTCCTTGAGTTTCAACGCCCCCTCCAGCGCCACCGGATAGAGCGCGCCGCGTCCGAGGAACAGCGCGTGACGCTTATCGGCGAAGCGCTCTGCCAGCTTGTGGATGATCGGGTCCAATGCGAGCGTTTTCTCGATCAGTCCCGGTAACTCGACGAGCCGGGATACGAGGCCCCGCTCCCGCTCCGCATCGGCCCCGTGATGTTTCGCGAGCGCGATCACCAGCATGCCGAGCGCTGCGAGCTGGGTGGTAAAGGCCTTCGTCGAGGCGACGCCGATCTCCGGCCCCGCGCGCGTGAGCATCACCAGTTCCGACTCGCGCACCAGCGAGCTCTCCGGCACATTGCAGATCGACAGCGCGGAGAGATAACCCGACTGCTTCGCCATGCGCAACGCCGCGAGCGTATCCGCAGTCTCACCGGACTGGGAGATCGTCACGAACAACGAGTTCGGCGCCACGAGGGGGTTGCGATAGCGGTATTCGCTGGCGATGTCGACGGCGCACTGCAGCTTGCAGATCTGCTCGATGAAGTAGCGGGCCACCACGGCGGCGTGGTAGCTCGTGCCGCAGGCGACGATCTGCACGTTCTGCGTCTGCCGGAACACTGCCGTGGCCGCGGGACCGAATGCCGCCTCGAGCAGGCGGCCGTGGGCAACCCGCTCAGCCAGAGTGTTGGCCAGTGCACGGGGTTGCTCGTGGATCTCTTTCAGCATGAAATGCCGATACGGTCCCTTCTCCGCGGCATCGGCCGACAGTTCGCTTTCGCAGATCGGACGCTCGACGGTGTTGCCATTTCTGTCGATCACGCGGATCGACTTGCGGCGGACCTCGGCGACGTCGCCTTCCTCGAGAAAGATGAACCGGCGCGTCACCGGCAGCAGGGCGGCGACATCGGAAGCAACGAAGTTCTCCTCCACCCCCAAGCCGATCACCACGGGACAGCCCTCGCGGGCGAGGATGAGCCTTTCCGGATCGTGCTCGCTGACGACGGCCAAAGCATATGCGCCCTCGAGCTCCGCCACCGTCGCACGGACGGCTTTGAAGAGGTCCTTGACCGTCTGCAGATGCCGATGGATCCGGTGGGCGATGACTTCCGTGTCGGTTTCGGATGTGAACTGGTACCCGGCGTGCTGCAACTCGTCCCGCAGCTCCTCATGGTTCTCGATGATGCCGTTGTGGACGATGGCGAGACTGTCGCGCGAGATATGCGGATGCGCATTGCGCTCGCTCGGAACCCCGTGGGTGGCCCAGCGGGTATGCGCGATGCCGATCTTGCCGAAAGTGGGTGACTGCTCGAGCGCCTCCTCGAGCATCCGCACCTTGCCGACGGTCCGCAACCGCTTGAGCTGATCGGTGCCATTGAGGATGGCGATGCCGGCGGAGTCATAGCCGCGGTACTCGAGCCTGCGCAGCCCCTCCATCAGGATGGGGACGATATTTCGATCGGCGATGGCTCCGACGATTCCACACATGATCTTTAAGGGGCCCTGTCTGAAGCTTGGCGCGCACTGCGGGTGCGGCGGGCCTGTCAGTTTGCCTGAATCCCGCGAAGGGCGCTGCCGGCCGCCAGTTGCCCGCAAAGCTCAGGGTTCCGGGAACCAGACGGGGGATCACCAGACGGGAATTACCAGATGGGAATCACTAGAGGGAGGATCTTTGACTTAATGCTCTCGCGCCGGCGGCCCGGATCGCGAGTCCGCGATCAGTCTCTCGCGCCCTGAAGCACTAGCCGCTGCGCAAAGGTAAAGGCTAAAGTGGGGAATGATACCCACTCGATTCGCTCCTCCGCGCCGGCGGACGCTGCTGCGCCTGCTTCCCATGGTTCTCCTGGCTTGCGGCACCGATCCGGGACTGGCGGCGCCCCCGCATTCGCCGCGCGAAGCGCAGGCGTCCGAGCCGAAACCGCAGCCGCAGGGCGCAAAGTCCGATCAGGCGGCGACCATCCGCAAGGTGATCGAGTCCCGCTACCCCGGCACGCACGTGGCGGACGTGCAGCCATCGGCCATCCCCGGTGTGTACGAGGTCTTCACCGGCGATCAGATCGTCTACTCGGATGCGAGCGCCGACCATGTCCTCATGGGGCCGATGGTCGATACGCGCACCCGGCATAACCTGACCGAAGAGCGCTTGAACGACCGTGGCCGGATCGATTTCGGCACGCTGCCCTTCAATCGTGCGATCAAGGTCGTCAAGGGCAACGGCAGCCACGCCTTTGCCGTCTTCTCCGATCCGGACTGCCCGTATTGCCAGCGCCTGGAGAAGGCGCTCGAGGCCGTCACGGACACGACGGAGTACGTGTTCCTGTTCCCCATTGGGTCACTGCATCCACAGGCGCCGGCGAAGGCGATCGCGATCTGGTGCGCAAAAGACCGTGCGCATGCGTGGCAGCAGTGGATGCACGAGAAGAAGCTGCCGCCGGCCGGTACCTGTCACGATGATCCGGTCAAGGAGCTGGCTGCGCTCGGCGAGAAGCTCAACATCAACAGCACCCCGACGATCTTCTTCGCGGATGGCCGACGCGTCGCCGGAGCGATCTCGACGCAGGAAATCGAGAACCTTCTCGCGGAAACCAGCCACCCCGCCGCGGCCGCAAGCAGCGCCCCAAAATCCAAGTGAGCCCGGCTGCGGCGCGCCTCACGGCGTTGCCGCGCAGGCTCATTTTTTCGGTTTGACGGGGCGGCGCCAGTCAGCGATGGTGAGCTGCCTCGCGCGGGCAACGGTCAGTCCGCCCGGCGGGACTTCCTTCACCACCGTCGAGCCGGCAGCGATCGTCGCACCCGCGCCGACCGTCATCGGTGCCACGAGGACACTGTTGGAACCGGTATGCACATCGTCGCCGATGGTGGTGCGGTTCTTGTGCGCACCGTCGTAGTTGGCAATGATCGTACCGGCGCCGATGTTCACCCGCGAGCCAAGCTGCGCATCGCCGACGTAAGCGAGATGGTTCGCCTTGGAGTCTCCGCCCATCCGGGAATTCTTCACTTCCACGAAGTTGCCGATATGCACGCCCTGTCCGAGGACCGCGGCGGGCCGCAGGCGGGCGAACGGCCCGATCAGGCAGTTCGCGCCGATGTCCGCGCTGTCGATGATGCAGTGGCCGAATACGCAGGTCTCCTCACCGATCTCGCTGTTGCGGACGACACAATAAGGGCCGACCCGCACCCGATTCCCCAGACGCACCGTGCCTTCCAGCACGACACCCACATCGATGAACACATCCTCGCCATGCAGCAGCGTGCCGCGCACGTCGCACCGGCTCGGATCCGCGATGGTGACGCCGGCGAGCAGCAGCTCGCGATTGATGCGCTGGCGATGCAGGGCTTCGACCTGGGCGAGCTGCGCCTTGTCATTGACGCCCACCACCTCGGCGCTGCTCACCACCATGGGCAGCACGGGGATGCGCTCGCGCACCGCCATGGCGATGATGTCGGTGAGGTAGTACTCGCCCTGTGAGTTGTCATTGCGCAGCGCTTTCAGCCACTTCTTCAGCAGTCGCGCGGGCGCCGCCACGATCCCAGTGTTGGCTTCGCGGATGCGCAGCTGTTGCTTGCCGGCATCCTGGTGCTCGATGATCCGCTGCACCTGCCCGCGCGTGTTGCGCACGATTCGCCCATACCCGGTCGGATCCTCGGGAAGCATCGTGAGCAAGGCAACCCGTCGTGGCCCGGCAAGTTGCAGCAGCTCGTCCAGTGTTTGCCGGCGGACGAGGGGAACATCCCCATACAGCACCAGCACCAGCTGATCATCCGCAATCCGCGGCATGGCCTGGCTCACGGCATGGCCGGTGCCGAGTCGCTGCGCCTGCAGCACCCATTCCACCGGCTCCGCGGACAAAGCGGCACGTACCTGCTCACCGCCATGTCCATACACGATGCAGGTGGCCGCCGGCTGCAGCGACAGCGCCGTGTCGATGACGTGCTTGAGCAGCGGACGACCGGCGAGGGGCTGGAGCACCTTGGGCAGGTCCGATCGCATCCGCTTGCCCTGGCCTGCGGCCAGGATGATCACGGCGAGCGGCGGGGATTGGGCCCGTTTCTTTCTGGCCATGTCAGTGTCCGAAAAGCGTGTTGCCCCGATGATTGGCGACGATTGTACCCTGCCGCGCGGCCGCTTCCGCGTCCTCCAGCTCGGCAAGCTTCGCGTGCATGCGCGCACCGACGAACATCTGCGGATTGGAGTGGATCTCGTGCTCGCCCGTCTCGCGATGCTCGATGAGCTGGGCGGCCAGGCGGAAGGCCTGCTCCAGCGTGCGCGTTTTCGGGATGGCATCGTGCAGGAACGCTTCCCCGAACCAGGTCAGGTCCCGATCATCCTCACAGCCGAAAGAGCTGTGTTGCGCATCGGCGGCGCTCACCACCAGCGTCGAATCGTTCTTCAGCGCATCCACGAAAACCCCGGCGTAGCAGGCGGATACGACCACCACACGCCACTTGATTCCGGCCTCGTCCAGTGCTGCGCGCAGGTCCGCCGGAGCAAGCTGCAGCAGGGGCAGCGTGCCATTGACGACCGCCAGACCGTCCCGCGAACCGTGTGAAGTCAGCAACAGCACGAGCACGTCCTGTTGCGTATCCATTTTCGAGGCAATCAGCTTCAGCGCCTGCTGCAGTCCCGAGACGGAGGCGATCGGAAAGGAGTCGCGGTCATCGTCATCGTTGATGAGCTCCAGCGCGCGGTCACCGGAGCGGAAGTGCTCGGCGAATACCTGCTCGCCATAAAGGGATTCGCGCTTGAAGATCTCCTGCTCGCCGTCGCCTGCGAAGCCGACGTAGAACACCGCTGCCTGACCTGGCTCGCGCGCAGGCATGTGCTCCACCGCAGCGACGATACGCCCGGGCTGATCGTAGAGAATGGGCTCCGCCAGGGCATCGTCCGCTTGCGCCTCCTCGGTATCGTCGGTCAGCCACAGCCGGGTATCCAGATCGAGTGTGCGCAGCACCCAGGGGGCCGCCAGAATGAAGATTGCGGCCAGCAGCAGCGCCTTGGGTCGCGCGCTCCCATAGGCCGCCTGCTGCAGCCGGATACTGAGCAGAAGCAAAAATCCGACCGCGAGGATGATCTCAAGGGTAGGCCGGTCACGCAGCTCCGACCGGTCGCTCGCCAGCCAGAAGATGACGAGCACGTAGGGCGCAACGCTGAGCACCGGGATGAGCAGCGAGCGGGTATCCGCCCTGCGGCAATACGCGCGGGCGACCAGCGCACAGGCGATGAGCCCGAGCAGCAGGTACAGGGCCCACCCATACAGCCCATCGAGCATCAGCCGCGAGCCGCTTTCCGCGTGCAGCGTGTCGAGTGCCGCCCATACCAGCAGGTCGAGCAGCAAAAGCGCCGCAAGCTGATCGAAGCCGCCCGCGAAACGCTCCGGAGGCAGGCGCCGCAGGCCAAGCAGGCGCGCACCGCCCGTCAGATTGCGGAGCAGTCCGAAACGCAGCGGCAAGGGTTCGGGCGTGCTCGCGGTCAGCTCCGCAGCTTGCGCAGCCGCTCGATCAGTTTCAGCTGGGCGGCGGCCCGCGCCAGCTCCGCGAGGGCGTGTGCCTGATCGATGTGGCCGGTCTTGTCGCGCAGCGCCTCCTCGGCACGCTGCTTGGCTTCGAGCGCTGCCGCCTCGTCGAGATCCTTCGCGCGCGCGGCCGTATCGGCCAGCACCGTCACCTTGTTCGGCTGCACTTCGATCACCCCGCCGCCCACGAAGAAGGATTGCTCCGCCCCATCGGGGGTGCGCACGCGCACTTCACCTGCCTTCAGCAGGCTCAGCAGGGCGGCATGGCGCGGCAGAATGCCCAGATCGCCGATCTCGCCGGGCGCGAATACCATGGCGGCCGCGCCGCTGAACAGCTCGCCTTCGGCGCTCACGATCTCGACACGGATGGTGTTGGAATCGACCTTGGTGTTGGAATCGACCCTGGTATCGGCATCGACCTTGGTGTTGGAATCGACCCTGGTATCGGCATCGACCTTGGTATTGGATTCGGCCATGGTGTCTAGCTCGTGCGCTGCGTGTCGGCGGGGCGCTTTACTGCAACGACTTCGCTTTCTCGACGGCCTCGTCGATGGCGCCGACCATGTAGAACGCCTGCTCGGGCAGGGAGTCGAACTCCCCGCTGATGATGCCCTTGAAACCCCGGATCGTGTCCTTCAGCGCGACGATCTTGCCATCCTGGCCGGTGAATATCTTCGCGACGTTGAACGGCTGCGACAGAAAACGCTGCACCTTGCGCGCGCGGTACACGATGAGCTTGTCTTCCTCCGAAAGCTCGTCCATGCCGAGGATCGCGATGATGTCCTGCAGCTCCTTGTAGCGCTGCAGCACGACCTGCACGCCGCGCGCCGTGTTGTAATGCTCCTCCCCCACCACGAGCGGATCGAGCTGCCGGCTGGTAGAGTCGAGCGGATCCACCGCCGGGTAGATACCGAGCGAGGCGATCTGCCGCGACAGCACCACGGTCGCATCCAGATGCGCGAAGGTCGTCGCCGGCGAAGGATCCGTCATATCGTCCGCGGGCACGTACACCGCCTGGATCGAGGTGATCGATCCGGTCTTGGTGGAGGTGATGCGCTCCTGCAGCACGCCCATCTCTTCGGCCAGGGTGGGCTGGTAGCCGACCGCGGAGGGCATTCGCCCCAGCAGCGCCGAGACCTCGGTTCCGGCCAGCGTATAACGGTAGATGTTGTCGACGAAGAACAGCACGTCACGGCCCCGGCCGCCCTCCTCGCGCTTCTCGTCGCGGAAGTATTCGGCCATCGTAAGTCCGGTGAGTGCCACGCGCAGACGGTTGCCCGGTGGCTCGTTCATCTGCCCGTACACCATGGCAACCTTGGAGTTCGACAGCTCGTCCTTGTCGATGACGCCCGATTCGATCATCTCGTGATAGAAATCGTTGCCCTCGCGGGTACGCTCGCCGACGCCTGCGAAGACGGACAGGCCGCTGTACTGCTTCGCGATGTTGTTGATCAACTCGAGCATGTTGACCGTCTTGCCGACGCCTGCGCCACCGAACAGCCCCACCTTGCCGCCCTTGGCAAAGGGCACGAGCAGGTCGATGACCTTGATGCCCGTGACGAGCAGATCCTGCCCGCCCGCCTGCTCATCGAACGCAGGTGGCGGGCGGTGGATGGGCAGGTATTCCTCGGCCTTCACCGGGCCGCGGTTGTCCTGGGGCCGGCCCAGCACGTCCATGATCCGGCCGAGCGTGCCCTTGCCGACGGGCACGGAAATCGGCGCGCCGGTCGATTCGACGGGCAGGCCGCGCCGCAGGCCCTCGGAAGCGCCCATCGCGATTGCGCGCACGATGCCGTCGCCCAGCTGTTGCTGGACTTCGAGCGTCAGATCCACATCCTTGAGCTTCAGTGCATCATAGATGTGAGGGATGGACTCACGCGGAAATTCGACGTCGATGACGGCGCCGATGATTTGCGTGATCTTGCCTTCGGCCACAGTAGTCATGATCCGGATCCTCTTCAGACCGCCGCTGCGCCGCCCACGATCTCCGAGAGCTCCTCGGTGATCGCAGCCTGGCGGGCCTTGTTGTAAACCAGTTGCAGTTCGTTGATGAGCTTGCCGGCGTTGTCCGTCGCGGCCTTCATGGCGACCATGCGCGCAGCCATCTCGGAGGCGACGTTCTCGACGACGCCCCGATAGACCTGCGACTCGACGTAGCGCATCAGAAGTCCGTCGAGGATGTCGCGGGCGTCGGGCTCGTAGATGTAGTCCCAGTGCTCCGGCAGCCCTTCCGTGTCGCGCCCCTCTACGGGCAGCAGCTGCTCGACGGTCGGCTTCTGCGTCATCGTGTTGACGAAATGTGCATTCACGAGGAACACGCGATCGAGCTCGCCCGCGCGGTAGGCATCGAGCATCACCTTGACCGTGCCGATCAGATCCTTCAGGTGCGGACAATCGCCAAGACCTGCGACGTTGGCGAGAATCGGCACGCCCAGCCGGCGGAAGAAGGTGAGCCCCTTCGTCCCGACGATGCACAGGCTCGTCTTGACGTCCTTCTGCTGCCAGTCACGCATCAGATAGATGGTCTGCTTGAAGACGTTGGCGTTCAGTCCGCCGGCAAGTCCCCGATCGGTCGAGATGACGATGATGCCGATCGCCTTGGGCTCGCGCGTCACGAGGAAAGGATGATGGAAGTCGGGATTGGCCTCGGTCAGGTGGCCGATCGTGTCGCGCATCGCCCGCGCGTACGGCCGCGCCCGCTTCATCCGCTCCTGCGCCCGACGCATCTTGCTCGTGGCCACCATCTGCATGGCCCTGGTGATCTTCTGGGTGCCCTTCACACTCGCGATCTTGCTGCGGATTTCCTTGGTGCCCGGCATGGCGTGTCCTTGAGTCGGTGCCCGCGGCCGATCAGTACGTGCCCGTGGCGACGAACGCCTCGATGCACGACTTCAGCGCAGCCTCGTTCTCCTTGGTGAGCTTGGGATTCGCATTGACCGCATCCAGCATCTGCTGGTGATTCGTTTCCGCGAACGCCTGCAGCCCCCCCTCGAAGTCCACGATCTTCTTCAGATCGATCTTGTCCATGTAGCCGTTGTTGACCGCGTAGAGCGACAGCGCCATCTGCGCCACCGACATCGGTGCGTACTGCTTCTGTTTCATGACCTCGGTGGTGCGCTGGCCGCGCTCGAGCTGCCGGCGGGTGGCCTCATCCAGATCGGAGGCGAACTGGGAGAACGCGGCAAGCTCCCGGTACTGCGCCAGGGCGAGGCGAATGCCGCCGCCGAGCTTCTTGATGATGTCGGTCTGGGCGGCGCCGCCGACGCGCGAGACCGAGATGCCGGCGTTCATCGCGGGCCGGATGCCGGCGTTGAACAGGTCGGTCTCGAGGAAGATCTGTCCGTCGGTAATGGAGATGACGTTCGTCGGCACGAACGCGGTGACATCCCCCGCCTGCGTCTCGATGATCGGCAGGCCGGTGAGCGAGCCCGTCTTGCCCTTCACGGCACCCTTCGAGACCATCTGCACATACTCCTCATTTACCCGGGCGCTGCGCTCGAGCAGACGGGAGTGCAGATAGAACACATCTCCGGGGAAAGCCTCTCGTCCGGGCGGACGCCGCAGCAGCAACGAGATCTGCCGATAGGCAACCGCCTGCTTCGACAGATCGTCATAAATGATGAGCGCATCTTCACCGTTGTCCATGAAGTACTCGCCCATCGTCACGCCGGAGTACGCCGAAATGTACTGCAGAGCCGCCGGTGTGGAGGCCGCGGCGGCGACCACGATCGTATGCTTGAGGGCGTCATGCTCCTCGAGCTTGCGCACGACGTTGGCGATGGTGGATTGCTTCTGGCCGATCGCGACGTAGATGCAGCGGATTCCGGAGCTCTTCTGATTGATGATCGTATCGACGGCCAGGGCGGTCTTGCCCGTCTGACGGTCGCCGATGATCAGCTCGCGCTGCCCACGGCCGATAGGCACCATGGAATCGACGGCCTTGTAGCCGGTCTGCACCGGCTGACTCACCGACTTTCGATAGATGACGCCCGGTGCCACGCGCTCGATCGGCGCGGTGCGGGAGGTCTTGATCGGACCCTTGCCGTCCAGAGGTTGTCCGAGCGCATCGACCACACGGCCGAGCAACTCAGCTCCCACGGGTACTTCGAGAATGCGCCCGGTCGTCTTGACCGTGGCACCTTCCGTCAGATCCTTGTATTCCCCCAGGACGACGGCGCCGACCGAGTCCTGCTCCAGGTTCAGCGCCAGGCCGTAGATGTTTCCAGGAAACTCGAGCATCTCACCGTAGCGCGCATCCGCCAGCCCATGGATGCGGGTGATGCCGTCGGTCACCGAGACGATCGTGCCGACGTTGCGCGCTTCCGTGACGCCTTTGAAATTCTCGATCCGCTGCCTGATCAGATCGGTGATTTCGGTTGCCTTGATGGCCATGCGAGTTGTCCTATGCCAGATGCGTTAAGCGGTCAGTTCGTACGCGATGCGCTCGAGGCGTGCGCGCAACGAGCCGTCGATCACCAGGTCACCGGCGCGCAGTACGGCGCCGCCGATGAGGGAGGTATCCGTCGCGCAGTGCAGCCGCACCTGGCGCTTGAGCTTGCGCTGCAGCGCCTTCGAGAGCGTCTCCAGTTGTCCGTTCGCCAGCGGCGCTGCTGAGGTGACCGTCACGTCGATGACGCCTTCGGCGGTGTCCTTCAGCTCATCAAACAGTAGCGATATCTGCGGAAGGTAGATCAGCCGGTGGTTGTCCGCGAGCATGGCGATGAAGTTTCTGCCGCTCCCATCGCGCTTTGCCTCAGACAAATCGGCGACGAGACTCGCCAGCTCGTCCTTGCTGACGGTGGGGTTGCCGAGCAGCGTGCGCACCTGCGGATCCTGCACGACGGTCGCCGCCATGCGCAGGATCTGCGACCAGCGGGGCAGCGCGTCGGCGCGGGTCGCTTCCTCGAACGCAGCCTTCGCGTACGGTCGTGCGATAGTGGTCTTGTCCGCCATGGTTTGCTCTGCTGCGTCCTTTAGATCTGGGCTGCCAGTTTGCCCAGCAGCTCCTCATGCGCACGCGGGTCGATCTCGCGCTCCAGCAGTTTCGAGGCGGCGCGCACCGCGATCTGGGCGACATCGCGGCGCAGGGACTCCCGGGCTCGGGTGGTGTCGAGCTCGATCTGCTGGTGAGCCGCATCGATCAGACGCCGACCCTCGGTGTTGGCGGTCCCCTTGGCATGCTCCACCAGATCGTTGGCGCGGTGCTGGGCCTGATCGATGATCTGGTTGGCCCGCTCACGCGCCTCGCGGATGATCGCCTCGGCGCGCTCGTGCGCCTGCGACAGCTCCTCCTGTCCCTTCTCGGCCGCTGCCAGTCCCAGTGCGATCTTGCGCGAACGCTCCTCCATCGCTCCGAGGACCGTCGGCCAGATGAACTTCATCGTGAACCAGATGAGTAGCGCAAAGACGATCATCTGAATGATGAGCGTCAGGTTGATGTTCACGCTTGTGTCCTCTGCTTAGCTGCAATCGCCTGCGGCGATGGCCGCAGCACTGGATCTACCGCCACTTTGGGCGAGCAACAGGATGCCACGCATGCGTCGCAGTCTTCGCCCGCTGAACGGCGGACAGCGCGGCACGCCGGAACCACCTCAGTGCGCCGCTTTCAGGGCGGCAAGAAACGGATTCGCGAACATGAAGAAGAGCGCGAAGGCGATGCCGATGAACGCGACGGCATCAAGCAGCGCTGCGACGATGAACATGCGGACCAGCAGCGCCGGCGCGAGCTCCGGCTGGCGCGCCATGCCCTCGAGAAAGCGCCCCCCCAGAATGCCGAATCCAATGGCCGTGCCGAACGCTCCCGCGCCGAAGATGATGCCGCACGCGAGCACGGTCATGGCTTGGATGTGTGCGATGTTTTCCATTCAACTCTCCTGACAAAAAGCGGCAATTGCGACGAGATCCACGCTCGATTCTCAATGGTGCTCGGACGCCTGCGACAGGTAGACGATCGTCAGCATCATGAAGATGAAGGCCTGCAGCAGTGCTATGAATACGTCGAATAACGACCATGCGATTCCGAGGCCCACCTGGATCACGATCCAGAGCCAGCTCATGGGCGAGGCAAGTTGCGGCAGCGTCTTGGAGAGGGTGAGCAGCGCGATCAGCGCGAAGACCATCTCGCCCGCATACATGTTGCCGTAGAGCCGCAGCGCGAGCGATACCGGACGCGCGATGAAGCTCGGGAACTCCATGACGAAGTTGATCGGCACGAGCAGGGCCTGTACCAGCACGTTCTTGCTGCTGAACGGATGCAGCGTGAGCCCGCCGACGAAGCCGCCCAGACCTTTCATCTTGATGCTGTAGAAGATGATGAGCAGGAACACCGTGATCGACAGGCCGAAGACCACGTTGAGGTCGGTGCTGGGCACGATCTTGAGATGCCCGAAACCGGCGCCATGGGCGGCGGCGGGCAGCAGATCGATCGGGATGACGTCCATCAGATTGAAGCACAGCACCCAGCAGAAGATGGTGAGCGAGAGCGGCGCGATCAGTTTGCTCTTGGCATGGAAGGCATCCTTGACCTGGTTGTCCACGAATTCGACGATGCATTCCACGAAGTTCTGGAACTTGCCCGGAACACCGGCAGTGGCTTTGCGGGCCGCGAAGTAGAACGCGCCGCCGAAAATGACGGCGAGCAGCACCGAGAAGAACACGCTGTCGAGATTGACAATGCCGGGATCGAAGATGCCGTGCGGCACCTGATTCGTGAGAAAGGTGATGTGATGAGCGATGTACTCGGTCGGCGACGGAGCTTCTGCAACGCGTGCGAAGGACATATTTAGCGCATCTCTCGTCTGTAACCATTCCCGCGGGCCAGCTCGGCCGCCGCGGCGGATTCAGTCCCGGTGCCTGCGCAGCCAGCGCCATCCGGCGAACCGGGGCAACGCCGCCGCCAGCGCAATCCAATACACCAAAAAAGTCGCCCCGTATGCTGCAAGCATCGGCGCGGGCGAGGGCTTCATGCTCGTCAGCACGATCACGAACAGCACGATCACCAAGCCAAGCTTGGCGATCTCGCCAAGGTAAAGCGCGGCCAGCATCCGCTCCGGACTGGCGGTGGCCCATCTTCCAAAGGCAAGAATGGCCATGGCCAGACTCGCAGCCGTGCCGATCCCGCCCCCGAGGAGGGCGGAGATCCCGGCGCTCGAACCGATGAGCGCCGCGCTCACCAGCGTGACGATCAGGGTCACGGTCGCCTGGCCCAGCACGACGCTGAAAGCCAGCCGCCGCGCATTGGGCAGGTCGATCGCGATCACCTTGGTCCCGCTCGTGGGGCGAACGCCGCATCACGCACCCGGGGCGGCATGTGGCTTCGCTTTTACTTACTGCGCCACGGCGCAAGCCCGGCAAACGCTCGGCTGGCCTGGCCGTCCGGGCCGTCCCTATCCCGGCGGCCCCGTCAAAAAAGCCGCGGAATTATAGAGACCGTGCGGCCGTCAGTCCACAACCCGCCGCGGGAATCGGCGGCCGCGCCGCGCCGGTGACGGAGTGTTCCAAAGCCGGTCGCCGCGCGGATGTCACGCCGACGAGTCGCGCCCGTCGGTTAGTGAATGTGCGCGAGGATCCCGTCCAGCTCATCGAGGCTGTTGTAGCTCACCACGAGCCTGCCCTTGCCAGCGGCGGAATGTTGGATGGCAACGCGCGCGCCAAGCTTGTCGGCCAGCTCCTGCTGCAGGCGGTCCACATTCGGGTCGGCACCCGCGCGCGGACCGGCGGCGCCGGCGGCTGAGACAGGTTGCTGCATCCGGCGCACGAGCGCCTCGGTATCCCGGACCGAGAGTCCCTTCTTCACGACCAATGTGGCGACTTCGATCTGGTGTTTGCGGCTTGGCAGAGCGAGCATCGCCCGCGCATGCCCCATCTCGATTTCGCGCCGTTCGACTCGCGTCGACACTTCCGGGGCCAGCTCGAGCAGGCGCAGCAGATTACTGACACCGGCGCGCGAGCGGCCGACGGCCTCGGCCGCCTGTTGGTGCGTAAGCTGGAATTCGTTGATCAGCCGCTCGAGCGCGCGGGCCTCCTCGAGCGGATTGAGATTCTCCCGCTGGATGTTCTCGATGAGGGCGACGGCAATCGCCGCCTCGTCCGGAATGCGCCGGATGACTGCCGGGATCTCGCTCAGACCGGCCATCTGCGCCGCGCGCCAGCGCCGCTCCCCGGCGATGATCTCGTACCGCTGAGGTTCACCGAGACTGGCGGCGTCGAGCGGTCTGACCACGATGGGCTGCACGACGCCCTGCACCTTGATCGAGTCCGCCAGGTCCTGGAGGGTCTCGGGCCGCATGTCCACGCGCGGCTGGTAGCGGCCACGCTGCAGCAGGTCGAGCGGCACCCGCGCCAGCTCCTCTTGCGCCGC
Source organism: uncultured Pseudomonadota bacterium (assembly GCA_963716335.1). GTDB lineage: Bacteria > Pseudomonadota > Gammaproteobacteria > Steroidobacterales > Steroidobacteraceae > 13-2-20CM-66-19. Next base: position 1,574,838 of record OY970302.1, on the reverse strand, counting down.
TAGCGCAGACTCGGCGGCGAGCGAGCCGGCCGGCACGGCGGGTCGCAGGACATTCTGCCCCAGCAGGTCGGCGAGGCCGCGCCCGAGCGTCGGTTTTCTATGCATCATGGCGGCGGATCATAGCGAGAGGGATGCCATCGGGCACGTTTGCGCCTTCAGGATGGAGGGGTTTCGGCGCTGTCAGCCGCGGCGGGCGGCGCCGTTGACGCGGCAGCCATTTCCTGCGGAGCTGCGGAGTCGGTGCCGGCAGCGGCAGCCGCCTGCTCCTCCTCCTCACGCCGGATCATCTCGCCAGCGAGCGCCAGATACGCGAGCGCGCCCCGCGAGTCCTTGTCGTGAAACAACACGGGGCGGCCGAAGGACGGCGCCTCCGCCAGCCGGACGTTTCGCGGAATGATCGTGCGGAACACCTTGTCGCCGAAATGCATGATCAGCTGTGCGCTCACCTCGTTGGAAAGATTGTTTCGCGGATCGAACATCGTGCGCAAGATGCCTTCGAGCTCGAGGTTGGCGTTCACGGCCGCGCGGATCTGCTCGATCGTACCCAACAATGCCGACAGGCCCTCGAGCGCGTAATATTCGCACTGCATCGGAATCAGCACGCCGTCGGCGGCGACGAGCGAGTTCACGGTGAGCATGTTCAGAGCGGGCGGACAGTCGATGAGGATGACGTCGAACTGATCGCGTGCCGCAGTCAGTGCGTTGCGCAGGCGAATCTCGCGGCCGGCCATCATCGTCAGCAGGCGCACCTCGGCGGCAGTCAGGTCCTGGTTGGCAGGCAGGAGCTGGAAGCCGCCGGGCTCGACCGCAATGATCGCCTCGAGCAGCGGGGCCTCCCCGAGCAGCACTTCGCAGGCGCTGCGCTGCAGCTGCGCCTTGTCCACACCGCTCCCCATGGTCGCATTGCCCTGGGGATCGAGATCGATCAGCAGGACCCGGCGCCGCGTGGCCGCGAGCGACGCGGCGAGATTGACCGCGGTGGTGGTCTTGCCGACGCCGCCCTTCTGATTCGCTACCGCGATCACCCGTCTCATGGGCCAGAGTGTACGCGGCGCGGCGCATCAGGGGGCAAACGGCTCAGATGGTCGCGGCCGCGCGGCCGATGCGCTCTCGCGCCATCTCGTCCGCAACCTGATTCGTGCCCCGGTCCTGCGCCCGGGCACGCTCGAAGATCTCCTGCAGCCGCCCGCAGATCCCGCGAATCTCGGCCGTGACCTGCGCTTCGCTGCTGCCGCCGCGGTACTCGCGCGCAACGCTGATGATGCCACCGGCATTGATGACGTAGTCCGGTGCATACAGCACGCCTGCGCTGTGCAGCGCCGTCCCGTGCCGATCCTGCGCAAGCTGGTTATTGGCCGCGCCGGCGATGATGCGCGCGCGAATCCGCGGCGTCGTGCGATCGTCGAAGACCGCGCCGAGCGCGCAGGGCGCCAGGACGTCGACCGCTTCGAACAGCACACTCTGCGGCGAGACGGCGCGGGCTTTGAATTCGTCGATCGCTCGTTCAGTCGCCGCGGGCTGGACGTCCGCGACGAGCAGGTCGGCGCCTTCAGCCGCAAGCAGCCGGCACAGGTGATAGCCGACCCCGCCGACGCCCTGGACGGCCACGCGCAGGCCCTGGAGGTCGTCGCGACCGAGCTGAAAGCACACCGCGGTCTTGATGCCGAGCAACACACCCAGTGCCGTCTTCGGCGCCGGATCCCCGCCGGCCTCACCCGGATGGCGCCCCAGCCCGCTGACGTATTGCGTGACCTGCGCGACCTCACCCATGTCGGCGATCGTCGTGCCCACGTCCTCGGCGGTGATGTACCGGCCATTCAGGGAGTCCACCAGGCGCCCGAACGCCTGCAGCAGCTGCGTCGACTTCATCGAGCGGGAGTCGCCAATGATGACCGCTTTGCCACCACCGAAGGGCAGACTGGCCATCGCGTTCTTGTAGCTCATGCCACGGGAAAGCCGCAGCACGTCAGCAACGGCCTCGTCGGGGGAAGCGTACGCCCACATCCGGCAGCCGCCCGCTGCGGGCCCACGCACGGTGGAGTGAAGGGCAACGATGGCACGCAGTCCGCTCGCCTCGTCGCAGCCGAACACGACCCGCTCGTGGGCGTCGAATTCCTGCATCCCGAACACATTCATCGCGGGCTCCTGCGCCGGTGGCGGCAGACGCGGCATTGACCCGCCCTCAAGGCTACCCGGGCGAGGGCGCATGCTGCGTGACAATAAGTTGCTGTTTCCAGCATGATTATGAATCATTCATATCATGCTCTCGCCCCTTCTCGGAGTGAATCATGCAAGTCGAACTGGATCGCAACGACATTCGCATTCTCGATGTGTTGCAGGAGCATGGGGATCTGTCCGCGGCGGACGTCGCGGAGCGGGTCGGGATGACCGCCTCCACGTGCTGGCGCCGGATCAGCCGGCTGCAGGAGCTGGGTGTGCTGCGCCAGCGCGTCGCCCTGCTGGACCGGGAGAAGGTCGGGCTCAATGTCATGGTGTTCTCCCACGTGAAACTCTCGGGTCATGGGCGCGATGCACTACTCAAGTTCGAGCACGCCGTGCGGGCACATCCGGAGATCCTCGAGTGCTACACCGTCATGGGCGAGACAGATTTCCTGCTGCGCATCGTCTGTCGCGACATCAAGGCTTACGAGGCGTTCTTCCTCGATCACCTGTCGCGCTTCCCCGGCGTGCAGTCGGTGAATTCCTCCATCGCGCTCGCGGTCATCAAGGAAACGACTGCGTTGCCGCTCGCAGACATCCCGCACCCGAATCCGCGCTGAGCGGGCTCACGAGCCGCCCATGCGGCGCGCATCAGCGCAGCGGCGCTGCGGAGCGCAGCCCGATCACGCAGCGGGCCTCATCCAACCCCGGCACGAGCACTTGCCGCGAGCCACTTTCGTACCAGCCCGCCGGCAGCGCCTCGATCTCCGCGGTCGGCCATTTGCCCTTCATCGCCAGAACCTGTGTCGCAGGTCCGCACAACCGCGCCACCTGGCCGAGCATCTGCGGCAAGGGGGCAAGTGCGCGTGAGACGATCGTGTCGTACGGCTGCCCGACCTCGAGAGTTTCGACACGCGCATGCAGGGCATCGACGTTGGTCAAGCCGAGCTCGCGCACAGCGTGGCGCACGAAACGGATCTTCTTGCCATTGGAATCGATCAGCGTGAACTGCCGATCGGGATCGGCCACGGCGAGCGGCAGCCCCGGGAAGCCGGCCCCCGTGCCAACATCGGCGACCTGCGTACCGCGCAGGTCGCACTGAATCGACAGGCTGTCCAGCAGGTGATGCGTCAACATCCGCTCGCTTCCCCGGATCGCCGTCAGGTTGTAGGTATGGTTCCAGCGCGCCAGCTCCTGCAGCAGCCGCAGCAGCCGCCCGGCGGCGGACTCGCTCAGCTGCACCCCGAGGCTGGCCGAGTCCTGCATCAGGCGTTGCACTATGCTCACGGAAAGCTCCGGCGGGTTGGCGGACGTGCGCCGCTAGAATAAGGCGGATCGTGAAACTGCTGCTGGTAGAAGACGACGTCATGATCGGCGAGGCCATTCGCACCGGGCTGCGGCGCGATGGCTTCACCGTGGACTGGGTGCATGACGGGGAGGCGGCGGAAGGGGTGTTGCGCACCGAGGAGTTCGATCTGCTGCTGCTGGATCTGGGCCTGCCCCGCAGAAGCGGGCTGCACGTGCTGCAGAGCCTCCGGGCCCGCGAGGCGCCTCTGCCCGTTCTGATCATCACGGCCCGCGATGCCGTCTCCGACCGCGTGCAGGGGCTCGATGCCGGCGCGGACGACTACCTGGTCAAGCCCTTCGACCTGGATGAGCTATCTGCGCGCATCCGGGCACTGCTGCGGCGCAAGTCCGGCCGCACGGCTCCGGAGATCGAGCACCTCGGCGTAACGCTCAATCCGGCGACGCATCGCGTCACCCAGGGCGGCCGGGAGGTGGCGCTGTCCCCGCGGGAATTCGCGCTGCTGCAATTGTTGCTCGAACGACCCGGCAACATTCTCTCGCGCGCGCAGATCGAGGAACGGCTGTACGGCTGGGGCGAGGAAGTGGAGAGCAACGCGATCGAGGTGCACATCCACGGGCTGCGCAGGAAGCTTGGAACCGACTTCATCGTGAATGTCCGCGGCGTCGGCTACCGCGTGCGACCGGCGCAATGAGCTCCGTTCGCGCGCGACTTCTGTTCTGGCTACTGGGCGGCGTCGTGCTGCTGGGCGCGGCTGGCGGGTGGATGGTGTATCGCAACGCCCTGACGGAAGCGGATGCATTCTTCGACTATCACCTGCGCCAGACCGCGCTGCTGTTGCGTGACCAGCCCGTGGAATATCAGTTCGATCCTGACATCCCGCAAACCGACGCCGAATACGATTTCGTCGTGCAGGTCTGGACGCTGGACGGCCTGCGCGTCTACCTCTCGCGGCCCCACGCCGTGCTGCCGGTCATCACCACGCTTGGCTTCTCGACCGCCACCACGAGTGAAGGCCGCTGGCGCGTGTTTGGCGTGCAGGCGCTGACGAAGGTGATCCAGGTCGCCCAGCCGATGCGCGTGCGCGAGCGGCAAGCCGTCCAGATGGCATTGCGGGCGTTGACCCCGTTCGCGCTGCTGATGCCGGTGCTGGTGCTGCTCATCTGGTTCGCGGTGGGGCATGCCCTGGAGCCACTGAAGCATCTGACCGGACTACTCAAGGCGCGCGAGGTGGCGGCGCTCGATCCGCTGCCGGATTCGGCCCTGCCGCTGGAAGTCCAGCCGCTGGTCGGCGCGCTCAACGATCTGCTCGGGCGTCTGGGAGCTGCGTTGGAGCGCGAGCGCGGATTCATCGCAGATGCAGCGCACGAGTTGCGCACGCCCCTGACCGCCCTGCATCTGCAGATGGGAGCGCTCGCGCGGGCGCGATCGGAAGTGGAGCGCGCCGCGGCCATGGAGCAGCTCGCGGCAGGCGTGCAACGGGCGATCCGGCTGGTGGAACAGTTGTTGTCGCTCTCGCGTCAAGGCCCCCGTCCGCAGAGCGTCCGGCAGCCGGTGCGGCTGGATGAGCTGGCACGAGAGATCGTCGCCGAGATGGTGCCGGTCGCCGATGCCCGCAGCATCGATCTCGGGATCACCGCATCCGCTACTGCCGTCATCCTCTGCGACCCGGATGCCGTGCGCACGCTCCTGCGCAACATCCTCGACAACGCCCTGCGATACACCCCTCGCGACGGGCGCGTGGATGTTTCCGTCGAGCGCACCGTCCACGGAGCCGAACCCGACGTCACGCTGAGGGTGCTCGATACCGGACCGGGCATTCCGTCCACGGAGCGCGCGCGGGTCTTCGACCGCTTCTATCGGCTGCCGGGCACCTCCCCGCCCGGCAGTGGGCTCGGGCTTGCGATCGTCCGGGCGATTGCGGATGCGCATGGCGCCCGCGTCGTGCTGGATTCGGGGCCCCGCGGGGCAGGCCTGTCGGTTCGCGTGGTGTTTCCCGGCGCGCCACAGGCATCACTCGCCCAAGCTACCGGTGCGCAAGCCATTGAATCGACTTCGGTTACACCTTAAGGTTCTCTTAAGGCGGCGCGTCTACTCTCACCTGCACGACCCACCGGCTCCTCCGTTGGGTAGGTTTCGTGGAGAGACGCTCATGAGAGTCAGGAATTTCGTCAGAAGTCAGGTGGCCGCAGCGCTGCTGGGTGCCGCCGCCGTCGCAGCCCCGGTGGGCGCCCTGTATGCACTCGGTGCCAACACCGCCATCACCGCGCCGCAGGCCGCTCCCACGGTACCCGCGCCGGCCACCGGCAATCCGAACGCCGTGCTGCCGGACTTCAGCACGATGGTGCAGCGATACGGCCCCGCGGTGGTGAACATCACGGTCGTCGAGAAGATACCGGCCGCGTATTCGCCGGATCAGAATTCCGACGATAACGGGCAGGGGCCTTCCGAGCAGAATCCGTTCGGACAATTTCCATTCGGGCAGTTCTTCCGCGGCTTTCCCATGCAGCCTCAGCAGCAGCAACCGATGCGGGGCGAAGGCTCCGGCTTCATCGTGAGTCCCGATGGACTGATCCTGACCAACGCGCACGTCGTGAACGGTGCGAGCGAGGTCACGGTGCGGCTGACCGACCGGCGCGAATACACGGCGAAGGTGATTGGCGTCGACACCAAGAGCGATGTCGCGGTGATCAAGATCCCGGCGAAAAATCTGCCGACGGTGAAGATCGGTGACAGCCGCAAAGTGAAGGTGGGCGAGTGGGTAGTGGCCATCGGGGCACCCTTCGGGTTCGACAACAGCGTCACGGCCGGAATCGTGAGCGCGAAAGGCCGCACGCTGCCGGATTCAGGCTATGTGCCATTCATCCAGACGGACGTGCCGATCAATCCGGGCAACTCCGGCGGCCCGTTGTTCGACATGCAAGGTGACGTCGTCGGCATCAACTCGCAGATCTACACGCGTTCCGGCGGTTACCAGGGCGTGTCGTTCTCCATTCCGATCGACGTGGCCATGAAAGTGAGTCAGCAGCTCGAGACTCACGGCCACGTGACCCGCGGCAAGCTCGGCGTCGTGATCCAGAACGTGGATCAGGGACTTGCGGATTCTTTCGGCCTGCCTCAGCCGGAAGGGGCGCTCGTATCGAGCGTGGAGAAAGGCGGCGCAGCGCAGCGTGCGGGAATCGAGCCTGGTGATGTCATCCTCAAGCTCAACGGCCAACCGGTGACCCAGTCCACGGAGCTGCCCGCGATCATCGCGGAGACGGCTCCCGGCACCACGGTGAAGCTGGAAATCTGGCGGCAGCACGCGACGCGCGAAGTGAGCGTCAAGCTCGGGGAAATGGCCGATCAGCGCACGGCGGCCAACGGCAACGCCCATGGGCCCCATGACAAGCTCGGACTTGCGGTGCGCCCGCTGACGAGTGAGGAGCAACAGGAAGCCCATACCCACGGCGGATTGCTGATCGAGCAGGCCCGGGGGGCTGCGGCCGATGCCGGCCTGCAGCAGGGCGACATCGTCGTGGCCGCCAATGGCGCACCCGTCTCGAGCGTCGACGAGCTGCGCAGTGCCGTGGAGAAATCCAAGAGCCACATCGCACTGCTGGTGCAACGCGGCGATACGCGGCTGTTCGTTCCGGTGCGCGTCGGCTGACGCACCCTCAGGACCGCGGGTACGGGGCTGGCTCCGTACCCGCCGCTCCGTGCCCGTCGCTACGTGCCCGCGCACGAACCGTTGGTCACCATGGCCGCGAGCAGCTCGTTGACGGGCATCGCATCCAGTCGGGCACCAGCGGCGAACAGGGCCTTGATCCGCTCCGCCTGCCGGGGCGCAAAGTACGCATCCACCGAGGCATGAAATTTATTCAGCAGCACCGGCACGCCTTCCTCGCGTCGGCGGCGGTGCCCGATCGGCACATCCACCTGCACGCGCCCCGTCGTTGAGCCATCCCGGAAGAACACCTGCAGCGCATTGCCGATGTAGCGTTTGTCGGGTGCGTAGTACTCCTGCGTGAACGTCGGGTTCTCGCGCACCTCCATCGTGGCGCGCAGCGCATCGATCCGCGGATCCGCTGCGATGTCGTTCTCGTAATCCGCAGCCGTCAAGCGCCCGAAGATCAGCGGCACCGCCACCATGTACTGGATGCAATGATCGCGGTCGGCCGGATTGGCGAGCGGTCCGGTCTTGTCGATGATGCGTACCCCGGGCTCCTGGGTCTCGATCACGATCCGCTCGATCTCCCGGATGCGCTCTTTCACCTGCCCGTGCAGGGTCATCGCCGCCTCGACCGCGGTCTGCGCATGAAACTCGGCCGGGAAGGAGATCTTGAACAGCACGTTCTCCATCACGTAACTGCCGAACGGCTGCGGCAGCGAGAACGGCCGGCCCTTGAACAAGACATCGTAGAAACCCCAGTTCGGGGTGCTCAGCGCGGATGGGTAGCCCATCTCGCCGAGCAATGCGAGCAGCGCGTGGCGCACGGCGCGGCTCGTCGCATCCCCGGCGGCCCAGCTCTTGCGCGATCCGGTGTTGGGTGCGTGGCGGTAAGTCCGCAGGGCACCGCCGTCGATCCAGGCATTCGATACGGCATTGACGATCTGCTCGCAGGAGCCGCCCAGCATCGCGGTACAGACCGCGGTGGAGGCGATGCGCACCAGCAGCACGTGGTCGAGACCGACGCGGTTGAAACTGTTCTCCAGTGCGAGAATGCCCTGCACCTCGTGCGCCTTGATCATGGCCGTGAGCACATCCCGTACCGTCGGTGGTGACTTGCCCTCCATCACCGCTTTGCGCGCCAGATAGTCGGCCACGGCCAGAATGCCGCCGAGGTTATCCGACGGATGACCCCATTCGGCGGCCAGCCAGGTATCGTTGAAATCGAGCCAGCGGATCATCGCGCCGATGTTGAAAGCCGCCTGCACGGGATCGAGCTCGAAGGAAGTCCCCGGCACGCGCGCGCCGCCGGGCATCACGGCGCCCGGCACGACCGGCCCCAGCAGCCGCGTGCAGGCCGGATATTGCAGCGCCTGAAATCCGCAGGCGAGCGTATCCATGAGGCAATACCGGGCCGTGTCGTATGCCACGCGGCTCTCGATGGCGAACGTGGCGGCGTACCGCGCGATGGCGAGCAGCACTGCATCCGGGTCGGGACGCTGCGCGGATTTTGGATCGTATGCGGTCATGTTGGGCGCATATGCGTCATGTCCGGCGCAGGCGCTGATGCTCAGCCGCGTCGATCGATCGGGACGAACGGCACGTTTTCAGGCCCGATGTAATGGGCCGTGGGGCGGATGATCTTGCCGTCGGCGCGCTGCTCGATGACGTGAGCGGACCAACCGCTCGTGCGGGCGATGACGAACAGCGGAGTGAACATCGAAGTCGGCACGCCCATGAGGTGATACGAGACGGCCGAGAACCAGTCGAGGTTGGGAAACAGGCTCTTCGCCTGCCGCATCACCGACTCGATGCGCTCGGCGATCGAGAACATCTGCCGATCGCCCGCCTCGTCGGCCAGCTTGCGCGCGACATCCTTGATCACCTCGTTGCGCGGATCGGCGATGGTGTACACCGGGTGTCCGAAGCCGATGATCACCTCCCGGTTGGCCACGCGCGCGCGGATGTCCTCCGCAGCTTCGTCCGGCGAGTCGTAACGCTGCTGAATTTCGAACGCCACCTCGTTGGCACCGCCGTGTTTGGGACCGCGCAGCGCGCCGATGGCCCCGGTGATGCACGAATGCATGTCCGCCCCCGTACCGGCAATCACGCGAGCCGCGAACGTCGAGGCATTGAACTCGTGCTCCGCGTAGAGAATCAGCGAAGTGTGCATCGCACGCACCCAGGAGGCGGACGGCTGACGGCGGTGCAACAGGTGCAAGAAGTGCCCGCCGACCGAATCGTCTTCCGTCTCCACCGGGATGCGCTGCCCGTGATGACTGAAATGAAACCAGTATGCGAGCATCGAACCGAAGCAGGCGATCAGCTGATCCGCGATATCACGTGCACCGGCCGGATTATGCTCGTCCTTTTCCGGCAGGACGCAGCCGAGTACGGAGGCGCCGGTGCGCAGCACGTCCATGGGGTGGGAAGCGGCCGGGAGCGATTCGAGTGCCGCGCGCAGCGCCGCCGGCAGCCCGCGCAAGGACTTGAGTTTCGCCTTGTAGACGCTAAGTGCGGCGCTTGTCGGCAGTTTCCCGTGCACCAGCAGGTAGGCGATCTCCTCGAATTCGCAGCTGCTGGCGATCTCCAGGATGTCATAGCCGCGGTAATGCAGATCGTTGCCGGTGACGCCGACCGTGCACAGCGCGGTGTTGCCGGCGGTCACACCCGAGAGGGCCACGGACTTCTTGCCCTTGCCGCCGATGTTGGATTTCGCCTCGCTCAAGATCTGCTCTCCTTCGATGCGGCGAATAGCCGGTCCAGCTGCTCCTCGTAACCATGATAGTCGAGAAAGCGGTACAGCTCCGCGCGGGTCTGCATGGTGTCCAGCACGTTCTTCTGCGTGCCGTCGCGGCGAATCGCCTCGAGGGTGTTGAGCGCGGCGGCATTCATGGCGCGATAGGCGGAACAGCAATACAGCACGATGTCGACCCCTGCCGCGCCCAGCTCCTCGCGCGTATACAGCGGTGTTTGGCCGAACTCCGTGATGTTCGCCAGGATCGGGACGTTCAGCGCCTCGCGGAAACGCCGGTACATCGCCAGCTCGGTCACGGCTTCCGGAAAGATCATGTCGGCGCCCGCCGCCACACAGGCGTGGGCACGCTCGAGTGCGCTGTCGATGCCCTCCACCGCGAGCGCATCCGTCCTGGCCATGATCACGAACGTCTCATCGGTGCGTGCATCGACGGCGGCCTTGATCCGGTCGACCATCTCCGCTTGCGGGACGATCTCCTTGCCCGAGCGGTGACCGCAGCGCTTGGCGGCCACCTGATCCTCGATGTGCAGACCTGCCGCGCCGGCGTTGAGGAACGAGCGCACGGTGCGCGCGATGTTGAACGCGCTACCCCAGCCGGTGTCCGCATCCACCAGCAACGGCAGTGTGCTAGCGGCCGTGATGCGGCGGATATCGATGAGCACATCGTCCATCGTGGAGATGCCCAGATCCGGCATGCCGAGTGAGTTGGCCGCAACACCGCCACCTGAGAGGTACAGTGCGCGAAAGCCAGTGGCTTGTGCCATGCGCGCCACGTAGGCATTGATGGCCCCCACCACCTGCAATGGACGTTCGGCTTCGATCGCCGCGCGCAGTCGTGCACCGGGCGATGGTCGTTCTGGCATGTGGGCCCTCCGTAAGAGCGCCTCGTTCGAGGCTTCATTCTATACGCGCAGGAGCGATTCTCACGACGGTTCGTCCCGTGACGTGCCCATCGACGTAGGCGGGGAACGCTGCGGGCAGTTCCTCGAACGCGATGCTGCGAGTGACGATCCGATCGAGATGCCGTGGCTTCAGATCCGTGGCGATCCGCCTCCAGAGCTCGAGCCGGACCTCACGTGGAGTGGCCACCGAGTTGATTCCGAGCAGATTGACGCCGCGCAGAATGAACGGCATCACGGTAGTCTTGAGCTCGGCGCTGCCGGCAAGCCCGATGCTTGCGATGTTGCCCCAGAAATCCACCGTACGGGTGAGCCATGCCAGCAGCTCGCCGCCCACGCTGTCGATCGCGCCGGCGAACCGCACGCGCTCCAGTGCCCGCGTGCCGAAATCGATCTGCTGGCGCGGCAGTATGCTGTTTGCCCCCAGCGCGTGCAGATAGTCGGCGGCCGTCTGCTTGCCGGTGACGGCGACCACCTCGTAGCCCCGGCCACTGAGCATGTCGATCGCGAAGCTGCCGACGCCACCGCTTGCGCCGGTCACGACGATCGCGCCACGCGCCGGCGTCTGGCCATTGTGCTCCATGCGGTGAATCGCGAAGGCGGCCGTGAAGCCTGCGGTACCGAGCGCCATCGCCTGCGCCGCATCCAGCCCGGAAGGAATCGGGATCACCCAGTCGCCCGGCACGCGGGCATATTCGGCATAGCCACCGTCGTGCGTCTCGGAAAGACCATTGCCCGTGACCAGCACGGGCAAACCCGCCGCAAAGCGCGCATCCGTGGACGATTCGACTGTCCCGGCGAGGTCGATGCCGCCGACGAGCGGGTAGCGGCGCAGAATGCGACCGGCGCCGGTCGCGGCCAGCGCGTCCTTGTAGTTGATGGCCGAATGGGTGACGCGGATCACGACCTCTCCGGGGCAGAGCGCATCGAGGGTGAGCTCATCGAAGCGGGCGACGATGCGCCCACCGCTCTCGTGGATGCGCAATGCCCGGAACGGGCGGGCGGACTGCCGCCTCACGCGTGTCCCCGGTTTTTCCGCTCCCGCGCCAGCCACACGAGCAGCCCCTGCGTGTTCAGCTCGAGATCCGTCTCGAGCAGCTCGGCGACCTCGTGCGCCGCGAGTTCCGAGTCCTGCTCGCGCAACATCCGCAGCCACATCGCCAGCATCTCCGCGCGGATCGCCTGATGCGCGTTCGGCTGCTGCCCGTGGTGGCGCGCCATGCGGGCGTACTCGCGTATCTCGGCTTGCAACATCGCCGCAAGCCGCGGCAGCCCCGTCACCCGGCTGTAATGCATCAGATACATGGATTGAGGAGCGTAGCTCATCAGCCGATCGATCGAGGCGATAAGCTGCTCGGGATCGAACTGCGACGGGCTCGAGGTCGGCAGGATGAACGCACCCCGCGGCGTATCGAGCTCGCGATAGGAAATGCCGAAGGTATCGCCGGGGAAGATGCTGGAGTGCGCGCGATCGACGATGGCGTAATGGTGCAGGGCGTGTCCCGGGGTATGAATGAGCTCGAAGGCCCGGCCGGCGAGCGCACAGCGATAGCCGTCCGGAACACTGATGATGCGTTCCGGCGCAATCGGTACGAGCTCACCGTACAGCCGGCGCACCGCCTGTTCACCGTATACGGCCGCCGAGCCCGCGATCAGTCTGGCCGGATCGATCACGTGAGCGACGCCACGCGGATGCAGCACTGCGCAGGCGTTGGGCAGCTGCTGCATCAGCAGGCCAGCCCCGCCAACATGGTCGAGATGCACGTGCGTCACGAAGACGAAATCGACGGCCTCACGCGCGATACCCAGCTGCTCGAGCGCGCCGAGCAGATAGGGAACCGAATCGTTCGTGCCGGTGTCGACGAATGCGGCGCGCCCGCCGTGCTGGATGACATGGACCGCCGCGTGTCCGGGGTGCAGGTATTCGGCATCCACCGCGCAGATGCCATGCGGATGTCGGGTGATTCGTGGGTTCATCGCAGTCGTTGTTTCGGGCAACATAGCACGTTCGACGTTCGACCTCGCACGCAGGCATGATGACAAACAAAGTTTCCGCGATGCTTGCAGCACTTATCTGCTGCACCGGCGTCTGCGCCCCTTGCGCGCACGCGCAGCAGAAGTCCCTTTCTCAACAGATACGCGGGAACCTGTCCTTCGAAGACGTGCCACCGCTCGATGCGGCGCTCGCACGGCAGCTCGATGCGTATCGGCAATCGCGCGGGGCCACGTTCCTCGACTGGCTGCCCGAAGGTGGGCTGCTGGTTGCGACCCGCTTCGGCGAGGTCGAGGAAGTCCATCGGGTGATGGCCCCCCTCGGTGCTCGTGAGCAGCTCACCTTTGCCGCCGACCCCGTGATCACCGCCCGCGCACCGCGCACAGGCAACGGTTTCGTGTTCCTGCAGGCGGAGCCTTCCGCGCAGCATGCCCAACTCTTCTATTACAGCGCAAACGCCCCGATCCAGCAGCTCACCACGGGAAAATTCACCCATGGCAGCCCGATCTTCTCGAACGATGGCAAACGCATCGCGTTCCGCGGAACCGATCGCGGTGCCGGCAGCTATGACGTGTACGTCGCGGACATCTTCCCGGCCGCCGCGCCGCGTTTCATAGCGGGCGACAGCCAAGGCGACTGGCAACCCCTCGACTGGTCGCCGGATGATCGCAAGCTATTGCTGCGCAAGGATGTCGCGGCGAACGAAAGTGCCCTCTATATCGCCGATGTGTACACAGGCTCGCTGAGCCCGGTGGACGAAAGCGGGCACAAGGAGCTGATCCGCTCTGCGAAATTCGCTCCCGATGGCCGCGGGATCTACCTGACGACGGATGCGGATGGCGAATTCGCGCAATTGCGCTATTTCGACCCCGTCACCAAGGACGTGCGCCGCCTGACGCAGAGCATTCCCTGGGACATCGAAGCATTCGACGTCAGTGCCGACGGCAGATACGTCGCGTACGTCGCCAACGAGGATGGCCGCAGCCGCCTCACGGTCATCGATACCGTACAGAAGCGCGAACAGGTACCTGCAGGGTTACCGGATGGGCTGATCGGCGCGGTGCGCTTCGATCGCAGCGGTCACCTGCTGGCTTTTTCGGCGGAATCGGCGCAGTCACCGCGCGATGTATTCGTCTACGATGTGAGCCGGAACGCGCTCGAGCGCTGGACGCATAGCGAGGCCGGTGCCCTGGAAATCGGCAAGCTGGTACCCGCCGAGCTCGTCCGCTATCCCACCTGGGACCGTACGAACGGCAGCCAGCGGATGCTCTCCGCGTACCTGTACCAGCCGCGCACACCCGGTCCGCATCCGGTGCTGATCGACCTCCATGGAGGCCCCGAGTCGCAGTACCGCCCGGGTTGGGACCCGTTCGTGCAGTTTCTCGTCAACGAATTGGGGTATGCGGTCATCGCACCGAACGTGCGCGGCTCCGCCGGTTACGGCAAGACATTTCGCAAACTCGACGACGGCGCGCTGCGGGAGGATGCGGTCAAGGACATCGGCGCGTTGATCGTGTGGATCGGTCTGCAGCCGATGTTCGATCGCGAGCACGTGGCGGTTCGCGGCGAGGGCTATGGTGGCTTCCTGGCGCTTGCGGCGCTCGCAGCTTACGGCGATCGCCTGAAGGGCGCCGTCGACGAATTCGGAATCAGCAATCTCGTCACCTATCTTGAGAATACGCCCCTGGCCCAGCGCGAGCCGCTGCGGGCGGAGTACGGTGATGAACGCGATGCGAAAACGCGGGCGTTCCTGACCCGCATCTCGCCGCTGGGGCAGATTGCCTTGATCCGCCGCCCCGTGCTGGTGGCGGCGCGAGCCAACGATCCGCGCCAGCCCACGGGCGAATCCCAGCAGATCGTGTGGCGGCTGCGTGGCCGGGGGACCGAAGTCTGGTCGGTGACGGTGCGCGAGCCGTCCGATATGTCGGAGCGTCGCGCGGGGGAGAAAATCTACCTGCAGAGCGTCGCGATGTTTCTGAGGAAGCTCGCAAAGAATTGACCGGACGCGAATTGACCGGACGCGCGGGGCACCCCGCCGCCCGCACCTTGCCGTGCTCGGCGCACCTTGTTCAGTGTCCGGAGTGCTCCATGCCGAGCCTCGTATACGGTCGGCTCTCGGTGGCCAGTGACGGCCGCTGCCTCGCGAAGTAGTCCGCGATCGCCTCGATGTCCGCTGCCTTCAGCGGCGAGGCCATCGCCACCATGATCGGGTTCTTGCGTTCGCCTTTCTTGTATTCCTCGAGCGCGCGCTCGATGTAGTCCGGATGTTGTCCGGCAAGCGACGGATACAGCGGCGAGATGCTGATGCCGTTCTGCCCGTGACAGGCGGTGCACGCCTGCGCGGCGGCGGGCAACGTGCCCTGGGGCTTGTCATGCGAGGTGAGCGGCTTGCCGGCGAAATAGGCCGTGACGTCGGCAATGTCCTGATCGCTGAGCTCGGAGGCCTGCGCATGCATCGTGATGTGATCGCGATCGCCGTCGCGATATTCCTTCAAGGCGGCCGCGAGATACTCCGGGTGCTGTCCTTCGAGCTCCGGCACACTGTAGTTGGGATAGGCGTTCTTGTAGCCATCCACGCCGTGGCAGCCGAGGCAGGTATAGGTAAGCGCCTTGCCGCGCTGCGGATTGCCCGGCAGCGGCTGCCCCTGGGCCGTGCTGGCCCTCGCCGCGATCAACGTGCAGAGCAATGCCGCGACGACGAATGCCGCGAGGAGCGCGCTAAAACGCATTCCGGACCGTAGCCACTGCACCTGCATCGATCGCTCCAAGGCCGTGCAAAACGGCCCCGAATCTTACGGACTCGGTCCACCAAATGCCACAGCAGGTGTGGGCTGCGCGGGGCCACGTTATTCTCGAGCACATGATTGCCCTGATCCAGCGGGTGAGCTGCGCCGAGGTGCGCGTGGCCGAGCGCTCGGTCGGTGCGATCGGACGCGGGATGCTGGCGTTCGTGGCCGTGCGCCGGGAGGACGATGAGCACTCGCCCGATCGGCTGCTCGAGCGGCTCTTGAGCTATCGCATCTTTGCCGATGCACAGGGGCGCATGAACCTCTCGCTGCGCGAGGTCGCAGGTGGCCTGCTGCTCGTGCCGCAATTCACGCTCGCGGCACAGACCCACAAAGGCACCCGGCCGGGGTTCAGCACGGCGGCGGATCCGCAGCGTGCGCGTAGCCTCTTCGAGCAGCTGCTGCACCGGGCGCAAGAGTGTTATCAGCCGGTCGCCGCGGGGTTGTTTGGGGCGCAGATGCAGGTTTCGCTGGTAAATGACGGACCGGTCACATTCTGGCTGGAGACCCCCGCCGCAAATGCGCACGCCGAGCGCAAAAACGCGAACTTTTCCGGTTGAATCAGCGCATTTGGCCTATCATCGAGGCGTATTCAAGCGACTGCAGCGGGAGTTGAAGCTTATGGGTATCGGGATGCGCGAGCTGGTGGTGATTCTGCTCGTCGTGCTCGTCATTTTCGGCGCCAAGAAACTGCGCACGATCGGCACCGACCTCGGCGCTGCCGTACGCGGCTTCAAGAAGGCCATGAACGAAGGCGAAGCGGAAGAGACCGTACCGCCGCCCCATCAGATCCGCGCGGACGCCCCGGATGCCGAGTTCGCAGAAGCATCCAAGGCCCGCGAAGCACAGAAAACCGATCGGAGCGTCTGAGGCCTGCACGGCTGGCATGTTCGACGTCGGCTTCTCCGAAATCCTCGTCATATTCGTCCTGGCGCTGATCGTGCTGGGACCTGAAAAACTTCCGCGGGTAGCCTCCCAGGTAGGGCGCTGGATCGGGCGTGCACGGGGCATGGCGCGGCAGTTTCGCGAACAGCTCGAGGAGGAGGTTCAGCTCGAGGAAGCGCGCAAGCTGCACACCCCCGCACCGATACGCCACCCGGATACGCCCCTCCCCGCCGAGTCAGCCGTGCTGCCTGTAGCGACAGCTGAGCAGGTCGTTGAGCATCCCCCGACCTACTCGCACGCCCACGCCACCGATTCGCTGGGCCGCCCGCTCGATGCGCCGCCGGTGACTGCTGCAGGGCCTGCGGTGACGGCGGTCGCAACAACGGCACAGCCGTCGATACTGCCGCCGGCCTTCACCGATGCGCCGTCGGGCCACGCCAACACGGCGAGCGCGTCTTCGGGATCCGGCAGCCCTGCAATGAACTTGCACCAGCAGGACTGGGTGGCGAACCTCACCTCCGCAGACAACCCGCGGCAGGACGCGACGGATGCGGCGTATGCTCCCTCCAATGAGCGAGGAACCTGAAAAGCTCGCCGAAGGCACGCTGATCTCGCATCTGCTGGAGCTGCGCGATCGGCTGATCCGCGCCATCGTTGCGGTCGGGATCGCGTTCGTGCCGTGCTTGTTCTACTCGAACCAGCTCTTCACCTTCGTGGCGACGCCGCTGAAGGAGAAACTGCCGAAGGGCACGCATCTCATCGCGACATCGGTGATGTCGCCCTTCACCACACCGTTCAAGCTCTCGCTGTTCGTCGCGGTGTTCATCGCGATGCCGTTCGTCATTTATCAGATCTGGGCATTCGTCGCTCCGGGGCTCTACCGCCACGAGAAGCGCTTCGCGGTCCCGTTGCTCGTGTCCGCGATCCTGTTGTTCTACACCGGCGTCCTGTTCGCCTATTTCTTCGTCTTTCCGGTGATGTTCCAGTTCTTCGCCGGGACCACGCCGCAGGGCGTTTCGATGATGACGGACATTTCCGCGTACCTGGACTTCGTGCTGACGATGTTCCTGGCATTCGGCGTGGCCTTCGAGGTTCCGATCGCCGTCGTGCTGGTCGTGCTCACAGGCGTCGTACGGCTCGAGAAACTCAAGGAGCGGCGCGGCTACGTGCTGATCGGCTGTTTCGTGCTGGCAGCCCTGCTCACGCCGCCCGATGTCGTCTCCCAGTGCAGCATGGCCGTGCCGATGTATCTGCTGTACGAGGGTGGGCTCTTCATGGCCCGGATCCTGTCGCGGATGCGCGGCGATCCGTCGGAGCACGAGGAGGCCGAAGTCTCCTAGAGGCCGCTCGCGCCGCGCAGCGCCGGCTCGCATTCACCCAGATGCGCCCACCGATCACGCGCGCCGGATAGACGTTCAGCGCAAGCGCGTGATCCTCCAGGCAGCTTCCCGAAGTCAGGCTGTAATGGTGCTTGTAGAGCGGCGATGCCACCACCATCTCGCCGTCGAGGTCGCCGGTCAGGCCCCGCGAGATGACGTTGGCGCCAGCCGCCGGATCGTAATTGTCGAGCGCGAAGAGCGCTCACCGCTGCGAAACAGCGCGATCTGCCGTTCATTCACCCAGGCACAGACCCCGAGGTTGGGCTCGACGTCCTGCAGCTTGCAGACATGGCTCCAGCTCATACCGCAGCCCCCGCGCGCGGGCGGCGCCCGAGTGGCATCGCCGGCCGCGCCTGCCCGCGCTCCTGCACGAAGCTGATGTCGGGATCGCCCGCGTCGGTGTTGATGAAATGCCGGAACCGCCGCAGCGTCGCCGGATCGCTGATGGCACGCTTCCATTCGCATTCGTAGCTGGCGATGACGCGCGCCAGGTCGGATTCGAGCTCGGCGGCGATGCCGAGACTGTCCTGGCACACGACTGCCTGCAGGTACTGCAGACCGCGCTCTGCATGGCGCGGCTTCATGCCGCCATTGCCGCAGACGTACAGATTCCAGCCGTTCACGCTGGCGATCACACCGACGTCCTTGCTCTGGGCCTCGGCACATTCGCGCGCGCAGCCGGAAACGCCGAGCTTGATCTTGTGAGGTGCACGCAGTCCGCGGTAGCGATTTTCGAGCTCGATGGCGAGTGCGACGCTGTCCTGGACACCAAAGCGACACCAGCTCGAGCCCACGCACGACTTCACGGTGCGCATGGCCTTCCCGTAGGCATGGCCCGACTCGAATCCCGCCGCGATCAGCTCTGCCCAGATGAGCGGCAGCTGCTCCACGCGCGCACCGAACAGATCGATGCCCGTGTACTCGAGACCGCGCACGTGCCGGCGTAAGATCCAGCAGCATGGAAGCGCAAACCCTGGCGGGCCGGATCATCGCCGTTCCCGAGACGCGCGAAGTCGAAATCTTTGCCAGCATGCTGCAGCGACGTGGTGCGACCGTGCTTCGCTGTCCGCTCGTGGCAATCCGCGATGCGCCCGATCCCGAGCCGGTGTTGCAATGGAGCCGCCGGGTCGCGCAGGGCGGCTGCGATGACCTCATCCTGCTGACGGGCGAGGGCCTGCACCGAATCCTCGGCTGCATCGAGCGGCACGAGCCGGCGCTGCGCGAGCAGTTCGTCGGCGCCCTGGGCAGGCTGCGCAAAATCACGCGCGGCCCGAAGCCGGCGCGCGCATTGCGCGAGCTCGGGTTGTGGCCGGACATCGCTGCGGCCGTGCCCACGACCGCCGGCATCATCGCCAGCCTCGGAGCTCAAGATCTGCAGACTCACCGGGTCGGCGTGCAGCTCTACGGCACCGATCCCAACCAGCGGCTGATTGATTTTCTTGCCGGCGCCGGCGCCAGCGTGCTGACCGTCGCGCCGTACGTCTACGCTGATGCTGCCGAGGACCGCGCGGTGTTGGATCTGCTGGCGCGCCTTGCGTCCCGTCAGGTGGATGCGATTGCGTTCACGAGCACCCCGCAGGTGCAGCGGCTGTTTTCCATTTCCGACGCCGCTACGGTCAGGTCGGCGCTCAACAACACCGTCGTGGCGGCCATCGGGCCCGTCGTGGCCGACACGCTGCGGCGCCACGGTGTCGCCGCACGCGTCATGCCGGAAGAATCCTTCTTTCTCAAGCCCCTGACGAGCATGCTGGAAGAGGCGCTGGCGCCCGCAACATGACGTGCGCCTGCTGCGGACCGACTCGTCGGCTCACAGCCGCCTGACGTACACGTCGATCTTGCCGCGCGGACCGATCAGATAAGAACCGATCCAGCCGGTCAACCCGACGATCACCGCAGTCAGGAAGGCGGCAGCGAAGCCGCCGTAGATGTGGAAGCCCGGCAGCATCGCCGCCACCAGCGCGACCATCGCGGTGTTGACCACGAGCAGGAACAAACCAAGTGTCAGAATGGTGAGCGGCAAAGTCAGGATGACCGCAATGGGGCGCACGATTGCATTCACGATTCCCAGCAGCAGCCCCGCCAGCAGCAACGTCGAGGCGTTGTCGATGCGAATTCCCGACACCAGCCGCGTGGCAAGCCACAGTCCCACGGCGGAGATCACCGCGCGCAGCACGAAGCCGCTCACGAGTCGTCTCGCTGCGTTTGCTTCTCCACGAGCACCTTCAATCGTGTCATGGCTGCCCTCCATCCGGTCTGCATGCGACGGAAATGGGTATCCCAATCCGCGGTGGCCGGCACACCCGAGCCGAGCAGCCGCAGTATCGTGCCGTGCGGCGCTGCGTCGAGGATGAAATCATCCACGATGGCCGTATCGGCTGGCGGCCGCATTTTCGAGGGCAGATAGATCAGTCGCATGCGCCGCGCGCGCTCGAACACGTCGATGTGCGCATCGAGCTCGGTAACCCGATCCACCGTCGCGCGGAACAGGCCGCCCGGCTGCGGCCGGATCTGCGCGCCCGGGGAGCACCAGCGGACGAGGTCCTGTGCTGCGGTCAAGCCGCGCCAAACCTGCTCCGCATCCGCGTCGATGTCAACGCGGTGCGCATAGCCGCGAGTTCGCTCCCTCATGGCATCATTCTGCCACCCTGCCCGCGCGGGCGGGCTGGTATGCTGCTTGAGCGTGGCTGGCTGCCATGACGCCGGAGGGAAAGACATGCCGTGGGTGCACCTGGTCGTCGCTTTGGCGCTGCTCGAATTTCTGTATTTCGGATTCGAAGTAGGGCGCGCCCGCGCCCGCTTCAACGTTCCCGCTCCGGCTACCTCGGGTCATGAGATCTTCGAGCGCTACTTCCGGGTGCAGATGAACACCCTCGAGCAGCTGGTCGTGTTCCTGCCCGCCATCGTCATCTTCGGCCATTATCTCAGTCCCTACATCGCCGCAGCGTTGGGCGCCGTGTTCATCGTTGGCCGCCTGCTGTATCTGCGGGGCTACGTACGCGATCCGCGCAAGCGCGAAGCCGGGTTCGTGCTCTCGGCGCTGCCCAACGCCATATTGTTGCTGGGTGCGCTGTTCGGTGCGGCACGTGGCGTGTGGTACCGCTGAAGTGGCGCTTGCTCCAGCCGTGCTCATTCGCCTTGTGTCACCGGGCGCCGTCGCGGCATCAAGGTCGCGGCAAGCGGCAGCAGCGAGAGGGCAATGATCGCGAGCGTGACCAGCCCGAAGTTGCGTTTGATGAGCGGGACGTTGCCGAACAGATAACCGCCGAACAGAAAGAGAAAAACCCACGAGGCCCCGCCGAGGATGTTGTAGCCGACGAAGCGGGGATAGGGCATGCGGCCCACCCCGGCCACGAAAGGCGCGAACGTGCGGATGATCGGCATGAAGCGTGACAGCGCGACGGCCATTGCGCCGTGGCGCTGGAAAAATGCCTCGGTGCGCCGCAAATACTCGACCTTCAGCAGCCGGTAGCGGCCGCTGAAGGCGGGCGGTCCCACCGCGCGCCCGATGGCGTAGTTGACAGTGTTGCCGAGGATGGCCGCGCCGGCCAGCAGCGCGAACAGCAAAGCGATATTGAGTTTGCCACTCGTGTCCACCGCCGCCAGCGCGCCGCAGGCAAACAGCAGCGAATCCCCGGGCAGGAAGGGCGTGACCACAAGGCCGGTCTCGGCGAAGATGACCGCGAAGAGGATCGCATAGATCCACAGGTCGTAATGCGCCAGCAGCTCCACGAGATGCCGGTCGAGATGCAGGACGAGGTCGAGGAGCGAGGCAAACAAGACAACCTCCGATGCCGTGAGCGCGCCATGCCGATTCTAGGGCATCGACAGCGCCGGCAGGCGGAAGCGGCCGATCAGGGCACGAAGGCGGCCCGCAGCGCAGCCAGCGGAACCGAGGATGCGTGTGCGCTGGCGGTGCTTGCGGCTTTGAGCCGCTGCAGGGCGAGGCGGACTTCCTTATCCCGCGCGGCGAGCGGCGGTGCCGTACCAGCCGGCAGCAGCTCCGCTGGCGGCTGTTCGGGACCTTCGGCCACGATGTCGGGCACGATTCCCTTACCGTGAATGGACGCACCGGAAGGCGTGAAGTAGCGCGACGTCGTGAGCTTCACCGCGCCGCCATGCGACAGCGGCATCACAGTCTGCACCGAGCCCTTGCCGTAGGTGCGGTGGCCAATCAGTTCCGCACGGTCGTGATCCTTGAGCGCTCCGGCCACGATTTCCGATGCAGAGGCCGAGCCGCCATTGACCAGCACCACGAGCGGCGCGCCATCGATGATGTCACCGGGTGTGGCATCCATCTCGAAGCGCGCATCCGCCGTGCGGCCGTCCGCCGTCACGATCACACCGGAGTCGAGGAATGCATCGGCCACGGCAACCCCGGCCTCGAGCACGCCGCCCGGATTGTTGCGCAGATCGAGCACGAGGCCCTTCAGGCCGTGCGGACTGTCGCGCTCGAGACGCGCGACGGCGCGATTCACATCATCGGGCGTGGTCTCGGAGAAGCCGGTAACACGCACATAACCGTAGCCGGGCTCGAGGCTCTGCTCAGCCACGCTATGCACTTCCACCTTGGCGCGGCGCAAGGAGAATTCGAGCGTCTGGCCAGTCGAAGGACGCAGCACGGTGAGCTTCACGACGCTGCCCGATGCCCCGCGCATCTTGGCGATCGCGCCCGCCAGGTCCGCGCCGATGTCAGTGTCGTCGATCCTGACGATCTGATCGCCCGGCAGGACGCCCGCCTGGGCGGCCGGCGAGCCCTCGATCGGGCGCAGGATCCGCACGGCCGAATCCTGGGCGACGACTTCGATCCCCACTCCGGGATACGAACCCATGGTGCTCAGGCGGATCTCCTCGAACTCCTCGCTGTCGAGAAATGCCGAATGCGGATCGAGCGCGGCCACCATTCCGCGGATCGCCTTGTCCATCAGCGTATGGTCGTCCACGTCGTCGACGTATTCGCGTTTGATCCGTTCGTATACTTCCGCGAACAGCCGCGCTTCTTCCCAGGGCAATGCTGGGGGATTGGCCGCAGGTTGCGCTGCTGCGACGGAACGTTCCGCCAGCACGCCACTCGTCAGTGCGACGGAGAAACCAAAGACAGCCCCCGCGACGAGAGCGATCAGCATGCGCGATCGCGTCGACACCATGTTCGTCAAACCCCCCGGTTTGGATCGCTCGTGGATACTACAGGCGCAACGCTGCGGTCAATGCCCGAGCGGCTGTCCTGCCGGCTGCATGCCGGTGAAAACCTCGAAGTTGCTGATCAGTGCACAATTTTGCGATGACGCTCGTGGACCAGATCGCCGCTCAGGTGCGCCACCGGCTCGGCTGGAATGAGCAGCGGCAGCTCTGCCAGCAGATCGACGAAGGGGCCGGGGCGGCCAATCGCAAAGCCCTGCCCATAGTCGACACCGAGCGTCGCCACGCGCGTGCGGATCTCATCCGTCTCGACGTACTCGGCGACGGTGGCGATCGACATGCTGCGTGCCAGTTGCGCGATGGCACGGACCATCGACTCTGCGCGCGGGTCCTTGAGGATGTCGCGCACGAAGCTGCCGTCGATCTTCAACATCGTCACGGGCAGCTGGCGCAGGTACGCCAGGGAGGACAGGCCAGTGCCGAAATCATCGAGCGCGACGGCACAGCCGAGGCGCCGCAGGCTGCGGATGAGTTGCTCGGCGCGCGCGATGTTGGCGATCGTGGCATTCTCGGTCAGCTCGAAGCAGAACAAGGCCGGGTCGAGCTCGCTGGCACGGATGCGTTCGAGCAGGAAGTCGACGAACTTTTCGTCGTTGAGCGACTGGCCCGAGAAGTTGATCGCGAACGAGACGGCGCGCCCGGCGAGCATCGGCGCATGGGGTTTCAACAGTCCGATGGCCTGGTCGATCACCCAGCGATCGATCTCGGGCATGAGCTGGTAGCGATTCGCGGCCGAGAGGAACCGGTCCGGACCGATGGTGCGGTTCTCCTCGTCCAGCATCCGCAGCAACAGCTCGAAATGCACACGCGGATTTTCGGCATTGGCGAATGGCAGAATCAGCTGCGAGTAAAGGCGCAGCCGTCCGGCGTCGATCGCGGCCCGCAGCTGGCTTGCGATGTTGATGTCGGCGAAGCGGCGCACGAGACTCAGATCATTGGACTTGTAGACCTCGACGCGGTTGCGGCCGCGGTCCTTGGCCGCCTTGCAGGCCGTCTCGGCGGCCGCGAGCGAATGCATGAGCTCGCCCGCCGCCGTATCGAGCGATGCCACCCCGACACTGATCGAGACGCGCAGCCGCGAATCACCCTGGGTGGCGCCGAGGTGCTCGACACCCTCGCGCAGCGACTCCGCGAATCGTTCAGCGTCGTCCGGGTGCGTCGGCAGCAGCACGGCGAAGCGGTCGCCCGAAATGCGGGCCGCGAAGGCTCCGGGTGGCAGCCGTTGCCGGATCAATTCTCCGAGCTGACCGAGTACGGAGTCGCCGACGTGCATGCCGAAGCTGTCATTGATTGCATGCAGCTGGTCCGCATCGATGTACAGCGCCGTCCAGTGAGCAGCCTTCGCATCCGCGACGACGGCACGCACTCGGTGCTCGAACGCGGGGCGGGTGTACAGGCCGGTCAGCGCATCATAGTTGACCTGGATGATGCCGACCGCCTTGCGCGCGAGCACGTCGGCCAGCCGCGCGTCCCGCTCGGAGAACGGCTCGCTCGAATCCTCGCGGAACAGGGCGAGCACGCCGATGGTCTTGGCGGCGCCGGAGCGCATCGCGCAGGAAAGAATCTTGTACGGCAGCACACCGAAGGCCGTGTTGGGGGCGAGCTTGTTGATGATCACCGGCTCGCGCCGGATCTGGGCCATCGACAGCAGCTGGCGGTGAGCACGCGCCACGAGTTGCGTCTCGGTGGGCCGCTGGGCATTCGAGCGCACCAGTGCCAGGCTCTTGTCGGGAACGATCATCGCCGCCGTCGTGCAGCCCACGTGCTCGATCGCCTGCTGCAGGATGCCTTTCAGCTCATCGGCGCCATCCCCCGGCGGCCGCTCCGTCGCGCCATCCGCCAGCAGCAGCTCAAGATCCCGGTCGCGCAGATGCACGCTGCGCTGCAGCTGATCGATCGCCGTCCGCGACAGCAAGTCGCGTCGCAGGCACTCGAGCACCGGGCGAAGCAATGAATGCGCGAACGAGAAGCCGCGCCCTTCAGCCTGCGCCTCGCCGTTCTGACGGCAGACGACCGCGAGGACACCGAGCAGCAGCTCGGACTCATCGCGCAGCCAGCACAGGTAGATGGGCAGGCTCCCATCGAGCATGCGCAACTGTCCGGGACCCTGGGGAGCGACTCCTTCGCTCTTCAAGGTCGCTTCGACGAGCGCGTGCAGATCCGGACCGATGGTATCGCTCGACCAGCGCATGTCGCCGGTCGCATCGAACAGCGCGACCATGGTGGCGCGCGGCAACAACGAGCGCACGAGTTGCACATAGGGCTCGAACGAACCCCAGGGGTCCGCCGGTCGCTCATCGTTGGTGTTGCCCGGATCCGTCATTCCCGAACCGCATGTGTGCCAGAAACAGGCGCGCGCTAAGATCGCAGGGACGCCCTGCCCGGAGCCTTGCGCGAGTTGGCGAATCGGGCAGTTAGCCGCCGGGGCACCGCCGATTAGTGACCGGATTCTCATTCACGGTTGGGCGGCCCGGAACCAGGGGCGGGGATCCACCGCCTTGCCGCCTTTGCGGATCTCGAAATACAGCTCCGGCTGGTTGCTGCCGCCGCTGTCGCCGGCGGCGCCGAGCAGGTCGCCGGCGTTCACCTGCTCTCCGGCCGCCTTGTACAGCCGCTCGTTGTGGCCATACAGGCTCATGTAGCCACCGCCGTGATCGACGATGGTCAGCAACCCGAGCCCCGGCAGCCAGTCGGCATAGATCACGCGTCCGCGGTACACGGCATGCACGGGTGCACCGCGTTCGGTGGCGACCAGCACGCCGTCCCATTTGATTGCACCCGCCCGCTGCTCCCCGAAGCGCGCCAGCAGCTTGCCGCTTACCGGCCAGGTGAGCTGGCCGCGCAGACGCGCGAACGCATCGTGAGTATCGACGGGAAACTTCTGCATCGCGCGGCGCAGCTCGCGCAGCAGCCGCTCGAGCCCGCCTTGCTGGCTTTTCAGGCGCTCGAGACTTTGTGCGTGGGTATTCGATTCGGCGGTGACGCTCGCCAGCACGTCCGAACGATGCACGCGTGCCTGCTCCAGATCTGCCAGCTGCGTACGCTGGCGCGTCTCGAGCTCGGCGAGCTGTCCGTCCTGCGCGGCAAGTTCGCCATCGAGCTGTGCGATCGAGTTCAGGTCCCCCTCGATGAGGTGAATTTGCTGCGCGCGTGCGCGGCCGAAGTAGCTGTAGTAGACGAACATGCGCCCGGCGCGCGCCGGATCCTGCTGGTTCAGCAGCAACTGCAACGGCTCGTTGGGGCCGATCAGGTAGGCCGCGCGCAGCTGTGCGGCCAGCGCGCCGCGCTTCTGCGCCAGATCGGCTTCGTGGCTGCGCTTTTCGGCCGCGAGCGCCGCCCTGCGCGCCGCCCGCTCGGCCCGGTCCCGGCGTACCCCGTCGAGACCTTCCCGGGCCTTGGCCACCGAGATCTCGGCGGAGCGCAACGCAACGCTCAGGCGGCTGCGCTCCACCTGCTCCTCCCGCACCTGCTTCGTGACCCGCTCGATCTCGCTCTTGACGGCCTGCAGCTCGGCAGCGGCCTTGCGTGCATCGGCGGCGGGTTGCTCGGTGGTGCGGCTGGTGGCGGCAGATCCGCAGGTGCTGCAGGCCAGCGCGAGAAGCAGCCATCGACTCAGGCAGCGAGCGCCCGGGCGGCGAGCGGAAATCAGCAATGGCATAGGGGCGCTATAATGCGCGCCCTTTTTGTGTCCGGCATGGGCTGAAGGCCGTCTCGCGCAATGGATCGTCTCCTCGAATACAGCACGCATCACCCCTGGCTCGTTGCCGGCCTCGCACTCGCCGCGGCCCTCGTCATCGCCTATGAGCTGCGCGCGCGGGGCGAAGCCTTCGCCGCCGTGTCCCCCCAGGAGCTGATCCGCCTGATGAACCATGGAGCGCTGCTCATCGACCTGCGCCCGGCCGAATCGTTCGGGGCCGGACATGTCGCAGGTGCACGCCGCATGGGGGGCGACGATATCCTGAAAGCCGGCGACCTCCTCAAGAAGCACAAGGAGAAGACGGTCATCGTCTGCGACGAGACCGGCTCTCTGGGCGCATCGGCCGTACGCCAGCTCGCCGCCCAGGGGTTCACCAAGGCCTTCAATCTGCGCGGCGGCATTGCCGCCTGGCGCGCCGAAAATCTGCCCCTGTCAAAGGCGTGAGCCGCTTGCATGACTTCCCCCAAGATCACCGTCTACGCGACGTCCTGGTGTTCGTATTGCACGCGGGCCTGCGCCCTGCTCGAGCATAAGGGGGTGACCTACGAGCTGATCGACGTCGAGGAGCGGCCGCAGGCGCGCGCCGAAATGCTGGCCCGCAGCGGCCGCTATACCGTGCCGCAGATCTTCATTGGCGAAACGCACGTCGGCGGATCCGACGACCTGTACGCTCTCGATGCAGCCGGCGGCCTGGATCCATTACTGAAATCTGGAGCGTGACATGACGAATGAATTGACCGGCATGGCGCCGGAGTCCGATGTGCAAAGCGACACCGGACCAGTGCTTGCCCTGCAGACGGTCTATCTGAAGGACTGCTCGTACGAGGCACCCAACGGCCCGCGGCTCGAGGGCAACTGGAACCCCCAGATCAATCTCGACCTGCACACCACGGCAAACGGGATTTCGCCCGAACTGCGCGAGATCGTGCTCACCGTCACCGTGTCCGCGAAGCAGAGTGATGCGACGCTGTTCCTCGTGGAAGTCAAGCAGGCGGGTGTGTTTCTCATGCGCAATCTGTCCGAGCCCGATCTGAAGCGCGCGGTCAGCAGCATCTGCCCGGGGGTGCTGTTCCCGTATGCACGCGCCGCCGTGTCGCATCTCGTGACCCAGGGCGGCTTTCCGCAATTCCTCTTGCCACCGGTGAATTTCGAAGCCCTGTATGCGCAGTCCGCCTCGCAACCGCAACCGGTCACGAACTGACTGCAGCCACCGGCAGGACCTGGCGTGAGCGCGGACACTGAAAGCGACGCACCGCTCGCGGTGCTCGGGGCCGGCTCCTGGGGCACCGCCCTCGCCATCCAGTTCGCCCGCAGCGGCCGGCCAACCAGCTTGTGGGGGCGGGACCGACACAGGCTGCTCGCCATGGCCGCAAGCCGCCGCAACTCGCGCTATCTGCCCAACTCGGAGCTGCTTGCCGCCGTACACGTCGAGGCCGATCTCGAGCGCGCGCTAGCGGATGCCCGTGATGCGCTCATCGCCGTGCCAAGCCATGCTTTCAGGGACGTGCTGATACAGATCGCTCCGCATCTGCGCGCGCAGACACGACTTGCCTGGGCGACCAAGGGATTCGAGCTGCGCACGGGCGCTCTGCCGCATCAGGTGGCCCACGAGGTGCTGGGTGCGCAGCGCCCGGTCGCCGTGCTGTCCGGACCGACGTTCGCGTCGGAAGTCGGCGCAGGTCTGCCAACTGCCATGACCATCGCCTCAACCGATGCTGCCTTCGCCACAGCGCTCGCCCTGGGCCTCTCCGGCAGCAATTTCCGTGCATACACCTCCGGCGACATCGTGGGAGTCGAAGTCGGCGGCGCCGTCAAGAACGTTCTCGCAGTCGGTGCAGGGCTCTCCGACGGACTCGGATTCGGCGCCAACACGCGGGTGGCCCTGATCACGCGCGGACTGGTGGAGATGACACGGCTGGGTGTGGCGGCGGGTGCGCAGCGCGAGACCTTCATGGGACTCGCCGGACTCGGCGATCTCGTGCTCACCTGTACGGATGATCAATCGCGCAACCGGCGCTTCGGGCTGCTGCTGGCAGCCGGCCGTCGACCCGAGCAGGCGCTCGCGGACATCGGCCAGGTGGTCGAGGGCTATTCGGCTGCGAAGGCGGTGCGGATGGTGGCCGCCCGGCTGGGCATCGAGATGCCGCTGTGCGCCAGTGTCCATCGCGTCCTGTACGAAGGCGTCGCCCCCGGGGAGGCGGTTCGCGAGCTGATGAGCCGGCCAATCCGCGCCGAGACGGAGTAGCTCAGCTCGCGCCATCGGGCGCAAGCGCCTGGTGGCGAAAGCCGTTCTGGCGCCAGGCTTCGTAGACGACGAGCGCGACGGCGTTGGACAGATTGAGGCTGCGGTTGCCGGGTTGCATGGGAATGCGCAGTTGCCGCTGCGGCGCGAAACGCTGCAGCACGCTCGCCGGCAGCCCGCGTGTCTCCGGTCCGAACAAGAGCGCATCACCCGCCTGGAAGGCGATCTCGCTGTAGAGGTGCGCACCGCCGGTTTCCACGCAGAACAGGCGAGACGAGCCCACCTCCTGCACGCAGGCATCAAGGCTCACGTGCGTGCGAACGGCCGCCAGCTCACCGTAATCGAGGCCCGCGCGGCGCACTGCCCGGTGTGCCGTATCGAACCCCAGCGGCCGCACGAGATGCAGCGTGCAGCCGGCATTGGCGCACAGCCGCAGCACGTTTCCCGCGTTCGGTGGAATCTCTGGCTGGAACAGGATGACGTGGAACATGCCGACGACAAGCGACGCGTTACGTCCAGGGAGCGCTTCGGTTCATAATGCCGCTCGCATGAGCACCCTTATACCATCCGAGGCAGAGCGGCTGCGGCTGCGCTTCTGCGGGCTCGAGTTTGCCTCACCCATCGTGTTGTTGTCGGGTTGCGTCGGTTTCGGCGAGGAGTACACACGGATCGAGGGGTTCTCGAATCGGGATGCGGGCGGCATCGTCCTCAAAGGCACGACGCTGCAGCCGCGCCTCGGCAACCCTGCGCATCGCGTCTACGAAACCCCCGCCGGCATGCTCAATGCCATCGGGCTGCAGAATCCCGGCGTCGATCAGGTCGTGCAGCGGATTCTCGGCGGCCTGGATTTTTCCGAAACACGTTTCATCGCGAACGTGTGCGGATCCACGCTCGAGGAGTACGTGGAAGTCACACGACGCTTCGACCAGTCGCCGATCGATGCGATCGAGATCAACATCTCCTGTCCCAACGTGAAGCAGGGCGGCGTCGCCTTCGGCAACTACCCGCAGATGTCGGCCCAGGTGGTGGAGGCGTGCCGCCGGGTCACGCGCAAACCTCTGATCACCAAGCTTTCCCCCAACCAGACCGACATCCGCGAGAACGCACGGCGCTGTATCGAAGCCGGCACCGATGCGCTCGCGGTGATCAACACCATCATGGGAATGGCGATCGATGCGCAGACCCGTCGCCCGATCATCGGTAACGTGCAGGGGGGCCTGTCCGGACCTGCGATCAAGCCGATCGCGCTGCTGAAGGTGCACCAGGTGTACGAAGTGGCGCGCCTGCACAACGTGCCGATCATCGGACAGGGCGGCATCCTCACCGCCACCGACGCCATCGAATTCATCATCGCGGGAGCTACGGCCGTGGGCGTGGGTACGGCGCTGTTCTACGACCCGCTGGTCTGCCGCAGGATCAATTCCGGCATCGCCGATTACCTGCGCGCGCACGGAGTGAACGCGGTCGCGGATCTCGTGGGCACGCTGCGCATCGCGGCTGAAGCCGATTGCGAGCTCGCCGGGTAGCGATCCCGGCTGCCTATCCCTGCGCCGGCCGACATGCCGGCCTACTCCGCTTGCATGCCGAGCTCTTTGAGTTTTCGTGTCAGGGTGTTGCGCCCCCACCCCAGCAGCTTCGCCGCCTCCTGCCGATGGCCCTGCGTGCGCTTGAGGGCGGCGCGGATGAGGACGCGCTCGAACTCGGGCTGTGCCTCATCGAGCAGGGGACGTTTGGCACTCAGTGCATGCCGATCCGCCCAGCTGGCAAGCGACCGGGCCCAGTCCGCATCGGCGGGGCCAGCGGGCGCGATCGCATTGAGCTCCGGCGGCAGGTCCTCGACGCGAACCTCGCTCCCGGGGGCCAACACCGACATGCGCCGGCACAAGTTGACGAGCTCGCGCACATTCCCGGGCCAGCCATACGCGACGAGAACGGCTTCGGCGTCCTCGGCGAGCACCTTGGGGTCGACGCCGAGCTCGTGGGCGGCCACCACCATGTAGTGGTCGAGCAGCGCCGGAATGTCCTCCGCCCGCGCGCGCAGCGGCGGCAGCTCGATGCGGATCACGTTCAGGCGGTGATACAGATCCTCGCGAAACAGCGCACGCTGCACCCGGTCCTGCAGGTTCTGGTGCGTCGCGGCGATCACCCGCACATCGACCCGGATCGGTGTCTGGCCGCCCACGCGATAGAACTCACCTTCCGCCAGCACGCGCAGCAAGCGGGTCTGCAACGGCATGGACATGTCGCCGATCTCATCCAGAAACAGCGTGCCGCCGTCGGCCTGCTCGAAGCGACCGCGCCGTTGCGCATCGGCACCGGTGAACGCGCCCCGCTCGTGCCCGAACAGCTCCGACTCGAGCAGATCGGCCGGAATGGCCGAGGTGTTCAGCGCGATAAACGGCTTGCCGGCGCGCGGACTGTGGTCATGCAGCGCGCGCGCGACGAGCTCCTTGCCCGTGCCGGATTCTCCCGTGATGAGCACCGTCACGCTCGATCGCGCCAGGCGTCCGATGGCGCGAAAGACCTGCTGCATCGCCGGTGCCCGCCCGAGCAGCTCCGGTATGCGCGGTGTGCTCGAGGCATCGCCGCCGAGCTGCGGATGCGCATGCGCAGCCCGGCGCACGAGCGCAACCGCCTGGTCGATGTCGAAGGGCTTGGGTAGATACTCGAACGCGCCGCCTTCGTAGGCGGATACGGCGCTGCCCAGATCCGAATGCGCCGTCATCACGATGACGGGCAGCTCGGGGCGCGCATCGCGAATCTTCTTCAGCAGCTCGAGGCCCGACTGCCCGGGCATGCGGATGTCGGTGATGAGCACGTCAGGGGACTCGCGGCGCAGCGCATCGAGCGCCGGCTCGGCGGCTTCGAACGCACGCGGCGCCATTCCGCCGTTGCGCAGCGCGCGTTCCAACACCCAACGGATGGACGCATCGTCGTCCACGAGCCAGATGCGCAGGGACTGGCTGGTCATGAGGACTCTCCCAGTGGCAGCAGCAAAGTAAAGATGGTGTGCTTGGGCGCACTGACGAATTCGATGAGGCCGCCGTTGCGCGTGACGAGCTCCTGCGCGACGGCGAGGCCGAGTCCGCTGCCGTTGGGCCGGCCGGTCACCAGCGGATAGAAGATGCTCGAGCGCAGCTCATCCGCAACCCCCGGGCCGTCGTCTTCGACCTCGACACTTGCCACCAGGCGATGCCGATCCGCTCCGATGCTGACATTCGACAGTGCGCGCGTGCGCAACGTGATGCGGCCGGACTCGCCGATTGCCTGCAGCGCGTTGCGGGCGACGTTCAGCAGCGCCTGGATCATCTGGTGCCGGTCCAGCGTGGCATTCGGCAGGCTCGGATCGTAGTCGCGATCAATCGTCACGCAGGCCCGCGCCTCCGCGCGCAGCAGCTGATAAACGTACTCGCAGATCTCGTGAATGTTGAGCGGCACTTTCTGCGGCGCCCGGCTCGGACCGGCGATCGAATCGACAAGCGCGGTGAGCCGGTCCGCCTCGCCGATGATGATGCGCGTGTACTCCTTGAGGCCGGCTTGTGGCAGCTCGCGCTCGAGCAGCTGCGCCGCGCCGCGTAGCCCGCCGAGCGGATTTTTGATCTCGTGGGCAAGCTGGCGGATCATGAGCCGGCTGCCATCGAGGCGGGCACGCAGATCGTTCTCGCGCGAGATCCGCTGGCGCTGCGTGGTGTCGGCGAGCTCCAGCAGCAGGTGGGTACCGGTGATCTGGCCTGCCAGAGGGGTGATCGTGACATCGAGGATGCGCGTATCCCGTGGCGCACCCAGTGGCCGCACCGCAAGCTCGCGATCCGTGATGCCCTCGCCGGAGTGCAGGGCGCGCTGCAGGATGGCGGTCAGGCCGTTCGACTCGTAGAGAAAATCGCCGAAGGGGCGGCCGCGCGCCTGATTGAGGCTGAAGGCAAGCAGATCCTGCGCGGCGAAGTTGGCATAGATTGCGCACAGTTGGGCATCGAGCATCACGATGCCGGTAGAGAGCGCATCCAACAGATCGGCGGGATCGAAATGCGACAGCGCGGACGGCAGAGTGGCTTCAGCTGCCACGGCGAGCCCCGCCAGGGAGCGCGCCGCCGGACGGTCTCAGGGTCTGGGTCTGGGCCGACTTGCCCCGCTCTGGGCAGGCACCTGCGGCGACAGCAGATTGGGCTGATGCACGTGGAAAGTCACACCCGGCGCCTGACAGACGGTTTGACCGCCGGCATCCTGCACGAGCACCTGCAGAGAGTGCGTACCGCGATCGACCGGTGAGATCGTGAACTGTCCGCCGCTCGCGGGGACACCCGGGACGCGCTGCCCGTCGAGCGTCACGACGAGCTGATCGCCCGGTCGCACTGGCGGCTGCAGGGTCACCGCCGCAGTCACGGTGGCGGTGTTCATGAACATCTGATCGTTGGCCGGCTGCGAAATGGCGCAGCTCTGATAGGGCGCGGTCGGGGAGTCCGCCACGGAGGACGGCGAGGGTGCCGTGCTCTTGGGAGCGGTGTAGGTTTGCGGCGCCTTCAAATGCACCTTCTCTGCGTTCTCGTGCGGTTGATCGCTGTAGTGAACGACACCGTTCTCGTCCACCCACTTGTATACGGTAACCGCCCATGCCGCCGTGCAGACGACCGACATTAAGGTAAACAGCAGAATGCGCATAGGCGGTCAGCATAGCCCGGTACGCTGCGCGCCACAAAATCGGAGCGTGATAACCGTGACGCAGCCCTGCGCGGTTGTCGCGCTGGCGCCGCGCGGGCCCGCAGAGCAGCAGCGTTGCAGCCTCCTCCGCGGGGTTTGTGCAGGTGTGGCGGATTGTCACGCGGTTGGCATCAGCAGCTGTAATAGAGCTCCAGCTCGATCGGATGCGTCGACATGCGAAAGCGCGTCACCTCCTGCATCTTCAGTCCGATGTAGGCATCGATGACCTCGTTGGTGAACACCCCGCCGCGCGTGAGGAACTCGCGATCCTGAGCGAGCTGCTCGAGCGCCATGTCCAGTGAGTGACACACCGTGGGAATGTGCTTCGCCTCCTCGGGCTCGAGATCGTAGAGATCCTTGTCGGCCGGATCGCCCGGGTGGATCTTGTTCTGAATGCCATCGAGCCCCGCCATCATCATGGCCGTGAACGCGAAGTAGGGATTGGCGCTCGAGTCGGGAAAGCGCACTTCGATGCGGCGCGCCTTCGGACTCGACACCCACGGAATGCGGATGGAGGCGGAACGATTGCGCGCGGAGTACGCCAGCATGACGGGCGCCTCGAAACCGGGCACGAGGCGTTTGTAGCTGTTGGTGCCTGCGTTGGTGAAGGCATTCAGCGCCTTGGCGTGACGAATGATGCCGCCGATGTAGTACAGCGCCGTGTCCGAAAGGCCCCCATAGCGGTCGCCGGCGAACAGCGCCTTGCCTTCCTTCTGCAGCGACTGGTGGACGTGCATGCCACTGCCGTTGTCACCCACCAGCGGCTTCGGCATGAAGGTCGCCGTCTTGCCGTAGCCATGAGCGACGTTGAGCACGGCGTACTTGAGGATCTGCACCTGGTCTGCCTTGACGACGAGACCACCGGCACCCACGCCGATCTCGCACTGTCCGCCCGTGGCCACCTCGTGATGGTGCACCTCGACCTTCAGTCCCATCTCCTCGCAGGCAAGGCACATCGCCGAGCGGATGTCCTGAAACGCATCGACCGGTGGCACCGGAAAGTAGCCGCCCTTGATGCCCGGGCGATGCCCCTTGTTGCCCTCCTGGTACTCGGTGGGCGAGTTCCAGGCTCCCTGCACCGAATCGATGGAGTAGAACGCACCGCGCATCTCGTTGCTGAAGCGCACGCTGTCGAAGATGAAGAACTCGTTTTCCGGACCGAACAGCGCGCCGTCGGCGATGCCCGTCGACTTCAGATACGCCTCCGCGCGCTTAGCTATGGAGCGCGGATCGCGCTCGTAGCCCTGCATCGTCGCCGGCTCGACCACATCGCAGCGCAGGTTGAGCGTCGTCTCTTCGAAGAACGGATCGAGCACGGCGGTGCCGGCCTCGGGCATCAGAATCATGTCTGACTCGTTGATGCCCTTCCAACCGGCGATGGAGGAGCCGTCGAACATCTTGCCGTCGCGAAACAGGTCCTCATCGACCAGCCGCGCCGGTATCGTCACATGCTGTTCCTTGCCGCGCGTATCCGTGAAGCGAAGATCGGCAAACTTCACTTCTTTTTCTTTTATCAGCTTGATCACATCATGGGGTGTCATACCGCCTCCGGAAATGAAAGGGTGCTCACGATGCGCCGGGGTAGCGACAGCGACCGGCGGAGCGGAATCGTGCACAGCGAGCACACGCATAGTGCAGGGTCTGTGCCAGAAGGCGAGCGCAGCTCAAATCAAGTGCTTAGCGGCTCCTGGGCGCCCGGCAATGCACCTCTTTCGGGCGAGCCCGCCGCCCAGGCACTATTTTAGTGCAACCGGTCGCCCCTGGGAGCGCACCTGAGGACCAGGAGAAGCCCAAGGTCGCCCTTGGGGGCGGCGTGCCTGATGTGGTGCATAGGCTATATCTGGACTAAATATAGATTTTGATGTAGAAATGGACTGAGGAGTACGCTTGTCCCGATTCATTTTTCCGCGCATCGAGGCTGCCGCCGAAGCCGGGGCGGCCGGGCTACGGGCCTTCTCGCGGATTGCCGAGTTGTGGCATCTGTCGATCGCGGAGCAGCTGACGCTTCTCGGCCTGTCTTCGCGGTCGACCTATTTCAAGTGGCGCAGAGATCCGCACGCGAAGCTGCCGCGCGACACGCTCGAGCGGCTTTCCTATCTGCTGGGCATCTACAAAGCGCTGCAGCTGCTGTTGCCGGACCCGAAGGCCGCGGATGAATGGATCCGTCTGCCCAACGACGCCCCGCCCTTTGGCGGTAGCTGCGCTCTGGCGCGCATGCTCTCGGGCAACGTCGCGGATCTTTATCTCGTGCGCCAGTATCTCGACGCACAGCGCGGCTAAAGCACCCCGTGCACGCCACTTTTGCAACACCTGCGCTGCGCGAGGTGTGCTGGCAACCCTGCTATCGCATCATTCCGAGCCGCTATCCCACTGTTCATCTGTTCGAGCGCGTGGCTGACGCGGGTGAGTGGGAGGCGCTCTACGCCCTCGAGTCGCTCACCAATGCGCGGCTGCGCGAGCAAGCCGGTGATCCCGGACTGGTGCCCATCGAGGAGCGGGTTTCCGGTCCTGGCGCCAGCGTCATCATGGCCCCGTTCACGCACCTCGATCCGTCGGGCAGCCGGTTTGCGGACGGCACTTTCGGGGCGTTCTACGCCGCCGTGGATCTGGCGACGTCGATTGCGGAAAGCCGCTTCCACCGCGAGCGTTTCCTGCGAGCCACGCGCCAGGCTCCCATCGAGCTCGACATGCGTACCTATCTGGCAGACGTTGCCGCCCGCTTTCATGACCTGCGCGGGCAGCGGGCCGCATGGATCGACGTCCATGACCCGGACAGCTATGCGGCTTCACAGCACCTGGGGCGGGAGCTGAGGATGAGCGGCTCCAACGGAATTGCGTATGAGAGCGTGCGGCACGCTGGAGGTGAGTGTCTGGCGATCTTTCGTCCGCGCCTGATCCGCAATCTGCGCCAGGGGATGCACCTGCGCTATCTGTGGGACGGTGCCCGAATCAGCCACGTGTACGAGCTGCGCCTGATCGAGGAGTGAGCCGCTTGGGTGCGCGCAGCTCAGCCGCGTGGGCGAGCCGGGCAGCTTCCGGGCCACCGCCCGGAATCGAATCGTTATACTCGCTCGCTTTTCAGCCGCGAGTCCATGCATGAAGATCGGCAGCGCGCCGCGCACGTTCCAGGAGTTGATCTTCGCCCTGCAACGCTACTGGGCGCAGCAGAGCTGCATCATCCTGCAGCCCTACGACATGGAAGTCGGCGCAGGCACGTTTCATACGGGGACATTTCTGCGCTCGATCGGACCTGAGCCCTGGCGTGCCGCCTACCTGCAGCCCTCCCGGCGGCCGACCGACGGCCGTTACGGCGACAACCCCTTCCGGCTGCAGCA
The DNA here is from genome assembly GCA_963716335.1 of uncultured Pseudomonadota bacterium. Lineage (GTDB taxonomy): Bacteria > Pseudomonadota > Gammaproteobacteria > Steroidobacterales > Steroidobacteraceae > 13-2-20CM-66-19. The sequence goes on along the minus strand of OY970302.1, from coordinate 1,537,858 downwards.
CTACTATCAATACCAGGTCGTGATCAAACCCTCGCCGCTCGATATTCTCGAGCTGTACCTGGGGAGTCTCCGGGCACTCGGCCTCGATCCGCTGGTGCACGATGTGCGGTTCGTGGAAGACAACTGGGAGTCCCCCACCCTCGGTGCCTGGGGCCTGGGTTGGGAGGTGTGGCTCAACGGCATGGAGATCACCCAGCTCACCTATTTTCAGCAGGTCGGTGGACTCGATTGCCGGCCGGTGACGGGCGAGATCACTTATGGACTCGAGCGCCTCGCGATGTATCTGCAGTCAGTGCAGAGCATCTACGAGATCATCTGGACGGACACGCCCGCGGGCATCGTCACCTACGGCGACGTGTATCACCAGAACGAAGTGGAGCAGTCGACCTACAACTTCGAGCTGGCCGACGTGGCGCGTCTGCTGCGGCATTTCGATGATCACGAGTGCAGCTGCCGGGAGCTGCTGGCCGCCAAACTGGCGCTGCCTGCCTACGAACAGGTCCTCAAGGCCTCCCACACGTTCAACCTGCTGGATGCGCGGCGGGCGATTTCCGTGACCGAACGGCAACGCTACCTGCTGCGCGTGCGCACGCTGGCAAGCGCGGTGGCGCGCACCTATTACGAGAGCCGCGCTGCATTGGGATTTCCGCTGCTGCAAGCGAACCCGCCGAGCCCGACGGCCGCCCCCGTCGTGGAACGCGCATGAGAACCGCGCGCCGCGATTTCCTCGTGGAGCTGGGCACGGAGGAGTTGCCCCCCGGCGCATTGCGCACGCTCGAGCTGGCTTTTGCGCAGGGCGTGCGCGCCGGGCTGCACAAGGCAGCGCTCGCTCACGGCGAGGTGTGCTCCTTCGCCACTCCGCGGCGTCTTGCGGTGCTGGTCCGGCGACTGGCCGCCCGCCAGCCCGACCAACACATCAAACGCCGTGGTCCACCCGCGGCGGTGGCGTTCGATGCGGCCGGCGACCCGACGCGTGCCGTCCTCGCTTTCGCCGCGGGGTGCGGAGTCGAGGTCGATGCGCTGCAGCGACTCGACGAGGGCAAAGGCGAGTTCATGTTCCATGTGGCCACGCAGTCGGGCGCCGCGGTCACCGAGCTGCTGCCCGCGATCGTCCAGGCCGCGCTCGATGCGTTGCCGATTCCGCGTCGCATGCACTGGGGATCCGGCACCGCGGAGTTCGTACGCCCGGTTCACTGGCTGCTGATGTTATACGGCAAGGATGTGGTTGCTGCGATGCTGCTCGACACCGCCGCCGGCCATCACACCCGCGGTCATCGTTTCCACGCTCCAAAGCCGCTGCGCGTCGGCAGCCCGGCCGCGTATGAGCGCCTGTTGCGCGAGCGGGGGTATGTGCGCGCCGATTTCGCCGCGCGCCGCGATTTCATCCGCGCTTCGGTGACGACCGTCGCAGCCCAGCTGGGCGGCACCGCCCTGCTCGGCGATGCGTTGCTCGATGAAGTCACGGCGCTGGTGGAATGGCCCGTCGCCCTGGCGGGTCACTTCGAGGAGCGCTTCCTGCAGCTACCCCGCGAGGTGTTGATCTCGACGTTGCAGGACCATCAGCGCTACTTTGCCGTCGAGCATCGCGATGGCAGACTGTTGCCGGCCTTCATCACGGTCAGCAACATCGAAAGCCGGGATCCGACTCAGGTGCGCGCAGGCAACGAGCGTGTGGTGCGGCCGCGGCTGGCGGATGCTGCCTTCTTCTGGGAGCAGGATCGCAAGCACTCCCTCGCCTCCCGGCGCGAGGGGCTGGAGAAGATGACCTTCCAGGTGAAGCTGGGATCGTTGGGCGACAAGATCCGCCGCGTGCAGAGCCTCGCCGGAGAAATCGCGGCAGCGGGTGTCGGTGAGCGCCTCGCTGCGCAGCGGGCCGCCGAGCTGTGCAAGTGCGATCTGCTGACGGCGATGGTCGGTGAATTCCCGGAGCTGCAGGGCATCATGGGCAGCTACTATGCGCTTGCGGACGGCGAGACGGCCGAGATCGCCGGCGCCATCCGTGAGCATTACCTGCCGCGCGGCGCCGGCGATGCCCTGCCGAAGAGCGCCGCCGGCATCGCCGTGGCGCTGGCGGACAGACTCGACACGCTGGCGGGCATATTCGCCATCGACGAGAAGCCCACAGGTACGAAGGATCCTTTCGGACTGCGCCGCGCCGCAATCGGCGTGCTGCGCATTCTCATCGAGAAGCGGCTCGACCTGGACCTGCGACATTTCATCGGCTGCGCATTGAGCGCCGTGCAGGTCGACATCGGGCGCATCCGCCAGCAGCGCAACACCGAGGCCACCACGGCAGCGCGCGCCGAACTTTCGGCAACAGCGTCGCTGTCCGAGACGACGCCGGCGGTTGCCGATGCGGACACGCTCGCACACATCTATGACTTCATCATGGAGCGGCTGCGCGTGTACTACCTGGAAGGTGGCAACACCCCGCAGCAGGGCGCCGCGGCCCTGACCACCGAGATGTTTGATGCGGTGCTTGCGACCCAGCCGCGCTCACCGCTCGATTTCGATTTGCGACTGCGCGCGCTGAGCACCTTCCTCGAGTTGCCCGAGTCCGGCAGCCTGGCCGCCGCCAACAAGCGCATCGGCAACATTTTGCGCAAATCAGGGGACGGCGGCAAAACCAACGTGGAGGTCGAGGCGCTGCGCGAGCCGGCGGAAATTCGCCTGTTCGATGCAATGTGTTCGCTGCGGCAGGCCGTCTCGAGCGCCGTGGCGCAAGGGGAGTACGCCAATGCGTTAGGTCGGCTCGCCCAGTTGCGCCCGCCCGTCGATGCCTTCTTCGAACAGGTCCTGGTGATGGACGAGGATCCGCGCCTGCGGGCGAACCGTCTCGCGTTACTCGCCCAGCTGCACGGCCTGTTCATGGGCATCGCCGACCTGTCGCGACTGCCAGGCTGACTTCTCACGGACGCGCGCGCGCTCATGCAGCTCATCTGCTCGGCGATCTATACGGCATTCCTGTTCGCGTGGACGTTCTGCTACGCGATCTTTTTCGTCGTGGCCTGCTCGCTGCTGCCATTTCGCAAGCGCTTCGTGCTCGCGCGCGTGTGGGCGTGGGTGCTGCTGTGGGCGCTGAAATGGATCTGCAGGCTCGATTACCGGATCGAAGGCGCGGACAACGTTCCCGCGGGCAACCATATCGCGTTGTGGAAACATTCCTCCTCGTGGGAGACGATCGCAATGGCGGTGGTATTCCCGCGCCAGGTCTGGGTGCTGAAACGCGAGTTGCTGTGGATCCCGGCCGTCGGCTGGGGCATCCGCCAGTTGCACGCCATCGCGATCGATCGCAAATCGGGTCACTCGGCCGTCGGGCAGGTCGTCGCTCAAGGGCGTCAGCGGCTCGAGGAAGGCGATTGGATCATCATTTTTCCGGAGGGTACGCGCATGCCCCCGGGGCAGACCCGCAAGTACGGTGTCAGCGGCACGTTGCTCGCCGCGGAGACCGGCAAGTTCATCGTGCCCGTCGCGCACGATGCCGGTAGTTACTGGCCGCGGCGCGGCCTGCTGAAGCGGCCCGGCACCATCCGTGTCGTGATCGGCGCGCCGGTCTGCGCCACAGGTCGCGATGCGCGCGAGGTCAACCGTCAGATACAGGAGTGGATAGAGGCGACCGTCGCGCGACTGATGGCCGAGCATTGACAGGATGGTTGCGCAGCGGCTCTGGGCCGTGAGCTCAGCTTCGCCTGACACTTCCGCGCGGCACTTGACGGGCGGTCATTCCGGGAGTACGCAGGGGTAGAACGCTCGTGGTGTTCGGCAATGATCGAGGTGTCCCATGCGCGCTTTGCTTGTGATCAGCTTCGTGTGTTCCCTGGCATGCGCCTTCCAGGCGAGCGCCACTGAAATCATCGGGCGCGCGCACGGCGCGGCACCCAGCAGCGGATGGCACGCAAGTGGCGCGCAGTCGGGCGGCGCCAGTCACGAAAGAGGGATGGTGGGCCTTAAGGCTAGCCGTGGCGCCAGCCAGGCCGCAGAGGGTCCGAAGCCACTGGCCGGCGTTGCGGGAATAACGATTTCCCGTGGGGTAGTGGCGGGCAAGCAGGCGAAGATTGCCGTCGTGAAGCTGAAGAAGCCATTGTCGGACGCGCAGAAGCAGCAAATCCTGGAGGCCGGTTATCGCGTCTACAACGAGCCGTCGTTTATGTTTTTCTGCCAGACCGACGCGCACGACGCGCGAACCCGCGGCATGGATTGCTTCAGGACCAGCGTCGCCGATGCGCACCCAGGTCCCAAATTGACGCACCAATGATTCAATAGCGGCCGGAATCCGCTTGATTGGGCGGATTAATGCGTCACTGCATCACTACACGTCGAGGTTCATTACCGAGAGCGCGTTCTTTTCGATGAACTCACGCCGGGGCTCGACCTGATCGCCCATCAGGGTGGTGAAGATCTCATCCGCCGCCACGGCATCGTCGATGCGCACCTGCATGAGCCGCCGGGATTCCGGATTGATGGTGGTGTCCCAGAGCTGCTCGGGATTCATCTCACCCAGACCTTTGTAACGCTGAATGCTCTGGCCGCGCCGGGCCTGCTCGAATAGCCACTTCATGGCCTGCTTGAACGAACCGATTTCATGGCGCTCTTGCGCACGGATGACGTAGGCGCCCTCTTCGATCAGTCCGGACAGGGTGCGCGCCAGATCCGCGATCCGCTGGTACTCGGCGGACTCGAAGAACTCGCGGGGCAGGAACTTGGTGGTGGGCGTGCCGTGCTCGGTCTTGTGAATCAGCACGCGCGCGGCATGCCCGTCGCTTGGCGTGCGCGCCTCGACGCTGTATGTGCGTGTGCCGTCGTCGAGGCCGTTCAGACGCTCATGCAGTTCCTGCGCCCAGATGCGCAGCCAGTCTGCGCGATCGAAATTCGCGGGCGTCACTTCCGGCAGGTAGAGCAATTGCTCGAGCAGCCGGTCGTCGTAGCGTCGCGACCAGCGCTTGATGATCGATTGCACCTCCATGTACTGCCGCGCCAGGACCTCGAGACCCGCACCCTGCAGCGGCGGCGCGTCCGCGTTGACGTGCAATGCCGCCGTTTCCAGCGCCGTGTTGAGCAGCAGCGCATCCAACTCGTTGTCGTCCTTGACGTAGGACTCCTGTTTGCCGCGCTTGACCTTGTACAACGGCGGTTGCGCAATGTAGACGTGGCCGCGCTCGATCAGCTCGGGAATCTGTCGATAAAAGAGCGTCAGCAGCAGCGTTCGTATATGGCTCCCGTCAACATCGGCATCCGTCATGATAATGATGCGGTGATAGCGCAGCTTACTGATGTCGAAGTCATCCCGGCCGATGCCGCAGCCGAGTGCCGTGATCAGCGTGCCGACTTCCGCGGACGAGAGCATTTTGTCGAAGCGCGCTTTCTCGACATTGAGGATTTTGCCTTTCAGGGGCAGGATTGCCTGCGTGCGCCGGTCGCGGCCTTGTTTGGCCGATCCGCCCGCGGAGTCGCCCTCGACGATGAAGATCTCGGACAGCGCCGGATCCTTCTCCTGGCAGTCGGCGAGCTTTCCCGGGAGCCCGGCGATGTCGAGCGCACCCTTGCGGCGGGTCATCTCGCGAGCTTTACGGGCAGCTTCCCGCGCGCGCGCCGCTTCGACCGTCTTGGCGATGATCGCGCGCGCATCGACCGGATGCTCCAGCAGAAATTCCTGCAGCTTGGCGCCCACGGCCGCCTCGACGATGCCCTTCACCTCGGATGAGACGAGCTTGTCCTTCGTTTGCGAGGAAAATTTCGGGTCGGGCAATTTGACGGACAGAATCGCGGTCAGTCCCTCGCGCGCATCATCGCCCGTCGTCTGGGTCTTGTCCTTCCTGGCCGACGACTCCTTCTCTATGTAGTCATTGAGGGTGCGGGTCAGCGCACTGCGGAAACCCGCCAGGTGCGTGCCGCCGTCCTTCTGCGGAATGTTGTTGGTATAGCAGAACATGCTCTCCTGGTAGGAGTCGTTCCACTGCATGGCCACTTCGACGGCGAGCGGACCTTCCTGGCTCTTAAACCAGAAAATGCAGTCGTGCACCGGCGTGCGGGTGCGATTCTGGTGCTTCACGAACGCCTGCAGGCCGCCTTCGTGCTGGAAGATGTCCGATTTGTTCTCGCGCTCGTCGACCAGCTCGATCCGCACCCCGGAATTCAAGAACGACAGCTCGCGCAGGCGCTTGGCGAGAATCTCGTAGTTGAACTGGATATTGGTGAAGATCACCCCGCTGGGTCGAAAACGAATCACGGTGCCGCGCTCGATCGTATCCCCGACGACCGCCATCGGCGAGGCCGGCTCGCCGAGGTGGTACTCCTGGCGATGGATCTTGCCGTCCCGGCACACCGTCAGCTGCAGGTAATCGGAAAGCGCATTCACCACCGAGACCCCCACTCCATGGAGTCCCCCGGAGACTTTGTACGAGGTATCGTCGAATTTTCCGCCCGAATGCAGGACGGTCATGATCACTTCGGCTGCCGAACGGCCCTCCTCGGGATGAATATCCACCGGGATACCGCGGCCGTTGTCCGAGACCGTGACCGATTCGTCCGCATGAATCGTAACGACGATCCGGTCGCAATGCCCTGCCAGCGACTCATCGATCGAGTTGTCGACCACCTCGAAGACCATGTGATGCAGCCCGGAGCCGTCATCCGTGTCGCCGATATACATGCCGGGGCGCTTGCGTACGGCGTCGAGGCCCTTTAATACTTTGATTTTACTCGAGTCGTAGACGTCGTCAGCCATGAATCAGTCCGCTGGAATCAACGCGCCATTATACAGGCCGCACGGCGCCCTGTTCCACGTGGAACACCCGATCGGGTGCACTAAAGAGGCCGCCCCGTGCGTGCAGGGAGGTTGAAAGCAGCTGGCACGGCAGGCGGTTGACTTCGGCGATGAAGCGCTCGAGATGGATCGTGTCCAATTCGGCGGCGGGATCATCGAGCAACAGCGTCGGGGTCACCGCCCGATCTGCCAATAGCTCCACGGGCGTCAGTGTGAGCGCGATCGCGATCAGCTTCTGCTGCCCGCGGGACAGCACTTCGCGAGCGGGACGGCCATCGAGCCGTACGAGCACGTCCGCGCGATGCGGGCCCATCTGGGTTGCGCCCCGGAGCCGATCTCGATCACGCGAGGTTTGGAGCGCCTCGAGCAGGGAGAGGTCCGCCGGCCAACCGCGACGATAATGCAGCTCCACCGGCAGACCGCTCAGGCGCTGCACGAGCTGCGCGCAGGCCGGTTGCACCAGACGCATGACCTGCTCCCGCCAGGCGGCGATGGATTCGCCCCAGCGCGTCAGCTCTGTATCCCACGGCGCCCCATCGCCATCGGGCTGACGCAGAGCGGCATTTCGCTGCTTCAGCGTGCGGGTGTAGCGCGTCCAAGCTGCGCCGAATTGAGGTTCCACGTGGAACACGGCCCAGTCGAGCCAGCGGCGGCGGCGGTGGCCACCCTCCTCGAGCAGCTTATGGACCGCCGGATCAATGACTTGAACCGGGAACGCCTGCGACAACTCCGTCAAAGTCGCCGCCGGGGCACCGTTGATTCGGGCTACCGTCCCGCCGGCGCGACTGACCTGCACACCCACGGCAAAAGAGGGCGTCCGGTCGGTGCGGCCGAAGACCGTGAGTTGCGAACCCCCGTGGCGGATCAGCCGCTCGGAGTTGCGGGTGCGGAAGGACCGCCCCCGTCCCAACAGGAACAGCGCCTCGAGCAGAGAGGTCTTTCCCGAGCCGTTCGCGCCCCAAAGGAGGTTATGCCGGGGATGGAGCACGAGCTGCACGCCTCGGAGGCAACGCAGATCCTCCACCGTGAGCTCGCCAATGCCCATGCGCTCAGGGCCAGCCGTCGCCCTCTAAAGGCGCATCGGCATCACGACATAACGCGTGTGCGTGGTGCCGGGTGCATGAATGAGGCAGCTGCTGTTCGAATCGGTGAGCCCGATTTCCACCCGCTCGCTGTCGATGGCGCTGAGCGCATCGAGCAGGTAATTCACGTTGAAGCCGATCTCGACTTCGTCCCCCTGGTAGCTCACCTCAACCTGATCCTCTGCTTCCTCCTGCTCGGGATTGTGGGCCTGGATGAGCACGAGATCGGGCCGCGCCGTGAGGCGGATCCCACGGTATTTTTCGTTCGAGAGGATCGCAGTACGTTGCAGTGATTGGCGCAGCAGCTCCCGATCGGCGTCTACGCGGCGCGATGGATTCGCAGGGATCACGCGTCCATATTCTGGGAAACGGCCGTCAATTAGCTTCGAAGTGAAGCGAATATCGCCGATCTGCGCCCGAACGTGATTGGTTCCGATGGCCAGCTCGATGTTCCCCTCCGAGCCGAGAATGCGTTGCAGTTCGAGGACGCCCTTGCGGGGCACGATGACCTGCTGCGCCGTTTTTGCCGGCTCCGCCAGCACCATCTCGCACAGGGCCAGTCGATGGCCATCCGTCGCCACGGCGCGCAGCGCCTTGCCATCGGTCTCGAGCAGCAGTCCGTTGAGGTAGTAGCGCACGTCCTGCTGCGCCATCGAAAAATGCGTCTTGTCGATGAGGCGCCGGAACTCTCCCTGGGGCAGCGTCAGAGTCTGTTGTGCGTTGATTTCCTCCACCACCGGAAATTCCGCCGCCGGCAGACTCGAGAGCGTGAAGCGGCTGCGGCCGGCGCGAATCTGCACGCGCTCAGCTTCGGTATTCACCGTGACGCTCACCTTCTCCGGCAGCGAGCGGAAGATCTCGAGCAGCTTGCGACCGGGCACCGTCACATCACCACCTTGCGACACGCTCACGTGACTCGTGGCGACCAGCTCCACTTCCAGATCCGTACCGGTGAGGTTCAGACAACCCTCGCGTGCCGATAACAACACGTTCGCCAGCACCGGCATCGTCTGCCGTCTCTCGACGACACCTATCACGCTCTGCAGGGGTGCGAGCAGTTCTTCGCGCGTAGCGGTCAGCTTCATTATCTTAATCTTCTATATTGGTATTAAGAGTTGTTATGACTATAGGCCCTGTGAATAACGGCTATAAACCCGGATCCGAAACACGATCAACGAGTTGGTGCTGATCCGAAATGGCACAAACACGCGCATGAGCTGGCCGCGAGCTGTGCATGCCCTGTGCGTAACTCCAGCCCCTGCGTCGTGCACAGCAAATCCACAGGCTTGTCCCCATCATCCCGCCAGGGTTCTCAACAGGTTGGAATAATCCTCGCTCATGCGCTGCTCGGCACCGCGCAGCTGCTTGATACGCTTGCAGGCATGCAGCACCGTGGTGTGATCGCGGCCGCCGAACGCATCGCCGATCTCCGGAAGACTGTGGCTCGTCAACTCCTTCGCCAACGCCATCGCTATCTGGCGCGGACGCGCCACCGAGCGGCTGCGGCGTTTGGAGAGCAGATCCGCCATGCGTACCTTGAAGTAGTCGGCCACGGTCTTCTGAATGTTCTCGATCGTAACCAGTTTCGCCTGCAGGGACAGCAGGTCTTTGAGCGCTTCCTTGGTGAATTCGACGGTGATCGGGTGTCCGGTGAAGCGGGAATTGGCGATCACGCGCCGCAGCGCGCCCTCGAGCTCGCGCACGTTGGAGCGGATGCGCTTGCCGATGAAGAAGGCGACCTCCTCGGGCAGCTGCACGCCGGCCTGCTGTGCCTTCGTCATGAGGATCGCGACGCAGGTCTCGAGCTCCGGTGGCTCGATGGCCACCGTGAGTCCCCAGCCGAAGCGGGATTTCAGCCGCTCCTCCAGGCCGTTGACCTCCTTCGGATAGCGATCGCAGGTGAGGATGACCTGATGCTGGCCCTCGAGCAGCTCGTTGAAGGTGTGAAAGAATTCCTCCTGCGAGCGGTCCTTGCCGGCGAAGAACTGGATGTCGTCGATCAACAGCGCATCGAGCGAACGGTAGGCCGTCTTGAACTCGTTCATCGAGTTATGTTGCAGGGCGCGCACCATGTCACCCACGAAGCGCTCGGAGTGCACGTAGGCGATGCGCGCTTCCGCATCGCGGTGTTTGATGAGGTGCGCGATGGCGTGCATCAGGTGCGTCTTGCCGAGGCCGACACCGCCGTAGAGAAACAGCGGGTTGTACGCACGGCCTGGATTTTCCGCCACTTGCAGCGCTGCCGCCTTCGCAAGTTGGTTGCTCTTGCCCTCGACGAAGGTGGTGAAGGTGAAGTCGGAATTCAGCCGCGCGCCAACGACGAGTCCTTCGGCGCGGCGCGCGCGCGTGGGCAACACGGGGGTGACTGCGCCGCGCAGCGGAGCTGCGCGCGAGCCAACCTCGACGGTGACGATCGGCACATCCCCGGTGCTCTGATTGCGCAGCAGCTCGCCAATGCGCGGCAACAGGTTGGCATTCACCCAATCGACGACGAAACGGTTCGGCGCGAGCAGTTTGAGCGCGCCCGCACCCTCGAGGACCTGCAGGGGTCGCACCCAGGTATTGAATTGCTGCTCCGGAAGCTCCGCTTCCAGCGCGCAAATGCATTGAGTCCAATGAGACGCTTCCACGCGTGCCTCCGCGGCCGCCTCGGGACCTTCAGAAAAGGGCTGCGCAGTCTATACCCAGCGGCGCGCGCGCTGAAGCGCTCCAATGCTGCAGAATCTGTTGACACCTTGACGCTCAACGGCTTAGCCTTGCCGCCCTTTTTGGTACCCCTGGAATTCGCGACGGAGCCCACGCTATGAAGCGTACGTATCAACCAAGCAAGGTGCGGCGCGCACGCACTCATGGGTTTCGTGCACGGATGGCTACGAAGAACGGCCGCAAGGTGCTGGCACGTCGCCGCGCCAAGGGCCGCCGCAAGCTTATTCCCTAGGCAAGAGCGTGGCAGAAGCCGCGGCTTTTGCGAGCGGGTCGACCAAGCACAAGCCACCCCGTTGGATCACGGGCCGGAACGCATCTGCCGCGCGCCCGAGGCAGACGGCCTGGGCACAGACGCCGTGGCCGCGGCCCATTTTCGGCAAAAGAGAGCTGCTTTGACCTGCGAGGGCGCGGCACCGGCCAGACTGACCTTTCCCGCCTCGCGGCGGCTACGGCGCAAGCCCGAGTTTGATGCTGCCTTCGAGCGCGGGCGTCGCCTCGGCGATGGGTTCTTCGGCGTCATCGCGCTGCCGAACGACAAGGGCTGCCCGCGCCTGGGGTCGGCGGTGGGAGTGCGCCTGGCCGGGGGCGGCGTACAGCGCAACCGGCTCCGGCGCCTCATCCGTGAGTCCTTCCGCGTAAGCCAGAACAAGCTGCCGGCAGTGGATCTGGTCGTCAGTGCCCGCACGCGTGCCCGCGGCGCCGCGCCCACCGCCCTGCGGGCGAGCCTTGCGGAGCTGTGGACTAAAGTGAACGAGCAATGCGCACCATCGCCACGCTCCTGATCCGGCTGTACCAATTGACCCTCAGTCCCCTGCGAGGGCCGACTTGCCGCTTCTATCCTTCCTGCTCCCAGTACGCACTCGAGGCCATCGAGCGATTCGGTGTGCTGCGCGGGATATGGCTTGCGGCCTGCCGAATCGCGCGTTGCCACCCCTGGCACCCCGGAGGGTTCGATCCGGTTCCGCACGCGCACGGCCTGGCCGGGCCCAACGATCACGCACATGACTAACAATCCCCGAATCTACCTGTGGGTCGCGCTCGCGCTGCTGGCGTGGCTGAACTACGACGCCTGGAACCGCGATTACGCGTCGCATCGCGAGGAGATGCCGAGCACGACGCGAACCGCGGCGGCGCCCGCCGCACATCCCCCCGGGGGCGAGCTGGCCGATCAGATTCCCCAGGCCCCGAAATCCACCGTCACCGGCGCGGCCAGCAGCACTGCGGCAGCATCCGCGAGTGCTACCGGTGCCACCAGTGCGACCGGTGCGGCGGCTGCGCCAGCCCAGAGCCCCGGTGCCGCGAAGGCGCCGGTGATCCATGTCCGTACCGATGTGCTGGATCTGGATATCAGCACCCGCGGTGGCACGATCCAGCGGGCCGACCTGCTGAAGTATCCGAAGGTGAAGGGGGAGGCGGCTCCGGTCCGGCTCGAGGACGACGAGGACCCGCAGTTGCTGTATCTGCTGCAGTCGGGGCTCACCGGGCCTGAGCCCACGCCGACCCATCTGGCCGCGTTCACCAGCCCCCGCAGCGACTACGAGCTCGGCGGAGCCGCCGAGCTGCGTGTGCCGCTGATCTGGAGCAACGATCAGGGCGTCCAGGTTACCAAGACCTATGTCCTGCACCGCGGCGAGTACGCCATTCATGTCGAGTACCACATCGAAAATCACTCGGGCAGCGCTTGGATCGCGGCGCAGTACGCGCAAATCCTGAAAAACGATCCGCGCACCAAGCGCTCGATGTTCAACGTCGAGACGTACGCGTTCCATGGTCCGGCGATCTGGGACGGGAACAAGTACCGCAAGCTCGATCCCGCGGACCACGATGACAGCCATCTCGCCCTCGAGGTGCGCAATGGCTGGCTGGCAGCGCTGCAGCACCATTTCGTCTCGGCCATCGTGCCGGCGAAGGATGAGCCGTACCGCTTCACGTTGAGCGACGAGGGCGATCAGTTCCGCCTGGCTGCGGCAGGTCCGCCGCATAGCGTGGCGCCCGGGGCGGCGGCCGATTTCGGCATGACGCTGTTCATCGGCCCGAAACTGCAGAACCAGTTGGAGAAGATCGGTCCCCAGCTCGAGCGGGTCGCCGACTACGGCCATCTCACGCTGCTGGCGAAGCCGCTGTTCTGGCTGCTCGGGAAGGTGCATGCAATCACCGGCAACTGGGGCGTCGCCATCATTTTCGTGACGTTCCTGCTGAAGCTGGCGTTCTATCCGCTCTCGGAAGCCAGCGGGCGCTCGATGGCCAAGATGAAGCAGCTCGCGCCGCGCATCAAGAACCTGCAGGAGACCTACAAGGACGATGCGGAGCAGCGCGGCCGCGCCATGATGGAGCTGTACAAGCGCGAAAAGATCAACCCCGTCGCCGGCTGCCTGCCCATCGTAATCCAGATTCCGGTATTTCTCGCCTTCTACTGGGTGCTGCTCGAGAGCGTGGAAATGCGCCAGGCGCCGTTTGCCTTCTGGATCCACGATCTATCGTCGCGCGATCCGCTGTTCGTGCTGCCCGCCATCATGGCCGTGGCCATGTTCGTGCAGTACAAGCTCAATCCGGCGCCACCCGATCCGGTGCAGGCGAAGGTGTTCATGTTCATGCCGCTCGTGATGTCCTTCATGTTCGCCTTCTTTCCCGCCGGCCTCGTGCTGTACTGGGTGACCAATACCATCTTGTCGATTGCGCAGCAGTGGAACATCAACCGCCGCATTGCGGTGAACTCGTCGAGGAAAAACTAGCCGTCACCGGCCGTGCCGGCAGGTACGGGTGCCAGGGGTACCAGGGGTGCCCGGGGTGCCCCGGGTCCGAAACATGACGCATACCGACACGATCGTTGCCGCAGCGACCCCGCCCGGACGCGGCGGAGTGGGCATCGTGCGGCTCTCGGGTCCGAAGGTGCCCGAGATCGCCGCGGTCATCGCCGGCGAAGTGCCCCGGGCCCGGCGGGCGACCTTCGCCCGCTTCGTGGATGCGGCGCGCGAGACGATCGATGTAGGCCTCGCGCTGTTCTTCCCCGCGCCGCACTCGTATACGGGTGAGCACGTGCTCGAGCTGCAGGGTCACGGCGGCCCGCTCGTGTTGGAGGCGCTTGTGGCCCGGGCGCTCGAGCTCGGCGCCCGACGTGCCGCGCCGGGCGAGTTCACGCAGCGAGCCTTTCTCAACAACAAGCTCGATCTGGCCCAAGCCGAAGCGATCGCCGATCTCATCGACGCCGGCTCCCGTGCCGCGGCCCGTGCCGCGATGCGCTCGCTGCAGGGCGAATTCTCCGCGATGGTGCGGGGCCTCACCGATGCGGTGATCGACCTGCGGGCCTACGTCGAGGCGGCGATCGATTTTCCGGAGGAGGAGATCGATCATCTCGCCGATGAGGAGCTGACCAGCCGCTTCCAGAGCGTCCGCGAGCACTTCGATGGCGTCGAGCGCGCGGCGCGTCAGGGGCGGTTGCTGCGGGAGGGCATGACCGTCGTGATCGCAGGTCCTCCCAATGCCGGCAAATCCAGCCTGCTCAACCGGCTCGCCGGCTACGAGGCGGCAATCGTGACCCCCGTACCTGGCACGACCCGCGATGTCGTGCGCGAGCGCATCGATATCGATGGCATGCCGCTGCACGTGCTGGACACCGCCGGCTTGCGCCGGGCCGGTGATGTGGTCGAGGCGGAAGGGATTCGGCGCGCCCAGATCGAGATGGGCCGCGCCGATCGGGTGCTGTTCGTCATCGACCTCCTGGCGGATCCGCAGGCCGAAGCCTTCCGCGAAGAGGCAGCGCGTATGCCCGCCGAGGTGCCGGTCACGCTCGTTTTCAACAAATGCGATCTGGCCGCCGGCATTCCGCTGGCGGATACCCTCACCGGGCCGCCGCGGATCACGATCTCGGCCACCACCGGGACCGGCATCGCCACACTGCGCCAGCATCTCAAACAATGCATGGGGTACCAACCGCTCGACTCCGGAACCGTTTCCGCCCGACAGCGGCACCTGGAGTCACTTGCGCGGGCACGCGGCTGCGTGGAGGAGGCAGCGCGGCAGCTGCGCGAGCAGCGCGCCGGGGAGCTGATGGCCGAGGAGCTGCGCAGCGCCCAGCAGGCACTCAGCGAGATCACGGGCGAGTTCACCAACGAGGATCTGTTGGGACGCATCTTCGCCAGTTTCTGCATCGGAAAATAGCCCTACCGCGGGCCCCCGCATTTCCCGGCGAGCCGGTGCCCGCCGGGCGCACCCGGCCGAGTGGCCCGGCGGCCGGGCCTTTGCCCAAGGTGCCGGAAGGGCTACACTGCCTGGCGGCAACGACAACAACCAAATCAACGAGTCGCCACAGGGGGATCCCATGGACGCACTTTCCGTCGCGAAGCACCATCGTGCGCTTGCGAAGCACCAACATCCGCTCGCAAGAAATCGTCATCGAATGCGAACGACCGGACGCTTGCCGGGTCGCTTGCTGCGCAACCTGACAGCGCGCGCGCTGGCACTGATGTGCGTTGCCGGCTTGGCATTGCAGAGCGCGCCTTCGTGGGCTGCGACGCTCTGGACGACCAACAGCGGTACCGATAGCACGAGCTGCGGCTCGAAGAGCTCACCCTGCCGCTCGATCAGTCAGTCGATCGCCAACGCGACCGACGGCGACACGATCTGGGTTGGTCCCGGGCGCTATGGGGACGTCAACGGGGACGGGACCTTCACCGGTCCGGGCGATGAGCAGCCGATGCCCAGCGCCGGCGAGTGGGACGGGACCGGGTGCATCGTCTGTGTGACGAAGCGCCTGCACATCTACTCGCTGCAGGGCGCCGCGGTCACCCTCATCCAGGGAAAGAGCCAGCCGTTCTACGCGTCGTCGTCTGCGGCCAATGTCATGATCCTGCACGATGGCGGCGATTTCGGCAGCGCCGGCCACGGCTTCACGATCACCGGCGGCAACGTCTATGGGTTGGAGGTCCAGATACCCGACGAGCAGATCGGGCAGTCGACACCGGCGAACATGACGGTAGTGGGCAACGTCGATCTGGGCGATGGGACCGGCTTTTATTATTACGGTCGAAACTATCTGCTGCGCGGATGTCCGATTGGCGACTGCTTGTTCGTGGCAAGGCTGCTGATCCAGGACAACAGGGCCGTCAACAACCTCATCGGGTTCAACCTCGTGCCCAATATATGGACCGGTCCCGGTCAGGTCATCGTGCGCGACAACGAGGCGAGCGGCGGGGGGACCTGCTTCTCGGGATTCCCGGGCTTTCAAGGCGAGCCCGGCGAGTACTTCTCGGGCAACATGCAGTTCGTCAACAACGTCGCATCCAACTGCGGCGTGGGCTTCTATGCGGATCAGTTCGTCACCATGGAATACAACACGGCGATCGGCAACTCGCAGATCGGCTTTCTGCTCACGCCGTACCCCGGAGCGCTGTTCACGAACAATTCGGCTCTTGGCAACGCCGGGCCCGGCGTGGTGATCAATTACTCCCCCGACGCATTCACTGTGTGGAACGGGCAGGGTTTCGCACGCTTCGATCAGAACACGTTTGCAGGCAACGATCGCAGCAGGCCGGCCCTGCCATACGGGTCGCCGGCCGGCGGTGGGGGCTGGACGTACGATGCGGGGCCGAGTGCCCACTGCGGCGTTCTCAACCTCGGCGCCCTGACTTCGGTCACGCTCCAGCCGCCGCTACAAGCGATCCAACTGGCGGCCGGCAACAATTACTGGGGCTCGGCCAAGGGGCCGTCGGCGAGCGGATCCGGTGATGATGCCGGCGGTGTCTGCGACCAGAATGCCAGCACCACGATGACGCGCCCGTATCTGACCACGGCGCCCGCAAGCACCCAGCCGTTCGCCTCGCCGTAGTCCGGCGGGGGTGCAGAGGCGGGTTGGCTTGCGCCCTGCCTTGCGCACTGGCGGGCGCGCCCAGGCGACGCGCGCCGGTCAGCGCGAGTGTTTCGCGCCGGGCCGGAAAGCGATGTGGGCGGCTTGCAGATCGCAGGCCTGCTCCGCGAGCTCGGCGTCGCTGCGAAACAGGTCCGTGGCGGTGAGCTTCAGACGCTGCGCGAGCCGCTGCATGGCGGCGTCGTGGGCTTCCAGCGAGCCATCCGCGAGTATGTGACTGATGTGCATGCCGCGGCGCGCCAGCTCGCGCGCGATCAGGATCGTCCGATGGCAATCGAGCGGATCGCGCTCCGCGCACATGAGTGCAACGCGATCCTGCACCATGAGCTCGGACAGTCGTTCCAGTCCTTCAACGAATGCAGGCGTTGCGGCCAGACGGGCATAACTCACTCGGCCCTGCGCATCGTGGCATGCGGGATCGAGCGAGCGCGCACCGAGCTGCCCACCCAGAAACACGTAGCCGATGCCTTCGGCCGTGAGCGCCGCCTGCAGCCGCTCGCGGCGGAACTGCGGGTGGAAGCGGCTGTAAGGAATCGAGCGCACATCGGCTACCGTGCCAATCCTGTGCCGGCGCAGCAGAGCGGTGAAGCGTCCGATGGGATGGTTCGAATGGCCGATTGTTTGGATCATACTAGCCTGCGTGAATTGGCTCGGCCGCACGGTACACCTGCCGCAACACATCGCCAGCGCGCTCGAGGCGCTGTTGGGTACGCCGGTGCAGCACGTGCAGATTTTCGAACACTCCGCTTTCGTCAGGCTGCACGGCCGGGCCGTCGCGACTACGCGGCGTCGCCGCATCTACCTGCGCGACAGCGCCGAGGAATTCTTCGGCGACCCGTGGCTGCTGCTGCATGAATACTGCCATGTCATTCGCCAGTGGGAGCCCCGCACCCTGACGATCCCCCGTTACCTGGCCGAGTGCCTGCGGCGGGGCTACTGGAACAATTGCTTCGAGATCGAGGCCAGGGCATTTGCCGACGCGCATGCGCACCGATTGCGGGTCATGCTCGGGCCGCCCCACGTTCCGCCGCTATCAGCCTAACAGGGCCTCGCGATCGTACAGCCGCCCGGCGAGGCTGACCAGCAACGCGCCCAGCAACAGGGTCACCCCCGCCGAGAGCGCCAGGTAGGAGGCGGGAATCGGCTCATCGCGCAGCAGGCTGGTGATCAGAAAATGTTGGCTCAAGGACGGCAGTGCCATGAGCGCTGCCGTCGGTCGCAGACCGAGAATGCCCGCAAATACCAGTGGCAGCGTCGGCACCAGCAGCACGAGCCCGAGATAGGTCTGGGCCTCGCGGTAGCTGCGGGTGAAGGCCGCGACGATGGTCATCAGTGCCGCGCCGAGCGGCACGAGCGGCAGACAGAAGAGGACGATTTCGAGGCCAACGAGCGGTCCGAAATTCACGCTCATGCCGAAGCGTTCCAGCCCGGCGAACTGCAACACGATGGCGAACGCCGTCACGGTCAGACAAAGCGACAGGCTCATATAGGCGCACGTCGCGAGCATCTTCCCGTAGATCAGCTGCTCGCGGCGCACCGGCAGCGTGAGCAGCGGCTCGAGCGAGCCGCGCTCCCGCTCCCCGGCGGTCGTGTCGATGGCGAGATACATTCCACCCATGAGCATGGTCAACAAAATCAGATAGCTCAGCGTGCCGAGTGCCAGCACGGAGCGGCTGGCCGGCGTCGACACATCGACATCCTTGATGAGGATCGGGGACAGCACGAGCGGATCGATGCCGCGCGCCAGAATCCGCATGCGCGCCAGCAGCGCACCGTACTGGCTCAATACCGATCTGACGCGTGCGACATTGCGTGCATTCGTGGCGTCGGAAGAATCGACATACAGCAACAGCGACGCGGGCCTGGAATCCTGCAGGCGTGAGCCAAACTCGGCGCTTACCAGCAGCACGAGCGCCTGGCGATGGGACTTCACCGCGAGGCGTGCAGTGGCGTCGTCATACTCGACCGGCTCGGTGCGCACGCCGTACTCGCGCAGATGCGCGAGCAGATTCGGTGCACGCTCCGCGTGCGACACCGCGAGCGAGACGGCGCTGTCGGCCTCGGCCCGGTTGCGTTCGATGCCAAGCGACAGCGCTGCGCCGAACACCAGTGGCCCAAACAGCGGGCCGAAGATCAGTGCCGAGATCACCGTACGCCGGTCGCGCAGGTTTTCGACGAACTCCTTGCGAAAAACGCCGAATACGGCGCGCCATCCCGCCGTTCGCCGCGCGTCATCGGCCTGCCTTGCGGCCGGCGTTGTCATGCCAGGCCCTCGCCACTGCCGATGAGGTGGACGAACGCATCTTCGAGGTTGCTTTCGTTGGTTCGCGCGCGCAACTCCTGCGGCGTGCCGCTTGCGACCACCGTGCCGTGCGCGATGATCACGACGTCGTCGCAGAGCGCGCCGACCTCCTGCATGACATGGCTCGACAGCAGCAGACAGTGTCCGCTGTCGCGCAGGCGCACCAGCAGGCGCCGCAGGCCGCGCACCGCCATGACATCCAGGCCGTTGGTCGGCTCATCCAACAGCAGGTTGCGGGGCTCATGAATGAGTGCACGCGCGAGGGCGGTCTTCACGCGCTGTCCCTGTGAGAAACCTTTGGCGGCGCGATCCGCGAACGCATCCATGTCCAGCAGCGCGATCAACTCCGCTGCGCGGCGTTGTCGCTGAGGGCGTGCCAGTCCGTGAAGGGTACCGAAGTACTCGATGTTCTCGCGCGCGGTCAGATGCGGGTAGATGCCGGCGCCGTGCGGCAGTACGCCGATGCGGCGGCGGGCCTCCAGCGGCGCAGCGACCGCACTCACGCCGTCGATCCAGGCTTCGCCGCTCTCGGGGGCGATGACCGTGTAAAGCATGCGCAGCGTGGTGGACTTGCCGGCGCCATTGGGGCCAAGCAGACCGGTGATGCGACCATCGAGCGCGCGCACGCTGACATCGCGTACCGCGGTGATCGGACCGAAACATTTGCGCAGGTGGCGGGCTTCGATCATCGCAGCTACGGCGCGGGAGCGCCGAGTGAGGTGAAGAAGGGCATGGGCACGTCCGCTTTCGTGCAGGCGACATCGAGCCCTTCGACCTTGCCGGCCGCGAGAAAACGCGCCATGACCTGATCGATGCAGGGCGCGGTCAACTGTCCGTGTCCGAAGCCACGCAGCAGGACGTGCACACTGTGGGCGAAGCCGCCGCGGGCTCGTTCGGCATCCGCCGGTGGTGTGATCGGATCGTCGCTGCCCGAGAGCAGCAGCACCGGCACATCGGTGTGTAGCGGGGCATGCAGATCGGAATCGACCGGACCGCGCGGCCAGATGGCGCAGATGCTGCGCAGCGCATCCACCTGCAGCGTGCCCGGATAGGTGTCCTCGATCTGCGAGCGCGCCATCGAGGCGGGGTAGAACGGCACGTCCTCGCTGCACACGACGCTGTTGTGCATGCCGTAGGCGATCGCGTGGCTGACCGAGCGACTCTCCAGCATGAATTGCGCGGCAAGCGGTTGCAGATCGCCGGAATGCCTGGCGCGATCGAGCATCAGCGGCAGCAGTGCAGCCTGCTCGGCCGTGTACGTCGAGAGGCGCAGAACGGTAGCGAGTTGGTATTCACCGAAGTCGATGCGTGTGCGCTCGCCACTGGTCGGATCCGCGAGCGTTACCGGTATCGAATGCGTGCGCAGCGTTGCGCGCAGCTCCCGATAGGTTGCCAGCGGATCCTCGAAGCGGCTGTGGCAGCGCACCTCTGCAGCGCAACGGGCCAGGATCCGCATGAGTGCGTTCTGCGCATTGATAGCAACTTGCGGGCCGAGCGCGAGCTGCGGTGGCACGACGCCGTCCAGGATCATCGTGCGCACCTGCTGCGGAAAGCGTCGCGCATACTGTTGGGCAACCCGCGTTCCGTAGGACACCCCATAGAGGTTGATGCGTTCATACCCGAGGCGCGTCCGCACGGTATCGAGGTCCCCGACCGCGACACTGGTGGTGTAGAACCTGACATCGGCCTTCGGCTTGAGCCCGGACAGGCATGCGCTGGCTTCAGCCACCACGTCGGCGACCGCGCCGCGATTGAGCTCGTCGTCCTCGAGTGCACAGTCGAGCGGGTTGGAGTCTCCCGTACCGCGCTGATCGAGCAGGATGATGTCGCGGTCGCGATGGATTCGTGCGAAGGGCGGGGCGACGGACGGGTAGAAAAGCATTGCGGCCATTCCAGGGCCGCCAGCCAGGACGAACAGC
The DNA here is from genome assembly GCA_963716335.1 of uncultured Pseudomonadota bacterium. Taxonomy (GTDB): domain Bacteria; phylum Pseudomonadota; class Gammaproteobacteria; order Steroidobacterales; family Steroidobacteraceae; genus 13-2-20CM-66-19. Next base: position 1,517,223 of record OY970302.1, on the reverse strand, counting down.
GGATCGCTGCGCTTGCGGCGATTAATTGCCGGGATGCGCGCGAGGCGCACACGGATCCACCGACCGCGCGGATCGGCCGGATTCTCCGGGACCGGCAGGGTGCCACACTCGGCGGCCACCGAGAGGACGCCGAGCGGATCCTCCAGTTCGCAGGCACTGAGCGCCAGCGACGGGTGCGCCGCGCGTACCGGAGCGGTCGCGATGAGGCCCAGGGCAAGCAGCAGTGTGGCGGCCGGATGGATCACGCGGGGCGAGAGAATAATGCAAGCCGGCGGCCGCTGGCCTTGTCCGATCTCCCGTCCGCCCTACAATAGCGCCCCCTGCGGGATCTCGCCTGCGACAGAGCTGCCCCAAGCCATGCGCTTCGCCCAATCCTACGATGTGATCGTCATCGGCGGCGGTCATGCCGGCACGGAGGCCGCCCTGGCCTGCGCCCGCATGGGCGCGCGCACGCTGCTGCTGACGCAAAGCATCGAAACGCTGGGGCAGATGAGCTGCAACCCCGCGATCGGCGGCATCGGCAAGGGCCATCTGGTGCGGGAAATCGATGCGCTGGGTGGGGCAATGGCGCGCGCCACGGATGCGGCGGGCATCCAGTTCCGGACCCTGAACGCGAGCAAGGGACCGGCCGTGCGGGCGACGCGTGCGCAGGCCGACCGGCAGCTGTATCGCAAGGCCATCCGCGCCCGGCTCGAGCAGCAGCCCAATCTGTTCGTGTTTCAGCAGGAAGCCGGTGATTTGCTCATCGAAGGCAGCGCGGTGCGCGCAGTCGTGACCGTCACGGGCATCGCCTTCCAGGCGGCTCTCGTGGTGCTGACCGTCGGCACTTTTCTGGGCGGTCGCATCCATGTGGGTATGGAGAATTACGGCGGCGGGCGCGCGGGCGACGGCGCCGCCACGCGCCTGGCCGCTCGACTGCGGGAGCTTCCCCTGCGGGTGGGGCGCCTCAAGACGGGCACGCCGCCGCGAATCGATGGCCGCACCCTCGATCTGACCCTCATGACCCGGCAGTCCGGCGACGAACCCGTGCCGATATTTTCGTTCCTTGGGCGAGCCAATGAGCATCCAAGGCAGGTTGATTGCTTCATTACGCATACAAATGAGCACACCCACGCCATCATCCGGGCGGCGAGTGCGCGCTCGCCGCTGTTCACCGGCCAGATCGAAGGGGTGGGCCCGCGCTACTGTCCGTCGATCGAGGACAAGGTCGTGCGCTTTGCGCAGAAGACCTCCCACCAGATCTTCGTCGAGCCCGAAGGGCTGGATACGCACGAGATCTATCCGAACGGCATTTCGACGAGCCTGCCCTTCGACGTGCAGACCGATCTCGTGCGCTCCATTCGCGGCTTCGAGCATGCCCACCTCACGCGACCGGGCTATGCGATCGAGTACGATTTCTTCGATCCGCGGGACCTGAAGCCGTGCCTGGAAACGAAGCTCATCGAGGGGCTGTTCTTCGCCGGTCAGATCAACGGCACTACTGGCTACGAGGAAGCCGCCGCCCAGGGTCTCGTCGCCGGCATCAACGCCGCGCTGCGCTGGCGCGGACAGGACCCCTGGGTACCCAGCCGCGGCGACGCCTATCTCGGCGTGCTCGTGGATGATCTGGTCACCTGTGGCACGCGCGAGCCCTACCGGATGTTCACCAGTCGGGCAGAACACCGGTTGCTGCTGCGCGAGGACAATGCCGATCTGCGCCTCACACCCACCGGTCGGGCGCTGGGCCTCGTCGAGGAGGAGCGCTGGCGGCTGTTCGAGGCTAAACGGCGCCTCGCGGAAGGCGAGGTGGCCCGGCTGCAAGCCACGCGCATTCACCCTGCGGATGTGCCCCCGGAGTGGGCCGTGAAGGTGCTGGGCGCACCGCTTGCCCGCGACTGCTCCGCCTTCGATCTGCTGCGGCGCCCGGAGGTCGGCTACGAGCAGCTGCTGCAGCTCGCAGGTCCTGCGGACTGGTCCGGTATCGATGAGCGGCTGCCGGCACAGATCCGCGTCCAGGCGGAGGTTCGTGCCAAGTACGCCGGCTACATCGAGCGGCAGCAGGAGGACGTGGCCCGCCAGCGGCGCAGCGAGGACACGGCAGTGCCGCCGGATCTGGATTATCAGCAGGTACCCGGCCTGTCGCACGAGGTGCGCCAGAAGCTGACGGCGACCCGGCCGCTGAGCGTGGGTCAGGCGAGCCGCATTCCGGGGGTGACGCCGGCGGCGATTGCCATCCTGCTGGTGCACCTGAAGAAGCGGCGCGCGGCCGCCAAGGAGCGCGTGGCATGAGCGCGTTCATCGAGATGCTGACGGCCAGCTGGGACCGCAGCGACTCGCTGGTGTGCGTGGGCCTCGATCCGGAGATCGAACGTTTTCCCGCGCACGTCGCCGCACAGCCCTCGCCGATCTTCCAGTTCAACCGCGCGGTCATCGAGGCCACCGCGGACCTGGTGTGCGCGTACAAGCCGCAGATTGCGCACTACGCCGCCTACGAGGCCGAAGACCAGTTGCAACGGACCATCGAACACATCCATCAGCAGCATCCGGGAATCGCGGTCATCCTCGACGCCAAGCGCGGCGATATCGGCAACACCGCCGAGCGTTATGCGATCGAGGCGTTCGAGCGGTACGGGGCGGACGCGGTGACCGTCAATCCCTATCTCGGCGGCGATTCGCTCGAGCCGTTCCTGCGACGCGCGGACAAGGGCATCCTCATTCTGTGCCGCACCTCCAACCCCGGCTGCCGCGATCTGCAGGATCTCGATGTGGGCGGCCGCAAGCTGTATCACGTGGTGGCCGATCTGGCAGCAACGAAGTGGAATGCGCGTGGTAATTGCCTGCTCGTGGTCGGTGCGACCTATCCGCGTGAGCTTGCCGAGATTCGCGCGCTCGTGGGCGACATGCCGTTGCTGGTGCCGGGCGTTGGCGCGCAAGGTGGCGATGCAGGGCAGGCGGTGATCGAGGGCCAGACGCGCGCCGGAACCGGTCTCATCATCAGCGCCTCCCGGTCCATTCTGTACGCGCAGTCGGGTGCCGGATTTGCACAGGGGGCGCGCGCGGCGACACAAGCACTGCGCGATCAGATCAATGCGCACCGAGCGCACCACGTAGCCGCGAGACAGCGCATCTGATCGCCCGGCAGCGCTGGACGAGGCGCCGCTTGCCGGCCTGGGCCCAATCGGCTGCAGTGCTGCTGTGCGCACTCGCGCTCGTAGCGGGCTGCTCGCGCACGGGCGGCACGCCGGGCATGGCCGCGAACGCCGAGCGCATCCTCGTGCGCGGCGGCGGACCGGAACCGGATTCGCTCGATCCGCAGAAGGCGCGCTCGGTCGAAGCGCAGGGGATCCTGCGGGATCTGTGTGAAGGCCTCACAACGCTCGACCGCACCGCAGCCGTGGCGCCCGGGGTGGCGACGGGCTGGACGGTCAGCAGCGATCTGCGCACCTACCGCTTCACGCTGCGCCCCGATGCCCGCTGGTCCAATGGTGATCGGGTCGTGGCTGCGGATTTCGTGGCCGCGTTGCAGCGGCTCGTCGATCCCGCGACGGCATCGGCTTACGCCCAGGTCGTCGATGTCATCGTGAATGCAGGTGACATCACCGCGGGCCGCAAGCCGGTGCAGTCCCTGGGAGTCGCCGCACCGGATGACAACACTGTCGTCATCGAGCTCGCAGCCCCCGCAGCCTATCTGCCCAGCCTCCTGTCCCACACGAGCACCTGTCCCGTGCATCGCCCCACACTCGCCCGGCACGCCGCGGACATGGCGAAGCCGGGCATCATGGTGTCGAACGGCGCCTTCGTCCTCAGGCAATGGGTGCAGGGATCGCACATCAGCCTCGCGCGCAATCACTACTACTGGAACGACCGGGCAACGCAGCTGGACGGGGTGAAATATCTGCTGATCTCCGATGAGAATGCGGAGCTCACGCGCTATCGCGCCGGCGAGCTGCAGATCACCTATGTCGTGCCGCGCGGCCAGTTCGACTGGATCCGAGCCAACCTCGGAGCGCAACTGCACATCGCCCCGCAGCTCGATACCTACTTCTACGGGTTCAATTTGCGACGCGCGCCCTTCCGGGACCAACCCGGCCTGCGCCGGGCGCTCTCGCTCGTCATCGATCGTGACCGGCTCGTGCGCCAGGTGCTTCGGGTCGGCGAGCTGCCTGCCTACGGGTGGGTGCCCCCGGGAATGCACGACTACACTTCGCAATCCTTCGACTATCGTGACACGCCCTTGCTGCAGCGGATCGCCGCGGCCCGCCGGCTGTATGCGCAGGCCGGCTATTCTGCGGCCAATCCATTGCGCTTCGAGCTGCGCTACAACGCCGGCGAAGTGCACAACAAGGTCGCGGTTGCCGTTGCCTCGATGTGGAAGGAGGCGCTCGGTGCGCAAGTGCGCCTCACGGCCGTCGAGTTCAAGTCGCTACTGCAGGACATCGATCGCGGCGATGTCGAGATGTTCCGCTCGAGCTGGCTGGGCGACTACAACGATGCCTACACGTTTGCCCAGTATCTCAAGAGCGGCTTCGGCATCAATCTCGTGCACTATCACAACCCCGCATACGATGCGCTGCTCGCCTCCGCCGCGGTGCAGACGGACGCGGCGCAGCGGCGGGGGTTGCTGGAGCAGGCGGAGCGCGTGATGTTGCGCGACCATCCGCTGATCCCGCTGTACTTCTACGTAAACAAGCACCTGGTGAAGCCTGAGGTGCGGGGTTGGTACGACAACGTCATGAACGTCGTGTACAGCCGGGATCTGGCGCTGCAGCCCGACCCAGCGCTCACGCCGCGGCACGCTGCAGGCGCTCTCCCGTCAGGTCGTAGATGAAACGGCCGTACCAGGAGTGAATGTCCTGCCGGCGCACCGCCTCGAGCATCTGCTCGTGACGGCGCTGGCGCTCCTCGAGTGGCATCTTCAGTGCCGTCTGCAGCGCCACCGCCATGCCGTGACGGTCATAGGGATTCACTTGCAGCGCACCTGAGAGCTCGCGCGCAGCCCCGGCCATCGGCGACAGCAGCAGCACTCCGGGGTCGGCCGGATCCTGGGCGGCGATGAATTCCTTGGCGACGAGGTTCATGCCATCCCGCACGGGCGTGACGAAAGCGAGCTGCGCTGCCCGCAGAAACCCCATCAGGGTCGCGTGGCTGAAATTGCGGTTCAGATAGCGGATGGGTGTCCAGTCGGCTTCCGCGAAGCGGCCGTTGAGGCGGCCGGCGCTCTGCTCGAGTGCCTGGCGGATTTCCCCGTACGCCAGCACGTCCGAACGGCTCAATGGAGCGATCTGCAGGAATGTCACCTTTTCCTGGTATTCGGGGAAGGCTTCGAGGAACTGCTCGAACGAGGCAAACCGCTGCGTCAGACCCTTCGTGTAATCGAGGCGATCCACCCCGATGATCAGTTTCCGCCCCATCAGGCTCACGACCATCCGCTGCACGGTGTCCTGTCCAGCGGACGTCACGGCTTCGCGGGTCACCTGCTCGACGTCGATGCCGATCGGGTACGTTCCCACCCGCAGCCTGCGGCCCCCGACCTCGATGTGTCCCGTCGGCTGCGGGGCGCACGGCTCTGCGAGGCAGGTCAGGAAGGATTGCACGTCATCCTCGGTCTGAAATCCCAGCAGGTCGTACTCGCACAGCTCGCGCACCAGATGCGTGTAGTTCGGCAACAGGCGCAGAATCTGCACGTGCGGAAACGGGATGTGCAGAAAAAAGCCGATCGGGCCGGTGAATTGCAGCTTGCGCAGACACGCGGCCAGCGGGATCAGCTGATAATCATGCACCCAGACGGCGTCGCCGGGTTTGAGCAGCTTCATCAGCGCCCGCGCAAACTGCCCATTCACGGCCTGGTAGGCGTCGTACTGGTGCTGCTCGTGCGTGAAGCGATCGGGGAAGTAGTGAAACAGCGGCCACAACGTCCCGTTGCAATAGCCGTTGTAATACGCATCGAACTCGCCGGGGCTGAGGTCGATCGTGGCAAAGCGGATGTTGCCACGGGTGTGCACTTCGGGTTCCTCGGCCGGTGTCTCGGAGGTCTCACCGCTCCAGCCGAACCAGACACCGCCGGTATGCCGCAGCGCGCCCAGCAGGCCGACCGCGAGGCCCCCGGGAGCGGCACCCCGACGCGGTAGCGAAACGCGATTGGATACGCAGACGAGGCGTCTCATCCCAGAGAAAACGCCTGCCGGGCGCCAGTGTTCCGCGGGAACTCAGCGGGTCAGCAGCCAGCCCATGCTGGGCCGAAAACGCAGCAGACGCGCATTGCCCGCTGCGATATCCACGGGCAGCACCCGCACCCCCGCATCCGCGAGGAAATGCTGCACCATGTTCAGCACCGAATCACAGGCTTCGCGTGCCCCGGGGCGGTCGGCGAGATGGGCGACGATGCGTGCCTGCAGGTCACGGGAACCAGGGGCGAGCTCGCGCACGGATTCGACGCAACGGTCGAGCAGCAGCAGCTCGGTCGCAAGCGTCGAGTCGGTCATGTCGATCGGCTTTTCGCCGCGCACGATGCAGCGCAGATGCAGCATGGCGCCCGCTTCCTCCACGGCATCATAGATGCACACGGCAATCGCCGACTGCAGCTCCGTGATGAGGAACGCATCTTCCGCGGCCACTTCGAAGCGGTCGGGGGCGACGGGAATTTCACGCTGTCCGGGCATCGGTGTTGTATACATTCCGGCGCCGTGGGCCGTGCTGCCACATGCCTAAACTTTGAACTGCCGCACGCTGGCGCGGGTAGAATGCGGTAACCCGTATCGTTGGACCGACTCATGAAAATTTCCGTCACCGTGTTACTCGTCTGTGCCATCTCGTGCGCCCACGCGCAGCGCGCCCACGAGCAGCCGACTCCGGCCGTGTCGTCGATTCGCGTCAGCGGTGAGGCCGTCGCGCTCATGAAGCCCGAGCGGGCGCTGATCGACGTGGGCGTGCTGACACAGGAACGGCAGTCCCAGGCGGCACTGACGCAGAATGCGAAGCAGCTGGATGCCGTCCTCGGCGCACTGCACCGCGTACTGGGCCCCGAGGCCGACATCGAAACAATCGATGCCTCGCTGAGTCCGAATTATCAGTACCGCTCCAACGGCGCGCAGCCGCCAATCAATGGCTACACGGCGATGAATATCGTGCGCGTGCAACTGGATGATCTGCAGAAGATCGGCGCGGTGATCGATGCGGCGACGCAGGCCGGCGCGAATCACGTGGAGAGCGTTCAGTACGGGGCCCGTGATGCGCAACCCATGCGCGAGCAGGCGTTGCGCGCGGCGACGCTGAAAGCAAGGAGCGCTGCGGAGGCGCTGGCGGCCGCCCTGAATCTCAAGATCGTGCGCGTCATCTCGCTGCAGGAATCCAGGGACAACCTTGCGCCGCCGGGCGACCCAACGCTGACCGATCCAACACTGGCGGATCCGCGGGGCGTTGCCGCAGAGCCGGGCCCTGGCGGGCTGGAGATTGCCGCCGCCGTCGTCCTGACCGTGGAGGTCAGTCCCCTTTAGGCTGCGTTCATTTGCGCCAGAACGCGGGGGTGAACAACACGATGACGCTGAAGATCTCGAGGCGTCCGAGCAGCATCGCGGCAATACAGATCCACAGCTGCGCGGTGCTCGCCTCATGAAAGCTGCCCGGCGCCCCGCCCGCGTGCAGCCCGTGGGCGGTGTTGTTGATGGCGGCGACGATCGCGCCGAATGAAGAATCGAAATCGAGCCCGGTCAGCAGCAGCGCGAAGGTGAGCAGCGCCACGGTCATGAAGTACAGGAAAATGAAACCGAGCACTGCGTTGGCGACGCGCTCCGGGATCGGCCGGCCGCCGATCCGCACCGGCACGACCGCGCTCGGGTGAACCAGCAGTTTGAGCTCATGCCCGGCCTGGCGCGCCAGCAGCAGCGCGCGAAACATCTTGATGCCACCGCCGGGTGAGCCGGTGCTGCAGACGATGCACGACAGAAACAGCATCCAGAACGGCGCGAACACCGGCCAGCTGCCGTAATTCTCGGTCTCGAGCCCACTCGTGGTGGCGACGGAGATGACGTTGAAGATGGCGTGACGCAGGCAGATGCCGAAGCTCGGATAGCGCCCATGCCAGTCGAGAAGCGTCGCGATCGCGAGCACGCTGACCGCGAGGACCGCGAATATGGCCCGGCATTCCGGGTCGCGCGTATACGGCTGCGCCGAGAGCCGCCGCAGCGCGGTGAAGTGCCGCGCGAAGTTCAGCGATGCGACCAGCATCAGTGCGACCAGCACGAGCTCGACCGACATGGAGCCGAAGTAACCGACGCTCGCGTCGTGAGTGGAGAAGCCGCCGAGACTGACGGCCGAGAAGGCATGGCAGATCGCATCGAGCCAGCTCGTGCCGCAGATGCGCAGGGCGATCACGCCGACGAAGGTGATGAGCATGTAAATCGCCCATAACGATTTCGCCGTCTCCGCGATGCGCGGGGCGAGCTTGTCGTCCTTGATGGGCCCGGGGGTCTGACCCTTGTACAGCTGCATCCCGCCGACCCCGAGCACGGGCAACACCGCGAGCGCCATCACGATGATGGCCAGTCCGCCGACCCATTGCAGCAGATGTCGCCACAGATTCAGCGAGGCGGGCAGATGGTCGAGGCCCACCAGCACTGTTGAGCCCGTCGTCGTCAATCCGGACATCGTCTCGAAAAAGGCGCGGCTAAACGTCAGCTCATGCATCGCCAGCAGCAACGGCAGGGTCGCCAGGGCCGAGGTCAGGATCCAGGCGACCGACACCAGCAGAAAGCCGTCGCGGGGCTTGAGCTCGCGCCGCTGGCCGCGCGTCGCGGCCATCATCAACAGCCCGGCGCCGCTGCTGATCGCTCCGGCGATCAAAAAGCAACTCGCAAGACCGTCGCCTGTGAACAGCGAGCACAGCAGCGGCACGGCATACACCGCGCCGAAAAGCGCGAGCAGCAGCCCGAGAACATGCGCCACTGCGAGCACCGTCAAGCCGTCAGCGCGAGGTGCTCAGGAACAGCCGCTCGACCGCCTCCAGGTGGCGGCGGTCGGAGAGGAACAGGATCACGTGATCATTCGCCTCTACGAGGGTGTCGTGGTGAGCCATGATGACTTCCTCGCCGCGCACGATGGCGCCGATCGTGGTCCCCTGCGGCAGCTGAATCTCCTCGACGCGCCTGCCGATGACCCGCGAGCTCTGCCGATCGCCGTGCACGACCGCCTCGAGGCCCTCGGCGGCGCCGCGCCGCAGGGAATGCACGCGCACGACATCTCCCCGGCGCACGTGCGCCAGCAGCGAACCGATGGTGATCATCTGCGGCGATATGGCGATGTCGATGCTGCCGCTCTCGATGAGCTCGGCATAGGCGGGCCGGTTGATCAGCGCCATCACCTTGTGCGCTCCGAGGCGTTTCGCGAGCATCGCGGACAGGATGTTCGCCTCTTCCGAGTTGGTCAGGGCGGCGAACACGTCTGCGCTGTCGATGTTCTCCTCGATCAGCAGCTCCTCGTCGGCCGCATCGCCGTTGAGCACGATCGCTTTCTCGAGCAGCTCGGAAGCGCGGCGCGCGCGGCGCACGTCGCGCTCGATGAGTTTCACCTGATTGCTTTTTTCCAGGGACTTGGCCAGGCGGAAGCCGATGTTGCCACCTCCGGCGATGACCACGCGGCGAACCGGATCGTCCTGCTTGCGCATCTCGCTCATGACGCGGCGGATGTCACTGCGCGCGGCCAGAAAGAACACCTCGTCCCCGTCCTCGATGACGGTATCCCCCTGCGGGGTGAGGCTGCGGCCGGTGCGGTAGATGGCGACGACCCGTGCCTGGGTCTTGGCCAGATGCTGCGGCAGCTCGCGCAAGGCGTGCCCGACCAGCAGTCCGCCCCGCAAGGCGCGCACTGCCACGAGCTGCACCTTACCCGCGGCGAAATCCAGCACCTGCAGCGCACCCGGATACTGGATCAGACGCTCCACGTACTCGGTGACGAGCTGTTCGGGGCTGATGAAGACATCGACGGACAGCGCCTCTTCGCTGAACAGCTCCGGCCGGCTGGTGTATTCCGCCGAGCGGATGCGGGCGATCTTCGTGGGCGTGCGATACAGCGTGTAGGCCACTTCGCATGCCATCATGTTGACTTCATCGCTGCTCGTGAGCGCCACGATGATGTCCGCCTCGGCCGCGCCGGCCGCCTCCAGCACGGTGGGGTAGGAGGCATTGCCGGACACCGTGCGGATGTCGAGCCGATCCTGCAGCTCACGCAGGATGTCCTCGTTGGTATCGACGACGGTCACCTCGTTGGCCTCCTCGCGCGAGAGGTGATGCGCTGCCGTCCTTCCTACCTGTCCGGCGCCGAGGATGACGATCTTCACAGCGGCTCCAGGTTGGCATACTGGATCATCAGCCACTTGGTGCCCTGGCGCTCGAAGTTCACCTGGACCCGCGCATGGGGGCCGTTGCCCTCCACGTTGAGGATCACGCCTTCCCCGAACTTGCCGTGGCGTACACGCCCACCGAGTCGCACACCCGCTACCGGCGGCTCCTCGGGCCGCAGGCGTGCCAGCGCCAGCGGCCGCGATACCTGCACCCGTGGGCGCACTTCCTCGATGAGCTCCTCCGGAATCTCCTTGATGAAGCGGGAGGGCGCCCCGTAGCTGTCGACGCCGTGCAGGCGGCGCTGCTCGGCATAGGTGAGAAACAACTGCTGCATCGCGCGAGTCATGCCCACGTAGCACAGCCGCCGCTCTTCCTCCAGGCCGTCGATGTCGTTGAGCGAGCGCTGATGGGGAAACAGGCCATCCTCCATGCCACTGAGAAAGACCAGCGGAAATTCCAGCCCTTTCGCCGAGTGCAGGGTCATCATCTGCACGCAGTCCTCCCAGGCATCCGCCTGCCCTTCGCCCGACTCGAGAACCGCATGGGCAAGAAAGGCTTCGAGCGGCGGCAGCTCGCCCTCGGCGCCGTCCGGCGTGAAGCCGCGTGCCGCGCTGACGAGCTCATCGAGATTCTCGATGCGTGCCTCACCGCGGTCGGCCTTGTCGCGCTGGTAGTGCTCGATCAGACCGCTGCCGTGCAGCACGTGATCGACCTGCTCGTACAGCGGCCGTGCAGCCACTTCGCGGGCGAGGCGCTCGATGAGGCTCAGAAAGCCGCTCATGGCCAGCGCCGCTTTCGGCCCCAGCGTGTTCGCGGCCATGCACGCACCGGCCGCCTGCCACATCGAGCAACCGGCACCCTTGGCGTACTCGCGCAGGATCTCCAGGCTCTTCGCGCCGATCCCCCGCGTGGGCAGATTCACGACGCGCTCGAAGGAAGGATCGTCGAGGCGGTTCGCAACGAGGCGCAGGTAGGCGAGCGCGTCCTTGATTTCGGCGCGCTCGAAGAAACGCAGGCCGCCATAGACCCTGTAGGGAATGCGGGCGGAAAGCAACGCCTCTTCGAACACGCGCGATTGGGCATTGGAGCGATACAGAATGGCGATGTTGCGCCGCTGTCCTCCGTGGTGCACCCAGTCGCGGATGCGGTGCATGACGAATTCCGCTTCATCGCGCTCGTTGAATCCAGCGTACAGACGGATTGGATCGCCCCGCTCGCCGCTCGTCCACAGGTTCTTGCCGAGCCGGCCTGCGTTGTTGGCGATCAGGCCGTTCGCGCCCGCGAGAATCGTGCCGCTGGAGCGGTAATTCTGCTCCAGGCGATACAGCTGCGCCTGCGGGAAGTCCCGGCGGAACTGGTGCAGATTCTCCACGCGCGCGCCGCGCCAGCCGTAGATCGACTGATCGTCATCGCCCACGGCGAACGGGAAGCCCGCCGAACCGACCAACAACTTCATCCAGCCATACTGAATCGCATTGGTATCCTGGAATTCATCGATGAGCACGTGGCGAAAGCGGCGCCGATAGTGAGCCAGCAGCTCGGGAGTGTCGCGCCACAATTCGAAGGCGCGCAGCAGCAGCTCGGCGAAATCGACCGCCCCGGCGCGCGCGCAGGCGGCTTCGTACTGCGCGTACAGCCGGATGAGCTGCGCACGCGTGGCATCGTGACCATCCTTGAGCTGGTGCGGGCGCAGGCCTTCGTCCTTGTTGGAGTTGATGAACCATTGGACCTCGCGGGGCACCCAGCGTGATTCATCGAGGTCCAGGGAACGGATGAGCTTCCTGATGAGCCGCTGTTGATCCTCGGAATCGAGGATCTGGAAGCTCGCAGGCAGCTTTGCCTCGCGCCAGTGCAGGCGCAGCAGCCGGTGGGCAATGCCGTGAAAGGTGCCGATCCACAGGCCGGATCCCGGCATCTGCAGCAGCTGCTCGACTCGGCCGCGCATCTCCCCTGCCGCCTTGTTCGTGAACGTGACGGCGAGAATACCGTGCGGCGAGGCGCCCTCCGCCTGGGTGACCCAGGCGATGCGGTGGGTGAGCACACGTGTCTTGCCACTGCCTGCCCCTGCCAGTACCAGCACCGGTCCCAGGGGGGCCGTGACCGCCTGCCGTTGTGCGTCGTTCAGCGGGTTGAGGATGGGGGATAAATCCATGGGGGGCGCATTCTAGGGTACCCCGGGCAATCGCGCATGGCTCGGCCGGCGTGCGGTTGCTGCCTGCGCCGCCGCTCTAGCGGGCGTGGGCGGTCCGCTTGGCGGCAAAGCGCAACAGGGCGATCGCGAACCCCAGCACCACCGGCCCGATGACCAGTCCCAGAATGCCGAAGGAGGCGGCACCCCCGATGGCACCGATGAACACCGCCAGGGTGGAAATGTGCACGCGGTGTGCGGTCAGAATGGGACGCAGGACGTTCTCGACGATCGCCATCAGGCCGCCCCAGCCGGTCAGGAAAATCCCCCAGCCCCAGTGGCCGGAGAACACCAGGTACAGGATCCCCGGAACGAGGACGAAGGTGGCACCGGCCGGCAGGAAGGCCGCAATGCTTGCCAGGACACCGAACACGATCGGTGAGGGCAGGCCGACGATCGCGAAGCCGACGCCGACGAACACGCCCTGGATCAAAGCCGTCGCGGTCGAGCCGAATACCACGGCGCGCGTGACATCGCCGAGGTAGGTCAGCAGCTCCGCGCGGGGCTGCGGCTCCATGGGAATGAAGCCAGTCAGCCGCTCGAGCATCCGACGGCCGTCGCGCAGAAAGAAAAAGAGCAGGAACAGCATCATGCAAAAGCCGACGAGCGAGCCCATGACGCCAAGCGCCAGCGTGCCGCTCATCGATGCCAGCCAGGCCAGGGCCGTCTGGGCGCCATCGGTGATCCAGCTTCTGAGCTGGTCGGCGCTGATGGGGGCGGTCTCCCGCATCCAATGCGCCATCGAACCGACCACGGGCAGATGCTCGAGATGATCGAGCACTGCCGGAAAGGCCAACGGGGTGCGTCCCTTCATGTGCGCGACGATGTTGGCTACCTGCCTGGCAAAGGCGATCGCGAGCAGCGTCAGCGGCGCGATCAACAGAAACGGCGTGAGCACCGTGAGGATGGCCGCCGACAAAGCGGTGCGACCACGCAGTTTCACGGTCAAGCGCTGATGCAGCGGATAGATTAGAAACGCCAGCACGGCGCCCCAGCCGATCGTGGCCCACAACGGGTGCAGGAGCTGCACGAGGATCCATCCCAGCACCGCAATCGTGCCGATGAGGAAGCTGCGGCGATAAAAAGCTGAATACATGTCCCGCCGCGGCCGTGCCAACTGGCTGTGCCGCGAAGTATGGCATGGACGGCCGCCTAGCGGCGGTTGGCTTACCAGCGGTTGCGCAGTTCCCGCAGCTTGAGAAACACGCTCCTCGCATCCGGTTGCGGCGGGAGCTGCGGAAACTCCTGCCGCAGGCGTGCGATCACGGTCGGACTGTGCAGACGCAGGAAGGTATTGATGCGCTTCTCTTCCGCGAGCGTCGTGATGCGCGCCGCCGCGGGATCATGCCGGCGTGCCGTATCGAGCAGCGCTGCGGCAGCCTCGTTGTCCGGCTCGCGATCGAGTGTGAATTCGAGATTGCGGGCGAGATACTCGTGTCCGGCGAACACCCGCGTGTCATCGGGCAGCTGCGCAAGTTGAGCGGCGAACGTGTCGTAGAGCCGCTGCGGATCACCGCCATTGTGACAGTTGCCCGCACCGGCATTGAACAGCGTATCGCCGCAGAACAGCGCGGGCGGCGCCGTGCGGGCAAACAGACAAACGTGTGTGAGCGTATGCCCCGGCGTATCGAGACACTCCAGCTCCACCGTGCGGCCGACGCGCACCACGTCCCCCTTGTGAAGACCCTGGTCCACGCCGCCGATGCGGGCCGCCGCGCCCGCATGGGCCAGGACCTTGGCCCCCGTCGCCCCCACGAGGCCCGCATTGCCGCCGGTGTGATCGCGGTGCTCGTGCGTGTTGAGTATCTGCGTGATCTGCCAGCCCTTTTCCTTGGCGACCGCCAGACAGCGGCGCCACTCGAGCGGGTCGACCGCGAGTGCCTCGCCAGTGTGCGCACAGGCGATGAGGTAATGGAAATTGCGGTAGCTGTTGGCTGCCCAGATACGCTCGATCAACATGTAGCGCGCCTTCCCGGTCGCCGGCGGGGGATCTCGCCGCAACGTACCGCTAATGCGGTCGGCGCGCCATAATGGCACGACTGGAGGTACGGGCATGGCGCATACCTTTCTTTGCGAGCCTGGCGTCTGGAGTTCGTGCGGCACGTTCTGGCGCGAGGATGGGGAGCGGCTGACGGCGCAGGGGCGCACCGAAATTGCGCACCATCCGGACTGCTGGCTTTTGGCCGGCACGCTGAAAGTGCTGGGCTCCCCGCCGGTGGAGTTCGTCTACGCCTACTCGATCGAGCTGCCGGGCCGCGATGCGACCAGCCTGAAGTGGAAATCGGAAAATGCCACGCTCGGCAAGTTGAGCGGAACCTTCAGCGTAGTAGGATCGAGCATCCTCTGCGTCTACACGTGCAGTGCGTCGGGCTATCACGGTGCCGAGCACTTTGACCAGGTGGATGCCGATCACTATCGCTCGGTAGGTATCCTGCTGCTGAACGAGCGCCGGTTGTCCTCCTGGCAGACCACCCTGGCGCGCATCTCCCATCCGCAAGAACGCCCAGGGCCGTCCGCCTGAGCGGAACGTGACGGTCAGCCGCGATCGAGGACGCTCATCAGATAGTGGTCCGCGAGCAGCGCTGCGAACAGCCACATCAGGTAGGTGACGGAAAACTTGAACACCCGCATGGGCAGCTCCTGGCGGGTCGTGATCTTGAGCGCCAGCGCGTAGTAGAGGAAGCCGGCATTCAGACCCAGCGCAACGAGCAGATACAGCAGGCCGCTCATGTGCGTCAGGAAGGGCATGAGCGTGACGAGGACGAGCAGCACGGTATAAAGAAGTACGTGCAGTCGGGTGTATTCGATGCCATGCGTGACCGGCAGCATGGGGATGCCGGCGCGGGCGTAGTCATCCCGGCGGGCGATGGCCAGCGCCCAGAAGTGCGGCGGCGTCCACACGAAGATGATCAGGGACAACAGCAACGCATTCGGATCGATCGTGTTGGTGACGGCAGCCCAGCCGAGCAGTGGCGGTGCGGCGCCTGCGGCTCCGCCGATGACGATATTCTGCGACGTCGCGCGCTTGAGCCAGACCGTATAGACGACGGCGTAACCAATCAGCGAGAGGAAGGTCAGGACCGCGGTCAGGAGATTCACGAGGAAGGCGAGAATCGCCATGGCCGTGACCCCGAGCACCGCGGCAAACAGCAGTGCCGCCGATTCGCGCAGCTGGCCCGTCGGCAACGGCCGGCTGCGGGTGCGCGCCATCTGCTCGTCGATCCTGCGGTCCAGCACGTGATTGATGGTCGCAGCACAGGCGGAAGCCAGCGCGATGCCGAGATTGCCCCACACGAGCGCCTGCAACGGCGGCAATCCTGGACTTGCAAGCAGCGCCCCGACGATGGCGGTGAAGGTGATGAGCGCGACGACCTTGGGCTTGGTCAGCTCGAGGTAGCGGCGCCAGATCGCTGGCGCGGTCGGTGTAAGTTCGGAAATCGCCACGATTAGGTCAGTTGGAAGCGCGTGCGCACGATCGGGGGGTGCGATCAGCGTAACAGAACGAAGGGCTCCCCTCGGGGGTGCGCCCTCATGGCGCGCCCCTCGTGGTGCCGCCCCTCACGGTGTCTCGTCTGGGTCCGTCAGACCCTGCACTTTGGCGACCGCGGCGGCGAGCTCCTGCGGGCTGATCGGTTTGGCGATGTGTCCCTGGAAACCACTGGCGCGCGCCCGTATGGCATCCTCGAGGCGGGCGAATGCAGTGAGTGCCAGCGCCGGCACCTGCCCGCCGCGCTCCGCGGGACGCGAACGCAGCGCGCGCATGAATTCATAGCCGTTCAACCCCGGCATGCCGATGTCGGAGACGATGACGTCGGGTTGCCATCGATCGAGCATCTCGAGTGCTTCACGCGCCGCGCTCACCGCCCGCAGCTCGAATCCCGCCTTCTCGAGCCCTGCAACCGTCACCTCGCGGGCGTCCGCATCGTCCTCGACCAGCAGGATCCGCAGTTGTTTGGGTTTGCTGGCCTGACCCACAGCGACGAGGGCGCGCTTCACCGACACGTTGGCCGCAGCCGCGGCGGCCAGCAATGGCAGACTGACGGTGAAGGTTGCGCCGCCGTTCTCGCCCGGGCTGTCGGCGGATACCTCGCCGCCATGCAGTTCCACGACGTGGCGCACGATGGCAAGTCCGAGGCCCATGCCCGAATGCTGCCGGGTGCTGGTACTGTCGGCCTGGCGGAAGCGGTCGAACACGTGCGGCAGGAATTCACTGGAGATGCCGACACCCGTATCGGTCACCGATACGATCACGTGTGACTCGGTCTTGCGCAATCGCACATCGACGCAACCGTTCGCCGCGGTGAACTTCACCGCGTTCGACAACAGGTTGAGAAAGACCTGTTGCAGGCGTTCGGGATCGCCCTGCACCATGACGCCCGTGGCCTCTTCCGTCAGGCTCACGATGATCTGTTTCGCCCCGGCGACCAGGCGCAGGCTGTCCACGGCGGATTTCAGCATGACACCGACATTGACGGTCTGCATTTCCAGGCGGAATTTGCCGGTGACGATCCGCGAGACATCCAGCAGGTCTTCGATCAACTGCGCCTGCGAGCGGGCGGCGCGCTCGATGGCTTCCGCGGCGCGTACCTTCTGCTCCTCGGACAGCGTGCCACTGCGCAGCAGGTGCGCCCAGCCGATGATGATGTTCATCGGCGTGCGCAGCTCGTGCGAGAGATTGGCGAGAAATTCGTCCTTGAGCCGGGTCGCATCCTCCGCCTGCGCCCGGGCGATGCGCTCGCGTTCGAATGCGCGCTGCGTTTCGGCCTCGATCCGTTTCTGCTCGGTCACATCGAGCACCAGCGCGAGCCAGCGCTTGCGCCGCCTGTCGATCAGGGCCGCACCGACGATGGCGCTGACCCGGGTGCCGTCCTTGCGCAGATACTCCTTCGCGAACGGGGCACAGGAGCCGACCCGCACGACTTCCAGGGCGGCGTGCTGCGTGCTGCCGTGTTGCTCGGCAGGGGTGAGATCGAGCAGCGTGATGTCACCACGGCGAAAGTCCTCCGCGGTATAGCCCACCATCGACTGGAACATCTCGTTTGTCTCGACGATATGGCCGTCCTCGACCACCACGATGCCGACGACGTTGGAGTCAACGAGGCGCTGCCATCGCTCCTCCGTTTCCTTCAGGCCCGCTTCCGTGCGGCGCAGCTGCAACAGCACGGCCACCACCGTTTCGAGCACCTTCGGCTCGAGCGGCGCGGTGAGATAGATGTCGGCCCCGCCGCGCAGGCCTTCCTTCTGATCACTGGGCGTGATGAACGTTGCGGAGATCTGGATGACCGGAATGGCGCGCGTGACCGGATCACGCTTGATCTCGCTACAGACATCGATGCCGCTCATGTCCGGAAGCTTCACATCACAGAGCACGAGCTCCGGCAGATGCTCGCGCACCATGCGCAGCGCCGCCGCACCGCTGTCCGCCTCGAGCACCTCGTAACCGGCCGCGCGCAACACCCGTGTCTTGCCGTAACGCAGCGGCGCAGAGTCATCCACGTTGAGGATCTTTACCCGGGTGTGCATCGCTATAGACCGTTCAGGGCCAGCAGCGCGCGCGCGCTCTCGGCATTCAACTCGCTTTTCTGCAGCACCGCCTGCGCGTGGCGCCCGAGCCGTTCACGCTCCGCAACCGACAGCGCCGACGAGGTGACCACTGCGACGGGCACATCCTGCAGCTCCACGTCAGCCTTGAGCGATTCCAGAACCTGCTCACCGAGCAGATCGGGAAGCTGCAGATCGAGGAAGATCATGGCCGGCCGCACCCGCCGGGCGGCGGCCAGGCCGCTGCGGCCATCGGCTGCTTCGAGAACGCACGTGTGTGCGTTTTCCAGCAGTTTGTGCAGCAGATAGCGCGCGGCCGGATCATCGTCGATGACGAGAACCCGCCGCGCCGTGAGGGCGTCCAGCTTCGCGATGAGCAGCTCGGCGCCGATCGGTTTCAGACAATATGCATCCGCGCCGAGGGCGAGCCCCTTGCGCTCGTCCTCGACGGCAGTCACGACGATCACCGGTACGTTCGTCGTCGCCGGATTCGTTTTCAGCTCGTTCAGCCAGTGCCATGAGTCCTCGCCCCGAAGCATGACATCGAGCACGATCGCCCGTGGGCACACGCGCTGCATGAGCTCCCGCGCCTCGCGCAGATTGCGCGCGCAGAGTGGCTGGTACTGGGAGGTGCGCAGGTACTTCTCGAAGAGGTGTCGCGCGTCAATCTCGTCGTCGACGATGAGGACCGGGACGAGGCCCGGCTCGAGCTCGACATCGCTGGCGGCAGCGGCCGGCGTATCCGGCTCCTCGAAATGCACCGGCAGCGTTGCCGTGAACACGGAGCCGACGCCTGGCTCGCTCTGCACCGCGACCTCCCCGTTCAACAACCGTGCGAGCCGCCGGCACAGTGGCAGACCGAGACCGGTTCCTTTGACACGCGTTTGCATCGCGTTGGGTACCTGGGTGAACTCCTCGAAAATGCGTGACTGATCCTCGCGGCTGATGCCGATGCCGGTATCGGCGACGCTGAAACGAACCGTTCGAGCATCGATGCGCTGCGCGCTGACGCGCACTTCGCCGTGCTCGGTGAACTTGATCGCATTGGAGATGAAGTTGCGCAGGATCTGCGACACCTTGCCCTCGTCCGTGCACAGCTCGAGCTCCGTCGGCAGCTCGTCGAACACCAGTCGCACTCTCTCCTCCACCAGCAACGGCCGCAACATGCCGCGCAGGGCGCTGAACAGGTTGGTCACGTTGAACTCCATCGGGCGCACCTCGATCTTGCCCGCCTCGATCTTGGCCAGATCCAGCAGGTCATCGACCAGGGTGGCCAGGTCTTCCGCGGCCTTGCAGATGAAATTGACCTGCTTATCCTGCTCCGGGGTCAATCCGCCATCACAGCGCCCGAGCAGCAGCCGCGACAAGGCGAGGATGGAGTTCAACGGGGTGCGGAATTCGTGGCTCATGTTGGAAAGAAAGCGCGACTTCATCTCGTCCGCCCGGCGCAGATGGTCCGCCTTCTCGTCGAGCTCGGCGTACAAGGCGACGACGCCCCGGTTGGTATCCTCCAACTCGCGGTTCAGATGCAGCAGCTCGTCCTGCCGTTCCCGTAAGTCACCGAGCGCCTGCAGCAGTTCCCGATTCTGCTCCTGGATCTCCTCCAGCGCCCCGACGGGCGGCTTGCTCGTCAGCTCGCGCAGAATGCCGCCGAGGCTCGCCGCCGTCACCAGCCCGGCACGCGCAGGCAGGATTTTCGTGAGCCGCACCTCCGTGCCCGCCCCGCTCGCCGAGGAGATCTGCACCTGATCCATGAGGCGCTGGGCGCCGATGATCCCCAGGCCCATACCGGTCGGGGATTGGTATTCGCCGCGCAGGATCTGCGCGAGATGCGGGATGCCAGGTCCCTGGTCCTGTATGCGCACCAGCAGCAGCTGTGGCGGGCTCTGGCCCTCCAGTGAGAACTCGACCCGACCGCCGCGCGCATAACAATAGGCGTTGCGGGCGATCTCCGATACCGCGGTGGCAATGCGTGTCTGGTCCTGGCCCTCGAAACCGAGCAGCGCGGCGATCTGCCGCGCCCGCTGCCGGGCGACGACGATATCCTGCTCGTAATGAATCGCAACCGTCAGCAGAGCTTGCTGCATCGCTGGTCCTGGCGCTCTTACGTCGCTTTGGCCGGTGGGACGTTGCGGATCACCACCACCGTCACATCGTCCCGCCCCCGATCATGGTCGCGGTACAGCACTCCGGCGATGGTCCCGGGATGGCGTCCCGCCAGGCCAGGATACTCCCCCAGATGCCAGTGGGTTGCCAGTCCGTCGCTATGGAAGATGAGCAGCCCGCCCGAGGGGAATGCAAATTCGAATTCCTGTACGCGCCGCAGAGTGTGGCCGAGGGTCCCGTGATGCGAGATCAGTTGCCGGCGGTCCTGTCCCGCTTCCAGGCAGCAGCAGATATTGCCCACCCCGGCGAAGCTGCCCCGCTCATCGTTCAGGGCCAAGCTCGCCACGCCCACGGCGGCTCCCCGGGTCGGCGCCAGCGCGCGGTGGCACCTCTGAATAACGGCTGCGGGCCCATCTTGCGGCTGGCTCTCCAATACCCGTGTGGCTGCGTGGGCGGCGCGCGCGGCTTCCGGTCCGTGCCCGAGACCATCGGCAACGAGAACCCAGCGACGTGCTCCGACATCGACGACCGTCCAAGCATCGCCCGGTTCGGTCTCGCCCGCCTTGGGGAGACAGACGACCCCCAACGCCGTTTCCGTCGGCGCCGGCGGCGGTTGCGGCCAAAGCTCGAGCCGAACTGCGGTGCCCCGGCCAGGCGGGGCATACATTTCGAACCCCTCGCCCAGCCGTGCCATGGCGCCTAGGCCGATTCCCTGACCGCCGGCGCTGGAGGCGCCATCGCGCAGACTCGCGCCGACGTTGACGATGCCCGGACCCCGATCGAGCGCCAGCATCTCGATGCCCCGCGTGGCACCGCGCTCGAGCACCCGCAGCAGGATCTGCCCGCTGCCCGCGTGCTTCACGATGTTGGTGCCCGCTTCCGTGACGCACAGTGCGAGCTTGCCGGCCTGCGTGGTGTCGAGTCCGTGCGATTCGCACAGCGTCACGGCGGCACGCCGGGCCGCGCCGATCTGGCTGCGCTCGGTCACCGGAAGGCGGATCTGAGCCAACACCGAAACCGCCTCAGCGCCAGCGCGTGATGATGACGCACGTGCCGACTCCGGCGCGCGAGTCGATCGAGAACTCGTTCGAGAGTCGCCGCGCGCCCCCCAGCCCCAGGCCCAGTCCGTTCCCGCTCGAGTAGCCATCGCGCAGCGCCTGCTCGATATCGGGTATTCCGGGACCGTGATCCGTGAACCGGAGTCGCAGCCCCCGGCGGGTGGGCTCGCCGACACGTGCGATCTCCACCTCGCCGCCCCGGCCATAGTCCAGCGTGTTGCGCGCAAGCTCACTCGCGGCGGTCACAAGTTTGGTCTGATCGACGAGGCCGAATCCTTGCGCGATCGCATTCTCGCGGGTGGCCTGGCGCACGCGCACGACATCCGCCGAGGAACGGATGGGCACGATCACGCTGTGGGCGACCACCATGCGGGCTGGTATCGAGCTTACTGCCGCGAGTCTCGGTCGACCCGCTCGCGCAAAAGCTGCATGCCCCTGTCCACGTTCAGCGCCGTGCGCACGCCCTCCAGCGACAGACCCAGCTCGACAAGCGTGATCGCCACGGCCGGCTGCATGCCGACGACGACCGTCTCGGCATCCAGCACGCGCGCCATCGCCGCGATGTTGCTGATCATTCTGCCGATGAAGGAATCCACGATCTCCAGGGACGAGATGTCGATCAGCACACCGTGCGCGCAGGCTTCGACGATGCGCGTCGTCAGATCGTCCTGCAGCTGCATCGCCAGCTGATCGTGCATGTCGACCTGAATGGTGACCAACAGCAGCGATCCCATCTTCAGAATCGGAATGCGATCCATGGGTGTTAACGTTAGAGCTTGGTGTTCGGCAGCTGCGCCTGCGTGCGGCGCAGCGCGACCAGAAACGCATCCGCCAGGGTTGCCTTGGTGGTCACAGCACTCAGATCGACGCCCAGGTGCACGATGGTCTGGGCAATCTGCGGGCGGATGCCACTGATGATGCAGTCCGCACCCATGAGACGCGCGGCCGCCACAGTCTTCAACAGATGCTGGGCCACCAACGTGTCGACCGTGGGCACTCCGGTAATGTCGATGATGGCGATGCTCGCTCCGGTGGACACGATCTTCTGCAGCAGGTTCTCCATCACGACCTGTGTGCGCTCGCTGTCCAGCGTACCGATGAGTGGCAGCGCGAGAATGTCCTTCCACAGACTCACCACGGGTGTCGACAGCTCGAGCAGTTCCTGCTGCTGGCGGTGAATGACCCCCTCGCGATTCTTGATGAATACCTCCATAGTGTAGAGCCCAAGCTTGTCCAGCAGACGGCTCGTCGTCCACATTTCCGCGGCGACCGCGGCGGCATCCTCCTTGAGCTCAGCGCGCAGCCGCGCGAACAATGGCTCCTTCAAGGAGAACACGAACGTCGCCGTATCGGACGGGGAAAAACCCTGCACGGCGCGGGTGCGGGAAATGCCGGCCAAGAAATCCTTCGCGGGTGTCCACTCGGAGCCACCCAGACTTTCCACCTCCCCATTGCGGGTGGCTTCCTGGAACAGCGTGAGAAATTCGCGGCACTGCTCGCGCAGCTCCCCCTCGTTCATCAAATCCGCACGCGTCGCGGCGGAGGCCTGCTGGTTTTGTACCCACTCCGCCAGCAGCTCCTTCGGGTATTTCGCGAGAATTTGCCGCAAGACCGGGCCGGCTACCATGCAATGCTCCCTGATGGTCCGAAGTGGGGGGATTTATTTGTCGCGGGAGCCTATCAGAAGGCCCGTGCGCCTGCCGCGCCGGTGAGCGAGCGCAGCAGCGTCAGCACACAAAGCAACAGCAGCGCTGCGCCCGCAGTGTGCGCGGTCGCGAGCGTCAGCGGGAATCCCCGCAGCACCATGCCGATGCCGACGGCAAGCTGCAACAGCAGCGCTGCCATCACTGCGATGGCGCCGCGCCGCGCTCGCGTATTGCTCGCGCTCGCGAGTACCGCAATCGATGCCGCGAGAAGCGTGAGCGCGGCGATGAGGGCGCCCAACCGATGCGTCAGGTGAATGGCCACGCGTGCCGGAGTGTCGAGAATTCCCCCTTCGTAGTTGATCCATAGGCCCCGCCACAGAACGAACGCGTCCCGGTAGTCGGTCTGCGGCCACCAGGCATTCTGGCAGGTCGGGAAGTCGGGGCAGGCGATGGCGGCATAGTTGCTGCTCGTCCAGCCACCCAGAGCAATCTGCACCGCAAGAGCCGTGAGTCCCAGGATGACGAGATTGCGCAGCGCAACCCGTGAGGGGCGGGCGCGTTGCCCGATGCGCGCGTCCGGCGCGCCGATGGCTGTCGCACCCGCGTGCGCGCCCGCGTCCTCGCGCAGCGAGAGCCACAGCCACCATGACAAGCCGAGCGTCGTCAGGCCGAACAGCAGGTGGCCCGTGACGATCAGCGGCTTCAGCTGCCAGGTGACCGTGAGCATGCCGAGGATGCCCTGCACCACGACGGTGGCGAGCAGCGCCACTGTCAGTCCGAGGCTGACCGCATGAGCGCGGCGCACCGCAATGGCGAGTGCCGCGATCGCGACGATGATCAGGCCCAGGGTGCTCGCGGCGTAGCGATGGATCATCTCGCGCCATGCCTTGCCAACATCCAGCGGCCGCAGCGGAAAGGCCGCCTGGGCAGCTGTGTTGTGCTCGGCCCCCAGCGGACTCACCTGCCCATAGCATCCTGGCCAGTCCGGACAGCCGAGCCCTGCTGCGGTCAGTCGCACGTACGCGCCGAGCGCGACGACGACGAAGCACAGCAGGACGGCGGCCAGGGCAAGCCGACGGATCCACGGGATGACGGACGTCGTGACGGGCGCTCTCCAATTGGGCGGGTGGCGGCCGCGCGGTGCTAACCAATATGGGAGAGCGCGAGGAGCTTCTTCAGATCCTCCAGCAGGCCTTTGGGGTTTCGGCGCGCATCGTAACGCATCATCAGATTGCCGAGCGGATCGACGATGAACAACGCGTTGGCGCGGTCTGCCGGAAACAGCTCGAGTAGCTTGCGGCCGGCCGTGCCGGTGGCATCGACGACGAACATCCCAGGATGCTCGCGCTGGAGCAGCTCCCGGTCGCAGCAATTGCCGGTGACCAGAAATACCCGCTCGACGCGCGTCATGCCGGTGTTGAGCGCGAGCCGGCTTTGGCGCATGACGTACAGGGTTTGCCGACATGCCTCGTTACAGGTGCCGCTGCCGATATAGACGAGGGACCACTTGTGACGGAACAGCGCCACCGGTGCGCCCATCCCCGGCACCGCCGCCGGCAGGCTCGCTGCCGGCAGTTCGTGCACGGGACGGATCAATTCCCCGTGGCTGACGAGTGTGGCGGGGCGCCAGCTCGTGCCGTAATACATCCAGAACGACAGCGCGAGCGGCACGAGGAACAGGCCGGCAAGCAAGGCCAGCGTGCGCAGATTTCGCAGGCGCAGCTCGCGTGCCGACGCACTCATGCCTGCCGCCCGGGGGCGCGCGTCGCGCCCCCGGCCCCGGCGCGCAGGCCCATCACGACCCAGATCACGAGCAGCACCGCCGCGAACGCCCACCACTGCACGGCGTAGGCCAAATTGCGCAGCGGCTCGAGACCGGGCGGATGCCAATCGCGCACATAGCCGTGGGGATCCTGCGCATCGAGCAGCACGATGCGCCGCTCGAGCGTCGCGCCGTAGGCGGCGCTGAGTTGCGCCATGCTCGGGAACGTGGTGACTTTCGGCCACGGCGCCCCGGCACCCGGCGGCGCCCGCCCGCTGGCCAGTCCCGCGCTGGGCAGATCAGCCGTGCGTCCCGTCACCGTGACCGCAGTGTCCGACTCGAAACCGATCTGCGGCAGCCGGTCGCGCCGCCCGCGGAAGGCAAGCCAGCCCCGATCGACCAACGCCGTGGCGCCATTTGGACGGCGCAGCGCAGTCAACACCTCATAGCCCGGCATGCCCGCGTGGCTGCGGTTGTCGAGCAGGAACTGGTGTTGCGGATCGAGGCGTCCGACGAGGCTCACGCGCTGGAATCGGGGCACATCGCCGAGGGCTTTGCTGCCGAGCGGAATGACCCGCTCCGTGCCGGCCGCGAATCGGTCCCACTCGGCCTGGCGCAGCTCCCAACGGTGCCATTGCCAGCGGCCCAGGAAGAAAAAGCCCACGCACAGGAGGATCGTCAGCAGCGTAAATCCCGCGGGAGGGCTGAACGTGCGGCGGCCGATGGGAATGCGGATAGGCACGGGAAGGAAACCACTGTCGCCCGGTGCAGACCCACCCTGGCGGTGCTCTGGCGCGCGCGTCGGCCTACAACCAGTAGACGAAGATGAACAGCCCGAGCCAGACGACGTCCACGAAGTGCCAGTACCAGGACACTGCCTCGAATGCGAAGTGGCGCTCGGGCGTGAAGTGACCGCGCAACACGCGCAGCCAGATGACGAGCAGCATGATGGCGCCGATCGTCACGTGCAGGCCGTGGAAGCCGGTGAGCATGAAGAAGGTCGAGCCGTAGATGCCGGTGGACAGGCGCAAGCCCAGCTCCCGGTAAGCCTCGCCGTACTCATGCGCCTGCAGGCCGACAAAGCTAAACCCCAGAAGGAAGGTCAGCGCGAGAAATACGATCAGCGTGTGGCGCTTGCCGGCGCGTAATGCATGATGCGCAATCGTGACCGTCAGGCCGCTCGTGAGCAGAATCGCGGTGTTGACAGCGGGAAGGCTGAACGCCGGGATGATGTTGAAAGTCGAGTCCGCGCGGCCGCCCACGTGCGCAGGCCCGTTGGTCGGCCACGAGCCCTCGAAATGAGGCCACAGGATGTAGTTGGTGAACACCTTCACCCCTTGCCCCGCGAGCCACGGCACTGCCAGCATCCGCGCATAGAACAGCGCGCCGAAGAATGCTCCGAAGAACATCACTTCGGAAAAGATGAACCACATCATGCCCATGCGGAAGGAGTGATCCACCTGCATGTTGAAGATGCCGCGTTGGTCCTCGTCGATGACGGTGGAGAACCAGCCGAAGAACATGTAGGCGAGCAGAATCGCGCCAGGCACGAACGCCCACGCGCCCACCCAGTCGTTGAGGTAGGCCGCAGCTCCCAGCATCACCGCGAATAGCGCGACGGAGCCGCGGATGGGCCAGGGACTCCCGTGTGGGATGTAGTAGTCCGTCGTGGCTTCGTGCGGGTTTGGCTGGTCCATCTCGTCAGTTCCCCTTGTTGTTTGCTCGCCGGAGCGGCGCGCGTACCGCGCAGCTTGCTGCGCTCATGATGTCGCGCGCACGACCGACATGACGATGAAGCCGACATAGAAGGCGGCGGCGATCAGCCCCACGACAATCGCCGTCCGCCGGACCCTTTTGCGCCGGTCTGCTTCGAACGCTGAAGTCAACTACAGGCTCTCCGCTGTCCCATGCCTAGTGAAAGGCACCCTTGGCGATGATGGCATCCGAAGGCGGCGTCTGCCAGGAGTGATACGGCGCCGGCGACGGCAGTTCCCACTCCAGTCCATGCGCACCGTCCCATGGCTTGTTGCCGACGACCGGCACTCCGGCCCGCACGCACTTCCATACGATGTACGGAAGCAGGAACTGCGAGAGGCCGAAGCCGAAGCCACCGATCGAGGACACCATGTTCCAGTCGGTGAACTGCACCGCGTAGTCGGGTATGCGGCGCGGCATCCCCGCAAGTCCGAGGAAGTGCTGTGGAAAGAACAGGACGTTGACGAACACCGTGGACAGCCAGAAGTGCCACTTCGCAAGACTCATGTCGTACATGTTGCCGCACCACTTCGGCAGCCAGTAGTACACACCGGCCATGATGGCGAAGACCGAACCGGGCACGAGCACGTAGTGGAAGTGCGCCACCACGAAATAGGTGTCCTGGTACTGGTAGTCCGCCGGCACCATGGCGAGCATCAGTCCGGAGAAGCCGCCGATGCTGAACATGAAGAGGAACGCCAGGGCGAACAGCATCGGCGGCTCGAAGCTGAGGGAGCCCTTCCACATGGTGGCCGCCCAGTTGAACACCTTCACGCCCGTGGGCACAGCGATGAGCATCGTGGAGAGCATGAAGAAGAGCTGGGCGGCGAGCGGCAAGCCCACGGTGAACATGTGATGCGCCCAGACGATGAAGGAGAGGAAGGCGATGGATGCGGTCGCATACACCATTGCCTCATAACCGAACAGCGGCTTCCTGGAAAAGGTGGGGATGATCTCCGACACGATGCCGAATGCGGGCAGGATCAGGATGTACACCTCGGGATGGCCGAAGAACCAGAAGATGTGCTGGTACATGACCGGATCGCCGCCGCCGGCGGCGGTGAAGAAGGTCGTGCCGAAGAAGTGATCGGTGAGCAGCATCGTCACGGCGCCTGCGAGCACCGGCATCACCGCGATGAGCAGATACGCGGTGATCAGCCACGTCCAGACGAATAGCGGCATGCGCAGCAGCGTCATGCCGGGTGCCCGCATGTTCAGGATCGTGACGATGACGTTGATCGCGCCCAGGATCGAGGAAGCGCCCATCAGGTGGATTGCGAACACCACCATGGGAAACGCGTCACCGGTCTGCAGCATGAGCGGCGGATACATCGTCCAGCCACCGGCCGGTCCACCGCCGGGCACGAACAGCGTCGCGACCAGGATCGTGAAGGCGAACGGAAGAATCCAGAAGCTGAGGTTGTTGAGGCGGGGAAGCGCCATGTCGGGGCCGCCCACCTGCATCGGGATCATCCAGTTGGCAAGTCCGGTCCAGGCCGGCATGATCACGCCGAAGATCATGATCAGCCCGTGCATGGTCGTCAGGGTGTTGAACATCTGCGGATCCACCAGCTGCATGCCCGGCTTGAACAGCTCGGCACGGATCACCATCGCCATGGTGCCGCCGATGAAGAACATCGTGCAGGCGAGCACGAGGTACATCGTGCCGATGTCCTTGTGATTGGTCGCGTAGACCCAGCGTCGCCAACCCTGCGGCTTGTGCTCGTGGTCCTCGTGCGTAGCGGCGTGTGCGTGGTGCTCGGCCATGGTCGTCTCTTTAGGCTGAATGACTGGGACTAGCGAATCCGGAAATCATTGCGCGCGGCGGCTGCACGATTCAGCCGCTGGGCGCACGGGGGGTGGCGCTGGTGGCCTGGGGCGGCGTGGCGGCAGCTGCGGTGGCTTGCTTCTGCTGCGCGGCGGCGTTCTTCAGCCACGCCTGAAAGTCGCTCTTCGAGCGCGCGTCGACGACGATGGGCATGAAACCGTGGTCACGGCCGCAGAGTTCGGCGCACTGGCCGCGGTACAGCCCGGGCTTGTCCGGGTCGATGTCGAACCACGCCTCGTTCACATAGCCCGGAATGGCGTCTTTCTTGACGCCGAAGGCGGGCACCCACCAGGAGTGAATGACGTCCGCGCCGGTGATGAGCAGCCGCACCTTGACCCCCACGGGCACCACCAGCGGATGATCGACATTCAGCAGATAGTGCTCGACGGTGTTCGGATCGATTCCGGAGCCGAGCTCACGGGCCGCATCGCTCTTGCGATCCAGGCGCGAGAAGTAGCTCACGCCCGCATCGAGATAGTCGTAGTTCCATCCCCACTGAAAGCCGGTGATCTTGATGGTGAGCTTGGTGTTGCTCGTGTCCTCGAGCTCGACCAGCGTGCGGGCGGCCGGGATCGCCATCGCGATCAGGATGGCGACCGGGACGGCGGTCCAGATGATCTCCACGCGGGTGTTGTGCACCATCGTCGTGTCCGCCACCGCGCCCCGGGACTGGCGGTAATTCACGATCGACCAGACCATGGCGCCGAAGACGACCACCGCGATGGCGACGCACACCCAGAAGATGAGCATGTGCAAGTCATAGATCTTGCGGCTCATGTCGGTCACGCCCTGCGTCATGTTGAGCAGGCTCCAGCCCGATGGGGTCTGCTCGGGCGCCCCCAGCGCCGGAGCGGCGAGAACGGCGGCAGCGAACGCGGCGGGCAGGGCAGCAATTGAGCGCATCATCATTTCGACCTTGTGCAACCGGCGGCGCGCGCGCCTGGAGGGCTCCAGGCGCGAGGCGTGACCTCTTTACTTAGCCAGGGACGGCGACTCGTTTACGCGGCCGATCAGGCGCTGCAAGCGCAGCGCCAGTCCATGCCGCTCGGCTTCCGTGAGGAAGTCGCCCAGCTCGCATTGTCGGCCGTGCGACTCGATCGTGAGCCGGCTCGGGTGCAATCGCGAAACAGGGCGGCGGAGTTTAACCTGCGCCCAATGCCGCGGGAACACGAGTTGAACGGAATGCACATGGTCGCGCAGCTCGACGCTGACGTCCGCCTCGCTCACCGTGATCGTCTGGCGATGGTGGCGCCGCGCCATGCTGCTCCAGAGGGCCCAGCCCAAAGCCAGCATTTCCAGACCGGCGAACGGCAGGATGGGCCAGAAGCCCCGGCTCGCCATCACGCCGGCGATCGCGAAGCAGACGCAGCAGGTACTGCCCAGAAACAGGCAGGCTGCGCGAACGCTGAGCGAGCAGTGGGGGCAGATTTCAATGCGCAGCGGCTCGAAGTATTGGGCTGGCACCGGCGTCGTCCAGCGTGGTCATGCAAAGGATGGTAGCGCAGCCGAATATTTATTCAAGACAGACGCTTAGCCGTAGAAGCCTGGATACCGCAGGCAGCGCAGCGCAGCGGCGCGCAGCGCAGGCGCCGGATCCTCGTGCGGCTGAAACGCGAGCACGGCCAGCGCCGCAGCGCCGAGCGAGCGCTCGAGCCGCAACAGATTGTCCTCGAGCCGCTCGAACTGCGGGTCGATTACATTGCCGATCCAGCCGGCAAAGGGGACGCCGCTCGCCTGCAGTGCTTCGCGCGTGAGCTGCGCGTGATTGAGGCAGCCAAGACGCAGCCCCACCACCAGCAGCAGCGGAATTTGCAGACCGAGCGCGAGATCGGCCATGGTCTGTGTCGCATTGATGGGGGCGTGCCAGCCGCCGGCCCCCTCGACGACGACGAACTCGGCTGTCCGCGCCAGCGCCTGAAATTCGGCCCGGAGCAGTCCGCAATCCACCTCGACCCCGGCTTCCTGCGCGGCGATATGCGGGGAAATAGCCGGAGCGAAGCAATACGGATTCACGCTCGCGTAGGGTCGCTTTACGTTCGCCGCTGCGCACAGCGCCAGCGCATCCGCATTACGCAATCCGTCGGCCGTGAGGTCCGATCCCGAGGCGATGGGTTTCATCCCCACGACCTGCATGCCTTGCTGCACGAGGGCGCGGATCAATCCCACTGCGATGCGTGTCTTGCCCACGCCGGTATCGGTCCCGGTGATGAAGACGCCGCGCGGCGCCGCGTTCAACCTGCCTCCCGGCGTCGGATGGCGCTGACCGCAATGTGCGCTTCGCCCTCGATGGAGGGCGGCGGGTGGCCCGTGGCGCCCCAGGCGGCACCGTAGATGACCTCGAAGGTTGCGGGCAGGCGCGCGCCCTGCCGCAATGCCTCATAGGCGGCTTGCACGCGTGCCATGCGTGCGCGCCCCGTCAGACCGCGGAAGCGGCCGGACATCACGTGGTTGGCGCCGATCCGTCGCAGGTCGCGCATCACCGCAAACGTATCCGGGTACGTGAGCTGCACCCGGTCGACATCCAACACCGGTTCCATCAGTCCCGCACGCAGCAGCGCCGTGCCCAGATCCTGCACGTCGATGAATGGATTGATGTGCTCGTACGCGTCGGCGGCAGCCCAGGCACTGCGCAGCTCCTTGAGCGTGTCCGGTCCGAAGCTCGCGAATGCGAACAAACCATCGGGTCGCAGAATGCGCCGGATCTCGCGCAGCACCGCATCCGGCGGCTGGCACCATTGCAGCATCAGGCTGCTGAACACCACATCGACACTGGCGGCCGCGATGGGCACTCGGGCAGCATCCGCGCACACGCGCTCGAATCGGCGCAGGAACGGCTGATGTCGCCGCGCCTCGCGCAGCATCCCGGGAGCGAGATCCAGAGCGATGACCAGCGCGCGCCGGTAACGGCGCTTGAGTGTACCGGCTGCCTTGCCGGTGCCGGCCCCGAGATCGAGCACGACGCGTGGCTGCAACCGGAAGCCCTGCACTCGATCGAGCAGTTCCTCACCGACCCGGGACTGCAGTACCGCTGCGGCCTCGTAAGTGGTGCTGGCACGCTCGAACGCACGGCGGATGGCGGAATTCATTTGCGCGACTTGCCGTTCGCGTGCGCCCTGTCGGGGGAGCGGCGCCGCTTTTTCGTGCGCCGCACCGGGGCGCGCAGGAAGGCGCTGATGCGGGATGCGAACTCGGCCGGATGCGAGATGAAGGGCGCGTGGGCAGCCCGCGCCATCTCGACGTACCGCGCATTCGGCAGTCCGTGGACCAGCTCGCGCGATGCGGCCGGCGAGATGATGCGATCGTACTGTCCGGCAATCACCAGCGCCGGCATGTGAATGCCCGCGAGGGTATGGCGCAGATCACTCGCCGCCAGCATGCGCAGATCCGCCTCGAGTGCCGCGGGCTGCGCTTGCCCATGTTGCAGCACTGCCGCGCGCAGGGCCTCGCGCTCGGCGCCAGCCCCGGGCCCGTTGCGAATCTGCAGATCGAGATAATCACTCACGGTGCGCCGATGGTCGGCGCGCAGTCGCGCGGCCAGATCGGCCACGGCTTGCGGCGCCGTCCCGTGCGGCCAATCCGCTGCGGCCGTGAACTTCGCGGTGCTTGCCACGAGCACCAGTCGCTCGATCTGCGCTGGTGTCGCAGCTGCCAGATCCAACGCGAGCTGTCCGCCCAGCGACCAGCCGATCACCGCGTAACGATTCGACAGCGATGCCACCTGCTGGTGGATCAACCAGGCCTGCTCGGCGGGCGTGAAGCCGCGCGCCGGCCAGGGGCTGCGGCCATGTCCCGGCAGGTCGAGTGTGATCAGGCGGAAGCGATTGCTCAGCTGCGCGACGACCCCATCCCAGACCCGCAGATTCAGTCCCCACCCATGCAGCAGCAGGACGTCGCCGCCCGCGCCGGTCACTTCCATGTGCAATTCGCTCATTCGCACATCGCCCGCTGCTGCACACAGGCGCTGCTCAAACTCTCGAGCAAGCGGTCCACCTGCGATTCGGTGTGTGCGGCGGACAGCGCCACCCGCAGTCGCGCGCTACCGGCCGCGACGGTCGGCGGGCGGATGGCGCTGACGAAAAAGCCTGCGGCAAGCAGCTTCTGCTGCACGGCGAGCGCGGCCACCGAGCTGCCGAGCATCACCGGTTGGATCGGCGTCAGCGGCTGCGCGCGCGGCGCGGGGCCGGCTGCGGGAAATGCGGGCGATTGGCTCGATGCGGACGGTGCGAGCGGGATTCCCAGCTGCACTGCGGCGCTGCGGAAGCGCGCGGCGAGTGCCAGCACGCGCTCGCGGCGCCAGCTCTCGCGTTGCGCGATCTCGAGCGACTGGCGTGTGGCGGCTGCCACAGGTTGCGGCAGCGCCGTCGTATAGATGTAAGAGCGGGCCCTCTGGACGAGCAGCTCGATGAGATCGGCGGAGCCTGCGATGAAGGCGCCGAACGAGCCCAGCGCCTTCCCCAGCGTACCGACCAGCACCGGCGCATCCTCGGCTGCGAGGCTGAAATGCTCGAGCGAGCCGCGGCCGGTCGCGCCGAGAATGCCAAGTCCGTGCGCGTCATCCACAATGAGCCACGCCTGTTGCGCGCGGCTCACGCGCGCGAGCGCCGGCAGCGGAGCTACATCGCCGTCCATGCTGAACACGCCGTCGGTGGCCAGCACCGCCGTCGGCGCGGAGTCCGCGGCAAACGCGGCCTGCGCCGCAGCCGGGTCCGCGTGCGTGTAGCGTGTGAATCGCGCCCCGCACAATCTCGCCCCGTCGATCAGCGAGGCGTGACTGAGCCGGTCCAGCAGCACCTGTTCGCCGCGCCCGGCAAGTGTGCCGATGACGGCCAGATTCGCCATGTACCCGCTCGAGAGCAGCAGCGCGCGCGGCCGGCTTGTCCACGCCGCAAGCTCTTCCTCGAGTGCCCGGTGCTCGTGGCCATGACCGCTGATCAGATGCGAGGCGCCCGAGCCTGCTCCGCACCGCTGCGCGCAGTCGCTCATCGCCGCTGCCACCGCCGGGTGGCGCGCCAGTCCCAGGTAGTCGTTGCTGCTGAAGTCGGTGAGCGCGCGGCCGGCAACCACGATGCCGACCCGGCTTCCCGGCTCGGTGAAGGATGCGATCGTGCGCCGCTCGCGTGTCAGATGCTCGCGATCCAGTCGCGCCAGCGCTGCTTCGAGCTCAGAGGACCTGCGCTTCATCGATCGCCGGGTGAAATTGCGCCGTCGACGCAGGGCGTTGCGCTTGCAACCCGAGGCGGGCAAACAGCTGCTGATCCCGTTCCACGTCCGGGTTTCCGGTCGTCAGCAGCTTCTCGCCATAGAAGATCGAGTTGGCGCCAGCCAGAAAACACAGTGCCTGAACGGCATCGCTCATGTCCTGCCGCCCGGCCGAAAGACGCACATGGGCGCGCGGCATCAGCAGGCGGGCAACCGCGATCGTGCGCACGAAGTCGAACGGATCGACTTGCGCCAGCCCGTGCAGCGGAGTGCCCGGCACCTGCACGAGTTGGTTGATCGGCACGCTTTCGGGATGCTCGGGCAGATTGGCGAGCGTGCGCAACAACTCTGCACGGTCGGTGACCGACTCACCCATGCCGACGATGCCGCCGCAACAGACCTTGAGACCGGCTGCGCGTACCGCGGCGAGGGTGTCCAGGCGCTCCTGATAGGTGCGCGTGGTGATGACTTCCGCGTAGAACTCCGCGGAAGTGTCCAGGTTGTGATTGTAGAATTCCAGACCGGCAGCGCGCAGCTGCCGGGCCTGCGCGGTATTCACCGTTCCGAGGGTCGCGCAGGTCTCGAGTCCCGCTGCCCGCACCGCGCTGATCATCTGCGCGATGATCGCCAGGTCCTTCGCCTTGGGGGAGCGGTAGGCCGCCCCCATGCAGAAGCGCGTGGCGCCTGCAGCCTTGGCACGCTGCGCGGCATCGCGCACCTGCGCAACTTCGAGAAGCCTCTCGCGCCCGAGGCCGGTGTCGTAATGAACGCTCTGGGGACAATACGCGCAGTCCTCGGGACACCCGCCGGTCTTGATCGACAACAGCGTGCTCATCTGCACGGTGTTGGCAGCGTGCTGGGTACGGTGCACCCGCTGTGCATGGAACACGAGATCCAGGAACGGCAGCGCAAAGAGCGCCTGTACTTCGGGCAGGGTCCAATCGTGGCGAGCACAGCCGAGTGTTGCTGGATTCATGAGATCCCCGCGGGTGGGAGGCAAGAATGTCCGCCGGGTTCGCCGCTGTCAACCAACGCCCAGGCGCAAAAGCGACAATTGCTCATTTTCTCGCCAGGCCCATCCGAAGTCGCCAGGCCCCATGCGCGGGGAGTGGCATTGCGCCAGTGTGCGCCCGGAGCTCCGGGAGCGGCATCAGTCCGCGTAAATGAACTGCAGCAGCAGGCCGACGAAGATGACCATGCCGACCGCCTGATTGTTCTGGAAAGCCCGCAGGCAGGCGGCCGGCTCGCGAGTGCGGATCAGCCACTGCTGATACAGGAACAGCACCCCCGCGGCGCTCAGGCCCGCGAAGTACCAGCGCTGAAAGTGCAGGGTGCGCCCGACGAGCACCAGCGCGAACAGCATCATCGCCTGCATGACGAAGATCAGCAGCCGATCCATGTCGGCGAACAGAATGGCGCTCGATTTCACGCCGATTCGCAGGTCATCGTCGCGGTCGACCATCGCATACTGGGTGTCATAGGCGGCCGCCCAGACCACTGCGGCGATGTACAGCACCCAGGTGACACGCGGCAAGCCACTCAACAGTGCGGAGAACGCCATCGGCACGCTCCAGCCGCCGAAGGAGATTCCCAGATACAGCTGCGGCATCGGGAAGATGCGCTTGACGAAGGGATAGGAGATGGTCAGCACCGCCCCGATCACGGCGAGCCGGATCGTGCGCTGGTCGAGGAAGCTGACGAGCCACAGGGCTGCCGCGCCGAGCACGGCGAACAGCACCAGCGCCTCCACCGGCGAGACCCGACGCGCGGCGAGTGGCCGGTCGCGGGTCCGCTTCACGTGAGGATCGATGTTGCGGTCGGCGAAATCGTTGATGATGCAGCCGGCCGCTCGCATCACGATCACCCCGACCACGAAGATGATCAGTACCTTCTGATCGGGATGGCCCTGGCCCGCGATCCACAATGCCCACAGGGCCGGCCACAGCAGCAGCCACGTGCCGACCGGCCGGTCGAAGCGGGCGAGCAGCGCGTACTCCTCCGCCCGCCGCCCGAGCCGGTGCAGCACAGGTGCCTCGCGCCCCTTCGCCGTGTCCATCACGATGCCCAGTGAAACCGCCGCCATGCGCTGCTCCCGCTATCCCACCCGGCCATACTGCTCGCTCGAGCCGAGCCAGCGTACGGCCAATGCGGCGATGTTATCCGGGTAGGACGCCAGGAGCAGCTCCGCCGTCTGCTGCACGCGCGGCAGCAGATCCGCATCGCGCATGAGGTCGGCGACGCGCAGCTGGGCAAGGCCCGTCTGACGGGTGCCGAGCAGCTCGCCGGGCCCACGCAGCTGCAGATCGCGCCGCGCGATCTCGAACCCATCGTTCGTCTCGCGGATCGCCCTGAGCCGCTCCCGCGCCAGCGGCGCGAGCGGCGAGCGGTACAGCAACACACAGCTGCTCGCAGCGCTGCCGCGACCAACACGTCCGCGCAGCTGATGGAGCTGTGCCAGGCCCATGCGCTCGGCGTTTTCGACCACCATCAGCGTTGCGTTGGGCACGTCGACGCCGACCTCGATGACGGTGGTGGCCACCAGAAGCTGAATCCGGCCGGCCTTGAACGCCAACATCGCCTGGTCCTTTTTCGCCGACGGCATGCGGCCGTGGACCAGGCCGACCTGTAGCTGCGGCAGCGCGGCGGCGAGCGCGGCGGCGGTGTCCTGCGCCGCCTGCGAACGCATCTCTTCCGATTCCTCGATGAGCGGGCAGACCCAATAGGCCTGACGGCCTTCGCGGCAGGCAGTGACAATGCGGGCGACGATGGCATCGCGTTTTTTCTCTGGCATGACCACCGTGTGCACCGGCGTGCGCCCGGGCGGCAGCTCATCGATGCTCGAGATGTCGAGATCGGCATAGGCGGTCATGGCGAGCGTGCGCGGGATCGGCGTGGCAGTCATGATGAGCTGGTGCGGAAAACGACCAGCCGCGCGAGCTTTTTCCTGCAGCTTCAGTCGCTGCTGCACGCCGAAGCGATGCTGCTCGTCGACGATGACGAGGGCGAGCTGACGAAACCGCATGCCCTCCTGGAACAAGGCCTGGGTGCCCACGACGATGCGCACTTCCCCCGATGCGAGGGCTTCCAGGGCCGTGCGTCGCGTGCGCGCCGGCTGTGAGCCCGATACGAGGGCCACCGGCACGCCCAGCGGATGGAACCAGTCGCGGAAGTTGCGCCAGTGCTGCTCGGCCAGCAGCTCGGTCGGTGCCATCATGGCCACCTGCAGTGCGCTTCCGGCGGCACGCGCGGCCGCCGCCGCAGCGACCACGGTCTTGCCGCAGCCCACATCGCCTTGCAGCAACCGCAGCATCGGCCGGCCGGCGCCCAGATCCGCGTCGACCTCCAGGAGCGCCCGCTCCTGGGCTGCCGTAAGTGCAAACGGCAGCGCTGCGCGAAACCGCTGCTCGAGGTGCTCCTCGTCCCGCAGCGACCAGGCCGACTCCGTCCTGGCCTGCCGCTTGAGCAGCTTGAGACTGACGTGATGCGCAAGCAGCTCCTCGAACGCCAGCCGTCGCTGCGCGGGGTGTCTGCCCGCGGCGAGCTGCGCCACTCGCGCCTCCCGCGGCGGATGGTGCACGTACGTCAGTGCCGCCTTCAGGGACGGCAGATGCAGTGCCTCCACGACATCGGGGGGAAGCCAGTCGCGCACGATCGCGGTGTCGAGTTCGGCGAGTGCCTGACCGATCAGCGCGCGCAGCCGCCCCTGCGGGACGCCTTCGGTTCCGGGGTAGATGGGTGTCAGGGTCTGTTCGAGAGTGGTGTCGTCGTCCTGGATGCGGCGGTATTGCGGATGCACCATCTCCAGCCCCAGCGGGCCGCGGCGCACTTCCGCGAAGCAGCGGATGCGCGCCCCGCGCACCAATCCGCTCTGCTGGGCGGCGGAAAAGTAAAAGAAGCGCAGCGTGAGGAATCCCGAGCCGTCGGAAATCCGGCACAACAGCTGGCGGCGGCCGCGATAAACGACCTCGGTGAGCTGAATCTCCCCTTCGACGACGGCGCGCGCGCCCGGTGACAGGTTGCCGATCCGCGCCACCTGCGTGCGATCCTCGTAGCGCAGGGGCAATACGAACAGCAGGTCCTGCACCTGCCTGACGCCGAGCCGCGCCAGGCGCTGCGCCAGCGCCGCGCCGACCCCGCGCAGCGAGGTGACCGGTCGCTGCTCGGAGGCGCTGACGAGCGAATGCGCCGCGACTTCAGCCAAGGTACAGGACGCACTCGATCTCGACGCGCGCCCCGCGGGGCAGTTGCGCCACGCCGATCGCCGCGCGCGCGGGGAAGGGTTGCGGGCAGTAGCTGCGCATGATCTCGTTGACCTGCGCGAAATGCGCCAGGTCCGTCAGATAAACGTTCACCTTTACCGCGTTGGCCAGGGAGCCCCCCGCCGCCTCGGCGACCATCTTCAGGTTCTCGAAGACGCGGCGGATTTCGGCATCGATATCCGCGTTCACCATCTGCATCGTCGCCGGATCGAGCGCGATCTGACCCGAGAGGTACACCGTATCGCCGGCACGCACGGCCTGCGAATAGGTGCCGATGGCCTGGGGCGCAAGTTTCGTCTGGATGATTTGTCGGCTCATGGTCGTCCTCGCGGTCATTGGTCGGTTGCGCGCTGGTCGTCGGGCTCTTCGCTGCGTTCCGGACCGATCCGCTCATCGCGCGCATGTGCGGCGATCGAGCGGACGACGCGCACGACGTCGGGCATGCGGCGGATGACGCGCACGATGCGGGCCAGATGCTTGCGATCGTGCACGCGCAGCTCGAACATGAGGATCACGGTATCGCTGCCGTGCTCCTCGATGGCCACGCGATCGATGTTGGTCTCGAGATTGGCGATCGCCGCGGCCACGGCGGCGAGCATACCTGTACGGTTCACCACATACACCCGGATCTCGGAGCTGAACAGCCGGTCGGACGCCGCCTGCCAGCTCACCGGCAGCCACTTTTCCGGATGCTTGCGATAATCCTCGACGTTCACGCAGTTCTCGCGGTGGATCACGACGCCGCGACCCGCCGACAGGAACGCGTAGATGGCATCGCCGGGAATCGGAAAACAACAGCGGGCATAGGTGACCAGCAGTCCCTCCGTACCCGCGATCGCCAGCGGCGCGAGCGTTCCCGATCCATCCTCGGTCTGTGCGCCGGGCAGCAGCCGGCGGGCCACGAGCGGCGCGAGGCGCTCGCCGAGGCCGATGTTCTCGTACAGATCGTCGAGGTCCGCCATGCCGAGCTCCCCAAGCGCGGCGGTCTGCGCCTGCGCCGTCACATCATCGAGGGAGACGCGGAATTCGCCCAGCGCCTGGTTCAGCAGCCGCTGGCCGAGCGCGATCGCTTCGGTGCGGCGCAGGCTCTTGAGGTAATGGCGGATGGCGCTGCGCGCCTTGGCGGTGACCACGAAGTTGACCCACGATGGGTTCGGCATGGCGCCCTTGGCGGTGATGATCTCGACAGTCTGGCCATTGCGCAGCACCGTGCGCAGCGGCGTGAGTCGGCGGTCGACCTTGGCGGCCACGCAGCGGTTACCAATGTCGGTGTGCACCGAATAGGCGAAGTCCACCACGGTTGCACCGCTCGGCAGACGCAGGATCTCGCCTTTGGGCGTGAATACGTAGACCTTGTCGGGAAACAGATCGACCTTCACGCTCTCGAGGAATTCCTCGGACGAGCCGTCCTCCTGCAGCTCCACCAGATTCGACAGCCATTCGCGCGTGCGCTCCTGCTGCATCGAGCCCCCGCCCTCGCCCGCCTTGTACTTCCAATGCGCCGCGATGCCCGCCTCGGCCACGCGATGCATGTCCTCCGTGCGGATCTGCGCCTCGATGGGGACGCCGTTCGGGCCGAACAGCGTCGTATGCAGCGACTGATAGCCGTTGACGCGCGGTATGGCGATGTAGTCCTTGAACCTGCCGGGCATCGGCTTGAAGACCGAGTGCACCACCCCGAGCGCGCGATAGCAGGTGTCCGCGCGATCGACGACGATCCGCAGCCCGTACACGTCCACGATCTCGTTGAGCAGCGAGCGCTTGCGCCGCATTTTCTTGTAGATGCTGTGCAGATGCTTCTCGCGTGTCTCGACGCGGGCCGGGATCTCATTCTTGAGCAGCGCGGCATTGAGCTGCTGCTCGATCTTCTTCAAAAACTCCTTCTGATTGCCGCGAGCCTTCTTCAGGGCGCGCTCGAGCACCTGGTAGCGGCGTGGATAGAGCGCTTTGAAGCCGAGATCCTCGAGCTCGAGCTTCATGTTGTACAGCCCGAGCCGCTCGGCGATCGGCGCGTAGATATCGAGCGTCTCGCGTGCGATGGCGCGCCGCCGCGCGGGGGACATCGCCTCGATGGTGCGCATGTTGTGCGTGCGGTCCGCGAGTTTGACCAGGATGACCCGCAGGTCGCGCACCATCGCGAGCAGCATCTTGCGGAAGGACTCCGCCTGAGCTTCCTCGCGGCTCTTGAACTTGATCTGATCGAGCTTCGTGACGCCATCGACAAGCTCGGCTACGGCCGCGCCGAAGCGAGTGGCCAGTTGGTCCTTGGGAGTGGGCGTGTCCTCGATGACGTCGTGGAGGATCGCGGCCACGATGGTATCGCCATCCAGATGCAGGTCCGCGAGAATTGCGGCCGCGGCGACGGGATGGGCAATGTAGGGCTCACCCGAGAGACGCTTCTGACCCTTGTGCGCCGAGGCGCCGAATTCCGCGGCTTCGCGGATGCGACTCACCTGCTCAGCCGGCAGGTAGCTCTCGACCGAGGCGAGCAATTCCTTCAGCCCCGGGGTGCGCCTTCCGCCGGGGAGCAGTCCCAGGAGCGAAGACGCATAGTCCATGGCTTGTTACGTTCGGGTCAGTCTCCGAGACCGAATTGCGGAGCGCGGAAGGTGGACTGCGCATCGATTTCCGGTATCACGGACTCGACTACAGGCTCCGGCTCGCGAAGCATCTCGACCGTGACGTTTCCCGCGGCAATCTCACGCAGGGCCACCACGGTCGGCTTGTCGTTCTCCCAGGCCACGGTAGGCTCGGCGCCATTGGCCAGGCGGCGGGCCCGCTGGGCCGCGAGCAGCACGAGCTGAAACAGGTTTTCGACGTTGCCGAGGCAGTCTTCGACGGTAATTCTGGCCATGTTGAGATCTTGGAAATGGAGCGACGCGGGATGCGCGCGAGGTCAGCCAGTATAGGCGAAAACGCGGCATTCAGGCCAGCCGCTTCGCGGCAAACCGCCCATCAGCTGCCCAGCAGGTCGGCAAGCAGAGGCCGCAACTGCGCCCGCTGCGCGCGCAGCGTCGCCAAACCTGCACCGGCAGCGCCGTTACCGGCATTTTCCACGATGCGCACCAGGTCGCCGACCGTTTTCTCGAAGTCGTCGTTGACGAGCACGTACTCGAATTCGTTCCAGTGCGACATGTCGCTGACCGCATCCTGCAGGCGGCGCGCGATGACGGCCGCCGAATCCGTGCGCCGGTTGGTCAGTCGCTCCTCGAGGGCACGCCGTGAAGGCGGCAGCACGAAAATCGTCACGCACTCCGGCATCGATTGGCGCACCTGCCGGGCGCCCTGCCAGTCGATTTCCAGCACGACATGGTTGCCCCGGGCGAGCTGCGCTTGCACCGACTGGCGGCCCGTGCCATAGGAGTTGTCGAACACCTGCGCGCTCTCCAGGAACTGTCCGGCGTTGCGCAGCTGCTGAAATTCCGCTACCGGGATGAAATGGTATTCCCGCCCATCCTGCTCCGTCGGCCGCCTCGGCCGTGTGGTGTAGGACACCGACACGTGCAGCTCGGGCTTACGCTGCAGGAGCGCCCTGACGAGGGAGGTCTTGCCGGCACCGGAAGGGGCGGCCACGACGAATAGGCGTCCGCATGGGGCAGAGCTGCTCATGGGCCGCGAAACATACACGGCGCGCATGCCGGTGGTCCACCGGTCTGCAACGGCGCACCGGCCGGCGTGCGTTTTCAGCAGGCGGCGAGCTTCAGACGCTCGAGATATTCCCGCACTGCCTCCCGGTGGCCCTCGCTGCTGGTGACGGTCGTGCCCCCCGCAAGCACGAGAATGAAGTCCCCACGTGGGGTGCGACTGATCTCACGGACGTGGTTGGTATTCACCACGCAGGAGCGGCTGATCCGCAGGACCGGTTGCGAGCGCAGCGACTTCTCCGCCAGCTGCAAGGTGCTGCGCGCGAGGAATACCTCGCGGCCCACGGTCAGTTTCACGTAGTTGCGATCGGCCTCCAGCAGCTCGATCTGCGCGACATCGAGCATGTGCATGCGGCTGCCGGACTCGGCGAGGATCCGCGGCCGCCGCTCGGAGGCGGCGAGCGCACCGCGCTCGATCCCGGCTAACGCTGCGGCGAGGATGCTCTGACGGTCGGCCAGCGTCGAGCTGTCCCGTCTGCGCCGCACCCGCTCGACCGTCTTGCGGAAGCGCTCGTCATCGAAGGGCTTCAGCAGATAGTCGACCGCACTGACGTCGAATGCATCGATCGCATAGTCATCGTATGCGGTCACGAACACGATGAGCGGCAATGCCGCCGGATCGAGTGCGCGCGCGAGCTCCATGCCATTGAGCGTATCGATCTGAATGTCGAGAAACAGGACGTGCGGCGGTTGCGCACGGATCGCCTCGAGCGCCGCGCGACTGTCCGCGAACTCGCCGACAATGCGCATGTCCGGTTCGCGGCTGCAACACTCGCGAAGCGTCCGCCTCGCTGTCGGTTCGTCGTCCACGATGACGACGTCCATTACGGATGTCGGCATCACCGCAGCGACACCGCATCCGGACCGTCACGAAGTGCGGGCATGCGAATCTCGGCGATCCAGAAATTTCCGTCGGCACCGGTGCTGAAGCTCGCCCGCTCCCCGAATTGCACCGCCAGGCGCTCGCGCACGTTGCGCAGGCCGATCCCAGCGGCGCCCGACGCCGCCCCGGAAGCAATCGTATTGATCACGCGCAGCGACAGATTCTCCCCGCACAGCGCGGCCTCGACCCGGATCTCCACCGGTCCGGCGTGCCCGGCAAGCCCATGGACGACCGCGTTCTCCACCAGGGGTTGCAGAATCAGGCTCGGCACCCACAGCGGCGCAAGCCCATCGAGATCGGCGATCCACAGGGTCAGACGGTCGGCAAAGCGCTTCTGCTGCAGCTCCAGATAGAGCCGGACGAAGCGGACCTCATCCGCCAGGCGCGCAAAATCGCGCTCCCCGGCACTGAGCAACCGGCGCAGCAGCTCGCCCAGCTGCGCCACCATCGCCTGGGCGCTCGCGGGGTCCCAGCCGATCTGTCCGCGGATCGTGTGCAGCAGATTGAACAGCGTGTGCGGCGAGAGCTGCATGCGCAAGGTGGCCAGATGCGCCGCCGTGAGGGCGCGCTCGAGTGCGGTCGACCGCAGCTGCGCATCGCGATAGCGCTGATACAGCGACAGCCCCGTGATCAGGGCGAGCGCGAACCCATAGGTCAGCAGAAAGTTGGTCGCGCTCGCAAGCCACAGTGTCGGCTCGGGACCGGCGAGAAACTTCTCGAGCGTGTAGGGGCCATCGTGGTCCCAGCCACTCCCCTCCCCGACCAGCATACCGCCCAGCATGAGCGCCGGCGCCGCCAGTACCGAGAAGATGATCGCCAGTCCCAACTGCGCGGGCACGGCACGCCAGGCGGGCACCCAGCCGATCTGCAAGGAACCGAGCACGCATGCGAGCAGGATGGGATACAGCAGCAGATGCTGCAGCACGCGCTGGTCCCAGGGCGCGAAAAAATGCTCCGGCGACGTCGTCAGGATCGCGAAGCTGGCCTGCATGCTGTGGGCGTACAACACGTTGGACACGGTGACGTAGACCCAGAACGAGGTGAGGACAACGAGCAATGGCCAGATCCGCAGGCCTGCGCGCACGGTGCGCCGCAGCGCCGCCGTGGTCTGCCCAGGGACAACCGCCCCGCGGATCGCGTCCTGTGCCGGCACGGCGCTCATCGAGATCTCCCGCTACCGGCATTGCTGCTCGGTCCGTTGACGGTGGCCATGGCTGTAGCCTACTCCAAAAGTGGTGCGAAAAACCCTGCGGCGCCGCCCCACGCAGGGACGGATCCGTCGGCACGCGGGACGAACCCGTGCGCCCGACGTGGGCGCCGCAGCGCCTGTTCGTGTGTGTTGCCCTGTGTGTTGCCCAAGGCGCCGTGTGTGTTGCCCGAGGCATCCAGCGTTTGGTACGAACTCGTCGGTATGCGGGACCAACTCGAGCGTGGCCAGCAGACACGCGGCCGCCGCGGGAGTTTGATATGCGCGTCGCCCCAGCGGCGACCAACATCGAAACACTCACTGCCCACCCTTTCCAGGAGACGCTCATGACCATCGCACATTCGACACCACGCGTGCTGCGCCAGGCGCTCACCGGATTGTTTGCGCTCGCCACCGGCGCCTTCACGCTCTCGGCGCTGG
This sequence comes from uncultured Pseudomonadota bacterium, assembly GCA_963716335.1. Classification (GTDB taxonomy): domain Bacteria; phylum Pseudomonadota; class Gammaproteobacteria; order Steroidobacterales; family Steroidobacteraceae; genus 13-2-20CM-66-19. The sequence goes on along the minus strand of OY970302.1, from coordinate 1,473,414 downwards.
CCGACTCGACGGCTGCGACGCAATCCCGCGTGACATCGACGGGCGCGGCTGCCATCGTCGTGCACTACGGCGATCTGGATCTGAACACGGACGCCGGCTCCGCCAGGTTGTATCGGCGCATCGCGAGCGCAGCCCGCCAAGTCTGCCCGGACGAATTCTCGCGCGATCTGGCGACCGTTGCGGCGAGTCAGAAGTGCCAGGCTGTTGCAATCGCGACGGCGGTGCAGGACGTACACAGCCCGATGCTGGCGCAGGTTTACGCGGCGCGCACCCGGCATGGCTGAGAGCGGGTTGGTGAGCTTTGCAGGCCAGGCGAATGGCCCAGTCCCGCGGCACGTATTGCCCGGGCTGGGTCGGCGGGGTCGTGTGCCGGGTTCCCCAGCCGAAAACGGCTAGTCCGATCGCGGCCCGACGCGTATCGTGGCTCGATGCTGGAGCGATTCGGGATGACGCCGGACGTCCTCGACCGCGCGCGCCGCAGCCGCGACCCGCGCTTCGACGGCAAGTTCTTCATCGCAGTCACGTCGACCCGGATCTACTGCCGCTCAATCTGCCCGGCGAAGACTTCCAAGGCCGCGAACGTCCGCTTTTATGCCACCGCCGCGGAAGCCGCGGCCGCCGGTTTTCGGCCGTGCCTGCGCTGTCGCCCGGAAGCGGCGCCCGGCTCTCCGGCCTGGTTGGGAACCTCCGCCGTCGTGCGCCGCGCGCTGCGCATGATTCAGGAAGGCGCCCTCGATGAGGGCACGGTCGAACAACTTGCGAGCCGCTTGGGCGTCGGGGTGCGCCATCTGTGCCGCCTGTTCACACGGCACGTGGGCGCCTCGCCGGGGGCGGTTGCACAGACACGGCGGTTACACTTCGCGAAGCAGTTGCTGGATGAAACACGCCTGCCCATCACCGCCGTAGCCCTCGGTTCCGGATTTCGCAGCGTGCGGCGCTTCAACGACGTGTTCAAGTCGATGTATCGCCGCCCGCCAAGAGAGATCCGTAAAGTCGGCAGACCCGGTCCGGATGCCGAAATACGCCTGCGACTCACCTACCGGCCGCCTTATGACTGGGCACACCTCAGCCGATTTCTCGCGAGCGAGGCGATCCGCGGCGTCGAATCCGTCGCCACCGGAGCCTATCAGCGCACGGTACGCGCAAGCGACGGCTACGCGATCGTGCGGATCGCGCCCGTCGCCGGCGCCGATGCGCTCGAGTTGCGCATCCGCGGCGGTGAGCCCTCCGACCTGCTGTCGCTGTCATCGTCGGTGCGGCGGATGTTCGATCTTTCCGCGGATCCATCGAGGATTACCGAGGTCCTGCAGCGCGACCCACGCTTGCGCGGGCTCGTCGGCCAGCGTCCGGGTCTGCGCATCCCGGGGAACTGGGATCCCTTCGAGAGCGGCGTGCGCGCTATCGTGGGTTTTCGACGGGCCGGGCAGGCGATGCTGCGGCTGTTGGGGCGACTCATCGCGCGCGCCGGCGAGCGCATCTGCGATGACGAGAGCGGACTCAACTATCTGTTTCCGACGGCGCAGTCCGTACTGGACGCTGAGCTCGAGAGCATCGGCTTGTCTGCCGCCTGTGCGGCGCGATTGCAGAGTTTCGCCCGGGCGATGCACGAAGCAGCGAAGCTGTCGGCCGGGTCGGGCGAACGCCTGATGCAGGCACTAGCCGCATTCCCTGACATCGGACCCTGGGCCGCAGACTATGTCGCACTGCGCGGCCTCGGCGAGCCGGATGCGTTTCCGCATGACGATCGAGTCCTTTTGCGCCAGGCATCGCTGACCGCGATGCCGCTGACGACGCAGGAGCTCGAGGTACGCGCCGAGCTGTGGCGTCCCTTCAGAGGATACGCGGTGTTGCACCTGCGGGAAGCTGACACGCGCGCGCGCAGGTGAGACCCTACGACTGCCGCGTGCCACTCGCAGCAAGGCTGGCCTCATTGAAGGTCCGAAGTCAGCCGGTTCCACTGCACTCGGCTGCGTAGAGTCAACTCGTGAGCTGGGCCAGGCGGCCTCGTCAGGGGAGGAACGTCAGTGCGAGAAATAGGGCGCCGCAGCGGATTCACGGCCCTCATCATGCTGGCGCTCGGGGCAGCCGGGCTCTGCGACCGCGCCGCGGCGGCGGCGCCGGCTCACGCCGACCCGGTCTGCAACGCACCCGAGTACCGGCAGTTCGATTTCTGGCTGGGCGACTGGGAGGTATTCGATACCCAGGCCCGATCCAGCGTCGCCCGGCTGCAGGTGCAGTCGATTTTGAACGGCTGCGTGCTGCTGGAGATCTATCGGGACCTCTCCGGAAATGAGGGACGCAGCTTCAGTATCTACGATGCGACGCGCGGTGTTTGGCATCAAAGCTGGGTGACGAATCACGGACACCTGCTGATCATCGAAGGCCAGTTCCACGACGGGGTGATGCAGTTGACGGGGACGGATCTGCCGGCTCCCGGGGGCGCCCGACGGCTGGTGCGCGGCACATGGCAGGCCACCAAGGACGGTGTGCGCGAGATCGCCGTGCGCTCGAACGATGCGGGGAAAACATGGCAACCGTGGTTTGATCTGTTGATGCGGCCGCGGGGGCGGGGGCGTTGAGCGGCGCTGCCGCGCAAGCGCTCGCGGCAGCGGCTCGAATGTGCGCTCGGCCCATCGCGCCGGGTTCTTGCTTCGTCCAAGCCGCGACGCACTGAACCAGGGCCCGCTGAAGCACGAGAATCGGCAGTACTGCATCGCGACGTACCCACGGGATTTGCAATGCCGGGTCCATTGAGTATGTTTGCTCAGTACATTGAGTAAATTGTCGATTGGTAGACGGCCGGGGCAGGGCGGAATGACGTGCGCTATTGGTGGGTGAACCAGAACCAGACCTTCCGCCAGGAGATCGACGGGGGCTATCTCTGGTCGCCGAAGCGCAATCGGAATGGTCACCGCAATCCGTTCTACGAATTCATGCGCGAGGTCGCTCCCGGCGACATCGTCTTTTCGTTCAGCAATACACGCATCGCGGCGCTTGGCATCGTCAGCGGCTATTGCCGGGAGAGCCCGAAGCCGGAGGAATTTGGCGCGGCCGGCACGCAGTGGAGCCAGATTGGTTGGAAGGTCGGCGTTCGATGGCAGCGGCTTGCCAATGCCATCCGTCCCAAAGACCACATGGCGCGCCTGCGGCCGGACCTGGCGAGCAAGTACGCCCCGTTGACTCCGGACGGCAAAGGTCTGCAAAGCGTCTACCTGACACAAATCAGCGCGACGCTCGCCTCGGCACTTCTTGCTTTGGTCGGCACCGAAGCCAATCGGGTGGCCGACGTCGGCCACCAGGTCAGCGAGATCGAGCGCGACTCGCCCGCACCGGAATGGGACGCAGGTACTCGTCCAACAGAGGAAAGTGGTTTAGATGGAGTAACGTTCAATTTTCAGCTGTTGGGGCGCTGCGGTAGTGCTTGGCCGCCTGATCCTTGCCGCGCTCGGCCTCCAGGATCAGCTGCGTCCACTGAGAAAGCGCCAGACGGCGCTCATTGAAGTAGTAATGGCGATCGTAGGTTCCCTCGACACCCTTGAGCTTGTGACCGAGGCGCCGTTCGGCAACTTCCCGGCGTAACCCAAGTGCAGCCAAATGCGTGCGCGCCGTGTGACGCAGGTCATGGAGGGTGAAGTGACCTGCGGCACCAGAGGAATATCCAATTCTTCACCCGTCTTGGTGCGCGCGGCCGGCAGATGCCACACCGGGCCGGATCTGAGATCACCTTCGAGATCAAACTCTGTCCGGCGCCCGCCGAGCAGTTCGCCCTTGCGAACGCACAGCGCGAGCAGCAATTTGACGGCGAGCAGGTTATCGCCGCCGAAATGTTCCGTTTCGCGCATGCTGTCGATTCGCGCTTTCGAACAGCCTGATCAGTTCCTCGTGCGACAGCGCCCGGCTTCGGGACTTCTCCGGGCCGCCGGCGTCCAGGCGCGGCGAGAACTCGGCGATCGGATTGATGGGTACCACACGCCGGCGTACGCCGAACGCGAAGATGCGGCGCGCGAAGCGCAGCAGATCATTGGCAGCGGTCGGCGCGCGATGCTTCACGCCATCCAATAGGCGAGCGACGTGCGCCGCAGTGACTTCGGCAGCGGTCAAGCGGCGCAGCTTGGGCAACAGGTATTTGTCCAGGTACCGGCGGGGGACACCGGGATGCTTGAGCCCACGGCCTACAATTTCGCTGCGATACCAGTCCTCGCACAACTGCTCGAACGAAATTCGCTGCAACTGCTCGGCCTGCACGGCGCGTTGCAGCGCGATCGGGTCCTGCCGCTTATCGACTGCACGCGTGCCTGCCGCGCTTCGACTCGAGCCTCGGCCAACGACATGTCCGGATAGTTGCCGAGGGTCAGCCAGCGATCGCGCCCGCCGAATCGATTTCGCAGCGTCCAGGAGGCGCCAGCGCGAGTCTGTTTGCGCAGATACAGACCATCACCATCGCCGAGCAGAATCGCAGCGCCATTGCGATGGGCGCACCGTGGCGCCTCGGGAATACTCGCGGTAATCCAGCCATCGTCGCCTGGCCGGCTAGACTTGGGGCCCCCGTCCCTCCGACGCGGCCAAACGGTGCGGGCCCATCGCACCCAGAAGCGCAAATCTCTTCTTTACGCTTCAATAAATGAAGCGTAAAAGATAGAAATGCGCTTCATGGCGTACCACGAGCTTATTACGCCTCATATTTTGGTGCGATATGTCTAAGACTTCCTGGATCTGGAACGCCCCCACCTGGCCTGAACTCACCTTCCAGCCTGAGCGGCTAGCGCAGTCACTGAAAAGCGCCCGAAGTGAGGTGGACCGTCTATTCGGCAAAGCCGAAGCAATCGGCGCTACCGACCTGGCAGACGTGGAAAGAGAGGTCTGGTCGGGCGAAGCGATCTCGACCGCTGCCATTGAGGGTGAAATCCTAAACTTGGCCAGCGTCCGTTCCTCGATCGCCCGCCGCCTCGGCATCACGCCTGACTTCATGGCAGCGGTTCCCCGAAACGTTGAGGGTCTGCTGGATGTCATGGAAAACGCGGCGGCTGACTGGGATGCAGACCTAACCAAGGAACGGTTGTGCCGTTGGCAAGCCGCACTGTTCCCCGCAGAAGGGACGGCGCTCCGCCACATCGAGACAGGGCGCTTTCGCACCCATGAGGACCCCATGCAGATCGTGAGCGGGCCCATGGGCAAGGAGCAAGTCCACTATGTGGCACCCCCTTCCGCCGCGGTACCGGCCGAAATGCACGCCTTTCTGAGGTGGTTCAACGGCACCCGAGCCGGTCCCGAAGATGGTCTCGTGCGCGCGGGCATCGCCCACCTGTGGTTTGAATCCATCCATCCATTCGAAGACGGGAACGGGCGTGTCGGCCGAGCCATTCTCGATCTGGCGCTGGCCCAGGACGTCCGACGGGCCACGCGCCTGCACGGGGTTTCCAGTGAGCTGCGTCGGCGCCAGACGCAATACTATGAAGCCCTCAACCGGGCTCAGCGTGGCACCGGCGACATCACCGACTGGCTTGAGTGGTTCTTGGATGTCTATGTGGATGCCTGTCGTGCAACGTCGAGGTTAGTCGATGAGTCTTTGATGCGAGCCCGATACTGGAGTGACCATAGAGAGGTCGCACTCAACGAGCGGCAGCGCAAGGTCATCAACAAGATGCTCGAAGCGGGCCCGGGACGATTCGAAGGGGGGCTTACCTTGCGTAAGTACGTGGGCATCGCTGATGCCTCACGGGCCACTGCCTTTCGCGATATAGAGGATCTCGTCAAAAACGGACTGCTGTTGGCCGAAGGTACCGGACGTGGAACGCGCTACAACCTGGCGCTGCCAGGTTGGGGATGGAAACCGGCTGCCAAAGAGAAACGCGGGCTAATCACAAACTAAACCCGGACATCTATTGCGGGGCAAATAGTACGCAGACGGGGAATGTTCCACTGTAGCGCGCGATAATGGGCCGCACCCCATGGGCTTTGCGAGCTGCACCACGCTGTGGTTCTTGAACCCACAACAGCCGGCTTCCGGCCAATACCGGCAATTCGCAGACCCTAATGCCCTCGGGTTTGCGGTCATTCACGCGGCGGTCTATTCGTGACGCTTGTCAGTGGACTTTCTGATTTTCTAACGAATTCGCGTCATCTCCACGAGAAACTCTTCGACACCTTTTAGGCTCTTGGATTTTGCGTTCATGATTCTCTCAAACCATACGCCATCTGCTGCAAGTCTTACGACACGAAGCTCCATTCTCGAATCGGTTTTGGAATGTCTCTTTAGACGCTCGCTCAGCCAGGTATCCCACACCCATCCGACCTGATCTTTAGAGGCCAACAGACTCAAGAGCGCGCCCCACACCTTACGTTCCGCTGCACCTTCGGAGAATGCGGCCCTAATGTATGCACGAGTAAAGCAACCGTCGGAATTCTCTTCCTCCGCCATCAGTCGATCAAACTGCTTGTCCATTCGCGTCAACAGCATCTGCATCAGCTCCGTCACCAACGTCTCTTTGCTATTGAAGTGGTGAAAGAAAGCCCCTTTGGTAACGTCCGCCAATTCGCTCACTTTGTTGACGGTGACATCAGCTATACCCTTGGTTGCAGCAAGTTCGAAGGCGGCAGATAAAAGGGATTCTCTAACGAAGAGCGGGTCCTTCTTTTTCATGTACGCGTTTTTAACTTTAGCCGCCTTCATTTTCGAAAGTCTCCTGAACGTCTCAAAATTGTATTCCTTCGGATGAGATAGGCGGCGTAAATAAACCGATTGCGTTAAAAGATACCGCGTGGTATCTTCCGTATAGTGCTCTTTAGGGCGAACCGTGACGCTGCTGTGTCAAGGTCGCCTTCATTCCATTCGGCACTCAACAGTCGCGGTAAGAGCGTCGTTTTTGAAGGCCGTTAAAGTTCCCGAATTGGTAGGGCGTTAAAGTGAGGTGAAGTCATGACCGGTGTGGCATCGAGCGAGGTGAAGACTGCCGCTGACTTAGCATTGGCAGTCGGCCACCTTGTTTTCAAAGTGAGTGATCTTAAGTGCAGTTGCGAATTCTACTCGAAGCTCGGAATTCCTCCATTTTTTACTGATGAAGAGGTCGCAATTATCGAACTACGTGGAGGCACTCATCTTATCTTGCTGCAAGTTGATTCGATGGCTGGAGAAGGCATCGCAGAAAGTTTGACAGGACAATTTCATCAGAGATTCTCTGAGCAATTTGACCTCATGATTGACGGAAAAGGTTTGGATGACTTGAAAAAATATCGGTTGCAGCTAATCAGTCGCGGAATTCCGGCAGGAGAGATCCCTGACGAAATGTTTTTTGGACATTATCTTTTTTGCACAAAGGATCCCGATGGGAACGGTATAACAATTTATACCAGCCACTCAATTTACTGATGTGCTGTTGACGGCTGCGCGGGCGCCTGCACGATGGCATGCCGTTGGGCGCGGTCGTTTCGCCTGCTGTAAAGCTGCTATTGACCACGGAACGGTTCGGGTCGATGGGCCATTAGCTGACGGCGCTGAATGAGCACTAACAGGCCGCGCTAGGTTGGGTGGCTACGGGAAACTCAGCCTCGCCCACGCCGAATCGGCGTCACCGTGCTCTTGCCGCGCTCGGCCTCCCCGATCAGTCGCGTCCACTGAGAAAGCGCCAGACGGCGCTCACTGAAGTAGTCATGTCGATCGTAGGTTCATCCAATAGGCGAGTGATGTGTGCCGGAGTGACTTCCGCAGCGGTCAAGCGACGCAGCTTCGGCAACAGGTATTTGTCCAGGTAGCGGCGGGGGACATCCGGATGCTCGAGCCCTCGCCCGACGATTTCGCTGCGATACCAGTCCTCGCACAACTGCTCAAACGGAATCCGTTGACGCTGCTCGGCCTGCACGGCGCGTCGCAGTGCGATGGGTTCCCGCTGCTTGTCGACCTGCACGCGAGCCTGCCGCGCTTCGATACGAGCCTCGGCCAATGACATGTCGGGATATTGCCGAGGGTGATCCACCGATCGCGCCCGCCGAATCGATAGCGCAGCGTCCAGGAGGCACCAGCGCGGGTCTGTTTGCGCAGGTACAGACCATCACCGTCTCCGAGCAGGATCCGAGCGCCACTGCGATGGGCGCGTTCGACACTTAAGGAGTTCAGTTTTCCAGCCATGGTTCACCCCCTTAGGTCGCCCGTTGTAGCTAGAAATCTGCACCCGTGCGACTCCACGAGCAAGTGCGAGCTAGCTACAAAGCTAGCTACAATTGTGGGCTAGACGTGGGTGGACGACCATGTGCGGCCGTGAACACAAAAGTGACGAAATGGCTTTAGATGTAGGGGGTTGCGTGAAAAGCCATCGACACAGGTAGGCGCCCCTCGACACTACTCGATATTCTGCACCTGCTCGCGCATCTGCTCGATGAGCACCTTCATGTCGACACCGCTGCGCGTGGTCTCGAGATCCTGGGACTTCGAGGACAGCGTGTTGGCTTCCCGGTTGAGCTCCTGCATCAGGAAGTCGAGTCGGCGCCCGGCCGGCTCACTGCCGTCGATGACCCGGCGAATCTCCACGATGTGACCGGACAGGCGATCGAGCTCCTCATCCACATCCAGGCGCTGCAGGATGATCGCGAGCTCCTGTTCGAGACGATCCCGATCCACATTGGCTTGCAGTTCGGCGATGCGTTCGGTGAGTTTGCCGCGCACGCGCGCGTGAACCTCGGGCAGACGGGCGCGCACCTGCGCAACGAGGGCTTCGAGGCCGACGCAGCGCTGCTCGAGCAGCTCGCGCAGCCTCAACCCCTCACTTGCTCGAGCCGACACGAGATCCTGCAGGGTACTATCGAACAGCGAGTGGAGTGCCGCCAGCATCAGCTCGCCGGCATTGGAATCGTCGCGCAGCACGCCCGGCCAGCGCAGGATGTCGAGGACGTTCACCGTATGCTCGGGCAGCTGGCTCGCGATCTCGCGGACCTGTACGAGCAGGCGCTCCAGGGCCTGAGCATCCACCTCGAGGCCGCCTTCAGTGCTGGGGGTGCGCCTGCAGGAGAGGGAGCAGTCCACCTTGCCGCGCTTGATCAGCCTGGCCAGCCGCTGGCGCAAAGCGGGTTCCGCCGCACGCAGCTCGTCCGGCAAGCGAAACCCCGCCTCGAGAAACCGATGATTCACGCTGCGCAGCTCGCAGACGAGCGTGCCCCAGAGTCCGGACAGCTCGCGGCGTGCAAAGCCGGTCATGCTGGTGAGGGTGGGCACGGGAGCGGAAGCTACGCTCGTTCCTGCAGGGGTGATATAAAGCCTGTTCAAGTCTAACAGAAGTATGGATGTCTTCTTGCGGGTGGAGTACGCCGATATCAGTCTCCTTGGCGGCCGCGAGGAGAATCAGGACCGGGTCGCCACGGCGATCGCCGAGCATTCGGCGCTGCTCGTGGCGGTGGATGGCATGGGCGGCCATGCTCATGGCGCGCGGGCAGCCGAGGTTACGCAGCAGGTCGTGCTCGAGGCGTTCTGGCACGTCCCGCAGCCTCTGTTCGATCCGCTCGGATTTCTGCATCTGACATTGGGGCGGGCGCACGAGGAAGTCGTCAAGCTCGGCGCGCAGCTGCCCATCGAGCATCGGCCGCGCGCAACCTGTGCCGTGTGTCTCGTGCAGCAGCGGGCCTCGTGGTGGGCGCACGTGGGTGACAGTCGGCTCTATCACTTTCGCCAGGGTGGCTTGCTCGCCCGCAGTCGCGATCACAGTCACGTCGAGCTGTTGCTGCGCGAAGGCCTGATCACGGCCGAGCAGGCGCAGATCCATCCGATGCGCAACTTCGTCGAATGCTGCCTCGGAGGCGATCCGATCCTGCCTGACATGACACTGACGCGACGCCGGCCACTGGAAACCGGTGATGTGCTACTCACGTGCACGGACGGATTCTGGGGCGGACTGCGCGATGCCGAGCTCGCCACGGAGCTGGGCGGCCCGGAACCGTTGCGCGAGAAGCTGCTCGAGCTCGCCGAGCGGGCCATTACGCGGGCGGCCACGGCGAGTGACAACACTTCGGCGGCCGCGCTGCGCTTCATCGCAGACCCATGAACAAGCTGCGCCCCAGCGGTCGGACACCGGATCAACTGCGTCCAGTGCGCTTTACACGCCGCTTCGCCAAGCACGCGGAGGGCTCCGTGCTGGTGGAGTTCGGGGACACGCACGTGCTGTGCACGGCGAGTGTGGAAGGGTCCGTGCCGCCATTCCTGCGTGGCAAGGGGCAGGGCTGGGTCACGGCCGAATACGGCATGCTGCCGCGTTCCACGCACACACGCTCTGCCCGCGAGGCGGCCAAGGGAAAGCAGAGCGGCCGCACCCAGGAAATTCAGCGCCTGATCGGACGCTCCCTGCGCGCGATCGTGGATCTCAGGGCCCTTGGCGAGCGCACCGTCACCATCGATTGCGATGTTCTGCAGGCCGATGGTGGGACGCGAACGGCCGCGATCACGGGTGGCTACGTCGCCCTTGCCGAGGCGTGCGAGCGACTGGTGCGGGGGCGCTGCATCGCCGCAACCCCGCTGCACGGTCAGATCGCCGCTGTCTCAGTCGGTATCTTCGAGGGCGTCCAGGTACTGGACCTCGACTACGCGGAAGACTCTCATGCGGAAACTGACATGAACGTGGTCATGAACAACGGCGGCGGTTTCGTCGAGATCCAGGGAACGGCCGAGGGGCACGCGTTCCGCCGCCACGAGCTCGATGCGTTGCTGAACCTCGCCGCCGGCGGCATCGGCCAGCTGTTCGCACTGCAATCGCAGGCGCTGCAGGGCTGATTTGTGCGCGTGGTCCTGGCCAGCAGCAACGCCGGCAAGCTGCGCGAGTTGACAGCGCTGCTTGCTCCGTTGGATTTCGAGCTGATCCCGCAAGGCGCGCTCGGTGTCACCGCCCCGCACGAGACGGGCGACACGTTCAGGGAAAATGCCATGCTGAAAGCCCGCTACGCCAGCGCCCTCACGACACTGCCGGCGCTGGCGGATGATTCGGGCATCGAGGTCGACTTTCTGGGCGGTCGGCCCGGAGTGTTCTCCGCGCGTTATGCCGGCGAGCATGCCACGGACCGCGATAATCTCGATCGGATGCTGCAGGAGCTCGAGCCGGCGGCCCCTCCCGAGCGCACGGCGCGTTATCGCTGCGTGATCGTCTTTCTGCGCCACGGCACGGACCCGGCCCCGGTCATCGCCGAGGGAAGCTGGGAAGGCAGCATCCTGCGCCAGCCGCGCGGCGCGGGCGGCTTCGGCTACGACCCCATCTTCCTGCCAGCGGGCCTGGACCGAAGCGCGGCCGAATTGCCGCCCGAGCAGAAGAATGCGTTGAGTCATCGCGGGGCAGCCCTCAGCAGGCTGCTGGCCCGGCTGGTCGCAGAGCGCAGCTAGAGCGCTGTCGATGTTGCTCACGCCGCCGCTGTCGCTCTACCTGCACTTTCCATGGTGCGTAAGCAAGTGTCCGTATTGCGATTTCAACTCGCACGCGCTGCGCGGGCCGCTCGATGAGGAGCGGTACGTGGCAGCGCTCGAGAGCGATCTGCAGGCACAGAGCGCTGCGCTGGCGGGCCGGGCGCTCGTGAGCATCTTCCTCGGCGGGGGTACGCCGAGCCTGTTTTCACCTCGCGCCATTGCTCGCGTGCTCGCGACCGCCCGCACCTGCCTTGCGGCCACGCCCGATCTCGAAGTCACCATGGAGGCGAATCCAGGCACCATCGAGCGCGGTCGGTTCGCCGAGTACCTGGCCGCAGGCGTCACGCGCGTCTCACTCGGGGCGCAGAGCTTCGATGATGCCAGCTTGCGCGCCCTCGGCAGGATCCACTCCAGTGACGAGACACGCCGGGCGGCGGCCGAGCTGCACGCCGCGGGACTCACCAACTTCAATCTCGATCTGATGTATGGACTGCCGGGACAGACATTGCAGCAGGCTCTTGCGGACATGCAGGCGGCCCTGGCGCTCGCACCTGCGCACATCTCCCATTACCAACTCACGCTCGAGCCCGGGACGGTGTTCGCCGCGCAGCGACCGGTATTGCCGGATGACGAGCTCGCCGCGCAGATGTTGGAGGCGTGCATGCAGTGTCTGGAGGACGCTGGATTTGCGCGGTACGAGGTGTCCGCCTACGCAAAGCCGGCGCGGCGCTGCCGGCATAACCTCAACTACTGGTCGTTCGGGGATTACCTCGGGGCGGGAGCCGGAGCACACGGAAAACTGAGCCTGCCGGAAAGCGGCTGCGTCGTGCGCACCGTGCACGCTCGCGAGCCGCGGCGCTATCTTGCGCACTGCGCTGCAGTCACCGCCAGAAGGGTGCCGCGGGCCGATCTGCCGTTCGAATTCATGCTCAATGCGCTGCGGCTGGTGGCGGGATTCGAGCGCGCGCTCTTCGAAAGCCGCACGGGCCTTGCGTGGGAGGTCGTGACCGGTCCGCTGGCGCAGCTTGCCTCCCGGGGGCTGGTGCACAACGATGGATCGCAGTGGCGGGCGACCCCCCACGGGATGCGTTTTCTGAACGACGTGCTGTTACATTTCTTGCCGGAAACGCCGAAAACGACCGGCGGTTTTGCATTGTCAACCGCCGTGTAAGCCGTTTCTCGGCAGGCGCGAGGCCCGTTATTCACAGGCCAAAGGGTGGCGTACGGCAAATGAGTAGATTACGCGCTAAAGCGGTTAAGCAGCTCCATATGTCAATCGTAAGCCATTGATGGAAAAGGTAGAAATTGGGTGGTCATTTTTTAGCCAATGTAATAAATATGCAATCTGGCCGCGAAATCGCCGCGCCGGTCAGCAAGAAGTCCACAGAGTTATCCACAGCTTCTGTGGATAACGAAACCGTAGTCGCGTCCTTGCGCAAGCGCACTTGCCACGGCGCTGCCCCAGCTGGCGCGGTAAAGCTTGAGGGCGGCGTGAGCTGCCGCTACACTCGCCGCCCTTTAATTCGCCGCCGCGCGCCACCATACCTCGGCGTCGGTGTCCTTCAGCGGTGTTCCCATGAAAGCCTCAACGCATCCCGAGTACAAAGAGATCACGGTCAGCTGCACCTGCGGCAATACCTTCAAGACCAGCTCGACGCTAGGTCATGACCTGCAGGTCGAAGTCTGCTCGAACTGCCATCCCTTCTACACGGGCAAGCAGAAGATCGTCGACACGGCGGGGCGCGTGGACAAGTTCCGCAAGAAGTACGGTACGGCTGGCGCTGCCCCGACTGGCGCTGCCCCGACTGGCGCTGCCACAGCTGGCGCTGCCACAGCTGGCGCTGCCACAGCTGGCGCTGCCAAGTAGCCGCGCGGGGACTCTCCTGCCGCGCTTGCGTGGCGGCAGCCTACAGCCGAACGGCGCGCCGGCGGGGGCGCCTTGATTTCGGCGCACGGACCCTGTATTTCCTGCGGACAGTCCGCGCCCGACGCCGTGTCGGTGCGCCGCGGGCGCATTCAGGAACCCTCACCCGCATGACCGAGAAAAAATTCGAGCTCGTCGACGGGGCGACGGATCACCGAGCGCAGCTGCCGGTGCGCACCGGCACCATAGGGCCCTCGGTGCTCGACATCTCGGGCATCAACAAGGATTTCGGGGTCTTCACGTACGACCCGGGGTTCGGTCTCACCGCCTCGACCGACAGCAAGATCACCTACATAGACGGCGAGGCCGGCATGCTGCTGTACCGCGGTTATCCCGTGGAGCAGCTCGCGGAGAAAAGCAACTTCATGGAGGTGGCGTACCTGCTGCTCATCGGGGAGCTGCCGAGCCGCAAACAACTGGAGGAGTTCACCGGCAGCATCCGTCATCACACGATGATCAACGAGACGCTGCTGCGCTTCTTCAACGGCTTCCACCACGATGCGCATCCGATGGCGATGGTGTCCGCCGTGATCGCATCGATGTCGGCGTTCTATCACGACACGATGGATATCTATAACCCGCGGCATCGGGAGATCTTCGCGCATCGCATCATCGCGAAGATTCCGACGATTGCCGCGGCTGCTCACAAGCACTCCCTGGGGCAGCCCTTCATCTATCCGCGCAACGATCTGGACTACTGCGGCAACGTGCTGCACATGCTGTTTGCCGTGCCGTGCGAGCCCTACCAGCTCGATCCGATCGCCTCCCAGGCACTCGATCTGCTGTTTGTGCTGCACGCCGATCATGAGCAGAATGCGAGCACCTCCACCGTGCGCCTCGCCGGTAGCACCGGCGCCAACCCCTACGCGGCGATCTCGGCTGGCGTCTCGGCCCTGTGGGGCCCCGCTCACGGAGGCGCTAACGAGGCCGTGCTCGCGATGCTCGAGCAGATCGGCACGGTCGACAACATCCCGAAGTTCCTGGCGATGGCCAAGGACAAGTCCAGTCACTTCCGGCTGATGGGATTTGGCCACAGGGTGTACAAGAACTTCGATCCGCGCGCCCGGATCATCCGCGAGATGTGCCACAAGGTGCTCGCGAAGCTGGGCCGGCCGGACAATCCACTGTTCGAGCTCGCATTGCGCCTGGAGGAGATCGCGCTGCAGGACGAATACTTCGTCGCCCGCAAACTGTATCCGAACGTGGATTTCTATTCCGGCATGATCTACAGCGCGATCGGCATTCCGCGTTCGATGTTCACCGTGATGTTCGCGATCGCGCGCACGGTCGGCTGGGTGGCGCACTGGCAGGAAATGATCGAGGATCCGGGCATGCGGATCGGGCGCCCGCGGCAGCTGTATACCGGGCCGGCGCGCCGCGATTATGTGGCGATGACCGCGCGCACCACCGCGGGAGCCGCGCGCAGCGGCTAACTTTCCAGCAGCGCCTCGACTTCGACGGTGTTGGCGCGCTTCATGGGACGCCCGTCCACCGGGCTGACGGGCGCCTGACGGATGCCATCCGTCGGAAACACGATGGCCTCGATCGACTGATCGTCAAGCGCGAAGCGAACCCCCGGATAGGCCATCACGCGCTCGGCATTCATGCGTACGCGCTTCTCGGTGATCTCGTGCGCGATGCCCTCGTCCAGCAGCTTGATCGCTACCGCCTCGGCACGCTCGGCAAACAGGTGCAGCTGCACATCGGAATGCTCCGTCGCCGTACCGCTGAGCACCGCGCCGACCAGTCGCGGCGCGAATTCCCGCAGATACAGCATCGCGTTCAACGCCGCACGGCGCTGCGCCTGCAGCGACTCGACGTGTGACTCGCCGCCGAAAAGCCGCTGGTATTCGGCGAGCGCGGTCTCGATCTCGACGTTCTTCGGCAGCACGGCGCCGGCGTCCGCCACACCCAGGCGTTCGGCCGCCTTGCGCTTGGCTGCCAGAAAGTCGCGAATGCCGTGCTCGGCCATGATGCGCGCGGCTTCCTGGGCCAAAGCGCGCCGCAGATTGTCCGCGCGTGTGGGATGTCTTTTCATGTTCCAGACCGTCAGAAGATCGGCTCGGGAGCGCTGCTCGGTGCATCGGTGCTCTGCGCCATCGAGCCATTTTCCGAGTTGGCTGCCGCCGGCAGGTGATCGGCCATGAACGTCTCCATGATGCCGTCGGGATTCTCGGCGCTTACCAGCTCCCCGGTCCGGGCGGAGACGCGCAGCGTAACCAGTCCTTCCGGCATCGGGCGACGCTCGTCCGGAACTCCCTTCAACGCTTCGCGCATGAACTGGATCCAGATCGGCAGGGCCGTTTTGGCGCCCTCCTCGCTCTCGCCAAGGGGCCGTTCCTGGTCGAATCCCACCCAAACCGTCGCTACCAGGTCCGGGTTGAAGCCATTGAACCAGGTGTCCTTCGCCTCGTTGGTCGTGCCCGTCTTGCCCGCCAGATCACTGCGCCCAAGGGCGCGTGCGCGAACGCCGGTACCCCGCCGGATGACATCCGCCATCATGTCGGTCATCAGGTAATCGTTCTGGGCGCTGATGACGCGCTCGGCGATCTGATCGGCAGGCAGCGTGCCGCGGCCGCCGCGCAGCGAGTCGGCCCTCTGCAGCATCTGATCCGCAGAGCCCGAGTGCACGAGATCACCCAGATCCACGGGTTGCTCGCATTCTTCGCAGGCGATCTTCGGCTTCGCCCGCCAGACGACCTCTCCGGCGGCATTCTCGATGCGATCGATGAAGTAGGGCGCAACGCGAAATCCGCCGTTGGCGAACACCGCGTAGCCGGTCGCCACTTCCAGCGGCGTCGCCTGCAGCGTGCCCAGCGCCAGTGTCAGATTCTGGGGCAGAATACGTTTGTCGAATCCGAAACGGGTGACGTAGTCGATGGCGAAGGGCGTGCCCATTTCCCGCAGCAGGCGGATCGACGCCAGGTTGCGCGAGTACACGAGCGCTTCGCGCAGGCGGATCGGCCCGCGAAACTGGCGGGTGGAATTCTCCGGACGCCACGCCGTTTCCAGGCCGTTGCCTTCGAGCACGAACGGCGCATCGAGCAGCACGGTGGCAGGTGTAAAGCCGTCATCCAGTGCAGCCGAGTAGAGAAACGGCTTGAAACCCGACCCCGGCAGCCGGCGTGCCTGGGTGACGCGGTTGTACTTGTTGTTGAAGTAGTCGAAGCCTCCAACCAGCGCGGCGATGCCGCCGTCGATGGGGTCGAGCGCAACCAGTGCACTTTGTGCTTCGGGTATCTGCGCAAGCTGGGCAACGTCGTGCCCGTTCGTCACGACGTATACGACATCGCCGTGCGCGACGATCTCGCCGGCGGACTTTGGCGCTGGCGACGGCTTATCGCCATTGGTTGCCTTGCGCGCCCAGGAAAGGCCATCCCAGTCGATGCGAGCGAAGCCGTGCCCCTTCGTGTAGACGCGCACGCTGCGCTCGGCGATGGCGACCACCACGGCGGGGACAAGTATGCCGACCGTTGAGTACTCGTCCACGATCTCATCGAGCTGCTCCGGAGCGCTCTGCGCCGCGACGTCGGCATGCCCGACCGGCCCGCGCCAGCCATGGCGGCGGTCGTACTCGATGAGCCCGATGCGCACCGCACGATTGGCCGCGGCCTGCAACCGTCCATCGATCGTCGTGAAGACCTTGTAGCCGGCGGTTTCCGCGGCCGCACCAAACTGCTGACGAACCTGCAATCGGGCCATCTCGGCGACGTACGGCGCCTCGACCTCGTACAGGGGAGCATGGGTGCGGGCCTGCATGGGCTCCTTATTGGCCGCCTCCGCCGTGGCTGCATCGATGAAACCCAGCTCCCGCATGCGGCGCAGCACGTAGGAGCGGCGCGCCGTGGCGAGCTGCGGATTGACGATCGGATTGTAGAGCGAGGGGGCTTTCGGCACCCCGGCAATCGTCGCCGCTTCCGCCACGGTGAGCTGCTCGAGCGGCTTGCCGAAAAAGGTCTCGGCCGCCGCCGCGACCCCGTAGGCGCGCTGGCCGAAGAAGATCACGTTCATGTACAGCCCGAAGATCTCCTGCTTGCTGAACTCGTGCTCCATCTCGTAGGTGACGAACGTCTCCTGCAGCTTGCGCCGGTAGGTCTTGTCGAGTGTCAGGAACATGTTGCGCGCGGCCTGCATGGTGATGGTGCTCGCGCCCTGGGTCTTGTGACCGGAGATCGCATCCACCAACACCGCGCGCACCACCCCGAGGTAGTCGATGCCGTGATGCTCGAAGAAACGATCATCCTCCGCGGCAAGAAACGCATGTTTGACGACCGTGGGGATCTGCTCGTAGGTGGCCGGGATGCGGCGCTGCTCGCCGATCTGCGCGATCAGCCCGCCGCTGCTCGTGTAGATGCGCAGCGGAACCTGAAATTCCACGCTGCGCATCGCCTGCGGCGAGGGCAGGGAGCTCGACAAGTACACATAACTGCAGACAAACGCATACGCCAACACAAGTGTGATCAACATCACACACCCGGCAGCGAGACCCAGTATCCGAAACGCATTCCATTTCACAGAAAACAACTCTCTCCGCTTGCGCGGCGCCCGGCCGCTATGCATAGTAATGGCCGCTTCAGGGCAAACTCACCGAAAGGTGGGGACGCAAAGCCTCCGGTCTACGGGACGAAAGTGCCTACGACAGCGGGGTTGCCGGCTCGAACGTTAACCCACTCCGCGCACGCTCTCCAAGCGTCCGACGGAAACCGGGTTCGGCCGATCCTCGCAATCACCGCCTTTCCTCCGTAGCCGAAGTGGCTGATCCGTCCCCAGGACGATGGTTGGACATGGCAGCACGAAATTGGTTGACCTTCGATCTTCCGGAGCTCCACACGTGAGACCCGTAGCAATTCCCGTGGTGGCGCATCCCACAGCCCCGGTTTGTGTGAGCGGCCTCACGTTCTATTTAACATTGCGCTGTTATATAGTGGCGACCGCTTTGAGGCGGGGCCAGCGCTTCCAAGCGTAAGTTCCTGAAAAGGAAATAAAATAATGTTCCTCTTCCAGCGCAAATACCGTCCCCTGCTCGGGCTCGATATCACCACCTCGTCGGTCAAGCTGATCGAGCTGGCGATGTCCGGCGGGCAGTACCGCGTCGAGGCCTATGCCGCCGAGCCGACGCCGCAAAACGCGATCAACGAGAAGGCGATCGTCGATGCCGAGGCGGTGGGCGAGGCGATCCGCCGGGCGGCGAAGCGCGCCGGCGCGAAAAGCAGCGAGGTCGCGATCGCCATCAGCGGCGATGCGGCGATCACCAAGGTCATTCAGATGCCGCGAACGCTGCGCCACAACGACCTCGAAGCACAGGTCGAGATGCAAGCCGATCAGTACATCCCCTTTCCGATGGACGAAGTCAGCTACGACTTCGAAGTCCTCGGCCCTTCCGAGAAGGATGCGGAAACCAACGACGTACTGCTGGTCGCGACGCGCACCGAGAATGTCGATCAGCGCCAGGCAGCCGTGAAGGCCGCCGGCCTCACCGCGAAAATTGTCGACGTGGAAGCGTTCGCACTCGAGAACGCCTGCAAACTGATGACGCACCAGATGCCCGACGGCGGCATCGACCGTGCGATCGCCGTGGTCGATTTCGGCGCGAGCAGCACCACCTTCAGCGTGCTGCGCAATCTCAAGGTCGTGTATACGCGCGACTTCGCTTTCGGCGGCCAGCAGCTCACCGAGGAGATCATGCGCACGTACGGTCTGTCCATGGAGGAGGCCGGTCGCGCCAAGAAGGAAGGCGGCCTGCCCGGCAACTACCAGTCCGAGGTACTCGATCCCTTCATCGACGACATGACGCAGCAGGTGAGCCGCTCGCTGCAGTTCTATCTTGCCTCGGGCTCGGGGCGCGAGCAGCCGGAGAAGATCATCGTCTGCGGCGGCTGCGCCAACATCCCGGGTGTGGCCGACGTGATCTCGAGCCGCGTCGGCATCTCCGCCGAGAAGGGCGATCCGCTCGGGCAGATGAAGCTGTCCTCCCGCGCCAAGGCACAGGCCGTGCAGCGCGATGCGACGGCACTGCTCACGGCCTGCGGGCTGGCATTGAGGAGTTTCGACTGATGCCGCGCATCAACCTATTACCGTGGCGCGAAGGCCAGCGCAAAGAGCGCAAGGTGGCGTTCACCGTCGCCCTGGGTGTCGCCGCACTTGCCGCCGGGTTCCTGACATTCGCGGTCTACCTGATGTACGGCTCGATGATCGATGCCCAGGAGCAGCGCAACGAGCGGCTGCGCGGGGAGATCAAGCAGCTGGACAAGCAGATCGAGGAGATCAACGACCTCGAGACGGACAAGCAGCGCTTCATCGCGCGCATGGAGATCATCGAGAAGCTGCAGCGATCGCGCCCCGAGATCGTGCACGTGTTCGACGAGATCGTGCGCACGCTGCCCGATGGCGTCTATCTGACGGGCGTGAAGCAGACCGACAAGCGGCTGAAGTTCGAGGGCGTGGCGCAGTCGAGCACCCGTGTCTCGACGTTCATGCGCAACATCGACGGCTCGGAATGGCTGCGCAATCCGGAGCTCGAAGTCGTGCAGACGACCAAGGACAAAGGTCCGGGCTCGAACTTCACCTTGTATGCCGATCAGGTGGCGCTGCCCGCCGATGACAATAGCTCAACCGGCAAGCGCAAGCCGGGAACCAAGGTCGCTGCGAACGGGGGATTGCCACGATGAATCTGATGGAAGAGCTGCGCTCGCTCGACCCGCGCGAACCGGGCCGCTGGCCACTTGCCGTGCGTGCCGGCGCCGTGGCGCTGTGCTTTCTCGTGCTGTCGTTCGTACTCGTCTACGTTTTCGTCTGGCAGGAGCAGCGGCCGGAGCTGCAGCGCCATGAAAGCGAGGAGCGGGCGCTGCGCGGGGAGTTCAAGACCAAACACGCCAAAGCCGTGAATCTCGACGTCTACAAGCAGCAGCTGAAGGACATCGAGCGCTCCTTCGGCGCGCTGCTGCGCCAGCTCCCGGGCAAGACGGAAGTGCCCAACCTGCTGGTGGACATCTCGCAGACGGGGCTGTCGGCGGGCCTCGAAGAGAAGCTGTTCCAGCCGCAGGCCGAGCAGAAGCGGGATTTCTACGCAGAGCTGCCCATCAAGATCACCCTGACCGGCAGTTACCATCAGTTCGGTGAGTTCGTGAGCGGCATCGCAGCGCTGCCGCGCATCGTCACGCTGCACGACATCGAGATCAAATCTGCAACGAAGGATGCATACGATCAGCTCACGCTCAATCTCACCGCGAAGACGTATCGTTATCTCGATGAGGATGAGGTCGCCGCCTCCGAGGCGGAGAAGAAGAAGGATCAGCAGCACCATCCGCGCCCCGGCGGCCGGACCTGACAGCCGGCAAAGGGGCTTGCTTACTTATGCACATGCAAATCGGAAAACTGACCTTGCTCGCAATGCTCGCCTGTACGACGCTCGTGAGCCTTGCGGCTTGCTCGAGCGCCGACGATGAGCTCACGCGCTTCATCGAAGACACGAAGAAGGAGCCCGGCGGACGGGTCGAGCCGCTGCCGGAGATCAAGCCGTACGAGACGTTCGCGTACGCGGCAGCCACGATGCGTTCGCCATTCCTCCCCGGGGGCTCCGGAAGCAACTCCGGCATGGGGCTGCGACCGGATTCCAAGCGCAACCGCGAGTTCCTCGAGCAGTTCTCGCTCGACACACTCAAGATGGTCGGCACACTGAAGCTCGGTGGCCGCATGTACGGTCTCGTCCAGACCAAGGATGGCCTGGTGCATCGGGTCTCCGGTGGCAACTACATGGGCCAGGCGGACGGCCGCATCACTGACATCACGCCGGCCAAGATCACTCTCACCGAAATCGTTCCAGACGGCCTCGGCGGTTACATGGAGCGCCCCGCGGCGCTCGGTCTCAACGAATAACGCGCACTGACTGTCGCACCGGTTCTTCAGGGAGTTCTCACGAATGAAATGTCATAGCCCGAGAGTTAAGGTCCTGACCACGGCTGCGTGGCTCATGATCGCAGGTGTTCTCGGCCTCCTCCCGAGCCAGCCGACCCGCGCCGACGAGGGCCCCAAGCTGCAGTCCATCGACGTACAGC
Organism: uncultured Pseudomonadota bacterium; assembly: GCA_963716335.1. GTDB lineage: Bacteria > Pseudomonadota > Gammaproteobacteria > Steroidobacterales > Steroidobacteraceae > 13-2-20CM-66-19. The sequence continues at coordinate 1,452,068 of OY970302.1, read as the reverse complement.
CGCTGCCCGGGCAACAGATGCAGCTCACGCTGCACCTGTCGGGACCTGCGCCGCAACCGCTCGCGTTCACGATCGACAATCCGGCGCGGATCTCGCTCGATCTGCCGAACACGACGCTTGCGCTGCCCTCGCGCCGCATCGACGTGCACTCCTCCGGGGTCGATTCGATTCTCGCCGCCGAGGCGAAGGACCGCACGCGCCTGGTCTTGAATCTCGACAAGCTGGTTCCGTACGACACGCGTGTCGACGGTAACAACATCGTGGTCATGCTCGGAGCAGGTAACCATGCGGGGGCTGCGGCGCCGAGCCCGGCCGTCGTTGCCAATCATGCCGGCGCCGCCGATACAGGCCAGCGCACCATTCGCAGCATCGACTTCCGCCGGGGTACCGACGGGTCCGGCCGCGTGCTGGTAAAGCTCACCGATCCGCATACGCACATCAACCTTCGCCAGGTCGGAAGCCAGATCGTCATCGACTTCGACGCCGATCTGCCGAAGAACCTGGCGCGCCGCTACGATGCGACCGACTTCGGCACGCCGATCAGCTCCTTCGATGCCACCCGCGTCGGCAACGGCACGCGGATCGCCATCAACGCCAGCGGCGAGTACGAGCAGCTCGCTTACCAGTCCGACGATCAGTACGTCGTGGAGATCCAGCCGCAGCGCAAGGTGGTCGCGAACCAGGACGAGAAGCCGCAGTACACCGGCGAGCGGCTGACCCTGAACTTCCAGGAGATCGAAACGCGCGCCGTGCTGCAGCTGCTCGCCGATGCCAGCGGCCAGAACATCGTGGTCAGCGATTCGGTCACCGGTAACGTGACGCTGCGCCTGCAGAACGTGCCCTGGGATCAGGCGCTCGACATCGTTCTGCGCACCAAGGGCCTCGACAAGCGCAAGCAGGACAACGTGATCATCGTGGCGCCGCAGGAGGAGCTGGCGACGCGCGAGAAGGCGGAGCTCGCGGCCCGCAAGGACATGCAGGAGCTCTCGCCCCTGCGCTCCGAGTACCTGCAGGTCAACTATGCCAAGGCTGCCGAAATGGCCGGACTGATCAAGTCCCAGGGCGGCTCGTTGCTCTCCAGCCGCGGCAGTGTCTCGGTCGATGAGCGTACCAACACCCTGCTGCTGCAGGACACCGCCGACCGACTGGCGGACATCCGCCGTCTCGTGGCAACGCTCGACATCCCGGTGCGCCAGGTGCTGATCGAAGCGCGCATCGTGGTCGTTAACGATGACTTCAGGCGCGACCTGGGTGCGCGCGTCGGCTACACGACCGCACAGGCGAATGGCGGCAACGGGCTGTGGACGACGTCGGGCAGCGCGGCTGCCACCGACCAGGTCATCGGCTCCGCGCTGCAGAACCAGGCCTCCACCGGTAGCACGTTCCCGGTGAGCGTGCCGACGGGCACGACGGCTGCGAATCGCTATAACGTCAACCTGCCGGTCGCAAGTCCCGCGGGCACCTTCGCGCTGGGCATTCTCGGCTCCAACTACATCGTCGATCTGGAGCTGTCGGCTGCGCAAGCCGAGACGCGCGCAGAAGTCATTTCCTCGCCGCGCGTCATCACGGCGAACCAGAAGGAGGCCACGATCGAGCAGGGCACGGAAATCCCGTACCAGCAGTCGGCCTCGAGCGGCGCGACGACGATCTCGTTCAAGAAGGCCGTGCTGTCCCTCAAGGCGACGCCGCAGATCACACCCGACAACCGCATCATTCTCGATCTCGACGTGCGCAACGACAGCATCGGCACGATCACGGTCTCCTCCGGTGGCGTCAACGTGCCCTCGATCGACACGAAGGAGATCGTTACGCAGGTGCTGGTGAACGACGGGCAGACGGTCGTGCTCGGCGGCATCCTTCAGACCACGCACCGCGACGATGAAACGAAGGTTCCGTACCTGGGCGATATCCCGGTGCTCGGCAACCTGTTCAAGACGACCTCCAAGCAGAACAACAAAGACGAGCTGCTGATCTTCGTGACACCGAAGATCGTTCGCGAAGGGGTCAACGTGTACTGATGCGGCGGGAACCGCATCGGAACGACACTTCAGGTGAGGAAAATGCGCAAATTTGCATCAACAGCAGCTCTGGGTACCTTGGCACTTGCACTCGCCGCATGCGGCGGTAGCGGCAGCGCGCTCGATGGCAGCACCACGGCCACCGGCGGCTCGAGTACCGGCGGCACCACGGGGGGCGGCACGACCGGCAAGACCCCTACCTATCAAATGGGTAACGGCAGCGGTACCAGCTTCCAGAGTGGACAGATCGGCCTGTCCAGCGCCAGCCTTTCGGCGGGCGGCACGGACAGCCTGTCGGTCACGGTCGTCGACCAGACAGGCACGCTGTACGCCGGCCAGCAGGTCACGGTCAGCTTCAACTCCGCTTGCATCGCCAACGGACTGGCAAGCATTGCAGCTTCCGGGGGCAGTACGCCGGGCAGCACCGCGGGTACCGTCAACACGACGACGGGCAACGCGAGTGCGATCTACACGGCAAAGGGTTGCAGCGGACCGGATGTTATCGACGCGACCGCGACGGTCTCGAGCACCAATCTGACCGCAACCGGCACCATAACGGTGGCCGCGGCGGCTGTGGGTTCGATTCAATTCGTGTCGGCAACGCCATCCACGATCGGCCTGAAGGGCACTGGACTGGCGGAAACCTCGACGGTCATCTTCAAGGTGGTTGACTCGAGTGGCGGCCCCCGTCCTGGTGTGACGGTCTCGTTTGCTCTCAACACGAGCGTCGGTGGCATTGCGCTCGCGCCCGCGTCGGCTACATCTGCGAACGACGGAACGGTTCAGACGGTGGTCAGCTCCGGCACGGCCCATACCTCCGTGCGTGTCACCGCGTCGATCGCCTCGCCAGCGCTGACGACGCAATCGGGAATACTGGCAGTAACGACCGGTCTTCCTGCATCAAACGCATTCTCCATAGCCGTGAGCTGTCCAAACGTCGAGGCTGCAAACATAGACGGGATAGTCGTGCCCGTCACCGTCAGGCTGGCCGACCGCTACAACAATCCGGCGCCGGATGGAACGGCGATCGCCTTTTCGACCAATGGCGGGCACATCGGCGGCAATTGCACGACGCCCTCTTCAGCAACGTCTCCCGGCGACGGGACCTGCTCGGTCAACTGGATCAGCGCCGAGCCCAGACCGACGCCGGCAAGCACACCGCCGACATTGCGGACCGATCGGGTAACCATTCTTGCGACGGCAATTGGAGAGGAGTCGTTCAATGACGTGAACGGCAATGGTTACTACGATCCAGGAGAGCCATTTACAGATCTCGGCGAGCCCTATCGGGACGACAACGAAAACAACATGTACGATGTCGGCGAGGATTTTCTGGACTTCAACCACAACGGCCAGCGCGATGCTCCAAGCGGCAAGTTCGTCGGCATCACCTGCACTGGTAGTACGCCAGGCTCGACGTGTTCCTCTTCGACGCTGGCGATCGGCGCGCAGGCGAAGATCATCATGTCGTCCGGGTCTCCCGATAAGGTGCAGCCGCCGAGCGGCACCACCCTTGCGACTCTATCCAAGGGCGGTACGAACAACTATGGATTTCTCTTCCAGGATGCCAATCTGAACCCGCTCCCCGCGGGAACGACCATCTCGGCGGCCGTGGTGGGGACTGGCTTGACAGTCAACGCTCCTACGAGCTTCACGGTACCCTGCACGACCAATCCGACGGGCTACGCGTTCAGCGTGTCGGCATCAGCCACTGCGGTTCCCGGAAGCCTCGTCATCACGGTAACGAGCCCAGGCGGGAACGGGGTGGGAGGCCTCGTCACGACGTTATCGTACGCGGTGCCGGTCATGTGAGCTTTCGCGAGAATTGCCGAAACGAGATCGAGCGGCCGCCTTCGGGCGGCCGCTTCGTTTTGGGTATGCTTCCGGCCTATGCTCAACAAGCCAAACGTGTTCCTCATCGGCCCAATGGGCTCAGGCAAAAGCGCGGTCGGCAGACAGCTCGCGCGGATGCTGGGTCTGCCCTTTCACGACAGCGACGCGGAAATCGAACGGCGCACCGGCGTCGATATCGCGTACATCTTCGAAAAGGAAGGTGAAGCCGGGTTCCGCCAGCGCGAGCACGAGGCAATCGATGTGCTGACTGCCATGCCCGGAGTCGTGCTGGCCACGGGTGGGGGAGCGGTGCTGCTGCCGGATAATCGCCGCCTGCTGGCCACTCGTGGCTGCGTGGTCTACCTCGAAACCTCCGTCACGCAACAGGCCGATCGTGTGCGCCAGGGCCGCTCCCGTCCCCTGCTGGCCAATGCGGATCCCGAGGCGAAGCTGCAGGAGCTGATGGCCGTGCGCGCACCGCTGTACGAGGAAATCGCCGACATCCGCGTCTGCACCGATCATCGCAGGGTGCGTGGGGTAGCGGAGGGCATCCTGCGAGAGCTCGAGTCCAGGACCGGGCACGCCAGCTGAGGCCGGCCGGCGGCTCGAGCCAAGGTGTGCGACATGCAAGGCGGTATACTGCGAAACGGCCGTGCGGCCACTGCAGAGCACGCCGTACAAACTCGTGAACACCCTGAAAGTTGAATTAGGCGAGCGCAGCTACCCGATCCTGGTCGGATGCGGTTTGTTGGAGCGGTCGGAACTCATGGCGCAGCACGTGCCTGAGCGCGACATCCTGATCGTAAGCAACACCGTGGTGGCGCCGCTTTACCTGCAACCATTCAAAGATGCCCTGGGTGCACGCCGCGTCGTCGAGGTGCTGCTGCCGGACGGTGAAGTGCACAAGACTCTCGCGACGATGGCGCGGATCATCGACGTGCTGGTGAGCAACCGTTTCGGGCGGGACTGCGCCGTGGCTGCACTTGGCGGCGGCGTGGTCGGGGACATGGCTGGATTCGCGGCTGCCTGCTACCAGCGGGGGGTCGCTTACGTGCAGCTGCCGACCACACTGCTGGCACAAGTCGACTCATCAGTGGGTGGCAAAACCGGTGTCAACCATCCAGGAGGCAAAAATCTCATCGGCGCATTTCATCAGCCGGTCGCGGTGATTGCCGACATCGCAACGCTTGCATCGCTGCCACCGCGCGAGTTGCGGGCAGGCTTGGCCGAGGTGATCAAATACGGCCTGATCTGCGATCCCGGGCTCTTCGACTGGCTGGAAGCGCATCTCGATGAGCTGCTGAAGCTGGAAGAGTCCGCCCTTGCGTTCGTGGTGCGGCGCTCGTGCGAGATCAAGGCGCGCATCGTGGGCGGGGACGAACGGGAACAGGGTGAGCGGGCGCTGCTGAATCTCGGGCATACGTTCGGGCATGCCATCGAATCCGCCACTCGCTATGAGGCATGGCTGCACGGCGAGGCGGTCGGTGCGGGCCTGCTCATGGCTGCGACCATGTCCTGCGAGTGCGGGTTGCTTAGCGCAAACGACGTCGCACGGGTGCGCACGCTACTCGAGCGCGCTGGTCTGCCGGTGCGGATCCCAGGACTATCCCCGGAAACCGTCCTCGAAAGCATGCGCATCGACAAGAAGGTCAAGGAGGGCAGAATGCGGCTCGTTCTGCTGCGTGCAATCGGCGCTGCGTTCCTGACCTGCGACTACAGCGAGCCGGTGCTGCTGCGCACGCTGACAGCCTGCTGTGGGTGAGCGTGTGAGTGACCAGCCAGTATCGGGCGAAGCGCTTGCTGCCTATGCCGCTCATGACGAGCGTTCGCGTGGTCGCCGCCATCCGGAAGCCGCTCCCGCGTTCCGCAGTGAGTTTCAACGCGACCGCGACCGGATCATCCACTCGAACGCCTTCCGGCGGCTCGTGTACAAGACCCAGGTATTCGTCAACCACGAGGGCGATCTGTACCGCACGCGCATCACTCATTCGATGGAGGTCGCGCAGATCGCGCGCTCCGTTGCACGCGCCCTGCATCTCAACGAGACACTGACCGAAGCCATCAGCCTGGCCCACGATCTCGGCCATACACCGTTCGGGCACGCCGGCCAGGATGCGCTGAACGAGTGCATGCGCCCCTACGGCGGATTCGAGCACAATCTGCAATCCCTGCGCGTCGTGGATGAGCTCGAAGACCGTTATGCCGAGTTTCGGGGACTCAATCTCACGTTCGAGTGTCGCGAGGGGATCCTCAAGCACTGCTCGGCGCGCAACGCGCGCGAGCTGGGCGAAATCGGCGCGCGATTCCTCGAGCGTCGCCAGCCCGGCCTCGAAGCGCAGATCGCGAATCTCGCGGACGAGATTGCTTACAACAATCACGATGTCGATGATGGCATCCGCGCGCAGCTGATCGATGTGCGCGAATTGCTGGGAGTGCGACTATTTCGCCGGCAGTACGACGTCGTCGTGGGTCAGTATCCGCAACTGCCCGAGCGGCGTCTGGTCCACGAGGTCGTCCGGCGAATGATCAATTACGTCGTCACCGATCTCATCCAAACGACCCAAGCATGTATCGACGCGGTGCACCCTCCCTCGATCGACGAGGTGCGCTTGCAGACGGCCCCCCTCGCCAGACTGAGCGATGCTGCGCGCCAGGAACACATCGAGCTGATGGAATTTCTGCGCGAGCACGTGTACCGGCACTACCGGGTGCTCAGGATGACCGCGAAAGCGCGCCGCGTGCTGAAGCAACTGTTCGAGGCGTTCTTCGAGGATGTGAATCTCATGCCCCCCGAGTACCGGGACCTCGCGGCAGTGGCTACGCAGGAGCGTGGCGAGGACGGCAAGGCCCGCGTCGTGGCGGACTACGTGGCCGGCATGACTGACCGCTATGCGATCCTCGAGCATCGGCGGGTGTTTGACGCCGCCGAGCGCACGTAGCCCCAAGCAACACGGGCCGCAAGGCGTGGTGCGCAGCACCATTTCCCGTCACACAATAATAAGTCAATTCAATAAGTTAAACGCGCCGTAGCCAACCTGCGGTTGCTGGGGTACGTCCTCTTTTCGTCGCGGTCAATGCCACGTCCGTTATTTTTGACGGGCATCACACAATACTGCTAATTTGCCTTACATAAGACAAGCCAACGATGGCCTGAGGGCCTGTCATGGGGGGGCTAAGTGGTGTGGTCGCGGCGCACGGCTATTCGAGCGGGCTGGCTCATTGCGCCTTCTGATCCATTTGCGGCATTGCACCAACTTCGCTGATGAACACCAACTTCGCTGATGAACAAGACCAATAAGGAAAAAGAAGCTGTCCTCAACGTGTTTGCCGCACTCGTGCGTCCGCTGATGCGTGTTGCATTCGAGTACGGCATTACCGCCGGGGAGATCGCTGGAGTCGCGCGGCGTGCCTACATACAGGCGCTTGAGACGCGGCTGAAAGAACAGAAGCGTCCCACGACGGATGCCCGCCTGGCGGCGGTCGCCGGTCTGCCGAAGTCAGATGTGACTGCGCTGCGCGACGCCTTGCGCGCGGGTGCGCCGCATGGCCTGCGCGCCAACGTGAGCCTCGACCAGATAACGAGCTTGCTCACGGCATGGCACAACGATTCGAGTTTTTCGGGGGCATATGGCATGCCCCTGGATTTAGACCTCCATCCGACTTCGGAGTCCCCGCGTCGAAGCTTCGGCGAGTTAGTCGCAATCTCTTGTGTTGGGGTGGACGTAGATGCCCTCATTGATGAGTTGGTCGCAGCAAGATCTGTTGAGCTACTAGACGGAAACACCGTCCGATGCTTATCCCGCGCTTATGTCCCCCCGGGAGGGGATGTAATGCGAATCGAGCGCACCGGCCGTTTTCTGGGTGTTGCGGCGGCAAATTTTGTCCACAACCTCTTGAGAACCGACGACGAGCCGGCTTACTTCGAGCGTGCAGTAGTCTCCGACCAGATGCTCTCAGAGTCCGGAAGAGACAACTTCCTTTCTGCGGCTCGGGAAAAGGGACAAGAGCTAATCGCGGATCTTGATGTTTTCCTTACCGCATTGAATGCATCCGAAGAAAGCCCAAAAGGAAAGCGTTACGGAGTGGGTGTCTACTTTTTCGAAGAAACCGACCGTGAGTATTCGAAGCACGGTATGGAAGGCAGAGAGAAGCGAAGGCCTGCTGCTGCTCCGCAGCTGATGGAAATCGACGTGCTTGCGCCGAATCAACTAAAGAAATGAATCCGAATTTTGGAAGAACCCGATGAAGAACCAATTCGCTCGTTTAATCATCGCTTCAGTCGTTGGCGGAGCAATTACCGCTAGCGTAGCGATCGCAGGCACCCCGGATGATTCTGCAAGGCGCTTGGCGGTAGGTCCCGTCGAGTCTTTGAATCCGAAGGCAGGGACCGCTGTTGTCCTTGGTCAATCTGTTCTGCTGCACTCCTTATCGCAAGTCAAGGTCGGAGACACTGTAGCTCTTTTTGGAAAGTCACTTCCTGACGGCCGCTTGGCGGTGTCCGCGATTCAACAACGCGGTAACTATGTTGCTGGGTCTACGCCTGTTTACCTTTCCGGCGTTGTAGAGCGAATGAACAGCTCGCTTGGACGCGTGCTAATTAGCGGAGTGACTGTAGACCTCACTCCCCTCATGTTCTCTGGGAGCGTCGCTCTTGCCGTTGGAAGCAAAGTCGAAGTAGAAGGAACGCAACCGACGGCTGGTGGTGCGATTCTCGCTAGCGGGGTAAGTGGTGGTGGGCTCACATCTAAGTTAGCAACTAACTCAGTTGGTTCCGTTACGTCCTCCGGTGTCAGTGGTGGCGGCCTCAATGCTTCAGGCGTCAGTGGCGGTGGCCTGCATGCTTCAGGGGTCAGCGGTGGCGGCTAATGCTTCAGGCGTCAGTGGCGGTGGCCTGCATGCTCCAGGGGTCAGCGGTGGCGGCGTAAGCAGCTCCGGTGTCAGCGGCGGTGGCCTCAATGCTTCAGGCGTCAGTGGCGGTGGCCTCATAGTCTCCGGCGGTCAGCGGTGGCGGCGTAAGCAGCTCCGGTGTCAGCGGCGGTGGCCTCAATGCTTCAGGCGTCAGTGGCGGTGGCCTCAAGTCCTCCGGCGTCAGCGGTGGCGGCGTAAGCAGCTCCGGTGTCAGCGGCGGTGGCCTCAATGCTTCAGGCGTCAGTGGCGGTGGCCTCAAGTCCTCCGGCGTCAGCGGTGGCGGCGTAAGCAGCTCCGGTGTCAGTGGTGGTGGCCTCAATGCTTCAGGCGTCAGTGGCGGTGGCCTGCATGCTTCAGGGGTCAGCGGTGGCGGCGTAAGCAGCTCCGGTGTCAGCGGCGGTGGCCTCAATGCTTCAGGCGTCAGTGGCGGTGGCCTCAAGTCCTCCGGCGTCAGCGGTGGCGGCGTAAGCAGCTCCGGTGTCAGCGGCGGTGGCCTCAATGCTTCAGGCGTCAGTGGCGGTGGCCTCAAGCTTCAGGGGTCAGCGGTGGCGGCGTAAGCAGCTCCGGTGTCAGCGGCGGTGGCCTCAATGCTTCAGGCGTCAGTGGCGGTGGCCTCATGCTTCAGGCGTCAGTGGCGGCGGCGTAAGTCCTCCGGCGTCAGCGGTGGCGGCGTAAGCAGCTCCGGTGTCAGCGGCGGTGGCCTCAAGTCCTCCGGCGTCAGTGGTGGCGGCGTAAGCAGCTCCGGTGTCAGTGGTGGCGGCCTCAATGCTTCAGGCGTCAGTGGCGGTGGCCTGCATGCTTCAGGGGTCAGCGGTGGCGGCGTAAGCAGCTCCGGTGTCAGCGGCGGTGGCCTCAATGCTTCAGGCGTCAGTGGCGGTGGCCTCAAGCTTCAGGCGTCAGCGGTGGCGGCGTAAGCAGCGATGTAGCTGGACGTCTTTAGGCTTGTACTAGGCTTGGATTGGGACATCAATCGCGTTTGGCAACCGCATACCGACGGGACGATGCCATAAGCGATCCTGGCTAATGACTTGGACGAGCCGCTGTTTCGAGCCATTTCGGGCAGAAACTCACCATTTTGGCTTGTTGTCGGCCAATAGATAATCGGAACGTTGGGTCGAGCCGCGCTGAGTCGAATAGAGCGGCGACGCGAACGTATTGTCGCCGCTTCCGGCAGTTTCGACGCTCCCCAATGGCAACACGCCAACGAAATACCCCCCAGTCCCGTCGGCGGCCGAAAGGCGACATACATTTACCGTGGCGGAAGGTGCCGGCACGCCTGGAAAACCAAATCGAAAATCTTCTTCTGCAACTAGCGCATATTCTTCTCGAGCGGGGCATTACTCCCGCGCAGATCTGCCACATCGCGAGAAATGCCTTGGTACGGGCAGCGGCGGAAAATTCGAAATTTCGCAATGGAAAAATCAATCAGTCGAGAGTCGCAGTCCTCACGGGCCTCCGCCGAGCTGAAGTCCGAATGGTGCTTCACGCAAAAGCGAATACCAGGCTTGAACGAAGCGATGCCCCGCTCCAAAAGATACTTCGCGCCTGGATCACAAATAACCGTTACCTAGACAGAGCTGGTAAGCCCCTTCGATTAGCGCTAACGGGTTCCGGGGTCTCATTTCGCACGTTAGTCAAGGAACAATGCAGCGACATTCCTCATCGCGCAGTACTGGCGGAATTGCTCCGTGTTTCGGCGGTACACCAAATTGGGTCCGAAGTTGAGCTGCGTTCTCTAAGCGCACTTCGTAGTACACGTCGCTTCGCACATCTTGCTCAGCTCATGCCCGCCTTTGCCGACGTAGTTAGGTTGGTACCAAGATCAGAGTCGCTAAGCACACACGCATACGTTCGCCGCCTTTCCCTGCACGCACGAAACAACAAAGAACTTGCGATCGTAAGAGAACGTTGTGATTCGAGCATTAACTCGCTGCTCACAGGTCTACACGATACGTTGCAGCCGCAAATGAGATCAAAGCGCAGAAAAACAACTCCCCCATCTTGTGCGGTAACGGTGCTTCTCGTCGAGAACAAGCGACCAGGACTATTGCAATCTGAGGTAATCCCAAGTCATTCGCCGAAAGTCGAAGCGAGGGTCCGCCGTAGGATGCGAAAGGCCTCGAGGAGACTCAATTGAGCATTAGATCGAGTCGCAGGATCGGCGTCGAATATGCGAAGGTCTTAACGGACATATTTGAAATTATGTTGGCCTGTGGATTGCCGAAAAAGCACATCAACGCAGTCGTCGTTCGCGCACTTAAGTCGATCAAAACGGGACAAGAACGCATGAAAGTGGATTTGCCGGGTCATCTTGCAACGATGGCTCTAATCTTGGACGCGTGGCATCGTAATCATCACTATCTAAACAACAGGGGAATCCCACGCGCGATTCCTTTGCTGGGAGCTGCTCCTAGTTTGGAGGCCTTAATATGTGCCGAATCAATCCGCACAAAGTCCGTCGCGATGGCGCATCGTTTGAAGGCGATGCGCCTTGTCGTTCCATGCGGAAATGGCTTGTATAAGCCTTCAAACAGCAGTGCTCTTTTGTCGACATTCGATCCGATTGCACGGCAGCATGTCGCGCGTTCGCTGTCTATGCTTCTTGAAACGATTCGTCAGAATTTAGCACTGCGAGGTAATTCCAAAAAACTCATTGAGAGGATTGCGGAAGTCCCTGATTTACCACTCGAGCACGTGCAATCGTTTCGACGGTTTACGCAAATCCAGGGATGGATTCTTCTTAGGACCGTCAACGATTGGCTCGAATCCCGAAGGGGAAAATCTGCGAATCGCGAAGGAAAAAGTGTTCGGGCCGGCATCCACGTACACTCGTACCTTGGATCGCCACGAAGCGTTCGTTCTACGCGCAAGGTCAAGCGCCGTGCCCCGCCACAGATGACGGCTTGACGAGCTCTTCGCGCAGCGCCTTTCTCAGGATCTTGCCGACATTCGTCTTGGGCAGATCCGTGCGGAAGTAGATGTGTTTGGGCACTTTGTAGGCGGCGAGTGACTCGCGGCAGTGGTCGATCAGGGCGCGTTCCGTCAGCGCAGGATCTTTGCGCACAACGAACAGTGCGACCACCTCGCCCGAGTGCTCGTCCGGCTGGGCCACCGCGGCGGCCTCGAGGACCCCGGCGTGCGTCGCGGCGACGGCCTCCACCTCGTTCGGATACACGTTGAATCCCGAAACCAGGATCATGTCCTTCTTGCGGTCTTCGATGAAGACATAACCGCGCTCGTTCATTCTGCCGATATCACCGGTGCGCAGCCAGCCGTCCGGCAACATCACCTTCGCGGTTTCCTCAGGCCGGTTCCAGTATCCGGGCATGACTTGCGGGCCGCGCACACAGATTTCGCCGACCTGCCCGAGGTCCACGTCATTGCCATCATCATTCTTTATGGAGATATCCGTGGAGGGAATGGGCAGCCCGATCGAGCCGTTGAAAGCTTCTTCCGGCGGGTTGATGCAGGCCGCAGGTGAGGTTTCGGTAAGCCCCCAGGCCTGGGTCAGGTTCTTGCCGGTGACCTTTTTCCAGTGGCTGGCAACGGAGGCCTGCACCGCCATTCCACCACCCAGCGTGATCTTCAGTCGGCTGAAATCGACGCGGTCGAATCCGGGAGTGTGCAGCAAGGCGTTGAACAGCGTGTTGACGCCGGTAATGAAGTCAAAGGGATGCTGTTTCAATTCCCGGATGACAGCCGGAAAGTCCCTGGGGTTGATGATGAGCACATTCTTCCATCCTAGGCGCACGAATAGCAGGCAATTCGCGGTGAGAGCGAAGATGTGGTAGAGCGGTATGGGTGTGACGAGAGTCGCCGGCGTGTGCGCGAATTGCGGCCCGACCCAGGCCTCCGCCTGCTGTATGTTGGCGCAGATGTTGCCGTGAGTGAGCATTGCGCCCTTCGCGACGCCTGTCGTGCCACCGGTGTACTGAAGGTATGCGAGGTCCTCGGGTTCGATTTGCACGGGCTCGAATCTCAAGCGTTTGCCGAGCGAGATCACGGACTTGAAGTCCACTACCCTGTCGATGTGCCAGGGTGGAACCTGCTTGCGCCTGTGGCGCACGACGAAATTGACGAGGGCAGACTTCGGGAAACCGAGAAAATCACCGGCGGCCGTCACGAGCACGTGGCGCAGCTTGGTCCGGGGCAGCACCTTCGCCACGACGTGTGCGAAATTTTCGAGCACCAGGATCGCGGTTGCGCCGGAATCATTGAGCTGGTGCTCCAGTTCGGCGGGCGTATACAGCGGATTCGTATTGACCACGACGAGGCCACTGCGCAACGCTCCGAACATGGCAATCGGATACTGCAGTACGTTCGGCAGCATGATCGCGAACCGATCGCCCTTGGTGAGTCCGGCGGACTTTTGCAGCCATGCGGCGAAATGACGTGACAGGCGCTCGAGGTCCCGGTAGGTGAGCGAGCGGCCAAGCTGCACGTAGGCCACGGAGCGGGCGTGCTGCGCACAGCTGTGTTCAATTAGATCGCGCAGCGAGCGCAGCTTGCCAGGGTCGATCTGCGCCGGTACACCGGGCGGGTATGACTTCAACCAGATCCTGTCCATCGAAACCCCCTCAGTGATTTTTCTTCAGTAATGGCTCGAGCTTCGGCCAGAGTGTATCCAGTACCGCAGGTTCACCGCGGGCATTCGGGTGCATTCCATCTGCCTGCATCCGCGCGGAGTCCAGCGCAACGGATTCGAGCAGGAAAGGCACGAGCACCACGTGATAGCTTGCCGCGAGATCGGTGTACATGCGTTCGAACTCGGCGCCATAGCGCGGACCGTAGTTGGGAGGAATTCGCATACCGACGAGCAGAATGCGGGCGCCCTCGCGTTTGACCAGCTGGAGCATCCGGTCGAGATTGTCCTTCGTCTGCGCCAGCGGCAATCCGCGCAGGGCGTCGTTCGCTCCCAGCTCCAGCACGACGATCTGGGGCTTGTGCAGCTCGAGGGCTCGGGGCAGTCGTTGCAGCCCGCCACTGGTGGTCTCGCCGCTGATGCTGGCGTTCACGACCTCGTACCCGTAACCTTGAGCCCGTAGCCGCTTGTCCAGCAGTGCTACCCACCCTTGCTCTGGCGAAAGGCCGTAGGCGGCACTCAGACTGTCGCCGAAGATGAGGATGGCTCGATCGGACGCCGCCGCGTTCTGGAGCGCGATGACCCAAAAGCCGATGCCGAGCGCGCAGGCGCCCATCACTCGTGACAGCGTTCTCAAGGCCGAAAACCTCACCAAGCAGGTTAGCAGTCCCGAAGGTTCGCTGACTATTGTGCACGACGTGACGCTCGACATCGCAGCCGGCGAATCGGTGGCCATCGTCGGCCCCTCCGGGGCGGGCAAGTCCACTTTGCTCGCGCTGCTTGCCGGCCTCGATCTACCCAGCACCGGGCGGGTGGTGCTCGATGGACAGGATCTAACGCTCCTCGACGAGGACGGCCGGGCACGGCTCAGAGCGCACCGGGTTGGATTCGTCTTCCAATCCTTTCATCTCATTCCCGCTCTTACGGCACTCGAGAACGTCATGCTGCCCCTGGAGCTTGCCGGTTCCGCGCGCGCACGTCCTGCCGCGCTCGAAACGCTCGAGCGGGTCGGATTGCGCTCCCGTACCGGTCACTATCCCCGCCAGCTCTCCGGCGGGGAGCAGCAGCGGGTGGCGCTCGCCCGTGCCTTCGTCACCCGACCGGCAGTCCTGTTTGCCGACGAGCCGACCGGCAACCTCGACACGGTGACCGGTGGACGGGTCGGAGAGCTACTGTTCGAGCTCAATACGAGCACGCACACGACCCTGGTGCTCGTGACTCACGATCTGGATCTGTCATCGCGCTGCACTCGAATCATCCGCATGGAGGCAGGCCGGCTGGCCTGAGGTGATGCGCGCGATCGCACTCGCCTGTCGATCTCTGCGGCGCGAATGGCGATCCGGCGAGTTGGGTGTCCTGCTGCTCGCGATCACGATCGCGGTGGCGGCCCTGACCGGTGTCGGGTTTCTCGTCAGCCGCATCAGCAATGCGGTCGCGCTGCAGGCGAGCCAGGTGCTTGCCGCGGATTTGCGCCTGGGCTCGCCCCAGCCTTTAAGTGGCGAATACGCCGCGGAAGCCGCGCGTCGGAGACTTGCAACTGCACGCAATACTGCGCTGTTGAGCGTGGTATTCAATGGCGAGCGCAGTCAGCTCACCAACCTGCGCGCCGTGACGGCAGGCTATCCGCTTCGCGGCCAGGTATTCATTGCCAATGAGCCGTTCGTCCCGGGCCACCCGACGCACGAAATTCCCCCGCGCGGGGAGGTCTGGCCGGATTCGCGACTGCTCGCCGCGATCGGTGCGCAGCTGGGTTCGGAAATCTCCATCGGCGCCGCTACGCTCCGCGTGGGGAATGTTCTCATCTCACGTCCAGATCAGGGCGGGACGTTTGCGGAGCTGGCACCGACGCTGTTGATGAACGAGGCGGATCTGCCGGCCACGCAGCTCATTCAGCCCGGCAGCCGGGTGAGTTATCGACTGCTGTTTGCCGGCGAGCGGGCGAAAATCGACGCTTTCAAGCTCTGGCTGGTGGCGCACAAGCAGCCCCGCGAGCGCCTTCATGACGTGACCGATGCCAGTCCGCAGATCCGCAACGCCGTGGAGCGGGCCGGCCGGTTTCTCAGCCTTGCGAGTCTGGTGAGCGTGTTGCTCTGCGCCATTGCCGTTGCGATGTCCGCCCGGCAGTACGTGCGCCGGCACCTCGACAGTGTCGCACTCCTGAAAACCCTGGGAGCGAGCCGTGCCTTCACGCTGAGCGTCAGCGCCGTGCAGCTGCTCGCCGTCGCGGTATGCGGTTCGGTCGTTGGCTGCGCGGTGGGCTTCCTCGCGCAGGAGTGGCTGTTGAGTACTCTGCATGGCTTGCTGGTCGTCGATTTGCCGCCGGCGAGTCTCGAACCGGCTGCTGTCGGTCTCATGACGGCCGTAACGGTTTTGGGCGGATTCGCGATGCCTCCCCTGATACAACTCTCGAGGGTTCCCGCGCTTCGGGTCCTGAGGCGGGACATTGGGCCGCCGCCGCCGCTGATATGGCTGGCATTCGGCCCGGCAGTAGCCGCGATTGCCTTTCTCGTGTTCTGGGTGGTGCGCGAGCTGCGGCTATTCATTTGGTTCACCGCCGGATTGGCCGCCTTCGTGCTCGTGGTGAGCGCGGCCGGGGCGCTACTGGTGCTGCTGGCAGGCAGACTGCGTGGGCGCGTCGGCGTCGCATGGCGCTTCGGGGTAGCCAATCTGAGCCGCCGGCGCGCAGAGAGTGTCGTGCAGATCGTCGCCTTCGCGACCGGTATCATGGTGCTGCTGGTGCTGAGCATCGTGCGCAATCATCTGGATCGGGACTGGCGCCACAGTCTGCCGGCGGACCTTCCCAACTACTTCTTCATCAACATTCCACCCGGCGAGCGCGAGCCATTCATCCATTTTCTGCAGGCACACGGCGCCCGCACGGCACGCGTCCTGCCGATGGTGCGCGGCAGGCTCACTGCGATCCGCGGCCGCCCGGTCGACAGCATGAAATTCGATGGCGAAGAGGCTGAGAATTTCGCCACGCGGGAACAGAACCTCACCTGGGCTGCCGAGCCGGGTGCCGACAATCGCCTCATCGCAGGTAAATGGTGGACGCCTGCGGATTACGGTAAGCCGCTGGTATCACTGGCCAGCGAATTCCAGGATTCATTGCATGTCCGGGTGGGCGATCAGCTCACCTTCGATGTGGGCGGCGAGCGCTTCCAGGTGCAGGTGGCGAGCATCCGCAAGGTGAAGTGGGACAGCTTCCAGCCCAACTTCTTCGTCGTATTCGCCCCCGGCGTGCTCGAAAAGACCGCGGGAACCTACATCACGAGCGCCAGGCTGAGCGCCCAGGATGCCCGCTCGCTCGCGCAACTTGCGCGAAGGTTTCCAAGCGTGTCGATCTTCGACATCGACGGGTTGCTGATGCAGGTGCGGTCGATCCTCGACAAGGCGGTCAAGGCCGTGCAAAGCGTATTCCTCTTTACGCTGTGTGCGGGACTGACCGTGCTGTTGGCGGCGGTGCAAGCCAGCCGTGACGAGCGGCGCTATGAAAATGCGATGTTGCGCACCTTCGGGGCGCCGCGCGCGACGATTCTGCAGGGGGTCCTGGCGGAATTCGTGACGCTCGGGTTGCTGGCGGGGTTGCTTGCGGCAGTGGGCGCATCGATCGCGGCCTACTTCATCGATACACGAACCCTGCAGTTGCCTTATGCATTCGACGCACCGGCATGTGTGCTGGGAATCGTCGGAGGAGCGCTACTCGTGGCAGCGACCGGCTGGCTTGCCACGCGTTCGGTCCTGAGACAGCCGCCGTTATGGACCCTGCGCGCCGGCTAGCCCGGCAAGTTGCTATTTGGATATGAGCAGGCGCGCGCGTTCCGCCCAGAACAGGGCATCCACGTACGCGGCGCGAATCAGCGAGGGTGCGAGCTGTCGGTAGACCGCCTGATCCCAGGCGGCCCGCTCATAAGCGCGGGTGCATTGCAGCGCCTCCCCGAGATCGCCTTCGCCACCCACCAGTGCTCGCGCAATCGCAGGCGCCAGTGGCAGCTCTTCGACGATCTTTTCGATCGGCATCCCGACGAGCGCGTTCAGAAGGGAGAACAGGCCAGTGATGAAAAAGGGACCGGTGTCCGTGGCGCCGCCCAGACGGCCGAGCTGCTCGCACATGCGGGCGCGCGTCATCGCGTTGATGAACAGGCTCGGAGGACGATCGTCGAAACCCTGCAGGCACAGCAGTGTGCACAGCTGGCGCAACTGCTGGATTCCCAGGATGACGATGGCTTGTCGAATGGAGCCGATCTTGCGTGGCAGGTTGTAGTAGCTCGAGTTGATGCAGCGCAGAACGTGATAGGACATCGATACGTTCTGGCTGAGGAGCTGTTCGACCTCGTCGATGGAAAAATCATCGTTCTGCACGGAGGCGACCAGGCGCAGGGTACCGAGGCGGCTGGACGGCACGCGCCTGGCGCGGAAGGTCTGTGGGTGCTGCAGAAAGTAGCCCTGGAAGCCGTCGAAGCCCATGGCGATGCAGCTTTCGAACTGCTCCGGCGTTTCGACCGTCTCGGCGATCAGCTGCAGGCCCCGTGGCTTGAGCTCCTTGACGAGTCGGGCAATCTCCTGGGTCGGGGTGCCCGGGACTTCCAGTTTGACGATGTCCGCGAACTCAAGAAGCCGCGCGTCGCTGACTCTTGGCGAATAATCATCGAGGGCGATGCGGTGTCCGCGGGCGCGCAACTTGAGGATGCCGGCGATGATCTCGGGATCGGCGCGGACATCCTCCAGCACCTCGATGACCACCTGCGAAGGCTTCAGGGGCAGATCGGGCACGTCCACCAGCAACTGCGTCGGAAAGTTGATGTGTACCGGCTGACCGTTCGAGAGCCGATCCAAACCGATTTCGAGTGCGGCGCTGGAGATCACCTCGAGGGTTGCCTGGCGCGGATCGCTGATGTGAGCCTGGGAGGCGATCGGCGAATGGCGGTACAGCAGCTCGAAGGCCATGACGGACATGGCGGCGTCATAGATCGGCTGACGCGCGACGAACACATCGGTGCTCGGCAGCGGCACCGGTGCTTCCGACCGCCGGCCCTCTTCCGGGTTAGCCATGAGACCTCGAGAACCGCAGAACCTGCGACTGACAGCATAAGTGTAGGGCAGGCGTGCCAGTACGAGCGTGTTAGCGTTCCGGGTTTGCGACGCATTTCGATCGGTCGGGTGCGCCATCGCCTGCTCCGAGACGCGCATCACATTCGGGCGCGACTTTAGTGCTGCACGCCGATCGTTACCCAGGAGTCCGGCTCGGGCTCGCCGCGCCAGGACAGGCCCTCGATCGTGAGCTGATAGTTTCCGGGGCCCAGGGCGGAACTGTTCAAGGCCACGCGCAGATGGCCGTTCGAATCCTTGAGCAGATTGTGCAGCACCGCGACTCGGCCCTGGTCGATGCGATCGAGAGTGATGCGAAACGTCTTGTAGGGCGAGCGTGTCTCGTCGATTCTGAAGTCGACCAACTCCGCCTCCCGTCCGCCGATGATCACCGCCGGCACGTTCGATGCACCATCGCGGCTTGGCATGAGCCGGATCGTGCGCGTGCTCGTGGCAGGGTCGAGCTGCTTTTCGGCAGCCTGTTTCTGCAGTTGCAGAATCCTTTGCGATTTCATGGCACCCGCATTCGCGAGGATGGCCAGTGCCACGGTCAACGCGAATACGGCGGCTGTGAGGCCGAGAAACCACTGGGGCTTGAGCCAGCGCGACGGCGGCGCGACCTGCCAGGGCTCCGGCTTGCCGCTTGCGTCCAACAGCCGCAAACCCGCGTTGACTCGTTCGGGCAGTCCCAGCTCATCCAGGATGTGCGGATTGTCGCGGCAGAAACGCTCGAAATCGGTCGCTCCCTTCAGCGGCAGCCGCCCCGAAATATAGCGCTCGACGATCTGGTTGCGGGCGATGAAATCGCGATCCATGGCAGGGCCTGCCACTGGCGCAGTGCTCGCAGCTGGAAGCGTACGTGGAGCGGGCGGAACGCGCGGAGTGAGGGCAATGCCCACGGCAGGGGAAATGCTCGGGGCGACGGCAGTGCCCGCGGTGGGCGCGGTGTCGGCCGCCTGTGGAGAGCCCATCCCCAGAGCAGCGCCGGGCGCGGCCGCAAAGGTTGGCCGGCCATTCGAGTTAAGAGCTGCGTAGTCCGCGCCGAGCAGCAGTTCGGCATCCAGCACCGCCTCGGCAGGGAGTTCCACCGACAAAGCTCCCGCCGCAACGCCTGGTTTAGCCGGCGCAGCGCCTGGTACATCGCCGGCAGAGCTCTTACATCCCGGCAGAGCCTGGTACATCCCCGGCAGCGCCTGGTACATCCCCGGCAGAGCCGGGTACACCCCGGGCAGAGCCTGGCGTAACCGCTGCCGCAGATTCCTCCGGCAATGGGTCCGACGAGGTCTCGGGAACGGGGCGCGACGCTGCTTCCATACTTTAGAGGACGTCCGGTGAGAGAGACTCGTGCGTATCCTGCAGCGAGGCTACCGCGCTACCTGCGCGATGCCTCACAAATCGGCAGCGCGGGCCGCACTCCGTGACGCCCGTCACAGTTGACCTCGGCGGGGGGGGCGAGCGGTGCGCAAACGGTGACGTTGCGCGTGGTAATGCGATGCGTTGACGCAGTCGTCCGAGCGTTCCGTGCACGGTGCGCCGATGCTGTCAGTTCGCGCCGCGCAGGAAATATTCGACTTTGTCGCGGTAGGTGCGCGAGAGCTTCAGCTCGTGACCGCCTGCCAGAGTGAGAAAATATTCACCGTTCATGTGCGCGCGCAGACTTTTCACCAGGCGCAGATTGACGATCGTCGAACGGTGTACCCGCTGGAACAGTTTCGGATCCAACACTTCCTCGAGCTCCTTCATGGTGCCCCGAAGAATATGGGTATTGCCGCCGGCGTGAACGCACATGTAGTCGCCCGCCGCGTCGATCCACTCGATGCTCTCGATCGGCACGCGCACGGTCTCGCGCCCCTGACGGATCGGCAGTATCGCGGGGCGATGCGACTCGGCCACCTTCGGGCCGCGCGTCAGCAGTTCCTCCAGTGCGAGCTCGCCGGAGCCGGTGAGTTCGGCGATGATCTGCACCAGCCGGTCTCTCTGGGACTGCGCCGCCCGCGAGTGGACCTGTTGGCGCACACGCTCGAGCGCTGCCTGGAACCGGCCGTCATCGATCGGTTTGAGCACGTAATCGACTGCACGCGCCTCGAATGCCCGGATGGCGTATTGATCGAATGCCGTCACGAATACGATCGTCGGCAGAGATTCCTGGGGCAACTCCTTGAGAACCTCGAACCCGCTCATGCCGGGCATCTGGATATCGAGGAACACCACATCCGGCCGGTGCTGCTGGATCGCCGCGAGCGCCTCGCGCCCGTTGGCGCACTGCGACAACACCTCGAAATCCCCTGCGCGCAGCAGGCGGATCTCGATTCCGCGGCGCGACAGCGCTTCGTCATCGACGATGATGGTGCTGATTTTCATGCGCGCACCGGCTCGCCGCGCACGGATCGCGGTTGCGGTGCCGACAGGGTCGGTTCGGCGGCGATCTCGAGCGGCAGCGCCATGTCGACCCGCAATCCCGGATGGCTGTTGAGCACCGCAAAGCGATGATTCTCTCCGTAGAGCACCGCCAGCCGCTCACGGGTGTTGCGCAAGCCCACGCCGCGGCGCTCCCCCGATGGCGCGCCGTTGCGCAGCCCGGGTCCGTCATCGATCACGCTGATTTCGAGCATCACGCCCCGGGTGCGACCTTCGATGCGGATCGAGCCGCCCTGTTCGCGGGACGAAACAGCGTACTTCAACGCATTCTCCAGCAACGGCTGCAACAGCAGGCTGGGCACGAGCGCCTCGAGTGCGCCGCCATCGATGGCATATTCCAGGCGCAAGCGCTCGCCGAAGCGCAGGCGCTCCGTGCCCAGGTACAGATCGAGGGCCTCGATTTCCTGGCGCAGCGTGACCTTCTTCACCGGATCCTGATCGAGCGTGTAACGCAGAAATTCCGACAGCCGGGTCACCGCATGGTTCGCCTTGCGGTTCTGATTGTCGAGAATCAGCGTCGAGATCGCATTCAGGGTGTTGAACAGGAAATGCGGATTGAGCTGGTAGCGCAGCATCTTCAGCTGCGCCTCCTGGGCCAATGCCGCCGCCTTGAGGGTCGCCGCCTGTTGTTTCTGCTGCACCTCGTAATATTTGATTCCGAAATACAGGGCGCTCCAGCACAACAGCAGATAGGTCATCGACAGTGCGCCGCCGAACAGCTCGAACAGTGTTTTGAACTGCCAGTCCGGCTCGACGAGCTGCACGTAGGCGAGATTGATCACGGTGCGCAGCGCCAGTCCGGTGACGTAACAGGTGAGCAGCACGCCGAAAAAATAAACCCGCGGTGAGCGTCCCCACAGTCTGCGGTAGATGAAACGCATCGGAATGGACAGGATGAAGCCGGCCACCGCGGCCACCAGGATGACCTCGCCGTAGCTTGCGGGCTTCTCCGACAGCAGCGCGCCGAAATACTGGGAAACGGCGTAGGCACCCCAGCCCGCCGTGTGCAGGCTCCAGAAGAGGAAATTGCGACTGGAGCGCAGTTTTTCGAGCATCTGCATGCGAAGGCGGATACAGGGCGGGAGATGCCGGAAGCTTAGGTCATTGGCACGGACTTTTCGTGCGCGATCGGCGCGCGCAAGCCTCGGATGGTCGCAGACCGCCTCGTTTGCGGCACCGTTGACGGACCGGTGCGCTGCGGAAGGGCGTTGGAAGAGGGTCGTGTGAAACAGGGCCGCGCTGGCGGGTGGTCTTGGGTGTTCTAGCTCAGCTCAAGCCTTTGTTGCCGCCCCGGGGGCCGGTGCGCGCAAAACCGAATCGGCACGACATTTGCGATGCTTGCATCTGTCCCCGATCCCGGCAAGCACGCAGCGCAAGTGCGGAGGAAACGACATGAAAGGTTCGTATCAGGCATTTACCGCCGCCGTCCTGATCGCGCTGAGCGGTGCAGCCCTTGCACAGAGCTCATCTGCCTCCGTCGCGCCCCGCTCTGATTCTCGCCCACCGGGGGCGACAGCTAAGCCGAGCGCTGCGGATCGCAGTTTCGATCTGCGCCTTGCCTCGATCGACACGTCCGAGAAAGCATTCGACGAGTTGGATCAGGATCGCGACGGGCGTATCTCGCCGCTCGAGGCGGCGAACAAGCCGAAGGTAGCCGCCGCCTTCACACTTGCCGATACGAATCGGGACGGATATCTGAGCAAGGCCGAATTCCAGGCGCTGAGCGTGGCGCGGCCATCTGCCGATATAAAGGTCTTGTCGGCCGATGACCAGCGGGTCGCGCGTAACGACGATCACGCCTCGTATCCAACCGGCGACCGTGCTTCCTATCCTAGTGGCGACCGCGCCTCCTATCCCAGCGGGGATCATGCGTCCTATCCCAGCGGAGATCGCGCCTCGTATCCGAGCGGCGATCGTGCTTCCTATCCGAGCGGGGACCAGCGGGCGACGCGCCCGACGGATCCGCCGCCGGCAGCTCCAGTTACGCCGCGTGCGAGGAGCTATCCGCCTCGCTGAGCCGGTGTGCCCGCCGCGCCGAAGGCCACCCGATCCAGCGGCTGGCGCCGCGAGATCGCCGGCCCCTGGGCAAAATCGCAGCCAATCGCAGTAAGCCACTGCAGCGTGGCCTGCGAATCGACATGCTTGGCCGCGCAGTGTATTCCGAGCACTTTCACCGCCTGGGCGATTGCGACAACCATCGCCTGCGCTACCTTGTCCTTCATCGCAACCGAGGTCAGCTTCGGGTCGATCTTCACCAGGCGCAAGGCCTTCGAGCGCAGCACGCTCACGATCGATGAATCCAGTGAGAAATCGTCGATGACGATGAAGCAGCCGATGCGGTCGCACAAGCCGAGGAAGCGCTCCATCTGCGCACGCCGTTGCAGGAACAGCGCCTCGGCGATCTCGAAGCCGATGCTCTCGGCGGCAATCCCGTGCGCCTTGAGATTGGTGGCGACGAACTGCGGAAAGCGCTCATCCTCGAGCGTCGTGATCGACAGGTTGAGCGTGAAGCTGGTGGGCTCGGTGTTCCAGGCGGAGCGATGGGAGGCGAGCCATGACAGCAGATGATGCAGGGCCACCCTGTCCGGTACCGACGCCGTATGCTGCATGTCCCGATTCGCAACCGTGGCCGTGACCTCGTAGCGCCGCGTGCGACCGCCGGAGCGCAGCTTGGTGAAGGCTTGTGCCTCGAGTGCAATCGTCACTCCGTCCGGCAACGTCGGCACGAGGGCCGAGGCCGACGTCGAGTCGACCGCGATGTTCGGCGGCTGGGTGGCCAGCACCCTTTGCCGCGCAGTTGCGACTGTCAGGATACCGGGATGAATGCCGGTAGCGTCTGTCTCGCCGCGTGGCACCGCGCGCCGGGTGCCGGTCTGCGCCATCGCCGGCGCCAGATCGGGCGTGAGCTCGAATTCGAGGATGTCCTCCAGCGCATGGCTCGACAGCGCGGGCGTGATCGCGGTGGAATCCGCGGCTCGCGTGCCGTGTGCCGCACTCGTTTCCGGCTCGAGTTGCACCGCGGGCAACGTCTTGACGGTATTGGTGGTGCGACCCGACAACGGCCGCAGCAAGACCGCGATTTTCTGCACGAGCGAGCGCACGTGCGCAGTCAGCATTCGCTCGCCGGCACCCTCCGCGATCGACTTGCGATCGGCGAGGATCATGACCAGGCCCACCAGCGCACCCTGCGGGGCCCGGACAGCCAGGAAGAAGGCGACGCGGCCGTCCTCGAGACCGTTCTCGTGAAACGGCATCGAAATTTCCCGGCCGAGCGTCTCCACGGCCTCGATGACGAGCGCGTGTTCGTCCGGGCCGAGTGCCCCTTCGTTCAGCCACAGCACGTTGCCGGAATCGTCGTACAGCGAAATCGAATGCACACGAAACGGTGGCAGGGCCGCACGTAGCTGCGCACCCAACGATTCGATCGAGATCGCATCGGTGCCGCGCGCTTGGGCGGTGGCCGGCGCATTCGCCGGCGGGCTCATCGTGACGACGTTCGAAGGCTGCAAGGACTTCCCCATCCACAGGCACCGATCACGGCCGACTGTGAAGCCGGCGCTGGTGATAGGTTGGCAGGACGTGATGCGCGCCGCCGTGACTTCCCTCCCGTTCTCTCGAGCGATGCGGCTGCGCCCCGCGCGGCATTGCGCAGGGTTTGTCATATTCAACACACGGCTGCGCGCCGCTCGAGCCACGCCGCGTTCGTTGTCAGCCGAGTGGCCCGAGAAAGTCGCGTTTGCCGATCTCGACCCCGTTGTGCCGCAAGATGTTATATGCGGTGGTGACGTGAAAGAACACGTTGGGAATGGCCCAGCGCTGCAGAAACGCCAGCCCCTTGAAGTGCAGCGTGCGCTCGCCCGCCGGGACCTGGATGTCACGGCTCTCGCAGCCCTCGAGCGCTGCCGCCGGGACACTTTGGATGTAATCGATGGTGCGCGCGATGCGTTGGCGCAGTTCCTCGATCGTCTTCTCGTTGTCCTCGAAGCGGGGCGATTCCTGCGCTGCGAGCCGCGCAAGCGAATTCTTCGCCAGATCGCAGGCGATCTGCACCTGTCGGGACAGCGGGAGCATGTCGGGAGCAAGCCGCGAGCCCACCAGCACTCCCGCGTCGTATTTCTTCGCCACGGCATGCGCCGCTGCCTTCTCGAGCAGGGCGGAGAGATTGCTCAGGATCGATGTGAACAGGTCAGCGGACAGGGCGTGCACCGAAATCTTCATGAGGTCTCCTGATGCGGCAGGCTTTCCCGCCGGGAAGTGTTGCAACCGCGCATTCTACCCCGGCAAGCTTGGTGTCGAGCCTTCGGGATGAAACAATGGATGCCGGTAAGACAGGATCGAGACACATTTGAGCCTGATCTGGATGCCTGCTCAGCTCGCCGTGCTGGCGAAAGTCGCGGATCTAAACGGATTCTCGGCCGCAGCGCGTGCGCTTGGCGTGCCCAAGGCCGCCGTGAGCCGCGCGGTCGCCGATCTGGAGAAGGCCCTGGGCGTGCGGCTTTTGGAGCGCACCACGCGGCGGATCGCGCTGACCCACGCCGGCAACCTCGTCTACCCACATGCCAAGCGCGCGGCAGAGGAAGTCGAGGCAGCCCGGACCCTCATCGCGCGATTGCAGGCCCCGCTCAGCGGTGCGTTGCGCGTCGTGGCGGATCCGACCTACGGTCGGGTGCTGCTCACCCCGTTAGTGCCGCGCTTCCTTGAACGCTTCCCGCAGGTCCCACTGGAGGTGACGATGAGCGCCGGCGCGCCGAGCGACCCCTGGGACGTCGCCATTCGCACGCGAGCGGCCGGGGACGATGCGTTGTCGGCCAGGCTCCTCGGAGCGCCGCCTGCGCTGCTCTGTGCCGCGAGCGCCTACCTGCAACTCAGGGGCACACCGGCGGGGCCGGAAGATTTGCGGACGCACGATCTGTTGCTGCCGGAGTCCGCGACGCAGCCGCAATGTTACCTTCGGCTCGAGCGGGGAGCCCAGCGCGCGGAAGTGCCGCTTTCCCCGAAGCTGGCGGTCAATGATCCGGCCGTGTTGCATGCCGCCACCGCGGCGGGGCTGGGCATCGGGTTGCTGCCGGAATTTCTCTGCCGGCAGGGACTTGCAACCAACCGGCTGGTGCTCGTTTTGCCGCAATGGACCGTGCCGCCTTCCGCCGCCTTGTATGCGCTGTATCCGGCCTCGCTGGAGGCGGATCTGCGGGTGCAGCACTTCGTGGATTTTCTCGCCGCGAACATCGTGCCTGCCCTGGCGATGGGCTGCGCCTGAGTCCGGCTTCACCGCAGGTTACCGGCGAGTAGCATTGGCCCGGGCCGCGCTACACTTACGTCCTGTCACCCCAAGGGGACTTCCATGTACCGCGCGCCGCTCAGGGAATTGCGTTTCGTGCTCGATGAACTGCTGGAATCGGCAAAGCTGGCCGAATTCCCGGCACTGGCGGAATACTCCCCGCAGCTTGCCGCATCCATCCTGGAGGAGGCCGCCCGCTTTGGCGAAACGGTGCTCGATCCGCTGAACCGGCCCGGCGATGAGCATGGTGCTACCTGGACTGCTCAGGGTGTGCGAACGGTGGCCGGCTTCCGCGATGCGTATCGGCAATTCAGCGAGGGTGGCTGGCCGCAGTTGGGAACGGACCCGGCATACGGCGGACAGCAGGTGCCACAGGTGCTCGTCACGGCGGTGCAAGAGATCTGGGCCTCGGCCAACCTCGCATTCAAACTGTGTCCGATGCTCACCCATGGGGCGGTTCACGCCCTGGAGCTGTGCGGCTCGGAGGTGCAGAAGCGTCTGTTTCTGCCACGCATGGTGCGGGGCGAGTGGACCGGAACCATGGATCTGACCGAACCACAGGCCGGCTCCGATCTGGCCCAGATCCGTACCCGTGCCGTGCCTGAGGGGGATCACTACCGGCTGTTTGGCCAGAAGATCTTCATCACCTGGGGCGATCACGACTACACCTCCAACATCATCCACATGGTGTTGGCTCGGATCGAAGGCGCGTCCGCCGGAGTGAAGGGGATCTCCCTGTTCATCGTCCCCAAGGTGCTGGTCAAGAGCGATGGCAGCCTTGGCGAGCCCAACGAGGTTCGCTGCATCTCGATCGAGCACAAGCTCGGCATACACGCAAGTCCGACGTGCGTGCTCGCCTACGGTGATCGGCAGGGTGCCCTGGGGTACCTGGTGGGCGAGCCCAACCACGGCCTGGAATACATGTTCATCATGATGAATACGGCGCGTCTTTCCGTGGGCCTGGAGGGTTATGCGGTGGGGGAGCGCGCGTTGCAGCAGGCGCTCAGCTGGGCACGAACGCGCATTCAGGGCAGACCACCGGGCGCACAGGCGCAGGAGCGCTTGCCGATCATTCATCATCCCGACATCAAACGCATGCTGTTGACGATGAAATCGCTGACCGAGGCATCGCGAGCGCTTGCGCTGTATGGGGCTTTGCAACTCGACCTCGCCGCGCATCACCCGGATGCCGGCCGAAGGCAAAGTGCCCAGAAGCGCGCCGATCTGCTCATCCCCATCGTGAAGGGCTGGTGCACGGAGAACGGTAACCAGGTGTGCGGGATCGGCGTGCAGGTGCATGGCGGTATGGGGTTCATCGAGGAAACCGGCGCTGCGCAATACGTCCGCGATGCGCGCATCACGACCATCTATGAGGGCACGACCGGCATCCAGTCGAACGATCTGATCGGGCGCAAGATCGGCCGCGATCAGGGAGCTGCGATGGCGGCGCTCATTGTGGAGATGCGGGACGAGCTGCAGCAGCTGGCGGTGACACCGCTCACCGCAGGGATTCGCGGCTCGGCCATGGAAGCGACCGCGCTGCTGCAAGGGGCGACCGACTCGCTGACTGGCGCGCTCGCCTCGCAACCGGCCGCGGCGATGGCGGTGTCCGTGCCTTACCTGATGCTGTGCGGTTACGTGATCGGAGGCTGGTTGATGGCGAAGTCCGCAGCGCTTGCGACGGCGCGAATCGAGGGGCCGGAGCAACCGTTCTATGAATCGAAGGTTCGCACCGCGCGCTTTTACGCGGACCAGATCCTGCCGCATGCGATCGCGCTGGCACGTGTCGTACGCGACGGTGGACCGAGCGTGCTCGAGACTGACGCTGCGTTGATCTAGCGCCCGCGATGCACATGAGGGGGCGCGTTGCCTGCGATACACACTGGGGGCGCGGCGGCTGCGGTTGAGCGCCGTCAGCGAGTAGGACGATCGTGCCCGCCCGTCATCGGAATGATGGTTTGCGCTGACGCCGACGCACGGCCGTCCGCTGCTTCGTCCGTTTCGGCACGCGCAAGTGCAACTTTGGCGGCTCGTTGAGATTCTGCAGAAACTGCCGCCGCTCATTGGCTTCGAGCCGCGCCCAGTCGACCTTATCCGCCTGCATGCGGCGCAGCTGGGCATCGCTGACGTGCGCCTCCGCGGTGCTGCTGGTCTGCCATTCGGACTTGAGGCGCAACGTGGTGCCCGTCGCCAGCAGCTCGGTGACGGCGGCCGCGACGATCGGGTGGCGTGTGAGCTCACTGTGCGGCACGGTCGCATAATGCATCTGCGCTCCGGGAAGGGCAGCACTCAGCGCAGGCACCGTACCGTCTCCGTGGCGCGTGACGGTGTAGATGAACTGATCCCGATGCCGGCGTGCGGCGGTTACCGTTTCCTGACCCACACCAACGATGGCACAGATCCGCTGATCTGCAGGTGCAAGCTTGCCGTGAATGTCACGCGCCGCGCGCAGAAGTCCGGCATCGGGTTGCGGCCCGCGCCGTGGCCATTGCGCAGCATCGAACAGATCCGGCTCGCTCGAGCGGGTGCGTACCGGCAGCATCTGATACAGGCTCGGAAAGCTGTTGAATATTTCATCCGCCAGCGCTTCCGCAGACTGCCTGGTCGTCAGTCGGGCAATCTTGCGAACCACCGCATAGGTGCCCCGCAGCGCCTGCAGCGGGGCGAACGAGCCGGAGTTGGGCGTGCCCAACAACACCACGCGCTCGACCTTGCGCAAGCCCGGCTGCGCGAGCGCGGCGCGACTCACAAGCCCGCCCATGCTGTGCGCCACGATCATGGTCCGCTGCGCCGGATCGGCGCGGATGGCTGCCGCCAGTTGCGGGCCGAGCTCATCCACTCCGAGCCGCCAGTCATAGTCATACAGCAGCGGGGCGAAACCACGCGCGCGCAGATGCAACTTCAGGCGCAGATAGGAATACAGGACGACCCCCAGCGGAACGATCGGCGCACCGGTCGGGACATGCAGCGCGGCAAGGCGACCCACGCCAATGTCGATGGGATCGAGCCACAGGATGTCGTTCGGCAACGGAGGCGGTCTTCTCAGGCCGAGCTGCGATCCCATGATCCCGGGGACCACGAACACCCGGACGGCATGATCGGAAGTTGGGGTGCGCGCACCAAGCTGCGCCAGCCGCACGAGGTCGCGATACTCCGCTGCACCGAAGTAAGCGATGAGCTCACGGGGGTTGCGCCCGTGGGCGAGCAGTTGCTCGATATCGGTATCGCTCCATGCGAATCGATCGTACGGCGTGATGTGATCCGGTGGCGCGCTCTCCCGGCCCAAGCCGCCGCTCCTCAAGCGCCGTTCAGCGGACGGACCGTCGCTGTTACCTGCAGCGAATCTCCGTTGGACAGCAGAAGCTCGAGCGGCACGGTTTGGCCGACCACCAAGGGTCGCGCCAGCCCTTGCAACATGACATGCAGGCCGCCAGGCTGAAGCTTGACGGTGGAACCAGCGGGGACGATCACATGCTCGTGTGGCCGCATGCGCGCGAGGCCGTTCTCGACTACCGTTTCATGGATCATCGCCTGTGCCGCGGCGGAGGTGCGCACGCCGGTCACCGTGACTGGTTGCGCTCCGGTGTTTCGCAGCGTCAGGTAGGCCGCCGCCACGTTGGCCCCGGGCACGGCCCGAATCCAGGCGTCCTGAACTGCCAGTGTTGCCGCGTGCGCGATCGCGATGTCCGAGAGCAGCACAGCGCCCCAGAGCAGCACGGCGGTCACGGTCCGGGTCCATGCAGCGGCCATATTCACGTCGGGTCACCTGCGAAGCGCGGATTATGCCCAGCGCGCAGCAAAAAGGGCTACTTCGTGTGCCGCGCGATCAGCCCGCAAAGCGCCTCGATCGCCGGCAGCCGCGCGGTCGTCTTTCGCCAGACGCCGCCAACGTGTCGCACGGGAACGGGCCGCGCGAACGGACGGATGGCCACCCCGCGTGCCTGCCCATAGGCGCCGCGGGTTGCCAACTCCGGCAACAACGTCACGCCCGCGCCGGTCGCGACCATCTGACGCAACGTCTCGAGGCTCGTCGCGCGAAAATCCTGCTTCTCGTGGGCACCCACGCGGCTGCAGACCTCGAGCGCCTGATCGCGCAGGCAATGCCCGTCCTCCAGGAGCATCAGGGTCTCGCCGTTGAGGTCCTCGATGCGCACGTGCTCCCGCTTTGCCAGGTGATGGTGCTCGGGCACCGCGAGCTTGAAGGATTCGCGGTACAACTCGCGCGCCGTAAGCCCTTCCAGACGCACCGGCAGTGCGAGAATGCCGAGATCGATATCGCCTGCTTCGAGTTTTTGCAGCATCTGCGCCGTCTGGTATTCGTAGAGGCCGAGCTCGAGCCGCGGCAAGGCCTTGCGTACCGGCTGGGACAGGCGCGGCAAAAGGTAGGGGCCGATGGTCGGCAACAGTGCCACCCGCAGCCGGCCCGCCAACGGGTCGCGGTGCGCGCGCGCGAGCGTCACCACCTCCTCGGTCGCCTCCAGGATGCGGCGCGCGCGCGCTACGACCTCCTCACCCGCCTGGGTCAGTTTGACGTTTTTCGGCTGCCGCTCGATCAGTTGCACGCCCAGATCGTCCTCGAGCTTCCGCAGCTGCGCGGACAGCGTCGGCTGGCTCACGAAGCAGCGCTCGGCCGCGCGGCCGAAGTGCCGGGTCTCGGCGAGCGCCACCAGGTAGCGCAGGTCCTTCAGCTTGATTTCGATCATCGCCGTCATCATAGATCAAAACGATCGAAAGGATCATATCAATCGATTGGAACGATAGTGCAGAAGGGCCCATGATTGGCCCCATCCGCAGCAACGGACTGCAATCATCACCGCTAAGGAGCTTCAATCATGCTGGGTATTGGACAGAAATTTCCCGCGTACGCCCTGACGGGCGTCGTCTCGAGCGATCTCGATCAGGCCTTCCGGCCGTTCACCGCGGAGAGCTTTCCGGGCAAATGGCGGATCGTATTCTTCTGGCCCAAGGACTTTACGTTCGTGTGCCCCACCGAGATCGCCGCATTCGGCAAACTCGACAAGGAATTCAAGGCGCGTGATGCACAGGTGCTGGGCGTAAGCATCGACAGCGAATTCGTGCATCTCGCCTGGCGGCGCGACAAGCAAGAGTTGCGCGACCTGCCTTTCCCGATGCTCGCGGACATCAAGCGGGAGCTGGCAAGCAGCCTCGGTATTCTCGACCCGGAGGCAGGCGTTGCGCAGCGGGCGACCTACATCGTCGATCCGCAGGGTGTCATCCGCTTCGTGTACGTGACCGACCTGAACGTCGGGCGCAGTCCGCAGGAAGTGCTGCGGGTGCTGGACGCACTGCAGACGGACGAGCTGTGCCCCTGCAACTGGCAGCCGGGTGAGCAGACGCTGCAGGCTGCCTGATGTTCGCTGCAGCCAGTGGATGAGTCACTGCAGGCACACTCAACGACTCGCGACACTCCAACATTACCACGCCTCCGCCGCCTCGCGTGCGGGGGCAACGAAAGGACAAGACACATGCTGACGCTCGATGACATCCGCGACTCGATTCCCGACTACGCGAAAGACCTCAAACTCAACCTTGCAACCGTGCTCACGACCGCGGGAGCCCCTGGACTGGCCGAAAAGCAGATCTGGGCGATTGCGCTCGCCGCGGCGATCGCCTCGCGCAACGTGGCATTTGCCCATGACATCGACGGTCTTGCGGCTGCTCATCTCGATGACGCGTATCGGACCGGCGCCCGCTCCGCGGCCGCCATCATGGGCATGAACAACATCTACTACCGCTTCCTGCATCTGGTGGAGGATCCGGAGTACGCGCAGCTGCCGGCACGGTTGCGCATGAACGTGATCGGTAACCCCGGCATCGACAAGCAGGACTTCGAGCTGCTGTCGCTGGCGGTCTCGGCCATCAACGGCTGTGGCACATGTGTCGCCGCACATGAGCGCACCTTGCGCAAGCACGGCCTCGGACGCGAGGCCGTGCAAAGTGCCGTACGCATTGCCTCGACGGTGCATGCCGTGGCGGTGGTGCTCGAGGGTGCCCGCCACAGCGGCGGGGCGCAGGCCCAGGCTGCCTAGAGGCGGTGAGCCGCAACGCCGACGGTCCGGTGAGCCACAACGCCGACGGTCCGCCGCGCCGGGGCCGCGAGGCCGCGCCGCATGGCCGGATGGCGGGGTCGCATGGCAGCGCCGCATCAAGAAGATGCGGCCGGCATCCCCTGGATGCGTTTGAGCTATCCTTGGCAGGGAGCGATTGCAAGAGATCTTTGAATGGCGTTCCGGCTATCCGCAGGAGTCGTCGTCGTGCGGCCTGCTGCCAACGACTGGCTGTTCCTGATGCTGCGCGCCTATCGCAACTGGGACTTTCCGAAAGGGCTGGTTGAAAGCGCTGAAGATCCCCTGACGGCTGCCCGGCGCGAAGTCGAGGAAGAGACGCTGATTCGCGACCTGCGCTTCACCTGGGGCGAGGTGTTTCTGGAGACTGCCCCGTACAGTCACAAGAAAATCGCGCGCTACTACATTGCGCAGACACCCACCGAAGCCGTCACGCTGCCGGTGCGCCCCGAGCTCGGCCGTCCGGAGCACAATGAGTGGCGCTGGGTCAACTTCGAGCGGGGCCTGTCCCTGTGCTCGCCGCGGCTGGCGCTGATCATGCAGTGGGCGGGTCGCACGCTAGGTCTGCCGGCTTGCGCTCATGAGGGCGGCGCGCTCCCGGTTCCGCGATGACGCTCCCATCGCGCGCGCGCGCGCGCACCGCGCTCGCCGCAGGCCTGCTGGCCGCCGCGGCAGCGCTCGTTGCCATGGGAGCCGACCAACTCACGAAGGTCGTCGTCGACGATACGAACCAGCGTGTCACGGTGCCGTTACACCCCAGGCGCATCGCCAGCCTCGCACCCGGCGCGACCGAAATGTTGTTTGCCGCCGGTGCCGGCAGCGATGTGATCGCGACCGTCGAATATTCCGTCGAGCCGCCGGCAGCACGGCGCGTGCCGCGGATCGGCGATGCGGTCGCGATCGACATCGAGCGCCTCGCCGCATTGCGCCCCGAGGTCGCCGTCGTCTGGCCTGGAGGGGACAATCCGGCGCAGATCGAGGAAATCGGCAGGATGAGAATTCCGCTCTATCGCCAGCAGGTCGACACCCTGGCGAGCATTGCAGCCTCGCTCCGGCGGCTCGGCGTGCTGGCCGACACCTCGGCAGTCGCGGACGCGGCGGCCAGCGTGCTCGAGGCACGCCTCGCCCGACTCGCCCGCATGTATGCCCGGCCGAACGGACCTCGCGTGCTGCTGGAGGTATGGAATCACCCTGTCTACACCGTGGGGGGGCGTGAGCTGATGAGCGATGTGCTGCGAATCTGCGGCACCCGCAACGTGTTCGGCGATCTGCCCGACCTGAGCCCCGCGGTCGACGTTGAGGCGGTCATCGCGCGCGATCCCGACATCATCGTTGCCGCAGCTCCGCCGGGGGCCGCGAACGAATGGCTGGCGGACTGGAAGCGCTTCGCCTCGCTGAAAGCGGTGCGTACCGGCAGGTTGATTGCGTTCGAGGACCAGCGATTGACCCGACTCGGACCGAGCGTGGTGGACGCCACGCAAGGGCTGTGCAAGGCGCTCGCCGCTGCCAAATGAACCTGATCGCGGCGCCCGACGCGGCTGCAGCGGCTGCGTTAGTCGCGGAAGTTGTTGAATTGCAGCGGCACTTCCAGCTTCGCGGTGCGCAGCAAGTGCATCGCCTGCTGCAGATCGTCGCGCTGCTTGCCCGTGATGCGCACCTTTTCGCCCTGCAGGGCTGCCTGCACCTTCAGCCTGGAATCCTTGATGAGCCGCGTGATTTTCTTGCCACTTTCCTGGTCGATTCCATGTTTCAGGGCGACTTCCTGCTGGGCGGACGACAGCGTCGTTTGCGGCTCTTTCGCCTCCACACAGGCCAGATCGATGCCGCGCTTGGACAGCCGCAGCTTCAGGATCTCGAGCATCTGCTTGAGCTGAAAATCCACCTGCGCGCGCAGGGTGACGCTGAGGTCGGTCAGCTCGTACGTGGCGCCCGTGTCCTTGAAGTCGAAGCGCTGTGCGAGCTCGCGGTTCGCCTGATCGACGGCGTTCGCGACCTCATGGGCATTGAGCTCCGAAACCACATCGAATGAGGGCATGTTCCATCTCCTTGAGATGTTGCGGCAGCCAGCGCCGCGCGCACGGCTAACTTTTCTGTTTCAGGTCCGCCTCGAGCTTGCTGCGGTGGCTGCGTGTCAGCTCCATGAAGCGGGGCGTGGCCCCAATGTCCTCGTAGACCGGATCGCCCTGCTCGTCGGTCGAGATCACCCTGCGTCCGGCGACATACGGCATGGCGGTGGCGAGCTCCTGCAGAGCGACGCTCAGCAGATCGGTGAGCAACTGCTCCGCGGTCCTGCCGGGGAACATCTGCGCCAGTGCGTGCAATTGCGCGGCATCATCCAGAGTCAACCGGACCGCATACTGCGTCGCGGTCAGCGGCGACGCGGCCGCCTCCTCCCAGCTCGCCAGCAGCTTTTTGAAACTCACGGAGCGCCTCCAGCTCGATATCGGAACGGGCATTGTATCCGGCTTGACGCCCGAGCCGCCGCCCAGCCATACTCGTTTGCGATGTCACAGCAGCAGCTTGCAACCCGGCTCAACTGGTGGTGGCGCCTCTCCTGAAGGAGTGGGCACGGTCGCTGCGCTTTTTTCCGTCAAAGGTTTTCCAAGCACCTGAACCCATCTCCGGCTCCCCGGGATGGGTTTTTTGCGTTCAGGGGGCGCGGTTGGAACTACGTCGCCAGAGTTGCGAATGATGCGCACGTGGAGCAAAGATTGAAACCACCGTTCGACATTCCGGGCGATCTCGATACGCCGGTGTCGGCCTTCCTCAAGCTCGCCGCATTCGCGCCACGGTTTCTGCTGGAGAGCGTCGAGGGCGGGGAGCGGCTGGGCCGCTACTCCTTCATCGGCTTTGGCGATGCTCTGGAGGTGAAGCTCGACCGACAGGGGATGCACATCGGCGCGCGATGCCTGCCGGTGCCCGGCGGCCAGGCACAGCTGCTGGCGGGACTGCGGCAAGCCCTGCAGCTGGCGCCGCAGCCGCAGCCCGCCATCGCGGGCGTGCCGCTGGCCGGAGGCCTGGTCGGCTATTGCGCGTACGACATCGTCCGGTTGTTCGAGCATCTGCCGGCAAGGATCGCAAGCGCTGCACCGACCCTGCACTATGTGGCCCCGCGCTCCCTGTTGGTGTTCGATCATCTCACCCGGGGAATTGCACTGCTGCATGCCGGATCGGCGCAGGAACGACAGTCGTTGCGCGGGGAAGTGATCCGGGCGTTGCATGGCGCATTGCCGCGGGCAGCCGCAGGCGGGGGATACGCCCCGCCCGCGGCCGAATTTGCACGCGCCGAATATCTGGCCAACGTCGCACGCACGCAGGAATACATCGCGGCCGGTGATGTCTATCAGCTGGTGCTCTCCGCCCGTTTTGCGGGACGCCACGAGCTGCATCCGTTTCAGGTCTATCGGGCACTGCGCCTCATCAACCCCTCGCCGTACATGTACTACTGCGCGCTGGGAGAGGTCACCGTCGTCGGCTCCTCACCGGAGGCGCTCGTCAAGCTGCAGGGACGCCGGGCCCAGCTGCGACCCATCGCCGGCACGCGAGCGCGGGCCGAAGATCCCGCGCTCGACAGGGAGCGCGAAGTCGAGCTGCTCGCCGACCCGAAGGAGAACGCCGAGCACGTCATGCTCGTCGATCTGGCGCGCAACGATCTCGGTCGCGTGGCGCGCGCCGGCAGCGTGCGGGTTGATCCGTTCCGGGCCATCGAGCGCTACAGCCATGTGATGCACATGGTCAGCGGCGTGCACGGCGAGCTTGCCGAGGATCGCGATGCATTCGATCTGTTTGCCGCGGCGTTTCCCGCGGGGACACTGGTCGGAGCCCCCAAAGTGCGCGCCATGCAGCTCATCGACGAGCTCGAGCCCAGCAATCGCGGTCTGTACGGCGGCACCGTGGGCTATTTCGGCGCGCGCGGCGACATGGATCATGCGATCACGATCCGGACGCTGGTGTTCTGCGGCGATACGTACAGCTTTCAGGCGGGGGCCGGGATCGTGGCGGACAGTGTCGCCGAAACCGAGCACGCCGAGGTGCTCGCCAAGAGCGGGGCGATGGTGCGGGCGCTGCAGCTCGCGGAGAGCGGCTTGTGAAACCACGGCTCGTGCTGATCGACAACTACGACTCCTTCACCTACAACCTGGTGCAGGGCTTCCTCGTGCTCGGCGCCGACGTGCAGGTATACCGCAATGATGCGATCACGCCGGCTGCGGTCCGCGAGCTCGCGCCCACGCACCTGTGCATCTCACCCGGGCCCGGAACGCCTCGCGACGCCGGCATCTCCATGGACATGATCCGTGCATTCGCCGGTCAGATTCCGCTGCTGGGTGTCTGTCTCGGACATCAGGCGATCGTGGAAGTGTTTGGTGGCAGAGTCGTGCGCGCGGGACGCCTCATGCACGGCAAGACCTCACTCATCGAACACGATGGACACGGGCTGTTCAGCGGTTTGCCCCAGCCCTGTGAGGTCGGACGCTATCACTCCCTCATTGCCGCGCCCGACTCGATGCCGCCGCAGCTCGAAGTGACTGCCCGGACCGCCGAGGGGGAGGTCATGGGCGTGCGACATCGTGAATGGGTCGTCGAAGGGGTGCAGTTCCATCCGGAAAGCATTCTGACTCCGCAGGGACTGCGCCTGATGCAGAACTTCCTCGTGCTCGCGGCGGGCAGGCGCTCGCGCGCAACCCTTGGTGCGTTCGATGCCTCCGCTGCGTGAAGCGCTGGAAAAGCTGCTGGAGCGGCGCAGCCTTGCGCAAGCCGAGGCGCAGGATTTGTTTGCCCAGCTGACGGAGCCGGGCACCGCTCCCGCCCTCGCGGGTGCCATTCTCGCGGCACTGCGCATGAAGGGCGTGGTTGCCGAGGAGGTGCGTGGCTTTGCTCTGGCGATGCGCCGCGTCGCGCGTCGCCCGCTGCTTCCACAGAATCTGCGTGCGATGGACGTCGTCGGTACCGGGGGGGATGCGTCCGGCAGTCTCAATATCTCGACCGGTACCGCACTGCTGACCGCAGCGTGCGGCGTGCCCGTTCTCAAGCACGGGAACCGCTCCGTCTCCAGTCGGGCCGGCAGCGCCGACGTCCTCGAGGAGCTGGGCCTGACGATGCCGCTGGATGAGCGCGCCGCGGGGCGTTGCTTCGCGGCAGCCAACTTCACGTTCCTCTACGCCCCTCACTATCATCCGGTGATGCATTCGATCGCTCCCGTGCGGGCGGCCCTTGGCGTGCGCACCATTTTCAACATCCTGGGGCCGCTCACGAATCCGGCGCAGCCCCCGTTCCACCTCATCGGCGCGTTCAGTCTCGAGGCGGCAACGCTGCTGGCGCAGACACTCACGGGAATGGACATCGAGCGCACGTTCGTCGTGCATGGTGCGGACGGGTGGGACGAGCCGACACCCGTCGGTCCGTTTACCCTGTTCGATGTGCGACCGGGGCATTTCGACACCCAGGTTCGCCATCCGCAGGACTATGGATTGGCGCTGAGCTCGCGGGCCGCGCTGGCGGGTGGGGACGCCCGCTACAACGCGCGGGCCATCAAGGCGGTGTTGATCGAAATGGAACGCGGTGCACACCGGGACTGCCTGGTGTTGGGAACGGCACTCGCCCTGGAGGTCTGCGGCCGCGCCCGCCGTCCGCGGGAGGCGCTCGAGTGTGCAGTGGATGCGATCGAAAGCGGCGCCGGCGGCCGGGTGCTCGAGGCGCTCGGCACGTTCGCGCAGCAGGAGCGCATGCGCACGTGACCGATTTCCTGAGCGAGATGGCCGCGAGCAGCCGTGAGCGGGTGGCAGCCGCCAGACGCAGCTGCCCGGAAGCTGTGCTCTGGGAGAGCGCAATCGCCTCGCCGGCGCCACCGCCATTGCGCCCCAGCGCCGCAGGCTTCGATCTGATCGCGGAAGTGAAGCTGCGCTCCCCGTCCCTCGGGCGCCTCGCTGGCACCGCGACCGATGTGGCGAGCCACGTGCGCGCGTATGCGCGGGCCGGCGCCGCCGCCATTTCGATTCTGACGGAGCCCAGCCGGTTTGATGGCTCGCTGACGCATCTGCGCGTGGCGGCGGAAACGCTCCTCCCGCTCGGCATCCCGGCAATGCGCAAGGATTTCCTCGTCGACAGCTATCAGCTGCTCGAGGCCCGGGTTGCCGGCGCCGGCGGTGTCCTGATCATCGTGCGCCTGCTGCCGCCACCCCAGATCGAGCACCTGCTCGAGTGTGCCGCGAAGCTCGGATTGTTCGTCCTGCTCGAGGCCTTTGACGAGGCGGATCTGGCGATCATGCGGAGCCTGATCGGCAGGCGGCCGCCGAGCGCGGGCAGTACCGCACCGCTTCTGGCAGGGTTGAATTGCCGCGATCTTGCAACGCTTCGCATCGTTCCGCAGCGCCTCGAGGCACTCGCCGCTTTGCTGCCGCCCGACGTGCCGCACGTGGCCGAAAGCGGCGTGACCGCCGCGGAGGATGCCGACCGCATCGTCCGCGCGGGGTACCGGTATGCTCTCGTTGGCAGCGCGCTGATGCAGGAGCCCAATCCCGGTGCGCTCGCCGCGGCGCTGCTTCGGGCGGGTCGGGCCGCCTCGCTGTGTGCGCCGCGATGACATGGATCAAGATTTGCGGGATGACGACGCCGGATGCCGTCGCCTGTGCCGTGGAAGCCGGCGTGGACGCACTTGGTTTCGTTTTCGCAAGTTCGGTACGGCAGCTGACCCCCGCCGTCGCTGCAAAGCTCGCAGCCCCTGCACGCGGGCGGTTGAGCTGCATCGCCGTGACCCGCCAGCCGACGCAACGAACGCTCGATGAGATCCTCGAAGTGTTCCGACCCGATGTATTGCAGACGGATGCGCAAGACCTGGCAGGGTTGGCATTGCCGGCATCGCTTGCGCTGTTGCCGGTGTTCAGAGAGCACACCGGTTCCCGCCAGCTACCGCTGCGCATGCTGTTCGAGGCAGCGGAAAGCGGTAGCGGACTGCCTTGCGACTGGAGCAGTGCGGGCGAGCTTGCCCACCGCTCGGAGCTGATTCTCGCAGGCGGTCTGAGCGCGGCCAACATCAAAGCC
Organism: uncultured Pseudomonadota bacterium; assembly: GCA_963716335.1. Taxonomy (GTDB): domain Bacteria; phylum Pseudomonadota; class Gammaproteobacteria; order Steroidobacterales; family Steroidobacteraceae; genus 13-2-20CM-66-19. The sequence continues at coordinate 1,412,819 of OY970302.1, read as the reverse complement.
GCCCTCGAGCAGGTCAGGCCCTTCGGGGTCGACGTGTCCACTGGAGTGGAAGCGCGTCCAGGGATGAAGGACACGCGCGCGATCGTGCGGTTCGTCGCGCTCGTGCGCGAACAGGACGCGTTGCGGCGCCCACAGGAGAAGTCATGACGATCAGTGCAACCGACTCCGAGCGGCTACTTGCCGATTCGATCGCCGGCAAGTTTCCGGATGCGCGGGGCCGTTTCGGTCCCTTCGGCGGCCGCTATGTTCCGGAAACACTCATTCCGGCGCTGGAGCGCCTGGCAGGCGGCATCCGGGAGCACCTGCACGCAAGAGAATTCCAGCACGCCTACCAGCAGCAGCTCACGAGCTGGGTCGGTCGGCCGACGCCGCTCAGCTTCGCGCCGCGGCTGTCGAAGTCATGGGGAGCGGATGTGTGGCTCAAGCGCGAGGATCTCGCCCACACCGGCGCACACAAGATCAACAACGCGATCGGCCAGGCGCTGCTCGCGAGCCGCCTCGGGGCGAAGCGCATCGTCGCGGAGACCGGTGCGGGGCAGCATGGCGTGGCGAGCGCGGCGGCTTGCGCGCGACTGGGATTGCCGTGCACGGTGTATATGGGCGTGGTCGACATGGAGCGGCAGGCGCCGAATGTCGGGCGCATGCGACTGCTGGGCGCGAGCGTCGTACCGGTGACGAGCGGTGACCGTACCCTGCGTGCCGCGATCGATGAGGCGCTGCGTGACTGGGTTGCCGACCCACTCGATACGTACTATTTGATCGGCTCTGCCGTAGGACCGCATCCGTACCCCTATCTGGTGCGCGAGCTGCAGGCCGTGATCGGTCGCGAGGCGCGCGAGCAGAGCCTGCGGGCCGCAGGCGGCCTGCCGGATGTGGTCATCGCCTGCGTGGGTGGCGGCTCCAACGCCATCGGCGCCTTTCATGCATTCGTGCCCGACCGCTCGGTGGCGATGGTGGGCATCGAGGCGGGCGGCCGCGGGCAGGGGCTGGGTGAGAATGCGGCGACGCTTTCCTATGGCACACCGGGCGTGCTGCAAGGCGCCTTCTCGATGCTGCTGCAGGATCCGGACGGGCAGATACGGGAGACCCACTCGATCTCGGCGGGACTGGATTATCCGGGTGTTGGCCCGGAACATGCGCTGCTGCGCGCCGCCGGCCGTGTTCGTTATGAGACGGCGAGCGATGAGGAGGCGCTGGATGCGCTACGCGCCTGCAGCGAGAACGAGGGGATCCTGCCTGCGATCGAAAGCGCGCACGCCTTGTTCGGCGCGCGTCGCTGGGCCGCCGCGCATCCTGGCAGCCGCATTCTGGTCTGCCTTTCCGGCCGCGGGGACAAGGACCTGGCCACGCTGCTGCGCAGCGTGCTCGGGCCGGCGTGATGCTTCCCCGCGATCGCATCAGCGCGGCGATCCGCTGCGCAGGGGACGGAACCCCGGCACTGGTGGCCTTCCTCACCGCAGGCTACCCGCGCCGCGAGCAGTTTCGCGAACATCTGCAGTCGATTGCCGAAGTGGCGGACGTGGTGGAAATCGGTGTTCCCTTCACCGACCCCATGGCGGACGGGGTGACCATTCAGCGCTCGAGTCAGGCTGCCCTGGCGCAGGGCGTGAGCTTGCGCTGGATCCTCGCCGAGCTGGAAGCAGGCGCTGCCGCGAGCGCGCCGCTGCTGTTGATGAGTTATCTGAATCCGCTGCTGGCGTTCGGGCTCGAGCGCCTCGCCGAAGCGGCCATCCGTGCACGGGTGGCCGGATTCATCGTGCCGGATCTGCCCTACGATGAGAGTCATGAGTTGCGCGCAGGACTCGATCCGCACGGGCTGGCTCTGGTGCAGATGGTCACTCCGGTCACGAGAGCCGAGCGTATGAGGCAGTTGTGCGCGAACAGCCAGGGCTTCGTGTATGCCGTGACGATGACCGGCACCACCGGGCGCTCCAGCGCGGTGCCGGCGCAGACGCTGGAGTATCTCGATCGGGTGCGGGCGCTGGCGAAAGTGCCCGTGTGCGCAGGGTTCGGTATCCGCAGTCCGGAGCAGGTTGCGCGATTGCGCGGGCACGTCGATGGGGTCGTCGTGGGTTCGGCACTGGTCGAGGTGCTCGAGCGCGGCGAGTCACCGGGGCGGTGGCTGCAAGAGCTGCGGGGCGCTGAGGTAGCACCGGGGGGCAGGCGGTGACGGCAGACGGCTACCGGGCGAAAGCCGATCTGCGACCCTGGCAATTTGCAACGCTGCTGGCCGCCCTTTCCATGGTCAGTCCCTTTTCGATCGACACATTCTTTCCGTCCTTTCATACCATTGCCGAACACTTCGCCCTCAGCAAATGGGCCGTTCAGCAGACGCTCACCGCCTACATGCTACCGCTCTCGATCATGTCCCTGGTACAGGGCCCGTTGTCCGATGCGCTCGGGCGCCGTCCGGTGATTCTCGGCGGCCTCATGACCTACTACCATCGCCTCGATCGGTTGCGCCGCCGCGGTGAGCTTCCCGATGCTGTTGGTTTTCCGGGCGCTGCAGGGGACGAGCGCCGGCGTCGGCATGATCGTCGGACGTGCGGTCATTCGTGATCGATTCGAAGGGCCCCGGGCGCAAAAGCTGCTGAGCCTGGTCACCATGATTTTCGCGTTCGCACCGGCCATCGCGCCCATCATCGGCGGCTGGATCCAGGTGGCACTCGGCTGGCGCGGCGTGTTCGGATTCATGACCGTCGTCGGCGTGGTGCTGACGCTTGCCACCCATTTGCTGCTGCGCGAAACGCATCCGGCACAGCTTCGGCCGCGGCTGCATGCAGGGGAGCTCGCGGCGACGGCGTGGAGCATCGTGCGGCACAGGGAGTTTCTGCTGCTGGCGACGGCGATGGGTGCCAACTTCGCCGCGATGATGGCCTTCATCGGTGCGGCGCCGGCCGTGGTGGTCGACCACTGGCATCTGCGCGAGACGCAATTCGCGTATCTGTTCATTCCGGTCATTGCGGGGCTGCTCGGGGGTGCCTGGTTGTCGGGCCGGCTTGCGGGACGCATCTCCTATGATCGCCAGTCGCGCAGCGGTTTCCTGCTGGCCGTGCTCGGGTCCGGGCTGATGACCATCCTGCAGGCAGTATGGCCCGCGCCGCCGATCCTGCCGCAGCAGCTGCTGCTTGCTCTGATTGCGCTCGGCGTGCAGATTGCCTCCCCGACCCTGACACTGCGGATGCTCGATCTGTTCCCGCGCGCGCGCGGCTCGGCGGCGTCCGTGCAATCATGCGTGTCGATTGCGATCGGTGCCCTGGTGTTCGGGGTCATGTCGCCGCTGCTGAGCGGCTCGCTCCTCACACTGGCCGAAGGCTCGTTCTGCGCAGCGCTGATCGCCTTCAGCCTGTGGCGGCTGACCTGCAGGGTGCTGGCGAAGCGGCCGCAGATGGCCTGAAGGCGTGCAAGGGGAACGCTGCGTGAAGACGCTCCGGGTCGAGAGCCGCTTTTGTGGACCGCCGCTGTCGGCCAATGGCGGCTATTTCGCAGGCCTGGTGGCCGGCTCGGCCGCGCATACCCTTGCCGTTCGCCTGCGGGTACCGCCGCCGCTCGAAACCGAGCTCGTCGTGCGCGAATGCCCGGGCAATCGCCTCGAGATACGTCATGGGACGGAGCTGATCGGCGAAGCCGCTGCGGCGGATCTGGTTCTGCAGCCGCCCGAGCGACCGTCCTATCTCGATGCGCTCGATGCCTCGCGTAACTACAGCGGATTCGCACAGCACCGCTTCCCGACCTGCTTCGTGTGCGGGCCGCAACGCGCTCGGGGCGACGGCCTACGGATCTTCGCCGGGTCAGTGAGCGGCGGGGACCTCGTCGCCGCTCCCTGGGTGCCCGACCGGTCGCTGGATCGCGGCGACGGCAAGGTGCGCGCCGAGTTCATGTCCGCGGCGCTCGATTGTCCCGGCTACTACGCCGTGGTGAGCGAGGATCGGATGATGCTGCTCGCGCAGTTCACCGCGCACCTGGATCGGCTGGTGCACATCGGGGAATCGTGCACGGTCATCGGCTGGCGCATCGGCGCCGAGGGCCGCAAACATCGGGCCGGCACGGCGCTCTTCGACGGTGACGGCGAGCTCTGTGGGCGTGCCGAGGCGCTCTGGATCGAGCCTAAGCGCTGAAGTGAGGTCCGCTGTCAGATGCCGCCGGGGGAGGGCACTTCCGCGGCTTGCGCCGCATCCCCGGTATCCCCCGCGAGCAGCAGTCGCGATGTGCGCCAGCGGCCGTACCTGTAATACAACACCGCGAGCACCGCGGAGAGGGCGGACGAGATTGGAAAGCTCCACCAGATCGCCTGCGCATGCCAGCGATCGGACAGCGTTTCAGCCAGCGGAACGCGTACCAGCAGAAGTGAGATCGTCAGTGCGAGCAGCGGCGCCACGACCGTGCCGGTGGCGCGTACCACCCCGAACAGCACGAGCGAGACGCCGAAAAAAATGAAGGAGGGCGTGGCGATGTGATTGATCTGCAAGGCGCTGCGCATGGCCTGGGAGCCGTCGGGCAGAAAGAGCGCATAGGCGTGCTGGTCGAGCAACTCGAGCAGGGTGATGACCGAGCCCGTCAGGAGTACGGCGTACAGCACCCCGACGCGTGCGATGGAGTCGACACGATCCCACTTGCGGGCACCCACGTTCTGCGCCGCCATCGCCGAAACGCCCATGCCGACGGCGAACGCCGGCATCTGAATGTAGTTCCAGAGCTGCAGGGAGGCGCCGAAGGCGGCGGTCGTCTCGACTCCGAAGTGGTTCACGATCGAGATCATCAATACGCCGCTGAGCGAAACCACCAGCATCTGCGCACTCATGGGCAGGCCCTTGCGCACCAGGACCGCCGCGATCGACCAGTTGATGCGCAGCAGCGCCAGCTCGCCCCGGTGCAGCACCAGGGCGTGACGCCGCCGGTAAAGATGCGTGATCAGTGCCGTCAGGCTGATGCTCTGGGCGATGAACGTAGCCCAGGCCGAGCCGGCGATACCGAGCCGCGGAACCGGACCTGCGCCGAAGATGAGCAATGGATTGAGCGCGATGTCGATTGCCACCGATAGCAACATGAAATAGAACGGCGTCTTCGAATCGCCGGCACCGCGCAGCGCGGACATGACGAAGGCGTACAGGTACAGGCACGGCAGCGCGAGAAAGATGACGCGCATGTACGCCACCGCCAGCGCCAGGGAGTCGGCCGGGGTTTTCATCGCGATCAGCAGCGGCCGGCACAGCAACAGCCCCGCGACTGCCATCGTCACCGAGATCAGCGCGAAGCAGGTGGCACTCGTGCCCACCACGCGCTTGGCCTCTGCAAACTCGTGGGCGCCGATCGTCTGCCCGATCAGGATGGTGGCGGCGAGTGCGATCCCGAACGCGGCACCGATGAGCAGAAACATGACCGTGTTGGCATTGGAGGTGGCCGTCAGCGCCGCTTCACCCAGAAAGCGGCCGACCCAGATGGAGTTCACGGAGCCGTTGAGTGATTGCAGCACGTTCGCATATAGGATCGGCAACGCAAAGCGCAGCAGCCCACGGCTGATCGAGCCTTCGGTGAGCGAGCGCGGACGTTGCATAGGGCGGTGCGCGGGCCTCAGCCGAGCCGGAATGCGATGAGGAGCCAACCCACCCCAGCTGCCGTCAGGATCCACGCTGACGCGTCCGCGCCGCGACTGGTCGCGAGCCAGGCAAGACCGCCGAGCAGAATCGCAACGCCGATGAGGACGGCGTCGCGCCGGCGCGCACCCTTGCGTACGGCGATCTCGAGTTGCTCGAGTGACGGAGCATCGATCTGCGCACGCAACACGCCGCCCTGAGCGCGGTGCACCGCGCCACTGAGGAGTGAAGGCAACGCGCGCGCCGTATCGATCAGCTCCGGCAGGTGGACGCGCAGATGACGGATGATCTGCCGTACGCTGGTTCGCTCGCGCATCCATTCGCGCAGGATGGGGCTCGCCGTCTTCCAGATGTCGAGTTGCGGATAAAGATCGCGGCCGAGTCCTTCGACGTTGAGCAGCGTCTTCTGCAGCAGCACGAGCTGCGGCTGCACCGGCATGTTGAATCGTCGCGAGATCTCGAACAGCCGCAGCAAAATCTGGCCGAAGGAGATGTCCTGCAACGGACGGTCGAAGATGGGCTCGCACACGGTACGGATCGCCGATTCCATCTCGTCCACGCGGGTGTCCGGGGGCACCCAGCCGGACTCCAGATGCAGCAGCGCCACGCGCCGATAATCGCGATCGAACACGGCCAGAAAGTTGTGCGCGAGATAATTCTGATCACGCGGATCGAGGCTGCCGACGATTCCGAAATCGACGGCGGCGTAGCGCGGCTTCGCCGGATCCTCGACGAGAACGAAGATGTTGCCCGGATGCATGTCGGCATGGAAGAAGTTGTGACGGAACACCTGCGTGAAGAAGATGCGCACCCCATTCTCCGCCAGCTGGGCGATGTCGGTACCGAGCTCGCGCAGCCGCTGCACGTCGCTGATCGGCACGCCGTGGATGCGCTCCATGACCATCACATCCAGACGGCAGTAGTCCCAGTACACCTCGGGTACGTACAGCAGCTCGGAGCCGGCGAAATTGCGCTTCAGCTGCGAGGCGTTGGCTGCCTCGCGCATCAGGTCGAGCTCATCGAGTATGGTCTTCTCGTATTCGGCCACGACCGCAAGTGGTCGCAGCCGCCGGCTTTCACTCCAGTAGCGCTGCGCGAGGCCCGCGAGCGCATACAGGACCTCGAGGTCGCGCTGGATCATGGCCCGCATTCCGGGACGCAGAATCTTCACGACCACTTCGGTCGCATCCGCGAGTCGCGCGACGTGCACCTGGGCGATGGAAGCCGCCGCCAGGGGCACCTCATCGAACGCGGCGAACACCTCGCTCACCGGCCGTCCGTAGGCGGCTTCGACGATTTCCCGGGCCACCGCGCCCGGAAAAGGCGGCACCCGGTCCTGCAGCATCGCGAGCTCATCGGCGATATCGGCGGGCAGGAGGTCGCGGCGCGTGGAAACCGCTTGCCCGAACTTCACGAAGATGGGCCCCAGCTCCTGCAGCGCCAGACGCAGCTGCTGTCCGCGCGTAGCGCTGCGGCGGCGGAACCAGACATCCGGCGACAGATAGAACACGAAGCGCAGCGGCCGGTACAGATGCGTCGCGCGGACGAAGTCATCGAGACCGTTTCTGAGCAGCACGCGCTGAATCTGCAGCAGTCGCGCGAGCACTCGCAGCTTCACGGGCGGCTCCCCGAAGTCATGTCGGCAGCGCGGCCGTCACGTGCCGCGCGGATCGCCGGCACGAGCTCGGGATGGGACGCTCAGCAGGGCGATACGGGCTTCGAGCCGCTCGACGTCCTCGCGCAGCACATCCACGGCCCGCAGAAAGTCATCTGCCTCGGCAGCCGGGACCAGATCGCGCGTTTCATGGCCCAGATATTCGGCGAGATTGCGCACGGCGGTGCTGGCGGCTTTGCACGACCAGCCTAAAGCGGTACGGGCCAGGCGCCCGAGATGGTGCGCCGGTACGTCTCCCAGCAGCTGCGACAGCTCCTCCTCGGGATCCGGCCGCAGCAGCGCGCCGAGCTCGCGGAATTTCCCCGCAAGCTGCGCATCCCCCTCGATGCGCACATCGCCGCGGCGAAGCACGGCCTCGGGGTTCGAGCCTGCCAGGGCGAGCAGCGAGAAGGGCCCGCCGCTCAGGCGCGCCGCCGCCGTTGCGTCGGCAGCCTGCGTCACCTGCAGGCACTCGCCGGTGGAGGACAGCAGGATGCTGCCGAGCTCAGCAATCTCGATGGCAAGGCGTTGCCCGGCGAGCTCTGCACACAGTTGCCGGGCACGCGGCGAACGCGACAGTCCGCGGTTGAGCACATTCTCGATCGTGGCAAGCAGCGGCCGGGTTGCGATCACGAGCGGTATCCGCAGTGCACCGCCACGATGCCGCCGGAGAGATTGTGATAGCGGCAACCTTCCAGGCCGGCGCTCTGCATCATCGTCAGCAATTGCTGCTGCGTCGGATGCCGGCGGATCGATTCGGCAAGGTAGCGGTAGCTTGCCTCATCCTGCGTCACGATCCGGCCGAGCAGGGGCAGCAGGCGAAACGAGTAGGCGTCGTACAGTGTCTTGAGCGCCGGGACGACGGGGTGCGAGAACTCCAGGACAATCAGCTGACCCCCTGGCTTGAGCACGCGCTGCATCGATAGCAGTGCCGCTGCCTTGTCCGTGACATTGCGCAAACCGAAGCCGATCGTGACGCAATCGAAGCTGCCGCTGCGAAAGGGCAGTCGCTCGGCGTCCGCCTGCGCGCAATGCACGTTGGTCACGAGTCCGTCGTCGATGAGCCGATCGCGACCTCGACTGAGCATGCTGGCGTTGATGTCGGTGAGCACCACGAGCCCTGCGGGGCCGACCTGCCTTGCCAGTCCCGCGGCCAGGTCAGCCGTGCCGCCTGCGATATCGAGCGCGCTCTGGCCGGCACGCAGATGCGTGAGCGCGAGCGCAAATCGCTTCCACAGCCGCTGTACGCCACCCGACAGCAAATCATTCATCAGATCGTAACGGTCGGCGACGGAGTCGAACACACCGCGCACGCGTCGGGCCTTCTCGCCCCGCGCGATGCGCTCGAAGCCGAAATCGGTGGATTCGTCCGTCATGGTCCCTTGCCGCTGCAGATCATTCTATGTCACGCGTGTGCCAGCGGCGCGGCGCTCGCCCCCGGCTCGCCTGGGCGCGCTATGGGGCTTCGTCACCGTGCCGGCGGCGCTGCAGGTAGCGCGCCCAGATAGCGTCGTGGTCGCGCCCGAGCTCGTACAGATATTTCCAGGTGTACAGACCCGTATCGTGGCCATCATCGAACACCAGCTTCACCGCGTACTGACCCACGGGCTCGACCGCACGGATGCTCACGTTCTCCTTGCCGAGCACGAGTACCTCCTGCCCGGGACCATGTCCCTTGACCTCGGCCGAGGGCGAGTGCACGCGCAGGTACTCGAACGGCAGCTCGAAGCGGCAGCCGTCCGCGAAGCTCACCTGCAGCAGGCGCGATTGACGGCGCAAGCGGATCTCAGTCGCCACGGGTTCGTTCATGCGCGGCAGTATAAGAGGACCGGCGGAAACCTGGATTTGCCAAGCTCAAGGCACGGCCGGTGAACGAGTCTGGATCTATGTAAAATTTCACAGGGTCCGGTATGAAAATCCGGCGCCGCTGCCGTGACATTCCCCGGGGCCCCTCTATACTCACTTTCCCTTGCACCAAGTGGGGGCTCCGCCGGCCGCGCACTCAATGGAACCAACCGATACCTCGCACCCCGACTACTACCATCGTGTCGTCGACTGCCAGTGGGCCTGCCCCGCACACACCGATGTTCCCGAATATATCCGCCTGATTGCGCAGGGCCGATTCACCGATGCGTACATGGTGAACCGCCACTCGAATGTGTTTCCCGGCATCCTCGGCCGGGTTTGTGACCGGCCCTGCGAGCCGGCCTGCAGGCGGGGCCGCGTGGAAGCCAAACCGGTCGCGATCTGCCGCCTGAAGCGGGTCGCCGCCGATCACCGCGATGACGTCACGGCCCTGCTGCCCAGGATCCCGAAGGTGAAGAATGGCCGGCGCATCGCCTGTATCGGCGCGGGCTGCGCCTCGCTCACGGTGGCGAACGATCTACTGCCGCTTGGCTACCAGGTGACGATGTTCGAGCAGTTCGGCGAGCCGGGCGGACTGATGCGCACGAACATCCCGTCCTTCCGCCTGCCGCACAGCGTGCTGAACGAAGAAATCGCGATGATCACCGGCATGGGGGTGGACCTGCGGCTGAACTCGCCGATCGCCAGCATGCGGGAGCTGCTCGCCACCGGCGGGTTCGACGCCATCTTCGTGGGCACCGGTGCTCCCCGGGGCAAGGAGCTGATCCTGCCGGGGCGCGAAGCCGGCGCTGCCAACATCCACATCGGCATCGCCTGGCTCGAGTCCGTCGCATTCGGCCACGTCGGCAGCATCGGCGAGCGCGTGCTCATCATCGGTGTGGGCAATACGGCAATGGATTGCTGTCGCACGAGTCTGCGGCTGGGCGCAAAGAGCGTGCAGGTCATGGCGCGCAAACCCCGCGGATTCTTCAAGGCTTCGGCCTGGGAGCTGGAGGATGCCGAAGAGGAAAACGTCGCGATCATCGTCAACCGCTCACCCAAGGCTTTCGTGATCGAGAGCGGCCGGCTCGCCGGCATGCTGTTCGAGAAAATGGAGTACGAGCTGGATGCGGCCGGTCGCATCACCGCGGAGCGCATGACAGGCGAGGAGTTCCTGCCGGCGGACGACGTCATTCTTGCCATCGGCCAGGAGAATGCCTTTCCCTGGATCGAGCGCGATCTCGGCATCGAGTTCGACAAGTGGGACGTGCCGCGGGTCGAGCCGCGGACGTTCCAGTCCACGCGCGCCGGTGTCTTCTTCGGTGGCGATGCCGCTTTCGGCCCGAAGAACATCATCTGGGCGGTGGAGCACGGCCATCAGGCGGCGATCTCGATTCATCGCCATTGCGAGGGAGTGTCCGTCGCCGATCGCCTGGCGCCGGGGGTGAACCTGCAAAGCCGCAAGATGGGCATGCACGAGTGGTCGTACTCCAACGATTACGCCCCGGTCGAGCGGCGCCTCATGCCGCACGTCTCGCTGAAGGAGCGCTTCAAGAAGCTCAACATCGAGGTCGAGCTGGGCTTCACCGCCGAGCAGGCGGCCCAGGAGGCGCAACGCTGTCTGAACTGCGACGTGCAGACGGTGTTCACCGCGAAGCTGTGCATCGAGTGCGATGCCTGCATCGACATCTGCCCCGTGGATTGCCTCACCATCACTCACAACGGGCAGGAGGCCGAGCTGCGCGCGCGCCTGAAGGCACCGGCGCAGAACCTGACGCAGCCGCTGCTGGTCTCGGCGTCGCTGCCGCAGACCGGACGCGTGATGGTGAAGGACGAGGACCTCTGCGTGCACTGCGGACTGTGCGCGGAACGCTGCCCCACGGCCGCCTGGGACATGCAGAAATCCTATGTGCGCTGGCCGCTGGCCGAGGACGAATCCCGCGAGCTGCAGGCGCAACAAGCGCAGATCGCCTGAGTAGCCGCCTGCCGCCGCGGCACGCGACGCATGCTCTCATCCGACTAACTCAACCAGGTCACCATGTCCGCAAGCAACGCCGGGATAAACGATTTCGTCATCAAGATCGCGACCGTGAATGGCACGGGTTCCGCGAGCGCCAACACGCTGCTGATGAAGTCCATCTTCAGAAGCGGGATACCGGTGATGGGCAAGAACTACTTCCCATCCAACATCCAGGGTCTGCCCACGTGGTACGAGATACGGGTGACGAAAGACGGCCACGTCGCGCGTTGCGGTCGCATCGACATCATGGTCGCGATGAACGCCGAGACGTATGCGCGCGACGTCAAGGAAGTCGCCCCCGGCGGCTATCTGATCTACGACTCCACGTGGCCGCGCCCGGGGCTGCTGAAGCGCGAGGACATCACCGTGCTCGGGGTGCCGCTGGCGCGTCTGTGCAACGAGAATTTCAACGGTGTGCGCACCCGCATCCTGATGAAGAACATCTGCTATGCGGGCGTGCTGGCCGCGCTGCTCGATCTCGATCTGGAGCGCATACGGCAACTGCTGGCACAGACTTACGCGAAAAAACCGCAGCTGGTCGAGAGCAACATGAAGGCGATCCAGCTCGGCTACGACTATGCGAAGGCAAGTTTCGCCTGTCCGCTGGCGCTGCATGTGCAGAAGCTGGACAAGACCGCGGGGCACATCATGATCGACGGCAACACCGCTGCGGCACTTGGCTGCGTGTATGCGGGCGCGACCGTCGCGGCTTGGTATCCGATCACCCCGTCGACTTCCCTGATGGATGCCTACAAGGGCTTCTGCGACCGGCTGCGGGTCGATGCCGAGAGCGGCCGCAAGAACTTCGCGTTCATCCAGGCCGAGGACGAACTCGCCGCCATCGGCATGGTGATCGGTGCCGCCTGGAATGGCACGCGTGCCTTCACGGCGACTTCCGGTCCGGGAATCTCGCTCATGAACGAGTTCCTCGGGCTGGCCTACTACGCGGAAGTTCCTGCCGTGATCTTCGACATCCAGCGGGTCGGGCCCTCTACCGGCATGCCGACCCGGACCCAGCAGGGCGACATCATGCCCTGTGCCTACGCATCGCATGGCGATACGCGCCACATCTGCCTGTATCCGGCCGACCCGCAGGAGTGTTTCTACATGGCGGTGCAGGCCTTCGACCTGACCGAGCGGCTGCAGACCCCGGTGATCGTGCTCTCCGATATAGACATCGGCATGAACGACTGGATGTGCCCGGACCTCAAATGGGACGACAGCTATCGGCCCGATCGGGGCAAGATGCTCGGCAAGGAAGCGGTGCTGAAGCTCGAGAAGTTCTATCGCTTTCTCGACAAGGATGGCGATGGCATCGGCTACCGCACGCTGCCGGGCGTGCATCCGAAGGCCGCCTACTTCACGCGCGGCTCCGGGCACACCCAGTACGGAACCTACACCGAGGATCCGGTGGATTATCAGCTCGTCCTCGATCGGCTGCTGCGCAAGTGGAATACGGCGAAGGAGCTGGTACCGCGCGCACTCATCGATGTCAGCGCGGGCAGTCCCATCGGACTCGTGTCGCTCGGCAGTTGCGACGGGGCGATTCACGAGGCCATGGCGGTGCTCAAGAGCAACGGCGTGGCCGTGGACTACATGCGGGTACGCGCCTTCCCCTTCGGACCGGAGGTGGAGCAGTTCCTCGCCGCGCACGAGATGCTGTTCGTCATCGAACAGAATCGTGACGCGCAGTTCAAATCGCTGCTCACGCTGGAGACGGCCGTCGAGAAGCGCAAGCTGCATTCGCTGCTGCACTACAGCGGCCTGCCGATCTCCTCCACTTTCATCGTGGAAGGCGTGCTTGCCAAAGTACGCCCCCGGCCGAGCGCGCAGCGCATGGGCGTGGCACATGGCTGAGACACTGCACATCCTCGAGGTGCCCGCATGACGTTCATTGCCAAACCACGCATCGCGCACCCCTCGCTGCCGCGCAATGAGCTGGGCTTCACCCGTCGCGACTACGAGGGCGCCCTGTCGACGCTGTGTGCCGGCTGCGGCCACGACTCCATCACGGCGGCAATCGTCGAGTCGTGTTGGGGACTGTCCATCGAGCCGCAGAATCTGGTGAAGCTGTCGGGAATCGGTTGCTCCTCCAAGACCACGGCATACTTCGTGAGCGGCGGCCACGGCTTCAACTCGGTCCATGGCCGGATGCCCTCGATCGCGATGGGGGCGAACGCCGCGAACCGGCGCCTGCAGTACATCGGCGTGTCCGGCGATGGCGATACGCTGTCCATCGGCCTCGGGCAGTTCTGCCACGCGATCCGGCGCAATCTCAACATGCTGTACATCATCGAGAACAACGGTGTGTACGGGCTCACCAAGGGGCAGTTCTCGGCCTCCGCCGACATCGGCACGAAGGCGAAGAAGGGTGAGACGAATCTGCAGCCGCCGATCGACCCGGTCCTGCTGGCCTTGACGCTCGGTGCAGCCTTCGTCGCGCGCGGCTTCTCGGGGGACAAGGAGCAGCTGGTGCCGCTCGTGCAGGCGGGACTGAAGCACAATGGCTTCGCGCTCATCGACGTGCTCTCGCCGTGTGTCACGTTCAATGACCACGAGGGCTCGACCAAGAGCTACGCCTATACGCGCGAGCACTACGAGCCGGCCGTGCACGCGGATTTCGTGCCGCTGGAGCGGGAGATCACCGCGCAATACGGACAAGGCGAGACGCTGCCGGTGGTGATGCACGACGGCAGCCGCATCGTGCTGCGCAAATGCGATGCCGGCTACGACCCGACGAATCGCAGCGCCGCGCAGGTATACATCCAGGAACGGATGAAGGAGGGGGAGTACCTGACGGGACTGCTGTTCGTCGAGCCCTCGCAGAACGAGTTCCACGAGCTGAACGCGACGCCGGACGAAGCCCTCAACAGCGTGCCGTTCGAGAAGCTCTCCCCGGGCGGCAAGGCGCTGGAGAAGATCCTGGCACGCTACCGCTGAGGCTTTCCGCACCCGTGCAGGCGGCAATGCTAGACTGCGCGCCCCGCATCACAGGCACGTTGGAGTCGATTTCATGGGTAAGGGAGACAGCCGAAGCCGGCGCGGAAAGATTTACCAGGGGTCGTTCGGCAAGTCGCGCCCAAAGGATCCGGCGAAAAAGAAGAAGCGGGTCGCGGCGAAGAAATAATGCCGCGCACTCGGCGCTGGTGAGGTGAGCGCGCCCCCTGTCCCCCTGTGACGCTCACGGCCAGGCGAGGCGAACGCATCGTCACGCTGCGATTCGCGCGGAACGGGTCTTGCGACAATTCTCAGGTCCGACCAGCCCTCCAAGGCGGTCGGGACGCGCCCGACCCGAAACACCAGTGAGGTGATCTATGAAACGCAGTGTCTTATTGCTATGCCTGAGCGCCATGGCGCTGGTCGCCTGCTCGAAGCAGCAATCGACTTCGACGACCCCCAGCACGCCGCCCGACTCGTCCTCGACCGCCCCGGCCACGCCTCCTAGCGACAACACGGCCGCCCCGAGCTCGAGCACGGGCACGACGGATCAGAGCAGCTCGGCGACGACACCGCCACCGCCGGATTCGACCAACAGCAGCGGCACGACCGCGCCGCCGCCGGACTCGAATACGCCGCCGCCGCCGAAATAACGGCCGCGCTTCGATGAAAACCTCCGGTTTCCTGCGCCGCGCCCATGCGGCGCAGGAATGCCGGAATCGACCGGTGGGCTGAAACAGGCGCCGGCCGATTTGCCCGTGCCCGAAGGAGATTGACGCCATGACCAAGTACGTGCTTCCCGACCTTGCGTATGACTACGGCGCGCTGGAGCCGCATATATCCGGCAAGATCATGCAGCTGCATCATGATAAGCATCACAAGACCTACGTCGACGGCGCCAATACCGCGCTCGACACGCTGGAGGAGGCCCGTGAGAAGGGCGACTTCAGCCGCATCGCTGCGGTGGAGCACGCGCTGGCCTTCAACCTGTCCGGGCATGTGTTGCACAGCCTGTTCTGGTGCAATCTGTCGCCGGATGGCGGCGGCAAGCCGACGGGCGAGCTCGCGAGCGCGATCGAGCGGGATTTCGGCAGCTTCGACCATTTCAAGCAGCAGCTCACGAAGGCTACCGCCACGTGCATGGGCTCCGGCTGGGGCGCGCTGATGTGGGACACGTTGTCGGGACGGCTCGTCACGGTTCAGATCCACGATCATGAATCGCAGACCGTACAAGGGGCCCTGCCGCTGATGGTTCTCGATGCCTGGGAGCACGCCTACTACCTGCAGTACCAGAACGAGAAGGTGAAATACTTCGAGGCCATCTGGAACGTCTGGAACTGGCGCGACATCGGCGCACGGCTCGAGCGTGCGCGCAGCGTAAGGCTCATCTCCGAGCAGACGATGGGCCAACCGTCCACCGCGGCGCCGAAACGTCCGCAACCGCAGCAACCTGCCGGCAGGGCTTGAGAGACAGGAGGCCTGGCCTGGCAAGCGGAAGCGGATGAACCGCATTCGCACAGTTGGGCTCAAGCGGGCGAAGGCCAGGGCGCGGCCGGGCGTTACCAGTGTACGCAGCACCGAAGCGGGGCGCATGGTCCCGCTTCGGCAAGCGGCCCGCCCCTATCCGCCGATCGCCGATTACGCGCTGATCGGCGATTGCCATTCCGCTGCGCTGGTCTCGCGCGCCGGCTCGATTGACTGGTGCTGTCTGCCGCGATTCGATTCCGACAGCTGCTTCGGCCGGCTACTCGACTGGAACCACGGCGGCTACTTCTCGATCGCGCCGCGCGGCAAGGCCCGCACCCGCCGCGCATATCTGCCCAACACGCTGGTCCTCGTGACGCGCTATGAAGCGGGCAAGAATGCCGTCCGGGTCATCGATTTTTTCTCCATGCGCAGCGGCGGGCGCCAGCGTCCCAGACGCGAGCTCGTGCGTATCATCGAGGGCGTGCGTGGCAGCATGCGGCTCGATGTGGCCGTGGTCGCCAGGCTCGATTACGGGGACGTGAAGCCGTGGGTCTATTCTTCCGGTGAGCATGCCCATTTCGCCGTCGGCAGCGATACCGGATTGCGGATATTCGGCGATGTCCCGCTGCAGATCGCTGCGGAGCACGACCTGCGCGCCGAGGTGCACATTCACGCCCGGCAGCGCCTGCACATCGGCGTGCAATTCTTCCGGCCGGAGGAGGCACACCGGGTTCCGCAGCGTCGCAAGGCCGCCGTGGAGCTCCAGGCACACTTCAAGGAGACCGTGCGGTGGTGGCGTGACTGGTCCGGCCGGATCGTCTATCCGGATGGGCCCGGCAGCAGCATCGTACGTTCTGCCATCACCTTGAAGGCGCTCACGTACGCGCCCACCGGGGCGATCATCGCGGCCCCCACGACCTCGCTGCCGGAGCACATCGGCGGTGAGCGCAACTGGGACTACCGCTATTGCTGGGTACGCGACTCGATCTTCACGGTGTGGGCATTGACCAACTCGGGCGCGGGAGCCGAGGCGGAAGGCGTCAGGCGCTTCATCCAGCGCACCGCCGCGGGCAACGCCGACGAGCTGCAGGTGCTGTATGGCATCGATGGCAAGCGACGGCTGCCGGAGATCACGCTGCAGCGATTGGATGGCTGGCGCCGCTCCCGGCCGGTACGCATCGGTAATGCCGCCGAAGCGCAGTTCCAGGGTGACATGTATGGGCTCGTGATGGAGCTGTCGTGGCGCTGGAGCGGCCAGGGCCACCGGCCCGCGGCGGCATATTGGCAATTTCTCACGCAGATCGTCGAGGCGGCGATCGACAAGTGGCGGCTCCCGGACCGCGGTATCTGGGAGGTGCGCTCGAAGCCGCTGCACTTCGTGCATTCGAAAGTCATGTGCTGGGCGGCGGTCAACCGGGGAATTGCTCTGGCGCAGAAGTATCACTTTGCCGCCCCCCTCGATCGCTGGCGCCGCGCCCGCGACGAGATGCGGCAGCTCATCGAGCGGCGCGGAATCGATCACAAGCGCGGCGTCTTCGTCCGCAGCTTCGGCAGCACGGACGTCGATGCAGCGCTGCTGCTGATTCCCGCCACCGATTTCGTCCGCTTCGACGACGAGTGCATGGTGCGCACCACGCAGGTCATCCGCAAACAGCTCTCTCAGGGCGGCCTGCTGCTGCGCTACCTGAGAAAGGACGGCCTGCGGGGCGCCGAAGGGACCTTTCTCGCGTGCACGTTCTGGCTGGTGGAGTGCCTGGCGCGCCAGGGGGATCGGCGCGGCGCCCGTGCGCTGTTTCGTCGGGCCTGCGCCTGTGCGAACGATCTGGGGCTGTTCGCCGAACAGTACTCGCCGCGCCGGCGGCAGATGTTGGGGAACTTCCCGCAGGGGCTGACGCACCTGGCGCACGTCACGGCGGCACTGGCGCTGCAGAACGTGCAGGCACCTCAGACCCCTGGCGCGTGAAGCCCGCCCGTCTTCTGACGGCCTCAGAGGATGTAACGGCTCAGATCCTCGTCCTTCACCAGCGTGCCCAGGTGATCGTCGACGTACTGCGCATCGATGACGACGCTCTGTCCATCCTGGCCGACCGACTCGTAGGAGATGCTTTCCAGCAACCGCTCCATGACCGTGTGCAGACGACGCGCGCCGATGTTCTCGGTGCGCTCGTTTACCTGGAAGGCGATTTCCGCGATGCGCCGCACGCCGTCCTCCGCAAAACGGACCTGCACGCCTTCCGTGGCGATCAGTGCGTGGTACTGGGCCGTCAATGAGGCATCCGGCTCGGTGAGAATGCGTACGAAGTCGCCGACCTTGAGCGAATCGAGCTCCACGCGGATCGGCAGCCGGCCCTGCAGCTCGGGGATCAGGTCGGAGGGCTTCGAAAGGCTGAATGCGCCGGAGGCGATGAACAGCACATGGTCCGTCTTCACGGGCCCGTACTTCGTCGTCACCGTCGAGCCCTCGACCAGCGGCAGCAGATCGCGCTGCACCCCTTCCCGGGACACATCGGCCCCGACCGTCTCCTGACGCCGTGTGACCTTGTCGATCTCGTCGATAAAGACGATTCCGTTCTGTTCCGCGTTGGCCACGGCCTGAATCTTCAGCTCATCCTCGTTGATCAGCTTGCCCGCCTCCTCATCGGTAAGCAGCTTCAATGCTTCACGCACCTTCACCTTGCGCGTGCGCGTGCGGTTACCGCCGAGGTTCTGAAACATGGACTGCAGCTGCTGCTGCATTTCCTCCATGCCGGGAGGCGCCATGATTTCGACTCCCATCGGCAGCGCGCGCAGCTCGATCTCGATCTCGCGCTCGTCGAGCTCAGTCTCGCGCAGCATCTTGCGAAATTTCTGCCGTGTGTCGGCATCGCGCGGCTGCGCCGGCTCGTCGGTCGAGAAGCCGAGCATGCGCGGTTTGGGCAGCAGCGCATCGAGCACACGCTCTTCGGCCGCATCGGCGGCGCGCACGCGCACCTTCTCCACGGCCTGTTCCCGCGTCATCTTGACGGCGACGTCCACGAGCTCCTTGACGATCGAATCGACATCGCGCCCGACATAGCCCACCTCGGTGAACTTGGTAGCTTCCACCTTCACGAACGGTGCGTTGGCGAGCTTCGCCAGGCGCCGGGCGATCTCGGTCTTGCCGACGCCGGTCGGACCGATCATCAGAATGTTCTTCGGGGTGATCTCCTGGCGCAGCGGCTCGTCCACCTGCATGCGCCGCCATCGGTTGCGCAACGCAATCGCAACTGCGCGCTTGGCGGCCTGTTGGCCGATAATGTGCTTGTCCAGCTCGGCGACGATCTGGCGGGGAGTCAAGGACGACATCAGACGCTGACCTGCTTGAGCTCGTCGATGACGAGGTTGCGATTGGTGTAGATGCAGATATCGGCGGCAATCCCCAACGAGCGCTCCGTGATGCTGCGCGCATCAAGCTGCGAGCCTTCCAGAAGCGCACGGGCTGCGGCCAGGGCGAACTGTCCGCCGGAGCCGATGGCGGCCGCATCGTAGTCGGGTTCGATCACATCGCCGTTGCCGGAGATCACGAGGATCTTGCCCGGATCGGCGACGAGCAGCAGCGCTTCGAGCCGGCGCAGGTAACGGTCCGAGCGCCAGTCCTTGGCGAGCTCGATCGCTGCGCGGGTCAGGTTGCCGTATTTTTCCAGCTTGCCCTCGAATCGCTCGAACAGCGTGAACGCATCGGCTGTCCCGCCGGCGAATCCTGCCAGCACCGTGTCGTTGTAGAGCCGGCGTACCTTGCGGGCGTTGCCCTTCATCACCGTGTTGCCCAGTGTGACCTGGCCATCGCCGCCCATGGCCACCGCCCCGTCCCGGCGCACCGCAAGGATGGTCGTGGCGTGCGGATTGAATTCGTGGCGGTCGGTCATGTCACTGCTGGCGGCGAGGCTCAACCGCGTGGCGTAAGCTTGGGTTTCCTGCGTGCCCGAGGGTGGGTTGCGTCGTAGATGCGGGCAAGGTGCTGGAAATCAAGATGGGTGTAAATCTGCGTCGTGGCGATGTCCGCATGGCCCAGCAGTTCCTGCACCGCCCGCAGATCTGCCCCGGATTCAAGCAGATGCGAGGCAAAGGAGTGCCTGAAAAGGTGCGGGTACACCCGCGTACTCAGCCCCTGGCGCTGCGCCCAGCGCGCGATGCGTGTTTGTATGGCCCGGCATCCCAGACGGGTGCCGTTGCGGCCGATGAATAATGCGTTGGTGTTGGCTTTGGCCAGAGCGATGCGCTGCGGCAGCCAGCGCTCGACGGCGGCGGCAGCTGCCCGTCCCAGGGGCACGATCCGCACCTTGTCCCCCTTGCCGCGGACGCGCACCGTGCGATCGGCCAGGTGCACGCCATCGAGATCGAGACTGACCAACTCCGCCAGGCGCAGGCCGGATGAGTACAGCAGTTCCATGATCGCGCGATCCCTCAGGGTCAGAGCGTCGCTGCCCGGGATTTCCACCAGGTGTCCCATCTGATCGGCGTCGAGCGTCTCGGGCAATCGCCGTGCTGCTTTGGGGGCGCGCACGTCCCGTGCGGGGTTGCTGGCCGGAGAGGTGTGACTGGAAACCCCACGCGGTTGCAGTAAGCGCGCCGCCTGTGCCTCACGAAGCAGGAACTCGTAGAAGCTGCGGACCGCCGACAGTCGCCGCTGGATGCTGCGCGGCGCCAGCCCGGCGGCATGCGAATGCGCCGCAAAGGTGCGAATGTGTTGGCTGTCGAGCGCGCTCCAGTCGGGGAGCCCCTGCCGGTCGCAGAATCGGACCAATGCGGCCAAGTCGCGGGCGTAGTTCGAATCGGTGTGTGGCGAGAGGCGCCTTTCGGTGCACATATAGCGCCGGTAGGCTTCGACCCGCTGCAATGCCTCGGCGATCACGGCATACCGCGCAGCGGATGAGCCGGTGCAGCCTCCCCGATCCGGCGGATCAGGCGCTGGCTTGCACGGGTGCTGCGGATTCCGGCACCAGCGCGTCGGTGATCAGCTCTGCCATGCGGGCAAGGAACTCGGTGCTCATGCCGGGATGAAAGCGGTCGCGGTCCGTGCTGCCCAACGCGAGCAAGCCGACGCTGCCTTTCTCGCCCAGGGGCACGAGTGCCACCGAGCCGATGTCATTCGCATCCGAGCCGAAGAGGAACTCGCGCTGCGTATCCCGTACCTGCCCGCAGCGGGGCTTGCCATTCGCGAACAACGTCTCGAACGACTTCAGGTGTGGATCATCGGCGCGAACCGTCCGGATGAAGCGACGCGGCGCCACGTCCGGCTGGCCGCCGATCAGCACGAGCAGCGAGTGGAAGGCATCGAAATCCACGCGCAGGCTCGATTCGAGGGCTTCGATCACGGCCTCACGCGAGGGCGCGCGCAGCAGCCGGCGTGTGAAGTGATGCAACTTGTCCGCCAATGCATCATTCGCACGCGCCACGCGAATGAACTCCGCCAGCTTGCTCTCGACGGAGGCGTGTTTCTCGCGCAGCACCTCGATCTGACGCTCGACGAGCGAGATCGTGGAGCCGCCGCGTGCATGCGGCAGCCGCAGCCGCGCGAGCACGGCGTGATGGCGCTCGAAGAAATCCGGATTGTGCTGCAGGTAGGTGGCGATCGATTCCTCCTCGGTCTCCATCGTCACCATGCCGCGTGCTTCTCGTGTTGTCATATGGTTCAGACCTCGACGTGGCCTTCGAAGGATACCTCAGCGGGCCCCGTTAGCCAGATGTGTGCCCCCGGACCGTCCCAGTTTACGCGCAACTCGCCGCCACGCACGCGTACGTGCACGGAAGAGTCCAGAGCACCGCGGCGGCGTCCCACGGCGACTGCCGCACAGGCGCCTGTGCCGCACGCCAGTGTTTCCCCCACGCCGCGCTCATGAACCCGCAGCAGGATATGCGAGCGATCGATGAACTGGACGAAACCCGCATTGGCGCGCCGGGGGAAGCGTGGATGCGATTCGATGGCCGGACCCAACCGGCCCACGGGCGCCGCTTCGATGTCGCCCACATTGATGACCGCGTGCGGATTGCCTACGGCAACAACCCCGATCTCGAGTGTTTCACCCGCGACGTCGAGGCTGTAGGTCCCTGCCGGTTCGCGGGCGTCGAACGGCACATCCCGCGGCTGGAACCGGGGCACGCCCATGTCGACGGAAACGGCGCCATCGTCGAGCCGGCGCGCCTCGATGCAGCCGGCGGCACTTTCAAGGGTCATGCGACCTCCGGGCCCGCGGCCGCGGCGAAACAGCAATGCGGCGATGCAGCGCGCGCCGTTGCCGCATTGCTCGACCTCGCCGCCATCCGCATTGAAGATCCGATAGTAGACGACACTCTCGGCATGCCTGGGCGGTTGCAGCATCAGGGCCTGATCGAAGCCGATGCCGGTGTGCCGGTCGGCGAGCCGGCGCAGCAGATCTGCCGGCGGGACCGACCCCCCGGGCGCATCGAAGACGATGAAGTCGTTACCCGTACCGTGCATCTTCGTGAAATCGATGCGCATCGCTGCAAGGATAGCCGAATCAACCCAGTGCGGCACGGTCCCGGTAGAGGCAGCGGTCCATCACCGTGAAAATGCCGGCGTTGCGCGCCTTCAGGGCGGCGGGCGCATCGATCACACCCTCCTGCAGCCAGAGCGCTGGCAACCGCAGACGGATGCAGTCCTCGACGATGGCGGCCACATGCTCGGGCCGGCGAAAGACATCCACGATGTCGACACGCTCGCCGCCCACCAATGCCTGCGGCAGATGCTCGAGGTCAGCGACGGTGCGCTCCCCCAGAATCGATCCGCGGGCCGGCGTGACGGGGATGATCCGGTAGCCGAAACCCTGCAGTGAACGGGCAACCCGATGGCTCGGGCGATCGGGGTCCGGTGACAATCCGACCACGGCGATGATGTGCGCGGCGCGCAGGAGCGCGGTGAGCTCGGCGGCGGCGGGGTTCGCGAACATGGGCGCTCCGGCAAGCTGAACGACCGACAGCCTACATCGAACCGCTACACTAGCGGGCGCATGGGCTGTTCCGAATACCTGCTGCAGATCGAGCCCCACCATCGATCCATCCGCGTCAGTGCGCAGCGGCCGGTATTGGACGGTGTGCTCGATGCCGGACTCAACCTTCCGCACAGCTGCAAGTCGGGCCACTGTGGCTCGTGCCGCGCACGGTTACTCTGCGGACGCATCGAGTATCCGCACGGCCCACCGCTTGGATTGAGCGCCGCCGAGGCAGCCGCAGGTCTCATACTGCTGTGCCAGGCACGCGCCCAGACCGATCTGAGCGTCGAGGCCCGGCTGATCGCGGACGTTGCGGACGTGTTGATCAAGACACTGCCCTGCCGCATCGAGCAGCTCGCGCTCCTCGCCCCGGATGTGCTGCAGGTGTTTCTGCGGCTGCCGGTCGTCGAGCCCCTGCACTTTCAACCGGGCCAGTATCTGGACGTGCTGCTGCAGGGGGGCAGGCGCCGGAGCTTCTCGATCGCGAGCCCGCCACACGATAGCGAGCGCCTGGAGCTGCACGTCCGGCGTGTGGAGGGCGGGGGCTTCACTCAGGGGCTGTTCGCCGAGCAGCGCGCCGGCGCGTTGCTGCGCATCGAAGGACCGCTCGGGCAATTCGTCTATCGCCCGGGCACGCGCCCGCTGCTGATGGTGGCCGGCGGCACCGGCTTTGCGCCATTGAAAGCGATCCTGCGGCACATTCTGGAGCGCGGCATCGAGCGCGAGATCCACCTGTATTGGGGTGCGCGCCAGTCCTGCGATGTCTACGAGGAGCAGTGCGTCCTCGAGTGGGTGCGCCGCTTTCCGCAACTTCGCTTCACGGTCGTTCTTTCCGCGACGCAGCAGGTGCACGCGGCCCACCACCGAAGCGGTTGGGTGCACGAGCTCGTGCTCGCGCAACACAAGGACCTTGCGCCCTTCGATATCTATGCCGCGGGACCTCCCGCCCTGATCGAGGCCATCCGCGCAAGCTTTCCCTTGCGCGGCGCAAGCGAGGCGCACCTGCACTTCGACTCCTTCGACTACGCACCCGATACGCGTCCGACATGATCGGGGCCGCTGCAGGCTGCGAGCCGTGAGCGTTCTTCAGAGCCGGAAGCGTTCGCGCAGCTCGCCGGCCATGCGGCGGCTCACCTGCAGTGGCGCCGGACATCCCTGCAACTTCACGAAGTACTGGCCCTCCGCGTTACGATCGATGCGCTCCAGGTAGCGCACGCTGACCAGCGCGTTGCGGTGAATTCGCACGAAAGCCGCGCCGAATTCCTCCTCGAGCGCCCGCAGGGCATCCTCGATCAGATCCTCGCCCTTGGTGTGCCGCACGGTCGTGTACTTCTGATCGGCCAGAAAATACTGCACGTCCTCCAGCGCAATCAGCCGCAACCCCTCGCGATGCCGCGCAGCAATATGCGTGCGCCGCTTCCCCGCGCTCGCGGCAGCCAGCTGGCGCAACTGCGGTGGGCTCAGCCGGTGCGCATGCGCCAGGGCGGCCGCGAGCTTTTCCTTGCGGATGGGTTTGAGCAGATAGCCGACGGCCCGCGCATCGAACGCATTCACCGCATATTCGTCGTATGCCGTCGTGAAGATGACCGCGGGTGCCTTTTCGAGCACATTCAGATGCCGGGCCGCCTCGATGCCGTCCATTCCCGGCATGCGCACATCGAGCAGCACGATATCCGGATGCAGCTCGAGGATCTGCTTGAGGGCGTCCTCGCCGTTGGCGGCTTCGCCGATGACGCTTGCCGAGTCGAGGTCTGCGAGCAGGCTGCGCAGTCGCTCCCGAGCGGGCAGCTCGTCGTCGACGATCAGCACTCGCGGCTTCATGCGGCCGATTTCCGCTCTCGTTCGATGTGCGGAAAGCGCAACGTGACGATGTATTGCGCATCGAAGCGGCCGGATTTCACCAGCGCCCGCTCGCCATACAGCAGCGCGAGCCGTTCGCGGACGTTCGCCAGGGCCAGACGATTGCCTTCGCGGACACTTTGCGCATCGGTGACGGGGTTGCGGACCACGATCGTGATGAGATCCCCGGCCAGCTCGCCGGTGACCGTCACGGTTCCTCCGCCAGGTTGCGGCTCGATGCCGTGATAGATCGCATTCTCCAGCAGCGGCTGCAGCAACAGTCCGGGCACCAGCGCTGCGTGCGGCAGGGAATCGATCTTCCACTCGACATGCAGCCGCGATCCGAGCCGCAGCTGCTCGATGCGCTGATAGATGCGTGCCACCTCACACTCTTCGGCGAGCGTGATCGTACTGCGCTGGTCGCTCAGATTGGCCCGGAACAGGTCCGCCAGGTCCTGCACGGCCTGCTCGGCGAGCGCCGGGTCCGAGCGCGTCAGCGCGGCAATGGTATTCATGCTGTTGAAGAGGAAATGCGGGCGGATGCGGGCCTGCAGCGCGTTGACCCTGGCGGTCGCCTGCATTTCGATGTTGCGACGCCATTCATGCGTGACGTAGAAGTAGCGCAGCGCGAGCCCGGTGACGACGATTCCGATACTGACGTTACGCAGCACGAAGGAGCGGGAGTCGGCGGGAAAGAGCATCGCCGCACCCGCATCGCTCACGAGCGTGGAGCGGCCGAGCGCGTACGCAGCCATGGACAGCAGCGCGATGAGTGCCGTGATGAGCAGCAGCACGGTCAGCGATCCGCGCGCTACCCCGAGGCGCCCCAGCCGTGTGCCCAGCCAACACAACAGC
The DNA here is from genome assembly GCA_963716335.1 of uncultured Pseudomonadota bacterium. Lineage (GTDB taxonomy): Bacteria > Pseudomonadota > Gammaproteobacteria > Steroidobacterales > Steroidobacteraceae > 13-2-20CM-66-19. The sequence goes on along the minus strand of OY970302.1, from coordinate 1,387,640 downwards.
CCCGCGCCGGCCAGGCCGACCCACAGCAGGAAGAGCGAGGTGCGCGCCAGATCGGTCCAGAAACCGTTGACGTTGTCATGCGCAAGGGTGAGCAGCATGGCAGTGAGCTCGACGATCAGTACGATCGCAAGCGCTGCGCGCGAAGTGCAGAAATCCGGCAGATAGAAGGATCGGTCGGGTACGGCGTCGGCCGGCTTCATGCGTCATTCGCGGCGGTATCGGGCTTGGCGGGGCGCTCGAAAAGCTCTGCCTTGAGGCGGAAGGTGGCTGAAATGTCCTCATCCCCATAGCCGCGGGAGACCAGCTCGGAGTACTCACCGAGCATGCGTTCCACCACCGGCAGCGCCACGCCGAAGCGCGCGGCCATGTCGCGGCAGATGCCCAGATCCTTCGCGTGCAGACGCACGCGGAAACCTGCCGGGTAACTGCCCCGGATCATGTTGGGAGCCCGATGCACGAAGTACCAGCTCGAGCCGGCGCCCTTGCCGAGCGTCTCCACGATTTTCTCCAGCGGCAAGCCCTGCGCGCGGGCGAAGGCCATCGCCTCGGCGACGGCCTCGATGATGCCGGCACACATGATCTGGTTGGTGGCTTTGGCCGCCTGTCCGGAGCCGGTCGGGCCGAAGTGGGCGATCGTGCTGCCCAGGGCCGTGAGAATCGGCTGCGCCCGCGCGAAAGCCTCCGGTGTGCCACCACACATGATGGCGAGGGTCCCCTGCTGCGCACCCTCCACGCCGCCACTGACCGGGCAATCGAGGAATTCCACGCCCAGCGGCTGCAGCAGATCCGCTGCCGCGCGCGCCGTCTCGGCGCCCACGGTGGAGCAATCGATGGCGAGACTGCCGTGCCGCATCCCGCCGGCGAGGCCCTGCACGACCTCCCGCACAGCGTCGTCCGCCGAAACGCAGATGACGATTGCATCCACGGTGGCCGCCAGAGCGGGCAGGGTTTCCGGCGACTGGCAATCGAGCTCGGAAGCCAGTGCCTGAGCTTTCTCGTGCGTGCGGTTCCACACCGCGGTCAACGAGCCGGCACGATGCAGATTGCGCGCCATGTTCACGCCCATGGCGCCGAGACCTACGAAGCCCACGCGCATCATCTGGAACATCCATGATCGGGCGGCCGCGATAGCCGCGGCGCCAACTATAGTGTGTCCACCACGCCGGGACTACTTCGAAGCTGCTACTGAGCGTTGGTTACGGCAGGTACGCTGCCACAGGCATCCTGTACGTCGGTGCGCGCTCTGACGCGATAGGCATCCGCTTCTTCATCGGGCATATATTCGCGTTGGCCGTCGGCGCCGGTCTTGAAGATGCGGCGGGCCTGAATGGACTTGGCGTAGCGCTCCTTCGCTTCCTTGCACTGCTGATCCCGCACCTTGGCGACGTCCTGCTGGACCGCCTTGGCCGCGTTTTCCTGGACGATCTGGGTCGACGCCCGGTCCGTCGCGGCGGTCAGCTGCCGCTGCTCGGATGGGCGATGCGGCGCATCCTGTTCGGCCCCGGGAGGCCGCGGACGGGTGCTCTTGATGAGCTGCGATCCTGGAACCCATTCATCGCTGTAGTGCACGCTGCCGTGCTCGTCCACCCAGCGATAGACGTCCGCCACGGCTACAGTTGCCGTGATACCGAAAATCAACGTACCGATGGCGATGGTGCGGAACATGCGCGGAAGCCTCCCCGGCTTCGGGCAGTATCTCCCGCCGGGAAACCGGCGGATATTGAACTCCGTCACAGCCCGTCACAATCGCTCTGCCGCGTAGTTCTCGCAAGCGACAGCTCGTGTGCCCGCTCGCCATGGCAGCTGATGTCGAGCCCCGCGCGCATGCGCGGCCGGGTGCCGCGGGGGTGTGCATATCGCGCGCTTTGCGCAGCAAAGAGCCGCTGCCGGCGGGTGCAAATCCTGCGTATGCTGCTGCGGCGCCGCTGCGGAGTGCAGATTCCTCGCCGTGGGATTTTTTGATGCAATTCCATTGCTTGCATGCACGTGGTGAGCCGGGCGCACGGCTCTGGAAGCCGGTTGGCGCAGCTTTGCGCTAATGTAGGGCAAGATCAGGATGAGGTCAGACGATGGACATGCCTGGGATAGATCGGATCGTACGTCGCCTGCTCGAGAGTCTGCCGCCAGGTGTGCGGGCCGTGCAGGCGGATCTCGAGTCCAACTTCCGCGCCGTGCTGCGCGCGAGCCTCAGTAAGCTCGATCTGGTGTCGCGGGACGAGTTCGACGCCCAGCGGCGGGTGCTGGAACGAACGCGTGCGCGGCTGGAGGCGCTGGAAACCCGGTTGAGCCTGTTCGAGGGCAAAGCGGAGCCTGCCGGCGCTGCGGGCGCGTCTGCCGCCCCGCCAACCGGCGCCGCGGCCGCCCCTGCCGGCGACGCGTCCCCGCCCCACAAGGGATAGCGGGCCGCTACTTGATCGAATGGGTCGGCCGAGTCGAGCTCGGCCGGGCTCGGACAGCGTGTGCGTGCCAGGGAAAGGTGATGACGTTCGCAGCGGTTGCCTGCCGTGCCCAGGTCGGATTGCAGGCGCCGCTCGTACGCGTCGAAGTCAGTCTCGGATCGGGCTTGCCGACATTCAACATCGTCGGATTGCCGGCGGCCGCGGTCAGGGAAAGCAAGGATCGCGTGCGGGCCGCACTCATCCATTCCGATTTCGAGTTCCCGGCCGGCCGCATCACCGTCAATCTGTCACCGGCGGACGTACCCAAGCGAGGCGGTCGATTCGATCTGCCGATCGCGATCGGCGTTCTGCTGGCTTCTGCTCAACTGAGGCTGCGCTCTGCGGCACTGTGCGCCCCGGCCATCGAGTTGTATGGCGAGCTGGGACTCAATGGCGAGCTCAAGCCAGTTTGCGGATTGCTGCTCGCCGCAGCGCATGCTGCAGCTGCCGGGCACGAGGTCATCATTCCCCAGGGCAATGCCGGGGAGCTGCAGGTTCTGTTACGCGCACATGGATTGACGATATTTACCGCCGATCACCTTCTGGGTGTCTGTGCGCATCTCGCAGGCCGCGCACCGCTGGTGCAACTATGCGCCCCTTGCGCACCGGCATTCGCCGTCGCATCCGGCACGCCGCTGGATCTGCAGGATGTCCGCGGCCAGTTGCAGGCGAAGCGCGCCCTTACCGTAGCTGCGGCCGGTGCGCACAGCCTGATCATGATCGGACCGCCCGGTGCCGGCAAAAGCATGCTTGCCCGCAGATTGGCGGGACTGTTGCCGCCGCTGACGGAAGCGGAGGCACTCGAAGTCGCGGCGATCGCCTCGATCGGTGACGGCGGATTCAATTGCGCCTCATTTGGCCTTCGGCCGGTGCGCACACCGCATCACACGGCCTCGGCGGCGGCGCTCATCGGTGGCGGTGCACGCGCGCGACCCGGTGAGATCAGCCTCGCCCATCGAGGGATCCTGTTTCTCGATGAGTTGCTCGAATACGATCGCCGCGCCCTCGAAGCCCTGCGTGAGCCGCTGGAATCGGGAACGGTATGCATCACGCGTGCCGCATTGCAGGCCCAGTATCCGGCCGAGTTCCAACTCGTTGCGGCGATGAATCCGTGTCCGTGCGGCCGATTCGGTGACGCCGCCGGGGGCTGCCGCTGTACGACGGGAGAGATATCGCAATACCGCGCGAGGATCTCCGCACCGCTGCTGGAGCGCCTGGACATCCACGTGGAAGTCCAGCGGCTGCGGGTCAGCGATTTCGATGAGGCCAACACCGCGGGCGAGAGCAGTGTTGCGGTAGCTGCACGCGTCGCCCTCGCTCGCGGCGCGCAGCTCGCCCGGCAAGGTGTGTGCAATGCGCGCCTCTCGGATGCCGACACGGAGCGGATCTGCGCGCTGGATGCGACCGGCCGCGCGCTGCTCGCGCAGGCCATGCAGCGGTTCGGATTCTCGGCTCGCGCCCGGCAGAAGATTCTGCGACTGGCGAGAACGATTGCCGACCTGGGCGCACGGCTGTCGATTTCGGCCCGCGACGTGAATGAGGCAGTGACCTACCGCGCACTGGATCGGCGCGTGGCCGGTCCGTCGGACCGGTAGAGGCGGACGCGGAAGGCTTAAAGCCGTGCGGACGCCGAACGCAAGCGCGCTGGAAGTCTCTCCCGCCGACCTCTATTTCGCCATCCCGACCATGTGATCGACCGCCTGTTTGATGAGGTCATCCGGAAGATCCGGACGGCCGCCTTTGGCGGGCATCACGCCCGAGCTGCCCTGGAAACCCTTGAGGGCATGCTCGTAGAGGGTGGCTTTGCCCTTGGCGATACGCGGGCCCCATGCTGCCTTGTCGCCGGCCTTGGGGGCCCCGGCAAGTCCCGCGCCGTGACAGGCGCTGCACACCTGCTTAAACACCTCCGTCCCGTTCTTCGGCGCAGCCGCGCCCCCGCCGGCACTTCCGGCCTGCGAGCCCTGATCCGCCTTGATCGCCAAAGCCGAGTTGTCCTGGCCGGCAATGGCCTCCTCAGCGGCTGGCGTGAGCCGTGCCTGGACGCCCTTGAGGTACTGGGTCTCGCCCATGACCTGCTGGTCCTGGGTGCGGCCGGCGACGACGCGCGCGAGCACGAACAGCCCAATCGCAATCGCCACCAGCAGCCCGATGACGATACTGAACATGTTGAAGAAATGGGTGTCCTGCTTGCTCACGATTGGGAGTCCGGGTGGTTGTCTGCAAATTGGCGGCGCAGTATAAACCAGGCGCGCGAAATGCGCTTTCAGCGTCCGTCGGCGTGCACGATCCGGCAATGACCATGTTCCCCCTGGCCGCACGGCGATGCAGAAAGTGCGGGCAAGCTCAGGAACGTCGGCGCATCAACTAGCCGGCATGTGCGGATCCCGATTGCGGATGCGTCGGGCAAGGCGCGATAGTGGGCGGCGCATCCTGCTGACGAGACGTCGCCCGAACGGCTGCGCGCCGAGGGTGCGTGCGCACTTGGTGCGCGCGTATGTCAGATGCAGCGCAGCGCTGCTACCGGTCTCGAGCTCCTGCAGAAGATCCGCGATGATGCCCAATCCGCGTCGCGGCTCGATGTGTTGCAGCACGTGTCTGCGGCAGTCGGCGAGATTTCCTCCAGCTCCTGCCGGCCGATCCGGAAGAACTCGTCGATCGATTGCGGAGTTAATTTAGTGCGCCGGAAGCGCGACTCCCTATCGTAGCGGAAACCCAGTAGAATCAAAGCGTCGCGCCCGTAGCTCAGATGGATAGAGTGGCAGCCTCCGAAGCTGCAGGTCGCTGGTTCGAATCCAGTCGGGCGCGCGATGCTGTCGGGGTGTATTCCGGTCACATAGCTGACGATTTATACCGCAGACAGGGGTGACAGTTTCGCGGCGAAGGGATTCGCCCCGCTCGTGTGCAGAGGTCGCCCGCAACGCACCGCCCGAGTGCGATCCCGCTGACAACGCGCGCGCGAATTTCGTCGTATTCGACTGAATTCATTACAAAACACACAACTGGCACGCGTGATGCTTATGCGGCCAGTCACGCCGCGAATTGGCGCACGAATAACGAAAGGTCTCACGAATGGGGAAGGCAGTTCTCAGGTTAGCCTGCGCCGCCGCGCTCAGCATCGGCGCCCCCGGTGCTCTTCTTGCCGCCACCGATCCATCGACCACGGTCGCCGCCATTCCCAACCTCCCTGACCTGCTCACCTCCTGGGGCCTCACCGCAACTGGATACGTAGCAGCCTCCTACTATCACTCCTCCGGTTACAACACGTTCCATGAGTTTGACATCCATCACGACACGTTCCAACTCGATCAGGCCGGCGCCTCGATTGCCTACCAACCGAAGGAGGGCTTCGGCGCCCTGGTAGACCTGATCGCAGGCGAGGATGCGCGGATTTACAACGCTTCCGAGAATGGCACGGACGGCACTTTCGATATTCGCCAAGCGTATGTGCAATACGCCACGGGCCCGCTCACGTTGCTGGCCGGCAAATACACCACCCTGGCCGGTGAGGAGTACGGCAACCCCACGACCAACACCAATTTTTCCCGCTCACTGCTTTTTTTTGCAGAACCCCTTACGCATACCGGCGTGCGTGCGGCCTGGGCCGCGCTCAGCACGCTGACTCTCACCGCCGGGGTCAACAACGGCTGGAACACGACTTCCACTTCCTACGGTTCCAAGACAGCCGAACTCGGAGCCGCTTTTACCCCGATCAAACAGCTGGTGCTCAACCTGCAGGGCTATTTCGGCAAAGTCCCGGGATATGACGCGCAACGCTCATTCATCGATTTCGTCGGAACTTACAGCGTCACGGACGCACTGTCCGTGGCCTTAAGCGTGGACTGGGGAAAACAGCAACAACACATCGGAGCGGATCTCAACTGGGACGGTGTCGCCGGCTACCTCAATTATGCCTTGACCAGCCAATGGCGCATCTCGCTGCGTGCCGAATGCTTCAACGATAAAGACGGGTTCAACACGGGCACCGCGCAAAAGATCAAGGAGGGCACGGTGACCGTTGGTTTCGCGCCCGTGAAGAACTTCGAGCTGCGGATCGAGAGCCGGTACGACAAGTCTGATCAGCCGACCTTCCTCAAGTCCAGCCGCTCAGTCCTCCCGGGGCTGACCGTCGAAACCTTCGACGACAAGCAAAGCGAGTTCGCACTACAGGGAGTCTTCAAGTTCTAATCGGAGGATCGTCCCGTGAAATTCATCAGCGCCATTATCAAGCCATTCAAGCTCGAAGACGTCCGCAAGGCCATCCACGAGGTCGGCGTCCAGGGCATGACCGTGACCGAGGTCAAGGGCTACGGCCGGCAGCGCGGCCATACCGAGGTCTATCGCGGGGCCGAGTACGTGGTCGAATTCGTACCGAAAACAAAGATAGACATCGCCGTTGACGACACGCTCACCGAACGAGTCATCGAAGCCATCACCCAAGGCGGAAAAACAGGCAAAGTGGGCGACGGCAAGATCTTCGTGTTCGATCTCGAGCAAGTCATTCGCATCCGCACCGGTGAGCACGGCTCCAGCGCCATTTGAAACCACATGGGGGAATACCAACGATGACCACACTCTCGCGCCTGTGTCTGGCGGGCCTCTTGGTCTGGTCCGTGCCGTACGCCTGGGCGGACCCGCCTGCGGTTGCCGAAACGACGCCCGCCGTCACCCCTGCGGAGGCCAACCCGGCGCGTACGAGCGCTGCAGCTCCTGCAACGGCTACCCCGCCGGCGCCATCGACCACCGCGCCCTCCGTCATTCTCAACTCCCAGATCAACGCCGGCGACACTGCCTGGATGCTTACTTCCACGGCACTCGTACTGATGATGACCGTGCCCGGACTCGCCCTCTTCTATGGCGGCATGGTGCGCAAGAAAAACGTCCTCGCCACCCTCATGCAGAGCTTCGCCATCACCTGCCTGGTCACCATCCTCTGGTACGTCATCGGTTACAGCCTCGCCTTCACCCCAGGCACGTCCTACATCGGGGGCTTGAGTCGCCTGTTCATGCACGGAGTGATCTACATCAAGGATGTCGCCGCAGCGGCGGCCACCAAGGACACGCCGGCCGTGGAGATGGTCGTCGGCAAAGTATCCGTCAATCATCTGGGTGTGACGATCCCCGAGAGCGTCTACTCGATGTTCCAGCTTACCTTCGCGATCATTACCCCCGCACTGATCTGCGGCTCCTTTGCGGAAAGAATGAAATTTTCCGCGATGCTGTGGTTCATGGGGCTATGGACGATCGTCGTCTACGCGCCCGTCGCCCACTGGATGTGGGAACCCTCCGGCTGGGGCGCGGTCGCCGGCGTCCTCGACTTCGCCGGCGGCACCGTCGTACACATCAACGCCGGGATCGCCGCGCTCGCTTGCGCATTGGCCTTAGGCAAGCGCGTCGGCTTCAACCGCGAACCCATGGCGCCACACAATCTTGTGCTGACGGTGATCGGCGCATCGCTCCTGTGGGTTGGCTGGTTCGGATTCAATGCCGGCTCGGCCGTCGCTGCCGACGGACGTGCCGGCATGGCCATGGCCGTCACACAAATTGCCACCGCCGCCGCCGCCCTCGCCTGGATGTTCACCGAGTGGGTGATCAAGGGTAAGCCCAGCGTGCTCGGAATCGCCTCGGGCGCAGTGGCGGGACTGGTGGCGATCACCCCCGCCTCGGGCTTCGTGATGCCCACTCCCGCCCTCATCATCGGCGTCGCGGCCGGCATTATCTGCTTCTTCGCCGCCACCTCCATCAAAAGAGTCCTCGGCTACGACGATTCGCTCGATGCGTTCGGCGTGCACTGCGTCGGTGGCATCGTCGGTGCCCTTCTCACCGGGGTCTACGCCAGCACCGCTCTCGATGGCGGTCAGGCGGGCAGTGTCATTACGCAGATGAAGGGCGTCGGCGCGACCTTGGCGTACGGGTTCATCGTCAGCTACATCATCCTCAAAGGTATCGACGCCACCATCGGACTACGCGTCACCGAAGAAGAAGAGCGTGAGGGCCTCGATGTCTCGCTACACGGAGAACACGTCGAGTAGCAGGTTAGGGAGTCCTGAGCGGCGGCTCACACGAGCCGCCGCCGATGTCCTGTAAGGACCCGTCGGCGATCGAGCGGCAACTCGAGATCTAGAACCGGTCCGCGGGTTGCAGTAACGCGCGCCGCACGGCCATCTGCCAGCCCGACATCAGAGCAGCGCGTCGCTCCGCTGACATGCGCGGCGAGAAAACCGCCCTGCGGGACCACGTTGCCGCGACCGCCGCGAGATCCGCCCAGACGCCGGTCGCCAGTCCCGCGAGAAACGCCGCACCGAGCGCGGTCGTCTCGAGCTCTTGCGGCTGCTCCACCGCGGTATCGAGCACGTCGGCGAGGAACTGGCAGAACCATTGGTTCGCCGCCATCCCACCGTCGACCCGGATCGACTGCGCCCGGCGGCAGCCGTCGGCGATCATTGCGTCGATCAGGTCGCGCGTCTGAAACGCCACCGATTCAAGTGCCGCACGCGCAAGGTGCGCGCCCCCCGCATCCAGGGTCAGCCCGCAAATCAGGCCGCGCGCATTCGGGTCCCAGTGCGGCGCCCCCAGGCCGACGAAGCCCGGCACCATGTACACGCCGTGGTTGTCGGGAACGCGTGTGGCGAGATCCGCGCTCTGCGCGGCATGCGTGATGATTGCAAGACTGTCGCGCAGCCACTTGATGGCGGCGCCGGCGACGAAGATCGAGCCTTCCATCGCGAATGCGGTCCGTCCGCCGATGCGGTATGCCGGGGTAGTCAACAGCCGGTGCCTGGAGATCACCGGTGTTGGGCCGATGTTGAGCAGTACGAAGCAGCCGGTGCCGTAGGTCGACTTGGCCATCCCCGGCTCGAAGCACGCCTGCCCGATGAGTGCTGCCTGTTGGTCGCCCGCAATGCCGGCGACCGGAATTTCGACATCGAACAACCCCGGGGCCGTCCTGCCGTAGATGGCGCTGCTGTCGCGAACCTCGGGCAGGATCGCGCGCGGTATCCGGAAGATGCGCAGCAGCTCGTCGTCCCATTCCTGGCGACGCAGGTCGAGAAGCAAGGTACGCGATGCGTTGGTGACGTCCGTGGCGTGAACGGTTCCACCGGTCAGGCGCCAGAGCAGGAAGGTATCGATCGTGCCGAATGCCAGCTCACCACGCTCGGCGCGCGAGCGCGCACCGGCGACGTTGTCCAGGATCCAATTAAGTTTCGTCGCGGAAAAATACGGATCGAGCAACAGTCCGGTACGCGCGCGGACGTTTTCCTCGATTCCTTCGCTCTTCAGTCGCGCGCACAGTTCCGCCGTGCGCCGGTCTTGCCAGACGAGAGCCCGATGGATGAGTGCGCCACTCTTGCGATCCCACAGCAGCGTGGTCTCTCTCTGGTTGGTGATGCCGATGGCCGCGATGCCGCTGCTGCCGACCCCCGCTGCGGCAACCGCCTCACGTGCCGTCGAGAGCGTGTCTCGCCAGATATCTTCCGCGTCGTGCTCGACCCATCCGGGGGCCGGGTAGTGCTGTGGAAACTCGCGGCGCGACTCGGCGACGTTGCGGGCCTGAGCGTCGAACACGATACTGCGCGTGGAGGTAGTGCCCTGATCGATGGCCAGAACATGGTGAGGCTCACTCATGGCGGGGTCCCCTTCTGGCATTGGGCTGGGATGCGTCGCGTTCCTGCACCGCGGACTCCCGCAGGTAGGTCTCGAGGCGCGCCGCCGCAGCGCAGGATATGCGCAATCCGAGCTTCGAGTACCGCCACAGTACGTCATCTGCGGTCCGCGCCCACTCCTCGCGCACCAGATAATCCACTTCGGATCGGGTGAGCCCCGCGCCGAATTCCTCGCCGAGATCGCTCGGGCAGTGCGCCTCGCCAATGACCGCTTCGATGCGGGTGCCATAAGCGCGGACCATGCGCAGTGCCCGCTCGGGACCCAGGAAGGGCCAGCGTCGCTGCACGTCGGCGAGGAAAGATGCAAAGCCACCCGGAAGGTCACCTCCGGGCAGCGCACGCGATGCCGTCCACGGCGCGCGCAAGCCGGGGAACCAGGGCTGGAGTTTCATCAGGGCATGCTCGGCGAGCCGACGGTACGTGGTGATCTTGCCTCCCAACACGGTCAGCAGTGGCATCGCTTCGTTCGATGCATCGAGATGCAGGACGTAGTCGCGGCTCAGCGCCGCGGCGTCGGCGGCATCATTGTCGTACAGGGGTCGCAGACCCGAATACGTCCACTGCACGTGCGCGGCGCTCACGGGACGCTGGAAATAGTCGTTGACGGTGGCGCAGAGATATTCGATTTCCTCGGGGGAGGCTTCAACCGGGCCTGGGGGGCCGCTCCAGGCGACATCGGTGGTGCCGATCAGCGTGAAATCATCCTGGTAGGGGATCACGAAGACGATGCGCCGATCGGCATTCTGCAACACGTAACACTGCGCCCCCTCGTAGAGGCGCGGCACGACGATATGGCTTCCCTTGACCAGCTGGGTCGTAGTCCGATCGGCGGAACCAACACGGCTCCACAGCGCATCAGCCACCCACGGGCCCGTCGCATTGACGAGCGCCCGCGCCGACACGCAATAGGGCTGGCGGTCCGCCATATGCGTGATCTGCGCGCGCCAGAGGCTCTGCTCGCGCTGCGCACCGAGGAACCGATGCCCGATTCGAATGTCCGCTCCCCGCTCCGCTGCGTCCCGTGCGTTCAAAATCGTCAGCCGGCTGTCATCCACGATGCAGTCCGAGTAGATGAATCCCCGCGTCAGCTGCGGGCGCAGCGGCAGTCCCAGCGGTGAGGTTTGTAGTTTGATCTGCCCGGAGCGCTCGAGGCCCTGCCGTCCGGCGAGAACGTCATAGAGCAAGAGGCCCGCCCGAACGAGCCATGCCGGGCGGACCGCCCGCACGTGTGGCAGAACGAACCGGGCGCTGCGCACCAGGTGCGGTGCGATTGCGAGCAGGCGCCCACGTTCGCGCAATGCTTCGCGCACCAGCCGGAACTGAAAATACTCCAGGTAGCGCAGCCCGCCATGAATGAGCTTGGTGCTGGCGGAGGAGGTGTGACGCGCGAGCCCGTCCTGCTCGACCAGAAGAACGCGCAGCCCGCGTCCGGCGGCATCCCTGGCGATTCCCGCCCCGTTGATACCGCCGCCGACGACCAGAACATCGAAGATCTCGCCGTAGCTCAGGGGCGCCCCCGATATTCGTTATCGAATGCACGCACCGGCGTTATCGAATGCACGCACCGGCGTTATCGAATGCACCGGCGCCCGCTTTGCGCCTACCTGGCGGCTCAGTGCCGGTGTGCGGCGGCCGACAGGTCGTCGATGAGTGCGATCAGCTCGCTCGGGCCGCCGGCCTTGGCGACATCGGTGGTGTACTTCCCATCGATCACGATGAGCGGTACACCTTCCACGTGGTAGCGCTGCGTGAGCTGTTCCGCTCTCTGCAGATCCGTACTCACGGAGAAGGAGTTGTATGCCTTGGAGAATTGATCGGCGCTGATGCCGTTCGCCGTGGCGAAGCTCTCCTGAGCCTTGAAGGTCGCCTCGTCCGTATTGCCGGCCAACATCTGGTGCTGCTGCTGAATGGCATCGAAAGCCTTCTGCAGCAGATCCTGCCGGTTCAGGGCGACGAGTGTATAGAACAGATGCGCGTGCGCCCGGTGCACCGGGCCCCACATGACCGGTACGCGCACGAACTCGTCATACGCGGGCTTGTTCTTCAGCCAGCTCTGGATGTAGGGCTCCAGCGCGTAGCAGTGCGGACAGCCGAGCCAGAACACCTCGACCACTTCGACCTTGCCCGGTGCCACGCTCGTCGGCTGCGCCGGAACCAGCGGATCGTAGTTTACGCCGGCTTTCCATTTGCCAGCCGGCAACTGTTGGTCGGCGGGCAGTTGTGCGAGACGCTCCAACCCGGCATCGCCGCGCTCCTGGCCCCGATCGGTCGCGGGCTCATCGCCGGCCTGCTCCTGTGCCGCGGCGGCCTGCTGGGCTTCATCCTGCGGCAGCGGGGCGGTGGCCGCGGCCGGATTCACCTGCCGCACGGCGGGCTGAGCCGGCGGCGCCGCTGCGGGCTGCGCGGCGGTCGGGGCGGCCCCGCGCGCACAGGCGCAGACGAGCAGCGACAGAAGAGCGGGCAGAACGATCGGGCGTATCATCTGATCCTCACTATTTGCTGCGACGGGCTGATCCTCGCCCTCAGCGCAGACCCTGCACGTACGAGGCGACATTGCGGATGTCTTCCGGTGTCAGGCGCTTGGCGATGGTCAGCATCATGATGCTGTTGGGAGTGGCCTGGGCCGGATTTTTCGTTCCCGCGTAACGCGCACCGCTTGCGTAATCATTCAGCTGCTTCACGACGTACACCGACTGCTGAGCGCGCAGGGCAGGGTAGCCGGCTGCGAGGTTGCCCCGTCCCGCAGGACCGTGACAGGCGAAGCAGGCCGGAATCTCCCGCGAGCGGTCGCCGCGCAGATACAGTGTTTGACCTGCCTTCCAGTAGGAGGGATCCGCTTCCAGCCCCTGCGGAGTCTGCGCCTCGTAGAAAACCGCAATGTCGTCGATGTCCTTTGGACTGAGGCTCGAGGCCATCGGCATCATCACCGGATTGTTGCGGACACCGGTACGGAACAGCTTCAACTGCTCGGCGATGTACACGGCGCTCTGGCCTGCAAGGCGCGGCCACTGCGGATTGGTGCTGTTACCGTTCGGGCCGTGGCAGGCGGTGCACACGGCGGTCTTCGTCGCTCCCTGCGCTATCGAACCATTCGAGAAAGGCCCTGCGTTGGCGGGTGCCGGTTGCGTTTGCGCGGTCGCCAGCGTCGCGGCCAGCAGAGCGAGACCCGCCCAGCCGGCTCTCATCGTCTTCGGCATCGTTTTTTTCCGGTTCGTCCCGTGGGGCCAAGGGCGCGGAATTGTACACTACCGGCGTGGGACGATTTTCACAGGCTCGATTCCAGCTGAGCGCGGCGGCCGCCGAGCAGTTCCCGGCCGACTGCGGCGCCGAGGTGGCTTTCGTGGGACGCTCCAACGCGGGCAAATCAAGTGCCATCAACGCGATCACACAGCGGCACGGACTGGCGCGCACCAGCAAGACGCCGGGGCGCACCCGGTTGCTGAATTTCTTCGAGCTGGGTTCGCTGCAGCGCCTCGTCGATCTGCCGGGCTATGGCTATGCATCGGGTCCCCAGGACGAACGCCGCACGTGGCAGCCACTCATCGATGCGCTCAGAAGGCGCGAATCGCTGCGCGGCCTCTTCGTCATCGTCGATGCGCGTCGCGGCATCACCGAGGGGGATGAAGTGCTGCTCGGCTGGGCCGGCATCGATCTGCCGGTGCACGTGCTGCTCTCGAAAGCGGACAAGCTCAACCGCAGCGAATCGAACCAGGCGCTGCGCACCGCGGCCGAAGTTCTCGAGGAGCGCGCGACCGTCCAGCTGTTTTCGGCCGTTGCGGGCACGGGGGTCGATGAGGCGCAGCGCACGCTCGGACGGTGGCTGGCATAAAAAAATACCCCGATGACCTTGCAAGGTCACCGGGGCAGACTAACCCGGTACAGGTCTCGTGAACCGGGTTGACCCGCTCAGGGAGGGAAGCGGGGAGTGCAGTTGCACTCATGGAATTAGACGGCTCGCGGCAGTCGGAGTTCCGATTCAATCGAGAAAATCCTATCCGAATCAGTGGCTTGATGATTCTTTTGTGTCTTTTGCGCCACATCGCGCCGCGTTGAACGATACGCGGCACCGATCGCTCGGCTTTCCCGTGGTTTGCAGCGGCGGGGGCCCGTGGCGTGCATCCAACGGGCGCCCGCGTATTCCGTCACCTCACATTGGGATACCTCCTGCCGCATCAATGCGCTTCGTCCCAGTTCGCGCCGGTCCCGATGTCGACGCGTAGCGGAACCCTGAGCTCACCCGCGTGCGCCATGCGCTCCCGAATGGCCTCCGTGACCCAGGGGACGCAGCCTTCCTGGACTTCCAGCACCAGCTCGTCGTGCACCTGCATGATGAGGCGTGCCGGTACGTCCTCGCGCTGACACCAGGTATCCACGCTGATCATCGCCCGCTTGATGATGTCCGCCGCCGTACCCTGCATCGGTGCGTTGATGGCGCTGCGCTCGGCGGCCTGCTGCTGCTGCTTGTTGCCCGAGCGGATATCGGGAAGATAGAGCCGCCGTCCGAATACCGTCTCGACGAAGCCGCGCTCGCGCGCCTGCGCCCGGGTCTCGTCCATGAAGCGCTTCACACCGGGATAGCGTGCAAAGTAACGCTCCACATATTTCTGTGCCGAGCCGCGATCGATGCCGAGCTGGCGCGCCAGGCCGAATGGTGACATGCCGTAGATCAGGCCAAAGTTGATCGTCTTCGCGAGCCGGCGCTGGTCCGCGCTCACCGCCTCGAGGGGCACACCGAACACCTCGGCAGCTGTTGCGCGGTGTACGTCGCGTTCCTCGGCGAAGGCTGCCAGCAGCCCTTCGTCCCCGGACAGATGCGCCATGATCCGCAGCTCGATCTGCGAATAGTCCGCGGCCATCAACACATGGCCGGGCGGGGCGATGAAGGCCTGGCGGATCCGCCGCCCCTCCGGCCGGCGGATCGGGATGTTCTGCAGGTTCGGATCGGCGGATGACAGCCGGCCGGTCTGCGCGACCGCCTGGTGGTAGGAGGTATGGATCCTTCCGGTGCGAGCATCGCCGAGCTCCGGCAGCTTGTCCGTATAGGTCGACTTGAGTTTGGCGAGCACGCGGTAGTCGAGAATGATGCGCGGCAGCGGATAACTGCTGGCCAGCTCCTCCAGCACGTCCTCCGCCGTCGAGGGCTGTCCGGTCGGAGTTTTGCGCATCACGGGCAGCTGCAGCTTCTCGAACAGGATCTGCTGCAGCTGCTTGGGCGAGTCGATGTTGAACTCGGTGCCTGCTTCACGGTGCGCCCGCGCCGTGAGCTCCTGCAGCTGGCCAGTGATCTCACGGCTCTGAAGCCGCAGCCGATCCCGATCGATCAGCACGCCTCGATGCTCCATGCGCAGCAGCACGGGCACCAGCGGCTGCTCGATCTGCTCGTACAGGCGCTGCAGAGCCGGGATGGCCACGAGCTGTGGCCACAGCGTGCGATGCAGACACAGCGTCATGTCGGCGTCCTCGGCTGCATATTCCGCGGCGCGCTCGAGCGGGACCTGGTTGAACGGCAGCTGTTTCGCGCCCCTGCCGACGACATCTTCATACGTGATCGTGCGGATCCCGAGATAACACAGCGCCGTGGAATCCATGTCATGCCGCGTGGCGACACTGTTGAGCACGTACGACTCGAGCATGGTGTCGAAGCGCATTCCGGCGAGCCGGATGTCATGGTTGGCAAGCACGTGCGCATCGAGCTTGAGATGGTGGCCGATCTTGCCGCGTTGTGGATCCTCGAGGATGGGCTTGAGCGCCGCCAGCACACGCTCGCGATCCAGCTGCTGCGGCGCGCCGACAAAATCGTGACCCAGGGGCACATACGCAGCCTCGCCGCGTTCGAGCCCGAAGGAGATGCCGACGAGCTGCGCCTGCATGTAGTCCGGCTGCGTCGTCTGGGTGTCGAAGGCGAAGAGATCTACGCTGCCGAGCCGATCGAGCCAGCGCTCCAGGTCGGACCACTGCGTGATGCATTCGTAGTGGCGCGGTACTTGCGCCACTTCGGCGGGCGGCGCTTGGGCTGCCGCTGGCCCCAGTTCGCGGGGGGACGGTACGTCATCGGTGGTTGCTTCGAGCTGCCTGAGAAGCGAGCGCAGCTCGAAGCGTGTGTAGAGCTCCCGCAACCGCTCCCGGTCAGGGACCCCCGGTGTCAGCTCTTCGTGCGACAAGGGCAGCTCGAGATCGGTATGAATGGTCGCAAGCCGGCGTGACAGTTCCAGAGTCACGAGTCCCGCCCGCAGATTTTCGCCCACCTTGCCCGGGATCTGCTGCGCGTGGGCGATCAGGTTGTCCAGTTGCTCGTATTGACCCAGCAGCTTCGCGGCGGTCTTGGGCCCAACCTTGTCGATGCCCGGAATGTTGTCGGAGCTGTCGCCGACGAGCGCGAGGTAATCGATGATCTGTTCGGGATACACATCGAACTTCGCCTTGACGCCGGCGCGGTCCAGCACCGTGTTGCTCATGGTGTTGATCAGCGTGACGGAGCCATCGACGAGCTGTGCCATGTCCTTGTCACTCGTGGAGATGAGCACGCTCAGCCCGGCTCGCGCAGCTCGGCAGGCGAGGGTGCCGATCACATCGTCCGCCTCCACGCCCTCGACCCGCAAGATGGGTAGGCCCTGCGCGCGCAGAATTGCCAGCAGCGGTTCGATCTGTGAGCGCAGCTCATCCGGCATCGGCTGGCGGTGCGCCTTGTATTCGGCGAACAAGTCGTCACGAAACGTGCGGCCCGAGGCATCGAACACCACCGCGATACGGCGCGGCTGAAAGTCCTTGACGAACTTCAACAACATATTGAGCACGCCATAGACCGCCCCCGTCGGTTCGCCGCGCGAATTGGTGAGGGGCGGCAGGGCGTGAAACGCCCGGTAGACATAAGAAGAGCCGTCGACGAGGACCAGGTCGGAAGCAGACGTCATGGATGGCAGGCCGAATCGGGGGGAAACGATTATATCGGACGCGGCTGGCCGCACCCGGGTCAACCCGCCCGGTGCTGGCGCGCTAAGGGATTACGCATTCCAGGAGGGCGCCATGCCGGAGCGGTTCACAGCGGTTATCGCGGCCAACCGTTTCGGACTCGGGGCGCGGCCGGGGGAGCTGCAGAGCATCGGGGCCGGGGCACGCGAGTGGTTGCGTGCGCAGCTGTCCGGGCGAGCCCCTGAGCTTGCGGACGCGCAGCTGCGCAGCTCCGCCGCGACGCTCGCGCGCGCACTGCAATTGCGACGCGAGCTGCAGGATCTGAAGCGCGAGACGGCCAGCGGCGCGGATCCGGCCGCGTCGGCCAAAGCGGTGGCGGCACTGCAAAAAGTCGCGCAAGTGTATCGTCCCGTCTACCTCGCGGAGGTCACCGCGCGTTTGCGCCAGGCGGTGAGCACTGAGCAGCCGTTTCTCGAGCGACTCACTTACTTCTGGAGCAATCATTTCGCCGTTTCGGTGGACAAGAACCTCGTCCTCGGGCTGGCCGGCAGTCTCGAGCGCGAAGCGATCCGGCCGAATGTGCTGGGTCAGTTCGTCGACATGTTGCTCACCGTCGAGCAACACCCGGCAATGCTGTTGTATCTCGACAATCATGTTTCGAGCGGGCCGCATTCCGCGTTCGCCCGGTCAGCCGCGCGGCGCAACGGCAGGCGGCCCGGAATCAACGAAAACCTCGCCCGCGAGATCCTCGAGCTGCACACGCTCGGCGTCGGCGGCGGTTATACACAGGCGGACGTCACGACGTTCGCCGAGGTGCTCACGGGTTGGTCCATTTCCGGTGGGGCGAGTGCGCGCATCTTCCGGCCTGATCCGGGCAAATTCATGTTCCGGCCGGGGCTGCACGAGCCGGGCACAAAGCTCGTGCTGGGCAAACATTATCCGGACCGCGGCCTCGAGCAGGGAGTGGGCGTGCTGCGCGACCTGGCCGCCAGCCCAGCGACAGCGCACTTCATCGCGACCGAGCTCGCGCGACATTTCATCGCCGACGAGCCGCCTGCCGGCGCGGTGGCGCGGATCGCCGCCGAGTTTCTCAGGACGCAGGGCAATCTGCTGGCAGTGTACCGGGTACTCATCGACTCGCCGGAAGCGTGGACACGGCCGCTGTCCAAATTCAAGTCGCCCAATGACTACGTCGTGTCGACGTTTCGCGGATTGCAATTGCCGGTGGCGGCGGGACACGCGGCGCTGGCGCCATTCGAGCTCCTGGGCCAGCGCACCTACAGTCCCGGCTCGCCTGCCGGATGGCCGGACCGCAGCGACGACTGGGATGGCGCGTCGGCGTTACTCAAGCGCGTGGAGTGGGCGGATGCGGTGGGACAGCGGGTCGCGGGACGGTGCGACGCCACGATCCTCGCCCCGCAACTGCTCGGTGAGGTACTCACTTCGATGACGCGAACGGCAATCGGGCATGCTGCCACCGCGGCCCAAGCGCTGACGCTGCTGCTCGCGTCCCCGGAATTCATGCGGCGCTGATCACGGGCAACGTGATGCCCAGGAGGTACGAGTGAACAGGTGGAAGCGGCGGGAGTTTCTGACGGGCACGGCGGCGGCCTGCGGCGCACTGCTGACATCGGGACTGACATTCGCGCAGCTGCCCAAGGAGCGTGCGGCCCGCATGGTCTGCGTGATCATGCGCGGCGCGCTCGACGGCCTCGCAGCCGTAGCGCCGGTCGGAGACCCCGACTACGCGCCACTGCGTCGCGAACTGGCCTTGCGGCCTGCAGGCTCACCGCAGGGCGGACTTCCTCTGGATCGCCTGTTCGTCCTGCACCCGGCGCTTGGCTTCCTCCACGATTGCTTCACGGCTCGCGAGCTGCTCGTGTTTCACGCGGTTGCCAGCCCCTATCGCGAGCGCTCGCATTTCGACGGGCAGGATGTGCTCGAGAGCGGTGCCATCCATCCACACGCGCTGCAGACGGGCTGGCTGAATCGGGCGCTGGCCTGCCTGCAGGAGCCGGGGACCGCGCCGCGGGAGCTGGGCCTCGCGTTGGGCCAGAACGTCCCGCTCGTCATGCGGGGCGCCGCCCCCGTGACGTCCTGGTCGCCTTCCCGGCTTGCCATGCTGGATGAGGAGACGTTGCAGCGGATCTCGGACCTCTATGCGGCAGACCCCGTCCTGGCAGCGCGGCTTGCCGACGCCGTCGCCATGGGGGATGTCGCCGCCATGGGGGATGTCGGCGCCATGGGGGATGTCGCCGCCGCGGGGGATGGGATGTCGCATTCCACTCTCGCAGCATCGCATCCCAAGGCAGACCGCTACGACGCAATCGTGCGCGCAGCCGCAGGTTTCCTGCGGCGCGAAGCTGGACCCAACGTCGCGGTGTTCGATACGAGCGGATGGGATACTCATGCCAACGAGGGCGATGCCCAGGGGCAGCTCGCCGCGCGACTGGGCGCGCTCGATTCGGGCCTGCGCACGCTCAAGGAAGCGCTCGGGCCCGTATGGAGTGATACGGCCGTGTTGCTCGCAACGGAGTTCGGTCGTACAGCGGCCATCAATGGGACGCGAGGAACCGATCACGGCACGGGCACCGCCGCATTCCTGTTGGGCGGGGCAGTGCGCGGCGGGCGAGTGCTCGCGGATTGGCCCGGGCTGGCGAACGGCTCGCTGTATCAGGGTCGCGATCTGGCGCCCACTACCGACCTGCGGTGTGTTCTCAAGGGCGTCCTGACCGAGCACCTGCGCGTGTCCTCGGCCGCGCTCGAGCGGTCCGTGTTTCCCGACAGTCGCGCAGCAAAGCCGCTGCGCGATCTGATTCGCACCTGAGTCCGCCCGCTACTGGGGTGGTGTCTGCTGCTTGTCCTTGTCCGGGGCGACCGGAGTCGGCGCAGGCCCCGGCTGGGACGTGGTGGGTGCCGTAACCGGAGCGCTCGCAGGGGCAGGCTTCGTGATCACCGTGCCGCTGCGATCGGGCAGATACAGCGGACCTTTCTGGCCGCATGCCGCCAGAGCGATGGCGGCGGTTGCCGTCAGGGCGGCCAGCCGGGCCGGGAGCGAGCTCATGGGTGCACCGGGCGATGGCCGTGCAATGCCACCCAGCCGCGGGCGATGCGGTAGATCACCCAGATTCCAAGTACGACGAACCCCAGATACAGCGTCAGAAAGCCGATGAGGACCAGCATCAGGGGGAGCGATACGGCCCAGATGACCACGGCCCACAGGGCCGCGAACCAGAATGTGCGAATCTGCCAGCGAAAATGCGACTCGAGATAGCTTCCGCGCACATCGGACTGCCGTGCGTAGTTCATGATCACGGCGATGATCGAGGGCACCCCCAGCACGAAACTGCCGACGATCGTCCAGATCGTCGTGAGACCGATCAATACCGAAAGCGTGTGCAACCCATAAATGACATGGGTATAGGTGGTCAGCGAGCCGTCAACCGGCTGGCCGGAAAACATCGTGCCGGGGGCTGCGGGATCCTGCATGACGCGGCCGATTATACGCGCTTCGGGCGTTCCACCACCGCCATCGTCAGCCGCGACACGCACACGAGTCGGTCGTGCTCGTCGCAAATCTCCACCTGCCAGACATGGCTGCGTTTGCCGATGTGCAAGGGGCGTGCCGTGGCCGTGACGATTCCGCAGGAGACCGGCCGCAGGTGGTTGGCATTGATCTCCTGCCCCAGGCAGACGTACTGCGCGGCATCCACGCAGAGGTTTGCGGCCATGCTGCCCACTGTTTCCGCGAGTGCCACCGAGGCGCCGCCGTGCAACACCCCCATCGGCTGATGGGTATGCGCATGGACCGGCATCGTGGCACGCAGATAGTCGGCGCCGAGCTCCGTGACGCGGATGCCGATGTGCTCGATGAGCGTATTGCGCGCCTGTTGCTGAAGTTGCTCGACCGATGCCGCAGTGCGCCAGATACCCATGGCGGGTAGTCTAGCGCTGCGCTGGGGGTTGCGCTGACCCCAAGGAGATGTCCATGAAACTCTACAGCTACTTTCGCAGCTCGGCGGCCTTTCGCGTGCGCATCGCCCTGAACCTCAAGGGCATCCAGGTCGAGAGCATCGCAGTGGACCTGCGTGCGGCGGCCAGCGGTCAGCATCAGCCGGCTTATCGCAATGTGAATCCACAGGGGCTCGTGCCGGCGCTCGTGAGCGACGGGATCACGATCAGCCAGTCGCTGGCGATCATCGAGTACCTCGAGGAGCTGCAGCCGAATCCGGCGCTGTTGCCGTCCCGACCGATCGATCGCGCACGGGTACGCGCCATGGCGCTCGTGGTGGCGTGCGATATCCATCCGCTCAACAATCTGCGCGTGTTGAATTATCTGCGCTCGCCTTTGGCGCAGGAGGAGGCTGCGGTAAATGCCTGGTACCGACATTGGGTGGCGGCAGGGTTCGACGCGCTGGAGCAGCATGCGCTGCAGTCAAGCGGTGACGGTCGCCATCTGTTTGGCTCGAGCGTGACGCTCGCCGACGTGCTGCTCGTGCCGCAGATGTACAACGCGCGCCGGCTGAAGTGCGATGTCAGCCCGTATCCGACTCTGTGCAGCATCTGTACCTGGCTCGAGGCACTGCCTGCCTTCGCCGCGGCAGTGCCCGAAGTCCAGCCCGATGCTCTTTAGCCGGGACCAGTGCCGATTGCGACGCCTTGGGTCTATTTTTTCAGCAGCTGCGCGCTCAGCAGCTGCGCGCTGATGCGCCGATAGGCTTCGCGAAACGGGATGCCCTCCTGCACGACCAGGCGATTGGCCTGCTCCGCGGCGTGGATCTGCGGATCCAACTCGATGCACTCTGGCTGAAACCGCAGCGCATCGATGGCGGCGGGCAGGATGTCCAGCGTCTGTAACGCCATGTCGATGCTGCGGAACAGCGGCTGCTTGAGCAGCTGCAGATCCCGCTGGTAGCCCGAAGGCAGCTTCGCGCAGATGCCCAGCGCCTCGTGGAGGCAGCCCGCAGCGCTGGCGGTGCGGCCGCGGATCAGCTCGAAGACATCGGGATTGCGCTTCTGCGGCATGATCGACGAGCCGGTGGTGAAGGCCTCCGGCAATGTCAGGAAGGCGAACTCATACGTGTAGAAAAGCAGCACGTCCGCAGCGAACCGGCCCAGATCCTGCGCGAGCAGCGAAATCTCGAACAGCAGCTGACACTCCGCCTTGCCGCGGGACAGCTGCACGGCAGTCACGGGTTCGTGCACCACCGCGAATCCGAGCTTGGCACGCACTGCCTCACGGTCCAGCGGCAAGCCCGGCGTACCGTACCCGGCGGCGGACCCGAGCGGACTCTTCTCCACCCGGCGTCGCACGGCGTGCAGCCCCTGCGCATCGTCGCGGATCTCAGCGGCGAACCCACCGGCCCACAAGGCGACGGAGCTCGGCATCGCCTGCTGCATGTGTGTATAGCCTGGCAGGGGCGTCGCGACCTCCCGGGAGGCCAACCGGTCAAGCGCCGCAGCGACGGCGGTCGCACCGGCTGACAGCTGCGCGATGCAATCGCGCAAATACAGGCGCACGGCAGTCAACACCTGGTCGTTGCGCGAGCGCCCGAGATGGACGCGCCCGCCCGCCGGACCGATCCGCTGCGTCAGGCGGCGCTCCAGCGCGCTCTGGCCATCTTCGTCCACGATCCCGATGTGCCACAGGCCACGCGCGTGCTCATCCGCGAGAGCCTCGAGTGCGCTGCTGATCGCCTGCAGATCCTCTGCGGAAAGCAGCCGCTGCTCGTGCAGCATCTGCGCGTGCGCAATCGATGCCTGGACGTCGTAGCGGACGAGACGCTCGTCGAGAGCGAAATCATCCCCTGCGGTATAACTGAGGACACGCTCATCAAGCGGCGCTCCCTTGTCCCACAAGCGGCTCATGCGCGCTTCAACCTGCGTCCGGGGCGGTCTGCTCGGCGGGGGTCAGTGCATTGACATCGGCAACGATGAGCGTGCCGGTGCCCTCATTCGTAAAGACCTCGCCGAGAATACCTTCCGGGGATTTGTAGGAAACGACATGGACGCGGCGCACGCCGCCGCGGATCGCCTGCTCGATGGCCTGCGCCTTGGGCAGCATGCCGGCATCGATCCGGCCTGCCTCGCGCAGCCGGGTCAGCCCACGCAGATCCGTGTACGAAATCAGCGAGCCGGGGTCCTCGAGCCGCTCCAGGATGCCGGGTGCTCCGGTGCACAGCAGCAGTTTCTCCGCGGCGAGAGCTGCGCCAAGCGCTGCGGCAACCGTATCCGCATTGACGTTGAGCAGCACTCCGCCATCGTCGGCGCACAGCGGACTCACCACCGGCATGAGGCCATTATCGAGCAGCTTGCGCACCACGGTCGGATCCACGGCATCGATGTCACCGACGAAGCCGTAATCGACCATTGCGCCATTGGCGCCGTGCACCGGTGGCCGCTTGTGTGCGCGCACCAGTCCGGCATCGACTCCGCTGATTCCGACTGCATCGATGTTGAGGTCACGGCACATCGCGAGGATGCGCGTATTGATGAGTCCGTTGAGCACCATGGAGGCGACATCGATCGCCTTCTCGTCCGTCACCCGCCGCCCTTCGACCATCCTGGTCTGCACCCCGAGCGCTGCGGCGATTGCAGTCAACTGCGGGCCGCCGCCGTGTACCATGACGACGCGCACCCCGAAATAATGCAGGATCGCAATCTGCTCGATCAGCACCCGTGTGGAATCGGCGTCCGCGAACACCCCGCCGCCCGTTTTCACGACGAAGGTCTTGCCCTTGTACATGCGGATATAAGGCGCTGCGCTGCGCAGCGCGCGAATGGCAAGCGTCTGTTCAGCCCTGTGCATGATCATGTCGTCGCCTCAGTCTGCCTTGAGCATTCGGTAGAGTACGGCCATCTGCACCACGAGCCGGTTGAATGCTTCCGGCTGCACTATGCTGCGCGGGCCGTCCAGCACCTCATCGGCCACCGCGGTGTTGCGTCGCACCGGCAGACAATGCATGAGACGGCACTCGGCCGCCGCGCGCCCGAACCAGTCGTTGCCGACACACCAATGTTTGAGCTCGCTGCGCAGTCGTGCATCCTCCTGCGCATCGCCATAACAGGCCGTCGCCCCCCATTCCTTGGCGTAGAGAACCTGAGCACCTGCGAGTGCATCCGCCCGATCGCTCGTCTCGCGCACGCAGCCGCCGGAGCGAGCAGCCGCCTCGCGGGCTTTTTTCATGATCGGTTCCGGGAGCGCGAAGCCCTCCGGGCGCAGGACGATGACCTCCATGCCACGCATCGCCGCCATATGCACCGTGGCAGCCGGCACGGCGAGCGGCAGCGCGCGCGGGTGGTACACCCACGAGAGGACGAAGCGCCCGTTTCGTGGCACGGCCAGATCGTCCATCGTCTTCCAGTCCGCAAGCGCCTGGCAGGGATGATTCATCGCGGATTCGAGATTGATCAGCGGTTTTTCCACCAGCTCGGCCATGAGTCGAAAGCGCCGCTCCGCCAGATCGGCCGCAAGATCCTTGCCCTCCGCAAACGCGCGGATGCCCAGTGCGTCGCAATATGACGCCAGCACCGGGATGCCCTCGCGCACGTGCTCGGCCGCCGCCGCTTCCATCCGCACACCCGTGCGCGTTTCCAGCTCCCAGGTGCCCTGACCGGGGGTGATGACGAACGAGCTGCCACCCAGGCGGGACATTGCGGACTGGAACGAGGCCAGCGTGCGCAGCGAGGGATTGAAGAAGACGAGCCCGAGCACCTTACCGGCCAGCGCCTGCGGCTCGGGGTTCGACTGCAGACGCCGGGAAAGCGCCAACAGCTCGCCAACCGCGTCCCGCTCCAGAGCTGCGAGGTCCAGGAATCGCTTCATGCGGGCAGACCCGCCAGCGCGTCGCGCAGCATGTCGACGTGCTGCTCCTCGAGTATGAAGGCAGGAAGCAGGCGCAGGATGTAGGGATCGGTTGCGGTGCCGGCGAGGATGCCGCCTTCCAGCAGCTGGGCCTGCACGGCCTTTGCCGGTCGAGTCGTGCGCAGGCCGATGAGCAATCCCGCGCCCTGGTGCGCGGTGACGGGCCCAACGATGCAGGTGCGGCGGATGTAGTCTGCCACGTGCCGCACTCGTTCCAGCAGGTGCTCCGACTCGATGGAGTCGATGACCGCTGCCATCGCCGCGCACGCCATCGGGCCGCCGCCGAAGGTCGTGCCGAGGATTTCTGGTGCGAACGCGGCCGCTACGCGCTCGCTGGCCAGCAACGCCGCACACGGAAAGCCATTGCCCAGTGCCTTGGCGGTGGTCAGCAGATCCGGCATCACCGCATGGAGGTTGGCGGCGAACGGCGCACCGACCCGGCCCATTCCGCACTGGACTTCATCGAAAATGAGCAGCGCGCCGACGGCATCGCAGCGGCGGCGCAATGCGAGCAGAAATTCCCGTCCGAGGTCCACGGCACCGGCAAGTCCCTGTACGGGCTCGACGATCACGGCGGCCGTTTCCTCGGTGACGTGGGCCGCGATGGCCGCGAGGTCACGACGCGGAACGAAACGGACCTCGAACGGGGTCCGCGGAAATCCGTACCACTTGGCCTGCGCACCCCAGGTGACCGCACCCGCAGCGGCGGTGCGGCCGTGGAAGCTGCCTTCGATTGCCGTGACCTGCGACCTCGAGGTGAGGCGAAAGGCAAGTTTCAGGGCGTTCTCGTTCGCCTCTGCGCCACTGTTGACGAAGAACACGCTCTTGAAGGGCAGCCTTGCGAAGCGTACCAGCCGCTCAGCGGCGCGCGTCCGCACCTGCATGGCAACGGCATTCGACTGGAAGTTGCACGAGCGCGCCTGCTCGGCCAGTGCGCGGGTGAAGGCCGGATGTCCGTAGCCGAGCGCGGCGACGGCGTGGCCGCCGTAGAGATCGAGAACGCGCTCCCCACGGGAGTTGATCAGCCATACGCCATGGGCGGATGCCACTTCGAGCGGAAACTGCGCGTACACCGGCGCAAGAAAACTCTCGCTCGGTGTTGCCTGCGGGGGCACGGTGGCCGCAATGGTGCTGTTGGCTGCCTGGCGCTCGCTCTTGTCGACGTGCCGTTCGCTCATATCTGTCTGCGCCCTTTCAAGTCCATCCCGGCGCAGGCGCGCTCAGACCCGCGGTCTCCGCGAGCCCGAACATGCGGTTCATCCATTGCACCGCGCCGCCGGCTGCTCCCTTGTTGAGGTTGTCGATCACGCACATGACGGCGACGCTGCAACCATCCGCCACCGCCGAAAGATGCGCATAGTTACTGGTCGCCACATTCTTGAGGCGCGGCGCCTGCTCGCTGACGCGTACGAAGGGCGCATTGGCGTAGAAATTGCGCAGCGCCGCCAGAGCAGCGGACGTATGCAGCGGCGCGTTGAGCTGCGCCTGTACGGTCACATGGATGCCGCGCGCAAACGGCCCGGAGTGCGGCACGAACGCAAAGTGGGCGTCGATGCCGGTAGCGTTGCGCGCGCAAGCTGCGATTTCCGGGACATGCCGGTGGGCCAGTGCCTGGTAGGCATATAGATCGCCGTGGCGCAGCGGGTGATGCGTAGCCTGCGTCGGCTTGCGCCCGGAGCCGGTGCTGCCGGTGATACCTGTGACGAACAGCACGGGGGGTGCGCAAAGACCCAGTGAAAGCAGCGGCACCGCGGCGAGCAGCGTCGCCGTCGCGAAGCAGCCGGGGTGCGCGACGTGTGCGGTGGCAAGTCTGGGCAGGTGTTCCGGCAACGCGCAGCTGAATTCTGCGATGCGCTGCGGAGCACCGTGCGCTTGGCGGTACACGGCCTCATAAGCCTCCGCCGAGGCATAGCGGAAGTCGGCGGAGATATCCACCACCCGCGCCCGATTCCCGTACTTCGCCGCGAGCTTCAATACCGAATCGATGAGCGTCGCCGAAACGCCATGCGGGGCTGCAGAGAACACCGCGCATGGTGCGCCGCGCGCGAGGTATCTCTCGAGCTCGGCCTCGGTCACGAACCGCTGATCCGCACAAGCCGCCGCCAGGTGCGGGAACGAATGCGCCACAGGCTCGCCCGGCTGACTGTCCGACATGACGGCGGCAAGCTCGAAGACAGGATGGCCGAGAAGCAGGCGCACGAGCTCGCCGGCGACATAACCTGTGCCGCCCAGCACGATCGCGGCAATCCGCCCGCTCACTGCGCCACCCGGATGCCGATGGCTTCGATCACGCGGTCGGCGAGTGAGGCGCCATCGGTGATCGCATTGCAGGCGGGCACACCGAGCTGTTGCGTGATGATCTCGATTCCGACCTGGTTGTCCGTCGACGGTCCGGTCACCATGCACGGATCGATACCGAAGCGCTCGCGCAGCAGCTTCACGCCACCCCACGCGGCTACCGGGTCGTTGGCCGAGAGGATGACGCCGCTGAGACTCTTGCGGATGTCGGCACACTCGAGAATCGCATCCACTCCGTAGGTACCCAGAATGCCATCTCCCAGCTCGAACACGATGGCGTCCGGCTTTCCCGCGGCGAGCTCGGTGAGCATCGTGCGCGTCAGCGCGGGCCCATTGCGCCGTGTCGTCGAGACGATCCCGAGGTCGGTGAAGATCATCGATCTGCGCGCGCCGGCATCCTCCATCGCGAGGATGTCCCGCCGCAGGGAGACGCCCGTCGCCTTGAATGCATCGATCACGAGCCCGCGGTGGCGCATGCGACTGATGAGCGCGCAGGCGGCCGCAGTTTTACCCGCTTCCATGCAGGTGCCGGCAAGCGCGACGACGGGCACGCCGCGGGTATCGAGGTTCGCCTCCGGATCGAGTCGCTTGTGCCCGACTCGCGCCGGTATGCCGATGCGCTCCCCCAGATACGGGAAATGCAGCACGCTGCCGATGATGCGGCAGTCGAACGGCTGACCCTTGTCCGCATTGACCGAATCGCATACGCCCAGCACCCCGCCGATGTTGAGCATCTGGATCACATCGCCCGGCCGGGCTGCTGCCGGCACATGGCCCGAATAGCCGAACAGGGCTTTACGGTGACCCAGCGCGCCGATGACAACATCACCCTTGCCGACCTTGGCCATGCGGCCACTGGTCAGCTCGAGCGTGTTGTAGGTGGGTTTGTTGGTCAGCACCTCCACGGCGACGACGACGCCCTCTTCCGCCGGGATGTCGGCCGAGACCCGCACGTCGTGCGCCAGACCGCACGCCTGTGTGACGGAGGCGATCTTGTCGACGAGGATGCTGCGCATTGCGCTCGTGAGGCTCATGCGTCGCGCGAGCGCTCGCCGGCGCGCTGGGCGAACATCCCCGCCAGGGAGACGATCTTGGAAAAACCCAGTGCATCGGCAGGTGACCATTCACCCACCGCCTCGCCATACACGCCCCGTGAGGCCGTCATCAGCGAATAGGGCGACTCCACTCCCTCGATGAACAGATTCCCCGGACGCAACAGCAGATGCACATCGCCGGTCACGCGCTCCTGGGAGGATTGCAACAGAGCTTCGATGTCCCGGCAGACGGGGTCGAGCAGCTGGCCCTCGTGCACCAGATCGCCGTAGGGCTGCGCCACCAGCTCCTTGATCCGCTGCTGGCGGCCGGTCAACACCAGCTTTTCGAGCTCCCGGTGCGCCGTGAGCAGCGTTTCCGCGGCCGGCGCCTCGAATGCAACCCGTCCCTTGGTACCGATGATCGTGTCGCCCAGATGAATGCCCCGTCCGATACCGTAGGCCGCCGCGATCGTTTCGAGCGACTCGATGAGCTGTACGGGAGAGAGTTCCTCGTCGTCGAGCGCGATCGGTCGGCCGCGCCGGAACGACAGGACATGGCGCTCGGGTGGCCGTGGCTTGGCAAAGGCATCCCGGGTCAACACCCAGGCGTCCTCGGCGATGCTGCCCTGCGAGGTGAGAGTTTCCTTGCCGCCGATCGTCACCCCCCACATTCCGCGGTTGATCGAATAAGCGGCCCCGGCAGGTGGTATCGGCAGACCACGGGCTTGCAGGTAATCGAGCTCGTCCTGCCGCCTGAAGGCATGGTCGCGCACGGGGGCCAGCACTTCGAGGTCCGGGGCGAGCGTGCGTAACGCAACTTCGAAGCGCACCTGATCGTTGCCGGCGGCCGTGCAGCCGTGCGCGATCGTATTCGTACCGAGCTTGCGCGCCAGGTGCGCAATGGTCTGTGCCTGCATGACGCGCTCGGCGCCGACACACAGCGGGTACAGCTGTCCGCGCCTGACGTTTCCCATGATCAGGAAGCGCAGCACCTGGTCGAAGTAGTCCGCGCGCGCGTCCACCTGATGATGCTCGATGGCGCCGAGCGCGCGCGCACGCTCGGCGAGCGTGCGGGCAGCCGCCGCGTCGATCCCACCGGTGTTCACGGTCACCGTGATCACCGGGCGAGCGGTGTTCTCGGCCACCCACGGGACGAGAAATGAGGTATCGAGCCCGCCGGAGTAGGCGAGTACGACGGGGCGAAGGCCTTCGGAAGTGCTCGTATGATCCATGTCGTATCAAACCCGGAAGATGGAATGCAGCCGTGCGACGAGCTCGGTCTGCGCGCGCGCATCGGCCGTCGCGATGAATATCGTGTCATCGCCGGAAATCGTTCCGGCGACTTCCGGCCATTGCGCCTTGTCGATGGCGACAGCCACACTCTGGGCCGCGCCGATCGTGGTTTTCAGCACCGTGATGGAATCTCCCGCGCAACGCAGCCCGCGCACGAACTGCGCGAGCATGGCGAAATCACCGTTCGCACGGCTGAGCTCATCCGGAGGCAGCACGTAGCGGCCCCTGGCTTTCAACACGCCCAGATTGCGCAGGTCGCGGCTTACCGAGGACTGCGTTACCGGATGGCCTTCCTTCTTCAGCAGTTGCACCAGATCCTTCTGCTTGCGCACCAGTCCACTGCGCAGGATGCGCACGATGGCGCCGCGCCGCGCGAATTGCTGCACGTCAGTGAGCATGGGGTGTTCGCATAAAATGCGATCGTCGTGCATATTAATGCACATGTCAAGGTAATGGCAGACGCTGCCTCGAGCCAGGGTGCGGGCAATGCGGCGCAGGCACGGCCCCCGGTGTAGGACGGCGCTGACCGAAGAGGCAGCGGCTCAGCGATGGCGCGGCGGGCGCGCCCGCGCCTAACCTTTCAGGGTGCGCGCCTAACTTCTGAGGGCGCGCGGTGCCGTCGGCACGTTTGGACTCGGAAGGCAGATCGTGGAGGGGAAACTCATGGGAACGCAGGATGTTGGCAATCAGGGGCGTAACCCGCCCGGCAAGACCGGCTCGCAAACCCCGGACCGGCACGGCACGGCCGCGCCCGGTCAAAACAAGGACCCGCGCGGCGGACAGGGTGGCGGAGGACAGACCGGTGGCCAGAGTGGTGGCGGACACACCGGTGGTGGGCAAACCGGGGGTGGGCAAACCGGGGGCGGGCAAACCGGCAAGGACAAGGACCGGGGCAATACGCCCTCGCGTCCAGCCTGAGCTGAATCTCTCCTTGAGCCGCGGGGAGGCCAGGGGCTCCCCGCGGGCTTTACATAACCTTTGCCGCTTGCGGACGCTCCGCGTGGACTTTGGATGCGGCTGCGCTTGCTGCGGCCAAACCCACCGCGCTGTCATGCGCGTATAGCTCCCCTGCGAGCAGTTGCACGCCACGCAACCGCGCTCTCTCGAGCGCCGGCTCCTCCCCGGCGATCGCCGCCATGAGCAGCTCACGCCACAGCGGCGTCCTGTTGATCCATCGCGGGCGCAGCCAGGAGGTCTGTCGCTCCGCGAGATCCGTCAGTCGACGCATCGTGCACGCCCGCAGCAGGGCGGCACAGCCAGCCGGCATCCCCAGGAACAAAGTCACCCCCACCGGCTGCATCCTCGCCATGTACCAGGCATTGTTGAAGATCTGGTGGGCGAGTCGGGTCACACCGGGTACCGTGAAAAAAGCGGCGCCGGCAACAGGCTCGCGATCCGCCACGCGAGGTGCGCTTGCCCAGCGCCAGCGGTGGGGATCGGCGAAGCCGGCGTCCACCAGCAGATAGGGACACGTCGCCGCACGACGTCGGCTGGGCGCATCGAGTGCGGGCAGCAGCTCGCCGAGTTCCCGTAACGGTGCACTGCCCGAAGCATCGCCGCAGTGTGCCTGCTCGAGCAGCAACTCCAGGCACTGCTCGTTCAGATCCGCGAGGATGTTGAGTGTCTCGGTGCCCGGCCAGGGCAGCTCGCCGAACCGGGCCTGCGGCTCTGACCGCTCCTTCTCGCACTGCAGCCACATGGCAACCTCCCTTCGTGCGCCCATGTTTGCGCAAATACTCTGGCAATGCACCGGCCAATTTGGGTAAATTTGACCAATTTTCACGCGATTGAACTTTGGGCTTTTTTTCCCAAAACTGCAATTCGCGTCCGCACACGCAGGCAGCCCATCATGCGCATTTCCGACGATCGATACAGTCGTGAGCGATTCTGTCTGGATCTCGCATTGCGATTCCTGCGGCACGAGGCTCGCACCCAGACGATACGCACCTGGACGGGGTTGACGGACGACCGCATCCGCAATCTCTACCATTCCTACATCAGCTGCGGCGCCCGCTTCGTCCCGCGGCACCGGGGCAAATCGCCACACCAGGTTGCATTCTTCACCCGCTCATTGCGCATCCAGTGGGAGACCGCGCAGCTGGCGAGCCTGATGAGCCTGCTGAACGTCGTGCCGGCGCAGTGCGGCGCACCAAGTGCGAGCGCGCTTCCCGGTGTGTGGCGCGGCGAGAAGCTGTGCTGCGCATTCGAGGTCTATCAGATGACCGTAGCGCAGCCGCAGATCTCCTTCGAGCACGCCGTGTTTCTCGCCGTCTCGCTCGCCCGTGGCGACCAGCTCAGGCTCGGCGGCTGTGGCAGCTGCGGCGGTTTGATCGTCACCGAGCGCTTGCCGTTTCGCGACAAGCGTTGCCAGTATTGCGCCCGGGCCCGCAGCAAAGCTCACAGCGACAGCCCCTGCCCGAAAGTTGCTTTAGACTAGGGCACCGTTGCTGCCTTCCTTGGGCCCTGATGGATCACGACCGACCGAACTTCTTCGCAGGTCCCTACATCGACCGGCGCGGCGAGTTGCGCGAAGCGCTGGATTGGCCCGCCGCCGCCCTGGCGGATTCGCAATCCCTGTTCGTGGTCGCGCGCGGCAGCGCGCAGCTGCTGAGCACCGGTCCCCCGCCGCACATCGCCTTCCTCACGGTGAGTCACCCGGCGCTGCAGCGGCCGGACCCGCAGCGGCTCACACTGTTGGGATGGTTCAGGGGTGCGCGTTGCGTGCTTCTCGAGCTCGCGGCGCACGAGCCCTTCGAGATCCCGGTGGGCACCAGTTTCGAGGAGCTGCGTCCGCTGTCGCCCCTGCTGCAGGCGGACGAGGCCGCGCTGCTGGCGTACGCCCGCGGCTTGACGCTCTGGCGCCAGCGCCAGCGCTTCTGTGGCGTATGCGGCGCACCGACGCGCGCACAGCGCGCAGGACATGTGATCGTCTGCACCAACATTGAAACGCCGCACGAGTTTTTTCCGCGCATCGATCCAGCGATCATCGTGTTGGTTACGGATGGCGAGCGAGCGCTCCTGGGCAGACAAGCCGGCTGGCCGCCGGGACGTTATTCGACGATCGCAGGTTTCGTGGAGCCGGGCGAGAGTCTCGAGGACGCCGTGGTGCGCGAAGTGCTGGAGGAGACGGGCGTGACGGCGCACGCGCCGCGTTACGATTCCTCGCAGCCCTGGCCCTTTCCGTCCTCCCTGATGATCGGATTCCAGGCACACGCGGCACGCGACAGTCGCATCGAGCTCGGCCCCGAGCTGGAAGATGCGCGCTGGTTTACGCGCGCCGAGATCCGCTCCGATGGCGTGCCACTCGTGCCGCCCTCGCATTCGATCTCGTATCGGCTCATCTCGGGCTGGCTCGGCGGCGCACCGGGCTAACCCATGTGTCTGCTGGTCCTCGCCTGGGAAGCCCATCCGCGTTTTCGGCTCGTCGTCGCCGCCAACCGTGACGAGTTTCATGCGCGTGCGAGCGAGCCGTTGCGTGCCTGGGATCCTCCCGATCGCATCATCGGCGGACGTGACCTGCAGGCCGGCGGCGCCTGGCTCGGTGTCGATCGCGAACGCCGCTTCGGGGCGGTAACGAATTTTCGCGAGCTGCAGCGTGCGCCGTCGGCGGCGCCCACACGCGGTCGACTGGTTCCGGACTTCCTGCGCGCGACAGCTGACCCGGCCGCGTATTTGGCGGACCTCGAGCCGCATGCGGGGGCATACTGCGGATTCAACCTGCTGCTCGCAGATGCTCGGTCGCTTTGGTATGCGAGCAACCGCACGCGGCCCTTCGCACGGGCGCTGACGCCCGGAATCTACGCCCTCTCCAATGAGTCCCTGGACACGCCGTGGCCCAAAGTGCGTCGGGTGCGCGCCGCGTTCGAGCAGTGGCTGCAACAATCCCCGGGCTCGGCGCAGCAATTATTCGCTTTGCTCGCTGATCGTACGCGAGTGACCGTGGATGCCGAGCTGCCGCAGACCGGTCTGCCGGCGCAATGGGAACGTGTCCTCTCGTCGCCCTTCGTCCTCGACCCTCAATACGGGACGCGTTGTTCCACCGTGTTGCTCCTCGAGCGCAACGCGGCGCTGTATGTGGCTGAACGGCGTTTCGACCCGTGGGGCGAGCCCGCCGGCACCACCGAGCTGTCTGTGGCTTCGGGAAGCTGGCCGTAGGATCCTTCGCGCCGCTCGCTGGCTTTTGCGGCGCTTGTCCGTTTCTGATGCATCATCGTCCCGTAAGTAGCTGGCACGAGCTTGCGCGGGCCTGCATGCTATGTCCCAATCTACGCGGAGACGGCCCATGCAGCAGGCGCTGATTGTGATCGACGTGCAGGAATCCTTTCGTCATCGGCCGTACTGGTGCGCCGCCGATGCGGCCCCCTTTCTTGCGAACATCCAGCTCATGATCGATGGCTGTCGCGCACAGGGCATGCCGATCCTGCAGATCTTCCATCAGGAAAGTGACGCGGCGCCCACCGACCCGTTCTCGGCACGATCGGGACTCGTGCGCCAGATGCCGCAGTTGCGCTTGGCAGCCGAGGAGGTCTTCCGCAAGGAGGTGCATTCGGCGCTGTTTGCCACGACGAGCAGCGGCACGTCACTGCAACAGTGGTTGCACGAGCACGGCATTGGCGAGATCCTGGTGAGTGGCATACGCACCGAGCAATGCTGTGAGACGACGACGCGTCATGCATCGGATCTCGGGTTCAAGGTCCGCTTCGTGAGCGATGCCACGCTGACTTTTCCAATGCGCTCCCGGGCGGGCCGGGAATTCTCCGCGCGGCAGATTCGCGAGCATACGGAGCTCGTGCTCGACGGCCGATTCGCGCGGGTGCTGTCGACGGCGCAGGCCCTGGCATGAGATCCGGCGCGCGCATGCGGCTCGCATCGGCCTGAGATACTCGCAAGTGCGCAGCGTCTATTTCGTGGTTCTACCGCAGCTGGTACTGCTGGATCTGGCAGGTCCGGCGGAAGCGTTCCGCCTGGCGGAGGCGCTGGTCCCCGCAAGCTATCAACTGCGCTTCATCGGTCCCGGCCGGCGGGCGCGCACGGCGGTCGGTCTACAGCTCGAAGCGCTCGAACCGCTGCCAAGGAGCGTGGCGGCGGATTCGATCATCGTGCTCAACGGCGTGAGCGGAACCAGCGTTGCGCTGGATGACGCGCCGATCCGCAGCGTGATCTCCTGGCTGAAAAGCGGCGTCACCGCGCCTGCGGTGCTCGCCTGCGTCTGCGCGGGAAGCGTCCTGGCAGGCAAGGCGGGGCTGCTCGCCGGGCGCGAGTGCACCACCCATCATGCCCATATCGAGGAGCTACGGTCGGTTGCGCCCGATGCGCGCGTGCTCGATAACCGCATCTTCGTCGAAGACGGCCGGCTGTTGACGAGTGCCGGTGTCACGGCGGGCGTGGACCTCGCTCTACACATCATCGGGCAACAGCTCGGGCCCCGTGCAGCTGCCAATGTCGCGCGCGATCTGGTCGTGTATCTGCGCCGTGCGGGGACGGATCCGGCGCTTTCGCCGTGGGTGCAGCATCGCAACCACCTGCACCCCGTGGTGCATCGTGTCCAGGATGCAGTGAGCCGGCGACCCACGGACCGCTGGAGCGCGCGGACCCTGGCCACGCTCGCCTGCACGAGTCCGCGCAATCTGACACGGCTGTTTGCGCAGCACGCGAATTGTTCACCAGTGGATTACGTGCAGCTGATCCGCTTTGCCTTTGCGCGCGAGCTCGTGGCGCAGAGCACGCTGGATCTGGAACGGATTGCCGCCCGGACGGGTTTTCGCTCGGCGCAGCAGCTGCGGCGGACCTGGGCGCGATGGGAGAAGCAGACGCCGAGCGCGTATCGACAAGCTTGCGGCGCCGGTGCGCTGCCGGCGCAAACCGGCGCGCGTGGCCATTGAAGTGCCTGCTCCCGGAGCATGACCCCGATGAGTGCCTCTGCTAGTCGATGAATGCCTCACTAGGGGTGAACGCCTACTTCGCGGTGGCCGGAGGAGTCCCGCTGGCCGCGGAACATGCCTGCGGTGCTGAAATCCATGACGATCCGGCCGTCGCGGTCGATGGCGATCAGACCGCCGGTGCCGCCGAGCCCGCGCAGAATCTCGTGAATGAGCTCGCGCACTGCCATCTGCAGCGTGAGACCGCGGTACTCCACTGCGCTTGCGACGTGGTGTGCCGCTACGCAGCGGATGAAGTACTCGCCGTGGCCCGTGCCCGAGACGGCACAGATGCCGTTCTTCGCGTAGGTGCCGGCACCGATCAGCGGTGAATCACCGACACGGCCTCGTCGCTTGTTGGTCATTCCGCCGGTCGACGTGGCGGCGGCCAGGTCACCGTGCCGGTCGAAGGCAACCGCGCCCACGGTCCCAAGCGCTGCGGGTACGAGATCCGAAACAGCTGCGCCGTGTTGCTCGGCTTCGAGCTGGCGCTGACGTTCGGCCGTGCGGAAGTAGGCGTTCGGCACGAGCGCCAGGCCTTCCTCCAGAGCGAACTCCTCCGCCCCGTCCCCGACCAGCAGTACGTGCCGGGATTTCTCCATCACCCGGCGCGCCAGCTCGATGGGATTTCTCACGTGTCTCACGGAAGCCACTGCGCCTGCGCGCTGGCGCCTGCCGTCCATGATGGCGGCGTCCAGCTCGGCAGTTCCATCGCGTGTCAGGGCGGCTCCGCGTCCTGCGTTGAACAGCGGGTCATCCTCCAGGAGACAGACCGCTGCCGTCACCGCATCGAGGCTCGTGCCACCAGCTGCCAGGATCGCATAGCCCGCATCGAGCGCCGCTTCCAGGCTGAGTCGATAGCCGTCCAGGCGTGGCCCGGTGAGGCTGCCGTGTGGCAGCGCGCCGGCGCCCCCGTGAATGGCTATCGAGTACATGCGCGGTGCCGTAATACTCAGAGCGCATCCTTGAGGGCGATGCCCGGATCGGCGAGCCGATCGAGGTTGGGGCGCGCGCGAGCTGCGATCAGCTTGCGGGCAGCCATCTGATCTCGCGGACTGTTGACGCTGTCGATGGCGATCAGCTCACCCCCGCGCAGGTAACAGGCGCTGAAACTGCGCTCTGCCACCGACCCCCGCACCACCACCGTGTCGTGATCCTGGCACAGGCCGACGATGATGAGCTTCAGATCGTATTGATCGGACCAGAACCAGGGTACTTTGTCGTGGACGGTCGCGATCCCCAGCAGGTTTTGCGCAGCGCTGCCTGCCTGCTCGAAGGCGTGGTCGACGGATTCCAGGCGCAGCCGCCGCTCGTAATGCAGATTCGGATGATTCGTACAGTCGCCGGCGGCATAAATCGCGGGATCGGACGTGGCGCAGAACTCATCGACGACGATGCCGTTTGCGCATTCGAGCCCCGCGGCCTGCGCGAGCTCATCGACCGCCGTCACACCAACGCCGATGATGACCACGTCGGCCGGATGTTCGGCACCGTCCTCCGTGCGGACGGCGCTAACGTGGCCGGAGGACGGATTCCCCAGCAGCGCCTGCACTTTCGACTCTGTCAGGATCCGCACGCCGTGGCGCGCGTGCTCGGTCTCGTAGAATCCCGAGATCTGCTTGCAAGTCACACGATTCATGACCCGATCGGCCATCTCCAGAACCGTGACATCCAGGCCGAGCTCCCGCGCGGTTGCGGCGACCTCGAGCCCGATGTAGCCCCCGCCAACGATCACCAGTCGACCGCCGCCGCGCAGCTCGGCGCGAATCCGCTCCACATCCGCCAGGGTGCGTAAGGTATGCACGCCCCCAAGATCCGCGCCGGGAACGGGAAGTGGCCGTGGCCGGCTCCCGGTCGCAAGCAGCAAGCCGTCATAGGGAAGAATCGAGCCGTCATCCAGACGCAGGCGGCGCGCGCGCCGCTCGATCTCCTCGACCCGCCGCCCAAGATGGGTCTCGATGGCATGCTCGCTGTAGAACTGGCCGGCGCGAAAAAACAGCCGCTCGCGCTCGAGTGCCCCGGCAAGGAACTTCTTGGAAAGTGGCGGCCGCTGGTACGGAAGACACGGCTCATCGCCCACCACGGCCAGCTTCCCCGCGAAGCCTTTGCGGCGTAGTGTATGAACCGCCTGGTCGGCGGCCTGGCCCGCCCCGACGATGACGATGGTCCCGAGCATCGTCCAAGCATAGCCGATCCACCCGGGCGGTCGTCGCACCGGTGCAGGGCGGCGGCCGGCGCCGCTCGCTCCGGATTGGTGCACGAGCGCAGGCAGGCATTGCTGCGTTCGCCGCAAATTCCGCCGCGCATCGGGCGTCCGGGTGGCACGAAAGCTGCAAAAACGACATGCGCTTAAGACCGCGATAAATACAACGTCCAATCCGCCGGAGAGCCGTTCATGAAACTCGTCACTGCCATCATCAAACCATTCAAACTCGATGACGTACGCGCGGCGCTGTCGGACATTGGCGTTTCCGGCATGACAGTCACGGAAGTGAAGGGTTTCGGACGACAGCGCGGCCACACTGAGCTGTACCGCGGTGCCGAGTACGTGGTCGATTTCGTTCCCAAGACGCGGATCGAAGTGGCCGTGCGCAGCGAGCTGGTGGATCAGGTGATCGAAGCCATTCTTAAATCCGCCAAGACCGGCAAAGTGGGCGACGGCAAAATCTTCATCAGGGAGATCGAGCGGGTGATTCGCATCCGCACCGGCGAGACCGACGACGCCGCGCTCTAGCGGCAAGCACGGCAGCGCGGGATCTGCATCGAGCGCCCCGCTCGGCTACTATCGCCGCATGTCAAAAGCCATCCGTTTTCACGAGACCGGTGGGCCGGGCGTGCTGCATCTGGAGGAGCTGGAAGTGGCACCCCCTGCGCCCGCCGAGGTGCAGTTGCGGCAGACTGCCATCGGCGTCAATTTCATCGATGTGTATGACCGCACGGGGTTGTACCCCACAAGCCTTCCGGGCGGACTGGGCCGGGAAGCGGCCGGACTGGTCACCGCACTCGGTCGGGGTGTACGTGGATTTCGCATCGGAGATCGTGTTGCGTACGTGCTGGCGCGACCGGGTGCGTACTGCGAAGTCCGCAACGTGCCCGCGGAACGGGTCATAAAGATTCCGCAAGGGATCTCGGACCAACAGGCGGCCGCGATCATGCTCAAAGGCCTGACGGCGTACTATCTGATCCGACGCACGCATCGCGTCGCGCGTGGAGAAACGATCCTCGTGCACGCAGCGGTGGGCGGGGTGGGATTGATCCTGTGCCAATGGGCCCGCTCCCTCGGCGCCCGCGTCATCGGAGTGGTTGGTACCGAGGCGAAGGCCGGGCTCGCCCGGCGCAACGGCTGCCGCGACACCGTGATCTCCGGAAAGGACGACCTCGTGGCCCGGGTGAAGCAGATCACGCGGGGGGAGGGCGTGGCCGTCGTGTATGACTCGGTCGGCAAGGACACGTTCTTCCAATCCCTGGATTGTCTGCGGCCGCTGGGAATGATGGTCAGCTTCGGCAATGCTTCCGGCCCTGCTCCGGCGATGGCGCCGCTCGAGCTCAGCAAGCGCGGCTCGCTGTTTCTGACGCGGCCCCAGCTGTTCAACTACACATCGACCCGCAAAGCGCTCGAAGCGGGCGCGCGCGAGCTGTTCGGGGTCATCAGAAGCCGGGCGGTACGCGTGCGAATCGGACAGACCTATCCCCTCGCCGATGCCGCCCGGGCCCATGAGGACCTGGAAGCCCGCCGCACGACCGGTTCGACGGTGCTGATTCCCCCTAGGGCGGGCCCCTAGGGCGGGCCGGGCTGCTCACGCTCGCTGATCGAGCGGTGAGCGACCCAGAAGGTTGGCGATGACGATCGCCAGCTCCTGTGCCTCGACGGGCTTTGCGATGTGATTTTGAAATCCCGCCTGCAGCGCCTGCAATCGATCGGTCTTCGAGGCGTGCGCGGTCACGGCGATCGCCGGGGTCTGACCACCGAAATCCCGGTCGAGCGCCCGCACCTGCGCGATGAGAGCATAGCCATCCATGCCGGGCATGCCGAGATCCGCGATAAGAATGTCCGGGCGCACCTCAAACAGTCGGGTCAGCGCGCTCTGCCCGCTCTCGGCGAGCGACACCTCGGCGCCGAAACAGCGCAGCAGGCTCGCCAGCAGCTCGCGGGCATCGGCCTCGTCATCGACGACAAGAACGCGCGCACCCGCCAGCAGTGTGGCATCGGTGCCGGGCGAGATGTCCTGCGCGGACGGCGCAGCGGACGCCGCAGCCTCGCTCGGCGGTTGCAACGGCAGTCGCACGATGAATCGCGAGCCCTGGCCTTCGCCGCTGCTGTGTGCTTCGACCGAGCCGCCGTGCAGTTGCACGAGATGGCGGACGATCGCAAGCCCAAGACCCAGTCCGCCATGGCGCCTGCTGATCGAGCCGTCTTCCTGGCGGAATCGCTCGAAGACCAGCGGCAAAAATTCCGGCTTGATGCCCTGGCCGCTGTCGGTAACGCTGATTTCGACGTGCCCCTGACGGCGCGCCAGACACAGCTCGATGCGCCCGCCGGCCGGAGTGAACTTGATGGCGTTGGAGAGCAGGTTGCAGACGATCTGCTGCAGTCGGGCCGGATCACCGCGCACCGGCCCCGTCCGCGAATCCTGCTGTGGAATGATTTCGATCCCCTTGGTCTGAGCGGCCGGCAGCATCGTCTGCAGTGCGGCATCCATCACGCGCCGCGGATCGACTGTCGTCAGCTCCAGCGCCACCTTGCCGGTGACGATCCGGGACACATCGAGCAGATCCTCAATGACGCGCTTTTGCGCGCGCGCATTGCGCTCGATCGTTTCGAGTGCGCGCTCCTGGGTTGGCGCATCCAGGCGCCCCGTGCGCAGCAGCGTCACCCAGCCGAAGATCGCATTCAGCGGTGTGCGCAGCTCGTGCGACATGGTTGCCAGGAACTCGTCCTTGAGCCGGCTGAGCTGCTCGAGTTCCGCGGTACGCTCGCTCACGCGCGATTCCAACTCCCGGTTGGAGCGCGCCAGCGCCGCGTGCGCCGCGTACAGATCGACGAAGATTTTGACTTTCGTGCGCAACACGGAGGCAATGACCGGGGAGAGGATGTAGTCGACTGCACCGAGTGCGTAGGCGCGGGCAGTCTGCATCTCATCCGCGTAGCTCGTGATAAAGATGATCGGGGTTTGCCGGCCGTTGCGATGGCCGCGGATGAGGGTGGCGGTCTCGAGGCCGTCGATGTCGGGCATATTCACATCGAGCAGGATGACGGCGAAAGTGCCTTCCAGGACGCGCTTCAGCGCCTCCGTGCCGGACCGCGCCTCGATGATGTCGGCGTCGAGGTCGTCCAGCAGGCTGCCGTAGGTCAGCAGTTTCTCGGGAAGATCATCGACGATGAGGATGCGCGCGCGACTCACGTGTTACAGAGTCCGATTCGTGTTACAGATTCCGATCCGCGTTACAGATGCCGAGCCGCGTTGCGTAAGCCAGAGCGTGCCTCAGCGCACGACCCGCAGGGGACGCGCATTGCGGCCGATGCCCAGGGCGCCGCTGCGCACGACTTCCAGCAGCTCGGACTGCTGGGCCAGGTATGCGATGAAAGCGTTGATTTCCGCTTCGCTGGCCGTCAGCTCGACGATGAATCCGTCGGGTGCGGGGTCCAACACACGGCCGCCGGTGCGCACGACGTACCCCCGGACCCCGTCGGTGCGCTCCGCCCGAACGCGCAGCTTCAGCAGCACGAGCTCGCGCTCGAGATGCTCCCCCTGCGTCATGTCCTCGGTGCTCACTACGTCGACGAGCTTGTTCAGCTGATTGGCGATCTGCTGCATGACGGCCTCGGAGCCCTTCGTCACGAGGGTGATGCGCGAGACCGTCGGATCATCGGTAGGGGCCACCGAGAGCGACTCGATGTTATAGCCGCGGGTCGAGAACAGCCCGGCAACACGCGCGAGCGCGCCGGCTTCATTCTGCAGAAGGATGGCAATGATGTGACGCATGGTTTGCGCAACGCAGTGGCGGCGACAGAGCAGAATAATGGATTCCGCCTCCGCTGAGCCACGTGCGCCGCACGGGCCGGCCCTCCAAACCGCAGGTGCCGGCACGCGTGCAGCCGGTTTTGCGCCACCCGCGCAAGCTGCTAGTCTTGATTGCTTCCCCAAGCCTTTTGCGCCCTGTTTCCAATGAGCGCCCCATGAGCGATACGGTGATTCAGCCCCGGCCCGCCGGCCACCCCCTGGCCGGCCAGACGATGTCCGGCGCACGGATGATCATGCAGGTGCTCGCCGACGAGGGTGTCACGGCCATCTTCGGCTACAGCGGTGGGGCGATCCTGCCGACCTATGACGCCGTTTTCCTCTACAACGAGCACCAGGCCAGCGAAGGCGAGCCGCAGATTCCGCTAATCGTGCCCGCCAACGAGCAGGGCGCGGCGTTCATGGCGGCAGGCTATGCCCGGGCCACGGGCCGCGTGGGCCTCTGCATCGTCACGTCCGGCCCGGGCGCGACGAACACGGTGACTCCCATCCGGGATTGCATGGCGGACTCGGTGCCGATCGTGGTGATCTGCGGCCAGGTGGCGCGGGCATCGATCGGTACCGATGCCTTCCAGGAGGCACCGGTGCCTTCGATCATGGGCGCGGTCGCCAAGCACGTGTTTCTCGTGACGGACCCCGCGCGGCTGGAAGCGACCATCCGCACGGCCTTCGAGATCGCCCGTACGGGCCGGCCGGGGCCGGTCGTGGTCGATGTCCCGAAGGATGTGCAGAACTGGGACGGCGTATTCCAGGGAGCCGGTACGCTGCCGATACCCGGTTACCGCCGCAGGATGAACGAGCTGTCCGAGCGGGTACTCGATATCCAGGAGGCCGGCCGGCTGTTCGAGATGCTCGCCCAATCGCGTCGTCCGCTGATCTACGCCGGGGGCGGGGTGATCAACGCCAATGCTTCCGGGCCGCTCGCCGAGCTCGTGAGTGCATTCCATCTGCCCGTCGTGACGACCCTGATGGGAATTGGCGCGGTTGACACGATGCAGCCGCTGTCCATGCGGATGCTCGGCATGCACGGAGCCGCCTTCGCCAACTATGCGGTGGATGACTGCGATCTGCTCATCGCGATCGGCGCCCGCTTCGACGACCGCGTCGCCGGCGTGCCGGCAAAGTTCGCCCGCAACGCAAAACGCATCGCGCACCTGGACATCGATCGGGCGGAAGTCAACAAGGTCAAGCGCGTGCAATGGAGTTACATCGGGCTGCTGCCCGAGGCGCTGCAGGCGCTCACAGCGTATGGCCGGCGCACAGGCTTCCACTGCGACTACGCCGAGTGGCACGCCGAGCTCGAGCAGCTCAAGCGCATTCATGCGATGAACTACGATCGCGCCAGTGCGCTCATCCAGCCGTATTACGTGATCGAGGAGATCAATCGCCTCGCCGCCGGCGAGGCCATCATCTCGACGGGCGTAGGCCAGCACCAGATGTGGGCGGCGCAGTACTGCGATTTCCGCCACCCGAGGCTCTGGCTGACCTCCGGAAGCATGGGTACGATGGGTTTTGGCCTGCCCGCGGCAATCGGGGCGCAGATCGCCAATCCGAGCCGTCTCGTGATCGACATCGACGGTGATTCCAGCATCCGCATGAACATCGGCGAGCTCGAGACCGTCACGACGTACGATCTGCCCCTGAAGATCGTCGTCCTGAACAACTTCGGCGACGGCATGGTCAAACAGTGGCAGAAGCTCTTCCACAAGGGACGGCTCTCCGCCAGCGATCGATCGCTGCACAAGAAGGATTTCATACGTACGGCCGAGGCGGACGGTTTTCGCTACGCGCAACGTCTGCAGCACAAACAGGATGTGCCGCGCGTCATCCGCGAATTCATCGAGTTCCGCGGACCGGCCTTTCTCGAGGTGATGATCGATCCGGACGCGGGGGTGTATCCGATGGTCGGTCCGGGACAGAGCTACGAGGAAATGATCACCGGGGAATTCATTCCCTCCCGCCACAAGGTGCGCATCAAGCCACCGGACCCCTCGGAAATGTTCTGAGCAGGTTCGGCCGCTGGCCGCCGAACCCGAGGACGCTTCGTGAAATACCTGCATACCATGGTGCGAGTCACCGATATCGAGGCCTCGTTGCGCTTCTATTGCAATGCGCTTGGTCTGACGGAGCTGTCGCGCACGGAAGTCCGCCAAGGGCGCTATACCCTGGTGTTTCTCGCAGCGCCCGGCGATGAGTCCGCGCAGGTCGAGCTGACGTTCAACTGGGACCCGCAGCCGTATCCGGCCGGGCGCAACTTTGGCCATCTGGCGTATGAAGTGGACGATATCTATGCCACCTGTCAGCGACTGATGGCACACGACGTGCCGATCAACCGGCCGCCGCGGGACGGGCGGATGGCATTCGTCCGCTCCCCCGACGGCATCTCCATCGAGCTGCTGCAAAAAGGTGGCGCACGAGCACAGGCCGAACCCTGGGCCTCGATGCCGAACACGGGCGTCTGGTGATCGCCATCGCCCCACGAGGACGTGGGGACGGCGCTGCCACCGCGGAAAACCCGCCCCCAAGTGCGCATCCGCGGGCGACGAGCCCGGATGTTACGCGGCCCCTCAGGGCGATCGGAATGATGCTGATGGCCGTGATCGCCTTCTGCGGCATGGATACCGTGCTCAAGCTGTTCTCGCAGCATTACCCGGCGCTGGAAGTAGCCACGCTGCGCGGGGCCGCATCGCTGCCTTTCATGCTGCTGCCCATC
Organism: uncultured Pseudomonadota bacterium; assembly: GCA_963716335.1. Taxonomy (GTDB): domain Bacteria; phylum Pseudomonadota; class Gammaproteobacteria; order Steroidobacterales; family Steroidobacteraceae; genus 13-2-20CM-66-19. The sequence goes on along the minus strand of OY970302.1, from coordinate 1,343,492 downwards.
CTCGTCACGCGACGCTTTTCCGAGCTCAAGCCCGTGCGCTTCGGGATGCACCTGCTGCGCGCGGTGCTGATGTTGCTGATTTTGTGGGGCTTCATTTACGCCGTCCGTGTGCTCTCGCTCGCGGACGCCTACGCCATTTTTCTGGCGGCGCCGCTCATCGTGACGGCTCTGTCGGTGCCGCTGTTGCGAGAACGCGTCGAGTGGCGGCGCTGGCTCGCGATCGGCGTGGGTCTGATCGGCGTGGTGATCATGTTGCATCCCACGGCTGCCCATCTGATCTCGTTCGGCGCGCTCGCGGCATTACTGGCGGCGATCGCCTACGCCTTCAGCGCCATCGCGCTGCGCGTGATCACGCGAAGTGACACGACCGTGAGTGTCGTATTCTGGATGATCGGGCTGATGACGCTGTTCGCCGCATTGATCGCAGCTCCGCACTGGGTGCCGCTGCGACGCCAGGACTGGCCACTGCTTGCAGCGATCGGCGTGTTCGCTGCGATCGGTCAGCACCTGTTGACCGAGGCGTTTCGCAATGCGCCGCCCTCGGTGGTGGCGCCGTTCGAATACACCGCGCTGCTGTGGGGCATGATCGTGGATTGGGCCGTATGGAACGTGTTCCCAACCGCCCGCGTATACCTCGGTGGCGGCATCGTCATGCTCAGCGGGCTTTATCTGATCTGGCGGGAGCGCCGCCTGCAGAGCACCCCCATCGCCGCCGAGACCGCCGCCGGCACCACGCCGCCTTGAGTGTGAGCGATTTAGCCAGTTGCGCCGCAGCGGCTTCCGCTTGAGCATGGGAACATGTCCGATGAAGAAATAGCACGCAGCCTGGAACGCTACCTGCACGAACAGATTCCCCTCACGGTTCCCATGGGCGTGCAGGTAAAGCTCGCCACGGCGCAGTACGTGCTGCTGTCCGCGCCCCTTGCTCCCAACATCAATCATCACGCAACGGTGTTCGGCGGCAGCGGAGCGGTACTCGCCACCCTCGCGGCCTGGGCCCTCATGCATCTGCGCCTTACGCAGGCCAGGGTGCGGGCGAGCGTCGTCATCCAGCGAAGCTCGATCGAATACGAAAAACCGATTCTCGGTGATTTTTGCGCCGCCTGCCGATTCGCAGACCCGCAAGACTGGGACCGGTTTCTGGCGATGCTCGAGCGGCGCGGGCGGGCCAGGATGACGCTGCATGCGCACCTGTTGCACGAAGCACAGCGCATGGCGAGTTTCGTCGGTGATTTCGTCGCGCTGCGCGATGGAGAAAATCGCAGCTCATGCCGACAATTGCCCTGATCGCGGTCCTGCTTGCGGCCGCCGCCCACGCCACCTGGAATCTGTTCGCCAAAAAGGCCGCCGCTTCCCGTCACTTCGTCTGGCTTTACTCGATCGGCGCGGTGTGTCTGTACCTGCCCGTGGTGGTCTGGATCTGTCTCATGCAGCGCCCGCAGTTCAACGGCATGCAATGCCTGGCGCTGGCGGCCAGCAGTGTGCTGCACCTCGGGTACTCGCTCACGCTGCAGGCAGGCTACCGCGCCTCCGATCTGTCCCTCGTCTATCCGATTGCCCGCGGCTCTGGCCCGCTGCTGTCGTTCATTGGGGCCGTTTTGCTGTTGGGCGAGCACCCGACGGTCCTCGCAGCGCTCGGCCTGATCCTGATCGTCGCCGGCATCGTGCTGGTGGCCGGCCTGATCCGTGAGCCCCACCGCGCGCCGCGCAAGGGGATCTGCTTCGGGTTGCTCACGGGGTTGTTCATTGCCACGTATACGATCAACGACGCGTGGGCCGTCAAGGTGCTGCTGATCTCGCCGTTCCTCGTGGATTTCTCCGGAAACCTGCTGCGGGCCATCGTGCTGTTGCCCTTTGCCATGGGCCACCGGATTGAGATCCGGGAGATCCGCCAGTACGGGGGCGCGGCTACCGTCGTCAGTCTCCTCGGCCCCCTGGGGTACATTCTGGTGCTGTACGCGATGCGTATCGCACCGGTGAGCCATGTCGCGCCCGCCCGGGAGTTGGCGACTCTGGCCGGCGCCTACATGGGATCGCGGCTACTGCGCGAGCGAACCACGCCGGACCGGATCGTCGGAGCGGTGTGCATTGTTTTCGGGGTCGTCAGCCTGTCGTTCTGATGTGTGCGCAGGCGTCTTTCCCGTGGAACTGATTGCCGCACCGGTGGCAGAATGGCGCGCGCGCCGTCGCTGGCTGAAGTGATTCGCAGATCAAGAGGAAACTGGCCATGAGCAACGCTGAGATCAGAGGGCGATTCGTCTGGCACGAGTTGATGACGACCGATCCGGACGCAGCCGGTACGTTCTATTCGAACGTCGTTCCCTGGAAGACGCAGCCCTCGGGGATGCCTTCCTACACGTTGTGGATGTCGGGAGATAACCGGGTGGGGGGCCTCATGTCCTTGCCCCACGATGCCGACGGCAAGCCGCCACGCTGGATGGTCTACATCGGCACGCCGGATGTCGATGCCAGCGTGGCGACGGCACAGCGGCTGGGAGGACGAGTCCTCAAAGGGGCTGCGGAAATACCCAACGTGGGGAAGTTCGCGGTTCTGTCGGACCCGCAGGGAGCGGCTTTCATCGTCTTCACGCCGAATGCGGGGTCGGACGGCGCGGCCTCCTCGGCAGCGGTCGGCGATTTCACCTGGCACGAGCTGGCCACGACGGACCCTCATGCCGCGCTGCGCTTCTACAGCGAGCTGTTCGGCTGGAAGAAAGGCGCCAGTCATGACATGGGCACCATGGGCACCTATCAGATCATCTCTCATGAGGGCCAGGACGTCGGCGGTGTCTACCACGCGCGCGATGCATCCATGCCGCCGAGCTGGCTCGGCTACGTGCGGGTAACCGATGCGGGGAAAGCTGCATCCGCAGTGAAAGCCGGCGGAGGTCGGGTGCTGCACGGCCCGGCAGAGGTACCCGGAGGATCCTGGATCGTCATGGCCCTCGATCCGCAGGGCGGCGCGTTCGCCGTGGTAGAGACGCCGACGGCGCAGGCCGCGGCGAATGCCACGCCACCGCCTAAAAAATCCGCGAAGGCGGCTGCGCCCCAGGCCCGAAGTACACCGGCGTTGTCGAGCGGCCGAACGGGCGCCCGGAAAAAGACTGCCAGTGCGAATCCAACTGCGGGCAGCAAGACGGGCGCGAGCGGCACCGGTGCCAAGCGTGCGGCGAAACGCGTGACGACGAAGCGCGCGAGCGCTAATCGGTCAACCGCAAAACGCGCGGCGGCCCGGAGAGCGACGGGCACGACGGCCAAGAGAGTGACGGCCAGGACGCGCGTGGCGAAGCGCGCCGTGGCGAAGCGCGCCGTGGCGAAGCGCACCGTGGCCAAGCGCACCGTGGCCAAGCGCACCGTGGCGAAGAGCACCGTGGCGAAGAGCACCCGCGCCAAACGGGGATCTGCTGCCGCACGCCGCGGGAACTCCGCCGGTCGGGCCCGCGCGCACAATGGGCGGCGAGGCGCGCGCTCCGGTGGGCGAAAGCGGCGCTAGGCCGACCGCGGCCGTCGGCGTACGCCCGCATGCTGGCGCGGCGCGCCGACTCTACTGCGAGGCGACTTCGGCCGCCTTTCGTTGCTCGGCAGCCTGTTGATACGCTGCATCCAACTGCTGCTTCACGCGTTCTTCAGTCTGACGTCCCTGCTGCGCCTGCGCGGCGGCGGCCGCGGCGGCCGCACCCGTTTCCGCCACGCCGCAACCTGCCAGCACGAACAGCATGGCGAAGAGAATCGCTGATCGAAACATGTGCGCTCCTTACGAACCGCCGCAGGCAAAGCTTTGACCGGACCGCTACGGGCCGCAAGGCGCAGCTGCGACTTTCGTGACCGGGTCGATGAGGGATCGTGGCAGTATGTTGTGTCCGCGCGCTTGGGACGCGAATGAACGCGTCCGCGCGCTCTGTCCGGAGCATTTTCAATGGCCAAAGGAGCCGTCGTCCGCCGCGTCGACCCTGAGCCCCGTGTTCGGCGCGGATACTTTGAATGCCGATTCGGGCAGCTGCACGTGCATAACGCAATTCCGCCCGGAGGCGGATTCGAGGAGGGCACGTCACTGCTGTGTCTGCACCCGGCCACCGCCTCGGGCCGGATCTTCGAACGTCTTGCGTTGCTCATGGGCCGGGAGCGCTCGGTCTACGCGCCGGACATACCTGGTCTCGGAGAATCCGATCCGCCGCCATCCCATCTCACGATCGCAGACTATGCGGGCGCGATCGGCGACTTTCTCGACTCAATGCGTTTTCGGCAAATCGATCTGCTCGGCTATCGCGAGGGCGCCACGATCGCCGCCGAGCTCACAATCGAGCGGGCGACCCAGATCCGCCGCGCCGTTTTCGTGTCACCCCCGGTGCTGGACGATACGGAGCGGGAGGCGTTTCGGCGAGCAGCCACGCCGGTATCCCCGACCGAGGACGGCAGTCATCTCACTGCCGAGTGGCATCGCGTGCTCGGTGCCTATCCGCCGGGCATTGCGCTCGAGATTCGCACGCGGGCCTTTGCGGAGCGGTTGCGGAACGGGTCCCACGCGGGGTGGATGGCGGCAGCGGCGCTGCAGTATCCCGCGCATGAGCGGCTGCCGCTGGTAAGCGTGCCGGCGCTCGTCGTTCGTCTCAAGGATGAGTTCTGGGAGGCTGCCTCGCGGGCCCGCGAGTTGCTGCCCAAGGCCCGCTTTGTCGATATGCCCGAGCATGGCAATGGAGTGTTCGAAGCAGCGCCGGATGCCGTGTGCGACCCCATCCGGGGCTTCCTGCGCGCATGACCGAGCCTACGCGAGGCTTGCCCGTTATGTCACATACACCCGACAGCGCTCACACATTTGCTCTTGAATCAGCAGTCCGCGGCTGCCCTGGCGCTACACTTCGCGCATAAGGGATGAAATGGGGACCGCGCAAACCGAGCCGCTGCGCGAGGAGATGCCATGAGTCTTCAACGCCAAGCGTCGCCAGCCGACGAGGCGGATCTCGAAGCCACCGCCGAGCTTCCCGTGCTCGATGTCATGGCTTATGAGGCGGCCGCGGTTGCATCCGCAAGTTCTGCAATGCCGCGCGCCGCCGCGAGGACGGCCCCCTCCAGCGCGCTCATCGACGAGAACCGGGCGCGCCTGGAAATCAATTTGCAGGCGCTGTCGACGACGTTGCGCGATGTCGAGGAGCGGCTCAGCCGCAAAGGCGAGCGTCTTGCCGAGATAGAGCGGCAGCTTCAGTCCGCGCTCGCCGAGCGCGATGCGGCGCAACTGCGGGCCCGGGATCTTGCGCAGGAAAACACGCGCACGCAGGCGACGGCGACCGCCGCGCAGAGCCGCAGCGATCAGTTGCAGACGACGCTCCAGGAGCGTGAGGCCGCAGAGGAAGCGCGCCGCGCGCGCGATTCGGCTCTGCACGCGCAGCTCGTCGATCGCAATTCGCAGCTCCAGGCTCAACTGTCGACCAACCATCGGGAATTCGAGAGCCGGCTGGCCGCCACCCGGGCGGAGCTCGAGGCGAGCCTGCTGCTCAGTCGGCGCGACGTCGAGTCGCAGCTCGCCGCGAGTCGTGGCGAGTACGAAAGCCGCTTCGCAAGCGCCCAGCGACAGTTCGACGAGGCACTCGGCGCCCGTGCACATGCCCTGGCGCTCCTGCAATGCGAGCTCGCCGAGGCGCGCTCCCGCAGTGCCGCCTACCTGGAGGCGCTGCAATCGAACGAGGGGCGACGGGCGGTCAGCGAAGATCTGATCGCGAATCTCGAGCAACAGGTCGCCACGCTGAGCGTTGCACTCGAGCGACACGGTGCACAGCACACTGATGCCGAGCGCGCCCGCGATGCCTTGCAAGCTACGGTGGGTTCTCTCGAGGCGAAACTACAGGAGCGCGACGAGCGCGTTCGCTCGCTGAGCGAGACGATCACGCGCCTGACGGCGGCGGCTGCCGAGCAGCGAGCCGAGCTCGAGGCGGGGGTCGTGGAACGGGCGGCAGTCGTGGCCGGCGCGGCATCGCTGGAAACGCGCCTGCAGGAGGCGCAAGCACACGCAACCGAGCAACAGGCTGCCGCACAGAGCGCCCTGGGTCGCGGTGTGGAGCTCGAGAGCGCGCTTGCAGCGCAACGCCAGCACATCGGTCAGCTCGAGCAGCAGATCATGTCCGTCCGCGATGAGCTGCAGATATCCGCAGCTTCGCTGCAGGCGGCTGTCGCCGAGCGCAGCATGCGCACCGGGCAACTCGCCGCCAGCGAGGCGCGGCTGGTGGAGCTCGAAGGGCGCATCGCCGCACAGCAGGAGACGGTTCGATTGCTGCAGGCGGAATCCAACTCGGGAGCGGCCCGGATCCAGCAGCTGGAGATGGAGCTCGGTGCGGCACGGCAGCTGCAGCAGCAACTCGAAGCGCAAGTGCGCGAGCAGGGCGCCCGCGCGCAAGAGCTCGAGAAGATCAACGACGATTGGCGCGCCACCATCGAGGAGGCACGGCTTGCGCTCACGGAACGGGATAATCTCATCCAGCGGCTAGAGCAGGAAACGGCCGACAGTGCCGTGCTGGTTGGGCACATCCAGCGCAGCATCACGCGTCTGGATCATGGAACCGAGCACACACATGACCCCGCACCCGATGGTGCGACCCGCCTGCTCATCCGCGCGGATGGTGATTCGGAGGTGGTGCACGTGCTCGGTCGCAAGACCACCGTCGGCCGTACGCCCGATAACGATCTGCAGATCGATGCCCGCTTCATCAGCCGCCACCATGCCGTGATCCTCGCAGGTCCAGCTCACGCGATCATCGAAGATCTCAACAGCACCAACGGCGTGCTGGTCAACGACCGCAGAATCACGCGCCAGCCATTGAAGGATGGCGACAACGTGATGATCGGCAAGACCCGGTTCCGCTTCGTGGTGCGCACCCCCGGCGAGCGTCGCTGAGCGCGGCGCGCGCGCCGCGCGCCCGCACCGCCACGGCCGCATCATTTCCGCGGGCTTGCATCGCCGATCGCCTCGGTCCACAGCACGACATCTTCAGGGGTCATCCTGCTCGCATCCGTGTGGCGCGCATCGCGGAATCCCCAGTGCTGCACATCCGTCAGATACTGCTCGCGCGAGAGCAACGTGCCGTTGCAGATGCATTCGGCAGGCGGCTCGTCGCGCAGCTCGCGATCGAGCCGGCCGGTGAGTGCGCGCATGACGTGCTTCGGGATTCGATTCCGTTCGCCAGGGTAGACGAAGCCAAACAGACAAAGATGCGTGAACAATACCCGCCAGTGTGGCCCGAAGCGCTCGAGCAGGTGCGTCCAGTCGAGCGCATCGGCGCAGGTGAGCAGCAGGTGCATGATATCGGCGCAATCGTAGCGCTCCCGTTCCATGACGAACGCCTTCGACCAGATCATCTCCTCGACGGGGCACAGGCGCACCGCGATGCCGAATATCTCCGCCGCCGGGGCGGAGCGAAACCAGCCGTCATCCACGCTCGACACCCCATTCCCGGAGCTGAAGATGACATCGACGCAGCCGTGCTCGCAGGTTGCCTTGCCGAGCCAATGCGGAAAGGTGAGCTCGGTGTGGTAGCCGGCAGCCGCCAGAGTCGACATGACCTGCGCATAGTCCCCGCGGCGAACGAAGATGTCGAAATCATGGGTCTGGCGCGGCACTGCGGTGTAATGCGCCAGGGCAAATCCGCCGCCCACGAGATAGGGCATAGCGGCGGCGTTGAGCGCCTGCATCGTGCGCATATAAAAGGCCCGGGCTGCCGGATCGGCTGCAACCGGTTCCGTGCCGCAATCCGCAGCCGCGATGGGCATGCATATTGCTCCGCTCTGCGCCCGAGGGCATGCAGCTGAACACTAAGCAAACAACGCGCCTGGCTGCGGTGGGTGACCTGCACGTCAAGAAGACTTCGCAAGGGATGCTGCAGCCGTTACTCGAGTCCGTAAACGAACGAGCGGACATTCTGCTCCTGTGCGGGGACCTGACCGATTACGGCCTGCCAGAGGAAGCTGACATCCTGGTCCAGGAGCTGACGCTGGCCGTCAACATCCCGATCATCGCCGTGCTCGGCAACCACGACTACGAGTCGGGCCAACACGTGCAGGTGTGCCGGATCCTGACCGAGGCGGGAGTGACGCTGCTCGACGGCGAGGCGCACGAGGTTCAGGGGACTGGCTTTGCGGGGGCAAAAGGCTTCTGCGGCGGCTTTGGGCGCGCAACGCTGGGAGCCTGGGGCGAGGTCGCAACCAAACGCTTCGTGCAGGAGGCGATCGATGAGGCGCTGAAGTTCGAAGGCGCGCTCGCCCGGCTGCGCACGCCGCAACGCGTGGCCATGTTGCACTACTCGCCGGTGCGGGCCACCGTCGAAGGCGAACCGCTCGAGATCTTCGCCTTCCTCGGCACGAGCCGCCTGGAAGAGCCGCTCAATCGACATCCGGTCGACGTCGTATTCCATGGCCATGCCCACCACGGTACTCTCGAGGGACGCACGAGCTGCGGCACGCCGGTGTACAACGTGGCGATGCCGCTGCTGCTGCAGAAGTTTCCGGATCGGCCGCCGTTTCGCGTCGTCGAGATGCCCCATCCCTCGAGCTGAGCCACTCGCGCAGCGCCTCTGCCGTGCTGCGGCGGTCGTGCCCGAAAATGGTTAAGCTGGCGTCTCCTGTTTCGCTGCGAGAGCGCCGTGGCCAGCCCGTACATCGAGAAAATTCTGAAAGCCCGGGTGTACGACGTGGCGATCGAATCGCCCCTCGAGCCGGCAGCGCGCCTGTCGCGCCGCCTGGGCAACGAGATCCTGCTCAAGCGCGAAGACCTGCAGCCGGTGTTTTCATTCAAGCTGCGCGGCGCCTATAACCGCATCGCGCAGCTTTCACCGGCCGCAGCACAGCGCGGCGTGGTGTGCGCCTCGGCGGGGAATCACGCCCAGGGGGTGGCGCTCGCGGCGAACCGGCGGGGGATTCCCGCCGTCATCGTGATGCCGCAGACGACACCGCAGATCAAGGTGCAGGCCGTCGCCGATCTCGGCGCCGAGGTCGTGCTGCACGGAGACGATTACGATGGCGCCTTCGAGCGGGCCCTCGCCCTTGCCCGCGAACGCAATCTGATTTTCGTCCATCCCTTCGATGATCCTGACGTCATCGCAGGTCAAGGGACGATCGGTGTGGAAATCCTCCGGCAGACCGGCGGGCACGTCGATGCGATCTTCGTGCCGGTCGGCGGCGGAGGGCTGATCGCCGGTATCGCCGTCTATGTGAAATACCTCTATCCGAACGTGCGCATCATCGGGGTCGAGCCGGAAGATGCCGCCAGCATGTACGAGTCGCTGCGGGCGGGTCAGCGTGTGACCCTGGATCGGGTCGGCATCTTCGCCGACGGAGTCGCGGTGCGGCGCGTGGGCGAGGAGACGTTCGCCCTCTGTCGGGCGCACGTCGACGAGATCCTTTTGCTCGGCACGGATGAAATCTGTGCCGCCATCCAGGATGTGTTCGAAGACACGCGCTCGATCGTCGAGCCCGCCGGTGCCCTGGCGGTGGCCGGTCTGAAGAAATACGTCGCGCGGGAAGGCTGGCAAGGCCGGCGCCTGGTCGCGATCAACAGCGGCGCCAACATGAATTTCGACCGGCTGCGCCACGTGGCCGAGCGCGCCGACCTGGGCGGGCAGCGCGAGGCACTACTCTCGGTCGTGATACCCGAGGAGCCGGGCAGCTTCCTGCACTTCTGCGAGCTGCTCGGGCGGCGCAGCGTCACCGAGTTCAACTACCGTTTCGAGGCCGGCCAGCCGGCGCAGATCTTCGTCGGCTTCGGCATCTCCCAGGGGCGCGCCGAGCGTGCTGCGGTCGTGCAGGCGCTGCGCAACACCGGCTACACGGTCAGCGACGTCACCGACAACGAGATGGCAAAGCTGCACGTGCGCTACATGGTCGGCGGCCACGCACGCGGGATCTGCAACGAGCTGCTGTATCGATTCGAGTTCCCGGAGCGCCCCGGAGCATTGCTGCGTTTCCTGCAGGCCATCGGCACCCGCTGGAACATCAGCCTGTTCCACTACCGCAACCACGGTTCCGACCATGGGCGTGTGCTCGCGGGAATCCAGGTGCCCGCCGCCGAGCGGACGGATTTCATGCAGCATCTGCACGAACTGCACTACGCCTATGTCGAGGAAAGCGCCAATCCGGTGTACCGGATGTTCCTCGGCGCGTAAGCGCGCGCTGCGGCACCCATGCCCTATTCGATCGCACGCGCTCCGCGCCACGATTTTCGCCTGGTGCGCGGTCTCAGACACCGGCTGACGTGGTGGGGTGCGCCTTCGGCCGCACCGATCGTGCTCCTGCATGGGTTCATGGATTGCGGTGCGACCTGGCAGTTCCTCGTCGACCATCTGCCGCAATCCTGGTCGTGTATCGCGCCGGATTGGCGCGGCTTCGGCGGCAGTGACTGGGCACCCGGGGGCTACTGGTTCCCCGATTACCTTGCCGATCTGGATGAGCTGCTTGACTCGTTGGTGCCCGATGCTCCCGCACGGATCATCGGACACAGCATGGGTGCGAACATCGCGGCGTTGTATGCAGGCGTGCGGCCACGCCGGTTGCAATGGCTGATCAATCTCGAAGGCGTGGGACTGCCGCGAACGGCGCCGGAGGCTGCGCCGGCGCGTTACGAGCAGTGGTTGCAGGAGCTGCGCCAGCCGACTCGCCCGGGCCGGTACGCAGGCGCCGCAGAGCTCGCCCGGGTGCTGCAGCGACGCAATCCGCGGTTGCCAGCTGCGCACGCAGCATTCGTGGCGAATGCCTGGACCCGTCCGGTCGGCGAGGGCGAAGTCGAGTTGCGCCTCGATCCGCGCCACCGGCTCGTCAATCCGGTGCTGTATCGCCTCGAAGAAGCGCACGCATGTTGGTCGCGTATCGAAATTCCGCTACTGCTGATCACCGGGGCCGAGTCGCAGCACAACGCGCGCCGCTACGGGGAGCTGCCCGACGAGCAGCTGCATACGCTGTTGCGCGATCTGCGGATCGTAGAGCTTGCGGGGGTGGGCCACATGATGCATCACGAGGATCCGCTGGCGGTGGCCGCCACCATCCGCGAATTCGTGCGCGGACAGCCATGAGGCGCATGCCGCTGACGGCTCGCCGCTCAGGGCTATTCGACAGGAAGATCGAGCATGAGCGCGCGAACGTAGCGCACCGGTGGTGAGCCGTACGACAGCACCGCATCGTGGTAACGCTTGAGGGTGAAGCCGGTCCCCCAGGCTTTGCGAGCCTCTTCCCGCAACGCCAGATGCTCCTGGACGCCGACGAAATAGCTCGGTAGCTGAGCAGAAGTCAGCTCGGCGCGAATCCATTTGGCCGCCGCCTCACTTTCCTCCTGGAACGTGTCGTGCGTCATCAGGCGCATGGCATCCTCGCGCGAGATCCCATCGACGTGCATCGCCTGATCGAGAATGGCGTTGCCGACGCTGCGCAGATACCACTTGAGCTGGATCAGATGCATGAGCGGATCGTGATCGAGAAAGCCCTGCTCGACCATCATGCCCTCGGCGTATACCGCCCACCCTTCGATGAAGCTGCCCGATGCCAACACCGCACGCAGCGGCGAGGCATAGCGGTTTGCATGCATCAGCTGCACGTAATGGCCGGGCATCGCCTCGTGAATCGTCAGATCGTAGATCGAGCGCGTGTTGTATTCGCGCAGGTACGAGCTCACCTGGCTGTCAGTCCAATCCGCCGGAATCGGCGCCACGGCAAAGAAGGTCTTCTGCCCCTGGTCGAGCGGACCCGGCGAATCGCAGAAGGCCAATGCCACACCGCGCTGGAATACCGGCATGGGGATGATGTCCAGCGGGTCGTCGTACAGCGTGACGAGATCGGCCTCCCGGACGAACTGCTTCGCCTTCGCGTACGCGCGCTCGACGGTCGCGAAGACCTGGTCGCGCGCCGGATGTTGTGCATACGCAAGCTCCAGAGCCGCGAGGATCGCCGCCTGTTGTTGTTGCGGATCGGGCGTCGGCGGCAGCGCCGGCGCGTCGGCGCGCGCGGCGAGCAGCGATTGCGCGATGCCGTACATTGCGGCGCGCGTGCGCACGAGCTCAGCCTGCGCACGTCTGCGGATCTCCTCGCGGGAAAGCGGCGAATCCAGGGCGAAGCGCAACTTGGCGTCATACAGCTCGGCACCGAGACGGAATTCGCCGTTGGCAACCGGCAGCAGCTTCTTCTCGAGCCAGATCTGGTGCTGTGCGATCGCCGTGCGCGCATTCGCGATCGCGGTCTTGAGCTGGATCTGCTCGGCCTCCGACAGGGTGCCCAGCTGTGGCACGACGAGCTGATCGATGAGGGTCAGGACTCCGGAGTTCTGCTTGATGGCGGTCTGCGCGTGAATGCGCGGCACCCGTGCCGGATCGAGCGAGAGCCGGACCTGCTCGAGCATTCGCGGCAGCTCCGAGAGTCGCGCCGCAACATCGTGCAGACGCTGCTGCAGCGGCGCGAAATCCCGTGCCATCAACAGGTAGATGCCGTTCCCGGCAAGTGCGCTGTAGAGGAGCGGATTCCACTGCCATTCGTGCAAGCGCTCCACGCGCCAGATCTGATACTCGAGCTCGTTTTGCAACAGTCGCGCATCGACCTCGCGGTCGCGCGACAGCTGCCCCGGCTCGAGAGATTGCACCTGTCCCAACAGCTGCCGGGCGAGAGCCACGCGCCGTTGGAAGCCGGCCGCGCTGACGTCATCGAGCATCGCATCGTAGCGATGCTCCCCGAGCGCGGTGGCATCGACCGGGGTCAGTGCAAGCATCTCGCGCAGATAGCGGCTGGCAAGCACATCGAAAGCGGCATCGGCGGCATTGGGCCGCGCGGCCGGGGAAGGCGGCGGCGGGCGGCTCGCGCAGCCGGCAAAGCTCAGGATGGCAGCCGCGCTGGCCGCCAGCGCCAGGGCACGGCAATTGCTTACAGTTCTGTTCATCGAGCTCCCCTCAAGGGGGCGGATGATGAACGAAGACCGAGTTCCATGGGAAGCGAAGTACAGCGATCGGATGCGCTCAGCGCTCGGCAATCCCCCCCGGAGGGCATCGCCGTCGTTGATTTTTGCCTGTTGGCGGAGACTTTGCCCCATATGGTGTGGATCTGCCGCCCGGACGGCTCCCTGGATTTTCTGAACGCGCGGGGACGTGCGTTCTTCGGCAGCGGGCTGCCCGATGCGCTGGAGCTGTTTCCCTCCGGGGCCCTCCTGCATGGTGATGATCAGGCGCCCTCGCGCGAGTTGTGGCAGCGGGCACTGCGCGATTGCCAGCCGTTCTGCTTCGAGGCACGGCTGCTGCGCGACGATGGACGCTCGTTGTGGCACCGGGTGAATGTCGCGCCGATGCAGAACGAGCGGGGTCAGGTACTCAAATGGCTCGGCACGTCGACCGATGTTCACGAGGTGAAGGAGGGTAACGAGCTCAATGCGTTCCTGTTGCAGCTCGCGACCGACTTCGCGCATCTGCACGATCCGCACGAGCTGCTGTACACGGGTATGGGTCGGCTGCGCGAGCGGCTCGGAGCGGCGTGGGTGATACTCGCTGAGATCGACGAGCCGCCGCAGGAGGCATGCATGCTGCGTCTGGGTCGCGACGAGCGAGCCAACCTGCAGGTCGAGAACATATCGCTGGCCGGATTCGAACATCTGCTCACTGAGGCCAAACAGGGGGTGATCAGTGTCGTTGCCGACTACGGCCAGCAGCCGCACGGTGCGCGCGACCAGCGTTGGTTCGGTCTGGAGTTGGGTGCGGTCATCTCGGCGCCGTTGTTGCATCGCGATGCGCTCGTCGCCCTGTTAAGCGTGGTGGATAGCGCGCCCCGCGACTGGACGTCCGCGGAGATCGAAGTAACCCGGCGCGTGGCGCAGCTCGTCTGGCCCGCACTGGAGAAGGCGCGGGCCGAACGGGAGCTGGCGTTGAGCGAGCAGCGATTGCGTCTGGCCCAGGCCGTCGCCCAGATCGGCACGTGGGAGCTCGATCCGGCAACACGTTCACTGATCCTGTCGCCCGAGAGCTATGAGCTGTTCGGACTCGCGCCCGATGAACGGGAGCCGTACCTCGCGTGGACGCAGCTGATCGATTCCCGCGATGTGCAGGCACTGCAAGTGCTGATCGAGGAATGTCACGCCAAGGGCGCCGGGGAGACCGAGTATCGCTACCGACATCCCAAGCGCGGCCTGCGATGGATCTATTGCCGCGCCGGGATGGTGCAGGATAGCGGACGGCCGTACATCGTCGCGGTCAGTCTCGATGTCACGACACGCCGTCAGGCCGAGGAAGCGCTCAAGGAGGTGAATCGACGCAAGGATGAGTTCCTGGCGATGCTGGCTCACGAGTTGCGCAATCCCCTTGCGCCGATCCGCAACGCGGCCCAGATCCTGCGCACGCACTCCGCAGAGCGCCCCGAGCTCGAATGGGCACGCACGGTGATCGAACGGCAGACGCACCACCTGGCACGGCTCGTCGATGACCTGCTCGATGTCTCCCGCACGGTACGTGGATTGATCGTGCTGCAGAAGACTTCGGTCGCGCTCGCCGAGCTCGTGCAGCTCGCCGTCGAGACGAGTCGCCCGTTGATTCGAGCGCGCGGCCATGAGCTGCATCTGCAGCTTCCCGCAGACGACGTGCGCATCGAAGGCGACCTGACGCGACTTGCGCAGGTACTCGGTAACCTGCTCAACAACGCGGCAAAGTACACCGAGCCCGGTGGCCACGTCTGGTTGCACGGCCTGTTGGAACAGGGACAGATCGTGCTGCGCGTGCGCGACAGCGGTCCGGGCATCTCGCCCGCGCTGCTACCCCATGTATTCGATCTGTTTGCACAGGCGGAACGCCCGCTCGATCGCGCGCAGGGTGGACTCGGCATCGGGCTCACGCTCGTGAAGCTGCTGGTGGAGATGCACGCCGGCAGCGTCGAGGCGTGCAATCTACAGCCCGGACCGGGCGCACAGTTCACGGTCCGGCTTCCGGCGCAGCTCGCCCGGGTGACCCAACCCGAGGGGGGCGCGGCGCCGCAGAGTGCGGCCGATTCCGCGGCAGCGGGACTGGACCGATCGATGCGCGTGCTCGTCGTCGATGACAACGTGGACGCAGCCGACAGCATCGCGTTGCTGCTGAGCATCGAAGGCTTCGAAACCCAGAGCGTGCACACCGCGACCGCGGCACTCGAGACCGTCGGCTCCTTCAAGCCCGACGTGCTGCTCCTGGACATCGGCCTGCCGGAGATGGATGGGTACGAGGTGACGCGCCGACTGCGCGCCCGCATCCCCCTGCAGCAGATGCGGATCGTCGCCTTGAGCGGATACGGCCAGCCGAGCGATCGGGAGCGCGCCGCGCAGGCGGGGTTCGATGAGTACCTCGTGAAACCGGTGGACCCGGGTCGATTGAGCGAATTCCTCCGATCGCTGCGCTGAAGGCGTTATGCGGCAGCCTTTACGGCAGGAGCTGTATGGGCGTACAGTCCCACGATGACACCCACCACCCTCGGACGACAACCCCTGAAGGGCCGCGGCGCGCTTTCGAATCCGAAGGGTCGCTTCGAGGGGCGCGATCTGCAGCCCGTCGACGACGGCTGGTACCACGAAGAGCAGCCCGACACACTCGCCACGAGCGTGGAACCTGACCGCGCCCGCGGCATCATCAGCAGGAATGACTCACCCGACATTCCGTTTGAGCAATCGATCAACCCGTATCGCGGTTGCGAGCACGGCTGCATCTATTGCTACGCCCGGCCGAGCCATGCGTATCTCGGGCTCTCGCCGGGCATCGATTTCGAGACCCGGCTTTTCTACAAGCAGGATGCGGGCAAGGTGTTGGAACAGGAGTTGGCCCGGCCAGGTTATCTTTGCAAGCCCATAACGGTCGGTGCCAACACCGATCCGTATCAGCCGCTCGAGCGCCAGATGGGAGTGACCCGCTCGGTACTCGAGGTGTTGGCGCGGACCCACCATCCGGTGTCGATCATCACCAAGAGTGCACTGGTGCTGCGCGATCTCGATTTGTTGACTGTCCTGGCGCGCGATGAGCTGGTTAGCGTATCGCTCAGTATTACGAGCCTCGATCCACACACCAAGCGGACGCTCGAACCGCGGGCCGCTTCCGCACAGGCGCGGCTGCGGGCACTGCGGGAGCTCAATGCGGCAGGTGTCCCCACGGGGGTCATGGTCGCACCGGTCATCCCGGCGCTTACGGATCATGAGATGGAGGCGATCCTGGAGGCGGCCGCGGCGGCAGGCGCCCGTTGGGCCGGCTACGTGCTCGTGAGATTACCGTACGAAATAAAGGACCTGTTCCGGGACTGGCTGGCGGAGCACTTTCCGGAGCGGGCCGCACACGTGATGGCCCTGATCCAGGACATGCGCGGCGGCCGCGACAATGACCCACGGTTTGGCACGCGGATGCGCGGCACGGGCCCCATCGCGGAGCTGCTACGCAACCGTTTCCGGATCGCCTGCCGGCGGCTCGATCTCAATGTGGAGAAGCGCAAGTCAGCGCAGCGTACCGACCTGTTCCGGCCGCCGGTCGCGCCCGGTGAGCAGCTTTCATTGGGGATCTGAGGCAGCGCACCCAAGCCGGCTGCCTCCGCCGCGCTCAGCGTGGAACCGGCCATGCGGAACGCGGTCAAACGCGCACGAGCAGTGCCATACTGGTTGCTCGCGCCTTGGACACCGATGAGGCTCGCAATGCGCTCGCGCTGTCGGTTTTTTGCGCTGCGGCTGCTCATCACCGCAGCGTGGCTGCTGGCCGGGTGCGCCGCGCAACCGACAGCGCTGCCATCGATGCAAGCCGAATTGGCGCCCACGCGCGCCACAGCGACGCGCGCTGCACCAGCCACGCGCGCCACAGCCACGACCGCCGACCCGGTTGCCGGCGCCCTCGCCCTGTTCGCACGGGACGCTCCCAGCGCGCGCGGCTTGCCGCGCGCTGCCGGTGGTGCACCTGCGCAAGGCGTGGGCGGAAATGGTGCAACGGCGCAGGAGCGTCCGGATGGCAATGACGATGTTTTGATTGCGCAGCGCCTGCGCAAGGCGGCACTGCAGGAGCCCGATCCCGAGCTGCGGCGGAAGCTTTGGAGGGAATATCAGACCGCCGAGCGCCACGTCGCGGAAGAATAAGCGGGAGCGGCCGGGAAAGCTGCTGCGTTATGTCACGAATGGTTTCGCGGCGGAGCCGTAATCGCCTGCGTGCGTGTCATCGGTGCAACGCGCGGTTCGTTGCTGTGCAATGATTGAGGCAAAATCCACCTACGAATGCGGGTCCTCAAGGTGATGGTCAAGCAAGCGCAGGTCCGCGCATTGCGCCAGCTGCCGGATCGAGGGACTGCGATGTTTGCGAGGCGGGTACGAGGACATGACTGAGGCGGTGGCGGAAAAGCGTGGGCGGCGACTCGACGGGCGCTACACGCTGCTGGACAAGTTAGGGGCGGGCGGACAAGCCGAGGTGTGGCGCGCGCACGATGGCATCCGCGGGATCGACATCGCCCTCAAGATCGTGCAGGCGTCCCGTGTGGACGACGAAGCCGCGTGGAATGCACTCGAGCATGAGTACACCATTGCCAGCCTGCTAAGCCATCCGGCGATTCTCAAGGTTTTCCCTCCCGAGCGTACCGGTGGACTGCTGGCGCTACCGCTGGAGCTTGCCTCGGGCGGCGATCTGCGAAGACTGCGTGGCGGCGGATTTCTGGAGATCATTCCGGTGCTGCTCGAGGTCGCGCAGGCACTCGAACACGCGCACGAGCGCGGCGTCGTGCATCGCGACCTGAAGCCGGGCAACATCCTGTTCGATGCCCGCGGGCGCGCCCGGCTGGCCGATTTCGGTGTCGCGGAAGCGGCATCGAAGCTCGAGGCAAAGGGCGAGGCGAATCGGGAAACCAACAGACACGGGTTCTCACCCTTCACGGCCAGTCCCGCGCAGCTGCGCGGCGAGGCGCCCGCGCCGGCCGACGACATCTACGGCCTGGGAGCACTCGCCTACGAGCTGTTGTCCGGGTATCCGCCCTACTATCCCCGCTTCAACAAGCAGCGCGCGATCGAGGAACCCGTCCCGGAGCTCGTGCCCACGCGGCAGATTCCGCCGCTGCTGAATTCGCTCGTCATGCGCATGTTGTCGAAGGATCCCGCGCTGCGGCCTGGTTCCATGCGTGAGGTGATCGACGAGCTCGATGCTGCATTGAACGACACTCTGACGTTCGACTTCGAGGCCGTTCCGGAGTCCGGATCGGAGCTTTCCCCATCATCCGCTGCGCAGGCTTCCCTCGCGAGTGCTGCACGCGAGGAGTTCGATCTGCCAGCAAAATTTGCGGCAGACCAACCGGCGGCCAACATGTCGCAGGGACCCGAGATCGCGCAATGGACGGCGGATGCCGGTCTCGAGAGGCGGGCGAGCACTGATCGAAGGCGCGCGCGGCGGGAACCCACCGTCTCGATGCCTGAGCGTGCCGACGGGCCCGTCGACGCTGCGCCCGTCGACGCTGCGCGCATTGGCGGTGCACGCGTTGGTGATGCCGTTTCGCGGCCTCCTCAGCGCCACGGCATCCTCAGCGCGGAAGCCAACATCATCGCGCCGCGTGGCGCCACACGATTCCTGCCGGTCAGCCGTAGCCCGGATGCCGTCGCCGTGCCGCCCGTGCCGCCCGTGCCGCCCGTGCCTCCCGTGTCGCCCGAAAGCACCCGGCCGGCTGCCGCCAGCGTGAGTGCACCGGCCGCGGCAAAGCAGGAGAGCTTCTTTGCCGAACCGGAGTCCTTCGCACCGTGGAAAGAGATTCCGCTCGCCACTTTGCCGCGGGTTTCGCGTTTCGAGCAGATTCCCGCACGGCGCTGGCCCTGGGTCCTTCTGGGCCTGTTGGTCGGCGCGGCCGCGGCCGTCTATTTCTGGTTGCCACGTTTCGAGCCGCAGTCGCTGCCCGATGCCGACTCAGTCATCGCCTCCATCCGCTCATTCTTCCCGACGGATGCCTCGCCAGCGTCGGCGGCGAGTCCGAGCGAGGCCCAGCCGGCTGCGGCGGAGCAGCCGGAACCACCGCCAGCCGATGCGCCGCCGGCTGCAGTCACTGCGCCCGAGACGGGAACGCCATCGCCGGCCGGCGCGCAATCGCAGCCTGGCAACGCGGTAACCAAGCCGGCGAGCCGGACACCCGTCCACGACGCGGGCATGCAGGACCGGCTGGGCGCGCTGCGCAAGAGATTCGACGGTCGGCTGGCAATGTTGGAGGCGCGCGATGCCGGTGCCTGGGGCGGCCGTGATTTCGCACTCGCCAAGACACTGGCTGCCGAGTCCGTGGGCGCGCGCGATGCGGGCAATTCGAAAGTCGCCATGGATCGGCTGATCGCGGCCACACGACTTCTGGATGCAGTCGAGAGCAAGGCTCCTGCCGCCCTGAGCGCACAGATCGCGGCGGGAGAGCAGGCGCTCGGCACGGGGCAGCCGCAAGCGGCGGGCCAGGCCTTTGCCCTGGCGCATCGAATCGACCCCAAGGATCACCGTGCCGCGGGTGGCCAACACCGGGCACAGTCCCTGCCGGCCGTCCTGCCGCTACTGGCCGATGCGCAGAATGCGGAGAATGCGCGGGAATTTGCGCGCGCCGCGCAGGATTACAGCCAGGCGCTCGATCTGGATCCCGGCAATGAAAGCGCCCGCGCCGGGCAGGCTCGGGCCAATGCCGCATTCGGTGACGACAACTACGCGAAGGCCGTCGGCAGTGGCTTTGCCGCGCTCGGAGCAGGCCGCCTGGATGAAGCGCGTGAGGCCTTCGTGAAGGCGAAAGCCCTGAAACCCAGAGGCGCCGAGGCGCTCGAGGGCCTGCGGCGCGTCGGTGCGGCGCTGAGCGCGCGGGGACTCGCTTCCATCCGGCAGCGGGCGGCGGGCCTCGAGGCGCAGGAACGCTGGCCGGAGGCGTTGCAGGCTTACGAGGCGGTGCTGAGCGCGGACCCTTCGCTTGCGTTCGCACAGGAAGGGCGCGCGCGCGCCGCCTCCCGTGCCGAGCTGGCGGGGCGGATGCAGGATTTCATCGATCACCCGCAGCAGCTGGGCTCCCCCGTCGTGCGCGCAGAGGCGCGGGAGCTGCTGGAAACGGCGCATGCGCAGACACCGTCCGGGCCGGTGCTGCGCTCGCAGATGGCGCGACTGGAGATCCTGCTGCCCGGCTTCGACCGGCCGGTGCGCTTGTCGCTTCTGTCGGATAACTCCACCCAGGTCGCGATCGCAAGCGTCGGCTCCTTCGGTGCCTTCGCGCGCCGGGAGATCCAACTTCGACCAGGGAAGTACACGGTGGTGGGTACGCGCAGTGGCTTTCGCGAGGTGCGGCGCGAGATCACCGTAGCGCCCGGCCAGGAAAGCCAGACGATCAGGGTCAGCTGCTCGCAACCGATCTGAGCCGCAGATTGGCATGGCTGCAAGGTATGTCCCGGCACAGGTCAGCGCATGACCGATCCGGTCCGGACAACCAACGCGTACACGCAAGTCCGTATCCGGGAACCGCTGGGCGAGCGCATCCTGGGAGAAGCGCTCACGGTCGGCGGTCAGGGCGCGGATGTCGTCGTTCCGGGCGCGGACGCCAAGCCCGTCGTACAGATCCTGAGGAGCCGCGGAGTCTGGGTCCTGCTGCCGGTGTCCGGCATCGCCCGCTTCAACGGCCGGTTACTTGGCAAACCGACCGATCTGCGCCGTCATGATGTCATCGCCATCGCCGATGCCCAGGTCATCGTCACCGAAATCTCCCGCACGCTCCTGTGTCTGGACGTCTGCCACCTGCAGGGCAACACCACGATCGCGCCGGCCAACACGCTGTCGCCGATCGTCCTGGAAGATGGGGATGACGAGCTCGAAATCGAGGCTCCGCCCGAGCCTGCGCCAGTATCCGCCGGGAATCGCCGACGCCGCACACCGAGGTGGGCCGGCTTCGGGGAGGTGGCTGCGGCGCTCGCCATCGCGCTGCTCATCGTGCTCGGTATTTATTCGCAACTCATCCCGGTAGCGCTCGACATCCAGCCGGGCAATGCGCGCATCAGCGCGCCGGCCGACCTGCTCGCCATGCACCTCGGTTCGCGCCTGTTCCTGCTGCCCGGCCACCATAGGATTCGGGCAGAGAGCCAAGGTTATGTGCCGGCGCAGGCGGATCTGCTGCTGCGGCGGGGCGTCCCCTCGAGCGTGCGACTGCGGCTCGTGAAGCTGCCCGGCGAACTTGACATCGACACGGCCGGCATCGCCTGCGCTGTCAGTGTGGACGGTGCCGAAGTCGGTCGCGCTCCCGGGACGATCACGGTGCCGGCCGGGCAACACACCTTGCTGCTGCGCGCTCCACGACATGTCGATTTCATCGCCACACTGCAGATCGAGGGGGCAGGGGACCATCAGCGGCTTACGGCGGTGCTGCAACCCTCGTGGGGGACCTTGCAAATCACCTCGCTGCCCCCGGGAGCAAGCGTTCTTGTCGATGGCGTTGCTGCCGGGACTACCCCGATCGTCGTTGATGCCCCCGCCGGGGTGCGCCGGGTACGTATTTCCTCACCGGGACTGAAGCCATGGGAGAGCAGCGTGGTTCTCAACGCCGGAGAGGCGCTGACACTGGGCCCGATCATGTTGGGGCAGCCGGATGCGCACCTGTCGCTGAGCTCGCGGCCAGCCGCGGCCGCTGTGATGATCGGCGGCACTTTTCGTGGACACACGCCGCTCGAGGCCGATTTGCCTGCCGGTATCCAACAGGATCTCACCCTGAGCCTGCCCGGCTATGCGCCCTGGAGTCGGCGGCTCGACGCCGCTGCGGGCAAGCGCCTTACGGTGCACGCCACTCTCGAGCCGGTGGGCGCCCGGGTGAGTGTGCAAGGCGAGCCGGCGGATGCCGAGTTGCTGATCGATGGCGTGCTGCGCGGACACACACCGCAACGCCTGGTCCTTGCAGCGCTCGAGCACCACCTGGAAGTGCGCAAGCGCGGCTGGTTACCGTTTTCGGCGACCGTGACACCGGCAGCGGGTCTGGACCGCGTCATTCATTATCAGCTGACCTCGGCGGAGCTGGCGGCATCGAGAGCCCAGCGGGCCTCGGTTCTGTACACCCAGACGGGATACCGTATGCGACTCGTGACGGCCCCCACCGTGCCCGCGACTGCGGCTCGGTCGAGTGGCGACCGGCGCAGTGTCGTGAGCATGCGCCGCAGCGTCCTCGATCGGTCCTTCTACCTCGGTGCAATGCCGGTCACGAACGAACAGTTCCGGCGGTTTCGTCCGGATCACCGTTCGGTACTGAGCGGGCCGCGCGAGACTGATCGCGACGACGCGCCGGTGACCCGCGTGAGCTGGCCCGAGGCAGTCGAATTCTGTAACTGGCTCTCGGAGCAGGACAGCCTGCCGCCGGCGTATGCGAGGAGCGGCGGTACGTACGTGCTGCTTCGCCCGGTTACCATCGGGTACCGTCTGCCTACGCAGGCGGAATGGCAGTACGCGACACGCGAAGCGGCATCGCAGCGGCCGGCCCCGTTTGCGGACCTGCCGGGGAAAAGCTCGGAATGGCTGAATGATGGCGCGGCTGCGGATCACCCGACGTTCGGCTTTCGAGTCGCGCGTTATGCCGAATGAATCGCGTTATGCCGAATGAATACGGCAGAACGGACGTGAGAACGAAGAAGCGAGGACGAAGATGCAAAAATCATCGCGCTACGTGCTGCTGATTGCGTTGAGTACGGCGTTGTTCATCGGCGCCGCGCTGGCAACTTTGCGGGCCGTCGGCCAGGCCGCCACGGCACCCGTGAGCCGCCCGCCAGCTTCCCAACTCGAGGAATCCGCGACCATCCAGGACGATCCTACGGTTGCGCCCGATCCTGCCCAGTCGGCCGATCATAATGTCAGTTTTCCCTCGGACATCTGACGACGATGCCGTCATTGGCGATGCAGCTGAACGATCGGGCGCTGGCGTTGGCCCGCGCAGGGCGCGTGTGCAGCTGCGCTTGCAGTGCGGTCTTCGATGGCAGCAGCGCAGATGGCGCGGGCGAGAACGCCTGGGGAGCCCTGCGAGTGCAGCCGACGGCCACATCGACAGGCCATCTGCACGCCGTGCTGTCCCAACGGGGGAACGGCCGGGACGCCGCGCTGGTTGGCAAGGAGTTCTATCGCAGACTCGCCGCCAATCCGCTGCAGGCGGATGAGCGCATGTGGATCGCCGTGCCAGCGGGCGTGGGCGCGGAAGGGTTGGCAGCCTTGTTGGCAATCACGCGCCGGCAGTCGCTGCCGATCGATGGCTTCGTCGATTCCGCGGTCGTGAGCGTTGCCGCCCTCGGTCTGCGCTGCAACGCGGTAGTGCTGGATGTCGGTCTGCATCATATCGGTGGCACCGCTGTCGACGTGGAAGGGGGCCACGCTCGCCGTCGCCGAACAGTGCTGTGCGAGCGCGCCGGAATCCTCGAGTTGTACGAGGCGTGGCTCGAAATGGTGAGCACCACGATGGTGAAGCGCACGCGCTTCGATCCCCTGCATGCTGCAGCGATCGAGCAGTCGCTGTTCGACTGTTTGCCAGCGCTCGCCCGCGACGCCGCCGTTTCCGGCAGCGCGCATGTGCAGCTTGGTGCCGATGCGCGCGGGAACGAAGTCACGCTGACGCGCGATCAGTTCGCACACGCCGCTGAGCTCGTGTATCGCCAAGTGGCGAACATCCTGCATGAGCTGCGTCCGGCCGGCGCGGCCATCGCGCTCGTGATGCCGCGGACAGTGGCGGAATTCCCCGGGATGCGCGACAAGCTCGAGCCCTTCGTCGACTGCGAGCTCGTCCTGCTGCCGGATGGCTTCGCCGCCGCCGCCACCTCGCTGCTCGATGTGCCGCAGCGGACCGGTCAGGAACCGGTGCGCCTTCTGCGGCGCTTGCCGCTGGAGATGCGGCCCGGGCTGCTGCCAGAGGTGCGCCGCGAGCCGCTCGGCACCCGCTGCGCGAGCGGCCCCGCCCCCTCGCATGTACTGTTGGATGGGCGCGCTTATTCGGTGGGGAGCGTGCCCCTCGTCGTCGGTCGCGCCCCGGGCTCACCGGATGCCCCGGGGGTCGGTATGGCCGATGTCAGCGTGCGGGCGGTGAAGTTCGCTGCAAGCGATCCGGGAAACTTACGCAGCGCACGTTCGATCACGCTGCCCGAGGGGCTTGCCGGAGTATCCCGCCGTCATTGCACCTTCGCTCAACAGGCGGGCGCCCTGTTCATTCTGGACCACAGCAGCTTCGGCACCTTCGTGAACGAAGAGCGCATCGCGGGGCGGGCGCGAGTGTATGCGGGTGACCGCGTCCGGGTGGGCGATCCGGGCGTGCAGCTCGCGTTGATTGCGGTCGGCGTGCCGGCCACCTGAGGCTGCGGCGCCGATGACCAGACGGCGTCGCAGCATCGAGGTATTCACGCTGTCCTTTTTGGACTGCATCTGCTGCGGGTTCGGCGCGGTGATCCTCTTCTATACGATCGTGAGCGCGCAGGCGGGCGTGCGCGCCTCCCACAGCACCGACCCGCTCAGCGCCGAAGTGAACCGGCTGGACGAGGCGGTGCTGCATGGCTCGCGCGGCCTGGTGGTATTGCGCAATGAGCTGCAGCGCCGTGACAGTGAACTGGCGCAGGCTGCCGCGCGCATCAGGACCGTCACCGCATCGCTTCGTCAGCAGCGCGAGCAACTTGCGACCGGAGCAGGCACGAGCCTCGCGCAACACGCGGACACGGCGGATCGCAAGACCGACGTGCGCGCCTTCGAGGAAGGCACGCAGCGCCTGGAGGCGGGCAGCGTGGACCGTCTGCCCCCCGGTGATCAGCTGAGCCGCTTTCGCGACAGCGGCGGTGATCGCCGCTATTTGACCGGGATTCGCATGCAGGGCCGACGCATCCTCATTCTGCTGGACGTCTCGGCGAGCATGCTGCACGAGGATCTGGTCAGCATCCTGCGGCTGCGCAACGAGGACGACGACCACAAGCGCGCTGCGGCGAAATGGCGCCGGGCGGTGGATACGGTAAGCTGGCTCACCACGCAGATTCCAGCCGCAAGCCGCTTCCAGCTCTATACGTTCAACACCCGCGCCCAGGCATTGTTGCCGGATTACGCGGGCAAATGGCTCGACGCCGGCGATGCACCGCAGCGTGCCCGCGTGCTCGCCAGTCTGCAGGCTGTCGTGCCAGCGGATGGCACGAGTCTTTACAACGCCTTCATGGCGACGCGGACGCTGGTGCCGCTGCCCGACCAGATCATCCTGATTACCGATGGCTTGCCGACGCAAGGCCGTAGCGCCGGAGCCGAGAAGTATGTCGACTCGGACGCGCGGATGCGTCTCTTCGACCAAGCCGTCGGCCAGCTGCCCGCGCACGTACCCGTGGATTGCATCCTGCTGCCGATGCAGGGTGACCTGCAGGCCGCGCACCGGTTCTGGTCACTCGCGCGCGCGACGGACGGCGTGCTGATCATGCCATCCAAGGACTGGCCATGATGCCGCGCCGTGCGCGCCGTTCGGTGGAAGTGTTCAGTCTGTCCTTTCTCGACTGCATCTGTTGTGGCTTCGGCGCGATCATTCTGCTGCTGGTGCTGACCCGGCACGGTCAACCCGCCAAGATCGAACACAGCCGGCAAAACCTGCAGGCACAACTGCGCGATCTGCAGCAGCAGCTCCGGATCATCCGCGGTGAGTCCATCGACCTGCAGCGGCAGCTGCTCGGACGCCAGCAGCTGCGCGAGCGGGAGCGCCAGCAACTCGCGAAGCTGGCGGGTGACCTGAGCAACATTCAGGGAAGCTACGCAGCCAGCACACAACATGCGGCTCAGTCGAACACGACGCAAGGCGACCCGGTCGCCACGCAGCAGACACTGACGAAGGAAATGGCGCAGGTACTCAAGGCGCAGCCACGCCGCCCCACCGAGCCCATCGCCGGCATTCCGATCGACAGCGAGTACGTCATCTTCGTGATCGATACTTCCTCGAGCATGACCGAGAATCACTGGCCGGCCAATCTCAAGATCATCGATGAGATCCTTGCTCTGTATCCGCACATCGAGGGCCTGCAGGTCATGAACGACCAGGGAATCTATCTGTTCGGCGATACGCGGGGACGCTGGCTGGCGGATTCGCCGCAGCTGCGCGCGCGCATTCGCACCCAGACAGCCCATTGGCATGCGTTCAGTCAGTCCAATCCCGTGCCCGGAATCGAGGAGGCGATCCGCACCTACCGGACGCCGGACAGACGCATCAGCGTCTTCGTACTTGGCGATGAGTTCACCGGCACTTCGATACAGGCATCGCTCGATGCAATCGGCCGCCTCAACCTTCCCGACGCGGCGGGCCGCCGGCCGATCCGCATCCACGCCATCGGCTTCCCCGAAGCACCCGGGATGTCGCCATTTACAAATATCCGCTTTTCGGCGCTAATGCGCCTCGTCTGCGAGCAGAACAACGGGACCTTCGTCGGACTTTAGGCACGAGGAGACGTTCGCGCAGGCGGGCCGGGACTCGCCCTGTCGGCGAACTTACGGCCGATCGTAATCGGGATCATTCGAACATGGCTGAAAGTGAAGCAAGGACGGTGATGCTGGCGGGTGCGAGCGGCTTCGTCGGCAACCTGGCTCTGGATGCCCTGCTTGATGCGCCCGATGTGAGTCGGGTGTTCGCGATCACCCGCCGCCCCCTCGGACGCGAGCATCCCCGCCTCGCCAATCGGATCGTGCAATTCGAGCGCGTCGAGTCCCAGCTCAAAGGGCTGACCTGCCATGCTGCATTGTGCTGTCTCGGAACGACCATGCACGCGGCCGGCTCTCAACAGGCCTTTCGTCAGGTGGACATCGATACCGTGCTCGTGTTCGCACGTGCGGCCAAAGCTGCGCAGGTGCAGCGTTTCATCGTGGTCTCGAGCGTCGGAGCCGATCCCCAATCGAAGAATTTCTATCTGCGCACGAAAGGCGAGATGGAGGGGCAGCTCGTCACCGTGGGCTTCGGCGCGCTGGACATTCTGCAGCCGGGTCTTTTGTTGGGCTGGCGGCATGCAATGCGTCCGCTGGAGCTCGCGGCCGCCACCGCCATGCCATTGGTCAACTTGTTCCTCACCGGTCCGCGCGAGCCCTATCGGGGAATCCCGGCCCGCACGCTCGCCCAAGCGATGCTCGGCGCGATGCGCTCGGGCCGTCGGGGTGTGCAGCGGTACACCCATGCCGGTATTCAATCCCTGGCCCGAATGCCGCCGGCGCGCAGCCTGAGTCAGTTGGATCAGAAGGCACCCGTCAAGGTCAGGTAGTCCCTGATCGAGCTCGGACGCAGGCTGTGCCGTTAGCCAAATCGGCCGCCCGGGAACTCTTGTCCCGCGGCATTGACATAAGCTGGACGCCCGACGTGCAAGAGTGTCTGGTGAGAACCTGAACACAATTTGAGCACTTGACTGTAATCAGCGACGCTTTGACACTTGCACCCTGTAGTGACAAGGGCAAACCCGCCGAAAGGCGGGGACGCAAAGCCACCGGTCTAACGGACGAGTTCCTATGACGGCGGGGTTGCCACGATCGCGTGCCGCGCGACGCTCGCACTCCCATCGTTTCCGGACCCCTTCCTCGAAGATCGTGTGGCCGACCAGTGCATCGGCCGGGGAAGTATGACAGCAACACCAGAGCCCACGGACCATCCTTCAGTGGCCGGTCTGCCCGCGGATTCGGGTCCGTTCGTTCTCAACCTTTGCTCGTCCACCACGCCCATGGCGCTCGCCAAGTGCGAGCAGCCCGAGCTCAAGCGTTTCAGTTTCTTCGTCAGCAGGCGCTTCGAGGAGGGCCGGGAGCGCTTCCGCCTGCACATGGGATTCTTCGCTACGCTGGAAGAGGCGGAGGAGTGGCTCGGAGCCGTGCGTGATATCTACCCCGGAGCGTGGGCCGGCGAGGCGCCGGGGAAAAAACTGCGGGAACGCGCAGCGCTCGCAGCGCTCGCAGCGGCGGCGCAAGCCAACCAGTCGCTCGCTGCACCGGACATGAACGTGCCGACACTGCAGCCGCCGACTCTACAACCAGCGGTAGCACAGCCTCCAACGGGGCGGCCGGTGGCGCCCCGTCCGGCGGCGAGGCCGGCGGTGCAACCTCCGACAGCGAAACCGGCAGCGCAACCTCCGGCACTCAGGTCTGCCCTCACGCAGCCTGCGGCAGTGAAGCCCCCGGTCCAGTCCCCAGTCGTTGCCAGCGGCGTAGCGCCTGCGGCGCTCGCGCCTCGCAAGTCCGCACCTGCAACCCCGGCGAGCGCTACCGGAGCGGGCGCCAGCGCGGCACCTGCGGCGGGTCAGGCCCGCAAACCAACTTCTGCCGCACTGGTCAGGCCGCCCGCCTCGCCCGCGCGTGCGCCGCAGAGCGCGGCGGGCCCGCTTCCGATCGCTGTCGCTCCGGCCCGCACTGCCGCTGCCGCCCCCGCCCGCGCTGCCGCCCCGGCTGCCGCCGCGTCAGCCCCTGCTCGGGCACCGAATGCCTCGAAACCGGCAGTTCAGGTCAAATCGCCGCAAGTCCCGCTGGGGAAACCGGCCACCCCGATGCGCGCGGCCGCCAAATCCGCATTGCCCAATTCCAACGTGCGTGAGGTACTGGCCGCTCTGGATGATCCGCACGATGCGGCGACGGGCGAGACACAAACGATGCCGGGACCGCGTGTTGCCGGGCATGAGCCGGGCAACGATACGTTCAGCGATACGCAGGTGTTGAGGTTGCTCGAGACACGGCGGCCGGACGGCGCGCAGGGCGCAGACGCCGCCGCGGGTGCCATCTCGCTGCTGAAGCCCGACGATACCGGCACACGGCGCGCCCTCAAAAAGGCGGTGTTGGATAATGCACCCGTGTGGTTCGCCGTTCAGCTGCAATGGTCGGTGCAGCCGGTCGAGCTGCTGAAAGTCCCCCCGCTTGCGATCTTCAGCGCGTACACGCTGTATACCGTGGAGGGTAGTCGCGACGGCCGCAAGTGGTACGGACTGCGCCTTGGGTTTTTCAGCGATGCGATTTCCGCCAAGCAGGTCGCGTACTACGTGCGTTCCGAGTTCACATCCGTCGCGGTCGTGCCGGTGAGTCCTCAGGAGCGCGCGCGCGCCTCCGAGGTGGACAAGAAGGCAGCGGGAGTCGCGTTTGCGAAGAAGGCGCGTTCGGCAACACCCGTGGATGAATTCAAGTTGATCGATGCGGACGCCCCGACCAGCGTTCCCGTCATGGCGCCGCCGCCTGCGAACGGGATCGGCGCCGCTTCCCCCTCGACTGCGCTGCGCCGCGGCGGGCGCGTGCGTGCGCGGGACAAGCGCGCGCCGCAGACTCTCGAGGAGACACTGGAGATTCTCGGCGCGAGCCAGCTCGAGATCGATGATGGCAGAGGCGAGAGCCTCAACGACAGCGGTGTGCGCCACGTGCGCGTGGAAGTGCAGAAGAACACGCCATTCTCCCGGCTGCTGGAGCGCTTGAGCGAACGGATGCGCAAGACCTAGAGGCGGTGACCATGCATCGTCTGTTGCGACTCGCCGGTTGTATCGTGGCATTCGCCGCAGCTCCCATCACGCACGCCGACAGCTACACCGACGCGGTCGCCACGTTCAAGGCGGCGGGTGAGAGCGGCACGTTCTTTCACAGGTGCTACGGCTACGTAATCTTCCCCAACGTCGGTGAAGGCGGACTCGTCGTGGGCGGTGCGCTCGGCGGTGGGCTCATGTATGCCGCCGCCATCGGCGGCCAGAAATTCTCGTACACCCCGCGCCACGCGCGCTAGCCACGCCCGTGGAATCCTAAGGCGATTGCGCTTCGGAAGACTTCGCGATTTGCGGCTGTGGCGGCCCCTGGAGTTGACTGTCCGACCAGCCGCCCCCGAGATCGCCGATGAGCGCGACGGCATCGACCAGACGATTTTCCGCCACCGTGAGCGCGCTTTGCTGGTCGGCCCACAGTACCTGCTGGGCCTGCGCGACCGTGGTGTAGTCGACCGTGCCGGCTTCGAACTCGGCGAGCGCAATCTGCGCACCGCGCGTAGCATCGCGCACCGCGATGTCGAGGGATTGTGCCTGCTCGGCCAGAATCCGCAAACCCGACAAATCGTTCTCCACGGCTTCGAATGCGCTCAGCACCGCGGCGCGATACGCTGCCACGGCGCCCTCGTACGCGGCCCTGGCTGCGAGCACCTGACCGTGGCGCGCGCCGAAATCCAGCAGCGTCTCACTGCCCGAGGCGCCGAGCGACCAGATATGGTTGGCCGTATGGAGCAAGCCGTTCAGCGGTGATTGCGAGAAACCATCTGCCGCGGATAGCGAGAGCGTCGGATAGTAGGCGGCGATTGCCACCCCGACCGCGGCATTCTGCGCAGCCATCGTGCGCTCGGCAGCCGCGATGTCCGGCCTGCGCTGCAACAGCGTGGAGGGCACTCCGATGGGAACCTCCGGCAGCGTCGGCACCGCGGCGGCAGGTGGAATCGCCAAATCCTCGGGATTCTTGCCCACCAGCACCGCGATCGCGTGCGCATACTGCGCGCGGGCGACACCGAGCCCCACGAGATTGGCCTGCGCCGTCTCCAGGGCGACCTGAGCGGTGATGACCGCGGAGGGCGGAGCCGTTGAGATGCCGGCCGTTCCCTGCGCCTTCGTGATCCGCAGTGCCTCCTCGTAGGCTTGCACCGTCTTGCGCTGCAGCTCGATGTTGGCATCGGTGATGCGCAACTGGATGATCGTGGTCGCGAGCAAGATCTGCTCGGACAGAGTCGCGTTCGCCAGCGTCGCCGCGTCGGCCTGAGCGATCGCGGCGTTCTGCTCGATCGTGCGCCGGATCCTTCCCCATAGATCGAGGGTCCAGCCCGCCGTTCCCTCGAGAGAGGCGGAATTGACCACGCCACCGGTGCGTCCCGTGACGAGATTCGCGCTGTTGTAGCCCGGTCCGCCGGCGCGGGTCACTGAACCGCTGACGCCGATCGTCGGAAACAACTCGCTGCGCGCCACGCGCACTTCGGCAAGCGCCTGCTGGTAATTCGCATAGCCCTGGCGCACGGTCTGATTGGAGATCGCGACGCGAGGCTCGAGCTGATCGAGGAGCGAATCGTGGAAATCGATCCACCAATCGCCCTTCGGCGCTGCATCCTGGGGCATCGCCGCGCCCCAGCCGGCGAGCTCCTGGTACTGCGCCGGTACGGGTACGGACGGTCGATGGTAGTGCGGGCCGACCATGCAGCCGCTCACCAGGGCAGTCAGCGCCATGAGCGCAGTCGCCCGCAGACTTTTACCGTTCATACATCCGTGTCCACGGCCGGTTGCCCCGGGCCGCCTGCAATCGACCGTCGTAACCGCAGCCGCAGCCGATCCAGCGACAGATAGATGACTGGGGTCGTGTACAAAGTAAACACCTGGCTCAGGATCAGTCCGCCCATGACGGTGATGCCAAGCGGCTGACGCAACGATGCCCCCTGGCCGATGCCGATCGCCAGCGGCAGCGCGCCCAGGACGGCCGCCGCCGTGGTCATGAGGATCGGACGCAGCCGGATGACCGCCGCTTCATGGATCGCTTCCTTTGCATCGACATTCTGTTCGCGCTGCGCATGGATCGCCACGTCGATCATCATGATCGCATTCTTCTTGACGATGCCAATCAAGAGAATGATACCGATCAGCGCGATGACCGAAAACGGCGTTCCGAAGATCAGCAGCGCCAGCGTCGCCCCGATGCCGGCGGACGGCAGGGTCGAGAGGATGGTCAGCGGATGCACCGTATTCTCATAGAGAACGCCCAGAACGATGTACACGGCCGCCAGAGCGGCGACGATCAGCAACGGCATGGTGGACATCGATTGCGCATACACCTGACCGGCGCCCGCGAAGCTGCCGCGGATCGTAGCTGGCATGCCGACGGCCCGCATCGCCGTCTGCAGCGCTGCGGAGGCCCGGCTCAGGGAGCCGCCGGGCGGCAGGTTGAAGGAAATCGTTGCCGCGACCATGCCGCTTTGATGATTGACCTGGGTCGCCGTATGGTTGCTGCGGTACGCGGCCATAGCCGGCAGAGGTACCATGGTCTCCGTCGCGGTACTGTCGGCGCTGCCCGTGGAGCTGCCTCCCTTGCTGTTGGCGATACTGTTGGTGACCGCATTGGCCTGCGCGCTGGAGTTGAGGGAGCTGGTGCTGGAATTCGTGCGCTGCGCCGCCTTCACGGCGCTGAACGTCGTCGTTCCGCTGACGGTCGCACCCTGTGCCTGGGTCTGTTGTGTGCCGGTGGCGTTGCCGGCGGCAGTGCTGAAGTACAGCCGATCGAGCATCTGCGGGGACTGCCAGTAGCGCGGCGCCACCTCCATGACGACGAAATACTGATTATACGGGTTGAAGATCGTGGACACGGTGCGCTGGCCGAACGCATCGTAGAGGACGTTGTCGATCTGATTCGGCCGCAAGTTGTAGCGCGCGGCGGTCCCGCGGCTGAGGGTGACGTAGGTCTGCAACCCGTTCTGCTGCAGATCCGAGTTGACGTCCACTATCTCGCTGCGATATTTGCCGAGCTCCGTCACGAGCTTGGGTGTGAGGCTATACAGCGCCGCCGTGTTCTCGCCCGTGAGAGTGTATTGGTATTCGGCAGCCGACTGGCGTCCACCGATGTGCAGGTCCTGCACTGCCTGCAGGAACAGCCGCGCGCCGGAGACCTGATTGAGCTTCGGCCGCAGACGTTGCACCACCTGAGTTGCGGAGAGTCGTCGCTGGGACAGCGGCTTCAGCGCGACATACACGTTGGCCGTATTCAAGGCGCGGCCGCCGACGAAGCCGATCACCGAAACGACGGCCGGATCGCGTTCGACGATGCTTTGCAGCTGTTCGAGCTTCTTTTCCATCGCCGGAAAGGAGATGCTTTGGTCGGCGACGATCTGACCCATCAGCAGCCCGTTGTCCTGCTCCGGGAAGAAGGTCGAGGAGACGAGCCGGAAGAGGAAGACGTTGAGGACGATCAGTCCGATCAAGCAAAGGCCGACGAGCAGCGCGTGATCGAGTACCACGGTGAGGGAGCGCGAATAGGCACGCCTGAAGCGCTCGAACTGCGCTTCGGTCCACCGCGCCCAACGCGCGTTGGAGTGCAAGCCCTTGCCGCGCGCGAGCAGATACGCACACATGGTCGGGGTGACGGTGAGGGAGATGAGCAGCGAGAACAGGATGGCGATCGACAGCGTGACGGCAAACTCGTGGAACAGCAGCCCCACGATCCCCGGCATCAGCAGGATGGGGATGAAGACCGCGATCAGCGACAGGCTCATCGACACCACGGTGAAGCTCACCTCGGCGCTGCCGCGCAGCGCAGCCTGCACCGGTTCTTCCCCGGCATCGAGGTGACGGACGACGTTCTCGAGCACCACCACCGCGTCGTCCACGACGAAACCCGTAGAGATCGTGAGCGCCATCAGCGACAGATTGTCGATGCTGTAGCCGAGCAGGTACATCGGTCCGAACGTGCCGAGAATCGACAGCGGCAGGACGACGGCGGGGATCAGAGTCGCGCGCGGCGATTGCAGGAAGACGAATACCACGCCGATGACCAGCAGGACAGCGATCATCAGACTGCGCTCGGTATCATCCACCGCGGCGGTGACCGACTGGGAGCGGTCGATCGCGAGGTGCACCTGGATGTTGGGCGGTAACGTGGCCTCGATCGTCGGCAGCACCCGCTTGATCTGCGACACGGTCTCGATAATGTTGGCGCCGGGCAGCGGAAAGACGATCACTCCGACGGTGGGCATGCCGTTGTAGAGACCCGCGTTGCGGATGTTCTCGTTCGAGTCCATGACCTGCGCGACATCGCGCAGCAGAACCGGGGCGCCGTTGCGATAGGCGATGACGAGATCGCGATAATCGGCCGCCTTGGTGGCCTGGTCGTTCGAGAGGACCTCGTAGCGCTGCTCGCCCTGATCGATATGGCCCTTGGCGCTGTCGGCATTGGCGGCCGCGATTGCCGCGCGCGTATCCTCGAGTCCGATGCCGTAGCTGCTGAGTTTGTCGGGCTCGAGCTCGATGCGCACGGAGGGCAGTGCGCTGCCACTCAGGGTGATCTGGCCGACACCGCTGATCTGCGAGAGCTGCTGCTGGATGATCGTGTCGGCCGAATCATACAGCTGCGCCTTGGTGAGCGTGTTCGAGGTCAGCGACAGAATCATGATCGGCGAGTCCGCCGGGTTGTATTTGCGATAGGTTGGATTGTTGCGCAGCGTGCTCGGCAGATCGGCGCGCGCCGCCTGAATCGCCGCTTCCACGTCCCGCGCGGCGCCGTTGATGTCGCGGTTCAAGGTGAACTGCACGACGACCATCGCGGTGCCCACCGAGTTGGTGGAGGTCAGCTCGGTGACACCGGCGATGGTCGCCAGGCGCCGCTCCAGCGGCTCGGCGACGGTGGACGCCATGATTTCCGGGCTCGCCCCGGCCATGCTCGCCTGCACTACGATGACTGGAAAGGTCACGTTCGGCAGCGGCGCCACCGGCAGATGACGATATGCGAGCACGCCCGACAGGGCGATGCCGATCGCCAGCAGCGTCGTCGCGACGGGTCGCCGGATGAACAGCGCCGGAATGTTCACACGGTGCTCTGCGCATCCGGCCCGGTGGGCCGGTGGCTGAAGCGATGCGAGAGCCGATCGAACAGCAGATAGATCACGGGGGTGGTGAACAAGGTCAGCACCTGACTCACCGCAAGTCCGCCGATGATCGCCAGTCCCAGCGGCCGTCGCAGCTCCGAGCCGGTGCCGGAGCCCACCAGCAACGGAAGTGCGCCCAGCATCGCGGCCAACGTCGTCATCAGGATCGGCCGAAAGCGCAGCAGCGAGGCCTGGAAGATGGCCTCCTCCGGGCTCTTGCCGTGCTGCCGCTCCGCTTCGAGCGCGAAATCCACGATCATGATCCCGTTCTTCTTGACGATCCCGATCAGCAGCACGATGCCGATGATGCCGATCACGTCCAGATCGCTGCCGGCCAGCATCAGGGCGAGCAGGGCGCCGATGCCAGCCGAGGGCAACGTGGAGAGAATCGTCACGGGATGGATGAAGCTCTCATAGAGCACCCCGAGCACGATGTACACGGTGACCAGCGCGGCCATCAGCAGAAACACCTCGCTCGAGAGCGAATCCTGGAAGGCTTGTGCGGCACCCTGGAAGGAAGTGGTGATCGAGGGGGGCAGGTGAATGGCCCGCTCGGCTTGCCCGACTTCCTGCACCGCCGTGCTCAGGGACGCATTCGGCGCCAGGTTGAACGAGATCGTCACCGCTGGAAACTGCGCCAGATGGCTGATCACCAGCGGTGACTTCGTCACACGGATGTCGGCAATGGCACTCAGGGGGACCTCGCCCGTAGTGCCGGTCTGCGTTGGCAGGTACAAGGTGCCGAGCGCCTGCAGATTCGGCAGGCTCGCGGGCTGCGCGACCAGCACCACGCGGTATTGGTTGGATTGGTTGAAGATAGTCGAGACGATGCGCTGGCCGAGCGCATCGTAGAGAGCATTGTCGATGGTCGCGGGAGTGATGCCATAGCGGGCAGCGAGCTGGCGGTTGACCTGGATGTCGACGCTCAGGCCGTCGTTGTCCAGATCGCTGGTGACGTCGGTGATCGACTTGATCTGCCGCAGCCGTGCGACCAGCTCCGGTACGTACTGGTTAAACCCTGCCTGGCCCGGCCCCCTGAGCACGAACTGATACTGGTTGGGGGAGATGACCGTATCGAGCGTGAGGTCCTGCTCCGGTTGCAGGTACAGCCTCGCGCCGGAGACGCCGGCGGCCTCGGTCTGCAGGCGCCGGGCGATCTGTCGCGCGCTCTGCGAGCGTGCGCTGTGCGGCTGCAGATTGATCAGAAAGCGACCGTTGTTCAGGGTCGTGTTGGTGCCATCGATGCCGATGTAGGAGGTGAGCGACACCACGTCCGGATCCTTGAGGATGACCTCGGCCAGCGCGCTCTGCCGCGCCGCCATCGCCTTGTAGGACACGGAATTGTCCGCCAGGCTGATCCCCTGGATGACACCGACGTCCTGGATCGGGAACAGCCCCTTGGGGATCGCCATGTACAGGATCGCAGTCAACACCAGCGTTACCACCGCCACCGCGAGAGTCAGCCCCTGATGCGCGAGCACCCAGCGCAGGCCGCGCTCATAAGCTGCGAGCGTCCGGTCGAATAGCCCCTCGCTGATGCGCTCGAACCGGCTTGGCCGCCGCTCGGATTTGCGCCGCAGAATGCGGGCGCACATCATGGGCACGAGGGTGAGCGAAACCACGGCGGAGATCAGGATGGTGATGGCGAGCGTCATCGCGAACTCACTGAACAGCCGTCCGATCACCCCGCCCATGAACAGCAGCGGAATCAACACGGCGATCAGGGAGATGGTCAGCGAGAGGATGGTAAAGCCGATCTGGCCGGCCCCCTCGAGGGCTGCATCCAGCGGCTTTCTGCCCTCTTCCAGATAGCGCACGATGTTCTCGATCATCACGATCGAATCGTCGACCACGAAGCCCGTGGCGATGATCAGCGCCATCAGCGAGAGGTTGTCGATCGAGTAATTCAACTGATACATCACCGCGAGCGTCGCGATCAGCGAGACGGGCACTGAGATGCTCGGGATGATCGTTGCCGGTACGTTGCGCAGGAATACGAAGATCACCAGCACCACGAGCGCGACCGAAAGCAGCAGCTCGAAGGCTGCGTCCGATACCGAGGCACGGATTACGCCGGTACTGTCGGCGACGATCTGCACCTGCATCGCCTGCGGCAGGCTGGCCAGCAGCTGCGGCAGCTGTTTCTTGATCTGATTGACGGTGGCGATCACGTTGGCGCCGGGCTGGCGCATCACGTTCAACACGATGGCGGGTGTGCGGTCGAACCATGCGCCCTGCTCGATGTCCTGCGCAGCCTGGCTGACCTTGGCGACGTCGCGCATGAAGACCGGCGAGCCGTTCTGGTAGGCGATCACCGTGTTCAGGTACTCGTTGGGGTCCTGGATCTGGTCGTTGCCATTGATCGTGTAATCCAGCTCGGGCCCATCGAAGTTGCCCTTGGGCTGGCTGACGTTGATGTTGCCGAGCAACGTGCGTAGATCGTCGATGTTGAGGCCGTAGGCTGCCAGCTTGTGCGGATCTGCTTCGACGCGCACGGCCGGCACGTTGCCCCCGGCGGGAGTGACCAGACCGACGCCGGGCACCTCGGAGATCTTCGCCGCGAGCCGGTTGTTGGTCATATCCTGCAGCTGCGTCAGCGACAGCGAGCGTGAGGTCACGGCAAGCGTCAGGATGGGCTGATCGGCAGGGTTGACCTTGGCGTACACCGGTGGTGCGGGCAGCCCGCTCGGCAGCAGGCTGTTGGCGGCGTTGATGGCCTCCTGCACGTTCTGCTCAGCGACGTCCAGATTGAGCGACAGGCTGAACTGCAGAGTGATGATCGAGGCACCGGCGGAGCTCGCGGAGGTCATCTGCGACAGCCCGGGGATCTTCCCCAGCTGCACTTCCAGCGGCGCCGTCACTGTCGTGGCCATGACCTGGGGGCTGGCGCCCGGATAGAACGTCTGCACCTGGATGGTCGGATAGTCGACATCCGGGAGCGAGGACACCGGCAGAAACCGCGCTGCCACCAGCCCGACGAGCACGAGCGCGATCATCAGCAGCGAGGTGGCCACCGGCCGCAGTACGAACAGACGGGAGATGTTCATCGCGCGCGTATCGACCGTGCGGTGGGCTCAACCGCCCGTGGCGGAGCTCGCGCCCGTGGCGGCGGGCGCGGCCTTCCTGCCTTTTTTCGGGCTGCCCGGCGTGGTCGCCGTTGCACCGGCGGCCGGTGCGCTGACGATGCTGATGTGCGCACCGTCGCTGAGCCGGTCGGTGCCATCGACCACCACCGTCTGCCCAACCGTCAGTCCGGACAGAATGGCGGTGTAGCGGCCATCGCTCGGACCGGGCGTGATCTTGCGCACCGCGACGGTCTGATCGGGATTCGCAACGTAGACGTAATCGCCCGGAGCGCCGCTCAGCACCGCCGGTGTGGGGACCAGCACGGCCTGGCTCAACGTGTCGACGAGCATCCTCACGTTGACGAACTCGTTCGGAAACAGCGCTTCGTTCTCATTGGGGAAGCTTGCGCGCAGCGTGACGGTGCCGGTGCTGGTCGCCATCTGGTTGTTGAGCGCGTACAGGGTTCCGGTCGCGATCTGACGCGCGTTGTCGCTCGAGAAGGCGCTGACCGGCAGTTTCGCTCCGGTGTTCACCCGTTGGATGATTCGGTCAAGGTCATTCTGGGCCACCGTGAATTGCACCGTGGTCGGCTTCATCGTGGTTATGACGACGATGCCGGGCGAGCTCGAGGCGGTCACGTAGTTGCCCGGGTCCACCAGTCGCAGACCGACACGCCCGGCGACCGGGGCCGTGATGTGGCAATACGCCAGATCGAGGCGGAACTGTGCGATGTTGGCTTCGTCCGTCTTGACCTGAGCCTCGTCCTGCTGAACGATGAACTCCTGATCGGCGACTGTCTGTTCGGCGATCGCCTTCTGGGCCCGCAGCTGGTGGTAGCGGGCCAAGTCGGAGCGAGCCTGGGCCAGCGCTGCCTGATCCTTCGACATTTGCGCTTGCGCCTGGCGCAGGTCGATCTCGTACTGACGTGGATCGATCTGTGCCAGGAACTGCCCCTTCACCACGTCCTGCCCTTCCTGGTAACCCACGGCGGTCAGGTAGCCGCTCAGTTGCGGGAGCACCGTCACCGTGGCGATGGGCGTCACGGTGCCGAGCTCGGCCAGCGTTTCGGGCATGTCGCCGCGCGTCGCCTGGGCGACCCGCACCGGTTGCGGGGCCGCAGCGTGCGCGGGTGGTTTGCGCTTGAGCAGATGAAACAGTACGAGGATCACCAGGATCGCGGCCACCACGGCCAGAACGAGACGCATCCGGTGGTGCCCGCGAGGAGTTGCGGCATTGGTTTCCTGCGTTGTGCTCACACGTTCTCCAGGTGCGCTAGCTGCGGATGCCCTTGAATTGCCGCGCACGACCCCGGCGTCATCGCGCCGGTGAGCCGCGACCGCGGTATTCTCGCCTGCTTTGGCCGAAAACTCGATTGTAAGTCATTGAAAGTCGGCGAGGCTTTCGGCCGCCGCAGGCACGCAGGGGCGCGCGCACCGCTTTGCGATGAGTCCTTTATGCGCGCCGGGAAGACATCCTAGCGCGCTTCTGCCTCGGCCCAGCCACCGCCGAGCGCTTTATACAGCGACACGAGATCGCGATCGAGTGTGCCATCGCTCTGTGCCAGTTGGTTTCGCGCGCTCAGCAGGTTGCCTTGGGTAGCCAGCACCTGCGTGATGTCGATCAAGCCCGCCCGGTAGCGGGCGAGGGCGATTTCGGCGCCGGCCTGCGTCTGCGTGACTGTCTCGCGCAACGCACGATTCTTCTCCTGTTCATCAGCGTAGCGCGTCAGAGCATTCTCGACGTCCCCGAGCGCGCTCAAGACCGTCTTCTGGTAAGCGTAGAGCGCCTGCAGATTCTCTTCCTTGGCGGCGCGGATGTGCGCGCGGATCCGGCCGCCGGCAAAGATCGGCCAGGAGAGCGCGCCGGTCGCATTGTACTGGCGGCTCGCGCCCTCGAGCAGATGTCTCAAGTCCAGAGAAACGAGATCGAACGCGCCGGTGAGATCGAGCTTGGGATACAGATCGTCAACCGCGACCCCGATCTGGGCGCTCGAGGCGGCGAGCGCGCGCTCGGCCGCGCGGATATCGGGGCGGCGGCGCAATAAATCGGACGGTAGACCCAGCGGAACTGCCGGGGGTCGCGAAGGCAGCTCCTGCGGTGGTGAAAGCTCCGCTGCCAATGCCTCCGGGGGCTCGCCAAGCAGCACGCCGAGCGCATGCACCTGCGCCGTTTTTTGCGCATCAAGGTCCGGAAGCATCGATTTCGCCGTGGCGAGCTGCGCGGCTTGCTGGCGCACGTCCAGATCGGTGACGAAACCGAACTGGCGCCGCGCCCGCACGAGCGACAGCGTCTGCTCCTGCGTCCTGATCTGCTCATCGGTCACGGCGATCTGGCGTTGCAGCGCGCGCAACAGCAGGTAGTCATTCGCGACTTCGGACACGAGCGTCACTTCGCTGTCGCGGGCGGTCCAGACCGCCTGCTCCGATTGCGCGGCGGCGGCCTCGACGGAGCGACGCACGCCCCCGAAGAGATCGATTTCCCAGGATGCATCGAATCCCAGCGTGTAGGTCGTCAGGTCGCCGCCCGGCAACGCAAGCCCGCCACTTTGAGTGCTCCCGCCGCTCGCGCCCGAGCTACCCCCGCCGCCGAACAAACTGGCGAGCTGGCTCAAGCCGGCGTTCTGGCTGATGTGCAGACGGCTCGCATCCGCATCGGCATTCAACTGCGGCAGGCGCGCCGCACCTGCGATGATCACCTGTTCGCGCGCCTCGCGTACGCGCGACGCAGCGGTCTTGAGATCGAGATTGCCGTGCAGCATGCGCACGATCAGCGCGCTCAGCTGTGGATCGTTGAATTGTGCCCACCAGCTGCTCAGCTCGGTCTGCGCAGCGGCCGCCGTCTCGGTGGCCGGCTGTACGGTCTGCGCGCCGGCATAGGCAGATGGCACGGGCGTCGCGGGCTTGCGGTAGTCCGGCCCCACGGCGCAGGCGCTGAGCAATGCGGCCGCGATGAGCGCAAGGAAGCGTACCGGCCTCATACGGCAGCCTCGGCAGCGCTCCCGGATTTCGCCCGTTGCATCAGGAACAGCAGCGGAAGGACAGCGATCGTGATGAGCATCAGCAAATAAAATACATCGATGTAGGCGAGCATCTGCGCCTGCTGCCCCACGGAGCGGTAGAGCGAGCCCAGCGCCGCACCATGCGCGCCGTTCCCCTGTGCGGAGAAGGTTTGCGTCATCCGGCCCAACGCGTTGACGTAATTGGGATTGAGTGGATTGAGACCTTCGACCAGATGCGATTGGTGAATCTGCTCGCCGCGCGCCAGCAGGGTTTGCACCATGGAGATCCCGATCGTGCCGCCCAGATTGCGCACCATGTTCATCAGGGCCGAGGCCTGATTGTTCTGCTCCGGTCTTACCCCCACATAGGCGACGGTCGTGATCGGAATGAAGAGAAACGGCAAACCCACCGACTGAATCAAGCGCACCAAGGCAGCGTTCTCGAATGACATCTGAGTGGAAAGATGGCCCATCTGCCAGAACGAGATCGCCTGCAGGGTAAAGCCGAAACCGATGAGATAGCGCAGATCCATGCGGCTGCTGAGAATACCGACGAGCGGCATCACGAAGAGCGTGGCGATGCCGCCCGCGCTCAGCGCCAGTCCCGCATCCGTTGCCGTGTAACCCAGCACTTGCTGCAGCAATTGCGGAATGAACTGGATCGAGCCGAACAGCACGACGCCCAGGGCCAGCAACAGCACGCTGGAGATCGCGAAGTTGCGCGTGCGGAACAGGTGTACGTTCACGATGGGATCGCGCTGCATCAGCTCCCACGGGATGAGCGCCAGGAACGACAGGGCGGCGATGACCGCAGAGAAGGTGATCATCGGCGAGGCGAACCAGTCCTCACGCTGCCCGCGATCGAGCGTCACTTCCATGCAACCCAGCCACAGCGCCACGAACGCGAAGCCGATATAGTCGATGCGGATGCCGCCGCGGCGCAGTTTGGCGGTGCGCTCGCGCAGTGCCGGGGGTTCATTCACGAAGACGCTGACCAGCCCAAGTGAGCTGAGCCCGACCGGCACGTTGATGAGAAATACCCAGTGCCACGAAAAGTTGTCGGTGATCCAGCCGCCCAGCGTCGGACCCATGATGGGAGCTGCGATCACCACGAGCCCGTAAGCGGCAAATGCCAACGCACGCCGGCTCGGCGGGAAGGTGTCCGCCAACATGGACTGCTCGACGGTCTGCAGTCCGCCGCCGCCGATCCCCTGCAGAACGCGCGCGATGACGAGAAAGCTCAAGCTCGGTGCCAGCCCGCACAGCAGCGAGGATCCGGTGAAGAGTGCCACGGAGAGCATGTAGTAGCGCTTGCGGCCG
The DNA here is from genome assembly GCA_963716335.1 of uncultured Pseudomonadota bacterium. Taxonomy (GTDB): domain Bacteria; phylum Pseudomonadota; class Gammaproteobacteria; order Steroidobacterales; family Steroidobacteraceae; genus 13-2-20CM-66-19. The sequence continues at coordinate 1,301,599 of OY970302.1, read as the reverse complement.
ATCACATCCGCCAGCCAGCCGCTGATCGGGATGATCACCGCATTGGCGACCAGATAGCTGGTGATGATCCAGGTGGCTTCGTCATAACTGGCCGATAAGCTTCCGGCAATGTGAGCGAGGGCGACGTTGGCGATCGAGGTGTCGAGCACCACCATGAACGTGGCGATGGAGATGACCCCCACAATGCTCCAGGGATTGCGCCGCCCAGCGACCGAGCGCGCCGGCGTCCAGCCTGCATCCTGGCCGGTGGCAGACATTCAGCTCGTCCTCATGCGCATCGGCCTCATTGCCCGCGCCTGCGTTCAGCGCACGTGAACGCTCGGATAGACGCTCATCCCCGGTCCCAGCACATAGCGCGAATCGTTCGGCCCATCGATCAGGATTTTCACCGGCACCCGTTGCGCGACTTTCACGAAATTGCCGGTGGCGTTCTCCGCCGGCAGCAGGCTGAAGGCCTGCCCCGCACCGCGCTGAATGGAGTCCACGTGGCCGGTGAAATGCACGCCTGGGTAGGCATCGATTCGGATATCCACCTGCTGACCGGGGCGCATCCGCTCGAGCTGGGTCTCCTTGTAATTAGCCGTGATCCACAGCTGCAACGGGACGATGGCCAGCAGCTCCTGGCCGGGTTGCACGTAGTTGCCGACCGCGACGCTTTGTTGCGCGACGGTGCCATCGGTCGGTGCCACGATCTGCGCGTAGCTCAGGTTGAGATGGGCCTGCTCCAGCTGTGCCTGCGCGGTCTTGAGCTGCGCCTCGGCACCCGTCACCTGTGTCTGAACGGCATCCACCTGCGCCTGCGCGGCCTGGGCTTGCTTGACGGCCGCATCGCGCTGCGCGGCGGTATTCACCGCGGTGGTCCGCACCTGATCGAGCTGTTGGTCCGCGACGGCAGAGGGGAGCGTCTGCCGCAGGTCCCGATAGCGCTTCAGATCGCGCGCGGCATTCTCCGCCTGCGCTGCCGCACCGACGGCCATGGCGCGCACCTGTTGATAGTTTGCTTCGCTGACGCGAATCTGCGCCCGTGTCTGGGCCAGCTGAGCCTCAGCCTGGGATTCTTGTGCCTGAGCCTGATCGTAGCGTGCGCGGACATCGGCTGGATCGATGTCGACCAGCAGTTGCCCGGCGCGCACCCGCAGGTTGTCATTGGCGTACACATGCAACACGCGACCGGCGATCTGCGGCGACAGATGGGTGATGCGCGCGTCGATGTAGGCGTCGTCGGTTTTCTCGTACTGACGGGCGATCAGCCACCAGATCACCGCCACCACGATCAGCAACGCGACGACGACGATGGCGACGAGGATGAACAGACGGCGTTTGCGCGGGTCCATGCCGGCTTGCGCCGGCTGCGGATGGTTCGCCGCGGATTCCCCTGGCGCCTGGCTGTGCTCATCCGCCACGGTACAGCATCCCCATCTCCTCATCGCGGACTGCGCCGCCCCGCGGAAAGTCAGGGGCTGGCTCGAGCTCCCGCAATATAGCAGACGAAATCGTTCAATAAAAGAACCCGCAGCCGGCATGGAGCAGTCACGCGCCCGGACGTACACGGAGCTTGTTTGGATGGTCGAGGGAGCGCTAACCTTGCTGGCGGACCGGCTGCGCCCCTGCTCAACCTCTTGCAGCGTACAGGCCATGCGACACGAGCGGATGCAACTATCACGGCGCGGACGACCGAAGGATCCGGTCAAGCGCACCGCCCTGATCGCGGCCGCACGCCAGCTGTTCCTCGCCAAGGGTGTGGACGTGGCCACCATGGAGGAGATCGCCACTCACGCCAAGGTCTCCAAAGCGACGCTGTACGCCAACTTTGCCGATCGCAGCGCGCTGCTGGAGGCGGTGATTCGCACGGAATCGCAACGGGTGACCTCGGATGACTATCCGGAAGAGGCCAAAGCGCTCGGTCTGGAGACGACCTTGAGGCATTTCGGCCTGAGATTGCTGACTTTCCTCACAGATCCGCAACGCGTGGAATTTGACATGTTGATTGCAGGCGCCACGAAGCAGCGCCCCGAGCTGGCCAGGCGCTTTTTCGAAGCCGGACCAGGCCGAGGCCGCGCAGCCCTGGTGAGGCTGATCGCCACGGGTGTCCGGCAGGGCATCCTTGCCATCGAGGACCCCCTCGAGGCTGCCGGTGATCTGTTGGGGCTGTGGCAGGGCTTCACGCGCATCGAGGCGACGTTTCGCTACCGCAATACTCCAGGCCGCGAGGAACTTCGCAAGCGAGCCGCGCGCGGCGTACGGCTGTTCATGCGTCTTTATGCACCAAGCACGCCGGCATCGAGACCCACGACGAAGCGTCGCGGCCGCGGTTGCTAGCGCAACTCCCGGGTGCTGCATGTCAGGCGCTGAATCAGCGTTTTCCGAATAGCTTGTCGAGCTCGGCTTTGGCCCGCTCGAGCTCCGCCGTGTTCGGGGCAATGTAGGCTGCCGGGCGCGGTTTGAAATGATCGCAGAAGTTGGCGTGCGTCTTGTCGCTGACTTCCTCGGCCGTCGGCTCCCGGCAGTGCTTGGCGACCCGTGTGTCGTAATCCACGCACATCCGGCACACGTGCAGCTCGGCGCGGCACTGCGGACACTCATCGAGCCGCCGTAGCGGCAGGCTCAATGCGGCAAGCGGCATGCCGCACTTCCAGCAGACGAGATCGTGACTCACGGCCGCATTTTACGCCTTGCGCCTCGACTGGGCGCGAACCGAGCGGATGCCCAGCGCGGGGGCACTGGGCGCGCCCGCAAGGCTCAGCGGCGCAGCGGGCCGCGTGCGCTCGCGCAGGAATGCCTGCAGCACCCGGCCGGTATGTGAAACCTTGCTCCGCAAGGCAACCTGGGCGGGGGTGCCTTCGGCGACCACTTCGCCACCGCCATCACCGGCTTCCGGACCCATGTCGAGGATCCAGTCCGCTTCGGCCATCACATCGAGATTGTGCTCCACCACGACCGCGGAGTTACCGGCATCGACCAGCCGGTGCAGCACGAGAATGAGTTTCTCGACATCCGCCATGTGCAGCCCGACGGTCGGCTCGTCCAGCACGTAGAGCGTGTGCTTCGGCTTGTGTCGCGGGCCTGCCCGGACCTCGGTGCGCACTTTCGACAGTTCCGTCACGAGCTTGATGCGCTGCGCCTCGCCGCCCGAGAGCGTCGGACTTTGCTGGCCGAGCGTGAGATAGCCGAGCCCCACGTCCTGCAGGAGCTTGAGCGCGTGGTGTACCCGCGGATGCGCGCCAAAGAACTCCACGGCAGCATCGACGCTCAGCGCGAGCACATCGCCGATACTCTTGCCGCGCCACAGCACGGACAGCGTCTCCGAGTTGAAGCGACGGCCACCGCACACATCGCAGAGGACCTTCACATCGGGCAGGAAGCTCATCTCGATGGTCTTCACGCCCTGGCCTTCGCAGCCATCGCAGCGTCCGCCCGCCGTGTTGAAGGAAAAGCGGCTCGCCGTGTAGCCGCGGATACGCGCCTCCGTGGTCGTCTCGAAAATCCGCCGGACGTCGTCCCAGAAACCGATGTACGTTGCCGGGCAGGAGCGCGGGGTCTTGCCGATCGGTGTCTGGTCCACCTCCAGGACACGATCCACGTGCCCGACGCCCTGGATGCCACGACAACCGATGAGCGGTGCCGGCTTGCCGCGCCGCTTGCCGTTGCTGCCGCTTGCGCTGAGCAACTTCCTCAGGTTGGCATACAGGACATCGCGTGCCACCGTCGACTTGCCCGATCCGGAGACACCGGTGATGACGACGAGGCGTCCCAGGGGAATCCGCACGTCCCTGCCGCGAAGGTTGTGCAGCTCGATCCGCTCGAGAGTCAGGCGCGGTGTGCGCGCAGCGACTTCCCGCAGCGGCTGCGCTGGATGCTGCAGCGGCTCGCGCAGAAAACGGCCGGTGATCGAGCGGGGATTGCGCACCAGATCGTCGACCTTGCCGCTGCCGACCACCTCGCCGCCGCCGACACCTGCGCCGGGACCCAGATCGAGCACGTGGTCGGCCCGCCGGATGGTCGCCTCGTCGTGCTCCACGACCACCAGCGTGTTGCGATTTCCCGAAAGTTCGGCGAGGGCGCCCAGCAGGACCTCGTTGTCCCGCGGATGCAGGCCGATCGTGGGCTCATCCAGCACGTAACACACGCCCTGCAGATTGGAGCCCAGCTGGGCGGCCAAGCGGATTCGTTGCGCCTCGCCGCCCGAAAGTGTCGGCGCCCCGCGATCCAGTTGCAGGTAATCCAGTCCCACCCGCTCCAGAAATTTCAGGCGCGAGCGGATCTCACTCAACAGGTCGCGGGCGATCTGCCCTTCCCGCTCGGTCAGTTGCAGCTGCGCGAAGAACCGCAACGCGCCACTCACCGGCTCGCGCGTCAGCGAGGCGATCGAGCGGTTGCGGAAGCGGACATTCAGCGCGATCGGATTCAGGCGCTGCCCCTGGCATGTCTGACACACCGATGGCTCGTGCTCGTACCATTCATTCCACCACGCCTCTTCGCCCGATTGCTCCGCGTCGAAGCCGGTCATCTCCACTGCGGTGCCGAAGCAGCTTTGGCACCATCCATGGCGGGAGTTGAACGAGAACAGCCGCGGGTCGAGTTCCGCAAAGCTGCTGCCGCAACTCGGACAGGCGCGCTTCGTCGAGAATACGGTCACCGTGTCCGAATGCGGGCCGAGGACGTGCACCACTCCCTTGCCAAAATCGAGCGCCCGCGCCAGGGCCTGATGCAGCAGAGCATCCGCACGCGCGTCCACGTCGATCTCCGCCACGGGCAGCTCGATCGTGTGCTCCCGGAAGCGTGACAGACGCGGCCATTTTCCCGTCGAGAGGCTGGCGCCATCGACCCGCAGCGTCCTGAATCCCTTTTTCGCCGCCCATTTGGCGAGATCCGTGTAGTAACCCTTGCGGGCGAGCACCAGCGGTGCCAGCAGTGCAATACGCTTGCCGCGGAAATCGCGCAGCAGGCGCGCGGCGATGGAGGCGGTGCTCTGCGGTTCGATGGCCGTAGCGCAATCCGGGCAGTACTGGGTCGCGAGCTTCACGTATAGCAGGCGCAGAAAGTGATAGATCTCCGTGAGAGTCGCGACGGTGCTCTTGCGACCGCCACGACTCGTGCGTTGCTCGATCGCGACGGTGGGAGGAATGCCGAATATCGCATCGACGTCCGGTCGCGCGGCTGGCTGCACGAACTGCCGGGCGTAGGCGTTGAGTGACTCGAGATAGCGCCGCTGTCCTTCGTTGAAGAGGATGTCGAAAGCGAGCGTCGACTTACCCGAGCCCGACACCCCCGTGATCACGGTGAATCGATCTCGAGGGATCTGCACGTCGACATTCTTCAGGTTGTGCTCGCGGGCGTTGTGAATGACGATTGCGCCGTCGTTGCCGCGCGCGCGATTCGCGTAACCTGCCGGTTTTTCGGCAACCGCGGTGGCTGCATGCGGGGTGGCTGCATGAGGGATGGCTGCACGAGGGGTGACCGCACGAGCACTGACCGCACGAGGGATGACCGCAGCTTTCGCCGGCATCGGCGTACCGAGGGCTTTCTCATACGCCGCCAGCGCACGACCCGTGCGTGATGCCGGATGCTCGCGGATTACCGCCGCCGGGCCCGCGCACACGATTTCCCCGCCACGCTCGCCACCGTCCGGACCCAGATCGATGATCCAGTCCGCTGCGCGGATCACATCGAGATTGTGCTCGATGACCAGCAGCGAATGACCTGCCGCGAGCAGCTTGCGCAAAGCGCGCAGCAGCTTTGCGACATCCTCGAAGTGCAGTCCGGTCGTGGGCTCATCCAGCAGGAACAGCTTGCCGCGATGCGTGATGCTCGACAGCACCGAGCCGGCTTGTGCCAGATGGCCGGCGAGTTTCAGTCTCTGCGCCTCACCACCAGAGAGTGTGGGTACCGGCTGCCCGAGCTTTACGTACTCGAGTCCGACGTCCGCAAGCGGCCCAAGTCGCGCGGCCGCCTCGCGCGAGTCGGCGAAAAACGCCAGTGCTTGCGTCACCGTCATCTGCAGCACCTCCGCAATGCTGGCACGTCCGCCGTCGGCGCCTTCCCGTTTGATGTCCAGGATCTCATCGCGGTAGCGACGCCCCTTGCAGTCCGGGCAGCGCAGGTACACGTCCGAGAGGAATTGCATCTCCACGTGCTCGAAGCCGTTACCGCTGCAGGTCGGGCAGCGGCCGTTGCCGGAGTTGAAACTGAAGGTGCCGGCGGTGTACTTGCGCTCGAGCGAGGTGGGCTCGGCGGCGAACAGCGCACGAATCGCATCGAACGCCCCGACGTAGCTGGCGGGATTCGAGCGCGTGGTGCGGCCGATCGCACCCTGATCGACCATCACGACATCGTCCACGAGGTCTGCGCCGCGCAGTCCTGTGAACCGGCCGGGTGCCTCGGTCGGTTTGCCGCGATACTTGAGCAGCGCCGGGTACAGAACGTTCTCCACCAGGGTCGACTTGCCGGATCCGGAAACACCGGTGATGCAGACGAGGCGCTTGAGCGGAATCCGCACGTCGAGATTCTTGAGGTTGTGCTCGCAGGCACCTTGCAGCTCGAGCCATCTGTTGGAGCGTGCCTCGGCAGTGATCCCCGGGGCGCGCTGCGGCGCAGGCTCGCGTGCCGACCCGGCGGCTGTCGGCACACGTGTGCTGCCCGGTGCGTGGCTCGGCAGATCCGTGACCGCGGCACCGCCGCCTACCGTTCGCCGGCCACTCAGGTACGCGCCCGTGAGCGACTTGTCGTCCTGACGAATCTCGCTGGGGCTGCCGAAGAACACCAGCTCGCCGCCGCGCTCGCCGGCGCCGGGACCCAGGTCGAGGATGCGGTCCGCCTCCAGCATGATCTGCGGATCGTGCTCGACGACGACCAGCGAATTGCCCGCATCGCGCAGCCTTTTCATCACCTCGATGACGCGCTGCATGTCGCTCGGATGCAGTCCGATCGAAGGCTCGTCCAGAACGAACAATGTGTTGACCAGCGAGGTGCCCAACGCCGTCGTCAGGTTGATGCGCTGAACCTCGCCGCCCGACAGGGTGCGCGACTGGCGATCGAGCGTGAGATAGCCGAGCCCGACATTGCTGAGGTAGCGAAAGCGGCCGCGGATCTCCGCCAGCAGCAGATCGGTCGCCTCGTCAAGCGGCGCCGGCAGGCGCAGGGCGTTGAAAAACTCCGCTGCCCGCCCGATCGGCAGCAGCATCAAATCGTGGATGGACAAGCCCGGCAAGCTACGGCGCTCGTCGTCGCTCCAGCGCACGCTCACCGGTGTGAATCGCTCGGTGGCGCCCAACGCCGCATCCGCCAGCTCGCGACTGCCAAGGCGCCACAGGAGCGCCTCGGTCTTCAAGCGCGCCCCGGCACATTCCGCGCAAGGCGTATATGCACGGTACCGCGACAACAGGACGCGTACATGCATCTTGTAGGCTTTCGTCTCGAGCCAGGCAAAGTAGCGGCGCACGCCATACCAGACGCCTTTGCGCCAGTCGCCTTCACCTTCGATCACCCAGTTGCGCCGTTCGGCGCCCAGCTCCCGCCAGGGAGTGTCGAGCGGGATGGCGCGCTTTCTGGCGAACTTCAGCAGATCGTCCTGGCATTCCGCATACGACTTCGTCTGCCAGGGCTTGATGGCACCGCCGCGCAGCGATTTGCTCTCATCGGGGATGACGAGCCCGTAGTCGATGCCGATCGTGCGGCCAAACCCGCGACAGCTGTTGCAGGCGCCGATCGGCGAGTTGAAGGAGAACAGGCTGGGATTGGGGTCGCGATATGCCACGTCGCATTCGGCGCAATGCAGGTGGCTCGAATAGCGCCAGGCCCGCAACACCTCGGGAGGATCCGCATCGTTGACGACGTTGACATTCACGCGTCCCTGTCCCACCCGCAGCGCCGCCTCCAGCGATTCGAGGACGCGGCCGCGATCGGTACTGCCGGCCCGGAACCGATCCTGGACCACCTCGAGTGTGACGGTCGGTGGCACGCCCGCTTTGGTGCGCCTGCCGCGTTTGCGCCCGCCAGCGGGGGAGGCGTTGCGCGCTGCCGGCGCAGCCTCCCCGATGCCGCTCGGTGCAGCCGCCGCGCACGCACCCAGGAAGCGCGTGTATCCCTGCTTTTGCAGCAGTTCGCGCACCTCCGACACCGTGAATCTTGCAGGGACCGGCAGCGGAAAGCTCAGCAACAGCCGCGGCTCGCCCACCTCATGGGCGCGCCGTGTCAGGTCCGCGTAGATGCTGTCGGCCGTGTCGCGCCGCACCGGCTGGCCACAACAGCGGCAATAAAGCGCAGCGGCTCGGGCAAACAGCAGCTTCAGATGGTCGTTCAACTCGGTCATCGTGCCGACCGTGGAGCGGGAGGTGCGCACCGGGTTGGTCTGATCGATGGCGATGGCCGGGGGAATGCCGGCGATCGCATCCACCTGCGGTTTGTCCATCCGGTCGAGAAACTGCCGCGCGTACGGTGAGAAGGTCTCGACGTAGCGGCGCTGCCCTTCCGCGTAGAGCGTGTCGAAGACGAGGGAGGACTTGCCCGAGCCCGAGACACCCGTGACCACCACGAGCTCGTTCAGCGGGATGTCGAGATCGAGGTTCTTGAGATTGTTCTGGCGCGCGCCCCGTACGAGGATGGCATCGCGAGAAGCGTCGGACATTTCCGGGTACCCGATGCAAAGGGATTGAGCCAATGACGGCGCGTAGCAGCGTCTCCAGGGGCACGTGCAAACCGCACAGTCTAATGGAATTTCAGCGGGGGGCGTCGTGGCCGTCGCGCCGCGGGATTGGAGATTGGGTCAAATCCCGCATCTGCAACGCCGTCCGCTGCGTATCTGACGGGGATGACCCGCGATCGGGCCTGCAAACGTGTCGTGCCGCTGCGACATCCTCTGCGGAAACGCAACGCCTGGGCGTAGAATGTTCGGGCAGCCGTGGCCGCCGGACCGGGGAATCGGTTGGCGTGAGGGGGCCGTTCCGCACAGCGGGACGGACGGTCGGACGGTGAATGGCTCGGATCGGTTCTTTCTCGCAATTCAACGGTTACTACGCTCAAGGAGCATTCGAATGAACTCTCGAAAAATGTCCAGCGTTGCCCTGGCTGCCGCTGCCGCGGTGATGTTCTCTTCCGTAATGATCACGACGGCGGTTGCCGCCGACGCCAAGGTAAAATGTGAAGGCGTCAACTCCTGCAAGGGCCACTCGGCCTGCAAGGGAGCCAACAACGCGTGCAAGGGCCAGAACTCCTGCAAGGGGCAGGGTTACGTCATGCTGACGCAGGCCAAGTGCGACGCTGCCAAGGCCAAGGCTGCCAAGTAAGCGATCGATGGTCGGCCGGTGCTGTCCCGCTCGGGGCAGCACCGGTCCGTTGCCCGCCAAACATGTCAATCCTGCGTCCTTCGCTCGGGTTTGGTCTTGGCCTGCGGGTCGATCACTACGAGGCCATTCTCGCCGATCGCCCGCCGATCGACTGGTTCGAGGTGCTCACCGAGAACTACCTCGTCCCGGGCGGCAAGCCACTCGATTATCTGCTGCGCATCCGCGACCGCTACCCGCTCGTGATGCACGGTGTCTCCATGTCGATCGGCAGTTCCGCGCCGCTTGATTGGACCTACCTGGCCCAGGTGAAGGCACTGGCGGCCCGCGTGCAGCCGCAATGGATCTCCGATCATCTGTGCTGGACCGGGGTAGGCGGCCACAACATGCACGATCTTCTGCCTCTGCCCTACACGGAAGAGGCACTCGCGAATGTCGTCGCCCGCGTGCAGGCGGTACAGGAGTTTCTCGGGCGGCGCATTCTGCTCGAGAATGTCTCGAGCTACGTGACGTACCGCAGCTCGGACATGACGGAATGGGAGTTCCTGCACGCGATTGCCGAGCGCGCCGATTGCCTGATCCTGCTCGACGTCAACAACATCTACGTCAGCAGCGTGAATCATGAATTTGCGCCGCTCGATTATCTCGATGCCATGCCCGCCGGGCGCATCCAGCAGATCCACCTCGCGGGGCATGAGAACCAGGGCGACTATCTCATCGATACGCACGACCATCCCGTGCCCGATCCGGTGTGGGAACTGTACCGGGCCGCCGTGCGCCGCTTCGGCAACGTCGCGACCATGATCGAGCGCGACGCCAACATTCCGCCGCTCGAGGAGCTGTGCGCCGAAGTGCAGCAGGCACGATCGCTGGCGCAACGTGCGCTGGCGCGCGCGGCCTGATCCTTAGCCACTGGCAAACATCCGCACGTCGCACTGAACTCGTGAACCGACTCGACCAACTGCAGGGGGCCTTTCAGCGCTTCCTGCTGAGCGGCGATCCGGCCATCGAAGCGGACGTGATCGGCACCGCGCGGGTGCCGATACAGACGCGTCTCGGCATTTATGGCAATGGCTATCGCGCACGCCTCATCGAGGCGTTGCAGATCACCTATCCTGCGCTGGCCGGACTTCTCGAAACCGATTTCGAGACCCTCGGTGCCCGCTACGTGGCTGCGCATCCGTCCACGTGCTTCTCGGTGCGCTATTACGGGCACGCGCTCGCCGACTTCCTGGCAGCTGATGCAGACTACGCCTCGGTTCCCTTGCTCGCCGAGCTGGCGCGCTGGGAGTGGGCAATGGCCTGCGTGTTCGACGCGGCGGATGCCACGCCGATCGATGCCGCAGCGTTCGCCGGCATTCCACCGGAAAGCTGGTCCGACCTGCGACTTGGCTTCAGCCCGGCGGTGGAGCTGCTGGAACTGGAGTGGAATGTGCCGGCCATCTGGAAAGCCTTCACGGAAGAGCAGGAACGGCCGGAGCCAAGCGTGTCGGCCGGGCTGCAGAGCTGGCTGGCATGGCGTTGCGGGTTACAGATCTATTTTCGCTCGACGACGCAGGACGAAGCCGCCGCGTTACGGGCATGCCGCGCCCACCGCACGTTCGGGGAGCTTTGCCTGCTGCTGTGCGAGCACCTGCAGGAGCAGGAGGCCGCGATGCGCGCTGCGGGCTTCTTGAGGGGATGGGTTGAGTCGGGTCTCATCGTCAGTCTGCATACCGCATCGTAGGAGACCCCCATGTCCCTGACTGTCTGCGCAAACGTGCTGGAGATGATCGGCAAGACACCGCTCATCGCCGCCCGCCACCTCGACACCGGTGCCTGCGAGCTGTTCCTCAAGCTCGAGAACCAGAATCCCGGCGGCTCGATCAAGGATCGGATCGGGCTGTACCTGATCGAAGCAGCCGAGCGCGATGGCAGGATTGCCCCCGGCGGCACCCTCATCGAGGCGACAGCGGGCAACACCGGACTCGGACTTGCGCTGGTCGCCGCCCAGAAAGGCTATCGGCTGCTGCTGGTGATTCCCGACAAGATGAGCCAGGAGAAGATCTTTCATCTCAAGGCGATGGGTGCGGACGTCGTGCTCACGCGCTCGGATGTCAGCAAGGGCCATCCGGAATACTACCGTGACGTAGCCGAGCGCCTCGCGCGCGAGACGCCCAACTCCTTTTTCGTGAACCAGTTCGGCAACCAGGCAAATCCGCGGGCGCATGCCGAGACGACCGGCCCCGAGATCTGGGAGCAGACGGGCGGCCGGCTCGACGCCGTCGTGTGTGGCGTGGGCACCGGCGGCACCCTCACCGGGCTGTCCCGCTTCTTCGCTCGAGCCGCCCCGCACGTGGAGATCGTGCTCGCCGACCCGGCGGGCTCGGTGCTGGCCAGCTACGCCAAAACCGGACAGATGCCGGCCGAGCGTGGTGGCTGGCTGGTCGAGGGGATCGGCGGCGATTCGATTCCCCCCGTGGCGGACTTCTCGCGCGTCGGCTCGACGTACACGATTCCCGATGCCGAGGCGTTCCGCAGCTGCCGGGAGCTGCTGCGCAAGGAGGGCATCATCGCGGGCACGTCCACCGGCACTCTGCTTGCCGGGGCTTTGCGCTATTGCCGGGAGCAGAAGACCGCCAAACGAGTGGTGACGTTCGTCTGCGACAGCGGCAACAAGTACCTCTCCAAGGTGTACAACGATTACTGGATGCTCGATCAGGGATTCATCGAGCGCGAGAGCTTCGGTGATCTGCGCGATCTCATCGCGCGCCGTCACTGGGAGCACGCCGCGGTAACCGTCAATTCCACGGAGCCGGTGCTCGCGGCCCTGCGGCGCATGAAGCTTTATGACGTCTCCCAGCTGCCCGTCATGCAGGACGGCCGGATCGTGGGCATCGTCGACGAGGAAGACATCCTGCTCGAGGTGTTCGCGAATCCGCAGCATTTCAACGAGCCCGTCACGAAGGCGATGGCCAGTGGGCTGGTGACGGTGGGGGTGGATGCGCCGCTGGCGCAGCTCATGGAGATATTCAAGCGCGGCATGGTGGCGATCGTGGTGAAGGATGGTGAGTTCATGGGCCTGGTGACCCGCATCGATCTGCTCAACTGGCTGCGTCGCCGATGAGCTGCGGCGAGGATCAGGCATTTGCCACGCGGGTCATCCACGGAGGCCAGCGTCCCGATCCCCTCACGGGGGCGGTGATGCCGCCCATCTACGCGACCTCCACCTACGCGCAGTCGAGTCCGGGCGTGCACCGCGGCTATGAATATTCCCGCACGGCCAATCCAACACGGGATGCCCTGCAGGCGTCGGTGGCAAATCTCGAAGGCGGCATCGCGGGGTTTGCGTTCGCTTCCGGCATGGCGGCCACCTCCACGGTGCTCGAGCTGCTCGACAGCGGCTCGCACATCATCGCCATGCACGATCTGTACGGCGGTAGCTACCGGGTGCTGGAGAATGTGCGCAAACGTTCCGCCGGTCACACGGTCTCATTCGTCGATCTGACCGATGCGGCAGCGCTGGCGGCGGCGATCCGGCCGAACACGCGCTTGCTGTGGGTGGAATCACCGACGAATCCTTTGCTCAAGCTGGTGGATCTGAGCAGCGTCGCCGGCATCGCGCGCCGGCACGGCCTGCTCAGTGTCTGTGACAATACCTTCGCCACGCCTTTCATCCAGCGGCCCGTGGAGCATGGATTCGATATCGTGGTGCATTCCACGACGAAATATCTCAATGGCCACTCCGATGCCGTCGGCGGAGCAGCGATCGTCGGGACGGATGCGGCGCTGCGCGAGCGGCTCGGCTATCTGCAGAACGCCCTCGGCAGCGTCTCAGGGCCATTTGACTCGTTCCTGACATTGCGCGGCATCAAGACACTCGCTCTGCGGATGGAGCGTCACTGCCGCAATGCGCACACGATCGCCGAATTCCTGCAAGGCCACCCGGCTGTGCAGCAAGTGCACTATCCCGGGCTTGCGAGCCATCCGCAGCATGCCCTCGCCAAGCAGCAGATGCGCGGCGGCTACGGCGGCATCGTCACGGCGGTGCTGCAGGGTGGCCTCGAGGGGGCACGCCGCGCGCTCGAGCGCTGCCGGCTGTTCTGCCTTGCGGAAAGTCTCGGCGGCGTGGAAAGCCTCATCGAGCACCCGGCACTCATGACCCATGCCTCGCTCCCCGCCGATATGCGCGCAGCGCTCGGCATCAGCGACGCCCTGATCCGCCTGTCGGTCGGCGTCGAGGATGTCAGTGATCTGATGGATGATCTGCGCCAGGCGCTGGACTGATATCCCCCAACCCCGCACGGCTCGTGAGGTACACCGCGAACGTGCCCAGCCAGTGGCCGCCCTCGTAGTGTTCACCGGTCACTGCCGACAGGGACGCTGCACTGTGCTGCGCGGCTGCCGCAAACAGCGCCGGGCGTCGCGGATCGGTCTGCGCCAGGCCATGGGCAATTCCCTCGAGCATCCATGCACGGCTGAGGTTCAGTCCGTCGATGTGCGCAAGCTTCGGGTCGCCGCGATCGGTCACGACTGCGGGGCGTAGCCAGATGCGATCCGCCCGGAGCGGAATCTGTGGCAGAAACTGCGTGAGCCAGCGCGCAAAAGCCTTCTGATCCAACACGCGCCGCAAAAAATCGGCTTCCGCAAGGCACGGCGAGAGGAAGTCCTCACCGGAGGGCTCATAGTCCAGCGGGCACTGGCGGTCGGCGGCGTAGAAGCGTCGTGCGGCATCGGCAAGCAGATCGCGCATGCGTGCATCACCGCGCACCCGCGCCCAGTCCCAGATGAGGCCGAATGCAAATGCCGTCTGATCGTGCTCGCCGACCCGGATGGGATAATGCAGCTTCACAATCCAGCTACCGAGCTTCGCGGCGGCCAGCGTCTCGAGGGGCGCAAGACTTGCGGCCCACTGCCGCGCTTGCGGATCATTCCAGCTGCGCAACTCCGCCGCGAGCCGTAACAACCAGGCAAGCCCATACGGGCGCTCGAACGAGGCGCGGTCCCCGCGCTGCATGTACCTGACCTCTGCGGCGATGTTCGCCGCGGTGAGGCTGAGTGCCAGCGCAGCGCGCGCCGGTCGCGCAAATCGCGCATCGGGATACAGTCGCAGCAAACGCACCAGCAGCCAGTGCCCATGCACGTCCGAGTGCCAGTCGAAACAGCCATAAAAGGCCGGCGTCAGCTCGTGCGGCGGCCGCGCATCCGCAGCGCTTTGCAGCACATGCGCGATCTTGTTGGGATATTCCCGGTGCAGGCATTTGAGGGCGAGTGCGGCAAAGCGCTCGGCGGCGGCAGCTGCGAGCGCAGCCCCGGGCACGCCATCGGCAGCACGCGTGGGCATGGATACCGCGCTCAGACTCAGCACCGCGATCATGAGGACAGCGTTCTTGTTGCGAACGCGCATGGAACGATGCACCCTGCTTCCCCGCATTGCGCCGCGCCGCCGGCGGCGCATCTTAGCGCGACGGGAATGAACTTTGCGCATTGCGAGGTCCGTTCGGCGCAGGTGGCTTCGGCAGGTAGGCACAATGGACATCGGATTCATCGGCCTCGGCAAGATGGGCACGGCGATCGCAGGGCACCTGCTGGGCGGTGGCCACCGGGTGCGGGTGTGGAACCGCTCGCCGGCAGCGGTGCAGGAGCTGGTCGCGCGAGGCGCCGAGTCCGCAGCGGCGCCGGCGGACGCCGCGCGCGCGGAATTCCTCATGACCATGCTGGCCAACGATGAGGCGGTACGGGCCGTGATTCTCGACCAGGGGGTACTTGCGGCCGCCCGCAGCGATCTGATTCATCTCAACCTCACCACCGTTTCGGTTGCGCTCGCAAAAGAGTTCGCGCAGCTGCACCGGCAGCGCAACGTGGGCTATGTGGCAGCGCCGGTGTTCGGCCGACCCGACGTCGCGGCGCAAGGAAAGCTCAACGTGGTGGTGGCCGGGGAAGCTGCGACACTGGCGCGCGCCCACGGCGCGCTGGCCGCCATCGGACAGAAAGTATGGCCGGTGGGGGAGCGCGCGGAAACCGCCAATGCAGTCAAGCTCGCCGGCAACTTCATGCTCGCGAGCGCGATCGAGGCAATGGGCGAGGCGGTCGCGCTGACGCGCGCGCATGGAATCGAGGCGGGAGCGTTTCTCGAGATTCTCACGAGTACGTTGTTCGCTTCGCCTGCGTACCAGGGGTATGGCGCCATGATTGCGGCACAGCGCTATCGGCCCGCCGGTTTCGAGGTCACCCTCGCGCTCAAGGACATCCGACTCGCGCTGGCCGCGGGTGAAGCGGCGAACGTGCCCATGCCGTTCGCCAGCATACTGCGCGACAATCTGCTCGAGTCCATCGCGACCGGCGGTGCGCAGGACGACTGGGGATCGCTTGCGCGCCTGGCCGCCCGGCGCGCGGGACTCGATCCTCCGCACTGAGTGCACGCGACCGAACACGGCGGCGCGGCACCCGTGGCGCGCATTTCCTTTGCAGCGCTGCGCCATCCGGGTTTTCGCATGTATTTCTTGGGCACCGCGACGGCGATGCTTGCGGACAACATCGAGCACGTCATCAGCTACTGGGTGATCTTCCGTAAGTTTCATTCCCCCGCCCTCGGCGGTTTCGCGGTGATCTCCCACTGGGCCCCGTACCTGCTGTTCTCCGTGTACTCCGGGGCACTGGCCGATCGCTTCGATCCGCGGCGCATCATCCAGATCGGCATGCTGCTGTTCATGGCGGTCTCCGTCAGCTGGGGCGTGCTGTTCCTGACGGACACCCTGCAGCCCTGGGAGGCCAAGACACTGCTGCTCGTGCACGGTTGCGCCGGCGTGCTGTGGATGCCCGCAAGTCAGCTTCTGCTGCACGACATCGTCGGTGCGCAGGAGCTGCCGAGCGCCGTGCGCTTGGGAGCGACCGCGCGGTATCTCGGAATGCTGACGGGGCCTGCGGTGGGCGGCGCGCTGCTCATCGTCTTCGGTGCGGCACACGGCATCATCCTCAACGCGCTGATCTATCTGCCCATGTTCGCGTGGCTGTGGAAGGCGCCCTACGGGCCGCGGTATCGCATCCGGGCACCGGCGGGCGCAGCGCAAGTGCGCGACTTGTCGGATATCGTGCGCACCTTCCGCAGCGTGCGCGACAATCCAACCGTTCTCGGGATGATCCTGCTCGCAGCCCTCGCGGCGCTGTTCATCGGCAATGCGTACCAGGCGCAGATGCCGGGGTTTGCCCGCGACCTCGGGCATGGCGATCCAGGGGTCACCTACAGCATCCTGCTGGCGGCCGATGCAGGCGGGGCGTTGCTCGCCGGTGTGATCCTCGAAAGCCGGGCGCTCCTCAGGCCCAACGCGCGCACGGCCATGGTGCTTGCAATGACGTGGTGCGGTGCGCTGGGGACGTTTGCGCTGGTCGGCAACTATCCGCTGGCCATCGTGCTGCTGTTTGCCGCCGGATTTCTCGAGCTGTCCTTCAACTCCATGGCGCAGGCGCTCGTACAGCTCGGTGCGCCCGCACCGATCCGCGGCCGGGTCATCGGTGTGTTTTCGATGGCCGCGGGCGGCATGCGCACCTTCAGCGGGATTACCGTTGGCATCGTCGGCGCACTGATCGGCATACACGCGTCCCTGGCGCTGAGTGCGGCGCTCTTGATCGTTGCGATCGGTGGACTGATGGCGTATCGGGCCTGGCGATGGTCCGGGTAGGCATCTCGGGCTGGCGGTACGCACCCTGGCGCGGCTCGTTCTATCCCGCAGAGCTGCCGCAGCGCGCGCAATTGCAGTACGCCGCCGCGCGCCTGCCGCTGATCGAGATCAACGGCTCCTTCTATTCGCTGCAGCGCCCGGCAAGCTATGCGCGCTGGTACGACGAAACGCCGGATGACTTCATCTTCGCCGTGAAGGGACCCCGCTACATCACGCACATGAAACGCCTGCGGGCTATCGAGGCGCCACTTGCCAACTTTCTGGCATCCGGCCTGTTCAATCTCCGGCACAAGCTCGGGCCGTTGGTGTGGCAGTTTCCGCCCAACTTTGCGTTCGATCGCGATCGCGATCGCCTCGCCCATTTCCTCAAACTGCTGCCACGGGATGCGCCCGCGGCGCTGTCCCTGGCACGCAAGCGCGAGCAGTGGATGAAGGGCCGCACACGCCTTGCGTTTGCGGATGACCGGCCCCTGCGTCACGCGATCGAGATTCGGCACGAGAGCTTCCTGCAACCGGCGTTCATCGAACTGCTGCGCGAGCAGGGCATCGCGCTCGTGATCGCGGAGACGGCGCGCCGCTGGCCGATGATCCACGACGTCACTGCGGACTTCCTCTACCTGCGCCTGCACGGCGACAAGGAGTTATATCGCAGCGGCTATTCGGATCGGGCACTCGCGCGTTGGGCGGAGCGGATCCGCGCGTGGGCCGCCGGGGAAGAACCGCCCGATGCACGCAAAGTTTGCGCGCGCGTGCGCCCCGCCCGCCGGGCGCGCGATGTGTATTGCCTGTTCGACAACACGGACGTAAAGCTGCGAGCGCCGTTCGACGCCCAGACCTTGATGCGCAAGTTGGCTGCGACGAGGCGCACGGTATGTCCGGTGTGAGGAGTTTTCCCGCTCGGCCGAGCCCAGCGGTGGGCGTTTCAGCGGCTCGCCAGCAGTTCGCGCGCAGCGCGGTACCCGCTCTGCAGCGCACCGGCCACCGTCGCCGCCTGATCCGCTGCCGTGGCTTCGCCGGCGAAGAACAGTGTGCGGTCGAGCGGAGCCGCCAGCACACGCCGCGCCGCACCGCCGCCGACCGTCACGTAGCTGTACGCGCCGCGTGCGAAGCCGTCCTGCTGCCAGTTATGCAGGTAGTAGGACTCGAGCTCGAACCGCTCGGGTGCCATTGCACCGAACACCACTGACAGACTCCCCAAGGCCTCGCGCACCATCTGCGTCGTTGGACTGTTGGACAGACGCGCAGCCTTCGGGCCGCCCACCCAGGCAGTCAGCAGCGGGGCACGCATCGGGCGGAGCGTCCAGAACGTCGGAAAAGCAGTCTCAGGCGAGTGGAAAAACGCCGCCTCGTCGTAACGCCCGTTGTCGAGGGTCTCCCAGAACGCGTGCCGAAACCGCAGACTCAGCTTCAACACCGGCCCGGCCGCGAGGCCGGCCAGGGCCGTGCGTTTGGCTGCGAGCGCCGGTGCGAATTCGACGGCGCCAGGGGTGCCGACCGGCCTCTGCAATACACCAAGCGGCAAGGTCACGATCGCTGTCGGTGCCTCGACCTGCCACGACTGGCCGTGCACCTGCGCCTCGATGTTTACCGATCCTGCCCGCCACGTCACGCGATGGACGGCGGTTTGCAGCTGCAGTCTGACCTTGTCGCGGACGAGCACTGCCGCGAGTGCGGCGAGCACCGCACCGTAGCCGTCGAGCGGTCGAAACTGCGGCCCATCCAGCAGGCCGCCGGAGCCCCACTCCTGCGCGACCGAATGGGCACTGACGCGACCGGGGTCGGCCGCATCGAAACCCTCCACGAACGACCTTGCGAGTGTCTGCGCCCCGGCGGACAACCCGTGACGTGCCGCATCGTGCAGAAAGGTATCGAACGAGATATCCGGCTGTTCGAGCACGTGCGAGCGTGCCAGAGCCCGTTGGATCTCGCCGAAGAGCTCCTCGGTGCTGTGTTCCAACCTGCCGTGTTGCAGCGTCCAGTGCACGCCGCCCGTGTCGAGGGCGGTGCGGCCGGTCTGCTGCAGCAATGCGAAGGTCTCGGGGACCCGGCCGTGAATGAATTCGGCCCCGAGCTCGATCGGTGCGGCGAGCTCCGGCTCGTAGCGTGTCCATACACGACCGCCGATGCGCTCACGCGCCTCCAGCACGAGCACGCAGCAGCCCGCCTTGCACAGCTCGCCGGCGGCTGCCAGACCGGACATGCCGGCGCCGATGATCACTGCATCCCACGAACCGTGTGGCATGCCTCCGGCCTTCGCAAGTGCTATGCCCACGCTCGAACGGCACACGATTCCGCAAGCTTCACTCGGGCTTCCCTTAGAATGGCTCATGCCTGCAGCTGCCAGTCACCGGGTCATGCTCACCTGCCATGCGGATGCCCCTGCGGCAGCGGTGCACGGCGTGGAGGTCGGCATTCGCGCACTGCCACAGGGGATGCTGGCTCTCGACTACGCGCTCGAGGCCGACCTGGCGCGGGTGCGGATCCTGCCGAGCGAGACTGCCGGCCGGGCCGATGGCCTGTGGCAACACACCTGCTTCGAGGCCTTCATCCGCAGCTGCGATGGACGCAGCTACTGCGAGTTGAATTTCGCTGCGAATCGCGACTGGGCAGCGTACCGCTTCGATGGCTATCGCGCGGCAATGCGGCCGCTGCCGATGGCCGCGCCGCAGCTCAGCGTATGCCGGCGTGAGCAGCGGCTCGAGTTGCAGGTGCTCGTGCAGCTACCGGAAGAGTTTCGCAGCCAGGGCGTGCGGATGGCGCTGAGTGCGATCGTCGAAGAGGACGATGGTAGGCTATCGTTCTGGGCGCTGCGACATCCTCCCGGGAAGCCCGACTTTCATCATGCGGGCGCTTTCGCGCTCGAGCTGTAACGCCTGCACTCTGGAATCGATCAGTCATGAAGTTTGGAATCGATCGCCTCCTCGAGGAGCCCGAGCTGCGCCGTCCTCTGGCGGGGCGACGGATCGGTCTGCTGGCGCACCCGGCGTCCGTGACGCGCCAGCTGGTCCACACACTCGATGCACTCGCGGCCACCGGCGATACGCGCATCACGGCGGCCTTCGGTCCGCAACACGGACTGCGCGGTGACAAGCAGGACAACATGGTGGAGTCCGGCAGTTATCAGGACCCGCTGCACGACATACCGGTCTTCAGTTTGTACGGCGACGTGCGTCGGCCCACGGCCGACATGATGGACAGCTTCGACGTTCTGCTGGTGGATCTGCAGGACCTCGGTTGCCGGATCTATACGTTCATCACCACGCTGCGCTACGTACTGGAGGAGGCCGCGCGGCACCGCAAATCCGTCTGGGTACTGGACCGGCCCAATCCGGTCGGCAGACCCGTGGAGGGACTCATCTTGCGCCCCGGCACCGAGAGTTTCGTCGGGGCAGGCCCGATGCCCATGCGCCACGGCCTGACCATGGGCGAGCTTGCGCTGTGGTTCGTGACGAAACTGCGCCTGGATGTCGATTGCCAGATCATTCCGATGGATGGCTGGGAGCCCGGCGCCGAGCCCGGCCATGGCTGGCCGCTCGGCCGGCGCACCTGGGTGAACCCCAGTCCCAATGCGCCCAACCTGTTCATGGCCCGCTGCTACCCCGGTTCGGTCATGTTGGAAGGTACGACGCTGTCGGAGGGCCGCGGGACGACCCGGCCGCTGGAGCTCATCGGCGCCCCGGATCTCGATGCGCGGGCGCTGCTCGCCGAAATGCGGGCGCTGGCGCCTGCCTGGACACGCGGCTGCCGGATCAGGCCGTGCTGGTTCGAGCCGACGTACCACAAGCACGTGGGCACGCTGTGTGCGGGCTTGCAGGTGCACGTCGAAGATGTGGCGTATTACGATCATGAGGTGTTCCGGCCCTGGCGGCTGTTCGCACTTGCCTTCAAGGCGTTGCGGCGGCTGCGGCCGGATTACGCCATCTGGCGCGATTTCCCGTACGAATATGCGACGGGTCGGCTCGCCATCGATGTGATCAGCGGTGGCGATCTGCTGCGCCGCTGGGTGGATGATCCGGCAGCGATGCCTGCAGATCTCGACGCACTCGCCGAGCCGGATGAAGCGGCATGGGTCCACGAGCGTTCCGCCGTGCTGCTGTATTGATTGGAAACAGTTCGGGAGAACCAGTTGCTTCACCAGGCGATCAAACGAGACGCCCGCAGCAGAAGCTGCGTCGCCGCGACCGGGCTTGCGGTGGCATGGATTGCACTGACAAGCGGAGGTATGGCTGTGGCTGCAGTTTCTGTGGGTGCGCCGCTGATCCCGCGGGTGGCGCTGTTTGGTAACCCGGTGCGTGCGCAGGCGCGTTTGAGTCCGGACGGTCGCTACCTGTCATTCCTCGCGCCGCGGGACGGAGTGCTCAATGTCTGGCTTGCGCCCGTCGGCAATCTCGCCGCCGCGAAGCCGATCACCCAGGATCGCAAGCGTGGCATCCGCGAGCATCACTGGGCCGACGACAGCCGCCACGTACTGTTCCTGCAGGACGAGGCTGGAGATGAGAACTGGCACATCTACAGCGTGGACGTGCAAAGCGGCGCGCAACGTGATCTCACGCCGCTGCCGAAGATCCGGGCGGATCTGGTCGGCCTGTCACCGCAGCGACCGGACACCGCGCTCGTCGCCCTCAATGACCGCACGCCCGAATATCAGGATCTGTACGAGATCGACATCGCGACCGGCGCACGCCGCCTCGTCGAGCGCAACGACCAGGAGTTTGCCGGTTACGTCGAGGATCTGCAGCTGCAGCCGCGACTGGCCGTGAAGACGCTGCCCGACGGCGGGGGCGAGATCTACCGACGCACGGCGAAGGGCTGGGAGGGCTTGCTCAAGTACGGCCGCGACGACAGCCTCACGACACGTCCGCTGGTGGTGGAGCAGGATGGGCGCACGGCCCTCATGCTCAGCTCCATCGGGCGTGACAAGGCTGCCCTCGTGCGTCTCGACCTGCACAGTGGCAAGCAGACGGTGCTGGGCGAGAGCGATCAGGCGGACGTGTCCGCTGTCTGGCTCGATCCACGAACGCGTGCGCCGCAGGCATTCAGCATCGAATATCTGACGACCGAGACCCGTGCGCTCGTGCCCGCCGTCGCCCGGGACATCGAGCGGTTGAATGCCGCGCTCGGGCCGCAGTACGAGGTACCGAGTCGCACCCTCGACGATGCCCGATGGATCGTCGTGGTCAACGATCCGCTGCACGCGCAATCGAGCTATCTGTACGAGCGCGCGACCGGCAAGGTGAGCAAACTGTTCGATCACCGGCCCGAGCTCAGCGGCGCGCCGCTGCGTCCCATGCAGCCGGTGCAGCTGCACTCGCGCGACGGTCTGCCGCTGATCGCGTATCTGACGCTGCCGCCGGGTCAGTCCGCAGCGCACGCAAACCGCCCGGATGCTCCCGTGCCGCTGGTGTTGGATGTCCATGGGGGTCCGTGGGCCCGCAACAGCTACGGCTTCGATCCGGAACACCAGTGGCTCGCGAACCGCGGCTATGCCGTCCTGTCGGTGAACTATCGCGGCTCCACCGGCTTCGGCAAGGGCTTCATCAATGCGGGCGATCGCGAGTGGGCTGGCAAGATGCACAATGATCTGCTCGATGCGGTGGACTGGGCCGTGCGCGAGAAGATCACCACGGCGGACAAAGTGGCGATCTATGGCGGCTCCTACGGCGGTTATGCAACCCTCGTCGGCCTCACGTTCACCCCGGACCGCTTCGCCTGCGGGGTGGACATCGTCGGGCCATCCAACCTGTTCACGCTGCTCAATTCGATACCGCCGTACTGGAAGTCCTTCTTCGAGGACATGGTCCGACGGATCGGTGACCCGCGGACCGAGGCGGGGCGCGAGCTGCTCAAACAGCGCTCGCCGTTGACGCATGTGGATCGCATCGCAAGGCCGCTGCTGATCGCACAGGGAGCCAACGATCCCCGTGTCAAGCAGGCCGAAGCGGACCAGATCGTCGCCGCCATGCAGTCGAAGCACCTGCCGGTCACCTATATGCTGTTTCCCGATGAGGGACACGGCTTCGCTCGTCCCCAGAATCGGCTCGCCTTCTACGCGGTGGCGGAGGGGTTTCTGGCCAGCTGCCTCGGGGGGCGCCGTGAACCGATCGGGGGCGACTTCGCCGGCTCGAGCCTGAAAGTAACCACGGGGGCGCAGGCCATTGCCGGACTGCCGCAGGCGCTGGCGCAGCTGGAGGCTTCACCGGCGGCGCGGCAAAATCCCGCCTCGGCGGAGCAGGACAAGCGCCACTGAGGCATGTCGGGGGCGGCCGCTTCTGGTCTAATCCCCGCCATGACGAGGCCGGCCCAACCCGCAATTCCCGCCAACGCGCCGGATATCACCGGCTATCGGCGCCATTGGGCCGAGCGCTTCGGCACCGCGCCCTTTCTGCCCATGTCCCGGCAGGAGATGGATGCGCTGGGATGGGACAGCTGTGATGTGATCATCGTCAGCGGGGATGCCTATGTGGATCACCCGAGCTTCGGCATGGCGATCATCGGCCGCGTGCTCGAAGGCCAGGGATTTCGCGTCGGGATGATTGCCCAGCCCGACTGGCACAGCGCGGAAAGCTTCAGCGCACTCGGCCGGCCGAATCTGTTCTTCGGCATCACGGCCGGCAACATGGATTCGATGGTCAATCGCTACACGGCCGATCGCAGGATCCGCAGCGACGATGCGTACACGCCGGGCGGCCAGGGCGGCAGACGCCCGGATCGCTCCGTCATCGTCTACGCCCAGCGCGCGCGCGAGGCCTACAAGGATGTGCCGATCGTCATCGGCGGCATCGAAGCCTCATTGCGGCGCATCGCGCATTTCGACTACTGGTCGGAGAAGGTTAGACGCTCCATCCTGCTCGATGCGAAAGCCGACCTCCTCGTCTATGGAAACGCGGAACGGCAGATCTGCGCGATCGCCCATCGACTGGCAGCCGCCGAGCGCATCGGGGAGATCACGGACCTGCGCGGGACCGCGTTCGTACGCAAAGGTCTACCGGATGGCTGGATCGAGGTGGACTCGCGGCATCTGGATGCCCCGGGGTCACTCAACGCACCCGCGGACCCCTACGCCACGAGACCGTCCGCACCCATGGCCCCGGAGGCCGGCAACGTGGTGCGTTTCGTGCGCCGGGTGAAAAATGCCGATCGCGAACGAAGCGTCATCCGCATGCCCTCCTACGAGCAGGTGGCCGCCGACCCGGTGCTGTATGCCCATGCCTCGCGCATCCTGCACCTCGAATCCAACCCGGGGAATGCGCGGGCTCTCGTGCAGCGGCATGCCGAGGCGGATGTCTGGCTGAACCCGCCGCCGATCCCGCTGAGCACGCGCGAGATGGACTGGGTCTACGAGCGAGCCTACAGCCGCCGGCCGCATCCGTCGTACGGCGATGCCGCCATCCCGGCTTACAAGATGATCCGCTTTTCCGTCGCCATTCAACGGGGCTGTTTCGGCGGCTGTACCTTCTGCTCGATCACGGAACACGAAGGCCGCATCATTCAGAACCGCTCCGAGGACTCCGTGATCCGCGAGATCGAGCGCATCCGGGACGATGTCCCCGGATTCACCGGCGTCATCTCCGATCTGGGTGGACCGACCGCCAACATGTATCGCCTGGCCTGCAAGTCACGTGAGATCGAGAGCGCCTGCCGCCGACCTTCCTGCGTCTACCCGGGCATCTGTCCCAATCTGAATACCGATCATGCGCCGCTCATTCAGCTTTACCGACGGGCACGGGCGGTCCAGGGTGTCAAGAAAGTACTGGTGGCCTCCGGCGTGCGGTACGACCTGGCCATCGAATCCCCGCAATACGTGCAGGAGCTGACGCAGCATCACGTCGGCGGCTATCTCAAGATCGCTCCTGAGGCAATCGCGGACGGGCCGCTGTCGAAGATGATGAAGCCGGGAGTGGGCGCCTACGATCGGTTCAAGGAGCTGTTCGAGCGCTACTCGCGCGGGGTGGGCAAGCAGCAGTATCTCATTCCGTATTTCATCGCGGCCCATCCGGGCACGAGCGACGAAGACATGCTCGAGCTGGCACTTTGGCTCAAGAAAAACGGCTTTCGCGCCGATCAGGTGCAGGCTTTCCTGCCCTCGCCGATGGCCACCGCCACGGCGATGTACCACTCGGGTAAGAATCCGCTCAAGCGCATCACCCGCTCGGGCGAGGAGGTGCGTGTGCCCAAGGGCCTGAAAGTCCGGCGCCTGCACAAGGCGTTTCTGCGCTACCACGATGCCAACAACTGGCCCGTACTGCGCGAGGCGCTGCGCAGGATGGGTCGCGCCGATCTGATTGGCAACGGCAAGCACCAGCTCATTCCCGCATACCAGCCAGAAGGCACGAGAGCTGACGCGACGCGCGGCGCGCGCGCGGGCGCGCATCCGTTTCGGACTCAGCACACAGGGCTTCCGAAGACGCCACGTGGTGGCTGATGATGCTTGCGACAACTCGTGGGCGGGCCACATGCACGGCCGTGCTGGCGTTCGTACCCTGGGCACTGCACGCGAGCGATGCGCCGTTGGCACCCGCGCGCGCCCTGCCGGCGACCGCCACCGTGCTGGATATTGACGGGGCAATCGGTCCGGCCACCTCACGCTATGTCGTGCGCGGCCTCGCGCAGGCACGCGTCAACGGCAGCCGGCTCGTCGTGCTGCGTCTGGATACGCCAGGAGGGTTGGATTCCTCCATGCGGGAGATCATCCGCGCCATCCTCGCCTCGCCCATTCCGGTCGTCAGCTATGTCGCACCGCCGGGCGCGCGGGCCGCGAGTGCCGGCACCTACATTCTGTATGCCAGCCACGTTGCGGCCATGGCGCCGGCGACGAATCTGGGCGCGGCGACTCCGGTTTCCATCGGACCGGAAGCGCCTTCCCGACCCGCAGGCGAACCGCAACCCCCGCCACCGAAAGGCGAGTTCCAACCCGCGTCACCGAAAGGCCCCGCCGCCTCTGCGCCACCCGTAGTGCCCGGTTCGACCCTCGAGCGCAAAGTCATCAACGATGCGGTTGCCTACATCCGCGGGCTGGCGGAGCTGCGGGGCCGCAATGCGGATTGGGCCGAGCAGGCCGTGCGCGGAGCGGCGAGCCTGTCGGCGAATGCGGCGCTGCGCGAGGGTGTCGTGGACGTGGTGGCGCGGGATTTGCCGGATCTGCTGAGTCGGATCGACGGACGCGAGGTGCGCATCGGGCAGCGCGTCGTCAAGCTCGCCACCCGCGGTGTGACACTCGAGTACCTGGAGCCGGACTGGCGAACGAAGCTGCTGGCGGTGATCACGCATCCGACGGTCGCCTACGGACTGCTGCTGTTGGGCATCTATGGACTGCTGTTCGAAGGGTACAATCCGGGTGTCGCCCTGCCGGGAGTGGTGGGCGCGGTGTCGCTGCTGATCGCCCTGTTCGCCTTCCAGATCCTGTCGGTGAACGTGGGCGGACTGGCGCTCGTGGCGCTCGGGGTCGCCATGATCGTCGCGGAATTCTTCTTCCCCGCTTTCGGTTCGCTCGGACTCGGCGGCCTCGTTGCATTCGTCGTCGGATCGCTGATCCTCTTCGACACGGATGTTCCGGGAATGAATATCGGATTGCCGGTGATCGCAGCAGTCGCAACGGTCGGAGGGCTGGTAGTGCTCGCCATGTCCTGGGTGGCGAGTCGTTCGCTGCGCCGGCCGGTCGTCACCGGAATCCAGGGGATGGTGGGCGCCACCGGCGAGGCAATCGAAGACTTCAGCGCGCGCGGACGCGTGCGTTACGGCGGCGAGATCTGGAATGCGCAGAGCGCAAAGCCCGTGACTTGCGGGCAGGCGGTACGCATCGTCAGGGTCGAAGGGTTGACAATCTGGATCGAACCTGCTGATCCAGCCCGAAACTAACGGAGAGCGTCATGCCGTACGGAATCGTCCTCATCATTCTCATCGTGTTGCTGCTGCTCATGACCATCCGCGTGCTCAACGAGTACGAGCGCGGTGTGATGCTCACACTGGGCCGCTTCACCGGCATCAAGGGTCCGGGTGTCGTGCTGGTCTTTCCCGTACTGCAGCAGATGCGCAAGGTGGATCTGCGCGTCATCGTGCTCAACGTGCCCAAGCAGGACGTCATCACCCGCGACAACGTCTCGGTCAAGGTGAATGCCGTGGTGTATTTCCGGGTGGTGGATCCGGGCAAGGCGATCATCCAGGTCGCCAATCCGTTCGAGGCAACCAGCCAGGTGGCGCAGACGACGCTGCGCTCGGTGCTCGGCCAGCACGAAATGGACGATCTGCTCTCCCAGCGTGACAAGCTCAACGCGGACGTGCAGCGCATTCTCGATCAGAACACCGAGGCCTGGGGCATCAAGGTGGCGAACGTCGAGATCAAGGATGTCGATCTCGATGAGAGCATGATCCGCGCGATGGCGAAGCAGGCCGAAGCCGAGCGTACCCGCCGGGCGAAGATCATCCATGCCGAGGGCGAGAGTCAGGCCGCGCAGATGCTCGTGCAGGCGGCGGCATCGCTTGCACGCCAGCCGAGCGCGATGCAGTTGCGCTATCTGCAGACGCTTGCCGACATTTCGCACGAGAAGACACAGATCATCGTGTTCCCCCTGCCACTCGATCTGATCAGGCCGCTGCTCGGGCCAGCGCAGGCTCTGGCAACACCGCCTGCGGAGCTCCTCGGACCGTCGGCGGCTACGGCCGCAGGCGTGCCCACCACTTGATCGTCGACGGACGCAAAACGCTGGCGCTTGCCGGCGTGCTCATCGCGCTGGCGACGCTGCTCGGGGCGTTCGGGGCACACGCGCTGAAAACGCAGTTGTCAGCCGACCAGCTGCAGGTCTACGACACTGCGGTGCGCTATCAGTTGCTGAATGCCCTGGGGCTGCTCGCGATCGGGGTGCTGTTGCGCTCCATCGATTCCGACGGCCTGCGCTGGTCCGCGCTGCTGGTGCTCGCCGGCATCCTGCTCTTCAGCGGCAGCCTGTATCTGCTCACGTTCGGAGCGCCCCGCCTGCTTGGGATCCTCACGCCGCTCGGCGGAGTTCTGCTGCTGGCCGGATGGCTGCTGTTCGCCGCTGCGATGTTGCGGCACGGGTGAAATCGGGCCTGCCGATCGATGCGGTGTTGCCGGCGCTCGCCGCGGCGCTCGGGGCCGGCCGCTCGGCCGTGCTGCAGGCGCCCCCGGGTACGGGAAAGAGCACCGTGGTGCCACTCGCACTGCTCGAGGAGCGCTGGATGGCCGGCAGGCGCATCATCCTGCTGGAGCCGCGCCGGCTCGCTGCGCGCGCGGTCGCCCAGCGAATGGCACAAACATTGGGCGAAAGCGCCGGGGCCACGGTCGGGTACCGGATGCGATCGGATACCCGGGTATCGCACCGGACGCGCATCGAAGTCGTGACGGAAGGCGTGCTCACGAGGATGCTGCAGCACGATGCAGCGCTCGAAGGCGTCGGGCTCGTCATCTTCGACGAATTTCACGAGCGCAGCCTGCACGGCGACCTGGGACTCGCACTGCTGACCGATGCGCGCAGCACCCTGTCCACGGATCTGCGCGTGATCGTCATGTCGGCAACGCTCGAGGGCGCAAGTGTTGCTCGTTTGCTCGACGATGCGCCGGTCATCTCGGCGGCAACGCGCACGTTCCCGGTCGAAAGCCGCTACATGGGTCAGGGCGCGCCCGTGCTGCCGCGCGCCGGCGCCCGCGGCCACGCCGACTCGCCGGAGACGCTCGTGACGCACAGCGTGCTGCGCGCTTTGCGGGAGGAGCACGGCGACGTGCTTGCATTTCTGCCGGGGGCGCCCGAGATCCGGCGTGTGCAGGGGCTGTTGCAGTCGGCAAACCTGGGGTCATCAGTCAGTGTGTTGCCCCTGTATGGCGAGCTGACGGGCGAGGAGCAGAACGCCGCGCTGCAACCTGTAGCTGGCGGGCGGCGCAGGGTGGTGCTCGCCACCAACATCGCCGAGACCGGCCTGACCATCGCAGGCATACGGGTGGTCGTCGATTCGGGGCTGGTGCGGCGCTCGGTGTTCGATCCGGCGACGGGCATGAGCCGCCTGGAAACGCAGCGGATTTCCCGCGCTTCGGCGCAGCAGCGTGCGGGGCGCGCGGGCAGGACGGAGCCCGGCGCGTGCTACCGGCTCTGGAGCGAAGCAGCGCAGCGCGCGCTTGCCGCGTTTGCCGTCCCGGAGATCATGGATGCGGACCTTGCGCCGCTGGCACTGGAGCTGGCCCGCTGGGGCGCGCATGAAGCGGCCGCGTTGCGCTGGCTGGATGAGCCGCCGACGGCAATGCTCGCGAGCGCCCGCAGCGTGTTGGTGCGGTTGGGAGCCCTCGATCGATCCGGCAGGATCAGCGCCCATGGGCGGGAAATGGCCAATCTCGGCGTGCACCCCCGCCTGGCGCACATGTTGCTCAGAGCTGCGCAGCTGGGATGTGTGCCGCTTGCTGCCGATCTCGCCGCAATCCTGTCCGAGCGCGATCTGCTGCGCGGAATCCAGGGTGTTCGCGACGCGGACATTCGCACGCGACTGGAGATACTCGCGGACCGACGCCCGTCCCAGCTCCCAATGGAGCAGGGCAGTGTGCACAGAGTGCGGCGCATTGCCCGGGACCTGTCGCGTTCCGTACTCGCCCAAAAGTCGGCTCGTATCGATCCTGCCCAGCACGCCGGGCCGCCCGAGCATGCCGGGCCCTTGCGCAACGTCCGCGATAGCGGCGTGTTGCTGGCGTTCGCCTATCCGGATCGGATCGGCAAGCGGCGCGCGGGGGCCGAGGCGCGCTATACCCTGGCGAACGGCAGGGGTGCGCACTTCAGCGAAGTGCAGACTCTCTCGGCAGAGGAGCTCATCGTCGCGGTGGAGCTCGACGATCGGCGACGCGACGCCCGCATTCTGCTGGCCGCACCTCTGTCCCGGGCAGCGCTCGATGCCTACCTGGCCGAACAGCTCGAGAGCGGCGAATCCGTGCAGTGGAGCTCCCGTGAGCAGGCAGTGATCGCCCGTCGATACCTACGCCTGGATGCGATCGTACTGGAGGAAAAACCGTTGCCCGAGCTGCCGCCCGAGGCGACGCGTGCCGCGATGCTGGTCGGGGTTCGCGAGCTCGGTGTCGGCGCTCTGCCTTGGAGCCGGGAGGCCCGCGACCTGCAGGCACGCAGCGAATTCGTGCGGGGTCTCGAGGCAATCCCCACCGAGAGTTGGCCCACGGTAACGGATGAGGCGCTGACGGCAGTGCTCGATGAATGGCTGGGGCCCTGGCTCGATGGGATCACCCGCCGGGAGCATCTGGCGCGGCTGCCGATGCTGGACCTGCTGCGCGCCCGCTTGCCCTGGGACAGTCAGCGACAACTCGATGAGCTGGCACCCGTGCATGTGCAGGTCCCGAGCGGATCCAACATTCGCATCGACTATCAGGATCCAGGTGCGCCGATGGCGGATGTCAGGCTGCAGGAAGTGTTCGGCCTGCACGACACGCCCCGCGTCGGCGGCGGCAGAGTACCCCTCACCTTCCGGCTGTTGTCGCCGGCCCGGCGACCCGTGCAGGTGACGCGCGATCTCAAGAGCTTCTGGCGCGGTGCCTACGCGGAGGTGCGCAAGGATCTGCGTGGCCGCTACCCGAAGCACTACTGGCCGGAGAATCCGCTCGAGGCGGAAGCAACCCGCGGAGTGCGCCGCCGCCGGTGAGCGGGCCGTCGCACTTGATGAGCGGTTTGGGCGCTGCCTGCCTTGCTGAGCTTCTCGGCAGCGGCCGCCAGCGAGTGCCCGGCTTCGCTGTAATCCTCCCAGGGCTTGGATCGCGCGAGCAACCCCGGCGCGGTGCGCAGCGTGTATTTCTTCGGGTCGAGGCCCGCACGCACCTTGGGCCAGGCGATCGGCATCGATACTGGTGCGCCATCGCGCCCCCGCGGCGACAGCGGGGCGACCGCGGTCGAGAGCCGATCGTTGCGCAGATAGTCGAGGAAGATGCGGCCCGTGCGCTGCTTCTTGGCCATGTTGAGGACGTAGCGATCCGGTGAATCCTCGCTCATTCGCTGGCACAACTCACGGGCGAACGCTTTGGCGAGCGTCCAGTCCAGCTCGCGTCCCTTCGTCTGCGACAGTGGGGTCACGACGTGCAGGCCTTTCCCGCCGGTGGTCTTGCAGAAGCTCTCCAGCCCGAGCGCCGACAGCCGCTCGCGCAGCTCACGCGCGGCCTGGATGACGGCCTCGAAACCGACATCGGGAGCCGGATCCAGGTCGAACACCAGTCGGCCGGGAACCTCCGGCTTGCCGGGCGCGCAGCCTCCCGGATGCAACTCGATCCCCGCCGTCTGCGCGATGGCGATCAGCCCCTCGACGCGATCGATGGCCACGTACGCCTGGCGATCGCCGGAAACCTTGATCAGGCTCAGCAGATTCGACATGCCGGCCATCGCATGGCGCTGAAAGAACCGCTCCGCACCGATGCCATCGGGCGCCCTGATGATGGAGCACGGCCGTCCCTCGATATGCGGCAGCAGCCACGCGCCGATGGCCGCGTAGTAACGGGCCAGATCGAGTTTGGTAACAGGCGCACCATCGCCCGCGTCCGGCCACAGGACCTTATCGGGCTTGGAGATGCTCACATTCATCACCGCATTGGCGTCGGCGCCGACAGCGGGGGAGCGGTCCGAGCGCGCACGCCGGCGCGGCGTTTCGCTCCCGGAACGCGCCGCGAGGCGTTGCGTTGCCGATTGATCGGTCGGGGCAACCGTGGGCTTCTCCGCACGCACCTCGGTCGCCGGCTTATCCTCCCGCAAGCCCTTGAAGACCGCCTGACGAACGTTGCCGCCTTCGGTCCAGCCGGCGAATTCGATTTCCGCGACCAGCTCGGGTTTGACCCAGTTGATGCGCCTGCCGCTCGGCAGGCCGACCTTGCCGTGAAACGGGCTGTGGCGCGTGGCCAGCCGTTCCAGGCGCTGCAACACGGGCGTCATCTTCTCGCGTGCGAATCCCGTGCCCACGCGGCCGACCGGCACGAGTTGACGATCACGGAATACCCCGACGATGAGCGAGCGCAACATGCCCTGATCCGAAGACCATCCACCGATGACCACTTCATGACCGGCGCGACACTTGGACTTGACCCAACTGCCGCTGCGGTCGGAACGATAGGGCGCATCGAGCCGCTTGGAGACGATTCCTTCGAGATCGACCCGGCATGCGGAACGCAGGATGGCATCCCCGGGACTCTCCAGGTGCCCGAGGTAACGGATGCGCCGTGTCAGGGAGGCCGGCTGGGCATCGAGCAGCGCTTGCAGAGCCTGCTTGCGCTGCGACAGCGGCCGCGCGCGCAGATCCCCGCCGTCGTGAAACAACAGATCGAACGCATAGAACGTCAGCTGCGCCGATTGGTCTTGGGCCAGGGCCGCCTGCAGCGCCGCGAATTCCGGAATGCCGCGCGCGTTCAACGCCACGACCTCGCCATCGATGAGACAGTCGGGCAATGCTCCTGCCGCGCTGGCCAACGAGGTGAATTTGCCGGTCCAGTCGAGTCCCTTACGGGTCTTGAATGTCGCATGGCCTGCGCGCACGCGCAGTTGCAAGCGGTATCCGTCCAGTTTGATCTCATGACCCCAACCTTCCCCAACGGGGGGCCGGTCGACGAGCTTGCACAGCTGCGGCGCGACGAATTGCGGAGGGGATCCGCGGCGCTTGCTGCTGCGTGTTGTGGCCACGCGCGTTGTGGCCACGCGCGTTGTTTTGCGGGCCGCGGCGGGGGACTCCCGGTTCGAATGCCAGATGGCGTTCGCTTTCGTCCGGCGGTGGGCTTTTCCCCCCGACATGAACGGCTTGGGTGCGCGGCCCTTGCCTGCCGCGATGCTCGCCATCGGCCGCCCCGAGGCAACCGATCGGTCTGGCGCGAGCAGGGCATCGTGATCGCCGGGTCGCGCGTACTCATCCCGGTGCTTGATCAGCAACCAGTTGGTTCGCTTGCCGCCGGCGCGGTCATGCTTCATCCGCACCAGCACCCAGCTACCTTGCAGCCGCTCGCCATCGAGTGTGAATTTCAGATCCCCGGATTTGAGCGCGCGGGCGGGGCTTTCCTCACCTTCCGAGGTCCAGTAGCCGCGGTCCCACAATTGCACCGTCCCGCCTCCATACTGTCCGTGGGGAATGGTGCCCTCGAAGTCGCCGTAGTCGAGCGGATGGTCCTCCACCTCGACCGCCAGGCGCTTGTCGGCGGGGTCGAGCGACGGACCACGCGTGACCGCCCAGGACTTGAACACACCATCGAGCTCGAGCCTCAGGTCGTAGTGCAGGCGCCGCGCGGCATGTTTCTGGATGATGTAGCGGAGCCGCTGCGCGGGCGCGACCGGGCGCGAGCCGCTCGGCTCTGCCGTTTTCCTGAAATCCCGCTTCGAACGATAACGGGTGAGTTTGCGGCTGGCCATGCAAGGCTCCCAGGCGGTGGAACAAACAGCCAGGCACCGCAAGACTCGCGCCTGCCTGCTCGAGCCTGCTGGCGTGGGGCCAGCTTGCGCCCGTCATTTGTTCTTGAGCAGACCTTCCGCGGTCAAGGCCTCGATGACGTGCGGCCGCGCTGCGATCCGCTCCACGTACGCCTGCAGCGCCGGCCACTGGCCGATGTCCACCCCGGCGCGCGGACCCCACCTGAGCACCGTGAACAGGTAAGCGTCCGCCACGGTATACACCTCCCCCATGAGGTACCGCCTCGATCCGAGTGCATCCTGCAACCATTTCAGCCGCTTCTGCAGCTGTTGGCGGGCAGCCTGCTTCGCCTCCTCGGTCGACTCGGTGTGAAAGAGGGGACCGAAGGACTTGTGGAGTTCCGAGCTGATGAAGCCGAGCCACTCCTGCAGACGATAGCGCTCCATCGTGCCGGCGGCCGGTGCCAATTGCGCCTGCGGATTGCGGTCGGCAATGAACTGCAGGACGGCGATGTTCTCGGTGAGCACCTGGCCATCATCGAGGCGCAGCGCCGGGACGTAGCCCTTGGGATTCACCGCGAGGAAATCCGCACCGTCGACCCGCTTCGTGCGCAGATCGACCTTCGCCAGATCGAAGCGGATGCCGGCCTCGCGCAGCGCAATGTCTGCTGCCAGGGAGCATGCTCCCGGACCACCGTACAGTTTCATGATGATCTCCTTGCTGCCAACGCAGGCCATGCTAACGTTGCAGGGTCCAATGGCAAGCGGCGGTCGATGACGGAAGGCGCCGCCACGCAGGCCACGACCGGCGTTCTCGGGACCGAGCCTTACGGAGATGCCATGAAAACACTGTGGGTGCTCGCCCTGGTCTGCATCGCGTGCGTGGCGGCTCAGGGTTGCAAGTGGAAGAAACGCGAGCCTGTTCCCGGACCCCAGGTGAGCATCGGACGGAGCCTGGGCACGCAGGCGGGCAGCAACGCCGCAGCCAGCCGTGGTAGCACGGTGCCGCACACCATGCGGGCCACGTCCGGCGCCGTCCGACAGCGGGCAAGCAGCCCTCACGCAGGGGCGGGCGGAATCGCCTGGTTTCAGGGCAGCGTGGAGGAAGCCTTTTCGCGGCCCGCGCCGACGAATCGCTGCCCGTGCTGAGCTGCTGATCGCTCGCGGGCCCCATGCGGGCGCGCGGCGCTTGCTACAATCGCGCGAATGGGCCTGTAGCACAGCGGTTAGTGCAGGGGACTCATCTGAAAAAGGTGCCTTCGCACGGAAACGTGCGAAGTGGACGGGATGAATTCAGGGAAACCTTCGGGCGAGCGCGTGGCGCTCGCTCATGGCAATCCTGAGCCGAGCCGCCGGTACACCGGCGGAAGGTGCAGAGACTACCTGAGGGCTGCAGTGCCCTTGATGACAGGCAGGAGCATCCCGCACCCTCCCGCGGCGCACGCGTCCGCGCGGGTGAAGAGATAGTCCACTCCCGGCGGAAACGCCGGGGCCGAGTGAATCCCTTGGTCGTAGGTTCGAATCCTACCGGGCCCAGAAATCACGGGTTGAAGTGCAGCCGCACACCGCCCCAGATTGCGCGCGGGGCGGCCGGGGATTCCGCATTCTCGTTGGTCCACTGCGCGGGATCGAAGCGGAACGTGCCGTCCGGATTGAAGGTGTTGCTGGTGAGGAATCCGGCCGTCGCGTATTGCCTGTTCAAGAGGTTGGTGAGGCGCGCGAACACATCGAGCGAGCTGCTCAGATGGCCGGTGGCCTGCAGGTTGACCACGGCATAGCCGGGGATCCAGCCCGTGGCGGTGGGCAGGATGTAAGCCCCCTGCCCATTGGTGCCACCGCCCTGGTTGGCATTGTTCTCATCGCCGTGCAGAAAGGAGCCGGAAGCGACGATGAGATTGCCACCGATGTCCCAGCGCTCAGCCAGCTCGTAATCGAGCACGAGCCGGCCGGTATGGCGGGGAATGAGCGGAATCCGATCGCCGGGACGCACCAGGATGTTGCCGTTCGCATCGGCCGTGCTGTTGGAGTTGGCGCTGACGACGAAGTTCGACTGGAAGGTGGCATCGACATAACTGTAGGCGAGATGCCATTTGAAACGGCCCTGCCGGCCACCTAGTGTCAGGTCCATTCCCTGGCGGCGGGTGCTGCCGACGTTGTCGAAGTAGCCTGAGTTGGTGGTGGTGGCGATGAACTGGATATCATCCTGGTTGAGCGTACGAAAAAGGTCCGCGCTCCAGCTCAGAAATCCATCCGGCCGGTTACCGCGCAGCCCCACCTCGAACGTGCGCGCGACGACCTGACGCAGCCCCGGATCGCTGGCGAAGTCGTTGGGCAGACCGCAGGGCTGGGCCGGATTGGCGCAGCCGAGCTCCACGACGGTCGGCGCGCGGCTCGCCTCGTTGTAGTTGGCGTAGAGGGTCAGTGCGTCGCTCGGCGTCAGCGTGAAGCCGAGCGCAGGGTTCAGCCGGCTGAAGCTGTGATTACCTGCGAGCGGCGCCGCCTGAGCGAAACCGGCTCCCACATCGCCCACGTCCGTGTCCACGCTGTAGCCGTCGATGGTTTCCCGATTGCTGTTGTAGCGGGCGGATGCGGTGAAATGCAGCAGCCGGTTCGGCGAGAGCGTATCGGTCAGATAGACGCCGAGGATGCGGTTGCTGCCCTTGAGAGAGATGGCGGTCTCG
Organism: uncultured Pseudomonadota bacterium; assembly: GCA_963716335.1. Lineage (GTDB taxonomy): Bacteria > Pseudomonadota > Gammaproteobacteria > Steroidobacterales > Steroidobacteraceae > 13-2-20CM-66-19. The sequence goes on along the minus strand of OY970302.1, from coordinate 1,265,615 downwards.
TCGTTGAGCGGATCCGCCGTGTAAATGAGAGTGTGATCGGGCGCAAACATCCCGTATTCGATTGCCTGGGCGAACACATCCGTGGAATCCTCGAAGTCTGCACCGAGAATGCCCTGGTTCTTCCAGCCGAACGCATCCCGGGAATCCGTCAGCTGCACGCCGAGCCCCAGCGTACGCTGCAGGAGGGCCGAAACTTCGCTGGCGGAGTTGGAGCAATAGGCGAGCTCTGCCCGGCCTGCCGGCGGTGCGCCGCAGTCGATCGCCGGACCCGAATAATTGTCATCGAGAAAATTATCATTGTTGCTGCCGTTGCTGCTGCCCGTCACGAGCCGCCGATAGTAGACATTGCCGGAGAGCAGCACAGCGGCGGCGAGCAACTGCGTGCCGGTGAGATTGACGAAATGCAGCAGATTGTGGGTGAAATCCGGCGTGTAGCTCTGTTCGCGGCGGTAATCGAGCATGCTGAGGGGCGTCGCTCCGTTGCCGAACAGGCTCGTGTCCGCATACGTGTAGCTCAGATCGATGTCGGATACCTCGGTCTGCCAGCCGACCTTGCCGAACCCCTGTCGCACCCGTGTCGGGGAGATATCGCGCCAGCCGGTTTCATCGAACAGGTTGCCGGTCACGAAGTAATCGAACGGCCCGAACGCCCCGCCGGTTTCGGCTTGGAAGGATCGCCGCCCGAAGGAGCCGCCGGACGCTTCGAGCTGCGTGCCCGGATTGTCGTGACCGCTCTTGGTCTGGATCGAGAGTGCGCCGCCGAGCGTGTTCAGTCCGAACACGGGGTTCGATCCGGAGATCAGTGAGACGGTCGAGATGGCCGATTCCGGGATGAGGTCCCAGTTGACGGTGTCGCCGAAGGATTCGTTGACGCGCACGCCGTCCACATAGACGGACAGGCCTTCCGGCGTGCCGAGCAGGGGCGAGGCGGTGAAGCCATGGTAGTTGATGTCCAGCTGGAACGGATTGTCCGCGCTCTCGCTGACATTGACTCCGCTGAAGTTGGTATTGAGATAATCGGCCACGCCGGTCACTTGCTGTCGCTCGAGGTCGGCGCTGACGGCGCTCTGCACGTTGGCCGGAATCTCATTCAGGGGCAGCCCGAAACCTGGCAGCGGCGCGTTGCCGATGACGATGACCTGGGGAAGCTCCTGCACGGTGGCGGGATTGGCCCGTGCCGGCGGTGCAGCGGCGGCGTCCGCAGCGCCCGCCTGCTTGCCCACAATGGCAGCCGCAGCGCCAAAAATCGCGCATAGCACCAGTTGCGCCGTGAAGTCCCGCATCGATTTCCTTCAATTAGACAGATCACCACAGGCCCCGTAGGCTTGCGGCGCGCCGCGTGTGACGCGCCGCGTGTGACAAGCGTGCGGATTGTTACTGATCGGCCCGGCGCGTGCCAGCGCCGCGGGTGCCCGCCCGTGCAGAGAAAATGCCTGCGTAGTGCATGGTATGCTGCACGCGGGCCACACCAGGAAACCCAAACAATGAAGCATCTGCTGCGGGCAATCGTCGTCTCGTTCTCGTTGGCAACTGTGGCGGCAGGTGCGACGAGCGCTGCTGTGGCAACGTTGGATCCCGCGCTCGTACGGGCCGCCGCCGATGCCGCGCGCACACCCAAATTCGTCGCACGCGACCGCTACCGCCATCCTGTCGAGGAGCTGACGTTCTTTGGCCTGAAACCCACGATGAGCGTCGTGGAGGTCTGGCCGGCCGCAGGCTACTGGACCGAGATCCTGGCGCCCTACCTGCGCAAATCCGGGCACTACGTTGCGGCGGTCACCGTGGTTGGCGAAAGCAAGGAAGAAGATGCGATGACCGCCGCCTGGAAGGCGCGGGTGCAGGCCGACAAGGCGCGTTTCGGCAACGTCGCCATCACGCAGCTCGGTCGCGGGCACTACGCCGTGGCACCCGCCGGATCCGCCGACCTCATCGTGACCTTCCGCAATCTGCATAACTGGATCAATGGCGGCTATGTGGAACAGGCGCTGCACGGCATGTTCGTCGCGCTCAAACCCGGCGGCATCCTCGGAATCGAAGACCATCGCGGCCGCGACGATCAGCCGCAGGACCCCAAGGCGAAGTCCGGTTACGTGCGCCAGGACTACGCGATCGAGCTTGCCCGCAAGGCAGGCTTCGAGCTGGTGGGAACTTCCGAGATCGATGCGAATCCCAAGGACACGAAGTCATGGCCCGAGGGCGTCTGGACGCTACCGCCTACGCTCGCTCTGGGTGACAAGGATCGCGAGAAATACCTTGCGATCGGCGAAGCCGATAATTTCGTGCTGAAATTCCGCAAACCGACTCACTGAAGCGCAAGGCGGTCAGGCACCGCGACGCATGCAACTGTCAACGGGTCCGCGCGCGCGGGCGCGCTCTTCGGCTGCACTGCTTGCAATACTGCTGTGCGTGCTGTGCGGACGCGCTGCGGCCACACAATGGCAGGAGCTGGGCACCGCCGCAGAGGCGCCCGCGGATCACGTTTATCTCGACACGGATTCGATCCATCAGGAGGACGGCTATGTCATGGCATCGTTCCTGACGATCTTCGACAAGCCGCGAATCAACTCCCACCAGATCACCATGGACCGGTATGTGCAGAAGAGCGCCTTCGACTGCAAGCGAAAAGTCGTCGCGACCGTGTCCACGGTCGGCTATCTCAGCGGCAACGAGGTCGGACAAAGCTCGGATCGTGGCGACTGGAAGCAGGCCTTCAGGCCGATTCCGGACGCGCTTTCCAGGGCGGCGTTCGAGCGGGTGTGCAGCTCACTGGCGGCGCAGGCGCCGGCCCCACACGCGCCTGCGCCTGCAGCCGCGAAACAGCATTAGCTGACAGGCCAGTTGCGCGCACCGCGATCGATGGCCGAAACGATGCGATAGCACGCATCGAGCAGGGGAACGGCAAGTCCGCGAGCGCGGGCATCGTGCACCGCAAGCCCCAGGGTCTCGTGGATTTCCAACGGCCGCCCGGCCTGCAAATCCTGCAACGAGGACATGCGGTGCGTGGGCGCGTTGCGCTGGAAATCGGCGCCGGCCCGCAGCACCGCCTGCACCGCAGCCGCTTCGCTGCCGGTGCACAAGGTTGCGGCGGGCAATACGGCATGGTCGGTCAGCGCAATTCCGCGCGATTCGCATAACAGCGCCATCTCGCGTGCCAGCCTCACCAGAGCGAGCGCGCCATCCGGGTCACTCAGATAGCACCAGGTGGGCGCGCGCGTCGTGACCGAAAGGATCAGCAGACCCACCCAGACCACGAACTTGGACCATTCCAGGCTCTCGATGTGCGCGACAGCTGCCGAGCGGACTCCGGCGGACGCGATCAGCTGGGCCAGCGCACTCGAGCGGGCAGTGGCCTCTCCGGATAGCTCACCCAGCAGAATGTTGACGTTGCGAGTGAAGGTGACGTGTCCATCGGCCGACATTTCCCCGCTGATGTCAGCGATTGCCCCCAGCACCGCGGGTGCGCCGAAAATCGCTCGCAGCAGCTCGTTCTTCTGCGGTCCGTTCTGAATGGAGAATGCCATCTCGAGCTCGACGTGTCGCAGGGCAGCAAGGACTGCGGCCGTGCCGGGCGTCTTCATTGCCACGATCAATATGCGCGCACGGCGCAACTGTGCAGGATCGCGCAGCGTGCATACCGGGATGGAGAAATCCGCAAGTCCGGTGATGCGCAGGCCATCGGCAAGGATCTGTCCGGCACGTGTCTCACGCACGAGCATCACCACGCGATGCCCCGCGCGGGCGAGATGCGCGCCCAGAATGGTCCCGATCGCGCCTGCTCCCAGGATCGCGAAATCAGCTTCGGCTGCGGGCACATTTGGGTTCACGGATTTGGGTCGGCGCAAGCCGGGGCGGGTCCGCAAGCGCCTCCAACGCGCCACGTCCGTGTAGTCAAGATTGCATCTCTTTTCCGACGTAGGCGATCGTACTTTATACTACGGCGGCAGTCGTGCCGGCCGGGCGTGCAATGTCAACGCCGTGATCGGCCGCTCGATGAGCTGCCCCTTCCTCGTACGGCGAACCGCAAAGTGAAACTCGCGTCTCTCAGTCCAGCAGCAGTTCGGCAGCAGCGGCAGGACCGTCTGCGCCGCGAGCGCGCCGCCGCTCAGGCGATCCGCGCAGTCTTCCCCAGGATCGGCCAGCTGCGGCTGGATCTGGAATTTGCGGGAGCCGGCAGCGGCACGCCCGTTTCTCAGGCGCATGTGATGCATCCACCTGCGCGGGCCTTCTTTTCGTTTCCCTGTCCCTTTGCGGATTGCGACGGACAGTTCGACTTGACGGCGCCGGTGAAGGCGGCGCTGGCGACGGGTGCCGAAGTGGCCGACGGTGCGCTCGAATGCTCCGGCTCCCGGGCGCGAATGCGTTCGAGTCCGCAGCCCTGTGGGCTGCATCTGCATTTCACGATCACGCCTGAATACCGGCCGAATGCCCGGGCGTGAGCGGTAAGGGCCGCTGGCGCTGGCTGAGCGTTACTTGCGCTGCGCGGCCACGTCCGCGCCTTCCGCGAGCCTGGTGAAATCGACGATGAGATGATCCCCGTCGAACTTCACGATCTTGCCGATGAGATCCGGGCGGACGTGAAAGGACCGCGTCAATTTGCTCGTGCGCGCATCCATGATTGCGGTCATCACGATCATGCGCACGGGGAGGGCGTCGTCGCGCGCCTTCGTCAGGTGTTGGCCGAGCAGGGCGGCGTTGCGGCTTTCGTCCGCCGCCCGCGAGAGCTTGTCCTCATAGCGCAGTACCCCCTGTGCGGGGTGGCCGAAGCAGGCGTGCGAGCAGCTCAGGACGAGCGAGCCATCGGCAGCGATCGCTGACAGTCCGCGCAGGCGATTCGCGGGTTTGGCGCCAAATTTGGCGAACGCATCGACCAGGTTCAGGTGCATCGGTTGGCGGCTTGCCGCAAATGAGTAGGTTGCCCGGGTCTCGATGCTAGCGCACTTTACCCCTCGCCTTGCGGGCTCTTGCGCGAGCGGCGGGGCGAATTCCCAGCGCTGCCACCCGGGTTGCTGTACCCTGTGCGGCGGCTCGTGATTTTTCAGCCTGTCTGCCTTGGCCTGCTGCCGCTGGACGCAGCGCTCTTTGGGCCGAAGCGTGCCACCATGAAAGCTTGTCGAACCAGGAGGCAGGTCTTCCTGCCGATCTCCTTATTTCTCGTGAGTACTTGCTGTGACGAAACTATACGTTGGAAATCTTCCCTTTACGGCGACCGAAGACTCGGTACGTGCCCTGTTTGCCCCCCATGGCAGCGTTGAAAAAGTCTCGCTGATCACCGATCGCGACACCGGCCGGCCACGCGGTTTCGGGTTCGTCGAGATGTCGAATGCGGATGCCTCGCGAGCCATGCAGGCTCTGAACGGCAAGGATTTCGACGGTCGGGCCCTGAAAGTCAATGAGGCCCAGGACCGGGATCGCTCCGGCGGTGGTGGCGGTCGGGGCGGCCCGCGCCGCTACTAAAGCCGTAGCTGACAGGTGGCGGCGCGCCGCATGGACCGATCGGTCCAGCGGTAGGGTCGCCACGTGATGGCCGGCCAGCGATGACCGGCCATCGTTTCCTCAGCGCGCCTTCTCCGGCAACGCGACGGAGAATTCCAGCACTTCCTGGCCATCGCCGCGCTCGACGTTGATCTGCACTGCGGCCGGATCGACGTTCACGTACTTGCGGATCACCTCGAGCAGTTCGCGGCGCAGCAACGGCATGTAATCGGGACCCCCGCCGCGCGCTCTGCGTTCCTGCGCGACGATGATGCGCAAGCGCTCCTTCGCTACCGTGGCGGACGAGGGCGTTCGCCGGAACAGATCGAGCAACCCCATCTCAGCCTCCGAAGATGCGTGCGAAGAAGCCTTTCTTCGGCTCATCCAGGAAGCGCAACGGCACCGTTTCGCCCAGCAGCCGCGCAACTGCGTCCTCGTAGGCGCGCGAGACATCACTCTCGGCGTTGAGGATGACGGGGACGCCGGCGTTCGAGGCGGACAGCACATCGGCCGACTCGGGCACGACGCCGACGACGTCCAGCCCGAGAATCTCCTTCACGTCATCGACGCTCATCATCTCGCCGCTCGCGACGCGCCGGGGGCTGTATCGTGTCAATAACAGGTGCTCTTTCACGCCACCGTTGCCCTTCTCCGCGCGCTGGGTCTTGCTGGCCAGCAGGCCGAGGATTCTGTCGGAGTCGCGCACGGAGGAGACTTCGGGATTGACGACGACGACGGCGCGATCGGCGAAATACATCGCCAGGTGTGCGCCCTTCTCGATGCCGGCGGGCGAATCACAGATGATGAAGTCGAAACTCTCGGCCGTGAGCTGATCGAACACGCGCCGCACGCCTTCCGCAGAGAGCGCATCCTTGTCGCGGGTCTGGGATGCGGCGAGCACGAACAGCGTCTCGAGCCGCTTGTCCTTGATCAGTGCCTGCTTGAGGGTGCACTCACCCTGGATGACATTGACGAAGTCGTAGACCACGCGGCGCTCGCAACCCATGATCAGATCGAGATTGCGCAGCCCGATGTCGAAGTCGATGACTGCCACCCGCTTACCGCGGCGGGCGAGCCCACAGGCAAGGCTTGCAGAGGTAGTCGTCTTGCCTACCCCGCCCTTGCCGGAAGTGACAACGATGATCTCGGTCAATGCTCACTCTCCTCGAGTCACAATGCTGCCAGATGGGGCTGCGTGGCCCGGTGCGCCTGCCTGACTAGCCGCCGATGGGTGCGAAATGCAGGTCATCACCCGCCAGCCATGCCTGCACCGGGATGTCGGCCAGCTCGGGTGGAATCGTCTCGAACACGCGGAATACGCCCGCAATCGACACGAGCTCGGCGCGGAACTCCTGGCAGAACACGCGCGCGGTGGTCTCGCCATGCACACCGGCCATTACCCTGCCCCGCAGCGAACCATAAATGTGAACGGATCCGTCCGCCATCACTTCCGCACCGGCGGCGACATTCGCGTTGACGATCAGGTCGCGGTTGCGCGCGTAGATGCGCTGACCCGAGCGCACCGGCTGATGCTGCATCAGCGCAGGTTGGGCGGGCTCGGCGGCCACTGCCGCCTGCACGACCGGGACCGGGCGATCGTTGGCGCGGATGTGCGTGAAAATCGGTATATCCAGCTCCAGCGCGAGCCGCTCGACGGAAGCGGCGCCTTGTGCCAGACCGACGGTCAACATACCGGCGCGGCGGATGGTGTCGATGACGGCGCGAATCTGTCCGCTATCCGGATCGGCTGGCAGCGCACTCAGATCCAGGCACACCGCGGTCCGATCGAAGAAGTGCGGCGCCGTCGCCGTCCTGCCGGTCAGCTCATCGAGGATCGCACCAGGATTGGTCGTATGCAGGCGCAGCTGCACCAGTCCCACCTGCCCGAACCGGATCTCGATTGCTTGCTCTCGCATGGCGTCGACGGATGTATTCATCAGGCGGATGTGTGCATCAAAGGGGGCCGAGCTTCCTAAGACTAAGGACTGCGAAGGCGCGCAGTCTACCGGGAGAGCGGGCATCTATGAATGGGCGCGACGAAATCCGCAATGCTCCAGCGGAACGTGCAGCGCATGCAGAAGCGACCGGATGGCGCAACCGCCGGGCACCGCCGTCACGGTGCTCGATATTGATTCTGTTGCCACGAGCGGTGATCCTTACGCCACCAGGCCTACATTTCCAGACTCGTGCCGCCGTTTTGCCTGAGTGCGGTAAAATCCTTTTTCGACGGGTTCCAAACAGAGGGCCAAATGGCAACGAAGCTTGACAAGATACTGAAGCGTGAGATCGACATCGATGGGAAGCCATTCATGGTCACTCTATCCCCGGATGGCGTGAAGCTGACGGAGAAAGGCAAACGCAAGGGACAGGAAGTCTCGTGGAAGGGACTCGTCAACGGTCAGTCAGCGACGGAAATTTCCCTCTCGGGCGTCCCCTCCGAGTCAGGCCAGGCGTAAGCCGTCCCGCGGACCGGCGACTCATCACGGCTGCGCAAGGCACCCGGTGACGGGGGCGCGCGGTTTGATCGTCTTCATGCAGACGGTGGTCTCGATCCGCTGGACACCCGGCATGCGCGAGATTTCCCGGCGCAACAGCCCATCGAGCTCGGAAATTCCGGCCACCAGCACGTGCATGAGGTAATCGGCCTGCCCGGCCGTTGCAAAGCACTGCAGGATCGCCGGCTGCCGCAGCACCGCGCTTTCGAACTCGTCATGACGTGCAGAGTTGATGGTCACCTGGACGAATGCCTGCACGTTCAAGCCGAGCTGCCCGGCATCGATCTGCGCACCATAGCCGCTGATGACACCGCGGCGTTCGAGCTCGCGGACCCGATGCCAGCAAGGGGTTTTCGACAGCCCGATCCGCACGCCTAGTTCGGCAAAGGACAGTCGGGCGTCGTTTTCGAGCAGCGTCAGGATCTTATGGTCTATCTTGTCCATCTGTTCTGCGAGAGGGTGGCATTGCAGGCTATTGTTCTACCCGCCCCGGCCATTGCCGTCTACTCCCGCAGCGCTGTGCGGTTCGTTCGCAATCGTCGCGGCGACCGGAGGGATCTACAATGGCTTGTGGTATCCGGTCATGGTCGCCAGCGCGACGGCGATCATCGGCACGCTGCTGCTGCGTGAGACGCACGGGCGTTGCGCTCAATTGAGGCATGTCGGGGGAAGTGACCACGATGAGTGACGAGAATCTGCGCGAGCTGCTGGCGAGGCTTCAGGAGCGTCTCAATGCCGCATCGTCCATCGATGCGCAGACGCGTCAGATGCTGTCGACGGTGATGCATGACATCGATGCGCGCCTCGACCGGGATGAGCAGTCAGCCCCCGCGACGGCGACCGGGCCGCGGCTGGAGGCGGCGGCGGTGCGCTTCGAGACCAGTCATCCGGGACTTGCGCAGTTGCTGCGCCAGGTCGCAGCGCTGCTCGGCCAGGCAGGAATCTGAGCGGCGCGCCGGCCGTGCGTCCGCTGCGCCACGGCGGCAGCGGCGCGGAAATCAATCATCCATCAGAAAACTGCGCAGCTGCTCGCTGCGGCTCGGATGGCGCAGCTTGCGCAACGCCTTGGCTTCGATCTGCCGGATGCGCTCACGGGTGACATCGAACTGCTTGCCCACTTCCTCGAGCGTGTGATCGGTGTTCATGTCGATGCCGAATCGCATGCGCAGCACCTTCGCCTCCCGCGGCGTCAGTTGGGCCAGAACCGCGTGCGTGGTCTCGCGCAGCGACTCCATCGTCGCCTGATCGATGGGGGAGGCCACCGAGGTGTCCTCGATGAAGTCGCCGAGGTGTGAATCCTCATCATCGCCGATCGGCGTCTCCATGGAGATCGGCTCCTTGGCGATCTTCAGCACCTTGCGAACCTTGTCCTCCGGCATCTCCATGCGCACCGCGAGTTCCTCGGGAGTGGGCTCACGACCCATCTCCTGGAGCATCTGTCGCGAGATGCGGTTCAACTTGTTGATCGTCTCGATCATGTGCACCGGAATACGGATGGTGCGTGCCTGGTCGGCGATCGAGCGGGTGATGGCCTGGCGGATCCACCAGGTGGCATAGGTGCTGAATTTGTAACCGCGGCGGTATTCGAACTTATCGACGGCCTTCATGAGGCCGATGTTGCCTTCCTGGATGAGATCCAGGAATTGCAGGCCGCGGTTCGTGTATTTCTTCGCAATCGAGATCACGAGGCGCAGATTGGCCTCGACCATCTCCTTTTTCGCCCGGCGCGCCTTCGCCTCGCCGATCGAGACGTCACGATTGACTTCCTTGATGTCGTTGATCGTGAGGTGATACTGCTGCTCGAGCTGCTCGAGCTTGCGCTGCCGCCGCTCGATCTCGTCCTTGAACTTCGCGAGCGGCGCCGAGAACTTCTTGCCGCTCTTGACATGCTTCGACAGCCAGCGTGCGCTCGTCTCGTTCTTCGGGAACGTGGAGATGAAGTCCTTGCGCGGCATGCCGGCGTCGCGCACGGCGATGATCATGATCTCCTTCTCGAGCTGCCGCACTTCGGCCACATGCGTGCGCAGGTTGAGAATCAACGCATCGAACATCCGCGGCGAGAGCTTGAGCTCCATGAACTCGTCCGCGAGCTTCTTGCGCGACTTGAGCGTTTTCGTATCGCGCGCGCCGACCTTGTGGATGCCTGCGAGCACGTGCTCGTAGACCTTGCCGATGGAGGCGAAGCGCGCCGCGGCCTCGGCCGGATCCGGTCCCGTATCGACCGCTTCCTCTTCCGTGTCGGTGCCGTCGTCGGCCTCGTCCTCTTCCTCGGCCTTGTCCTCCGCCTCGACCAGCTCCATGCGGGTCGGGTTCTGCGGCTGCGCGATCACATCCGGTGCGTTCGGATCGATGAAGCCGACGATCACATCGACGAGCCGGGCCTGCCCGGCCTTCACCGGCTCGTAGGTCTTGAGCAGAAAATCGTAGGTGGCCGGATACATCGCCAGCGCGCCGCGCACGGCATCCAGGCCTTCCTCGATGCGCTTGGCGATGCGGATCTCGCCCTCGCGGGTCAGCAGCTCCACGGTGCCCATTTCGCGCATGTACATGCGCACGGGATCGGTAGTGCGGCCGAGCTCGGCGTCGAGTGCGGCCAGCGCGGCAGCGGCCTCCTCGATCGCCTCCTCGTCCGCAGGCTGCGAGGGCTCGGTGGCCAGCAGCGATTCCACGTCCGGTGCCTTCTCGTACACCGGAATGCCCATATCGTTGATCGTGTTGACGATATCTTCGATCTGCTCGGGATCGACGATCTCCGAGGGCAGGTGATCGTTCACCTGCGCGTAGGTGAGATAGCCCTGCTCCTTGCCACGCGCGATGAGCAGCTTCAACTGAGACTGGCGATCTTCCGGCATCACGGGGGCGCGGCGCTCGATACCGAGGGGTTTTTTCTCGGCAGCGTTCTTCACGCCGGCCGCACGCGGCTCGCCGGCCTTGGCCGCGTCCGGCGCGGCAGGGGCCACAGATTTGGGCGCGGGCGTTGCCGCGGGCTCGATCGTCTTGCGGGGCGTCGCGGCCTTGGGCCGTACTTTCTGCCGGTCCTTCTCGCGAACCGTGACCGCGGCAGACGCCGACTTTTCGGCGGCGGGGGCGGGCTTTACCGGCTTGCGGGACTCGGCCGCGGGGCGTTTCTTGGCTGGGGTGGGAAGCTTGTGCTTGCGTGTCATGGTTCGGGGGGACAATGAGAGCCGATCCCCTATGTGCTGGTCCGCAAACCACGCTTCAAGGGGCGCCAAAGCAAAGCGCGCAATTCTATTTGACAGGCGCCCAAACGCCAAATTCCGCGCTACCCGCCGCGCGCGTCGCGGGGGCCACGGAGCACCATAAGTCTCAGATATTCCTGCTTTTCCTCCGAATCGAGGCCGGTGGCGGAATCCTTCGCCTCCAGCGCCTGCAGCCGTCGCGTGGACACCAGATCGATAAGCTTTGCCAGGGCTGCGCGTAATTCGGCTGCCGCGATCCCTGCATCGGCCACGAGCTGCTCGCGCTGAAGCAGTTTTTCGAGCGATTCGGCGCCGGGCTTGCCCGACCACCGCTGGATGACCTGGGCTGCGTTCTGCGCCGGTTGCAGCCGTAACTCATCGAGCAGCTCGCGCAGCAGGCCGACGCCGGCCTCCGCGGACGCATCGAGCCCCCGCCGCTGCGCCTCGCTGACTTGCGCCGCGATCGCCGGAAACATCAAAAGACGCGAGATCGCCTGCCGAACCAGGCTGCCGCGCCCGGCCGCGTTGCGCAGCCGTGCTGGCATCGCATGCAGGGCCGGCGCCGCGGCGGCCGATGTTGGTGTTGAATCGCCCGTCCGCCATGTTTGTTCGAGGCGTTCGCGCCCGACGCCGACGACTCTTGCGATCTGTTCGACGAGCAGGTCCCGATACACCCCGTCGGGGATCTTCGCCATCAGTGCGCCGGCATTGCGCGCAAAGCGCGCTCGCCCGCCGCTTTCGGTCAGATGGACCTCTGCAGTGAGCTCGCGCATCAGATATTGCGAGAGGGGCACGGTGGATTCGAGTCGCTTCTCGAAGGCCGCGCGTCCCTCGAGTCCGATGAGCGAGTCCGGATCGTGCCCATCGGGCAGGAACAGAAAGCGGATCTCGCGGCCTGCGCGGATTTGCGGCAGGGCGTGCTGCAGCGCCCGCCACGCCGCTGCGCGCCCGGCCCGATCGCCGTCGAAAGCGAACACCACCTCGCCGACCATGCGAAAAATCCGCAGCAAATGCTCGGCAGTCGTCGCCGTGCCGAGCGTGGCCACTGCATAGCGCACCCCGTGCTGGTGCAGTCGCACGGCATCCATGTAGCCCTCGACGATCAACAGTCGCTCGAGATGCGAGCTGCTGCGCCGTGTTTCGTACAGAGCGTACAGCTCCCGCCCTTTATGAAACAGTGCCGTCTCCGGGGAGTTGAGGTACTTCGGCTCGCCCTGATCGAGTATCCGACCGCCGAAGGCGATGATGCGGCCGCGCCCATCGCGGATGGGGAACATGATCCGGTCGCGGAACCGGTCGTAGTGGCGCTCGCCATCGCGCACCTGTCCGCGATCGCGCTCGACGATGAGACCGAGCTCGCTCAGCGCACGCCGCGAATCCTCCGCCGTACCGAAACGCCTGAGGAGCTCGTTCCAGGCGTTGGGCGCATAACCGATCCCGAACTGCTCGATGGTCTCCGCATCGAGCCCGCGCCCGGTGAGATAGGCGCGGGCACGCTCGTCTGCCTGCAATGCGTCCGCATAGAAACGCGCCACCCGGCTCATCATCTCGTACAGCGGTGCATCGATGTGCCGCGGTGCGACGGCGCCTGCGGCGCGGTCCTCGGGCACCTCGAGTCCGAGACGCGATGCGAGCTCCTCGACGGCTTCCGGAAACGGCAGATGGTCGTGCTCCATGAGGAAGCGCAGCACGGTGCCATGCGCGCCGCAGCCGAAGCAGTGGTAGAACTGTTTCTCCGGACTCACCCAGAAGGAGGCCGTCTTCTCGTTGTGAAAGGGACAGCAGGCCTTGAATTCCCGCCCGGATTTGCGCAGCTGGACGCGCGAGCCGATGACCTCGACGATATCCGCGCGGGCGATCAGCTCGTCGATGAAGGTTTGGGGGATCATTCCCACAGGCTCCCTCGGGGCCCGGCTGCGATGATCGTTCAGCCGCTCAGCTTGTGCTTGATGCGGGCACTCACGACACTCATGTCGGCGCGCCCCTGGGCTTTGGCCTTCACCGCTGCCATCACCTTGCCCATGTCCTTCATCGAGGCCGCCCCCGTAGCGGCGATGGCCGCGGTAATCGTCGCATCCAGCTCGGCCGGGCTCATCTGCGCGGGCAGGTAGCTCTGCAGAAGAGTGACTTCGGCAGTTTCCCTGGCGACGAGGTCGGCTCTGCCGCCGGCCTCGAACTGGGTGATCGCCTCGCGCCGCTGCTTGATCATTTTCTCGAGCGCGCTGAGCACCTGGCCGTCGTCCAGGGTGATGCGCTCGTCCACTTCACGTTGCTTGATCGCCGCCAGAATGAGCCGGATGGTCGAAAGCCGGTCCTTCTCACCGGAGCGCATTGCGCTCTTCATGTCCTCGGTGATGCGATCCTTGAGTGACATCGTGCGAATCTCAGACCCGGGTGCGCGGCAGCGTTGCACGCCTCGCCGTGGCTCGCCTCAGCGGGCCGCCCGTATCCCGTCGCGCGAGATGCGCTTCATGTGGCGCTTGATTGCCGCCGCCTTCTTGCGTTTCCGCTCCTGGGTGGGCTTCTCGTAGAATTCACGCCGGCGCAGCTCGGTGAGGATGCCCGCCTTCTCGCATGCGCGCTTGAAGCGCCGCAGGGCGGCGTCGAAGTACTCATTCTCGCGGACACGGACGCTCGGCATCGAAACCTCAGCAGTTCCCGACGTGATCGGTCATTTGATGTCCCTGCCAGGTGGCAGGCAGGACAAAAGGGCGGGGGATTCTAATTGAGCCCCGGGGCAAAGGCAAAAAACGTGCGCGTGCTGGCGATCGAGTCCTCGTGCGACGAAAGCGCGGCGGCGGTGCTGGACGCAGCTGAGGGGCTGCTGGCGCACGAGCTGTTCAGCCAGGTCGAGCTGCATCGCCTCTACGGCGGTGTCGTGCCGGAGCTGGCTTCCCGGGATCATGTCCGCCGGTTGTTGCCGCTCGTACGCTCGGTCCTGCAACGCTCTGGTACGAGCCCCGCGCAGTTGGCAGGGATCGCTTATACCGCCGGACCCGGCCTGATCGGGGCATTGCTGACCGGTGCGGCGCTGGCGCGAAGTCTGGCTTATGGCTGGGGTGTGCCCGCAGTGGGCGTGCACCATCTGGAAGGTCATCTGCTGGCGCCGCTGCTCGAGGCCGCGGTTCCGCCATTTCCGCACGTGGCGCTGCTCGTATCCGGCGGCCATACGCTGCTGGTGCAGGTGCAAGCCGTGGGTCGCTATGCGCTGCTGGGCGAATCCCGGGACGATGCGGCAGGGGAGGCGTTCGACAAGAGCGCGAAGCTGCTCGGGCTGCCCTATCCGGGCGGGCCCGAGCTGGCGCGCCTCGCCGAATCGGGCCGCGGCGGCCCGTTCAGCTTTCCGCGCCCCATGCTCGATCGACCAGGCCTCGAGTTCAGCTTCTCGGGGCTGAAGACCGCGGTGTTGCATGCCGTGCGCTCGCGTGAGCTGACGGAGCGGATGAAGGCAGACATCGCGTACGCGGTGCAGGCTGCGATCGTGGAGACTCTCGTGGTCAAGGCCGTACGCGCCCTGGAGCAGACGGGCCTCAACACTCTCGTGGTGTCCGGCGGTGTGAGCGCCAATCGGGCGTTGCGCGCGGAACTCGACCGGGCAGTGGGGCATCACGGCGGGCGCGTGTACTATCCCAGGATCGAGTTCTGTACGGACAACGCTGCGATGATCGCGGTGGCCGGGCTGGCGCGCCTGCAGGCGGGCCAGCACGATACGCTCGCCATCCACGCGCGCGCGCAGTGGCCGCTGCAATCACTGCCGCCTGCCTGAAGAGCATCGACCGCCGCAAGACCACCCCTGCCGCAACTCACCGCCTACCTGGATTGATTCCCACATGACCCATGCGACCCGCAGCGGCGATCTGATCTTCCTGCGCGGACTGAGCGTCGAATGTCTGATCGGCTTCATCGACTGGGAACGCCGCGTCAGGCAGTCGGTCGTGATCGATCTGGAGCTGCCCGTGGATTGCCGGCGCGCGGCGCTGAGCGATGACGAGCGCGATACCCTCGACTACAAGAAGGTGGCGAAGCGGGTGATCGCATTCGTCGAGGCCTCCGAGTTCCGCCTGGTGGAGACGCTTGCGCACCGGCTCGCGATGGCGCTCATCGGGGAGTTCGAGTTGCAGTGGGTGCGGGTGTCGGTCAACAAGCCGGGAGCCATCCGGGGCTCGCGCGACGTCGGAGTCGCCATCGAGCGTACGCGAGCCGATCTGACCTCGCGCGACAGCGCCTGAGAGCAGCTCATGCCACACGTTTATGTCGCTGCCGGCAGCAACATCGATCCGCAGCGCCACCTCGCGCAGGCCTCGCGGGAGCTCGCCCGCGCCTTTCCCGATATCCGCTTCTCCTCCTGGTACCGCAACCGTGCGGTGGGCTTCCAGGGGGATGACTTCATCAACTGCGTCGCCGCGTTTACCACGGAGCACCCCGTGCAGGCCGTCGTCGAGCGGCTGCACGAGATCGAGATGCACTGCGGCCGGCCGCGCGACGCCGCCCGCTGGGCTCCCCGCAGCATGGATCTGGACATTCTGCTGTACGGCACGCTCATCTGCAGTGAGCCAAAGCTCACGCTGCCGCGCCCCGATCTGCTCAAGCGCGCCTACATGCTAGGACCGCTCGCGGAACTTGCCCCAGATCTGATGCACCCTTGCGCCGGGCTCACGATCGGGGAGCTCTGGCAGCGATTCGACCGCGGCGCTCACCCGATGCAGCGGATGCCGGCGCCTGCCGCGTGCCCCGCGGGTGCCGGATGAGCTACCAGCCGATGCTTCTGCCGCCGTCCACGGCCAGGATCTGGCCGGTGATGAACCGCGCTTCGGTCGCGAAAAACAGCACGGTACGCGCGACATCCCCCGGCGAGCCGGAGCGCTTGAGGGCGGTGCGCTCGATGATTTCCTTCTGCAGCGCCGCATCCATGCCGTCTTCCGGCCACATCACCGGTCCCGGAGCGACGGCATTGACGCGGATGTCCGGACCCAGCTCCCGCGCCAACGAGCGGGTGAGCATGATCATCGCGGACTTGGCAATGCTGTACACGGGATGGCGCCGCAGGGGCCGCATGCCGTGAATGTCGGCGATGTTGACGATGAGTCCCTGGCGCGCACGCAAGGCCGCTTGGGCGGCTTGCGCAAGAAACAGCGGAGCCTTGACGTTGGTGCCGAGCAGATCGTTCCAGTCGATCTCGGTGATGTCGCCGACCGGGGTTGGATAGAACGTCGAGGCGTTGTTCACCACGATGTCGAGTCCGCCGAATGCCGCCGTGGCGGCCGACGGCAAGCCCTGCAGCTGTCCCAGGTCGAGCAGATCCGCTTCGGCGGTCACCGCGGAGTTGGGCCGTACGGCATTCAGCTCCGCAGCCAGTGCCGTGCAGGCTTCCGACGAGGAGCGAAAGTGCAGGAGCACATCGGCGCCGGCATCGTGCAACGCGTGTGCAATGGTCGCTCCGACGCGGCGAGCGGCCCCCGTCACGAGTGCCACTTTACCCGTCAGCGGTCCTGGTGGGTGCGTCGCCATCGGTCGCGATTATGACTGCATCCGGCGCACACTCAATCCTGCCGGCACTCTCGGCCGCGGAAGCGGCGCATTCACACGCTGCCCGCGCGCTGATCATCCGGGAATTGCAGGCCGCCGGGGGATGGCTGTCGTTCGAGCGATTCATGGAACTGGCGCTGTATGCACCGGGCCTCGGCTATTACAGCGCCGGCAGCGTGAAGATCGGCGCGGCTGGCGATTTCGTCACCGCACCGGAAGTCTCCGCGCTGTTCGGCCGGTGTGTGGCGGCGCAGTGCGCCGAGCTGCTGCGCGAGACCGGCGGAGACATCCTGGAAGTGGGCGCCGGTACCGGGGTGCTGGCCGCGACGATCCTCGCCTGTCTCGATGCGACCGACGCGTTGCCGGAGCGTTATGCAATTCTGGAGGTCAGCGCCGATCTGGCCGATCGGCAGCGACAGCGGCTGCAGAATCTGCCGGCGGCGCTGCGGCAGCGTGTCGTCTGGCTGGAGCGCTTACCGGGTTCGCTGCGGGGCGTGATCCTCGCAAACGAAATCCTGGATGCCTTGCCGTTTCAGCGCTTCGTGATCCGTGCCGGCGCGGCGCGCGAGCTGGGCGTGGCCCTCGATGAGGGTCGGCTGACATGGTGCGAAGGCACGAGCGAACCGGGAGCCGCAGCCGACCTGCGCCTTGCCGGCCTGCTGCGCAGCCTTCAGTGGCAGTTGCCCGAGCGCTATGCATTTGAAGTGTGTTGGCGCCTGACGCCCTGGATCGCCGGCATGGCGGGATGCCTCGAGCGGGGCGCGCTGCTGCTGTGCGACTACGGCCTGCCGCGTCCGCACTACTACCATCCGCAGCGTCTGCAGGGCACGCTGCGCTGTCATTTCAAACACCGGGCGCACGAGGATCCGTTCATCAACGTCGGCGTACAGGACATCACCGCCTGGGTGGATTTCACACGCGTGGCGGAGGCGGCCGTGGCGGTGGGCCTCGAAGTCAGCGGTTTCGCGACCCAGGCGGCATTTCTGCTCGGCACGGGTATCGAGCGGATGGTGGCCGAGGTGAGGCAGGCGCTGCCCCGGGCACAGGTTGCTGGCGAAGCCCGCAGACTGCTCATGCCGGGGGAAATGGGCGAGGCGTTCAAGGTGATGGCACTGACGCGCGGCGTGCAGGCGGCGCTGCGGGGATTTGCGTATCAGGATCTGCGCGCTTCGTTGTGACGCAGGCCGCTGATCGGTGGCGCTAAAGCGCTACCATACGCGCGCCTTCCGGCAGCCGAGAGATCCGTGACCCATAGCCTCAATACCTTTCTCCTCGGCATCATCGAGGGCATCACCGAATTCCTGCCGGTCTCGAGCACCGGGCATCTGCTGATCGCCGAGCAGTTCCTGGGCGCGCGCTCGGACCTGTTCAACGTGGCGATCCAGGCGGGCGCGATTCTGGCGCTCGTGTTGATCTATCAGCGCCGGCTGACCGATCTGCTGATGCGCTTCCAGCAGCCGGCCAATCGGGACTACCTGGCCAAACTCACCCTCGCGGTGGGCATCACGCTGGTCGGCGGATTCGTTGCCACGCGACGGGGATTCAAGCTGCCGGAAACGGTCATTCCGGTGGCCATCGCGCTGCTCGTCGGCGGCGTGGCGATTCTGCTCATCGAGCTGTACGTGGCCCGCAAGCCCGTGTCGGATCAGGTCAGCTGGAAGGTGGCTTGGTGGGTCGGGCTGCTGCAGCTCGTCGCGGGGCTCGTTCCCGGCACCTCGCGCTCGGCGGCCACGATCTTCGCCGGCATGCTGGCCGGGCTGACGTTCCGGCCGGCGGCAACGGAGTTCGCATTCATCGTCGGCATTCCGACGATGTTCGCCGCGACGGGCTATCTATTGCTCAAGTCCCGGGGGGATGCGGCAACCGAGGACTGGAGCGCGCTCGGGCTCGGCTTCCTGGTGTCCGGGGTCGTGGCCTTCATCGCGGTGCAATGGCTGCTGCGCTACATACAGAGCCATCGCTTCACGATCTTCGCCTGGTACCGCATCGTGCTCGGGGCGGCGCTGCTGGTATTGGCATCGCAAGGCATCGTGCACTGACGCCGCGATCGTCCGCGCTGGGGCGAGGGCTGCGAATGCGGTCTCAATACGTTGCCGACAGGTCGGTGGACGCTTTCAGCTGTGTGAGTGCGGCCACGCGTTTCGCTCGCAGCTGCGCACCGATCGCAGCGCCCTCGAGTCCGGAGCGTTCCTGCGAGGTCAGTTGCGCGGCGGCGGCCACGTCCCGCGCCTGCCGCAGATAGCCGCTTTGCGGATAGGGTCGCGATTCCAGACCCGTGCGCCCGCGCGCATCCGCTTCACACACCAGCAGCAGCTCGAAAAATCGCTCGGGTCGGCGCATGGCGTCCGTGGCCTCGAGCAGCTTGAGGATGGTCTCGGCGCGCAGCTCGGCAGCGCGGTGCACCTGCGCATGGTGGCGCGCACCCAGCAGGGCGAGCTCGCGATAGTCATTGGGCACCCGCAGCCGGGTGCACAGGGCGTCGACGAGCGGCACGCCCGCTTCCTCGTGTCCGTGATGACTTGGCCAACGCGCCGGCGGCGTGCGCGCTTTGCCCAGATCGTGCATCAGCACGGCGAAGCGAACCGCAGCGGAGGCACCGGTGCGCGCAGCGTAGCCCAGCGCCAGCATGACGTGCACGCCGGTGTCGATCTCGGGATGCCAGCGCGCTGGCTGGGGAACGCCGTACAGTGCCGCCAGCTCCGGATAGATGACCTGCAGCGCCTGACAGGCGTGCAACGTCTGAAAAAATACCTCCGGATGCGGTTCGTCGAGGGCGCGCTGCGTCTCCTGCCACACCCGTTCGGGTACGAGCGCACCGGCTTCGCCGGCGCCGACCATTTCCCGCATGAGTGCGAGGGTTTCCGCAGCAATGCCGAAGCCAAGCGCGGCAAAGCGTGCCGCAAACCGCGCCACGCGCAGAATGCGCACAGGGTCTTCGGCGAACGCGGCCGAGACGTGCCGCAGCACGCGCGCTGCAAGGTCCCGCTGGCCACCATGGGGATCGATGAGCTCTCCGGAGGCGTTCTCGGCGATGGCGTTGATCGTCAGGTCACGACGTCGCAGATCCTCCTCGAGCGTCACATCGGGCGAGAAACGGGTCGTGAACCCCCGATAGCCAGGGGCCACCTTGCGCTCGAGCCGCGCCAGCGCGTACTCCTCGTGCGTCTGCGGGTGCAGGAAGACCGGAAACTCGCGGCCGACGGCAATAAACCCCGCGCGCTCCAGCTCCTGCGGCTGCGCCCCGACGACGACCCAGTCACGCTCGCGGACCGGCAAGCCGAGCAGCCGGTCCCGTACAGCCCCGCCCACCAAGTAGACTTCCATACGATGATGTTAACCGAGACCATCCGGGTGCTGCGCCTGTGTCTGATTGCGGTGGCGTTGGGCGCGCTGTCCGGGTGCGGGACCGTGTATCTCGCGCAGGCCGCCGCCGGTCAATGGAAGGTGCTGCGCGAGCGGCGGCCCATTGCCTCGGTGCTGTCCGATCCGCGCACACCGCAGAGTTTGCGCGAGCGGCTCACCGAGGTGCGCGCCGCTCGGGATTTCGCGGTGAGCTCGCTGCATCTGCCGGACAATCGCAGTTATCGCACTTACGCGGATATCCACCGGCCCTTCGTCGTGTGGAACGTCGTCGCCGCGCCGGAGTTTTCCGTCGAGCCCAAGCGCTGGTGCTTCCCGATCGCCGGCTGCGTGGCGTACCGCGGCTACTTCTCCGAAAAGCGCGCGCGGGCGTTCGCAGCCAGTCTGTCCCGCCGGGGCTTCGACGTCACGGTGGGGGGCGTGCCGGCATACTCGACGCTCGGAAAATTTGCCGATCCGGTGCTCAGCACCATGATGCGGTATGGGGACAGCGAGCTGGCGGGCATCATCTTCCACGAGCTTGCGCACCAGTTGCTGTACGTCAAGAACGACTCAGCATTCAACGAGGCCTTCGCGACGACAGTGGAGGAGGTCGGTCTTGAGCGCTGGCTCGAACTGCGCGGTCGTCCGGATTTGATGCAGACGTTCCGCGATGATCGGGACAAGGAGCGCGCTTTCATCCGCTTGTTTTCCAGCGGGCGCGCACAGCTGCAAAAGCTGTACGCCTCGGGACTGCCCGCGCCGCAGATGCGGCAGAAAAAGGCCGAGGAGCTGGCCCATGTCACCCAGCAGGCTTACGCGCTCGAGCATCAATTGAGCGTGCGGTACTACGAGCAGTGGCTGCAGGAAGGGCTCAACAACGCCGAGCTGGCCTCGATTGCCACTTACTATGACTGCGTGCCGGGATTCGAACAATTGCTGGCGCGGGAGGCTGGGGATCTGCCGCGGTTCTATGCCGCTGCGCGCGCTCTCGCCCAGCGGCCGAGAGCGGCTCGCCACGCCCTTCTGTGCGGTTCCTCAGCGCAGGGGGATGAGCACGATAGCGCTGCCGCGGCGCACTTCCAGCACCATGACCCCCGCGGTTTTCGCGCGCTCGCGCAGTTGCTGCACGCTCGCCACCCGACTGCGGTTGACACCGACGATGACATCATCGGTGTGCAATCCGACCTGCGCGGCGGCACTGCCGGGCTCAACGCTGCGCACCAACGCGCCGCCGGCGTTCGGCGCATCCGCCAGGGCAGCCCCGTCGAATGCCCTGTGAATGGTTTGCGGTGCGGCGGGTTGCGTGGCGGGTGAGGAGGCGCTGGCGATGGTGGCCGTCACGCGCAGCGGCTTACCCTCGCGCACCAACCCGATCTGGATGGCATCCCCGACCCGCATCAATCCGATCGCGTTGCGCAGCTCGCCATTGGATTTGACCGGCTGTCCGTTCACTGACGTAATGACATCGCCGGTGTGGATGCCGGCCTTTTCGGCGGGCGAGCCCTCGACGACCTGCGACACCAGCGCCCCTTGAGCATTCGCCAGGCCGAGCGACTGGGCAATGTCTGCCGTCACCGTATACATACTGACGCCCAGCAGACCGCGCTTCACCGAGCCGTAGCGCACGAGCTGGTCCATGACGCTGTGCGCCATGTTGACGGGAATGGCAAAGCCGATGCCGATGTTGCCACCGCTGCGCGAGAGGATGGCGGTGTTGATACCGATCAACTCGCCTTTCAGATTGACGAGCGCGCCGCCTGAGTTACCAGGGTTGATCGATGCATCGGTTTGAATGAAATCCTCGTAACCGTCCGGGTTGATTCCGGAGCGCGACAAACCGCTGATGATTCCCGAGGTGACGGTGTGTTGCAGCCCGAAGGGGTTGCCGATGGCGACCACGAAGTCCCCGACCTCCACCTTGGCCGAGTCTCCGAGCGGAATCTGCACGAGGTTATCCGTCTTGACCTTGAGCACGGCGACATCGGACGGCTCATCGCTGCCGACGATATCTGCCTTGACATCGCGACCGTCCTGCAGCGTGACGGTGATCTCCGTGGCATTCTCCACGACGTGCGCGTTGGTGACGATGTAGCCTTTTTTCGCATCGAAGATCACGCCCGAGCCGGCGCTTTGAAACGGCCGGTCCCGCGGAGCGGAATCCTGCGGTACATCGAAGAAACGGCGGAAAAAGGGGTCATCGAGCAGCGGATTCTGCGGACCCTTCTCGTGGACGGTGCCGCGTGTGGCGATGTTGACGATTGCCGGCGAGACCTTCTTGATCATCGGCGAGAGCGACGGGACGGGCGTATCGCCGACCGCGGGCGGTATGCCGGAGCGGACCGGAAGACTCACCACCGCGAGAGCGAGCCAGGCGGCGCAGGCGAGTTCGATGCGTTTCATGTTGCGCGGATCGAGCGGGAATGGCCCCCGATTGTACTGCACGGACTGCGGGCACGGCCTGTGAGCGGTGCCCGTCGCGTGGAAATTCACATAACGCCCGGCAGCGGGCAGGGGAAGCTGTACCGCCGCCGGGCAGGATGTGCGCGCCGATGCCGCGAGGTCCGGCGCGCAGGATCGATCAGTTCGGCTTAGTGCCGATGGAAATGCGGCGCGGCTGCACCTGCGGCTGCTTCGGAATGCTGACTTCCAGCACACCGTTGGCCTGGGTGGCCGTGATCGATTCCGTGTTGGCACTCTCAGGCAGCGAGAAACGGCGCAGGAAGCTGCCGGCGACGCGCTCCACGCGTTCATAGCCATTCTGCGTGTCGCGTTTTGCCGAGCGCCGTGCGCCGCGAACCGTCAACACGCCTTGCTCGGCAGTGATGTCGATGTCCTTGGAATCGACCCCGGGCACGTCCGCCAGCACGACGAACCGGTCTTTCTCTTCGTGGATATCCACTCGCGGAACCCAGCTCACGCCGGGCGATCCGTCAGTCTGCGGTGAACTCAGCGCTTCGCCCAAAAACTGATCGAGGCTCTGGTGCAGGCGGTGCACCACGGCCCAAGGCTCGTAACGAACGATGCTCATGTCGATTCCTCCAGATGTGATTGCATATATGGTTGAAAGCAATCTGTGGCCGCCCCGGTCCCTTTCAAGGGCATCGCAACCAACATCGTCGACGCGGCGGAGCGCTACGCGTGCCGCCGATCCAACAGGATGGCGGCCGGCGCGGCCTGCAAGCCGTACGGCGATGGCGGCGGTGCGGCACCATGGACGATGGCCGTGCGGCACTATGGACGATGGCCGTGCGGCACCATGCATGAGGGGATGAGACCGGTACCGCGGGCTTTGCCTGTGAGCTAAGTTGTGGACAAGCTGTGCATCGCCTGGGCACACAATATCTAGCGGTAGCCCTGTCGAGGATTTAGCGACGCGAGCGCTGCGCACCCCGCCGCGGTGATCCGCGTAAGCTTATGAATATATAAAGAAAACTCGCGCGGGCATAATGTCCTGGGAAGCCTTGACTGCCGGGAGTAGCCTCATTAGGCTTTCGACCCCGACACAAGATCTTGTGTTCGCGAAGGCGAGAGCAGGATCACGCGATCGGGGAGGTTCAGGGGGTCCGGCCAATCCGGGCGTCGGTGGCGCAGCTTCCGTAGCCGGTCGCGTGCCGGCGCCAGCGTCGCGCGACGGGTCCGGACAATCCTGTAATCCGTTCATTGGGCGTACAACATTCGGAGCGCCGCGGATTCATGAATACCGTCGTGAAGATCGAACCCAAAGAGATCGATGCCATTGCCTTTCAGGATGCATCGCTTGATATCTGGGACAAGAAATACCGCCTGACCGCAAAGGACGGCTCGCCCATCGACAGGACGATGGACGATACGTACAAGCGGGTTGCCCGTGCGCTGGCGGATGTCGAGCAGCCCGAAATGCGCGAGCACTGGTTCGAGCAGTTTCTGTGGGCGCTGCGTCGCGGTGCCATTCCCGCCGGCCGTGTCACCTCCAACGCCGGAGCGCTTGCGCACAAACCCGCGACCTCGACGATCAACTGCACCGTTTCGGGCACGATCCACGACTCAATGGACAATATCCTCAGGAAGGTGTACGAGGCCGGGCTCACGTTGAAATCGGGAGCCGGCATCGGCTACTGCTTCTCGACGCTGCGCCCGCGCGGTGCCTATGTGTCCGGTGCGGGGGCCTACACCTCCGGGCCGCTTTCGTTCATGGATATCTTCGACAAGATGTGCTTCACGGTGTCGTCCGCCGGCGGCCGGCGCGGCGCACAGATGGGCACCTTCGACGTCGGCCATCCGGATGTCATGGAGTTCATCCGCGCGAAGCGCGAGAACGGCCGGCTGCGGCAATTCAATCTCTCGCTGCTCATCACCGATGAGTTCATCGGCGCCGTGCGCGAGGACCGCGACTGGAAGCTCGCCTTCCCGCTGTCACGCCACGAATACGAGAGCGAGCGGCCGGATCTGGCCGACGCGGCGCACTTCGTTTGGCGCGAATGGGAGATTCACGAGGGCTACGTCGTCAACGACGATGGACTCGTCGCCTGCAGGATCTACAAGAGCCTGCCGGCGCGGCGCATCTGGGACGTGATCATGACGTCCACCTACGACTTCGCGGAGCCGGGCTTCATCCTCATCGATCGCGTGAACGAGATGAACAACAACTGGTGGTGCGAGAACATCCGCGCCACCAACCCTTGCGGCGAGCAGGCTCTGCCGGAGTATGGTGCCTGTCTGCTGGGCTCGGTGAATCTCACCAAGTTCGTGCGCCATCCGTTCACGGAGCTTGCGGAGTTCGATTGGCGCGAGTACCGGGAGGTCGTGAAGATCTTCACGCGCATGCTGGACAATGTCGTGGAGATCAACGGTCTGCCGCTCGAGCGGCAGCGCGAGGAGATCCTGCGAAAGCGCCGCCACGGGATGGGCTTTCTCGGCCTGGGCAGCACGCTGGCACTGCTGCGGATGAAGTACGGCTCACCGGAGTCGATCCGGTTCACCGAGGACGTCTCGCGCGAGATGGCCGTGGCGGGCTGGGAAGCGGCCCTCGAGCTGTCGCGCGAAAAGGGACCGGCTCCCATCATGAACGATGAGTTCAGCGTGACGAAGGAGATGCTGCGCAAGCGCCCCGAAATGGTCCGCGACGGCTGGAAGCCCGGCGCCCGGATCGCCGGGCGCCTGTTGCATGCGCGGTACAGCCGCTATATGCAGCGCATCGCGGAGGTCGCTCCGGGTCTGGTGCATGAGCTGGCGGAAGTCGGTGCGCGCTTCACGCACCACACGTCGATCGCGCCAACGGGGACGATCTCGCTGTCACTCGCCAACAATGCCTCGAACGGCATCGAGCCTTCCTTCGCGCACCATTATTTCCGCAACGTGATCCGCGACGGCAAGAAGTCCAAGGAGAAGGTGGACGTCTACTCCTTCGAGCTGCTGGCCTATCGCGAGCTCGTCAATCCCAAGGCGAAACCCGGCTCGACGGCGGAGTCCGAGCGGCTTCCGGACTACTTCATCGCCTCTGACGACGTCAATCCGAAGGAGCACGTCGAGGTGCAGGCGGCGGCGCAGAGGTGGGTGGACTCATCGATTTCGAAGACCGCGAATGTGCCGACGGATTTCCCGTACGACAAATTCAAGGACATCTATCTGTACGCGCACGAGCGGGGACTGAAGGGGTGCACGACCTTCCGCTTCAATCCCGAGGCCTTCCAGGGCGTGCTGGTGAAGGAGCAGGACCTGAAGAAGACGATCTACAAGTTCACGCTCGATGACGGCTCCGTCGTGGAGGCCCGCGGCGACGAGGAGATCGAGTACGACGGAGAGATCCACACGGCGGCGAATCTGTTCGACGCCATTCGCGACGGGTATTACGGGCGCTACTAGGAAACACCATGGCCATCAAGATCGAGCGCAAGATCGTCAAGTACCAGGTCCAGAAGCCGGAAGACAAGGCCGCGGAAACCAAGCTCGCCGCCGTGCCGAATGATCCGGATGTCTTTCGCGACAAGAGCGGCAAGACCTCCAAGGTCGTGCGCATGCACGAGAAGGTCGAGCGTCCGGAAGTCCTCATCGGCTCGACCTACAAGATCAAGACCCCGGTATCCGATCACGCGATGTACGTGACGATCAACGACATCGTGCTCAACGAGGGCACCGATTACGAGCAGCGCCGGCCGTTCGAGATCTTCATCAATTCGAAGAACCTCGACCACTTTCAATGGATCGTCGCCCTCACGCGGATCATTTCCGCCGTCTTCCGCAAAGGCGGCGATGTCACGTTCCTCGTCGAGGAGCTCAAGGCGGTGTTCGACCCCCGCGGGGGCTACTGGCAGCCGGGCGGCAAGTTCATGCCCTCGATCATCGCCGAGCTCGGCCACGTCATCGAGAAGCATCTGCAGACGATCGGCCTGATGCGCAAGCCCCAGCTCGATCAGCACCAGCAGAAGCTCGTGGACGAGAAGCGCGCAGAGTTCGAGCTGCGCGCCAAGCAGACCGACGCCTTCTCGAAATCGCACTTTCCGGCCGGCGCACAGCTGTGCGCCAAGTGCTCCACGGCCGCCGTCGTCATGATGGATGGCTGCATGACCTGCCTGAACTGCGGCGATTCGAAGTGCGGCTGACCGCGCGGCTCGCCGCGCGGGTGCCCGGGCACCGAGCTGTCGAAGCAGCGCCGGGCGGCTGAGATCCGCGAACGGCGGCGGCGCGGATTGCGGGCAAAAAAACCCCGCTTGCGCGGGGTATCGGTCGCTTGCTTGTGTGGAGGAGTGTGTCTTCTTCGTTGTTGTCGGTCGACGTGGTGCCCGGCAGAATCATCCTGCTTGCCGAACCCGCGTTTTCTTGGAATGCCCTAGCTCGCTTTCTTCCCGTTGCTGTTCGCTCTTGCCAAGGACAGAAGCAACGCCCGTGCCAGATCGCGCCCACCCCCTCTGCGCGTGACATGTTGTATCTGCGACGTGGTTCAAGTGTGACGCAGTGCCCGTTATGCGACTGTCATAACTGCTTCACGGCGCCGCTCGCCGCTGCCCGCTAGTGTGCGCCGATCGCTCGCACGGGCGGCGCTGTCAAGATCATCGACGCTGCTGCGCGCGGGCGACCTAGGCAGGATGGTCGACCGATGAACAAACCATTGAATGCACAATCGAATCTGCGTTTGTCCGGGGTGTAAATGAACTCGACATGGGGGAAAGCCGTGGCGCGCGGGCAGGTCGCACGGCTGCTGCTGGGCATATTGCTGGTGAGTCTGTCGATTGTCCGGGCAATGGGCGCGGAGGATCCGATGCCGCGCCCGCCGCAGCTCGAGCGCGATGTGCAGTTCTGGATCCGGGTGTACTCGCAGATCGACACGAACGCCGGCTTCCTGCACGACCAGTACAACCTTGCGGTCGTCTATGACACGCTGCATTTCGCCCCATACACCCCACCGCACGAGCGCGAACGGCTGGTGGAAGAGGCCAAGGCGCGCTACGCGGCAGCCCTCAGGCGGATCGCCGCCGCGAACGGCGCCGGCCTCTCGCCGGAGGACCAGCGGATCCGGGACATGTGGGGAAGCGAGGGCACTCCTGCGCGGCTGCTCGAAGCGATCGATGACATCCGCTTCCAGCTTGGACAGTCCGACCGCTTTCGCGCCGGCCTGATCCGCTCGGGTGCATGGGAGACACACATCGCCGAAACGCTCGCCAATCTCGGGCTGCCCGCCGAGCTGGCGGTGCTTCCCCATGTGGAATCGTCGTTCAACCCGGCAGCCTATTCGAAGGTCGGCGCGGCCGGGCTGTGGCAATTCATGCGCTCGACGGGCCGGCGCTACCTACGCATCGACAGCGCAGTCGATGACCGGCTGGACCCGTTCCGCTCGACCCAGGCCGCCGCCCAGCTGCTCGCCTATAACTATCGGCTTCTCGGGACCTGGCCGCTGGCGCTGACGGCGTACAACCACGGTGCCGAAGGCGTTCGGCGGGCGAAGGAGTCACTCGGTACCGACGACATCGTACGCATCGTACGCAACTACAAGGGCCGCACGTTCGGCTTCGCCTCCCGCAATTTCTACGTTTCCTTCCTCGCCGCGCTGGCAATCGACCGCGATCCGGAAAAATATTTCGGGCCGGTGGAACGCGCCGGCGAGGCGAAGTTCCAGGAGGTCGTGGTGCCGGCATTCGTGCCGGTGAACGCGCTCGAGCGGATCCTGAGGATCAGTGAGCAGAAGCTGCGCGAGTTGAATCCTGCCCTGCTGCGTTCGGTGTGGAATGGGCAGCGGCATGTGCCGAAGGCGTATCACCTGCGCTTGCCGCTCGATGCACAGAAATGGAGCAGCGAGGAGCTGGCGCAGCGCCTCGCTCCCGGGGAGCTGTACGCGGGGCAACCGCAGCCGCGGCGTTATCGCGTGCGCGCCGGGGATACGATCGCCAGTCTTGCCGAGCAGACCGGCGTCTCGGCGGAAGCGCTGGCACGCCTGAATCGCATCCGGACGAGTGCAAACCTGCGGGTCGGACGGACGATCACGCTGCCGGCATCGCTTTCCACGACGCTCGTGGCTGCGAATACCAACGCCGTGCCGTCCGCTGCCAGGAGCACGGCACGTTCAGTTGCAAAGGCGTCCGAGACCGCAGCGGCCGCGCGCTCCGCACGCACGGTCGTGGCCAGCATCCCGGTCAATGCCCCGCCCACCCGCATTGCGGCGGCTAACATTGCGGGCACGCCGACCCCGGCCGTGGCCAGGGTTGCAGCCAGTGCCGGCGTTGTGGCCAGTGCCGCTGCGCCGGTGGAATCCGCCGGCACCGCGCATTCTGCGCCCGTCGCCAGCGCAGCGAGCGGTACTGCAGGACACCAGAACCCTGCAGCCGCCGGTCTTTACATCGTGCAGCAGGGCGAGTCGCTGGGCGAGATCGCCGCGAAAGTCGGCATGAGCGAGTCGCAGCTGCTCACCGTGAATGGCATCCGCAATCGCGACTTCATTTTCGAAGGTCAGCAGCTGCTGGTACTGCCGGCCGCGCAGCCCACCCTCGCCGGGGCAGGCCTGCTGGCATCCCTGCCCCCCGTCATCACCGGGGCGCCCGTGCTGCCAACGACGAATAGGCCCACCGCGGAAGCATTGAGCGGGGCGGCATCTGTGCCATCCCCGCTGCCCGCCGTCGCCGGCGGCGCGGTACCGGCAGCCGTCGCCGAGCGCGAAAGTGCCGAGGAGGCGGCAGCCGTTGCAACCGCCCGCGGGCCGGCCGAGAACGCGCAACCGGTCTCCGCTGCCCAGGCCGAGGAGTTGAGTCCGGCGCTGGGCCCGTCGGCCGATCCGCAGCAGAACGCGGACCCAATCGATTATTCGGTCGCCAAGGACAACACGATCCGGGTCGCGGCGGCCGAGACGCTCGGCCATTACGCCGATTGGCTGGGACTGTCGGCCGCCCGGATCCGCCAGCTCAACCGGATGAAGTTCGGCCGCCCCGTCCTGATCGGGCACCGCATCAAGCTTGCATTCGCGCAGGTCTCACGGGAAGAGTTCGAAGCGCGGCGCCGCACCTATCATCAGGAGCTGCAGGCGAGCTACTTCGCCGCGCACCGCATCGTGGGGACGGAAGTCTATATCGTGCGTCGGGGCGACAACCTGTGGACCGTGACCCAGCGGTTTGCCCAGCTGCCCATCTGGTTGCTGCAGCAGTACAACCCGGATGTGGATCTCGCCGATCTGCATCCGGGCACGCAGGTCGTCATGCCGCGCGTGGAGGATGTCGTCGCAGGTCCGGCCTGATCGGCGCCGCTCAAAATCGCCGTGCGAAGGCGCTGAGCATTGCGGCGGCTTTGTGATCGGCGTTGAACTGCTCCGTGCCTGCGGGCCCGGGCATCTCGATGGCGATGGCATCTGCGCCGGCAAGACAGCGCAGTCCGTCCGTGGTCAGGTGGAAATACCATTGCGCATTCCAGGGAACGGGCCGCAGATACGGAGCATGCGAAACGTGGAGCTCGGAGAGTTCCGCCGCATCGGCGCCCGACGGCGTCATGCTGCCTGGACTGGCATGCACCGGTGGTCCGGTCGTTGCACCTTCGGGCGTCAAGGGTTGCAGCGGGATGGGCGCGCCATTGCACAGCACCCGGGGACCCCCCGACGTGCCGGCGGCCTGCGGGGCGGAAATCCAAAGGAACAGCACACGCTCGCCCATCCGGTCGGTTTCGAACGGTGCCAGATATGCGAAAGGGTCGCGAGTGGAGCGGGCGAGCCCGCCGCCCGATACCAGCTCGACCGGATGGCTGACAACGATGACGGTGGTCGCCGTGCTGGGGTCGAGTTTCTCGCTGACCGGCTCACTGGAGATGGCCGCACACGCGCCGAGAAGCGCGGGCAGCGCGGCAACGAGCATGGCGGTGCCCGATGATCGCGCCGTGCGCAGTTTGGAGCGCCAGCCGAGCATGGGATCATTGTACCGCTTGGCTGATCGGCTCACGCACGGCCCCCCTTCGCGCCCGGCGCGACAATATAGAACGCAAAGTGTGATGCAACGTCTAACCGGTGCAGTTGCCAGCTTCCGCAGCGCGAGACCTGTGACAGCTGTGACGAATGTACATCGCCGCTTGCACAATGACCGCCTATAATCCGCAAAGCCACGCAAGTGCTTGTTTGAACGGAAGATGAGACTGATTGCCGGAAAATTGCTGATGGCAGTGCTGCTGCCGGTGGCCCTCTTCGCGGCAGCTGCCGCCTGGGGCGATGCCCTGCCGCAATCCGAGCGGGTGATGATGCGCTCGACCGACAAGCTGCCGCCCGTCGATCACATCGTCGTGCGCAAGGCCGAGCGCAAGTTGTATCTGATGCACGGTCAGACCCTGGTACGCACCTACAAGATCGCCCTCGGGCTCAATCCGGTCGGCACCAAGCAGCGCGCCGGCGATTTCCGTACCCCGGAGGGCACGTACCGCCTCGTGCGCCGTAACCCGCGCAGCGATTACTTTCTTTCCATGCAGGTCTCGTATCCGAACGAGTCGGATCTGAAGCATGCCCGCCGCAACCACTGGGACTCGGGTGGGGCCATCATGATTCACGGCCTGCCCAACCAGCTCAAGCACGACCCGAGCTATTACGAGAGCCGCGACTGGACCGATGGCTGCATCGCGGTTTCGAACTCCGACATGCTGGAGATCTGGCTGCTGACGCCGGACAACGCCCCCATCGAGATCCTGCCGTAACGAAGGCAGCGGACGATTCCGGCGCGTGGACAGCAGCATCATTTCCGAATTCGTCGACGCCCGCGTCGGCCCGCGCGGCAGCCTCGAGAACCTCTCCCAACTCGAGATCGGCAAGCTGCTCGACTCGGGGCAGGGCGGTCTGTACCCCCTGTTCCGCAAGTGCGCGCTCGCCGTGCTGAACAGCGGCGCGGATACGGACAACGCCAAGGAGATCTTCGATCGCTACCGGGATTTCGACATCGAGATCCTGCGCCAGGCGTGGGGCATCAAGCTCGAGATGCGTAACGCGCCGGGAGCGGCGTTCGTCGATGGCGAGATGATCCGCGGGATCAAGGAACATCTGTTCGCCGTGCTGCGCGATGTCGTCTTCATCTCCAACGAGATCGTGAACAGCGGACGCTTCGATCTGAAGGACTCCGGCTCGATTACCAATGCGGTCTTTCACGTGCTGCGCAACGCGCGCGTGCTCGATCACAAAGCCCGTCCGAATCTCGTCGTCTGCTGGGGCGGGCATTCGATCGACTCCGAGGAGTACCAGTACACCAAGCGCGTCGGGTACGAGATGGGCCTGCGGGGGCTCGATGTCTGCACCGGCTGCGGACCTGGAGCGATGAAGGGCCCCATGAAGGGGGCGACGATCGGCCATGCAAAGCAGCGCATCGAGCACGGCCGCTACCTGGGGGTGACGGAGCCCGGCATCATCGCCGCGGAGCCGCCGAATCCGATCGTCAATCAGCTGGTGATTCTGCCCGACATCGAAAAACGCCTCGAGGCCTTCGTGCGCCTGGCGCATGGGGTGGTGGTCTTCCCCGGCGGCGCCGGTACCGCGGAGGAGATTCTGTACCTCGTGGGCATGCTGCTCGATCCGGCCAACCGCGAGCAGCCCTTTCCGGTGGTGTTCACGGGACCCCGGGACAGCGCTGCCTACTTCGAGCATATCCTGCGGTTCGTCGGCGCAACGCTCGGGCCCGATGCGGCCCGCCGGTTCACGGTCATCATCGATGACCCGGCGCAGGTGGCCCGGCACATGGTGGGCGCGATGTCGGCGGTGCGCGAGTTCCGCCGGCACCACAACGATTCCTACAACTTCAACTGGTTGCTGTCGGTGCGGCACGATTTCCAGCTGCCGTTCGAGGTGACGCACGAGGCGATGCGCGCCCTGCAACTCGATCGTGCCCAGGCACCGCATCAGCTGGCCGCCAATCTGCGCCGCGCGTTCTCCGGCATCGTGACCGGCAACGTCAAGGACTACGGCATCCACGCCATCGAGCGCCACGGCCCGTACGAGCTTTCGGGCGATCCCGAAATCATGCGACTGCTCGATGAGTTGCTGGCCGCCTTTGTCGCCCAGCGGCGCATGAAGCTGCCGGGCAGCATCTATCGGCCCGTGTATCGTCTCGTCGCCTGAAACCCCCGCTTGCGCGGCGTGCCATGACATAACGCTGCGCGCGACTGCGCTCGACGCGCACCGGCGCGAGATCTGCGTCCCATCCAATCCAACACTCCGGACGCCTGTGATCCAGTTCCGGCACCCCTGGCCGCTAAACCGTACTCTGCTGGGAAATCTCAGGAGCGATCATGAGCTCATCAGACAGGGGCAGGGACGATCTGCCGGGTGTGCGCCCGGAGTCTCCGTCCACTGCTAAACCCCCGGGTCCTGCGGATGCCGCCGATCCTTACGCCAGCTGGCTGGATCGCATGCAGCGCGCCCGCACGCGCCAGGCGGCGATCACGCGCAATCTGTACACCTGGTCCAACTACAAGAGCTGGGCGGACCGGATGCGGGATTCGTTCGAGGAGCCACCGCCCGCTCCCGACGGCAGTGCCGCAGGGACCAAGCCCCCCAAGCGCTGAAGCGGGGCCTGAGCGCGGCTCAAGCGGTCACGATCGCCGGCACCGGCGGCTCATGTGCCGGTTGCGCGCCCGCGGAGCGCTCGAGCCATTCCACCAAAGGTCGCCACTGCTCTACATCCGTCTGGGCGACATAGCTCTTCATCTCATGTACGCCGATGCCCAGCTCGGCCGCGCGCACGTAGTTCATCGAGTCCCGGATCGTCGCGACGATCGGAATGCCCAGCGTGTGCAGGAAGCGGATGAGGGCCTGATAGGCGAGGGTGTTGCGCCGGATGCGATTGGCAATCACCCCGATGCGATCGTCCTCACGCCTGATCTTGGCGACGAGCAGCAGATCGCGAATGGTGCGCGAGCAGGTATGGATGTCGATGTCCGATGGCAGCACGGGCACGACGATCTTGTCGGCGTCACGGGTCACCTCCGGCAGCTGACGGGGGTCGACCGCGGCCGGCGTATCGACGATGACGTGCGTGGTGTTCTCCGGAACGCGCAACTGGAACGCGCGCGTCGTGCGACTGTCGGTCTCGAACGCTGCGATCGCGTGAATCGCCGGCTGAGACGGCTGCCGCTTCTTCACCCAGCGCAGTGACGAGCCCTGCGGATCGAAATCCATCAGGACCGGCCTTTGCTGGCGCGAGGCGAAGTAGCTGGCCAGGTTGATCGCGATGGTCGTCTTGCCCGAGCCCCCCTTGGGATTCAGGACGACTATGCGCTTCATGGTCACCGGCGTGTGTCAGGTTCGCACGTGCATGTTCGCCCAAGCCTACGCAGGCGCGATATGTCGTGCAAGCGAGCGCGTCCGGGCCGAGCGATGATTGTGAGCTCAAGCACGCCATGCGTCGCGTTCGCTGCGTAGGCTCCCATGCATGGAATTTCTCTTGCTCTGGTGGGATGAGCTGGACGATCTCACCCACGCGTGTCGTCACCTCGCGACCTGCGCGATCGCCGAGGCCGCGGCGCGCGCCGCCCCGCTGGGGCAGGTGGTATGCGGGCTGGGAGCCGCGCTGCTCGTGCAGCTGAACGGCTAAGCCTCTTGAATTTTCCGTAGACATTCCCAAGATCGCACGCTCGTGGCGGCCAATCGGCCATGGCGGAAGCGAGCATGTCGAGCACTGAATCCATCCCCGGGCGGCAGACAGCCGAAAAGCAGACTTTGGGCTTTCAGGCCGAGGTCCGCGACCTGCTGAAGCTGATGATCCATTCCCTGTACAGCCACAGGGAAATCTTCCTGCGCGAGCTCATTTCGAACGCCTCCGACGCGAACGACCGGTTACGGTTCGCCGCGATCGCCGATCCCACGCTCCTGGCGCAGGATCCGGAGCTCGAGATCCGCGTCGATGCGGATCCGGCGAAGGGTACCCTGACGATACGTGATAACGGCATCGGCATGACGCGCGAGGATGCGGTCGCGAACCTCGGCACGATTGCCCGCTCGGGGACTGCGGAGTTCTTCCGCTCCCTCTCGGGGGATCAGCAGAAGGATTCCGCGCTGATCGGGCAGTTCGGCGTCGGCTTCTACTCTGCGTTCATCGTCGCCGAGCGCGTCGAGGTCGTCTCGCGCAAAGCTGGCACCGCAGCCGATGCGGGCGTGCGCTGGGAGTCGAGCGCGGAGGGTGACTTCACGGTGGAGAGCGTCACCCGTCCCGAACGCGGTACTACCGTTACGCTGTACCTCAAGCAGGACGCGCGCGAGTTTACCGATCCCTTCCGGCTGCGCTCACTCATCCGCCGGTATTCCGATCACATCGGATTTCCGGTGCGCATGCGCAAGGAAGGCGAAGCCTCTCTCGATTACGAGGTCGTCAATCAGGCCAAGGCGCTGTGGACGCTGCCGCGGACGGAGATTTCCGACGAGCAGTACCAGCAGTTCTATCAGCATCTCGCCCATGACTCCACGGATCCGATTGCCTGGAGCCATAACAAGGTGGAAGGCAAGCGCGAATACACGAGTCTGCTGTATCTGCCCGGGCGGGCGCCCTTCGATCTGTGGCAGCGGGATGCCGCCCGCGGTCTGAAACTGTACGTGCGCCGTGTGTTCATCATGGACGATGCGGAACAGTTTCTGCCGCAATACCTGCGGTTCGTGAAAGGTATCGTGGATTCGAGCGAGTTGCCGCTGAACATCTCCCGGGAGCTGCTGCAGCAGGATCCGGAGGTCGAGGCCATCCGCAGCGGACTCACGAAACGGGTACTCGATCTGCTGGCGCGGATCGCCAAGGAGGAACCCGAGAAATACGGCGCTTTCTGGCGGGAGTTCGGGGCGGTGCTGAAGGAAGGCCTGGCACAGGACCCCGCCAACCGCGAGCGCATCCTGCCGCTGCTGCGCTTTGCAAGCTCGCATGAGGAGGGCAGCGAGCCGAACACGAGTCTCGCCCAGTATCTCGAGCGAA
This sequence comes from uncultured Pseudomonadota bacterium, assembly GCA_963716335.1. GTDB lineage: Bacteria > Pseudomonadota > Gammaproteobacteria > Steroidobacterales > Steroidobacteraceae > 13-2-20CM-66-19. The sequence goes on along the minus strand of OY970302.1, from coordinate 1,230,212 downwards.
TGAAGGCGGGGCAGGAGCAGATCTATTATCTGATCGCCGAGACGCTCGAGGCGGCACGCTCCAGCCCCTACATCGAGCAGCTGCGCGCCCATGGGCTGGAAGTGCTGCTGCTCGCGGAACGCATCGACGAGTGGGTGATGGGACAGATCGAGAGCTTCGAGGGCAAGCGCTTCAAGGATGCGGCGCGGGGCAACCTCGAGCTTGGCACCCTGGAGAATGAGGCGGAGCGCAAGCAACGCGATGCCATGCTGAAGGAGAGCAAGGGTCTGCTCAAGCGCGTCAAGGATGCGTTGGGGGAGCGGGTGGAGGAGGTGCGCATCAGCATCCGGCTGAAAGATTCACCCGCGTGCCTCGTGCTCGGTGAGCACGACCTGGGAGCCAGTATGCGGCGCATCCTCTCGGCAGCCGGTCAGAAGGTGCCCGAATCCAAGCCGCTGCTCGAGCTCAACACAGGCCATGCCATCGTGAAGTATCTGGATGGCCTCACCGACCAGGACGAGTTCGCAGAGCTTGCCCTGTTGCTCTACGACCAGGCCACGCTGGCCGAAGGTGGCCAGATCGCCAATCCGGCCGCGTACGTGCAACGGCTGAACCGCCTGCTCGTGCGCCTGGCCGGATTGCCCGGAGCGGCGATGTGATGCGCCGTCCCTGCTCGCTGCTGGCGTGCGCCGTGCTGGTCGGCGGGGCCGCGTTCGCGCAGTCGCCCGCAAATTCGGACTCCGCGCCGACCGCGCCCGGTCACAGTCTGATCATCACGGACATCCGCACGGGCACCGGCCCGGCGCTGACCACGGGTCAGACTGCGGTGGTGCAGTACACGGGCTGGATCTATGCACCTGGCGCTGCGGATCACAAGGGCAGCAAGTTCGACAGCTCGCGCGATCACGGGGCACCCTTCAGCTTCTTCGTCGGCGGCGGAGAGGTGATTGCGGGTTGGGATCGGGGAGTGGTGGGCATGCGGGCAGGCGGGCTTCGCCAGCTCATCGTGCCCGCCGCGCTGGGTTACGGTGCCCGTGGCGCAGGCAACGATATCCCGCCGAATGCGACGCTCCTGTTCGAGATCGAGCTCATCGCAATCCGCTGACGGCTACCCGCATGTCGAGCAAACCGCCGCACGCCGAGCGCCGCACCGTGGATGGGCCGGCGGGCGCCTTGCAGAGCCTCATCGAAATTCCGCAGGCGCTTAGCGGGCCGCCCGCACACTTCGCCGTGGTGTGTCATCCGCACCCCCTGTATGGGGGGACGATGGACAACAAAGTGGTCTACACGCTGGCGCGCACTTTCGAGGAGCTCGGTGCGCCGGCCATCCGGTTCAATTTTCGCGGGGTCGAGGCAAGCAGCGGCCAGTATGACGACGGCCGCGGTGAGCTCGAAGACACCCTCGCCGTCGTCGAATACGGACGCGCGCGCTGGCCGCAGGCGCAACTGTGGCTGGCAGGCTTCTCGTTCGGTGCAGCGGTGGCCGTGTGTGCCGCGGCTCGCGCCGCGCCGCAGCGTCTCGTGGCGGTGGCGCCGGCGGTCGCGCGCCTCGGCCGTCTGGATGTGAGCGAAATCCGCCAGCGCCGCTGTCCCTGGCTCATCGTGCAGGCAGACGCCGACGAGGTGCTCGATGCGCAAGCGGTGCTGCAATGGGCACGGGGCGTATCGCCCACGCCGACGGTGCGCGTGCTGGCCGGCGCGAGTCATTTCTTACACGGCCGGCTGCCGGAGTTGCGCCAGCTCGTGCTGACCTTCCTGCAGGCCGACGCCCCATCCTGAGCGAGCTGCGGAAAAATAAACCCGGCCGAGGAGTCAGGCTCCTGGCCGGGTTGTTCCCATCCGCGTGCGGTGGGTGGAATCCTTAGGAATTCACCATGGCCTTCAGGCTCTTCAGGGGCAGCACGCGCACCTTCTTGCTCGCGGGCTTGGCCTTGAACGTCATCTTCTCGCCGGTGAAGGGATTGACGCCTTCGCGTGCCTTCGTGGCAGGCTTCTTCACCACCTTCAACTTCAACAGCCCGGGCAGCGTGAACAGCCCGTTGCCCCTCAGGCTCTTGCGGATCACGCCGCCCAGGGAATCGAACACGGCTCCAACTTGCTTGCGGGAAAGACTCGTGTCCTTGGAAATCTGCGTCAGGACCTCCGACTTGGTCGGTGCGCCACCTTTTTTCGCCATTTTGCGCTACTCCTCGAATGTTGTGATTGAGCGCGGTGCCGCCGCGCGCAAGTGATTCGGCGCGAAAAATAGCACATGCGGGCGCATTCGCAAGCATTATTTCGTTTGTGTTGATGCGCAAATGCCTTTTTTTTCAGGGTTTGCGCATGCGAGAAACGAAGCCGGCGCGCGGTGCGCGGCGCTCGCGGCCTGCGGGCAGCGCGCGCGCGACGTGCCGCAGTGCTGCGATTCTCGGTGCGGAGTCATCCGTAAGAGCGTGTTTCGCAACAACGCAGGCGCCGCATGCGGGTGCAAGGCGCGCCGGCTAGCGATGCGTCGAGGCGACTCACGCGAGCGAGTCAGTGCAGCAGCAGCAGAATGGCCTGGATCGCGATTCCCGCCCACAACGGCGACAGATCGATGCCGGCGAGCGGCGGAATGAGTCGTCGAAAGGGCCGCAGCACCGGCTCGCAAACCGTTGCCAGCACCGATTGCAGCGGCGAGTAGCCGCCCGGGGCGATCAGGCTGAGCAGCGCGTAGAGGAAAATCGCGTAGAAATACGTCCACAGAACAGTGCGCGCAATCTCGATGACGGCAAAGCGGATCCAGACGAGTGGATCGGGCAGACCAGAGCCCTCGAGGGCGAGCAGCACGGCTACCTTGACGAACGCGACCAGCAGCACGGCGAACACCGAGGCCGTATCCACTTTGCGAATCGGGGGCAGGATGCGGCGCAGCGGCAGGATGAGCGGATTGGTCAGCCGCACGATCGCCTGGCAGATGGGATTGCGGAAATCGGCCCGCACCCATTGCAGCAGCAAGCGCGCGAGGAAGACGAACAGGGCGAGCGACAGCAGCGTGTCGAAGATGAAAATGAGCGCGCTCATGAGCTCTCGTGCCGCCAGCGATTCAACGCGGCGCGTCGGCGTGGGCGGCGAGCTCGCGGCTGCGCCGCGTCGCTGCGCTCATCGCAGCGGCGATGATCGCCGGCAGGTTGGCGGCCTGCAGATGTTGCAGCGCCGCCTCGGTCGTGCCCCCCGGGGAGGTGACCGCTGCGCGCAGTCGCTCGAGCTCGCCATCCACCTGGACGAGTTGACCGGCGCCGTGCAGGGTGCTCACGGCCAGGCGCCGCGCAACGGCCGGGTCCAGGCCCAGGGCGATGCCACCCTGGCTCATGAGTTCGGCAAGCAGAAAGAAGTAGGCCGGCCCGCTGCCGGACAACGCCGTCACGACGTCGAGCTCATCCTCGCTTGCCACCCAAACAACTTCGCCGACCGCCTGCATGGCCCGTTCGGCCTGCGTGCGCTGCGCCGGGGAAACCTCCGACGGTGCGAACAGGGCGGTTGTGCCCGCGCCGACGAGCGCAGGTGCGTTGGGCATGGCGCGCACCACTGGTACACGCGCGCCGCAGCAGCTCGCGAGCGAACGCAGCCGGATGCCCGCAGCGATCGATACGACCAGCGGACGGCTGCGCTCGAGAAAGGGCCGCAGGGGAGCCAGCACGGATGCGACATCCTGGGGCTTCACGGCCAGCACGACGAGGCTGGCCCGTTGTATGGCAAGCAGATTATCCGCGCTCGCCGCCACGCCCAGCTCGCTCGACAGGTCGGCTCTACGGGACGCGGAAGGCTCGCCGACGCCAATGTGCTCGGGGCGGGTACCGCGGCGAAGCAATCCGCCGATCAGCGCGCGCCCCATGTTGCCACCGCCCAGGACGGCCAGATGTTGGGTGCTCATTCGAAACGATTGTACTTCACCGGCAGCGCCTTACGGGTCTCGCGGACCAAACAGAGCCGTACCGATGCGCACGATCGTCGCTCCCTCCTGCACGGCCGCCTCGAAATCCCCGCTCATGCCCATTGACAGGGTATCCAAGGCAGCGCCGGAGGCATTGAGGGACGTAAGTTCGCGACGCAAAGCGGCAAACCAGCCACGTTGCCGCGCCGGGTCGTTCTCAGCCGGTGGCAGGCACATGAGGCCACGCAGTTGCAGTTGCGGCAACCGGGCCACCGCGGCCGCGAGTGCCGGCAGCTGCGTCGTGGAGATGCCGCCCTTGGCGCTCTCCGCGGCGAGATTCACCTGCAGGCATACATTGAGCGGCGCTGCGTGAAAGGGGCGCTGGGCCGAGAGGCGCTCGGCGATCTTCAACCGGTCCACCCCGTGTATCCAGTCGAATGCGCCAGCCAGCGCGCGCGTCTTGTTCGCCTGTACGCGCCCGATGAAATGCCAGACGAGCGGCAGATCGCCCAGCGAGCCCATCTTCGCCAACGCTTCGTGCAGATAACTTTCGCCGAAATGCCGCACCCCCTGGGCCGCAAGCGCGCGGATGCTGGCGGCGGGTTGTGCCTTGCTGACGGCGAGCAGTGTGATGCAATCGACACTCCGGCCGGCCGCCGTGGCGGCCGCCGCCAGACGCTGACGGACCAATCGCAGGTGCTCCGGTAAATTCTGCGGACCCATTAACATATTGGATACCGAACCCCTCCGTTATACTCGCGGTGCGCTCAGACGCAGGATTCGCGCTGTTGTCTGCGTTCCTGCCTGGACGCGTGCTGAAAGCACCGCAGGCGCGTGCTGAAAGCGCCGCGCACGACTTTCAGCAATCGAATGAGGAGCATGCATGGCCGTCGATATCGCCCAACTCCTGGCGTTCGCCGTGAAGAACAACGCGTCGGATCTGCACCTGTCCGCCGGTGTACCGCCAATGATCCGCGTCGACGGCGACATGAAGCGCATCAACATGCCCGCGCTGGCGCACAAGGAGGTGCACAGCATGGTCTACGACATCATGAACGACAAGCAGCGCAAGGCCTACGAGGAATTCTTCGAGACCGACTTTTCGTTCGAGATCCCGAAACTGGCGCGCTTTCGCGTGAACGCGTTCAATCAGAACCGGGGCGCAGGGGCAGTCTTTCGCAACATCCCCTCCCTCATACTGTCATTGGATGATCTGAAGGCGCCGAAGAGCTTCCGCGATCTGTGCATGCTGCCGCGCGGACTGGTACTCGTGACCGGACCGACCGGCTCGGGAAAGTCGACGACGCTGGCCGGCATGGTCAACCACTGCAACGACAACCGTCCGGACCACATCATCACCATCGAGGACCCCATCGAATTCGTGCACGAGTCCAAGCGCTGCCTCGTCAATCAGCGCGAGGTGCACCGTGACACGCTCGGCTTCACGGAGGCGCTGCGCTCCGCGCTGCGCGAGGACCCGGACGTGGTGCTGGTCGGTGAAATGCGTGACCTGGAAACGATCCGGCTGGCGCTGACCGCGGCGGAGACCGGGCACCTCGTGTTCGGCACCCTGCACACGAGCTCGGCGGCCAAGACGATCGATCGCATCGTGGACGTGTTCCCGGCGGCGGAGAAGGAAATGGTGCGCTCGATGCTTTCGGAGTCACTACGGGCCGTCATTTCGCAGACGCTGCTGAAGCGCGTCGGCGGCGGACGGGTGGCGGCGCACGAAATCATGATCGGCACCCCGGCCATCCGCAATCTGATTCGCGAGGGCAAGATCGCCCAGATGTACTCCGCGATCCAGACCGGCCAGGCCCAGGGCATGCAGACTCTTGATCAGTGCCTGACGGAGCTCGTGAGCAAGAACCAGATCACGAAGGAAGAAGCGCGCTTCAAGGCGCAGAACAAAGACGCATTGTGATGACGCCGCGGCGACAGCGACTGGCTTTTAGCGCCCCCGGCGCTGCAATCTGCACGAACTTGCGGCCTGGCGCGCGGCAAACGGCCGCCCGGCTGCGCATCATCTGCCGCCCCCAGAGCGGAAACTGCGCCTGTCGGGCGTGAGAGGAATCCATGGAACGCGACCAGGCCATCAAATTGATGCAGGACCTCCTGCGCCGGGTCACGGAGAAGAAAGCTTCCGACCTGTTCATCACCGCCGGCTTTCCTCCGGCGATCAAGATCGACGGCGAGATCCGTCCGCAGAGCGAGCGGGCGCTCACGCCGGAACAGTCCGGCACCCTCGTGCGGGCGATCATGAACGATCGCCAGACCAAGGAGTTCGACGCGTCCAAGGAGTGCAACTTCGCGATCGCACCCCCCGGCATCGGCCGCTTCCGCGTGAGTGCCTTCGTGCAGCAGGGCGCGACGGGCTGCGTGATCCGCCTGATCAACGCGAAGATTCCCACGCTCGAAGAGCTCGATCTGCCGCCGATCCTCAAGGAGGTCGTGCTCTCCAAGCGCGGTCTGGTGATCATCGTAGGCGGTACGGGCGCGGGCAAATCGACAACTCTCGCCGCGATGGTCGGTTATCGCAACGAGAAGACGCGCGGCCATATCGTGACAATCGAGGATCCGATCGAGTACGTGCACCAGCACAAAGGCTGCGTCATCACCCATCGCGAGGTGGGCGTGGACACCGATTCCTGGAGCAATGCGCTGCGTAACACCCTGCGCCAGGCACCCGATGTCATTCTGATCGGTGAGGTGCGCGATCGCGAGACGATGGAGTATGGCATCCAGTTCGCGGAAACCGGCCACCTCGTGCTTGCGACACTGCACGCGAACAGCGCCAACCAGGCGCTCGATCGCGTCATCAATTTCTTTCCCGATGAGCGGCGCGAGCAGCTGCTGATGGACATGTCGCTGAACATCCGTGCGCTGATCTCGCAGCGGCTGATCCCGCGCGAGTCCGGCGCAGGCAGGATCGCGGCCATGGAGATCATGCTCAACTCGCCACTGATCCAGGACCTGATCTTCAAGGGCGAGGTCGCGAAGATCAAGGAAGTCATGTCGCGCTCGACGCGCCTGGGGATGAAGACCTTCGATCAGGCGCTGTTCGAGCTGTACGAAGCGGGGTTCATCTCCTACGAGGACGCCCTGCGCAACGCCGATTCGAAGAACGAGCTGCGCCTGCGCATCAAGCTGGAGAGCAAGCGCGAATCGAAAGCGGTCGATGATGGCGGCGCGCTGCAGATCGTCGAAGAAGAGACCGGCCGGTCGATGTAGCAGCCCTGCGCGATGGAAGCCAACACGACGCCGGCGCGAGAGCGGATCGCGATGAAGGAGCCCCCGGAGCCGAAGAGCGCCGGGACCGGGCCGCAGGCATCCCTGGCGACCACCGGCACGTTTGCGGTCGCCGCGACCGGCGGCCACCCGACGCTCAACACCAAGCCGCTGTTCAAGCTGATGGTGGAGAAGAAGGCCTCGGACCTGTTCTTCACCTCGAACGCGCCCATCAAGATCAAGATCGAGGGGCAGATCCTGCCGGTCAACAAGCAGGTGCTGACGCCCGAGACAGTGCGCCAGACGGCCTTCGCGCTGATGACGGCCGAACAGCGCCAGCATTTCACCGAGGATTTCGAGCTCGACTTCGCCATCTCCGAGCCGGGCCTCGGGCGCTTCCGGGTGAACGTCTTCATGCAACGGGGCTTTCCGGCAATGGTGCTGCGCTACATCACCGCCGACATGCCGCGGCTGGAGACACTCGGGCTGCCGGAGATCATGTCGGATCTCGTGCTGCTCAAGCGCGGCCTGATTCTCATGGTGGGAGCGACCGGCTCGGGGAAATCGACCTCGCTTGCCGCGATGATCAACTACCGCAACGAGAACGCCTCCGATCATATCGTCACGATCGAGGATCCCATCGAGTTCCTGCACACCAACAAACGCTCGATCGTGAACCAGCGCGAGGTGGGCATCGATACCAAGTCCTATTCGCGCGCGTTGCGCGGCGTCGTGCGCGCAGCTCCGGATGTCATCCTGATCGGGGAAATCCGCGACCGCGAGAGCATGGAAGCAGCGATCCACCTGGCAGGCACCGGCCATCTGGTGCTGGCCACGCTGCACGCGAACAATTGCGCGGAATCCCTCGATCGCATCATCAACATGTTCCCGCGCGAGCAGCACAACCAGATCTTCCTGGACATGTCGCAGTATCTGCGCGCGATCCTCGGTCAGCGGCTGATCATGGGGCGGGATGGCAGACGCGTCGCGGCGATGGAAGTCATGATCAATACGCCGCACATCTCCGAGCTGGTCAAGAAGGGCGACGTCATCGGGATCAAGGAGGCGATCCTCAGCAGCGGCGAACGCGGCATCCAGAGCTTCGATGTCTCGCTGCGCGATCTGTACCGGCAGGGCCGGATCGAGCTCGAAGCCGCGCTCAGCAGCGCCGACTCGCGCGCCAACCTCGAGGCGAAGATCAACTTCGGCTGATCACGCAGCGCCCGCCGCCGGCCGGCCGTCTGGCGCATGTGGCGCGACTGGCGCATGCGGCGCGACTGGCGGCACTTCAGCTCCAGGCAGCCGGTGCGTGGGATCGCGGCGGTGCCGGGCGGTGCGCAGCCGCGACGTGAGGCGTTGCGGGGAGATTGCCAGGAAGCGCCAGGTCCCCTGCCCCGTACCGCCGCAGCTCGTCCTTACGCTCGGCCTTGCGCAGCTCGCCGCAGATGCTCAACAGCTCCATTGCCCGGTGCCTGCATGTATGCCGTCCCATCACCGTTCGGTAGCCATGGGCGGTGACGGCGCGCGCCAGCTCGCGATCGTTCCTGAGCTGCGTCAGGTGTCGTTGAATCTGCGCACCATCCGTGCCAATCAGCAGATCCAGGCCGGGTGCGAAGAGCTCCTCGCAGGCATCCCAGGGTGCGCTGACGACCGGGATGCCGCATGCGAGCGCCTGCAGGACGCGGATCACGGAGCTACAGCGAAGGCCAGCCGAACCCAGCGTTCGCGGTACGTGCACGGTGAACCGGCCGGTTGCCAGGGCCGCCGGCAGACAGAAGTCCGGAACCCAGCCGCCGTAGTCGATGCCCGCGGCGCGCAGCGTCCGCACTGCATCAGTTGGGTAGCGCTCGCCGTAGCAGCGGGCGCGCCATCCGAGCGTGCGCATCGGATCGATCAGAAACTCGTTGAGCTGTGTGGCGCGGTCCGCATCGCCCCAGTCGCCGATGAAGATCAGATCGAACGAGGCCGCAGCGGGCGTGGGCTGCGGATGAAACAAGCGGGTATCCACAGCTTCCCGCCATACCCACGCACGCTGCGCCCAGTGGTGCTGCTCGTACACGCGCCTCACGCGCTCGGTCGAGGCCAGCACGCCATCGAAATGGGTCAAGGTGAGCGCCCACAGCACTTGCGGGCGCTGCAGCGACCGTAGCGGGTGGTGCGGAGCGTCGTGAAACAACAGGCTGTAGTGTCCGCGCTCGGCGCGATGACGTCCCAGCCGCCGCAGGAAACCCGGATCGGTCCATTCGTGCGCGATCACGACATCGGCATCCGCCAGGGCGGCATCCAGATCGAGTGTGAGGGGGTCGTAGAGGCTGCTGCGCAACTGCGGATAGGTCGAGTGGAAGGCCTTCACCACACCATCGCCGCCCTGCTCGCGCAGATTGTGCAGACTCCAGCCCTCGATGGGCTCGAAAATGCGCACCGAATGCCCCGCGCCGAGCAGCTCGCTGGCGATGCCGCGCAGGAAATGGGCAGTCAGATGATTCCAGTCGGAAACGAGCGACTGATAAAAGAGTACGAACTGCATGGCGTCCCCTCCACGGTTCACAGCCATCCGCTCAAAGCAGCAAGCTTCGTACCTGAGATTCGCCTTTAGAAGACGCTCGCCGCCTCGAACACCGGCCCGTCGACGCATACCCGTTGCATCGTCGGACCCGCCGGCGTTCGCACGACTACGGTGCAGCCCGCGCATCCCCCGACGCCGCAGGCCATGAACTCCTCGAGGCAGACCTGACACGGCAGCCCGAAGCGGCGCGCCAGCCGGGCTGTCGCCTCGAGCATCGGGGTCGGGCCGCACGCAAAAATCTCCACTTCAGACAGCACTGGCGGCGCGAGCGCGGCGAGCCACTGCTCTGCGAGCTCCGTGACCAAGCCAGCGAAGCAGCCCGCAAATTCCGCGCGGCTCGCCAGGCGGCTCGCGATCTGCCATTCCTCCAGCAGCGGCATGCAGGCAATGCTGCCGTGCGGAATCCCATCGACCACGATCTGCGAGGGCCGGGCGCGAAATGGAAACGGCACTTCGGATCCCATCAACACCAGGGGCCGCCACGGGGCATCGGTGCGGGTCCGCAGCCGGTCGGCGAGAAAGATCATCGGCGGAATTCCCACGCCGCCGCCAACCAACAGGGGTCGTGGGCGCTGCCGATGCGGTTCGAAGGGGTGTCCGATCGGACCCAGCGTGCTCAGCCGGTCCCCCGGCTTGCGCGTGGACAAGGCACGCAGACCGGGGCCGACTACCTTGTAGAGAATCTCGACCCAGCCCGCGCGCGGATCGACCCGCATGATCGACAGCGGGCGCCGCATCGGAATGGACGGATCACAGGTGAGATGGATGAAGCTGCCCGGCTGGGCGTGCGCGGCGCATTTCGCAGCTTCGAGGCGCACGACGAACTGGTCCGCAGCGTACGCGGTCGTCTTGAGCACCGCGGCGTCTTCGAGGAAGATCGTGCCGCGCGGGTGAGTCGGAGCGCTCAACGGCAGCCAGCCCGCGAGCCGACCACTTCGGCCAGCACGGCCATGCGCACCGCGACGCCGTTGCGTACCTGGTCGCGGATCACCGAGCGGGGGCCATCGGCGACAACCGAGGCGATCTCGATGCCGCGGTTCATCGGCTGCGGATGCATCACGATCGCATCCGGCCGCGCCAGCAACAGCCGCTCTGGAGTGAGGCCATACTGGCTGAAGTAGCGGTCGGCATCCGGCAGATCCGCCTGGCCCATCCGCTCCTTCTGTATGCGCAACATCATGATCACGTCCACATCCTGCAGTCCCGTCTCCAGGCGGGTATGGCGCGGACAGCCGGCGAACTCGTCAGCCTCCGGCAGCAGCGCCGCAGGCGCCACGATGCGCAGCTCCTGCACGCCGAGTGTCCTGAAGGCATGAAAGGCGGAGCGCGCCACGCGCGAGTGGCGGATGTCCCCGACGATGGCGATTTTGAGCCCCTCGATGCGTTGCTTGTGTTGCCGGACCGTGAGCGCATCGAGCAACCCCTGGGTCGGGTGCGCGACGTGCGCTTCACCGGCCGACAGCACGCTCACGTGCGGGGCGACGTGCGCCGCGACCAGCTGCGGGACACCCGGCTCGGCGTCGCGGATCACCATGACATCCACATGCAGCGACTGCAGCGTGTACACCGTGTCGAGCATGCTCTCGCCCTTCACACGCGAGGAGAGCTGCACTTCGAGGTTGACGACGGCGGCCCCGAGGCGCTTGGCGGCCAGTTCGAAGGAGACGCGGGTGCGCGTCGATGGCTCCGTGAACAGGTTGGCCACGGTGATGCCGGCAAGCTCGTGGCTCACCGGCGCAGCGCTGCCTAGCGGACGCACATAACTCTGCGCCCGATCGAGAAGCCGCTCCAGCTCGCGCCGTGACAGCGATTCAAGCGTGAGCAGGTGGCGCAAACTGCCGTCCGCGCGCTGCTGCTCGATGTGCGTGTCGTTCATTTCGCCAACCCCTCCCCGGCCAGCCAGCGCTGCAGAATCACCGCGGCGGCAGTGCTGTCGATGTCTGCGGCACGCACGCGATGCCGGCGTTCCCCGCTTGCGCGCTTCGCCCGCAGCGCGGCGTTCGCCTCGAGCGAGGACCAGCGCTCATCCACCATGTTGACGGGAAGGCCGAAGCGGCGCGTAAGCTCGGTCGCAAACCGGCGTGCGGCTCTGGCCAGAGCGCCAGGAGTGCCGTCGGCATTATACGGCGCGCCGACGACGAGGACCCGCGGCTGCAGGGCCTGCACTTCGCGCGTGATCGCATTCCAGTCCGGTCCGCTCGGCCCAACCGCAGCCGCGGGCCGGGGCGCCGCCGAGCGGGTGAGCGTATCGCCCGCGGCCATGCCGATGCGACGCAGGCCGAAGTCGAAGGCAACGACCGTGTGCGCCGGCTGATTGGGAAGGCGGTCGATAGGGATCCCTGGTTGGCGCCGCGGGGCTGCCCGGATGCTCCTCAGGCGTGGCCGGCGACGAGGCTGAGGCACTCGACGTCGATTCCCATCAATCGCCAGGCGGCGAACCAGCGTTCCTCGAAGGGCAGCTCGAAGACGACCCGCGAGTCGGCTGGCATCGATAGCCACGCGTTGTCGCGCATCTCGCGCTCGAGCTGGCCCGACTCCCAACCGGCGTAGCCCAGTGCGATGAATGCATCGGTCGGGCCTTCACCGCGGGCCATCGCGGCGAGGACGTCCCGGGAAGTCGTGACCTGGATGATGTCGGAGACCTTGTGAGTGTGATCCCACTGCCCGCCGGGGCGGTGCAGAACGAAGCCGCGATCGGTATGCACCGGACCGCCGCGCAGCACCGGCAGTGCGCCGATTCCCTCGTTCGAGGGCTCGAGCTTCATTTGCGACAACACCTCCGACAGACGCATCGGCAGGGGTTTGTTCAGGACGATGCCCAGCGCCCCCTTGTCGGTGTGCTCGCAGATCAGGGCGACGGTTTGCGAGAAGTTGGGGTCGGCCAGGGAGGGCATGGCGATCAGCAGCTGGTTCGTCAGGCTCGAGCCGCTGCTCTCGGTGACGCCCTCCTCGCCGGCGGCCGTCGCGCTGGCGGCCGTCGCGCTGTCGGCGCCCTTACTCGCTTGCGAACGTGGCTTGTCGCTCATGCGCTTTAGTATGAGGACGAAGGCGGGCCGGCTCAAGGAACGGCGGAGACGGCCCCCGCCTGCATATGGCCGCCCACGAACTGCCACTCGTAGGCGAAGCGCAGAACGCGATACTCGTGGGCCAGCTCCGGCGGGAAGGGATCGAAGGGACTCGCCAGCTTGAGGATCTCGAGCGCGGCGTGATCCAGATCCGGGTCGCCGCTCGACTGGCGGATGAGGACTCGCTCAAGCGTGCCATTCGCGGCGATGCCGACTTCCAGTACCGGGCTCGCGTTGGGCCCGATGGTGCGGGCGGCACTCGGGTAATGAATCGTCCCCACCCGCTCGACTTTGCGGCGCCACGCATCAAGGTAGGGCGCAAGCGTAGCGGCTTTCGTGTCGGGAGTGACCCAGAGCTCATCGCGTTGCGGCCCGGTCAGCTGGGCCGGCCCGCTGTCATCCTGCGGCCCCGGCTGGTTGCCGCTCTGCTGCGCAAGCAGCCGCGGCCGCTCGGCCGAGGCGCCGGCATTGCCGGTATCCGGCAGGTAACGAACCTCGGTGTGCCAGTCGGTCGTTGTCACGATGCGCTCGTTCGGTTGGCCGGCCCTCGCCCCGTGAGGTGCGAGCGAGTCCCCATCGGCGCTGCCAGCCTGCTGCGGGATCGGAATCGAGGCGGCCGGATTGCGCGCCGCGACGGACTGCAGCGTGTTGCCGGATCCGAGCTGCGTGCGCTGTGCAAGATAGGTCGCCGAATCGTTCTGCTGCGCCGCCGGCACCTCATCGGAGACCAGCATCACCTGTAGCCCGGGCGCAGCATTCGATCCCGAGGACGCGTTGAATGTCAGTCCGAGAAGAATGACCCCGTGCAGCAGCGCGGCGAGGAACAGCATCGTGACGAGGCGCTCGCGCACCGGTGCCTTGCCCTCGCGCAATGGCAGGTTTCGGGGCGGCACGCCGCTCAGACTCCCCGTACCGCTGCCGCTTTGCGTGCGCGCAGGCGTTGTTCCACGGCCGCCATCAGCAGATCGCCGATGTCGAGTCCGAACTGCTTGTCCAACTCGCGGATGCCGGTCGGGCTCGTGACATTGATCTCGGTGATGTAGCCGCCGATCACATCGAGGCCCACGAACAGCATGCCGCGCGCCGTCAGCACCGGGCCGACCTCGCTTGCGAGCCAGCGATCGCGGTCATTCAATGGCCGGCCCACGCCGCGGGCACCCGCTGCAAGGTTGCCCCGGTGGTCAGCGGCGGAGGGAATCCGCGCCAGTGCATACGGCACCGGCTCGCCATTGATGAGCAGCACGCGCGCATCCCCGCCCTGGACGATTTCGGGGATGTAGCGCTGAACGATGGCGAAGCGTCTGCCATAGTCGGTGAGGGTCTCGAAGACCACGTTCATGTTCTTGTCCTGGCGCTCGAGGACGAAGATCGAGCGGCCCCCCATGCCATCGAGCGGCTTGCAGACGATCGTGCCGTGCTCGCGCAGAAAACCCTCCATCTCGCGCATGTCCCGCGTGATCAGCGTGGGCGCACAGCACTGCGGGAACCAGGCGGTGAAGACCTTTTCGTTCATGTCCCGCAGTCCCTGCGGACGATTCACCACGAGGCAACCCTGCTCCTCGGCTCTCTCCAGGATGTAGGTGCTGTAGATGTATTCGGTGTCGAAAGGCGGATCCTTGCGCATCAGGATGCAGTCGAGCTCCCGGAGCCGCTGCACGCGCGCCTCGCCCAGCGTGAACCAGCTGTTCGCATCGGCGCGCACGGTGAGCGGGCGGACGCGGCCGAAGGCAACGCCGTCGCGCAAGGACAGATCGCTCTGCTCGAGGTAGTGCAACTGCATGCCGCGCGCCTGCGCGGCGAGCAGCATGGCGAGCGTCGAGTCCTTCGCAAACCGGATGGTGTCGATCGGATCCATCACGACACCGAGGCGCAACTGTTCGGTCATCCGCGTTCCTTGGGTGCTTCAGGGCCGATTATGCTGGTGATGCGCGAATATGTCCGCTCGCGCGCGAGCGGAAGCAGAGCGCGGCGCGCCGGGTGCGAAAAACGTGACGCGCATGGCATAGCAGGGGGGTAGCCGATATGTTAAAACCCGCGCTGCGCGCAGCAGCAGTCCCCGTGTCCCGCCAATCGAGTCGTCGGACTCGCGTGCGGACGCTCGAGTTTTGCGTGTACGCTGGATTCGAGGTGGCCGCGCGCCGCCGTGGCCAAGTTAAGGAAGGAGTCGCCCAGATCGTGACCGGCAGCAACACGAAGCTCCAGGGTCTGAAAGTGCTGGTGATCGACGACAGCAAGACGATCCGCCGCACGGCCGAGACCCTTCTGGCCAAGGAAGGCTGCGAAGTCTTCACGGCCATCGACGGCTTCGATGCGCTCGCCAAGATTGCCGATCACCAGCCCGACATCGTCTTCGTCGATATCATGATGCCGCGGCTGGACGGCTATCAGACCTGTTCCCTGATCAAGCACAACAAGGTATTCCGCGCCATTCCCGTGATCATGCTGTCCTCCAAGGATGGTCTGTTCGATCGCGCACGGGGACGCATCGTGGGCTCTGAGCATTATCTGACGAAGCCGTTCACCAAGGACGA
Source organism: uncultured Pseudomonadota bacterium (assembly GCA_963716335.1). Lineage (GTDB taxonomy): Bacteria > Pseudomonadota > Gammaproteobacteria > Steroidobacterales > Steroidobacteraceae > 13-2-20CM-66-19. The sequence continues at coordinate 1,214,951 of OY970302.1, read as the reverse complement.
GCTCCTGAGCGCCATCGAGACCCACATCGGGAGGTAGTTGGCATGCCGCTCATTCTCATCGTCGACGATTCTCCGACCGAGCTGCACGTCATGCAGAAGGCGCTGGAGAAGCACGGCTATCGGACCGCGGCAGCGGCCGACGGGGCCGAAGGGGTGCGTCTGGCAAGGGAGATGAGCCCCGATCTGATCTTCATGGATATCGTGATGCCCGGCATGAACGGCTACCAGGCCACCCGTGCCCTGGCGAATGATCCACGGACCCGGACGATTCCCATCATCATGGTGACGTCGAAAGGTCAGGAGACCGATCGCATCTGGGGACTGCGGCAAGGCGCGATCGACTACATGGTGAAGCCGGTCTCCCCGGACCAGCTCGTCGCGAAGGCACAGGCGACGCTCAGCTCCTGAGCATCCTGGGCACGAAGGGCTTGCAATTGTGCTGTTGAGCGGAACGCTATATGGCTGAGGCACCTCTGAAGACGTTGCGGGACCGCCCTTTCGAGCTGCTCGCCGAGCTCGAACGGCGCGGCCGCGCCGTCTCTGCGCAGGTGAGCCCGGAGAGTGCGGGCGGCCGCGAATGGGTCGGCGTTGCCTTGCGGCTGGCCGGGGATCTGTATCTCGTCGCGCGCGAGGAAACCCGCGAAGTGCTGGGTGTTCCAAGCGGTGTGACCCGGGTGCCGGGTGCCAAGGCGTGGATCAAAGGGCTGGCCAACGTGCGTGGGCAGCTGCTGCCGATCATCGATCTGCGTCATTTCGTGGGCAGTGGCGTGACGCCGGTGACGCGCAACACGCGCGTCGTCGTCGTCAACCATCGCGAGATCCCCGCGGGACTCGTGGTCGATGAGGTGCTGGGCTTTCGCCGCTTTGCGGAAAGCGAATTTTCGGGGGATGCGCCCCCTACGGTGGCCCCGTGCGAGCGTTACCTCGCCGGCGCCTTCCGCCGCGCCAGCGAGCAGTGGCCCGTGCTGAGCCTCAGAGCCGTGCTGGAGAGCCCGGCGTTTGCCGAAGCGGCCACTTGAGAGCGCCCGAATGAATCCTCTGCAGAGCATATTCCGATGATCCCCGCACCCGCACCATCGCGGGTCGGTCCGGCGCTGACGCTGCTGCTGGGCGCCGTGGCGTTACTCGTGCTCGCCAGTGCCGTTGCGTATTTCCTCCAGGGCCGTCCGCAGTCCGTGCCGCCCGCTGCCGCTGCGCCGGCTACCCTGTACGCAGTCGCGATCGACGTCGAGAAGGCCGCCGACGGCGATGAGGCAGCCCTTGCCCGTCTGCAGGATGACCTCACGCAGCTGCGAAATGCTGCGGCGCGCGCCCCGCGGCCGGCGTTTGCAGCGGACCTGCGCTACACCCGTCTGCTGAACAACGCCACGACGGTGCTGCAGGCCCGCGGGGCGCTGATCGATGCCAATCGCGCCTCCCTCGAGACCCGCGACCTCGTGCCCAAGCTGTTGTCGGAGGTCGCCACGGTTGCGAGCACGCTCTCCGGGGCCGCCCTCGAGAATGCAACACGCACGCTCGAGCGATTCGATTTGCGTGCGCAACACGTGCAGCTCGACGTGAGCTCACTTGCCGCCGCGGGGGCCAATCCGAGCCAGACCGCGCAACGCCTCGCCGAGAATGCGGACTATCTCGGTCAGGTGATCCAGGGAATGATGGGCACCGGACCCAGTCTCGGCATGCCCCGGCTCACGGGGGCCGAGGGCGAGAAGCATCTCAAGACGCTCGACGCGCTGTATACGGGCCTCAACGCGGCGGTGCACCGCGAAGTTGGCGCCGCCGCCGCTCTGCCGGCCGCGAAGAGCGCCGCGCGGGCCGCAAGCGACGATGCGCGGGCGCTGGCGACCAGCCCCGCGGCCCCGCAGACACAGACGCCAAGTTCGCACCCGTGGCTGCCGGTGGCCTTGAGCGTTCTGGCGCTGATCCTGGCGCTCGTCGGATTGTGGGCCGCGATGCAGTTGCGCCGGTCGGTGGACAATCAGCACCAGGCCGTCGAAACCCAGCGCCGCGAGAACGATCGCAATCAGCAGGCCATTCTGCGCCTGCTGGATGAGCTCTCGAGCCTTGCGGATGGCGATCTGACCGTGCAGGCCACGGTGACGGAAGACATCACCGGCGCCATCGCCGACTCGATCAACTATGCGGTGGATGCGCTGCGCGGTCTCGTGACCACCATCAACCAGTCGGCGATCCAGCTCGACAGCGCCACCCGTCAGACGCAGGCGCTCTCCGGGCACCTCGCCAAGGCCAGTGGCGCGCAGTCCAAGCAGATCGCCTCGGCGACGGAGTCGGCTGGCGGGATGGCCACCTCCGCGGAGGAGGTGTCCGGCAATGCCGAGCGGGCCGCCGATGTGGCGCGCCATTCGGTGGAAGTTGCGCACAAGGGCGGCGATGCCGTGCGCCGCACCATCGATGGCATGAACACGATCCGGGAGACCATCCAGGAAACCTCCAAGCGCATCAAGCGGCTCGGGGAGAGCTCGCAGGAGATCGGCAACATCGTGGAGTTGATCAACGACATCGCGGAGCAGACCAACATCCTGGCGCTCAACGCCTCCATCCAGGCTTCGATGGCCGGCGAAGCGGGCCGGGGCTTTGCGGTCGTGGCCGATGAGGTGCAGCGTCTGGCCGAGCGCGCCGCCAATGCGACGAAGCAGATCGAAGTCCTGGTGCGCACCATCCAGACGGACACCAACGAGGCCGTGGTTTCCATGGAGCGCAGCACCACCGACGTCGTCGGCGGTGCCCTGCTGGCGGAGAATGCAGGTGCGGCCCTGGAGGAAATCGAGCAGGTGTCCAATCAGATCGCAAGCCTGGTGCAGAACATCTCGGGCAGCTCGCGGCAGCAGACCGGTGCGGCGCAGAACATCGCGCGCAACATGCAGGTCCTGAAGGAGATCAGCGCCCAGACGGCCGAATCGACGCATGCGACCTCCGCCGCGATCGCCAAGCTCGCGGAGCTGTCCGCGGGGCTGCGCAAGGCGGCTGCCGGATTCCGCCTGCCGGGTGCCACCCCCGAGCCCGTGGGTGCCACGGGCGCGTTCAAACGACTCGAAGACACCAAGTCCGCAGCTGCGGCGCGGCCCGTCTCCGCGCTCGGCGGCAGCTGATCGCGCCCGAGAGCCTGCATGCCGGAAGTCGCTTCCCAGACGCTGGATTTCGTCGGTCGTGAGCTGAACGTCACGCTGTCGGACGCCCGCACGGCGCTCGAGAATTACGTCGAGCAGCCGGACAACGTCACGCTGCTCGAACGCTGTGCGCAGGAGTTGCACCAGGTGCAGGGCGTCCTGCGGGTGCTGGAGATCTATGGCGCGGCACTGCTGGCGGAGGAAATGGAGCAGGTCGCGAGCTACCTGCTGGCAACCGTCTCCGAGCGCAAGAGCCAGGCGGAGAGTCTCGATGCACTGATGCGCGCCATGGTGCAGTTGCCGAGCTATCTGGAGCGCGTGCTCGCCGGCGGGCGGGATCTCGCGCTCGTGCTGCTGCCGCTGCTGAATGATCTGCGCGCCGTGCGCGGCAGTGCGCTGCTCTCCGAAGGCACGCTGCTGCTGTTGAATCTGAAGTCGGACAGGCAGGCGCAGCCGGTCGAGGCGACGGTGGGAGAGCCGCCGCTGACGGTGGAGCAGTGGGGGCGCCGGCTGCGCGCGCGGTTTCAGGTCGGCCTGATCGGCTGGATCCGCGGCGAGCGCGTGGAGCAGAACCTGGACATTCTGGCCGCAGTGGCCCAGAAGCTCGAGCAGATCGCCACGCGTCAGCCGGTGTTTCAGCTGTGGTGGGTGACCGGTGCCGTCATCGAGGCGTTGCAGGAGAACGGTCTCGAAGGGGGCGTCTCGATCAAACGGCTGCTGGGTCTGGGCGATCGCGAGATTCGCCGCCTGTACGAGCAGGGTGAGCCCCGCTATGCGCAGACACCCGCGGTGGAGCTGCTCAACAACCTGCTGTATTACGTCGGCCGCGCCGAGTCCTCCGGTCCGCGCGTCATGGCGGTCCGCGCCTCCTTCCGTCTCGCGGAGCTGCTGCCGGTCGATGAAAGCATCGAGCAGGAGCGCGAGAATCTGTCCGCCCCGAGCGTCAAGCTCATGCAGACCGTCGCGGCAGCGATCCGCGAAGATCTCTCCAAGGTGAAGGATGTCCTGGATATCTTCGTGCGTCGCGGCGCCGGGCAGCCCCGGGAGCTCAACTCCCAGCTGGAGATGCTGCGCAAGATCGGCGACACGCTCGGTGTGTTGGGATTGGGCGAGCTGCGCGCGAACGTACAGGAGCAGACCGAGCGGCTCGACAAAATGGTCAATGGAACGCTGCAGGCGGACGATGCCAGCCTGGTGCAGATCGCCGCCGCGCTGATCAGCGTGGAGGACCGCCTGGATGGCCAACTCGTCGGCCTGATCCGGCCGAAGGATGCGGCCCAGCCGGAAGAAGCCGAAGACAGCGAGTTTCAGCAGGTGCAGTCGGCGGTGCTGCGCGAATGCATCCTGAACCTGGCGCGCATCAAGGAAGCGATCACGCAGAACGTGGGCGGCACGCTCGATGCCGCCGGGCTCGACAGCTGGCAGGAGTTGATGCGGGGCATGAAGGCCGGGCTGCTCATGCTCGGCAAGGCGCGCGCCGTCGAGGTGATCGGGGGCATCACCACGCAGCTGCAGCGGGTCATGATGCCGGGCGGTCAGGGGCTGCCCGCCGGTTTCCTCGATCGCCTTGCGGATGCGATCGTCAGCGTCGAGTACTACATGGAGACACTCCAGGCGGGCCGCAGTGATCCGTGGTACATGCTCGATAACGCGCAGGTGTGCGTGGAGGCGCTCGAGAAGCTGCAGACACCGCCCGTGCCAACCGTGGCGCCGCTCGACCCCGGCATGTTCGCACGCACCGTGCCGCTTGCCGGTGTCTTCGATGAGACGGTCGATGCGAGTGCGCACCTGGGCACGGTCGCACCGACGCTGGCGGCAAGCCGGCCGCTCACGCAGACGCTGGCGGAGATCGGCGATCCGGAGCTGCTGAAGCTGTTCATCGAGGAAGCCCACGAGGAGCTGGCGAGGATCCGGCGCTTCTTCCCGGCCTGGGATCAGAACCCCCTGGAGCGCGATGCACTCATCACGGTGCGCCGCAGCTTCCACACCCTGAAGGGCAGCGGCCGCATGGTGGGCGCGCGGGAGCTGGGCGAGTACGCCTGGTCCATCGAGAACCTGCTCAACCGGCTGCTCGATAACACCCTGTCGCGTTCGCCGCCAATCGTCGACGTGCTGCGGGAGTCCGTGGCGACGTTGCCCGAGCTGATCGAGCAGCTTGAAACGGGGCGCGCGCCGCGCGCCGATGCGCAGTCGATTGCTACACGTGCCCACGCTCTGGCGGCAGGCCGCCCGGTGCCGCTGCCCGGCGAGGCGGCGCACAGCGCCAGGAGCCAGCCTGCAGCCGGGAGCGCGGCGGAATTCGAACAGGCTCCGACGGCTGACGTGGCCGGCGCTGCGGCGCACCCGCCACACGCGGCGCACCCGTCACACGCGGTGCACGCGGCGCATCCGCAACCGGAGCACGCACCCTCGATCGAACAGTCGCCGTCCGATGAGCGCACGCCTGCGTGGCTCGTCAGCGCTGCCACCGAGACCGCTGCGCCCGGCGAGCACGCCGAAGCGCGCGACGCGGACGGACACGAACCTGGCACTCACGACTACGAGGGGCATGAGCAGACGCGCGCGGAGCAGGCGTTCGGGCGGGAGGTGTTTTCTGCGGCCGAGCTTCCGGAGTTGGCTGATGCGAATGAGCCGAGCGCGACTTCCGGTACTGAGACAAGTCACGAGCCGCACACCGCCGCCGCCGCGCAAGAGGCACTGGCGCCGTCGTTTGCGGTGCAAGCCGATGCGGGCACCGCTCAGCCGGGACCCGACGCTGTTCTGCGGGATATCTATAGCCGCGAAACGGGCACGCACGTGGCAACCGTCCGCGCGCATCTGGAACGCGAGTCGGGTCGCCATGAGCCCCACGCGATTCCGGAGGAGGTCTATCGCGCCTGTCATACCTTGTCCGGCAGCTCGAAAATGGCACAGGCGCGGCACGGGATCCGGCTGGCCGAACCGCTCGATCACTGGCTGCGCCGCGTATACAACAGCGGGTTGGGGTTGCTGGATCAGGACATGGCCCTGCTGGCCGACTGCATGGTCGCCATGGAAGCGGTGGTGTCGCATCTGGATGAGCAGACCGGCTACTTCCAGAATCACTGGGAGTTGCAGGAGCGCATCGCACAGGCGGAGAAAGCCCTGGACGAGCGCACCGCCGCCGCGGCCCACGAGCGCGCCGAGGCGCCAGCGGTTGCGGATGCGCAGCCCGTGGGCGAGGAGGATGAGCTGGGGGTGACAGCCGACTTCGATCCGGAAGTGGCGGCGATCTTCACTGAAGAAGCCATGGAGCTCATCGAATTCTCGGAATCGGCCTTGAGCGACTGGCGCTCGCAACCCTCGAGCGCGGATCATCGCGCCGCGCTCAAGCGGCCGCTGCACACGCTGAAGGGCGGCGCTCGCATGGCCGGCATCGCGGCCATGGGTGATCTCAGTCACGAGCTGGAGACGCTCGTGATGCAGGTCGACAACGGCTCGGTGGCTGCGAACGATGCGATGTTCGATGTCATCCAGGCGAGCCTCGATGAGCTGGCGCGCATGCGGGAGGCAGTCGCCAACGGGCGGCGGGTGTCATCGGCCCGAGCGATGATTGCGCGCATTCAAAATCTGTCCGGGCGCGCCGGGGAAGTTGCCCCGCCCGCAGCGGCGACACCGGCGGATGCGGGCGTGCCCGAGCCGGCCGTCGAGGCGGCACTGGCGGCGGAGTTGCTCTCGGGGGTGCCGGCCCTGGATACGCTGGCAGCGCAGGAAGCTGCCGGCGCCGTGGCTGAGTCCACTGCGAGCGCGGAAGCAGCCGGTGCAATGGGGCACCTGGATCGATCGCAGGACATGACCGATCGATCGCAGGACACGACACTCCCCGCGGCGCAAGGCACCGAGGACGCGCAGTTGCCACAGGCAACGGAGTCGGCCGATGCCGAGGAGCTCACGGGCGATGAGCGGTTCGCGGAAGCCTGGCAGCCCGCCGAGGCGCAGGCGACCGAGGACGCACTGGTGCCTGCGCCGCCCGTGCCGCCCGGGCGGGAGCCCGTGGCCGCTGCAGAGCGCCAGGAGATGGCGCGCGTCGATGCGGACCTGCTCGATCAGCTGCTCAACATCTCCGGCGAGGCGAGCATCGCGCGCTCGCGCCTGGAACAGCAGCTCGGCTCGATCGACTTCAATCTCGGCGAACTGTCGCGGACGGTAACGCGCCTCAAGGAGCAGTTGCGCAGCCTCGAAATCGAGACGGAGGCGCAGATCCTGCACCGTCACGAGGACGAAGCAAGCCATCGCGGCGACTTCGATCCACTCGAGCTCGATCGCTACTCCTCGATTCAGCAGTTTTCCCGTGCGCTGGCCGAAACGGCCAACGACGTCGCGAGCATTCAGCAGCTGCTGGAGACTCTGGCCAAGGACACCCAGAGTCTGCTGCAGCAGCAGGCCCGTACGATCACCGAGTTGCAGAATGGCCTGATGCGCACCCGCATGGTGCCTTTCCAGCGCCATGTGCAACGCCTCGCGCGCATCGTCCGGCAGGCGGCGCATGACACGGGCAAGCGCGTCGAACTGCAGGTCGAGGGTGCCGCCGGCGAGTTGGATCGCCAGGTGCTCGAGCGCATGCTGCCACCGTTCGAGCACATGCTGCGCAACGCCGTCGTCCACGGCATCGAAATGCCGCATGCCCGCATCGCTTCCGGCAAGCCCGAAACCGGGCACATCGTCCTCGAGCTGCATCGTGAGGGCGCCGAGGTGATGGTGCGCCTGTCGGATGATGGCGAAGGGATGAATCTCAAAGCCATCCGCGAGAAGGGCGCAGCACTCGGCCTCGTCCCGGCAGGACAGGAGCTGAGCGACGAGGATGCGATGCAGCTCGTGCTCGAGCCGGGGTTTTCCACCGCCGGCACGATCACTCAGCAGGCTGGCCGGGGCGTGGGCATGGACGTGGTCGCGACCGAGATCAAGCGACTCGGCGGCGCGCTCCACATGGAAACGAAGCCCGGTCAGGGGACCACGTTCACGATCCGGCTGCCGTTCACCCTGGCGATCAGCCATGCGCTCGTGGTGCGAACCGGCGAAGAGTACTACGCACTGCCCCTGCCGACGGTCGAAGGGGTGTTGCGCCTCTCCAAAGCGGAAGTCATGGCACACCTGGGACGCGATGCGGCCGCCTTCGAGCATGCCGGACAGAAATACCGCTTCCAGCATCTGGCAACCTTCGTCGCGCTCGAGCCATCGCCGCTGCCGGAGCAGGACGTCACGATTCCCGTCGTGCTGGTGCGGGCCGGGGAGCACTCGACCGGCCTCATCACGGACGAGCTCGTCGGCAGCCGGGAGATCGTGGTGAAGTCGGTCGGTCCGCAGATCTCCGGCATCCGCGGCATTTCCGGCGCGACGATCCTCGGCGATGGCCGCATCGTCATCATTCTCGACATCGGCGCCCTCGTGCGTGCGGAGTGGCGTGGGCGTACCCAGGTGCCGGTTTCCCAGAAGGACCGGGCCGACAAGCGCACGTTCGCGATGGTCGTGGACGATTCCATCACCGTGCGCCGGGTGACTCAGCGACTACTGGAGCGAAATGGCATGCGCGTGCTGACGGCGCGCGACGGCATGGATGCGGTCACGCTGCTGCAGGACAACGTGCCCGATATCATCCTGCTCGACATCGAGATGCCGCGCATGGACGGCTACGAAGTGGCGGCGCACGTGCGCCACGATCCGCGCCTGAAGGATGTGCCGATCATCATGATCACCTCGCGGGTGGGTGAGAAGCACCGCGCGCGGGCGATCGAGCTGGGCGTCGACGATTATCTCGGCAAGCCCTACCAGGAGACGCAGTTGCTCGATGCCATCGAGCCGCTCGTCGAGCGCCGACGCCTCGCGCAGGCCAGCGGCACGTTTGCGCGCGTCGGCGAATCACGGGTGTAGCTGCCTTGCAGGACTCGAATGGCTGAGCGCGTTACCGAGATCTACAGCCTGCTCGTGCCGCTGACCGATGGGCGGCTGATCGTCCCGCGGGCCTGCGTTGCCGAAGTCGTCGGATTTCATGCGCCCTCGGAGATGACGGGGGCACCACCGTGGTACATCGGCACCTTCCCCTGGAGCGGCAAAGTCGTGCCGCTGGTGTCCTTCGAGGGCGCCTGCGGGCAGACGATTCCGCCGGCTTCCGGACGTACCCGGATCGTCATCTTCCACGCGCTCGGTACGCACCTGGACGGCGGCAGTTTCGGAATCGTCTCGCAGGGATTCCCGCAGCTCGTGCGCGTGAGCTCGGATGTCGTACGCCCTGATAATTCGCGCGTGTTTGCGGATCGCGCCCCGGTCATCTGCCAGGTGCGGATGGCCAACGAGGCCCCCCTGGTTCCCGATCTCGAGCGCCTCGAGGAAATGATCGCCGAGGAGACGCGCGTCCGCGCCTAGCGGGCGGGGCGGGGCTGCCCGTTGAAGACCGATGCGGTGCCTTTCGGCACCTCCGCCCCCGCTGAGCCGTTGGCTGCTCCCGCCGGACGAAATCCGATCGGTACGGTGGCGTTGTCGACGAACTTCGCAAATGGCAGACCATTCACCGACGCGGCGGTGCCCTCGCACAACTCGATCTTCGGCAGCTTCGGCCACGTGACCTGCGGCTTGGGAACCTCGACGTCCACGCGCGTGAACGGCACTCCGAGCGCGGAGGCCAGATGCTCCACGAGCCGCCGCAGCTCGTTCGCGAAGTCACCCTGCAGCGAGGGATCGCGCGCCAGGAAGTAGCTGGTGAGGTAGCGGGCGATGGGCGAGGCCTTGGCGGTCTCGCGGTTGACCAGCTCCTGCTCGTTCGCGAACGTGAAGATCGAGGAGGTGGAGAGCGAATCCACGAAGTCGCTGGGCACGGAAGGCTCGTTGGGCTGGATCGCGCCCGTATGCACCGTGATCACCCCGTCGTGCTTCGTGACCTGCACATCCCCGAGCTCGAGCTGGTAGGAGAGTTTCGCCGGCCAGGCGATGAACAGCTCGGGCGTCTTGCCCCAGACACTCGGGCACGCCCGATACCAGATCGCAAGCTGACGCTCATGCTCTATCAGCGCATGGGTGCGCAGCTGCGTGACGATGACCTGCACCGGATCGGTCGCTGCGGCTGGCCGCTCGCCCCAGATCGAGCGGCCGATCAGTCCGCCGAGCAGCACGGCGAGCAGCGCAATGACGAGGTATTTCACGGCCTCACAGGTCCCCGAATCTGCTCTGCAGCAATGTCAACGCACACACCGCGGCGGTTTCCGTGCGCAACACCCGCGGCCCCAGCCCGACCGCCCCAAACCCCGCAGCCGCGGCGAGCTCCTGCTCCGCCTGCGTCAGTCCGCCTTCCGGACCGATCAGGACGGAGAGCGCTGCGCCCTCGAGCGCCACATCCGACAGCCGAACCCGGGCTGCCGGCGACAGCAGTACTCGCCCGCCGCCGGCACCGGTCTGCAGAAACTCGTGCAGCGCGGATGGTGCGCTGATCGCGGGGATGCGGTTGCGCCCGCTCTGCTCACAGGCGGCGATGGCGATGGCGCGCCAGTGCTGGGATTTCCGCTCGGCCTGCTGCGCATCCAGCTGCACGACGCTGCGCCGGGTGAACAGCGGCGCAATGCGCCAGACGCCCAGCTCCGTCGCTTTCTGCACGACCCAGTCCATGCGCTCGCCGCGCGAGATGCCCTGACACAGCGTGAGGCGCAGCGGCGATTCCCGCTCGAGCGCGTGATGCTCCAGTACCTCGACACGCACCGTACCCTTGTGGATTTCGGCAACGCGCCCGGCATATTCACCGCCGCTGCCATCGAACAGAGTGAGCGCAGCGCCGCTGCGCAGGCGCAGAACGCGTGCGATATGCGCGGCTGCATGCCCGGTGAGCGTGCGCTGTTGGCCCACCTGCAGCGGCTCCTCGACATGGACCCGTGTCAGTCGCATGTTGCAAGCTCGATTCCTTCGCGGGCCACCCGCACCATCAGCGCGATCTCCTCGGGCGTGATCACGTAGGGCGGCATGAAGTACACGACACCATCGATTGGACGCAGCAGTACGCCACGCTCGAGGGCGTGACGATAGATCCGCATCCCGCGCCGTTGCTGCCATGGATACGGCTCGTTGCGCGACTTGTCCCGGGTGAGCTCGATGGCGAGGATCATGCCGCGTTGGCGGACTTCGGCAACGTGCGGATGATCGGCGAGATCGGCAACGAGGCCGCCCATGTGCGCAGCCAGCGTGCGATTGTGTGCCAACACGTCATCCGTGCCGAAGATCGCAAGACTCGCCAGCGCCGCAGCGCACGCGAGCGCATTGCCGGTGAAGCTGTGGGAATGCAGGAAGGCGTTGCGCTTCTCGTAGTCGTCGTAGAACGCCTCATACACCTCGCGCGTGGTCACGACCGCAGACAGCGGCAGATAGCCGCCGGTGAGGCCCTTCGACAGACAGATGAAGTCGGGGCGGATGCCGGCCTGTTCGCAGGCGAAGAGCGTGCCAGTGCGGCCGAAGCCCACCGCGATCTCATCGGCGATGAGATGTACCCCGTGCCGATCGCACGCCTCGCGCAACAGCGTCAGATACACCGGATCGTACATGCGCATGCCGGCGGCGCACTGCACCAGCGGTTCCACGATCACGGCCGCCGTCTCGTGCGCGTGGCACGCGAGCGCGGCCTCCATTGCGGCAAATTTGCGCCGCGAATGCTCGGCCCAGCTCTCGCCCGTCTCGCGGCCGAAGCAGTCGGGGGAGGGCACGGTGATGACCTCCATCAGCAACGGGCGGTAGATCTCCTTGTACAGCGCCACATTGCCCACCGCGAGCGCACCGAGTGTTTCGCCGTGATAGCTGTTCGACAGCGTGATGAAGCGGCACTTGGCGGCACGCCCGATGTTGCGCCAGTAGTGAAAGCTCATCTTCACGGCCACTTCGACCGCAGATGAGCCATTGTCCGCATAGAAGCAGTGTGAGAGGCCCGCGGGGAGCACCCTGGCGAGGGCCTCTGACAGGCGAATGACCGGCTCGTGCGTGAAGCCTGCGAGGATCACGTGCTCGAGCTGCTCGAGCTGCTCGCGCACCGCGGCGTTGATGCGTGCATTGGCATGGCCAAACAGATTCACCCACCACGAGCTGACGGCATCCAGGTAACGGCGGCCGGCGAAGTCCTCGAGCCACACACCCTGCGCGCGACGGATCGGAATCAGCGGCACGTGTTCGTGATCCTTCATCTGGGTACACGGATGCCAGACGTGCGCGAGGTCGCGCGTGACGTACGCTGCATTGCCCGCGGATGCGAGCACCGGATGGGAGCTGTCGCGAGGTGGGTCAGGAGTGCGCATGAGCGCGATTGTGGCATGATCGGTGCGTATGCAGCCGCCATTGAGGATCGACACGGCGACGGGCCTGCTGCTCGATACGCGCCAGGTGCTGTCCGCGCATTTCGATTGCCGCCCGCCGGGCGTCCTGCCGGAGCTCATCGTCGTGCACGGGATCAGCCTGCCGCCCGGCGAGTTCGGCGGCCCGTGGATCGATCAGCTGTTCACGGGCGGACTGGCCGCCGACGCGCATCCCTATTTCCGCACCATCGGCAACGCGCGCGTCTCGGCCCACGCACTCATCCGGCGCGCTGGCCAGATTGCTCAATACGTGCCATTCGGCCAGCGTGCATGGCATGCGGGGCCGTCGCAGTACCGGGGCCGCGCGGGGTGCAATGACTTCTCGATCGGGATCGAGCTCGAGGGGACCGACGAGCTCGCGTACACCGGCGCGCAGTACGAGCGGCTGGCCGCGCTGGTGGTGGCACTGCTCGGTGCCTATCCCTCCCTGTCTGCCGCGCACATCGTCGGTCACAGCGATGTCGCCCCGGGACGCAAAAGCGATCCGGGGCCATCGTTCGACTGGGACGGCTGGCGAAGGCTGCTCGCCGAGCGACGCGGCGAGTGACTTGCCACGCGGTCCTGAGGCCGCCGCCTCAGACGGGACGCGTCCGATCGTGGCGCCAGAGGACCTCCGCACCGCGCTCATGCCGTGCCAGAACGCGCGCGAGAACGAACAGCAGGTCCGATAAGCGGTTCAGGTAGCGAATCACCTCGGGGCTCACCGATTCGACCCGACCGAGGGCGATGGTGCGCCGCTCCGCCCGGCGCGCCACCGTCCGGGCCAGATGACAGGCCGCCGCGGCTGGTCCGCCACCGGGCAGAACGAATTCCTGCAGCGCCGGCAACGGGTCGTTGAAGCCATCGAGCGCCTGCTCGAGCCGGCTCACGTGCCGGGCCGTGATGATCTGATGACCGGGAATGCACAGCTCCCCACCCAGATCGAACAGCTCGTGTTGGACCTCGACGAGAATCGCGGTCACCTCGGCCGGCAGCCCGGCCACCGCCAGCAATACGCCGATGACGCTGTTGAGCTCATCGACGGTGCCATAGGCTTCGACCCGCTCCGAATCCTTCGGCACGCGCGAGCCGTCCCCAAGTCCGGTGGTGCCGTCATCGCCCGTCCGCGTGTAGATCTTGCTGAGTCGATTGCCCATCGGAATGCGCCTCGAACGCCAGACGTCGATTGTGCCAGATCGATGCATTGACAGTCCGGCCGCTCGTCGGCGAGGCTCCGGCGATGCACCCCGCAGACAGGCTGTCCCGAGAGCTCCGGGCGGCGCGTGAGGCAGCCGAGTCCGCCGCCGAGATCATCCGCGCGCTGTATGGCACGCAGCTGGCGGTGCGCACGAAAGCCGACGCATCGCCGGTTACCGAGGCCGACGTGCGCGCGGAGCAAGCCATCCGGGCGGTGTTGAGCCAGCATTTCCCCGATTATGGATTTTATGGCGAAGAGACCGGCCGCCAGGCCATGGACGCGCACAACATCTGGCTCGTCGATCCCATCGATGGCACGAAATCCTTCCTGCGCAATACGCCTTTCTTCTCGACGCAGATTGCCCTGATGCGCGCAGGGCGCCTGGTGCTCGGCGTCTCCAGCGCGCCGGCCTGGGGCGAGACCGCGTGGGCCTGTGAGGGCGGGGGCGCCTTCCTCGATGATCAACCGATCCGCGTGAGTGCGATCAGCGAGCTGGGCACGGCGATCGTCTCGAGCGGCAACCTTGCGACGCTCGCGCGCTCGGACGGCTGGAGTCGATTCGGGCAGCTCATTGCCCGCATCAGCCGCATTCGCGGCTATGGCGATTTCCTGCACTATCACCTGCTCGCGCGCGGCTCGCTGGAAGCGGTGATCGAGTCCGACGTCAACATCCTGGATATTGCCGCGCTGTCGGTGATCGTGCGCGAAGCCGGCGGGCGGTTCACCGACCTCGGTGGCGGTGAGATCGGTCTCGACACGACCACCGTCCTGGCTTCCAACGGGCACCTGCATGCGCAGGTGTTGGAAGCACTGGCGTGGCATCGGCCGCAAGCGCAGAACGGGAAGCTCAGCCCGTAACGAAGATGCGCCGGCCGTCCTTCGCCAGCTCCAGCATCGGGGTGAGGTAGAGCTCGGAGAGGGTCGCCTCCGTCATCGCATCGCGCACCGGACCTGCCGTCCAGCGCCCATCGCCGAACAGCAGCAGTGCGCGATCGGCGAACCGGGCAGCCAGGGAGGGATCGTGCAGCGTGGCGATCACCGTGCGTCCCGCGCGCGTCAGCTCGCGAAACAGACTCAACACCACGAGTTGATGGTGCGGATCGAGATGGTTGGTGGGCTCATCGAGCAGGAAGATGTCGGGCTCCTGTGCCAGAAGCGCCGCAATGGCCACACGCCGCTGTTCGCCTCCCGAGAGTGTGTCCGTGCGCCGTACGGCGGCCGCGGCGAGCTCCACGGCAGCGAGGGCACGGCACGCGAGCTGCTCATCGTGCGCCGTTTCCCACTGCCAGAACGCCAGGTGCGGATGGCGCCCGAGCAGCACCGTCTCCGTGACCGTCGAGACGAACCCATCTTCGAGATCCTGGGCGAGCAGCCCCACGCGCCGTGCCAGCGCGCGCCTGCTCTGATCGGCGCACGCCACACCGTCGATCAGCACGGCGCCGCGATGCGGTCTGCGCAGTCCGGCAAGGGTGTGCAGCGTCAGTGTCTTGCCCGAGCCATTGCGTCCCAGCACCGCCACGAACTCACCGGGCTCGAACTGCAGTGTCAGATCGGTGACGAGCTCCCTGTCGGCCACGTGCACGGCCACCCCCTGCGTTGCAAAGAGTGGCGGGCGTGCGGCGCTCATTGGCGTGCGGCGCTCATCGGCGTGCGGCGCTCATCGGGAATGGATCCAGCGGATCTCCGCTGCCGTGCGCGGGCCGACGACCACGTCGTCGAGGGACGCGGGCATCTGGAATTGCGTTGCGGACAGGGGTCGTACCGCTGCCATGATCTCCGCCTGCAACTGCGGATACGGGGGGATGCGATCGGGTTCCGCGAAGCCGTCCGGGTACAAGGGAAAACCGCTGCGTAGATCGTATTTGTCGCTCGCCCCCAGGGTGTGCAGCAACTCATGCGCGAGCACGATGGCGTTCATGCCGGCCATGGCGGGAGTCGCGAATGCATGCACGATGCCGATCAGACCCTTCTGCAGACCGTGTGAGTCGGGGGCGGTGCGCAACGCGGCGGGATCGTGGTAGAGCACGAACAGGCGGATGCGCGGCGGGGCCTGCCCGCCGAGCGAGGCGGCGCGAAATGCATACCAGCGCACCCTCAGGCTCCACGCGATGGTGGCCAACATGCCGGCGCTGCGGTTCAGCTCCGGCGGAAGTTGCCGCACTTGCGGATACAGTGCGATGTGCACCGGCCGATCGAGCGTGCGCCCGTAGCGGTGCGCTTCTCTGCGCAGGAAGCTTTCGACGTCGCTGAAGTCCTGCCCCGAGAGGGTATCGAGGTAATGCTGGACGGAGGCGGTGCCCTCGGCGTTGATCGGAAAGACCCCGACCCACAGAGTCTGCTGCCAACGCGTGCTGCCGATGCGGTCGAGCCACGTATGGCCGGCGGCCCAGATCAATATCAGCAGCAGCACCGAGGTGCGAAGGATTCGCCACACGATAGATTCTTCAGGGCTGCAGGCGGGTCACAGTCCACGGGCCGCCTGCAAAGAACTGTTCACCGCTCGGTGCAAGCGAGCGCGTCCAACGCAACCGGTCATGGATCCGGGCATCGCCTTCGACCCATAACTCCACCGATTGTGCCCACAGCTGCAAGCCCCCCCAGTGCGGGGGGCGCGGAATGACGTAATCCCCCGCTGGCGCGGTCCCCACCCCCGCGGTCTCCATTCCGGCGCTGGCGTTGCCGGCTTCGGCGGGAACGGGCGTGCCGAACCGCTTCGCCGCGGCCGCAAGCGCCGCTTCCAGATCGCGCCGCGCCGCGATCGGCTCGCTCTGCTCGCTCGCCCAGGCGCTCAGGCGACTCTGCCAGGGACGGGAGGCGAAGTAGGCGTCGCTGTCCGCCGCCGGCGACTGGACGACCGGCCCTTCGATCCTGGCCTGGCGGTGCAGATGGTCCCAGTGCATGACGGCGGCCGCGCGCGGCTGGTCGAGCAGCTCGCGCGCCTTGCGGGAGCGGTAATTGGTGTAGAAAACCAGATAGCCCGGTTGCGCGACGATCTCCTTGCACAGCACCACGCGCGCCGAGGGCGCCCCTTCGGGGGAGACGGTAGCCAGCACCATCGCGTTCGGGTTCGGTTGCTGGCGCAGACGCCAGCTCTCGGCCAGCCACTGATTCACCACGACCAGCGGCTCGGCCGACGGGGGATCAGACACAAGCTCTGTGTGGTGGCTCATTGCGCAATCGTAAACCACCCGATAAAAGGGGTGTTCACTTCCCGGCAGGTGCGAAGTCGAACCTGGCATCCGGAAAAGGCACGGGGCCGCGTGCACCTTGCGGCCGTGAAACGAGAGGCCCACTCATGGCGAGCGATGATGTGACGCTGGACGAGCTGCGTCAGCGCGTGACCGACATTGATCGTCAGATGATCGGTCTTGTGGCCGAGCGCAAGCGCGTCAGCGCGGAAGTGGCGCGCGTCAAACGGGCGACAGGCTATCCGACGCGCGATTTCGAGCGCGAGCGCGAGGTGATTCTGGGCGTGCGCAAGATGGCCGCCGAGCTGGGCGTGTCGCCGGCACTGGCCGAAAGCATGCTGCGCCTGTTGATCCGCTCCTCGCTGACCACCCAGGAGCAGGCAAGTGTCGCGGCCCGCGGCAAGGGCTCCGGGCAGCGCGTACTGGTCATCGGGGGCGCAGGCAAGATGGGTCGCTGGTTCGTGGAGTTCCTGACCTCACAGGGCTTCACCGTGGAAGTTGCCGATCCCAGCGCGGCGGCCGGGGCCCCGGCCTGTGTCGCCGACTGGCGCAAGACCGATCTCAGGCACGACTACATCGTGCTCGCCACCCCGCTGGGACTGACGGATGCAATCCTTCGCGAGCTCGCGCTGCGCCGTCCACCTGGGGTGATCTTCGATGTCGGCTCACTCAAGTCGCCGCTGCGCGCGGGGCTGCTCGCGCTGAAGTCGCACGGCTGCAAGGTGACCTCGCTGCACCCGATGTTCGGGCCGGACACCGAGCTGCTCTCGGGACGCCACGTCATTTTCGTGGATCTCGGCTGTTCGCAGGCGCTCGCCCGCGCCCAGGAGCTGTTCGCGCCGACCATGGCCGAGCAGGTGGTGATGAGCCTGGACGACCATGACCGGCTCATCGCCTATGTTCTCGGGCTGTCGCACGCGCTGAACATCGCCTTCTTCACGGCGCTTGCCGAGAGCGGCGAGGCGGCACCGAAGCTCGCGCGCCTCTCGAGCACGACGTTCGACTCCCAGCTGGATGTGGCGAGCCGCGTCGCGCAGGAGAGTCCGGAGCTGTACTACGAGATCCAGAGTCTGAATGACTATGGCGCCGAATCGCTGGAGGCACTCTCCCAGGCGGTGGAACGGATCCGCACGGCCGTCATTTCGCAGGACCACGCCGCGTTCGTGGCGCTGATGCAGCGCGGCCGGGACTACCTGGAAGATCGGCGCAGCGTGGCGGAACGGCGCGCGTGATCAGCCGATGCCAAGCAGCACTCGATGCGCCGCTCTCCTGACGAGCTGCGACGGGCCCCGACCGCGGACCGCGTCCGCGCACTCGAAGACGAGGCGCGCACGCTGCAGGCGCGCCTGAACGAGCTTACCGAGGAGGTGGCGCGCAACGAGACGCTGTTCCGCAAGACCCAGGATCGGGAGCTCGACCTGCTGCGCTCAGGATCGCTCGCCCAGCTGCTGGAGAGAATGATCCACGGCCTCAGGACCTCGTATCAGCTCGATGCCGTGACGCTCGTCCTGCAGGACCCGCACCACGAGGTGCGCCACCTGTTGTCAGCCGATGGCTTCGTCATCGAGGAGCTCGCGGAAGTACACTTCGTGGACGCCCTCGTGACGATGGCGCCGCAACTCAACAATCTGCAGAAACCCTGGCTCGGCCCCTTTCGCGCCGCCGATCACGAGCTGCTGCTGCCGGGGGTCGCGCACCGCGGCAGCCTGGCGCTGATTCCGCTTCGGCGCAACGAGCAGCTCGATGGCGTGCTGGTGTTCTTCAGCGTGGATCGGTTCCGCTTCACGCGCGAGCTGGCGAGTGACTTCCTGGCCCACATGGGGGTGGTGGCGGCCATTTGCGTCGAGAATGCGGTGAACCGGGCGCGACTCGTGCGCAGTGGCATGACGGACTTCCTCACCGGGTTTCACAACCGCCGCTATCTGCACGCCCGTCTGTGTGAAGAGCTGGCACGCGCGCAGCGCGAGCGCCACCCGGTCGCCTGCCTGATGATCGATGTCGATCACTTCAAGCGCATCAATGACCAGTATGGACATCTGGCCGGCGATGCCGTGCTGCGCGAGGTCGCGCGCCGGATCGACGACGAGATGCGGCTCAGCGATACCGGTGCGCGCTTCGGGGGCGATGAATTCGCGATCGTTCTGCCACACGGAGCCCTGACGGACGGGGAGAAGGTGGCGGGCCGCGTGCTGCGCGCCGTGAACGAGCAGCCCATCACCATCGGCAGCCGGAATTCGGAGCGGGTGACACTGTCGATCGGCGTTGCCACGGCGTGCCCTTCCGCCGAGGGGACGCGCGATTACAAGATCCTCGCCGAGCGGCTGATTGCCGAGGCGGATGCGGCGCTGTATCGGGCCAAGAGCGCCGGCCGCGACCAGATCGCGACCTCGCAGAACATCGTCGCCTGAGCACGAGCGGCCGCGTCCGGCCGTCACATCACCCGGGCCGCCCCGCCCCGGCCGCGCAGCAGTGCGATGAACATCGGTGCACCGATCAAGGCCATGATCGCCCCGACCGGCAGCTGCCGCGGGCTGGCAATCGTGCGCGCGACCAGATCGGCCGCGGCCAGGATCGTGCCGCCGAGGAGCACTGCGGCGGGCGCGACGATGCGATGATCGCTGGTGCGGAAGGCGAGCCGGATGGCATGCGGGGTGATGAGGCCGACGAACCCGACCGTACCCGCACTGACCACCGCGATGGAGGTCAGGATCGCGCAGGCGATGAAGGCTATGGTGCGCCACAGGTCGGTATGCAAGCCGACGCTCAACGCGCGCAGCTCCCCCGCAGCCAGTACATTCAACGGCCGCGCCACCAGCAGCGACAGACCGGCACACAGCAGCGCTGCGCAGGTGCTCGTCCAGGGGCTCAAAGCCCACCCCAAATCACCGGCCAGCCAGAAAACCATCCCGCGCAGATGCGCCGAATCGGCCACGGCCAGCAGCACGCTGACGAGGGAGCCGCAGGCACTTGCGATCACCACCCCGGTGAGCAGCAACCGCGAGCTGCCCCCACCACGGGCGAGAAGATAAACCACCGCGACGGCAGCGAGTGCCCCGGCCGCCGCGGAGGATTGCACACCGGCCGCCGCGGCGCCCGCCATCATCGCCAGTAACGCCCCGACGGCCGCTCCGCCCGAGACGCCCAGCACGTAGGGATCGGCCAGCGGGTTGCGGAACAATGCCTGTAGCAACACACCGGCCAGGGCGAGCAGCCCGCCCACACCCAGCGCTGCGAGCAGTCGTGGCAGGCGAACTTCCAGCATCACGATGTGCGCAGCTCCCGAGCCGGAGCCGAGCAGTGCCGCGAGTGCCTGGCGCGTGCCGATCCCGGAGCTGCCGGTCAGGAGTGACACGGAGCAGACCGCGGCAGCAAAGCCGACGAGCAGTGCCGTAGGGATCCAGTGAGTCCGCCGCCGCGCCCGGGCCGGCGCATGAGCGGTTTCGAGCAGCGCAGGCATCACGATCGACAGTCCATCACATTCCGGCAGGGAAAGGCCGTGTAGCCTACTCCTTCCACATCGCTCCGCCCCGGCGCGAGGCTTGTGGCAGACTCCGGCGCAACCCATGAACGACGTCATCGATTCGGACGGATTCCGCGCGAATGTCGGCATCGTGCTGATGCGCCAGGCCGCAGAGACGTTCCTCGGGCGGCAGGTGGGCGGCCGCGGCTGGCAGTTTCCGCAAGGTGGCGTCCGGTGCGGCGAGACGCTCGAGCAGGCGGCCTTTCGCGAGCTCAACGAGGAGATCGGACTCCTGCGCCAGGACGTGCAGCTTCTCGGCCACACCGCGGGTTGGCTGCGTTATCGCCTGCCGGCGAAATACGTTCGCCGCCATCGGCGGCCCGTGTGCATTGGACAGAAACAACGATGGTTCCTGCTGCGCCTGCGCAACGCGGCGGCCTCGTTCGACTTCGGCCGCACTTCCGAGCCTGAGTTCGATGCGTTTCGCTGGGTCGATTACTGGGAGCCCGCGCGTGAGGTCATTTACTTCAAACGAATGGTTTACGTCCGCGCTTTGACGGAGCTGGCGCCTCTGGCGTTTCCCGAGGGCGCACCCGCGCAGCCCCCGTGGTGGGCGGAAGCGGCTGCGCCCCCAGCGGGCACCGGCCAACCCGCGCTCGCGCCCTTCGACTGACGGCGCAGCGCAGCGGCAGTTTCGCGGGCATGACCGCTTCCGATGCAAGAACCAATCTCGTCGTGCGCGCGCACTCGCCGCTGCGCCGCCTCATCCTCGGTGCGGGACTCATCATCGTCGGCGCCCTGGCGATGTACATCGTGTATGAGCTTGGACGCTACAACGCCGGTTACGACCGGCTCGCGGTGGCGCAACAGCGCACCGAGCTTACGGTCAGCATCGAGCGTCTCGAGAAAGAGAACCGGACGCTGCGCACCCAGCTCGCCGAGCTCGATACGATCCGCATCGGCCGGGCGCGCGAGCAGGCCGAGGTGGCCCGTTCGATCGGCGATCTGCAGGCTCAGGTGGCACGGCAGGCGCAGGAGCTGGCGTTCTACCGCGGGATCGTTGCGCAGGGAGCGGCGGCCATTGGCGTCAAGATCCAGCAAGTGCGCATCTCACCTGGCGCGCATTCGGGCGCCTTCGTGCTGCACCTGGCCATGGTGCGTTCCGTTCGGCCCGACACCGTGGCAAGCGGCGTGATGGGTATAACCGTGGACGGTGTGGCGACGGACGGCAAGACGGTTACGGTGGATCTGGCGGCCCTCACCGACGGCAAGCAGCGTGAGATCCCCTTCAATTTCCGATACTTTCAGAACCTCGATGAGCAGATCGCCCTGCCGCAGGGCTTCCGGCCGGAGCATGTGGCTTTCGAGCTGCGTTCGAGTCGCAAGGACGTGGCGCCGGCCACTCAGACCTTCCCATGGGATCTGGATGCGGCGTAACTATCAGCACGAGGAGTGAGGCATGTTCGCTCGCGATTCCGGCCAGGCACGCATTGGGACACTCATCGGCCCCGACACCGATGTTCAGGGTGGGCTCACGTTTCGGGGTGGGCTGCACCTCGACGGCCGGATCCGGGGGGACGTGCGGGCCGAGCCGAGCGAGGGCGCGAGCCTGTCGGTGAGCGAGGGCGGCGCAATCGATGGCCGGGTCGAAGTTCCGACCGTTATGTTAAACGGATCGGTCACCGGGGACATCGTGGCGCGCACGCGCATCGTGCTTGGAGCCACGGCACGGGTGCAGGGGAACGTTTACTATGGGGTCATTGAAATGACGCTCGGCGCGCAAATCATGGGAAGGTTGACGCGGCTTTCGCCGGAGGAACCGACCCCGACGCCCGCCGTTGCGCCCGGGTGAGCCCTCGGGTCGGGGTCCTTTGACCCGGCGGAGCGGCGCCCCTAGACTGTTTTTGGATTCGAAGCCGCAAGCGTGCGCTGCGAGTCCGCTGGAGAACCCATGAGCACCGTCGAACAAGCGCCTACCCCTTCGCTGCAGGAAGCCGCCGCCATGCCGGAGGCCCCGGCACTGCAATTCACCGATGCGGCGGCGCGCAAGGTGGGCGATCTCATCCGTGGTGAGGGCAATCCGAGTCTGATGCTGCGCGTATTCGTACAGGGCGGGGGCTGCTCGGGACTGCAATACGGCTTCGAGTTCGATGAGCAGGTCCAGGATGGCGATACCTGCGTGGAGAACCTGGGTGTGAAACTGCTGGTCGATCCCATGAGCGTCCAGTACCTCACAGGCGCCGAGATCGACTACCGCGAAGGGCTCGACGGGGCCCAATTCGTCATTCGCAATCCGAACGCCGTCACGACGTGCGGTTGTGGATCATCGTTCACCGCCTAGGCTCCGGCACGGCGCGTGAGTCCCGCTGTCCCGGCCAGACCGGCCCAGCAACCCCATACCGCCAACCGCTCCGTCCCCGGCGTCCTCGCCGCCGTCGATCTGGGGTCGAACAGCTTCCACCTGGTCGTGGCGCGCTACTCGCACGGCCAACTCGTCATCATCGACCGGTTGCGCGAGATGGTACGCCTCGCCTCCGGCGTCGAAGAGAACGGTCGCATCGACAAGGAAGTGGCGGCTCGCGCGCTTGCCTGTCTGCAGCGATTCGGTCAGCGCCTGCGTGACATGCACGCCGATAGCGTGCGCGTCGTCGGCACCAATGCCTTGCGCGTGGCACATCGCAAACAGGCCTTTCTCGAGCGCGCCCGCGAAGCACTCGGCCATCCGATCGAGATCATCTCGGGCATGGAGGAGGCGCGACTCATCTATTCCGGGGTTGCCCATACCATGTCGAGCGAGCCCGGCCGCAGGCTGGTCACGGACATCGGTGGCGGCAGCACCGAGCTGATCATCGGCGAGGGGCTCACCCCGCTCGAGCTGGAGAGCCTGCAGATGGGGTGTGTCTCCCTCAGCGAGCGCTTTTTTCGCGATGGCAAGATCTCCGCCAAGCGGGTCGAGCGCGCGCGGCTGGCCGCGCGACTCGAGCTCGAGCCGGTGCAGGCCGCTTTTCGCCGCCGCGGCTGGGAGCATTGTGCGGGCAGCTCCGGCACCGTGCGCGCCATCGGCGAGACGATCCGCGAGCTCGATCCGCAGGCACTGACGATCACCTCTGCCGGACTGGAACGCGCGCTGCGCTACATCATCGATGCAGGTCACGTACGTGAGCTGCGTCTGGCGCCCATCACCGAGGACCGGCGCCCCGTGTTTCCGGGGGGACGGTCATTCTCGCGGAGATCTTCGAGATGCTGGCGATCCGCGAGATGCGCATCGCCGAGGGCGCGATGCGCGAGGGCCTGCTCTACGACATGCTGGGCCGCTTCAAGAACGAAGATGCCCGCGACCGCACCGTGCGTGCGATGCAGAAGCGCTATCACGTCGATCTGGCACAGGCGGAGCGGGTGGAATCGACCATTCTGCAGTTCCTCGAGCAGACCCGCGACACCTGGAAACTGGAGGCGCCGCTCGCGGACCTCGCGCTGCAGTGGGCGGCCCGTCTACACGAGATCGGGCTGGACGTGTCACACAGCGGCTATCACCGCCACGGCGCATACCTGCTCGAAAATGCGGATATGCCCGGATTCGCCCGCGAGGAGCAGCGGCTGCTCGCCCGGCTGGTCGGCGGACACCGGCGCAAGCTCGTATTGGAAGGCATCGACGAGCTGGTGCCACCCTGGGATCGCAACGCGCTGTATGTGATCGTGTTGCTGCGACTCGCCGTGCTGCTGCATCGCGGTCGCAGTCCCACCGCGCTGCCGTCGATCGAGCTCAGTGCCACGCCGCGCTCGCTGGAGATGCAATTTCCCGCCCGCTGGTTGCGGGATCACCCGCTCACATCCGCCGACCTGCAGCAGGAAACCGACTATCTGCGCGCGAGTGGCTTTCGGTTGCGCGTCTTCAGCAAAGGCGGCCGGTAAGGCGGCGGCAGCGCACCCTCACGATGGGAAGATGGCACCGGGTCCGGCAGCGTAGGCGGCGAGCAGCTCGGCCTGTGCGGCGAGCGCGTGCTCCCGCTCGGCTCGGGTGACGCGCTGGTAGCTGCCATCGGCGCGCAGCACCCATGCCTGACAGTTGTCGCGCATGCACAGCGCAAGATCGCGCAGGATGCGTTCGCGGTGCTCGGCGCGCTGAATGGGAAAGGCCACCTCGATGCGCCTGAAGAAATTGCGCTCCATCCAATCCGCGCTGGCGCAATACATCTCCGGCTCCCCGCCATTCTCGAAATGGAACACGCGGGAATGCTCCAGAAAGCGACCGACGATGGAACGAACGGTGATGTTCTCCGATACGCCGGGCACGCCGGGGCGCAGTGCGCAGACGCCGCGGACGATCAGCTCGATCGTCACGCCCGCGCACGATGCCTTGTACAGCGCCTCGATTGCCTGCGGATCGACGAGCGCGTTCATCTTCGCGATGACGCGCGCGGGCCGTCCACCGCGCGCGTGCTCCGCCTCGCGGTCGAGCTTCGCGAGCACGGCGGCGTGCATGCCGAAGGGTGACTGAATCAGACGGTTCAACCTCGGGGTCTGGGTGAGGCTGGTGAGCTGCAGAAACAGCTCGTGCACGTCCTGTCCGATCTCCTCGTTGCAGGTGAAAAGCCCGTAATCGGTGTAGGTGCGCGCGGTGCGCGGATGATAGTTGCCCGTGCCGAGGTGGCAATAGCGGCGGATTCCGCCCGGTTCGCGGCGCACGATGAGCGCGATCTTGGCGTGCGTCTTGTAGCCGACGACGCCGTACATGACGTGCGCGCCCGCTTCCTGCAGCCGATTCGACAGCTCGATGTTGGCTTCTTCATCGAAGCGGGCCCGCAGTTCGACGATGACGGTGACGTCCTTGCCGGCGTTGGCGGCGGCCACGAGCGCATCGACTACCGGCGACTCGTGTCCGGCACGATAAAGAGTCTGCTTGATGGCGAGCACCTGGGGGTCGGCCGCGGCCTGGCGCACGAAATCCATGACCGGCACGAAGCTCTGGTAAGGATGGTGCAACAGCACATCGTTCTGACGGATCACGGCGAACATGTCGGGATTGGCGACCAGCCGCTTCGGCAGTCCGGGGGTGAAGATCGGGTATTTGAGATCCGGGCGCTGCACCAGATCGTAAATGGCGGACAGACGGTTGAGGTTGACGGGCCCGGGCATGCGGTACATGTCCACATCGCTCAGCGCGAACTGCTGCAGCAGGAACTGCACCATGTCCTCGGGGCAGTCGCTCGAGATCTCGAGGCGCACTGCCGCGCCATAGCGACGATGGGCGAGCTCGCCTTCGAGCGCACGGCGCAGGTCGTCGATTTCCTCCTCGTCCACGAACAGGTCGCTGTTGCGGGTGACGCGGAACTGGTAGCAGCCCAACACCTCGATGCCCGCAAACAGCTTCTGCACGAACGAGTGCACGATGACCGACAGCAACATCAGGGTGCGCTCGGAGCCTTCGTTGGGTACCGGCACGACGCGCGGCAGCGAGCGGGGCGCCTGCACGATCGCGTGCTCGCTGTCTCGCCCGAAGGCATCCTTACCGCGCAGGCGCACGATGAAGTTGAGGCTCTTGTTCTGGATGCGCGGGAAGGGCCGCGCGGGATCCAGTCCGAGGGGACTCAGTACCGGCTCGATCTCCTGCTCGAAAAAGCGCTCCAGCCACACTGCCGCCTGCGCACTCCATTCCGCGCGTCCCTGCAGGGAGATCCCCTCGGCGGTCAGTGCGGGCATCAGCACATCGTTCAGGCAGCGGTACTGCTGCGTGCACAGCTGCATCGCCCGCTCGTGGATGGCGATCAGCTGCTCGGACAGACTCATCGCATCGGGAGCAAACTGGCCGGATCCCAATTCCAGCAATTGCTTCAGGCCGGCAACGCGGATCTCGAAGAACTCATCGAGATTGCTCGAGGAAATGCACAGGAAGCGCAGCCGCTCGAGCAGTGGCACCGATTCATCGAATGCCTGTGCCAGCACACGCTGGTTGAACTCGAGAAGGGAAAGCTCGCGGTTAATGTAGTGCTGCGGTGCCTTCAGGTCGGGCGCGTCCATCGGCTCATTACCTCGGCAGCGCGGACATCAGCGGCGCGACTGCGATTGCGACTGCGATTGCGACTGCGACTGCGACTGCGACTGCGACTGCGACTGCGCTGAGCATGGAACCACGCTCTCCATGGCGCAGATGTGCCGGCTCACCGCGCCACGAGCGACGGTCCGGGCGGCGCCTGAAGGCTCGCCAGCAGGGGTGCCGTGCGCGCCAGAAAATCCTCCCGCAGACGCGGCTCGATCGGTGCGGTTGCGGGCAGGGCGACGGTTTGCGGGTTCTTGAAAACGCCATTGACACGATATTCGTAGTGCAGATGCGGCCCGGTCGCAAGTCCCGTCATACCCACATAGGCGATCACCGTTCCCTGGCTGACGTGCTGTCCCACGTGCAGGCCATGCGCAAACCGCGACAAATGGCCGTAAAGGGTCGAGATGCCGCGGGAATGGTCGATGATGACCGCATTGCCGTAGCCACCGCGCGGGCCGGCGAAGACTATGCGACCTTCGCCCGCAGCCCGGACCGGAGTGCCGACCGGGGCGGCGTAATCCACGCCTTTATGCGCACGGATCAGATTCAGGATGGGATGCCGGCGGGCACTGTTGAATCGGGAGCTGACCCGGGTGAACTCGACCGGCGCGCGCAGAAAAGCCTTGCGCATGCTGCGCCCGTCGGGTGTGTAGTAGTGTCCCTCGCCGTCAGGACCCACATAGCGTACGGCGTAGTAGGTGTGCCCGTGATTCACGAACGATGCCGCCAGAATGGGGCCGTCCTTGACGTACGCACCATTCTGGTACAGCTCTGCGTAGGTCACTGCAAAGGCATCGCCAGGCTGGATATCCAGAACGAAATCGATATCCCAGCCGAAAATGTCGGCGAGGTTCACGGCCGTCTGATCGTGCGCTCCGGCAGCGGTCACCGCCTCGAACAGCGAGTGGTCGATGACACCGCGGATGGTGCGGTTGCGGGCCTGCAGGGGGTCCTGCAGAACATTCGCCCGCAGTGCGGCATTCTCCCGGACGATGTGCAATGTCTGGTTTTCATTCAGCCTGCGCGTGAGGGCGTCGAGCTGGGTGTCCCGTCGCTCGATGTGCAGTGATTCCCCGGGGCGCAGCCGATCGAGGTCTGCCTTGATCCCGGGCAGGCTGCGCAGCGCGGC